>CAWIIU010000006.1:0-2052088 GCA_963836215.1 uncultured Actinomycetota bacterium
CATTCCGAACCCGGAAGCTAAGCCTTTCAGCGCCGATGGTACTGCAGGGGGGACCCTGTGGGAGAGTAGGACGCCGCCGAACAATTTTTGGCCTCAACCCCCGGACCATGTCCGGGGGTTGAGGCATTTCTGCGTTCAGACTGCTTTTCTCGGACGCGCCGGCCTTGCAGGTGAGGTGTTTCTGCCAGGCTCGGGCGCCGATCTGCATGACCTGTCGTCAGCAGGCGCTTCGTCATGGCGGAGATGAAGCCGACGTCGTCCTCGCCCGAACTGCAGCCGGCGAGCAGGAGGATCGCGGAGCGGGGCGTTCTCGGAGCTGTCAGCATCCGCGCATGGTGGCGGCGCGGGCACGGCCGGTCCAGAGGAACGGCTGGTTCGGAGCAGTCGTGCGCCCGGGGTATGATCTATCCCGTTGCCGCAGCGCAGCAGGCCCCAATAGCTCAGTCGGTAGAGCGTCTCCATGGTAAGGAGAAGGTCTACGGTTCGATTCCGTATTGGGGCTCGTGAACACGAAGGCCCCCGCCAAGTGGCGGGGGCCTTCTGCGTGTTCAGGAGTGCTGCGGCTCCGGGACGCGCATGGCGAGGATCGCCATGTCGTCCGATGCGGGCTCGGCCGCGAAGCGCTCCACCGCGCGCAGGACGCGTGCCGCGACAGCGCCGGCGGTGAGGCCTGTGCAGGTGGTGAGCACGTCCGCGAGACCTTCGTCGCCGAGCATGCGCGTGCCCTCGCGGCGTTCGGTGACTCCGTCGGTGACGCAGAGCAGAACGTCGCCCGGGTCGAGGGTGACCATCTGCTCGTACAGCTCGAGGTCCTCCATGACGCCCAGCAGGGGCTGAGGTTCGGCGGCGGGTTCGACCGTGCCGTCCTGCCGCAGACGCAGGGGCAGCGGGTGGCCCGCGCAGACGACCTTGAGGACCGCGCTGCCGTCCTCCTGCGGCCACAACTCGCCGTAGAGGAGGGTGAGGAAGCGGCTGCGTGCGCCCTCGTCGAGGATGGCGGCGTTGAGACGCTCCAGGACTGCGGGGCCGCCGAAGCCCTCGCGGGCGAGCAGGCGCAGGGCGTGCCGGGCGAGACCCGTGACGGCCGCCGCCTCGGGTCCCGTACCGCAGACGTCGCCGATGGCGAATCCGTACGCGCCGTCGCGGATGGGGAAGAGGTCGTAGAAGTCGCCGCCGACCTCGTTGCCCTCGCCGGCCGCGCGGTAGATGACCTCGACCTCGACGCCCTCGATGAGGGGGAGTTCCGGCGGAAGCAGGCTGCGCTGGAGCGACTGACTGATCGCCACGCGCTCCGAGTACAGACGGGCGTTGTCGAGAGCGAGTGCGGCCCGTCGGGAGAGGTCTTCCGCCAGCTCGAGGATCTCCTGGCGGAAGTGGTCGTCGGAGGGCTTGCCGAGGGTCAGCATGCCGATGACACGGTTGCGCGCGACGAGAGGGAGTACGACGGTCTCGCCACCGACCGCGGCCGCTGTGGCGAGTGTGGTGCCGATCCCGGAGGAGACCGGCGAGTTCGAGCCGAGGCCGAGTTCGCGCTTGGAGGTGAGCAGGGCCGCCTGCTGGGCGGCTGCGGCGGGCGCGGACCAGACGCGGGCGCCGGGGGTCGGCACCGGGTCGGGTGGCGCGATCTTGGACAAGAGCGCCTTGAGGCCGTCGATGCGTTCCTCGTCCTCGTGCAGGACGTAGCTGAGGTACGGGTCGGAGGCCTGGTCGGCGATCGTGTAGACCGCGCACCAGGTGGCGAGTGTCGGGACCGTCATCTGGGCCATGAGCGCGAGGGTCTGGTCGCGGTCCAGGGTGCCGGCGAGCAGATCGGAGGCCTCGACGAGGAAGGACAGCGAGCCGCGGCGCAGGCGTTCCAGTTCGCCCAGACGGGCGGATTCGACAGCCAGCGCGATGCGGTCGGCGGCGAACTGGAGGCGCAGGGCCTCCTCGTTGGAGTACCGGCCGGATGCTTCGGCGGCGACGCCGAGTGAACCGGTGAGCCTGCCTTCGACCTTGAGCGGGACGGTGACGACCGACCGCATGCCGGTGGAGTTCAGCAGCGGGACGGCGCCGGGCACGGCGGTCAGGTCCTCGTGGACGGCGGGCATCCGTGCGGAGCCGTAGCGGCCGGTGCCGGCCTCGACGGGGACCCGGGCGAAGCGCTGGCGGGCGGAGGGAAGGCCGGTGGTGGCCCGGACTTCCAGTTCGGTCTCGTCGTCGGTGGCCAGCAGCAGGAACGCGGCGTCGCCGTCGAGCATGTCGCGGGCGCGCTCCACGGTGCGCTGCAGGAGACCGTCGAGGTCCTCGGGGGCGGGAGAACCGATGAACACTTCGAAGGGGTCGGTGCTGTGTCCTTCGTTGCCGGTCTCCGTCACCGGGGTGCGCTGCGGGCTCTGCAGGACGGCGCGTTCGTCGTCCTTCACGAGCAGGCAGACGGTGGAGGGTTCGCCGTTCGTGTCCCGTACCCGAAGGTGTGAGGCGTAGACGGGGACGACGCGGCCGTCGGTGCCCCGGATGCCGTAGCTGCCCTCCCAGCGGGAGAGCCGGAGGGCCTCGGCGATGCCGGTTCCGATGCCGGGGGTGTGCGGCCAGGCGGCGAAGTCGGTGAGCGGCTTGCCGATGACCTGGTCCGCCGCGTATCCGAAGAGGTGCTCGGCGTCCTCGTTCCAGACGGAGACCGCTCCGGATCTGTCGATCTGGGCTACGGCGACGCGGACCCGTTCGTCGGCGACGGGGAGGAGTTGGACCGGCAGCACGGGGCCCGCGGAGCGGGTGCCCACCGGGCGCTGGGGGAGGTCGAGTTGGAACCAGACCTGCTTGAACGTGGAGGTGTACTCGACGCCCCAGCGCGAGGCCAGGGCCGCGCAGAGGAGCAGCCCCCGGCCGTTCTCACGGTCGGGGCTGCCGAGGGACAGGCCGGTGCCCTGGATGGGGATCTCGCGCTCGGGGTAGCGGTCGGCGACCTCGACGCGTACGCCCTCGTCCGTCCGCAGACACAGGACGTCGGCCGTCGTGCCGGCGTGGATGACGGCATTGGTGACGAGCTCACTGGTGAGGACCACCGCATCGTCCACGACATCGGAGTAGCCCCATCCCTGGAGCGTGTCGCGGACAAAGGCCCGGGCCGTCGCGACGGACCGTCCCACAGGGTCGAAACTGGCAGCCGCCCGCGCGGTGATCACAGAACTCCTCGTACGCGTCTCGACGCCCGGCTCTGCCATGATCGGCGTGCCCCTCCCGGTGCCCGGTGATTGTCCTGCGTCCGCGCCGCCCCCGCCGGGCGGACCGGGGCGGCTGGACAGCCGGATGCCAGGTTACTTACCTTCGCTGTCCGGACGGATGCCGGTCGCCTCCGTTTCCGCCCAGCCTTGGCGGGGACGCTATGCGAAGCTGCCGAACTGTTATGGCCTGGTTCGGTGTGGGTGAAACACTGGGCAGGCTGCCTGGTACAAGCCCGGGCAGTACGGTCAACCCCTGCGGGAGGGACACGGTGGAGTCTGGCGTGGCGGCGCGTGGCAAGAGCACGCGTGCGAAAAGCGGACAGTCCCGCAACAAGCAGCGCAATGGGACGACCGAGGTGGATACGGCTGCCCTGAACAGGCTGCTGGGTGCCCTGGTGTCCATGCGGGACGGCAATTTCCGCCGACGCCTGACCGTGTCGGGCGACGATGTGATGGCCGAGATCGCGGCCGTCTTCAACGAGGTGGCGGACCGCAACCTGCATCTGACGGGTGAGCTCGCGCGGGTACGCAGGGTGGTCGGCCGTGAGGGAAAGCTGACCGAGCGGCTGGAGACGGGCGCCTGCGAGGGCTCCTGGGCGGCCGCGATCGACGCCTCGAACGCGCTGGTGGACGATCTGGCGCGTCCGGTGTCCGAGGTGGGCCGCGTGCTCTCCGCGGTCGCCGAGGGCGACCTGGAGCAGCGTATGGAGCTTCGCTCCTACGTCCCGGACGGGACGGACGGCACCGTCCGGCCGCTGCGCGGTGAGTTCCTGAAGGTCGCCCGGACCGTCAACAGCCTGGTCGACCAGCTGTCTGCGTTCACCGACGAGGTGACGCGGGTGGCGCTGGAGGTCGGTACCGAGGGCAAGCTGGGTGGTCAGGCCCAGGTGCGCGGTATGTCCGGTTCGTGGAAGGACCTCACGGATTCGGTCAACACCATGGCGTACCGGCTGACCGCTCAGGTACGTGACATTGCTCTCGTCACCACGGCCGTGGCCAAGGGCGACCTGTCGCAGAAGGTCACCGTCCATGTGGCCGGCGAGATGCTGGAGCTGAAGAACACCGTCAACACGATGGTGGACCAGTTGCAGTCCTTCGGTTCCGAGGTGACCCGGGTGGCCCGGGAGGTCGGGACGGAGGGCGAGCTCGGCGGCCAGGCCGAGGTGCCGGGCGTGGCCGGTGTGTGGAAGGACCTCACCGATTCGGTGAACACGATGGCCGGCAACCTGACCTCCCAGGTGCGCGGCATCGCGGAGGTCACGACGGCGGTCGCCAACGGTGATCTGTCGCAGAAGGTCACCGTCAGTGCACGCGGTGAGGTGGCGCAACTCGCCGAGACGATCAACCAGATGACCGAGACGCTGCGGACGTTCGCGGACGAGGTCACGCGTGTCGCGAGCGAGGTCGGCGCGGAGGGCTTGCTCGGCGGTCAGGCGCAGGTGCCGGGCGCCGCCGGTACCTGGAAGGACCTCACCGACTCGGTGAACACGGTCTTCCGCAATCTGACCACGCAGGTGCGGGACATCGCCCAGGTGACGACGGCGGTGGCGAACGGTGATCTGTCGCAGAAGGTCACCGTCGATGTCGCGGGCGAGATGCTGGAGCTGAAGAACACCGTCAACACGATGGTGGACCAGCTGCAGTCCTTCGGTTCCGAAGTGACCCGGGTGGCGCGGGAGGTCGGCGTCGAGGGCCGGCTCGGAGGCCAGGCCGAGGTGCCGGGCGCGGCGAACACCTGGAAGGACCTCACCGACTCGGTGAACACGGCTTTCCGCAACCTCACCGGCCAGGTGCGGGACATCGCCCAGGTGACGACGGCGGTGGCGAACGGTGATCTGTCGCAGAAGGTCACCGTCGATGTCGCGGGCGAGATGCTGGAGCTGAAGAACACCGTCAACACGATGGTGGCGCAGCTGTCGTCGTTCGCCGACCAGGTGACGCGCATGGCGCGCGACGTGGGCACGGAGGGCCGCCTGGGCGGTCAGGCCCGGGTCGACGGCGTCAGCGGTACGTGGAAGGAATTGACCGACTCCGTCAACTTCATGGCGGGGAACCTGACCTCGCAGGTGCGGCAGATCGCGCAGGTCACGACGGCGGTGGCGCGCGGTGATCTGTCGCAGAAGATCGACGTGGACGCGCGCGGCGAGATCCTGGAGCTGAAGAACACCATCAACACGATGGTGGACCAGCTCTCCGCGTTCGCCGAGCAGGTGACGCGGGTGGCGCGCGAGGTGGGCACCGACGGCCGCCTCGGCGGCCAGGCGCAGGTGCCGGGCGTCGCCGGTGTCTGGCGCGATCTCACCGACTCGGTGAACGGCATGGCCGAGAACCTCACCGGTCAGGTGCGCAACATCGCGCAGGTCGCCACCGCGGTGGCGCGCGGTGATCTGTCGCAGAAGATCGACGTGGACGCGCGCGGCGAGATCCTGGAGCTGAAGAACACCCTCAACACGATGGTGGACCAGCTCTCGAACTTCGCCGAGCAGGTCACACGGGTGGCGCGCGAGGTGGGCACCGAGGGCATCCTCGGCGGCCAGGCCGAGGTGCAGGGTGTCTCCGGCACCTGGAAGGACCTCACGCAGTCCGTGAACTTCATGGCGAACAACCTGACCTCTCAGGTGCGCAACATCGCCGAGGTGACCACGGCGGTCGCGAAGGGCGACCTCTCGAAGAAGATCACCGTCGATGCCAAGGGCGAGATCCTTGAGCTGGTGACGACCGTCAACACGATGGTCGACCAGCTGTCCGACTTCGCCGACGAGGTGACGCGCGTCGCCCGTGAGGTCGGTACGGAAGGTGTCCTGGGCGGTCAGGCCCGGGTGCGCGGTGTCACCGGCATCTGGAAGGACCTCAGCGACAACGTCAACCTGATGGCCAACAACCTGACCAATCAGGTGCGCAACATCTCCCGGGTCTCCGCGGCGGTCGCCAACGGAGATCTGACGAAGAAGGTGACCGTCGAGGCCCGCGGCGAGGTCGCGGAGCTCGCCGAGACCGTCAACACGATGGTGACGACCCTGTCGTCGTTCGCCGACGAGGTGACCCGCGTGGCCCGTGAGGTGGGCACCGAGGGTGAACTGGGCGGCCAGGCGCATGTGCCGGGCGTCTCGGGCACCTGGAAGGACCTCACCGAGTCCGTGAACTCGATGGCGTCCAACCTGACGGGCCAGGTGCGGCAGATCGCCACGGTCACCACCGCCATCGCCAAGGGCGATCTGACCCGGAAGATCGACATCGATGCCCGGGGCGAGATCCTGGAGCTGAAGACCACCATCAATACGATGGTCGACCAGCTGTCGTCCTTCGCCGGTGAGGTCACCCGCGTGGCCCGCGAGGTGGGAACGGACGGGCAGTTGGGCGGTCAGGCCCGGGTGCGGGACGTGGACGGCACCTGGCGCGACCTGACCGAGTCGGTGAACGAGATGGCCGGGAACCTGACCCGGCAGGTGCGGGCGATCGCGGCCGTGGCGACCGCGGTGACCCGCGGCGATCTGAACCTCAAGATCGATGTGGATGCGGCAGGCGAGATCCAGGTCCTGCAGGACAACATCAACACGATGATCGCGAATCTCCGCGACACCACCCTCGCCAACGAGGAACAGGACTGGCTCAAGGGCAACCTCGCCCGTATCTCCGGTCTGATGCAGGGTCGGCGCGACCTCGACGACGTTGCCTCGCTGATCATGAGCGAGCTGACGCCGGTCGTCTCGGCGCAGCACGGCGCGTTCTTCCTGGCGATGGCCACGGGCGTCGGTTCGGCCGTCGCGGGCGAGGAGAAGTCGTACGAGCTGTGCATGCGCGGCAGTTACGGCTACTCGGCGGGTCTGATGCCCACGTCGTTCCGGCCGGGCGAGACGCTGATCGGGACGGCCGCGGAGGAGAAGCGGACCATCCAGGTCAATGTGCCGCCGGGCTATCTGCGGATCTCCTCGGGGCTGGGGGAGGCCTCCCCGGCGTATGTGATCGTGCTGCCGGTGCTCTTCGAGGGCAAGGTGCTCGGTGTGATCGAGCTGGCGTCGTTCCAGCCGTTCACCCAGATCCAGCGGGACTTCCTGAACCAGATCGCCGAGATGATCGCGACGAGCGTCAACACGATCAGCGTCAACACCAAGACCGAGGTGCTGCTCAAGCAGTCGCAGGAGCTGACCGAGCAGCTGCGTGAGCGCTCCGCCGAGCTGGAGAACCGGCAGAAGGCGCTGCAGGAGTCCAACGCCCAGCTGGAGGAGAAGGCCGAGCTGCTGGCGCAGCAGAACCGCGACATCGAGGTGAAGAACACCGAGATCGAAGAGGCCCGGCAGGTGCTCGAGGAGCGTGCCGAGCAGCTGGCGGTGTCGATGCGCTACAAGAGCGAGTTCCTGGCGAACATGTCGCACGAGCTGCGGACCCCGCTCAACTCGCTGCTGATCCTCGCCAAGCTGCTCGCCGACAACGCAGAGGGAAACCTCTCGCCGAAGCAGGTCGAGTTCGCGGAAACGATCCATGGAGCGGGTTCGGACCTGCTGCAGCTGATCAACGACATCCTCGACCTGTCGAAGGTCGAGGCGGGCAAGATGGACGTCAGCCCGACGCGTATCGCGCTGGTGCAGCTCGTCGACTACGTGGAGGCCACCTTCCGGCCGCTGACGGCGGAGAAGGGGCTCGACTTCTCCGTACGGGTGTCGCCGGAGCTGCCCGCCACGCTGCACACGGACGAGCAGCGGCTGCTGCAGGTGCTGCGCAACCTTCTGTCGAACGCGGTGAAGTTCACCGACTCCGGCGCGGTGGAGCTGGTGATCCGGCCCGCGAGCGCGGATGTGCCGCAGTCGATCCGCGAGCAGCTGCTGGAGGCGGGCTCGCTGCAGGACGCGGACGCCGATCTGATCGCCTTCTCGGTGACCGACACGGGTATCGGGATCGCGGCCGGCAAGATGCGGGTGATCTTCGAGGCGTTCAAGCAGGCCGACGGCACGACGAGCCGTAAGTACGGCGGTACGGGCCTGGGTCTGTCGATCAGCCGGGAGATCGCGCGACTGCTCGGTGGCGAGATCCACGCGGCGAGCGAACCGGGCCGCGGCTCGACGTTCACGCTCTATCTGCCCCTTCACCCGAGCGAACTGCCGCCGCAGGGCTATGCACAGGTCACCTCCGGCGCGGCCGATGCGCAGGCCGGCCAGGCCGACGACGGGGTGGAGGAAGCCGATCAGCAGCCGCGCGAGCGGACGGCGCCCCCGGAGACGCCCGGCGGCCCGGCTGCCCTCTTCCGTCGCCGCCGCAAGGCGCTGGGCGCGAGCGAGCAGCGGACCGCGCTGCCGGGGACGCAGAGGCAGTCGAACGGCTCGCCCGGAGCCCAGGAGCAGTGGTCGGAGGCGCGCGGTCAGGACGCGCCGGAGGCGCGGCGCACCTTCTCCTTCGACAACGAGAAGGTGCTGATCGTCGACGACGACATCCGTAACGTCTTCGCGCTGACGAGTGTGCTGGAGCAGCACGGGCTGTCGGTGCTGTACGCGGAGAACGGCCGGGAGGGCATCGAAGTCCTGGAGCAGCACGACGATGTGACGGTCGTACTGATGGACATCATGATGCCGGAGATGGACGGGTACGCGACGACGACGGCGATCCGGAGGATGCCGCAGTTCGCCGGTCTGCCGATCATCGCGCTCACCGCGAAGGCGATGAAGGGGGACCGGGAGAAGGCCATCGAGTCGGGTGCTTCCGACTACGTGACCAAGCCGGTCGATCCCGATCACCTGTTGTCCGTGATGGAGCAGTGGATGAGCGGGGAGTGAGCGCCGTTCGTTCGGATCTTCGCCACTTGCTGACTGAGTGTGGCCGATGGCGTGTGAGAGGCCGGTATTCGGGGAACCTTCTGGTCTCCCGCTACGTTTTTGCTACGTGCACAGTGACATCACGGTGACAGGGTGTGGCGACGGGTGGGGTGCGGCTACCATGACCGGCACAAGGACGGGCGACGCAAGGGAGTCGTCCCCTGGGGCGGCGCCCGGTGCGTCATCCGGCTCTTCGAGCCGGGTAGACCCCACGCCGGGGCGAGGAGGACGGGGCATGGTGCAGAAGGCCAAGATCCTCCTGGTCGATGACCGGCCGGAGAATCTGCTGGCGCTGGAGGCCATTCTCTCTGCGCTCGATCAGACACTGGTACGGGCATCGTCAGGGGAGGAAGCGCTCAAGGCGCTGCTGACAGACGACTTCGCGGTCATTCTGCTGGACGTCCAGATGCCGGGAATGGATGGATTCGAAACCGCCGCGCACATCAAGCGGCGGGAGCGGACGCGCGACATCCCGATCATTTTTCTCACCGCGATCAATCACGGTCCGCACCACACCTTCCGTGGGTACGCGGCGGGCGCGGTCGACTACATCTCCAAGCCGTTCGACCCGTGGGTGCTGCGCGCGAAGGTCTCGGTCTTCGTCGAGCTGTACATGAAGAACTGCCAACTGCGGGAGCAGGCAGCGCTGCTGCGGCTCCAGCTCGAAGGCGGCGGACACTCCTCGGGCGACAGCCACAAGGAGCCGGCGGGCCTGCTCGCCGAGCTTTCCGCGCGGCTCGCGGCAGTTGAGGAGCAGGCGGAGGCGCTCTCGAAGCAGCTCGACGACGACTCCGCGGATGCGGCCGCCGTCGCGACCGCTGCTCATCTCGAGCGCAAACTCACGGGTTTGCGCCGGGCCCTGGACGCGCTGGAACCGGGCACGGGCGGCGCCGGCGCCCTGCCGTCGCAGAACTGAGCGAACCGACGTCGCGGAGCCGGCCGGACGACTGCGCGGAACGAGCGAACCAACGGCCGTGCCGTGTTTGAGGAAACGTCACGCTGGCGTCCCAATTGCGCGACACGGACGGGTGAAGCAGTAGGCACACGTGTCCGGTGCCTCTCACACCGGTAACCTCAGCACCATGGCCTCACGTACGTCCGGCAAGGGTTCCCACGGCACGGCGGGCCCCGCGAAGCCGCGCGCCGGCCGTACGACCGGCGCCGCGAAGAAGGCGGCGCCCGCGAAGAAGGCTGCCGCCAAGAAGACCGCGCCCGCGAAGAGGGCACCGGCGAAGAAGGCCGCTGCCAAGAGGCCGGCCCCGAAGCCGGCCCCCTCTCCCACCGGTGGGCTCTACCGGCTCGTGCGCGCCCTCTGGCTGGGCCTCGCGCACAGCGTCGGGGCGTTGTTCCGCGGCATAGGGCGCGGTGCGAAGGGACTCGACCCGGCACACCGCAAGGACGGTCTCGCGCTACTGCTGCTCGGCCTCGCCCTGGTCGTCGCGGCCGGTACCTGGTCGAATCTGCGCGGCCCGGTGGGGGATCTCGTCGAGATGCTGGTGACCGGTGCGTTCGGTCGGCTCGATCTGCTGGTGCCGATACTGCTCGGCGTCATCGCCGTCCGGCTGATCCTGTATCCCGAGAAGCCCGACGCCAACGGCCGCATCGTGATCGGTCTGTCCGCGCTCGTCGTCGGGGTCCTCGGCCAGGTGCACATCGCCTGCGGCTCCCCGGGACGCGGTGAGGGCACCGAGGCGATGCAGGACGCGGGCGGGCTGATCGGCTGGGCCGCCTCCAAGCCGCTGATCTTCACCATGGGCGACGTACTGGCCGTACCGCTGCTCGTCCTGCTCACGCTGTTCGGACTGCTCGTCGTCACCGCGACGCCCGTGAACGCCATTCCCCAGCGGCTGCGGCTGCTCGGCTCCAAGCTCGGCATCGTCGACCCGTTGCCCGAACCGGGCGAGTACGACGAGACCGGCGACGACCAGCGCTACGAGGAGCAGTGGCGCGAGGCCGTGCCGGGACGCTCCCGCCGCTCCTCGGCGCGGCGTGCCCAGGAAGCCGCCGAACACGACCCCGACCAGGCGGAAGCGCTGTCGCGCCGGCGCAGGCCCCGCCGGGGCTCCGTACAGCCCGCCATGGACCGGCCGTTCGACGCCGTGGATGTGGCGGCGGCCGCGGCCGCCGCGCTCGACGGAGCCGTGTACAACGGTCTGCCGCCCTCGCCTCTGGTCGCCGATCTCACCAAGGACGTCACCGCCGACCGGCAGCGCGCCGCCTCACCGCTGCCGGCCGCCCGCGAGCCGGAGGAACCGGAGCCGAGGAAGGGTGCGAAGAAGCCCGAGGAGAAGGCGGCCGTACCGGATCTGACGAAGCCGGCGCCGGTGCGCGAGGAGTCCCCGGTGCTGCCGCCGCGCGCCGAACAGCTCCAGCTCTCCGGGAACATCACCTACGCCCTGCCCTCGCTCGACCTGCTGGAGCGCGGCGGACCCGGCAAGACCCGCAGCGCCGCCAACGACGCCGTCGTCGCCTCGCTCAGCAACGTCTTCATGGAGTTCAAGGTCGACGCGGCCGTCACCGGCTTCACCCGGGGCCCGACCGTCACCCGCTACGAAGTGGAACTCGGCCCGGCCGTCAAGGTCGAGCGGATCACCGCGCTGACCAAGAACATCGCCTACGCCGTCGCCAGCCCGGACGTCCGGATCATCTCCCCGATCCCGGGCAAGTCCGCGGTCGGTATCGAGATCCCCAACACCGACCGCGAGATGGTCAATCTCGGCGACGTCCTGCGCCTCGCGGACGCGGCCGAGGACGACCACCCGATGCTGGTGGCGCTCGGCAAGGACGTCGAGGGCGGCTATGTGATGGCCAACCTCGCGAAGATGCCGCACGTCCTGGTCGCCGGCGCGACCGGCTCCGGAAAGTCGTCCTGCATCAACTGCCTGATCACCTCGGTGATGGTGCGGGCGACCCCGGAGGACGTACGCATGGTGCTCGTCGACCCCAAGCGGGTCGAACTCACCGCGTACGAAGGCATCCCGCACCTGATCACACCGATCATCACCAACCCCAAGCGGGCCGCCGAGGCGCTGCAGTGGGTCGTGCGCGAGATGGACCTGCGCTACGACGACCTCGCGGCGTACGGATACCGGCACATCGACGACTTCAACCAGGCCATAAGGAACGGCAAGGTCAAGCCGCCCGAGGGCAGCGAGCGCGAGCTCACGCCGTATCCGTATCTGCTGGTGATCGTCGACGAGCTGGCCGACCTGATGATGGTCGCCCCGCGGGACGTCGAGGACGCCATCGTGCGCATCACGCAGCTGGCGCGCGCCGCCGGAATCCACCTCGTACTGGCGACCCAGCGGCCGTCCGTCGATGTCGTCACCGGTCTGATCAAGGCGAACGTGCCCTCCCGGCTCGCCTTCGCGACCTCCTCGCTCGCCGACAGCCGGGTCATCCTGGACCAGCCCGGCGCGGAGAAGCTGATCGGCAAGGGCGACGGCCTGTTCCTGCCGATGGGCGCCAACAAGCCCACCCGTATGCAGGGCGCTTTCGTGACCGAGGACGAGGTCGCGGCGGTCGTCCAGCACTGCAAGGACCAGATGGCCCCGGTCTTCCGCGAGGACGTGGTGGTCGGCACCAAGCAGAAGAAGGAGATCGACGAGGACATCGGCGACGACCTGGATCTGCTGTGCCAGGCCGCTGAGCTTGTGGTATCGACCCAGTTCGGGTCCACGTCGATGCTCCAGCGCAAGCTGCGTGTCGGCTTCGCCAAGGCCGGGCGGCTGATGGACCTGATGGAGTCGCGCAGCATCGTCGGGCCGAGCGAAGGCTCAAAGGCCCGTGATGTTCTGGTGAAACCTGACGAACTGGATGGAGTGCTCGCCGTGATCCGCGGGGAGTCTCATTCGTAAGGATTCCGAGGGCAACCGTTTCCCCCGGTCGTACGTCAAGTTGGAGGGAGGGACAGGAATGTCCCACCGTTGTGGATGTCCGACCATTCCGATGGCGTACAAAGTCCCTCCGCCCGGTTGCCCCACCCTTTCGTACCACCCCTAAACTGAACCTCCAGCAGGTGGCTACACGCTCGAAAGGCGCCCCCGTGTCCATCGGCAACTCCCCCGAAGACGACCGGCCCTCCCCCGAGGACAACCGGCCCGCGATCGGACGTGTGCTTCAGCAAGCCCGTATCGACTCAGGTCTGACCATCGACGAGGTCAGCGCCTCCACACGGGTGCGCGTACCGATCGTCCAGGCCATCGAGCAGGACGACTACTCCCGCTGCGGCGGCGACGTCTATGCGCGCGGTCATATCCGCATGGTCGCGCGTGCCGTCGGGCTCGATCCCGATCCCCTCGTCGCCCAGTACGACTCCGAGCACGGTGGGCGGCCCGCGCCGACGCCCGCCGCCCCGCTTTTCGAGGCCGAGCGCATCCGGCCCGAGCGGTCGCGCCCCAACTGGACCGCGGCCATGGTCGCGGCCATCGTCGCGGTGGTCGGCTTCGTGGGCTTCACCCTCTTCAACGGCCAGGACGGCGAGGGAAGCGACAGCCATGTCGCGGAGGGGCCCGCCCCCGACAAGAAGCCCAGCCCGACGAAATCGAAGACCAACAAGCCCGTCGACCCCAAGCCGGATCCGTCGGACAGCGCCATCGCGGCGGTGCCGAAGGACAAGGTGACGGTGAAGCTCTCCGTGCTCGACGACAAGAGCTGGATCTCGGCCAAGTCGCACAACGGCAAGCTGCTCTTCGACGGGACGCTGCTGAAGGGCCAGTCGAAGACCTTCCAGGACGACGAGCGCGTCGACCTGATCCTCGGCAACGCGGGCGCGATCGAGCTGTACGTGAACGGCAAGAAGGTCGAGGACCAGTTCGAGACCGGCCAGGTGGAGCGGCTCTCGTACACCAAGGGCGACCCCGAGGTCGGCTGACGCCGCGGGGCGGCGGAGGGCGGTAACCCTCGGGGCGGGGGTGTGGGTCAGGACAAAGTAGTCTTGAGCCCATGCCCGAACGCCGTACCGTCGCCCTAGTCACTCTTGGCTGCGCCCGTAACGAGGTGGACTCGGAGGAGCTTGCAGGCCGCTTGGCAGCGGACGGCTGGGAGCTCGTCGAGGAAGCCGCCGAAGCGGACGTCGCCGTCGTCAACACCTGTGGGTTCGTCGAAGCTGCCAAGAAGGACTCCGTCGACGCCCTGCTCGAAGCCAATGATCTGAAGGATCACGGCAGAACGCAGGCGGTGGTGGCGGTCGGCTGCATGGCCGAGCGGTACGGCAAGGAGCTCGCCGAGGCGCTGCCCGAGGCGGACGGGGTACTCGGCTTCGACGACTACTCCGACATCTCCGACCGTCTGCAGACCATCCTCAACGGCGGCGTCCACGCCTCGCACACCCCGCGCGACCGGCGCAAGCTTCTGCCGCTGAGCCCGGTGGAGCGCCAGGGGGCGACCGAGGTCGCGCTGCCGGGCCACGCCCAGGCCCCCGACGACCTTCCCGACGGTGTCGCCCCGGTTTCCGGGCCGCGCGCCCCGCTGCGCCGCCGGCTGGGCACCAGTCCCGTCGCCTCGGTGAAGCTCGCCTCCGGCTGCGACCGGCGCTGCTCGTTCTGCGCCATCCCGTCCTTCCGCGGCTCCTTCATCTCCCGGCGGCCCAGCGACGTCCTCGGCGAGACGCGCTGGCTGGCCGAGCAGGGCGTGAAGGAGATCATGCTGGTCTCCGAGAACAACACCTCGTACGGCAAGGACCTCGGCGACATCCGCCTGCTGGAGACGCTGCTGCCCGAGCTCGCCGACGTCGACGGCATCGAGCGGGTGCGGGTCAGCTATCTGCAGCCCGCCGAGATGCGGCCGGGACTGATCGACGTCCTCACGTCGACGCCGAAGATCGCGCCCTACTTCGACCTCTCCTTCCAGCACTCCGCCCCCGGTGTCCTGCGCGCCATGCGCCGCTTCGGCGACACCGAGCGGTTCCTGGAACTGCTGGAGACCATCCGTGGCAAGGCCCCGCAGGCCGGTGTCCGGTCCAACTTCATCGTCGGCTTCCCCGGCGAGAGCGAGGCGGACTTCGCCGAGCTGGAGCGCTTCCTCACGCATGCGCGGCTGGACGCGATCGGGGTGTTCGGCTACTCGGACGAGGACGGCACGGAAGCCGTCTCCTACGACGGCAAGCTGGACGCCGACACCATCGCCGAACGGCTCGAGCACCTGTCGCGGATCGCGGAGGAGCTGACCGCGCAGCGCGCCGAGGAGCGGCTCGGCGAGAGCCTCGAGGTGCTCGTCGAGTCCGTGGACGGCGAGGACGGCGCCGTGGGCCGCGCGGCGCACCAGGCGCCGGAGACGGACGGCCAGGTGGTGTTCACCTCGAGCGAGGGCCTTGTGCCCGGTCGTATGGTCGTGGCGAAGGCCGTGGGCACGGAAGGTGTCGACCTGCTGGCCGAGTACTGCGATCTTCTGGAGGGTGACCACCAGATTCCGTGCGAGGAGGCGGCCAGATGACCGGAGTGCCGGCATCCGCCGGGGGCGGCACGGGTAGGCCCGCGCCCGGTGGGAAGCTGGGCGCTGCGGCCGTCAATCAGGCCAGCCTCTGGAACATCGCCAACATCCTGACCATGATGCGGCTGGTGCTGGTGCCCGGCTTCGTTCTGCTGCTGCTGCAGGACGGCGGGTACGACCCGGCGTGGCGGGCCTGGGCCTGGGCCGCGTTCGCCGTCGCCATGATCACGGACATTTTCGACGGCCATCTGGCGCGTACGTACAACCTGGTCACCGACTTCGGGAAGATCGCCGATCCCATCGCCGACAAGGCGATCATGGCCGCCGGGCTGATCTGCCTGTCGGCGCTGGGCGACCTGCCGTGGTGGGTGACCGGCGTCATCCTCTTCCGCGAGCTGGGAATCACGCTCATGCGGTTCTGGGTCATCCGTCACGGTGTGATTCCGGCCAGCCGCGGCGGCAAGATGAAGACGCTGGCCCAGGGCACGGCGGTCGGGATGTACGTCCTCGCGCTGACCGGTCCACTGGCCACCCTCCGCTTCTGGGTGATGGCGGTCGCCGTCGTGCTGACGGTCGTCACCGGGCTCGACTACGTGCGACAGGCGATCGTGCTGAGGCGCAGGGGGCTGGCGAGGGAGCGTGCAGTGGCGGAGGCGGATCAGTGACGACGGCCGCCCGGATCCTGAAGGTGCTCGCGCAGCGTGGCGAGACGCTCGCCGTCGCCGAGTCCCTGACCGGCGGTCTCGTGGCCGCGGAGCTCACCGGCGTACCCGGGGCCTCGAAAGTCTTCCGCGGCTCCGTGACGGCGTACGCAACCGACCTCAAGCGGGATGTCCTCGAGGTCGACGGAACCCTCCTGGCGGACCGCGGGGCGGTCGATCCCGAGGTCGCACTACAGATGGCGGCGGGTGCCCGCCGGGTGCTCGGCGCCGACTGGGGCATGGCGACCACGGGCGTGGCAGGGCCCGAGGCGCAGGACGGACAGCCGGTCGGGACGGTCTATGCGGCCGTCGCGGGACCGAACGGCAGGGGGAAAGTGCTCGCATTGCGGTTGAACGGCAACCGGGCGGAAATCCGTAGAGAGAGTGTACGGAGCGTGCTTGAGCTGCTCTCCGGCGAACTGCACGAAAATGCGCGGGCACAGGATACGGAACAGAACGGGGGGAATTGATGTTTGCAGCCCTGAGTGAACACGACATCGCTCCCCGCACGGCCGCAGCGCGAGGCGGTACGGTGGGGCGTGAAGGATGCGGCTACACGGTCCGAGGAGGGAGCCACCGATGATTCTGCTCCGTCGCCTGTTGGGTGACGTGCTGCGTCGGCAGCGCCAGCGCCAGGGCCGTACTCTGCGCGAAGTCTCCTCGTCCGCCCGGGTTTCGCTCGGTTATCTCTCCGAGGTGGAGCGGGGGCAGAAGGAGGCTTCCTCCGAGCTGCTCTCCGCGATCTGCGACGCGCTTGACGTACGGATGTCCGAGCTCATGCGAGAAGTGAGCGACGAGCTGTCGCTGGCCGAGCTGGCCGAGTCGGCAGCGGCCAGTGAGCCGGTGCCTGCGCCAGTACGCCCGATGCTCAATTCCCTGTCCGTGACGTCGGTGGCGGGTGTGCCGACGGAGCGGGTGACCATCAAGGCGCCTGCGGAGGCGGTCGACGTCGTCGCCGCCTGATCCACGCCAGGCCCTGAGATTCGCGCTCGAGCCCCGGCTGCCACCCCTTGAGGGTGGTGGCCGGGGCTTTTGCTTGCGGTCCTTGACGAGGGCGCTCCGCCCGGGCGGGAACGGCTGCCGCCCAAATGTCCGATTGTGTGGTCTATGTCATGGTGGGAGTGGCTGACAACCGAGTGGAGGGCATGCATGTCTGTCGTCAAGAGCCCGCTGTCCGAGGCTGACCTCAAGGCGGTGGGAGACGCGCTGCGTGGCGCGCTCGTCGATCTCGTGGACCTCGCGCTGGTGGCCAAGCAGGTCCACTGGAACGTCGTGGGTCCGCGTTTCCGGTCCGTGCATCTGCAGCTCGACGAGGTCGTGGACACGGCGCGGCAGCACTCCGACACGGTGGCCGAGCGGTGTTCCGCGATCGGTGTGACGCCGGACGGACGGGCCGGCACGGTGGCGGCGCAGAGCGCGATCGGCATGGTCCCGGAGGGCTGGATCAAGGACGTGGCAGCCGTGCAGACGCTCGTGGACGCGCTGGGCGCGGTGATCGAGCGGATGCGGGAGCGCATCGAGGTGACCGACGAACCGGACCCGGTGAGCCAGGACATTCTCATCGGCCTCACGGCCGATCTGGAGAAACATGCCTGGATGTTCCAGGCCGAGAGCGCGTAGGTCGGCGCCCGGCGCCGTTGCGCGCGCCGGGCTTGCATCCGGTGCGCCCTCCCTGCGGGTGATCGTGCCGGTCTAGCGTGGGCCGGAGGGAGGCAGTCATGGCGCGACGCGGGGTCACCCACGTGCCGGTGGTCGCCCTCGGGCTCATAGCCGGCGGCCTGTGGTGGTGGGCCGTACTGCGGCTGCTCCTCGCACCGGAACAGTCCGGACTCGTGGAGGGGGCGGTGGCGGCAGGCGGTTGGGGACTCAGCCTGCTGCCGGTCCATGTGTCGGCGTCCCCGGGGGTCACCACGGCATCGCGACGCCGCCGTTCGGGCGGATGATCTGCCCTGTCGTGAACGCCGAGGCGTCAGAGGCGAGATGAAGGACCGCGTGCGCGATGTCCTCGGGTTCACCGACGCGGCGCAGCGGGGAGAGCCGGACCATCGCAGCCTCCGCCTGGTGCTGCAGCGCCGCGTCATGACGGTCCGTCATGGGGGTGCGGACCCAGCCGGGGGCCACCGCGTTCACGCGGATCGCGTGCGGGCCGAGCTCCGTGGCCAGGGTCTTGGTGAGCTGCACGACCGCCGCCTTGGCCACGCTGTAGCAGAGCAGCCCGGCGTTCGCCGCGTCCACGGCGCCGGAGGCCATGGTGACGATCGAGCCCGGAGTGCCCGCCGCGATCATCACGCGGGCCGCCTCCTGGCAGGCGTACAGAATGCCCTTGAAGTTGACGGCGAGTACACGGTCGAGGTCCTCGTCCCTGGTCTCCAGGACCGGGCTGCTGTGCATGACTCCGGCGACGGCGGCGAGGATGTCGAGCCGTTCCGTGTCCCGGACGGCGGCGCGGAGCTGGGCCCGGTCGGCGACATCGAGGGGGTGGGTCCGCGCCGTACCGCCTGCGTCACCGATCAGGGCCCGGGTCTCGTCCAGGCCCTTCTCGTCGATGTCGGCGCAGTGGACGGCGGCTCCCGCCTCGGCCAGCAGAACGGCGGTGGCGCGGCCGATGCCGCTTGCCGCACCGGTGACGAACGCGGTCCGGCCGCTGAGGTCGTACGCCGTGAGGGGCATGCGGGGACCGTACGACTGGATCTGACGGACCGTCAATCAGTCGGCAGGGATTGATGTCTCAGGGGTTCGGTCCCGACTGGCAGCCGGGGCACCAGTAGGTGACACGGTCGCTGTTGCCGTCGTGCTGTTCGTCCTTGCGGATCGCGGTGCCGCAGCGCAGGCACGCCCGCCCGCCGCGGCCGTAGACGTACAGGCGGGGCCCGGCGGCCCGGCGGCGGGGGCCTGCGAGCACGCTGCGGTCGGTGGCCGTGGTCTGGCGCTCGAAGGTGTTCTTGTTGGCCTCGAGGAGGCGGTGGGCGGTGACGACGAGCCGCTGCGGAACGCCCTCGGACAGTTCACCGACGGGAAGCCAGGGGGTGACCCGGGCGAGGAACGCCAGCTCGGACTTGTAGACATTGCCGATCCCGGCCAGGTTGCGCTGGTCCAGGAGCGCCTCGCCCAGCGGGCGCGAGGGATCGGCGAGAAGATTGGCCCGGGCGGTGTCCGGATCCCAGTCGGGGCCCAGCAGATCGGGTCCCAGATGGCCCACGACCGTTTCCTCCTCGCTCGTCCGCACCAGTTCCAGGACGGGGAGGCGGTAGCCGACGGCCGTGTGGGAGACATTGCCGACGATGGCGCGGATCTGGTGGTCGGGGCCGCCGCTCCAGCGCGCGCCCGCGGCGAAGACGCGCCAGGCGCCGTCCATCCGCAGATGCGAGTGGAGGGTGAGGTCGCCGTCGATCCGGGTGAGCAGGTGCTTGCCGCGCGCGGTGACCTCCAGAACGGTCCGCTCGGTCAGATCGGCGGTGGCGAAGCGCGGTACACGCAGGTCGGACCGCGTGATGACCTGCCCGGCCAGAGCGGTGTGCAGCCGCTTCGCCGTGAGCCAGACGGTGTCTCCTTCGGGCATGACATCCATCATGCGCGCGTGGGCGGGCGACGGCGCGATGCGTGGCGGGCTCCGCCCGATTCAGGGGCGCAGACGGAGGCCTCTCGGGGTGGCGAGGAAGCCCGCCTGCTCCAGAGGCCGGGACAGGGGTGAGGTCAGGGCCGGTACGCCGTTCGCCCGCTCGACCGTGACCGTACCCAGTGCTCCCGCACGCGCCGCGTACGCCAGCGCCGCGGCCGCCGCGTGCAGCGACGGCGCGTCCGGATCGGTCGCCCAGGACAACAGGGTCTTGCCGCCGCGCTCCATGTACAGCGTGAGCTCGCCGTCGACCAGGACCACCAGGGACCCCGCCTTGCGGCCGGGCTTGTGGCTCGCGCCGTCCGGCGGCTCCGGCCAGGGCAGAGCCGCTCCGTACGCATTGGCGGGATCGGCGGCGGCCAGCACGACCGCCTGCGGCGCCGCGTGGGCCTCGGAGCGCTCCCGGGCGGTGGCGGCAGCCCGCAGCCGGTCCACCGCGCCGTCCATCGCGAACTGAGCCGCCCCGAGCCCCTCCACCACATAGCCCCTGCGGGCCTGACCGCTGTCCTCGAAGGCGGACAGCACGCGGTACGTCGCGGAGAAGCCGCCCTCCACTCCTTCGGCCGCCACCGCGCCCCGGGTCACCACGCCGTGGCGGTCGAGCAGCGTACGGGCCAGGGCATGCGCCCGATGGGTCGGCTCGGGCTCGACGGGTGGGAGCAGGGACCAGCGGCCGCTGACCGTCGGCGGGCCCGTACGCGAAGCGGGGCGGGCACCGGCCGTCAGGCTTCCGTACCGGCCGCGGGGCACGGTCCGCTTGGCGCGGTGAGCGGTGGACCCGGCGGTGCGGCCCGAGCCGAGCAGCGAGCGCAGCGGGGAGAGCGTGTCGTTCGTCAGCCGGCCGGACCAGGCCAGCTCCCAGACGGCGTCGGCCAGTTGGGGATCGGTGGCGTCCGGGTGGGTCGTGGCCCGTACCTGGTCGGCGATCTGGCGGAAGAACAGTCCGTACCCGGGGGCCAGGGCGGTCAGGACGGACTCGTGGAGTGCGCTGAGCTCCAGCGGGTGCGGCTGGGGGAGCAGGAGGGGGGCCGCGTCGGCGAGATAGAGGGAGACCCAGCCGTCCTTGCCGGGCAGAGAGCCCGCGCCGGCCCACAGGACCTCGCCGGCCGTCGTCAGCTCGTCGAGCAGCGCCGGGGTGTAGCCCTGGACCCGCGACGGGAGGATCAGCTTCTCCAGCGCCGAGGCGGGGACCGCGGCGCCCTGGAGCTGCTCGACGGCACGGGCCAGTCCGTCGATGCCGCGCAGGCTGTTGCTGCCCAGGTGCTGCCACTGGGGGAGGAACGTGGCGAGAGCCGCCGGTGGCACGGGCTCCAGTTCATGGCGCAGCGCCGCCAGTGAACGGCGCCGCAACCGGCGCAGCACGGCCGCGTCGCACCACTCCTGGCCGATCCCGGAAGGGTGGAACTCGCCCTGCACCACGCGTCCGCCCGCGGCCAGGCGTTGCAGCGCGCCGTCGGTCACCGCGACCCCGAGACCGAAGCGGGCCGCGGCCTGCGTCGAGGTGAACGGGCCGTGCGTCCGGGCGAACCGGGCGAGGAGATCGCCCAGCGGATCCTTCACCGGCTCGGTGAACGCCTCCGGCACACCGACCGGGAGTGCTGTGCCCAGCGCGTCACGCAACCGGCCCGCGTCCTCGATGGCCGCCCAGTGGTCCACTCCCGCGATGCGGACCCGGATCGCCCGGCGCGACGCGGCGAGACCGCTCGCCCACTGCGGTTCGGCGCCTCGCTCGGCCAACTCCGCGTCCGTCAGCGGGCCGAGGATCCGCAGCAGGTCCGCCACACCCTCCTCGTCCTTGATCCTTCTGTCCTCGGTGAGCCACTGCAGCTCCTGCTCCAGCTCGGTCAGCACCTCGGCGTCGAGCAGCTCGCGCAGCTCCGCCTGGCCGAGCAGCTCGGACAGCAGCCTGGAGTCGAGCGAGAGCGCGGCAGCACGCCGCTCGGCGAGCGGCGAGTCCCCCTCGTACAGGAACTGGGCGACATAGCCGAACAGCAGTGAGCGGGCGAAGGGCGAGGGCTCGGGCGTGGTCACTTCGACCAGCCGGACCCGGCGGGACTCGATGTCGCCCATCAGCTCGGCGAGCCCCGGTACGTCGAAGACGTCCTGGAGGCATTCGCGGACCGCCTCCAGCACGATCGGGAAGGACCCGAACTCGCTCGCCACCTGCAGCAGTTGAGCGGCGCGCTGCCGCTGCTGCCACAGTGGTGTGCGCCTGCCGGGGCTGCGCCGGGGCAGCAGCAGTGCCCGGGCCGCGCACTCGCGGAACCGTGAGGCGAACAGCGCGGAGCCGCCCACCTGGTCCGTCACGATCTGATTGATCTCGCCCTTCTCGAAGACGGCATCCGCCGCTCCCACCGGGGCCTGTTCGCTGTCGTACGCCGCATCCAGGTGGACCGGGTCCTGGTCGAGCAGGTCGAGGCTCATCAGATCGGCGTCGGGCAGCCTCAGCACGATGCCGTCGTCGGCATGCATCACCTGCGCGTCCATGCCGTACCGCTCGGCGAGCCGGGCGCCGAGGGCGAGCGCCCACGGGGCGTGCACCTGGGCGCCGAACGGGGAGTGGATCACCACGCGCCAGTCGCCCAGCTCGTCGCGGAACCGCTCGACGAGGATCGTCCGGTCGTCCGGGACATGGCCGCAGGCGCGGCGCTGCTCGTCGAGGTACGCGAGGAGGTTGTCGGAGGCCCAGGCGTCCAGGCCCGCGGCCAGCAGCCGCAGCCGGGCGTCCTCGGGGGACAGCCCGCCGAGCTCGCGGAGGAACGCGCCGACCGCACGCCCCAGTTCGAGCGGGCGGCCCAGCTGGTCGCCCTTCCAGAACGGCAGCCTGCCGGGCACCCCCGGGGCGGGGGAGACCAGCACCCGGTCCCGGGTGATGTCCTCGATCCGCCAGGACGTGGTGCCCAGCGTGAAGACGTCGCCCACCCGCGACTCGTACACCATCTCCTCGTCGAGCTCGCCGACGCGGCCGCCGCCCTTCTTGGGGTCCGCGCCCACGAGGAAGACACCGAACAGACCGCGGTCCGGGATGGTGCCGCCGGAGGTGACGGCGAGACGCTGTGCCCCGGGCCGGCCCGTGACCGTGCCCGCGACGCGGTCCCACACCACGCGAGGGCGCAACTCGGCGAACGCGTCGGAGGGATAGCGCCCGGCGAGCATGTCCAGGACGGCCGTGAACGCCGACTCGGGCAGGGAGGCGAAGGGTGCCGCCCGCCGGGTGAGCGCCAGCAGGTCGTCGACCGGCCAGGTGTCCAGCGAGACCATCGCGACCAGCTGCTGGGCGAGCACGTCCAGCGGGTTCGACGGTATGCGCAGCGCTTCGATGGAGCCGGTGCGCATGCGCTCGGTGACCACGGCGGCCTGGACGAGATCGCCGCGGTACTTGGGGAAGACGACACCGGTGGAGACGGCGCCCACCTGGTGCCCCGCGCGGCCGACGCGCTGCAGGCCGGACGCGACGGACGGCGGAGACTCGACCTGCACCACCAGGTCGACCGAGCCCATGTCGATGCCCAGCTCCAGGCTGGAGGTGGCGACGACGGCCGGCAGTCGGCCCGCCTTCAGGTCCTCCTCGACCAGCGCGCGCTGTTCCTTGGAGACCGAGCCGTGGTGTGCGCGGGCGAGGAGCGGCGGGGCGCCCCGGGCGGCACCGGACTGCGCCATGATCTCCGCGGGCGGCGCCTCCTCGGGCATGGCCTCACCGGTGGCCCGTTCGTACGCGATCTCGTTGAGGCGGTTGCACAGGCGCTCGGCCAGCCGGCGGGAGTTGGCGAAGACGATCGTCGAGCGGTGCGCCTGGACGAGGTCGGCGATCTTCTCCTCGACGTGCGGCCAGATGGACGGCTTGTCGCCGCCGTCCGGCGCCGGGGAGCTGTCGGACGCCGGCGAGCCGCCGAGCTCGCCCAGGTCCTCGACCGGGACGACCACCGACAGGTCGAACTCCTTGCCCGACCGCGGCTGGACGATCTCCACCTTCCGCTGCGGTGAGAGATAACGGGCCACCTCGTCCACCGGCCGGACCGTCGCCGAGAGACCGATCCGCCGCGCGGGGCGCGGCAGCAGTTCGTCGAGTCGCTCCAGGGACAGGGCGAGATGCGCACCCCGCTTGGTGCCGGCGACCGCGTGCACCTCGTCGAGGATCACCGTCTCGACGCCGGCCAGGGCGTCCCGGGCGGCCGAGGTGAGCATCAGGAACAGCGACTCGGGTGTGGTGATGAGGATGTCCGGTGGCTTGGTGGCCAGCGAACGGCGCTCGGCCGCCGGGGTGTCGCCCGAGCGGATCCCGACCCGGACCTCGGGCTCGGGCAGGCCCCGCCGCACCGATTCCTGGCGGATTCCCGTCAGCGGGCTGCGGAGATTGCGCTCCACGTCGACGGCGAGGGCCTTGAGCGGGGACACATACAGCACGCGGCAGCGCATCTTTGGATCCGCGGGCGGAGGCGTGGACGCGAGGCCGTCCAGCGCGGCGAGAAACGCGGCCAGGGTCTTCCCGGATCCCGTCGGAGCCACGACCAGGACGTCCGAGCCCTCGCCGATCGCGCTCCAGGCCCCCTCCTGCGCGGCGGTGGGCGCGCTGAAGGCTCCCGTGAACCAGCCTCTGGTCGCGGGAGAGAAGGAGTCGAGCGCAGTCCTGGCCATGTCCACCATCGTGCACCGGCCCACTGACAATCGGCGTCCAGGTCATGGACACGCTGGTCAGGGGCGAGGGACTCGGGCGCACAATGTCTTCATGAGCGGGTCGGCCGAGCGCGAGTGGGCGAGGCACTGGCAGTACGAGGAGCTGCCGGGTCTCGATCTGCTGCGTGCCCGCTACGTGCGCCACACCTTCCCCCGCCACAGCCACGAGGGCTTCGTCTTCGGGGCGGTCAGCGGCGGCCAGGAGGACGTGAGCATGCCGGACGGCATCATCAGCGCGCGCCCGGGCACCGTCGTCATGATCAACCCGGAGGTGCCGCACGCCGCGCGCGCCGGTGTCGACGAGGGCTGGGCGTACTCCACGCTCTACCCCTCCGTCGATCTCGTCTCGGAGATAGCCGCCGAGGTCACCTCGGTCCGCGGAACCCCCGCCTTCGGCGAGACGATCGTCGAGGACCCGCAGACGGCCGAGCTGATCAAGGGCGTTCACCAGGCCGCCGAGGCGGGCAACGCGCTCGCCGCCGACAGCCTGCTGCGGGTCGCCGTCGCCCGGCTGGTCGGCCGGCACGGCAGCCGGCTGCCGTCGCGCACACCGCGGGCCTCCGGTGCCCGTACGGCAGCGCTGGCCAAGGCGCTCCTGGAGGAGCGCATGACCGACCCGCCCTCGCTGGAGCGGCTGGCGCACGAGCTGGGCACCAGCCCCTTCTCGCTGCTGCGCGCCTTCAGGACCACGTACGGAATGCCGCCGCACACCTGGCTCACCAGCGCGCGCGTGCGCCGGGCCCGCGGCCTGCTGGACGGCGGTGCCGCCCCGGCGGAGGCGGCCGTCGCCGTCGGCTTCACGGATCAGCCGCACCTGAACCGGCACTTCACCCGGATCGTGGGCGTGACCCCCGGCGCCTATCGCAAGGAGCGCGCAAGAACGTACAAGACCGTCGACGGCAGCGGCCCGTAGCGTCCACGGCGTGCCAGAACAGACAGCTCACCCAGAAACGGAAACTCCGGCCGTGCCGGAGGGCCGCAACCCCGCCGAGCCCGTGTCCAAGCCGGACTCGGCCGTCGTCCGTGACGCGCTCGGCGTCGGCGTCGCCGTCGGCCTGTCCGGCTTCGCCTTCGGCGTGACCTCGGCGGGAGCCGGACTCAGCCTTCTGCAGACGTGCGCGCTCAGCCTGCTGGTCTTCACCGGCGCCTCGCAGTTCGCACTGGTCGGTGCGATCGCGGCCGGTGGCAACCCGCTCGCCGCGGCCGCCGGCGCGTTCTTCCTCGGCGTACGGAACGCCTTCTACGGGCTGCGGCTCTCGCAGCTGCTCGCGCTGCCCCGTTTCGTCCGCCCGCTCGCAGCACACTGGGTGATCGACGAGACCACGGCCGTCGCGCTGGCCCAGCCCGACCGGCGGGCCGTCCGGCTCGGCTTCACCGTCACCGGGCTGACGCTGTACGTCCTGTGGAACCTGACCACGCTGCTCGGGGCGCTCGGTGCGGAGGCGCTGGGCGACACCGACGCCTGGGGGCTCGACGCCGCCGGACCGGCGGTCTTCCTCGCCCTGCTGGCGCCCATGCTGCGGACGTCGACCGAGCGGGCGGTCGCCGGACTGGCCGTGGTGCTGGGCCTCGGCTTCCTGCCGCTGCTGCCCGCCGGAGTACCGGTGCTGGTGGCGGCGCTGGCCGCGCCCGCCGTGCTCTGGCTCAAGGGGCGGGGGATGCGCGCGCCCGAGACCGCCGAAGGGGCCGAGGACAGCGAGCCCGGCGGTAGCGGGGCGGGCAGTGACGAGACCGACCGTGCGAAGGGTGAGGACCGATGAACATCTGGATCGCGATCGTGGCCACTGCCGTCGGCTGCTACGCCGTCAAGCTCGCCGGACTGCTCGTACCCGCGAACGCCCTGGAACGGCCCGTCGTTCAGCGGCTGGCGGCCCTGCTGCCCGTCGCCCTGCTGGCCGCTCTCACCGCTCAGCAGACCTTCAGCGCGGACAACGCCCTCGTCTTCGACGCCCGCGCGGCGGGTCTCGGGGCGGCGGCCGTCGCCCTGCTCGTCCGGGCGCCTTTCCTCGTGGTCGTCGGCGCCGCGGTGGCGGTCACCGCCGGGGTGCGGGCGCTCGGCGGCTGACGGACACGCAACGCGGTCAGGCGATCGGGCGTCCGTAGGCGCCGAGCGACCGCAGCGCCTCGATCGTCACGACCGGGCGCCCTTCCAGGGCCGTGCCGGGAGCCCACTGACGCCGGGTGAGCGGCCAGCCGCCGTCCTCGCGCTGCCGGCTCTCCAAATGCTCCAGCGAACGCTCCATCTCCTCGTCCGTGAACCAACGACGGGCCAGCGACCGGGGCGTACGGGCGTAGTCGTACGGGAAGTGGTGCTCACCCGGCGCGTAGCCCTCGGCGACCGGGAACGCGTCGAGCCGCGCCGGGTCGAGCACCGCCAGACGCTGTTCGCGCACCAGACGGCCGAGGCGGTCCGCTGCCGCCTCCGCCCGCCCCCGGTCCGGGACGCCGTCCAGGAACGCGACCGCGGCCTCGATCTCGTACGGATGGGACTTCTCCAGCGCGTCGACGGCCGCCCAGCAGAAGTCCGTGGCGCGGAACAGCCATGCGTGCCAGACCTGGTTGCGGTGCAGCAGCCCGACCACCGGACCGGTGGCGAGCAGTTCCCCCGGCGGGTCGTCCACGACGGGGATGAACGGCGCCGACGGATAGCCGCGCTGCGACGGATGGACCGCGGGCAGCGCGCCCTCCCGCGTGGACACATCGCTGAGGTAGCGGCAGATCCGTTCCACGCGCAGTCCGCCGCAGCGCCCGACGGAGTCGAGGACGCGCAGCGCGTGAGCCGTGTGCAGGGGCTGGCTGACGGGTCCGCGCAGGTCCGGCTCGAGGGCGTGGCCGTAGCCGCCGTCCGCGTTGAGGTAGGCGGCCAGGGCGGTCTCGACGGCGTCCGAGCCGCCGCCCAGGAAGTGGTACGCGAATCGCCGCTGCTCGAGCACCCGTGCCGTGAGCCAGATGAAGTGCTCGGCCCGGCCGAGTGGTGACGCGGGCGAGGGCTCGGGGGTTGCTCCGGTTCCAGCCATGTTCAGACCGTAGAGCGGAAAGGGCTTACGAGAAGGGGGGACGGCCCAGGCCGCCCCCTGGGCGGGATACTGGGCTCATGCGATTGACGATTTTCTGGGAGCGGATGGCGGACCACTTCGGGTCGTCGTACGCCGACTCCTTCGCGCGCGATCACGTGATGGCCGAACTCGGGGGGCGCACGGTCCACGAGGCGCTGAACGCCGGCTGGGAGGCGAAGGACGTGTGGCGAGCCGTCTGCGCCGCCATGAATGTCCCCTCCGACAAGCGATGATTCCCCCGGTGGAAGCCAGGGCCGCACACATCCGGCGGCGACGGTAGGCGACACTGGCCCCGTGGCCCCGAACGACAAGAACGACCCGGCAGGAACCGACCACGGCACGCCCGCGGAGGACGTGACCCCGCCGAACGCACCGCTGCCCGAGCCGGTGGCCGGATCCGTCGGCCCCGCGCGCATGCCCCGCTGGCTTCCGCGTGCCATGGTCCTGGCCCTTGCCCTCTACGCCTGTTTCCAGCTCGGCAATTGGGCCTTCCACCAGCTGATCGGGCTGCTGATCAACATCCTGATCGCCTTCTTCCTCGCACTGGCGGTCGAGCCCGCCGTGGGGAGGATGGCGGCGCGCGGAATGCGCCGGGGACTCGCCACGTTCCTGGTCTTCTTCGCGGTACTGATCTTCGGTATCGGTTTCGTCGTCCTTCTCGGTTCGATGCTCGCGGGCCAGATCGTCGACATGGTCGAGGACTTTCCCCAGTACCTCGACTCCGTGATCCGCTGGATCAACCAGACCTTCAACACCCAGCTGTCCCGGGTGGAGGTCCAGGACAGCCTGCTCAAGTCCGACTGGCTGAGGAGGTATGTCCAGAACAGCGCGAGCGGCGTGCTGGACATCTCGACGACCGTGCTCGGCGGCCTGTTCAAACTGCTGACGATCTTCCTGTTCTCGTTCTACTTCGCCGCCGACGGCCCCCGGCTGCGGCGCGCACTGTGCTCGGTGCTTCCGCCGGCCAAGCAGACCGAGGTGCTGCGCGCCTGGGAGATCGCCGTCGACAAGACGGGCGGCTACCTCTACTCGCGCGGACTGATGGCGCTGATCTCCGGCGTCGCGCACTACATCCTGCTGGAGATCCTGGGCGTGCCGTACGCCCCGGCCCTCGCTGTCTGGGTCGGCCTGGTCTCGCAGTTCATCCCGACCATCGGCACGTACCTGGCGGGCGCGCTGCCGATGCTGATCGCCTTCACCGTCGATCCCTGGTACGCGCTGTGGGTGCTCGGATTCGTCGTGGTCTACCAGCAGTTCGAGAACTATGTGCTGCAGCCCAAGCTCACCTCCAAGACGGTCGACATCCACCCGGCGGTCGCCTTCGGCTCGGTCGTGGCGGGCACCGCGCTGCTGGGTGCGGTGGGCGCCCTGGTCGCGATCCCCGCGATCGCCACCCTCCAGGCGTTCCTCGGCGCCTATGTGAGGCGCTACGACGTGACCGACGATCCCCGCGTCCACGGCCACCACCGCCGTGGCAGCGGCCAGGCGCTCAGCCGCATGCGCGCCGTGCTCGGTCTGAAGCGCAACGCCCCGGAAGCGGGCAGAAGCGCGCCCGCGACGAAGGACGAGCCGGAGCCGGGCCAGGACCCGGACGACCGGGCCTGACCCCGCCCGGCCCGTCGGCAGCACCCCGACGGGCCGGGCGGTGGGTCAGTGGCGTTCCAGCTCCAGCCGCGGCAACAGTCTGTGCAGCCGGGACGGAAGCCACCATGCGCGGCGGCCCAGCAGTTGCATCACGGCCGGGACGATCAGACAGCGGATCACCACCGCGTCCAGCAGGATCGCCACCGCGAGCCCCAGCCCGAACTGCTGCAGCATCCGGTCGGGGCTGAGCAGGAACGCGCCGAACACCACGATCATGATCGCCGCGGCTGCCGTGATCACTTTGCCCGTTGCCGCGAGGCCCTCCTGAATCGCGGCGCGCGGGTCCTGCGTGCGCATCCACTCCTCGTGGACACGGGAGAGCAGGAAGACCTCGTA
Source organism: uncultured Actinomycetota bacterium (assembly GCA_963836215.1). Taxonomy (GTDB): domain Bacteria; phylum Actinomycetota; class Actinomycetes; order Streptomycetales; family Streptomycetaceae; genus Streptomyces. Next base: position 29,464 of record CAWIIU010000006.1, read on the forward strand.
GTCCATCGACAGCCCGAAGACGATCGCGAAGATCATGACCGGGATGAACGCCTCGATCGGGCCGGGCTCGACGCCGAACCAGCCCTCCTGGAAGACGAGTGTGATCACGCCGAGGGCGGCGCCGATGGACACCAGGTTGAGCAGCGCGGCCTTCAGCGGGATCAGCACCGAGCGGAAGACCGCGAGCAGCAGCAGCGCGGAGAGCCCGACGACGATCGCGACGAAGAGCGGCATGCGGCCCGACACGGTGGACGCGAAGTCCTCGGTGGCGGCCATCGGTCCGCCGACCAGCAGGTCGGCACCCGTTGACTGCTCGAGCGGCGGGAGCAGGTCGTCACGCAGCCGGTCGACAAGCCGGGACGTCGCCTCGGCCTGTGGCGCGGAGTCCGGGAAGGCGATGACCGTCGCCACCGAGGCGTCCTTCGTCAGGACCGGGCCGGACGCGGCGGCGATGCCCGGCGTCGTTTCGAGGGCCTGCTGCACGGCGGCCGCGGCCTGTGTTCCGCCGCCGTCCGCCACCACGATCAGCGGCCCGTTGAAACCCGGCCCGAAGCCCTCCGCGAGCAGGTCGTACGCCTGCCGGCTGGACGTGTTCGGCGCATCGTTGCCGGCGTCGGCGAAGCCGAGCCGCAGATTCAGCGCCGGCGCGGCCAGGGCACCCAGCGCCACGACCGAGACCAGCAGCGCCGCCCATGGCCGCTGCTGCACGCCGGTCGCCCAGCGCCGCCAGCCCGCGCCCTCGACCCTTCTGGCCTTCGCCGCCCGCCTGGTGACCTGCCGCCGGATGCGCGAACCGAAGACGCCGAGGAGGGCAGGCAGCAGGGTCAGGGACGCGGCCATGGTGACCAGGACCGTCAACGCGACCGCGAGCGCCACTCCTTGGAGCGAACCGAGTCCGAGAGCGACGAGACCCATCAGCGCGATGATCACGGTGCACCCGGCGAAGAACACCGTGCGTCCGGCGGCGTCCAGCGCCGCACGCGTGGCCTGCTCCGGCTCGGCGCCGCCGAGCAGCTCGCCCCGGTACCGGGAGAAGATCAGCAGCGCGTAGTCGATGCCGACGCCGAGACCGACCAGCATCATGACCGGTGGCGTGAAGTCGGCGACGTCGGCGAAGTGCGAGGCGAGCGCGATCAGTCCGACGGAGCTGCCGACCGCGAACAGTGCGGTGACCACCGGCAGGCTCGCAGCCACGAGTGATCCGAAGAGGAAGACCAGGATCACCAACGCGCCCAGGATGCCCGCCCCTTCGGCGGCACCGCCCTCGGCCGCCTCGGCACCCCGGGCGGCGTCACCGCCGACGGCCGTCTCGACGCCGTTGCCGTCGACGGTGGCAGCGGTGTCGATGATCTTGCGTATGTCCTCCTTGGGGATGTTCTGGGCCTCCCCGTCGAGCGTGACGGTCGCGTACCCGACGGTGCCGTCCGCGGAGAGCGCCGCACCGTCCTCGTACGGACTGCGTACGCCGGTCACTCTCGGCAGCCCCGCCACCTGCTCGAGCATCCCTTCGACGCGGCTCTCGACAGCACCGCCGCGAACGCCCTCCGGCGCCCGGACCACGATCTGCACGGTCGCGCCGGCCTGTGCCGACCCGTGCTCCTCCAGGACGGTCCGGGCCCGGTGCGAATCGGTGCCGGGCAGCGAGAAGTCGTTGTGGTACGCGTTGCCCGCGGCCATCGAGGCGCCGGTGATCCCTGCCAGGACCACCGCCCAGAGGATCAGGGCGCGGAGCCGGTGCCGATACGAGAAGGCGGCGAGCCGTTCGAACACGCTCGTGCGCGTCGCAGTGGTCATCGTTGTCTCCCTGTGGGATTCGCCGGCCCCGAAGGGCAGGACCGGTCAGAGGTAGGAAGGGCTGGTCACCCGGTGGCGGAAGGCGTGCCACATCCAGGCCTGGACTGCGCACAGCAGCGGCGTGACGGTCAGCAGCACGGGCACGAGCAGACCGAGCGTCGCGCCGCCCGCCGCCGACGAGCGCAGCGGGAGACCGTGCCCGGCCAGCAGCGGAACCGCCGCCATCAGGACGGCCGTCAGCACGAACGACTGCCAGGAGCCCGTGCGGCCCACCACCCGGCGGGCCCGCGCATACGGCGTCCCCGTCAGCCGCACGGCCGCGAACCCCAGCCCGTGGACGGCGAACAGGGCCGCCACGGCGAGCGTGGTGAGCACCGCGACCGGACCGGCGGCGCCGGATCCCGGCGCCCCGGTGAGCAGGGCTGCCAGCAGCCGGCCCCAGGACAGCGCGACCGTCCAACTGCCGGCCACCACGGCCACGTCGCAGCAGGCACGCCACCTCCGCCCGCCCGTACGGCCGCGCAGCCACAGCCCCATGTCGCGGAGGACCCAGCCGACCAGCAGAGGCACGACCACGCCGAACTGCCCGCTGAGCAGCTCCCCTTCGAGTTCGGGGAAGCACCCGACGAACACACCGGCGGTGGCCACGAGCCACACCTCGTTGCCCAGGAAGAAGGGCGTGAAGGAGGTGATGACCAGTCGTCGCTCGGCGTCGTCGCGGCCCAGATACGGGGCGACCATCCCGGTGCCGATGTCGGCGCCCGCGAGGACGAAGTAGCCGGCGGCGAAGAAGCCCAGCAGGGCGATGGCAAGTGTTTCCACGGCAGCGCTCCTCAGTAGCTCGTGGCGGGATGCGCGGGGGAAGGGGCGTCGGCCGGGATCTGCCGGTCCGCGCGGTCGTCGTGGCCGAGTCCCGCGTCGACGGGCCCCACGCGCGCGTGCCGCACGAGAAGCCAGCCGTTGAGGACCGCCAGCAGGGCGAAGAGAACCGTGAAGGTGATCAGGGACGCGCGCATCGCGCCGGGGGAGAGGCCGGAGACGGCGTCCTCGGTCCTGAGCAGCTCGTGGACGACCCAGGGCTGACGTCCGGCCTCGCGGAACACCCAGCCGCTGATCATCGCGATGTACGGCAGCGGCACGGCGGCCATCAGCGCGAGATGCCACAGACGGAAGCGGAAGACGACCTTCTTGAAGCAGGCCAGGATGACGCCGGCGAGGCTGAAGTACATCATCAGCGCGAAGGCGATCAGCATGATCAGGCCCGGGCCGCGCGTCCAGCCCTCCGACGGCACGTAGTCACCCGGGCCGAAGCGGGCCACCATGTCGGCCTGGAGCCGGGCGACCTCGTCGGCCTTCGCGCGGAAGACGGCGGACTTCATGGGCTTCATCGCCGCGAACTGCAGACCCCCGAAGACGGCCGTGAACATCACCGCGGGGAAGGCGAGGAAGACGCCGACCCGCAGGCTGCGCCCGAAGAACTCCCGCTCCGGTGTCCGCCGGAACAGGTGGTACGCGCTCACACCCGCCATGAAGAACCCGGCCGTCACCAGCGCTCCGCCCATGACGTGCCCGAACGCCGTCAGCGCATTCGGGTTGGTGAGCAGCGCGCCTGGGTCGTCGAGCACCAGCCGGTCGCCCTCGACACGGTGTCCCACCGGGTTGTTGAGGAACCCGTTGGAGACGAGGATCCAGTACGCCGACAGACACGCGGTGAGCGCGACGACCCAGATCATCGCCAGGTGGGCCCACTTGTTGAAGCGGTTCCAGCCGAAGATCCACAGTCCCAGGAACGTCGACTCCACGAAGAAGGCCACGATCGTCTCGACGGCGAGCGAGGCCCCGAAGACGTTCCCCGCGTAGTGGGTGAGCCCGCTCCAGCTCAGTCCGAACTGGAACTCCATCACCAGGCCGGTGACGATGCCGACCGCGTAGTTGATGACGTACAACTGGCCCCAGAAGCGCACCATGCGCGCGTGCAGCGGACTGCCACCGATCGTCGCCGCGGTCTGCAGGCAGGCGACGACGATCGCGAGACCCAGGGTGAGCGCCACGAAGAGGAAGTGGCCGCCCGCCGTGAGGGCGAACTGCAGCCGCGCGAGGTCGAGCGTTTCGGGGTTCGTCAGGGGTTCCGCCACCCCTTGAGACTCGGGGTACGGCTCGGGGCGGGGCGTCGGCCGTCGGAGGACACCGGGCGTACCCCAGAAGTTGCGGCTCCGCCCGTGGGCGTACTCCGGAAGTTGCTACGCCATCCAGCCGGGGGTGATCATCCCGGACTCGTAGGCCAGGATCACCAGTTGTGCCCGGTCCCTGACGTCCAGCTTCGTCATGACCCGGCTGACGTGCGTCTTCGCCGTGGCGGGGGAGAGCACCAGGCGCTGGGCGATCTCGTCGTTGGACAGGCCCGCCCCGACGAGCCCCATCACCTCGCGCTCCCGCTCGGTCAGTGCGTTGAGCCGCGGACTCGGGTCGGGCTGCCTGCTGCGGCCGGCGAACTCGGAGATCAGCCGGCGGGTCACGGCGGGCGCGATCAGTGCATCGCCGCGGGCCACCACTCGTACGCCGTGCAGCAGTTCCATCGGCTCCGTGTCCTTGACGAGAAACCCGGAGGCTCCCGCGCGCAGCGCGCCGTACACGTAGTCGTCGACGTCGAAGGTGGTCAGGATGACCACGCGTACGTCCGCCAGGCGGGTGTCGGCGAGGATGCTGCGCGTGGCCTCCAGGCCGTCGACTCCGGGCATCCGGATGTCCATGAGCACGACGTCCGGGCGCAGTTCGCGCGCGAGGGCGACAGCCTGCTCGCCGTCGGACGCCTCGCCCACGACCTCGATGTCGTCCTCGCCGGAGAGGATGGAGCGAAAGCCTGCCCGTACCAGTGTCTGGTCGTCGGCGAGCACCACGCGGATCATTCGGTCCCCCTCAGTGGCAGCCGGGCGCTGACCCGGAAGCCCTGGTCCGTATTGCGTGCGGTCAGTTCGCCGCCGAAGGCCTTGGCGCGCTCGGCCATGCCGAGAATTCCGCTGCCCCGTGACTGCTCGTCGGCGGACCCCCGGCCGTCGTCGTCGATCCTCACACGGACGTCGTCGTCGGTGTAGGTGATCGTGACCAGCGCGCTGTGCGCCTCGGCGTGCCGGGTCACATTGGTCAGCGACTCCTGGACGATCCGGTAGGCGGCGAGGTCGACGGGCGGCGGCAGCGCGCGGGGCGTGCCCTCCGTCTGCGTACGCACCTCGATCCCCGTCGTACGGGCCCGCTCGATCAACTCGCCTAGCCGGTCGAGCCCCGCCACGGGCGCGGTCGGCGCCGCCTCGTCGGCCTGCCGCAGCACACCGAGGGTGGAACGCAGTTCCCGCAGGGCGTCCTTGCTGGTGGCCTTGACCGCCTCCAGGGCGTTCTCGGCCGCGGTGAGTGCCTCCGCGGGATCGGGCTGCTTGCTCAGCTTGTGCAGGACGGCGCTGGACTGGACGTTGATCAGCGAGATGCTGTGGCCCAGGACGTCGTGCAGTTCGCGCGCGATCCGCAGCCGCTCCTCCGTGGCGCTCTGCCGGGCCCGTGCCTCCTGCTCCCGCTCGGCGGCCAGCGCGCGCTGCTCCACCTCGTGCAGATAGGCGATACGGGTGCGCTGGGCACGGCCCACGGCGACAAGGCTGATCAGCCAGCCGGCGAGCATGACGAGCGAGGTGTCGTCGATCTGCCGGTGCCCGGACGCCTGGCGGACCTCGCCGAGGCCGACGGCGAGGAGGGTGATGGACACGAGGGCGATCGCGGCGGTGAAACGGCCTTCGGCCGCCACGCTGAACAGGGCGAGGGCGAAGGTGATCATCAGCGGGCCGTCGAGGGCGCTCAGCGGGTAGTAGACCGCGCACGCCACCAAGGTGACCACGGCGACGGCGACGGGGTTGCGGCGGCGGAACCGGAGAGCGCCGCAGCCGATCGCGATCAGGGCCCAGCCGATCAGCGTGGAGCCCAGCGGCTCGCTCTCGTAGCGGGTCATCACCGCGGTCCAGACGACCACGACGGCGGTGACGAGCAAGGTCACGACGGCATCGGTCGTACGCGCGGGCAGACGGCTGCCCGGAGCGCGGGAGGGGAGGGCCATGCCAGGAAGGATAGGACGGTGCACAACCGTCGGTGACGCGCCGGGTGGTGCGCTTGACACCGAAATCGAACATCCATTCTCATGGGATTCCGGCCGCGGTTCTCCGGGAGTTGTCCACAGGCGGGAAGGGCATCGGGGCCGATTGTCAGTGGCAGGGGATAGCGTCGTTGACGTGAAGCGATCGACTCAAGCAAATCGGGTGGAACCCATGGCAGGAACCGACCGCGAGAAGGCGCTCGACGCCGCGCTCGCACAGATTGAACGGCAATTCGGCAAGGGCGCGGTGATGCGCCTGGGCGAGCGGCCGAACGAGCCCATCGAGGTCATCCCCACCGGGTCGACCGCGCTCGACGTCGCCCTCGGCGTCGGCGGACTGCCGCGTGGCCGTGTGGTGGAGGTGTACGGCCCGGAGTCCTCCGGCAAGACGACCCTGACCCTGCACGCCGTGGCCAACGCGCAGAAGCTCGGCGGCTCGGTGGCGTTCATCGACGCCGAGCACGCACTCGACCCGGAGTACGCGAAGAAGCTCGGCGTCGACATCGACAACCTGATCCTGTCCCAGCCGGACAACGGTGAGCAGGCGCTGGAGATCGTCGACATGCTCGTCCGCTCCGGCGCGCTCGACCTGATCGTCATCGACTCGGTGGCGGCCCTGGTGCCGCGCGCGGAGATCGAGGGCGAGATGGGCGACTCGCACGTCGGTCTGCAGGCGCGACTGATGAGCCAGGCGCTCCGGAAGATCACCAGCGCGCTGAACCAGTCCAAGACCACCGCGATCTTCATCAACCAGCTCCGCGAGAAGATCGGCGTGATGTTCGGCTCGCCGGAGACCACCACCGGTGGCCGCGCGCTGAAGTTCTACGCCTCGGTGCGGCTCGACATCCGCCGTATCGAGACCCTGAAGGACGGTACGGACGCCGTCGGCAACCGCACCCGCGTCAAGGTCGTCAAGAACAAGGTCGCGCCGCCGTTCAAGCAGGCCGAGTTCGACATCCTCTACGGCCAGGGCATCAGCCGCGAGGGCGGCCTGATCGACATGGGCGTGGAGAACGGCTTCGTGCGCAAGGCGGGTGCCTGGTACACCTACGAGGGCGACCAGCTCGGCCAGGGCAAGGAGAACGCCCGTAACTTCCTGAAGGACAACCCCGATCTCGCCAACGAGATCGAGAAGAAGATCCTCGAGAAGCTGGGCGTCGGCGTGAAGCCGGAGGCGCCGGCGGCCGAGCCGGGCGTGGACGCGGCGGGCGGCCCGGCCGCACCGGCCGAGGACACGGCGAAGTCGGTTCCCGCGCCTGCCGGCAAGGCCAAAGCGGCCAAGACGGCGGCGGCCAAGGGCTAGCGCATGGCCCGGCGAACCGAATGGCCGGGCGACAGCGCCGACTCGTCGAGGGCCGAGAAGGAGCTGTCGCCCCAGGATCCGGCGGAGCGGGCGCGGGCGATCTGCCTGCGCCTGCTCACCGGGACCCCGCGCACCCGCAAACAGCTCGCGGACGCGCTGCACAAGCGGGAGATCCCCTCGGAGGTGGCCGAGGAGATCCTCTCCCGTTTCGAGGACGTGGGGCTGATCAACGACGCGGCCTTCGCGGACGCATGGGTCGAGTCCCGGCACCACGGCCGGGGGCTCGCCCGGCGGGCGCTGGCGCGTGAGTTGCGGACCAAGGGCGTGGATCCGGCGCTGATCGACGAGGCGGTGGGGCAGCTCGACTCCGAGCAGGAGGAGGAGACCGCACGCGAACTGGTCGCCCGCAGGCTCCGCTCCACGCGCGGCCTCGACCGCGACCGCCGTCTGCGCCGGCTCGCGGGCATGCTCGCCCGCAAGGGATACCCGGAGGGCATGGCGCTGCGGGTGGTCAAGCGAGCCCTGGAGGAAGAGGGCGAGGACGTGGAGGACCTGCCCGAGGACGGGAGCCTCTAGGCCAAAGCCAAGGCCAAGGCCGGGGCGGGGACGAGGGCCCGCCGCACGTCGGACAGGCCCGGCCTCACACCTCGACCGGAAGGCCGGCGGCCCTCCAGGCCTGGAAGCCGCCGATCAGGTCCGTCGCGCGATGCAGGCCCAGGTCGCGCAGGGAGGACGCCGCGAGGGAGGACGCGTAGCCCTCGTTGCAGACGACCACGACGCGCAGATCGTGGCCGACCGCCTCGGGCGCGCGATGGCTGCCCCACGGGTCCAGCCGCCACTCCAGCTCGTTGCGCTCCACGACGAGGGCACCGGGGATCAGCCCGTCGCGGTCCCGCAGAGCCGCGTACCGGATGTCCACCAGCAGCGCCCCGTCCGCGGCCTCCTCGAAAGCCTGCTTCGGCTCGACCCGGTCCAGACCCTCGCGGACCCGCTCCAGGTGCTCGTCGATACCGACCCGGTCACGCCGCTCACTCACTGCCAGTCCTCCGGGCTCTCGACCTGCTCGAGACGGAGCACCGCACCGGACCGGCTGAAGCGCCGGATCAGCGGCAGCGGCGGGTAGTACGCATGGACCGACACGGCGTGCTCGGCCGTCGACTCGTTCAGCACCTCGTGCACATGGTGAGTGCCGAACGCCCGTCCCTGTCCCACGCCCAACACCCGCTCGCGGTCCACCCCTTCGCGCAGTTCCAGGGTCCGCCAGCCGCTCGCGGGGAGCCGTACGGCGAGCGAGTTCTCCTTCAGTTCGCCCGAGGCCGTGGCGAACGCGCCGAGCGACTCCGCGTGGTCGTGCCAGCCGGTCCCCGTGCCGGGAGGCCAGGCGATGAGCCAGGCCTCACTGCCACCGGGCCCCTCGAGCCTTACCCAGGTGCGGCCTTCGGGGTCGAGGGGGAGCGAGGCGATGAGTTCGGTGTCGGCGGCAGTACGCCGTACGAAGTCGAGCAGGTCCGCGGCGGTCGGAGCCGCCGGGTCCGCCTCGACGGGGGCGACAGCGGCGGACGCCGCGGGGCCGACAGAGACAGGCGCATGCGACGCGGACGCAACGGCAGCAGATGCAACGACAGGGGTGGAGCCAGGCTGGGACACGGATACCGTCCTCTGGGTTCGCGGGAGCGCGCCCGGGCTCAGCAGCCCGCGGCGCGAAGGAAAGGCGAATTCAGCAGGAGGGTCGACACACGCAGCCCGCATAGCGGACGAGGTCCATATGGACCCTCCGCCACAGGCGCACATCGGTGTCGGTCACGCTCCGGAGTACACCATGACGGACTTCGAGGGTCAATTGATGTCCGCAGTGCGGTCACTGCGCACCGCTGACGGCGGCCCGCCCCGGGCCGCGTCCGCCGCCGCGTACAGCTCCGCCGGCCGTACTCCGGTGAACGCGGCGACCAGATGCCCGTCGGGCCGCACCAGCAGCACGGTGTGCGCCGAGGACCCCGGATAGCTCTCCGTCACCAGAATCTCGGCCCGCACCGGCAGCGCGGTCACGGCCGCGGCGAGCCTCGGCATCACACCCGCGCCCACCCAGTGCCGCCGGTCCCACACCCCTGTCCCCGGCGCGACGAGCAGCACCAACAGCTGCCCCCGTCCCAGCCGGTCCCGCAGCCGGGCGGTCGTCCCGTCCGGCGCGGTCACCCGCACATCGGCGACCGGCGCACCCGTTGCCGTGCCGACGAGGGTCTGCCCGGGGGCGTGTTCAGGTGCCAGGGGGGAGTGTGTGTATTCGGGGGGCGCGCCGAGTGGCCCCTGCCCCAGATGACCGTCCATGAGCAGGGTGTCGTGCCCCCGCGCGGCACCCGGGAGGTACGTACGCAGTGCGCTGCTGCTGCGCAGTATCGGCAGCGACTGGTCCGCGGCGCGCAGTCGCGCGGCGGCGGACGTCCGCCGCTCCGCCTGATAGCTGTCGAGCAGCGTCTCGGACGCGCCGTGGTGCCAGGCGTGCGCCAGCTTCCACGCCAGGTTCTCGACGTCCCTCAGTCCTTCGTCGAGCCCCTGCGTGCCCAGCGCACCGAGCAGATGCGCCGCGTCGCCGGCGAGGAACGCCCGGCCCACGCGCCAGCGCCGGGCGAGCCGGTGATGCAGCGTGTAGACGCCGGTGTCGATGAGCTCGTACGGCGGTGTTCCGCCGCACCATCCGGCGAGCGTGTCCCGCACCCGGGCCACCAGCGCGTCGGGGGTGACCAGCTCGCCGCGGGGCGGCAGCAGCCAGTCCAGCCGCCAGACGTCGTCCGGCAGCGGACGCGCCGTGATCTCCTCGCCGCCCGACCGCCACGGCGGCAGCCGGTGCAGCAACGCCTCGTCGGGCCAGGGGAGTTCGCTGCGCAGGGTGGCGACGGCGTGCCGCTCCACCGCCGTACGGCCGGTGAAGCGGACGCCGAGGAGCTTACGGACGGTCGATCGCGCCCCGTCGCAGCCCACGACATGGCTGCCACGCCACCAGGTCGCCTCCGGACCGCGGGTGTGGACGGTGACTCCGTCGTCGTCCTGCTCCATCGAGTCCACCCGGCTCTCGGTCACGAGCCGGATCAGCGGCTGTTCACCGATGGCGTCCCGCAGGCCACGGGCCAGGGCGTGCTGCGGCATGTGCAGCGGCGAGGGGGTGGCGTCGTCCCCCAGCGCCAGCAGACGTACGTCCTGCCGGCGCCGCATCGTGCGCCAGCCGGTCCAGTGCGCGCCTTCGTCACGGACAGTGCTGCAGCCGAGTCGCTCGATCATGGCCGCGGTGTCGGGCCGCAGCACCACGGTGCGAGCGGGCCGCGGCTCCTCCTTGCCGACGCTCGCGTCGAGCAGAACAGAAGGGACTCCTTGCTGCGCAAGTGCCAAGGCGAGCGCCAGTCCGACAGGACCCGCACCCACGATGATCACCGGGTCCACGGCGCTGCTCCTGTGGCCTGTGGGGAACAAGAGCGGAGGGTGGCCGGAGCCCGGTGCGCGATCACAGAACGTATGCAACCTATTGCGGGTGCCTGCGTCAAGCGTCACCGGGACGCGGCGAGGGGCGGTGGCCGTCGGCCACCGCCCCTCACCGGTCGTACATCCGATGAACCGTCAGTTCTTGCCGGTGCCCTCGGTCCTGATGCCGGGTTCGGCGATGGGCTCCTCGGCGCCGGCCAGGTCGGCGGCGAGCACTGCCCCCGTGCTCTTCTTCGCGCGGCGCAGCTTGCGCTCCAGCCACGAGGCGAAGGTCGTGAGGATCAGGTTGAGGATGATGTAGATCACCGCGACGACGATGAAGCTGGGGATCACGTTCGCGTAGTTCGCGGCGAGCGTGCCCCGGGCGTTGAGCAGTTCCGTGAAGGCCAGGATCGCGCCGCCGAGAGCGGTGTCCTTGACGATGACGACGAGCTGGCTGACCAGCGCGGGCAGCATCGCGGTCACGGACTGCGGCAGCAGGATGCTGGTCATCGTCTGACCCTTGCGCAGACCGACGGCCTTGGCCGCCTCCGTCTGGCCCTTGGGCAGCGACAGGATGCCGGCCCGCACGATCTCGGCCAGCACAGAGGCGTTGTACAGGACGAGGCCGGTGACCACGGCGTACAGCGGACGGAGGTCACTGCTGATGCCGGAGGAGTTGGCGTACAGCTGGTTCGCGAACAGCATCAGGAGAAGGACCGGAATGGCGCGGAAGAACTCCACGACGACCGAGGCCGGAACCCTGACCCAGCGGTGGTCGGACAACCGGGCGATGCCGAAGACCGCGCCCAGCGGCAGTGCGATGACCATCGCGAGGGCCGCCGCCTTCAACGTGTTGCCGAGGCCGGGCAGCAGATAGGTCGTCCAGGCCTGTGCCTCGGTGAACGGCTTCCAGAGGGCCCAGTCGAGCTGTCCCTTGTCCGACATCACGCTGAAGATCCACCAGATCAGCAGAGCGAGCAGGGCGAGGAATCCGACGGTGTAGACGATGTTGCGGCGCTTGGCGCGGGGGCCAGGAGCGTCGTAGAGGACCGAGGTCATCGCTTCACCGCCACACGCTTGCCGACCCAGCCGAGGAAGATGCCGGTGGGGAGAGTCAGGACCACGAATCCGAAGGCGAAGACCGCCGAGATGAGCACCAGCTGTGCTTCGTTCTCGATCATCTCCTTCATGAGCAGAGCCGCCTCGGACACACCGATGGCCGCGGCGACCGTGGTGTTCTTGGTCAGGGCGATCAGCACATTGGTGAGCGGACCGACCACCGAGCGGAACGCCTGGGGGAGCACGACACTCATGAGCACCTGGCTGAAGCTCAGTCCGATGGCCCGCGCAGCCTCCGCCTGACCGACCGGCACCGTGTTGATGCCTGACCGCACGGCCTCGCAGACGAACGCTGCGGTGTACGCCGACAGTCCCAGCACGGACAGCCGGAACGCCAGTGACTCGAAGTCGTCTGCCGCGCCCAGCGTCATGCCGAAGACATTGGAGAGACCGAGCGAGGAGAAGACGATGATGACGGTCAGCGGAATGTTCCGGACCATGTTGACGTAAACGGTGCCGAAGCCACGCATCAGCGGAACGGGGCTCACCCGCATCGCGGCAAGAATGGTGCCCAGTACCAAGGAGCCGATTCCGGAGAAGACGGTGAGCTGCACCGTCACCCAGAACGCCCCGAGCAAGTCGTAACCTTCAAGAAAGTCGAACACTGTCTCCCGCGCTTCCGCGTGTAGGAGGGCGCGGCACGCCGCCTTCAGTGGCGGCGTGCCGTCTCAGCCCTGCTTCACTTGACGATGTTGCCGATCTTCGGGGCGGGCTCGTTCTTGTAGTTGGCCGGACCGAAGTTGTCCGTCACGGCCTTTTCCCAGGCCTTGTCCTTGACCATCTTCTCGAGGGCGGCGTTGATCTTGTCGACCATCGCCTGGTCGCCCTTCTTGACGCCGATGCCGTAGTTCTCGTTGCTGAGCTTCAGACCGGCGAGCTTGAACTTGCCCTTGTACTGGTCCTGCGCCGCGAAGCCGGCGAGGATCGAGTCGTCCGTGGTCAGCGCGTCGACGGCGCCGCTCTGGAGACCGGCCAGGCACTCCGAGTAGGTGCCGACCTGCTGCAGCTGGGCCTTCGGCGCGAAGTCCTTCTTCACGTTCTGGGCGGACGTGGAGCCGACGACGGAGCAGAGCTTCTTGCCGTTGAGGTCCTCGCCCTTCGCGACGTTGTCGTCGGACCGGATCAGCAGGTCCTGGTGGGCGAGCAGGTAGGGGCCGGCGAAGTCGACCTTCTGCTTGCGCTCGTCGTTGATCGAGTACGTGGCGGCGATGAAGTCCACGTCGCCGCGGGCCAGCGCGGTCTCGCGGTCGGCGCTCTTCGTCTCCTTGAACTCGACGTTGTCGTAGCCGAGCTCCTTGGCGACGTAGTTGGCCACGTCGACGTCGAAGCCGGTGAACTTGCCGTCGGGCGTCTTCAGGCCGAGGCCCGGCTGGTCGTACTTGATACCGACAGTGATCTTCTTGCCGCCCGAGTCGCCCGAGCCACTGTCGCTGTCCGAGCCGCAGGCGGTGGCGGTCAGTGCAAGCGCGAAGACGGTGGCCGAAGCGGCGGTGACCTTGCGAAGCTTCATGATGAATTCCCTAGAGTTGACGCGAAGTGATGCGGATCGGGGGATCCAGGACTCAGTGGTGAAGGATCTTCGACAGGAAGTCCTTGGCCCGGTCGCTGCGCGGGTTGCTGAAGAACTCCTCGGGGGTGGCCTCTTCGACGATCTTGCCGTCTGCCATGAACACGACACGGTTGGCGGCGGACCGGGCGAAGCCCATCTCGTGGGTGACAACGACCATTGTCATCCCGTCGCGTGCCAGCTGCTGCATGACCTCGAGGACCTCGTTGATCATCTCGGGGTCGAGGGCCGATGTCGGCTCGTCGAACAGCATGACCTTGGGGTCCATCGCCAGTGCTCGCGCGATCGCGACGCGCTGCTGCTGGCCGCCGGAGAGCTGGGCGGGGTACTTGTCGGCCTGGGCGCTGACGCCCACGCGGTCGAGCAGTGCCCGCGCCTTCTCCTCGGCCGCCTTCTTGTCGGTCTTGCGCACCTTGACCTGGCCCAACGTCACGTTGTCCAGGACGGTCTTGTGTGCGAAGAGGTTGAACGACTGGAAGACCATGCCGACGTCGGCGCGCAGCCGGGCGAGCTCCTTGCCCTCCTGGGGCAGTGGCTTGCCGTCGATCGAGATCGCTCCGGAGTCGATCGTCTCCAGGCGGTTGACGGTGCGGCACAGCGTGGACTTACCGGACCCGGACGGTCCGATCACCACGACGACCTCGCCGCGGGTGATCGTCAGGTCGATGTCCTGGAGCACGTGCAACGCGCCGAAGTGCTTGTTCACGTTGCTCAGCACAACCAGGTCGCCCGCTGCGGGTACGGCATCCTCGGCGCCCTTGGTCACTGACACTCCGCTCATCGGCTTTTGGCTCCGTCCTCCTCGGTTGGAAGGACCTTAATCACGCACTGCGACCAGCGTCATTACATCTGAGGGGAAATTGAGCATAACGATCCGGCTTCGAACGGACACGATGGGTAAACATGACGCCGTGCGGCGTACCGGGTGCGTAACGGAAACCGCCATGAACCGGGTAGTCCCTTGACTGTCCGCCCGGGAATCGGCGTTGATGCCCTGGTACGCCGGAGACCGCACGACCGAAGGGGGGACATGAGGCTGCTGCTCGTCGAGGACGACGACCACGTTGCCGCTGCCCTGTCCGCGGTGCTCGCCCGGCACGGTTTCGACGTCGTGCACGCCCGCAACGGCGAGGAGGCACTGCACGCCGTGCTTCCCGCGACGCGCCCCGACAAGCCGCCCTTCGCCGTCGTCCTGCTGGATCTCGGCCTGCCCGACCAGGACGGCTACCAGGTGTGCGGAAAGCTGCGGAAGATCACCTCGACCCCGGTGATCATGGTGACCGCGCGGGCCGACGTACGCTCCCGGATCCACGGCCTGAACCTCGGCGCGGACGACTACGTCGTCAAGCCGTACGACACCGGTGAGCTGCTGGCCCGTATCCACGCCGTGGCCCGGCGCACCGCCACCGGCGACGACGCCGCCGCGCCGGCCGCCGACGACGCCCTGCGCCTCGGTGCCGTCACGATCGAACTGCCCACCCGGCGCGTCAGCGTCGACGGTGCGGCCGTGCAGCTGACCCGCAAGGAGTTCGACCTGCTGGCGCTGCTCGCCCAGCGTCCCGGTGTCGTCTTCCGTCGTGAGCAGATCATCAGCGAGGTCTGGCGCACCAGCTGGGAGGGGACCGGCCGCACGCTCGAGGTGCACGTCGCGTCCCTGCGGTCCAAGCTCCGGATGCCCGCGCTGATCGAGACCGTGCGCGGCGTCGGCTACCGCCTGGTCGCCCCGGCCGCGTAATCCCCTGTGCGTACCAGACTTCTTCCGCTGCTCATCGTCCTCATGGCGGGCGTGCTGCTCGCGCTGGGCTTCCCGCTCGCCGTGAGCGTCGCCGCGGCGGAACAGCAGCGGGTGGTCGTGGACCGGATCGACGACACCGTGCGCTTCGCGGCCCTCGCCCAGTTCGTCACCGACCGCTCCGGTCTCGACGAGCGGCGCTCGACGCTCCAGGAGCAGATCGAGCGCTATCACGCCACGTACGGCATCAGGGCAGGCGTCTTCTACCGCGACGGCGACGCCATGGCACGCGCGCCCAAGAACTGGTCCGTGCCGCCGGACGGTGAGGGGCGAGAGGCGTTCAGGGACGCCCTGTCGGGACGGCGCAGTCAGGACCCGCCGCAGGTGTGGCCGTGGCAGAAGAACGGCCGGCTGGTCGTCGCCTCGCCCGTCGTCCGGGACGGTGACGTCGTCGCCGTCGTCTTCACCGACTCGCCGACCGGGCAGCTGCGCTCCCGGGTGCTGCGCGGCTGGCTGCTGATCGGGGCCGGCGAGAGCGCGGCGATGCTGCTCGCCGTCGGTGCGGCCATCCGGCTCACGGGCTGGGTGCTGCGCCCGGTACGCGTCCTGGACGCCGCCACCCACGACATCGCGACCGGCCGGATGAACTCGCGGGTCGCCGCGGCGGGCGGACCGCCGGAACTGAGACGGCTGTCGGACTCGTTCAACGAGATGGCCGACAACGTCGAAGAGGTACTGGAGCAGCAGCGCGCCTTCGTCGCCGACGCCTCCCACCAGTTGCGCAACCCGCTCGCCGCACTCCTGCTGCGCATCGAACTCCTCGCACTCGAACTCCCCGACGGCAACGAGGAGATCGCCTCCGTCCGTACCGAGGGCAAGCGTCTCGCCCAGGTCCTCGACGATCTGCTGGACCTGGCACTCGCCGAGCACGCGTCGGCGGACCTCCAGCTCACCGACATCGGGGAACTGGCCGCCGAGCGTGTCGCGGCCTGGCGTCCCCTCGCCGACGAGAAGGGCGTACGGCTCACCGGGCAGCGGTCCGCGGTCACCGCCTGGGCCGATCCGATCGCGCTCTCCAGCGCCCTGGACGCGGTGATCGACAACGCCCTGAAGTTCACGCCGCGGGGCGAGGAGGTCACCGTCGTGGTGTCGTCCAACGGCGGCACGTCCTCTGTCGTGATCACCGACCGCGGTCCCGGCCTGAGCGACGAGGAGCTGTCCCGTATCGGCGACCGCTTCTGGCGCAGCGGGCGGCATCAGAACGTGAAGGGCTCGGGCCTCGGGCTGTCGATCTCGCGCGCCCTGCTCTCGGCGGGCGGCGGCACCATCGCGTACGAGCACCACGAGCCGCGCGGCCTCAGGGTGACGGTCACCGTCCCGCGTACCTCAGCGGGGGCGTGAGGTCTCCCAGGAACGCAGGACTTGGCGGAGCTGGGGTGCCGGGCTCAGGGCTTGGCGGAGCTGTAGTAGCGCCGGGCGCCCTCGTGCAGCGGCAGCGGGTCCGTGTAGACCGCGGTGCGCAGATCCACCAGCTGCGCCGGGTGGACCGTGTTGCCGATGCGGTCCCGGCTTCTGATCACCGTGCGGGTGAAGCCCTCCGCCATCGCCGGGTCCATCCGGTCGGTCGTCACGAGCACGTTCGCGACCGCCATCGTCGGCACCGGGGCCCCGCTCTGTGCCTGCAGATAGGCGTCGGGCGGCATCACGGCCGAGCGGTAGTAGCTCGCGGCGTCGCTGGTGACGTGCAGCTTCTCGACCAGGTCGGGGTCCAGGGGCACCAGCCTGATCTGGTAGCGCTCCGACAGTTTCTGCACGGTGCTGGTCGGCAGTCCGCCTGACCAGAAGAAGGCGTCGAGCGTGCCGCGCTCCAGTTGGCCGGGCACGGTGTCGATCCCGGCCGGCACGGGGGTGATGTCCCGGTCCGGATCGATGCCCGATGCGATCAGCAGCCGCTCGGCGACCAGCCGGACGCCCGAGCCCTCCTGGCCCATGCCGACCTTCTTGCCGCGCAGGTCCTCGATCTTCAGGACGCCTGAGCTCCTCGGCACGACGAGCTGCACATAGTCGTCGTAGAGCCGGGCGCAGCCCCGCAGCCGTTCCGCTCCCGGCTTGCCGTCCCGCTTGAACTTGGCGACCGCGTCGGCGGTGGCGATGGTGAAGTCGGCCTTGCCCGATGCCACACGGGCCAGGTTCTCCTGAGAGCCCTCGCTGAGCTGTAGATCTATGCCCACGTCCGGCATGTCACGGGCGAGCGCCTCCTTCAGCAGGACGCCGTAGCGCTGGTAGACACCGCTCTTCGAGCCCGTGCTGAAGGTGATCGTCCCGCTCGGTGCGGTCTCCCCGAAGGGCGCCAGCCACCACAACAGCAGCCCGAACACCACCAAGGCGGCGGCCGACCCCTGCAGGGCACGGCGGCGGCTGATACGGGACAGAGCCTGGAACATGCCGCGATCCTGCCATTTCACTCGCTGTGATGGCCAGGCCCAGCCTCGGGCGGCGCCTGCCGGGGTGCGGAGCCAACCGTGCGCCTCCCGACGTCGCGCCCCCGCCGTCGGACCGCCGGGCTCCGGGGTCGGGGGACACCGCGGGCACCGCCTACCCTGGTGGCATGAGCAGCGGCAACCGGAGTCAGACAGTGGACGTCAAGGGAACATACGAGGTGCGCACCTACGGGTGCCAGATGAACGTCCACGACTCGGAGCGGCTGTCGGGCCTGCTGGAAGGCGCCGGATACGTCCGCGCGCCCCAGGGATCCGACGGTGACGCCGATGTCGTCGTCTTCAACACCTGCGCGGTGCGGGAGAACGCCGACAACAAGCTCTACGGCAACCTCGGCCGGCTCGCACCGATGAAGACCAAGCGGCCCGGGATGCAGATCGCCGTCGGCGGCTGCCTGGCCCAGAAGGACCGCGACACCATCGTCAAGAAGGCGCCCTGGGTCGACGTCGTCTTCGGTACGCACAACATCGGCAAGCTGCCGGTGCTGCTGGAGCGCGCCCGTGTCCAGGAGGAGGCGCAGGTCGAGATCGCGGAGTCGCTGGAGGCCTTCCCCTCCACGCTGCCGACCCGCCGCGAGTCCGCGTACGCCGCCTGGGTCTCCATCTCGGTGGGCTGCAACAACACCTGCACCTTCTGCATCGTGCCCGCGCTGCGCGGCAAGGAGAAGGACCGGCGTCCCGGCGACATCCTCGCCGAGATCGAGGCCCTCGTCGCCGAGGGCGTCTCGGAGATCACACTGCTCGGCCAGAACGTCAACGCGTACGGCTCCGACATCGGTGACCGGGAGGCGTTCAGCAAGCTGCTGCGCGCCTGCGGGGCGATCGAGGGCCTGGAGCGGGTCCGCTTCACCTCGCCGCACCCCCGTGACTTCACGGACGACGTGATCGCGGCGATGGCCGAGACGCCGAACGTGATGCCCCAGCTCCACATGCCGCTGCAGTCCGGCTCGGACACGGTGCTGAAGGCGATGCGCCGCTCGTACCGGCAGGAGCGTTTCCTCGGAATCATCGAGAAGGTGCGCGCCGCGATCCCGCACGCCGCCATCTCCACCGACATCATCGTGGGCTTCCCCGGCGAGACCGAGGAGGACTTCCAGCAGACCATGCACACGGTCCGCAAGGCCCGCTTCGCGAACGCCTTCACCTTCCAGTACTCCAAGCGCCCCGGCACCCCCGCGGCGACCATGGACGGCCAGATCCCCAAGGAGGTCGTCCAGGAGCGGTACATGCGGCTGGTGGCCCTGCAGGAGGAGATCTCCTGGGAGGAGAACAAGAAGCAGGTCGGCCGCACGATCGACGTGATGGTGGCCGAGGGCGAGGGCCGCAAGGACGGCGCCACCCACCGGCTGTCCGGCCGCGCCCCCGACAACCGTCTGGTCCACTTCAGCGCGCCGGACGAAGCGGTGCGCCCCGGCGATGTGGTGACCGTCGAGATCACCTACGCGGCCCCGCACCACCTGCTCGCCGAAGGCGCCGTGCAGTCGGTCCGCCGCACACGTGCGGGCGACGCCTGGGAGAAGCGCAACGCGGAGACCGCGAAGCCCGCCGGTGTGATGCTCGGGCTGCCGAAGATCGGCGCCCCGGAGCCGCTCCCGGTGGCCGCCGCTCCGGGATGCGGCTGCGACTAGCCCGGAGAGCTGGAGCGGGCACGGACTAGGCTGGCGATCATGCTTGTCGCCGCTGCCGTCTGTCCCAGCCCGCCGCTGCTCGTGCCCGAGGTCGCCGCGGGCGCGGCGCCCGAACTCGACGTGCTGCGCACCGCGTGCACGGACGCCCTCGGCGTACTGGCCGCTTCCCGGCCCGACGTGCTCGTCGTGGTCGGCCCTGCGGACAAGGACGGCCGCGGACCGTATGTCGCGGGGGCGACGGGCAGCTTCCACGGCTTCGGCGTGGACGTCGGCGTACGGCTCGGCGAGGGCGAAGCCGGGGACCGGCCACTGCCCCTTTCGCTGGCGGTGGGCGCCTGGCTGCTGGACCGTGCCCGGTGGGCCGGACCCCTCGAGGGGCTCGGCGTGGGGGAACCGCTCGCGCCGGAACGCTGCTTCGCGGCGGGGCGGGAGCTCGGCGCCCGGGCCGGCCGCGTCGCCCTGCTGGTGATGGGCGACGGCAGTGCCTGCCGCACGCTGAAGGCACCTGGCTATCTGGACGAGCGGGCCGCCGACTTCGATGCCCAAGCCGCCCGCGCCCTCGGCGACGCCGATGCCGAGGCCCTGATGGCGCTGGACGAGGCACTGGCGTATGAACTCAAGGCAGCGGGCCGGGCGCCGTGGCAGGTCCTGGCGGGCGCCGCGGAAGGCGCGTCGCTGGACGGCCGCCTGCTCTACGACGACGCCCCCTACGGCGTCGGCTACTTCGTCGCGGCCTGGTCGTAGCACCGACGCTGCGGGCCATGAGGCCCGCGCCGTCGGCACGGGAACGGCGGACGGCCGCAGAACGCAGGGTTCCGCGGCCGTCCGCCGTTGAGCTCAGAACGTCGGCGGCGTCGTGCCGTCGTCGCGGTGAGCGCTGTCGTCCCCGTGGGCCATGCGGTCCAGGGCATGCTTGGCCTTGCCGGTGCCGGACTCGATCTTGCCGCTGTACTTGCCCTTGGTCCGTGAGTCGACCGCCCGTGCGGCCTTGTCCAGACCGTCCTCGATCTTTCCCCCGTGCTGCTGCGCAAGATCGGAGACCTTGCCCCTGGCCGGAGCGAGCTTGGCCTTCAGCGTGTCCTTGAAGCCCATGGGCCACCTTCCCTCGTGGACTACTTGCGGGCGCTCTCGCCGGCTTCGCTGTCCGCCGCCTCCTCGGCCGACTGCTGCTTGGGGATCTCCACACTCTCGGCGGCGGCCTCGGCACCCTCCTGGGGCTCCTGCGTCGCCTCCGCCTCCGACACCTCGGCGGCCGGCGGCGTCTCGTCCTTCGACGCTTCGGCCTCGGAGCCGCCCTCGACAGGCGCCTCCTCCGTCAGCGTGCTGGCGGCCGTCTCGTCGGCAGATGCCTCGGTGGTCGCACCGGACTTACCGCGAAACCATGAAAAAACGCCCATATCTACTCCATAGCCTACTCGTGTGGGCGAAGTTCCGTCGCGCCCGGAGCGTCTCCTTGCGTCGCCCGCGGGCACCGGTCGTCAACCGGCGTTCGGAACCTCGCAACAGGCAACGAAGCTCGGGCTGCACCGTCACCTCGCTCGTTCGGGGACATAGCCGGAGGTTTGCGAGACTGGGGCGGTGAGAAGCGCAGCTCCCGCACCGCGGGTCATCGCCGTCGTCGGACCGACCGCGGCCGGAAAGTCCGATCTGGGCGTATTCCTCGCCCAGCAACTCGACGGCGAAGTCGTCAACGCAGACTCCATGCAGCTCTACCGCGGGATGGACATCGGCACGGCCAAACTGACTCTCGGCGAACGCGGCGGCGTGCCACACCGCCTCCTCGACATCTGGGACGTCACGGTGGCCGCGAGCGTCGCCGAGTACCAGAAGCTGGCCCGGGCGGAGATCGACCGTCTGCTCGCCGAAGGCCGTACGCCGGTACTCGTCGGCGGCTCCGGGCTGTACGTACGGGGAGCCATCGACGCCCTCGAATTCCCCGGCACCGACCCCGCGGTGCGCGCCCGGCTGGAGGAGGAACTCGGCCTGCACGGCCCCGGCGCGCTGCACGCCCGGCTCGCCGCCGCCGACCCCGCCGCCGGTGCGGCGATCCTGCCCGGCAACGGCCGCCGCATCGTCCGTGCCCTCGAAGTGATCGAGATCACCGGCAGGCCCTTCACCGCCAACCTCCCCGGCCACGACGCCGTGTACGACACCGTCCAGATCGGGGTCGACGTCGAGCGCCCCGAACTCGACGAGCGCATCGCCCTGCGTGTGGACCGGATGTGGGAGGCGGGACTCGTCGACGAAGTACGCGCACTGGAGGCGCAAGGGCTGCGGGAGGGGCGCACGGCCTCACGCGCGCTCGGCTACCAGCAGATCCTCACGGCGCTCGCGGGGGAGTGCACCGAACAGGAGGCGCGCGATGAGACCGTTCGCGCCACCAAGCGCTTCGCGCGCCGTCAGGACTCCTGGTTCCGCAGGGACCCCCGTGTGCACTGGCTGAGCGGCGCGGCAGAGCACCGCGGGGAACTTCCGCATCAGGCGCTGGCGTTGGTCGAACGAGCGGTTACAGCCTGATCACGTGATGGCATCGGGACGCACTGCCCGTCATTTCGGTGCCTCGGGCCGTGCCATCATCGAGCATCGATCAACGTGGAGTCCGAGTTGGGAGGGCGCGTGGCGATGGAGGCCGGCCCTCATGACACAGAGGAACAACCGCGGGAAGCGACAAGCGGCGCGTCCCGTCTGAGCCCTGACGGACCCGACGAGCAGGACGTTCTGCCCGACGAGGTCGAGGTCGAACTGCGACCGCCGCGCATGCTGCGGTTCTGGCAGCTCGCCCCCATCGTGGGACTCGCCGCGCTCGGCTCCCTGATGTTCGCCTTCCCGCTCGCTTTCGGCACCGGCGACGGTGGCGCCGTCGTCGCGATGCTGGGCCTGCTGATCAGCTGCTGCGCCGCCGGCTGGGGTGTGATGGCCGCCCGTCGCGTCGGCCACACCTGGCCCGGACTGCCGCCCCGCGGCTCAGGCCTGCGGCCCGACTGGCGGGTGTTCGCCCTCTACGTCGGAGTGGCCGCCGCGCTCGTCGCCCTCGCCGTCTGGCGCGTGGCCCGCCTGCGCTGACGCGCCGGCCCCGCGCGCGGGCCGCCCGGCCGATCACCGGCTTGTCGGACCCTCCTCGTACGATGGACGGCGTGAGCACCTCGCCGATCGCCTTCCTCAAGGGACACGGGACCGAGAACGACTTCGTGATCGTCCCCGACCCGGACAACGACATCGACCTGCCCGCCTCCGTCGTGGCGCGCCTGTGCGACCGCCGGGCCGGAATCGGCGGCGACGGACTGCTGCATGTCGTGCGCTCCGCGGCCCATCCCGAAGCGCGCGCCATGGCCGACGAGGCCGAGTGGTTCATGGACTACCGCAACGCCGACGGCTCGGTCGCCGAGATGTGCGGCAACGGCGTCCGCGTCTTCGCCCGCTATCTGCAGCGCGCCGGCCATGTGGAGGCCGGCAACCTGGCGGTGGCGACCCGGGGCGGCATCAAGAAGGTGCACCTCGCCAAGGCCCTGTCCGACGGCGGCACCGCCGAGGGCGACATCACTGTCTCCATGGGCCGCGTCCGCCTGCCCGAGCAGAGCGTCACCGTCACCGTGGGGGATCACACCTGGCCCACGCGCCATGTGAACATGGGCAATCCGCACGCCGTCGCCTTCGTCGATGACCTGGCCGACGCCGGCAACCTCTTCTCCGCACCGCCCGTGGCGCCCGCGTCCGTCTATCCGGACGGGGTGAACGTCGAGTTCGTCGTCGACCGCGGAGTGCGCCATGTCGCCATGCGCGTGCACGAACGCGGCTCCGGCGAGACCCGCTCCTGCGGCACGGGCGCATGCGCCGTGGCCGTCGCCGCGGCCCGACGCGACGGCACCGACCCCTCGGTCACCGGCGTCCCCGTCACCTACACCGTGGATCTGCCCGGCGGGCGCCTGGTGATCACGGAGCACCCCGACGGCGAGATCGAGATGACCGGCCCTGCGGTGATCGTCGCAGAGGGTTGCATCGACCCGTCTCTGATCACTCGGACCGAAACCCCGCTCGGATAGAGCTTCGCTCGAATGGGTGATCCGGTTCACGCTGAGCGAGAGCGGCACTGCGCCACGTGGTGGGCTCGGTAGCATCAAGCACCGGCCCGGAGGGCGCGCCTGCACTTCCCACCGCCGGTCGAATGTTTGCCGGAGGTGCCCCATGAGTGCAGAGGCCGCCAACCCTGGTGCCCACAGCCGCCGACGCGGCCGTCCCAGGATCGACCTCCGCCGGCTCGGGCGTGCCGCGCTCCTCGGTCCGGCCGGCCGTGACCGGCTGCCCGACGCCATCGGACACGTCGCCGAGGCGCACCGCGCCCACCACCCCGATGCGGATCTCGCCATCCTGCACCGGGCGTACGTCCTGGCGGAGACGTCCCACCGCGGACAGTTCCGCAAGAGCGGCGAGCCGTACATCACGCATCCCCTCGCGGTCACGCTGATCCTCGCCGAACTGGGCGCGGAGACCACGACCTTGACGGCGTCCCTCCTCCACGACACCGTCGAGGACACGGACGTGACGCTCGATCAGGTCGAGGCGGAGTTCGGCGCCGAGGTGGCCTACCTCGTCGACGGCGTCACCAAGCTGGAGAAGGTCGACTACGGCGCCGCCGCCGAGCCCGAGACCTTCCGCAAGATGCTCGTCGCCACCGGCAACGACGTCCGCGTGATGTCGATCAAGCTCGCCGACCGGCTGCACAACATGCGCACGCTCGGCGTGATGCGCCCGGAGAAACAGGCCCGCATCGCCAAGGTCACCGCCGACGTACTCATCCCGCTCGCCGAACGGCTCGGTGTCCAGGCGCTCAAGACCGAGCTGGAGGACCTCGTCTTCGCGATCCTCCACCCTGAGGAGTACGAGCGCACCCGTGCCCTGATCGCCGGGAACACCACGGCAGGCGAGTCGCTCGACGCCATGGCGGTGCGTTTCGGCGCGGTCCTGCGCGAGGCCGGCATCAGCGCCGAAGTCCACATCAGGCCACGCCACTTCGTCTCCGTGCACCGTATAAGCCTCAAACGCGGCGAGCTGCGCGCCACGGACTTCGGACGGCTGCTGGTGCTGGTGGGCGAGGACGCCGACTGCTACGCCGTACTGGGCGAGCTGCACACCTGCTTCACCCCGGTGATCTCCGAGTTCAAGGACTTCATCGCCGCACCCAAGTTCAACCTGTACCAGTCGCTGCACACCGCGGTCGCGGGCCGCGACGGGGCGGTCGCCGAAGTCCTGATCCGTACGCACCAGATGCACAAGGTCGCCGAGGCGGGCGTGGTCGCCCTCGGCAATCCGTACACGCCTTCCGACGGCGCGACGGGTGCGGAACCGGTGGACGGCGAGCGGGCCGACCCCACCCGGCCCGGCTGGCTCTCCCGGCTGCTGGAGTGGCAGGAGTCCACTCCCGACCCCGACACCTTCTGGACCTCGCTGCGCGCCGACCTGGCCCAGGACGGCGAGATCACCGTCTTCCGCGCCGACGGCCGCATCCTCGGCCTGCCCGCCGGCGCGAGCTGCGTCGACGCCGCCTATGCCCAGTACGGCGAGAAGGCGCACGCCTGCATCGGCGCACGCGTCAACGGCCGCCTGGCGACGCTCAGTACGGTGCTCTCCGACGGCGACACCGTGCATCTGCTGCTCGCCCAGGACACCACTTCCGGCCCCTCGCCCGACTGGCTCGACCACGCCCGCACCCCCGCCGCCCGCATCGCCATCACCACCTGGCTCGCGGCACATCCCGAGGACGCGAAAACCCCGGCCGCGGCACCTCGCAGGCCCTTACCCGTCACCACCGAACGGCACGCGGACGCCAACGCCGTCGTCGACCTCCCGGACGCGACCGTACGGCTCGCGGGCTGTTGTACGCCCGTACCGCCGGACGGCGTCACCGGCTTCGCCGTGCGCGGCGGCGTGGTGACCGTCCATCGCGAGGAGTGTTCCGCCGTCACCAGGATGAAGTCGCTCGACCGCGAGCCGATTCCGGTGCGGTGGGGCGACGCCGCGGAGTGCCGGGTGACGCTCGTCGCCGAGTCCTTCGGCCGGCCGCGACTGCTCGCCGACCTGACCGAAGCCATCGCCGTCGAGGGCGCCGCGATCGTCTCGGCGACCGTCGAGCCGCCGACGGAACAGCGCGTACGCCACACGTACACGCTGCAACTGCCCGACGCCGCCGGTCTTCCCGCCCTGATGCGCGCCATGCGCGACGTACCCGGCGTCTACGACGTGAGCCGTACCCAGCATCCGGCGGCCACCGGCTGATCTCGTTCGGGTGGCCCGACGCGCGTCGTCACCGCCGCCACCGGACGCGCTGGTAGCGGTAGTGCATGCTGCTCACTCCTCGGCGCCGACTGCGTGCCGCCCTGCTCGCCGCCGCGTCGGCCACCCTTGTCGCCGCGGCACTGCCCTCGCCCACCCCCCTCGGCATCGGCGATCCGCTCTTCCCGCACCTCGGCAATCCCGGCTACGACGTCCTCGCGTACGACATCGCCCTCACCTACGGCGGCAGCAACACCAAGCCGCTCGACGCCGTGACCCGCATCGACGCGCTCGCGACCGAGCGACTGGAGCGCGTCAACCTCGACTTCACCCATGGCACCGTGAGCACCGTCGAGGTGAACGGCCTGCCGGCCGAATTCGCGGCCGCGGGCGAGGACCTCGTGGTGGAGCCCGCCGTCCCTGTCGAACGCGGCTCCCAGGTACGGATCACCGTCACCCACACCAGCGATCCCTCGGCCGTGGGCGGTGCCGGAGGCTGGGTGCGCACGGGCGACGGGCTGGCGATGGCGAACCAGGCCGATGCCGCGCACCGCGTCTTCCCGTCCAACGACCACCCTGCGGACAAGGCGTACTTCACCTTCCGTGTCACGGCCCCCAGCAAGCTCACCGTGGTGGCCAACGGGCTGGCGGCGTCCAAGAAGAGCAGCGGCTCCACCACCACCTGGTCGTACCGCACCCATCACCCCATGGCCACCGAGCTGGCCCAGGTGTCGATCGGCTCCTCGTCGGTCCTCACCCGCGAGGGTCCGCACGGGCTCCCCGTGCGCGACGTCGTCCCCGCGAAGGACCGCGTCAAGCTCGAGAAGTGGCTGAAGAAGACGCCGGCCCAGCTGGAGTGGATGGAGGAGAAGGTCGGCGCCTATCCCTTCGAGACGTACGGCGTGCTGATCGCCGACGCGAACACCGGCTACGAGCTGGAGACGCAGACGCTCTCGCTGTTCGAACGCCGCCTCTTCACGGACACCGCGTTCCCCGAGTGGTTCGTCGACTCGATCATGGTGCACGAGCTGGCGCACCAGTGGTTCGGCAACAGCGTCACGCCCCGCACCTGGTCCGATCTGTGGCTGAACGAAGGCCACGCGACCTGGTACGAGGAGCTGTACGCGGAGGAGAAGTCCGGGCAGACGATGGAACGGCGCATGAAGGAGGCGTACAAGCGCTCCGACCAGTGGCGCGCGGACGGCGGCCCGCCCGCCGCGCCGAAGCCTCCGGCGCCCGGAAAGAAGATCAGCCTCTTCCGCCCGGTGGTGTACGACGGCAGCGCACTGGCCCTCTACGCCCTGCGGCAGACGATTGGCGAGGAAGCCTTCGAGCTGCTGGAGCGCACCTGGGTGCGCGACCACCAGGACGGGACGGCCACCACCGCGGACTTCACACGGCTCGCCTCCGAGATCGCAGGGCGTGACCTCTCGGTGTTCTTCCGGGAGTGGCTGTACGGGCAGCGCACACCCGCCATGCCGGGCCATCCGGACTGGCGCAGCACCGCACCGGCGCAGGCCCGTGGCCGCTGAAATCGGGGTGACGGCCCCCGCGGCACCGTGCGACCATCAACAGGTCGGCGACGCGGCCGGGGCCCGCGGGGGAATGATTCGGCCCGGTCACACGTTGTCACCGTTGTCAGTGTCGGATGTCTCCGGCACCCGACAGCACGTCCCATCGGCATCTCCCATCGACGTAAAGGATCCAATGACCTCCTCTTCATCTTCTTTCCAGGACGAGCAGAGCTTCGCGGAGACGCGCACCGAGAGCCTTCGGGCCGATGCCCTGATGGAAGAGGACGTCGCCTGGAGCCACGAGATCGACGGGGAGCGGGACGGCGATCAGTTCGACCGCTCCGAGCGTGCCGCACTGCGGCGTGTGGCGGGCCTGTCCACCGAGCTCGAGGACGTCACCGAGGTCGAGTACCGGCAGCTGCGCCTGGAGCGTGTGGTGCTGGTCGGTGTCTGGACCACGGGGACCGTTCAGGACTCGGAGAACTCACTCGCCGAGCTCGCGGCGCTCGCGGAAACGGCCGGCGCTCTCGTGCTCGACGGTGTCATCCAACGCCGCGACAAGCCGGACCCGGCCACCTACATCGGCTCGGGCAAGGCGCAGGAACTGCGGGACATCGTGCTCGAGACCGGCGCCGACACCGTGGTGTGCGACGGTGAGCTGAGCCCCGGCCAGCTGATCCACCTCGAGGACGTCGTCAAGGTCAAGGTGGTCGACCGGACCGCCCTGATCCTCGACATCTTCGCCCAGCACGCCAAGTCCCGAGAGGGCAAGGCGCAGGTCGCGCTGGCTCAGATGCAGTACATGCTGCCGAGGCTGCGCGGCTGGGGACAGTCGCTCTCCCGGCAGATGGGTGGCGGCGGCGGTGGCGGCATGGCCACGCGTGGTCCCGGTGAGACCAAGATCGAGACGGACCGGCGCCGGATCCGCGAGAAGATGGCGAAGATGCGCCGGGAGATCGCGGAGATGAAGACCGGCCGGGAGATCAAGCGGCAGGAGCGCCGACGCAACAAGGTGCCCTCCGTCGCGATCGCCGGATACACCAACGCCGGAAAGTCGTCCCTGCTCAACCGCCTCACGGGCGCCGGCGTCCTGGTGGAGAACTCCCTGTTCGCCACCCTGGACCCGACCGTCCGCCGGGCCGAGACGCCGAGCGGCCGGCTCTACACGCTGGCCGACACCGTCGGGTTCGTACGGCATCTGCCGCACCACCTGGTCGAGGCGTTCCGCTCCACCATGGAGGAGGTCGGGGACTCCGATCTGATCCTGCATGTCGTGGACGGATCGCACCCGGCACCGGAGGAGCAGCTGGCCGCCGTGCGCGAGGTGATCCGCGACGTGGGCGCGCTGGACGTGCCCGAGATCGTGGTGATCAACAAGGCGGACGCGGCCGACCCGCTCGTCCTGCAGCGGCTGCTGCGCATCGAGCGGCACGCGATCGCGGTATCGGCCAGGACCGGCCAGGGCATCGACGAGCTGCTCGCGCTCATCGACGTCGAACTGCCGCGTCCCGAGGTCGAGATCGAGGCGCTCGTCCCGTACACGGAAGGCGGCCTGGTGTCGCGGGTGCACGCCGACGGTGAGGTCCTCTCCGAGGAGCACACCCCGGAAGGCACCCTGCTCAAGGCCCGGGTGCACGAGGAGCTGGCCGCCGCGCTGGCGCCCTATGTGCCGGTGCCCCACTGACCAGGCTCTGACGGCCCTTTCGCTTTCCAGCACAGCGCCCGCCCCTCGTCACGAGGGGCGGGCGCTGTCGTCCGTACTGCTGCCGCGGTCCTACCGGGCGAACTTGTCGCTCATCGTCGTGTAGATCTGCTGCGCGCCCTCACCGAGGCGGGGGCCCGCCAGCCAGCCCGAAGTGACCGGGCCGATGGACGTGTTGGAGACCAGCGCCAGCTTGCCGTTGGGCTGGGTGGCGAACCAGCCGCCGCCGGAGGAACCGCCGGTCATGGAGCAGCCGATGCGCCACATGGTCGGCGTACCGGGGGCGACGGACAGACGGCCGGGGCGGTCGATGCACTTGTGCATGATCGCGCCGTTGTACGGGGGAGCGGCCGGGTAACCCCAGGCACCCATCGAGCTGATGCTCCGGGCCTCGGGCGCCTGGAAGTTCACATCGAGCGCGACACCGACGGTCTCCTCCAGCGACTTGCCGCCCTTCTCCGGCTTCACATGCATCACGGCGTAGTCGTACGCGGCGCCCGAGCCGCCGGTGGGGCCGCCCTGGCTGATCCACTCACCGGAGGTCGAGACCCAGTCCGCCCAGTACACGCCGTACGGAGCGACATCCTGCGGCTGCGCGTTCTCCAGCGCACCGGGGGACTGGCCCTTGTCGTTGTAGGCGGGGACGAAGGCGATGTTGCGGTACCAGCCGCCGGTCTGGCCCGCATGGACGCAATGGCCCGCGGTCCACACCAGGTTGGACTTGCCCGGGTTCTTCGGGTCCTTGACGACTGTGGCGGAGCAGACCATCGAGCCCTCGGGGGAGTCGAAGAAGACCTTGCCCACGGGCGCCGCGTTCCGGTGGTACGGCTTCTTCTCCGGGACCGCCTGGACCGGGCGCGGCTCGGGGTCGGTGACGTCCTGGTCACCGGAGATGTCACCGACGGCGAGCGTCTTCGCCGGCGCCTTGGCCGTCGTCATCCGCTCGGGCTTCCACAGCCCCTCGATGACCGGGTTGACGAAGTCCTTGGCCTCACGCAGCCACTTGTCCTTCTCCCAGTTCTTCCACTCGCCGTTCTTCCACTTCTCCGGGTCGACACCGTGCTCCTTGAGCCTGTCGGCCAGATCGCCGGGCAGCTCGGCGCCACCGGTATCGGCGGCGGAGCTGGAAGAGGCGGGCTTGTCGGCGGCCTTGTCCTCGCCCGGGCCGCAGGCGGTGGCCGTCAGCGCGAGCGCCGAGACGAGGCCGGCGGCAGCCAGCAACGGACGTATGGAACGCATGGAAACGATTCCCCCTGTTGAACTCACTGAAGGTGCTGTCTGACGTGGTGCGCGGCATTCATGTCATGAGCGTGTCATGCGAAAGGGCGGCCTTCCGGGGCCGCCCGATACCGCGGGCCCACTCTATGCCGGTCCCCAGCTGCGCAGTTGGGACAGGCCACCACCTGCACGGAGTCTCCACGAGGTGGCATGGCCGAGGACAAGGACAGGGGCTCGAGGCCGCGCGGCCTCGAGCCCCTGTCCTGACTCATCGTGCGTGTCGGCTGCTAGCGGCCCGCGAACTTCTTGCTCACGGAGTCGTAGATGCCCTTTGCTTCCTTGCCCAGCCGAGGACCGGCGAGCCAGCCCGCAGAGATCGGGCCGATCGAGGTGTTGGAGACCAGGGCGGGCTTGCCGCCCTGGCCCTTGGCGACCCAGCCACCGCCGGACGAACCGCCGGTCATGGTGCAGCCGATGCGGTACATCGTCGGCTCCTCGGCCTTCAGCGAGAGCCGGCCCGGCTTGTCGGCGCACTGGAACAGCTTCTGACCGTCGAACGGCGGGGCCGCCGGGTAGCCGGTGGCCGTCATGCCGGAGATGCTCGGGACGGCCGGGGCGTTGAAGTCCACCGGAAGCGCCGAACCGACCGTCTCCTCGAGCGACTTGCCCTTGCCACCCTTCTCCGGGGTGACATGGATGACGGCGAAGTCGTAGGGCGCGCCCTGACCGCCGGTCGAGGCACCCTGGTTGATCCACTGCTCCGAGGTCTGCGCCCAGTCGCCCCACCACACGCCGTAGGGGGCGATCTCTTCCTTGGGCGCCTTCTCCAGCTCGGAGGTCTCCTTCGCGCTGTCGTTGTACGACGGCACGAAGGCGAGGTTGCGGTACCAACCGCCGCTCTTGCCGGCGTGGACACAGTGGCCCGCGGTCCACACCATGTTGGACTTGCCGGGGTGAGCCGGGTCCTTGACCACGGTCGCGGAGCAGACCATCGAGCCCTCGGGGCCGTCGAAGAAGACCTTGCCCGCCTCGGCGGCGTTGGAGTGGTACGGGGCCTTCACGGCCTGAGCGTCGACCGGCTCGGGCGTCGGGTCGGTGACACCTTCATCGCCCGAGATGTCGGGGTCGACCGGCTTCGCCGGCGGCTTGTCGGCATCGCGCATCCGGTCCGGGTCCCAGAGGTCCTCGATGATCGGGTTGACGAAGTCCTTGGCCTCACGCAGCCAGGTGTCCCTGTCCCAGTTCTTCCACTCGCCGTTCTTCCACTTGTCCAGGTCGATCCCGTGCTCCTTGAGCCGGTCCTTGAGATCGTCCGGAACCGTGATCTTGCCGTCGGTGGACTCACTGGCGGGCGCACTCGGCTTGTCGCCCGCGTTGTCCTCGCTCGGACCGCAGGCGGTGGCAGCCAGTGCGAGCACGGCGGCGATGGAGGCCGCTGCCAGCTTCGGGCGAATGGGTCGCATGTCGTGATCCCCCTGGGACTTCAGAACGTCTGTGCTGAGTACGTCTGTGCTTGTCGGACTGCCGGAACCCTACTAGGGCTGTGCAACCCGGCCTTGAAGTGCGACGCCGGGTGCGGCCCCCCACTATGCCGGTGCCGTTGGGGACGGCACGCAGCAGGTCCGCGGTTCCCCGTCGCTGCAAGGAACTCTTCGTTGCCCGTGATCCCCGGCAGCCGGCGTCGTTGGTACGTACGGGGGACGCGAGGACAGCGTTCAGCCCAGGTGGGCGGCGTGCGGATGCCGTACCGAGGTGCAACGCAACTGTTACAGCTGGAGGACCAACAGCCGTGGCTGTGACCGAACCTGCCCAGGCGCCGTCGGCCGAGCACGAGGGCATTCTGCGTCGGCAGTCCCTGCGCGAGTCCGCCGCCCGTACGTACGCGCGCTCGCTGCCCATCGTTCCCGTACGCGCACGGGGGCTCACCATCGAGGGAGCGGACGGCCGCCGCTACCTCGACTGCCTCTCCGGCGCCGGGACTCTGGCGCTCGGACACAACCATCCGGTGGTCCTCGAAGCCATCAGGAAAGTCCTCGACTCCGGCGCTCCGCTGCATGTCCTGGACCTCGCCACACCGGTCAAGGACGCGTTCACCACCGAGCTGTTCGCCACCCTGCCACGGGAGTTGGCCGAGGACGCGCGCATCCAGTTCTGCGGACCGGCGGGCACGGACGCGGTCGAGGCGGCACTCAAACTCGTCCGCACCGCGACCGGCCGCTCCGGCCTGCTCACCTTCACCGGCGCGTATCACGGCATGACGGCAGGGGCGCTCGAAGCCTCCGGCGGCGCCACCGATGTCCGGGTCACCCGGCTGCCGTTCCCGCAGAACTACCGCTGCCCCTTCGGCGTCGGCGGCGAGCGCGGCGCGGAACTGTCCGCGCGCTGGACCGACAGCCTCCTCGACGACCCCAGGAGCGGCGTTCCCACCCCCGGCGGGATGATCCTCGAACCGGTGCAGGGGGAAGGCGGGGTGATCCCGGCCCCCGACAGCTGGATGCGCCGCATGCGGCAGATCACCGCCGACCGGTCCATCCCTCTGATCGCCGACGAGGTCCAGACGGGCGTCGGACGCACCGGCACCTTCTGGGCCGTCGAGCACAGCGGAGTCGTGCCGGATGTCATGGTCCTCTCCAAAGCGATCGGCGGCTCCCTCCCTCTGGCAGTGATCGTCTACCGATCCGGACTGGACGCCTGGCAACCCGGCGCCCACGCAGGCACGTTCCGTGGCAACCAGCTCGCCATGGCCGCCGGCGCGGCCACCCTCGCCTACGTCCGCGAGAACCGGCTCGCCGACCGCGCCGCGACACTCGGCGCCCGCATGCTCGGCCGCCTCCAGGGACTGGCCGCGGCCCACCCGTGCATCGGCGACGTACGCGGCCGGGGCCTGATGATCGGCGTCGAGCTCGTCGACCCCGACACCGATTCCCCGGACGCCGTGGCCCCGCCCCCCGCCCCCGAACTCGCCTCGGCCCTCCGGCAGGAGTGCCTCAACCGCGGGCTCATCGTCGAACTCGGCGGCCGTCACGCGGCCGTCGTCCGTCTCCTTCCTCCGCTCACCCTCACCGACGAACAGGCCATGGCCGTCCTCGACCGCTTCGCCGACGCTCTGGCCGCGGCAGAACGCTCCAGCCGCCGACGCACCGGCAGCACGCCGCCCCCCTGACCCGGCGCCGCCCCCTGACCCGGACAGAACGCAAGGACCTTCCGTGAACCCCACCTCCGCACCCGACGCGCCCGAGGCCGACGGTCGCGCCACCGCCACCGCCACCGACCGGCGGCAGCCCGAAGCCCACCGCCCGATCGAGACGCCGACGATCCCTCGCCAGCACGGGACCCCGGACGAACCTCACTCGGCAGTCCTGCATCCGGGCGCCCGACCCGCCGAGCCCCTCGACGACCCCGACCCCCATCGCGCCGCGGACGCCGCAGCCGTGGAGAACCTGCTCCGCTGCTGGGTACGCGAGCACAACCTCGGCGAACCCGACGGGCCCGTCCTGCACATCCCCCTGCATGCCAGCGGTACGGCGCTCCTCGTGCCCGTCCTGTACTGGTCGGCGAGCGGCTGGCACCGCTTCGCCCCACCCGCGCTGGAAGGAGGGCTCCGCGACGCGCCCGCCGCCGATGCCGTGACCGTCGCCGCGCTCCTCGGCCGCGAAGCAGGCCACAGCGACGGAGCCGACCTCGTCGGCCGGGTCGCCGACTCCGTGCGGCGCACGGCCGACTTCATCACCGAACGCCGCGCCCGCCCCGCGCCCGCCCCGGAAGCGGACCTCTTCCTCACGGCCGAGCAGTCGCTTCTGCTCGGCCACCCGCTGCACCCCGCCCCCAAGAGCCGCGAGGGCCTCTCCGACAGCGAAATCCAGCGCTACTCACCGGAGTTGTCCGCCTCCTTCCCTCTGCACTGGATGGCCGTCGACCGCTCCGTCCTGGCGACGGACTCCGCCTGGACCGAACAGGGCCGCTCGCTCCCCGCCGAGCAGCTCACCGCCCGCCTGGTCGGAGACCTTCCGCTCCCCGGACACACCGTCGCCCTGCCGCTTCACCCCTGGCAGGCCCGCGAACTGCTGCACCGCCCCGCCGTCGCCCGGCTCCTCGACGCCGGCCTGCTCCACGACCTCGGCTCTCATGGACCCGCCTGGCACCCCACCTCCTCGGTCCGCACCGTGCACCGCCCGGGCGCCCCGGTCATGCTCAAGCTCTCGCTGGGCGTACGCATCACCAACTCTCGTCGTGAGAACCTCCGAAAGGAACTGCACCGCGGCGTCGAGGTGCACCGGCTGCTGCGGACCGGTCTCGCCGAGCAGTGGCGGGCCGCCCACCCGGGCTTCGACATCGTGCGCGACCCCGCCTGGCTGGCGGTCGACACGACCGACGGCGAACCGGTGACCGGGCTCGACGTCATGCTGCGCCACAACCCCTTCGGCCGCGACGACGACGCCGTCTGCATTGCGGGTCTGACCGCCCCACGGCCATGGCACGGCCGCGCCGGCACGCACTCACGTCTGGCCGACATCGTGTCCCGACTCGCCGCGCGCACCGGCCGGCCCACCACGGCCGTCGCCGCGGAGTGGTTCCTGCGCTACCTCGACCACGTCGTACGACCCGTGCTCTGGCTGGACGCAACCGCGGGCATCGCTCTCGAAGCGCACCAGCAGAACACGCTGGTCGTCCTCGATCCCGACGGATGGCCCGTCGGCGGCCGCTACCGCGACAACCAGGGCTACTACTTCCGTGAGTCCCACCGGGCCGCCCTCGAACGCCGCCTCCCCGGTATCGGCGCTCTCAGCGACACATTCGTCTCCGACGAGGTCACCGACGAGCGCTTCGCCTACTACCTCGGCATCAACAATGTCCTCGGCCTGATCGGCGCCTTCGGCGCACAGCGCCTCGCCGACGAACGCGTCCTCCTCGCCGCCTCCCGCCGGTTCCTCTCGGCAACGGCCGGCCTCGGCTCCCCGCTGCCTGCCCAGCTCCTGGCGGCGCCCACGCTGCGTTCCAAGGCGAATCTGCTCACCCGGCTGCGTGGCCTCGACGAACTCGTCGGACCGGTCGACACCCAGTCCGTCTACGTCACCATCACCAACCCCCTTCGTTCTTGAGGCAATACACCCTGACCACCCTGCGAGAGGAGAGCGCCGCTGTGCCTCCCACCGATGCGAGCACCGGCACCGAGGCCGGTCCCGCCCCCCATCTCTCCGGGAGCGTCGAGGACACTCTCGAACTGCGGCTCCCGGACGAGTTGCTGTCGCTGTTCCGGGAGGATCAGGCGGCCTTCGGCCCCGAGCTGACGGACGACCCGGCCGGCGATCTGCTGGACCACATCGCCGAATGGGGACCCCTCACAACTTCGGAAGGCGCCTTCCAGCTCGTTCCCGTACGCATCGAGCGGGATCTGGAACTGATCAGCCGCTGGATGAACGACCCTGCGGTAGCCGCCTTCTGGGAGCTGTCGGGGCCCGACAGCGTCGTGGCCGCCCATCTGCGCACGCAGCTCGACGGCGACGGCCGCAGCGCACCCTGCCTCGGGGTGCTGGAAGGCATCCCCATGAGCTATTTCGAGATCTACCGGGCAGATCTCGACCCCCTCGCACGCCACTACCCTGCTCGGCCCCACGACACCGGCCTCCACCTCCTTGTCGGCAATGTCGCCGACCGCGGCCGAGGCCTCGGCTCCGCCTTGCTCAAAGCGGTCTCCGACCTCGTCTTCGACAAACGCCCGCGATGCACCCGCGTCATCGCGGAACCCGACCTGCGCAACACCCCTTCCGTCTCCGCCTTCCTCAGCGGCGGCTTCCGCTTCTCCGCGGAAGTCGACCTCCCCGACAAGCGAGCCGCCCTCATGGTCCGCGATCGCGCGCTGCGCAAACTGCTGTGACCGACCCGCTGCTCTCCATACACCGCTCGCTCCGAGTCGGTTCCCCTCGAGGAGTCCGCGTGCCGAAGTCCCCTGCCCGCCCCGCCCCCGGGCAGCCGTCCGCGGCACCGTCCCCCGCCCTCCGGCGGGATCGGACCGGATTGTCAGTGGCGCGTCGTAGGGTGGTCGCCCTATGACGAAGCCATCCCTCCCCGAACTCCTCCACGCTGCTGTCACCGCCGTCGGCGGCGTGGAAAGGCCTGGTCAGGTGACCATGGCCGAATCCGTCGCGGCAGCTGTCGACGACGGATCCCATCTGCTGGTCCAGGCGGGCACCGGCACCGGAAAGTCCCTCGGCTATCTGGTACCCGCGCTGGCGCACGGGGAGCGCGTCGTCATCGCCACGGCGACCCTGGCCCTGCAGCGGCAGCTGGTCGAGCGGGACCTGCCCCGCACGGTGGACGCTCTGCATCCGCTGCTCCGGCGCCGCCCCGAGTTCGCGATGCTCAAGGGACGGTCCAACTACCTCTGCCTCCACCGCCTGCACGAGGGCGTGCCACAGGAAGAGGAGGACGGGCTCTTCGACCCCTTCGAGGCGGCCGCCCCCACCAGCAAGCTCGGTCAGGACCTTCTGCGGATGCGGGACTGGGCCGACGAGACGGAGACCGGGGACCGCGACGCTCTGACGCCCGGCGTCTCCGACCGTGCCTGGGCGCAGGTGTCCGTCTCGTCCCGGGAGTGCCTGGGTGCGAGCAAGTGCGCGTACGGAGCGGAGTGCTTCGCCGAGCTGGCGCGGGAGCGCGCCAAGCTCTCCGACGTCGTCGTCACGAACCATGCCCTGCTCGCCATCGACGCCATCGAGGGCGCTCCAGTCCTGCCCAGCCACGAGGTACTGATCATCGACGAGGCCCATGAGCTGGTCTCACGGGTCACCGGTGCCGCCACGGGCGAACTCACGCCCGGGCAGGTCAACCGCGCCGTGCGGCGGGCGGCCAAGCTGGTCAACGAGAAGGTGGCCGACGCGCTGCAGACCGCGGCCGAGTCGTTCGAGCGGCTGATGGAGCTCGCCCTCCCCGGACGGCTGGAGGAGATCCCGGAGGACCTGGGGTACGCCCTGATGGCGCTGAGGGACGCGTCCCGCAATGTCGTCTCCGCCCTCGGGTCCACCCGCGACAAGTCGGTCCAGGACGAGGACGCCGTGCGCAAGCAGGCTCTGGCTTCTGTCGAGAGCATCCATGACGTGGCGGAGCGCATCACGCAGGGATCCGAGTACGACGTCGTCTGGTACGAGCGTCATGACCGGTTCGGTGCTTCGCTGCGTGTCGCTCCGCTGACGGTCTCCGGGCTGCTGCGGGAGAAGCTGTTCGCCGAGCGTTCGGTGGTGCTGACGTCCGCGACGCTCAAGCTCGGTGGCGACTTCAACGGAGTCGGTGCGTCGCTGGGCCTGTCGCCCGAGGGCACTGCGGGCGAGGACGTCCCGCAGTGGAAGGGGCTGGATGTCGGGTCGCCCTTCGACTATCCCAAGCAGGGGATTCTCTATGTGGCCCGTCATCTGGCGACGCCGGGCCGGGAGGGGTCCCGCGGCGACATGATGGACGAGCTGTCCGAGCTGGTGGAGGCGGCAGGCGGCCGGACGCTGGGGCTGTTCTCGTCGATGCGGGCCGCACAGGCGGCGGCCGAGGAACTGCGGGGGAGACTCGACAAGCCCATCCTGCTGCAGGGCGAGGAGACGCTCGGCGAGCTGATCAAGGCCTTTGCCGCGGACCCCGAGACCTGTCTGTTCGGCACGCTGTCGTTGTGGCAGGGCGTCGATGTGCCGGGTGCCAGCTGTCAGCTGGTGGTGATGGACCGGATTCCGTTCCCACGTCCGGACGATCCGCTGATGAGCGCCCGGCAGAAGGCGGTGGAGGAGGCCGGCGGCAATGGATTCATGGCTGTGGCCGCGACGCATGCCGCGCTGCTGATGGCGCAGGGTGCCGGCCGGCTCGTCCGGGCTACGGAGGACCGGGGTGTCGTGGCGGTGCTCGACCCGCGGTTGGCCAATGCCCGGTACGGGAGCTATCTGAGGGCGTCTCTGCCCGACTTCTGGTACACGACGGACCGCAATCAAGTGCGTCGCTCGCTGGCCGCGATCGACGCCAAGGCCAAGGCGGACGGCACGTAGCTCCCGGGCGTCGGGGCTCTGAGGACAAGGCAGGGCCCCGGGACCGGCGCAGTGGGTCCCGGGGCCCGGTCGAAGCCGGCGGGGTGTGTCAGACCCGCCGCAGTACGGCAACCACCTTGCCGAGGATGGTCGCCTCGTCCCCGGGGATCGGCTGGTAGGCCGCATTGTGGGGGAGCAGCCAGACGTGGCCGCTCTCCCGCTTGAATCGCTTGACCGTCGCTTCGCCGTCCAGCATCGCGGCGACGATGTCCCCGTTCTCCGCGACGGGCTGGCGGCGGACCGTCACCCAGTCTCCGTCGCAGATCGCGGCCTCGATCATCGAGTCACCGACGACCTTGAGGACGAACAGCTCGCCGTCGCCCACCAGCTGCCGCGGCAGCGGGAACACGTCCTCGACCGATTCCTCGGCCAGGATCGGGCCACCGGCGGCGATGCGGCCGACCAGCGGGACGTACGACGCTGCGGGCTTGCCGGTCGTGTCCGTGGGCTGGCTGCTGGGCTGGTCGGAGCCGCGGACCTCGTAGGCCCTGGGCCGATGGGGGTCCCGGCGCAGGAAGCCCTTGCGCTCGAGAGCCATCA
Source organism: uncultured Actinomycetota bacterium (assembly GCA_963836215.1). Lineage (GTDB taxonomy): Bacteria > Actinomycetota > Actinomycetes > Streptomycetales > Streptomycetaceae > Streptomyces. The sequence continues at coordinate 67,988 of CAWIIU010000006.1, forward strand.
GCTGGTGGGCGACGGAGGAGGTGCTGGACAGCCCTACGGCCTGGCCGATCTCGCGCATCGACGGCGGGTATCCCCGGCGCTGCACGGAGTCACGGATCACCTCGATGACACGCCGCTGCCGATCCGTGAGCCCGGAGCTGTCCGCCCGGATTCCTGGAGGTCGGCCGGGCAGCGAACGCGTTGGCTTGGGACCCTCAGGGGTCGTGGCTGCGTCATTCATGGCATGCACCGGCTCGAATCGGTTCTGGGAGCGGTCCTGGGCAGTGATGGTGGCACTGTCTGCGGTGGTGGTCACGTCGGCCCCTCTCGAATGGTCTCCCTAGCTGCACAACGGTAGTTGGTTTCGAAAGGTTGCGCCAAACACACGTTCGAGTGAAAAAACGTAGATTACCTGACGCGGACTTGCGGTTGGGTGTATGTGCGAACGATCGCTCCGCATGGCGGGGGTGGCCATCACGGTAGCCTCCCCCGCCGCGGTGCGGCAGGGGTGGTGGGCGCAGTCTTGCACCGGGGCACCCCGAATCGGCGGCGGCGCGCCTCCCGTACTCTCATGGCCGTCCCCGTGGCCTCTTCGGTGGCGTCAGCCGCGCCCCGGTGTCGCGGCGTCACTGCCCGTACGCCGTCCGCGATCTGCGCGCGCGGCGCGACACGCGCTAGGGGCGAAAATCGCGGTACCACACCACATCTAGTGGTTGGATTGTGTGCGCCGCCCACAAGTTGTGGTCCCCCGGTCTCCAAGACCGTGGTCATCGCCTATGCTTGGGGCTGCTTCGGAAGGGCTTCGACCGGCCTGTCGAGGCTATTCAGTCGTGCTGCGAAGGAGGCTTGGGAACCATGCACTGCCCCTTCTGCAGGCACCCCGACAGTCGTGTCGTCGACAGCCGCACCACCGACGACGGAACGTCGATCCGGCGCCGTCGGCAGTGCCCCGACTGTTCCCGCCGCTTCACGACGGTGGAGACCGCTTCGCTGATGGTGATCAAGCGCAGCGGCGTGACCGAGCCCTTCAGCCGTACCAAGGTCATCTCGGGCGTGCGCAAGGCATGCCAGGGGCGACCGGTCACGGAGGACGCTCTCGCCCAGCTCGGCCAGCGGGTCGAGGAGGCGGTGCGCGCCACCGGCAGTGCCGAGCTGACCACCCACGACGTGGGTCTGGCCATACTCGGCCCCCTGCAGGAGCTCGATCTCGTCGCCTACCTGCGCTTCGCGTCCGTGTACCGGGCATTCGACTCACTCGAGGACTTCGAGGCGGCCATCGCGGAACTGCGCGAGCAACGGCCGCCCGCTGAGGAAGGCGGGACAGGCGAGACCCTCGAGGTCCCCGTCCCCGCCACCGCCGCCGACTGAGCGCCGACGGCCGCAGCGATCGGGAGTCCCGGGCCGCTGCGGCAGGCAGCAGGGCGGCAACAAAGACCTGTCACGGACGCTGCGAGGCGGCGTTCGCGGCATCAGACAAGAACTGTGCCACGGGAAGAACTGGGCACATCAGGGCGTTTTTGCCCATGTATGGGAGGCGGCATGACAGAGACGACGAGCGGTCCGGCGCGAGGGTCCCGCACCAAGGGATCCAAGGCGAGCAAGGGTCTGCGCATCGAGCGAATCCACACGACTCCCGGCGTGCATCCGTACGACGAGGTGGTCTGGGAGCGCCGTGACGTCGTCATGACCAACTGGCGCGACGGCTCGGTCAACTTCGAGCAGCGTGGCGTCGAGTTCCCCGACTTCTGGTCGGTGAACGCGGTCAACATCGTCACCAGCAAGTACTTCCGCGGGGCCGTCGGCACCCCGCAGCGCGAGACCGGTCTCAAGCAGCTGATCGACCGGATCGTGAAGACCTATCGGAAGGCCGGCGAGGACTACAGCTACTTCGCCTCGCCCGCCGACGCCGAGATCTTCGAGCACGAGCTGGCGTACGCCCTCCTGCACCAGATCTTCAGCTTCAACTCGCCGGTGTGGTTCAACGTCGGCACGCCCCAGCCGCAGCAGGTCTCGGCCTGCTTCATCCTCGCCGTCGACGACTCCATGGAGTCGATCCTCGACTGGTACAAGGAAGAGGGGATGATCTTCAAGGGCGGCTCCGGCGCCGGCCTGAACCTCTCCCGGATCCGCTCCTCCAAGGAACTGCTCTCCTCCGGCGGCAACGCCTCCGGCCCGGTCTCCTTCATGCGCGGCGCCGACGCGTCCGCAGGAACGATCAAGTCCGGTGGCGCCACGCGTCGCGCGGCCAAGATGGTCATCCTCGACGTCGACCACCCCGACATCGAGAACTTCATCGAGACCAAGGTGAAGGAAGAGGAGAAGATCCGCGCCCTGCGTGACGCGGGCTTCGACATGGACCTGGGCGGCGACGACATCACGTCCGTCCAGTACCAGAACGCCAACAACTCGGTCCGCGTGAACGACGAGTTCATGAAGGCCGTCGAGGACGGTTCCCGGTTCGGCCTGCGGGCGCGGATGACCGGTGACGTCATCGAGGAGGTCGACGCCAAGTCGCTCTTCCGCAAGATGGCGGAGGCCGCCTGGGCGTGTGCCGACCCGGGCATCCAGTACGACGACACCATCAACCACTGGCACACCTGCCCGGAGTCCGGCCGCATCAACGGCTCGAACCCGTGCAGCGAGTACATGCACCTGGACAACACGTCGTGCAACCTCGCCTCGCTGAACCTGATGAAGTTCCTCAAGGACGACGGCGAGGGCACCCAGTCCTTCGAGTCCGAGCGGTTCGCCAAGGTCGTCGAGCTGGTCATCACCGCGATGGACATCTCGATCTGCTTCGCCGACTTCCCGACCCAGAAGATCGGTGAGAACACCCGCGCCTTCCGTCAGCTGGGCATCGGCTACGCCAACCTCGGCGCCCTGCTCATGGCGACCGGCCACGCGTACGACTCCGACGGCGGCCGCGCGCTCGCCGGCGCCATCACCTCGCTGATGACCGGCACGTCGTACCGGCGCTCCGCCGAACTGGCCGCGGTCGTCGGCCCGTACGACGGCTACGCCCGCAACGCCGAGCCGCACCAGCGGGTCATGAAGCAGCACTCCGACGCCAACGCCAAGGCCGTCCACGTCGACGACCTGGACTCGCCGATCTGGGCCGCCGCCACGGAGGCATGGCAGGACGTGATCCGCCTCGGCGCGAAGAACGGTTTCCGTAACGCGCAGGCCTCGGTCATCGCCCCCACCGGCACCATCGGTCTCGCGATGTCCTGCGACACCACCGGTCTCGAGCCCGACCTCGCCCTGGTCAAGTTCAAGAAGCTCGTCGGCGGCGGCTCGATGCAGATCGTCAACGGCACCGTTCCGCAGGCGCTGCGCCGCCTCGGGTACCAGCCGGAGCAGGTCGAGGCGATCGTCGCCCACATCGCCGACCACGGCAATGTGATCGACGCCCCCGGCCTCAAGCAGGAGCACTACGAGGTCTTCGACTGCGCGATGGGTGAGCGTTCCATCTCCGCGATGGGTCACGTCCGCATGATGGCGGCGATCCAGCCGTGGATCTCGGGCGCGCTCTCCAAGACGGTGAACCTGCCGGAGTCGGCCACTGTCGAGGACGTCGAGGAGGTCTACTTCAAGGCGTGGCGGATGGGCGTCAAGGCGCTCGCCATCTACCGCGACAACTGCAAGGTCGGCCAGCCCCTCTCCGCCAAGACCAAGGACAAGGAGAAGGCGGCGGTCACCGAGAAGGCCGAGGAGACGATCCGGGCCGCGGTCGAGAAGGTCGTGGAGTACCGCCCCGTCCGCAAGCGCCTCCCGAAGGGCCGGCCGGGCATCACCACGTCCTTCACCGTGGGCGGTGCCGAGGGCTACATGACCGCCAACTCCTACCCGGACGACGGTCTCGGCGAGGTCTTCCTGAAGATGTCCAAGCAGGGCTCCACCCTCGCGGGCATGATGGACGCCTTCTCGATCGCCGTGTCGGTGGGCCTGCAGTACGGCGTGCCGCTCGAGACGTACGTCTCGAAGTTCACCAACATGCGCTTCGAGCCGGCCGGCATGACGGACGACCCGGACGTGCGGATGGCGCAGTCGATCGTCGACTACATCTTCCGTCGCCTGGCGCTGGACTTCCTGCCCTTCGAGACCCGGTCGGCGCTCGGCATCCACTCGGCCGAGGAGCGTCAGCGTCACCTGGAGACCGGTTCGTACGAGCCGTCCTTCGACGACGACGAGATGGACGTCGAGGGTCTGGCCCAGTCGGCCCCGCGCCAGCAGGAACTGAGGGCGGTCGCCCCCACGGCGGCGGCGGTCCCGGCCCCCAAGCAGGCGCACACCTCGGCGGAACTGGTCGAGATGCAGCTGGGCATCAGCGCGGACGCCCCGCTCTGCTTCTCCTGCGGTACGAAGATGCAGCGGGCGGGCTCCTGCTACATCTGCGAGGGCTGCGGCTCGACGAGTGGCTGCAGCTGACACCGGCACTCGCTGAGTAGGAAAAGAGCAGATCAAAGGCCTGGCGTCGACGGACTGTCGGCGCCAGGCCTCGCCTGTTGCACCTGGGCGCGGATGCCCGCGAGCGCACCGCGCGGGCTATTCCTCGATGGCTCCGCCCACGGCCCCCAGATGGCGGCGGAACGTCAGCGACGGGTCCTTCTCGCGCTCCGACAGGTAGGTGCCGAACTGCACCTGACTGCGCAGGGATTCGCCCGCGCGGATCCGGTCCGCCTGGGCCCGTTCCGTGTCCCGGATGCTCTCCGCGAGGGTGAACACATCGTCGGCGCCGGCCCGGGGAACGAACAGGACCCCGTCCTCGTCGCCCAGGACCAGGTCCTCACGGCCCACCGTCCACTCGCCGACCGCGGCGCGCTCCAGGGCGTCGTCGGGCCGGGGATCCGTGCTCAGCGGGCCCGTGGAGATCGCACCCAGGCTGAAGACCGGCAGCCCGATCGCCCGGATGTCCGCCGTGTCGCGGTGGAGGCCCCAGATCACCACGCCGCCCAGTCCCGCGTCCTGCGCCTCCAGGACGACGAGATCACCGACGCACGCCTCGTCGAGCCGGCCCCGGTTGTCGACCACCAGCACGTCGCCGGGCCGGGCGCCCTCGAACGCCTCCAGGAAGACGTCGACGCTGCCGACGTGCCGCGCGGGAACCACCCGCCCGGCCAGCCGGCTGCCCGGTTCCACCGCCGTCACACCGGCCGGCGCACAGCGCACCGGGAGCCGGGCCCGGATGCAGGCATCCGCGAGATGGGCGGTCGTCAGCGTGGCGAAACGCGCGTGAAGCTCCTGGTGGTCCATCCGTCCCTCTCTCAGGCGCGCCCCATCAGCGCGATGAAATCCTGCGGGTCGGTGTCGAACCCGCGCTCCAGCTCCTGGAACTGCCAGCCGCCCGCCGCCCCGCGCGTGAACTCCGCGACCACCGCACCCGTGGCCCCGGCAACAGCGGAGAAGTCGTTCCTGGCGAGCTCGGTGTGCCCCTCGAGAACGCTCACCAGGGTGTTCGCCACATCACCGAACACCCTGCGACCGTCCCGCTGCTGTATCACCACGCCCACCACGACGCGTCCGTACGCCGCGGCCAGCCGGTCGAACTCCAGCGTCATGACCTCGTCCGCCCCGAAGCCCTGTCCCGTCTTGCTGTCCCGGGTCAGGATGATCGTCCCGTCGGGAGACCGGCTGTCGAAGTGGACGACATACGCCGGTTCGCCGTGGAGGCCGTCCGCCGGGTACGTCGCGGCGACGATGTCCAGGTCGTGCGGCGGCTCGCCCAGGGGACTCGGATCCCACCGGAGGGTCACCTCGACCTTGCTGACGCCTTTGCTGAGGCTGCTCACCAGATTGTCCTTCCCCGTAACTGTCGGCAGTTCCGCGTCAGTTGACCGTATCGGCTCGGCGCGGGATGCGGCGAGGCGGTAGCTGCCGTACGGCCTTTTCGCGCAGGCTCTCGATGCCGCTGCTGACCTGGCCTGTCGGAGTCGGTGTCCTCGATGCGGTCCGGACGGGGGCAGCAGCCGCCGGTGCATCCGGTGCCTGTACGAGTGCACTCCTCGGGAGAGTGACCCGGGCCACGTTCCTGGCCCGTACGATGGCGCGGTGCTGGTCAAGTGGATTCGCTGCACCGTGGTGGACCGTCGTGGGTTCGAGCGGGGACAGCGGAAGTGGGCGGGGCTGCTGGGTGAGCCGGGATTCAGGGGGCAGGGCGGCGGGTGGAGCAGGGTGCGGCCTCATGTCGCGCATGTCTTCGCGTTCTGGGAGAGCCGGGCGTTCTACGACTCGTTCATGGCGCGCTCCCACGACCGGCTGGCGTCCGGACAGTCGGGCACGTACAAGGACAGCCAGGTCAAGCTGTTCGACCACCGCTTCGATGTGAAGACGGGCTTCGAGCCGCGCTTCACCGGCGCCGACGTGGTGCGCGTCGCCCACTGCAAGGTCCGCGAGGACCGGGTCGAGCACTACGCCCTGATGCAGGAGAAGGTGTGGAACCCGGCGATGGCCGGGTCGCCCGGCATGGTGCGAGGGCTCTTCGGGGAGGCTCCGGAGAACGAGTTCCTGGTGATGTCGATGTGGCAGTCGGCGGCCGAGCACGGGAAGTACCGCAGAGAGCGGGTGGAGCGCCTGATGCTGCGTGCCCAGACCGAGGCGGATGTCGCCGCGCTCGCCGGTGACGTCGTCCAGCTCGAACCGGCGTGGACGGTCTGAGCCCGGCATCAGCGGCCGGTGTGCCGCACTTCACGGGCTGAATCGCCGGATGGACTCGGCCCGACTGCTCGGCCGGGCCCAGGGAGATCTAGGGTCGAGACATGGCACGACCGCGACGCATCGTTCTCGTCCGGCACGGAGAGTCGGAGGGGAACGCCGATGACACCGTGTACGAACGCGAGCCCGACCATGCGCTGCGGCTGACCGGCGCCGGCCGGGCCCAGGCCGAGGAGACCGGCGTACGGCTGCGCGAGCTGTTCGGCCGTGAGCCCGTGAGCGTCTATGTCTCGCCCTACCGCCGCACCCATGAGACCTTCCGCGCGTTCGGCCTCGATCCCGAGCTCGTGCGGGTGCGGGAGGAGCCGCGGCTGCGTGAGCAGGACTGGGGAAACTGGCAGGACAGGGACGACGTACGGCTCCAGAAGGCATACCGCGACGCCTATGGGCACTTCTTCTACCGCTTCGCCCAGGGCGAGTCCGGAGCGGATGTGTACGACCGGGTCGGCGCGTTCCTGGAGAGCCTCCACCGCAGCTTCGAGTCGCCCGACCATCCGCCGAACGTCCTCCTGGTGACCCACGGGCTCACCATGCGGCTGTTCTGCATGCGCTGGTTCCACTGGACGGTCGCGGACTTCGAATCGCTCGCCAATCCGTGCAACGGCGACATGCGGATGCTGGAACTCGGAGAGGACGGGCGGTACGCCCTTGACCGGCCGTTCGAGCGCTGGCGTACCCCCGAGCCGTACGGCGTCACCGGATAGAGTGGCAGGAAGATGACCTCCGACTCCACTCGCGACCGGCGCTTCGAACGCGCCCTGGACAGCCTGCGCGGACTGTCCGTGGGAGACGCCCTCGGCTCCCAGTACTTCGTTCCCTCGAACTATCCCCTTCTCAAGCGGCGCGAGGTGCCCGCCGGCCCTTGGCAGTGGACGGACGACACCGAGATGGCGTGTTCGGTGCTGGCTGTGCTCGTGGAGCACAGCCGGATCGACCAGGACGCGCTCGCCCGCTCGTTCGCCGACCGGCACGACTTCGACCGCGGCTACGGCCCCGCCGTCAACCGCATGCTGCGCCTCGTCCGTGAGGGCGGCGACTGGAGGGAACTCGCCTCCGCGCTCTTCAACGGCCAGGGCTCCTGGGGCAACGGATCCGCGATGCGGATCGCGCCCCTCGGCGCCTGGTACGCCGACGACCCGGAGCAGGCCACCCATCAGGCCGAGATCTCGTCGTACACCACGCACCAGCACCGCGAGGCCGTCGTGGGCTCGATGGCCGTCGCCGCTGCAGCGGCCCTCGCCGCCGATCCGGCCGGACCTCCGGGGCCCGCGCAGCTGCTGGACGGGGTGATCGCGCTCGTACCGCGCAGCGCGGTCGGAGCAGGGCTGCGCCGGGCGCGGGACATGCTCGACTACGACGACGCCGGGACGGTCGCCGCGGTCCTCGGCAGCGGCCGGAGGACCAGCGCGCACGACACCGTGCCGTTCGCGCTCTGGTCGGCCGCCCGGTCGCTCGGAGACTTCGAGCGGACGTTCTGGACGACCGCGCAGGTCGGCGGCGATGTGGACACCACGTGCGCCATCGCCGGGGGAGTCGTCGCCGCGGCGGGCAAGGCCGGGCAGCCGCCCGCCGCGTGGCTGGAGCACACCGAGGACCTGCCGGACTGGCTTCCGCGACAGGTGCGCTGAGGATCACGCCCCGGTCTGCCGGTGCGGTGCCCGTCGGAGCGCGGGCCGTGCCACAGGCACGGCCCGCGCCGGGTGCTACGCGGCGTGGCCCCCCGGGCCCGCCGTCCCACTGAGCGCCTCCAGGTCGCTCTTGCGGACCCGGATCACGAACACCGCGGTCAGCACGGACAGGCCGACCAGGCCCACCCCCGCCCAGAACGATGTCGCGATGCCTTCGGCGAGCACCTGGTGTCCCCACGGCGGCGGCAGCTCGTGCGTCTTCGCGAGGACGGCCTTCTGTGCCGGAGTGGACTCCGCGAGGAAGGACGGCATCTGCCGCTCCGCCTCGTCGCGGCTGGCGGTGCCGAAGACGGTCATGAGAATCGACAGGCCCAGGGAACCGCCGACCATCTGTGTGGCGTTGAGCAGACTGGAAGCCGCCCCCGACTCGTGCTGCGCGACGCCCGAGACCGCCGTCAGCGTCGCCGTCACGAAGACCAGACCCATGCCGAACCCGAAGAGCAGCATCGGGCCCAGCACCCCGCCGAGGTACGAGCTGTCGGGATCGAGGGCGGTCAGCCATGCCATGCCGCTTCCGGCGAACACCGAGCCGGCCACGAGGAACGGCTTGGGACCGAGTACCGGAAGCAGCTTCGACGAGAGCCCCGCCGCGGTCACGATCATGACCGTGACCGGCAGGAACGCGAGGCCGGCGGTGATCGGGCTGTAGCCGAGCACGTTCTGCACGAACAGCACGATGAAGAAGAACATTCCGAACATCGCCGCGCTGAGGCTCATCATGATCAGGTACGTGCCCGAGCGGTTGCGGTCGGCGAACATCCGCAGCGGAGTGATCGGTTCCCGAGCCCGGCGCTCGACCAGGAAGAACGCGGTGAGCAGCACGACCGCCGCGGCGAACGCCGCCAGCGTGAGCCCGTCGCGCCAGCCGTCCTCGGAGGCCCGGATGAAGCCGTAGACCAGGGACGCCATGCCCGCGGTCGAGGTGAGGGCGCCGGTGATGTCGAACCGTCCGGAGTGCCGCTCGGACTCGTTGATGAACATCGGTGCGAGGACGGCGATGAGGATGCCGATCGGCAGATTGACGTAGAACACCCAGCGCCAGTCCAGCCACTCGGTGAGCATGCCGCCGGCGAGCAGGCCGATGGCCGCGCCGCTGGCCGAGACGGCCGCGAAGATGCCGAACGCGCGGTTGCGCTCGGGGCCTTCGTCGAAGGTCGTGGTGATCAGTGCCAGCGCGGTGGGCGAGGCGATCGCGCCGCCGACGCCCTGCAGGGCGCGAGCGGCGAGCATCTGCCACGGTTCCTGTGCCAGGCCGCAGAGCAGCGAGGCGAAGGTGAACAGCGCGACGCCGAAGATGAAGACCCGTCGGCGGCCGAGGATGTCGCCCGCCCGGCCGCCGAGGAGCAGGAGTCCGCCGAAGGTGAGGGTGTAGGCGTTGATGACCCAGGACAGCTGGGTCGTGGTGAACTCGAGCGACCCTTGGATGTGAGGAAGCGCGATATTCACAATTGTCGTGTCGAGGACCACCATGAGCTGCAGGGCGGCGATGACTGCGAGGGCAATCCCGGGGCGACCCGGCCGGCGGGCCGCCCCTGGCTTACTTGGAGCTGCGAGTTCAGAGGTTGTCACTATGGTCCCCCACAAGTGTATTAGTGAACGTAGCCGTTCACTGTCGCGTCAACCGTAGAGAGTCCCCATCAGTGAACGCAAGCGTTCACTGAAAATCCCGTCCCCAACGGAGAGAAGATGATGGCCAATTCGCGCTGGACGGCTGCTGCCGAGACATCCCCGGTCTCGCTGCGCCGTCGAGGGCCGGTGCTGGAACGCGCGATCCTCGAGGCCGCTCTGGAGCAGCTGAGCACGGTCGGCTGGAGCGGGCTCACCATGGAAGGTGTCGCCGCCGGGGCTCAGACCGGCAAGGCGGCGGTCTACCGGCGCTGGCCCTCGAAAGAGGACCTGGTCGCCGATGCCCTGCAGGCCGGACTCCCCGAGCTGGAAGAGGCTGCCGATCACGGCAGCATCCGGGAGGACCTCTTCCAGCTGTGCCGGCGCGTGCGGGACGCGATGTACTCCCGGTCCGGCTCCGCGCTCCGCTCGGTGCTTCACGAATGCGACGCAGCCGCGGCCGAGAGATTCCATGCGATGATCACGCGAGAGGTGGTCGACCCGTCCACTCAGCTCTTCAAAGCCGTGGTGCGCCGAGGGGTTGAGCGTGGAGACGTGCGCCCCGACGCCACTGGCGACCTTATTTTCGATGTCATCCCTGGCCTGATGATGTACCGCTCCAAGGTGTGCGGAAGCGAATGGCCGGACGAGGACATCGCCGAGATGATCGATCAGGTGATGGTGCCGCTGCTCCGGCCTCACACCGTCTGAACACCGGCTGTCGGGGTGGGTGTCCGGTGCCGCCGAACCGTGATCGGAATCCGGTTTCCGATGGCCCGGCCGGGCGGCGTACGCTTACTGGCGCCATGCCGTACGAACCACCCACCCACACAGTCGAGCGCTCGATCCGAGCCACCACCGGCGCGAAGATCATCGCTGGTGTCGACGAAGTCGGACGCGGGGCGTGGGCCGGTCCCGTCACGGTGTGCGCAGCGATCACCGGACTGCGCCGCCCGCCCTTCGGTCTCACCGACTCCAAGCTGCTGAGCCAGAAGCGGCGCGAGGAACTCGCGGTCGAGCTGGAGAAGTGGGCCACGGCCCACTCTCTCGGGCACGCCTCCCCGGAGGAGATCGACGAACTGGGGATGACCGCCGCTCTGCGGCTCGCCGCCTGCCGCGCGTTGGACGCGCTGCCGGTGCGTCCCGAGGCCGTCATCCTCGACGGCAAGCACGACTACCTCGGTGACCCCTGGCGCGTCCGTACGGTCATCAAGGGGGACCAGTCCTGTGTCGCCGTCGCGGCGGCCTCGGTGCTGGCCAAGGTGCGCCGGGACGCGATGATGGCGGAACTGCCGGGGGAGTACGGGCATTTCGCCTTCGCCGACAACGCCGGTTATCCCTCGCCCGTGCACAAGGCGGCTCTCGCGGAGCTCGGCCCCACGCCGTACCACCGGCTCTCGTGGGCCTACCTCGACGGGCTGCCCCAGTGGCGGCACCTGAAGAAGGTCCGTATCTCCGCCGAGGCGGCAGAGCTGGAAAGCGGGGGCCAGCTCGGCTTCGATTTCTGAACTGGCCCTGCCAACAGGGCAGTCGCACTCATGTGCGCACCCGCCTATCCCGTCCGAACCGGCATTTGATAGACATCCACCCATGCCTCTCATTCCCGAGGAGCCTCAGATTCACGAGAGTGCCCAGGGTCCCCGCGCCACACCGGCCCCCGGCCGCCCCGCGCCGACCCCCCGTCCCGTACCTGGTCCGCGTTCCATGGCCTCGCCGCGTCCCGGACATCCGGGCCCCGGTTCCGCCCGGCCCGCACCGCCGACGCAGCGTACGCACACCTCCGCAGGGCAGCCGCAGGCCGCTCGGGCGGAGAACCGTTCCCAGCCCCAGATCCAGCTGATCCCTGCCCCGGTGGACGGCGCGCTGGACGCCGCCGAAGAGGCGGTCGACCTGCTGCTCGACACCGGCCGGCCACCGGGCGACGTCCTGGTGCTCACCACGGGCGAGCAACACCCGTGGGCCACGCACGAACTGTCCTTCGGCGAATCCGCCTACTGGGCTCAGCACGACGCGGGTGACGACGTCTTCTACGCCGATGCCGGCACGGCGGGCCGGGCCTCCTCCCGTCCCGTGGTGGTCGTCGCGGTCAACGGCGGCCCCGACGACGGCGCCGCGCGCGCTCTGCCGGTGGCGATGGCGAAGGCGACGGCGTTGCTGATCGTGTGCGGTGACCCTCAGCGGATCAACACCGCGCTCGGCACGGCGATCTGAGCCGTCCGGCGCCTGCGGTGACCGTCGCCGATCTCGGCTGATCCGGCTGCCCGGTCCAGGGCAGCCGGACGACAGCACGGCGGGCACTGTGTGGTGCCCGGCGGCTGCCCTGATGCCCAGCTCGCACTCTCGCAGGCCGGTGGCCGGGCTCCTCCGCCGGGAGCCGACGCTCAGCCGCCTTCGGCTCAGGCGCACGCCGAGGGCTGTCGTGCCTCCGGGCCGGGCGAACGCGAGGTGCCGAGGGCCGATCCGGGGCCTCGGGCCAGGGGGAGTTGGCCAGCACCGCAATTCCGTCCCGCGCGGCGGGACGCGTGGAGTTATGGCTCCGCCTGCTCCGGGCTGGGCCGCGGTGTCAGCGAGCTGCTGTGTGGCGAGGGACCTCCGGCTCTCTGACCTTGGCTACGGCCTGCGCCGCAGTGTCGGGGAGCGGTCGCACGGGAAGGCCCTCAGCTGCCCCGCCCTTGGCCACAGCCTCTGCTGCAGCGTCAGCGAGCGGCCGTACGCGGCGGCTAGGCCGCTGAGCCCGCCTGGTGCTCAACCCGGGCGAGGGCGAAGGGCCACCGCCGCTCCGCCCTTGGCCACAGCCTTCGCCGCAGGTCAGCGAGCGGCCGTGCGGCGAAGAACCTCCGCCGCTCCGCTCGCCGTGCGCAGCTCCAACGGCTCAGCCGTGGCCGCCGTTTCGGCGAGATCGCCCGGCATCGACGTGGAGCTGGGCCGACGGCCGCCGCGGCCCTCGCCCAGTACCTGCCAACCACCCCGGGTCAGCGTGATGTAGGCGCCACAGCGCAGACCGTGGAGCGTGCATGCGTCCCGGAGCCCCCACATCCATGCCCCGTCCTCCTCCGTCCACCGCTCGTCCCCGTCACGGCAGTACAGCAGGACGGCGGTCCTCACCGGTGTACGGCGACGCAGATCGTGCGGGATCACCCGCCGCAGATGTGCCAACAGGACGTTCCGGAACTCCCAGCCGTCCGTGGGCGCGGACCGACGGGCGAACGAGGCGCTCGCCGCGAGCCGTTCCTCGTGATCGAGCACGGCGACGACTGCCGTCGCGGGCATCGGCCGGTGACGGTTGTGGAGGCCGCTGACCACCTCGCGGGGATTGCGCAGCAGCGGGATACCGGCTGCGGCCCACTCGGCGGGCTCGAGCATCCTGGCGAGACGACTCGCAGAGTTGGCCGAGGCGGTGATCGAGGTGGCTGCGGACGAAGCGAATCCGAAGGTCACGGTCCTCCCTTCGCATACGCGCCCACGGTGGGGGCAGGATCGGGTGAGGGCGCACCGCGGCACGGCCCTTCCGGACCGCGAACGAACCGTGCGGGGAGCGGTTCCAATTCTTCCTGGCGCATCGGCATGCGGCAACGAGCAATTTGGCGCCAGCGGCGGGAATCGGTGGGTATGACTCTCATATCCCTGCCCACCAACTGCCCCGATGACCCATCCGGTCACCCTTGGACTGCAAGGACCAGCGGAAACACCCCCTTCGCGCCGGACCGGCGCAGCAACCGGGCCGCCACGGCCAAGGTCCAGCCGCTGTCCGAAAGATCATCGACCAGGAGCACGGGCCCGTCGGCTGCAGCCAGCGCCTCCGCCAGACCGGCCGGAACCATGAACGCTTCGTGCAACGCCCTCACCCGCTGGGCACTGTTGGTTCGCGAGGGCCGGACATCCAGCCCCTCCGGTGCGTACTCGACGGATCCCAGGAACGGCATCCTGCCGACCTCGGCGATCCGGGCGCCGAGGGATCCGACCAGCTGAGGCTTCCCTCGCGAGGCAACGGTGACGACACCCACCGGCCGGGCCGGCGCGTCCGGGTCGCCGGAGGCCCATCCACCAGGACCCTTCGCCCAGTCCGCCAGGACGGTCACCACCGCGTTCACCACGTCGTCCGGGACGGGGCTGTCGGGGGACTGCGGGCTCAGCATCGGCCGCAGCCGGTTGCCCCATCCGATGTCGGAGAGCCTGCCCAGCGCCCGCCCCGTGAAGGCCTGCTCCCCCTCCGGGATACGGCCCTTGAGAGCGACACCCACGGCCGCCATCCCGGTCGGCCACATCTTGCGGGGCTCGACCTCCGTCCCGGGCCTGCTCAACTCCCCACGTGCCGCGTCCAGCGCCGCGTCGGAGACCTTGTCGCTGAACCGGCCCCCCGCACAGTTGTCACAGCGGCCGCACCGGGTCGCCTCCTCGTCGTCCAACTGCCGCCGGAGGAACTCCATCCGGCACTCTGTCGACTGTGCGTAGTCGCGCATCGCCTGCTGCTCGGCCTGCCGCTGCCGGGCCACCCACGCATACCGCTCCGCGTCGTACGACCAGGGTTCACCGGTCGTCGTCCAGCCGCCCTTCACCCGGCGCACGGCGCCATCCACGTCGAGCACCTTGAGCATCGTCTCCAGCCGGGTACGCCGAAGCTCCACGAGCGGCTCCAGCGCCGGCAGCGACAGCGGCCTGTCCGCCTGGGCCAGCACATCGAGGGTGCGTCGCACCAGCTCCTCCGGCGGGAAGGCCACCGAGGCGAAGTACTGCCAGATCGCCTCGTCCTCCCTGCCCGGCAGCAGCAGCACCTCCGCATGCTTCACCCCGCGGCCCGCACGGCCCACCTGCTGGTAGTAGGCGATGGGGGACGAAGGCGAACCGAGATGCACCACGAACCCGAGGTCGGGCTTGTCGAAACCCATGCCCAGTGCCGACGTGGCGACCAGCGCCTTGACGCGGTTGGCGAGCAGATCCTCCTCCGCCTGCTGCCGGTCAGCGTTCTCCGTGCGGCCCGTGTACGAGGAAACCGTGTGCCCGCACTGACGCAGATACGCGGTGACCTCCTCGGCAGCGGCGACCGTGAGCGTGTAGATGATGCCCGACCCCGGCAGCTCGCCGAGATGATCGGCCAGCCAGGCCAGGCGGGTCGCGGCGTCGGGCAGCTGGAGCACGCCCAGGCTGAGACTCTCCCGGTCCAGCGGACCGCGCAGCACGAGCGCGTCGGTGCCCGCGCCCGTACCCAGCTGCTCCGCGACATCCGCGGTCACACGGGCATTGGCCGTCGCCGTCGTCGCCAGGACCGGTACCCCTGCCGGAAGATCCGCCAGCATCGTGCGCAGGCGCCGGTAGTCGGGGCGGAAGTCATGGCCCCAGTCGGAAATGCAGTGAGCCTCGTCCACCACGAGCAGGCCGGTGGCAGCGGCCAGCCGAGGGAGAACCTGGTCACGGAAATCCGGATTGTTCAGCCGCTCCGGACTGACCAGCAGCACATCCGCCTCGCCCGCTGCCACCTCGGCCTGGACCGTGTCCCACTCCTCCGTGTTCGACGAATTGATCGTTCGCGCCCGGATACCGGCCCGGGCAGCGGCCTCCACCTGATTGCGCATGAGCGCGAGGAGAGGAGAGACGATCACCGTCGGCCCGCTGCCCTGCCGGCGCAGCAGCGAGGTGGCCACGAAGTACACCGCCGACTTGCCCCAGCCGGTCCGCTGCACGACCAGCGCCCGGCGCTTGTGAGCGACCAGCGCCTCGATCGCCCGCCACTGGTCCTCGCGCAGCCGGGCCGTACCCGAGCTGTCCGAGACGAGGCGGGCGAGCACGGCATCGGCCGAAGCCCTGAGGTCCGCGGGATCTGCGAGGTCTGCGTTGGTCATGCCCCCATGCAACCTGATGGCACCGACAAAGCGCGAACGAGCCCGCCGGCCTGTGGATAACGTTATCCACAGGGGTCGCGGCGAAAGATCGGCCGCGAGACCGTCGTGCCATGAACAAGCACCACGCATCCGACCAGCAGACCGACGAGCAGCAGATCACCCTGCGCGGTCCGGCCGAATTGGCCGACGCGCTCCCGTACATGATGGGCTTTCACCCCACCGACTCCATCGTGATCGTCGCGTTGCACGGCAGCCGTGGCCGCTTCGGCGGGCGGGTGAGGCTCGGTATTCCGCGCTCGCCGCGCGAATGGCCGCCCGTCGCACAGCAGCTCGCGCAATGCCTCATCGAAGGAAGCGAGCGGCGGAGCTCACGGCCCGACGGCATCGTCGTCTACCTCTGCCAGGACCCGGCGGACGGCGAGACGGGCCGTCGCGTGATGGAGCGCCTGCGCCCGCTCGCCCAGCGGCTGCGAACAGCCTGCGGCTCCTTCGACGTGCCCGTCTATGAGGCACTGTGCATCTCCGACGGCCGTTTCTGGTCCTACTGCTGCCCGGACGAGCGCTGCTGCCCACCCGACGGCAAGGCACTTGCCATCCCCGGCACCTCGGTGATGGCAGCGGCCGCCGCCTACGCCGGGGTTCAGCTCCGCGGATCGCTGCGGGACATGGAAGCGCGGCTCACGCCCCGGGACACCGCGTCCGCGGACGATCAGCTGAAGGCCCTCCACACAGCAGCATCCGAGCTCGTGCCCAGGATCCTGAACGAGGCTGCACGCACGCAGGTCGGCGACGAGACACTTGCTCTGGCCCGCGGGCTGATGGAGCGCATCGCCGCAGCACCACGGACGGCGAGCCGCTCGGAGGCAGATGCCGCGGACGACCGCCTCATCACCCAGGCCGAGGCAGCGGCCCTCATCCTCGGACTGCAGGACCGGCAGACCAGAGACCGGGCAGCCGAATGGATGGAAGGCCCCGAAGCGGAGCCGGCCCTGCGCCTCTGGCGAGCTCTGTCACGGCGCTGCGTCGGCCCCTACGCCGACCACGCCACCGCGCCGCTCACGCTCGCAGGCTGGGTGTCCTGGTCCACCGGCGACGAGCCCTTCGCCCGGGTCGCCCTCGGCCTCGCCCTGCGTCTCGACCCCGACTATGTCTTCGCCCGCCTCCTCCACCAGGCGTGCAACGAAGACCTGGACCCCGAGACTCTGCGCAACTGCCTCCGCACCGAACGGACTTCACGAGAAGCCACGCAGACAGCGGCCGGCCGTGACACCCCACAGCCGTCCGAGCCGTCCGAGCCGTCCGAGCCGTCCGGCAGGACGGATCGCGGCCGTCCGCGCACCCGACGGGCACCCGGTGGCACCAGGGCGCCACGGCCTGCGCGACCGCGCCCCGGCAAGGCCGGCGGTCCCCGGGCCGGGGCCAAGGACCGGCAGGACACAGGGATGGAGCGATGACAGCCGTGACCTGGCCGCCCGTGCCGCCGTTCACCGTCGTGGCGGGGTCGCACGACCCGTGCCCACGTACTCGCAACGGCTGCCCGGAGCGCACGGAAGGCACAGCGGAACATTCATGGCACTCAGCGCCGCACGACCACCCCGCTTACCCCAGCCGGGACAGCTCCCCGGGCTCCCGCCGGCGGCGCGACGCCACGGCGAGCCGCCACCGGTGCACGACGCGCTCATCTGCGTCGCTCTGCCGGGCATGGCGATCTCTCCCCAGCACGGACAGCTCACCGGCGAAGGCCTCGAAGGCATCTATCAGTCGGGTCGGCGACTTCTCTCCCGCTGCCGGCTCCGGGTGGCCGGGCGGGAACCGCTCGTGGTGCAGGGCAGGCTCGTCTCCGCCGGCCGTGCCCGGTTCGTCGCCGTCGTCCGCACGCCGTCCGAGGCAGCCCCCGACCCCGAGATCGCCGTCGAGCGCACGCGCGACGCCGACGGCACCGAACGCATCACCCTGCGCAGCTCGGCCGCCCAGTCCCTCCGCATTCCCGTCGAGATCGCGCTCGGCACCGATCTCGCCGACCTGGGCGCCATCGCGGCCGGGCAGCCGACACCGGAACTGTCGCCCAGCGTTCATGACGCGGGCCTGCGCTGGACCGCGGGATCCGGCGAGCACGCGCTGGTCACTGCCGCACCGCCGCCGAAAGACGCCCTCGCCTCCGCGGGCCTTCTGCGCTGGGACATCGAGCTCGCCCCCGGCACCTCCACCACCATTGAGCTGCGCGTCCGCTCCGAGCGCCCCGTCCGGGCAGCCGCACACCACGGAAGGCACCTGCTGTCCGAGGCCCGTGCCGAGAGCGACGATCCCCGTCTGGGCGACCTGCTCGCGACCGGTCTGGACGATCTCGCCGGTCTCCTCCAGCGGGACCCGGCAGGATCCGCGGACCTGTATCCGGCGGCCGGAGTGCCCTGGCGCTGCGGGCCGGCACCCGCCGAGGCACTCTGGGCGGCTCGCATGGCGCTGCCGCTCTCCACCCAGCTCGCGGGCACCACCCTGCGCATCGTCGCCCGTACCCAGGTGACAGTCCCGGGGCCGCACTTCGGGCGGATGCAGGGTCCGCTGAGGGACGCGGGGCCGAATCTGCCGCCCAGCTGCACGGGCATGGAGGCGACCCTGGCGTTCCCGGCGGTTCTTGCCGAAGCCCGGCGCTGGGGAATGCCCGAGCAGGAAATGGCCGGGCTGCTTCCGGTCGCGGAGCGCTGCCTCCACTGGCTGCGAGGGGCGGCGGGCGACGGACTGCTGGGCGAGCCCGGCCCTCACGGGGTGCAGCGCTGCGAGACCCAGGCACACGCCCACAGGGCCGCGCTGCTCGGCGCAGACCTGCTCGAGGCCCACAACCGTCCGGGAGCCGACGAGTGGCGCGGATGGGCAGAGGCCATACGCCGACGTTTTCGGGAGGACTTCTGGATCGACGACGGACAAGGGGGCCGTCCCGCCGCGGCACGCAGCCGGAACGGCCGGCCGATGCCACATCTGGGTGCAGGGGCGGCGCATCTCCTGGACACCGGGCTGCTGGGCGGCGGCAGGCTCGCGCCCGGGCTGCTGGACAAGGTGCAGACCGAACAGCTGGCAAGGCTGCTGGGCAGTCCGGCGCTGGATTCCGGGTGGGGGCTGCGGAGCCTGGGGTCGAAGGAGCCGGGGTACAACCCGTTCGGCCACCGCTCGGGAGCCGTGCGGGTCCACGAAACCGTGGTCGCGATGGCGGGGCTGGCCGCCGCCGGATACGAGAACGAGGCTGTGTCACTGCTGCGCGGAGTGCTCGACGCCGCGGAGGTCTTCGGGTACCGGCTGCCGGAGATGTACGCGGGGGAGCAGCGCACCGCGCGGAGTGTGCCCGTGCCCCATCCCTCCGCCTGCCGTCCGACGGCATCGGCAGCGGCCGCCGCGGTTCAGTTGCCGGCCACTCTGGCGGGCATCCGACCCGACGCCCCCGCGGGGACGGTCGCGCTGTACCCGGTGCGTTGCGCGCCGCTCGGGGCGATGCAGATCTCAGGGTTTCGCGTCGCCGGTGAGCCCTTCGCCGTACGCGTCAGCAGGCTCGGCGTCGGCATGGTCGAGGAGGCCGCACCCGGCCTCCAGCTGGGGGTGTGAGAGTTGGGCGGGGCGGGGTGGGGGGAGGGGGGAAGAAAGAGCCCCTCCCCCGACGAAACAAGTGTTTATCGTCAGGCAGACGACTATGATCACGGCATGTCTCCCTACGACCCGTCGGCCTTTCCTCCCTTTGCTGTCACCGTCGACCTGGTCGTGCTCACCGTGCGTCGGCATGCGCTCTGTGCGCTGGTCGTCCGCCGCGGAGAGCCGCCGTTCCAGGGCCGGTGGGCGCTGCCCGGCGGATTTGTGCGGGGCGACGAGGATCTGGCGGCTGCCGCGGCGCGTGAGCTCGACGAGGAGACCGGCTTGTGCGTCCACGACCCCGTGTCCCCGGCACCCGGCAACGGCGCGCATCTCGAGCAGCTGGCCACGTACGGCGATCCCCGGCGGGATCCCCGTATGCGGGTCGTGAGCGTCGCCCATCTGGTGCTGGCTCCCGATCTGCCGGCGCCGCGTGCCGGTGGTGACGCCAACAGCGCGCGGTGGGCACCGGTCGAGGACATGCTCGGGCAGGAGAGCGGTCTGGGACGTCAGGTGGAGCAGTCGGCGCCGCTGGCGTTCGACCATGCGCGGATCCTGGGGGACGGGGTGGAGCGGGCCCGTTCCAAGATCGAGTATTCGTCGCTGGCCACGGCCTTCTGCCCGCCGGAGTTCACCGTGGGTGAGCTGCGACGGGTGTACGAGGCGGTGTGGGGCGTGGCTCTGGACCCGCGGAACTTCCACCGCAAGGTGACCGGCACGCCGGGGTTCCTGGTCCCGGCAGGCGGTACGACGACCCGTCAGGGTGGCCGCCCCGCGCAGCTGTTCAGGGCCGGTGGGGCCACGGTGCTCAATCCGCCGATGCTGCGCCCCGAGGTCTGAGGCATTGCCGGCCGAGGCCGGGCGCGGGCCGGAGGCATCCGGCTGACACCCGGGCTGCTCGTTGCGCAAAAAGTCTGAAATGTCGCGTTATCTTGCTGCGGTACCTCCTGCCGCCGAGCGGTATCCCTTCCGCCTTCAGCGAGAGAAGCGATGCTCCAGGCCATCGGACTGACCAGCGCCCCCCGCCGAGACCTCCCGCCCGCCGTCGACGACCTTTCCCTCGACGCCCGACCCGGCCGGATCACGGCCCTCCTCGGCGCGGCCGGCGCGGGCAAGTCGACGGCGCTGCGGCTGATGCTGGAGCTCGAACCGGGCCGGGGCGTGACGTACTTCCGTGGCAACCAGCTGCATCGCATCGCCCACCCCGCCCGCGAGGTCGGGGTGCTCCTCGGGGACGTACCGGGTCACCCCGCGCGGACCGCCCGGGGGCAGCTCCGTCTGCTCTGTGCCGCGGCCGGGGTGCCTCTCGCCCGTGCGGACGAGATGCTCGAAGCCGTCGGCCTCGCCGGTCTCGGCGCGCAGCACCTCGGCGCCCTCTCCCTGGGCATGGACCGCAGGCTGGGGGTTGCCTCCGCGCTCCTGGGCGCCCCTCAGACGCTTATCCTCGACGAACCGACCAAAGGCCTCGCTCCACGCGAGCACGGCTGGCTGTACGGACTCCTGCGGGACCACGCTGACCACGGCGGCACGGTGCTCTGCACCACCGCGGATCCCAAGGAGGCGGCCCGTCTCGCCGACCACGTCGTCACCATCGACGCCGGACGTCTCGTCGCCGACCAGGATGCCGCCGAGTTCTCGCGCACCAGACTCCGCCCCCGTGTTGCCGTGCGCACCCCGCACGCGGCGCGTCTCGCGGCGGTCGTGCACCGCGAGGCACGTGCCGCGCGGCGTTCCGTCGAAGTGGTCGCCGAGAGCAGCAACCGGCTGTCCGTCTACGGCAGCAGCTGCGCCGAGATCGGGGAGACGGCCTTCCGGCACGGGGTCCTCGTGCACCGGCTCACCGACGAGGTCGGCGACACGGGCCCGACGCCCTCTCCCGCCCCCGCCGGCGAGCACCACAGCCCGCCGGTGCCCGCCGGCCCACCTCCCGTCGCACGGCCCGTCACGAGCCCTGTGAGGCCCCTGCGCTACGAACTGCTCCGGCTCCTCGGTGTGCGTACCCCCGCAGTCGTGGTGGCCGCCGTACTGGCCGTCTCGCTCGCGCTCTGCGTACTGCTCGCCCGCTCCCGAGGCGCGGAGCTGCCGGTCGTGCTCGCGGCATGGCCCTCGTTCCTCCCGCTGCCGCCCGCGGCTTTCGGTGCCGGCCTGATCGGAGCGCTCTCCTTCGGAGAGGAGTTCCGGTATCCGGCGCTCGCTGCTGCCCGCGGCACCGTGCCTCGCCGGCTCGGACTGCTGATCGCCAAACTCGCGGTCACCGCCACGGCCGCCGTGCTGCTCTCGCTGTCCGTCGTCGTGACCGACGGGCAGGTCCTCCGGCTCGTCTACGGAACCGACTTGACCGACCTGCCGCAGAACTGGCCGACGCTGATCGCCGGTTGGTGCGGGCTCTCGGTCGGCTGCGCCTGGGCCGGACTGCTCGCCGCCGGTGTCTTCAGGGTCACGGCCGCGGGGGTGGCAGCCGTGCTCGCCGTTCCGATCATCATTGCCCCGCTGGTACAGAAAGCGATCATCGGACCGTCAGTGCGTTCGATCGCCGGACTGCCCGGCAGGCTGCGCGAGCTCACCTGGGTGCGGCTTCCCCAGCGGGTGGACGAGTGGCTCATGGCCGGGGTGCGCCTCCTTGCCCAACCCGTCGGGGCGGCGCTGGCGTTGTCGCTGTCCGTTCTGATCTGCGCGTATCTGGTCACGGACCTTCGCCGCAGGCCGCGTTGGCGATCATGATCGACCGCGGTGGGGCCTTCTGTTCGCAACTCCCTTGAGTGCGCCCGTTTCTTTCCGATAAGGCGTCAATTGCGAGGCGGGCGCCGATCACCCTTTCGTGTGCTTTTCACCAAAGACCTCAAGGGGCGCCGGAACCGGGCCGACAAAGGATGCGTGAGTACCCTTGCGCACACCATGATGACCGCCGCCCGCCCCGCCGACTCCGGCCTCGTCGGCCCGGGCGAACTGGACCGCTATTCCTACGCGGAGTCGCCCGGCACCGACCGCGTCGGCCCGCCCTCCTGGGATGGCTCCGAAACGGAGTTGGGCCGGGTCGGCCGCCGCGCGGCAGGCAACCGGGGCCGCGGACTGCACGGCCAACTCGTCCAGCAGCTCGGCCAGATGATCGTCTCCGGGGACCTGGGCGCCGACCGCCCGCTCGTCCCCGAGGAGATCGGCCAGCGGTTCGAGGTCTCCCGCACCGTCGTTCGTGAGTCACTGCGCGTCCTCGAGGCCAAGGGCCTCGTCAGTGCCCGCCCGAACGTCGGCACCCGGGTCCGCCCGGTCAGCGACTGGAATCTGTTGGACGCCGACATCATCGAGTGGCGGGCCTTCGGCCCGCAGCGCGACGACCAGCGCCGGGAGCTTGCCGAGCTGCGCTGGACCATCGAGCCCCTGGCCGCCCGCCTCGCCGCGGGCCACGGCCGTGAGGACATCCAGCAGCGTCTCACCGACATGGTCGAGATCATGGGCCACGCCCTCGCTCAGGGTGACGGGATCACCTTCTCGCGCGCCGACTCCGAGTTCCATGCCCTGCTCATCCAGCTCGCGGGCAACCGCATGCTCGAGCACCTCTCGGGAATCGTTTCGGCGGCCCTCCAGGTCTCCGGTGGTCCGGTCACGGGCTGTGACCGTCCGAACGACGTCTCGCTCGCCCATCACGCCCGGATCGCCGACGCCCTCGCCGCCGGCGACTCGCAGGCAGCCGAGTCCGCCATGCGCCAACTGCTCACGGTGCACCCGGAGGTGGAGCGCGTCGTGCCGGCGCCCCGCGAGCACTGAGACCGCCCGCAGTCCGAGACCGAGGCGTACGCACTGCGTGTCGCCGGACTCCAGGAGTGATTTCCCGGAGTCCGGCGACACGATTGTGTGCTTTACGCCCGCTCTGAACGTTTTATCGTGGATGGGGTGTGACTCGGGCCACGCGGATTGGGCGTAACACTCCTCGGAACAGCGCGATGACCTAAGAGGTGACAGCCGAGGAGGGAATACAGCAGCCGTTCATGGCGCTGTGCAGTTCCGAGGTTCAGCCCGCGCCACAGGCACATCCGCAGCCTGCTGGTCGTCGGCTCCGGCCCGATCAAGGGTGGGGCCGGAAGCCGTTTCCATCGTTCCGAGAGGTTGTTCGTGTCGGCCAGCACATCCCGTACGCTCCCGCCGGAGATCGCCGAGTCCGAGTCTGTGATGGCGCTCATCGAGCGGGGAAAGGCTGATGGGCAGATCGCCGGCGATGACGTGCGTCGGGCCTTCGAGGCTGACCAGATTCCGCCAACCCAGTGGAAGAATGTTCTGCGCAGCCTCAACCAGATCCTCGAGGAAGAGGGTGTGACGCTGATGGTCAGTGCCGCGGAGTCGCCGAAGCGCGCCCGCAAGAGCGTCGCTGCGAAGAGCCCGGCAAAGCGCACCGCCACCAAGACCGTCGCGGCCAAGACCGCCACGGCGAAGACCGTCGCGGCCTCCGCGGAGCCGACGGCCGAGACCGAGGCCGTCGACGCCGTCCAGGGCGACGAAGAGGTCACGGCGGACGCGCCTGCCAAGAAGACGGCCGCGAAGAAGACCGCGGCCAAGAAGACGGCGGCCAAGAAGACCGCCGCCAAGAAGACCGCGGCCAAGAAGACCGCGGCCAAGAAGGACGCCGACGAGCCCGCCGAGGGCGAGGAGCAGGCCGACGAGGCCCAGCCCGGCGCGAAGGGCGACGAGGAAGAGGCCGAGGGCGAGAACAAGGGCTTCGTCCTGTCCGACGACGACGAGGACGACGCGCCCGCGCAGCAGGTTGCGGTCGCCGGAGCCACTGCCGACCCGGTCAAGGACTACCTCAAGCAGATCGGCAAGGTGCCCCTCCTCAACGCCGAGCAGGAAGTCGAGCTCGCCAAGCGCATCGAGGCCGGCCTGTTCGCCGAGGACAAGCTGGCGAACGCCGACAAGCTGGCGCCCAAGCTCAAGCGCGAGCTGGAGATCATCGCCGAGGACGGCCGCCGCGCCAAGAACCACCTGCTCGAGGCCAACCTCCGGCTGGTCGTCTCGCTGGCCAAGCGGTACACCGGCCGCGGCATGCTCTTCCTGGACCTGATCCAGGAAGGCAACCTCGGTCTGATCCGCGCGGTCGAGAAGTTCGACTACACCAAGGGCTACAAGTTCTCCACGTACGCCA
Source organism: uncultured Actinomycetota bacterium (assembly GCA_963836215.1). GTDB lineage: Bacteria > Actinomycetota > Actinomycetes > Streptomycetales > Streptomycetaceae > Streptomyces. The sequence goes on from CAWIIU010000006.1 coordinate 92,551, forward strand.
CCTGGTGGATCCGTCAGGCGATCACCCGCGCCATGGCCGACCAGGCCCGCACCATCCGTATCCCGGTGCACATGGTCGAGGTCATCAACAAGCTCGCGCGGGTGCAGCGCCAGATGCTCCAGGACCTGGGCCGCGAGCCCACCCCGGAGGAGCTGGCCAAGGAGCTCGACATGACCCCTGAGAAGGTCATCGAGGTCCAGAAGTACGGCCGTGAGCCGATCTCCCTGCACACCCCGCTGGGCGAGGACGGGGACAGCGAGTTCGGTGACCTCATCGAGGACTCCGAGGCGGTCGTCCCGGCCGACGCGGTCAGCTTCACGCTCCTGCAGGAGCAGCTGCACTCGGTGCTCGACACGCTCTCCGAGCGCGAGGCGGGCGTGGTCTCCATGCGGTTCGGCCTCACCGACGGCCAGCCGAAGACCCTGGACGAGATCGGCAAGGTCTACGGCGTGACGCGTGAGCGGATCCGCCAGATCGAGTCGAAGACGATGTCGAAGCTGCGCCACCCGTCGCGTTCGCAGGTGCTGCGCGACTACCTCGACTAGTCGCCAGGCGTTTCCGTTCGTCCGAGGCCCGGGCTCCCGTCAGGGAACCGGGCCCTCGGACGTGTGCGCGGGTGCGGGCGACGGCGGGCTGACTGACTCTGAGTGGACTCCATTCACGCTGAGTCAGGAGGCCGTATGCGTCGCCCCCATGCCCGAGCCCTCACCGGGGCGCTGGCCCTGATCACCGCAGCGGCCGTGGCACCCCTGGTGTCACCCGTTCCGGCAGGCGCCGACGGCGTCGTCGTGGGCGGTTCTCCGGTACGTGTCTCCGACAGCCCCTGGGTCGTCGCGCTGTCCAGCCGTGACCGGTTCGGAGGAACGCGTGCCGGTCAGTTCTGCGGCGGTGTCGTCGTGGCGCCGACCAAGGTGATGACCGCGGCGCACTGTCTGAGCAGGACCGTGCTGGGCCAGAAGGTGAACGAGGTCCGGGATCTGCTGGTCATCGCCGGGCGCTCGCAGCTGTCCGCCACGGGCGGCCAGGAGATCGCCGTCACCGACAGCTGGGTGTCACCCGCCTACGACGCGGCGACCAACAGCTCGGACCTGGCCGTGCTCACCCTGGCCAAGGCGCTGCCGGACTCGTCGGTGATCCCGCTGGCCGGCACCGGTGATGCCGCCTACGAGCCGGGGACGAGCGCCACCGTCTACGGCTGGGGCGACACCCGGGGCGACGGCAGCTATGCCTCGTCGCTGCGTGCTGCCCCCGTGAGCGTCCTGCCGGACGAGGCCTGCGGCATTGCCTACCCCGGGGGTGTGGGAGGGCGCTACGTGGCCGCCACGATGCTCTGTGCCGGAGATCCGCGGGGTGGGCGGGACGCCTGCCAGGGGGACAGTGGCGGGCCGCTGGTGGCCCGTGGACGGCTCATCGGGCTGGTCTCGTGGGGGAGTGGCTGTGGGCGGGCCGACAGCCCGGGGGTGTACACGCGGATCTCCGCGGTGGCCGGGGAGTAGACGGCTCCGGCGGACCGCTGTCGCGGTCACGATATGCGAGCGGGCGGCCGCCCCTGGTGATCAGGGGCTGCCGCCCGTCGGTCGGTCCGGGACCGGCCTGTGGCTCGTCGTGGATGTGAGGCGTCAGTGATCCTCTTCGCCGACGGCGGCCGGCACGGCCGTGAGTCGGTCGGTCTCATCCTGTATTTCTGCGGCGATCTTCTTGAGTTCCGGCTCGAACTTGCGTCCGTGGTGGGCGCAGAAGAGCAGTTCACCGCCGCTGGTCAGGACGACACGCAGGTAGGCCTGGGCGCCGCACCGGTCGCAGCGGTCAGCGGCCGTCAGCGGGCTCGCGGGGGTCAGAACAGTAGTCACGTCGCCTCTTCTCTAGCTCGACGAGCTGTCGTACCAGGGTCAACATCCAACCAGCCCGAAAACGTTCCCGCTCGGGCCTTTTCCTCGAAACTTCTTCTCAAGGCGGCTGTCTGCTGCCGGTTGGCGGCGAATGAGCCGTATTGCTTCGCTCTACGGATTTCGCGTTGCTTGTCTCGTTTGGCCCTCCCGGCTGGCTTGCCGGTTGTTGATGAGGACGTGCCCGGAGCCTAAATGGTTCATGCCTGGAAGGGAACGTGATGTACGCGTCACCCCATCAAGGGATCGAACATCCATGCGACTCTGCACTAGCATGAAAAATCACGAGGGTGGCGTTACATCGGCTCTACCAGGCCTCGGTACCCTCTGACGGGCGACCGACGCCGGGCCTCTACCCCACCGGGCCACATCTCAAATTCAGCGAGGAGCGAACCGCGTGACCGCCGAATCGTCCGTACCGTCCAGTGCGGTACTGACCGCAGACCGTGACGGGTCCAATTACACCGCGCGGCACCTGCTCGTACTCGAAGGGCTCGAGGCGGTCCGCAAGCGCCCGGGCATGTACATCGGGTCCACCGACAGCCGCGGCCTGCTGCACTGCCTCTGGGAAATCATCGACAACTCCGTCGACGAAGCCCTCGGAGGCCACTGCGACCACATCGACGTGATCCTCCACGAGGACGGATCCGTCGAGGTGAAGGACAACGGCCGGGGCATCCCGGTCGACATCGAGCCCAAGACCGGCCTCTCCGGCATCGAGGTCGTGATGACCAAGCTGCACGCCGGCGGCAAGTTCGGCGGCGGCTCGTACGCGGCCTCCGGCGGTCTGCACGGCGTGGGCGCATCCGTGGTCAACGCGCTCTCCGCCCGCCTCGACGTGGAGGTCGACCGCAACAGCGCCACGCACGCGATCAGCTTCCGCCGCGGCGTGCCGGGGATCTTCACCGAGCAGGGCCCCGACGCCCCCTTCGACCCGGCGAACGGGCTGCTGAAGGGCAAGCGCGTGCCCAAGAACCGCACCGGAACCCGCGTGCGGTACTGGGCGGACCGCCAGATCTTCCTCAAGGACGCCAAGCTCTCCCTGGACACGCTGCACCAGCGCGCCCGCCAGACCGCCTTCCTGGTGCCCGGCCTGACCATCGTCGTGCGCGACGAGCGGGACCTGGAGGGCCAGGGCAAGAACGAGGAGACCTTCCGCTTCGACGGCGGCATCAGCGAGTTCTGCGAGTACCTCGCCCCGGACAAGGCCGTGTGCGACGTGCAGCGGCTCACCGGCTCGGGCACCTTCAAGGAGACCGTCCCGGTCCTCGACGACCGCGGCCACATGACCCCCACCGAGGTCACCCGCGAGCTCGGCGTCGACATCGCCCTGCGCTGGGGCACGGGCTACGACACCTCTGTCAAGTCCTTCGTGAACATCATCGCCACCCCCAAGGGCGGCACCCACGTCAGCGGCTTCGAGCGCTCCCTCACCAAGACGGTGAACGAGGTGCTCCGCTCCGCCAAGCTGCTGCGCGTCGCCGAGGACGACATCGTCAAGGACGACGCCCTGGAGGGCCTCACCGCCGTGGTCACGGTCCGGCTGGCCGAGCCCCAGTTCGAGGGCCAGACCAAGGAGGTGCTCGGCACCTCGGCGGCCAACAGGATCGTCGCGAACGTCGTCGCCAAGGAGCTCAAGGCCTTTCTGACCTCCACCAAGCGTGACGCCAAGGCGCAGGCCAGGGCCGTGCTGGAGAAGGCTGTCGCAGCCGCGCGGACCCGTATCGCCGCCCGGCAGCACAAGGAGGCCCAGCGCCGGAAGACGGCCCTGGAGTCCTCCTCGCTGCCCGCCAAGCTGGCCGACTGCCGCAGCGACGACGTCGAGCGCAGCGAGCTCTTCATCGTCGAGGGGGACTCCGCGCTCGGTACGGCCAAGCTGGCGCGGAACAGCGAGTTCCAGGCGCTGCTGCCGATCCGCGGAAAGATCCTCAACGTTCAGAAGGCGTCCGTCTCGGACATGCTGAAGAACGCCGAGTGCGGGGCGATCATCCAGGTCATAGGAGCCGGTTCGGGCCGCACGTTCGACATCGACGCCGCCCGTTACGGGAAGATCGTGCTGCTGGTCGACGCCGACGTCGACGGCGCCCACATCCGCATCCTGCTGCTCACGCTCTTCCAGCGGTACATGAGGCCCATGGTGGAGGCGGGCAGGGTCTTCGCCGCCGTGCCGCCGCTGCACCGGATCGAGCTGGTCCAGCCCAAGAAGGGCCAGGACAAGTACGTCTACACGTACTCCGACAACGAACTGCGCCAGACGCTGCTGGAGTTCCAGCGCAAGGGGGTCCGCTTCAAGGACTCCATCCAGCGCTACAAGGGTCTCGGCGAGATGGACGCCGACCAGCTGGCGGAGACGACCATGGACCCGCGCCACCGCACCCTGCGCCGGATCAACATCGGTGACCTCGAATCGTCCGAGCAGGTCTTCGACCTGCTGATGGGCAACGAGGTCGCGCCCCGCAAGGAGTTCATCACCAGCTCGGCCGCGACGCTGGACCGCTCGCGGATCGACGCCTGATCTCCAACCTGCCCACCCAGGGGTGGAGCCGCCGGCTCCACCCCTGATCCGATTCCCGGAGTGGGGCCCTCTCCGTAGCATCCAGGCGACGGAGGAGGACGTGACGTGCTGAACAGCAACTGGACCGCGTGGCCCGCACGGGAATCGCTGTCCCGGATCGGGATCCCCCGCAGCCGGATCGTCCTCGACATCGTCGTGCTGTGCGCACTGACGGCATGGGCGGTCTCCAGCGCCTACGCGTCGGGTGCCTTCCACGGCTGGCGGGCGGTCCTCCCGGTGCTGGGCCTGCTGGTCAGCACCGCCGCCGTGATCGCCCAGCACCGGACGACCCTCGACAACAGGCTGGCGGTCTCGCTGGGGCTCCTCGGCGTGCTGGCCGCGGTGGGCTGGGGTGCCCACGCGGCCGGGGCGGACGTCCCCGCCGCCGTGCTGTGGATCGGTGCGTCCGCCATGGCGGTGGAGCGGCTGCCGTTCGCCGTCGGCATGCTCACCGGGACGGTGTTGGTCGGTTTCTTCGCGCTCGTGCAGCGCGACCATCTGCTCGGGTCGGCGATCACGGTCTCCGCGGTACTGCTCGGCGGCTACTCGCTGCGCCTCGACGCCCAGGCCCGCGGCGCGGGATTCCGCCTGCTCGCCCAGGAGCGGGCCGCCCGGGAGGCCGAGGCCACCTCGGCGGCCCTGGGCGAACGGGCCCGGATCGCCCGGGAGATCCACGACGTCCTCGCGCACAGCCTCTCCGCGCAGCTCGTGCATCTGGAAGCCGCCCGCATCCAGATCGAACGCGGCCCGGAAGGACCCTTCCGGGAGCAGATCCTGGAGCGGGTGGTGGCGGCCCGCTCCATGGCCCGGGAAGGCCTGGCGGAGACCCGCCAGGCACTCTCCGCGCTGCGCGGCGAGATGGCACCGGTCGAGGACTACCTGCGCGAACTGGCCGTCGCCGACGGGGCGGAGACCGAGGTGACGGGAGAGCGGCGGCCGATCACCACCGAGGCGTCGCAGGCGGTACGGAGAGTCGCCCAGGAGGCCCTGACGAACGCCCGCAAGCACGCACCCGGCGCCGTGGTGCGGATGCTGCTGGCGTACGAGGAGGCGGAAGTGGCCCTGGAAGTGCGGGACTCGGGCGGTGGCAGGCATGCCGGTGAGCTCGCGGCATCGGGCTCCGGGTACGGTCTGCTCGGGATGCGCGAGCGGGCCGAACTGCTCGGCGGCAGCCTGGAGGCGGGACCGGAGGGAGAGGGTTTCGTGGTGAGGCTGCGGGTGCCGGCATGACCGGGCAGAACGGGGCGGACGTGTCCGGGCAGAACGCCAGAGTGATCGTCGCGGACGACCAGGCGGTGGTACGCGAGGGCATTGTGATGCTCCTGGGGCTGCTCTCCGGCATCGAGGTCATCGGCTCGGCCAGGGACGGTGAGGAGGCGGTCGCCCTCGTGGCCGAACTCGCCCCCGACGTCGTCCTGATGGACCTGCGGATGCCGCGCTGCGACGGCGTCGAGGCGACCCGTCGTATCCGCTCCGAGCACCCGGGGACCCAGGTCGTCGTCCTGACCACCTACGCCGACGACGACTCGCTCTTCCCCGCCCTGCGGGCCGGGGCGCGGGGCTATCTCACCAAGGACGCGGACGGTGACGAAATCGTCCGGGCCGTCCAGGACGTCATGGCAGGCCGCGCGGGGCTGTCGCCCGTCGTCCAGCGGCGGCTGCTGGAGCAGGTCACCGCGGGTCCCGAGCCGTCCGCGCCGCAACTGCCCGACGGGCTGACCGTGCGCGAGGCCGAGGTGCTGACGCTCATCGCGGAAGGACTCACCAACGGCGAGATCGCGCGCCGGCTGCACATCTCCACGGCCACGGTGAAGACCCACATCAACAACCTCTTCGCGAAAGCCGACCTCCACGACCGCGCCCAGGCCGTGCGGTACGCCTACCGGCAGGGTCTGGCGCAGCCACCAGGGACAAGCGTCACCTGATGGGGTGAAGACCCCGGGGAGAAGAGTCCGGGATCTTCCCGCTCTGTCCATCCTTGTGCACGCGGCCGAAACGGTTCGCTGACAAGGAGAGTTGATCGGTGGAGAAGCAGGAAGGGCAGGAGGCCGCAGCGGTGCGGCTCGACGACCCCTGGTACGACGCTCTCGCCTCCGGCTGGGGCGAGTTGGACGGCACCGGAGCACCCGCCACCGTCGTACCCGCACCGCCGGCGGAGCAGGAGAGGGACCGGCCCGGGACCGCCCACATCTACCTGGAGGTGCAGCGCAGCGACGCCTTCCAGGAAGTACGCAGCCGCTACCGGGGATTCGTCTTCCCCGCCTCCCTGGCCTTCCTCCTCTGGTACCTCGCGTATGTCTTCGCGGCCACCCTGGCACCCGGGCTCATGGCCCGGCCGGTCGCGGGAGCGGTGAATGTGGCGATGGTCGCGGGACTCGGACAGTTCCTCACCACCTTCCTCCTGACCTGGATGTACGCACGCCATGCACGGCTGCGCCGGGACCGTGCGGCGCTCGATCTGCGCTGGACGGTGTTCGACCGGGAGAGGGCGCAGGAGACGACAAGGGGGAGCGAGCGGTGAGCGGCGACCACCAGACGCTGGCGCTGCTGCTGTTCAGCGCGTTCATCGCGGTCACTCTCGGCATCACCACCTGGGTGAGCCGCAACAGGCACGGTTCGGCGGAGGAGTTCTACGCCGGAGGACGGCTGTTCTCCCCGATGGAGAACGGATTCGCCATCGCCGGCGACTACATGTCCGCCGCCTCCTTCCTCGGCATCTCCGGTCTGATCGCCCTGTTCGGCTACGACGGCATGCTCTACTCCGTCGGCTTCCTCGTCGCCTGGCTGGTCGTTCTGCTGCTCGTGGCCGAACTGGTGCGCAACTGCGGCCGGTTCACCCTGGCCGATGTCGTCGCGTCCAGGATGAGTGAGCGCCCGGTCCGGATCGCCGCGGGAACCTCCTCGGTCACCGTGTCCGTTCTGTATCTGGTGGCGCAGATGGTCGGGGCCGGCAGCCTGGTCGCGCTGCTCCTCGGGGGCACGAGCGAAGCCGCGCGTTCGTGGACCGTCATCGGGGTGGGCGCGCTGATGATCGTCTACGTCTCGTTCGGAGGGATGCGGGCCACCACCTGGATCCAGATCGTGAAGGCCGTACTGCTGATGGCCGGCGCGATCGTCCTGACCGTGCTCGTGCTCGCCCGGTTCCACGGTGACGTCAACCAGCTGCTCAACACGGCCGCGGACCGCAGCGGTCACGGCCGTGACTTCCTGGCCCCCGGCCTGAAGTACGGCGGGGACTGGATCGCGCGCCTGGACTTCATCAGCCTCGGTCTGGCCCTTGTTCTGGGCACCGCCGGGCTGCCGCACATCCTGTCCCGCTTCTACACCGTGCCCACCGCCCGGGCCGCCCGCCGCTCGGTCGTCTGGTCGATCGGTCTCATCGGCAGCTTCTATCTGATGACGATCGTGCTCGGCTTCGGCGCGGCTGCCGTCGTCGGCACCGCCGAGGTGCGCGCGTCGAACGCCGCGGGCAACACCGCTGTGCCGCTGCTGGCCCTGGACCTGGGCGGAGGAGCGGGCTCCACCGGAGGCACCGTGCTGTTCGCGGTCGTCGCCGCGGTGGCCTTCGCGACGATCCTGGCCGTCGTCGCGGGCATCACCCTGGCCTCGTCGGCCTCGGTGGCCCACGATCTGTACGCCTCGCTCAAGCGCCGCCGCGCCAAGCAGCGCAGCGAGGTCGCCGTCGCCCGGTTCGCGGCGGTCGGCGTCGGTGCCGTCGCGATCGCGCTCGGACTGCTGGCCCGCGATCTCAACGTCGCGTTCCTCGTCGGCCTCGCCTTCGCGGTCGCGGCGTCCGCCAATCTGCCCGTGCTGCTCTTCTCGCTGTTCTGGCGGAGCTTCACCACGCGCGGAGCGGTCTGGTCGGTCTACGGCGGACTGGTGCCGTCCCTGCTGCTGGTGCTGCTCTCGCCCGTGGTCTCGGGCAGCCCGGAGGCGCTCTTCCCCGGGGTGGACTTCCATGTCTTCCCGCTGCAGAACCCGGGCGTGTTCTCCATTCCGCTGGGCTTCCTCGCCGGCTGGATCGGCACGGTCGTCTCACCGCAGCCGCCGGACGAGGCCAGGCACGCCGAGACGGAAGTACGGGCGCTGACGGGCGCCGGCGCTGTCTGAGGCACGCTCCGGCTGCCCGATCCGGCCGGGCTCCGTCTGATCCGGCCGGGCGCCCGAAGCACCCAGCCGAGGCCGGTCAGACGCTCGCCGACCAGAGGTAGCGGTGCTCGGGTCGGCCCGTCTCGCCGTACTTCAGGCTCAGCCGCACCCGGCCGGTGCGCTCCAGCAGCTTCAGATAGCGCTGCGCGGTCTGCCGGCTGACCCCCGCCCGGTCCGCGATCTCCTGCGTGGACAGCGGCTCTTCGGCGGCCAGCAGCACCTGGCGCACGGCCTCGGCGGTGGTCGGCGAGTGGCCCTTGGGCAGATCCGGTACGACCGAACCGGCCGACAGAGCCCCGAACATCCGGTCCACCTCGGCCTGTTCGGCCTCGCCGCCGCTGTGCAGCGTGCGGCGAAGGCCCGCGTACGCCTCCAACTTGGCGCGCAGACCCGCGAAGTTGAACGGCTTCACGAGGTACTGCAGGGCGCCGTGCCGCATCGCTGCCTGCACGGTGGCCACGTCCCGCGCCGCGGTCACCATGATCACGTCGGTCTGGTGCCCCAGGGCGCGCAGCTCTCGTACGACCGCGAGCCCGTTGCCGTCCGGCAGGTAGTGGTCCATCAGGATCAGGTCCACGGGGGTGTCGCCGAGTCGCGCGAGTGCCTCGGCTGCCGAGTGCGCCTTCGCCGACACCCGGAAGCCGGCCACCTTGGTGACGTAGGCGGCGTTGATCTCCGCGACCCGGACGTCGTCGTCCACGACGAGGACATTGATCGCGCCGCCGGGTGCCGTCCCGGCGGGTGTGCCGGTCATCGGGGCTCTCCCACCGTGGCGGGCTCCGGCTCGGCCGGCTCGGTCAGCGCCTCGGGGAGGACGACGGTGAACTCGGCACCTCCGCCTGCCGCACCACGCACCTGCGCGCTGCCGCCCTGACGTTCGGCGAGCCTGCGCACCAGTGCCAGCCCGAGGCCGCGTTTGCCGTGGGCCGGAAGCTCCTTGGTGGACCAGCCCTCGGTGAAGATCAGCTCCTGCTGCTCGGCCGGTACTCCGGGGCCGCTGTCCGCGACCCGCAGGACCGCCGTGCGTCCCTCGGCCGTCAGCTCGATCTCGATCTGCGCGTCGTCGGAGCCCGCCGACGCGTCCATCGCGTTGTCCACGAGGTTGCCCACGACGGTGACCAGACCGCGCGGGTCCACCAGCCGGTCGGGAAGCAGCGTCTGCGGCGCGATGCGCAGCGAGACACCCCGTTCGGCGGCGACCGTCGCCTTGCCCACCAGCAGCGAGGCCAGCAGCGGGTCGTGGATCTTCTCGGTGACCTGCTCGGCGGTGGCGCGGTGCACGCCCACCACCTCGGTGACGAACTCCACCGCATCCTCGTGCATCTCCAGCTCCAGCAGCCCGAGCAGGGTGTGCAAGCGGTTGGCGTGCTCGTGGTCCTGTGCGCGCAGCGCGTCGATCAGGCCGCGGGTGGAGTCGAGCTCGCGGCCGAGCTGCTCCAGTTCGGTGCGGTCACGCAGGGTGGCGACGGCACCTCCGTCGTCGGTCGGCATGCGATTGGCGATCAGCACCCGGTGGCCGCGTACGGTCACGAGATCCTCGCCGCTGACGCGGCCGGCGAGGACATCGGTGGTGCGGCCCTCGCCCAGCACCTCGTCCAGGGGCAGCCCCTTGGTATCGGTGCCGAGTCCCAGGAGGCGCTGGGCCTCGTCGTTCATCAGCCGGATCCGGCCGGCCGCGTCCAGTGCCACGACCCCCTCGCGGATGCCGTGCAGCATCGCCTCACGCTCCGCGAGCAGCGCGGAGATGTCGGAGAAGGCCAGGTCGTGGGTCTGCCGCTGCAGCCGGCGGGAGATCAGGTAGGCCGCGAGCGCCCCGGCGGCGAGTGCTCCCCCGGCGTAGGCGAGCAGCCCGGGGATCGCCGCCAGCAGCCGGGCGCGGACACTGTCGTACTCGATACCGACCGACACCGCGCCGACGATCGCGCCGCTGTCGTCGCGCAGCGGAACCTTTCCGCGGGCGGACCGGCCGAGCGTGCCACTGTCGATCTCCATGACGTCCTTGCCGGCCAGGGCGTCGCTGGGATCGGTGGAGACGACCCGTCCGATCTGGCCGGGAGACGTGTGGGACCAGCGCACCCCGCGCCGGTCCATGATCACGACGTACTCGGCGCCGGTGGCCTCCCGGATGCGTTCGGCCTCGGCCTGGACCGGGCCCCCCGGCGACGGCTCGGAGGCCACCAGGTCGTCGGCGACGTCCTCGGACGCCGTCGTCTCGGCTATGGCCAGCGCGCGGCGCATCGCCTGGTCGTCGAGCTGAGCGCTGAGCGGGGCGAGAAAGAGGCCGGTGGCCAGCACTGTGACACCGGTGGCGATGGCCAGCTGCATCAGCAGGACCTGGGAGAAGACCCGCTGCGGCCAGCCGAACCGCCGGCGTCGGGCCGGAGCGGTCGGTTCGGGGCTCATGCCTAGGAACGGTAAGGGGAGAGCAGCCCTTTCCGAAATCTCCCGCCTCACGCAAGCCGCTTGCGCGATGTGCGGTCGACTTGCGTTTTCCTGAAAGCCGGGCAGAAAGCCGCTGGTGTGCGCGGAACACGGGTTGCCGAGCGGGTGGCCGAAAATTTTGACGCGGTGATGGCGGTAGACGATGTGGTATATCTCTGCAACTCTCTGACCGCTCAATGCAAAAGTCTCGGTTCAATCGTGCACAAACGCCAGTTGCATGGGCACGTTGCCCTGCACGCCGACAGAGCCGCGCCTCGTAGCCGCCGGGCGCGAGGCCGAAGATCGGGGACAAATGAGACCGCAACGCCGGAGTTGGCGGGTGCTCTCCGCCGTGATCACGACCAGTCTTCTGCTGATCGGATGGCCGTCGCTCACCGCCTCGGCGGCCGACGGCCCCAACCTCGCCGCGGGCAGACCGGCGGCAGCGAGCAGCGCCCATGCCGAGTACGCCGCGGGGAACATCACCGACGGCGACCAGCGAACCTACTGGCAGAGCGCCGGTACGGCCCTCCCTCAGTGGGTGCAGACCGATCTCGGCGCCACCAGCCGCATCGACGAGGTGGTGCTCAAGCTGCCCGCGGGCTGGGAGAGCCGCAGCCAGACCCTCTCCGTGCAGGGCAGCGCGGACGGCACCTCCTTCAGCACACTCAGGACGTCGGCCGCGTACAGCTTCCAGCCGGGCTCGGCCAATACCGTGACCGTCGGATTCCCGGCCACCCGGACCCGGTTCGTCCGTGTCCACATCACCGCCAACACCGGCTGGCAGGCCGCCCAGCTCTCCGAGCTGGAGGTGCACGCCGCGGGTGAGTCCTCGGCGAACCCGGCCCTCGGCAGGACCCTCACGGCCGGCAGCCACACCGATGTCCACATCGCGGGCAACGCGAACGACGGCAACAAGGCCAGCTACTGGGAGAGCGCCAACGGGGGCCTCCCGCAGTGGATCCGGGCCGACCTCGGCCACTCCGTCCGCATCGACCGCGTGGTGCTGCGCCTGCCGGACGGCTGGCCCGCCAGAACGCAGACGCTCCAGATCCAGGGCAGCGCCAACGGCACCGACTTCACTGATCTGACCGCGTCCAAGGAGTACGCCTTCAACGCGGCCGGCGGTCAGTCGGCGACGATCGCCTTCGACGCCGTCACCACCCGGTACGTCCGCGTCCTGGTCACCGCGAACTCCGACAGGGCCGCCGCCCAGCTCTCGGAGCTGGAGATCTACGGCCCGACAACCGGTGACACACAGGCCCCGACCGCACCCACGGAACTGGCCTACCACGAGCCCGCCACCGGCCAGATCAGGCTGACCTGGAAGGAGTCGGCCGACGACACCGCGATCACCGGCTACGACGTCTACGTCAACGGCGAGCTGCGGACCAGCGTGGCCGGCAACGTCACGACGTTCACCGACGCCCAGCCGACGAGTGCGACCGTCGCGTACTTCGTCCGGGCCAAGGACGCGGCGGGGAACCAGTCCGGCAACAGCAACACGGTGACGCGCAAGGGCGACACCGGCGACACCCGGGCGCCGACGGCTCCCGCCGGCCTCGCCCTCACCGAACCCGCGGCCGGCCGGATCACCTTGACGTGGAAGGCGTCGATCGACGACACGGCGGTCACCGGCTACGACATCTACGCCAACAACTCGCTGCGCGGCAGCGTGGCCGGCCAGGTGACCACCTACACCGACAGCCAGCCGACGAGTGCGACCGTGACCTACCACGTCCGGGCCAGGGACGCGGCCGGGAACCTGTCCGGCAACAGCAACACCGTCACCCGCAACGGCAGCGGCGGCAACGGATCCAATCTCGCCGTCGGCAAGCCCATCACCGCCTCGTCCGTGATCCACACCTTTGTCGCGGAGAACGCGAACGACAACAGCCTCACCACCTACTGGGAGGGCGCGGCGGGAAGCTATCCGAACACCCTCACGGTGAAGCTGGGCGCCAACGCCGACATCAGCAGCGTCGTCCTCAAGCTGAACCCGGACAGCTCCTGGGGATCCCGCACCCAGAACATCCAGGTCCTCGGCCGGGAGCAGAGCGCGTCCGGCTTCAGCAGCCTGGCCGCGGCGAAGGACTACACGTTCGACCCGGCGAGCCAGAACGCGGTGACCGTCCCGGTCGACGCACGGGTCGCCGACGTCCAGCTCAGGTTCACCGCCAACTCGGGAGCGACGGCCGGCCAGATCGCGGAGCTCCAGGTCGTCGGCATCGCCGCGCCCAACCCGGACCTGGAGGTCACCGGCGTCACGGCGTCGCCCGCCTCACCCGTCGAGTCCGACCCGATCACCCTGTCGGCGACCGTCCGCAACAGCGGTCCTGCGGCCGCGGCGGCAAGCACTGTCGCCTTCCGCCTCGGCGGTACGAAGGTGGGCGCGGCGAACGTACCGGCCCTGGCGGCGGGTGCGCAGACCACGGTCGGTGCGCCCATCGGAGCGCGGGACGCGGGGACGTACCAGTTCGGCGCGGTCGCCGACGAGGCAGGCGTCGTCATCGAGCAGAACGAGACCAACAACGCCTACACCAGCCCCGCTTCGCTGGTGGTCAAGCCGGTCGACAGCTCCGACCTGATCGCGTCGGCCGTCACCTGGACCCCCGGCGGGCCGGCGGCCGGTGACACCGTCACCTTCTCCGTGGCCCTCAAGAACCAGGGCACCCTCGCGTCCGCGGGCGGCAGCCACGGCATCACCCTCACCGTGACCGATGCGAAGGGCGCGCTCGTCAAGACACTGACCGGCGCGCACAGCGGAGCGATCGCCGCGGGCGCGACGACACCGGCGGTCGGCCTCGGCACCTGGGCCGCGGTCAACGGCTCGTACACCGTCAAGGTGGTGGTCGCCGACGACGCCAACGAGCTGCCGGTCAAGCGAGCAGACACCAGCACCCGGCCGCTGTTCGTCGGGCGGGGCGCAAACATGCCGTACGACATGTACGAGGCTGAGGACGGCACCCTCGGCGGCGGGGCGCAGAAGGTCGGCCCCAACCGGACCGTCGGCGATGTCGCGGGCGAGGCCTCCGGGCGTCAGGCCGTCACCCTGAACAACGTCGGCAACTCCATGGAGTTCACGACCAGGGCGAGCACCAACACCCTGGTGACACGGTTCTCCATCCCCGACTCGCCCGGCGGCGGAGGCATCGACGCCACCCTGAACGTCTACGTCGACGGCACCTTCCGCAAGGCGATCGACCTCACCTCGAAGTACGCCTGGCTGTACGGCGCGGAGGCGAGCCCCGGGAACTCGCCGGGCGCCGGAGCTCCTCGCCACATCTACGACGAGGCGCACATCATGCTGGGGGAGACCGTCCCGGCAGGGAGCAGGATCAAGCTGCAGAAGGACGCGGCCAACAGCTCGCGGTACGCGATCGACTTCGTCAGTCTCGAGCAGGTCGCGCCGACCGCGAACCCGGATCCGGAGACGTACACCGTGCCGGCCGGCTTCACCCACCAGGACGTGCAGAACGCCCTGGACACGGTGCGGATGGACACCACCGGCAAGCTGGTCGGGGTGTATCTGCCGGCCGGTGACTACCAGACGGCCAGTAAGTTCCAGGTCTACGGCAAGGCCGTGAAGGTGGTCGGCGCGGGCCCCTGGTTCACCCGGTTCAACGCTCCCTCCACCCAGGACAACACCGATGTCGGCTTCCGGGCGGAGGCGTCCGCGAAGGGCTCCTCGTTCGCCGGGTTCGCCTACTTCGGCAACTACACCTCGCGCATCGACGGGCCGGGCAAGGTCTTCGACTTCTCCAACGTCTCGGACATCGTGATCGACAACATCTGGAACGAGCACATGGTGTGCCTCTACTGGGGCGCGAACACCGACCGGATCACGATCAAGAACTCCCGTATCCGCAACATGTTCGCCGACGGCATCAACATGACCAACGGATCGACGGACAACCTCGTGACCAACAACGAGGCCCGGGCCACCGGCGACGACAGCTTCGCGCTCTTCTCGGCGATCGACGCGGGCGGCGCGGACATGAAGAACAACGTCTACGAGAACCTGACGTCCATCCTCACCTGGCGTGCGGCGGGCATCGCCGTCTACGGCGGCTACGACAACACCTTCCGCAACATCCACATCGCGGACACGCTCGTGTACTCCGGGATCACCATCAGCTCGCTGGACTTCGGCTATCCGATGAACGGCTTCGGGACCGGCCCGACGACCGTCGAGAACGTGTCGGTCGTCCGCGCGGGCGGGCACTTCTGGGGAGCGCAGACCTTCCCCGGGATCTGGCTGTTCTCGGCGTCCAAGGTGTTCCAGGGGATCCGGGTGAACAGCGTCGACATCGTCGATCCGACGTACAGCGGAATCATGTTCCAGACCAACTACGTGGGAGGCCGGCCACAGTTCCCGATCAAGGACACCGTTCTGAGTGACATCTCGATCACCGGCGCCCGCAAGAGCGGTGATGCCTTCGATGCCAAGTCCGGCTTCGGCCTCTGGGCGAGCGAGATGCCGGAGGCGGGCCAGGGGCCGGCGGTGGGTGAGGTCACCTTCACCGGTCTGAGGTTCGGCGACAACGCCCAGGACATCAAGAACACCACCTCCACGTTCAAGATCAACATCAATCCCTAGGGTTGCAGCCGCTCCGCGGACTAGCGCAAGCCGCTTGCATGGCTTGCGCTAGTCTTGCGCACATGACGCGACGACTTGCTCAGGTGGCGAAGAAGGTTGGGGTCAGCGAGGCCACGGTCAGCCGGGTTCTCAACGGCAAGCCGGGGGTCTCGGAGGCCACCCGGCAGTCCGTGCTGACCGCGCTGGACGTCCTCGGCTACGAACGCCCCACCCAGCTGCGCGGTGAGCGGGCGCGGCTGGTCGGCCTGGTCCTTCCGGAGCTGCAGAATCCGATCTTCCCGGCGTTCGCCGAGGTGATCGGCGGCGCGCTGGCCCAGCAGGGGCTCACCCCGGTGCTGTGCACCCAGACCAAGGGCGGCGTCTCCGAGGCGGACTACGTGGAGCTGCTGCTCCAGCAGCAGGTGTCCGGGGTGGTGTTCGCCGGCGGTCTCTTCGCGCAGGCCGACGCGCCGCACGACCACTACCGGCTGCTGGCCGAACGCAGGATCCCGGTGGTGCTCATCAACGCCTCCATCGAGAACCTCGACTTCCCCTGCATCGCATGCGACGACGCCGTCGCCGTCGAGCAGGCCTGGCGCCACCTGGCTTCCCTCGGTCACGAGCGCATCGGGCTGGTCCTCGGCCCGCTCGACCACGTGCCCTCCCGGCGCAAGCTCGCGGCGGCGCAGGCGGCCGCGAAGGCGTCCGGCGGCGAGCTGTCCCAGGAGCGCGTCGAGCGCTCCATGTTCTCCCTGGAGGGCGGCCAGGCGGCGACCGCGCGGCTGCTCGACCGAGGGGTCACCGGGATCATCTGCGCGAGCGACCCCCTTGCGCTCGGTGCGGTGCGCGCCGCGCGCCGCCGTGGTCTCGCCGTCCCCGGTGACATCTCTGTCGTGGGCTACGACGACTCCGCCTTCATGAACTGCACCGAGCCGCCGCTGACCACCGTCCGCCAGCCGATCGAGGCGATGGGGCGGGCCGCGGTGGAACTGCTCTGCGCCCAGATCCAGGGCGGCGAGGTGCCCCCGGGTGAGCTGCTGTTCGAGCCGGAGCTGGTGGTGCGCGGCTCGACGGCCCAGGCTCCGCGCTAGTCCTTCCATCGACTGTCGAACTTTTACGAAATCGGCGCGATATCTTGCGGTCCTATGGCGCCGGTGGTTGAGTGTGCCGCGTTCCCGCAGCCAGCCGCGGGTCATCCACGCTCCTGCCCGAAGGGGACCACCGATGAGAAGTGCTTGGTTCCGCCGTACGCGTCGTTCAGCCGCCACCGCGTTCGTCTCCGCGCTCACCCTGACCGCCCTGGCCGCCTGCGGCACGAGCAGCAGCGGTGACAACGGCGAGGGAGGCGGCGGCGGTTCGTCCGACCCGTCGGCGCCGCTGGACCCGAAGACCAAGCTGACCCTCACGATCGACTGCAAGCCGCCGGCCGCGAAGGCGGCCGAGCTCAAGGAGTGGAACGAGGACGTCAAGGAGTTCAACAAGACGTACCCGAACATCAGGATCGACGGCCGTTCCACTCCCGGCCAGTGCCTGGAGCCGCCGCGCTTCACCGCGATGCTCAAGGCGAAGTCCCAACCGGACGTCTTCTACGCGTACTTCACCGATCTCCCGCAGGTGCTGGACAACGCCGGCGCCGAGGACATCACCGCGTACGTCACGCCGAAGACCGTCCCCGCGCTCGCCGACATCGACCCCAACGTCCTCGGCTCCCTCAAGCAGGACGGCAAGCTCTACGGCCTGCCCACCAGCAACTACACCATGGGCCTGCTGATCAACCGCAAGCTCTTCCAGCAGGCCGGACTCGACCCCGACGCCCCGCCGAGGACCTGGGAGGAGGTCCGCGCGGCGGCCAAGAGGATCGCCGGACTGGGCAAGGGCATCGCGGGCTTCGGGGAGTACAGCGCCGGCAACACCGGCGGCTGGCACTTCACCGCCCAGCTGTACGGCATCGGCGGCAACATCGTGGACGAGAGCGGCAAGAAGGCGGCCTTCAACGACGACCTCGGCAAGCAGGTCGTCTCCCACCTCAAGGCCATGCGCTGGGACGACGACAGCATGGGCAAGACCCAGCTGCTCAAGTGGGGCGACCTGCAGAAGCAGATAGCCGGCGACAAGCTGGGCATGTTCCTCGCCGCGCCCGACGACATCGCGTACATGGTCCAGCAACTGGGCGCGAGGTACGAGAACTTCGGCATGGGCCCGATGCCCGGCGGCCGGGCCACCCTCTTCGGCGGCAACAACTACATGATCAAGAAGGGGATCTCGTCCGACAAGATCAAGGCCGCCGTCGCCTGGCTCACGTTCAAGAACCTCACGGTCGGGAAGGGCCAGTTCGACTGGGCACGCACCAAGACGCACGGCCTGCCCGTCGGTGTCCCGCAGCCGAACTTCTGGCTGAACGGCAGCAAGGCGAAGGACGACGCCTCGCGCAGGACCAACGCCACCATGCCCGTCGAGAACTTCAAGGCCTTCATGGACAACCCCGTCAAGGGCAAGGCAGAGCCGCCCAAGGCGCAGGAGATCTACAAGGTCCTCGACAATGTGATGTCCGGCGTGCTGACCAACAAGAACGCCGACGCGGCCAAGCTCCTGGCCACCGCGGAGTCGCAGGTCAACCAGATCCTGGCGAACCAGTAGCCGATGTCGGCTCCCACACTCACCCCGCGCAAGGCCGCACCGCGCCCCGGGCGCGCTGCCGGGCTCCGTTCGAAACCATCGCGGGAGGCGTTCGTACGGGCCCTGCGCCGCAACCTGTCGGCGCACGGCTTTCTGGTCGGCGCCGTCCTGTGCTTCTCGTTCTTCTCCTGGTACCCGATGGTCAGGGAGTTCGTCCTGGCCTTCCAGAAGACGGAGAACGGGCAGACCACCTGGGCAGGCTGGTCGAACCTGACCACCGTCTTCAACGACCCCGCCTTCTGGCAGGCATGGCGCAACACCCTGCTGTTCACCGGCCTCGCACTGGTCTTCGGCTTCCTGGTGCCGTTCGTCGTCGCGCTGGTCCTCAACGAGTTCCGGCACGGACAGGGCTATCTGCGGCTGTTGGTGTATCTGCCCGTGATGCTGCCGCCGGTCGCGTCCGTCCTGCTCTTCAAGTATCTGTACGACCCCGGCTACGGCCTGCTGAACAGGTTTCTCGAACTCGCGCATCTGCCGCAGCAGCAATGGCTCCAGGACCCCGACACCGCGATGCTCTCCGTGGTCATCGCCGCCACCTGGATGAACATGGGCGGCGCGACCCTGATCTACCTCGCCGCGCTGCAGGGCCTCCCGGGCGAGCTCTACGAGGCGGCCGAGCTCGACGGCGCGGGACTGCTGCGCAAGATCTGGTACGTCACCATCCCGCAGACGCGCCTCATCCTCTCGCTGATGCTGCTGATGCAGATCATCGCGACGATGCAGGTCTTCACCGAGCCGTTCCTGCTCACCGGCGGCGCGGGCCCCGAGGGAGCGACCACCACGGTCGTGTACCTCATCTACCAGTACGCCTTCAACTTCAACAACTACGGCAGCGCGGCCGCGCTCGGTCTGGTCCTGCTCGTACTGCTCGCGGGCTTCTCCGCCGCGTACGTACGGCTCAGCCGCGCCCAGGACGAGTAGACGGGGGAGACGGACATGAGCACACGCACGCTGATCTCACCGGCCCAACTCGCCCGGCCGCGCGGCAAGGTCCTGTACTGGGTCACCTTCGTCCTGGTCATCGGCCTGTTCACGCTGGTGTTCCTGGGGCCGCTGTACTGGATGGTCAACGGCGGGCTCAAGACCACGCAGGAAGTCGTCCAGTCACCGCCGACGCTGGTGCCGAACTCGGTGCAGACCGGGAACTACACACGGGCATGGGAGGTGATGGACCTCGCCCGGCTGCTGTTCAACACCCTGTACTACGCGTTCGGGGCGCTCGCCTTCCAGTTGGTGCTCGATGTCGCGGCGGCGTACTCGCTGTCCCGGCTGCGGCCCGTGTTCGGCAAGGCGATCCTCGCGATGATGCTGGCGACGCTGATGATCCCGGCCACCGTCCTGGTCGTACCCCAGTACCTGACGGTGCTCGATGTGCCGATCGTGGAGCGCAACCTGCTCAACTCGCCCTGGGCGATCTGGCTTCCGTCGGTCACCAACGCCTTCAACATCTTCCTGCTGAAGCGCTTCTTCGACTCGATCCCGCACGAGCTCCTGGACGCCGCCGCCATCGACGGGGCGTCCCGGGTCCGCACGCTGTGGTCGGTCGTCCTGCCCATCTCGCGGCCGATTCTGGGCGTGGTGTCGATCTTCGCGGTCGTCGGTGTCTGGAAGGACTTTCTCTGGCCGATGCTCACCCTGCCCGACCCGTCCAAACAGACGCTCAACGTCGGTATCTACTCGCTCTCCAACGGCGTGCCCGAGAACGTGCTGATCGCGGCCCTGACGATCGCGTCGATCCCCACGTTGCTGATCTTCCTCGCCTTCCAGCGCAACATCATGAGCGGTCTCACCGCGGGCGGTCTGAAGGGCTGAATCCGGCCCGCGCCGTCCGTTCCTCCTCGAGTCTCCGCCGCCGGCCTTTCTTCGGCGCCCCGCTGTCCGGGCCGGCGGCGGGGTCCCACCTGCCCGAAAGGACCTCACGTGGCCGCCCCTCATTCGGATCACACGGACGACTGGTGGCGCGGCGCCGTCATCTACCAGGTGTACGTACGCAGCTTCGCCGACGGTGACGGCGACGGCACCGGTGATCTCGCCGGGGTGCGGGCCCGGCTGCCCTATCTCGCCGAGCTCGGCATCGACGCGATCTGGTTCAACCCCTGGTACCTCTCGCCGATGGCCGACGGTGGCTACGACGTGGCCGACTACCGCTCCATCGCCCCCGCGTTCGGCACGCTCGCCGAGGCCGAGAAACTCATCAGCGAAGCCCGTGAACTGGGCATCCGCACGATCGTCGACATCGTCCCGAACCATCTGTCCGACCAGCACGCCTGGTTCCGGGCCGCGCTCGCGGCAGGGCCCGGCAGCCCCGAGCGCGAGCTGTTCCACTTCCGCCCGGGGCGCGGGAAGAAGGGCGAACTGCCGCCCAACAACTGGCCGTCGCAGTTCTCGGGCGACACCTGGACCCGGGTCCCGGACGGCGAGTGGTATCTGCATCTGTTCACCCCGCAGCAGCCGGACCTCAACTGGAGCCATCCCGTCGTACGCCAGGAGCACGAGGACGTGCTGCGCTTCTGGTTCGAGCGGGGAGCCGCGGGCGTACGCATCGACTCGGCGGCCCTGTGCGCCAAGGACCCCGCGCTGCCCGATGCCGACGAGGGTGACACGACGCCCTATGTGGACCGGGACGAGCTGCACGACATCTACCGCTCGTGGCGGGCGGTCGCGAACGAGTACGGCGGGGTCCTCATCGGCGAGCTGTGGGTGCCCGACCCGGACCGGTTCTCCCGCTATCTGCGCCCCGACGAGCTGCACACCGCCTTCAACTTCGACTTCCTGGCCCGCCCCTGGGACGCGCAGGAGCTGCGCGCCTCCATCGACACCACGCTGGCGTACCACGCTCCGGTCGGAGCGTCCGCGACCTGGGTGCTGTGCAATCACGACGTCACGCGCACGGTCACGCGCTACGGGCGGGCGGACGACACGGGCTTCGACTTCGCCAAGAAGCGCTTCGGAACCCCGACCGACCCGGCGCTCGGCACCCGGCGCGCCCGGGCCGCGGCCCTCCTCTCCCTCGCCCTGCCCGGCAGCGTCTATCTGTTCCAGGGCGAGGAACTGGGCCTGCCCGAGGCCGATGTGCCGCTGGACCGCATCCAGGATCCGATGCACTTCCGCTCCCAGGGCATCGACCCCGGACGGGACGGCTGCCGCGTCCCGCTTCCCTGGCAGGCGGACACGCCGCACTGCGGATTCGGCTCGCAGACGGAGCCGTGGCTGCCGCAGCCCGCGGACTGGGCCGCCCACGCCGCCGACCGTCAGTCCGAGTCCCCGGACTCGATGCTCGCGCTCTACCGACGGGCGCTGGGCATCCGCCGCACCGAACCGGGCTTCGGGCACGGACCGCTGCACTGGCTGCCGTCCGCGCCGGGAGTCCTCGCCTTCGTCCGTACCGACGGCCTGACCTGTGCCGTCAACCTCACCGGGGAACCCGTCGAACTCCCCGGCCACACCAGCGTCCTGCTGACGAGCGGCCCCCTGGACGACGACGGGCGGCTCCCCCAGGACACGGCGGTCTGGCTGCGGACCTGAACCGCGCGCCGCCGGTCATCGATCCCCCACCCCGGAGGTTCTAGTGTCATGAGCACAACAAGAGGCGCGCCACGTGCCCGCCGGCTGACCGCCCTGTTCGCGTCCCTGGCCTGCGCCGTGTCGCTCGGGACGGCCGCCGCCGCGTCCGGGTCGGGCTCCGCCGCCGCCGCGCAGCTGTCCGTCCTGTCCCCACTGGCCGTCGAGGGCCGCGGAGCCACCGTCCCCTTCACCGAACTGGAGGCGGAGACCGCAACCACCAACGGCTCGGTCATCGGCCCCGACCGTACGTACACCACGCTGCCCTCCGAGGCGTCCGGCCGGCGCGCCGTGCGGCTGGACGCGGCGGGGGAGTACGTCGAGTTCACCCTGACCGGCCCCGCCAACGCGATGACCGTGCGCTACGCAGTCCCGGACAACGCAGCCGGGACCGGCATCACCGCCCCGGTCGCCCTCAGCCTCGACGGCACCAGGCTGAAGGACCTCGACTTCACCTCCCGGTACAGCTGGTTCTACGGCAGCTACCCCTTCACCAACACCCCGGGGGACAAGCCGCACCACTTCTACGACGAGACCCGGACCCTCTTCGGACGGCCGCTGCCCGCCGGCTCGAAGGTGCGGATCACCCTCGCGCAGACGGGCGCCACGCCCTGGACCGTCGTCGACCTCGCCGACTTCGAGCAGGTGGGGGATCCCTTCGACCGGCCCGCCGGCTCGCTGGCCGTGACGGACTACGGGGCGGACGCGAGCGGCGCGGCGGACTCGACCGCCGCGTTCCAGCGGGCCGTCGACGCCGGCAAGGCTCAGGCCAAGGAGGTGTACATCCCGCGGGGCGCCTTCAGACTCACCGACCATGTCGTCGTGGACGAGGTCACCCTCCGGGGTGCGGGCCCCTGGTACAGCGTCCTGACCGGCCGTCACCCCACCGACCGCAAGAGGGCCGCAGGAATCTACGGCAAGTATGCGGCGGGCGGCGGATACAGCGGTGAGATACGTCCCCACGAGGCGGGCGGTCCCAGCCGCGGCGTCACCCTGAGGGACCTCGCGATCCTGGGCGAGATCGGCGAACGCGTCGACGAGGACCAGGTCAACGCCATCGGCGGCGCGATGAGCGACTCCGTCGTCGACAACGTGTGGATGCAGCACACCAAGGTCGGTGCCTGGATGGACGGCCCGATGGACAACTTCCACATCAGGAACAGCCGGATCCTCGGCCAGACCGCCGACGGGGTCAATTTCCACTGGGGAGTGACCCGTTCCTCGGTGGAGAACACCTTCCTGCGCAACCTGGGCGACGACGGCCTGGCCATGTGGGCGGACACCAGGCCGAATGTGGCCAACAGCTTCAGCGGCAACACCGTCGTCCTGCCGATCCTCGCCAACAACATCGCGATCTACGGCGGCAAGGACATCTCCGTCACCGACAACGTGGTGGCCGAGTCGCTCACCAACGGCGGCGGGCTGCACGTCGGCAACCGCTACCCCGGCGTCACGCCCGGCCAGGGAACCGACGTCCAGGGCACGTTCACCCTGGCGCGCAACACGACCATCAGAGCGGGGAACACCGACTCCGGATGGCCGTTCCCGATCGGCGCCGTCTGGTTCGACTCCCGCAACAGCTCCATCGACAAAGCGACCATCAATGTCACCGACACCGACATCATCGACAGCTCCTACGCGGCCGTCCACTTCGTCTCCGGAACCACCAGAGGCGTCCACTTCAACCGCGTGAACATCGATCGGACAGGCACCTTCGCCCTCCAGTTCAACGACCCCGCGGTCGTGTCGTTCACCGGTGTCACGGCCCGGAACATCGGCTTCACCGAACCCGTCTACAGCTGCCTCGGCAGCCAGGCTGAACATCACCCAGGGCGCGGGCAACTCCGGCTGGAACGACAAGCTCCCCGCCACCTACTGCGGCCCGTGGCCCGCGCCGGACCATGATCCCGGCCCCGGGCCCTCGCCCGATCCGACCACCACCCCTCCGCCCGACCCGGACCGCAACCTCGCCGCGGGGCGACCGGTGACGGCCACCGGATCGGTGGACGTCTACACACCCGCCAAGGCGGTCGACGGTGACGCGGGCTCCTACTGGGAGAGCACCAACCACGCCTTTCCGCAGTCGCTGACCGTCGACCTCGGCTCCGCCGCCGCGGTGGGCAGGCTCGTGCTCAAGCTGCCTCCGCCGGCGGCGTGGCAGGCGCGCACGCAAACCCTGTCCGTGCTCGGTTCGGCCGACGGTTCCTCGTTCTCCATGCTCGTGGCGGCGAAGGGCTACCGGTTCGACCCGGCGAGCGGCAACACCGTCACCGTTGCGCTGCCGCCGGGCACGTCCACGCGTCAGCTGCGGCTGGCCGTCACGGCCAGCTCCGGCTGGCCGACGGCTCAGTTCAGCGAAGTGGAGGTGTACCGCTCCTGACGTCCGAGCCCTCGCCCGGTCACGGCAGCGGCCGGGGCGGGCGGGGGCCGCTGTACTGCCCGCTCGGCCGCATCCGCATCGGGCTCTCCTCGTACTCCTCCAGGGCGTGGGCGATCCAGCCCGCCGTACGCGCCACCGCGAAGACGGTCTCGCCCGCCTCGGCCGGCATGCCCGTCGACACCGACAGCACCGCGAGCGCCAGATCGACATTGGCGTGCAGCTCCACATGGCGGGCCGTCGTCGACTCCACCTCACGGGCGGCGGCCAGAGCCGCACGGGCGGCCGGAATCTGCTCCAGTACGCCGAACAGGGCCTCGGCGCGCGGGTCCTGGGCCGGGTAGAGCCGGTGCCCGAGCCCCGGGACCCGGCGGCCCGCCCGCAGATGGTCGGCGACGACAGGGGCCGCGTTGCCGCGCTCCAGCACCTCGGCGAGCATCCGGTGCGCGAGCCCGCTGGCCGCACCGTGCAGCGGCCCTTCCAGCACCCCGAGCCCGGCGGACACCACCGCGTACGGGTGGGCCCGCGCCGATGCCGCGACCCGCACCGCGAGCGTGGAGGCGGCCAGATCGTGGTCGATGAGCAGCGCGAGCGCCATGTCCAGCGCGCGCAGGAACGCCTCGTCGGGGCTCTGTGCGGTGAGCCGCGGCCACAGGCGCCGGGCGAGCAGGCCCTCGCCGCGATGCGGTTCGCCGACCGTGGGCAGCGCGTCGACCAGGACCGGAATCAGCGAACGGGCGCTGCCGAGCACGGCATCCCGGCCGAGGTCGAAACGGAGCGGATCGGTGACGGAGGCGGCGACGGCGGCCACCCGCAGCCGGTCCGTCGAGCCGCTGTGCGCGGGGAGTGCCGCGACCGCCCGGCGCGCGGCGGCTAGCGGCTCGGCCGGGGAGTCGAAGCGGACGCCGGCCCGCAGTGTGCCGGTCCAGAGCCAGTCGGCGATCTCCTCGTAGTGGTGGTCGCGGGCCAGCTCCGTGGCGTCCACGCCGCGGAAGAAGTAGCGGTCCTTGTCGATCAGCGTGATGCCCGTGCGGATCCGCTGGGTGATGTCGCTCCCGGCCGCCGGCTCCCGGCGTCCCTTGCGGACGAGCGCGTCGACCTCCTTGGCGTCGAAGGTGCTGCCGCGTCCGGTGGGGTCACGGCGGCTGGAGAGCTGTCCGCGGCTGACGTACGCGTACACCGTCTCGGGCTTCACGCCGAGGCGGTCGGCCGCCTCGCGGGTGGTGAGGCGCTCTGCGTTCTCCGTCATGGAGGACACCGTACATGTATTGATTCAATCAATATTGACAGTGATGGAATCAATCATGGACAGTCGAATCAATTCAAGGAGGCTGTGATGCACAGGGACGTACCGCGAGGGCTCGCCGGAGTCGTGGTCACCGACACCGCTCTGGGCGATGTCCGGGGCCGCGAGGGCTTCTACCACTACCGCCAGTACTCGGCCGTCGAACTCGCGCAGAGCTGCGGATTCGAGGATGTGTGGCACCTGATGTTCCACGGGCGTCTGCCCGACGCGGCCGAGCGTCAGGAGTTCCTCGCCCGGACGGCGTCCCTGCGCCGGCTGCCCGACGACGTCGGCGCGGCGCTGCCGGCCATCGCCCGTGCCGGCGTGCCCTCGGGTCCGCTCGCCGGGCTGCGGACGGCGCTCTCGCTGCTCGGCGCCTCGGCCGGACTGCGACCGGTGTACGACCTCGACGCCGAGTCCCGCCGCACGGACGCGCTCGCCGCCTGCGCGGCCGTGCCCACACTGCTCACCGCGCTGTACCGGCTGGGCCAGGGGCTCGAGCCGGTCGCACCGCGGGACGATCTGGCGTATGCGGCCAACTACCTGTACATGATGACCGGTTCGGAACCGGAGCCGGCCGGGGCGCGGGCGATCGAGCAGTACCTCGTCGCCACGATCGACCACGGCTTCAACGCGTCCACGTTCACCGCCCGGGTCATCGCCTCCACCGGAGCGGACCTGGCGGCCTGCCTGGTCGGCGCCGTCGGCGCCCTCTCGGGCCCCCTGCACGGCGGCGCCCCCAGCCGAGCCCTGGACACCCTCGACGCGATCGGCACCCCGGACCGTATCGACAGCTGGATCCGCGGACGGGTCCTCGCGGGCGACCGCATCATGGGCTTCGGCCACCCCGTCTACCGCACCGAGGACCCGCGGTCACGGATGCTGCGCGGGATCGCGGAGCAGTTCGGCGGCCCGCTGGTGGAGTTCGCGGTCCAGGTGGAGTCCCAGGTCGAGGCGATCCTCGCGGAACTGAAGCCCGGCCGCGAACTGCACACGAACGTGGAGTTCTACGCGGGGGTGGTCATGGAACAGTGCGGGCTGCCGCGGGAGATGTTCACCCCGACCTTCTGCGCGGCGCGCGCGGTGGGCTGGAGCGCGAACATCCTGGAACAGTCGGAGGACCCCAAAATCATCAGGCCGGCCGCGAGGTACGTCGGTCCGCCCCCGCCGCAGCCGCCGGCGTCCTGACCGGGGGCGAGGTCCGGCACCTCCTGCATGCCTGGCGGAGCCGGATGCCGGCGGGGAGCTACGATCGGCCCCCATGACCAGCCACCCCGTCCCCGTCATCGTGCTCGCGGGCTTCCTGGGATCCGGTAAGACCACGCTCCTCAATCACCTCCTCCGGGCGAGCCGTGGCACCCGGATCGGCGTCGTCGTCAATGACTTCGGGGCCATCGAGATCGATGCCATGACCGTCGCCGGGCAGCTCGGGGACTCCACCGTGTCCCTCGGGAACGGGTGTCTGTGCTGTGCCGTCGACGCGAGTGAACTGGACGTCTTCCTGGAGAAGCTCACCCGGCCCGCCGCCCGGCTCGATGTGATCGTCATCGAGGCGAGCGGGCTCGCCGAGCCGCAGGAGCTCGTGCGGATGGTGCTGGCCAGCGAGAACGAGCGGATCGCGTACGGCGGGCTCGTCGAAGTCGTCGACGCGGCGGAGTTCGAGAGCACCCGGGAACGGCACCCCGAGATCGACCGGCATCTCGGCATCGCCGATCTGGTCGTGCTCAACAAGACGGACCGGATCGACCAGGCGGCCGGACGGCGGCTGAGGGAGCGGATCACCGAACTCGCGGGTGGGGCCGCGGTGGTGCAGGCGACGTACGGCCGGCTCGACCCGGAGCTGCTCTTCGAGTGCCGGCCGCGGTCGGAGCGGGTGGGTCAGCTGTCGTTCGAGGACCTCCACGAGGACGACCACGACCACGCGAGCCATCTGCACGCCGCCTACGAGACCGCGTCGTTCACCGCGCAGGAGCCCCTGCACCCGCGCCGGCTGCTGGACTTCCTCGACTCCCGGCCCGAAGGGCTCTACCGCATCAAGGGATTTGTCGACTTCGGCGCCCTCGATCCGCGCAGCCGGTACTCCGTCCACGCGGTCGGCCGGTTCCTCCGGTTCCAGCCTGAACCCTGGCCCGAAGGCGTCCCGCGGCAGACCCAGCTCGTCCTCATCGGCTCCGGCACCGACGCCGGTTCCCTGCTCAAGGAGCTCGACGCGGCCCGGGTGGCCGGACCGGATGACACCCCTGACGAGCACACGATGTGGGGTGTCCTGCGCTATGTACCGGATCGGCCGGACGAGCCGGACGGCTACGTGCAGTGACCCCCTGACCCGTCACAGTGCGGGCAGTTCATAGGATCGACCCGTGACAACGAGGACAACGGGGTGGGTCCCGCCGACGGAGACCGAGCGGCTGCTGTACGAGGCAGGGGCCACCGGTGGGGTGAACGCGCAGCTGGACGTGCTGTCCAAGGCGACGCTCTTCCTGCCGGTCGGCCGGCTGTACGCGGACACCCCCGGCTGCACCATGCCGTTCGCCCCGGCCAAGGACCCCGGCACCGGAGCGTGGAGCGTGTCGGTGCGCACGGCCGGGCTGCTGCCGCCCTGGCACCCCGACTGGGTGCAGTGGTCCACCACGCTCGCGGAACTGGCCCGCCTCTGGCCGAACGACAAGTGGCGGCTCGCGGTCAACTCCGGTACACCGTGCGCCGTCAGCATCGGGGCCAAGCGGTCCCACCGCCAGGCGTGGCTGAAGGCAGCAGAAGGCAGCGGCGGTCCGCAACGCGGCGTGCTGGTCACGCACCGAGGCGGCCCGCCGGCCGGTGCGCTGGCCCACGGACTGGCCTGCGGCGCGCATCTGTCGGTGCACAACAGCATCCCGTGGAACGAACTCGGCACCACCTGCTTCGACTACCGCAAGGACGCCGGCACGCTGCGCGGCACCTGGAAGGTGACGAACCGCGCCGGGTACCTGGAGACGCTGGCCGCCCTGTACGAGGCGCGGTTCTGCGGCCGGGAGGAGGCCGTCGCCCTGACGACGCGCAGCGCGCTGGCCGAGCGCCTCGGCAGACGGCCGTCGGAGGGGGAGTGGCTGGAGGCGGTCGCGGGGACAACCGCCCTGCGCAGGGCCGACGAGGAGACCGTCGAGGAGATCAGGCGTACCGCCCGGCGCATCGCCCGGTACGAGGAGCGCTTCCGCGCCGACGGCATCCTCGGCGCGCACGAACGCGTCGACTCGCTGAAGGCCTTCGACTACGGGCGGATCATCGTGTTCGTCCGCATGGCGCTCGGAGCCCGCCTGTGCCATCCCGGGGAGGCCGAGGAGGCCGTCCTCGCGGCGGGCAGGCTCAGCCGACAGGAGTACGCCGGGTGGAGGCAGTTCTCCGCCGCGTACGCGCTGGCCCGTGTACTGGCCTTCGACAACGACGAGTTCGGGCAGACCTACCAGGAGTCGGCCGTCCAGCACCGCATCCTCACCCAGGACCCCAACAGCCCCTACCGGAACGTGCCGTGGTCATGAACTGGACACCGCCCACACCCGTCGAACGCTCGTTGTACGAGGCCGGACTGCGCGGCGATGTGGACGCGCAGCTGAAGGTGCTGGCGGCCGAGTCGTTGTTCATCGGGCAGCACCGGGCCGAGGTGGACGCCGAACCGGACACGGTCCGCTGGCGGGACGTGGCACACCCGACCAGCGGTGCGCGGTGCAAGATCCTGCTCACCCGGGGCATGCTCCCGCCCTGGCACCCGGACTGGGTCTTCCACGAGGTGGATCTGGACTGGGCGGCGGACGCCAGGTGGCAGGACCCCAGCGCGCTGCTCGCCGTCAACCCCGGGACGCCCGCGGCCGTGACCCTGCCCGCGTCACCGCAGCACCGGGCCCAATGGCGCCGCTACCACGCGGAGAACGACCGCACCACGACCGACAGGCTGACCGCCCTGCACACCGGTCCGCTGTTCGGACCGCTGGCCTTCGGGCTGGCCTGCGGGGCGCACCTCGCCGTGGGCAACGGTGTTCCGTGGAACGAGGCCGGAACGGTCTACATCGACTACTGCTCCCAGCGGCGGATGCTGCGCGAGTCCTGGGGGATCAGCGACAACGCCGACTGGCACCAGCAGATGACCGCCCTGCTGGAGTACTCCAACAGCCCCGCGGACGCGGAATTCGCGCTCCGGGTGCGCGAGCAGCTGCGCAGGGCGCTGGGCGAGCTGCCGGCCGCGACCCTGTGGCGCGAGACCGCCGCCGGCACCCTGCA
The DNA here is from genome assembly GCA_963836215.1 of uncultured Actinomycetota bacterium. Classification (GTDB taxonomy): domain Bacteria; phylum Actinomycetota; class Actinomycetes; order Streptomycetales; family Streptomycetaceae; genus Streptomyces. Next base: position 122,290 of record CAWIIU010000006.1, read on the forward strand.
CGACCAGGGAGCACCGCAGCCCGTCGTCACGGCGATGGAGGAACTGGTGCGCCGCATCATGCGCTACGAGGCCCGGTTCCGGGCCGACGGGCTGCTGCCCGACGACGGGCGGGTCACCACGGCCGCCGCCTACGACTACGGACGGGCGCCCTCGGTGGCCCGCTGGGGTCTTGCCGCGCGGTACTGCACCCCGCACGAGGCGGAACAGGCGATCGTGCACGCGGGTGCGCTCAGCAAGGCCGCGTACACCTCCTGGGAGGACTTCTCCGCCGCGTACGTCCTGGGCAGGGTGCTGCGCTTCGACGACGAGGAGTACGGCTACTACTACGAGGACGCGCTCGGCGCCCACCGGATCCTGACCCAGGACGAAGCCAGCCCCTGGCGGAACATCCCCTGGAGCTGACCCCCTGGGGCAGCGGGCCCCTGTGAGGAGCCCCGGGGCCCGTCCGCGCGGGCGGACGGGCCTCCGGAAGAACCGGCTAGTGGCTCGGCTCGCATCGTTGGCCGGGTAATCGACGGGTTGCCCGGCAGTCAGCAAGCCAGGGCGGCCAGGTGCGCCGCCGGTTGTGCACGCGATCCATGTCACCTGAGGTCGTGCGGTTCCGGGGCTGTGCGTGACCGATGTCGACGTGTGGTGCGCGTGAGGGTCAGCGTCCCTGTGTGTCCCAGTTCGCGAGCACGGCGTCGGCCGCGGCGTGCAGGTGCCGTGCCGATGTGCCGTCACATACCTGCGTCGAAATACCGAGCAAGAAGCCGTGGATCATTGACGTGAGGCCGTCCACGTCGGTGTCTTCGGCGAGTTCTCCTGAAGCGATGCCGCGTACGACGCACGCCCTGATGCGTCCTCGGTCCGCTGCGCGGCGCGCCGCTACGGCCTTTCGCGCTCCGTCCTCGCCCGCTCCCGGAGCCCGGACCGTCCCCGAGAGGGCGACGAGGCATCCGCGAGGGTGGGATGTGTCGGTCTGCATGGTGATCGACCCGTGGAGGAGCCGGGCGATGGCCTCGCGGGGACTTTCCGCCTCGTCGGCCACGACCTCGGTGACGCTGCCCGGTCCGGCGATGTAGTGCTCAACGGCCTTCCCGAACAGTCCCTCCTTCGAGCCGAAGGCGCCGTAGAGGCTCGCGGAGGACAGCCCTGTGGTCTCGCGGAGCTGGGCCAGCGAAGTCGCTTCGTAGCCCTGTTCCCAAAACAGCAGCATCGCGGCCTCCAAGACGGCCTCCATGTCGAAGATGCGGGGACGGCCGATGGGGGGCACGGCGAACCTCCTCTATTGCGGACTGACTGATCCAGTTTGACACCCGTAAGCACGTCTATCAATATCGGATCAGTCAATCCATAACTAGTGGAGGAGTCCAACCCGATGACCACAACGTGCCCCACACCGGTCCGCGAGCGAGCGCACGAGTCGCTCCCTGTTGGGGCGTTGGTGGTGATGGCGTGTACCGGATTCATCGTGATCATGACCGAGACGCTGCCGGCGGGGCTGCTCCCGCAGCTCGCTGCAGGACTCGAGGTCTCCGAAGGCGGCGCCGGCCAGCTCGTGAGCGCCTACGCGATCGGAACGGTCCTCGCAGCTATACCCGCGATCACGCTGACGCGCGGGGCACGACGGAAGCCGCTCCTCCTTGCGGGCCTGCTCGGGTTCCTTGTCGCGAACGCCGTCACCGCGGTATCGCCGTCGTTCACCGTCGCTCTCGTCGCCAGGTTCGTCGGGGGAGCCTTCTCCGGGCTGCTGTGGGGCATGCTCGCCGGATACGCCCGGCGTATCGCCGCACCTGAGCACGCCGGGCGTGCCCTTGCCATCGCCATGACCGGAACCCCCCTCGCGCTCTCCGTCGGAACCCCCCTTGGCGCCTGGCTGGGCTCGACGGTCGGGTGGCGCTGGTCCTTCGCCGCGATGTCACTGCTCAGCGTCATCGTCATGATCTTCGCGAAGTTCCTCGTGCCCGACGCCCCGGGGCAGTCGGCGCAGACACGCGCTCCGCTCAGCCGAGTGCTGGGCATTCCCGGCGTGGCGACCATCCTCAGCGTCGTATTCGTCTGGATGCTCGCGCACAACCTGCTCTACACCTACATCGCTTCCTATCTGCAGCAGATGGGTCTCGCGCTCCGGCCCGACGTCACACTTCTCGTCTTCGGCGTCGCTGCAATCGGAGGTATCTGGATCACCGGCGTGTTCATCGACCGCGCACTTCGCAGGCTCACCCTGGCAAGCGTGACCCTGTTCATAGTCGCCGCAGCGTTTCTTGCCGCCGCGCAGCAGTCCACTGTGCTCGTGCTTCTCGCGATCGTCCTGTGGGGCCTCGCGTTCGGCGGCTCGGCGACGCAGTTGCAGACGGCCCTGGGGGAGGCCGCCGGCGAGAACGCCGATGCGGCGAACGCGATGCTGACGACATCATTCAACATGGCGATCTTTGCGGGCGGTGCTGCGGGGGCCGTGGTCGTCGATGGCGTGGGCGCACCGGCTCTTCCAGCCGGGATGATCGCTCTCACACTCATGGCGCTCGTCATGGTCGGCTTCGGCCGGCGTGCAGCATTCCCCGCAGGGCGTTGATCGAGAACTGACCGGACCACTCCTCGTGGCTTGTCATGCAGCCCTGGACGGGTATGCCGTCCACTGGCGGATTGGCGAGTCGGGGGCAAAGTTGATCTTGGGCTCGGTGCGGGTGTTGCGCCAGCGGATGCAGGCGGCGATGGCGGCGTTCTGCTCCTCGTGGGTGCGGTGGTCGGTGCCGTTGAGGGCGAAGTAGCGCAGGGCCGCGAACTCCGATTCGATCCAGTTCAGCCAGGATCCGTAGGTCGGCAGGAAGTCCGGCTCGACGTCGTTGTCAGCGCCCCAGCTGAGGACCTCGACGTGCTTGTGGAGGGAGAAGTCGTCCAGGACGACGTACAGCTTCTCCCAGGCCAGCGGGAGCGCAGGGTCTTGAGCAGGCCGAGGAGCTCTCGCCAGCGTTTGCGCTGCCGGATCCTGTAGTAGGTCTTGCCAGTGGCCAGGTCGAGGGCGGCAAGCATGTGCATCACGCCGCCGAACCGGTGGTAGGTGGCCCGCAGCCGGCTGGGCTTGCCTACTGGACGCCAGGCCCTGCCCTTGCGCGGCTGAAGATTGAGAGGGCCGAACTCGTCGACGCATATCACCCGGCCGCCGTCCGGCGGGGTCTCGTACAGGGCCAAGACCCCGTGCATCTTGGCGATGAAGTTCGGATCGGTAGAGGCCTTCCACGTGGGTGTGGCCTGCCAGGAGATCTTGCCGGAGCGCAGAATGCGGCGCAGCGTCTCCCGGCTGATTTTCGGAACCACGTGCCGTTGGACGAGGTGGTCGGCGAGCTTGGACAAGCTCCAGGTGGCAAAGCCGGTCAGGCCCCAGTCGGCGGGGGACGTCCGGGCGATCAGGCAGATGTGCTCGCGCACCCGCTCATTGATCGTCCTGGGGCGTCCCCCGCTCCATTTTGGGTCCAGCGCGTCGAACCCCCGCTCATTGAAGGCGTGGATGACATTGCGGACGTAGTCCTCGCCGACCTGCATCAGCGAGGTGATGTCCTTGACCGTCTGGCCCTGGGCGGACATCAGCACCACGATCGCCCGCCGCAGCCGGGCCGGGCCTTCGCAGTCCGGCTGATCCGCTGCAGGCGGCAGCCCTCCTCCACGCTGACCGAACGGACGAACACACTCGGTCGACGTCCCACGATCACCTCCAAGATGAAGTCCTGGAGACAATCTGCTGATCATCAGACGGACGTCGATTACCCACCCGACGCTGCGAGACGAGCCACTAGCTGGCCGGGCCCGCCAGCACCGCAGGCGAGGAGGCGAGCGGTGTGCCCGAGCCGTCGCGGCGCGGATCCGGCTCCGGCAGTTGGGCCGGGGAGCCGTTCTTCTGGGCCGCCCGGGGAGGAGCCGCACCCGCCCAGGCCAGCAGCAGGATGTCCTCGCCCTTCAGGAAGCGCTGGCAGCGCACGCCGCCCGTCGCCCGGCCCTTGCGCGGGTACTGGTCGAGCGGCGTCAGCTTCGCCGTCATGATCGAGTCGTCCAGCGCGCCCGTCGAGCCCGCGGCCGTGAACACCACCGCGTCCGCGGCCGGATCGATCGCGGTGAACGAGATCACCTCCGCGCCCTCCGAGAGCTTGATGCCGGCCATGCCGCCCGCCGCCCGGCCCTGCGGCCTCACCTGGGACGCCGGGTAGCGCAGCAACTGGGCGTCGGAGGCGATGAAGACCAGGTCCTCCTCGCCCGACTGCAGCTCGACACCGCCGACGATCCGGTCCCCCTCCTTGAGGGAGATGACCTCCAACTCGTCCTTGTTCGCCGGGTAGTCGGGCACCACCCGCTTGACCACGCCCTGCAGGGTGCCCAGCGCCAGGCCCGGCGAGGACTCGTCGAGCGTGGTCAGACAGATAACCGTCTCGTCCGCCTCCAGTGACAGGAACTCGGAGAGCGGCGCCCCACCGGAGAGGTTCGGCGCGGACGCGGTGTGCGGCAGCTGCGGCAGGTCGATCACCGAGATCCGCAGCAGCCGCCCGTCCGAGGTCACCGCCCCCACATCGCCGCGCGCGGTCGCCGGGACGGCCGAGACGATCACATCGTGCTTGGCGCGCCGGCCGTCGTCGGGGATCGGCTCGCCGGTGACCGTGCGCGCCAGCAGACCCGTCGAGGACAGCAGCACCCGGCACGGGTCGTCCGCGACCTCCAGGGCCACCGCCGCCACCGGCGTCGATGCCGACTCCAGCAGCACGGTGCGCCGGTCGGTGGCGAACTTCTTCGCCACCGCCGCCAGTTCGCCCGAGACCATCTTGCGCAGCTCGGCGTCCGACTCCAGGATCCGGGTCAGCTCCTCGATCTCCGCGTTCAGCCGGTCCCGCTCGCTCTCCAGCTCCAGGCGGTCGAACTTGGTCAGCCGGCGCAGCGGGGTGTCCAGGATGTACTGCGTCTGGATGTCGCTCAGCGAGAAGCGCTCGATCAGGCGCTGCTTGGCCTCTGCCGAGTTCTCACTGGAGCGGATGAGGCGGATGACCTCGTCGATGTCGATCAGCGCGATGAGCAGCCCCTCGACCAGGTGCAGCCGGTCGCGCCGCTTGCTGCGACGGAATTCGCTGCGCCGCCGCACGACCTCGAAGCGGTGGTCGAGATAGACCTCCAGCAGCTCCTTGAGGCCCAGGGTGAGCGGCTGCCCGTCGACCAGGGCCACATTGTTGATACCGAAGGACTCCTCCATCGGCGTCAGCTTGTAGAGCTGCTCCAGCACGGCCTCCGGCACGAAGCCGTTCTTGATCTCGATGACCAGGCGCAGGCCGTGCGCCCGGTCGGTGAGGTCCTTGACGTCCGCGATGCCCTGGAGCTTCTTCGCGGAGACCAGATCCTTGATCTTGGCGATGACCTTCTCCGGGCCGACGGTGAACGGCAGCTCGGTGACGATCAGACCCTTGCGGCGCGGCGTGACGTCCTCCACGGTCGCCGTGGCGCGGATCTTGAAGGTGCCGCGGCCGGACTCGTACGCGTCCTTGATGCCGTTCAGTCCCACGATCCGGCCGCCGGTGGGCAGGTCCGGACCCGGTACGTACCGCATGAGGGTCTCGAGATCCGCACCCGGGTGCTTGATCAGATGGCGGGCCGCGGCGATGACCTCGCCCAGATTGTGCGGCGGCATGTTCGTCGCCATGCCGACCGCGATACCGGACGAGCCGTTGACCAGAAGATTCGGGAAGGCCGCGGGCAGCGCGACGGGCTCGCGCTCCTGGCCGTCGTAGTTCGGCGAGAAATCGACGGTGTCCTCGTCGATCGACTCGGTCATCAGCGACGTGGCGTCGGCCATCCGGCACTCGGTGTACCGCATGGCGGCGGGCGGGTCGTCATTGCCCAGCGAGCCGAAGTTGCCGTGGCCGTCGACGAGCGGGACGCGCATGGAGAAGGGCTGGGCCATGCGCACCAGGGCGTCGTAGATCGACGCGTCGCCGTGGGGGTGGAGCTTTCCCATCACCTCGCCGACGACGCGAGCACACTTCACGAAGCCGCGGTCGGGGCGCAGCCCCATCTCGTTCATCTGGTAGACGATGCGGCGGTGCACGGGCTTCATGCCGTCGCGGGCGTCGGGCAGGGCGCGCGAGTAGATCACGGAGTACGCGTACTCGAGGAAGGAGCCCTGCATCTCGTCGACGACGTCGATGTCGAGGATGCGCTCCTCGAAGTCGTCGGGCGGAGGGGTCTTCGTGCTGCGGCGGGCCATCGCGGCTGCTGCTCCTTCACGTACCGGATCTGGATCTGACGCGGACCATTGTGGACCGTCCCACTGACAACACCGACCACGACCCGGGAACTTCGCCGGGTGTCAGGGCGATTGCCCAGCGAGGCGGGCAGGAACTTCGCCAGGTGTCGGCACGCTTGCATACAGTGGCAGCACTCTCCAATATCGCGATCGAAGGGACGTACATGCCCATGGGTCACACGGCCACAGCGGAGGCCGGTTCCGGCGGCCTGACAGCGACAGAGCACCGGCTGGCCAACGGCCTGCGCGTGGTGCTCTCCGAGGACCACCTGACCCCGGTCGCCGCGGTCTGCCTCTGGTACGACGTCGGCTCGCGCCACGAAGTCAAGGGCCGTACAGGACTTGCCCACCTCTTCGAGCACCTGATGTTCCAGGGCTCGGGCCAGGTGAAGGGGAACGGCCACTTCGAGCTGGTGCAGGGCGCCGGCGGTTCGTTGAACGGCACCACCAGCTTCGAGCGCACCAACTACTTCGAGACGATGCCCACCCACCAGCTGGAGCTGGCGCTCTGGCTGGAGGCGGACCGCATGGGCTCCCTGCTCGCCGCGCTCGACGACGAGTCGATGGAGAACCAGCGCGACGTCGTCAAGAACGAACGCCGCCAGCGCTACGACAACGTCCCCTACGGCACGGCGTTCGAGCGGCTGACCGCTCTCGCCTACCCCGAGGGCCACCCGTACCACCACACCCCGATCGGCTCCATGGCCGATCTCGACGCGGCCACCCTCGAGGACGCCCGCGCCTTCTTCCGTACGTACTACGCGCCGAACAACGCCGTGCTGTCGGTCGTCGGAGACATCGACCCCGAGCAGACGCTCGCCTGGATCGAGCAGTACTTCGGCTCCATCCCCTCCCACGACGGCAAGCAGCCCCCGCGCGACGGCTCCCTCCCGGAGAACATCGGCGGCCAGCTGCGCGAGGTCATCGAGGAGGACGTCCCGGCCCGTGCGCTGATGGCCGCCTACCGCCTGCCGCACGACGGCACACGCGAGGCCGACGCCGCCGACCTGGCGCTCACCGTCCTCGGCGGGGGCGAGTCCTCCCGGCTGCACAACCGCCTGGTGCGCCGCGACCGGACGGCTGTCGCCGCCGGATTCGGTCTGCTGCGTCTGTCCGGAGCGCCCTCGCTCGGCTGGCTGGACGTGAAGACGTCCGGCGGTGTCGAGGTCCCGCAGATCGAGGCCGCTGTCGACGAGGAGCTCGCGCGGTTCGCCGCCGAGGGCCCCACGCCCGAGGAGATGGAGCGCGCACAGGCCCAGCTGGAGCGCGAGTGGCTGGACCGGCTCAGCACGGTCGCGGGCCGCGCCGACGAACTGTGCCGGTACGCCGTGCTGTTCGGTGACCCGCAGCTGGCGCTGACCGCGGTCGACCGGGTCCTCGACGTCACCGCCGAGGAGGTGCAGGCGGTCGCCAAGGCCAGGTTGCGCCCGGACAACAGGGCGGTGCTGGTGTACGAACCGCTGACCGCGGAGCAGGACGACACGGACGCGCAGAGCGACGAGGAAGAAGGGGCGGACCAGTGAGCGACGCCGCCGAGCCGCTGACCACCATGACGTTCCACCCGCAGCCGAAGGGTGGCGTGGCAAGGCCGTGGGCCTTCCCCGCGCCCGACCGCGGCACCCTGGACAACGGTCTGACCGTGCTGCGCTGCCACCGCCCCGGCCAGCAGGTCGTGGCCGTCGAGATCTCCCTCGACGCTCCGCTCGACGCCGAGCCGGAGGGCCTGGACGGGATCGCCACGATCATGGCCCGCGCCCTGTCCGAGGGCACCGACAAGCACTCCGCCGAGGAGTTCGCCGCCGAGCTGGAGCGCTGCGGTGCCACTCTCGACGCGCACGCGGACCACCCGGCTGTCCGGGTCTCGCTGGAGGTTCCGGTCTCCCGGCTGCCCAAGGCGCTCGGACTGCTCGCCGAGGCGCTGCGCGCGCCGGCGTTCGACGAGAGCGAGATCGAGCGGCTGGTGGGCAACCGGCTGGACGAGATCCCGCACGAGACGGCGAACCCGGCCCGTCGCGCCGCCAAGGAGCTCTCCAAGCAGCTCTTCCCGTCCTCGCTGCGGATGTCGCGGCCCCGCCAGGGCACGGAGGAGACCGTCGCGCGCATCGACGCGGCGGCTGTACGGGCGTTCTTCGAGGCGCATGTCCGGCCCGCGACCGCCACCGCGGTGATCGTCGGAGACCTCACCGGCGTCGATCTGGACGAGGTGCTCGGCGAGACCCTCGGAGCCTGGACGGGCGACACCGCCGCGCCCCGGCCCGTACCGGCCATCACCGCCGACGACACCGGCCGCGTCGTCATCGTCGACCGGCCGGGTGCCGTGCAGACGCAGCTGCTGATCGGCCGCATCGGTCCGGACCGCCACGACCGTGTGTGGCCCGCGCAGGTCCTCGGCGCGTACTGCCTGGGCGGCACGCTCACCTCCCGGCTGGACCGGGTGCTGCGCGAGGAGAAGGGCTACACGTACGGCGTGCGGTCCTTCGCCCAGGTGCTGCGCTCCGCGCCCGACGGGACGGGCGCGTCGATGCTCGCCATCAGCGGATCGGTGGACACACCGAACACGGGCCCGGCCCTGGACGACCTCTGGAAGGTGCTGCGCACGCTCGCGGCCGAGGGGCTCACCGACGCCGAGCGCGATGTGGCCGTGCAGAACCTGGTGGGTGTCGCCCCGCTGAAGTACGAGACGGCGGCGTCCGTCGCGAGCACCCTCGCGGACCAGGTCGAGCAGCATCTGCCCGACGACTTCCAGGCGCAGCTGTACGCGCAGCTCGTCGAGACGGGCACCGTGGAGGCGACGGCCGCGGCCGTCAGCGCCTTCCCGGAGGACCACCTGGTCACGGTGCTCGTGGGTGACGCCTCGCAGATCGAGGAGCCCGTCAAGGCCCTCGGCATCGGCGAAGTGACTGTTGTCACCGGCTGATTGAGTCCGGTTCCGTTTCGTCCGTCCGGCGGACGAAACGGAACCGGCATACGGAACCCCGGCATCCGCGCGATGCCGGGGTTTTGTTGTATGCCCGTTTTGATGCGGGGCTTCCCCTCTGCCCTGTGGCGTGCGCTACAAAAGGGGCTGTCTGTTTGGTGATTGAAAGTTGATCCCCTTAGCGTCGGTCCGGCTGTTCGCCAGTAACCCGCCGCATCCGCGGCACGGACAGTCATCGCCGAGTCCCCGTCAGGCGCGAGCCTGGGGAGCCGGGGACCCACTCAGTCCCTGGGGTGAATCGGATGCCTTCGCCGGCCGGCGGTGGCGCCCGTAGGAGACCTTCCTGCTCCGAACCCGTCAGCTAACCCGGTAGGCGAGAAGGAAGGAAAGGATCAGCCTCTCCATGGCGTTCGCCCGTCCCACCGGGAAGCACCGTGCCCCGAGCCGGATGACGCGCAGGAGCGCGAGCATGGCCGGAGTCGCGGCCCTCGCCACCACCGGCGTCATCGGCACCCTCGCCTCCCCGTCCTTCGCCGCCGAGAACAGCACCGCCGCTGCGGAGTCCGGCACCGTCACCGTCGAGAGCACCGGTCTGGCCACGACAGTCGCCGCCGACACCCTCGCCTCCGAGATCGCCGACCAGGCCGCCGCCCAGGAGCAGGAGGCCGAAGAGGCCGCCGCCCGGGTGAAGGCCGCCGCCGAGGCGAAGCGCAAGGCCGAGGCCCGTGCCAAGGCCGCCCGTGAGGCCAAGGAGCGCGCGGCCCGTGAGGCCGAGCGCAAGCGCCTCAACGCCTTCGTGTCGCCGATCTCCGGCTCGTACGTCTCCACCGGCTACCAGGCCGGCGGCTCTGCCTGGTCCTCCGGCAGCCACACCGGGATCGACTTCCACGCCGCGTCCGGCACCACCGTCCACGCGGTCGGCGCGGGCACCGTCGTCGAGGCCGGCTGGGGCGGCGCGTACGGCAACAACATCGTGATCAAGATGAACGACGGCTCGTACACCCAGTACGGCCACCTGTCGTCGCTCAGCGTCTCCGTCGGCCAGAGCGTCACGCCCGGCGAGCAGATCGGCCTCTCCGGTTCGACCGGCAACACCTCCGGGCCGCACCTGCACTTCGAGGCCCGCAGCGGCTCCGAGTACGGCTCGGACATCAACCCGCTCGCCTACCTGCGCGCGCACGGCGTGAACCTCTGATCGCTCCCGCCGCTCGACGGACGAAGGCCCCGGCATCCCGCCGGGGCCTTCGGCGTTTGCCGGACAATTGGCCAAAAGATATCCATGGATTCCGATGGGGCATCGGAAAATGCGGCGAGCTGCAATAGAGTCACCGAACGGCCGTCAATCGGCTGCGTTTCGCGCGGATTGAAGCGGAGGTTCGGTATGCGCATTCCTGCGCACTCGGTATGCACAGCGATCCGCGACGACATCGTCTCCGGTGTATTCCAGCGCGGCAGCCGGCTCACCGAGGAGCAGCTCGCGCGGCGGTACGGCGTCTCCCGTGTCCCGGTGCGCGAAGCCCTGCGCACCCTGGAGTCCGAGGGCTTCGTCACCACCCGGCGGCACGCGGGCGCCTGCGTCGCCGAGCCCACCGAGCAGGAGGCCGCGGACCTGCTGGAGGTGCGGATGCTGCTGGAGCCGCTGGGCGCCGCCCGCGCCGCCCACCGACGCAGCGAGGCCCATCTCAAGGTGCTGCGCGGCCTGGTGAGGCTGGGTCAGGAGAGGGCCCGCCGGGGACAGGGCGAGGATCTGCGCTCGCTCGGCGGCTGGTTCCACGAGACGCTCGCGCAGGCATCCGGCAGCCCGGGGCTGATCGCGATGCTCACCCAGCTGCGGCACAAGATCGCCTGGATGTACGTCGTCGAGCAGCCCGCCGAGCCGGTCGAGTCATGGTCGGAGCACGGCGCGGTCGTGGACGCGGTGGCGCGCGGCGACGCGGAGCGGGCCAGGACGCTCACCGTCCTGCACACGGAGCGGGCGACATCCGCGCACCGGCTGCGCATTCCTGATCGGGTGAGGACTTCGCAACATGCCGTAAACACGGCGAGCGCTCGAAATTAACAGTCGCGCCGTATACAAAGTGGGGAGCTTTTCCGGCGGGCTGTCAATGCTGCCCTATTGCATTTCACGGTCCGGGGGAGCGGGAAAAGAAAGAGCCGCGGTGTCCCCGGTCGGGGAACACCGCGGCTTTTCGCGCGGTCATCGCGTCAGACGGTCTCCGGGAGCTCCTCGAGCCCCTCGGCCACCAGCTTGGCCAGGCGGTCCAGGGCGACATCGGCGCCGTCCGCATCGGAAGCGAGCACGATCTCCTCGCCGCCCTGCGCACCCAGGCCGAGCACGGCGAGCATCGAGGCGGCGTTGACCGGGTTGCCGTCGGCCTTGGCGATCGTCACAGGGACGCCGGAGGCCGTGGCGGCACGGACGAAGATGGAAGCGGGGCGGGCGTGAAGGCCCTCGGCCCAGCCGACGTTGACGCGGCGCTCAGCCATGGTGTTGCCCTTCAAGTCTTAGCGGGTTGTCTAGACCAGTCTCTCATGCTGTTCCGGCGTACTGGTACCGACCATAGGGCGGGCCCCGACGCCGGCCGGGACCGGCCCTCACACTGCCGCGCACCAACACCCCCCGCGACCGGTGGCCGCGCCGTACGCTTTCTGCCATGCAGACCCAGCCGGACCACGCCTACCCCGCCCACTGGGAAGCAGACGTGGTGCTGCGCGACGGCGGTACCGCGCGCATCAGGCCGATCACGGCCGAGGACGCCGACCGGCTCGTCAGCTTCTACGAGCAGGTCTCCGACGAGTCGAAGTACTACCGCTTCTTCGCCCCCTACCCCCGGCTGTCCGCGAAGGACGTCCACCGGTTCACCCATCACGACTACGTGGACCGGGTGGGTCTGGCGGTCACGGTCGGCGGCGAGTTCATCGCCACGGTGCGCTTCGACCGGATCAACGAGCAGGGGCGGCCCGCGAGCGCGCCCGCGGACGAGGCCGAGGTCGCCTTCCTCGTCCAGGACGCACACCAGGGGCGCGGCGTGGCCTCCGCGCTGCTCGAACACATCGCCGCCGTCGCCCGGGAGCGGGGGATCCGGCGCTTCGCGGCCGAGGTGCTGCCGGCGAACAACAAGATGATCAAGGTGTTCCGGGACGCCGGGTACACCCAGAAGCGCAGCTTCGAGGACGGCTCCGTCCATCTGACGCTCGACCTGGAGCCGACGGCGGAGTCCCTCGCGGTGCAGCGCGGCCGTGAACAGCGCGCCGAGGCCCGGTCCGTGCAGCGGCTGCTCGCGCCGCGGTCCGTCGCCGTCGTCGGCACCGGGCGGGCGCCGGGCGGGGTGGGCCGGACGGTGCTGCGGAATCTGCTGGGGGCCGGGTACACCGGCCGGACGTACGCCGTGAACCACGCCTTCCCCGCGTCGCAGCGGGAGGTGGACGGCGTACCGGCGTTCCGCTCGGTCGGCGAGATCGTCGCCGAGACGGGGGAGCCGGTCGACCTGGCGGTGGTCGCCGTGCCCGCCGAGCAGGTGCCGGACGCGGTGGCCGACTGCGGTGACCACGGCGTGCAGGGCCTGGTCGTCCTGTCGGCCGGATACGCGGAGAGCGGCGTGGAGGGCCGGCTGCTCCAGCGCGAGCTCGTACGCCAGGCCCGGTCCTACGGCATGCGGATCATCGGCCCGAACGCCTTCGGCATCATCAACACCTCGGCGGCCGTCCGGCTCAACGCCTCGCTCGCCCCCGAGGCTCCCGCGACCGGACGCATCGGGCTCTTCACCCAGTCCGGTGCGATCGGCATCGCGCTGCTGTCCGGGCTGCACCGGCGTGGCGCGGGGCTGTCGACGTTCATCTCGTCCGGGAACCGCGCGGACGTGTCCGGCAACGACTTTCTGCAGTACTGGTACGAGGACCAGGACACCGATGTCGTCCTGCTGTACCTCGAATCCATCGGCAACCCGCGCAAGTTCACGCGGCTCGCACGGCGCACGGCGGCGGTGAAGCCGGTCGTGGTGGTCAAGGGCGCGCGGCACAGCGGCAGCGAGCCGCCGGGGCACGCCGTTCCGGTCACCCGGATCCCCGACGCGACGGTCGGGGCACTGCTGCGGCAGGCGGGCGTCATCCGCGTCGACACGGTCACCGAGCTCGTCGACGCGGGCCTCCTCCTGGCAGGCCAGCCCCTGCCCGCGGGCCCCCGCGTCGCGATCCTCGGCAACTCCGAGTCCCTCGGTCTCCTCACCTACGACGCCTGCCTCGCCGAGGGCCTGCGCCCGCTGGCGCCGCTGGATCTCACGACGGCGGCGAAACCGGCGGACTTCCGCGCGGCGCTGGCGGACGCGCTGGCGGACGACGGCTGCGACGCGGTGGTGGTGACGGCGATCCCGTGGGTGGGGGACGACGGGGACCCGCAGGCGGGCGACGGAGAAGTCCTGGCCACGGCCCTGCGCACGGCGGCGGCGACGGCTCCGGCGAAGCCGGTGGCGGTGGTCCACGTGGAACTGGGCGGTCTGGCGGACGCGCTCGCGGCCGCGACGAGCACGGCCGCATCGCGTCGAGCGGCCCGGGCGGGGAGCGCGTCCGCGCCTCGGCCGGGCGCCGTCGAAGGTGGGGCCCCGACGCCGCCGCCGGGCACCTGGCCGACCGGTCCCGGGCACCCGGCCTCCGCCGCGTCCCGCCCCGGCGCGGCTCCCACTGCGGGTGGACGCCCCGGCAGCGAGTCCGGCGCGGCCCCGGGCGCGGGCATCCCCTCCGGCACCCCGGCATCCGTCCCCGGCGAGCGTCAGATCCCCGCCTACCCCGCCGCCGAGCGTGCCGTCCGCGCGCTCTCCGAGGCCGTCAAGTACGCCCAGTGGCGGCGGCAGGCCGCCGAGCCCGGCAAGGTGCCCCAGTACGAGGACATCGACGAGCACGGTGCCGCGCAGCAGATCGATGCGCTCCTCCGCGACCCCGCCGACCCCCGTGGCACCACTCTCGCGCCCGGCGACGCCCTCGAGCTCCTCGCCCGGTACGGCATCAGCGTGCGGCCCACGCTCCCCGCGCCCGGGCCCGACGACGCCGTGTCTGCCGCCGGCACGCTCGGCTACCCCGTCGCCCTGAAGACCACCGCACCCCACCTCCGTCACCGCGCCGACCTCGGCGGCGTACGGCTCGACCTGGCCAATGAGGAGCAACTGCGGCAGGCGTACCGCGAGTTGACCGAGCTGCTCGGGAAGCCCGAGGAGCTGCAGCCCGTCGTGCAGGCGATGGCGCCCCGCGGTGTCGACACCGTGGTCCGTGCGGCCATCGACCCGGCGGTCGGCGCCGTCCTGTCCTTCGGGCTCGCCGGGGCCGCTTCAGAACTGCTCGGGGACACCTCGCACCGTCTCGTTCCGGCCACCGACCGTGACGCCGCCGAGCTGATCCGCAGTATCCGGACCGCACCCCTCCTCTTCGGCTGGAGAGGCTCCGCGCCCGTCGACACCGCGGCTCTCGAAGAACTGCTTCTCCGGGTGTCGCGCCTGGTCGACGACCATCGAGAAGTGATCGGAATCAGCCTCGAACCGGTCGTCGTCGCTCAGCACGGTCTCTCCGTCCTCGGCGCTTCCGTGCGCCTCGCTCCGCCCGTTGCCCAGCCCGACCTGGGACCCCGTCGACTCCCCAGCTACTGAACGCTCGGCGCGGTCGGGGCCCCGTAGGATGGACCGCATGGCGAAGACCGGTACGACGACCCAGGGGCTGCGCGCGGCGATCGAGCGCAGCGGCTACTACCCGGCCCTCGTGGCCGAGGCGGTGGAGGCCGCCGTGGGAGGTGAGCCGATCGCGTCGTACCTGGTGCACCAGGAGACCACGTTCGACGCCAACGAAGTACGCCGTCATGTGACCGTCCTCGTCCTGACGGCCAACCGCTTCATCGTCAGCCACACCGACGAACAGGCCGCCGACTCCAGCTCGCCCACGCCGTACGCCACCACCTCCACCGAATCGGTCAAGCTCGGCCGGATCTCGTCCGTCGTGGTGAGCCGCGTGGTGGCCAACCCGGAGTCGTACACCCCCGGCACCCTGCCCCGCGAGGTCGTGCTCACCATCGGCTGGGGCGCCGTCTCCCGGCTGGACCTGGAGCCCGCCGCCTGCGGCGACCCCAACTGCGAGGCCGACCACGGCTACACCGGCAACTCCACCGCGGACGATCTGAGCCTGCGCGTCAGCGAGGCCGGCGACGGACCCGACACCGTCCGGCAGACCCTCGTCTTCGCCCAGGCGCTCTCCGAAGCCACGGCAGCCACGCGCTGATGGCCCAGCCCGCAACCTGGCCCGACGACGCCACTCCGCTCGCTGTCGACTCGGCGCCCGTCCCCGAGTACGGCACCGGCTCACTCGCCGATCTCCTCCCCACCCTCGCCGCCGGGCAAGGCGTGCCGGGCTGTGAACGGACGATGCCCGAGCTCACTCCCGCCGACCGGAACTGCGTTTTCCTGATCGACGGCCTCGGCTGGGAGCAGATCAGGAATCACCCGGACGAGGCCCCCTACCTCACCTCGCTGCTCGGCACCTCGCGCGGCGGTACGGGACGGCCGATCACCGCGGGCTTCCCCGCCACCACGGCGACATCGCTCGCCTCGGTCGGCACGGGCCGGTCTCCCGGCGAGCACGGCCTGGCCGGCTACACCGTGCGCGACCCCGCGACCGGCGCGCTGATGAACCAGCTGCGCTGGAGGCCGTGGACCCCGCCGCAGGTCTGGCAGCCGTACCCCACCGTCTTCCAGCTGGCCGACGCGGCCGGCGTCCACACCGCGCAGGTGTCCTCGCCGGGCTTCGAGCAGACCCCGCTCACCCAGGTCGCGCTCAGTGGCGGAACGTTTCACGGGCGCCTCGGCGCCGAGGAGCGCATGGACCTCGCGGCCGAGCAACTGGGCGCGGGCGACCGGTCGCTGGTCTACACGTACTACAGCGAGGTCGACGGCAAGGGCCACCGCTTCGGCGTCGACTCCGACGCCTGGCGCGGCCAGCTCATGTACGTCGACCGGCTGGTTCAGCGCCTCGCCGAACAACTCCCGTCCCGCTCCGCGCTGTACGTCACCGCGGACCACGGCATGATCGACATCCCCTTCGACGAGCAGTCGCGCATCGACTTCGACGAGGACTGGGAACTGCGCGCCGGGGTGGCCCTGCTGGGCGGCGAGGGCCGGGCCCGCCATGTGTACGCGGTCCCGGGTGCGCAGTCCGATGTGCTCGCCGTCTGGCGCGAGGTGCTCGGGGAGCAGTTCTGGGTGGCGAGCCGTGACGAGGCGATCGCCCTGGGCTGGTTCGGCCCCACGGTCGACGAGCGCGTCCACGGCCGCATCGGCGACGTGGTGGCCGCGGCCTGCGACGACGTCGTGATCACGGCCTCGGTCAACGAGCCCAACGAGTCGGCGATGGTCGGCATGCACGGTTCGATGACCCCCGTCGAGCAGCTCGTTCCGCTGATCGAAGTACGCTCGTAGCCGCTGCGTACCTCCCGGTACGAGACGAAAGCCCCACCGCGAAAGACCGGAAAGGTCCTCAACCTCCCATGCCCGAGCTGGTGTTCTTCTCCGGAACGATGGACTGCGGAAAGAGCACCCTCGCTCTTCAGATCGAGCACAACCGGTCCGCGCGCGGCCTGCAGGGCATGATCTTCACCCGCGACGACCGGGCCGGAGAGGGCAAGCTCTCCTCCCGGCTCGGTCTGGTCACCGACGCGGTCGAGGCCGCGGAGGGCTTCGACTTCTACGGGTACCTCGTCGAACGCCTCTCCCAGGGCGGTCGCTGCGACTACGTCATCGCGGACGAGGCGCAGTTCCTCGCGCCCGAGCAGATCGACCAGCTGGCCCGCGTGGTGGACGACCTGGACCTGGACGTCTTCGCCTTCGGCATCACCACCGACTTCCGCTCCAAGCTCTTCCCGGGCTCGCAGCGGCTGGTGGAGCTCGCCGACCGGGTCGAGGTGCTGCAGGTCGAGGCCCTGTGCTGGTGCGGAGCACGGGCCACGCACAACGCCCGTACGGTCGGCGGCGTGATGGTCGTCGAAGGCGCCCAGGTCGTGGTCGGTGACGTCAACGCGGGCGACCTCGACCAGTCCGTCGGCTACGAGGTGCTGTGCCGTCGGCACCACCGCCGCCGGATGACCGCAGCGAGCGCCCGCGCGGCGACGCTCTCACCCGACGTGCTGCCGGTGGACGTCAACCGTTCGACCGTACGATCGTGAAGACCGCGCCCTCCGGGTCGGCGACCGTCGCGAGGCGGCCGGACACGTCGTCCCTGGGCGGTTCGACGATGTGGCCGCCCAGATCGACGATCCGGCTCGCCGTGCGGTCGGTGTCCGCGACCTCGAAGTAGGTCATCCAGTGGGTGCCGCGGTCGCGGGGCAGGGCGCCGACGCCGTGCAGCGCGGCCACCGGGTTGCCGTCCAGCTGCAGAGTCACCTGATCGCGGCCCGCCGAGGTGTCGGGCTGCAGGTCGTAGCCGAAGACGGCTTGGTAGAACTTCGCGACGAACGATGTCTCCGTGGTGAGCAGTTCGTTCCAGACAGGGGTGCCATGGGTGCCGTGGATCGCGGTGCCGGAGTGGGCCGCGGGCTGCCACACGCCGAACACCGCGCCCGACGGGTCGGTCACGATGGCCATCCGGCCCGCGTCGCCCGCGTCCAGCGGTCCGACGCCCACCGTGCCGCCGCAGCTCCTGATCGTCTCGGCCGTGGCGTCCGCGTCATCGGTCGCCATGTACGGCGTCCAGGCCGGCGGCAGATGGAGGTCGTCGGGCAACCGCCCGATGCCCGCGACCTCGTTGCCGTCGATCAGGGCGCGGACGTACGGACCGAGTTGCTGCGGGCCGGGGGCGAACTCCCAGCCGAACAGCTCGCCGTAGAAGGCCCGGGTCGCCTCGAGCCCGTGCACCATCAAAGTGACCCAGCAGGGTGTGCCGGGTGTGTGCCGAGTCGCCTCGGTCATCGTCTTCTCTCTCCTCGGACCATCGTGGTGGCCGTGCGGGGGACGGGGCACGGGCCGTCGTGCGGATCGGCCGGGCGCCCCGAGCAGATGGTTCCATCCCGTGGCGTCCGGCGCGCCCCGGCCGCGCCGCTTTTGGCGGGTTCCCGATGGAGGATGCCTGTTTTGCGGCGGCACATCCGATTCGGCTCCGTTACGGGACGACCTGTTCCTGAGCGAGGATGGCTTTCATGAACCCGATCATTTCCGCGGCCCAACTCGCCAACGAGCTCGCCGGCCCCCGCGTGCCCGTACTCCTCGATGTCCGCTGGCAGCACGGCGGACCGCACGGGAGGGCCGACTACGACGCCGGGCACATTCCCGGCGCGGTCTTCGTCGATCTGGACGCGGACCTGGCGAGCCCGCCGGGGGACGCGGGCCGACACCCGCTGCCGGACATCGAGGCCTTCGGCGCGGCGATGCGCCGCGCGGGCGTGTCGGCGGGGACGCCCGTGGTCGCGTACGACGGCGGCCAGTGCTGGGCGGCGGCCCGCGCGTGGTGGCTGCTGCGCTGGACCGGACATGCGGACGTACGGGTGCTGGACAACGGCCTCGCCGCGTGGACGGGCCCGCTGGAGACGAAGGTTCCGGACCCGGCCGAAGGCGACTTCACGCCCGCCCCGGGCGCGCTTCCCCTGCTCACCGCCGACACCGCGGCGGACCAGGCGCGTTCGGGCCTGCTCCTGGACGCCCGCGCGGCGGACCGCTACCGCGGAGAGGTCGAGCCGATCGACTCGGTGGCGGGGCACATCCCGGGCGCGGTCTCCGCCCCGACCTCGGAGAACGTCGACGAGCAGGGCCACTTCCTGCCGTCCGAGGCCCTGGCGTCCCGTTTCGCGGCACTGGGAGCCACACCCGGGACGACGGAGATCGGCGTGTACTGCGGCTCGGGTGTCTCGGCCGCCCACCAGGCCGTGGCGGTGGAACTGGCGGGCTACACCCCGGCCTTGTACGTGGGTTCGTGGTCGGAGTGGTCCCGCGACCGGGCCCGTCCGGTGGCCACGGGGCCCGAGCGCGGCTGACCAGGCGCGGACGCAGAGGGGCCCGGCACCGTTCAGGTGCCGGGCCCCTCTCGCGCTCGATCCGCTTGCTACTCCTGCTTCTTGCGGCGGGTGCCGAAGACGATCTCGTCCCAGCTCGGGACCGCCGCCCGACGGCCCGGACGGACACCGTCCGCCTCGGCCTGACGGTCCGTCGTGCCCGTCAGACGGTCACGGTGACCCGCCACCGACCGCGGCATCAGCACATCCGCGTACGCCGAACCCGCACCGGCCGAGGCCGCGGGGGCCACCGGCTCCTCCGCCTCGGGCTCCTCCGCGGGCTCCGTCGGCGTCTCCGGGGGAGCCGGGCGCTCCGGCACCACCATGTCGCCACGGAAGCTCGGTACGGCCTCCAGCAGGCTTGTCAGCGAGTCCCGTTCGCTCGCCCCGGCGGTCGTGCTGCCGCTCTCCTCGGCGGCCGGCTCCGCCGGACGCTCCGTACCGCGGTCCAGCGGCCGGTCGCGCGGCAGCCGTGCGATGCGCGGCACGAAGGGAAAGCTGGGCTCCGGCGATGCCGCGATCATGTCGTCGGTCTCGCCGATCAGCGCACGCGCCTCGTCGTCGACGGCCTGGACGAGCCGCCGCGGCGGGTCGTACGTCCAGCTCGCCGAGTGCGGCTCGCCCGCCACCCGGTAGACCAGCAGTACTTCCCAGGTGCCGTCGTCACGGCGCCAGGAGTCCCACTGCACGGTGTCCTTCTCGGCACCGCGCAGCGTGAGCCGCTCCTGCACGGCCTCGCCGAGCTGCGGTCCGGTGTTCTCACCGGGCCGGCGTACGGGGGTCTTGCGGGCCCGCTCCGCCATGAACGCGCGCTCCGCGAGCACGGGTCCCTCGAAGCGGCGCACCCGGTCGACCGGAATTCCGGCGAACTGCGCGACCTCTTCGGCGGAGGCTCCTGCGCGTATACGCGCCTGGATGTCGCGGGGGCGGAGATGGCTCTCCACCTCGATCTCGATCTGTCCGAGGCGGGCGCGGTCGTTGCGTACGGCAGCACGCAGCCGCTCGTCGATCGGGAGGGTGTACTCCGTGCTGTCCGCAGCTTTGAGCACCAGTCGTGTGCCGTCGTTGGAGACGGCCACGACACGCAGTTCGGGCATGGGGACCTCCCGGGTGGTGCCTGCCGACGTCACGTGCGTCGCTGCTTCCGCTAGTCGAGTGTGGCCTGCCCGGGTGCAGCCTGCCACAACCTTGCCGAGTTGCCCGGCGTGTCGGGCACAGGCCCTGGACCGCCGTTATGGCACGGTTACCTGTTCACCACTCAGCGTGACCAGGTCGTCACTCTGCGTGCAGATACCCGTGCGGTACCGCGGCGCCGCCGGATCGAGCGCCGCTTTCGGCCCCCTCCCTGGGGTCCGGCCATCCACAAGGAGGTCAGGCCCAGGGCTCGCCACAGTACTCCATTCGGACCACCGGGGTGGACTGCCGCGCCGTCGAACTTCTGCCTGCGTACGGGAGTTCGGCACGGGGACATGGGTGACGGGTGCCGTGATTCACGGAATCTTCCCAAAGGGAACGATTCCCTTCGCTCAATTGTCCCGCAGAGGTGCGGGTGTGACAGAAGGTCAAGAAGGGGCTGGAGTGACACCAGGGCAGGGCGTGCTGGTACGCCCCGCCCTGGCGGGACGTCAGGCGCCCAGAACCCGTCGCAGATAGGCGTTGCCGAAACGGCGATCCGGGTCCAGCCGGTCGCGCAGCGCGGTGAACTCGCCGAAGCGCGGGTACACATCGGCGAAGTACTCGGCGTCCCGTGTGTGCACCTTGCCCCAGTGCGGCCGGCCGCCGTGCGCGGTCATGATCCGTTCCACCGCGGTGAAGTACGCCTGATGGGGCGTGCCCCGGTACAGATGCACCGCGATGTAGGCGCTCTCCCGCGCCGAGGCCGTGGACAACGTGATGTCGTCGGCGGGAGCGGTCCGGACCTCCACCGGGAAGCTGACCTTCAGCGGCGAGCGCTCGATCATCGCCTTCACCTCGCGCAGCGCTCCCACCGCCGCCTCGCGCGGCAGCGCGTACTCCATCTCCACGAAGCGCACCCGGCGCGGAGAGGTGAAGACCTTGTAGGGGATGTCCGTGTATGTCCGGGCGGACAGCGCCCGGCTGGAGATCCTGGCGATCGTCGGGATCGTCGCGGGAACGGCCCGGCCCAGCGAACTGACCACCTGGAACAGACCGTTGGAGAGCAGCTCGTCCTCGATCCAGCCGCTGATCGCCCCGGGCGGAGCCGCGGGACCCGAGCTGCGGTTGTTGCGCTTGGTGTTGCAGTTCCCGGTGTGCGGGAACCAGTAGAACTCGAAGTGCTCGTTCTCCGCGTGCAGCGCGTCGAACTCGGAGGTGACCCTGTCGAAGGTCATCGGCTCCTCGCGCGCGGTCAGCAGGAAGACCGGCTCCACGGCGAAGGTGATCGCCGTGACCACACCGAGGGCGCCGAGACCGATCCGCGCCGCCGCGAAGACGTCGGGGTTCTCCTTCTTCGAACAGGTCAGCAGCGAGCCGTCCGCCGTGACCAGTTCCAGCTCCGTGATCTGGGCGGCGATCGAGGCGGACTCGCGTCCTGTGCCGTGCGTGCCGGTGCTGGTGGCGCCCGCGACCGTCTGCACCATGATGTCGCCCATGTTGGTGAGCGACAGGCCCTCCCGGGCGAGGACCGCGTTCAGGCGCTTCAGAGGTGTGCCCGACTCGACCGTCACGGTCATCGCCGTACGGTCGATCCGCCGGATGCCGGTGAGCAGATCGGGGCGTATCAACAGGCCGTCGGTGGCGGCGATGGCCGTGAAGGAGTGACCCGTACCGGCGGTCTTCACCTGCAGGCCGTCCTCGGCCGCCGTCCGGACCGCCTCGGCCACCTCCTCGGCCGATGCGGGGGTGACCTCCCGGGCCGGACGGGCGGTGACGTTCCCCGCCCAGTTACGCCACGTGCTCGTCGTGCTGATCGTGCTCATCGGCCCGCTGCCCCTCCCGCGTCGGCACCGGCCTGCTCAGCCGGCGGTACCCCAGGAGCGCCACCACGGCCGCGACCGCTCCCGCCACGGCGGGCACCGCGTACCCCGCCTCCGCCCCAGCGGCGTCGACCACCCAGCCGGCGGCCGAGGAGCCGAGCGCCACGCCGACCGCGAGCCCGGTGCTGATCCAGGTCATGCCTTCGGTCAGTTTGGTGCGCGGTACGTGCGCTTCGACGAGGCCCATGGTGGTCACCATCGTGGGTGCGATGGACAGGCCTGCGACGAAGAGCGCCACGGCCAGGAACGTGAGGCTCCCGGCCAGTTGGAGGGGGATCATACTCACGGCCATCGCACAGACGCCCACCAGCCACCTCGGGCCGGCCGGACCCTTGAGATGCAGCAGGCCGAAGACCAGGCCGGCGACGCAGGAGCCGAGGGCGTAGACCGCGAGCACCATGCTGGCCGCCGCCTTGTGGCCCTGCTCCTCGGCGAAGGCGACGGTGACCACGTCCACCGCCCCGAAGATCGCTCCGGTCGCCACGAAGGTGACCACCAGGACCTGGAGCCCCTGGGAACGCATGGCCGAGCCGCCGGTGTGGTGTTCCCGCGTCTGGGGCACCGGTTCGGTGGAGCGCTGGGCGGTCAGCCAGAACACGCCGACGAGCAGCAGAGCGGCCGCCAGCAGCGGACCGGCCTCGGGGAACCAGGCCGTCGACAGACCGATGGAGATGATCGGGCCGACGATGAAGCAGACCTCGTCGACGATCGACTCCCACGCGTACGCGGTGTGGAGTTCGCGGGGCGAGCCCCGGTAGATCTCGGCCCAGCGGGCCCGGATCATCGAGCCCACGCTGGGCACGCATCCGGCCGCCGCGGAGAAGACGAACAGCGTCCAGTCCGGCGCCTCCTGCTGGGCGCAGACCAGCAGACCGGCCACAGCGGCCACCGACGCGAGGGTGGCGGGCCGCAGCACTCTGGCCTGCCCGTGCCGGTCCACCAGCCGGGATATCAGCGGGCCCAGGACCGCGGCCGACATCGCCAGCGTCGCCGAGAGCGCGCCGGCCAGTCCGTAGCGCCCGGTGAGCTGGGAAATCATGGTCACGACCCCGATGGCGAGCATCGAGATCGGCATACGGCCGACGAAGCCCGCAGCGGAGAACCGCTTGCTGCCGGGGGCTGCGAAGACGGCGCGGTAAGGACTCGGCAACAGGGGCTCCGGTAAGGCGTAAGAGTGGCATTGACAGATTACGTCCGGCCGTCGCTCCGCGCACCGGGATTTCCGCCGCCGCGAAGGCTCTCCCGGCCGGCTCCGCGGGACCGCCGGCCCGCGGACCGGAGACGGGGTGGCAGGATCGGTTCCATGCCCGACGATCGTGATCCAGCCCCTTACGACGCCCTGCTGCTGCTCTCCTTCGGCGGACCCGAAGGCCCGGACGATGTCGTCCCGTTCCTGGAGAACGTGACGCGCGGCCGGGGCATCCCCAAGGAGCGGCTCAAGGAAGTGGGGCAGCACTACTTCCTGTTCGGCGGCGTCAGCCCCATCAACGACCAGAACCGTGCCCTGCTGGACGCCCTGCGCAAGGACTTCGCGGACCACGGCCTGGACCTGCCGGTGTACTGGGGCAACCGGAACTGGGCGCCCTATCTGACCGACACCCTGCGCGAGATGGTCCTGGCCGGTCACCGTCGCATCGCCGTCCTCGCCACCAGCGCGTACGCCTCGTACTCGGGCTGCCGCCAGTACCGCGAGAACCTCGCCGACTCGCTCGCCGCGCTGGAGGCCGAGGGGCTGGAGGTGCCGCGCGTCGACAAGCTGCGGCATTACTTCAACCACCCCGGCTTCGTCCGACCCATGGTCGCGGGCGTGCTGCGGTCCCTCGCGGACCTGCCCGCCGAGGTGCGCGACGGAGCCCGTCTCGCGTTCACCACGCACTCCATTCCCACGGCTGCCGCCGACACCTCCGGCCCGGTCGCGGGTCAGGGCGACGGCGGGGCCTACGTCCGCCAGCACCTGGACGTGGCCCGGCTGATCGTCGATGCCGTACGCGACGAGACGGGCGTCGAGCACCCCTGGCGGCTCGTCTACCAGTCGCGCAGCGGCGCCCCGCACATCCCGTGGCTGGAGCCCGACATCTGCGACCACCTGGAGGAGCTGCACGGCTCCGGTGTCCCCGCGGTCGTGATGGTCCCGATCGGCTTCGTCTCGGACCACATGGAGGTCCTGTACGACCTCGACACCGAGGCCACCGCCAAGGCGGCCGAGCTGGGCCTGCCCGTGCGCCGCTCGGCGACCGTGGGCGCCGACCCGCGCTTCGCCGCCGCCGTACGCGATCTGGTGCTGGAACGCGCCGCCGCCGAACGGGACCTGCCCGTCCAGCGTTGTGCGCTGGGTCCCCTCGGCCCCTCCCACGACCTCTGCCCGGTCGGCTGCTGCCCGGCGCGGGCTCCGCGGCCCGCCGCCGCAGGCGCCGACAGCCCCTACGCGTAAGGAATCGCCGTGACAGCCATCGACTTCCCGCTGCGGGCGGAACTGCTCGACCTGGCCCTGGAAGCCGCGCGCCGGGCGGGGGAGCTGCTGCGCGACGGCCGCCCCGACGATCTCGGGGTCGCGGCGACCAAGTCCAGCCCCATCGATGTCGTCACCGAGATGGACATCGCGGCGGAGAAGCTGATCACCACCTTCCTGGCCGACCACAGGCCCGATGACGGCTTCCTCGGCGAGGAAGGCGCGTCCACGCCGGGCACGAGCGGCGTCCGCTGGGTCATCGACCCGCTCGACGGCACCGTGAACTACCTGTACGGCCTGCCGACCTGGGCGGTCTCCATCGCCGCCGAGTACGAGGGCGAGACGATCGTGGGCGTTGTCGAGGCCCCGATGCGCCGCGAGACCTGCCGGGCGGTCCTGGGCGCCGGTGCCTTCGGGAACGACAAGCCGCTCCGCTGCCGTCCCGCGCCCCCGCTGGACCAGGCCCTGGTCTCCACCGGGTTCAACTATGTGACGAGCGTGCGCACCCACCAGGCGGACGTGGCCCAGCGGCTGATCCCGCGCCTGCGCGACATCCGCCGCAGCGGTTCGGCGGCCGTCGACCTGTGCGATGTCGCCGCGGGCCGTCTCGACGGCTACTACGAGCGCGGACTCAACGCCTGGGACCTGGCGGCCGGCGACCTGATCGCCCGGGAGGCGGGGGCGCTCACCGGCGGACGGCCGGGGAAGCGGCCTTCGTACGACCTCACGGTGGCGGCGAGCCCGGGTGTCTTCGAGCCCCTCCAGGGGCTGCTGGAGGAGTTCGGGGCCTGGCACGACTGACGGCGGAAGCAGGAAGGGCCCCGGCGCCGTCCCGCGGCGTCGGGGCCCTTCTCGGTAGGTCGGTCGGGCGTCGGGTCGGTCAGGCGTCGACGGTGTCCAGCTGCACGCCGTGCTCGGCTGCCAGACGGTGCAGATCGTCCAGCTCTGCCTGCTCGACATCGGCAAGGAAGTCGTCGCCCGTCTCACGAGCCAGCGTCAGGTCGGTCTCCGCGGCCTTTATGCGCTGCAGCAGTCCTGCGGTGAATGCGTCCATGTGCGCCCCCTCGTCGTGGGTCGGTGGCACGGGGGTGTGCCTTCGGGGTCCCCCTGCCGCAGCAGGGGAGGGGTGATCAAGCCTGAGACAGGTCGTGGTGCGCCACATACAGGGCGTGATCCCGGGGTGTTTAGTCGTCCTCCCCAGGCGTTCCCTCAAAGAAACCTCAACTGACCCAAGAATCCGGTTATTTCCCCGAGGCCCAGCTCGGCAGTCCAGGGGGCCCTTCGCCTTACCGCCGGTTTACGCGCGTAACGGGCAGGATGGATACGCACAGCCAGTGCACACAGCTGCCCTGATCATGGATGACGGGCTCCGGAGGAAGGAAACGCGACGTGCGCGTACTCGTCGTCGAGGACGAGCAGCTGCTCGCCGATGCGGTGGCCACCGGACTGCGCCGGGAGGCCATGGCCGTCGACGTCGTGTACGACGGCGCAGCCGCCCTGGAGCGCATCGGTGTCAACGACTACGACGTGGTCGTCCTGGACCGCGATCTCCCGCTCGTCCACGGGGACGACGTGTGCCGGAAGATCGTCGAGCTGGGCATGCCGACCCGCGTGCTCATGCTGACGGCGTCCGGGGACGTCAGCGACCGTGTGGAGGGCCTGGAGCTCGGCGCGGACGACTACCTCCCCAAGCCCTTCGCCTTCACCGAGCTGACCGCACGGGTGCGGGCGCTCGGCCGGCGTACGACGGTGCCTCTGCCGCCGGTCCTGGAGCGCGCCGGGATCAAGCTCGACCCCAACCGCCGCGAGGTCCACCGCGACGGCAGGGAGATCCAGCTCGCGCCCAAGGAGTTCGCCGTCCTGGAGGTTCTGATGCGCAGCGAGGGTGCGGTCGTCTCGGCCGAGCAGCTGCTGGAGAAGGCCTGGGACGAGAACACCGACCCGTTCACCAACGTCGTGCGGGTGACCGTGATGACGTTGCGCCGCAAGCTCGGCGAGCCCGCCGTGATCGTCACGGTGCCCGGCTCCGGCTACCGGATCTAGCGGATGGCCGCCGCCCCTGCGCCGCCCACGGCGCCTCCGAAACCGACATGGGACCCGCGCGACCCGGTACGCCCCCTGCTGCGGCCGACGATCCGGATACGGCTCACGCTGCTGTACGGCGGGATGTTCCTGATCGCCGGCATCCTGCTGCTGTCGATCATCTATCTGCTCACCGCGCAGGCGCTGCACGTCAGCGTCGGTGACCTTCCGTTCAAGATCCAGACGGGCCAGGTGCAGCCGACCACCGACTGGTGCCGGCTGCCCGAAGGAGGCACGGGCGACCAGTTCAACGAGGCCGTCGCGAGCTGTCTGCAGCACCAGCGTGAGATGGCGCTGGACGATCTGCTGCGCCGCTCGCTCTTCGCGCTGCTCGGCCTGAGCATCATCGCCTTCGCCTTCGGCTACGCCATGGCCGGCCGCGTCCTGTCGCCGCTGGGGCGGATCACCCGCACCGCGCGTCAGGTGGCCGGCTCGGACCTCTCGCGCCGTATCGAGCTCGACGGACCGGACGACGAGCTCAAGGAGCTCTCCGACACCTTCGACGAGATGCTGGACCGCCTGGAGCGGGCCTTCACCGCCCAGCAGCGGTTCGTCGCGAACGCCTCGCACGAACTGCGCACACCGCTCGCCATCAACCGCACGCTGCTGGAGGTGCACCTGGCCGACCCCGGGGCGCCCGCGGAGCTCCAGCAGCTGGGCAGGACCCTGCTGGCCACCAACGAGCGCAGCGAGCAGCTGGTCGAGGGCCTGCTGCTGCTCGCCCGCAGCGACAACCAGATCGTCGAGCGCAAACCGGTCGACCTGGCCGAGGTCGCGACCCGGGCGGCCGACCAGACCCGGGCCGAGGCCGAGGCGAAGGGCATCGAGTTCCGTGGTGAGCACGAGCCGGCCGTCGTCCAGGGCAACGGCGTCCTGCTGGAGCGGATCGCCCTGAACCTGGTGCAGAACGCCGTGCGCTACAACGTGCCCGAAGGAGGCTGGGTGGACGTGACCACGAAGGTCGAGGACGACCAGGCGGTCCTGCTGGTCTCGAACACGGGACCCGTGGTTCCCGCGTACGAGATCGACAGCCTCTTCGAGCCGTTCAGGAGGCTGAGACAGGAGCGCACGGGCAGCGACAAGGGCGTCGGCCTGGGCCTTTCGATCGCCCGATCGGTGGCGCGGGCCCACGGAGGCCGTATCATCGCGGAGCCTCGCGAGGGCGGAGGCCTCGTGATGCGGGTCACCCTGCCCGTCTGAGATAGTTCACGGCACCTGAACTTCGTTCGCTTTACGCGGAATTTTCTGGACCTGTTCCGGAGTTGAGCCTGTGGGATCGATCACAGGGGCGAAATTCAGGCCATCCACTCTCCGTGATCAAGACTCTTACCGGAAAGCCGGGAAAAGTCCGGGTTTCCGGAGGTCGAGATCACGGGAAGTACACGGGGTGGCGCCCGTGCAGTGCGACATTCGGACCGTGTACGGTCCCGTTCGCCAGCCAACCCGATCACTCTTGGGGGATCCGGTTGGGTGTCGATTGAGTAACAGACCTTGATGTGAGGCAAAATCTCCGCCTCGGGTCGGGCACAAGCCCGGCCTCTCACGCGTTACGTGCGCTGGAGACACCGCAACCACCCAGAGGGGGAGAGCGACAATGGCAACGGATTACGACACCCCACGCAAGACCGACGACGACGTCGATTCCGACAGTCTTGAGGAACTGAAGGCCCGTCGGAACGACAAGTCGACCTCGACCGTCGATGTCGACGAGTTCGAGGCCGCCGAGGGCATGGAACTGCCCGGCGCGGACTTGTCCAACGAGGAGCTGGCAGTCCGCGTGCTGCCCAAGCAGGCCGACGAGTTCACCTGCATGAGCTGCTTCCTCGTCCACCACCGCAGCCAGCTGGCACGCGAGAAGAACGGCCAGCCGATCTGCCGCGACTGCGACTGAGGCCCGGTCGGCCGTGGCAGGCGAGAAGCCGTCCAGGAATCGGCGTTTCCGGCGTCAGACGCCGCCGGAGGCGCACCGGGGCGGTACGGGACCGGCAGAAGGCACCACGCCCTCTGCCGAGGACTCGGCCGCCCTCCTGCCCCACGGACCAACAGACGACGGGCGGGGCCGACCGGCCTCGCTCGAATCGTTCCCACCCCACGACGGCCGGCCCAAGGCCGGCACCGGACGCATGGCGGCGATGCGCCAGGGCGTCCGCAAGAGCGGCGAGAGCGCGAAGGCCGCGCTCGGCCATCTCGCCGACGTGATGATCGAGACCGCACCGCGCGTTCCCGTCCGCGACCTCGCGACGCTCCGCAGGCAGTTCCCGGGCCTCGGCCCGGAGCAGCTCGCGGACAAACTCGTCTCGGGTGCCGCGAACGCCACCTCCACGGTGGGCGCGGGCATCGGCGCCGCCGCGATGATGCCCGTACCGCCGGCGATGCCCGCCGAGCTGGCCGCGGAAGTCGTCGGAGTCGCCGCGATCGAGCTGAAGCTCATCGCCGAGCTCCACGAGGTCTACGGCATGCGGCCCGAGGGTCCCCTCAGCGTCCGCAGCACCGCCTATCTGACCGCCTGGTCCGAAGAGCGCGGCATCGACGTCACCAAGCCGGCCACGTACAAGAACGTGGCCCTGAGCGGCGGCCTCAAGCGTGAGCTGCGCCAGCAGATCATGAAGCGCACGATCCGCAATCTGCCGAACCTGATGCCGTTCATGGTCGGCGCCGCCGTCGGAGCGGTCATGAACCGCCGCGACACCAGGAAACTCGCGGCGCGCATCCGCAAGGACCTGCGCACCAGGCAGGTCCCCTGGGACTCGCTGCCGTCCCTCCCGCCGCTGGAGCACCCCAAGGACGCTCTGGACACCGGCCACTGGCCGCGGGACACCGGCCACTGACAGGGCCGCCCCTCCCGCGGGGGCCGGTCAGCCCGCGCGTACGGCCACGAGTGCGGCCGCCAGTGCCTTCGGATCCCGGGTCGACAGATACACGTACGGCGTGGGGTCCTCGGGATCCGTGACCTTGATCCGCAGCGCCGTGGGCACATAGCTGCGCAGCAGCATGAAGGCCCGCGGATCCGCCTTGTACGACCGCCAGGCCCGAGCCTCCTCCGCGTCCAGCACCTCGGAGTCGCCGAGCGCGGTCAGCGGGATACGGGCCTCACCCGCGACCAGCGAACCGGCGACGACCCGGATGCGGACCGAGCCGTACGAACTGACCACCACGGCCGCGATGACACTCGCCCCGACAAGAGCGCCGAGCATCGGCAGCGTGCCGAGCGGCAGGCCCACGAGTCCGCCCGAGATTCCCAGCAGGGCGGCGATGAGCCACCACGACGGGGGAGCGGTCAGACGTTCTTCGTAATGCGGGGCGGAAGGCTGCATGCCGTCAAGCTTGGCACGGTGCGGCAGGGGGGTATCCGCGCGGGTAAGGTCTGCGCCTGTGAGCACTGCGAATCCCCGGGGGGCGAACCCCGGACCATCGGCCCGGGCCTCGGCCCTGACCCCGCCGGCCGGCGCCACGGCGCCGGTACGGCATCCCGACGCCCCGGCCCCCGGTGAGCTCCTCGGCGCCCACTACGACCACTGCTTCGGCTGCGGCGACGGCCAGCCCCACGGCCTGCACCTCCAGGCGCGGGCCGGTGAAGGCGTGAGCATCACCGCCGAGTTCACCGTCAAGCCCGCCCACCAGGGGGCGCCGGGCCTCGCGCACGGCGGTGTGCTGGCCACGGCCCTGGACGAGACGCTCGGTTCGCTGAACTGGCTGCTGCGCACCATCGCGGTCACCGGCCGGCTGGAGACCGACTTCGTGCGCCCGGTGCCGGTGGACACCGTGCTGTTCCTGCAGGCCGAGGTCACCGCCGTCGCCCGCCGCAAGATCTACTCCTCGGCCGTGGGCCGGATCGGCGGCCCCGACGGTCCCGTCGCCGTCCGCGCCAACGCCCTCTTCATCGAGGTCAAGGTCGACCACTTCATCGACAACGGCCGCCCCGACGAGATCCAGGCGGCCATGTCCGACCCCGACCAGATCCGGCGCGCCCGCGCCTTCGAGGTGAACCCCTGATGACCGACCCTGTCGATGTGCTGATCCGGCGCGTGGACCCCGAGGTGCCGCTGCCGACGTACGCGCACCCCGGCGACGCCGGAGCCGATCTGGTGACCTGCGAGGCCGTCGAAATCGCGCCCGGTGAGCGCGTCGTTCTGCCCACCGGAGTGGCGCTCGCCCTCCCCGACGGGTACGCGGCCTTCGTGCACCCGCGATCCGGGCTCGCCGCACGCTGCGGAGTGGCCCTCGTGAATGCCCCGGGGACGGTTGATGCCGGGTACCGTGGGGAGATCAAGGTGATCGTGGTCAATCTCGATCCGCGCGAGAGCGTGCGGTTCGAGCGGTTCGACCGGATTGCTCAACTGGTCGTCCAGCAGGTCGAGAAGGTGCGCTTCCACGAGGTGGCGGAGCTTCCCGGCTCGGCGCGGGCCGAGGGGGGCTTCGGGTCCACCGGCGGTCATGCTGCCGTGGATGGCTC
Organism: uncultured Actinomycetota bacterium; assembly: GCA_963836215.1. Taxonomy (GTDB): domain Bacteria; phylum Actinomycetota; class Actinomycetes; order Streptomycetales; family Streptomycetaceae; genus Streptomyces. The sequence goes on from CAWIIU010000006.1 coordinate 153,453, forward strand.
TACGGGTGGGAATCGATACGCTTCGGTCGTATCCGACCGGGAAGGACAGTGACGTGTTCGGACGTCGCAAGAAGAGTGGTTCCGCGGGGGACGCGGACGCAGCGGGCGAGGCCGAGCGAGTCGCCGACGTGTCCGACGAGCTCGACACGGACACAGGGAACGGCAGGGTGACCCTGCCGCCCGCGCCCCGGCCCGACGGCCCCTGGGACGTCTCCGAGGTCTCGAAGCCCGGCGACGGCCGGGTCGACCTGGGCGGACTTTTCGTGCCCGGGGTGGAGGGCATGGAGCTGCGGGTCGAGGTCGCGGGCGACGCCATCGTCGCGGCCACGGTCGTACTGCGCGACAGCGCCGTACAGCTGCAGGCCTTTGCCGCTCCCAAGAAGGAGGGCATCTGGGGCGAGGTCCGCGAGGAGATCGCCTCCGGCATCACCCAGCAGGGCGGCATCATCGACGAGGTCGAGGGCTCGCTGGGCTGGGAGCTGCGTGCCCAGGTGCCCGTACAGCTGCCCGACGGCACCGGGGGAGTGCAGCTGGTGCGCTTCGTCGGCGTCGACGGTCCGCGCTGGTTCCTGCGCGGAGTGATCTCCGGTCAGGGTGCCGTGCAGCCGGAGGCCGCGGGTCTCCTCGAGCAGATCTTCCGGGACACGGTCGTGGTCCGCGGCGAGGGACCGATGGCTCCGCGCGACCCGATCGTCCTCAAGCTGCCCGACGACGCCCAGATGGTGCCCGAGGGCGTCCAGCAGGAGGACCAGGAGAACTCGCGCTTCTCCGGTGGCATGGGGCAGCTGCAGCGCGGCCCCGAGATCACCGAGGTGCGCTGACCAGCAGATCGTTGTGCCGGATGGGCCGCATTCCCGTGACGGGGGTGCGGCCCATGTGCTGTGCGGGCCGCCTGCCGGGCGGCGCGCATCAGAATCTCGTCAAACTCACCGCGTCAGGCGTCCTGGGGCCGCTCCGCCCGCGTTCCCGGCCGTAGGGTCGGCAGCGCACAGAGCTGTTGCTGAAAGACAATGAGGCCATGGGACGCGGCAAGCTACGGATCTACCTCGGCGCGGCGCCGGGCGTCGGGAAGACCTACGCCATGCTCTCCGAGGCACACCGCCGGGTGGAGCGCGGCACCGACTGCGTCGTGGCGTTCGTGGAGCACTACGGACGCCCCCGCACCGAGGCCCTGCTGCACGGCCTCGAGCAGATCCAGCGGCGGGAGATCGACTACCGCGGCGGCGTCTTCACGGAGATGGACGTCGATGCCGTCATCGAGCGCCGCCCCGCTGTGGCCCTGGTGGACGAACTCGCCCACACCAACGTCCCCGGCTCCCGCAACGCCAAGCGCTGGCAGGACGTCGAGCAGCTGCTCGCGGCCGGCATCGACGTCGTGTCGAGCGTCAACATCCAGCACTTCGAATCGCTCGGCGATGTCGTCGAGTCGATAACCGGCGTACGGCAGCGCGAGACCGTCCCCGACGAAGTGGTCCGACGGGCCGACCAGATCGAGCTGGTCGACATGTCGCCGCAGGCGCTGCGGCGCCGCATGGCCCACGGCAACATCTACCAGCCGGACAAGGTCGACGCCGCGCTCTCCAACTACTTCCGGCCCGGCAACCTCACCGCCCTGCGCGAGCTGGCGCTCCTGTGGGTCGCCGACCGGGTCGACGAGTACCTCCAGCAGTACCGCGGCGAGCACAACATCCGCTCCACCTGGCAGGCCCGCGAACGGATCGTCGTCGGCCTCACCGGCGGGCCGGAAGGCCGCACCCTCGTCCGTCGCGCGGCCCGGATGGCCGCCAAGGGCTCGGGCAGCGAGATCCTCGCCGTCTACATCGCCCGCAGCGACGGACTGACCGCGGCCTCGCCCAAGGAACTGGCCGTCCAGCGGACCCTCGTCGAAGACCTCGGCGGCACCTTCCACCACGTCATCGGCGACGACATCCCGGCCTCCCTCCTGGACTTCGCCCGCGGAGTGAACGCCACCCAGGTCGTGCTCGGCTCCAGCCGCCGCAAGACCTGGCAGTACATCTTCGGGCCGGGCGTCGGCATGACGGTCGCCCGGGAATCGGGGCCCGACCTCGACGTCCACATCGTCACGCACGGCGAGGCCGGCAAGGGCCGCGGGCTGCCGGTGGCGCGCGGGGCCCGTCTCGGGCGTTCGCGGATCATCTGGGGCTGGCTCGTCGGTGTCGCCGCGCCCGTACTGCTGTCCCTGCCGCTCACCGGGTTCGACGACCCCCTCGGGCTGGCCAACGACGTCCTGCTCTTCCTGTTCCTGACGGTCCTCGCCGCGCTGCTCGGCGGACTGCTGCCCGCGCTCGCCTCGGCGGCGGTGGGCTCCCTGCTGCTGAACTTCTACTTCACCCCGCCGACCCGCACCCTGACGATCGCCGACCCCAGGAACATCGTCGCCATCGTGATCTTCTTCGCGGTGGCCGTGGCGGTGGCCTCTGTGGTCGATCTGGCCGCCCGCCGCACCCATCAGGCGGCCCGGCTGCGTGCCGAGTCGGAGATCCTCTCCTTCCTCGCGGGCAGCGTGCTGCGCGGCGAGACCACCCTGGACGCCCTGCTGGAACGCGTACGCGAGACGTTCGGCATGGAGTCCGTCGCCCTGCTGGAGAGAGCAGGTGACGTCGAGCCCTGGACCACCGCGGGCAGCGTCGGCCCCAGCTCCGTCGGACGCCCCGAGGACGCCGATGTGGACATGCCCGTCGGCGACCACATGGCGCTCGCGCTCACCGGGCGTGTGCTGCCCGCCGAGGACCGCCGGGTGCTCGCCGCGTTCGCCGCCCAGGCCGCGGTCGTGCTGGACCGCCAGCGGCTGGTCGGACAGGCGGAGGAGGCCCTCCGGCTCGCCGAGGGCAACAAGATCCGTACGTCCCTGCTCGCCGCCGTCAGCCACGATCTGCGCACCCCGCTGTCGGCCATCAAGGCCGCCGTCTCCTCGCTCAGGTCCCACGACGTCGCCTGGTCCGAGGAGGACGAGGCGGAGTTCCTCGAGGGGATCGAGGACGGCGCCGACCGTCTCGACCACCTCGTCGGGAACCTCCTCGACATGTCCCGCCTGCAGACGGGGACCGTCACCCCGCTGATCCGGGTGACCGATCTCGACGAGGTGGTGCCCATGGCGCTCGTCTCGGTCCCCGACGACAGCGTCGAGCTGGACATCCCCGAAACCCTGCCGATGGTCGCCGTCGACCGCGGACTGCTGGAGCGGGCCGTCGCCAACATCGTGGAGAACGCCGTCAAGTACAGCCCCGACAACACACCCGTCACGGTGAATGCGAGCGCGCTCGGCGACCGGGTCGAAGTACGGGTCGCCGACCGCGGCCCCGGCGTCCCCGAGGACGAGAAGGACCGGATCTTCGAGCCGTTCCAGCGCTACGGGGACGCTCCACGCGGCGCGGGAGTGGGCCTCGGACTCGCCGTCGCCCGAGGATTCGTCGAGGCCATGGGCGGCACACTCGGAGCGGAGGACACCCCCGGCGGCGGCATGACCATGGTTCTCACCCTCCGGGCGGCACCCGGGCGCGAGCCCGCGAACCCCGGCCTTCCCGCCCGGGCGACCTCATGACCGGCCCGGACAGTGCAGAGGCGACCGTGCAAGAAGTGCAGAAAGGCAGGCTCCCGATGACCCGGGTGCTCGTGGTCGACGACGAGCCGCAGATCGTACGCGCCCTCGTGATCAACCTGAAGGCACGCAAGTACGACGTGGACGCGGCCTCCGACGGTGCGACCGCGCTGCGGCTGGCAGCCGCCCGCCATCCCGACGTCGTCGTCCTCGACCTCGGGCTGCCCGACATGGACGGCGTCGAGGTGATCAAGGGCCTGCGCGGCTGGACGCGCGTCCCCATCCTGGTCCTCTCCGCGCGCCACACCTCCGACGAGAAGGTCGAGGCACTCGACGCGGGTGCCGACGACTACGTCACCAAGCCGTTCGGCATGGACGAGCTGCTGGCCCGGCTGCGGGCCGCGGTCCGCAGGGCCGAACCGGTCGGCGGCGGGGACGACGACCTCGTGATCGTCGAGACGGACGACTTCACCGTCGACCTCGCGGCGAAGAAGGTCAACCGCGACGGCCGCGACGTCCGGCTCACCCCGACCGAGTGGCATCTGCTCGAGGTGCTCGTGCGCAACACCGGCCGGCTGGTCAGCCAGAAACAGCTGCTGCAGGAGGTCTGGGGGCCCTCCTACGGCACCGAGACCAACTATCTGAGGGTCTACATGGCCCAGCTGCGCCGCAAGCTGGAGACCGATCCCTCACACCCGAGGCATTTCGTCACCGAGCCGGGCATGGGCTACCGCTTCGAGCGGTCCTGAGCCTGTTCCCGCAGGCCGCACGGGCCAGCCGGGCGCCCGATCGGACCGTCTCCGACGGCCGGTACGCTTGGTGTATGACTGCCGTACCCCGTTCCGGGAAGGTCGACAGGGCGCCGAAGCCGGCCGGCCGATTCCGTCGCATGCTCGACCGGCTGTCCACCTCGCAGGAGGACCTCGAGTCCGAGGAGCTGCAGGAGGACGCCCAGGCATCGGGATGCACCCGCATATCCGAATGCAACGACCGCCAGATCGTGCGAGTGGCTGGTACCTTGCGCACGGTCACCCTGCGCCCGCGGGCCGGGGTGCCCGCCCTGGAGGCGGAGCTCTTCGACGGTACGGCCCCCCTTGACGTCGTCTGGCTCGGCCGCCGGTCGATCGTGGGCATCGAACCGGGCCGCAGGCTCATCGCCTCGGGCCGGATCTCCATGAGTCACGGTCGCCGGGTGCTGTTCAACCCCAAATACGAACTCCGACCACTCGGACAGGAGTAGCCGGTGACGTCAGTCGACAAGCCGACCCCCACCCCCACGACCGCGCACGACCAGCAACGAGCCGACGACGCCAAAGCAGTGACGGAGGCGGCGCTGTTCGAGGCCTTCGGCGGCGTGCGCGGCATGGTGGAGACGGTTCTTCCCGGACTCCTGTTCGTCACGATCTTCACGCTCAACAAGAACCTGCACATCTCGGCGATCGCGGCGCTCGCGCTCTCCCTGGTGCTCGTCGCGGTCCGGCTGCTGCGCAAGGACACCGTGAAGCACGCCTTCAGCGGCGTCTTCGGCGTGGCCTTCGGTGTCGTGTTCGCGATGATGACGGGCAATGCCAAGGACTTCTATCTGCCGGGCATGCTGTACACCCTCGGCCTGTCCCTGGCGTACATCGTCACGACCATCGCGGGAGTCCCGCTGATCGGTCTGATCCTGGGCCCGGTCTTCAAGGAGAACCTCTCCTGGCGCACCCGTAACCCGGGCCGCAAGAAGGCGTACGCGAAGGCGAGCTGGGCCTGGGGCCTGATCCTGCTCGCCAAGTGCGCGATCCTCTTCCCGCTCTACTGGTGGGCCGACACCGCGCAGCTGGGCTGGGTCCTGGTCGCCCTGAAGATCCCGCCGTTCCTGCTCGCGGTCTATCTGACCTGGCTCTTCCTGGCGAAGGCCCCGCCGCCGATCGACGTCTTCGCGGAGATGGAGGCGGAGGAGCAGGCCGAGGAGCGGCGCAAGGCCGCGGCGCAGGAGCGCCAGGCCTAGCACCCCCGGCACACGCGAAGGGCCCGGGACCACATCGGTCCCGGGCCCTTCGCGTTCGACCGGACCCTACGACTCCCGGCGGACCGAGAGCAGGTCCTCCAGCTGCTCCTCGCGGGCCTGCGCCGCCACGAACAGCAGCTCGTCGCCCGCCTCCAGCGTCTCCTCCGTGCTCGGCGTGAGCACCCGCGAGCCGCGGATGATCGTGACCAGGGAGGTGTCCTCCGGCCACGCCACATCGCCGACCTGCGTACCCGCCAGCGCCGACTCCGGCGGCAGCGTCAGCTCGACCAGGTTCGCGTCGCCGTGGCTGAAGCGCAGCAGCCGGACGAGATCGCCGACGCTCACCGCCTCCTCCACCAGCGCCGACATCAGACGCGGCGTGGAGACCGCGACATCGACGCCCCAGGACTCGTTGAAGAGCCACTCGTTCTTGGGGTTGTTGACGCGGGCGACCACCCGCGGCACGCCGTACTCGGTCTTCGCCAGCAGCGACACGACCAGGTTCACCTTGTCGTCACCGGTCGCCGCGATCACGACGTTGCACCGCTGCAGCGCGGCCTCGTCGAGCGAGGTGATCTCGCACGCGTCGGCCAGCAGCCACTCCGCCTGCGGCACCCGCTCCACCGAGATCGCCGTCGGCGCCTTGTCGACGAGGAGCACCTCGTGCCCGTTCTCCAGGAGCTCGCCGGCGATGGAACGGCCCACCGCGCCGGCGCCCGCAATAGCGACCCGCATCAGTGACCGCCTTCCTCGGGGCCGTCGGCGAAGGCCGCCTCGACCTTCTCGATCTCGTCCGTGCGCATCATCACGTGGACGAGATCGCCCTCCTGCAGCACCGTCTGCGACGTCGGCAGCACGGCTTCCCCCAGCCGGGTGAGGAAGGCGACGCGCACGCCGGTCTCCTCCTGCAGCCTGCTGACCTTGTAGCCGATCCACAGGGCGGAGATGTGCACCTCGGCGAGCTGGACCCCACCGCTCGGATCGCGCCACAGCGGCTCGGCCCCGGACGGCAGCAGCCTGCGCAGCATCTGGTCGGCCGTCCAGCGGACGGTGGCGACGGTCGGAATGCCCAGCCGCTGGTAGACCTCGGCACGGCGCGGGTCGTAGATACGGGCCGCGACATTCTCGATGCCGAACATCTCGCGCGCCACCCGAGCGGCGATGATGTTGGAGTTGTCGCCGCTGCTGACCGCGGCGAACGCCCCGGCCTCCTCGATCCCCGCCTCGCGCAGGGTGTCCTGATCGAACCCGACTCCGGTGACGCGGCGGCCGCCGAACCCGGAGCCCAAGCGGCGGAAGGCCGTGGGGTCCTGGTCGACGACGGCGACCGTGTGCCCCCGCTGCTCCAGGGTCTGCGCGAGAGCGGATCCCACTCGCCCGCATCCCATGATGACGATGTGCACGCCCGTCCTTCCGGCTGTCTGTGTCTCAAGGATCCATTGACCCCTTGTTCAGGCCATCACAGGGTCTCAGACCGTGGCCCAAGCTACACACGCGCGGTCCGCGGAGGGACCCCTGGCACCGGCGGCGACAAGATTCCGTAAGGTTCCCGGCGACCACGGGGCGCTGGGTGCGCGATGTTCATATCGAACGCATACGATCCTCTGCGTGTCCAAACTGACCGACGTGCCCAAACGGATCCTCATCGGAAGGGCCCTGCGCAGCGACAGGCTCGGAGAAACGCTCCTTCCGAAGCGCATCGCGCTCCCTGTCTTCGCCTCCGACCCGCTGTCGTCGGTGGCGTACGCGCCGGGCGAAGTCCTTCTGGTGCTGTCGATCGCCGGTGTGTCGGCCTACCACTTCAGCCCGTGGATCGCCCTCGCGGTCGTGGTGCTGATGTTCACGGTTGTCGCCTCCTACCGGCAGAACGTCCACGCCTATCCCAGCGGCGGCGGCGACTACGAGGTCGCCAACACCAACCTCGGCCCGAAGGCCGGCCTCACGGTCGCCAGCGCGCTGCTCGTCGACTACGTGCTCACGGTCGCGGTGTCGATCTCCTCCGGAGTGGAGAACCTCGGCTCGGCCATCCCCTTCGTCGTCGAGAACAAGGTCCTCTGTGCCGTCGCGATCATCGTGCTGCTCACGCTGATGAACCTGCGGGGCGTGAAGGAGTCGGGCAAGCTCTTCGCGATCCCGACGTACATCTTCGTCGCCGGCGTTTTCACCATGATCGCCTGGGGTGCGTTCAAGGGCGTCGTTCTGGACGACACCATGAAGGCTCCGACGGCCGACTTCGAGATCAAGCCCGAGCATCAGGGCCTGGCCGGCTTCGCCCTGGTCTTCCTGCTGCTGCGGGCCTTCTCCTCCGGCTGTGCCGCGCTCACCGGAGTCGAGGCGATCAGCAACGGAGTGCCCGCCTTCCGCAAGCCCAAGAGCAAGAACGCCGCCAGCACGCTCGCGCTGATGGGTGCCCTGGCCGTCACCATGTTCTGCGGCATCATCGGTCTGGCCATGGCCACCGATGTGAAGATGGCCGAGAAGCCGGCGGTCGATCTGCTGAACAACGGCACGCCCGTCGGCGGCAGCTATGTCCAGGACCCGGTGATCTCGCAGGTCGCGGCTGCCGTCTTCGGCGACGGCACCTTCTTCTTCGTGATCCTCGCCGCGGCCACCGCGCTGGTCCTGTTCCTCGCGGCGAACACCGCGTACAACGGCTTCCCGCTGCTCGGCTCGATCCTCGCGCAGGACCGCTACCTGCCCCGCCAGCTGCACACCCGCGGCGACCGGCTCGCCTTCTCCAACGGCATCGTGCTGCTGGCCGGCGCGGCCATCCTGCTGGTCTGGGTCTACGGAGCGGACTCCACCAAGCTGATCCAGCTCTACATCGTCGGCGTCTTCGTCTCGTTCACGCTGAGCCAGACCGGCATGGTGCGGCACTGGAACCGTCATCTGCGGACCGAGAAGAACACGGCCAAGCGCCGCCGCATGATCCGCTCCCGCGCCATCAACACCTTCGGTGCCTTCTTCACCGGCCTGGTGCTGGTCGTCGTGCTCGCCACCAAGTTCACGCACGGCGCCTGGGTCGCCCTGCTGGGCATGGTCATCTTCTACGGCACGATGAGCGCGATCCGGAAGCACTACGACAGGGTCGCCGCGGAGATCGCCGCGCCCGACGAGCCGAGCGACGACAGCGTGCGCCCCTCGCGCGTCCACGCGATCGTGCTCGTCTCCAAGCTCCACAAGCCGACGCTGCGCGCCCTCGCGTACGCGAAGCTGATGCGCGTCGACAAGCTCGAGGCGCTCAGCATCAGCGTGGACGCGGCCGAGACCAAGGCGCTGCGCGAGGAGTGGGAGCGGCGGAGCATCAATGTGCCGCTGAAGATCCTCGACTCCCCGTACCGAGAGATCACCCGGCCGATCATCGAGTACGTGAAGGGGCTGCGGCGCGAGAGCCCGCGGGACGTGGTCAGCGTCGTCATCCCCGAGTACGTGGTGGGTCACTGGTACGAGCACCTGCTGCACAACCAGAGCGCCCTGCGCCTCAAGGGGCGGCTGCTGTTCACCCCGGGCGTGATGGTGACGTCCGTGCCCTACCAGCTGGTGTCCTCCGAGGCGGCGAGGAAGCGGGCCCGCAGGCGCCAGGACTGGAACGCCCCCGGTTCGGTCCGGCGGGGCCCGGTCGAGAAGCGGCCCAAGGAGCCCAGCGGCAAGGGCTGAGTCCGCGCCCGAACGCACTGGCAGGCGGCCGGTCAGGACCCACGTACAGTGGTGGGTTGTTGTCCGGCCGTTTTCCTTTGATCCCTGGAGTCACCCCACCATGCAGAACGCACCTGAGTCTTCGCTGGTCGGGGAGGAGTACGAGGTCGAGGTGGGGCCGGTGGCCCACGGTGGCCACTGCATCGCCCGCACCGATGAGGGACGGGTGCTGTTCGTCCGGCACACGCTGCCCGGCGAGAAGGTCGTCGCCCGGATCACCGAGGGCGAGGAGGACTCCCGCTTCCTGCGTGCGGACGCCGTACGGATCATCGAGGCGTCCAAGGACCGCATCGAGGCACCGTGCCCGTACTCCGGCCCCGGGAACTGCGGCGGCTGCGACTGGCAGCACGCCAAGCCCGGCGCCCAGCGGCGGCTCAAGGGCGAGGTGATCGCCGAGCAGCTGCAGCGGCTCGCGGGTCTCACCCCCGAGGAGGCCGGCTGGGACGGCACGGTCATGCCGGCCGAGGGCGACAAGCTGCCGCAGGGCGAGGTGCCGGCCTGGCGCACGCGTGTGCAGTACGCGATCGACACGGAGGGCCGGGCGGGCCTGCGCAAGCACCGCTCGCACGACGTCCAGCCGATCGACCACTGCATGATCGCGGCACCGGGCGTCACGGAGCTGGGCATCGAGAAGCAGGACTGGTCCCAGATGGCCACGGTCGAGGCGATCGCCGCCACGGGCTCCAACGACCGCCAGGTCATCCTGACCCCGCGCCCCGGCGGCCGGCTTCCGCTGGTCGAACTGGACAAGCCGGTCTCGGTGCTGCGGGTGGACGAGCACGACGGCGGGGTGCACCGGGTGCACGGCCGCGCGTTCGTCCGCGAGCGCGCCGACGACCGCACGTACCGCGTCGGCAACGGCGGCTTCTGGCAGGTCCATCCGCAGGCCGCGGACACCCTGATGAAGGCTGTGATGCAGGGCCTGCTGCCGCGCAAGGGCGACATGGCGCTCGATCTGTACTGCGGGGTCGGCCTGTTCGCGGGCGCGATCGCCGACCGGGTGGGCGAGAAGGGCGCGGTCCTCGGCATCGAGTCGGGCAAGCGTGCGGTGGAGGACGCCCGGCACAACCTCCAGGGCTTCGAGCGCGTACGCATCGAACACGGCAAGGTCGACCAGGTGCTGCCGCGCACGCAGATCAGCGAGGTGGACCTGATCGTGCTCGACCCGCCGCGCGCGGGAGCGGGCAAGCAGACGGTGAAGCACCTGGCGGGTCTCGGCGCCCGGCGCATCGCGTACGTGGCGTGCGACCCGGCGGCACTGGCGCGGGACATCTCGTACTTCGCGGAGAACGGCTACCGGGTGCGGACGCTGCGGGCGTTCGACCTGTTCCCGATGACGCATCACGTGGAGTGCGTGGCGATCCTGGAGCCTGCGGCAAAGGGTCTCTGACCTGCGGTTTATCTGGATCGCTGAGGTTCGCCGGGGGTTGCTCGACCTGGTTCCCGCCGTCCAACGGGTCGAGCGGGCAGTCGGCCTGCCGAAGCTGACCGACCTGCGGTTTTGTTGCGGTGACCTACCTGGCCAGGACGTTCGAGGCGAGTACCGGCGGCGCCCGCCGGCCGTGGTGGCGGCGGCTGGAGTGAAGCCGAGCGGGTAGATCAGTGCCGGTACGGCAAGGACGCTGCCACCGCCGCCGAGGGCTCCGACGGTGCGACCGATGACGGTCCCGGCTATGAGGGCGAGAACGAGTACGGTCACGCTATCCGGCCGCTGTTCCCGCGTTCGTCGACGGCCGGGCCCGGCGGCGGCCCACGCGTTCATGCCGCCCTCGACGTCGGCCGCCTGCGCTCCGTGGTCGGTGACGTCTTTGCCGCAGGGTGAGAACTCCCGGATGCTTGTCGGTCGACAGCTCGTCACCCGCATGCGTACCGATCTCGCTGGCGCCTTGAACGTTGTCCGGCGCCCGTGGGGAGACTCGGGCATATGAGCCAAGGGTGACAGCGCCGCCTAGCGGCCTCTCAGGGCCCCTTGGCGCTGCCAGAATCACGGCAGGGGACGCGCCGGTGGGGGTGCGGGTGAGGTGGCGGGGTGGGCGTGAACGAGCATGGCACGAATGGCCGTGTCGCTCCGCGTGGAGCGGGGCCGGGCATGAAGGACGACGGTGTGCCGGGCGGACGCACAGCGGCTGATGACCGAACGGGTCGCGAATGGCGGAGCGGCGAGCCGTGCGGCCAGCGGCACGGCGACGGGACGGCGGCGCGTGCGGTGCCCCGACACGTGGCGTGCGTGATGGACGGCAACGGCCGGTGGGCGGAACGGCGTTCACTGCCGCGCACGGCCGGCCACCGAGCCGCCGAGGCCACCGTCGTCGACATCATCGAAGCGGCCAGGGCTGTCGGCGTCGAATGGCTGAGCCTGTATGCCTTCTCCACCGAGAACTGGAACCGGCCCGGCGATGAGGTCGACTACCTGATGTGCCTGGTCCGCCAGGTCGTGCGGAAGCATGCGCCTCTGCTGCTCGCTCGCGGCATCCGATGCCGCTTCCACGGGGTGACCGACCCGCGCGTCCCGCGCGAACTGGTGCGCGACTTCCAGGACCTGACGATGCTGACCGGCGACAACCGAGGGATGACGCTGACCGTGGCCTTCGACCACGGCGGGCGCCGTGACATCGTCGAGGCGGCCCGGTCACTGATCCGCAACGGGACTCCGGCGGATCAGGTGACCGAGCGGCTCTTCGCCGAGCACCTGCCGTTCCCCGACACCCCGGACGTGGATCTGGTCATCCGTACCTCCGGCGAGCAGCGGATCTCCAACTTCATGCTGTGGAAGGTCGCCTACGCCGAGTGGATCTTCCCCGAGGTGCTCTGGCCGGACTTCAGGGCCCCCGACTTCCTCGCCTGCCTGCATACCTACCGGGTCCGCGCCCGCCGCTTCGGCAGCCTCACACCTCGGCCGCCCCGGACGAACGGAGACCTGCGATGACGCCAGGGACAACCGGCGTACCCCGCACAGACTCCACGCGACCGGATGACGGGGCTCCCCTGTTCACTTCGGATTCACGGTTCGTTGCGTTCTTCGACGACCCGCGCTGGGCGCTCGCCATGATCCGTGCGACGGTGCTGGAGGCGGCCCACCCTCAGGTCGGCGGCGCCCTCGTCGACAACTCCACCTTCGTCACACACCCCTGGCGCCGACTGCGCAACACATTCCTCAGCATGCGGCGCATGTTCGGCACCGATCCCGCAGTACGTGAGCGGGAGGCGGCTCGGCTCAACCGGCTGCATGCCCGCATGAGCGGCTCCGACTCTCACGGCCGGGCCTATGACGCGATGGACCGTGCGACTCGTGCCTGGGTGGTCGCCACCCTCTTCGAGAGCGCTGTCACCATGTGCCGGCTGAGCGGCCAGCCGCTCGACCAGGACACGATGGAGCGGATGTACGCCGAGTACCGAACGTTTCTCGCCGCGCTTGACGGCGACGCCGACGAACTCCCCGAAGACGTGAACGACTTCTGGCAGTACTTCGACCGGATCGTCGAGAACGAGTTGGAGAACACCGAGGCGTCCCGCGTCATCCTCTACCGGCTCTTCGACCACCTGCCTGCCCCGGCGCTGCTCGACGGTCTGCCGACGCTGTGGGCGGCAGGCCGGGCCGTCGTCGGTCCGGTTCTCGGCGCCATCACCGTGGCCTCGCTCCCCGAGCCGTACCGGCGGCGGGCCGGCCTCCCGGAGATGCCCGGTGCCCAGGCCCTTATGCAGGGCGCCTACCTCGCCACCGGACTGGCCCGCTTCCTGCCTGAGGGCTGGCTCAACGCTGAGAGCATCATCGAACTCCTCTCGCTCCCGCCCGGGAGCGCCGATCCGCGCGCCCGGACTGTGGCAGCCCTGGGCCACCGAATGAAGCGGGCATCGGCGCTCCTCCGCCTCCTCACCCCGTTGGGCTACCCTGCTCCGTCCTCAGCGTCCGCAACGCGCACGGGGGAGGACCGGCGCTCGGCGGAAGAGTTTTTCCGCCAAGTGCTGGACCAGACCGGTGACGGCCATCTCGACTGGCCGGACCTCGCAGCCATGGCCCGCGAACTCTCCACCCGTCTCGACCTCGACGAACCCGAGGAGACCCGGCTCTACGACGCCTTTGCCGCCTGGTGGCGCGAACTCCAAGCTGCCCTCGACACGGACGGCGACGGCCGCGTCAGCGCAGACGAGTACGCCGCCGCCATTCCCTCTCTCGCCGGACCCGCGCTCATCCGAGTCGCCGAGGTGCTTTTCGACGCCGCCGACGTGGACGGCAATGGGACCATCGACGCGGACGAGTACCGGGCCCTCTTCCGCACCGCCTTCCACCGTGACCTCGCCACCACGAACGGAACCTATGGCCGCAGCGCCTTCGTGGGTGACTTCCTCTCCTTCATGTCCGCCCGCCGCACGAGCACCCTGTACGACCCCCTTCTCGCGGACGCCTAGGTGTACTGCCCAGGCAGGCTGGTTGAGTTTGTGCGACGACACGGTCCGAGTCTGTGAGATGGCGAAGGCCTCCGGATGTGGAGTGGAGCTGTCAGCCGCTGCCGCAACTGCGATCTCAGCGCAACCGGCAGGGCCGGGCTGCTGAACCTCGGCGGCGGTGCGACCGGAAACGGTGGCCACCGGCGACGCCCCGTACTCCGGTATCGCTCGACAAGACGGCTTCCCTTTCGTGCGGCGCTTCCGTGACGTGGCTTACCTGCGGTTCTGGCAGGCGGACGCTCCGTGAATCGATGCCAGAGACCAGCAGATTCGGTCCTCGGTGTCGACAGCGCACCCGGTAGCGCGCAGGATCCATCCCGCAAGCCCCGCCCATCTCGGGCAGCAGCGGCCGGACGAACTCCCACTCAGCGTCCGCCAGCCTTGTTTAGCTGGTGCTGTGCTTCGGCGAGGAGAGCGTGGGGTGATGCGGGGCTGGGCCGGAGGAGTGGGCGGGTCCTGAGAGAGTGGTGGGTATGGATATCCACCGCAGGAACAATGTCACCGTCACCGGTAACCCGCAGGGGCGGACGGTGGTGCTGGCGCACGGGTTCGGCTGCGATCAGAACATGTGGCGGCTCACGGTGCCCGCCCTGGTCGAGGACTACCGAGTGGTGATGTTCGACTACGTGGGATCGGGCCGCTCGGATCCGTCCGCGTTCTCGGAGGAGCGGTACGCCTCGCTGGACGGCTATGCCCGGGACGTGGTGGAGGTGTGCGAGACGCTCGACCTGCGGGACGCGGTGTTCGTGGGGCATTCGGTCAGCGCGGTGATCGGAGTCCTGGCCGCCGGAACGGCCCCGGAGCGTATCGGGGCGCTGGTGATGGTCGCTCCGTCTCCGCGGTACATCGATGACGAGAGCTACCGTGGCGGGTTCAGCGCCGAGGACATCGACGAGCTGCTTGAATCGCTGGAGTCGAATTATCTGGGCTGGTCGGCGGCGATGGCACCGGTGATCATGGGGAACACGGAGCGGCCCGAGCTCGGTGAGGAGCTGACGAACAGTTTCTGTGCCACCGACCCGAACATGGCCCGAGTCTTCGCCCGCACCACGTTCCTGTCCGACTCGAGGGAAGACCTGAAGAGGGTGAAGGTGCCGACGCTGGTGCTGGAGTGCACCCAGGACGTCATCGCCCCGCGGGAGGTCGGCGCCTTCGTCCACCAGGCGATTCCCGGCTCCGAGCTGGTCACGCTCGACGCGACCGGACACTGTCCGCACCTGTCCGCGCCCGAAGCCACCAACGAAGCGATCACCACTTTCCTGACGAGGCTGCGGTGATGTGTCGCACCGGCCGGCAGCCCGACCCGCCGGACGCCGAGGACGGGAAGACCTCGGATGCGACGTTCGCCGGACTGCTCGAGGACAGCGCCGAGGAACTCTACGAGACCGCTCCGTGCGGGTACCTGTCCACGCTGATGGACGGCACCATCGCGAAGATCAACAGCACATTGCTGGGCTGGCTCGGCCTGGAGCACGAGGCAGTGGTGGGCCGGATGCGGTTCGCCGACCTGCTGACCGTGGGCGGCAAGCTGTACCACGAGACCCACTTCATGCCGCTGTTGCGGATGCAGGGGGAGATCGGCGGCATCGCCCTGGAGATGAAGCAGGCCGGCGGCACCCGGATACCGGTGCTGGTCTCCTCCAAGGTCAAGCACGGCAGTACCGGCGAGCCCCTGCTGATCCGCACCACCTGCTTCGACGCCAGGGACCGCCGCGCATACGAAGAGGAACTCCTGCGCGGACGGAGAGCAGCCGAGGAAGCACGTGAGCAAGCGCAGACCGACCGCGCTCGGCTCCAGGACGCCCTCGCGGCGCTCCAGCAGTCGCTGGTGCCTGCGACGCTTCCGTCGATACCGGGAGTGGAGACGGCCGCCCACTATCACACCGCTTCCTCCGACCGGCTCGGCGGCGACTTCTACGATGTTTTCCCTATCGACGGCAAGCGCTTCGGCTTCTTTCTCGGCGATGTCTGCGGCAAGGGCCCTCAAGCCGCCGCGCTCACCTCACTGACCCGTTACACCCTGCGCGCCGCCGCCCTGCACGACCCCGACCCCGTATCCACCCTGTCGACCCTGAACAGGGTGCTCCATGAGCGATACACCAGCGGCGACCCGCGTTTCTGCACCGCCATCTTCGGCACCCTCGATCCCGGCCCCTCGACCGAGCAGGTCAGCGTCCGCATCGCATCTGGCGGCCACCCGCCGTCACTTGTTCTGCGGGCCGATGGCACCGCCGACTTCCTGCCCACCCCCGGTGGCGTCCTCGTCGGAGTGCTGCCATCCGCACACTTTGTCACCGCCACTACTGCCCTCGCCCCTGGCGACACCCTCCTGCTCTACACCGACGGCCTCACCGAGGCCCGCACCGGCGAAGACCGCAGTGCCCTGTACGGGGACGAGGCACTGCGGGCCTTCGCAGCCCTCCACGCCGGCCGGCCCGCGCAGGACGTCATCCAGGCCCTGACCGGCCTGCTGGACAGCTTCGGCGACGGTCTCGACGACGACACCGCCCTGCTCGCCCTCGGCGTCCCCGCCCCGAAAAGGACCACATCTTCCGAATGAGCCCGCTGAAGGTCACCAGCCGAGACGCCGCCACCGGTCCCGTTCTGCGGATCATCGGTGAACTCGACTACATCAGCGCAGGCGAACTGCGCGAACTGCTCAACGATCGCTCTCCGACAGGGCCAGTGTCTCGTCCTGGACCTGAGGGCTATGGAATTCTGCGACTCGAGCGGCCTCGGCGCCCTGATCGCCGCACACAACCACGCCCAGGCCGCCGGGGCGGATATCGCGCTCGCCGCCGTCCCTGCCACCACGCTGCGTATCTTGCGCATCGTCGGCCTCGATCAGGTCTTTCCCGTCCATTCCGACAGCGACTCCGCCGACCGGGCCCGACCCGCCGGGCCGCGTACTCGTATGGCGGGCATCGGCGGGGCAGGGGCCGGCGGCGAGCCCCCGCACGATCCGGGGCCGCGCGCAACCGATCGCACGGCCCCTGGCCGGCGCAGGGACAGGTAGGGGCGACGAACCACCGTGGTCGGGTTCGTATATGCCCTCGTCAACGGCCCTTTCCTGGCTGCCGGTTGGTGACGCCGGGGTTGCTTCCGACGAGGGAGCCATGAAGGCTTCCCGTGTGTTCGTGTCCTGGTGTCGCAGCCATGGTGGCATGGATGACAACCATGAGGCAGAAGGCCCTCGGCGCGACTTGTCGGCGACCTCTCAGTGTGTGTCGTTGACTGCGGTGGGGCGATGAAGTGAGGTTTGTACTGTGTCGAGGAGTTGGCGCAGCTGGAGGCCGCGCGGGGCGATGGCGGTGACGAGAGCTGCGGGCCCGGCGATTGGTGTCAGGGCGGCGTACCCGGTCTGTGGGGTGTCGCCGTAGAGCCGGGCCTCGGTGGGCGTGTTCTCGAAGGCTGGGTCGACGAGGAGGATCTGCCCGGTCGCGCGGTGGCAGGCGAGGACGGCAGGGCCGTCCCAGGCGGGTGCGCCGGGGCCGTATTCGGCTTCCTGGTCGAGGAGGACAGATCCGCCGCGCCGGACGGTGAGCCGTGTGGTCACATGGCCGGGCGGCTCTCCGATACGTCCCAGTATCTGTTCCTCGCGCAGCACGAGTCGTGCGGTGGGAGCGAGGTCGATGGTCCATGTCTGGCGCAGGTTGGAGCCGGCCGCGCAGATCAACGGCTTTGGCGACCAGCGGAGTTCCGCGTGTTCAGCTACCGTCAGGTGTACGCCGTAGGTGGCAGGTTCCTGGGTCGGGCCCCGCAGGGCGAGGGTGGCGGCGGCCGAGGTGACGTGGAGGACCGCGCCTTGCTGGACGGTGGTTTCCATACGCAGACGGTCGCCGCCGAGGGGGGCACTCATGGCGCCGACGACGCATACGCGGGCCTCGGTGCCGCGTGAGCGCAGGCGTCGGAGTTCGAAAGGGCCGTCGCCGTCGAGGACGGGCAGGGTCGTGGTGTCGCCTCGGACGACTGCTGTGATGCGGGCCGTGGCCCGTACGCCCGCGACAGCCGCATGCTGGGCGGTCCGCACGGCTTCTTCCGTGGTGAGCCTCATGCGGGGCCTGCGGTCCAGTGGGCGAGACGTCCACGGACCCAGTCGGCGACCTGTTTGACGCCGCCCTCCTCCTTGAGGGAAGTGAAGGCGACCGGAAGATCACCTCGCTGGGCTTTGGCGTCCCGGGCCATTGCCTCGAGGTCGGAACCGACGAAGGGGGCGAGGTCGGTCTTGTTGATGACGAGGAGGTCGGCGGTGGTGACGCCGGGGCCGCCCTTGCGAGGGATGTCGTCGCCGCCGGCCACGTCGATGACGAAGATCTGCGCGTCGACGAGCCCCTTGGAGAAGGTGGCGGTGAGGTTGTCGCCGCCGGATTCGACGAGGATCAGGTCGAGCGGGCCGACCGCGCTTTCCAGGTCCTCGACGGCTTCGAGGTTGGCGGAGATGTCGTCGCGGATGGCGGTGTGCGGGCAGGCGCCTGTTTCGACGGCCTGAATGCGTTCGGGGGGCAGGACGGCTTCGCGCAGCAGGAAGTCGGCGTCCTCACGGGTGTAGATGTCGTTGGTGACCACGGCGATGGACATCTCGGCGCGCAGGGCGCGGCACAGGGCGGCGACGGTGGCGGTCTTGCCCGAGCCGACCGGCCCGCCCAGGCCGATCCGCAGGGCGCGCCTCGTGCCGTCGGGGTGGTCGGGGGCGGCCGCGCTGTGGGTGTGGCGGTGGGGGTACTTCTCGTCGAGATCGTGGCCGAGGTGCATACGGATTCCTTGCGTGATGTGTGGTGGGGTGGTCAGGAGGCGAAGAGGCGGACCGGCCAGGCGGCGTGCTGCTGTGCGGTGATGTCCAGCAGCGGAGCCGAGGCGGCGGGCAGTGCGCCGATCCCTTCGTCGGTGATGCGCCGTGCGGCCTCTGCGGCTGCTGCGGCGATCTGGTCGAGTTCCGGGGCCAGGCGGGCCAGCACGGCGGTGGCGTCGAACGGGTCGAGGCTCAGCAGCCGGACCGTGGCGGTGGCCGGCCCGCTGACGGTTTCGTAGGCCACGGCACAGGCGGCGTCCAGGGGTGCCAGGCCCGCCGACCGTGCGGCCAGGCCCAGGACGACGGGCTGGTGGGCGCCCTGTGGCCGTGCTGCGGCCAGTTCGTCCAGTTCGGGCGACGGCCAGGTGGCGCGGGCCGCCCGCATCATCTGGCGGCCGAGTTTCCGGGCGGTGGCCCTCAGGGCCTGCACCGGGGTGCGGGCGTCGGCGGCCTGATCCAGTGTCAGTGGATCGTGGCCGGCCGCAGCCGCGGCGGCCAGGGCCGCCGCGACCAGGCCCGCGGTGTGCAGTCTTCCCCGGCAGAATTCCTCCAGCGAGGACGCGTCCTTGATGCGGCCCGCTGCGACGGCCGCCTCGGCGCCGCCGGAGTGTGCGTGTCCTCCGGCGGGGAACCTGCCGTCGGCCAGGACGAACAGTGCGGCACGGTTCATGGGGTGTGCAGGCCACCTTTCGTAGGGTCTTCCTCTGCCGTGCCTTCTGTGTCACTGAGAGGTGCTGCGGCGAGGGCTCAGAAGAGGAAGTACCTCTGGGCCATGGGCAGCTCGGAGACGAAGGCGCGGTCGACGATCTGGTCGTCGACGAACGTGGTGACGTCCGTGACCTTGGCCCCGCCGATGACGACCTCGTAGGTGTCGGGGTCGATACGCACGTCGGGGGTCGCGTTGTTCTCCTTCATGCCGGCCTTCTTGACCGAGCGTGTGTCCTGGATGGCCCTGAACGGCTTGTTCAGCCGGCGCCCCTCGGCCAGGCCCTTCTTCAGGGCGCGCTCGGTGACGAAGTTGAAGGAGAGGGAGCCGGGGGCCAGACCGGTCGCCCCCCACATGGGGCGCGGCAGGACCGGCTGGGGGGTGGGGATGGAGGCGTTGGCGTCCCCCACCTGTGCGTAGGCGATCTGGCCTCCCTTGATGACCAGGTGCGGTCTGACGCCGAAGAACTTCGGCTCCCACAGCACGAGGTCGGCCAGCTTGCCGGTCTCCACCGACCCGACGACGGCGTCGATGCCCTGGGCGAGGGCCGGGTTGATGGTGTACTTCGCGACGTAACGCCGGGCACGCCGGTTGTCGGCCAGGGGCGGCTCGGGATCCGGCGTCGCGTCCACCGGAGTCGCTCCCTTGGCCTTCTTGGCCTTCGGCGTGTTCACGGGCCTGCCGGACGGCTGGTCTTCTTCCAGGAAGCCACGGCGGGTCTTCATGACGTGCGCGGTCTGCCAGGTGCGCATGATCATTTCGCCGATGCGGCCCATGGCCTGGGCGTCCGAGGACATGATCGAAATGGCGCCGACATCGTGGAGGATGTCCTCGGCTGCCATCGTGGAGGGCCGGATCCGGGAGTCCGCGAAGGCCAGGTCCTCGGGTACGGCCGGATTGAGGTGATGGCAGACCATCACCATGTCGAAGTGCTCCTTGACCGTGTTGACGGTCAGCGGGCGGGTGGGGTTGGTGGAGGCGGGCAGCACGTTCGGCTCGCTCACCATCCTGATCATGTCCGGGGCGTGACCGCCCCCGGCGCCCTCCACATGGAAGATGTGGAGGGGACGCCCTTTGATGGCTTTGATGGTGTCCTGGACGAAACCGGCCTCGTTCAGCGAGTCGGCATGCAGCGCGAGCTGCACACCGGTCTTCTCGCAGACCTCCAGGCACGCGTCGATGGCGGCGGGGGTGGCGCCCCAGTCCTCATGCACCTTGAGCCCGATGACGCCGGCGTCCACCTGGTCGTACATGGACTCCTTGGACATGGTGGCGCCCTTGCCGAGCAGTCCGATGTTCACCGGGAAGCCGTCCAGCGCCTCGAACATCCGGTCGATGTGCCAGCTCCCGGGGGTGACGGTGGTGGCCTTGCTGCCTTCCGCGGGTCCCGTGCCGCCGCCGATGAGGGTGGTGACACCCGAGGCCAGCGCCTCATCGATCTGGTCGGGGCAGATGAAGTGGACGTGTGTGTCGATCCCGCCGGCGGTGAGGATCCTGCCGTTGCCCGCGATGACCTCGGTGTCGGGACCGATGACGAAGTCGGTGGGCTTGGGGCCGATGCCGTTGTGGCTGACTCCGCCCTCGTGCAGGGGGTCCATGGTCTCGGGGTTGTACGCCTTGCCGAGGGCGATGATGTGCCCGTCACGGATGGCGACATCCGCCTTCACGACACCCCAGTGGTCCAACACGACGGCACCCGTGATGACGGTGTCGGGAGGCAGGACGGCGCCGCTGTCGGCAGAGGTGGTGTTCCTGCCCCTGCCCGGGTCACGCGGAGCGACGGACTGTCCCATCGACTCCCGGATCACCTTGCCGCCACCGAAGACCATCTCGTTGCCACTGCGCCCGGGACCGCCCGACCAGTCGTCCTCGATCTTGATCTGCAGCGCTGTGTCAGCGAGCCGGATCCGGTCGCGGGTCGTCGGGCCGAACCGGTCCGCGTAGTCGGCGCGGGGGAGGGGGGCATGGGACGCCGGTTCCACCTGACAGCAGGAGCAGTCGGGGCACTCGGTCCTGGAATTCACACCTTCTCCTTGCCGGATGAAGCTCGGGTGTTGTCGAGGGAGCCCTGGACCTTCTCGGGCAGACCCTTGATCCTGCCGCGCAGGCCGTGGACCACGCGCTCGCCCTCGATGGGCACGAGCTCGACCTCTTCGGTGATGCCGGGCTCGAAACGTACGGAGCTGCCGGCGGGGACGTTCAAGCGCCTGCCCCACGCCTCCATGCGGGGGAACTCCAGCCCGTCGTTGACCTCGGCGAAGTGGTAGTGGGAACCGACCTGGACGGGGCGGTCGGTCGGATTCTCGACCGTCAGCTTCGTGACCTGGTTCGCCTGCCGGTTGTGTTCGTTGAAGACCACCACCTCGTCCCCCTCACGCACGGAGAAGTCCACCTTCCCCGGCCAGACCGCCGGCTCCTCGTCCCCACCCACTTCAGGGAACGGACTGTGGACGGTGACCAGCTTCGTGCCATCGGGGAACGTAGCCTCCACCTGCACGTTCTCGATCATCTCCGGGACCCCCTCCATCACCTCCTCCCGGGACAGCACCTTGCGCCCGGAGGACATGAGGTCGGCTACGGTCCTGCCGTCCCGGGCCCCTTCCAGGACGTGCACGATCAACAGCGCCATCGCCTCCGGGTAGTTGAGTCGCACCCCCCGGGACCGGCGCTTCTCGGCGACATCCGCCGCCATGTGCAACATCAGACGTTCCTGCTCATGCGGAGTCAGGTGCACAACTACATCCCTGCGTTCGCCGTACCCAGGACATCTGTCCTGGGCCCAACGTGCTCGGACCGGCTCCACGCCCGCCGTCGGCAGTCAGCGTGAAACCTCACGGCATTCCACCTCGACGCCCACGCAGCACACTGCCCCTCCCGGGCAACTCGGCCCCAACCCGAAGGGAAACCATCTTGATCACGTCGGCGGGGCCAGAATCTGCACTTCACCAGGCCGGCACTCAAATGAGTGATCATCTGTTGTGCGCCCGGAAACGCACCGCAAGGTGTCGTAGGAAGTGTTCGAGATGTCGATCGAGGTCGGTGAAACAGTCTCCGGACGGTCCCGGCCGCCGTCATCACCGCCGGACAGCCCGGCGACGCACCAGAGTTCACCGAGGTCAGGTCATGGACCCATCCGGATGCCCCGGATCGGAGGCGGTCGCCCTCGCACGCGTGCCGGCAGGGTTGGCGACCCATGCCAGACCTGCCGAGCGGACCTTCGCGCTGCGGCAGGCTGCCGTGACTGCCGGTGAGTTGGTGGCCGCGCTGTCGGCTCAGGCTCCGGCCGTGGCCGGTGAGGAACTGCCGGCGGAGTCGATCAGCCAGTCCTTCTTCCGGGTCCGTGAGGTGGAGCTGTCGGATCAGCAGGCCGCCCTGCACGGTGTCCTGGTCCTCCACCGCGGTCTGGAAGACCTGTGTGAGGCTCCGCTGTCGGGTGCCGACCTGGCGCTCGAGGCGGCCGGGATGCGGCAGTCGGTGCTCGACCTCACCGGGGCAGCGCCGGGCGCCGACCCCGACTCCGTACCGCCGGTGGCCGTCCCGGAGCCTGCTGCGGGGCCGTCGTTGGAGAGTGTGTGGAGTGCTCGGTGGCTGATCGGGCACCAGGCCATGTCCTGTTCAACGTCTGCGCCGCGGTCGCCGTTGCCGACGCCACCCGCCATCTGCGGCAGGGCGACGGCGATGCGGCGCTGCTGCGGCCGGCAGATGCGACGGTGTATGTGCGGGGTTTCCCGGCGGCCATGACCCATGCCAGTACGGTTGCGGCCGATTACTACATGGCGGCGATACGCCAGACCATGGCGCCTCCGTCGGTGGACGTCCCGCTGAGCGGGCGCCAGCATCGCGGATACGAGCTGTTCCGGGCGGCGATGAAGCACCTGTTGTCCGTGGTTCCCGACTCCTACGAGCAGTTGGCGGCCCGCGCCTTCTCGCGTCGTAACGCGTGGGCGATGGCCCGCGCCTCGATGCCCGCCTGGCGAAGGACACCTGTGAGGGGATTGGTGTATCCGGCGAAGTGCAGGCTTGCGGCTTCGGGATGGGTCTGCTCCCCTACGGCGAGGGGTTGCCCGGCCTCATCGAGTACGCCCAGGGACCCGACCAGGTCGTGCAGGTTGGGCCGGTACCCGGTGGCGGCGATGACCGTGTCGGGTCGCAGCCGGGTGCCGTCGGCCAGGACCACGTCGGGACCGTCGAATGCCTGGACGGCTGTGACCGGCTCGACCCGCCCGGACCGGACGGCGTCCACGAAGCCGTGGTCGAGCACCGGGTTGACCCCTTCGCGGGCATTGCGGGTGTACAGGCCGGTGCGGGGCCGCGGCAGTCCCCGTGAGGTCAGGTCGGGCACCGCGAGACGTTGCGTGAGCAGGGAGGTGCGGTCGCGCCACGCGAGCGGGAGGGCCTCCGTCAGCCGGCCGACCGCATGCCATCGGGCGCTGGAGCGGGGCAGGATGTTGGGTGGGGTACGGACTGCGATCCGTACCCGTTCGGCTCCGGCTCCGGCCAGGACGCCGGCGATCTCGGTGCCGCTGTTACCGGCGCCGACCACCAGGACGTCCCGCTTACGGTAGGGGGCCGGAGAGCGGTAGTGGGCCGAGTGCAGCAGGGTGCCGGTGAAGGTCGAACGCCCGGGCCAGTGGGGCATGTTCGGGGTGTGGCAGCGGCCGGTGGCCACCACGACCGCACCAGTGGGCACCGGACCGTCGGGGGTGTGGACCAGCCACGGTGCTCTCGAACCGGGCTCGGCCCGCTCGATGCGCTGCACCCGGGTGGCCACTCGGACGTCGAGTTGGTGGTGGGCGGCGTAACGCTCCAGGTATCGCACATAGTCGTCCCGGCTCACCCACGGGCCCGCCTGGCGCGGCACCGGCAGGCCGGGGAGTTTCGAGGTGCCGGGGGTGGTGTGCAGCCTCAGATGGTCGTAGCGCTGCGCCCAGCTCGCTCCTACCCGGTCCGACCGTTCCAGGATCACGGCCGGCACTCCGAAGCGGCGCAGTAGCGCGGCGGCCGCCAGGCCGTGTGGACCGGCTCCGATCACGATCGTGGGAGCGCTGAAGTCTCGCTGTGGTGTCGGGGGCATCGCCTCCTACAACGGCAGACCGTGGCTCACGTCACGCTCAACGCGGAGGCGCAGAGCCGGTGGAGTGGCGATGCCGACTGTTTCCCGGAACAGCGGGTGGCTGCCGTTACACCGACGGTACGGATTCGTTGAACACCGGGTAGCAGCGCGTCACTTCGCGCAGGGGGTTCGGCCACCCCAGAGCCCCGGACCGTCCGGGTCAGGCGCAGCTGGGCGGCCAGGAGCCGGACGGGCCAGGGGACATGAGCCTGTGCGGCCCCGGCTCCTGTGGCGGATTGTCCTCGTGGCCGGCTCACTACACCTGTCCGATCTTTCGAGGGGCGAATGTGCAGGCAGTAACGACGTGCCACCCGCCACGGCTGCGGATCAGCGGAGTCTGCAAGGCGTACGACGGCAGGCAGGTCCTCTGCGACGTCGACCTTGATGTGCCCGCCGGGACGTTGGTGGGAGTCGTCGGCGAGAACGGGGTGGGCAAGAGTACTCTGCTGCAAATCGCCGTAGGGCACCTCGCACCCGATCGCGGAAGGGTGACACGGACCGGGGCGGTGGGGTACTGCCCGCAACGGGCGGTACTGAACGATGCGTTCACCGTCGGACAGCATCTGCGGTTGTTCCAGATGGCCTACCGGCTGCCGACGCTGGAGCGCACCGGCGAGCTGATGGAGCTGCTGGCGCTGACCGGTTCCCGACGACAGCAGGTCGGCGAGCTCAGTGGCGGAACGCGGCAGAAGCTGAACCTGCTGATCGCTCTCATGCACGATCCGCAGTTGCTGGTCCTGGACGAGCCCTACCAGGGCTTCGACTGGGACACTCATCAGCGGTTCTGGTCCCTGGCAGCCGATCTGCGTGATCAGGGCCGGTCGATCATCGTGGTTTCGCACCTGCTGCACGACCTGCACCACTTCGATGCGATCGCTCATCTGCGCCAAGGGCGTCTGTACTTCGAGGAGTCGAACCGTTGAGGCTCTCCTGGACGGCATTCATTGAACTGCTGCGCTGCACTCTGCTGGGCCACCTGCGCAACCGGCTGGCCCTGGTTCTGGCGGTCGCGTTCATCCCCATCTGGATTTTCGTGGCGCGCTTGTGCACCTCCGACCAGGTGGTGCGCATCTGGCTGGACGCCATCAGCGGCCCCGTCTCCGCTCCGGCCAGCCAGGTGGGCCAGGTGGCCAGCGCGCTGGGCGCGGTCACCATGGTCGCCGGCTTCATCACCTTCACCGAGACCTTCCAGTCCCGGCAGATGGACCGCCGTCTGCTGCTGGCCGGATACCCCCGGCTGCCGATACTGCTGGCGAAACTTGCTGCCGTCGCCCTCACCGCCGCCCTGCTGGCCTTCTACACCACGATCCTGCTGTGGATCTCCCTGCCCGTACGCCACGCAGGTCCCCTGGCGCTGGCCCTTGCAGGCGCCGGCCTGGCCTACGGCGGCATCGGTCTTCTGCTCGGCTCTCTGGTCCGCGGCGAGCTGGAGGGCTTCTTCCTCATCATCATGCTCAGCCTGGTCGACACCGGCCTGCAGAATCCCGTCTTCAACACACTCATGGACGTGGCGGGCGTGTCCGCGCTTCCTCTGTACGGCGTGAACCAGCTGGCGCTGAGCTCAGCCCTCACCCCACACATCCCATGGCCCCACGGCCTGCTCTCCCTTGCCTGGTCCGCAGCAACCGGCGCCCTGGCGCTGCTCGTCCTCCACACCCACCGCCCCTCCCGCTCCACGTGGTCCCACAGGACGCGTGTCCAGGCAGGATGATCAAGGTGAGGACGGTCTTCCTCCCGCCTGGTTGTCGGCTCAGGCACTGTCCAATCAACCGTGTGAGTAGGGTTGTTGGTCTCCGTACCGTGCTGAGTCGGCCGTCGAAGGTCATGTCAAAGGCGTTCAGGGCGGTCGTGCAGCGGCTGGTCCAGCGGGCTTGCTCCTTGCCCGTGGGGTGGACGCATTTCAGCGCGGCCTGCTCGTGGGGAAGTGGCCGGCCTGCTGGACGACTTCGGCGACGGCCTCGACGACGACACCGCCCTGCCCGCCCTCGGCGTCATCGGCCCCCAAGGACCGCCTGTTCCGAATGAGCCCGCTGAAAGTCCCCGCCCGAGACCCAATGACCGGTCCCGTTCTGGAGATCATCGGCGACCTCGACCACATCACCGCCACCAACGTGCGGGACATGCTCACCACGCTCCCCCTCCAACTCGGGCCAGCGCCTCGTTCTGGATCCGGAGGGTCATGAGTTCTGCACCTCCAGCGGCCTCACCGCCCTGATCACAGCCCGCAACGACGCCTCGTCGAACTCCCGGCCTGCCTCACGTCGCGTCGGCAGACCCGGGACTGTCGTGGGTCGACAAGGACGGTGTCCTCGATCACCTCTGGATGCCGGCACGGTCTCGTTGGCTTGCTGTGTGACGGCAGGGGAGGGTGATTGAGCGACGCGGCTGGTTCCGAGCGCCGGGCTCTCCTTGCTCGTACGGTCTCTTCAAGAGCAGTCGGCCAGGGCTGGCGCCGTGAGGAGTCCAGTCGGGCAGATCACTTCAATTCTGGATATGCGGGTCTACTGTGGGGCGTTGGGCGGTGGCCTGCCGCTCCGTGAACCGCACAAGGAATTCCATGGGCGACCCGCACGACGAGGACGAACCTCCCCAGAAAGACGAGCCGGCCGCGCGGGCGGGTGAGTCGGGTCGGCGCGAGGCGGACGAGAAGTCTGCGCAACACGATGACCAGACTCATGCGGATGCGGATGCGGATGCGGATGCGGACGGAGCGAGCGGCGCCGCCCCGTCTCCGGGAGCCCAGGAATACGGTAGTCGGGAACCCGGTCCCTCGGCGGGAGAGCCCTCCGACAGGCCGGAAAGAGGCGACAACACGCCGGGAACTCCGGCGGATGGTTCGGGCCCGGGGGCGCCGAGGACGCGGCTTGCGGACCTGCTGCGACAAGGTCCGCCGGTCGGTCCGTCCCGGCCGGGATTCTGGCGAAGTCCTTTGCGCGGGCCGTGGCTGACGTCGGTGTTCGGCGTGGTTCTGCTCATGGGTGTCCCGGCGTTGTTCGTGACCGGGCTGCTCTCCTACGCCGCCTACAACCCGGATCTCGCAGGCAATGACCAGACCCCCGGCAAGGGGTTGCTGGGCTTCTTTCTGTTCGCCTGGCCCACCGATCCGTACTGGCTCTACCGCCTCAACCAGGGTATCCATGTCACGCTCGGCATCGTGCTGATCCCGGTGCTGCTGGCGAAGCTCTGGTCGGTGATTCCCCGGCTGTTCGCCTGGCCTCCCGTGAGGTCGGTCAGCCAGGCACTCGAACGGATTTCGCTGCTGCTGCTCGTGGGCGGGGTGTTGTTCGAGTTCGCCACCGGTGTGCTCAATGTCCAGTTGGACTACATCTTCCCCGGCTCCTTCTACGTCCTGCACTTCTACGGCGCATGGGTGTTCATCGGCGCCTTCGTCGTTCATATCGCGTTCCGCATTCCCCTGGCGATCCGGATACTGCGCAGCGACTGCCTCCGCGACGAGCTGCGCGCGCCTGCCGACCGTTCGCAGGCAGCACCCGTGGACGAGACCGGCCTGGTGACACCGAACCCGGCTGGGCCGACCATGTCGCGGCGGGGTGCTCTGGGAATGGTGGGTGCGGGTTCCCTGGTGCTGCTCGTCGTGACGGCTGGGCAGAGCATCGGCGGTTCGCTCAGATCCACCGCCCTGCTCGCCCCGCACGGCCAGGAGACCGGGCCGGGCCCGAACGGTTTCCAGATCAACAAGACCGCCGCCGGCGTGGGAATTCGTGCCCGCGACGTCGGGCCCGACTGGCGGCTGGTCGTACGGGGCCAGGGCCGCGAGCGGAGCCTCACCCGCGATCAGGTCCTGGCGCTGCCACAGCACAGCGCGGCGCTGCCCATCGCCTGCGTGGAAGGCTGGTCAACCGACGACCAGGACTGGAGCGGGGTGCGCTTGGCCGACCTCGCCGCACTCGTCGGTTTCACCGGCCGCGCGCCGGGCGTTTTCGTCGAATCGGCCCAGCTCAGCGGGGCCTTCCGCGCGGCCATGCTGCGCGACAACCAGGTCCGCGACGCCCGGTCGCTGCTGGCACTACGGGTCAACGGAGCCGACCTGTCGCGGGATCACGGGTACCCCGCGCGGGTCATCGTTCCGGCCAACCCCGGTGTCCACAACACCAAATGGGTCACCCGACTGACCTTCGGGGAGGATGCATGAGCAAGTTCCGGGCGCGCTACGGAGCTTCCCCCTTGCGCCTGTTGCTGGTGCTGTGCTCGTTCGCCCTGACCGGGTACGCGGGAATCCGGCTGCTGGACGGTGACGAACCGTGGTTGGTCGTCGTGTGGTTCGTCGGAGCGGCCCTCCTGCACGACCTGGTCCTGCTGCCCCTCTACACGGCGACCGACCGCGCAGCCCAGACCGTCCTCGGCCGCCACCCAGAACCTGCCGCCCAGGGCGACGGCAACGCACCGGCGCGACGATGGATCAACCACGTCCGGGTGCCCGTCTTCCTGTCCGGCGTCCTGCTCCTGACCTACTTTCCCCTGATCCTGGGACAGGTGGAGAACTTCACGGCATACACGGGCCTGCCGGACGACGTCTTCCTGGGCCGCTGGCTACTGATCAGCGCCGCACTCTTCGGTCTCTCCGCTCTTCTGCTGCTGGCCCGCATGTGGTCTGCCCGCACGACTCGGCCGATACCGAAGCCGAAGCGGGGCAGCGAACCGGAGTCGTGAACGCGCTCGGCGCCACAGCCCCGAGGCGGGCCGATGGCCATCTCTCCGCTCCCGGCGCCCCGCCGGTCCCGGGTCAGCCTGGAGGAGCCGGCGCTCGCGTCACAGGCTCCGGCGGCGGGACCGCAGTCCCTCGATCGTCCGAGGAACCTCGGCGGCTTCGGCGGCATCCTCGTCCGGCGGAAACCGGACGCTCTGACCCATGTCGACGTTCAGCGAGCCCGACAGTGCAGTGGACACGCTGAAAGGCGGTTCTTACGGACCGGTGACAGCTCGGCGCGCGTCGACGGCAGATCGTGATCCGCGCCGTAGCGTCGGTGACATGCGAGTACTGGTCACTGGGGGCGCGGGGTTCGTCGGCACGCAGGTTGTGGCCGTCCTCACCGCGCGGGGTCACGATCCGGTCGTCCTCGATGCCCTCCTTCCCTCGGCCCATTCCGTAGAACCGCTGATGTCTGCCGGCGCGGACTGGATTCACGGTGACGTCAGGGATGGCGAAGCCGTTGCGCGGGCGCTGCGTGGTGTGGACGCGGTGTGTCATCAGGCGGCGATGGTCGGTCTCGGCAAGGACTACGCCGACGCGCCCGAGTATGTCTCCTGCAATGACCTGGGCACTGCGGTGCTGCTCGCGGCGATGGCGCAGGCAGGGGTCCGCGATCTGGTGCTGGCCTCCTCGATGGTCGTCTACGGCGAGGGCCGCTACGACTGCCCCGAACACGGGCGAGTCCGGCCCGGCCCGCGCGCGGTTGCAGCTCTCGAGGCGGGCCGGTTCGAGCCCGAGTGCCCCGCGTGCGGGCAGGAACTGGCGCCCGGCCTGGTGGAGGAAGACGCTCCGGCCGATCCGCGCCATGTGTACGCGACGACCAAGCTTGCTCAGGAACATCTTGCGGCTGCCTGGGCGCGGTCGGCGGGCGGCCGGGCCGTGGCGCTGCGCTACCACAATGTGTACGGGCCGGGGATGCCGCGCGACACCCCGTACGCGGGCGTGGCGTCATTCTTCCGCTCGGCGCTGGAGCGCGGCGAGGCGCCACGTGTCTTCGAGGACGGTCGCCAGCGGCGGGACTTCGTGCATGTACGGGATGTCGCGGCTGCCAACGTGCTGGCGCTGGAGGCGGTGGGCGGCAGGGAGCCCGGCGTGCTGACCGCGTACAACACGGGCAGCGGAACCCCACACACGGTGGGGGACATGGCGGCCGAGCTGGCTGCCGCGCACGGCGGTCCGGCACCGGTGGTGACCGGGGAGTTCCGGCTCGGCGACGTGCGCCATATCACGGCAGATTCGCTCCGCCTGAAGGCGGAGCTGAGCTGGAAGCCGGTGGTCGGCTTCGCTGCGGGCATGGCGGAGTTCGCGACGGCGGGACTGAGGGGTGCGAACGCGTGAGCGCGACGGTCGATGTCGTCCTGCCGTGTCTGGACGAGGCTCAGGCGCTTCCCTGGGTCCTGCAACGGATTCCGGCCGGTTGGCGGGCGGTTGTCGTCGACAACGGTTCGACCGACGGGTCCGCGGACCTTGCACGGTCGCTGGGCGCGACGGTGGTGCACGAGGAGCGGCGGGGGTTCGGCGCGGCTTGCCACGCCGGCCTGCTGGCCGCCGATGCGGAGTACGTCTGCTTCTGCGACTGCGACGGGTCCCTGGACCCGGGGCTGTTGCCGGACCTCGTACGAGGGGTCGCGGACGGTGAGACGGACCTGGTCCTGGGGCGGCGACGGCCAATGGCGCTGGATGCATGGCCTCTGCATGCCCGCGCCGGAAATCTGGTGCTGGCGCGCATGCTGCGCCGCCGCACCGGGCTGTCGCTCCGGGACCTCGGCCCCATGCGGGCGGCGCGCCGCAAGGACCTGCTGGGCCTCGGCCTCACGGACCGGCGCAGCGGCTACCCGCTGCAGATGGTCGTCCGGGCCGCTGACGCGGGCTGGCGGGTGGCCGAGCTGGATGTGCCGTATCTGCCCAGGACCGGCAGGTCGAAGGTGACCGGGACCTGGCGGGGCACGTGGCAGACGGTCCGCGACATGCGGGCGGTGCTGGCGGAGACGCCGTCGAAGGAGACGGTATGACCACGCTGCTCGTCATCGCGAAGGAGCCCGTGCCGGGACGGGTCAAGACGCGGCTCACCCCGTGGTACACGCCCGAGCAGGCCGTGGTGCTGGCCGAGGCGGCGCTGGCCGACACTCTGGAGGCAGTACGGGCCACCGCCGCGGCGCGGCGCGTACTGGTGCTCGACGGAGTGCCGGGCGCCTGGCTGCCGGCCGGGATCGACGTGGTACCGCAGGTCGGGGGCGGGTTGGACGAGCGGCTGGCCGCCGCGTTCGCGGCCTGCCCGGGACCGGCACTGCTGATCGGCATGGACACTCCGCAGGTCACACCCGCATTGCTCGCGCACGGGCTGGAACTCACCAGAGGCGGGGCCGTGTTCGGGCCTGCCGAAGACGGAGGCTTCTGGGCACTGGGCCTGGCCGAGCCCGACCCCGGTCTGCTGCTGGGTGTGCCGATGTCCGTGCCGCAGACCGGTGCCGTGCAGCGGCAGCGACTGGTCGAAGCGGGACTGGCGGTGCGCGATCTTCCCGTGCTGCGGGATGTCGACACGCCAGACGACGCACGGCGGGTGGCGGCCGAAACACCGGGCAGCCGGTTCGCCGCGGCGGTGGCGCGGCTGGCCGGGGCAGGCACCCGATGACGACGACGGTCTCCACGGGAACCATTCCTGCCACGGGGTGGGGCTCCGATCCGTACGCCGAAGCGCTGCGCACCGGGCGTGGCCCGCTGTTCCTGCGCCGCCGGGACGGCTGGCTGCTGCCAATGGAGGTCGAACGCTGGTGCGCAGCGCCGGACGCGGCGGACCGGAGCGTGCTGGATCGCTGCCGGGGGCCCGTCCTGGACATCGGCTGCGGTCCCGGCCGACTCGTGGCCGCCCTGGCCGAGTTGGGCCGGCCGACGCTGGGGGTCGACGTCAGCCCGGCGGCAGTCGCCCGCACCGTGGGCTCGGGGCGGCAGCGCGCTGTGCCGGTCGGTCTTCGACCCGCTCCCGAGCGAGGGCCATTGGGGTACGGCGCTGCTCCTCGACGGCAACGTCGGCATCGGCGGCGGCCCGCGAGCCTTTCTGTCCCGGGTCGCCGAACTCCTCGCCGCGGACGGTCTGCTGATGGCCGAGGCGGTCCCGGTGGACGTCGACGAGCGGGTCGACGTCCGTGTCGTGGACGGCGCGGGGACCCCCGGCGAGGGCTTTCCGTGGGCGCGGTTGGGCTTGACCGCCCTCATGGTCTGCGCCGCCGATTCCGGCTGGAGCCATGCAGTGTCGTGGACAGTCGCCGCGCGCACCTTTGCGGCCATGTCCCGCTGTTGACGCCACCAGAACGAGCCGGGCGGGGCGATCTCGTGTGCCGCGCCGCGGCTCGCCAAGCGGCACAGCACCACCCGCGCATGCCGGCGACCCCGGGCCGGGCAGGGCACTATGAGGCATGCATGCAGATCCGCAAGGGTGGATTGGGACCGACGTCCCCGGGCTTGACGTTCGGGTCCACGGCGAACGGGACCAGGTAGTCGGGATACGGCTGCTCGGATGGGAAGCAGTGCTGCCGTTGTCTGTGGTCCGACTCCTCGGCCCGGCCTGCTCGCCCCGTGCGGAGCCGTTGCCGCGCCGCCGTGACAGGGACGGATAACTGCCGTCGACGCACAGCAATTGCGGGAAGACAGATCATGGCACAGGGCGGCCCTCCCCTCAGGTATTCGGGGCGGCTTCGACACCTTACGGATCGCTGACGCAGGGCGATGGCAGCCCGCTTTCAATGCGCCGACTGCCACGCTTGCCGGCGTGATCAGCCCTCGCACACTCTGCACCGGCCTGATGCTGGCCGCACTCACGACCTCGCTCGCCCTGACCGTCCGCCGCGACAGCTACTACACCGATTCCGTCGGCCTGGCCTGCTGGTACGGGACTTGTTGGCTGTTGTTCGCCGCAGCCGTGTGGTGCTTGCGCAAGGTGGCCGTCCGTCATGTCGTGGCACTGATCCTCGGCGGCTCCGTGATCGTCGCCGCGACCGGTCTCCTCGCTCCGCCGCGCACCAGCAGCGATTCGTACCGTTACGCCTGGGACGGGCGGGTGCAGGCGGCCGGGATCTCCCCGTACGACCACCCGCCCGCCGGTCCCGCCCTCGCCCGGCTGCGCGATCCCTGGCTGTTCCCGAAAGGCGCGGGATGCGCGGGCCCGGAACGGGCGCGGATTCCCGGCCCCGCGGGCGAAATCCACTGCACTCGGATCAACCGGCCCGGTGTCCGCACCATCTACCCGCCCGTCGCCGAGGGCTACTTCCTGTTGGTCCACGTGCTCTCCCCGGACGGCGTCCGGCACAAGGCCCTGCAGATCGGGGGCGCTCTGTTGTCCGTGGGGGTGACCGTCGCGCTGCTGCTGGTACTGCGCAGACGCGGGGCAGAGCAGCGGCAGGCCGCCTACTGGGCCTGGTGCCCGGCCCTCCCGCTGGAGGCGGTCAACAACGCCCATGCCGACGTCCTCGGCGTGCTGCTGGGTGTGGCCGGTCTCGCCGTCGTCGTACGGCACCGTGCGGTCGGCGGCGCCCTCCTCGGAGCCGCCACAGCCACCAAACTCCTGCCCGCACTGCTTCTGGCGGGCGCTCTCTCGGGCGTGCGTAAAGTCCGCGACGCCGCAGCAGTTCTGCTGCCCGCCGCTGCTGTCGTGGCCTTCACCTATCTCCCGTACATTTTCCTCTCCGAGGGCTCAGTCCTGGGCTACCTGACCGGATACGTCGAGGAGGAGGGCTACAGTGACGCCTCCGCCCGCAACCGCTACGCGCTCCTGCGGCTGGTGCTGCCCGACAGTTGGGCGACCTCGGCGGTCGCCATCGTCATGCTGGGCGTCGTTGCGTACATCGTGCGGCGCGGCGATCCCGGGCGGCCGTGGCGTGGCGCCCTGCTGGTGACCGGAACGGCCTTCCTCCTGATCACACCCGGCTATCCCTGGTACGCGCTGCTGCTCGTCGGGCTCGTGGCCCTGGACGGCCGCTGGGAATGGCTGACCGTGGCCGCGGCCGGGGCCGCCAAGTACGTCACCGTCAACTCGGGCGGCGAGCCGACCGTCATCGGCACCACGGCCTACGCCATCGCTGCCGCCGCGGTGTTGATCGGCTGCGTCGTACGGCGCGCGCGGCATTCCCGCGGCTCGGACGCATGGCTCATCACCGACCCCGACCGGTCTGTCCCGTCCTAGTGCGGCTCCCGGCGAGCTTGCCCTGCCGCGCCGCCCTGCACGCACCCACGCCGCGTTGGCCACAAGCCCTGGTAGCTCCGCTACAAGGACTTCCGGCCGCCTTGCGACGGAACGCACCGGACGACGCTCCTCAACGGGCAGACATCGCCGGTCGAGGCACTGGCACCGGCAATCCCGAGCCCCGCGTTCACGAACCCACCTCCGCTCCCGGCGAGGCATACCCTGCGCCTGTTCGAGAAGGCGGGCTTGACCGTACCGGGCGCTGGTTCAGGTGGCTTCCTTGTCAGCAGATCCAGGGCTGCGCCCGTGGGAACGACTTCCGGATGCCGAGGTCTCACCCTTGGCGCCTGCTCGAATCGCGGGGAGCCGTGCCAGCCCGCTGCTGAAACCCGTGCTGCGACCGTGCCGACCGCACCGAAGGGTCCGCTACGCCCCGCCTGACTGACCGTACGGCCGGGGGGACGCGTGCCGGCCATTCTGCTTTGTGAGCATGTGGCGGGGCTCGGCAGCGCGGACGATCGCGGTCTCCACTGCTGCGACCCGGTCGGCCAGCAGACCGAGAGCAGCGACGGCTCGGGTGACGGGGTCCCCGTCCGGACCGCCCGGCGACTGGCGGCGTGCGTATGTGGAAGTAAGCGCGGCCCATCGGGCGGCCTGCTCCTCGGTGAGGGTGCCGCGCAACTCGGCCAGCTTGAGGAGGTTCGCCTCGGCGGCGGTTGCGAGGGTCTGGGCCTCCCCGGCGTAGTGGTCGTCAATGACGGCGGCGAGTTCGGCGCCGTTCATGACGGGCACGATGCGCTGGGCGATCTTGTTCATGTTGCGGTACGAGCCCTGGAGCTGGAACGGCGGCTCGGCGCGGGTGGCGTCGGCCTGCCCGGCGGAGTGGGTGTACGCCTCGTTGACGGCGAGGACGGTCTCGAGGGCGGTGAGCAGGTGGCCCAGGGTCGCGACGATGTGGTCGAGTTCGGCCGGGGTGTAGGCATGGGTGAGCCGGTCGCGGCGAGCTCCGGGATCTCCGGCGGCCAGGCGTACCAGTAGTTCCAGGTCGGCACGGTCGCGCCCGGCGAGCGGTGCGAGGACCGGGTTGGAGGTCAGGGCGTTCTCGACGAAGCTGAGCGCGAAGATGTCCTCCTTGCCCGTGAGAACGTCGCCGAGGTTCCAGACGTCGGCGCGGTTGGCGAGCATGTCGGGGAGGTGGAAGCGCTGCCCGGATTCGGTGTAAGGGTTGCCGGCCATGCAGACGGCGAACCGCTTTCCGCGCAGGTTGTGGCCGTTCAGGGTGCGGGTGGCGTCGCACAACGGGATGAACTTCTGCAGCAGTTCGGGGGAGGTGTGCTGGATGTCATCCAGGTACAGCAGGACGTTGTTGCCCGCCGTCAGGGCGAACTCGACCTTCTCGAGCTCTCTGCG
Organism: uncultured Actinomycetota bacterium; assembly: GCA_963836215.1. Classification (GTDB taxonomy): domain Bacteria; phylum Actinomycetota; class Actinomycetes; order Streptomycetales; family Streptomycetaceae; genus Streptomyces. The sequence continues at coordinate 189,049 of CAWIIU010000006.1, forward strand.
AGCGGTGGCGTTCGGTGCGTCGGCAGGAGCGAGCGACATCGTCGCGTGACCGAGAGCAGGACCGTCGACCTTGACCAGGAGCAGGCCGAGGCGGTCGGCGACGTACTCCATGATTGTCGTCTTGCCGTAGCCGGGAGGGGAGAGGAGCAGCAGCAGGCCGCTGTTGTCGGTCCGTTTGGCGTCGCCGGCGGCTCCGAGCTGCTTGGCGAGGTTGTCGCCGACGAGAGGGAGGTAGACCTCGTCGACGAGGCGGTTGCGTACGAAGGAGGACATGACCCGAGGGCGGTACTCGTCCAGGCGCAGCTGGGCGCGCTCGGCCGCGACGAGGGTGCCGCGCAGCTTCTGGTAGGCACGGAAGCCGGGCACCACCCGGTCGGTGAAGTCCGCCGTCCGGGCAAGGAATTCGTCCAGACGGACCGTGAGGCTGCGCAGGGTGATCCGTGGATGTGTACCGAGCAGGCCGCTCACGGTGGCGGTGAGGGGGGCGTCGACATCGTGGCGTGGGAGGTCGGGGCAGAGTTCGATGGCGACGGCCTCGGCGAGGTCACCGGGGTCGATCTCCTCCTCGCAGGCGTCGGCGTACGACACGAGCCAGCCTTCGACGAGCCGGTGCGCGGCAGCGGGGTCGTCGTCTGCCAGGTGGATGCGCACGTCCTCTTCGTACGGTGACGAGCCGACAGCACGACGGAACGTGTCGAGCAGGGTGCGGGCCGCCCCGCTGGTGGCGAAGGAGGGTCCTGAGGCGAGCTCCTCGACGAGGTACCCGGCGGAGAGCGTGTGCCGGTCCGCGTGCAGTGAGGGGAGCCCGGACACGAAGGCGGCGATGGCTTCGGCCAGTTCGGTCCGTAGTGCGTCGAGGGCGGGGGCCGTCCCGAAGACCTCGCGTGCCCGCACGAGCGATGTGGCGTGGCGGGCCCATGCGTCGCGGGCCTCCGGCGTCGTTCCGTACGTCCAGAAGAGCTGGGCGGCGGCGCGGGCGGCGGCCGGGTGGCGCAGCTGCCCGGCTTCCTCGTGCAGCCGCAGCACGGTACCGAGGACGGCGGCCGCATCCCGGTCGTGGATTCCGCGTTCGTACCCCTCGTCGTACGCCGCTTCGGCGGCCTGACGGGCGAGGGCGGGCAGATCGGCTCGGGCAAGGGCCTCGGCGCCGTGCTCGGCCAGCAGCCGGGCGGCAAGGTGTTCCGCGCGGTACACCTCGCTGTTCTCGGACGGGAGGAGCTGGTCCCAGTACGGGCGCGTGGCCTGGAAGTCCGGGGCGGTGACGGGGGAGCGGTAGTCGGTACCGGTGAGGGCGAAGGCGAGGCTGTCCCCCTGTGGGACGAGGGTGAGTTCCGTGGCCTGCGTCGTGACGGCGAACCGGTGAAGGCCGAGCATGATGCTCTCACCCCCGTCCGTGTACAGCTCGGTACGGTCGCGCAGCGTCCTGCCCGCTTCCTGGCGGGCTGCTTTCAGGCGGCCCTCCAGTTCTTCCGCGCGTGCCTGGTCGCCGAGTTCGCGCAGTTCCGTGGCGGTGCGGCGCACCTTGGCGGCCATCGGGTCGGTGGCGAAGTACGTGGTGACCGCGTCCAGGGTGTCCAGGGTCGACGCCCTGCGGGAGATCGCCTCCAGGACCCGTGTGGCCGACTCGGCGAGCCGTTCGGCGCGCCGGGCGCGGGTGTCCTGAAGTGTCTGCCTGCGTGCTGAGAACGCTTCGTGGATCTCGGTTCGCTTGGCCGCGACGCTGGTGAGGAAGTCGTCGTGGTCGGCGAAGCGTGACTCCAGGTTCTCCAGCTGGAGCAGCAGCCTCGCGAGCTGCGCGTCGCAGTTCTCCGTGGAGTCCGCGGCCGCAAGCGCACCGGTGACCGCCTGTCCGAGCAGGGCGAATTCGGCGGCGAACTCGGCCCGGCCCTCGTGGTCGAGCAGGTCCCGGCGTCGGCCGGCGAGAGTGGCCCGGGCACGGTTGAGGCCGCCGAGTACCTCGGCGATCCGCTCCAGGATGGACGTGCGCACGGTGGCGTCGCCGATCTCCAGGCCCGCGACGACCTCGGCGAGCGACTGAAGACCGAACGTCTGCTCGTCCAGCCGTCGGCTGACCGGAACCGCCGCGGCAGCAGTGGTGATCGCTGCCGCGGCGGTGGTCAGCTTCCCGGTCTCGGACAGATGGTCCGCAAAGGCGTCCTCGCGCCGGAGGAAGGCCACGGCTCGGTGCGCGGCCGAGCCGATGTCGGCCTCGGCGCCGGCCGCAAGGTCGTCGATGCGCTCGATGTCGGCGTAGCGCATCTCCTTCAGGGTGAGCAGATGCCCGTGTGCCTGGCGAAGTCCGGTGATGCGTGCGACCCACTCCTCGGCGCTCGCAGGTGCCTCTCCGCGGATGCGCCGGACCAGACGGGTGACGTGCCCCTCGGACTCGGCGAGCGCATCGGCTGCCCTCTGCGTCAGTTCCCGCACGCTCCGGAACTCGTCCAGCACCTGTCCAGCGGTGACGCGCACCTCGTCCAGCGGGGTCCGCAGATCCCCGGTCTCCACCTCGCCCAGCCAGTGGTGGGCGTCGGTGATGCGGGTGCATGCGGCGACGAGAGCTTCGTACAGCTCGGCGGTCTCGGTCGTCTCGGTGACCTGCCGGGCGACGGCCAGGCAGTCGGACAGGCCGCGGACCAGGTCGGCGTTGCCGATCCTGGCAAGCGGCCCGGAGCCTGCCGGGGTCGCAGCGGCATGGGCGTCGGAGACGTAGGGGCTCCGCCAGACCTGCACGACGTGCACACGGACCGGCTCTTCGGAGTCCGGTGTGCGCAGGACGACGAGTGTGCCGTCGTCGAGGAGGGCGTAGCCCTGGCAGGAGAGAGGGTTGGCCATCTCCTCGCGGATCTGGTTGTAGGACAGAAGCAGGCCGCGGCCCTCGCGGCGGGAGCGGAAGGCGTAGAGCACGTCCTCTCCGGCGGGTGAGCGCAGAGCGTGCTCGAACTCCAGGTCCTTCACGGTCTCGTCGTCGAACGTCTTCACCACGCCCGTGGCCAGGCAGTACCCGCCGGGAAAGACGATGCCCTGGTCGTCGGGGAGCCGGCGGCAGGACCGTCCGATGCCGTCGAGTCGGACGACGGACCGGGTGAGGGTGTTGAAGACGAGATGGCGCTCGGCGTCCTCCTTGTACGGGCGCACGCGCATCAGGATCAGGGCGCCCGCGCGGGCGTACGCGACGTCCGCGTCGGCGAGGGACTGCAGCGGCTCTTCGACCGGCTCCTTGTACACGCCCCGGTCGGACTCCGTGTCGTCCTCGGCTTTCACGGTGAGGCTGCCGCCGACCGCCGTGACGAAGACGTCGCCGCCGATGGAGATGTGCGGGTGACGTCCGAGAACGTGGTCGTCACGGGTGGTCTCCACCCAGACCACGTCGTACGAGGGTGGGAAGACGTGGTCACGTTCCCCACGGGCATCCAGGAACCGTGCCCGCCCGTCCGTGGTGAGTTCCCAGCGCAGAACACGGAAGTCCTCAGCCTTCTCCCCTGTCCGGAAGACGGCCAGCACCTTGCCGTCGACCGTACGCAGCCGGCGAAGTCGCGCGCCCTGGAAGTAGCGGCACAGGGCCGCGAACTCCCGTACGAAGTCGGGGTCGTCGAGCAGGCCGGGGACGGCGTCCTGCGCCAGTCGGTTCAGGTCACGGTCGTACAGTGAGAAGACATCACCGACGGCGATCCGGGGTGTCAGTCCGGCGGCAGTGTCGTGGCCGAACAGGAATCCGTCGCCGACGGCGACGATGTCACGAGCCACGCCAGCAGCCTCGGTGCTGATGCGCCCGGTGCCGGCCAGCGCGAGCTCACCGGCTCCGAACTCCGCGATACGGGCCGAGTTGAGCGCGTGGGCGCGCCGCGCCAGCTCGGTGGTCTGTGCGTCGAGCCGGTCACGCAACACCTCGTACGTTCCGGCGTCCATGCCGCCCCTGCCGGTCTCCATACCGTCCCCATTCCTTCGCATGTGTCTTTGAGGTTCCGGAGCCGCTGACCCCCGTCCGGCGGCTCCGGAACCTCCGACCGCTCCCCCCGGGGCGGTCAGCTCCTGGCGGCGCCGTTCAGCGCGGTGAGCGGAGTGTCGGCGAGGCCGAGCTCATCCGCCTTGTCGAGCAGCTGGCTCAGCTGCGCAGTGGGCGCGTCGCCCGACTTCATGAGCTTCATCAGCAGGGCCGACACGGTCAGGTTCTGCACGTCCGACGTCGAGACGCAGCTCAGGACCTTCGTCAGGTCGCCGGTGAACGACGCCGAACCGTCCAGCCACGGGCCGGCCAGGACCTGCGCCGTCTCGGAGTGCTGCACGAAGCCGTCCAGACTCTTGCCGAGGGCGATCGACGACATCAGCCGGTCGAAGAAGACGGACTCGCCGCCGACGATGTTGATGTCGGCGTTCTCCAGGCCGGTGGCCAGCACCGTGGCCTGGGCCTCGGCGACCTGCCGCTGCACATCGAGCCCGGCCAGGCGGATGTCCTTCTCCGCCTCCAGACGCAGCCGGAACTCCTCGTGGGTACGGGACGCCTCGTCCAGTGCCGCCATGGCGGCCGCCTTCTCCGTCAGGCCGGCGGCCTCGGCCTTGAGCTTCTCGCCGATGGCCATGGCCTCGGCGAGCGCCTGCTCACGGGCGCCCTCCGCCTCCGCCTTCAGCCGGGCGACGGTGGCCTCGGCCTCCGCGCGGCCCGCCTTCTCGATGGCGACGGCCTCCCTCTCCCGTACCTGAACCGCTGCCAGGCCCTCGGCCGCGGTTTCTGCCTGGGTGCCCTCGGCGAGGCGGATCTTGGCGCGGGCGTCCATGTCGGCGGTCTTGTTGCGCGCTTCGGCGAGGGTGAGTTCCTCGGCGGCGCGGTGGACGGCGGCCTGTTCGGCGGCCTCGGCCGCCTTGATGTCCTTGACCAGCTTCTCCTGCGCCTCGGCCTCGGCGGCGATGACGACGGCCTGCCGGTTGCGCTCGGCCTCCTCGACGGTGCGGAGCCTCTTGATGGACTCCTCCTGCTCGGCGACCGTGCGGTCCACGGCGACCCGCTCGCGGATGACCTCGGCGATGTCGCGGCGCTCGGCCTCGACCTCCTTCTCGGCGGAAATGCGGGTCAGTTCGGTCTCCCGGTCGCGGGCGATGACCTCGAGCAGCCGGTCCTTCTCGATGCGCTCGCTCTCGACCGCGATGACGCGCTCACGGTTCTTCTGCGCGACGGCGACCTCGCGCGCCTGGTTCTCGCGCTGCACGCCGAGCTGCTCCTCGGTCCTGAGGAACGCGCTCTGAGCACGCAGCCGCTCCTCCTCCACCACACGGGCCGTCTCGGCCTCCTCGCGGGCCCTCACTGTGTCGATCTCGCGCTTCTGCTTGATCTCGGCGTCCGCCTGGCGGCGCTCCAGCTCGAGGATGGCCTCACGGGCGTCGACGTTCTGCCGGGTGATCTCCTTCTCCTCGTGGCGCTGGTACTCGTTGGTGCGCACGTGCTCGACGGCCGTCAGCTCGGTGATCTTCCGGATCCCCTGGGCGTCGAGGATGTTGGACGTGTCCAGCTGGGCCAGCGGCGTCTGCTCGAGGTAGTCGATCGCCGCGTCCTCGAGGCTGTAGCCGTTCAGATCGGTGCCGATGACCTGGATGATGCGGTCCCGGAACTCGTCCCGCTTGGTGTAGAGGTCGGTGAAGTCGAGCTGCTTGCCGACCGTCTTGAGCGCCTCGGAGAACTTGGCGTTGAACAGGTCCTGCAGGGTCTCCTTGTCGCTGGCACGCGCCGTCCCGATCGCCTGGGCGACCTTGATGACGTCTTCGACCGTCTTGTTGACGCGTACGAAGAACGAGATCCGGATGTCGGCGCGAATGTTGTCCTTGCAGATCAGCCCGTCACGACCGGTCCGTGTGATGTCGATGGTCTTCACCGAGATGTCCATGACCTCGGCCTTGTGGAGCACGGGCAGGACGACCTGCCCGGTGAAGGTGACGTCGACCTTGCGCATCTTCGACACGATCAGTGCCTTGCCTTGTTCCACCTTCCGGAACAGCCGGCTGATCACAAAGAGCAGGGCGACGGCAATGAGCAGGACAACGGCGATGAGCACACCGATGCCCAGAGTGATGGCATCCATGAGGAATCCCCCGATGAGAGGTGAAGAGCTGAAGACTGAGGCGGCAGTGGCGTCAGGCGCGAGGGTCGAGCGCCGCGTCGAAGGGCGCGACCCAGAAGAACTCGCCGACGTCGTCGTACGCGTACAGCAGCCCGGTGCTGCCGAGCGCCAGAACGTCGTTGCTCGACTGGCGGACCTGCACGATGGCCGTGGAGCCGTCCCGCGCCATGACCTCAGCCTGGCCGAACGTGCCGTCCACCCGCCCTGTGCGGATGGTGCAGGCAAGGCCGACGAAGTCCTGCCGGGACGGCCCGGGTTCGTCGGGGAAGAGCTGCGCCAGTGGCCGTACGAGCAGCCGGGTCACCCGCCAGGCGACGAAGAGCGAGGCGAAGAGCAGAACGATGCCGAGCAGCTGGACCACGGCTGCGGACATGCCTGAACGGGCAAGGAGCACAGACCCGGTGAGGCTGGCGAACCATGCGAGGGCGACGACCAGTGAAGCCGACACCGAGACGGGTACTCCACCGAGATGCAGCGCATCGCTGTCCACATCGGTGTCGAAGCCGTCGGGCTCGGCGGCGCCGAGCAGTACCAGAAGCCAGAACCCGGCCACCACCAGAAGCGCCGAGGTGAACAGCACGGTGGGGAACCTGCCGACTGTTTCCAGAAACTCGGCCATCGGTCATCCCCCCTTGTGAACCCGTACACCACTTCGCCGGCCTCTGGCAGCGGAGTGCTCCTTTCCGGCTCCCGGCAGGGGATCTTCTCCCCATCCCTGCTTTCCCCGGTGGACTGGATCGTGCCAGCCCGGCAAGCCTGTTCGCATTGCCGTCCACCGGCAACCTTCACGTAATCTTGATGCCGGTCACCGCCCGCTGAGGTGCACGGCCGGCCTTGACGTCCCACGCGTCAAGAAGCTGTCATCCGGCGTGCCGGGAAAGGGGAAGGGTGATGGCGGAGCAGGAGACATGCGAGAAATTCTTGGAGGGGTACGCCCAGATCCTGATGGGTGCCTGTGCCACCGGCCGGCGACTGACCCGGGACGAGATGGAGTCGCTTCGCAGTCAGGGGAAGCGGGCCGCAGAGGCGGGCATCGGATTGCGTTCCCTCGTCCGGGCGCATCTTGCTGCCGCACAGGCGGTACGGCTCGGCTTGCCCCCTGCCGCGGCGGACCACCTTCTCCCCGCCGTCGAACAGGCGGTGGACGCCTTCGCGGAAGGCCATGAGCGGGCGCAGCGTCTCGCGGTGCGCCAGGAAGAGGCGGCGCCGGGAATTCATCGACGACCTCCTCTACGGGCGCAGTGACCTGGGCCGCCTCGCCGAGCGTGCCGAACGCTTCGGGCTGCTGTTGTCCCATGCCCATGCGGTCGCCGTGGCGCAGGGTACCGATCCGTACGACGACGGTTCCCCCGTGACCCGCAGCATCGAGTCCTCGCTCGTCGCCCGGTTCGGGGACCGCCGCATTCTCATCACGACGAAAGACGGACGGCTGATCTGCATCGCTCCGGGCGATCAGACCGATGTACTCGGCTTCTTCGCCAAACAGGCGTACGCGGCGACGGGTGGCGGCCGGGTGGGCATCGGCCGAGCCCATGCAGGAGCCGGAGGGGTGGTCCACACTCCTACGAGGAGGCGCTCAACGCGCTGGACCTGGCGGCCCGCATGGATCTCGACGGTCCTGTGCTGCACGCCGCCGACCTCCTGGTCTACCCGGTGCTGACCCGGGACAGACAGGCCATGGCCGACCTTGTGCAGTGTGTCCTCGGCCCGCTCAAAGGGGCCCGTGGCGGCGCTCAGCCGCTGATCGACACCCTCACCGCCTACTTCGATACGGGCTGTGTGGCAGCAGCGGCGGCCCGGCGGCTCTCGCTGAGCGTGCGGGCGATGACGTACCGGCTCGACCGCATCAACAAGCTGACGGGTGCCGACCCCGGCGACCCCGTCCACCGCTACACGCTTCAGACGGCAGTCGTCGGCGCCCGCCTGCTCGGCTGGCCGGACCAGGAGCTCTGAGGAGTCGGAACCTGCCGGCGCCGCGGCCGCTCGGCATCCGCTTCACGAGGACTCCGACGGCTCGTTCGCCTGGAGTTTCCTTAAAACGAGCAGGAGTTCACCGCTCGAGACGAGATCGTCGGCACCGTCCGGCCGGGTGACAGCTGCTGCCATGAGCAAGCGGAGAGGCACCAGCGGCCCGGAGCAGAAGGGGCCGAGGCTTCACGCGAAGACCGGAGAGACTGGGCGCCGCCGAGCAGTCGAAAGAGCCATGAAGCGGAAGCCGTGTCGCCCTGGTACACCGGCCGTCTACGCGTCGAGGGCATGTGTCGCCTGGGTCCCGTTCGGCTGTGATGCCTCAGGGACTGATTCCGGCGGCCCAGCCGTGCTCGTGGCCGGGTCACGGGGCGTCGCCCTCTCCAGGAACCGCAACAGCTCGACGGGGAAGGGCAGGACGAGTGTGGAGTTCTTCTCCGCGGCGACCGCCACCACCGTTTGCAGCAGGCGCAGCTGCAGCGCGGCGGGCTGGTCGGCCATGACGCCTGCGGCCTCTGCGAGTTTCTTGGATGCCTGCAACTCGGCATCGGCGTTGATGACGCGGGCCCGCCTTTCGCGATCGGCTTCCGCCTGACGGGCCATCGAGCGCTTCATCGTCTCCGGAAGCGAGACATCCTTGATCTCCACCCGGTCGATGGTCACGCCCCACTCGACGGCGGGGCTGTCCATCATCAGCTCCAAGCCCTGATTGAGTTTCTCCCGGTTGGACAGCAGGTCGTCCAGGTCGCTCTTCCCCAGGATCGAGCGCAGCGAGGTCTGAGCCATCTGCGAAACCGCGAAGCGGTAGTCCTCCACGCGGATGATGGCATCTGCCGGAGCGACAACCTTGAAGTAGATGACGGCGTCGACCCGGACCGTGACGTTGTCCCGGGTGATGCCGTCCTGGGCCGGTACGGGCATCGTCACGATCTGCATGTTCACCTTGTGCATCCGGTCCACTCCGGGGATGATCATGGCGAATCCGGGCCCGCGGATGCCACCTCGCAGCTTGCCGAAGCGGAGAACCACGCCGCGTTCGTATTGCTTCACCACGCGAGCAGCAGCCGTCACGTACACCACTGCAGCCGTTCCAACAACGGCCACCGTTGTCATGATGGTTTCGAGCATGACGCTGCCCTCCTTCAGAGAACTGCTCCCTCCAGCGTTCCCGTTTTGCGTGTGCTTTACCCTTTGTTCGGCGTGCCGTGCCGTCCGCACTGCACATCTACGCAGCTCAGCGGCGATTTGCTCCCGGAAGTTCACCCGTCGGCGGACAAAACCGGAACGGCTGCAGCGACCACGCGCGGTGCCGCCTTGTCGCCGAACTGCTCGGCGACAAGGCGATCGACGCAGCCCGCAGCGCTCCGAAGTCCGCCCAAGGAGCGCAGGCGCCGGCGGTCGGCGAGCGTCGGCCCGCGATGGCGTCGGGTCAGGACGTGCAGGCAGCCGGGCAGCGCCGGCGGAGCAATCCGGCCGACAGCCCCGCTCCCGACAAGGGCACCCTTAACGGCAACAGTCTCGAGGAGGAGGTGTAGTGGCATGACACCAGTTCGCCTCCCCTGGCCCGGGGGCTGCTCACGTTCGGCCGTACCGACCGGGCCGGAGCGCTCGCCGAGGCCGATGACCGAGCCCCGGCAGTGGCTGCCGTGCCTGTCCTGCCCATGGCGAACAGGTTCGGCTCCTGCCCGCTCTGTCGTCAGCTGCCGTGCTGCCCGCGACCGGCGCCGTCCTTTGCCTCAGGCAATGCCCCTCCCAGCGGGACTGGTTTGCGGGACCCGGCAGCCGACGGGCGGTCAATGAGGCCGTTGGCGACCTGTCAGGAACGCGTAAGCAACGTGTAAAGTCTGCCGTGGAGTGCCGGGAAGCCTGGTCGGCGAGCAGGGGACAGCTGTCTTTGTCGATCGGGGGATTCACGCCATGGTGCTCGTTGCCGTTTTCGGAGTCGCGCTTCTCGTCGCGGTACTGCTTTCCGGGCTCGCAGCCCGTACGGTCCTGTCCACGTCCCTCCTCTTCCTGGTCGGCGGCGCGCTCGTCAGTGACGGCTTTCTCGGTCTGATCCACATCACACCGAACAGCGAGATCGTCTCTGTGACGGCAGACCTCGCGCTGTTCGCCGTGCTGTTCACCGACGGCATGCACGTTTCCCTCCCCAAGCTGCGTGCCCATTGGAAGCACCCGGCGCGCGCACTGGGACTGGGAATGCCGCTCGCCTTTGTCGGCATGGCTTTGATCACGCACTACCTGGTGGGTCTGGACTGGACGACGTCCTTCCTCGTCGGCGCGGTACTGGCGCCCACGGACCCGGTGTTCGCCTCGGCGATCGTGGGGCGCAAGGAAGTCCCCGCCAAGCTACGGCAGTTGCTGAACGTGGAGAGCGGCATCAACGACGGTCTCGCGCTGCCGATCGTTCTGATCCTCATCGCGGCGGCCGGCCCCACGGCCGGCCACGCCGAGGCGTCGCTCGGCAAGATCGCCCTGGAGCTCGGGCTGGGGCTGGTGTTCGGCATCGTCCTGCCTCTGTTGGTCAGCGGACTCCTGCGAATCCGGCTGCTGGGCGCGGAGCCGAAGCTGCAGCCGCTGCTGCCGCTGGCGATCGGGGTCATCCTCTACGGGCTGTGCCATCTCACCCACGCCAACCCCTACCTCGCGGCCTTCTCGGCCGGTGCTGTTCTCACCGCGGCATCCCCGGAGGCGAAGACGGCCTTCGAGCCGCTGGGCGAGGCGCTGGCCGAGCTGGCGAAGTTCGCCGCACTGCTGGTCTTCGGTGCGCTGCTCACCCCGCAGCTCTTCGGTGACCTCTCCGTCGGTGGATACCTCGCAGTGCTCCTGGCGATCGTCCTGATCCGGCCCGCGTCGCTGCTGATCTCGCTCGTCGGTACGCGATTCGACCGCCGCGAAAAGCTGGTCGCGGCCTGGTTCGGCCCGAAGGGTTTCGCCTCGGTGGTGTATGGCCTTCTGGTGCTGCAGGCCGGAATCCCGCAGGGCGAGGAGGCATTCACCCTGATCGCGGTGTGCATCGCGGCTTCGATCATTGCCCACAGCAGCACCGACGTCCCGATCGCCCGCCTCTTCCACGTCGACGACCTGGCGGGCATCCCGGGCGATGAGAGCACACCCACCCACCATGACGGGCACGTAGTCGATCGCCATGCATCCTCAATAGCGGCCGCCCCGCCCGAGTAGCGGGGGACATCGGCCTCCTGCAGGCGCCAACACCGCCCCTGAGTCACGGATTCCGCTGCCGCCGCAGACAGCTGACCGCAACGAACACGGGGGATCATGATGGCTTGGGGACGAGTGGAAACAGATCAAGATCACAACTACGGCGCGTCGCGACAGTGGTCGCGCGGGCCCTGCCTCTTGATACCTGTTGGACCACGGAACTGCTTCAGCGTGCGTACATGATCACCGCCGGAGCGTGGCCGCCCGGGGGCGGTCGTTGGTTGCCCTCCCGCCGTAGGGGGTGCCGCGAGGACGGCGGTGAGGAGTACCGCGAGTACGGCCACGACGGCGAGGACGAGGGCGGCCCCCTCGCCCCACCCTTGCCGCTCAACCCGCGTATGGGTGCTGATCTTTTCGAGTTCCTCGTTCAGCGCGTCCATGAGAGAGACCGGCACCGGATCGTCCCGAACGAGGCAGCGCTCGATTTACGCAAGGGCTCGACGGCGGTCCATCGACGGGGTCATGCCGACCACCTGGACCCCGGGAGGGTCAGCAGGGAGCCGGCGACGGCGAACAGCGTGTAGACGACCTCCGGACGTATCGGTCTGTTGAACGAACGGCGATCCATGTGGCGGCTCTGTGGCAGGCGCCGGTCACATGAGGTCAGGGCCGTCCGGTCGGGTTGCCGCCTGCGGTTAGGGTGTAGGCAACGCGTCAAGACGACGCGCGGTGTGCCGGGAAGTCTGGTCGGCGTCCCAGGGGCCGTGTGCCCGTACGTCGATGCCCCGGAGGTTGCCCCGGATGGCCGCTGCCCCTCGCGAACGTTCCCCTTTTCTCGGACTGCTGCCGTGGCCGGAGCGTCAAGCTGTGGCCCGGGCGCTGCGAGCCGAGACGGTCGGGGGCCTCGTGCTGCTGGCCGCAGCCGTGGTGGCGCTGGTGTGGGCGAACACCCCCTGGAGCGACACGTACGAGCAGATCCGCGACTTCCATTTCGGCGTACCGGCGCTCGGGCTGGATCTGTCCGTCGGCCACTGGACCGCGGACGGTCTCCTGGCGATCTTCTTTCTGGTCGCCGGGATCGAGCTGAAGCGTGAGCTCGTGCTCGGCGAGCTGCGCACCCCGGCCACGGCGGCCCTGCCGGTCGTCGCCGCGCTCTGCGGCATGGTGGTTCCCGCCGCGCTGTATGCCGCGACCGCGGCGGCCGGTGGCGGCAGCCTGGACGGCTGGGCGGTGCCGATGGCCACCGACATCGCCTTCGCGCTCGCCGTCCTCGCCGTTCTCAGTACCCATCTGCCCTCCGCCATGCGGGCCTTCCTTCTCACTCTGGCCGTCGTGGACGACCTGGGTGCGATCCTGATCATCGCGATCTTCTTCACCAGCGACCTGAATTTCGTGGCCCTGGGCGGGGCCGTGGCCGGACTGGTCGTCTTCTGGGTGCTCCAGCGCTACCGCGTGCGCGGCTGGTGGTGGTATGTCCCGCTCGGCGTCACCATCTGGGCGCTGATGTACAACGGCGGCATTCACGCCACCGTCGCCGGCGTGGCAATGGGGCTGATCCTGCGCACAGCACGCGACAAGGACGAGGCAGCGTCCCCCGGCGAGCGGACCTCGCATCTCCTGCGTCCCGTCTCGGCCGGCGTCGCCGTGCCGCTGTTCGCCCTGTTCGCCGCCGGCGTCGCTGTCTCGCTGCCGTCCCTGGGTGACGTGTTCACGCGGCCGGAGCCGCTCGGGGTGGTGCTGGGCCTTGTCATCGGCAAGACGGTGGGGATCTTCGCCGGCACGTACCTGGCTGCAAGGTTCACCCGGGCCCGCATCAACCCGGACCTGGCCTGGGCGGACGTGTTCGCGCTCGCCGTCCTGGCCGGGATCGGCTTCACTGTCGCCCTGCTGATCGGCGAACTCGCCTTCCGGGACCCGGCCGCCGCCGAGCACATCAAGGCCGCCGTCCTCGTCGGATCACTGATCGCCGCCGGCCTGGCCGCGCTGCTCGTCAAACGCCGCAACGGTATCTACCGCCGCCTGTACGAGGAGGAGATGCGGGACGAGGATGCCGACGGCATCCCCGACGTCTACCAGCAGGCCGACATCCGGCACGACAGTGCCGGGAGCTGACCACAACAGGCTGTCATGCGCGCACGGGATCTCGCCGGGCCCTGCTCCTGTGTGACCGCCGATCACCGGACCGTGGGCGCGGCCGGAATGCTCGCAGAGTGTTCCCTGCCTGTTGTCGGTCCTTGCCCCCGGCGGGCTGCCGAACGTCATCGTGCCGGCTCGCAACTCGTCCGGCAGCTCATGAGCCCTGCATCCGGCGGCTGAGCCGACATCCCTTCGGCGCAACGGGGCCGCTCACGATCTCCTGCGTGGTGGTGGCAGCCGCCGGCAGGAGAGCCCAGCGGAAGCCAGGGCGCCGAGCACCGAGGGTCGTGGCACCGATGGCGATCATGGCGATGCCCACCGCGGCGCGTACGGCACATACGGCCGGGCCGGGGAGGAGACCGCAACGCTCATGAACGGCTTCCTTGAGGGCGATGCGTCATTCCCGGAAAACGCCTGGGGCGGATCGCAGAAGGTGACTGAGCGGGCTCGCCGGTATCCGTTCTCCGGGGCGCGCGGGCGGCCGGGGGCTACCGCTGCCCGGTGAGGGCGGACAGGGCAGCGTCCAGACGGCGTGTGGCGTCCTCGGCGACGGGCTTGAGGGCGTCCTGGCCCGTCAGATTGACCATCGTGGTGGGGTCGAGCGCCTGGACGGCGATGCGCTCGCCGTCGGCGCGGACGACGACGTTGCAGGGCAGCAGCAGGCCGATGGAGCGGTCCGCCTCGATCGCCCGGTGGGCGAGCGGCGGGTTGCAGGCGCCGAGGATCAGGTAGTTCTCCATGTCGTGGCCGAGCTTTTCCTTCAGCGTGGCCTGCACGTCGATTTCGGTCAGGATCCCGAAGTCCTGTTCGGCCAGGGCCTCGCGCACGGCCCTCACGATCTCGTCGAAGTCGCCGTCCACGTGCACGGTGCGGCTGTACGTCATCGTCATCGCCTCTTCCTCGTCTACTGGTCCCGCTTTGCGCGGAAGCCGTCGGGTACCCGCCCGGGTATGACGACCACCCGCGGAATATACCCCGGGGGGTAAGGGTGTTACGGTGGGGACAGATACCCCCGGGGGTAATTTCCATGCGAAAGGAGTATCCGAGTGTTCTTCGTCGACACCATTGAGCTGGAAGGTCTCGGCAACCGCAGCTACCTGGCCGGCGGTGAGTGCACGGCGGTGGCGGTGGATCCTCCGCGTGACGTCGACCAGGTCCTGGCGACAGCCGCCCGGCGCGGTGTGCGGATCGCGTACGTGGTGGAGACCCACATCCACAACGACTACGTCACCGGCGGACACGAACTCGCCCGGATAACCGGCGCCCAGTACCTCGTGCCGGCCGACGCGAACGTCTCGTTCGCGCGGGTGGCCATCGCCGACGACGACACCGTGGAGATCGACGCCGACAGCCAGGTGACGCTGACCGCGATCGCGACCCCGGGCCACACCCCGCACCACACCTCCTACGTGCTGCGGGAGGCGGGGCGGCCGGTGGTCGTCTTCACCGGAGGATCGCTGCTGATCGGCACGGTGGGCCGACCGGACCTGGTCGAGCCGCGGCTGACCGAGCAGCTGGCCCGCGCCCAGCATGCCTCCGCCCACCGACTGGCCGCCCGGCTGCCGGACGAGACGGCGGTGCTGCCCACGCACGGCTTCGGCAGCTTCTGCTCCTCGTCCCAGTCCGAGGGGGACGAGACCACCATCGGCAAGGAGAAGACCGCCAACGGGGTGCTCACCGCCGACGTGGACACCTTCGTCGCCGACCTGCTGGCCGGGCTGGAGGACGTTCCCGCCTACTACGCGCACATGGGTCCGGCCAACGCCGCCGGCCCCGCACCGGTCGACCTGACCCCGCCCGCGCTCGCGGACGCCACCGAGATCGCCACTCGTCTCGCGGCCGGCGAATGGGTGGTCGACCTGCGCAACCGCATGGCCTTCGCCGAGGGGCACGTCGCAGGGTCGTTCAACTTCGAGGCCGACGGCAAGCTCGCCACCTACCTCGCCTGGATGATCCCCTGGGGTAAGCCCGTCACCCTGCTCGCCGAATCGGCCGATCAGCTCGCTGACGCCCAGCGTGAACTGGTGCGGGTGGGCATCGACCGCCCGGCCGCCGCCGCGACCGGCGGCACCGCCGCCTGGCTGCCCGCCGATGGGAAGCCTGCTTCCTTCCCTCGTTCCACGTTCGCCGGCCTCGCCGACCACGGCACCGACAACGTGGTGGTCCTGGACGTACGCCGCCACTCCGAGCACGCGACCGGCTGGATCGAAGGATCGGTGCACATCCCCATCCACGAGCTCCACGGCCGCCTCGCCGAGGTGCCGGAGGGGACGGTGTGGGTGCACTGCGCCGGCGGCATGCGCGCCGCCATTGCCGCATCGCTGCTGGCCGCCGCAGGCCGGGACGTCGTCGCCGTCGACGACGGCTTCGACGCCGCCACCGACGCCGGTCTGCCTCTGACCACCGGCTGACCCCGTCCCCAGCACAGCACGAGAAGGAAAGGGGAGGACGTCATGTTCCTCTTCCGCCGCAACCCGCCGCGGGTGAGCGTGCATCAGGCCCGTAGCCGCACCAGTGGCGAGACCCCGGACGCGATCCTGCTCGACGTCCGCGAGAAGCCGGAGTGGAACGCCGGCCACGCTCCCGGTGCAGTGCACGCCCCGCTGTCGCAGCTCGGCGCCGGCGGCGACCTGCCGGCCGGAGCATCCGGCAGACCGCTGGTGGTCATCTGCCGCAGCGGACACCGCTCCCGGCAGGCCGCCAGACTCCTCACCCGGCGGGGAGAGCAGGCCGTGGACGTCAAGGGCGGCATGAACGCGTGGGCCGCCTCCGGATACCCGGTCGGCGACGAACGCGGGATCAGCGGCCGGATAGCGTGACCGCCCTCGTTCTCGCCCTCATTGCCGGAGCCGTCATCGGCCTCGCCCTCGGGGCGCTGGGTGGCGGCGGCAGCGTCCTGGCCGTGCCCGCCCTGATCTATCTGCTCGGCTTCACCGTGGCAGCGGCCACCACCGGGAGCTTGATCATCGTGGCAGTCACCTCCGCCACCGCCCTGTACGCCCATGCGCGAGACGGTCACCTTGCCTGGAAGGCAGGATCCCTCTTCGCCGCCGCGGGCATCGTCCCCGCCTACCTCGCCGGATCGGCCTCCGGCCATGTACCCGAAGCGGTCCTGACCGTGGCGTTCTCCCTGATCGCCGTACTGGCGGCCGTGCGCATGTTCCGCCCCTCCACGTCCGAGTCGCCAGGCCGGATACGGCCCGCCAAGGCCGCCGGGGCAGGCGCCGGACTCGGTGCGGTGACCGGATTCCTCGGCGTCGGAGGCGGATTCCTTGCCGTCCCGGCCCTGGTGAGCGTGCTCGGGCTGGCGATGAGGCGGGCGGTGGGTACCAGCCTTCTCGTCATCTCCGTCAACTCTGTCGCCGCCGTGGTCGCCCGCACCGGAGCCGGCGGTGGGCTCCATTGGGAAGTCATCGGACCGTTCACCGGAGCCGCGATCCTCGGTGCCTGGGACGGTAAACGCCTCGCCGCCAAGGTCTCCGGCCACACTCTTCAGAGAGTCTTCGCCGGTGTGCTCCTGGCGGTGGCCGCGTTCATGCTCATCGACGTGATCGCATGAACACGGCAGCCGCAATGCCGTCAGGCCAGGGACAGGAACAGCTTCTCCAGCCGTGCCCGCATCTCGTCCCGGTCGCCGGCCGCCTGCCCGCCCTCGGCCATGCAGTGCTGAAGCCCGGTCGCGATGATCGCGAACCCGGCCCGGTCCAACGCACGGGAGACCGCCGCGAGTTGCGTGATCACATCCTCGCAGTCCCGGCCCTCCTCGATCATCTTGATGATCCCCGCGATCTGCCCCTGAGCCCGCCGCAGCCGGTTGAGCACCGACTTCAGCTCATCGGCCGCCATCTCAAGCTCCACCATCCACCTCCACGTAAATACCCCTAGGGGTATCATACCGGGTGCGGGCACCCGCCCCGGAACGCCGCGAAAGGACCACCCCCGCACATGAGCACCCCCACCGCCCTCATCCCCGCCCAGGCAGCCGCCCGCATCCAGGAGTACACCGTCATCGACGTGCGCACCCCCGGCGAATACAGCGCCGGCCACCTCCCCGGCGCCCACAACATCCCTCTCGATCACCTCCACGCCGCACTGCACGCCCTCAAGGCAGCAGCCACCCGCGGCGACCTCCTCATGGTCTGCGCCTCCGGCAACCGCTCCACCACCGCCTGCGAGCAGCTCGCCACCGCGGGCATCCCCGCCGCCACCCTGGCGGGTGGCACCACCGCCTGGGCCGGCGAGGGCCGCACCCTCCACCGTTCCGAGAACGCGCAGGCACCCTGGCCCATGGAACGCCAGGTCCGCCTCGCCGCCGGATCCCTCATCGTCCTCGGCCTCGCAGCCGGCACCCGCTGGCGCCCCGCCCGCTGGCTGTCCGCCGCCATCGGCACCGGCCTGGTCTTCTCCGCCGCGACCAACACCTGCGGAATGGCCGCCGCCCTCGCCAAACTCCCGCACAACCAGCCCCGCACCACCGACCTCGACGCCGCCCTGCGAGCCCTGCAGGACTGATACGACCCGTCTCGCCGCATTCTTCTTCGAGGCGGTGGCGGACGTGCGGACTGGGTGATCGCCGGAGGCGGGTCGTGGCGGGCGGCGACTCGGCGCAGCCGGGCTCGCCGGTGACCGCATCCCCCGAAGACGGCACGGCGAACGTACTCGGCGAGTCTTGCTTCAGCTTCCGTGCCCCTCCCGGGCCGGCCGGGCCCGAATGATCACAGTCGTGCCCAGCCGCGCACTCCTTCGGCCCCGATGCGATCTCTGTCCGCACGCCAGGAAGATCCTGGGCGGCGACCGGGCGCCCACGCCGAGGCACCACGACCGCATCGGCAAAGGCGTCCTGACCGAAGTCGGCGTCTGTTTTGCGATCTTTGGGGCAAGTAGGCACCTTTGGGGAATATTCGAAGGTCAGTCCCGGGCTTTGCAGCAACAGCTGAGGGGGCACCGGCCGGCCGTTCGCACAGCCGCACGCGGCAGGAGGGGCCATGGATCCATGGCTGATCTGGTTGATCACCGCGCCAGTGCTGGCCGAGGCGGAGATCTTCACACTCACGGCCGCGCTGGGACTGCTGGGTGGGGCCGCGCTGGTCACGGCGGGGTTCGCGGCGCTCGGCCCTCCGCTGCCGTTGCAGTTCCTGGTGTTCACCGTCGTCGCCGTCGGCAGCGTGCTGTTCGTCCGCCCCGTCGTACTGCGTCGAGTCTCCCGGCCGCAGGCGGAGCGGTTCGGCGTGGACGCGCTGGTCGGCGGGAGTGCGGATGTCGTCTCGGAGGTGACCGGCGCGGGCGGCAGAGCGGCGGCGAGTGCCCGCTCGCTGGCGGCTGTTGGGGAACGTGTGACGCTGCCTCAGTTCCGACTGCCGGGGCGACGGTCGCGGCGTTCACCGGTTTGGTTACGGTTGTCGTTTTGTGCGCGTTAGCGCTTCCTCGCCGGGCGGGTCAAGTGCACGCCGAGCATCACCTCCGCTTTCAGCAAGCTCTGCACGCAGGCGATCCTTCTCTGCCCGCCCGTGCGTTCCCCCTCGTCCGGGTGTGCAGAGCACGGTGGCCAGAATCCGGTCTGTCTCGGAGTTCGCGCCCGATCCAAACGAAAGACCACCCGGGTCGGGATCAACGCACAGGCCAGGGAGTGCAGTTGTGAAACGGTCCAGCCAGCCAGCTCCGGGCAGAAGATTGATCCAGTTCGAGCTGGTGGGGCCCGAGCTGGTGACGATGACCACGCGTGTCTCGCTCGTGCCGTCTTGTCCGCGTAAATCTCGGTGATGAGTCCCTCGACGAGCTTCTTGCTGTGTCGTTGATCACACCCGCCGCATTGAGTGGAGTGTCGCTCGACTTCCGTACGACTGTGTGATGGCGGGGGCCCGAATGCAAGGATGGGCGGGCATGACTGCTGGGTGGTGTTCTCGCACGCTGAGGGCCGTGGTGTTCGCGGCCATCTGCGTGCTGCTCGCTGCCCTGGGGCATGTGGTGATCACAGGCATCGCGGTGCCTTGGTGGGCGCTGGTCATCGGGGTCGTAGCGACGGGCGGGATCGCGTGGTGGCTGGCCGGTCGGGAACGCGGACTCTTCGTGGTCGTCTCCGTCGCGGTCGCCGCCCAGCTGCTTCTGGACTCGTTGTTCTCGTCCGCGCAGTTGGTCCTGCGGCCGGAATCGTCCGACGAGGCGTCCCTGGCCTGGCGGTGGGTTCCCTACCTTCTGTGCGGCCCCTCGACCGGGTCGGGCGCTGATTCCGACGGCATTGCGATGCCCCTCCACTCCATGAGCCATGACATGGGGGCGATGTCCTCGATGGGCATGCTTGTGGCGCACCTGGTTGCCGCCGTGCTGTGCGGCCTGTGGCTCGCCCACGGCGAGCGGGCCGCCTTCCGCATCCTGCGGGCCGTCGGTGGACGGCTCGTCGCCCCCCTGCGCCTGCTGCTCTGGGTCCCCGCACCGACGCACCGCCCGCGCGTCCGTCCCCGCCGAGGCCGCTCGAACCGCGTGCCGAAACAGCTCCTGCTCGTTTACGCCATCACGTCTCGAGGTCCGCCCCTGAGGACAGCTGTCGTCTGACGACGCCGGGACCCCGCGGCTGCTCAAGGCCGTCACTGGCACACCGTGCCTCGCAGCTGGCCTGCTGTCCACGCGCGTCGCGCGGTGGTCGACGGCATCCGGTACGTCGCTGCCCGGGGCGGTCTGGCGGATAACGAAGACTGGCAGGCGGCGGCCGAACGCACCCAGCCGCGGGCCTGCCGGGCTTCGACGACCGCATCGCACTCGCGGAGCTGCTGGCCGCGCTCTCGGACGAACAGCGCAAGGCTTCGTGCTGACCCGGATGCTGGGCTGCCCCCTGCGAAGTCGGCGCATGTCAGTGGCTGCTTGACGGGCCGTAGGGTGGCTGCCACCCGGTCGCGGGACCGGGTGCCGGCCACTCGCGTTGCGGCGCGCGCATCAGGCAGCGGCTGAACTGATGCGCCAGCCACGCCGTGCCGATTGCGGCGCGCGCCCGCGCCGGTGGCGGCTGCGGGGCAGGGCTCTGTCCTACCGAGGCCAATCGTCCCGCCGAAGAGTCGGCTGCTTCGACCGGTGCATGTCGACAGCGACGCGGAGCAGGACGCAAATGTCAGCCAGCGTAATGATCTGTTGCAGCTTGTCCGTACTCCCTGGGGCACGGGCCGTTCACATCAGGAGGCACCATGCGCACGTCGCAACCCACGGCAGGAACCGTCATCATCATCGGCGGTCTGGTCCTGACCCTCATCGTGCTCCTCTACCCCGTCATCCTTGGCATAGAGAACACGGCCACCAACTCGGAGCGCGTCATCGCCAACACCCGGTACGGGCCGCTGACCGAGGCCGACCGCGACTTCGTCGTCAAGGTCCGCGCGGCCGGGCTGTGGGAGCACCCCCTGGGCGAGGCGTCCATGAAGAGGGGCACGACAGAGGCCATGAGGGAGGCCGGCGAACACCTGATTGTCGGGCACTCCCTGCTCGACGAGAGCACCCGCAAGGTCGCCCCCGAGCTGAACATCACCTTGCCCAACCGGGCCTCGCCGCAACAGCAGCAGTTCGTGGCGACGGTGGTGGGGAGCACCGGCAAGCAGTTCGACACCAACGCCGCCAACATCATGCGCGTGACCCATGGTCAGATCTTTCCGGCCATTGCCAAGATCCGTGCCACCACCAAGAACACCCTGGTGCGCCAGTTGGCCGATCAAGCCAACGACGTCGTCCTCGACCACATCACGGTTCTGGAGAAGACCGGCCTGGTCAATTTCGACCAGGCCAACTTCCAGCAGACCAGCCCGCCGAAACTCCCCAAGGCCGAGCTCACCCCGCCCGCGCCTCAGCCGGGCGAACCGGTCACCGCCCTTACCGCACCCCCCGGCCTGGAGAACTTCTACACGAACGTTCCGCCACTCAACCCGGCGGCGGGGTGACCGTATTGGCGGACGGGGAGGGCCATCAGGCACCGTGCCGCACCCGGCGGCTGTGCGGCGCGGGCGTGCAGACTCACTCATCTGGAGGTTGCTCCATGCACACGGAATCGCGCCTGCTCAGGATCCCGCTGACCGCTCTGGTGCTGGTCGGAACCGTGCTCGCCTTCCTCCTCGGTGGCGCTGAGCCCGCCTCTGCCCATGCCGTTCTGACCAAGTCCGAACCAGCCGACGTTTCCGTTCTCAAGACGGCTCCGAAGTACGTCACGCTCACCTTCAGCGAAGCCGTCAGCCTCTCCGACGGCTCCCTGCGTGTGCTGTCACCGAAGAACCAGCGCGTCGAGCACGGGGCGGTCACGCATGCAGGGGGAAAGGCGACCACCGCCCGAGTGCTGCTGCGCGGCAAGCTGCCCAAGGGCACGTACACGGTGTCCTGGCGCACGGTCTCCGCTGACAGTCACCCGGTCTCCGGAGCGTTTACCTTCTCCGTCGGCAAGCCTTCCGTTACCACGGCCGTAGCGTCGGACGAGGCCCCGGACGACACCGCCGCCTCCCGCCTATACGACTTCTTCCGTTACGTCGCCTACAGCGGCTTTGCCCTGCTCATCGGTGCCGCCCTGTTCGTTCTCGTCTGCTGGCCCGCCGGCGCTGGGCTGCGCCCGATGCGCCGGCTCCTGCTGACCGGCTGGACGGCGGTGCTTGCATCGACTGTTGTCCTGCTGCTGCTCCGGGGCGCGTACGAGACGGGCCAGGGCCTCACCGCCGTCTTTGACCTGCCGCTCCTGGGCCGGACCATCACCGGCAGGTCCGGGACAGCCTTGGTGGCACGGCTGTTGCTGCTCGCTGCGGCAGCTGTTCTCCTGGCACTGGTAAGTGGCCGCCTTCGCCGCAACGCTGACGGGACGGGGAAGGAACCCGCCGCCAACGCCGCCTCTTCCCATGTGAAGACGTCGTCGGAGATGGCTGATCCCCCTGAAGAGTCACAGGTCGACTTCGAGGTACGTGCCGTGGGGGCGGTGCTCGTCGTGGGCCTGGCCCTCACCTGGGCCGGCGCCGGGCACGCTTCCACCGGTACTCAGGTGCCGCTGGCGATCCCAGGCTCCGTACTGCACCTGCTGGCTATGGCAGCGTGGCTCGGCGGACTCGTCGCGCTGGCGGGCGCCTTGTACCGGGCGCCCGCCGGCACGGTGATTCCGGCAGCGGCGGTCGCGCGCTTCTCCCGGCTGGCCTTCACCGCGGTGATCGTCCTGGTCGTCACCGGTGTCTACCAGTCCTGGCGGCAGGTTGGCTCCTTGGACGCCCTGACCACCACCGAGTACGGCAAACTGCTCATCCTCAAGGTCGGCGCCGTGGTCCTGATGCTGGCCGCGGCGGCGTTCTCCCGGCAGTGGACCGCACAGCTCATCGAAGAGCCGCAGCCCCGAGAGAATCTCCCAGCCGTCCCGGCGGCGGTGACCCAGCGCGCACGCGTGGGGCATGGCGTCGGCGTCGGTGCCTCATCGGTCGGCGACACGGCTGAGGCCACGCGCCGTGCTGGGCCTCCCTGTCCGCGGGACCCCGTCGACAGCCCCGGTGCCGATCCGTGCGGTTCCCCGTCCGACCGGTACCGGCGCGGGCTGCGCAGGTCGGTCGTCGTCGAGGCCGTCATCGGTGTCGTCGTCCTGACGATCACCACGGTGCTCACCGGAACCCAGCCCAGCCGAGCCGCCCTCCAGAGCATTGCCGCGGCCACCGCATACCAGCGCCCTCCGGCGACAGTAGTGACGGTCCCCTTTGACGTCGGCACACCGAACGGGCACGGCATGGTGCAGATCACCTTCGACCCGGGGCAAGTCGGCGACAACACCGTGCAGGCCATCGTGTTCGGACCGGACACAGGTGTTACCACCGTCCCCGAGCTCCGTCTCACCCTCACGCAGTTCGCCCAGCGGATCGGCCCGCTGGATGCGAAGCTCGTCGACAGGAAGGGGTACTGGTGGGCGGACAATCTGCGACTTCCCCTGCCCGGCACCTGGACCATGCGCCTGACCGTGCGCATCACCGACATCGACCAGGTCACCGTCACAAAGAACGTGACCATCAATCCGCCACCCGCCTGACAGCCACGCCTGTCGGCGCGCATGAACAGCGGGATGCGCCGGGGCGCACCCTGGCGGATCCCGCGAGTACGAATGCCGCCCACAGCAGCGTCCGGAGGCCGATGGAAGGACCGGTTCCGCCGAGCGATGCCTCCGAGACGCTCAGCGACATGAACCCGTTGCAGAGCAGCTTCGAGGAGATCGGCGCCCCACCGCACCTGTTTCGCCTCTGGTGGGCCGGCGTGCTCCGTGATGGCTTCACACTCACCGCTGCCGGAGCCTTCGCGGAGTTCTCCGCCGTGGCGCGAGAGGGAAGCTGTGCTGGTGGCGGGTGCACCCGTGGGGCATCGACGGTGCATGGCCGTGGCGAGGAGCGGCGGACTGTCCGCAGATCAGGCTGCCTCGGAGTGCACGGCAGGGGCGAGCCTGCTCGTGCCATGGCGTTCCGGCATCAGAAGCCGGAGAGCTCCCGCTGCAAGCCCACCTCCGAGGCCGATGCCGAACTCGCCGCCCGCTTGCCCGCGCCGGGCGACAGGATGACCTGAGAGCCGGGCCGCCGGCCGACGCGGTGGGACGTGAGGGTCATGACAGGGCGACGGAAGCGTTCTGCTCCAGGCGGCTGCGGAGGGTGGCGGCGAAGTCTTCGGCGCGGGACAGCTGGACGCGGAGCTTGTCCACCTGTTCAGCGGCGGCCCGCTCGTAGGCGCGTACGCGATTCAGCAGTACCTCTCGCTCCGCCGCGTCGAGGTCTCTGTCCCTGTCGAGACAGTCGGTGGCTTCCAGCAGGTCGCGCATCTGGTCGAGGGTGAAGCCCAGCGGCTTCATACGGCGGATCACCATGAGGCGGGCGACGTCGGTCTCGGTATAGAGGCGGAATCCGCCCTGGGAGCGGGCGGAGGGGATGACCAGGCCGGTCTCCTCATAGTGCCGGATGGTACGCAGGGACAATTCGGTCCGCGCGGCGACTTCGCCGATCTGCATGTGCTTGTCGTCCACGCCGCATCCTGACCCTTCTCGTCCTGCCGGACCGAGTCCCGCCCGGTCCCGCCGATCTCTACTCTAACGTTAGGGTAGAGTTGCCGGTGGCCAGGGGCCCACGCCGCCCCGCCACTACCGTGCCGGGGTACCGTCGGCCCCGCCACTACCGTGCCGGGGCCGACGGTACCCCGGCGAGATGCGATTTCCTGCAGGAGCGAGCGTGCTCGAGCCCATGACGCCCACTGCCGCCGCCTGCCCGCCGTGACCCTTCGCCCCGCGATGTGAGTCGCCTGCCCGAGCCTTGGTGCGGGCCCGCGGCTCCCTCCCCTTCACAGACTTCCCGGTCCGCCCCCGCGGGCCGCCCGCGGGGGCGCCGGCCTGGCTTCTCCGCGTTCTCCCACATGCCCCGGCCTGCCAGTGGGGTGTGCCCGAGCACGACAGGTACCTGCTTCCTTGTCTTCTTCCGTAGTGACTCCCGCCGCGCGGCTGCGTGGCCTGCGCCCGGACTGGCTGAACAACCCGAAGATCTGGCGTACGGAGGTGCTGGCCGGTCTGGTCGTCGCCCTCGCGCTGATCCCGGAGGCGATCTCGTTCTCGATCATCGCCGGCGTCGATCCCGCCGTCGGTCTGTTCGCCTCGTTCACCATGGCCGTGGTCATCTCGGTCGTCGGCGGGCGCCGCGCGATGATCTCCGCCGCGACCGGAGCCGTCGCGCTCGTGATCGCACCGCTGAACCGTGAGCACGGACTCGGCTACCTGATCGCCGCAGTCATCCTGGGCGGTGTCATCCAGATCACCCTCGGCGCGCTCGGCGTCGCGAAGCTGATGCGGTTCGTGCCGCGCTCGGTCATGGTCGGCTTCGTCAACGCGCTCGCGATCCTGATCTTCCTGGCCCAGGTCCCCGAGATGCGTGACGTGCCCTGGCCCGTGTACCCGCTGATCGTGGCCGGCCTTGCCCTGATGGTCTTCTTCCCGAAGATCACCACCGTGATCCCCGCGCCGCTGGTCTCCATCGTCATCCTGACCGTCATCACGGTGGCTGCCGGCATCGCGGTGCCGACCGTCGGCGACAAGGGTGCCCTGCCGTCCGCGCTGCCGGTGCCGGGCCTGCCCGACGTGCCGTTCACTCTGGACACCCTGACCACCGTCACCCCGTACGCCTTCGCGATGGCACTGGTGGGCCTGATGGAGTCGCTGATGACGGCCAAACTGGTCGACGACATCACCGACACCCACTCCTCCAAGACCCGCGAGTCCATCGGCCAGGGCATCGCCAACATCGTCACCGGCTTCTTCGGAGGCATGGGCGGCTGCGCGATGATCGGTCAGACGATGATCAACGTGAAGGTGTCCGGCGCACGGACCCGCCTGTCCACCTTCCTGGCCGGTGTGTTCCTGATGGTGCTGTGCATCGCCTTCGGCCCGGTGGTCTCCGGCATCCCCATGGCTGCCCTGGTCGCCGTGATGGTGATGGTGTCGTTCGCGACCTTCGACTGGCACTCGATCGCCCCGAAGACGCTGAAGCGGATGCCGGCCGGGGAGATCGCTGTCATGGCTGTCACCGTGGTCTGCGTGGTCGCCACCGACAACCTGGCCATCGGCGTCGTCGTCGGTTCCGTCACCGCCATGGTCGTTTTCGCCAGGCGCGTGGCTCACCTCGCAGAGGTCACAGCGGTTACCGACCCCGACGGCAGCACGGTGGTGTACTCCGTGACCGGCGAACTGTTCTTCGCCTCCTCCAACGACCTCGTGGGTCAGTTCGCCTACGCCACCGACCCCGGCAAGGTCATCATCGACCTGAGCGCCGCCCACGTCTGGGACGCTTCCTCGGTCGCCGCTCTCGACGCGATCGAGACCAGGTACGCCCAGCGCGGCAAGACCGTCGAGATCATCGGCCTGAACAGCCCGAGCGCCGACCTCCATGGCAAGCTCACCGGCGAACTCGCCGGCCACTGACCCCACCTGCTGCGATGGCCGCCCGGGCACTGTCCCGGTGGCGGCCATCGCCATGTCCGGGGCCGGGTCAGTCCTCTCACTCCGGGTGGGCTGTCTGTGGAGATCGCCGTGACCGGCGCCCGCCCCGATGTCCCGGCCCGGATCACCGGTCTCCGGCCGGCCGGGGACCTGCCCCCGCGGGCAACTTGCCCGCATGTTCGACCTGGAGGGTGTCCGCCGACCGTGGCGGCTCCGACAGCCGGCGCTCCAGGCCGCGCAGGTCCTTGCCGATGGACGAGCGGACCTCTCTCGCCATGACCGGCGCGGCCGGGCGGTAGTAGCGGCCCGCGCCGCCCCGGACCCGGACCCGGGTGAGTGAGCCGCGCGGATGCGGGGTGAAGGTGTAGGTGACGTGCATGGGCGCGGTGATCGTCGATGGCAACCACGACACGCCGATGCCCCCGCAGACGTCATCGTCTGCGTGATGAGCCGCGCCGACGTGAACCGGTCGCTGCTGAACGGCGCCCGCATCGCCGCCCGGATCACTGCGATCCTGGGCGATCTGGAACAGCGCCTGTCCGACCGCGTGTTCAAGACGGTCGCCCAGCGCATCGCCACCAACCCGGGCCCCCCTCACCACCGCCCACAGCCTCCGGCCGGAGCCCGCGGCGTGCTCCGCCTCGCCCGTGGCCGCATGACCGTCCTGGACACCGACCGCTCAAGGACGCCGCGGTCTGACGTCACCGAACCGTAAGGACGGCATCCCGGACGTGCCGGGCAGGACGGATCTAGAGTCATGCCCGGTCCCGAAACCCACAGGAGTTCTCCATGCGCGCCCGTTCGCTCTTTCCGGCCGTCCTGGCCGCTGCTCTGCTTGCCGTCACCGGGTGCGGAACTGAAGGCGGCTCCGACTCCGGCACCGATGCCGGGGCAGTGCCCTCGACGGCGTCACCGCCGGCGCGGTCGTCCGCCTCCTCGGACGGCGGCGAGACGGGCGCTGCTGGTGCCGAAGTGCCCGAGGTGCTGAAGTTCACGGCCACCACCGTGGACGGCAAGCCCTTCGACGGAAAGGCACTCGGGGGCAAGCCGACCGTGCTGTGGTTCTGGGCGCCCTGGTGCCCCAAGTGCCGCGCCCAGGCTGCCGAGACCGCCGAGGTCGCTGCCGACCACGCGGGCAAGGCGAACGTCGTCGGTGTCGCCGGCCTGGACAAGAACGCCGCCATGAAGGACTTCGTCTCCGAGACGAAGACCGGCTCCTTCCCTCACCTGTCCGACGAGTCCGGTGACGTGTGGAAGCGGTTCGAGGTCACCGAGCAGAGCCGCTACGTCATTCTCGACAAGGACGGCAAGACCGTCTATGAAGGCGTGCTGCCGGGCGGCGACGGGCTCGCCGAGAAGGTCGCCGGACTGACAGGCTGAGTTCCCATGGCCGACCTGCCGCTCGCCCTCGCCCTCGCGGCGGGCATGCTCGCCGCCGTCAACCCGTGCGGCTTCGCCCTGCTCCCCGCCTATCTGTCGTTGCTCGTCCTCGGCGATGACATCCCCACCCGCACCGTCGCCGTCGGCCGGGCTCTTGCCGCCACCGCCGCGATGACCGTCGGCTTCGCCGCCCTCTTCGGCGTCTTCGGCCTGGCTGTACAGCCCGTCGCAGGGCAGGTGCAGAAGCATCTGCCCTGGTTCACCATCGTCTTCGGACTCCTCATGGCAGGAGCGGGGGCCTGGCTGCTCGCGGGGCGCCAGCTGCCCTCCCCGGCCCCGAAGCTGCGCCGGGCGCCCAACGTCACCCGTTCCGTCCCCGCGATGGTCCTGTTCGGGGTGGCGTACGCCACCGCCTCCCTGGGCTGCACCATCGCCCCGTTCCTCGCCATCGTGGTCTCCGCCTTCCGAAGCGGCTCGACCGGCGAAGGCATCGTGTTGTTTGCCGCCTACGCCGGAGGGATGGGCCTGATCGTCGGCGCCGCCTCGCTGACCGTCGCTCTCACCCGCGCCACGGCCGTCACGCGGCTGCGCCGCCTCGGCGCCGTCGCGCCCCGCCTCGGCGGCGGCCTGCTCCTGCTCGTGGGCGCGTATGTGGCCTACTACGGCTGGTACGAGATCCGCGTCCAGCGCGACCCTGCCACCCAGGACCCGGTCATCGACGCGGCAGGCGCCGTCCAGCGCACGATCGCCGCCGCCGTGGACGCCGTCGGCCCAGCGGTGAACGCCGGTCTCTTCGCGGGCCTGCTGATCGCGGCCGTAGCGCTTGTGCACCTGCGGCGGGCCCGACGCGCACGCGCCAAGGGCACCACCGCTCGGCCCGCGCCCGGCCGCACCCGCTGACTGTTCCGCGCTCGGACGTACGTCGAAGCGGAGGACTGAGCGAAGGGACTGCTTCGACGCCCTGCTGGACGTCCAGGGAACCCGTGCCCGGAAACCCGCCCGCACCGCCTGTCACCACGCCGTCGACCGAGCCGGCGTGGCCGTGACGGAAGCCCTCATGGTCGCGGTGCCTGGGCAACGGCGGTGCCCGGCGTGCCGGTTCGATGCCGCTCCAGTGGGAGAAGGCGGTCCGCGATGGCGTGTCAGCATCCGGGACTCACCCCTGGGTGTCAGCGCGGCCCTCTAGGTTGAGAACCGGATGCCGTCGAGGCGGCGGTGAGGAGGCCGACGGGCGTGCGAGGGGTTTTCACCGGAGATGTTCCGGTTCACGACGGTGGAGAGGTCCGACCTGTACGGGGCTGTTCTCGATGCCTTCGGTGTTGCCGGCGAGCACCTGGAGACGGCGCTGGGGCTCGACGCGGTGCGCGAACGGCTGCGTGGGGTGGGCTGGGCGGCAGCGGTCGAGGATGAGGAACTGCATGAGGCGCTCAGGAAACTCGTGCAGTGGGAGCTCCTGGACGTGGTGCACAACCACGCGGAGAACTACCGCACGGCCGAGGAGTACGAGCGGCGCAACCTGCAGTACTCGCTGACCCGCCGGGGCGAGGCCGCACTCGCCGGAGTGCGGCATGCCCTGGAGGTGCTGGCCTCGACGGGGGCGCTGCAGACGGCCGTGCTGGAGGCGATCGCCGACCGGCTGGACGAGCTGTGCCTGCTGTCCGGTGAGCTCGCCTCGGCCGATCGCCGGATCTTCAGCACGCTGCGCGAGCTGGAGGGGCATTTGGAGGCACTGGTGGAGAACACCAAGGCGTTCAACGGCGAACTGCAGCGGCTTCTGCGCGCCGAGGGCGCGGATCTGGAGGTGTTCCGCGAGGTCAAGGCCGCCACCGTGGCGTATCTGCAGGAGTTTCTGGTCAACCTCGACCGGCGCGGGCAGACGGTCGCCGCTGCCGTGGCCCGGGTGGAGGAGCGGGGGACCACCGTACTGCGTGAGCGGGCCATGCGCGGGGCCGAGTTGCCGCCCGTGCCCGGTGAAGACCCCGCGGCCGGCTGGCTGGAGAGCAGGCGGGCGCGCTGGGCGGGCCTGCGGGCGTGGTTCCTGCCGGGCGACGGGGCGCGGCCCCGGATCGAGCAGTTGCACGACATCGCCCGGCGGGCCATCGTCTCGCTCCTGCAGGTTCTGGAGTTGATCAACGAGTCACGGCGCCGCTCCTCCAGTGCCGTACAGGACTTCCGGGAGCTGGCGCGCTGGTTCGCAGCGGCCCCCGCAGAGGAGGACCTGCACCGGCTGTGGTCGGCGGCATTCGGGCTCGTCCCGGCGCGCCACGCCCACCTTGCTCACCTCGACCCGGAATTGATCGCGTCGTCCCATTCCTGGTCCGAAGCCCCGCCCGTGGAGGTCTCGGCGCTGCTGCGGACCAGTGGACGGACGGAGCGCTTCACACGCACGGCCAGGGTGCGGGACGTCGCGGCGGTCAGGGCGGAGCGCGCCGAGCGGGCCCGCGCGGAGCGAGCGGAACTCGCGGTCGCCTGGCAGGTGCTGGAGACGGAGGGGCCCCTGCGTCTGTCCTCCTTCGGCGCGCTGGACCCTGCTGTCTTCGACCGGCTGCTGGACCTGCTGGGCCGGGCCCTGTCCGCCCGGCTCCCTGCTGACCGACGCACTGACTGTGCTCGCGGCGCTCCCGGCCCAGGCTGAGCTCCTGCCGGTGTTCGCTGCCCGGGTCCTGAAGGGCGAGTCCCACGCGCTCGACGACGGGACCCGCCTGTCCACCGTCGTCCTGCGTGCCTTGGCGACCCTCCACGACACGGCCTCGCCGCAGTCCTCGGCGGATAGGCGTGCCCTGTGGACTCGTGCGGGTGTCGCCGACGACGATCTTTCCGCCACCGTTCTCGTCGGTGGACTGCGCCCGGCCGGAGACGGTCCGCTCGCCCGTGTGGCCCGCGTTTGTGCCGAGACAGGTCAGGCCGCCAGCCTGACTCTCGCCCAACTGCGGACCCCGGGCGAGTTCACCCTCGCAGCCGGCTCCGCACCCGTCGTCCATGCTGTGGAGAACCCCAGCATCCTGACTCTCGCCGTACGCCGCTTCGGCCCGGACTGTCCGCCGCTCGTGTGCACGTCCGGCTGGCCCAACAGCGCAGCCGTCCACCTCCTCCGTCTCCTCGCGGATCAGGGCGCCACCCTCCGCTACCATGGCGACTTCGATGGTGTAGGCATCCGCATTGCCGCGTATCTCCTGGACAAGACGACGGCTCGGCCCTGGCGCATGGCGGCGGCGGACTACCGTGCCGCGGTCGCTCGCACTGCGCACGGTCCTCAGCCCGGCCGCCTCACCGAAGCGCCCTGGGACCACGAACTGACCCGTGCCATGTCCGAACACGGCATCGCCGTGGTCGAGGAACAGGTGGCCGATGTCCTGTTGGCAGACCTGGCCGAAGCGACTCGGTAAGGACGCTACCTTGGCTCGTGGTGACGCTCGTTTGACGCCCCAGGCGCGGGAAGGGTCCTTCAGCGGAGCCGGGAATGGCCCTTGAGCTGCGACTACGTAAGATCCATCCTCCTGTGACATCTTTTCGATGACGCATCACGTGGAGTGCGTGGCGATTCTGGAGCCGGCGGACAAGGGCGCCTGACCCGGCGTCGCCTGCCCTGTCGGGTAGCCGGCGCCCGGCCGGCTATTCGGCGCCGCCCCTCAGCGCCGCCCGCGTCTCCTCGACCAGCGCCCGCGCCCCGGTCACCGTCGCCGTCAGCGACTCGGCCGTCTCGCCCGGGGCTCCCAACAGGGCGCGGACGCGCGGGCCGAAGGCCGTCGGCGCGTCCGGCAGGGTCTCGGCCACCGCCAGCGCGCCCTTCTCGTTGAGGCACCAGCGCCGGTTCCGGGCGAACAACGCCTGCACCAGTACGCCGACGGCCCGGGACAGGCACAGCGAGACGTACAGCGTGTCCGCCCGGGCCGCGCCCTTGGCTGCCGCTTCGATCAGGAACTCCGCCTCCCGGGCCGATGCCGTCAACGCCTCCCGCAGCGGCTCCGGGTAGGTCCCGGTGCGTCGCCGCAGGTCCGTCAACTCGCCGGTCGGATCGGCCAGTACCCGGCCGAGTGCCACCTCGCCCGCGTAGCAGGGCGACCAGAATCCGAGCGGATGCCCGGCCTGCACGCCCACCTCGTACCGGCCCTCGCGGCAGTCCGCCCACACCTGCTCGACCCGGTCCAGGTCCCGCAGGATCCAGTCCACCGCGACACCGTCGATCCGCAGCCACGCGCCGCCGTCGACCCACGGGCCCCAGCCGCCCGGCCCCACCACGTCCACACCCGGCCCGGCCAGCGCGCGCAGCGCCGCGAGGTCGAGGTCGAGGTCGTGACGGTAGTAGACGCCGAGATCCCAGTCCGACTCCGGCCGGTGCTCACCACGCGCCCGGCTGCCGCCCAGCAGCACCCCGACCACGCCCCGTACCTGGGCCAGGCGTTCGGCCATGTCCTTGATGATCATCTGCATGGCGGGAGTCTGGCAGTGGCCGGCGCACCGGACCAGCCGCCCGGGCGTAGGGGGGCGCTCCGGCGTCGGTGATCAGCCGGCCGCCCGGTGGAGGGACCCTCGCCGCATCGCGGCGGACATGGTGCCGACGGCGGTCAGGCGGGGCTTCGCCCGCAGCCGGGACGGCATGCGGCTGCGGAGTGCGTGCCTGCCGCAGCCCGGCAGCGTACGAGTCCAGGCACCCGCCCGCTGACCGCCGTTGGTGATGAACGCGTTGACCGGCGTCAGGGGGTCGGCGCCGTACGCCCTTGCCAGCAGCGCACCCGCCGCCAGGGGGATCAGCACGGTCGCCAGGGCGGCTCCGGTGCTGGAGACGTGCTGCAGGCGGGGGCGACGGGGCGCGTCCGAAGTCATGGTGATCATTCGACCAGGAGTGACATCGCCGGGTATGGGCTCACCTACTCAGCCGGCTCGGATGCTCGTACTCATTCGGCGGGTCGGGTGATCGACCGTCCGTTGTGTGAACGGCTCATCGGCCGGAGGCGACTCGCCTCCGGCCGGTGAGCCGTTCACGTCAGGCCGCGGTGTCAGGGATCCAGGAGCCGTGGATCATGGCCGGGACCCGGCGCGGCAGGTGGACCGTCGCGACCGGGGGGAGGGCGAGGTCGGACGCGTCCAGGACGAGCAGTCGCGAGGCGTCGGCGTTGAGGTCGCTGACGACGGTCAGCAGGTAGCCGGCGTCCTCGTCGGTACCGGGCTCATCGGAGGCGACGAACACCGCTTCGCTCGGGAGGCGGCCGGTGCCGAACGGCTTGACCTGACGGGTGCCGGCGGAGCGGTCGTACTTGACCAGGCTGTGGTTGCCGATGCCGAGGTCGTCGGGGAAGGACAGTGCGTACTGGTAACGGTGCTCGCGGCCCAGGAACTCCTCGTTGATGGTGGGGAATTCGACGGTGAGGTCGTCGGTCTCCTCCTCCCGGACACGGCCCGCCGCCAGGTCGACGGTCCAGCGGCGGCTGCGGGAGCCGGAGTTGGGCTCGGCGCCGCGGTCGGCCGCACCCACCCACCAGTTCCAGGAACGCTGCCAGCCGGTCCGGCCGACGGTCGGGCCCTCGACGACGATGCGGCCACTGGCGTCCTCATAGGCGTTGGCGAAGTGCATGCCGTACCCCTCGGCGATCTCGAACCAGCGGATGTGCCGCGCGCCGCCCTCGCCGCGGGGCATGACGCCTATGCGCGTGGGCTGTTCGTCGCTCCAGGCGTAGGGGATGCCGGAGTGCTCGGACGGGTCGAAGGTCACCGAGCCCTCCAGGAAGACGACATGGTGCTCGGTGAGGGCGAAGTCGTGCTTGAGCGCGGCCGTGGCTCCGGGGACCTCCTGGCTGTCCAGGACCGTGCCGTCGGGCGAGGCCACGTGGTGGATGAGGAAGGGCGGGAAGGGGGAGGAGGCGAAGAAGTGCAGCTCGCCGGTGACCGGGTCCTCCTTGGGGTGTGCGGTCATGGCGGAGGTCAGCCGGCCGCCGAAGTCGTAGGCCCCCACCGTCTCCAGATCGGCCGTCAGCTCGAACGGCAGCGCCGATTCGCACAGCGCGAGGAGGCGGCCGGCGTGCTCGATGACATGGGTGCCGGCGGTGCTCGCGGTCAGGTCGGGGCCCTTCTCCGTCATGTACGGGGCGCCGTCCAGGGCCGGGGTGTGGACCCAGCGGTTGCGGTACCACTCGGCCCGGCCGTCCCGCAGACGGATGCCGTGGACCATGCCGCTGCCCTTGAACCAGTGGGTGGGTGTGATGCCGGGCTTGGGGTTGTGGCTGTTGCGGATCAGCCGGCCGGTGAGCTCGGGCGGGAGGGTGCCTTCGACGGTGAGGCCGGTGGCGGTGATCTCGTCGGCGACGGGGGTGTAGTGGCCGGTCAGGTAGGGCTTGCTGGTCATGGCGGTTCCTTGTCTCTTCGGCGGGTGGAGGGTTGGGGCAGCGGGGCCTCAGACGCGTTCGGCGGCGGCCTTCAGGTGGTGCAGCCAGCCGGTGAGCGACTGGTGGAGTGCCTGCCGCAGTTCCTCGGGGCGCTCGTCGACCGGGGCGCCGCTCCAGGACTCCTCGGTGCGGACGGTCATGTGGCCGCCGTCCTGCTCCTCGAAGGTCCACACGTGTATCCCGGTGATGCCGTGGGCCGGGCCGCCCCACACGATCCGCTCGCCGGGCACGACCTCGTGCACGGTGGAGGTGATCTCCAGTCCGTGGGTCCGCCAGCGGAACGTTGCCCCTTGGGCGAGCGGGCCGGTGAACTCGACGTGCTCGATGTCCGGGTTCCACAGGGCCCAGGCGCCGATGTCGGTGTGCAGGTCCCACAGCGCTGTACGGGAGGCCTGTACGGAGGTGGCGAGCCGGACGACGACGGGAGCGTGCTCGTCGACCGCGGTGGGGTGCGGTACTGAAGTGGCGGGACGGTCGGGCTGGTTCATGACGGGGCTGCCTTTCGGGAGGGATTCGGTACGGCGGGCGAGGAGGGGGAGGAGGGTGGCCCCCGCGGCGATGAGGGCCGCCGAGGCGAGGAATGCGGTCCGGTAGCCCTCGGTGAGGGCCTCGGCCGGGGAGAAGCGGGTGCCGGCGGCGGCGGTGGTGCCGGCGGCGAGCGTGCCGAGCACCGCGAGACCGGTCGCGCCGCCGATCTGCCGGGAGGTGTTGACCAGGCCCCCGGCCAGTCCCGCGTCGCCGGGCCGCACACCGGTGACGGCTGCGCCGGTGAGCTGGACGAACGCGATGCCGAGGCCCAGGCCGACGACGACGGTCGGGCCGAGGAGGTCGGTGGTGTAACTGCCGTGGGCGGATATCCGGGCCAGCCACAGCAGTCCGGCGGCCAGGGCCGCCAGGCCGAGGGTGAGGGTGACGTTCGGTCCGATGCGGCGGCCGAGCCGCGGTGCGAGGGAGGAGCCGATCATGTTGGCTGCGGCGAGGGGGAGTTGGGACAGTCCCGTCTCCAGCGGTCCGGCACCCAGCACCTGTTGCTGGTAGAGGGGCAGGAAGAAGAAGAGCCCGACCCACACCGCGCCCAGCAGCGTCATGACCGCATTGGCGGCGCCCACCGGGCCCGCGGAGAACAGCCGTGGCGGGAGCAGCGGCGTGGGGTGGCGTCGCTCGATCAGGACGAACACCGTCAGCAGGACGGCCGCTGTGGTCAGCGCGCCGAGGACCACGGGGTCGGTCCAGCCGGACTGCCGGGCCGAGGTGAGGCCGTGGACCAGGGCGGTGAGCCCGGCCGTCACGGTCACCGCACCGGCCACGTCCAACTGCCGGTTGCCGTCGTGCGCGGACGGTGAGGCGGGCACGAGGAGAAGCGTGGCGCCGAGGACCGCCGCACCCGCGAGCGCCGACGCATGGAAGATCCACGGCCAGCCCAGGCTCTCGGTGAGCAGCCCGCCGGCCACGACGCCGGCCGCACCACCGGCACCGGAGACGGCGCCCCACAGGCCCAGGGCCCTGCCCCGCCCGGGTCCGGGCGGGAAGAGCTGCATGACCAGGGCGAGCGCTGCCGGTGCCACGCCCGCTGCCCCGATGCCCTGCAGGGTGCGGGCGGTGATCAGCAGCCACGGTGTGGTGGCCAGGCCCGCGGTGACGGAGGCGACGGTGAACAGGGCGAGGCCGGCGAGCAGGACGCGGCGGCGGCCGACGAGGTCGGC
Organism: uncultured Actinomycetota bacterium; assembly: GCA_963836215.1. Lineage (GTDB taxonomy): Bacteria > Actinomycetota > Actinomycetes > Streptomycetales > Streptomycetaceae > Streptomyces. The sequence continues at coordinate 224,828 of CAWIIU010000006.1, forward strand.
GGCCCGCCCGCCCAGCAGGAGCAGAGCTCCGAAGGCGAGGCCGTAGGCGTTGACGACCCAGGCCATGCCGCTGTCGGAGAGACCGACGCCGTCGCGGACGGCGGGCAGGGCGACGTTGACGATGGACGTGCTCAGCGTGACTGTGAACTGGGCACCGGCCAGAGCCGTGAGAGCCGCGCCGCTGCTGGTCTTCATGGGTTCCCCTCTCCACATCCATGTGTGGTTGACCACTCACTCTTACGCCCTGAAAGTGGGCGGCCGTCGGACCGTGACCGGTCGATGGCCGCCCTGCCGGGCGCCGGGTCTCAGTAGTGTGTGATGCCCGCGGTGAGTGTGCGCGTCCAGGGTGCGTCGACCTCGTCCGCGCGGATCGACACCACGAGATGGCAGAGCATGCCGACGGCGAAGAAGTCCTGGACCTGGGGCTCGCTGCCGCCCGACGCCCCGCGGACGTACTCCACCGTGCGGGCGTACCCGGCCCGCACCGCTTCGCGGATGGCGGGCTCGGAGACCGCCGCCGCCTGGGCGTGCAACTGCACCAGCATGAGGTCGTTGTCGCTGATCAGGTGCGCGTACGCATCCCCCATGGCGGTCAGCACCACCTCGGGCGAACTGCCCTGGGCCTGCGCCGCGCCGTCCTCCAGGGCGGCGCGCACCCGTACGAAGCAGTGCTCGACCACCGCCGCGAACAGTGACTCCTTGTTCGGGAAGAGCCGGTAGACGTACGCCTGGGAGATGCCGGCCGCCTTGGCCACTTCGGTGGTGGTGGTGCCGAAGTAGCCCCGCGCCGCGAAGGCGCCGATGGCGGTGCGCAGCACCGTCTCCCGGCGCTCCTCGGCGGTGGACAGTTGGCGTTGCCGCTCCTTGCTCATGTGAGTACTTAACCACTCACTCTTTTTCGGGTCAACCCCCGGCGCCATCGGCAGGGGGAGGGGCAGAAAAATCGGTGTCGGAAGATCGGCTCGTCTCCCTAGACTCGGCTCGCCCGGTGCACACGGCATCGTGGCGCGTTCCGACGATCGAGGGGAGTCACGGCCATGCGTTTTCGCACCGCTGCCGCTGCTCCCCGGTCACGCTTCGACGTGATCCTGGTGTCTTCGTCCCCCCGGTGCCGGCTGCGCGGCCGCCACCGGAAGTCCTGACGAACGCCTGACCCCTGCCTGCTCCGTGCGGCGGCCACCGAGTCGCCGCCCTCGTGTCCCTGACGCTCCTGTCGCGTCAGGGGACGGCGCAGGCTCCCGACCCAAGGCCCTCGTCCGGGAATCGCGTTGCCCTGCTCACCACATCCTTGAAAGGCCCGGGCCGTGCGCACCGACCTCCGACTCCGATCCACCAGCACGCTGACCGCCGTCCGGAATCTGGGCATCCTCGCCCACGTCGACGCCGGAAAGACCACCGTCACCGAGCGGATCCTGTACCTCACCGGCGCCACCCACAAGCGCGGCGAGGTGCACGACGGCACGACCGTCACCGACTTCGACTCACAGGAGCGCGACCGTGGTATCACCATCTTCGCCGCGGCGGTGAGTTGTCTGTGGGACGGTCGCCGGATCAACCTGATCGACACACCCGGCCACGTCGACTTCGCCGACGAGGTGGAGCGCTCGCTGCGCGTGCTCGACGGCGCGATCGCCGTGTTCGACGCCGTCGCGGGAGTCGAACCGCAGAGCGAGGCCGTGTGGCGGCAGGCCGACCTGCATGTCGTGCCCCGGATCGCGTTCGTCAACAAGCTGGACCGCGCGGGAGCCGACCTCGACTCCGCGGTCCGGTCGATCAGGGAACGGCTGCGTACGGTTCCCCTGGTGGTCCAGCTGCCCATCGGGCAGGAGGACGGGTTCACCGGAGTGGTGGATCTGCTGCGCATGCGTTCCCTGGTCTGGCGGGCCGGCCACGACACGTACGAGGAAGGCCCGGTGCCGGACACGCTGCGTGACGAGGCCGAGCGGCGTCGCCGTCTGCTGGAGGAGACGGTGGCCGAACTCCACCCGGGCGCGCTGGAGGAGTTCTGCGAGCGGTCGGCTCTGTCCGCGCAGACCCTGGCCGGTGCGTTGCGTGACCTGACCCGCAGTGGTGAGGGCGTCGTGGTGCTGTGCGGTTCCGCGTACCGCAACTGCGGGATCGAGCCGCTGTTGGAGGCAGTCGTGGCCTATCTGCCCTCGCCGCTGGACGTGCCGCCGGTACGCGGCACCCACGGCGGCGCGGAGCAGGAGCGGGCGGCCGACCCGGCCGCGCCGTTCGCGGGGCTCGTGTTCAAGGTGAACTCGACCAGCACCGGGCGGCTGACGTATGTGCGCGTGTACTCGGGAACGATGCGGAAGGGAGACGCCGTGCTGGACGTGGGTGCGAACCGCTCGGAACGCATCGGCCGGATCCTGCGCGTACAGGCCGACCGGCATGCGGAGATGGACTGTGCGGTGGCCGGCGACATCGTCGCCGTGGTCGGGCTGAAGGCTGCCCGTTCCGGTGCGACCCTGTGCGCGCCGGCCACGCCGCTGCTGCTCGAACCGCCCACCGCGGCCGCTCCGGTGGTCTCGGTGGCGGTCGAGGCGCGCAGGCGACTGGACACCGACCGGCTCACGACGGCGCTGGCCCGGATCGTCGAGGAGGATCCCTCCCTCGCCGTCCGGACGGATGCCGAGACCGGCCAGACGGTGCTCTCGGGCATGGGCGAACTGCACCTGGAGGTCGCGGTGGAGAAGATCCGCCGTGCCCATGGGCTGGACGTCGGCGTCGGCCGGCCGCAGGTGGCGTACCGCGAGACCGTCGCCCGCGGTGTGTCCGGGCTGGTCCACCGGCACGTCAAACAGGACGGCGGTGCCGGGCAGTTCGCGCATGTCGTCCTCGATGTCGAGCCGCTGGAGCCGGACGACGGGGAGGGCTTCGCCTTCCGGTCGACCGTCACCGGGGGACGTGTGCCGCAGGAGTACATCCGCGCGGTGGAGGCCGGCTGCCGGGACGCGCTGGCCGAGGGCCCGCTGGGGGGCCACCCGGTGACGGGGCTGCGCGTGACCCTTGTCGACGGGGCCACCCACTCCAAGGACTCGTCGGAGATGGCGTTCCGGACAGCGGGACGGTTCGGGCTGCGTGAAGCGTTGCGCGCGAGCGTGATGGCGCTGCTGGAACCGGTGGTCGAGGTCACGGTCACCGTGCCCGACGACGCGGTCGGCGCGGTGCTCGGCGACCTGGCGGCACGGCGCGGCCGGGTCTCGGGCCAGGCCGCCCGGTCCGGTACGGCGGTGGTCACCGCGACCGTGCCGCTGGCCGAACTGTTCGGCTACGCGTCCCGGTTGCGCAGCCGCACCCAGGGCCGTGGCACCTTCACGACCCGGGCCGCCGGCTACGCGCCGGCGCCTGCTTCGGTGTCCGGCGGGACGCTGTCGTAGCGCCGAGGACGGCTCCGCCCATCGCGGGCGGGGCCGTCCTGCGCGTCGCGAGGTCAGTTCACCCAGCCTGTGTAACTCTGGCCGCCCTGCGGAGTACGCCGTTCAGGACGGCGGGCCGGCTCGTCGTGGGTCAGCATGGCGGAGGCCGCCCGGACCAGCCAGGCATTGACCGACAGTCCTTCGCGGCCCGCCGCCTCCTCGATGCGGGCCTTCACCTGCTCGGGCGGGCGGAAGTTGATGCGGGACATGGCGCCTTCCTTGGCGCCAGGTGCCGGCGGCACGGCCGGGAGCGTCGGGAGGGCACCGGTGCGTGAGCGTGCGAAGTCGTCCTCGGTGCCGTCGGAGGCGTACTCGGGCGGCGCCGGCGTGACGACGAAGCGGGGGTCCAGTCCGCGCAGTCGGATTTCGACGGACCCCGGAGCCAGTTCACGCGTGATTTCGTCCGCGGCGGCCGACAGGGCATCGAGCAGAACGAGCCGGACGGCGGAGGACAGCGGCGCGACGAGTCGCTCGGCGAGTTCGCGTGCCTGCGCGTCGCCCGCCTCGGCCGCGGTGATCAGCTCCTGCCGCAGATTGTCGACATATCGCGTCAGTTCCATGGCGCCATCCTCACGCCGGCGTGGCGCGATGTGCAAGTCCGTCCGCCGTGGTGATCACGGGCCCCCCGGGGCGCGGCCGAGCGCCCGGGAGCTTGGCGGGCAGCCGGGTATGACGGTGTCGGCACACTCCCGCTGCGCACCTCGTCGCCGGGTCACGGTCGGTCGGGCCCGGGCGGTCGGTGGAGGCCGTGGTGACGCCATTATGGCGCACTTCATGGCCATCGAAACGAGGCGAACGGCTGCGCGCAATGCCTTCCGCTGAGTGGTGTGGCGACGCCCTCTTGTGAATGGCGCCACAGATGTGCCAAAGTGGCGCCATCGATACGAAGCAGTACGCCGACAGCCTCCGGACGATTCCCGACGGCTGAGGAGAAGGGCGCCTGGCGCGGATCGGCGTCCGCCCGCCCGAGCACCTCGGGTCCCACGTCGGCCGACTGCTTCAGCGCACCCGCAAGCGGCGCACCAAGGAAGGCCGGCATGCCCACTTTCGACACTCCCGACCCGATCTCCGCCAGGATCGAGGTCTCCACGGGCGACATCGCCATCACGGCGAGCCGACGCGCCGACACGATGGTCGAGGTCCGCCCGACGGACAGCTCCCGTGCCGCCGACGTCAAGGCCGCGGAACAGACGCGGATCGACTACGCGCAGGGCACGTTGCAGATCAGGGCACCGGCGCAACAGCTCCCCTGGCCGAGCATGTCCCGCCGTGCCGGCTCGGTCGACGTGGTGATCGAGCTGCCCGAGGGCTCCCATGTGCGCGGCAGTTCGTCCTGGGTGTCGCTGCGCGGCGAAGGCCGCCTCGGTGCGTGCCGGTTCGAGGCCACACAGAGTGACATCAGGCTGCAGGAGACGGGCCCGCTCCGGCTGACCACGTCCCGCGGCGAGATCAGCGTGGCCCGGGTGGTCGGCAACGCCAAGGTCGTCAACGGCTCCGGAGGTGTACGCGTCGACGAGATCGACGGCGCGGCGCTCATCGGAAACGACCAGGGCGAGGCCCGAATCGGCGACGTCACCGGAAATCTGCGCCTCACGGGGATGAACGGCGACTTCCATGTCGAGCGGGCGCACAGAAGCGTCGAGGCCAAGACCGCCCATGGACGCATCCGGATCGACGAGGTCATCCGCGGTTCGGTCGTGGTCACGGCCTCGTCCGCCGAAATCGAGATCGGCATCAGGGAAGGCACCGCGGCGAAGCTCGACGTGAGCACGCTGACCGGCGCGGTCCGCAACTCCCTGAAAGCGGTCGACGGCCCCGCGGGGTCCGACGAGATCGTCGAGGTGCGCGTCCGCACCTACAGCGGGGACATCGTCATCCGTCGCTCCTGACGATTGCCCGAACAGGGCAGCGCCGGGCATACGGGCCGCTGGACCGCACCCCCGCAGTTCCCGGCCACCACCACCATGCCCCCACCCGGAGAAACACGTGGGGAGACGAGGGAGCAATGATGACAACGCGCGAGAGGGCCGTGCTGGAAGTCAACGGCCTGCGTATGCGCTACGGCACGACCGAGGTCCTCAGGGACGTGAATCTCCGGGTGCACCACGGTGAGGTGGTGTGCCTGCTCGGACCGAACGGGGCGGGAAAGACCACCACGCTCGAGATCCTCGAGGGGTTCCGGATGCGGCCGGCCGGCCGGGTCGAGGTGCTGGGCACCGATCCGGCGCACGGCGACGAACACTGGCGGGCACGGGTCGGTGTGGTGCTCCAGTCGTGGCGGGACCACGGCAGGTGGCGGGTGCGCGAGCTGCTGGCGCACCTCGGCATGTACTACGCCCGTTACGCCACCGAGCAGATCCAGCGGCCGTGGGACCCGGACGAGCTCATCGCCGCGGTCGGGCTGACCGCGCAGGCGGACAAGAAGGTCCGGATGCTCTCCGGCGGTCAGCGCCGCAGGCTGGACGTCGCGGTCGGCATCGTGGGCCGTCCCGAACTGCTCTTCCTCGACGAGCCCACCGCCGGCCTCGACCCCGTGGCCCGGCGCGAGTTCCACGACCTCGTCGACCGTCTCGCCGACGAGCAGGACACCACCATCGTGCTCACCACCCACGATCTGCACGAGGCACAGAAGCTCGCGGACCGCATCATGATCCTCAACGGCGGGCAGATCATCGCCGACGGTACGGCTCAGGAGCTCGCCGAGCGGATCGTCGGCGAGGACACCGTTCGCTGGTCCCGCGACGGCCGCGACTTCGTGCGATCGACCAGCGAATCCACCAAGCTCGCCTTCGAGTTGTTCCGGCAGTACGGCGAGGACATCACGGACCTCGAAGTCCGGAAGGCGACGCTCGAGGACACCTATCTCTCACTGGTACGACAGCCGGCCGGTGACCACGCAGCAGACGCAGACGCCGTGAGTGAGCTGGGGGAAGTGACCCGATGAACGAGACAGCACTGCGAGCCGGCTGGTCCCGCGGCCTGATCGAACTGCGCCAGTCGTTCACCAACGGCGGGGACCTGTTCAACCACCTCTTCTGGCCCGTGCTGATGCTGATCGTGACGTTCTTCCTGCGGGACGTGTCCTTCGGCAGCACCGGATTCGAACTCGGCACCCTGGTGCTGCCCGGCATCCTCGGTATGAATGCCGCGATGGCCATGGTGTCCATGAGTCAACTGCTCACCGCAGAGCGGGAGGACGGGACCCTGCTGCGCGCCAAGGCGACGCCGAACGGGATGCCGGCCTATCTGATCGGCAAGATCATCTCGGTGGCGGGCGGCGTCGTCGTCGACCTAGCGATCTTCCTCGTACCCGGCCTGTTCCTCATTCCCGGCCTGACGATCGGCAGCCTGAGTTCCTGGCTCACACTGGGCTGGGTGCTGGTTCTGGGCCTGGTGGCCACCCTGCCGATCGGCGCGGTGCTGGGATCGGTGTTCAGCAGCGCCCGCAGCCAGGGGCTGCTCACGCTCCCGATCCTCGCGATGATCGGAACCTCCGGGATCTTCTACCCGGTCACCGCCATGCCGGAATGGGTGCAATGGATCGCCCAGGTCTTCCCGGTCTACTGGCTCGGGCTCGGCATGCGTTCGGCCCTGCTGCCCGACAGCGCGGTCACCGTCGAGATCGGCGATTCCTGGCGCCACCTGGAGACCCTCGGAGTGCTGGGAGCCTGGGCCGCCATCGGTCTCGTCCTCGCGCCCATCGTGCTGCGCCGCATGGCCCGGCGGGAGTCCGGGTCGACCATGGCCGAGCGCCGGGAGAAGGCCCTGCAGCGGGTCGGCTGACACAGTCCGCGTCCTGTGCGGCGCGACGGCGGATGACGAGGACCCGAGGCGGACCTCAGGCGTCGATCGACCGGCACAGGTTTCGCGCGAGCTCGCGCGGCTGGGAGAACATCGGCCAGTGGCCGGTGTCCATCTCCACCAGCTCCCAGTGGTCGCTCTTCAGCAGCTCGGCCACGTCACCGTTCGGCTCGGCGCCGTCGAGCAGGCATTTGATGTACGTCGCCGGAAGGTCACCGAGCGGGCGCGACAGCACGGCGGGCTCGGTCAGCGTCGCCCCCGGATGCGGCGTCGAGCCGCCGACGATCCGTGCGATCTGCTCCGCGGTGAGCCCCTGTCCGTCGAAGTCGGCTGCCGACAGGGGCGCCCAGAAGCCCCCGCTGCCGGCTATCGACGCCTCCACCATCGCCCGCCCGTCCGGCCAGGCGGACACGAACGACTCGCCGTCCGCCGGCACGTTGGAGTCGACGAACACCACCCTGGTCAGCCGGTCACCGATCCGCTCGGCGGCCTGGCCGACCGGGATGCCCGCATAGCTGTGTCCGACCAGGACCACATCGCGCAGACCGCGGCGTTCGACCTCGTCGACGATGTCCTGCACATGAGTCTGCTGACCGGCCGGGATGCCCTGCTTCCCGCCGAGACCCGACAGCGTCAGCGGATGGGCGCCGTGCCCGGCCGCCCGCAGCTTTGGCACCACGTCGTCCCATGCGCTCGCGCCGAGCCAGGCCCCTGCCACCAACACGAATTCCGTCATGCTGAAAACGTAGAGCAAGGGTCTGACAGTCGGCTGCGGGGCAGCCGGCCCGGCGGCCCTGCCACGTCCGGCAGCGGATCCGCCCGACAGCGACGAAGGGCTCCGGAATTTATTCGGGTGCAGAAAGGTTGGCCTTTACAACGAACTGGTCTGTGCATCGAACTGATCGAGCGAGATCACCGGGCGGGCCGATGGGGCCGCTCGCGTCACCAGCCCACGTCATCAGCGAGGAACCGTGAACCACCCCACTCCCGAGCAGCCCGCCGACATCGTGGCCCGGCTGCGAGCCACCTACCGATCCGGCCGCACCGCGCCCGTCGAGTGGCGCACGGCACAGCTGCGCCGGCTGCGCGAGATGCTCACCGAGCACGGCACCGATCTCGCCGAGGCCCTCCACGCCGACCTGGGAAAGAGTTCCGCCGAGGCGTTCCGGACCGAGATCGACTTCACCGTCAGGGAGATCGACCACACCCTCGACCACCTGGCGGAGTGGCTGCGCCCGGAGCCGGCTCCCGTTCCCGCGCACATCGGTGACGCCCAGGCCTGGACGCAGTACGACCCGCTGGGCGTCGTGCTGGTCATCGCCCCCTGGAACTATCCGGTCCAGCTGCTGCTCACGCCCGTGGTCGGCGCACTGGCGGCCGGAAACGCCGTGGTGGCCAAGCCCAGCGAGCTCGCGCCCGCCACCTCTCTCGTCCTCGCACGCCTGCTGCCGCAGTACCTCGACACCGACGCGGTGGCCGTTGTCGAAGGCGGGATCCCCGAGACGACCGCCCTGCTCGCGGAGCGTTTCGACCACATCTTCTACACGGGCAACGGCACCGTCGGCCGCATCGTCATGACCGCCGCCGCGCGGCACCTCACCCCGGTCACCCTCGAACTGGGCGGCAAGTCGCCCGTGTTCGTCGACCGGGACACCGACATCGCCACGGTCGCCGCCCGCCTCGCGCGCGGCAAGTTCCTCAACGCGGGCCAGACCTGCGTCGCGCCCGACTACGTCCTGACCGACCCGGAGACCGCCCGCGTCCTGGAGCCCGCTCTCGCCGAGGCCGTCAAGACGCTGTACGGCTCCGATCCGGTGACCTCCCCCGAGTACGGCAGGATCATCAACGAGCGGCACTTCGACCGGCTCAGCGGGCTGCTCGGCTCCGGGCGCATGGTGGTGGGCGGCGGCACCGACCGTGCACGCAAGTACATCGCGCCGACCGTCCTGGCCGACGTCGCCCCCGAGGCGCCGGTCATGCAGGAGGAGATCTTCGGACCCGTTCTGCCCATCGTCACGGTGGCCGGCCTGGACGAGGCCATCGACTTCATCAACGACCGCGACAAGCCGCTGGCCCTGTACGCCTTCACCGAGTCCGACACCACCCGGCAGCGACTGGCCGCCGAAACCTCGTCCGGCGGGCTGGGCTTCGGCCTGCCGCTGGCCCATCTGACCGTCTCCGACCTGCCCTTCGGGGGCGTCGGAGAGAGCGGCATGGGCCGCTACCACGGGCAGTACTCGATCGAGACGTTCAGCCACCGCAAGGCGGTCCTGGACAAGCCGTTGAGCTGACCACGGCGGCCGGCGGGCCCCCTCCCGCCGGCCCCTCCGGGCTGCACCCTTCAGTGCGCCTCGTCCAGCCGTCCCCGCTGCTCGGCCGTCAGCTCCAACTCCACTGCTTCGAGGCTCTCGTCGAGCTGCGCCACGGACGACGCGCCGACCAGCGGGATCATCGGCACATCGCCGCCGAGCAGCCAGGCGAGCACGACCTGGTTGGCCGTGGCCCCCGTCGCCGAGACCACCTCACGCAGTGCCGCGAGCCGCGCGGGCGTGCCCGGATGGTCGAAGTCGCTCCCGAGCGGCTTGTCCTCGCGGACGTATGCGCCGGACAGCAGTGGCGAGTAGGCGACGAGCGGCAGTTCGGGCTCGGCCCGCAGATAGCTGAGGAGCTCACCGCTGACGACGCCCTCCTGTCCGTCGGGGAAGCGCATGCTGCGGAAGTCGGTACGCCGGCGCAGATAGCTGTGGTGGTACTGCAGGACCTCGTACCCGGGAAGTCCCGCGCCCCGCGCGAGGTTCCGGGCCCGCTCGACCTGCCAGGTCCAGTGGTTGCTGACACCCAGCAGTCCGACGACACCGTCGGCGACCAGCTCGGCGAAGGCGCCGACGGTCTCCTCCAACGGAACGCGCCGGTCCTGCACATGGGCGTACAGCACATCCAGCCTCTCCACGCCGAGCTGCTCACGGCTGCGCTCGGCGGACTCCCGGATCACCTTCGCCGACAGACCCTCGATGTCGTGCAAGAACGTCGTGCTCGGCCGGTTGGGGCGTCCGCCCAGTTTGGTGGCGACGACCACCTCGTCGGTGATCCCGCGGCTGCGGCGCCAGCGGCCGAGCAGCTGCTCGCTCTCGCCGCCCTGGCTGCCGTTGAACCAGAACGCGTAGTTGTCGGACGTGTCGACGAACGTGCCGCCCGCCTCGACGTAGCGGTCGAGAATGGCGAACGAGGTGGCCTCGTCGGTGGCCGTGCCGAACAGCATGGCGCCGAGGCTCAGGACGCTCACCTCGCGGCGGGTTCTCGGATCCTGGCCGATCATGCGGTATTTCATGCTGATTCCTCCTGTGACGACCGTGATGGCCGGGCGCTGGCGAGGAGTCTGCTGCGTGAAGTGCGCTCTAAGCCAAGGGTGACTGCCGGGCCGCCGCCTGTCGCGCCTTCAGTACGCCGGCGATCCGCAGGCACCAGCGCCGGTTGTCCTCCTCGAAGGCCAGTCCGCGCAGGCAGGTCAGATACGGTCCGATCCGCTCGCCGTGACGCAGGAACTCGTCCTCTTCGGCGTCTCCGCGCATCTTCCGCAGCAGCTTGCCGAAGAGTTCGATCTTCCCCTCGGCGATCGCCGCCCGTTCCTCCAGCTGCTCGATCACCGGGCCGGCGCCGACGCGGTCCGCGGCCTGGACCTTGACCAGCAGGTCGTCACGGATGAACGACGGCTTGGAGGTGGCCGCCGCGAACCGCTCGAGTTCGGTGACCCCGGCGTCGGTCACCCGGAACAGCCGCTTGTTGGGCCTCGTCTCCTGCACCACCTGGCGCCCGGTGATGAACCCTTCCTTCTCCAGCCGGGCGAGCTCCGCGTACAGCTGCTGGGGCAGGGCGTGCCAGAAGTTCGCGACGCCGACGTCGAACGCCTTGGCCAGCTGGTATCCGCTGTACTCCCCGTCCAGCAGCGCCGCCAGGACCGCATGCCGCAGTGCCATCGTGCCCTCACCCTTCCCTTCGTCCGGTCTCCCATGATACTCAAGAAAGTGAGTAGTCATATTCTTGAGTATCATCAGGAGGAAGAAGAGCCATGGAGACCACCGCCGAACGTTTCCGCGCCGCCGTGGAGCAGCGCGATGTCACCGTTCTGGACGAGCTGTTCACCGAGGACATCCGCTTCTACAGCCCGGTGAAGTTCAAACCCTTCGAGGGCAGGCCGCTCGTGCTCGGACTGTTCCGGGTGCTGCTCCGCACCTTCGAGGACTTCCGCTACACGGGACGGCTCGACGGCACCGCCGAGACGGCCGACGGCAAGGACGCGGCGTCGGAGATCCTGATCTTCCGGGCCACCGTCAAGGGCAAGGAGATCCACGGGCTCGACCTGCTCCAGTTCGACGAGGCGGGCAGGATCAAGGAGTTCACCGTGATGGTCCGCCCGCTGTCCGCGATGCAGACCATGGCCGAAGCGGTCTTCGCCGGCCTGGTCGCCGACGGGCTCGTGCCCCCGCCTCCCGCCGGCTGACCCCTGCCGGTGCTCGATCCGCGCTCGACTCACCCGTGTCGCTGTTGGGCCGAACGGGTGAGGAGCGCGAGGATGGGCGCATGAGTAGGTACGAGAGCTACGACGTCACCGACGAACAGTGGGAGGGCCTGGCCCAGGTCGTCCCGCTGCGCAGCCGCAACGAGTGGCCGTCGCGGGTCGACCACCGCACCGTCCCGCAGGACTACGCCGTCGAGCAGCGCCGTTTCGTCGTGCTGCGGGTGCAGGTCTTCGCCGACGCACGCGACGTCGCCGAGCACCTCGTGGCGCAGATCCCGGTGCTGCTCGACCTCACCGGCGCCGACACCGATGTCGCCAAGCGCATCCTGGACTTCAGCAGTGGCGTCGTCTTCGGGCTCGGCAGCGGGATGCACCGCGTCGACCGGAACGTCTTTCTGCTCGCGCCGGTCGGTACCGAGGTCGAGGGCATGGCGGAGGCCACGGACACGCTGTCGCGCGCCGTCCCCCGTTCGTAGGAAGGTCGTCGAGACGGAACGGTTCGGCGTGCCGCACGCTGCGTACCGTCCGGCACATGACCGTCCACACCCCGCTCACCGGCGCCGCCACCGTGCCCAGGAGCGTGACCAGCGCACGTCCCACCGTCACCGAACTGCGGCTGTCCGCCTTCAAGAAGCACCGCGGCGCGACGTTACCCGTCGCCCCTCTGACGCTGTTCGCGGGAGCGAGCGGCAGCGGTAAGTCGAGCGTCCTCCAGGCGTACGAGGCCTTGGCGCGGCTGGCCGCCGGGGACGAACTCGCCGAGGTCTTCCCGGACCCGGCGGCCTGCGTACCGGAGTCGGCCGGGCCCGACGAGCAGGGACGGCGCGGATTCCGCATCGGCTGCACGGTCGACGGGCCGGCCGGTGCGGTACGCCTGGACCTCGCCGTCCAGGCCCAGCCCGAACTGCGCATCGTGGGCGAGCGCCTGAGCTGTGGCGGGCAGACCCTGCTCACCACCGCACTGCGGGACCCCGGGCGCCCGTCGGTGCAGGCCGCCTGGCACACGGCCGGATCCGTGGCGGTGACGCGGGGGCCGCTTCCGGACGACCGGCTGGGCACAGCCCTGCTGCCGCTGCGCGTCGCGGGCAAGACCGACGGCCAGCTGCAAGTGATCGCCGCTGCCGAGCAGATGGTGGTGGCTCTGCGCTCGGTCTTCGCCTGCGAACCACAGCCGCGGCACATGCGACGGCCGGTCGCTGCGGGGGAGGGGAGGCTGCGGCGGAGCTGCGAGAACCTGGCGGAAGTGCTGCACCGTACGCGGAGCGAGTGCGCCAAGCGGCATGCCCGGCTTGCCGCGGCGGCGCGTACGGGGTGCGCCGGGGACGTGGAGGACCTGGCCGTCGAGGAACTGGGCGACGGTACGGTGCGGGCGCTGCTGGCCCGCGGGGTGCAGGGCGCCACGCCCGTGGGGCGGCTGGGCGAGGGCGAGTTGACGTATCTGGCGCTTGCTCTGGTGCTGCTCACCGGACCCGGGGTCCTCGCCATGGATCAGGCCGCGGAGGTGCCGTCCGCCTATCAGTCGCTGACGGTCCTCGCGGACGGCTTCGACCGCTGCCTCGACCCGTCGCAGGCCCGTGAACTGGCCGCGCTGGCCGTGGAGATGACCGCCCGCGGGCATGTGCGCCTGGCGGGAGCCGTGGCCGACGCCTCGTTCGCGCGCGGGCTGGACGGGGTGACGGTGGTAGATCTGGTCCCGTGACGAGAGAAGACGGACTGGATGTCGAGGGACTGCAGCGCAGGCTGGCCGAGTTCGCCGAGGCGCGCGACTGGGGGCCGTACCACACGCCGAAGAACCTGGCGGTGGCGCTCAGCGTCGAGGCGGCCGAACTGGTGGAGATCTTCCAGTGGCTGACGCCCGAACAGTCGGCACGGGTGATGGAGGACGACGAGAAGGCGCACCGGGTCCGCGACGAGGTCGCCGATGTCCTGGCGTACCTGCTCCAGTTCTGTGAAGTGCTCGGCGTGGATGCCCTGTCGGCGCTCTCCGACAAGATCGACCGGAACGAGCTGCGCTTCCCCAGGAAGTGAACTCTGGGCGGAATGTGAGGGTCCGGAACGCCGCCGATCGAGGATTCGTCACTCTATGGAGTCACAAACTTATCCACAAGGGGCTGGCTGTCCACAGATTTCCGAATTCCCCTGGCATTCAGGCTCAAGCACCTTCACTCTGGGTAATGAACTGAGTGGGCAGGTAAGTCGTACGAACGGGGGCGGCGTACATGGACGCGGAGAGGCTCATCGATGTGAGCCGGAATGCCTTGGCACAGAGCAGGGCGGTACCGGACATCGTGGCGGAGGCATGGCAGGCCCAGGCCCTCGCCCAGGCCATCGGCATCAGGCTGGCGGCGTACGGGCCGCCGGAGGTGAGAGGTGAGGCGCGCGGGCTCGGCGAGATCGGCGGCCTGACCGTCGCCATGGACCACCCCGCGGTGCGCCGGGGCGGAGTCAGGGCCGCTCAGCTGACCGAAGTGGCGGACGCGCACGACACGTTGATCGGTCTGGGCTCCTTACTGGCCGATGTGGGGATCGCCCTCGTCGGGGTCGCGTGCGCCACCGACGAGGAAGGTCTGTACTGGCAGTGCATCGAGGCCATAGACGCGGCGGACGAGTCCAACGACCGGGTGCGGGGCATGCTGCGCCGGCTGGCCGCGCGGGACCCCGACAGACCTCCCGACACGATCAGAGGGAGAGCGGGTCCACCCGCCCTGCCCGGACGCGCGGCTCCTGAACCGCCCGCATCCGCCGTGTCGAAGGGGTCGAAGATACCCACCCCGGCCGCTGGGCCGGACACGACGGGCCCTCGGGCGGGCAGGACGGCCGCTCGACCGGACACGACGGGCCCTGGGGCGGGCACGGCGGCCGGGCTCGACCAGCCCGGTCCGGCCGGCGCCCGTGGCGCGGCGGAGCCCGCGTGGCCGGGACGGAGAGGTTGAGCCGGGCCCGACGGTGCAGGATGGATGTATGGATCTTCGAATTTTCACCGAGCCCCAGCAAGGGGCGAGCTACGACACCCTGCTCTCCGTCGCCAAGGCCACCGAGGACCTCGGCTTCGACGCCTTCTTCCGCTCCGACCACTACGTCCCCATGGGGTCCGCCGACGGGCTGCCCGGCCCGACCGATGCCTGGATCACCCTGGCAGGGCTCGCCCGTGAGACGAAGCGCGTCCGCCTCGGCACCCTGATGACGGCCGGAACGTTCCGGCTGCCGGGAGTGCTGGCCATCCAGGTCGCGCAGGTCGACCAGATGTCGGGCGGCCGCGTGGAGCTCGGCCTGGGGGCCGGATGGTTCGAGGAGGAGCACAAGGCGTACGGCATCCCCTTCCCCAAGGGGAAGTTCGCCCGCCTCGAGGAGCAGCTGGCGATCGTCACCGGGCTGTGGGCCACCGACATCGGCAAGACCTTCTCCCACCACGGCGCGCACTACCAGCTGACCGACTCTCCCGCGCTGCCCAAGCCGGTGAACGGCAAGGTGCCGGTGCTGATCGGAGGCCACGGGGCGACCCGCACCCCGCGGCTGGCCGCGCAGTACGCCGACGAGTTCAACATTCCGTTCGCCTCGATCGAGGACAGCGAGCGGCAGTTCGGCCGGGTCCGTGCCGCCGCGGAGGCGGCCAGCCGCAAAGCCGGCGACCTGGTGTACTCCAACGCTCTGGTCGTCTGCGTGGGCAAGGACGACGCGGAGGTCGCGCGCCGTGCCGCAGCCATCGGCAGGGACGTGGAAGAGCTCAAGGCGAACGGTCTGGCCGGCTCGCCCGCCGAAGTGGTCGACAAGATCGGGCGTTACCAGGCGATCGGCGCGTCCCGGATCTACCTCCAGGTCCTGGATCTCGACGATCTCGAGCATCTGGAGCTGATCTCGGCCCAGGTCCAGTCCCAGCTGAGCTGATCCTGTGCGGCCCGCCCGTTCCCTCGCCGCCGCACTCGCCGAAGAGGTGGTCGTCCTCGACGGCGGTCTGTCCAACCAGCTGACGTCACAGGGGTGCGATCTCTCCGACGAGCTGTGGTCGGCGCGGCTGCTCGCGGACGATCCACAACAGATCGAAGCGGCCCATGCGGCATACGTACGGGCGGGTGCACAGGTGCTCATCACCGCCAGCTATCAGGCGAGCTTCGAGGGCTTTGCCCGCCGAGGGATCGCGCGCGCCGAGGCCGCCCGGCTGTTGGCCCGCAGTGTGGAACTGGCGCGCGCGGCCGGGGAGATGACCCAGCGGGAGGTGTGGGTCGCCGCGTCGGTCGGGCCGTACGGGGCGATGCTCGCGGACGGCAGCGAGTACCGCGGGCGCTACGGGCTGTCGGTACGGGAGCTGGAGCGTTTCCACCGGCCGAGGGTCGAGGCGCTCGCGGAGGCGGGTCCCGATGTGCTCGCGCTGGAGACGGTGCCCGACATGGACGAGGCGGAGGCGCTGCTGCGCGCGGCCGAAGGATGCGGGATCCCCGTCTGGCTCTCGTACAGCATCGCCGGAGACCGGACGCGTGCCGGTCAGCCACTGACGGCAGCCTGTGAACCGGCCGCGCACCAGGACCAGGTGATCGCCGTGGGGGTGAACTGCTGCCTGCCGGACGACGCGGACCGGGCGGTCGGTCCGGTCGCCGCGGCCACGGGAAAGCCGGTCGTCGTGTACCCGAACAGCGGGGAGAGGTGGGATACCGGGCAGCGGGAGTGGCGGGGAGCGGCGACCTATGACGTGACCCGCACCCGGAACTGGCAGGCGGCGGGAGCCCGGCTGATCGGCGGCTGCTGCCGCGTCGGCCCCGACCGGATCGCGGAGCTCGCGGCCCTCACCGGTGGCGGCCGGTGAGAGCGGTCCCGCCTCGGGCGGGGCGGCACCGATGGGTCAGCAGTCGGCCGCGGCCGGCTGGTAGAAGATCTCCAGCACGGTGTTGTAACCGACCTTGATCGAGCGGGCGGGGCTTGTGCTTCCGTCGCTCCAGTTGCTGAAGGCGTAGCAGACGTCCGGCGTGAGCCGCACGTTCGCCTGGGCAGCGAGCTGAACGGTGCCGAGGGGGACGGTGATCTGTGTCGCCTCGTAGCCGCCGTTCACGTTCACGGTCCTGCCGTTCACGGAGAGCCTGATGGGCTGGACGTTGGAGACCAGTGAGAGCGTCGCCGTGGCTGGGGTCGCCGCGGCCGCGACGCCGGGCTGCAGGGCGAGGAACGCCGCGGCGGAACCGAGTATGGCCGCCGATGTCCGCCCGGGCGTACGAGGGCGGGGGGTGGGTGTGGGGGAGGGGTTCACCAATGCTCCTGAGGTCGGTCGGAACGCTCAGAAACGGTCATCCATCCGGCGGCGGCAGCGGCCTCGTGCCCGTCCGACGCGGTCCTTCGGCGTTCGCCCGGCCGGCAGTACCGGGGCCCGTGTCGAAGCAGGCAGTGAGGCTCGCTGAGTGGGGCGCTGCGCGGATCGGCGATGAGCGTGACCGAGCGGTGGCGAACAGACGGCCGCGGGTCGTCCGCATGGCTGATCCGGGGCCGGGGCGTGCGTTGTTGGTCGTACAACTGATCGCCAGGTCTGGACCTTACAATGCGGAGCTCTGCCGGACCAGAGATGGCCGATCGCAATTCCCGGCCCCGGTGTCGTGATCTTCCGGGACAGAACGGAGAATTGTCTTCATGTCGGCGACAAGCTGCTGACCTGGGGCGAAACCCAGTGTTCTCCGCCGGGCCCCTTCGATAGCCTCAGCACCCTTACCAGCAGGTCACCACCAGTGCGACCCGTACACACGAAGGGCAGATGGTCCGTCGGATGTTCCTGACGATCAGCACCACCGGCACTCCAGAGCGACCCGCGACCGATCTCGGATTCCTGCTGCACAAGCACCCCGACAAGGCGCAGACGTTCTCCACCTCGCACGGCACGGCGCATGTCTTCTACCCCGAAGCGTCCGCCGAGCAGTGCACCGCCGCACTCCTGTTGGAGGTGGATCCGGTGGCGCTGGTGCGGCGCGGCAAGGGCAAGGGCCGCGGCGGCGCGCCCGATTCGGCGCTCGCGCAGTACGTCAACGACCGCCCCTACGCGGCGTCCTCGCTGCTGGCCGTCGCGCTGAGCACCGTCTTCAAGAGTGCCCTGCGCGGTGTGTGCGAGGCGCTCCCGGGCCGCGCCGAGGCCCCGATGCCGCTGCGCGTCGAGGTGCCCGCCATGCCCGCGCGCGGCGGTGCCGAGCTGGTGCGCAAGCTGTTCGGGCCGTTGGGCTGGACCACGGTCGAGGCGCGTCCGGTGGCGCTGGACGAGCAGTTCCCCGAGTGGGGCGACTCGCGCTACGTACAGCTCGTGCTGGAGGGGGAACTGCGGCTCGCCGACGCGCTGCGGCAGCTCTACGTCCTGCTGCCGGTGCTCGACGACGCCAAGCACTACTGGGTCGCGCCCGACGAGGTCGACAAGCTGCTGCGGGCGGGCGAGGGCTGGCTGGCCGAGCACCCCGAGCAGAAGCTGATCACCAGCCGCTATCTCGCCCGGCGCTGGGGGCTGACCCGACAGGCGATGGAGCGCCTCGAACTGGTCCGGCTCGCCGAGGCCGACGACCTCCGGGTCGAGGACGTGGACAACGCCGTCGACGAGACGACCGACACCGACGAGAAGCCGGTACCGCTCGCCGAGCAGCGGCGCGACGCGATCCTCGAAGCACTGCGAGCGGTCGGCGCGAGCCGGGTGCTCGACCTGGGCTGCGGTCAGGGCCAGTTGGTACAGGCGCTGCACAAGGACGTGCGCTT
This sequence comes from uncultured Actinomycetota bacterium, assembly GCA_963836215.1. Taxonomy (GTDB): domain Bacteria; phylum Actinomycetota; class Actinomycetes; order Streptomycetales; family Streptomycetaceae; genus Streptomyces. Next base: position 243,275 of record CAWIIU010000006.1, read on the forward strand.
CACCGAGATCGTCGGAGTCGACGTGTCGGTGCGCGCGCTGACCATCGCCGGGCGCCGGCTGAAGCCGGACCGCATGGGCGAGCGCCAGGCCGCGCGCATCAAGCTGATGCAGGGCTCGCTCACGTACACGGACAAGCGGCTCGCCGGCTATGACGCGGCCGTACTGAGCGAGGTGATCGAGCACCTCGACCTGCCGCGGCTGCCCTCCCTGGAGTACGCGGTCTTCGGGTCGGCCAGGCCGGCGACGGTGATCGTGACCACGCCGAACGTCGAGTACAACGTCCGCTGGGAGACGCTGCCCGCCGGACATGTGCGCCACGGCGACCACCGCTTCGAATGGACGCGGGAGGAGTTCCGCGGCTGGGCGACGGGGATCGCCGAACGGGACGGCTACAGCGTCGCGTTCCTTCCGGTCGGCCCCGACGACCCCGAGGTCGGCCCGCCGACCCAGATGGCCGTGTTCACCAGGCTCGACAGCGCGGCGTCCGACAAGAACACGAAGGAGGCGAAGGCCGCATGACCACCACGACCGGCACGACCACCGCGCAGGCGAAGCGCGTGCTCCCCGTCACCGACCTGTCCCTCGTCGTCCTCGTCGGTGCCACCGGATCGGGCAAGTCCACCTTTGCCCGCAAGCACTTCAAGCCCACCGAGGTCATCTCCTCCGACTTCTGCCGGGGGCTCGTCGCCGACGACGAGAACGACCAGAGCGCGAGCGGGGACGCGTTCGACGTCCTGCACTACATAGCCGGCAAGCGGCTCGCCGCGGGACGGCTGACCGTCGTCGACGCCACCAGCGTGCAGCCGGAGAGCCGCCGGCAGCTGGTGCAACTGGCTCGCCAGTACGACGTGCTGCCGATCGCCATCGTCCTCGACATGCCCGAGGAGGTGTGCGCCGAGCGCAACGCCGCCCGCCCCGACCGTGCCGGGATGCCCCGCCACGTCATCGCACGTCACCGGCGCGAACTGCGCCGCTCGCTGCGCGGCCTCGAACGCGAGGGCTTCCGCAAGGTGCACATCCTGCGCAGCGTGGAGGAGGTCGAGTCCGCCGAGGTCGTGCTGGAGCGGCGGTACAACGACCTCACCCATCTGACAGGTCCGTTCGACATCGTCGGCGACATCCACGGCTGCAGCTCCGAGCTGGAGACCCTGCTCGTGAAGCTCGGTTACGTGGACGGCGTGCACCCCGAGGGGCGTACGGCCGTGTTCGTCGGCGACCTCGTCGACCGCGGTCCCGACAGTCCCGGCGTCCTGCGCCGCGTGATGTCCATGGTCGCCTCCGGCCATGCGCTGTGCGTGCCCGGTAACCACGAGAACAAGCTCGGCCGCTACCTCAAGGGCAGGAACGTCCAGCACACGCACGGACTGGCGGAGACCATCGAGCAGCTGGACAAAGAGGACGACGCCTTCCGCGAGCAGGTACGGGAGTTCATCGACGGACTCGTCAGCCACTACGTCCTCGACGAGGGCAAGCTCGTCGTGTGCCACGCCGGCCTGCCCGAGAAGTACCACGGCCGCACCTCGGGCCGGGTCCGCTCGCACGCGCTGTACGGCGACACGACCGGCGAGACCGACGAGTTCGGGCTGCCGGTGCGCTACCCGTGGGCCGAGGACTACCGCGGCCGCGCGGCCGTCGTCTACGGCCACACACCCGTGCCCAACACCTCCTGGATCAACAACACCATCTGCCTCGACACCGGAGCGGTCTTCGGAGGCAAGATGACCGCGCTGCGCTGGCCCGAGCGCGAACTGGTCGACGTACCGGCCGAGAAGGTCTGGTACGAGCCGGTCAAGCCGCTGACCACCGAGGCACCCGGAGGTCGCGAGGGCCGTCCGCTGGACCTCGCCGACGTCCAGGGGAGGCGGGTCGTGGAGACCCGCCACCTGGCGCGCATCGGCGTGCGCGAGGAGAACGCGGCGGCGGCCCTGGAGGTCATGAGCCGCTTCGCGGTCGACCCCCGTCTGCTGGGCTACCTCCCGCCGACGATGGCTCCGACGGCGACCTCCCGGCAGGAGGGCTTCCTGGAGCACCCGGCGGAGGCGTTCGCGCAGTACCGCGCGGACGGCATCGCCAAGGTCGTGTGCGAGGAGAAGCACATGGGGTCACGGGCTGTGGCGCTCGTGTGCCGTGACGCCGACGCGGCGCGCGAGCGGTTCGGCGTCGACGGCCCGACCGGGGCGCTGCACACCCGTACCGGCCGGCCGTTCTTCGACGACGAGAAGGTCACCGAGGAGATCCTCGGCCGGCTGCGCACGGCGGTGACGGAGGCACGGCTCTGGGACGAGCTGGACACCGGCTGGCTGCTGCTGGACGCCGAGCTGATGCCCTGGTCGCTGAAGGCGTCGGGGCTGCTGCGCACCCAGTACGCGGCGGTCGGTGCCGCGTCGGGCGCGGTTCTCCCGCATGCCACCGCCGCCTTGGAGAAGGCTGTCGCGCGGGGCGTCGAGGTGGACAGCCTGCTGGGGGTCCAGCGGGAACGCGCTGTCGACGCCGCCGCGTTCACCGAGGCGTACCGGCGTTACTGCTGGACGACCGAGGGGCTGGAGGGGGTGCGCCTGGCGCCGTTCCAGATCCTGGCCGTCCAGGGGCGCTCGCTCGCGGGAGTCCCGCACGACGAGCAACTGGCCTGGCTGGACCGGCTGGTGGAGCACGACCCCACCGGCCTGCTCCAGGTGACCCGCCGCCTCGTCGTCGAGACCGCCGACGAGGCCTCGGTCGGGGCCGGCATCGACTGGTGGCTCGAAATGACGGGCAGGGGCGGCGAGGGCATGGTCGTCAAGCCGCTCCAGGCACTGGCCCGCGACGGCAAGGGCCGGCTGGTCCAGCCGGGTATCAAGGTCCGCGGGCGCGAGTACCTGCGGATCATCTACGGCCCGGAGTACACCCGGCCGGAGAACCTGGAGCGCCTGCGCAACCGGTTCCTGAACCACAAGCGGTCGCTCGCGCTCCGGGAGTACGCGCTGGGGCTCGAGGCACTGGACCGGCTCGCCGAGGGCGAGCCGCTGTGGCGCGTCCACGAAGCGGTGTTCGCGGTGCTGGCTCTCGAGTCGGAACCGGTGGACCCCCGGCTGTGACAGGCGTGCCCCGGCCCCCCGTCGGTGGGGGCCGGGGCCCGCAGGGGGCACGGACCGCGGCCGCGGTCCGTGCCCGTCATCGACGGCTGCCTGTGTCCGAACGGCACCGTTGGGGTCCTGCAGGGCGTGCCCGGGTGCGAGGCTTGGCACAGGACACTCCGCCGGTTCACCGGCCGAGGCCTTGGACCAACATCAGGAATCTCCGGCTGAGTGGTCATTCACCGGGTGAACGGCACATCGTGCGGTGAGGATGGGGACATGGGATTCCACGTCGACTCCGAGACCGGGCGGCTGCGCCGGGTCATATTGCACCGGCCCGACCTCGAGCTGAAGCGCCTCACCCCGAGCAACAAGGACACGCTGCTGTTCGACGATGTCCTGTGGGTGCGCCGCGCCCGTCAGGAGCACGACGGCTTCGCCGATGTCCTGCGCGACCGCGGGGTGGAGGTGCACCTCTTCGGTGATCTGCTGCGCGAGTCGCTGGAGATCTCCGAGGCGAGAAAGCTCGTGCTGGACCGGGTCTTCAACGAGAAGGAGTACGGCCCGCTCGCCACGGACCACCTCCGGGCCGCCTTCGACGAACTGTCCACGCTCGACCTGGTCGAGGCGCTCGTCGGCGGGATGACCAAGCGGGAGTTCCTCGCCGGCCATCCCGAGCCGACGTCCGTCCGGTTCCATGTGATGGACCTCGACGACTTCCTCCTCGACCCGCTGCCGAACCACTTGTTCACCCGCGACACCTCCGCCTGGATCTACGACGGAGTGTCGATCAACGCCATGCGCTGGCCCGCCCGGCAGCGCGAGACGGTCCACTTCGAGGCGATCTACAAGTACCACCCGCTCTTCACCGGTCCGCAGGCCGGAGAGTTCCACCACTGGTCGGAGGGGCAGGACGACTACCCCTCCACCATCGAGGGCGGCGACGTCCTGGTCATCGGCAACGGCGCGGTGCTGATCGGCATGAGCGAGCGGACCACCCCGCAGGCCGTGGAGATGCTGGCGCGGGGCCTGTTCGCGGCCGGATCGGCACGCACGATCGTGGCGCTGGACATGCCCAAGCGGCGTGCCTTCATGCACCTGGACACCGTGATGACGATGGTCGACGCGGACACCTTCACGCAGTACGCGGGCCTCGGCATGCTCCGCTCGTACACGATCGAGCCGGCGGAGGGCTCGCAGGCGCTGAGGGTGAGCGACCATCCGCCCGAGCAGATGCACAGTGCGATCGCCGCGGCCCTGGGGCTGAAGGAGATCCGTGTCCTCACCGCGACGCAGGACGTGCACTCGGCGGAGCGGGAGCAGTGGGACGACGGGTGCAACGTCCTCGCCGTCGAGCCGGGCGTCGTCGTGGCGTACGAGCGCAATGTCACCACCAACACGCATCTGCGCAAACAGGGCATCGAGGTGATAGAGATCCCGGGCAGCGAGCTGGGGCGGGGGAGGGGCGGCCCGCGCTGTATGAGCTGCCCCGTCGAGCGCGACGCCGTGTAGGCCGCGCGGGCCGCGTCCGGTGATCGTATAGCAATACGGGGTCTCGTATATACTTGCACGGTCACCGCCTTTCGCGACCCAGGAGCAGCCGCCATGGCCATACATCTCGAAGGCCGCCACTTCCTCAAGGAGCTGGATTTCACCGCCGACGAGTTCCGCGGACTCATCGGTCTGGCCGCCGAGCTCAAGGCCGCCAAGCGTGCCGGCTCGGAAGTCCGGCGACTGCGCGGGAAGAACATCGCGCTGATCTTCGAGAAGTCCTCGACGCGTACGCGCTGCGCCTTCGAGGTGGCGGCCGCGGACCAGGGCGCGGCGACGACGTACATCGACCCGGCCGGCTCGCACATCGGCACCAAGGAGTCCGCCAAGGACACCGCACGGGTCCTCGGCCGGATGTTCGACGCGATCGAGTTCCGCGGTGACGCGCAGGCCACGGTCGAGGAGCTCGCGGAGTTCGCGGGGGTGCCGGTCTACAACGGTCTGACCGACGACTGGCACCCCACCCAGATGCTGGCCGACGTGCTCACCATGACCGAGCACTGCCCGAAGCCTCTCCAGGAGATGTCCTTCGCCTACCTCGGCGACGCCCGCTTCAACATGGGCAACTCCTGTCTGGTCACCGGGGCGCTGCTCGGCATGGACATCCGGATCGTCGCGCCGAGGGCCTACTGGCCGGCCGAGGCGATCGTGGCCCGCGCCCGCGAGGCCGCCGAGGTCAGCGGTGCGCGGATCACGCTCACCGAGGACATCGCCGAAGGCGTCCTGGGCGCGGACTTCGTCGCCACCGACGTCTGGGTCTCGATGGGCGAGCCCAAGGAGATCTGGGCCGAGCGCATCAAGGCGCTGGGTCCCTATGCGGTGACCATGGACGTCCTGCGGGCCACCGGCAATCCGCAGGTGAAGTTCCTGCACTGCCTGCCCGCCTTCCACGATCTCGGCACCGAGGTCGCCCGCGAGATCCACGAGGCCCACGGCCTGACCGAGCTGGAGGTCACGGACGAGGTCTTCGAGTCGGAGCACTCGGTCGTCTTCGACGAGGCCGAGAACCGTATGCACACCATCAAGGCCGTCCTGGTCGCCACACTGGCCGCACCCGAGCCCGGCGACGGACCGGTCAGCTCCGCGACGGGAGCGTGAACCAGACCGCCTTGCCCCGCGCGGTGGGGCGGTGACCGCAGCCCGAGCTCAGGGCCCGGATCAGCAGCAGCCCGCGCCCGTGCTCCTGCCACGGGTCGGGCGGGGTGAGACTTCCGCGGCACCACAGATCCGCGGGCGGCGCCGGATCGCCGTCGTGCACCTCCACCTGGCAGCCCGTCGGCAGCAGCTCCACCACCAGTTCTATGGGGGATCTGCTGCGGGTGTGCTCCACCGCGTTGGCGACGAGCTCCGCCGTCAGCAGTTCCGCCGTGTCGCTGTCCGCCGGTGCCTCGATCTCCGCGAGCGCCGTCCGGACCAGGGCGCGGGCCATGGGCACCGCGGCCGTGGTGTGCGGCAGCGCGATACGCCATGAGGCGGGGCCGGAGGCTTCGAGCACGGCGGGTCCATTCGGGCAGGGTCCGGAGGCGTTCCGATCGGGAGGTGATGTCTCGCTCCCACCGTACGAAGCGCGCCGCGCTGACGGGTGGCCGGGGACCAACCTGGTCAGAACCTGTGCCACAACCGCTACAGGACCATTGCGGTGTCACAGTCGCGGTCGCACAGGTTTCGTGGCGCGTCCCCGCGCGGGTCGTATAGCGCACTCGTGACGGCAGTCACGTATGAGTGATAGCTTCGAGGGGCAGGCAGCAGACCGCCCGAGGGAGGCCCCATTCCATGAGCCCCTTTGCCAGCTCCGCACCCCGCACCGAGGAATGGCGGCATCTTCGGCTGACCAGGCAGGACGGGGTCGCGACCGTCACCTTCGCCCGCCCCGAGAAGCTGAACGCGCTCACCTTCGGCGCCTACGCCGATCTGCGCGATCTGCTCGCCGAGCTGTCGCGCGAACGGTCCGTACGGGCGCTGGTGCTCGGCGGCGAGGGGCGCGGCTTCTGCTCCGGCGGGGACGTCGACGAGATCATCGGCGCGACGCTCTCCATGGACACCGCCCAGCTCCTGGACTTCAACCGGATGACCGGCCAGGTGGTACGGGCCATCCGCGAATGCCCGTTCCCCGTGATCGCGGCGGTGCACGGCGTCGCCGCCGGCGCGGGCGCGGTGCTGGCACTGGCCGCGGACTTCCGGGTGGCGGATCCGTCCGCGAGGTTCGCGTTCCTGTTCACGAAGGTGGGGCTGTCGGGCGGTGACATGGGTGCGGCGTATCTGCTGCCGAGGGTCGTGGGCCTCGGCCACGCCACCCGGCTCCTGATGCTGGGCGAACCGGTCCGCGCGCCGGAGGCCGAACGGATCGGCCTGATCAGCGAGTTGACGGACGAGGGTCACGCGGACTCCCGGGCGGCCGAGCTGGCCCGCCATCTCGCCGACGGTCCGGCCCTGGCGTATGCCCAGACCAAGGCACTGCTCACGGCCGAACTGGACATGCCGCTCGCCGCCTCGGTGGAGCTGGACGCGGCGACGCAGGCGCTGCTGATGAACGGCGAGGACTACGCGGAGTTCCACGCGTCCTTCACCGAGAAACGACCCCCGAAGTGGCAGGGACGATGACCGCGCCGGACGCCGAACCGCCGCGCAAGGCCCCCACCGGCCAGGCGACCGGCGACCGCGCACCGGGCGACCCCCTCCGCGTCGCCGTCATCGGCGGCGGTCCCGGCGGGCTGTACGCTGCCGCGCTGCTCAAGCGCCTCGACCCCCGTCGCGAGATCACCGTCTGGGAACGCAACGCCGCCGACGACACCTTCGGTTTCGGTGTCGTCCTCTCCGACGAGACCCTCGGCGGGATCGAACACGCCGACCCCGTCATCTACCGTGCCCTCCAGGAGGAGTTCGTCCGCTGGGACGACATCGACATCGTCCACCGCGGTCGCACCCTGACCTCCGGCGGCCACGGCTTCGCCGCACTCGGCCGGCGCCGGCTGCTGGAGATACTCCATGAGCGCTGCGCATCCCTCGGCGTAGGGCTCCGCTTCCGCACCCCCGCGCCCCCCGCCGCCGAACTCGCCACCACCCACGACCTGGTCATCGCCGCCGACGGTGTCAACAGCCACACCCGCGAGGCGCACGCCGACGCGTTCGTACCGCACATCACCCCGCACCACTGCCGGTACATCTGGCTGGCCGCCGACTTCGCCTTCGACGCGTTCCGCTTCGAGATCGCCGAGACCGAGCACGGCGTGATGCAGCTGCACGGCTATCCGTTCTCCCGCACGGCACCCGGCCTGCACCCTGCAACGGGTGAGGCGCAGGGCGAGGGCGGCGCCTCCACCGTCATCGTCGAGATGCGCGAAGAGGTCTGGCGGGCCGCGGGCTTCGACACCTGTGACGAGCAGGAGTCCACCGAGCGCTGCGCCAAGATCTTCGCCGAAGCGCTCGGCGGCCGCCCGCTGCGCGGCAACGACTCCGCCTGGATCGCCTTCCGCACGGTCGTCAACGACCACTGGTCCCACGGCCGTACGGTGCTGCTCGGCGACGCCGCCCACACCGCCCACTTCTCCATCGGCTCCGGCACCAAGCTCGCCGTCGAGGACGCGCTCGCGCTCGCCGCCTGCATCGACGAACAGCCCACCCTCGACGAGGCGCTGGCCGCGTACGAGACCGAGCGGCGCCCGGTCGTCGAGTCGACGCAGCGCGCGGCGTCGGCCAGCCTGCGCTGGTTCGAGGATCTCGCCACGTATCTCGACCAGCCGCCACGGCAGTTCGCGTTCAACCTGCTCACCCGAAGCCGCCGGGTCACACACGACAACCTCCGGCTGCGCGACGCAGCGTTCACCGACGCCGTCGAACGGGACTTCGGCTGCCCACCGGGCACACCCCCGATGTTCACCCCGCTCCGGCTGCGCGGCCTCGAACTGCGCAACCGGGTCGTCGTCTCGCCCATGGACATGTACTCCGCCGTCGACGGCGACCCGGGCGACTTCCACCTCGTCCACCTGGGCGCCAGGGCCCTCGGCGGCGCCGCGCTGGTCATGACCGAGATGGTCTGCGTGAGCGCGCAGGGCCGTATCACCCCCGGCTGCACGGGGCTGTACACCGAGGAACAGACCACGGCCTGGCGGCGTGTCACCGACTTCGTGCACGCCCAGGCGCCCGGCACCGCCATCGGTGTCCAGCTCGGCCACTCCGGCCGCAAGGGCTCGACCCGGCTGATGTGGGAGGGGATGGACCAGCCGCTGCCCGAGGGCAACTGGCCTCTGGTCGCCGCCTCCCCGCTGCCCTACCGGCCGGGTGTGAACCAGATCCCTCAGGAGCTCGACAGCACGGGGCTCGACGGGATCCGCGAGCAGTTCGCCGCCGCGGCCCGGCGCGCGGTCCGCGCCGGCTTCGACCTCCTCGAACTCCACTGCGCGCACGGTTATCTGCTCTCCGGCTTCCTCTCCCCGCTCACCAACCGCCGCACGGACGCCTACGGAGGCTCCCTGGAGAACAGGCTCCGCTTCCCGCTCGAAGTCTTCGACACCCTGCGCGGCATCTGGCCCGACGACCGGCCCATGACCGTCCGTATCTCCGCCACCGACTGGGCGGAGGGCGGCACCACCGGGGACGACGCCGTGCGGATCGCGCGTGCCTTCGCCGCCCACGGTGCCGACGCGATCGACGTCTCCACCGGCCAGGTCGTCGCCGACGAACGCCCCGAGTACGGCCGCTCCTACCAGACGCCGTACGCCGACCGGATCCGCAACGAACTCGGCGTGCCGGTGATCTCGGTCGGTGCGATCTCCTCCTGGGACGACGTCAACTCCCTGCTGCTCGCGGGCCGCGCCGATCTCTGCGCCCTGGCCAGGCCCCACCTCTACGACCCCCACTGGACGCTGCACGCGGCGGCCGAGCAGAACTACTCGGGCCCGGGCGCGCCCTGGCCGCCGCCGTACGCGGCGGGCAGTCGCAAGCCCCCGACGGGCCGTACGGACGCTCCGAAGCCGCGGCTCACTCTGCGCTGAGGCACTCGTGGCAGGTGCACGGATCGGGGTGCGGCCCCGCGTGGTACGTCTGCCGTTCCCGGGCCGCGATCCGCTCCAGCATCGCGGCCTGCTGCTCGGCCTGCTCACGCGTCATCGGCGGCTCACAGGCCGCCTCCTCCCGGCGGCGGAGCACGGCCGGTGTGTACACGAGCCGGGGGCGGAAGGAGTGCAGATGCCGGGTGGCCGTGTCGATGGTGATCCAGCGGCCGTTGTGCCGCCCCCGGCCGACGGTGGTGAGCTGCTCGTGGCCCATGCCCGGGTGGGTGGAGACGACGTACACCTTCGCCCCGCCCTTGTACGCCTTGGTCCCCGGCCGCAGCTCCTGGCCCATGTCCCCGTACCGCCGCCACAGCACGATGCGCGCGGCCACCAGCCACTGCGGTTCAGGCATCCCGGGCGGCTCGGGCGGCTCGGCGGGCTCAGGTGTCGACGGGGTGCCGGCCTCGGACTCGCTCATGCCCGATGGGACGCGGCCCCGTCCCGCACGGTTGCGCCTGCCCCGTCCGTCACAGCTGTCCCGCCCTGACGAACGCGTCCCCCGCATCCCTGAGCAGCACGTGCAGATGCGTGAAGACATCGGCGGAGCGGCCGCCGGGCCACCCCTCCGGCAGCAGCTCGGCCGGCAGCCCCGGGTCCACGTAAGGCAGCCGCCGCCAGGAGTCCAGGGCGTACAGGTAGTCCCGGTAGGCGTCCTCCGGGGTGCCCATGTGCCCCGTCGACCAGGCGCGCAGCACGGGCTCGTGCGCGTCGAGGAACTCCTCGTGCTGCTTGGCGATGGCACCCAGGTCCCACCAGCGCGCCACCGCCTCGGCGGTCGCCGCGAAGCCGAGATGCTCGCCGCGGAACAGTTCGACGTACGGGTCGAGCTGGAGGCGGCGCAGGGTGTGCCGGGTCTCTTCGTACAGCCGGGCCGGTGCGATCCACACGCCCGGGGCCGCAGAGCCGAAGCCGAGCCGGCCGAGCCGGGAGCGCAGCAGATGGCGCTTGTGCCGTTCGGCCTCGGGCACGGAGAAGACCGCGAGCACCCAGCCGTCGCTGAGCAGCGGGGTCTGCTGGTCGTAGATGCGCCGGTCGCCGTCGTCGAGCAGCTGACGGGCGTCGTCGGACAGGGCGTAGCCCGCCGAGCCGTCAGGTGCCCGGCCGGCGACGAGGAGCCCGCGCCGTTTGAGGCGCGAGACCGACGAGCGCACGGACGGCGCGTCGACGCCGAGCACGGCCAGCAGCCGGATCAGTTCGGCCACCGGCATCGATGCCGGGCGTTCGCGTCCGTACGCGCCGTAGAGGGTGACGATCAGGGAGCGGGGAGTGTGCTGGTCGGCCACGTGATCACTTTAGAGCCCGGAGCCGGAAGCGCTGCAGCTTGCCGGTCGCGGTGCGCGGCAGCGCGTCGAGGAAGACGATCTCGCGCGGGCACTTGTACGGGGTCAGCCGGCCCTTCACCGACTCGGTGAGCGCGGCGGTCGTCGCCTCGCCGTCCGGGACGCCGTCGCGCAGCACGACGTACGCCACGACGATCTGGCCCCGCAGCGCGTCCTCCCGCCCGATCACCGCGGCCTCCGCGACATCCGGATGCTGCAGCAGCGCCTCCTCCACCTCGGGCCCGGCGATGTTGTACCCGGCAGAGATGATCATGTCGTCGGCGCGCGCGACGTAGCGGAAGTAGCCGTCGGGTTCACGCACATATGTGTCACCGGTGAGATTCCAGCCGTCGTGGACGTAGTCCAGCTGCCGCGGATCGCTCAGGTACCGGCAGCCGACGGGCCCCCGGACGGCGAGCAGACCCGGCTCCCCGTCCGGCAGCGGATTGCCGGAACGATCCACCACGCGCGCCTGCCATCCCGGCACCGGCAGTCCCGTGGTCCCCGGCCTGATCGCCTCGTCCGCGGCGGAGATGAAGATGTGCAGCAGCTCGGTCGCACCGATGCCGTTGATGATGCGCACATCCGTGCGCTCCAGCCACTCCTGCCAGGTGGCGGCGGGCAGATTCTCACCGGCGGACACGCACCGCCGCAGCGAGCCGATGTCGTGGGTGCCGAGGTTGTTCAGCATCACCCGGTAGGCGGTGGGCGCGGTGAACAGGACCGACACCCGGTGGGTGGCGATCGCGGGCAGCAGCTGCGCCGGCCCTGCCTGTTCCAGCAGCAGTGCCGAGGCGCCCGCCCGCATCGGGAAGACCACCAGGCCGCCGAGCCCGAACGTGAAACCGAGCGGCGGGCTGCCGGCGAACACGTCGTCGGGCTCCGGGCGCAGCACATGCGCCGAGAACGTGTCCGCGACGGCCAGCACGTCCCGGTGGAAGTGCATACAGCCCTTGGGCCGGCCGGTGGTCCCGGAGGTGAAGGCGATCAGCGCGACATCGTCGGCCGCCGTGGGGACCGCGGGAAACGGCTCCGCGGGCTGCGCCGCCGCCAGCCGCACCAGGTCGTCGGGGGAGTCCCCGCCGTACGAGGTGATCCGCAGCCCCGGCACCTCGGCCTTCGCCAGGTCGTCCAGCGAGCGGATGTCGCACAGGGCATGGCTGACGGCGGCGATCTCGCACACCGTGGCCAGTTCCTTGGCCCGCTGTTGGGCCAGAACGGTGACCGCCACCGCTCCGGCCTTCAGCACGGCCAGCCAGCAGGCCGCCAGCCAGGGCGTCGTCGGTCCGCGCAGCAGGACCCGGTTGCCGGGTACGACCCCGAGGTCGACGGTGAGAGTGCGGGCGATCCGGTCGACCTGGTCGCGCAGCTCTCCGTACGACCAGATCTCACCGCCTCCGGTACGGAAGACGGGCCGGTCGGCGCCGAAGCGCTCGATCGTACGGTCCAGCAGCTCGGCGCCGCAGTTCAGTTGGTGGGGGTAGTTCAGGGCGGGCAGCTCGAAGAGAAGTTCCGGCCACTCCCCGGCGGGCGGGAGGTGGTCGCGCGGAAAGGTGTCGAGGTGGGCCGAGGGTGTCAGCTCCATGGTTCGCCCCCTTCTCGTGGTGGGGTCGTGAATGGAGCGTATCGTGAAGGTGACGACAGTCAACGGTCCGCGATAGATGCGTCTGAAGTGGGGGCACGAATGCCCGTATTCTCGCTCGATCCGGTGCAGACCGCCTGGTGCGCCGAGCTGCGCACGCTGGCCGCCGATACGCTGCGCCCCCTCGCGGAGAAGGGCGAGCCGGGCCGGGTGAACCGCCCGCTGATCGCCGCCCTCGGCGAACTGGGCCTTCTGGAGCGGCTGTTCGGCGCCGGTGCCCTCGACCTCTGTCTGCTGCGCGAGTCCCTCGCCCACGGCTGCACCGAGGCCGAGACCGCGCTCGCCCTCCAGGGGCTCGGTACGTGTCCGATCGTCCGGGCGGGCACCTCGGGGCAGCAGGAGCGCTGGCTCCCCGAGGTGATGGCCGGGCGTGCCGTCGCCGCCTTCGCGCTGAGCGAGCCGGACGCCGGATCGGACGCGGCGGCGCTCACGCTCCGGGCCGAGCCGGACCGGGCCGGCTGGCGGCTGAGCGGGGAGAAGCGATGGATCTCCAACGCTCCCGAGGCCGACTTCTACACCGTCTTCGCCCGGACGACCCAGGGCGCGGGCGCCCGCGGGGTGACGGCGTTCCTGGTCCCCGCCGACCGGCCCGGGCTGACCGGGACCGCCCTGGAAATGGTCTCGCCGCATCCCATCGGTGCGCTGTCCTTCGACGGAGTGCCCGTCGGTGACGCCGACGTGCTCGGCGAGCCGGACCGCGGCTTCCGGATCGCCATGAACACCCTCAACCTCTTCCGCCCCAGCGTCGGCGCCTTCGCCGTCGGCATGGCCCAGGCCGCCCTGGACGCGACCCTCGGCCACACCTCCCGGCGCACCGCCTTCGGCGGCCCCCTGAAGGACCTCCAGTCCGTCGCCCACCAGGTCGCCGAGATGGCCACCCGCACCGAGGCCGCCCGGCTGCTCGTCTACGCGGCGGCCGAGGCGTACGACGAAGGCGCCGCCGATGTGCCGAAGCGGTCCGCGATGGCGAAGCTCCTCGCGACGGAGACCGCGCAGTTCGTCGTGGACGCCGCCGTGCAACTCCACGGCGCACGGGCGCTGCAGCGCGGCCATCTGCTGGAGCATCTGTACCGTGAGGTGCGTGCTCCCCGGATCTACGAGGGCGCAACCGAGATCCAGCGCTCGATCATCGCCAAGGAGCTGTACGCCCGGGAGCCGTACGACGCCAAGGAGCTGCCCGCATGAGCCTGCACCGCCACAATCCGGCCGAGCTCTCCCCGCCGACCGGCTTCACGCACGCCGTCGCGGCCACCGGGACCCGGCTGGTGTTCCTGGCCGGACAGACCGCGCTGGACATGGGCGGCAAGGTCGTGGGGGAGACCTTGCCCGAGCAGTTCGAAACGGCGCTGGCGAACCTCCTCACCGCCCTCGCCGCAGCGGGCGGAGCCCCGCAGGACCTCGCCCGGGTGACGGTGTACGCGACCGATGTCGCCGACTACCGTGCCCACGCCCATGAACTGGGCAGGATCTGGCGGCGGTTGGCGGGCCGCGACTATCCCGCGATGGCGGTGATCGGCATCGTGCGGCTCTGGGACGAGCAGGCCATGGTGGAGCTCGACGGCATGGCCGTACTGCCGTGACCCGCGTCCGCCTTTCTGCCCTGACCGACGTCTGAGGGGAGCCGGCGCATGCCGGAGATCGAGCTCGGTGCCGGGACGATCGCGTACGAGGACACCGGCGGCCCCGGACCGGTCGTCGTCCTGCTGCACGGACTCGTCCACGACGCGACGGTGTGGCGCACGGTCGTCGCCGAGCTGCGCCGGGACCATCGCTGCATCGCCCCGACCCTGCCGTACGGCTCCCACCGCACCCCGATGCGCCCGGACGTCCCGCTGAGCCCCGACGCCGTCAACGAACTGATCGCCGAGTTCCTGGACCGGCTGGACCTGCGGGATGTGACGCTCGTCGAGAGCGACTGCGGACGTGCGCAGACCGTCGCGGGCAGGCACCCCGAGCGGCTCGCCCGCCTGGTGCTCATCTCCTGCGAGGCGTTCGACAACTACCCGCCGGGACTGCCCGGCAAGTTGATCTCCGTGGTGGGCAGGATTCCGGGCGGTGTCGCGCTCCTGGTCCGCACCCTGGCGCTGAAGCCGCTGCGGCGGCTGCCCATCGGGATCGGTGCACTCACCAAATACCCGGTGCCGGACAGGATCGTGGACGCCTGGCTGCGACCGCTGCTGACGGACAAGGCCATCAGGAACGACTTCCGCCGCTACAACGCCGGCGTTCGCAGGACCGAGCTGCTCGAAGCGGCCGACGGTCTGCGTGCCTTCGACCGTCCCGCGCTGGTCGTCTGGGCCATGGAGGACCGGATGATGCCGCGCGAACACGGCAGGCGGCTGGCCGAACTGCTGCCGCAGGGGCGTCTCCTGGAGATCGCGGACAGCTGCACGCTCGTGGCGGAGGACCAGCCCGAGCAGCTGGCGAGTGCCCTGCGCGGCTTCGTCGCCGGGGCCGCCACGGAGGGCACTTGATCGACTGGTGGCATCCGGAGGCCGGGTTTACGGTCGACTAGTGGACGGATCCGTCTACTCCTCATCTTCGTGTGGGGGCACGATGCCATGACGACCTCACAGCCGACACCCGCCTCACAGGCCACCACCCGGAAAAAGGGCGGCGGCCACGGTATCGCCCTACTCGTCATCGCCTCCTGCCAATTGATGGTGGTCCTCGACATCACCATCGTGAACATCGCGCTTCCCCACATCCAGAGCGCGCTGGGGTTCTCCACGACGAGCCTCGCGTGGGTGGTCAATGCCTACACGCTCACCTTCGGCGGACTGCTCCTCCTCGGTGGACGGTGTGGAGACATCCTCGGCCGGCGCCGGACCTTCGTCTTCGGCGTACTCCTCTTCGCCCTCGCCTCCTTCCTCGGCGGTCTAGCCCAGAACGAGGGACAACTCCTCGCCGCGCGCGCCCTGCAGGGAGTCGGCGGTGCCATCGCCTCCCCGACCGCGCTGGCGCTGATCACGACCACGTTCGCCGAAGGGCCCGAGCGCAACCGGGCGTTCGGCGTCTTCGCCGCGGTCTCGGCGGGCGGCGGCGCGATCGGCCTGCTTGCGGGCGGCATGCTCGTCGAATGGCTCAACTGGCGCTGGGTGCTCTTCGTCAACGTGCCCATCGCCCTGCTCATCGTGCTGGCGACCCCCCGCCACATCAAGGAGTCCGAACGCCATCCCGGCAACTTCGACCTACTCGGTGCCCTGACGTCCACCCTCGGCATGGTGGCGCTGGTCTACGGCTTCATCCGGGCTGCCCAGGAGGGCTGGAGCGACCCGATCACCCTGGGGTCGTTCGGGGCGGCCGTGGTGCTCCTCGCGTCGTTCATCATGGTCGAACGGCGCTCCAAGCAGCCGATCACGCCGCTGCACATGTTCCGCGACCGCAACCGTGCGGGCACGTACGGCATCATGCTCAGCCTCGCGGCGGCCATCTTCGGCATGTTCTTCTTCCTCACGCTCTTCGTGCAGAACGTGCTGGACTTCAGCCCGCTGAAGGCGGGTCTCGCCTTCCTGCCGGTCAGCGCGGTGATTGCGGTGGGTGCCGGTATCGCTTCGCAGCTGCTGCCGAAGTACGGGCCGAAACCCTTCATGGTCACCGGCGCGATCCTCGCGGCGATCGGGCTGAGCTGGCTGACGCTGACCGACATCCACTCCACCTACCTGGGCAGCGTCCTCGGGCCGATGCTCGTCTTCAGCCTCGGCATGGGCATGCAGTTCGTGTCGTTGACCCTGATGGCGGTCTCCGGAGTGGCGACGCACGAGACCGGAGCGGCGTCCGGCCTGCTCAACGCCACCCAGCAGGTGGGCGGTTCCCTGGGCCTGTCCATCCTGGTCACGGTCTACGGCACGGCCAGCCGCAACGAGGCCGAGGACCAGATCGCCGACTTCATGGCGAACGCGAACCCGGCGGAGCGCCTGGAATTCAGCCGCACGGGCCAGCTTCCCGCGCAGTGGGGCGACCAGGTGCTGACCTCGGGTGTGTCCGCGGCCTTCGTCGTGGCGGCGATCTTCACGGTGATCGCGGCCCTGATAGCCGTGGTGGCGATCCAGGTCCGCCCCTCGGACCTGGAGCGCCTCAAGGGGGGTGTGGCACCGGTGCCGTGACGTGACCGTGCGTCCACCAGGCCCGCTGCAGGACGGACCGTCGTCCGTGCGGCGACGGTCGACCCCCGGTGGACGCCCTGCGGTCACGCCGCCGCGAGGTGCGGACGGTTCCGCACAGGCCCACCATGGAGAGAGGGACAGGCGGTGGGAGCTGCCTCCGGCCGTCCCCGTCGTCGGCCGCGATCTTTCAGTCACCTGGGGGCCATCGGAGTCCGTCATGACCAACTACAAGGCCGGAAAAGACATCACCGTCCTCGGAGACTGCCTCGAGGTACCGGGAATCGGTTTCCTGCCGGTCAATGCTTTCGTGCTGCACGCCGAAGAGCCGGTCGTCGTGGACACCGGCGTCGGGCTGCCCGACAGGGACTTTCTCGAGAGGCTCGGCTCGGCGATCGATCCCGCCGATGTGCGGTGGATCTGGCTGACGCACCCGGACCGGGACCACACCGGCGGGCTCTTCGCTCTGCTGGACGCCGCTCCACAGGCGCGGATCGTGACCACCTTCCTGGGCGCGGGGATCATGTCCACCGAGCGGCCGCTTCCGCAGGAGCGGGTCTTCCTCCTCAATCCCGGCCAGTCGCTGGACGTCGGCGACCGCTCCCTCGCCGCCTTCCGGCCACCGCTCTTCGACAACCCCGCGACCGTGGGGTTCTACGACGAGAAGTCGCACGCCTGCTTCAGTTCCGACTGCTTCGGCGCACCCATGCCCAGTGCCGACATCGCCGACGGTGGAGATGCCGGCAGCCTCGCCCCCGAGCAGTTGCAGGACGGTCAGCTTCTGTGGGCCACGGTCGACAGCCCCTGGGTGCACACCGTGGACGTCGACAAGTACCTCGCCACCGTCCAGCCGTTGCGCGAGATGGACCCGGAAGTCGTCGTCAGCACCCACCTGCCTGTGGCCAGCGGGATCGTCACGCGGATGATCGACACCCTGGGCAGGGCCCCGGCCGCCGACCCGTTCATCGGGCCGGACCAGCAGGCGCTGGAACAGATGCTCGCCGGCTTCGAGCCCGGAGGGCCTCCCGACGCAGCCCCGGGCGCCGTTGCCACCTAGGCCGTGGGGCACGGTGACCCGGGCGCACCGACGGTGTCTTCCTGGAGCGCAGCGGACACGGCCCGGCCACTACCACCATGTGCTGACGGCACCGTTCGCGCGCCCCCACCGAATCGTGTCCGTCGGGGCGCGGGAAGAGTTTGGCAAGGATGTCGAGAACGGCGTGACGACTCCGTCCCAGGGGCAGAAGCGACCACCGTGGTCGCACGGCCCTCAGGAGGCCCACCATGACGAAAGACCAGATCACCGAGATCCTCAATCGCCCGCTGAGCCAGGAGATGCTGGCTCGTGACGTCTGCCGCCTGGCCTACGTGGCCAAGGACGGGACACCGCGGAACATCCCGATCGCCTTCGCCTGGAACGGCAAGGAGGCCGTGATGTGCACGTCGAAGAACGCGCCGAAGCTGGCTTCGCTCCGTCGGAACCCGGCCGTCGCCGTCACGATCGACACCGAGGTGCACCCGCCCAAGATCCTGCTCGTCCGCGGCACTGTCGAACTCGACGAGGTCGACGGCATTCCCGAGGAGTACCTCGAGATGAACGGCTCCTACGGGATGACGGCCGAGCAACGGGTCGAATGGGAGGCCGAGATCCGCTCGCTCTACGACGGCATGGTCCGCATCGTGATGACGCCGACGTGGGCGAAGCTGATCGACTTCGAGACGACCTTGCCCAGCGCCGTCGAGGAACTCGTCCAGCAGCGTGCGGAACGTCAGCGGCAGAGTGGCAACAGCGTGCGATCCGACGAGCCGGGACCGTCGACGTCATGACCATCCGGGGGCGCGGACTGGGTCGAGCGTGAGCAGCTCGTGCTCCGGGCCACATCGGTGGAGCAGTGACCGCCCGCCCTCGGAGGGGACCCGCCATTACTCCGGACGTAATCGACCGCATTCCCCAGCCGCGGCAGTGTGGTGCAGGTCAACGAGACCCCGATGCGGGTTCCGGCACCGCCCGAGGAGCGCACCATGCCCGTCAAGTCCATCCACACCACGGCGAGTTCCGTCGCCGACACCACCCGGCACGTCGTCCAGGAGTTCCTCGCCGCCCGGGTGGCCGGGGATGTCGAGCGGCTCGTCGAGCTCTTCGCGGACGACGTCGACTGGCTGCTCGCCGAGAACCCGGCCGTCCCGTGGATCCGGCCGCGCTCCACCGGAGCCGCATGCGCTGCCCAGTTCACGGAGCTGGCCGAGCACACGGTCGCCGAGGACGCGCGGGCTTCCGTCGACACGTTCCTCGTGGACGGCACCGACGCCGTCCTGATGGGGCACCTCTCGGGGACCGTGCGGGCGACGGGGAAGTCGTTCGAGGGCCCCTTCGCGCTGCACCTCACCGTCGAGGAGGGCCGGATCACCCGGCACCACCTCTACGAGAACAGCTTGTCGATCGCCGAGGCGTGCACCACTTCCTGAGTCCCGACCTCCCGGGTTCCGCCCCCAGCAGCGCGCTGCTCGGCAGGCGTCCAGCCAGGGGATGCCTCAGATGTCGCGGAAGATCTCGATCTGCGCCCCCACCGAGTTCAGCCGCTCCGCCAGTTCCTCGTAGCCCCGGTTGATGACGTACACGTTGCGCAGCACCGACGTGCCCTCCGCCGCCATCATCGCCAGCAGGACCACCACCGCCGGGCGCAGGGCGGGCGGGCACATCATTTCCGCCGCGCGCCAGCGGGTGGGGCCTTCGACCAGGACGCGGTGGGGGTCCAGGAGTTGGAGGCGGCCGCCCAGGCGGTTGAGGTCCGTCAGGTAGATCGCGCGGTTGTCGTAGACCCAGTCGTGGATCAGCGTCTTGCCCTGGGCCACCGCCGCGATCGCCGCGAAGAACGGGACGTTGTCGATGTTCAGGCCCGGGAACGGCATCGGGTGGATCTTGTCGATCGGCGCCTCCAGTTTGGAGGGGCGCACCGTCAGGTCCACCAGTCGGGTGCGGCCGTTGTCCGCCGTGTACTCCAGCGAGCGGTCGTGGTCGAGGCCCATCTCCTCCAGCACCGCGAGCTCGATCTCCAGGAACTCGATCGGCACGCGACGGATGGTGAGTTCGGACTCCGTGACCACGGCGGCGGCCAGCAGGCTCATCGCCTCGACCGGGTCCTCGGAGGGCGAGTAGTCCACGTCCACGTCGATGGTGGGCACGCCGTGCACCGTGAGTGTGGTGGTGCCGACGCCGTCGACCCGTACGCCCAGCGCCTCCAGGAAGAAGCACAGGTCCTGGACCATGTAGTTGGAGGAGGCGTTGCGGATGACGGTCACCCCGTCGTGGCGTGCCGCGGCCAGCAGCGCGTTCTCGGTCACCGTGTCGCCGCGTTCGGTCAGGACGATCGGCCGCTCCGGCGTCGTCGCCCGCTCCACCTCCGCGTGGTACAGCCCTTCCGTCGCGGTGATGTCGAGACCGAAGCGCCGGAGTGCGATCATGTGCGGCTCGATGGTCCGCGTACCGAGGTCGCAGCCGCCGGCGTACGGCAGCTTGAAGGATTCCATCCGGTGCAGCAGCGGGCCGAGGAACATGATGATCGACCGGGTCCGCCGTGCGGCGTCCGCGTCGATGGCGTCCATGTCGAGGCTGACGGGCGGCACGATCTCCAGGTCGACGCCCTCGTTGATCCAACGGGTGCGTACGCCGATGGAGTTGAGCACTTCGAGCAGGCGGAAGACCTCTTCGATGCGCGCCACCCGGCGGAGCACCGTTCGCCCGCTGTTGAGCAGCGAGCCGCACAGGAGCGCCACGCATGCGTTCTTGCTCGTCTTGACGTCGATGGCACCGGAGAGCCGGCGTCCGCCGACCACACGCAGATGCATGGGTCCGGCGTAGCCGAGTGACACGATTTCGCTGTCGAGCGCTTCACCGATGCGCGCGATCATCTCAAGGCTGATGTTCTGGTTGCCGCGCTCAATGCGATTGACGGCGCTCTGACTGGTGCCGAGAGCCTCGGCGAGCTGCGTCTGTGTCCAGCCCCGGTGTTGACGGGCGTCACGGATGAGCTTGCCGATGCGTACGAGGTAGTCGTCTGCCATGGGGGAACGTTATCTCACATATGAGATGAGGCCGCGCGGGGGTAGGCCGACCGAGTCATCGGCCAGTTGGGTGAAATCTCATAGGATGTCAGGTTTGTCCTGGACGGGAACTGCCGCCTCACGAGCCGACATCTATCCCAGGAACGCCGCCGTCGTCCCCGCGAATCGCTCCGCGTCGTCCAGCCAGGGGAAGTGCCCGGCTCCGGGCTGGACGACGAGCTCGGCGTTCGGGAACAGGCCGGCGAGCTCGGTCGCCGAATGCGGAGGCGCTCCCGGATCGAACTCACCGGCGAGCACCAGCACCGGCGCCCCGAACCCGGCGAGCGACGTACGGGTGGTCTCCGGGGCGAAAGCGCCTTCGGCGCCGAAGGCGGCCACCACCTCGTCGTTCGTCTGCTCCGCCTCGGCCGCCTGATGGGCCCGGGCCGCGTCGTCCCAGCGGCCGTACGAGAACGGTGCGATGGCCTGCCAGCTCTCGTCGGTGGCCTTGCCGGCCATGATCGCCTCCAGGGCGGCGAACGCCGGCGGGAACCACGGCTCGCCCCGGCGCAGCTCCGCGGCCTGCCGCCGGAGGTTCCCCGGGATCGCGATTCCGGCGGCCCTGACGCTGGGTGTGATCAGCGCGAGCCTGCCGACGCGTTCCGGGTGGCGGTCGACGTACCGCGCTGCCAGATTCGCACCGGCGCTGTGCGCGAGCAGGTCCATCCGGTCGAGACCGAGGTGCTCCCGCAGGGCCTCCACGTCATCGACGAGCCGGTCGCAGCGGCAGGAGGACAGATCCTTCGGAGTGGCCGACCTGCCGGTGCCGCGGAGGTCCAGGCGGATCAGCTGCCGGTGCGCGGAGAGCCCGCCGAGTTCGCCGAGGTAGACGGAGTCCTGCGGCCCGCCGGGCAGGCAGACCACTGGAGCACCGTCCCCGAAGACGCGGTAGGCGAGCTCGGTTCCGTCGTACGCGGAGAAGGTAGGCATGGCGAAGACCTTGTCAGCGGGCTCGGGGCGCAGCAACTGGGTTCTCGGGGTGGGGAGAGCGGGGCGGATGCCGGCCCCGGCCCGGGCGTCCTGTCGCAGCGGACGGGAAGCGTGCGTACTCGGGTCGCTCAGACGGAAGCGCAACGACTGCTATCGCTCGGTGAACGCCTCGAGGGGATGAGATCGGTCACCAGCGGCCGGGCATGACCGATCAGCGGTCATGTACTAGAGTTATCTCGACATCGAGATATCTGCCGAAGGCGTACCGCAGCCGCCACCCGGTAAGGCGTACCTAACTAAGCCTTACCTTAGCGGATCGGCGAGGAGTCGTGGCGGCAGCATGGACGTAGTACGCGCACATTGATGAAGGAGACTGTCGTGTCGGCGAACAGCTTCGACGCCCGCAGCACGCTGCGCGTGGGCGACGAGTCGTACGAGATCTTCAGGCTGGACAAGGTCGAGGGCTCCGCCCGCCTCCCCTACAGCCTGAAGGTGCTGCTGGAGAACCTGCTCCGCACCGAGGACGGCGCGAACATCACCGCCGACCACATCCGGTCCGTCGGCGGCTGGGACTCGCAGGCTCAGCCGAGCCAGGAGATCCAGTTCACGCCGGCCCGCGTGATCATGCAGGACTTCACGGGTGTCCCCTGTGTCGTCGACCTCGCCACCATGCGTGAGGCCGTCAAGGAGCTCGGCGGCGACCCGGC
The DNA here is from genome assembly GCA_963836215.1 of uncultured Actinomycetota bacterium. Classification (GTDB taxonomy): domain Bacteria; phylum Actinomycetota; class Actinomycetes; order Streptomycetales; family Streptomycetaceae; genus Streptomyces. The sequence continues at coordinate 265,733 of CAWIIU010000006.1, forward strand.
GAAGATCAACCCGCTGGCCCCGGCCGAGCTGGTCATCGACCACTCCGTCATCGCCGACAAGTTCGGCACCCACGAGGCCTTCGCGCAGAACGTCGAGCTGGAGTACGGCCGTAACAAGGAGCGCTACCAGTTCCTGCGCTGGGGCCAGACCGCGTTCGACGAGTTCAAGGTCGTCCCGCCGGGCACCGGCATCGTCCACCAGGTGAACATCGAGCACCTGGCGCGCACGGTCATGGTCCGCAACGGCCAGGCGTACCCCGACACCCTCGTCGGCACCGACTCCCACACCACGATGGTCAACGGCCTCGGTGTGCTGGGCTGGGGCGTCGGCGGCATCGAGGCCGAGGCCGCGATGCTCGGCCAGCCCGTCTCGATGCTCATCCCGCGCGTCGTCGGCTTCAAGCTGACCGGTGAGCTCAACCCCGGCACCACCGCCACCGACCTGGTGCTCACCATCACCGAGATGCTGCGCAAGCACGGTGTGGTCGGCAAGTTCGTCGAGTTCTACGGCGAGGGTGTGGCGGCGACGAGCCTCGCCAACCGCGCCACCATCGGCAACATGTCGCCGGAGTTCGGCTCCACCGCCGCGATCTTCCCGATCGACGACGAGACCCTGAAGTACCTGAAGCTGACCGGCCGCAGCGAGCAGCAGGTCGCGCTCGTCGAGGCGTACGCCAAGGAGCAGGGCCTCTGGCTCGACCCGGCCGCCGAGCCCGACTTCTCCGAGAAGCTCGAGCTCGACCTGGCCTCGGTCGTCCCCTCGATCGCCGGTCCGAAGCGTCCGCAGGACCGTATCGTCCTCGCGAACGCCGCCGAGCAGTTCAAGCTCGACGTGCGCAACTACGTGGAGGACGACGACGAGGCGGGCAAGGAGTCCTTCCCGGCCTCCGACGCCCCGGCCTCCGCCAACGGTGTGCCGTCGCGTCCGACGACCGTCACCGCCCCCGACGGTTCGTCGTACGAGATCGACCACGGCGCCGTCACCGTCGCCGCGATCACCTCCTGCACCAACACCTCGAACCCGTACGTCATGGTCGCCGCCGCGCTGGTGGCCAAGAAGGCGGTCGAGAAGGGCCTGACCCGCAAGCCGTGGGTGAAGACGACCCTGGCGCCCGGTTCCAAGGTGGTGACCGACTACTTCGACAAGGCGGGCCTGACCCCCTACCTCGACAAGGTCGGCTTCAACCTGGTCGGTTACGGCTGCACCACCTGCATCGGCAACTCCGGGCCGCTGCCGGAGGAGGTCTCCAAGGCGGTCAACGAGCACGACCTCGCGGTCACCTCGGTGCTCTCCGGCAACCGTAACTTCGAGGGCCGGATCAACCCCGACGTCAAGATGAACTACCTGGCCTCCCCGCCGCTGGTCGTCGCGTACGCCATCGCGGGCTCCATGAAGGTGGACATCACGAAGGACGCGCTCGGCGTCGACCAGGACGGCAAGGCGGTCCACCTCGCGGACATCTGGCCGACCGAGGCCGAGGTCAACGACGTGGTGGCCAACGCCATCGGCGAGGACATGTTCAACAAGTCCTACCAGGACGTCTTCGCCGGCGACGCCCAGTGGCAGGCCCTGTCGATCCCGACCGGCAACACCTTCGAGTGGGACCCGCAGTCCACCTACGTGCGCAAGCCCCCCTACTTCGAGGGCATGACGATGGAGACCACCCCGGTCTCCGACATCGCCGGTGCGCGTGTGCTGGCGAAGCTGGGCGACTCGGTCACCACCGACCACATCTCCCCGGCCGGTGCGATCAAGGCCGACACCCCGGCCGGCAAGTACCTGACGGAGCACGGCGTCGAGCGCCGTGACTTCAACAGCTACGGCTCCCGCCGAGGCAACCACGAGGTGATGATCCGCGGCACGTTCGCCAACATCCGCCTGCGCAACCAGATCGCGCCGGGCACCGAGGGCGGCTACACCCGCGACTTCACCGCCGACGGCGGCCCGGTGTCGTTCATCTACGACGCCTCGCAGAACTACCAGGCCGCCGGCATCCCGCTGGTGATCCTGGCCGGCAAGGAGTACGGCTCCGGCTCGTCCCGCGACTGGGCGGCCAAGGGCACCGCGCTCCTCGGCGTCAAGGCCGTCGTCGCCGAGTCGTACGAGCGCATCCACCGCTCGAACCTCATCGGCATGGGCGTCCTGCCGCTGCAGTTCCCGGAGGGCGCGTCGGCCGAGTCCTTCGGTCTCACCGGCGAGGAGACCTTCTCCGTCACCGGCGTGACCGAGCTCAACGACGGCTCGACGCCGCGCACCGTGAAGGTCGCCACCGACACGGGTGTGGAGTTCGATGCGATCGTCCGCATCGACACCCCGGGTGAGGCGGACTACTACCGCAACGGCGGCATCATGCAGTACGTGCTGCGGAACCTGATCCGCAAGTAGGCACGCCAGTACGGCGGAAGGGCCGCATCCCCGGCGACGGGGATGCGGCCCTTCATGCAGCTGCGGGAATCAGAACAGCTTCGGGTAGATGTTGAAGCCCGCGCCGACCTTGACGCGCGGCGTGGTGAACGGGGCGGTGGCCTTGCCGCTTCCCTTGTACATCCACAGCGCACCCGCGGCGTCGCGCACGACGACGTCCACCTTGCCGTCCAGGTTCAGGTCACCGTTGGCGATGACCTTGTTGTAGATGTTCCAGCCGGCGCCGACCTTGGTGCGGGCCGAGAAGGGCGCGGCGGCGTTGCCCGTGCCCTTGAACAGCCACACCGCTCCGGTCTTGTCCTTGGCGATGATGTCCGTACGGCCGTCGCCGGACAGGTCGCCCTTGCCGGTGATGTGCGAGTAGGCGTTCCAGCCGGCGCCGACCTTCGTCCGCGCGGACAGGGTGCCGTTGGCGTTGGTCTTGTACAGCCACAGGACACCGGAGTTGTCCCGGGCGAGGACGTCGTCCGGAGCGGTGCCGCCGAGGTTGCCGGGCGTCAGGACCGTGTTGTAGATGTTCCAGCCCTTGCCGACATGGCGGGTCGTGTCGTCCGCGAAGAAGACATTGCCCGCCGTGTCCCAGGTGATGGCGCCGTCGTACTCGCCGTCCGCGTTGAGGTCCATCGAGGCCGCGAGCTTGACCGGGCCCCAGTCACCGCCGACGAAGGTGCGGGGAGCGTAGCTTCCCTTGCCGTTCGGGCCGTAGAGGTAGGCGTTGGACTTCTTGTCCACGGCCCACAGGAGGTGGACCGGGGCGGCGGCCGCGGCGGCCTGCGCCCGGGCGTGCGGCTTCGCCGGCGCCACGAGGGACTTGACGTCGACGTCCTTCAGCGGGGCGGGAGCCGGAGTGTCGGCCACGGCCGCTCCGGCGGAGGTGCCGACCAGGGCAGCGGCTATGGCTGCGACGGCGAGACGCGACAGGACGCGTCCGTGCTTACGGCCGGGAAGATTGGCCACGTATTTTCTCTCCATGTGCGTGTTGAGGCGCGATACACCTCAGGTGGTCATCGCAGAAACATCATGATCGTTGCACAACATCTTTACCCGTCAATCGGTTTGAAGGGGAATGAGCCGGTCCACGACCTGTTGTCATGGGGGACAAAAGGGCCCGCACCCGGTGTAACCGGGTGCGGGCCTGGGTTGTTGTGTGACGAAAACGAAGAGATCAGCCGATCAGTTCGACCTCCGCCAAGGTGCCCGAACCCGTTGCCACCAGGCGGTACTTCGCGTACGAGCCGGGTTGCGCGACCGTGAAGGCGCGGGTCTGCTTGTCCCAGGCGAAGCTCTGGCCGGATCGCTTGTCCAGATCCCGCCAGGTCGTGCCGTCGTCGGAGCCCTGCAGCACCCAGCCGGCGGGCGCGGTCGCCCGGGCCGCCGAGGTGAGTGTGTACTGCACCGCTCGTGTCTTCGACGCGACCGGGAGTTCGACGGACCGGACCTGCGCCGAGGTGGCGGAGGAGTTGTCGAACAGCGGCCCCTCGGCCTTGATCAGGTCGTGCCTCGGCTCCGGCGCCTTGTCGTCCTGGGTGATGGAGACCGGGGCGGCGTTCTTGCCGCTGCCCCAGGCGGACGGCTTCGGCCCCATCGCGAACTCCAGCGTGCCGCCGCGGGCGATCGTCTCGTGCGGCAGGGCGGTGGAGTTCCAGGTCTTGCCGTTCACCTTCAGACCTTGGACGTAGATGTTCTTGGCGCTGTTCTTCGGCGCCTTGACCACCAGCTTGCGGCCGTTGTCCATGCGGACGGTCACCTTGGTGAACTGCGGAGAGCCGATCGCGTACTCGCCACTGCCCATGACCAGCGGGTAGAAGCCGAGCGCGGAGAAGAGGTACCAGGCCGACTGCTCGCCGTTGTCCTCGTCGCCGTGGTAGCCCTGCCCGATCTCGCTGCCGGTGTAGAGGCGTGAGAGCACCTCGCGCACCTTCTCCTGTGTCTTCCACGGCTGCGAGGCGGCGTTGTACATGTAGGTCACATGGTGGGCGACCTGGTTGGAGTGGCCGTACATGCCCATCCGTACGTCACGCGCCTCCGTCATCTCGTGGATGACGCTGCCGTACGAGCCGACGAACTCGGGGGAGGCGGTCTCCGGTGTGGAGAAGTAGGTGTCGAGCTTCTTGCCGAGCGCGGAGCGGCCGCCGTAGAGGTTCGCGAGCCCGCGGCTGTCCTGCGGTGCGGTGAACGCGTACCCCCAGCCGTTGGTCTCCGTGTAGTCGTAGCCCCACACCCTGGGGTCGTACGTGTCGCTCGGGACCCGCCAGTCGCCCTTCAGATCGCGGCCCTGGAAGAAGCCGGCCTTGGAGTCGAAGAGCGTGACGTAGTTACGGGCCCGGTTGAGGAAGTACTCCGACTCCTCCTGGTAGCGGGCCTTCTTGGTCTTCTTGTAGAGAGCCTGGCCCATCTTCGCGAGGCCGTAGTCGTTGAGGTAGCCCTCCAGCGACCAGGAGAGGCCCTCGTGGGTCTCGGTGGAGGCGTAGCCGAGGAACGGCGAGGTCTCCATGCCCTTGCGCCCGACGCCCGAGGACGGCGGCACCACCGACGCGTTCTTGAGGGCCGCGTCGTACGCCGCCTCCGCGTCGAAGTTCACGCCCTTGACGTACGCGTCCGCGAAGGCCACGTCCGAGCTGGTGCCGGTCATCAGGTCGGCGTAGCCCGGTGAGGACCAGCGGGAGATCCAGCCGCCGTCCTTGTACTGCTGGACGAAGCCGTCCACCAGTTCGCCGGCCTTCTTCGGGGTGAGGAAGGAGTACGCGGGCCAGGTCGTCCGGTAGGTGTCCCAGAACCCATTGTTGACGTACACCTTGCCGTCGACGATCTTGGCGCCGGTGTGGGTCGGGGTGTCCGGGCCGGTCATCGCCGAGAACGGGCTCGCGTACTGGTGCTTGGGCCGCGACTTCGTGCCGGTGTTCTCGAAACCGGAGTTCGGGTAGAGGTACAGCCGGTACAGGCTGGAGTAGAGCGTGGTGAGCTGGTCGCGGTTCGCGCCCTCTACCTCGACGCGCTCCAGGACGTCGTCCCAGGCGTCCTGCGCCCGGTCCTCGACCCGCTCGAAGCGGCTGCTCGCGGGCAGTTCGTCCGCGAGGTTCTTCTTCGCCTGGTCCACGCTGATGAGCGAGGTGGCCAGCCGCAGGTTGACGGTCCGGTCCTTGCCCGCGTCGAAGCGGAGGTGGCCCGTGACCCCGTCGGCACCGGAGTCGGTGACCGGCGCGTCGAAGACGCCGTACACGAAGAGCCGGGTGGCGCCCGTGGACAGGCCGCTCTTGACGTCCGAGTAGCCGGTGAAGGAACGGGTGGCCGGGTCGAGGGTCAGGCCGCCTTCCTTGGTGACGTTGTCGAAGATGACACTGGCGTCGTCACCGGGATAGGTGAACCGCATCATCGCCGCGTGGTCGGTCGGCGTCATCTCGGCCTTCAGGCCGTTCTCGAACGTGACGCCGTAGTAGTGCGGACGCGCGGTCTCGTTCTCGTGCCGGAAGGGGAGCGCGCGCTTGTCGCGGTCGGTGACCGGGGCGCCGGCGAGCGCCTGCGGCAGCACCTGGAAGGTCTGCCGGTCACCCATCCAGGGACTCGGCTCGTGGCTGGCGGCGAACGCCTCCACCACCGGCAGGTTGTCCGCGTTGTTGGCGCGGGAGTACTCGTACAGCCAGCTCTTGGAGTCCGCGTTGGTGACGGGGGTCCAGAAGTTGAAGCCGTGCGGGACCGCGGTGGCGGGGAAGGTGTTGCCGCGTGAGAAGGAGCCGCTGGAGTTGGTGCCACGGACGGTCGAGGCGTAGTCCGAGAGGTGGGCGTACCGCTTCTCGGGCGCCTTCGGGGCCAGCCTGACGTCGTCGATCCAGCCCTGGAACTTGCCCGGGCCCTTGGGGGAGTCGTACGCCACCAGGATGCGGTCGACCGTCTTGCCGGCGGCGACGGTCCCGATCCGGGACGCGACGTTGTTCCACTGGTTGACGTACAGCCGCTTGGCGGCGCCCTGGCCCTGCGGGGTCAGCAGCCCGCCGTGCGAGTCGACGGCCCGCAGATCACTCAGATAGGTGCCATCGGTGAAAGCGAGGTCCACCGACACATTCGTGGCCGGGTATTGGAGATCCGTCTCCGGAAGGGAGGGGAAGATCTTGTACGACAGCTCGGTGTCGCCGCGCACCGCCGTGTTGACGTCGAAGACCTTGTTGTACGACCAGGCCCGCCCGTCCGCCTTGTGGTTGCCCGCGTAGCGCAGGGCACGCTTTCCGGTGAATCCGGCATGGGACTTCGCGGTGGGGGAGCCGGCCGGACCCCGGTCGACGAGGCTGCGCATGTCGTCGGGCGTGGGCGTGCTGGTGTCGCCGTTGGAGAACTGGACGTCCGCCAGCTGGGTGGCGTCGGACGCGCCGTTGTTCTTGCTGATCTCCAGCCGGTAGTGCGCGTACGCCGTGACCTCGGACGGAGCGCCGATGTCGTACGTCCTGGTCTGGAACCGCTTGTCGAAGCTCTCGCCCTCGCGGGTGTCGAGTACCTTCCACTCCTTGCCGTCGGCGGAGCCCTTGAGGGTCCAGTCCTTCGGGTCCCGCTCGGCATGGTCGTTCGCCGAAGTCATCGCATAGGTGGCGACCTTGACGGGTTCGGACGTGTCGAACTCGATCCAGGCGGTGGGCTCGAATCCCAGCCATTTCGTACCGGACTGAAGATCGACCAGGTTTTCCTTGGTCTCACCCGAGCCGGCGTTCTCGTCACTCGCGCGGAGCTCTATCACCTTGTCGGTGACATTGCCAGGTATTCCGCTGGAGAAGCCGCCGTCGACGCCGGACGACCGTTTCTTTCCGTCCGTGCCGACCTCGACGGTATTGCGCCAGTCCGGCTGGCGTTCGGACTCCTCGAAGGAGGATGTGAATTCCCGGTCTGCCTTGGCGGACTGAGCCGACGGCGCGGGCAGGGCGACAGCGGCCGACTGGCCGGTCGCCACAAGCAGGGAAGCGGCGGCCACCAGGGCTGCCGCACGGAGTGGACTCTGCCGAAGTCTGGGTCTGGCCATCACGGGCCTTTCCTCCAGTAAGCCGCGTCGGACAACGTTGTCAGCGCGATGCGCAGGCTCCAGTAGGGAGGTAAGTGCCACATGGTGTCAAGGGTGTTGGCGACGTGGTGCGGCGGGAATCGGCCGATCCGCGAAGAATGATGTGGTCATATGGGCCCGCACGGGGTTGAGGTGTCCGCGAGGTCTCAACTCGGGAAAGACTGCCGCCCAAAGTTGCTTTCGATCTTGCTCAGCTGACGGAAAGTGGACTATACCTGTCGGCACCCGCATACCTGTTTCAGAAGGCGGCGGGCCAGGGGGGACGGGGTAGGGCGGATTGTCGGCGAACATCGGCTACCGTCCGCACGTGACCGTTCCCGCTGCCGACTGTGCACGACCCGAGCTTCACTGAGTTTCCCCTGGGAATACACAGCAACTGACCGCGGTGGCGGGGCCCTTCGCCTGAGTCAAGACGTACGGGTGACCGGTACACCGCCTGAGTCCTGGAGAAGGCGAGGACTTGAGCATGGGATCCACGTCCGCCCACAACGATGAGGGCCTCGGCCGTCGCGATCTGATCAAGCGGTCCGCCGCGCTCGGTCTGCTCACGGTGCCGACGATGAGTTTCCTGTCCGCCTGTGCGAGCAGCGACAGCGGCAGCGACAAAAAGGTCGAGAAGGGCGAGAAGTCCGCCAAGAACCCGCTGGGCGTCAACGACACGGCACAGCTCGAGGTCGTCATCTTCGACGGCGGCTTCGGCCAGCAGTACGCGCTCGACGCCGAGAAGAAGTACCAGGCGGCCTTCCCGAACGCGCCCAAGGTCAAGCACCGCGCGACCCAGAAGATCCAGTCGGAGCTGCAGCCGCGCTTCAACGGCGGAACCCCGCCGGACCTGATCGACAACTCCGGTGCCCAGCAGATGGACATGGGCGTCCTGGTCGGCAAGAAGCAGCTCACCGACCTCACCCCGCTGCTGGACGCCCCCTCCATCGACGACCCCAAGAAGAAGGTCCGCGACACGCTGCGCCCCGGCATCGTCGAGATGGGCCAGTTCGACGGCGACCCGGTCTGGATCCTCTACTACGCCTACACCGTGTACGGCGTGTGGTACTCGCAGACCGCGCTGGAGAAGCTCGACTCCGCGTACCCGGAGACGTGGGACGAGATGCTCGCCCTGTGCGCGAAGGCGAAAAAGCAGGGCATCGCCGGCTGGACGTACGCGGGCAAGCACCCGTACTACCTGCCGTTCTCGCTGTACCCCTTCATCGCCAAGATCGGCGGCCGCGAGGTTCTCGACGCCATCGACAACCTGGAGCCGAAGGCCTGGGAGAACCCGGCCGTCAAGGCCGCGTTCGAGGCGTACTACGAGCTCTACCAGAAGGGCTACATCCTCAAGGGCACGCCCGGTATCGACCACATCCAGTCCCAGACGGCATGGACCCAGGGCAAGGCCCTGTTCATCCCCAACGGCTCCTGGGTGGAGAACGAGGCGGCGAAGACGACGCCCAAGGACTTCAAGATGATGGTGGCCGGGCCCTCCAGCCTCGACAAGTCCGACAAGCTGCCGTTCGGCACCATTTGGGCGTCCGGCGGCGAGCCCTTCATCGTTCCGGCCAAGGCGAAGAACGCCGAGGGCGGCATGGAGCAGCTGCGCATCATGCTCAGCGAGGCGTCGTCGAAGAGCTTCACCCAGCAGGTCAAGTCCCTGACCGCGTTCAACGGCGGCACCGACGGGCTCACCCTGTCGACCGCCATGCAGGCCGGCGTCGACGCGCTGAAGAAGGCCGGCGACAACGTGGTGAACCCGCGTATCCAGGACTGGTACGTGAAGCTCCAGAAGGAGCAGATCGGCGTCGCCGGTCTGGGCGAGATGATGGCCGGCCGCGCGACCCCCGCGGAGACCATCAAGAAGATCCAGGGCTTCGCGGACGCGGCGGCCAAGGATCAGGCGATCAAGCACTACAAGCACCAGTGAGCAGGCGTCACCAGCGGCGGCACGCGCCGGAAGATCGGGGTCGGTAACCATGCAACACGGCAAGTACCGGTTCATCGTGGGGTTCTTGGCAGCCCCCATGGCGTTGTACGCAGTCTTCGTCATCTGGCCGTTCATCCAGTCCATCTACTACTCGTTCACGGACTGGACCGGCCTGAGCCCGGACTTCAAGATGGTCGGCTTCGACAACTACAGTCGGATGCTGGACGACGACATCTTCTGGAAGTCGCTGCAGCACAGCCTCTGGTTCGCGCTGCTGCTGCCGCTGGTGACGCTCGGCCTCGCGCTGTTCTTCGCCTTCATGCTCAATGTCGGCGGGCGGCGCCGTAAGGGCGCCGCCATCGCCGGTGTGCGCGGTTCGTCCTTCTACAAGATCGCGTACTTCTTCCCGCAGGTGCTGTCGATCGCGATCGTCGCCCTGCTGTTCCAGTTCGCCTACAACCCCAACGACGGTGCGATCAACGGCGCGCTGAAGGCCTTCGGGCTCGACAGCTTCCAGCCGGAGTGGCTGGGCGACCCCGACCTCGCGCTGTGGTGCGTGATGGCGGTCCTGGTCTGGAGCACCGTCGGCTTCTTCGTGGTGCTGTTCTCCGCGGGCATGTCCTCGATTCCCAAGGACTTCTACGAGGCGGCACTGCTGGACGGCGCGAGCAGGTTCACCACGTTCTTCCGCATCACCCTGCCGCTCCTGTGGGACACCGTGCAGTCGGGCTGGGTGTACATGGGCATCCTGGCGCTGGGCGCCGAGTCGTTCGCAGTCGTACAGATCATGACCGTGGGCCCCGGCGGGCCCGACTACTCGACCACCGTCCTGACGCTGTACGTCTACCAAACGGCGTTCCGTGACGGGCAGGCGGCGTACGCGACCACGATCGGTGTCGCCCTCCTCGTCGTCACGCTGGCCTTCGCGGCCGTCGTGATGCGGCTGGGCCGGCGCGAGCGGCTGGAGTACTGATGAAGACCACTGACACCCCGCCGGCCGGCCTCTCGGACAGCCGCCCGGCCGTCGTGAAGACGACCCCGTTGCGCGTCAAGGAGAAGAAGAGCGAGGGCGGTGTCCTCAACGTCTTCTCGCACGGCGTGCTCGTCATCTGGGCGATCATGGTCGTTCTGCCGCTGCTCTGGGCGGTGATGACCTCCTTCAAGTCCGACAAGGCGATCTTCACCTCACCGTGGTCGCTGCCGGACTCGCTGCACTTCGACAACTGGTCGCGCGCCTGGAGCCAGGCGCACATGAGCGACTACTTCCTCAACACCGTTCTGGTGGTGGGCGGCTCGCTCGTCGGCACGCTGCTGTTCGGTTCGATGGCCGCGTACGTCCTGGCGCGCTTCGACTTCCCGGGCAACCGCTTCATCTACTTCCTCTTCGTCGGAGGAATGAGCTTCCCGATCATGCTGGCGCTGGTGCCGCTGTTCTACGTACTGAACAACATCGCGCTGCTGAACACGCTGCACGGCCTGATCCTGGTCTACATCGCGTACTCGCTGCCGTTCACGGTCTTCTTCCTGACCGCGTTCTTCCGCACGCTGCCGTCGTCGGTGGCCGAGGCGGCCATGATCGACGGCGCCTCGCACACCCGGACCTTCTTCCAGGTCATGCTGCCGATGGCCAAGCCCGGACTGATCAGCGTCGGCATCTTCAACTTCCTGGGGCAGTGGAACCAGTACATGCTGCCGACGGTGCTCAACACCGACCCGGACAAAAAGGTGCTCTCGCAGGGTCTGGTGGAGCTGGCGGTCAGCCAGGGCTACAAGGGCGACTGGTCCGGACTCTTCGCGGGTCTGGTGATGGCGATGCTTCCCGTGCTCGCCGCCTACATCATCTTCCAACGTCAGGTCGTTGCGGGGCTCACCGCGGGCGCGATCAAGTAGCGGCCGGTCCGACAGTGCCGACATGCCCCGGCGGGCCGGTCCGCCGGGGCATTCGCCCGTGCGGGTGCTGTGAGCACCTGGTGTGCGGGAGGCCTCGGGCCGCTCAAGGTCTTGACGGGATAACCCCCGGGGAGTTCAGCTTAGAGTTCACAAGTTGGAGAGACGTCGGGGTGCCCATCACGGGGATCGCGGCCGGGGGCGGCCGTCGTGCCGCCCACCGCGGGCAGGAGTGGATGAGTCAATGGAGACTCCGGGATCGCAGACATCTCTGCACCGGGCCAATCTCGAGCGGGTCGTGCGCGCAGTCCGCATGGCGGGCTCGCTGACACAGGCCGAGATCGCGCGGAGCACGGGGCTGTCCGCGGCTACGGTCTCCAACATCGTTCGCGAACTGAAAGACGGCGGAACCGTCGAGGTCACACCCACCTCCGCGGGCGGGCGCCGGGCCCGCAGCGTCTCGCTCAGCGGCGACGCGGGCATCGTCATCGGCGTCGACTTCGGCCACACCCATCTGCGCGTCGCCGTCGGCAATCTGGCCCATCAGGTTCTCGCCGAGGAGTCCGAGCCGCTCGATGTGGACGCCTCGTCCGCGCAGGGCTTCGGCCGGGCGGAACAGCTGGTCAAGCGGCTGATCTCGGCCACCGGCATCGGTCAGGACAAGGTGATCGGCGTGGGCCTCGGCGTGCCGGGCCCCATCGACGTGGAATCGGGCACGCTCGGCTCCACCGCGATCCTGCCGGGCTGGACCGGGATCAACCCCAGCGAGGAGCTCTCCGGTCGGCTCGGCGTGCCCGTGTACGTCGACAACGACGCCAACCTCGGCGCCCTCGGCGAGCTGGTCTGGGGCAGCGGCCGAGGGGTCAAGGACCTCGCGTACATCAAGGTCGCCAGCGGTGTCGGCGCCGGTCTGGTGATAGACGGACAGATCTACCGCGGCCCAGGCGGCACGGCCGGCGAGATCGGCCACATCACCCTGGACGAGTCCGGGCCCGTGTGCCGCTGCGGCAACCGCGGCTGCCTGGAGACCTTCGCCGCCGCCCGGTACGTCCTGCCCCTGCTGCAGTCCAGCCACGGGGTCGATCTCACCATGGAACGGGTGGTCCAGCTGGCCCGTGAGGGCGACCCGGGCTGCCGTCGTGTGGTGGCCGATGTGGGCCGCCACATCGGCAGCGGAGTGGCGAATCTCTGCAATCTGCTGAACCCGAGCCGCGTCGTACTGGGCGGAGATCTGGCGGAAGCTGGAGAATTGGTTCTCGGACCCATTCGTGAGTCCGTGTCCCGGTATGCCATCCCCAGCGCCGCCCGGCAGCTCTCGGTGGCACCAGGGGCTCTCGGTGGACGAGCCGAAGTGCTGGGTGCACTGGCTCTTGTGCTCAGCGAAATGGGCGATTCGACACTTTTGGACAGCGCACTGCCGGCCAGTGCGCCTGCCTTCACTTAGATAACGAATGGCACCGTTGTCATCTCGTTAAGGATTTACTCCTTGACGCTGACACCGGGGCCGAGTTGACTTCCAGCCACCTCGGCCGCAACGACGCGGCCCCGTCAGGGAGGTTTCCACAGATGAACGCACATCTGCGTCGTGCCGCCGTTGCAACCGCCGCCACCGCCATGGCCGTGTCGCTCGCTGCTTGTGGCAGTGCCAAGGAGTCCGGCGACAAGACCAAGGAGTCCGGTGCTGCGAAGGGCGACGACATCACCGTCGGTCTGCTGCTTCCGGAGAACCAGACCGCGCGTTACGAGAAGTTCGACAAGCCGCTCATCGAGAAGAAGATCAGCGAGCTGACGAACGGCAAGGCCAAGGTTGTCTACGCGAATGCCAAGCAGGACGCGACCCTGCAGACGCAGCAGGTGGACACCATGATCACCAACAAGGTCGACGTACTGATCGTGGACGCGGTCGACTCGAAGGCCATCGCCGGTGGCGTCAAGAAGGCCAAGGAGGCCGACATCCCGGTCGTCGCCTTCGACCGTCTCGCCGAGGGCCCGATCGACGCGTACACCTCCTTCGACAACGAAGAGGTCGGTCACGTCCAGGGCAAGGCGCTCGTCGAGGCGCTGGGCACCAAGGCCGGCTCCGGCAGCATCGTGATGATGAACGGTGCGATCACCGACCCGAACGCCGCGCTGTTCAAGAAGGGCGCGAAGGCCGAGCTCGAGGGCAAGGTCACCGTCGGCAAGGAGTACGACACCAAGGAGTGGAAGCCGGAGAACGCCAACGCCAACATGGAGGCGGCCATCGCCGCCCTCGGCAAGGGCAAGATCGTCGGCGTCTACTCCGCGAACGACGGCATGGCGGGCGGCATCATCACCGCTCTCAAGGCCGCCGGTATCTCCCCGCTCCCGCCGGTCACCGGCCAGGACGCCGAGCTCGCCGGTGTGCAGCGCATCGTCGCCGGAGAGCAGTTCATGAGCGTTTACAAGCCGTACGCGCCGGAGGCTGCCGCCGCCGCCGAGATGGCTGTCGCGCTCGCCAAGGGCGAGAAGCTCGACAAGATCGCCAAGGACACCGTGGACAGCCCCACCAACAAGGGTATCCCGACCGTCCTCGTCCCGGTCGTCTCGCTGACCAAGGACAACATCAACGACACGGTCGTCAAGGACGGCGTCTACACCGTGCCGGAGATCTGCACCGCGAAGTACAAGGCCGCCTGCGACAAGCTCGGCCTGAAGTAAGGCAGCGGGCCCGGCACGGGCCCGCTCCCGCAGAAGCCTGTCCGGCACCTCGCCCTCCAACTCACCCCGCTGCTCGGGCGGGGTGCCGGACGGATCGCTTCACCCCCGTTCCCTGCTGCTCAGCCCTCCGCGCCACACCCCGGCGCGGCATCCCCGCCGGTCAGGCGGCGAAGGAGATGGTTCACGTGTCCGCTACGCCCGTGTTGGCGTTGCGAGGGGTCTCCAAGCGATTCGGTGCCGTTCAGGCGCTCACCGATGTAGAGCTTGAGGTCCACTCCGGAGAGGTCGTGGCCCTGGTGGGCGACAACGGCGCCGGAAAGTCCACGCTGGTCAAGACGATCGCCGGCGTGCACCCCATCGATGACGGCGTCATCGAGTGGGACGGCAGGTCCGTGTCGATCAACAGGCCGCACGATGCCCAGAACCTGGGCATCGCGACCGTCTACCAGGACCTCGCGCTGTGCGACAACATCGACGTTGTCGGAAACCTGTTCCTCGGCAGGGAGATCCGCAAGCGCGGCATTCTCAACGAGGTCGAGATGGAGCGCCGCGCGCTCGAGCTGTTGAACACGCTGTCGATCCGCATCCCCAGCGTGCGTATCCCGATCGCCTCGCTCTCCGGCGGTCAGCGCCAGACGGTGGCCATCGCCCGTTCGATGCTCGGTGAGCCCAAGCTCGTCATCCTCGACGAGCCGACCGCGGCCCTCGGTGTCGAGCAGACCGCCCAGGTCCTCGACCTCGTCGAGCGGCTGCGCGAGCGCGGCCACGCCGTGATTCTCATCAGCCACAACATGGCCGACGTCAAGGCCGTCGCCGACCGGGTGGCCGTACTCCGGCTCGGCCGCAACAACGGCGTCTTCGACGTCAAGTCCACCTCGCAGGAAGAGATCATCTCCGCCATCACGGGCGCCACGGACAACGCCGTGACCCGTCGTGCGGCGCGCAACGCGGAGGTTCAGAAGTGAACATCGACAAGACCTCCACCACGACCGACGCGCCTGTCGTGAACCCCGAAGCCGCCAAGGCGGCCGTGACCGCGGTCGACCCGCGGCTGCTCGTGCGCGAGCAGGGCCTGCTCGGCTACGTCTCCGAGTTCAAGCGCAAGATGCACGCCGGTGACCTCGGCTCCATCCCGGTCGTCATCGGCCTGATCATCATCGGGGCGATCTTCCAGTCCCTGAACTCGAACTTCCTCTCGGCCGAGAACCTCAGCAACATCGCGGTGACCATGGTCGCCACGGGCATGATGGCCGTCGGCATCATCTTCGTGCTGCTGCTCGGTGAGATCGACCTGTCGGTCGGCTCGGTCAGTGGTGTCTCCGGAGCGATCGTCGCCGTGCTGAGCGTCACGCACGGGATGAACGAATGGCTCGCGGTCGTTGTCGCCATCGCCTCCGGCGCGGCCATCGGCGCGCTCCACGGCTTCTTCTTCGCCCGGATCGGCGCCCCCGCGTTCGCCGTCACGCTGGCCGGCCTGCTGTTCTGGCTGGGCTTCATGCTCCAGCTGCTCGGTGAGAACGGCACGATCAACCTGGACGGCGAAGGTGTCGTCGGCAAGCTGACCACGTACTACTTCACGGACGTGGCCGCCGCCTACGGGCTCGCCGCGGTCGCCGTGGCCGGCTTCTTCCTCTCCAGCTTCTACGACAACCGCCGCCGCGCGGCCGCCAACATTCCGTCCCGGCCGCTCGTCGACATCGTGGTGCGGACCGTGGTGCTGGCCGTGATCGCCTTCGCCGGGGCGATCATGTTCAACCAGTACAAGGGTCTGCCGCTGGCGCTGGTCCTGTTCCTCGCGGTCCTCGTCATCACGGACTTCGTGCTTCGCCGCACCACCTACGGCCGCAAGATCTTCGCACTGGGCGGCAGCGTGGAGGCCTCCCGGCGTGCCGGTATCAACGTGACGGCGATCCGGATCTCCGTCTTCTCGCTCGCCGGTACGTTCGCGGCGATCGGCGGCCTGTTCTGGGCCTCCAAGATCGCGGCGGCCAACCAGAGCGCCGGTGCCGGTGACCTCCTCATGAACGTCATCGCGGCGGCCGTCATCGGCGGCACCAGCCTCTTCGGTGGCCGCGGCCGGACCTGGAACGCCCTGCTGGGTGTCATGGTCATCGTCTCGATCCAGTACGGCCTTGCCCTCGAGGGCATCGCCACCCCGATCCAGTACATGATCACCGGTGGTGTGCTGCTGGCCACGGTCGTGATCGACTCGATCACCCGCAAGACGCAGAAGACCGCAGGTCGGGCCTAGTACCGACACGCAGTGCCCGGCACCGTCCCACGGTGCCGGGCACTGCTGCGTGTGCGCCAACTGCGTGATGCAGAACGCACCGCCCGATGACTCGCGTCCGTCGCGGAACATTAGACTCGACGAATCGGCACGCTCGACCAGCTCAATCGCAAGGAGGCAGAGTGACGGAGCCGCGCGCAGCGCGTCGTTCACGGGTGGCGGTGGGCGACGGGTGGAGCTTGCTCACCCGTATCAAGGGACCGCGCGATCTGGACCGGCTCAGCCCGGAGCAGCTGGATCAGCTGGCCGCGGAGATCCGGACCTTCCTCGTCGACGCGGTCTCCAAGACCGGCGGTCACCTGGGTCCCAACCTCGGCGTGGTCGAGCTGACCATCGCCCTCCACCGTGTCTTCGAGTCCCCGAAGGACAAGGTCCTCTGGGACACCGGTCACCAGAGCTATGTGCACAAGCTCCTGACGGGACGCCAGGACTTCTCCCGGCTGAAGATGAAGGGCGGCCTGTCCGGCTACCCCTCGCAGGCCGAGTCCGAGCACGACGTCATCGAGAACTCGCACGCCTCCACCGTCCTCGGCTGGGCCGACGGACTCGCGAAGGCGAACGAGGTCCTGAAGAAGGAAGACCATGTCGTGGCCGTCATCGGCGACGGCGCGCTGACCGGTGGCATGGCCTGGGAGGCGCTGAACAACATCGCCGCCGCCAAGGACCGCCCGCTCGTCATCGTCGTCAACGACAACGAGCGCTCGTACGCGCCGACGATCGGCGGTCTCGCCAACCATCTCGCCACCCTGCGCACCACCGACGGGTACGAGCGTTTCCTCGCCCGCGGCAAGGACATCCTGGAGCGCACCCCGGTACTCGGGAAGCCGCTCTACGAGACGCTGCACGGCGCCAAGAAGGGCCTCAAGGACTTCATCGCCCCGCAGGGCATGTTCGAGGACCTCGGCCTCAAGTACGTCGGCCCCATCGACGGCCACGACATCGAGGCCCTGGAGTCCGCCCTGGCCCGCGCCAAGCGCTTCGGCGGCCCCGTCATCGTGCACTGCCTCACCGAGAAGGGCCGGGGCTACCAGCCCGCTCTCCAGGACGAGGCGGACCGCTTCCACGCCGTCGGCAAGATCCACCCCGACACGGGGCTGCCCATCGCCAGCTCCGGCCTGGACTGGACCTCGGTCTTCGGCGAGGAGATGGTCGAGCTCGGCAGGGAGCGCGAGGACATCGTGGCGATCACCGCGGCGATGCTGCAGCCGGTCGGCCTGGACAAGTTCGCCAAGGCCTTCCCGGACCGTGTCTACGACGTCGGCATCGCCGAGCAGCACGGCGCGGTCTCCGCGGCCGGTCTCGCCACCGGCGGCGTGCACCCCGTCTTCGCCGTCTACGCCACCTTCCTCAACCGCGCCTTCGACCAGGTGCTGATGGACGTCGCCCTGCACAAGTGCGGCGTCACGTTCGTCCTCGACCGGGCAGGCGTCACCGGCACCGACGGCGCCTCGCACAACGGCATGTGGGACATGTCGATCCTGCAGGTCGTGCCCGGGCTGCGGATCGCCGCCCCGCGCGACGCCGACCAGGTCCGCGCCCAGCTGCGCGAGGCCGTCGCGGTCGACGACGCGCCGACCGTGGTGCGGTTCTCCAAGGGTGCGGTCGGCCCCTCGGTCCAGGCCGTGCGCCGGATCGGCGGCATGGACGTCCTGCGCGAGGCTCAGGCCGAGCGGCCGGACGTCCTGCTGGTGTCCGTCGGTGCTCTCGCCCCCATGTGCCTGGAGATCGCCGATCTCCTCGACAAGCAGGGCATCTCCAGCACCGTGGTCGACCCCCGCTGGGTCAAGCCGGTCGACGAGGCCCTCGCGCCGCTCGCCGAGCGGCACCGCGTGGTCGTCACCGTCGAGGACAACAGCCGGGTCGGCGGCGTCGGCTCAGCGGTCGCCCAGGCGCTGCGCGACGCGGGTGTCGACGTGCCGCTGCGTGACTTCGGCATCCCGCCGAGGTTCCTCGACCACGCCTCCCGCAAGGAGGTCCTGGCGGAGATCGGCCTGACGGCTCCGGACATCGCCCGGCAGGTCACCGGTCTGGTCGCCAAGCTGGACAACCGTTTCGACGGAGCCACGAGCGAGGCCGTGGAGCCCGCCCGCGACTGAGCGGCGCTCCCTCGGACTGTGCATTGGGCCGGTCGGACCACCCGAAGGGGGTTCGCCCGGCCCTTTCGTGTGAATCGACCCTGCAGCGCGGGCGTGCTGCCGAACCCCTCTCGATCATGGGCTCATGGCCATGGGTACGGAGGTACGCCGGTGAGCACGGACACACAGTCGCACAGACACTCCTTGTTCCGGACCAAGACGGTCGAACAGTCGATCCGGGACACGGAGGAGCCCGAGCATGCACTGAAGAAGTCACTGTCTGCTTGGGATCTGATGGTCTTCGGTGTCGGTGTCATCATCGGTACCGGCATCTTCGTGCTCACCGGAAAGGTGGCCAAGGAGAACGCGGGTCCGGCCACTGCGCTGGCGTTCGTCGCCGCCGGTATCGTCTGTGCGCTCGCCGCCCTGTGCTACGCGGAGTTCGCCTCCACGGTCCCGGTGGCCGGGTCGGCGTACACGTTCGCGTACGCCTCCCTCGGCGAGCTGCCGGCGTGGATCATCGGCTGGGACCTCGTCCTGGAGTTCGCGCTCGGCACCGCCGTCGTCGCCGTCGGCTGGTCCGGCTATGTGCGCTCCCTCATGGACAACGTGGACTGGAGCCTACCGGCGGTGTTGCAAGGGCCCGATGCGGTCGGAGGACACTTCGACATCCTGGCCTGCCTGCTGGTCCTGGTGCTGACGGTGATCCTGGTGGTCGGCATGAAGCTGTCGGCCCGGATCACCATGCTCGTCGTGGCCATCAAGGTGACCGTGGTCATGATCGTGATCATCGCGGGGCTGTTCTTCATCGTGGGCGACAACTACTCGCCGTTCATCCCCAAGGAGGTGACCCCGGAAGGCGGACTGGGCTGGGAGGACGCCCCGATGGTCCAGCTGATGTTCGGTTACGAGGCCTCGAACTTCGGCGTCATGGGCATCTTCACCGCCGCGTCCGTCGTCTTCTTCGCCTTCATCGGGTTCGACGTGGTCGCCACCGCTGCCGAGGAGACCAAGGTCCCGCAGCGGGACATGCCGCGGGGCATCCTCGGCTCGCTCCTGATCTGCACCGTGCTCTACGTCGCTGTCGCGCTCGTGGTGACCGGTATGCAGCACTACTCCGAACTGTCCGTGGCCGCGCCGCTCGCGGACGCCTTCAAGGCCGTCGGGCATCCCTTCTACGCCGGTGTGATCAGCTTCGGCGCCGCCGTCGGTCTCACCACCGTGTGCCTGATCCTGCTGCTGGGCCAGACCCGCGTGTTCTTCGCGATGAGCCGTGACGGGCTGCTGCCGCGGTTCTTCTCCATCACGCACCCGAAGTTCAAGACCCCGTACCGTCCGACGATCCTGCTCGGTGTGCTCATCGCCATCATCGCGGGCTTCACGAGCATCAACGAACTCGCGACCCTGGTGAACATCGGCACGCTCTTCGCCTTCGTGGTCGTCGCCATCGGCGTGATGGTCCTGCGTCGCACCAGGCCGGAACTGCATCGCGCGTTCCGCACTCCCTGGGTGCCGCTGATCCCCATCCTGTCCATCGCCGCGTCGGTGTGGCTGATGCTCAACCTGCCGGGTGAGACCTGGGCCCGATTCGCGGGCTGGATGCTGGTCGGCATCGTCGTGTACTTCCTCTACGGACGCAGGAAGAGCCGCCTCGGGAACCAGGGCAAGGACGCCACGTACTAGGTCCCGCGCGTTCCGGCCCCGTACGCACCCGCCAGTGCTACGGGGCCGAACCGTGTCCGCCCCGGATGCCGTCGTTCCGCCGGCGAACGGATCGGGGCCCCGCGCACTGCGCGCCGTGGGCCGTCACCCGGGCCCGCAGCCCACGGTCGGCGGTGACCACGAGGCAGGGCTGTGCGTGTGCGCCTGCGCGGGCGGCCAGTTCCACGAGGAGATCGTCACCGCTCCCGGCGGCGGACTCGACCCGCACCCCGGGTACCGACTCCACCTCCCGCGCCGCTCCTTCGACGACCAGCACGATCTCCACCGGCCCGTCGACCACCGACTGGCCGCCGGGGGAGGCCAGCGAGTCCCGCAGCCGCTCGGCTGCCCCGCGCCGGTCGCGCCACCAGTTGTCCGGGACCGAGCCCACGACGTTGGCCGCGTCGACGAGGAGAAGTGTGTCCATGAGTCCCAGCGTCGCAGGGCGCGGGTCGCAGCGGAGGGGGCACGCAAGCGTACGGGCCGTACGGGAGAGATCCCGTACGGCCCGTACGCCGTGCCTGCCGATGATTACGCGGGAACGCTCGCCACGCCCGGCGCGAGGAACGGCTTGCCGTTCACCCGCTGAGAGACGCCCTCACGGTCCAGGTACGGCGTGATGCCGCCCAGGTGGAAGGGCCAGCCGGCGCCCGTGATCAGACAGAGGTCGATGTCCTGGGCCTCGGCCACGACACCCTCCTCCAGCATCAGACCGATCTCCTGGGCCACCGCGTCGAGGACGCGGTCACGGACCTGCTCCTCGGTGAGGACGGAGTCGCCCTGCTCGAGGAGGGCGGCGACCTCGGGGTCCAGCTCCGGCTTCCCGGAGTCGTAGACGTAGAAGCCGCGCTTGCCCGCCTTCACCACAGCCGCAAGGTTCTGGGAGACCGTGAAGCGGTCCGGGAACGCGCGGTTGAGGGTCTCGGAGACATGCAGACCGATCGCCGGGCCCACCAGCTCCAGCAGGACCAGCGGCGACATGGGCAGACCCAGCGGCTCGATCGCCTTCTCGGCGGTCGCGACCGGGGTGCCCTCGTCGATGACGTTCTGGATCTCGCCCATGAAGCGGGTCAGGATGCGGTTCACGACGAACGCCGGGGCGTCCTTGGTGAGCACCGCGGTCTTCTTCAGCTTCTTCGCCACGCCGAAGGCGGTGGCGAGGGAGGCGTCGTCCGTCTGCTCGCCACGGACGATCTCCAGCAGCGGGAGGACCGCGACCGGATTGAAGAAGTGGAAGCCGACGACCCGCTCGGGGTGCTGCAGCTTCGACGCCATCTCGGTGACCGACAGCGAGGAGGTGTTGGTGGCGAAGATCGCGTGGGCGGGGGCGACGGCCTCCACCTCGGCGAACACCTGCTGCTTGACGCCGATCTCCTCGAAGACGGCCTCGATGATGAAGTCGGCGTCGGAGAAGCCCTCCGCCTTGTCCAGCACACCGGTCACCAGGGCCTTGAGGCGGTTGGCCTTGTCCTGGTTGATGCGGCCCTTGCCGAGCAGCTTGTCGATCTCGGCCTGGACGTAGCCCACACCCTTGTCGACGCGCTCCTGGTCGATGTCGGTCAGCACGACCGGCACCTCGAGGCGGCGCAGGAACAGCAGCGCCAGCTGCGAGGCCATCAGACCGGCGCCCACGACGCCGACCTTGGTGACCGGGCGGGCCAGGTTCTTGTCCGGGGCTCCGGCGGGGCGCTTGGCGCGCTTCTGCACCAGGTTGAAGGCGTAGATGCCGCTGCGCAGCTCGCCGCCCATGATCAGGTCGGCCAGCGCCAGGTCCTCGGCGTCGAAGCCCTTCTGCAGGTCCGCGTCCTTGGCGGCCTCGATGATGTCGAGGGCGCGGTACGCGGCCGGGGCGGCGCCGTGCACCTTGCCGTCGGCGATGGCACGGCCACGGGCGACGGCCTGGTCCCAGGCCTCGCCGCGGTCGATCTCGGGGCGCTCGACGACGATCTCGCCCTTGAGGACGGAGGCCGTCCAGAGCAGCGACTGCTCCAGGAAGTCGGCGCCCTCGAAGATCGCGTCGGCGATGCCGAGCTCGAAGACCTGCCGGCCCTTGAGCTGCTTGTTCTGGTTGAGCGAGTTCTCGATGATCACCGAGACCGCGCGGTCGGCGCCGATCAGGTTCGGCAGGATCGCGCAGCCGCCCCAGCCCGGGACGAGGCCGAGGAAGACCTCGGGCAGCGAGAACGCGGGGATGGCCTGCGAGACCGTGCGGTACGAGCAGTGCAGACCGACCTCGACACCGCCGCCCATCGCCGCGCCGTTGTAGTACGCGAAGGTGGGGACGGCGACCTGGGCCAGCCGCTTGAAGACGTCGTGGCCGCCCTTGCCGATGGCGAGCGCGTCGGAGTGCTCCTTGAGCAGCTCGACACCCTTGAGGTCGGCGCCGACCGCGAAGATGAACGGCTTGCCGGTGATGCCGACACCGGCGATGGAGCCCTCGGCGGCCTCCTTCTCGACCTGGTCGATGGCAGCGTTCAGGTTCGCCAGCGACTGCGGTCCGAAGGTGGTCGGCTTGGTGTGGTCCAGGCCGTTGTCCAGCGTGATGAGCGCGAAGCGCCCGGCGCCGGGGAGGTCGAGGTGGCGTACGTGCGCCTGCGTGACGACCTCGTCGGGGAACAGCTCGGCCGCGCCCTTCAGGAGTTCAGTGGTGCTCACTTGCTGCCTCCGGCGTCCTTGTGGTGCGGGTTCTCCCAGATGACCGTGGCGCCCATGCCGAAGCCGACGCACATGGTGGTGAGGCCGTAGCGGACCTCCGGCTGCTCCTCGAACTGACGGGCCAGCTGCGTCATCAGCCGGACACCGGAGGAGGCCAGCGGGTGGCCGAATGCGATGGCGCCGCCGTACTGGTTGACGCGCGGGTCGTCGTCGGCGATGCCGTAGTGGTCGAGGAGGGCCAGCACCTGTACGGCGAAGGCCTCGTTGATCTCGAAGAGGTTGATGTCCTCGATCGACAGGCCCGCCTTGGCGAGGGCCTTCTCGGTCGCCGGGATGGGGCCGTAGCCCATCACCTCGGGCTCGACGCCGGCGAAGGCGTACGAGACCAGGCGCATCTTGACCGGCAGGTTGTTCTCGCGCGCGAAGTCCTCGGACGCGATGAGAGAGGCGGTGGCGCCGTCGTTCAGACCGGCGGCGTTGCCCGCGGTGACACGGCCGTGCACCCGGAACGGGGTCTTGAGGCCCGTGAGGTTCTCCAGCGTGGTGCCGGGGCGCATGGGCTCGTCCTGCGTGACCAGACCCCAGCCGGTCTCGCCGGCCTCGGGGCTGGTGCGGCGCACGGAGATCGGCACCAGGTCCTGCTGGATCTTGCCGTTCGCGTACGCCTTCGCCGCCTTCTCCTGCGAGCGCACGGCGTACTCGTCGGCGCGCTGCTTGGTGATGTGCGGGTAGCGGTCGTGCAGGTTCTCCGCGGTCATGCCCATGAACAGGGCGGACTCGTCGACGAGCTTCTCGCTCACGAACCGCGGGTTCGGGTCGACGCCCTCGCCCATCGGGTGGCGGCCCATGTGCTCGACACCGCCGGCGACGGCGACGTCGTACGCACCGAAGGCCACGCCGCCCGCCACCGCGGTGACGGCGGTCAGGGCGCCGGCGCACATGCGGTCGATCGAGTAGCCGGGCACCGACTGCGGCAGGCCCGCGAGGATGCCGGCGGTACGGCCGAGGGTCAGGCCCTGGTCACCGATCTGCGTGGTCGCGGCGATCGCCACCTCGTCGATCTTCGCGGGGTCCAGATCCGGGTTGCGGCGCAGCAGCTCCCGGATCGCCTTCACGACGAGATCGTCGGCCCGGGTCTCGTGGTAAATGCCCTTCGGGCCCGCCTTGCCGAACGGGGTGCGGACGCCGTCGACGAAGACGACGTCCCTGACGGTACGAGGCACGATGGCTCTCCTCCAGGGTGCGGGGTGGCACTGCTGCGGGCACGCGCCTAAGCGCGCGCTTCCTTCGGCCATGCTACTTGTGGGTAACCAAGCTGCCCAGTCCCAGGGGCGGGAGCGGCGAAGGTCACACCGGGGGTGGGCAGGCGCGTCCAGCCCGTCCGGCGTTTGAGGACGCGCCCGCGGGGTGTGCGGGCCCACTGGACGTGCGGGCTCCTGCGGGGCTCCGCCCCGGGCCCCGCGCCTCAAGCGCCTGCGGGGCTGGAGGGTGCCGGCGGGGCTGGGGTGCCGGGGCGTCAGGTCGTCGCTGTTGCTGTCAGGGCGCGCGTCAGCAGGGGTGCCACCTGCTCGACCTGCCAGGCGCGGGCGCCATGAGAGGCCAGTGCATCCGCCACCGCTGCCACCGACAGCTCCGCCGGCGGTTCCCAGCACACCCTGCGCACCGTGTCCGGCGTGATCAGGTTCTCCTGCGGCAGGTTCAGCTCCTCCGCCAGCGCGGACACGGCGGCACGGGCGGCCGAGAGCCGGGCCGCGGCCTCCGGGTCCTTGTCCGCCCAGGAGCGCGGCGGCGGCGGGCCGTTCACCGGCTGGCCGGGCTGCGGGAGTTCCGACTCGGGCAGTGCCTTCGCGCGGTCGACCGCCGCCTGCCACTGCTCCAGCTGCCGGCGCCCCATCCGGTGTCCGAACCCGGGCAGCGCGGTCAGCGCCTGGACGTTCAGCGGCACGGCGAGCGCCGCCTCGACGATCGCGCTGTCGCTGAGCACCTTGCCCGGCGACACGTCGCGCCGCTGGGCCACCTTGTCGCGGGTGGTCCACAGCTCCCGTACGACCGCCATCTGGCGGCGCCTGCGCACCTTGTGCATCCCGGACGTACGCCGCCACGGATCCTTGCGTGGCGGAGCGGGCGGGGCCGAGGCGATCGCGTCGAACTCCTGGAGGGCCCAGTCGAGCTTGCCCTGCCGGTCCAGCTCCTTCTCCAGGGCGTCGCGCAGATCGACGAGCAGTTCCACGTCGAGCGCGGCGTAGCGCAGCCACGGCTCGGGCAGCGGGCGCGTCGACCAGTCGACGGCGGAGTGCCCCTTCTCCAGGGCGAAGCCGAGGACCGACTCGACCATCGCGCCGAGCCCGACCCGGGGGAAGCCGGCGAGCCGCCCGGCCAGCTCGGTGTCGAAGAGCCGGGTGGGGATCATGCCTATTTCGCGCAGGCACGGCAGGTCCTGGGTGGCGGCGTGCAGGATCCACTCCGCACCGGACAGGACATCGCCCAGCGCCGACAGGTCGGGGCAGCCCACCGGGTCGATCAGGGCGCTGCCCGCGCCTTCGCGGCGGAGCTGAACGAGATAGGCGCGCTGGCCGTACCGATAGCCGGACGCGCGTTCCGCGTCGACGGCGACAGGGCCGCTGCCCGCGGCGAAGGCGGCGATCACAGCGGCGAGCGCCGTGGCGTCGGCGACCACCGGGGGGACCCCCTCGCGGGGCTCCAGCAAGGGGATCGGTACCTCTTCGGCTGCGACGCCGTCGTCCGGGGGAGCGCCCCCGGCGGTTCGCAGTGCGGTCTCTGCTGCGGTCTCTTGGGCGTCGGTCACGTGTCAAGGGTATCTGTGAACGGAAGGCGCCCGTCGACGGAACGTTCCGTCGACGGGCGCGAATGAAATGTGAAGCGATCAGTGGATGATGCCGGTCCGCAGAGCAACGGCGACCATGCCGGCACGGTCGCCGGTGCCGAGCTTGCGGGCGATGCGGGCGAGGTGGCTCTTGACGGTCAGCGCCGACAGTCCCATGGAGACGCCGATCGCCTTGTTCGACTGGCCTTCCGCGACCAGCCGGAGCACCTCGACCTCACGGCCGGAGAGCTCGCGGTAGCCGCCCGGGTGGCTCGGGGCACCCGGGGGGCGGCGGTGCATACGGCCGGCTCCGGCGCCGATGGGGGCGGCGCCGGGACGGGTGGGGTGGCCGATGTTGGTGCGCGTGCCGGTGACGACGTAGCCCTTGACGCCGCCCGCGAGGGCGTTGCGTACGGCGCCGATGTCGTCGGCGGCGGACAGGGCCAGACCGTTCGGCCAGCCGGCGGCGCGGGTCTCGGACAGGAGGGTCAGCCCGGAACCGTCGGGCAGGTGGACGTCGGCAACGCAGATGTCGCGCGGGTTGCCGACGCGGGGACGGGCCTCCGCGATGGACGACGCCTCGATCACGTCACGCACTCCGAGTGCCCACAGGTGGCGGGTGACGGTGGAGCGGACGCGCGGGTCGGCCACGACGACCATGGCCGTCGGCTTGTTCGGGCGGTAGGCGACCAGGCTTGCGGGCTGCTCGAGAAGAACGGACACCAGGCCTCCTGGGGGGAAGGTGGGGACGGAGCCGGCTTCGGGGAAAGCCGGGGCGAACCGTGCAGTTAGGTCACAGACGTCTTCGGCACCAACCCCTGCCGCCTTTAGAGAATGATCACGATCTAGTGAGTAACAATTGGGGCAATTCGGACAGGTGATCGATCATCCTACGAGCGAACCGGCGGCTTGAACGTGCGAGACCGTACGGGGGAGCGCTCACCGGGGCGCACGAAAAGCGCCCGGTGACAGTGTCCCGGGCGCTGCGCGTCTGCTGGGTCAGCGGTGCTGCGGACCCCGCCGCTGCGGAAGCGACACCACACCCGTGCCGGCGTCCGCCGGACCGGCCGGCGACGGCGGCAGCCCGGCGACCTGGCAGAGCAGATCGCACCAGGCAGCGAGGTGTGCCGCCGAGTCCGGCACCCCGCCGTGACCCTCACGCGGTGTCCATGACGCCCGGATCTCGATCTGCGTCGCCGGACGCCGGTCGGAGAGTCCACCGAAATAGTGAGAACCCGCACGGGTGACGGTGCCGCTGGCCTCACCGTACGAAAGTCCGCGCGCTTCCAGCGCGCCCGTCAGCCACGACCAGCACACCTCGGGCAGCAGCGGATCGGCCGCCATCTCCGGCTCCAGCTCGGCACGCACCAGTGTCACCAGCCGGAAGGTGCCGTGCCAGGCCTCGTGACCGGCCGGATCGTGCAGCAGCACCAGCCTGCCGTCCGCGAGATCCTCCTCGCCGTCGACGACCGCCGCCTCCAGGGCGTACGCGTGCGGTGCGAGCCGCTGGGGCGGTCGCGCCGCGTCCACCTCGATCTCGCTGCGCAGTCTCGCGGCGCGCAGCGCGTCGACCGCGAGCGAGAACGCGCGAGGGACGCCGTCCCCCTCGGCGCCGTCCGTCGCATCGACGCCGTTGGAATGATCAGAATGATCGGAAAACTGTCCCTGAGCCGCAGCCATGCGGGGAAGAGTAGGCGGAACGGGGGCTCGGCGCAGGGAGGGACACCCGGGCCGGGGCGGCCACTTCCGGCGTACGTGCGAAGATTTGGGGCGTGAGCGCCAACCACAGCCCCTCGGGCCAGCAGCCGAAGACGTACGACTCCGCCTTGATGAAGGCGTGCAGGCGTGAGCCGGTGCCTCACACGCCGGTCTGGTTCATGCGGCAGGCGGGCCGTTCGCTGCCCGAGTACCTCAAGGTGCGCGAGGGCATCCCGATGCTCGACTCCTGCATGCAGCCCGAACTCGTCACCGAGATCACGCTGCAGCCGGTGCGGCGCCACAAGGTCGACGCCGCGATCTACTTCAGCGACATCGTCGTGCCGCTCAAGGCGATCGGCATCGACCTCGACATCAAGCCCGGCGTCGGCCCGGTCGTCGCGGAGCCGATCCGGACCCGCGCCGATCTGCAGAGGCTGCGGGACCTCACGCCCGAGGACGTCTGGTACGTCACCGAGGCCATCGGCATGCTCACCGAAGAGCTCGGCGCCACCCCGCTGATCGGTTTCGCCGGTGCGCCCTTCACTCTCGCGAGCTACCTGGTCGAGGGCGGTCCCTCGCGCAACCACGAGCACACCAAGGCGCTGATGTACGGCGACCCGCAGCTGTGGGCCGACCTCCTGGACCGGCTCGCGGAGATCACATCCGCGTTCCTGACGGCGCAGATCGAGGCCGGTGCGAGCGCGGTGCAGCTGTTCGACTCATGGGTGGGCGCGCTCGCCCCCGCGGACTACCGGCGCTCGGTGATGCCGGCCTCGGCGAAGGTCTTCGACAAGGTCGCCTCCTACGGCGTCCCGCGCATCCACTTCGGTGTGGGGACGGGCGAGCTGCTCGGCCTCATGGGCGACGCCGGAGCCGACGTCGTCGGCGTCGACTGGCGCGTCCCGCTGAACGAGGCGGCCCGCCGCGTCGGCCCCGGCAAGGCGCTCCAGGGCAACCTCGACCCGGCGGTCCTGTTCTCCACCCCCGAGGCGGTGGAGACGAAGACCCGCGAGGTCCTGGACGCGGCAGCGGGTCTGGAGGGCCACATCTTCAACCTGGGCCACGGCGTCCTCCCGACGACGGACCCGGACGCGCTGACGAGGCTCGTCGAGTACGTGCACACGCACACCTCGCGCTAGCGACGAGGCGGGGCTAACCCGCCTCGCGCACCGCCGTCACCGCCTTGCGGGCCGCCACCAGGACCGGGTCCCAGACCGGGGAGAACGGGGGCGCGTAGCCCAGGTCCAGGGACGTCATCCGTTCCACCGTCATGCCCGCCGTCAGCGCCACCGCCGCGATGTCGACGCGCTTGCCCGCTCCCTCACGGCCGACGATCTGGACGCCGAGGAGTCTTCCGGTGCGGCGTTCCGCGAGCATCTTGACGGTCATCGGGGCCGCGTCGGGGTAGTAGCCCGCGCGGCTCGTCGATTCGATCGTCGCCGTGACGTACTGCAGGCCGACCTCGGCCGCGTCCTTCTCGCGCAGGCCCGTGCGGGCGATCTCCAGATCGCAGACCTTGCTGACGGCCGTGCCGACGACGCCGGGGAACGTGCCGTAGCCGCCGCCGGCGTTGGCGCCGATGATCTGGCCGTGCTTGTTGGCATGGGTGCCCAGCGGGATGTGGCGCTCGCGGCCCGAGACCAGGTCGAGCACCTCCACACAGTCGCCGCCCGCCCAGATGTCGCGGTGGCCGCGTACCCGCAGCGACAGGTCGGTGAGCAGTCCGCCGTACGCGCCGAGGGGCAGCCCGGCGGCCTCGGCGAGCGTGGTCTCGGGTTCCACCCCGATGCCGAGGATCACGATGTCCGCCGGATACTCCGCGTCTTTCGTCGCCACCGCGCCGACCCGGCCGTCGTCGCCGGTGACGATCCCGATGACCGCCGTCCCGCTCACGGTCCGGATGCCCATGCCGTCCATCGCCCGGTGGACCAGCCGCCCCATGTCCGGGTCGAGGGTGACCATGGGCTGCTCGCCGCGGTTGAGCACCGTCACCTCGAAGCCGCGCCGCAGCATCGCCTCGGCCATCTCCACGCCGATGTACCCGGCGCCCACCACGACGGCTCGTCGCCCCTGGGTGGCGGCGATCCTGTCCAGCAGCTCCTGGCCGTCGTCCAGCGTCTGCACCCCGTGCACTCCGGGGGCGTCGATGCCCGGCAGCGGCGGGCGGACGGGGCGGGCGCCGGTCGCGATCACCAGCTTGTCCCAGCCCGTCCAGGCCTCCTCGCCCGTCTCCAGATCGCGGGAGCGCACCCGCCTGCCCTCGGTGTCGATCTCCGTGACCTCGGTACGGGTCCGCAGATCGATCCCGCGCTTGCGGTGCTCCTCGGGCGTACGGGCGATCAGTTCGTCCCGCTCGGTGACGTCACCGCCGACCCAGTACGGAATCCCGCACGCCGAGTACGAGCTGAAGTGGCCGCGCTCGAACGCGACGATCTCCAGCTCGTCCGGGCCCTTCAGTCTGCGTGCCTGCGATGCGGCGGACATGCCCGCCGCATCGCCTCCGACGACCACCAGTCGCTCCGTTGCCATGGGAACACGCTACGGGCGAAAGGCGGTTCAGTCCTGGCCAGGACCCCGGCCCGGGCCGGGGTCCCGGCCGGGGTCCCGGCCAGGAGCGGGCACCGGGCCCGCCGGTCCGGCTGCGGGACGCCGGGGGAGCCGGGGCCGCAGCACCCAGCGCCACAGCGCGTACAGCAGGGCGAACGCCAGGGCGAACGGAGCCACAGCGCCGATCACGACGCCGACCCAGCGCACCGTCGCCGTCAGTGCGTCCCAGCCGCCGCCGAGCGCGTCCAGGAACCCCGGTTCGTCGTCCTGCTTCTTCTCCTCGGGCTCGGTCTCCGAGAGAGACAGCGTGATCGTCGACAGGGTCGTGCTGTCCCTGAGGGCGGCCTGCTGGGCCAGCAGGGATTCCAACTCCGCCTGGCGGTTGCTGAGCTGAGCCTCCAGGGCCACCACGTCGGCGAGCTTCCCGGCCCGGTCCATCAGCTGCCGCACCCGGGCCACGCTCGCCCGCTGCGTGGCGATCCGGCTCTGCACATCGACGACCTGGCCGGTGACGTCCTTGGCATCGGCCCTGCGCGACAACAGCTTCCCGGCGCCCGCGAGAGAGGACAGCACCTCGTCGTACTTCTCCTGCGGGACGCGCAGCACGATCCGCGAGGTCATCCGCGTGCCGTCGGCGCGCTCGGTCTTCTCGTCGGCGACATGGCCGCCCGCGTCCCGAGCCGCCCGGCGCGCGGCGGCGAGCGCCTTCTCGGCGTCCTTGACCTCCACCTCGAGCTCGGCGGTCCGGATGATGTGCGACGGCGCCACGGACACCGGTTTCGTCTGCCCGCCCTTCGCACCGGACGCCGGTGTGTCGGCGGCCGGACCGGCCGCCCCCTCACCCCGCGCGGCGGGCTTCGCCGCGCTTTCGGACTTGTCGTCGGCACTGATGCCCCCACTGCAGCCGGCGACTGCCAGCGAGACGGTGAGCGCCAGTGCCGCAAACGTACGTCGAGCACGCATTGTCGGCCCCCCAGGGACAGTTGACGAGTGTCACCAGTTCGACGAGGGGCGAGGTGGGAGGGTTGCCGGCCTCCGGTTCCGAAGGGGTCACGGTCGGGACTCGGAACGGCGTTTGAGACAGTGGAGGCATGGAACCTCCCTCGGACGCGAGCGTCCCCGCCGGCCATGTCGTGGTCGTCGGAGGCGGCATCGCCGGCCTCGCGGCCGCCCACCGGCTCGTCACCGCCGGGGTGCGCGTCACCCTGCTCGAGGCGACCGACCGGCTCGGCGGCAAGCTGCTGCCCGGCGAGATCGAGGGAGTGCCCGTCGACCTCGGCGCCGAGTCGATGCTCGCCCGCCGTCCGGAGGCGACCGACCTGGCCCGCGCCGTCGGCCTCGCCGACCGGCTCCAGCCGCCCGCCACCAGTGGTGCGTCCCTGTGGACACGCGGCGCGCTGCGTCCGATGCCCACGGGCCATGTGATGGGTGTCCCGGGCGCCCCCGAGGCGCTCGCCGGGCTTCTCTCCCCGGAGGGCATCGCCCGCATCGCACAGGAGCGCGACCTGGCGCCCGCCGAACTCGGCGACGACGTCGCGGTGGGTGCGTACGTCGCCGACCGGCTCGGCCGCGAGGTCGTCGACCGGCTCGTCGAACCGCTGCTCGGCGGGGTGTACGCGGGGGACGCGTACCGCATCTCGATGCGCGCCGCCGTCCCCCAGCTCTTCGAGGCCGCCAGGACCCACGCCTCCCTGCTGGAGGGCGTCCAGGACGTGCAGCGACAGGTGGCTGCCCGGCAGCGGAGCGGGCCCGTCTTCATGGGCATCGCGGGCGGCGTCGGCACGCTGCCCGACGCGGTCGCCGATGCCGTGCGTGCGGCCGGCGGCGAGATCCTCACCGAAACACCCGTCCTCGGCCTGAACCGCGGCACCGACGGCTGGCAGGTCCGCACCGATCAGCGGGTGGTCACCGCCGACGCCGTGGTGCTCGCCGCCCCCGCCTGGGCGGCCTCCGCGCTGCTCGCCGCCGAGTCACCGGCCGCGTCCGCCGAACTCGGCCGGATCGAGTACGCCTCGATGGCGCTCGTCACCCTCGCCTTCCGGCGCCGGGACCTGAGCCTGCCCGAGGGCAGCGGGTTCCTCGTGCCGCCGGTCGACGGCCACACCATCAAGGCGTCCACCTTCTCCAGCCAGAAGTGGGGCTGGGTCGACGAGGGCTCCGACGACCTGTTCGTGCTGCGCACCTCCGTCGGCCGCTACGGCGACGAGGAACATCTGCACCGCGACGACAGCGAACTCGTCGCGGTGTCCCTGCGCGACCTCGGCGAGGCGACCGGGCTCGCCGCACGGCCCGTGGCCACCGAGGTCACCCGGTGGATCGGCGGGCTGCCGCAGTACCCGGTGGGGCATCTGACGCGCGTCGCACGCATCCGCGACGAGGTCGCCGAACTCCCGGGCCTGCGGGTCTGCGGAGCCGCTTACGACGGCGTCGGCATCCCCGCCTGCATCGCCGACGGACAGCGCGCCGCCGACGAGATCCTCGCCACGCCCACCCTGGCGCGGGGCACCGACGAGAGCGCGGGAGAATAGCCCCATGAGTGCGCCCGAAAAGATCCCGAACGCAGGCAAGAAGGCCAAGGACCTCAACGAGGTCATCCGGTACACGCTGTGGTCCGTCTTCAAGCTGCGTGATGTGCTCCCCAGCGACACCGACCGCTCCGCCTACGCGGAAGAGGTCCAGGAGCTGTTCGACCAGCTCGCCGCCGAGGACGTCACCGTGCGCGGCACGTACGACCTGTCCGGACTGCGTGCCGACGCCGATCTCATGATCTGGTGGCACGCCGAGACGGCGGACGAACTGCAGGACGCGTACAACCTCTTCCGCCGCACCAGGCTCGGCCGGGCGCTCGAGCCGGTGTGGTCGAACATGGCGCTGCACCGCCCCGCCGAGTTCAACAAGTCGCACATCCCGGCGTTCCTCGCCGACGAGACACCACGCAACTACGTCTCGGTCTACCCCTTCGTGCGCTCCTACGACTGGTACCTGCTGCCCGACGAGGACCGCCGCAGGATGCTCGCCGACCACGGCAAGATGGCCCGCGGCTACCCCGACGTGCGCGCCAACACCGTGGCGTCGTTCTCGCTCGGCGACTACGAATGGCTGCTCGCCTTCGAGGCGGACGAGCTGTACCGCATCGTCGACCTGATGCGTCATCTGCGTGCCTCCGAGGCCCGCATGCACGTCCGCGAGGA
Source organism: uncultured Actinomycetota bacterium (assembly GCA_963836215.1). GTDB lineage: Bacteria > Actinomycetota > Actinomycetes > Streptomycetales > Streptomycetaceae > Streptomyces. Next base: position 298,661 of record CAWIIU010000006.1, read on the forward strand.
GGTCCCGTTCTACACGGGCCGCCGCAAGTCGGTCGGCGACCTCGTGGCGGGACTCGCCTGAGGACTCGGTCCACCATGAAGGCCGGGCCCGCAGCCTGCGGACCCGGCCTCATCGACCCGGAAGATCAGACCGCGTGCGGCAGCTTCGGCTGCGCGGCGCGCCGGTCCAGCGACACCGGGTCCGGCTCCGGGTGCGGCGCGCATGATGCGCGCCGCACCGGTGTCTCTCCCCGCAGCAGGTAGTTCTCCATGTGCGCGTTGACGCACTCGTTGCTGCCGCCGCCGATGCCGTGCGTCCCGGCGTCCTCCTCGGTGACCAGCGCCGCGCCCTTCAGCCGGCGCGCCAGCTCACGGGCACCCTCGTACGGTGTCGCGGCGTCCCGCTCCGCTGCCAGGATCAGCACCGGCGGCAGCGCACCCCGCTTCGTGCGGACCTCCAGCGGCTGCTGCCTCGGCGCGGTCCAGAACGCGCACGGCAGGTTCATGAAGGCGTTGTCCCACGTCTCGAAGGGAGCTGTGCGGGCGAGTTCGCTGTTGTCGCGGTCCCACACCTCCCAGTCGGTGGGCCACGGGGCGTCGTTGCACTCGACGGCCGTGTACACGGCGTTGGCGTTCTCCGACTCCTTCGCATTCGCGGGCCGGGGCGCCGCCTGCGCGATCAGCGGCTTCTCATTGCCCTTCAGGTACTCCGAGAGAGCCGTCGCCCGGGACACCCAGTAGTCGTCGTAGTACCCGGCCCCCAGGAACGCCGCGTGCAGCTGGCCGGGACCGACCTTGCCGCCCGCCGGCTTCAGCGCGAGACGGGCGCGCGCCTTCTCGTAACTGCGCGCCACCTGCTCGGGCGTGGTACCGAGACGGAATGTGCTGTCGTGCCGGGCGACCCAGTCACGGAAGTCGGCCCAGCGGCCCTCGAAGGCCAGTGACTGGTCGAGATTGTTGCGGTACCAGATCTTGCCGCGGACGGGGTTCACCGCCGAGTCGAAGACCATCCGGCGTACGTGCGAGGGGAACAGGGTCGCGTACAGCGCGCCGAAGTACGTGCCGTACGAGGCGCCCATGAACGTCAGCCGTGGCTGGCCGAGCGCCGCCCGCAGCACGTCGAGGTCCCGGGCGTTGTTGAGCGAGGTGTAGTGGCGCAGCGCGGCGCCGTTCCGGCGCGCACAGCCCTGCGCGTACGCCTTCGCCTGCGCGACGCGCTCCAGCTTGTACGAAGGGGAGGGGTGGACCGGGGCCGGCGTCGGTGCCTTGACGGAGTCCGCCGGGTCCTGGCACGACAGCGGCGCCGAACGGCCCACGCCCCGCGGGGCGTAGCCCACGATGTCGTAGGCGCGGGCGATGCGCTTCCACTCGGGGAGCTGGGCGGCCATCGGGAAGTACATGCTGGAGGCGCCGGGACCGCCGGGGTTGTAGACGAACGCGCCCTGGTACTCCGACGCCTCACCGCTTGCCCGTACGCGGCTGACGGTCAGGGAGATCTGACGGCCCGACGGTTCCGCGTAGTCGAGGGGCACCTCGACCGTGCCGCACCTGACGGAGGACGGCAGTCCCTCCGCCTCGGGGCAGGTGCCGAAGGAGATGCCCGCGGTCGCGGCGCGCCGGGCGGCGACCGCCGTGCCCTGGGACTCGGCGTCGACGGTGGTGGTGCCTCCGGCCGGGGCGACGGCCAGTGCGGTGATGACCAAGGAGCCGAGGCTGCTCACTGCCCCGTACTTCGTCAGTGCTCTCATCGCGTTCCCTTCGTGCGGACGGCGGCTGTGCCGCCGCGGGGAACGGATCTTTCGCTGAGCAGTTGATCGTGTAAAGCACCTGTGTGAGGTGTCGCCGGCAATGACCCATACGGGTTGTGCGGCCCCGCTCGCCTGCCCTGTCAGTCGCCGCCGCCGGACGAGCCGCCGCCGCAGCTCGACCCGCCCGACGAACTGGAGCAGGAGCTGGACGAGCCGCCGCCGCAGCTCGATCCGCCCGACGAGCCGCTGCCGCAGCTGGAGGACCCGCAGCCGGAGCCGCCGGGTGAACTCGCGCACCACACAGCCGCCGTGTCCGTGGTCGAACTCCATGAGCTGCCGCTGTGCGTGCGCGCTCCGGGGACCCGGACGGCGGCCGTCAGCTGCGCCTGGAGGTAGGGGTCCGGCACCCCGGCCAGGCCGTGGATCGCGACGAGATGGGCGGCCGAGGTGACCGTGGCGTACTGCGCCACGAACGAACGCTGGGCGTCCTGCCCGGCCGAACTGATCCTGCGGCGCGACCGGTTCGCCATGGTGAACCCGATCACGACGCCTCCGATGAGGGCGGGCATGACCAGGAAGACGAACGGTGTCCCGTCCCCTTCCTCGGCGACGAAGCTCCAGACGGTGAGCACCATCGAGAGCGGGACCGCCAGCACGCACCCGATGCCCTGGACGATGCCCCACACCGTCAGCGCACGGTGGGCGCCCGGAGGCCGCAGCAGACCGCGGGCGGCGAGACCGTCGCCCACTTCCTGCACGGCGGGGCTGCGCATCACCGAGCGGCGCAGTTCGTGCAGGGCGCCGTTCGGGGCGGCGGCGAGCGCGTCGAACACCGCACGCTCCACGGGGTCGTGGGCGACCGGGCGCCGGACGACGACGATGCCCGGTCCGCCGATCGCGAGCCGCCCGTCGGCATGCAGGGCGGCGATGGCCGCCTCGACGACCCTGGCGGGACCGCCGCCGAGGAAGGCGGCCTCGTAGGCGTCGTGGATCTGCGCGCGGGCGCCGGGCCCGTAGCCGCGCTGGGAGCGCGCCACGCGGACGATCAGCGCGGCGGAGGAGGCACCGACGGCGAGATAGACGAGTACGGCGAGAAGTCCCATCGGGGTCACCTCCGGACCAGGGCGGCGCGCGCCGCACGGACGAACCGGGCGCCACGCCGCGGCGGATGGGCGGCGGCACGGTCCTCCCACCAGCGGGTCAGCTGCCGGCGGACGTGCTCGTCGGCGGGCTGTCCGGCGACGAGCAGCTGCTCGGCGAAGTCGAGAGCGTCGCGCTTGTACCCGGCGCGCATGGGCCGGGACCTGGCGTACGCGTGGAACGCGGGCCGGTATCCGTCGCCGAGGATCTGCGGCAACTCCGGCGCGACCTTGGCGATGACATCGGCCCGCTTGCCGACGAGTGCCCGGCTCTGCACCCGCAGCCGCTGCGAGTCGAACCCTTCGGGCGCGGGCGTACCGGCGACGAGAGCGGACAACAGGGCTGCCTGCGCGATGGCGACGCGCTCGCGGGCGGTGTGCGAGTCGCCCGTCGTGGCGTTCTCCGCGGGCTCGGAGAGGTCCGGTCCCTGCCGCGCCGGTGGGGTCTGTGTGGCGCGGTCGGCCGGGTTCTGCCCTGCGGGCGACGTCCCGGCGGTACGGACGGGCGTCTCTGTGGGGCGGGCGGCCCCGCGGTCCCCGTGTCGTACCGTCACGCGCATCGTCTCCAGTTCGGCGGCCAGTTCCGACGCCGGCGGGAAGTCGTCGTCGCGCTCCAGCAGGACGCCCGGCGGCCGCACCCGGGACCGCAGTTCGCGCAGGACGTCGAGCACCGGCTCGGTGACCGGGTGGGAGTGGGTGTCGTGCCAGATGCCGTCGCGTTCGACGCCGCCCGCGACATGCACGTACCGGATCGCCTCGACGGGCAGCTCGTCGAGCGCCTTCGCCGGGTCCTCCCCGCGGTTCACGTGGTTCGTGTGCAGGTTCGCCACGTCGATCAGCAGGCCCACTCCGGTGCGCTCCACCAGCTCGGCCAGGAACTGGCCCTCGGTGAGTTCCTCGCCGGGCCATGAGATCAGCGCCGCGATGTTCTCCAGTGCCAGCGGCACCGGGAGCAGGTCCTGCGCGATGCGGACGTTCTCGCAGAGCACCTTCAGCGCGTCCCGGGTACGCGGGACAGGCAGCAGATGGCCGGCCTCCAGCTGCGGGGAGGCGGTGAGCACCCCTCCGGCCCGTACGAACGCGATGTGCTCCGTCACCAGCGGGGAGTCCAGTGCCGTCGCCCGCTCCGCGAGGTCCTTGAGCTTCTGCTCGGAGGGGCGGTCCGCGCCGCCGAGGCCCAGCGAGACTCCGTGCGGCACGATCTTCGTGCCGCGCGAGCGCAGCCGGGTGAGGGCGGCCGGCAGGTGTCCGGGGCAGACGTTCTCGGCCACGACCTCGACCCAGTCGACGCCGGGCAGTTCCTCCACCGCGTCCGCGATCTCCGGACGCCAGCCGATTCCGATTCCGAGTTCCATGCGAAGTCCCCTCCTCTGCCCAGCGCCGAGTGACGGTGCGTGCAGGGGTCATGGCCCCGCACGACGGCGGTGAATCCGGAGGAGGGGACGTTCAGAGGTTGATTTGAGGTTCCCGGGCCTACTGTCCGGCCGGCGGGACCTCCGGCGCCTCGGGGCGGTTGGTGTTGACCGTGCCCGGCGCGACGGGCGACGGGCTGGAGGTGAGCGACTGGCCGCCGGACGGCTGTGCGGGCTGGGGGGCCGGCGGCAGGTTGCCACCGGGCGGCGGCGGACCGGTGGGGCTGGCCGTGGCGCCGGTCGCCGCCTCGTTGGCGATGGCGTCGAAGTCGACCATGCCGGTGTTCTCCAGCATGGTGATGTGGTCCAGGACCGTCAGGTTGGCGTCGCTCGCGAGCTGGCGTATCAGCGTGTTCCGGGTGGTGTGCCGGACCTGCGCGATCAGCGAGAACACCTTGCCGTGCGCGTTGCGCAGCAGGTTGGCGAACTTGTACTCGTACTCCCGGCCGCTCGCCGCGGACAGCTCCCGCAGCCAGCCCTGCTGCTGCTCGGTCGGCTGGTTCGGCAGCTCCACCCCGAGCTTCGCCGCCACGTTGCGGGACCGCTTGTCGAGGTCGGTGTGACCGACGATCAGGTGGTCACCGGTGTCCTTGATCGCCTTCGTGGGCGCCCGCTCGAGCGCCTGCTGCCCCGCGGGCAGCTCCCAGAGTCCGGCCAGGCGGACCTTCACCAGGAAGTCACGGTCCGTGGCTGAAAGGGGCCCCCACTGTGTCGCCACCGAAGCGGCGTTGAGGTTGTCCTGGCCGGTGCCGGAACGGTCCGCGTACGACCACACTGGGAACGCCAGGGCCCCCACCGTGGCGACCAGGGCCGCGATGATGAGTGCCGTCCCGTTGATGCGCCGCAACAAATGTGCCTCCTGAGCCGATGTGCTAACGGCAAACCAACCGCCAACTGACCAGATGTTCAATGCGTCAGGCGGTACTGAGAGGTACGCAACGCAGAGTCGAAGTGTTCAGCTCCGGAGCGACGGATGATCCGCGACCACGGTGCACGACCCCGGGGCGATCTCCGTGAAACCCGCGTCGCGCACCACGGGCAGCCCGCTGACCGTGAGTTTTCGCCACAGGGCGGGCTCCGGTGTGCGGACGGACAACCGGAATCCCGCCTCCCGCCAGGCCTCGCGGTCCGCCTGCGACAGTTCCCACCACGCGAGTTGGGCGCCGTGCCCGGCCTGGGCCATGGCCTTGCCGGCCGACATCTCGACCGCGGGGCTCAGCCACAGGACCGGCCCGTCCGGGTCGGGCGCGGCGGGTGGCTCGGGGTCGTCCAGCTCCGTGCCCGAAACCTGGAGTTTGGCCAGCTCCTTGGGCCACCCGTCGAGCGGTACGGGCGGAAAGACCCGCACCTCGGCCTCCGCGCCGGTCACGGTGATGCCGGGCAGTGCACACGCCTTGCGCCACTCCGCTCCGCGCGCCCGCCGGACCACCTTGCGGATCCGGGCGTCCTGCCAGTCGCGCATCGTCTGTGCCCACTCGCCGTCGCCCAGCGACCGCTCGTCGGACAGAACGGTGAGCACGGCCCGGGCGGCGGTCTCCAGCGCGTCGGTACGGGCCGGGGGCGCGGCCTTCTCGATGTGCGCCACCAGCGGCAGCACATACTGAGGGGCCTCGTCACGCGTGATGTTCTCGTGCCGGAAAGGACTGTCGGGGCGGATGTTCTCGCTGCTCACAACGGCCAGTCTGCCAGCCGGTTCGGACCGGCTCGTCCGGCTTGTTGTCGGAACGAGTGCCTCCGGGCGACGATGCACCCCATGAAAAGTGATCTCTTCGCCTCGGAGAACATGGCGCAGCAGGCGACCGTCCCCGGGATGACCCTGCAGAACGCCAAGTCCGTCAAGTACGCCGTCAACGGCGAAATGCACGCGCGGCAGGGATCGATGATCGCCTTCCGCGGCAACCTCCAGTTCGAGCGCAAGAGCCAGGGCATCGGGGGCATGCTCAAGCGTGCCGTCACCGGCGAGGGTCTCGCGCTGATGGCCGTGCGCGGCCAGGGCGAGGCGTGGTTCGCGCACGAGGCGCAGAACTGCTTCATCGTCGACATCGACCAGGGCGACGCCCTGACCGTCAACGGCCGCAACGTGCTGTGTTTCGACTCCACGCTCTCCTACGAGATAAAGACGGTGAAGGGCGCCGGCATGACCGGTGGCGGCCTCTTCAACAGCCTTTTCTCCGGCTACGGGAAGCTTGCGGTCATATGTGAGGGAAACCCCCTCGTCATCCCCGTCACGACGCAGCAGCCGGTGTATGTCGACACGGACGCGGTCGTCGGCTGGAGCGCCCAGCTGAACACCTCCCTGCACCGGTCGCAGTCCGTCGGCTCGATGATCCGCGGCGGCTCGGGCGAGGCCGTGCAGCTGATGCTTCAGGGCGAGGGGTTCGTGATCGTGCGCCCGAGCGAGCTCACGGCGCAGCCCGCGTCCAACTGAAGTCCTCGCAGCCGCGGCGGTCACGGACGTCGGCAGGCACGTGGAGCCGGTCCTGTTTCCTCGGGACCGGCCACACGCCGTGCGGCGGGAGTAGCCTCGCAGGCATGGACGAGCCGTACTGCGAGACGCCGGTCCGCGCGCCTGCGACCGGGAAGGCCGAGGCGGCCGAGCCCTTCGCCGAGTGCGTGCTGTGCCGGAAGCCGACGGAGTACCCCGAGTCGGTGAAGGGCGCCACGCTGTGCCCTGTCTGCGAGTGGCAGGAGGCTCAGCGCTCGGCCTGCTCCGGCTGAGCCCGCGTTCCTGGGGACCGCATCAGCTCGGAGACCTTCACCATGCGGTAGCCGCGTCTGCGCAGTTCGGGGACGATCTTCCGGACGGCCTGCTCGGTGACCGGGGCCGCGCTGCGCGTGCAGTGCATCACCACGAGCGATCCCGGCTTCACACCCGCGAGGACCTGCTCGGCGACCGCGTCCGCGTCGGTCGCGAAGGCGTCGCCGCTGACCACGTCCCACTGGATCACGGTGACCTTGGCGGGCGCCACGGCGCGCAGGGCCGCGTCGTCGTAACAGCCGCCGGGAAAGCGGAAGTACGGCACGACATGGCGCACGCCCGCCGTGGTGAACGCGGCGAACGCCTTCTCCACGTCCGCCCGCATGTCTCTCCTGGCCACCGACGGGAGTCCGTAGCAGGAGGACGTGAACGCGTAGTGGCTGTAGGAGTGGTTGGCGATCTCGAACAGCGGGTCGTTGCCGATCGCTCTCGCCTGGGCCGGGTACTGCTCGGCCCAGCGGCCGGTCATGAAGACCGTGGCAGGGACGTTCAGCCTCCGCAGCGAGGCGATGAGTGCGGGATTGTCGAAGTGCTCGCCGGCCGCGGCCCGTTGACCCTGGTCCGCGGTCATGTCGGCGTCGAAGGTGAGGGCCACGGTCTTCGGCGCGGCTGCCGGGGAGAGGCCCGCGCGCTCGAAGACCGGCGTCAGGCCGCCGGGGCCGGGCGCGAGGGTGGGGGCCTTCTTCTCATGATCGCCGAGCTTCTCGAGCGGCTTTCCGGGCTGCGGGGAGACGGCCACGGCCGTCCGCGTGGGGGCGGGCCCCTGCTCGCCGCCGCATCCGGCCAGCACGGTGCCGAGGACGGCCACGGCCATGAGTCTTCGTACGATAATGATCACCGACGGAAAATATATGATCATTCCATCGGTGGGTGGACGTGGTGCGTGGTGTCGGGACTACGACCCCGAGGTCCATCCGAGCGGGTGCAGCTCCACCGGCCCGGTCGGTGCCGGCGGCTCCCCGCCGGCCTCTGTGAACGCGGTCAGCGCAGCGATCAGGGACGCGCGCTCGCCGGGCGCCAGGCGCTCCACGATCGAGGCGATCTCCTGGCGGCGCCTGCTCATCACCTCGTCCACGATGCGCACGCCCTCCGGGGTCAGCTGAAGTACCGTCTCGCGCCGGTTGCCCGGGTTGGTCCGACGGTCCACCAGGCCGACCGCGATCAGCCGGTCCACCATGCGCATCGCCGTCGAGGGGCTGACCGCGAGCCGCTCGGCGAGCACCACGAGCTTGGCGGCGCCGTGCGTGGACAGCACGACGAGCAGCCGGAACTGGGGGAGCGTCACCCGGTCCTCGACCGAGGCGAGCGAGCGGGCGGAGACGGCGATCAGCAGCCGTGACGCGGTCAGCACGGCGCGGGTGACGGCCTCGACGTCGTCCATCCCGTCCGCAGGCACACCGTCACCCGGGCGTCCTATGTCTCCGGTGTGCTCCGTCGTGCAGCTCGACGGCGTCTGATCTCCCATACGGCTCTTTCTACCCTGCCGCCGCGATCACCGATGAACATCCCTTCTGTCCTTTGCGTATTCATGGCTGCGTGCCGTGCCAGCCGCCGAATCACCAGCTCCCGACGACAAGGAGAAAGCTCCGGCCCCCCATCGGGAGACATCATGCGTTCCTCACGAAGTGCAGCACGGCCCCGGTTCCCGCTGTGGACCATGGCCGCCGTGGCGGCGGTGCTCATCGCCCTCGCGTCCCTGCTGGTCGCGATGCAGGCGGACGGCGACGAAGCCAAGACCGATCCGGTGGGCGCCGGGCTGCCACAGCACGCCGGCGGCCACGCCGGACTGGGCGGTGAGGCCGGGACGACGTCCGGCCAGGCCGCCCGCAGCGGGCCCCAGGTCGTCACCGAGGTGGACAAGACCTTCCTCGTCAAGGTGCGGCAGGCCGGACTGTGGGAGATTCCCGCGGGCCGGCTGGCCCAGACGCATGCGTCGAGCGACGCCGTACGGCGCGCGGGCCTGCATCTGCTCGAAGGGCACAGCAAGCTCGACCAGCTGGTCCGCGAGGACGCACAGATGCTCGGCGTCCAGCTGCCGAACGAGGCGACCGCCGAACAGCAGGGCTGGGTCAAGCAGTTGGACGCCGCCAGCGGTGACGAGTTCGACCGCCTCTTCGCCAATGTGCTGCGCGCCTCGCACGGCAAGATCTTCGCCACCATCGGCGAGGTCCGCGGAGCCACGCAGAACGACCTCATCCGCCGGCACGCGCGTCAGGCCAATCAGACGGTGCTCGACCACATGGAGGTCCTGGAGGACACCGGGCTCGTCACCCCCGAGACCTACAAGGACGTCGAGTCCGCCGTCGCACCCAAGTAGCTTCTCCACGGCAGGCGGTGCCGAAAGGGGGACCGCTTCTTTTGCACTGTGCAATGATGCCTGGGCGGAGGGCCTGGCCGACGGCCGGCGCCCTGCTCGGGAGCGGCACTGGCACGGTGACGCAGCTCAACAGCGAATGCCGGCCCGTCGTCCGGGTCCTCCGTCACGAGGGGCGTGGCTGCCGCGCTCTTCGGACGGTGTTCAGGAGGAAAGAGACATGGCAGTGCCCCCCGCGGCAGGGGTTCTCGCCGGCATGGCGGACGTACGGGCGGAGCCCGCGGACCGGGGCGGTGCCCTGTGGCGTCTGGCGGTGGACGGCCGGCAGCTCGACGCGAACATCATCCGTATGCTCCCCGGCGCCCAGGTCGAGGGCCATGTCGAGCCGGCGCTGGACGTGCTGCTGTGTGTACTGACCGGCAGCGGCGAGCTGGAGAGCGCGGCCGGCCGGCAGCGGCTGGAGCCGGGCTGTGTGGCCTGGCTGCCGCGAGGCTCCCGCCGTGCCGTGTCCGCCGGACCGGACGGACTCGTCTATGTCACGGCCCACAACCGCCGTCCCGGCCTCGCCATCGGCAGGGCTGCCGCGGAGACACAGCCGGAAGGCGGCGAGGCGGCCTGTCTGCTGAACCGGATCTGTCCCGGCTGCGACCGTCCCGCCGATGACATCGGTGCACGTTACTGCAGTCGTTGTGGCACTGCGCTGCCGTCCTGACGGCTTCTTGACGGAACGTCAGCAAGGTTATTTCGCCATCGCGATGAGAACAACACGCGCCTCATGCGTATCAATGGGCGGACGCGTCCCCCGGTGCCCATCGGGCCACCGGCTCCGTACCCCCCTATAGGAGGCGACGAGTTGAGTCACAGGCGAATACCCAAGCGAAAGGCCATTCTGGCGGGAGCCGGGGCTGTCGGCATTGCCGCGGCCGCCATCCTGCTCCCGCAGGCCTACGCCGGACAGGACGGATCTCAGTCCGATGCGTCCGCTCCGAAGAAGTTGAGCGCGGCCTCCGCGGCGGAGCTGCTCCAGCAGCTCGGTCAGCAGCTCGGCGAGTCCTACGGCGGCGCTTACTACGACGCGGACAAGCAGCAGCTCGTCGTGAATGTCGTCGGTAACAACAACAACGTCAACGTGCAGGTCAAGAAGGCCGGGGCGGTGGCGCGCAGCGTCCAGAACAGCTTCAGCACGCTGACTGCCGCCAAGAGCACCCTGTCCAAGCAGGCCACCATGACGGGCACGTCGTGGGCGCTCGACCCGAGGACCAACCAGGTCCTGGTCACCGCGGACCGTACGGTCGCCGGCGACCGGTGGGACCGGCTCGAGTCCGCGGTGAAGAACCTCGGCCCGGGCGTGGCCAGAATCCAGAAGTCCGCAGGTGAGTTCAAGACCTTCCTCGAAGGCGGCGACGCCATCTTCGGCGGCGGGGCGCGCTGCTCGCTCGGCTTCAACGTGACCACGGCGGACGGCACTCCGGGCTTCCTGACCGCGGGCCACTGCGGTGTCGCGGCCGAGCAGTGGTCGGAGGAGCAGAACGGCCAGCCGATCGGCACCGTCCAGGAGGCGGTGTTCCCGGGCGAGGGCGACTTCGCACTCGTCAAGTACGACGACCCGGCGACCGAGGCGCCGAGCGAGGTCGACACGGGCAACGGCCAGACGGTTGCGATCGCGCAGGCGGCCGACGCGGCCGTGGGCCAGGACGTGATCCGCATGGGCAGCACGACCGGCCTCAACGACGGCCAGGTGACCGGTCTCGACGCCACCGTGAACTACCCCGAGGGCACCGTCACCGGTCTCATCCAGACCAACGTGTGTGCCGAGCCGGGCGACAGTGGCGGCGCGCTCTTCACGCAGGACGGCAACGCGATCGGCCTCACGTCGGGCGGCAGCGGTGACTGCACCGCGGGCGGCGAGACGTTCTTCCAGCCGGTGACCACGGCCCTCGAAGCGGTCGGCGCGCAGATCGGCGACGGCGCGGGCGCCGGAGCCGGTGGCGCGGGCGACGCGGGCGGCGCCGAGGACAACGGTGGCGCCGAGGCCAATGCGGGTGCCGACGGCGGTGCCGAGCAGAACGGTGGCGCTGAGCAGAACGGCGGTGCCGAGGCCAACGCGGGTGCCGAGGCCAACGCGGGTGCCGACGGCGGTGCCGAGCAGAACGGTGGCGCTGAGCAGAACGGCGGTGCCGAGGCCAACGCGGGTGCCGACGGTGGCGCGGCCGACAACGGCGCCGGCGGAGACGACGGTCTTGGCGGCAACGACGCCGGGGGTGACGCGGCCGGCGACGGCGCGAACCAGCACAACTGACACCCCCTCGTCGGACAGCACCGAACGAGGAGCCCCGGGCATCGGCGGATGTCCGGGGCTCGTCCGTGCCCGGTGTCGTGCGGCCGGTGTCAGTCCTCCTCGGCCAGGCAGCCGGCCGCGTCCACACCGGCGGTGTCGAGCGTGGCGGTCAGTGCCTCCAACTCGGCGCGCAGCGCCCGGATGCGCTCCACCGAGAGGCCGGTCGCCTCGGCAATCCTGCGCGGCACCCCCCGCGCCTTCTCGCGCAGCGCCGTACCCGCGTCGGTCGGCCGGGCGGTGACGGAGCGTTCGTCCTCCCGGCTGCGCCGGCGCTCCACGTACCCCGCCGACTCCAGCCGCTTCAGCAGCGGCGACAGGGTGCCCGAGTCCAGGCGCAGATGCTCGCCGATCTGCTTGACCGGCAGCTCGCCGTACTCCCAGAGCACCAGCATCACCAGGTACTGCGGATAGGTGATCCCCAGCTCCTTCAGCGCGACGCGGTACACGCTGTTGAAGGCCCTCGACGCAGCGTGCAGCGAGAAGCAGATCTGGTGGTCGAGGCGGAGGAAGTCCTCCTCCGGTACCTGGGGCAGCGTCGTCTTCGCCATGGCCCCAGCATACCTGTGCATCATTCAGTTGTGCACAACTGAATTGTGTGCTCTACTTACGTCATCGGTTCCCAACGGACGAAGAGGGATGCAACTCATGGACGCGCTCTACACCGCTGTCGCCACCGCCAACGGTCGCGAAGGCCGCGCTGTCAGCTCCGACGGCCACATCGACCTGCCGCTCGCCTTCCCCGCGGCTCTCGGCGGCAACGGCCAGGGAACCAACCCCGAGCAGCTCTTCGCCGCGGGCTATGCCGCCTGCTTCGCCAGTGCGATGGGCGCGATAGGCCGCCAGGAGAAGATCGACGTCAAGGATGCCTCCGTGACCGCCGAGGTCAGCATCGGCAAGGACACCACCGACGGCGGCTTCGCCCTCTCCGTGATCATGCGCGTCGAGCTCCCCGACCACCTGCAGGGTGACGCCGGCCGCGACCTGCTGGAGAAGACCCACGCGTACTGCCCGTACTCCAAGGCGACGCGCGGCAACCTGAAGGTCGAGCTCGTCATCGAGTGACTCTCCCGCGTACGCCGAGGGCCGGACGGTCATGACGACCGTCCGGCCCTCGGCGTACCCGTGTCTCACACGGTGATGGCGACCTTGCCCCGCACGCGCCCCGCCCTCAGGTACCGGACGGCCTCCGGGACCCCGGCGAGATCGAAGGTCCTGTCCAGGGCGGGCGTGACCTTGCCGGCCTCGATCAGCTCGGCGAGTGTCCGGAGGTCCTCCGTGCGCTCCGCCGACACCAGGGCGCGCAGCTTCTGGCCGACGAAGGGCGACAGCAGCGACGCCCGCATCGCACGGTCGATGCCCATCATCAGCGGCCCTCCTCCCTCCGAGCCGACGATGACCAGGGTGCCCCGCGGGGTCAGGGCGCGCCGGAGGCGGGACAGCGGACGGTTGCCCGCGGTGTCCAGGACGAGGTCCCAGCGCCGCCGCCCGTCCGTGAAGTCCTCACGGGTGTAGTCGATGACGTCGTCGGCGCCGAGCGACCGCACCAGATCCGTCTTCGATGTGCTGCACACGCCGGTGACCTGCGCGCCGAAGGCCGCGGCCAGCTGCACGGCGAAGCTCCCGACGCCACCGCCCGCGCCGATGACCAGCACCTTCTGCCCTGCCGGATCCGGTCCACCGAGGCGGAGGCCCTGCAGAGCGGCGAATCCGGAGGACGGGGTCGCCGCCGCCTGCTCGAAGCTGATGTTCGCCGGCTTGAGCACGAACTTGTCCTCAGGGGCGCAGACGAATTCGGCGAACGCTCCCTTGCAGGTGCCGAACACCTCGTCACCGGGCCGGAACCGGGTCACGTTCCTGCCGACCGCCTCGACGGTCCCCGCCACATCCAGACCGGGAACGGGCGTCCGGGGCCTGCGCAGTCCGAAGCCCACCACGCGGACGAGATACGGCAGGCCGGTGACGAGATGCCAGACGCCCTGGTCCACACCGGCGGCCCGCACCCGCACGAGTACGTCGTCGTCCCCGGCCACCGGCCGGCCGACCTCCTTGAGCTCCAGGTCGTCGGGGGAGTGGTAGGCATACTGCGCGATGGCCTTCACGGTGGGTTTCCTTCGCTGTCCGGGTACTGGAACACGGTGTCGAGCGGGACCTTGAACACCCTGGCGATGTGGAAGGCCATTTCGAGCGAGGGCGAGTACCGGCCCTGCTCGATGGCGATGACGGTCTGACGGGAGACGCCGATGCGCTCCGCCAGCTCCGCCTGGGTCATCTCCCCGTGTGCGAAGCGGAGGGAGCGGATCGCGTTCGTGACCCGGGTGGGCTTCACCACGGCTGGAACCCCCGGCGGTACGCCACGATCCTGGCCGCGGACCCCACGATCGCCGACAGGACGAACGCCAGGTAGATCACGTTGGCGATCCAGAAGTGGCTCCACTCCGCCAGTGCCATGGCGAGCGCCGCCACTCCGCCGATCACGACGAAGGCGTGGCCGGCGTACTCGCCGAACCGGCCGATCTCCTTGTCGCGCTGGTCCTTCCGGCGTGCGTCCTTCGGCGACGCGGCGGCCATGACGATGTGCAGGGCGATGGACACCGCGATCGAGATGCCCACGGCCCAGAGCAGCGCCCCCACGTACGACGCATCGGCGAGTGGGGCGTCACCCGCCCGTCCGAGGACGACGGCGACGTAGGCCGTATAGGTGGCGATCGCGAGGATCCCCATGATCCACGCGCTCTTCTCTTCGAATGGCATGCCGCGAATGTAAAGAACAGTGGACATGATGTCAATAATTCTTTACATCGTCGGCCCGACGGCACGGCCGCCGTACGGGATGGGCGCAGGTCAGGCTCCCGCCAGCAACCGCTTCCGGCACTCCTCCGCATCGAAGTCGGCCTTCGGGTACTGCGGATCCAGGGCCTCCAGATGCTCCAGCAGGAGGCTGCCGATCGCCCAGTTCCGGTACCACTTGCGGTCGGACGGGATCAGATACCAGGGGGTCGTCTCCGTCGAGCAGCGTTCCAGGGCGATCGTGTACGCCTTCTGGTACTCCGGCCAGAGCGCGCGCTCCTCGATGTCGCTCACGTGGAACTTCCAGTGCTTGTCGGGATTGTCCAGACGGGCGAGCAGGCGACGGCGCTGCTCTTCATGGCTGATGTGCAGGAACACCTTGATCACCGTGGCGCCGTCGTCGACGAGACTCGTCTCGAACCGGTTGATCTGGCCGTACCGGCGCTCCAGTTGATCGCGTGGGACCAGCCGGCGCACCCGGGCGATCAGTACGTCCTCGTAGTGGGAGCGGTCGAAGATCCCGATCTCGCCGGGGCGCGGCAGTGCCTTGGCGATGCGCCACAGAAAGGAGTGTTCGCGCTCCTCGGGCGTCGGTGCCTTGAAGGCCCGGATCCGCAGTCCGACCGGATTGAGCGGCCCGGTCACGTGCTTGACCGTGCCGCCCTTACCGCTGGTGTCCATGCCCTGGAGCACGAGCAGCACCCGGCGTCGGTCGCCTGCGGTGCTCGACGCGTACAGGCGCTCCTGGAGGTCGGCGAGGCGTTCCGCCATCCGGGCCGTCGCGGTGAGGCCCACGGACTTGTCCCGGGGGCCGGCCGGCATGGCGGCCGCGTCGTAGGAGGAGAGGTCGACGGGTGCGCCGACCGGGACGCGCAGCAGGTCACGCAGGGGAGCCGGCTCCGGCTTCCCGTCGCCCGCCTTCCCTGCGCCCTTCTTCCCGGTCTTCGCGCTCTTCTTCGCCACGGCGCACCTCTTCCGCGTCCCTTGCCCCCTCCGATCCTGCGCCGGAACGGCCGGTGCCGCGAGCGCGCCGAGGCGCAGGGAAAGGCGAAGGGGCGGCTGCGTCGCAACCGCCCCTGTCCGGCGAGCCGGCCCCTAGTGCCAGGGCCCGGTGACCGCGAACGTGGTACCGGGCGTGTAGCAGTTGACGTACATGGTGTCGTCGTCGGGCGAGAAGGTCACCCCGGCGAACTCACCCCACTCCGGTTCCTCGGGCGTGCCGATGTTCTGGCGCCCGCGGGCCATCGCGTACACCTCGCCGCGCTTGGTCAGTCCGTAGACGTGCTGCGCACCGCTGCCGTCCTCGCACACCATCAGTCCCCCGCTGGGGGCGAGGCAGATGTTGTCGGGGGACTCGCCGGGCAGCTGGATGTCGGTGTCCGGACCGAAGACGATCACCAGCGTGAGCCGGCGCCGGTGCGGCTCGTACTTCCACACCTGGCCGAAGTGGTCCGCGGCGGATCCCTCGCTGCTGTGGGCGAAGCTGGAGACGAAGTAGACGGACTGTCCGCCCCAGTAGCAGCCCTCCAGCTTCTGGGCGTGGGTGATCCCCTTCGGGCCGAAGTCCTGCAGCCGGATGGGGGTCTCCTTCGCCTGGCTGTCCGGTACGGGCACCCACTCGATCCGGTCGAAGCTCGCGCCCGGCTCCTGGATCGCGGAGAGATCCGGTACGCCCGGCACCCGCATCGCCTCCAGATCACCGCCCGCGCGCAGCGAACGGGTACCGCCCAGCGGCCGGTTCGGCAGGAAGCGGTAGAAGAGGCCGAAGGGCTTCTGGAAGGCGTCCTCGGTCTCGTACACGATGCCGCTGTGCGGATCGACGGCGATCGCCTCGTGCGCGAAGCGGCCCATCGCGGTGAGCGGATGGGCGCCGGTGCGGTGCGGGTCGGCGCCGTGCACCTCGAAGATGAAGCCGTGGTCCTTGGTGTACCCGTTGGTACCGGCCTTGTCCTCGGTCTCCTCGCAGGTCAGCCAGGTGCCCCAAGGGGTGGGCCCGCCTGCGCAGTTGACGGCGGTGCCGGCGATGGCGACCTTCTCGGAGAGGACGTTGTTGCGCCCGTCGAGCTCGAGCGCCGTGCAGCCTCCCCTGGCCATCGGGTCGTAGGTCAGACCGGGCACGGTGGGGACCGGAATTCTGCCGTCGACGCGGTTCTCGTGGTTGCGTACGAGGTGGACCCGGCCGCGGCGGCCCGCGAAGGCGGCCATGCCGTCGTGGTTGCTGGGGACCTTCCCCTCGCCGGAACGCAGCGGCTCGCCCTCGCGCGAGAGGACCTTGTAGCGGAATCCTTTCGGCAGGTCGAGCAGACCGGCGGGGTCGGGCACGAGCGGACCGTAGCCGGCATGGCCCCGGGCGGCAGCGGTGCCCGCGAAGAGCTCGGAGAACGTTCCGGTGAAGGCGATGCCGGCGGTCAGCGCGCCGGTACGGGCCAGAACTTGTCGACGTGTTGCGGACATATGGCAACTCCCTGCTGGGGGCGCCCCCATGCCGTAGGGCCATGGGGGAGGACAGGAGATGTGACCCGCACGTGTGTATCACGCACTTTGGTGCGCGTGAACCGTGCGGGCCACCTGAGCCCTATGTCTTTTCGGAAGTCGCCTGCTCAGGCGAGCGACGCACTGAGGGTGATCGTCGTACCCGTCAGCGCCTGGCTGACCGGGCAGTTCGCCTTCGCGTCCTCGGCGGTCTTCACGAAGGTGGCCTCGTCGATGCCCGGGACCGTGCCCACGACGGTGATGTGGATACCGGTGATGCCCTCACCCGGCTGGAACGTGACGTCGGCCTTGGTCTCCAGGCGGGCCGGCGGCGTACCGGCGCCCGCGAGAGCGTGCGAGAAGGCCATCGAGAAGCAGCTGGAGTGCGCGGCCGCGATCAGCTCCTCCGGGCTGGTCCTGCCGCTCTCGGCCGGCTCGGTCCGCGCCGCCCAGGAGACGGGGTACTCGCCGATACCGGAGGAGTCGAGGGAGACGACGCCCTTGCCCTCGAGCAGGCTGCCTTCCCAAACGGTGTGAGCCTGACGCGTGGTGGCCATGATGGATCCCTTCAGATCGGGTTTACAGCCCCAAACCTACTGCTCCACCAAGGCCTTCGCGTCACGTGCCAGCGCGGTGAGCCGGGAGATCGCCCGGAAATACTTCTTGCGGTAGCCGCCGTTCAGCATCTCTTCACTGAAGAGCCGGTCGAAGGGCATGCCGGAGGCGAGCACCGGGATCTCGCGGTCGTACAGCCGGTCCGCGAGGACCACCAGCCGCAGCGCCGTCGACTGGTCGGGAACGGGCTGGACGTCGGTGAGGCACACGGCCCGCACCCCGTCGGTCAGCGCGCCGTACCGGCTCGGGTGCACCTTCGCGAGGTGCTCCAGCAGCCGCGGGAAGTCGTCGAGCGAGGCGCCGTCGGTGGCGTACGCGGCCGTCGCGACCTGCTCGTCGGTGTACGGCGGCGGGGCCTCGGGCAGCCCGCGGTGACGGTAGTCCTCGCCGTCGATGCGCAGCGGGCGGAAGTTCGCGGAGAGCCCCTGGATCTCGCGGAGGAAGTCGGCGGCGGCGAACCGGCCCTCGCCGAGCTTGCCCGGCAGCGTGTTGGAGGTGGCGGCCAGCGCCACGCCCGCCTCGACGAGCTTGCCGAGCAGCGTGGACACCAGGACGGTGTCGCCCGGGTCGTCGAGCTCGAACTCGTCGATGCACAGCAGCCGGTGTCCGCTCAGCGTCCGCACGGTCTGCTGGAAGCCGAGGGCGCCGACCAGGTTGGTCAGCTCGACGAAGGTGCCGAAGGCCTTGAGCGCGGGCTCGGCCGGGGTGGCGTGCCACAGGGAGGCGAGCAGGTGCGTCTTGCCGACGCCGTAGCCGCCGTCGAGGTAGACGCCGCGCGGGCCGGCCGGGGAGGCGGGCTTCTTGGTGAACCAGCGGCGCTTGCCGGAGCCGCTCGCGTGCGCCCCGCCGAGACCGGCCGCGAACGAGGCGAGGACGGTGACCGCCTCGCTCTGGCTCGGCTGGTTCGGGTCCGGGACGTACGTGGCGAAGCGCACCGAGTCGAAGCGCGGCGGCGGCACCATCTCCGCGACCAGCCGGTCGGCGGGGACATGGGGCTCGCGGGCGCACAGGGACAAGGGGGCCGCTTCGGTTATGGCACTGGTCGACACAGTCCCCAACTGTAAGCGCCGTGCCAGACTGCTCGGATGCGACGTCTGCTCCCTGTGACCGACCGGACAGCCGACGAGGACCGCGAGTGGTCCCTGGACGAGCTGGCCGACGCCTACGCCTATCCGGACGACATCGAAGGCCCCTGGCTCCGGGCCAACATGGTCTCGTCGCTGGACGGCGCCGCCCAGCACGACGGCCGTTCGCAGCCCCTGTCGTCCGATCTGGACATGCGGATCTTCGGGACGCTCCGCGGCCTCGCCGACGCGGTGGTCGTGGGAGCCGAGACCGTACGGAGCGAGGGCTACCGCCCGGCCCGCGCCCGGGAGGCCTTCGCCGACCGGCGGGCCGCCGCCGGCCAGGGCCCTGCGCCCGTGATCGCCGTGGTCAGCGCCTCGCTGAATCTGGACTTCTCGGCCCCGCTCTTCACCGAACCGCTCACGCCGACGCTGCTGCTGACGGGCGCCGCGGCGCCGCCGGACCGGGTCCGCGCGGCGGAGAAGGCGGGCGCCGAGGTGGTGGTCGCGGGCGACGGGCCCGGGGTCGATCCGCCGCGGGCCGTGCGGGAGCTCGGAGCGCGTGGGTTCAGGCGGCTGCTCACCGAGGGCGGTCCTCGCATGCTGGGACAGTTCGTGGCGTCCGGTGCGCTGGACGAGCTGTGCCTGACCCTGTCCCCGACGCTGACCGTGGGAGACGCGCAACGGATCGCCGGCGGGCCGGGCCTGCCGGACCCGGAGCGGTTCGCACTGGCGTCCGTACTGGAGGAGGCGGGCTTCCTCTTCACCCGCTACCGTCGCATCTGACAAATCGGCGGAATTCGCTGCTCCGGTTAGCTCTGCCGGGCACACTTGATCTCGCAGTCCCCGTGCCACACGGGGAAGGATGGTTTCCGCAGAAGGGCTCCTGACGTGTTCACAAGCGTATTGATGATCGAGAAGCCCCTGACGTCGGAAGACGTGGAATTCGTCACCACGCTGCACGGTGACGAGGGCGTCTCCTTCGTCATCCTGATGCAGCCGCGTGGTGATCAGGCCGATGTCCTGCTGCGGGCCATCGACGACGTGGCCGTCGGCGATCTGAAGGACGCCGTCCGCGAGGGGGAGGAGCCCGAGGGCGAGGCCGCCAAGGCCCCGGCCGAGCGGGCGCTGGACCACTCGGTGGCCGCCCTGCGGGCCGCGGGCTGCGAGGCCGTCGGCCAGGTCGTCGAGGACCATCCGCTGGACAGACTCAAGACCGTGGTCGACGAGGTGGACGCCGACGAGGTGATCGTGCTGACCGCACCCCACTACGTGGAGGAGTTCTTCCACCGGGACTGGGCCTCCCGCGCCCGTCACAAGGTCGGAGTCCCGGTGCTCAAGCTCTTCGCGCACAGCGAATAGGCTGGGCTCTCGCACGCACTCGTACCTCTTGGGGAGACACACGCATGGCACCCGCCATCCCTAGCGCCATGGAACGCCCGCACTTCATCGGCATCGGTGGCGCCGGAATGTCGGGCATCGCGAAGATCCTCGCCCAGCGCGGCGCCAAGGTCGCGGGCAGCGACTCCAAGGAGTCGCCCACGGCGGAGGCGCTGCGGTCGCTCGGCGTGAGCGTCCACATCGGGCACGCGGCCGAGCACCTGGCGTCGGACGCCACCTGCGTCGTCGTCTCCAGCGCCATCCGTGCCGACAACCCTGAGCTGGCGCGCGCCGCCGAGCTCTCCGTCCCGGTGGTGCACCGCTCCGACGCGCTGGCCTCCCTGATGACGGGCCTGCGCTCCATCGCGGTGGCGGGCACGCACGGCAAGACGACCACGACCTCGATGCTGGCCGTGGCACTGACCGACCTCGGTCTCGACCCCTCGTACGCCATCGGCGGCGACCTCGAGGGGCCGGGGACCAACGCCCGCCACGGCGCGGGCGAGATCTTCGTCGCCGAGGCCGACGAGAGCGACCGCAGCTTCCAGAAGTACGACCCCGAGGTCGCGATCGTCCTCAACGTGGAGCTCGACCACCACGCCAACTACGCCTCGATGGACGAGATCTACGACTCCTTCGAGACCTTCGTCGGCAAGGTCGTCCCCGGCGGCACACTGGTGATCTCCGCCGACCAGCCGGGCGCGATCGAGCTGGCCTCCCGTGTCCGCGACCTGTCCTCGCTGAACGTCGTCACCTACGGCGAGTCCGAGTCGGCGGACGTACGCGTGCACAAGATCACCCCGCGCGGCCTCACCAGCGAGGTCACGGTCCTGCTGAACGGGAAGTTCCTGACCTTCACCGTCTCCGTGCCCGGCAGCCACTACGCGCACAACGCCGTCGCCGCGCTCGCCGCCGGTGTCGCGCTCGGTATCCCGGCGCACAACCTCGCCTCCGCGATCGGCACCTACACCGGCGTCAAGCGCCGCCTCCAGCTCAAGGGCGAGGCCGCCGGCGTCCAGGTCATCGACTCCTACGCCCACCACCCGACCGAGATGACCGCGGACCTCGCGGCGATGCGGGGTGCCGCGGCCGACTCCCGGCTGCTGGTGGTCTTCCAGCCGCACCTGTTCAGCCGTACGCAGGAGCTGGCCACGGAGATGGGCCAGGCCCTCGCCCTCGCCGACGCCTCGATGGTCCTCGACATCTACCCGGCCCGTGAGGACCCGATCCCCGGTGTCACCAGCGAGCTGATCATCGACGCGGCCCGCGCGGCCGGTGCGGACGTCGTCGCGGTCCACGACAAGGCGACCGTCCCCGACGTCGTCGCGGGAATGGCCAAGCCCGGTGATCTCGTTCTCACGATGGGCGCAGGTGATGTGACGGACCTCGGTCCGGCCGTCCTGGCCCGTCTGTCGAACTGAGGGAGCGCGTTTCCATGGCGTACGACATCGAAAAGCCCGAGGAGCAGTGGCGCGCCGAGTTGAACCCGGCCGAGTTCAAGGTGCTGCGCCAGGCCGGTACGGAGCCCGCCTTCACCGGTGAGTACACGGACACCAAGACGGCGGGCGTGTACTCCTGCCGCGCGTGCGGTGCCGAGCTGTTCCGCTCCGACACGAAATTCGAGTCCCACTGCGGCTGGCCGTCCTTCTTCGACCCGAAGGACACCGACGCGGTCGAGCTCATCGAGGACCGCTCGCACGGCATGGCGCGGGTCGAGGTGCGCTGCGCGCGCTGCGGATCACACCTCGGGCACGTTTTCGAGGGCGAGGGCTATCCGACCCCGACCGACCAGCGGTACTGCATCAACAGCATCTCGCTGCGGCTGACGCCGGACGAGAGCTGACACCCGGCGCGGTGCGCCCCGGGCGGGTCCCCCGAGCGGTCTCGGGGACCCGGGCGCGCCCGCGCCGTCCGGCAGGCGCCCCCGTCCGGGCGTCAGCCTCGCGCGGGAAAGCGTCCGGCCAGGAACTGCTCGAAGGTGACCGTGCCCACGGCCCGCTCCGGCGTCAGATGCCCGCCGGCCCGGAATGCGCGGTAGGCCTTGCCCGCCAGGCGCACGTTCAGCAGGGGACGGCGTCGTCCGCTCGCGCGCAGATAGGCCCGGGCGAGCTCCGGAAAGGTACGGACCTCGGGGCCGCCCATGTCCGGGACCCGCCCCGCGGGCGCCCCGGTGGCGAGCGCGGCCAGCCGGGCAGCGACCTCCGTCACCTCGATCGGCTGATCGGAGATCCCCGCGGGGAGCAGCATGGACGGCAGCTTCGCCGAGCCCTGCAGGAGCTGCAGCACCAGGTCGTGGAACTGCGTCGTGCGCAGCACGGTCCAGCCGAGCCCCGACTCCTCGATCAGCCGCTCGACGGTGAGCTTGGTCCGGTAGTAGCCGAGCGGCACCTTGTCGACGCCGACGATCGAGATGTACGCCAGATGCCGCACCCCGGCCCGGCGGGCGGCCTCGATCAGGTGGCGTGCCGCCCGGTCGTCGCCACCGCGCGGGCTGGTCGCGCAGTGCACGACGGTGTCCACGCCCGCGACGGCCTCGGCCAGCCCCGTGCCCTTGCGCAGATCCACGGCGTACGGCTGCGAGTGCCGGCTCAGTACGCGCACCTCGGGCCCTCCGCCGGGGCCCGCGGCCCGGGTGGTGCTGCCGGCGCGCAGCCGCTCGGTGACATGCCGGCCGAGCGTTCCGGTGCCGCCGGTCACCAGGATCGTGGTCATCGCAGTTCTCGTCCCTTCGGTGGGCGTGGGCTCCAGGTGCAGCGCCCATCATCCGCCGAGAACCGACGAGCACTCAAAAAGGCGCCCAAGGGAGGCCCCAGGCCGCGGCCGGCCCGTTCGACGGTACGTCGCGGGGGCGCGACGGCCTGCTGCCCCTGCGGCTGATCACCGCGGCCCTGCCCCGGCCCAGCGGAACGGCGATCCTGCCCTCGCCCCGGTCCCGGTAGGGCAGCGGCCTGCCGCGTTCGTCCCGCACGTCGAAGTCGCCCGTGATGCCGTGCTGGAGGACCAGCGGCTCGCCCTTCTCGCTCGCGATCCTGATCCAGTCCGTACGCCCCGCGCTGCGCGAGGCGTCGACGAGGAACGCGCCCTGCGTACGCAGCCCCGCGACCGATGCGTCGGGCCAGGTCCCGGACACCGCGGGAAAGACCTTCACCACCCCGCCGTGGGACTGGCTCAGCATGTCGAGCAGCGACTGTCCGGCGGCGATGGGGCTCTCCAGCGCGAAGTTGGACCCCTCGCGGTACATCGTGTTCGGCGTCATCGCGCAGCTGTCGACCACATGGCCGTCGAGGAAGAAGCGCAGGTACCGCAGCGCTTCCTCCGGCCGGCCGAAGAGCGTCTCCATCGAGGAGGCGATCGCGTAGCTGTAGCCGTGCCAGCGCACCTGCATGCTCGTCCAGTGGTCGAACGTCCGGCGGTCGAGCTTCTCCTGCAGCGGATACAGCCACAGCAGATGCGAGAAGTGCCGGTGCGACTCGGCGAGCGGGACGCCGTCGCCGATCATGATCCCGTTCTCGTTCCGGTGGTACGGGACGAGACGGGCCAGGATGTCGCGCCACCGTGCCTCGTTCGGATCGCGCAGACGCAGCCGCCGCGCCGCGTCGAGCAGCGTGGCACAGCCCCAGCGCAGCAGCGAGAGGTCGTAGGTGCAGTCGGCGGCGTCGGCGTACTCCGGTGAGCGAGTCTCCGGCAGATGCAGTCTGCCGTCCGTGCCCTCGGTCAGATGGCGGGCGTAGTAGGTGATCGCCTTGGTCAGCGTCGGCTGGATGACCTTGCGCAGGACCGCGTCGTCCATGTGGTGCCGGTAGGTGACCCATGTGTTGTGCAGCGCCCAGACCAGGTTGCCGGTGTGGTCGTTGGGGCTGGTGCCGGGGACGCCGACGTACCGCGGGCCGGAGCGCAGCTGCCAGTCCCCGGGGTGGCACAGCGCGTACGTCTTCCCGTCGCGCAGCCCGGGCACGATGTTGCTCTCCAGGTTCCGGTGATACCTGGCGAACGTGGGTGTGACGGCGTCGAGTTCACGGTGGTCGGAGCCGTTGGACAAGGGGTAGGTGACCTGGACGTTGGTGTTCCACCAGATGTTGGTCCAGCCGTTGCCGGACTCGGGGAACCAGGGACCGAAGACGGGGGTCACCGGGCCGCCCGCACGGGTGGCACAGGCCAGCTTGTACAGCTGGATCCAGTAGAAGCGCTGCACCTTCTTGTCGGGCACCGACACCAGGCTGCGCCGGTGGAAGGCGCGCCACCAGGAACGGTGACGGGCGATCTCCCGCTCGGGTCCCGAGCGCAGGACGGCGTCGAGCGTGCGCGCCGCCTCCTCCCGCCCCGTGGAGTCCGGGTGTCCGTAGGCGATCGTGGCGGCCAGCAGCCGCTTCGAGCCGGAGCGCACCTCGCGCCAGGCGGTCGTGTAGCCGCCGCCCGCGTGCAGGGTCTGCTCGACGAAACCGGGGCCGGCGGTCGGGTCCGGGTTGGCGGTGTACTCGGCCGGCAGCCGGATCGTGCGGGTCGTACGCGAAGGCAGCGGATCGAAGGTCCAGGCGGCCTGCTGCTCGCCGGTGCTCGGCTCCAGCGAAACCAGCAGTGCGTCACGGTGGTTGAGGATCAGCGCGCTGAACCGGGCGCTGCCCCGGGTGGTGGTGACGGTGCCCGAGAGTTCAGCCGCTTCGAGGTCGAGCGTCCAGTCGGCGGCGGTGACGGTGCCCGCGAAGGTCAGCCGGAAGGAGCCGACGCCGAGCCGGGAGTACCCGATCGCGGCCTCCCACTGCCCGCGCTGATCCTGCACCAGACCGTTGTTGACCATGAAGCGGATCACGTTGCCCTCGCCCGCCTTGCGGTACACATGCGCGGCCATGAACCCGTTGCCGAGGAAGGGCCCCTGCTGCCAGCTGCTCGGTAACCGTCGCCACACCATCGCGGCGTCCTTCAGCACCTCCGTGTGCACATCCCGGGGAGGCGCGGGACGGGCCCATGCGACGGGGGAGGCGACGGCGACCAGTGCGCCGGAGAGGCTCGCGACGAATGCCCGGCGGGAGATCGGGGTCATGGCAGAGGCCTTTCCGACGACGCTGCGAACAGGGGCGGTTGGACTCGCGCGAAGTGCTCGGATCTCTCGGGAGGATCCGGCCTCCTCCCCACCCGCGTCAACCCGAAGGACGGACAAAGATGGGGTGACTGTTCGACAGGTGGCACAACTTCGGGCGTAATCGAGCGATTACGGACCCCAACTCATCCTGGAGATCCGATGATTGCCCTCGTCGTGGGCGGGCGTCTCGTGGTCTCGTGGTCCTACTTCGGCTGCAGCAGGTCCCACCGGTTGCCGTACAGATCCTCGAAGACCGCGACCGACCCGTACGGCTCGTGCCGGGGGGCCTCCAGGAAGCGCACGCCCGCAGCCAGCATCCGGGCATGGTCGCCCGCGAAGTCCTCGGTGTGCAGGAAGAAGCCGACCCGGCCGCCCGTCTGCGCACCGACACTCGCGCGCTGCTCCCCGTCCCCGGCGCGGGCCAGCAGCAGGGCGGCGCCGGGGGCCGAGCCCCGCGGACGGACGACCACCCAGCGGGTCCCGTCCCCGCGGTCGGTGTCCTCGACCAGTTCGAAGCCGAGCGCGTCGGTGTAGAAGGCGATGGCCTCGTCGTAGTCACGGACGACGAGGGTGACCAGGGCGATGTACGACATGTGTCTCACGTTATACGTATGACCGCTGATGGAACAATGCGCACATGCCTGCGCAGCCACCCCCGCCGCATCTGCTGGAACGCGCCCGTGCCCTCGCCGTACCCGGCAGCCGCCGGATCCTCGGGATCGCCGGGGCGCCCGGCGCCGGGAAGTCGACGCTCGCCGCCCGTCTCGTCGACGCGCTCGACGGGCTCGCCGTCCTCGTCCCCATGGACGGCTTCCACCTCGCGCAGGCGGAGCTCGAACGCCTCGGCCGCGCGAGCAGGAAGGGCGCCCCCGACACCTTCGACGCGGCCGGTTACGCGGCGCTGCTGGAGCGGCTGCGAGCCCCGGTGTCCGACACGGTCGTCTACGCCCCCGCCTTCGACCGCGCTCTGGAAGAGCCGGTCGCCGGCAGCATCGCCGTCCCGCCGGACGTGCCGCTCGTCGTCACCGAGGGGAACTATCTGCTCCACGACGAGGGGCCGTGGGCAGCACTCCGGCCGCTGCTCGACGAGACCTGGTTCCTGGAGCTCGATCCCGGGGTGCGAGTGCCCCGACTCGTGGACCGGCATGTGGAGTTCGGCAAGGAACGCACCTTCGCCGAGCGCTGGGTGCGGGAGTCCGACGAGGCCAACGCCCGGCTGGTGGCGCGGGGCCGGGACCGGGCGGATCTGATCGTCCCGATGCCCTAGCGGCCACCTTGAACGGACGTACGGCCTACGTCGTTGGTACCGGTCCGGCCGGGCCCGCGGCCCGATCCGTTCGGGCAGGCACGTGCCTAGCGTTGCACCATGCGAATCGGAATTCTTGGCACGGGCCATGTGGGACAGGCACTGGCGGCCGGCTGGTCGGCTGCGGGACATGACGTCGTTCTCGGTTCACGCCGACCGAAGGAGCGAACGGAACCGGGCTTCACCGTCGTCGGCCTCGGCGAGGCCGCCGCCCTCGCGGAGGTGCTGGTCAACGCCACCCCCGGGACGGCATCGCTGGACGTCCTGGGCACGATCGGGGAGCAGGCGCTCGCCGGAAAGACACTGATCGATGTCGGTGTCGGTCTCTCCGACGACTTCACCGAACTCTCCCACCCCAACAGCAGCCTCAGCGAGCTGATCCAGGAGGCCTACCCCCGGACCTCCGTGGTCAAGACGCTGTGCACCATGGACGCGTCCGTGATGACGCGGCCCGGCGACCTGGACGGTCCGAGCACCGTCTTCCTGTCCGGAAACAGCGGCCAGGCCAAGGAGACGGCCGCCCGCCTCCTCGACGACCTGGGCTGGCCCCGGTCCTCCCAGCTGGACATCGGTGCGGTGAACACCGCGCGCGGCCAGGAGCACTTCGCGCTGCTCTTCGTGGGCATCGCGGGAGGCCTGGGCACGCCCACGTTCAACATCAACGTCGTGAGGACCGCGGAAGGAGAACAGTCGGGCGGGGACCGCTAGTCCGTGGTGTCGCGGGCGGCGGGCCCCCTCTCGCCCGAACTCCACGGCCCGGCAGCGGAGTTGGAGCGTGAACCCGGTCAGCGCTGCGCGGCGAAGGTGACGAAAGCGGTCCAGGAGGCGGGGGAGAGGGCGAGCTGGGGTCCTTGGTGGACCTTGGAGTCGCGGACGTGAATGGTGGTGGGGCAGGTGGCGACCTCGACGCAGTCGTCGCCCGACCCGCCGCTGTAGCTGGACTTGTGCCAGGAAAGGGCGACTTCTACGCAGGAGTCGCCGGAGCCGCCGCTGTAACTGCTCTTGAACCAGGACAGTTCTGTGGTGGTCATGCCGCTCCTCGCATACGCCGCAACAGGCCCAGGGAGTCCTCCAGGGTAAGAGCCTGTGACCGCATCCTGGCATACCGCATCTGGAGCATGCTGACCACTTTCGGGTCAGAGATGAACTGGCCGCTCTCCTGCCCCTCGCAGTAGCTCAGCCACCGGTTGTCCGGTGTCTCCAGCAACTGCATCGGGCCATCCAGCCCTGCGTGGTTCTCCCGCACCAGCGGCATGACCTGGATCTCGATGCTCCGCAGTTCCGCGAGGCCGAGAAGGTGATCGACCAACTCCCCGGTGATCCGCTCCCCGCCGGTGCGCCGCAGCAGCAGGTGCTCCTCCAGGATGAAGCCGTACGCCGTGTTGGGCCGCTCCCGCAGCAGCCGCTGCCGTTCCAGCCGCGCGGCCAACTGCGCCTCGATCTGCTCGTCGCCCAACGGGGGAAGCTGATGGGTGAACAGCGTCCGTGCGTACGCCTCCGTCTGCAACAGCCCCGGGATCAACCGGCATTCGTAGGTGTAGAGGCTCACCGCCTCCGCCTCCAGCTTCGCCCACTGGCGGAACCAGCTCGCCAGCCCCGGCCGTCGCGACAGATGCTTCGCCGCCGCCCTCAACGCGCCGAACGCGTCCAGCACTTCCTCCGACCGGTCGACGAAATCCGCCGGCGGGAACCTCCGCCCCTGCTCGATCGAGGCCACCGTCGGCACCGAGTACCGCACCCGTGGCGCGAACTGTTCCTGCGTCAGCCGCGCCCGCTTCCTGAAGGCCTTGACCACCTCCCCGAACGCCTTCAGGCTGTCCGAGACCTCCGGTTCCCCACCCGCGCTGTCCGCCATGTACGGCCACCTCCCGCGCACCATGGTCACGGAGGGTCATCCCTACTGTCCACTCTGCGTACCCGTACGCTGACCGAGCGTACGGGTCGCCGATCTGGAGGACTGCCCTCCATGGCGGCCACGGTGGACCCATGCACTCACCCGTCGCCCCTCACCAGCAGGGCACCGTCCGTGTGTTCACACAGCGGTTCAGCTCGACCGCCCTCGGGGCACGCCTCGCCCGGCACCTGGCTCTGCATCAGCTGCACGCCTGGGACATCCACCACGGCTCCGAGCTGTCCGACGGCGCCGCACTGATCGTCGCGGAGCTCGCCGCCAACGCCGTGACGCACGGCCGGGTGCCCGGCCGGGACTTCGAGCTGAGACTCACCCGTACGTCCGGCGTGCTCCGGATCGAGGTCTCCGACACCCGTGACGAGCGCCGGCCACCGGGTCCGGGCACGGTCCGGGTGCCGTCGGAGCTCGAGGAGTCCGGGCGGGGCCTGCTGCTGGTCGACTCCGTTGCGGACCGGTGGGCGGTCGTGGACCGTCTCCCCGTGGGCAAGACGGTGCGCGCGGAACTGGACCTGCCGGGCGCCGCCCGCCGCCCGGGGGGATCACAGCCCGCCCCGGTGGGTACGCTCCGGGTTCAGGCAGGTCAGGGCGGGCGAGCGAAAGGCTGACGACGTGGGGTTGTTCCGGCGAGGGCCGAAGCGCGACGCACCCGAGACGCCCCGGGACCCCGAGTTCTCCTTCTTCTCGGCCGACGAGGGCGCGCGCTTCCGCACCCAGGTGCGGGAGGCGTTCGCCGAGCACGGTCTCGAAGTGACCGTCTTCGCGGACGTGGTGACCGACAGCGCCGGCCGGCAGTTCGGGCTCGCCAATCTCGCCGCCGTCCTGCACAACGACGACCGCGGACCCCGCTCCTGGCCCGAGCTGGTCGACCACCATGTCGGCATGGTCCTGCGGACCATGGACGCGCCGTCCGCGCTCGACACGCTGCCGACCGAGCAGATCCGCTCCCAGCTCTACCCGCGTGTCGTCGGTGCGGACGGCTTCAACCCGGACAACTTCGCCTACGCGCGCCCTCTCGCGCCGGGCCTGTTCGAGATCATCGCGCTCGATCTCCCGGAAAGCGTCATGATGCTCACCGACGAGGCCCTGGAGCCGCTGGGCGACCTGCCGTACCTGCGGGAGCAGGCGATGTACAACCTCCGTGGGCTGCCCGTCGAGGGGCACGAGACCGTCAAGGGCGAAGACGGTCTGCACTTCGAGGTGATCCTCGGCGACTCCTTCTACACCGCGAGCCGCGTCCTCGCCCTGGAGAACGTCGTGCGGGAGGTCACCGGCAAGCAGCTCACCGGCGACGGCGCCCTCGTGGCGATGCCGTTCCGGCACCAGCTCGCCTTCCACGCCATCCACGACACCGGCGTGATCGCGTCACTCAGCGCCATGACCTCGTTCGCCGCCTCCGGCTACGCCGACACCCCGGGCGCCATCAGTCCGTACGTCTACTGGTGGCGCGACGGAACGCTCGTCCAGCTCAGCGACCGCGACGAGGACGGCGAGGGCCTGCGGATCGTGGTCGGTGAGGAGTTCCAGGAGCTGCTGGAGCGGCTGGTCGCCGAGGGCGCGGCAGGCGACGAATGAGCTCGCGCCGGTGCTGAGCGCCGGGCAGGATGGCCCCATGCCGACGACGCCTCCGCCCTTCACCGCCGATGACCACCGCGCCCGGATGGCCCGCGCTGCCGAAGCCGCAGCAGAGGCCGGGCTCGCGGGCCTGCTGGTGGCGCCCGGTCCCGATCTGGTGCATCTGACCGGCTACCGGCCCGGGACCACCGAGCGCCTCACACTCCTCGTGCTCGTGCCGGGCGAGGACCCGGTGCTCGTCGTGCCGACACTGGAGGCCCCGGACGCGAGTGCGGTCGGCGCGCCCGCGCTGACCCTGCGCGACTGGACGGACGGCAAGGATCCGTACGCCGTCACCGCGCCTCTCCTCGGCGCGAAGGGCCGCTTCGGGGTGAGCGACAACGCCTGGGCGATGCATCTGCTCGGGCTGCAGCGAGCGCTGCCCGACGCGTCGTACGTCTCTCTGACCGAAGCGCTCCCGATGCTGCGCGCGGTGAAGGACGCCGCCGAACTGCAGCGGCTCGCCGCCGCCGGAGCCGCCGCCGACGCGACGTACGAGGAGATCCTGAAGGTCCGCTTCGCCGGCCGGAAGGAGACCGACCTGGCTGCCGATCTCGCCGCGCTGCTGCGGCAGTTCGGCCACTCCCAGGTCGACTTCACGGTCGTCGGTTCCGGTCCGAACGGCGCGAACCCCCACCACGAGGCCGGTGACCGGACCATCGGGACCGGCGACATGGTCGTCCTGGACTTCGGGGGCCTGCTGGACGGCTATGGCTCCGACACCTCGCGCACGGTCCATGTCGGCGAGCCCTCGCCCGCCGAGCAGCACATCCACGACGTCGTTCTCGAGGCGCAGCAGGCCGGGTTCGACGCGGTGAAGCCGGGTGCCGCCTGCCAGGAGGTGGACCGCGCCGCGCGCGAGATCATCGAAGAGGCGGGCTACGGCGACCTGTTCATCCACCGCACCGGCCACGGCATCGGTGTCACGACGCATGAGCCGCCGTACATGATCGAGGGCGAGGAGCAGCCGCTCGTCCCGGGGATGTGCTTCTCGGTGGAGCCGGGGATCTATCTGCCGGGCCGGTTCGGCGTGCGGATCGAGGACATCGTGACGGTGACGGAGACCGGGGGCCGCCGGCTCAACAACACATCGCGCGCGATGGCGATCGTCGAGTAGGGCCCCCGGGACATGGCCTACCGCGGATCGTGGTGGGACAGCCGAGCCAGCATCTCGTACGGGTACGGCAGCGGCCGCTCGCTCGCCGCGTCCAGCTTCGCGACCTGCTCCGCCGTCAGCTCCCCGTCCAGTGCGCCGAGGTGGTCCGCCAACTGCTCGGCCGTGCGCGGGCCGATGATCGGCGCCGTCACGGCGGGACGCTGCATCAGCCAGCGCAGCGCCACCTGCGACGGCGTACGTCCGGTCTCCGACGCCACCTCGTGCACCGCGTCGAGGGCCCGCCAGGTCTCCTCCGTGTCGCGCTCCCGCCAGCCCTCCTTGCCCGACTGCTCCTGGAAGTGGGCCTCGCGTGAGCCGGCCGGCACCGCGTCCATGCCGCGGTGGTACTTGCCGGTGAGCCAGCCGCCCGAGAGCGGGCTCCAGGGGATGAGCCCCAGGCTCTGCTCCTCGCAGAGCGGCGCCAGTTCCCACTCCAGTTCGCGCCGCAGCAGGTTGTAGAGCGGCTGCAGGCACACGTACGGCTCCCAGCCGCGCCGGTCGGCCAGGTCCAGTGACCGCTGGAGCTGCGAGGGCGTGACATTGCTGGTGCCGACGTAGCGCACCTTGCCCGCCTTCACGAGGGTGTCCAGCGTCGCGAGGGTCTCCTCGAGCGGGGTCGTCGCATCCCAGATGTGTGTCTGGTACAGGTCGATGTGGTCCGTGCCGAGCCTGCGCAGGCTCGCCTCCACGGCCGCGACGATGTGCTTGCGGCTGAGTCCGCCGTCGTTGGGTGCGTCGCCCATCCGCCCCCACACCTTCGTCGCGATGACGAGGTCTTCCCTTCTGCGGCCCTTCAGCCAGCGCCCGAGGATCTCCTCCGAACGGCCCTGGCCGTACATGTCGGCGGTGTCGATGAAGGTACCGCCGGCCTCGGTGAAGGAGTCGAGGATGCGATGACCCACCGCGTCGTCGGCGAAGGCCATCGTCCCCAGACACAGCTCGCTGACGCGGAGTCCCGTCCTGCCGAGATTCAGTTGCTTCATGACGACGACCCTAGGAGCTGGAGTGCGCTCGATGGCAAGACCCGGGCACCGGTCCGGCACCACGGATGCAGCTCAACCGCACGCGGCGCGCGACCGCGGTCGTGGAGCAGATCCGCCCGGAGCTCCTCCGGCCGGAGGCTCTTTCAGGGTGCCGGCGGGGACGCATCGGTCGTCGCGAGCAGAGCATGCACGGTCGTCTCCATGGCGCGGCGGGCCGTCGCGGTGTCCAGGCCGCTGCTGCGCCAGTGGTACCAGGCGCCCCATGTGGTCACCCCGTCCAGCGCGTTGAGCAGATCCGCCCGGCGTTCCGGCGGCAGCCGGTCGAGTTCCGGGGCGAAGATCTCGGCCAGTCGTTCACGGGCGAAGTCGAAGACCTGCCGGGTGGCTTCCTCGACGCGTTCGGACGGCTGGTCCTGGCGCATGATCGCCAGCCGGGCCGGGGTCATCCAGTCCAGGATCCGGGCGCGCTGTTCGGCCATCGCCGCCACCCGCGCGTCGCGTGGACCGTCTGTCGGCAGCGGCTTGATCTGCGCGATCAGCTGCTCCAGCCGACGGGTGATCGCGGTGTCCACCACCTGGGCCATGTCGGCGAAGTGATGGAACACCAGACGCCGGGAGACACCGGCCCGCTCGGCGACGCGCTCGGCGGGGAAGTGCGCCTCGCCCTCGTCGAGCAGCGCCAGCAGGGCGTCGGCGATCTTCTCGCGCGTCTGCCGCCCGCGCTCGGTGCGGCCGTCCGGAGTCCGGCCCGGGGCACGGCCCCCGGTGCCGTCCGGTGACTGTCGCTCCGGTTGCTTCACCACGGTCCCTCCTGATGTCTCGCTGTTGACATTGTTGCACTCGCGATGCAACGGTTCTTATTGCACGCCGAGTGCAATGAGTTCGTACGAAAGGGCCGCATTCCTGATGCTCCTGTCCGTCGGGCGTTGGTGCGCCCGCAGACCCAAGCGAATCGTGGCCGCCTGGCTGCTGATACTCACCGCCCTGGCCGTCGCCGTCGGGGTGTTCGGCACGGTCACCAGCGAGGCCGTCACCATCCCGGGCAGCGACAGTCAGGCGGCCCGCGACGCCGGCGAGGCGTTCGGCGACGCGGCCTCCGGGCCCCAGCCCGTCCTGCTGTACACACCGCCCGACGAGGCGGATCTGACCTCTGCGGGACGGCGCGCGGCGGTCGAGGCGGCGGCGCGGGCCGTCGCGGACGTGGACCACGTCGTGGCCGTCACCACTCCCTACGATCCGGCAGGCGGGGGTGCCCTCAGCGCCGACCGCCGTACCGGCCGGATCCTGGTCGAACTCGACCTCACCGGGCGGGACATCACCCCCTCGATCACCCGGAGCATCGTAGACGCGGCCGCCCCCGCCTCAGATTCGGGCATCGAGGTCACCCCGGGCGGCGATCTCGCCGAGGCCGAGGACAAGGGCTCCACCGGTCACAGCGAGATCATCGGGCTCGCCGCCGCCTTCGTCGTCCTTGCCGTGGGATTCCGCAGTCTCGTGGCGGCCGGGGTGCCGCTGCTCACGGGTGCGCTGGGGCTGGCCGGCTCCCTCTGCGCGGTCGGCCTGCTGGGACATCTCGTCGACATGCCGGCCTCGGGCACCACGATCGCGGCGATGATCGGCCTCGGAGTGGGCATCGACTACACCCTGTTCTGCCTGACCCGGTTCCGTGAACTGCGGGCGGCCGGGGCGGGCGTGGAGGACGCGGTCGCGCGCACCATGGCCGGCTCCGGCAAATCGGTGCTCTTCGCCGGAGCCGCGGTCATCGCCGCGCTCGCCGGTCTCGCCCTGGGAGGGCTGCCCCTGCTGCACGTTCTGGCGCTCGCGCCGGGCATCGCCGTACTGGTCGCCGTCGCCGCCACGCTGACCCTGCTGCCGGCCGTGCTGGCACTGCTCGGACCCCGGCTCGCACCGAAGCGTTCCGCCTCGCAGCCGTCGGGCACCGACCGGGACGCCGATGCCCGTCCGCGCGGCTGGGGCCGTATCGCCGGGTACGTCGCCGCCCGGCCGTGGCGCTGTATGGCGGCCGGGCTCGTCCTGACCGGTGTCCTGGCCGCGCCCGCCGCCCAGTTGACGTTCGGCCAGCTCGACGCGGGCAACAGGGCCGTGGGCACGGCGAGTCGTACCGCGTACGACCGGACTGCGGCGGCCTTCGGTCCCGGCGCCAACGGGCCGCTCCAGGTCACCGGCACCCTGCCCGGCCCGGCGGCCGCTCCGGACGACCCGAGGATCGCCTCGGTCACCGCCGCGCTCCGGGCGGCCCCCGGCGTCGCCGCGGTCGCCCCGGCCGAACCGGCCGCCGACGGCCGTCATGTCCGCTGGCAGGTCACCCCCGACACCGCGCCCGGGGATCCGGACACCGTCGATCTCGTGCACCGGCTGCGCGAGGACACCCTGCCCGAGGCCACGGCCGGCAGCGGACACGTGACCCATGTCGGGGGCTCGACGGCCGCCCAGGCCGACCTCAACGAACGCCTGGCCCGGCGGATGCCGCTGGTGGTCGGCTTCGTCCTGGCCGTGGCGGGACTGCTTCTGCTGCCTGCCTTCCGTTCCCCGGTCATCGCGGTGAAGGCCGCGGTGCTGAACCTGGTGTCCGTGGCCGCCGCCTACGGAGTGCTCACCGCCGTCTTCCAGTGGGGCCGGGGCGCGGCACTGATCGGTCTGGAGGGGCCCGTCCCGGTCCCCGGCTATGTCCCGCTGCTGATGTTCGCCGTGCTGTTCGGCCTTTCGATGGACTACGAGGTCTTCCTGCTCAGCGCCATCAGGGCGGCCTATCTGCGCGAAGGCGACAATCGCCGGGCGGTGATCAGCGGGCTGGCCGGGACCGGCCGGATCGTCACCTCCGCAGCACTGATCATGGTCAGTGTCTTTCTGAGCTACGTGGTGTCCGACGACCCGGTCGTGAAGATGTTCGGCATCGGCCTGGCCGCGGCCGTGGCTCTGGACGCGACGGTCGTCCGCGGCATTCTCGTCCCGTCCACGATGGTCCTCCTCGGCCGCGTCAACTGGTGGCTGCCCGCCTGGCTGGACCGGCTGCTGCCGCACATGGACATCGAGGACGACGGCCACGGCCCGGCCCGGCCCCCGACGGAACCGGCCGCCGATGTGGCCCTCGCGGGCGACGGTGGTGCGTCATGACCCGCCTGTTCCCGACGTGGCGCGGACGGCGGGGGCGGACCGTGCTCGCCCTGTGCGTGGTGCTCGCCGCTCTGCCGGTCGCCGACCGGGTCGCCGCCGGTGTCGCCGAGAGCCGGATGGCCGACCGGGTCGCCGCCGCGAGCAGTGCGGTGGTCGGCACCCCGCAGGTGCGGATCAACGGCTTCCCCTTCCTGCTGGGCGCGGCACGGGGCAACTTCCCGCAGGTGTCGGTCAGGGCCGACGGGGTCACGGCCGAGAAGCAGCCCGTGCGCGCCTCGATAGAGCTGCACACCGTGACCGAGAAGGCCGGGACCTACACGGCGGCGAGCGCCGACGGGCGGTTCACGGTGCCCCTCGACTCGTTGGGCGACGGGCCCGGCGAGGCCGCGTCGCTCTCCGCCGACGAGGACGGGCGGCTGCGCATCGAAGGGGTGCGCGGCCTGCCGCTGACCGTGACGGCGGAGCTGCGGCTCACCGGACGGACCATCACGGTGGTACCGGTGGCCGCCTCGTTCGCGGGACGTCCCCTCGACCCGTCCGGTCCCCGCATCGCCCAGGCCTTCGCGGAACAGGAGCGCGTCGTGCCGGATCTGCCGGCCGGTCTCAGCCCCACGGATGTCACGGTCGCCGAGGCGGGGGTGACGCTGCACGCTCGCGGGGAGGACGTCCGGCTCGGCTGACGCCGCCTCGTCCGCTCCGTCTTCGCAGCGTCGCACCGGGCGGTCTCGTACCGGCGCCGGAGCAGGTCGCCCTCCAGGTGTGCGCGGGTGCCGTCTGCCGTCCGCATCAGCGGACGGCAGACGGCAGAGGGCAGGAGGCCGGAGCGCCCGGACGGACGAGACGTGCGCTCAGCCGTCCGCCAGCACCACGCACGACTCCGGCGGCAGGTGCAACAGGCCGTCGGCGCCCGGCGGTTGGACCGGGTCCCAGGCGGCCAGCACCCGGCCGCCGCCACCCAGCGGGATCGCCGCCGGTTCCTTCGCGAGATTGACCGCGACCCGCAGATCGCCGCGCCGGTAGGCGAGCCAGCGGGCCTGCTCGTCGAACGCCACCTTCACCGCGGCCAGATCGGGGTCGGCCAGGTCCGACTGGGAGTGCCGCAGGGCGATCAGCTCGCGGTGCCAGGCCAGCAGCCGGGCGTGCGGCTCGCGTTCGCGCTCCGAGCGGTCCAGACAGGAGCGCCCGCGGGTGGCGGGGTCCTGCGGGTCGGGAATCTCCTCCTCGTCCCAGCCGTGCGCCCCGAACTCCCGCCGTCTGCCGTTGCGTACGGCTTCGGCGAGCTCCGGATCGGTGTGGTCGGTGAAGAACTGCCAGGGCGTGCGGGCGCCCCACTCCTCGCCCATGAACAGCATCGGGGTGAAAGGACCGGTCAGCACCAGTCCTGCCGCGCACGCCAGCAGGCCGGGGGAGAGGGAGGCCGAAAGCCGGTCGCCGAGTGCGCGGTTGCCGATCTGGTCGTGCGTCTGGGCGTAGCCGAGAAAGCGGTGGGCCGGCGTCGTCGTCGCGTTCACCGGGCGGCCGTGCGTACGGCCCCGGAAACTGGAGTACGTGCCGTCGTGGAAGAAGACGTGCGTGAGCGCCTTGGCGACGGCCGCGAGGGGGGCCGCGGCGAAGTCGGCGTAGTATCCGTGGGCCTCGCCGGTCAGGGCGGTGTGCAGCCCGTGGTGGAAGTCGTCGTTCCACTGGGCGTGCAGGCCGATGCCGCCGGCGTCGCGCGGCGTCGTCGTGCGCGGGTCGCAGCGGTCCGACTCGGCGATGAGGAACAGCGGGCGCCCGAGTTCGGCGGCCAGGGCGTCCACCGCCGTGGACAGTTCCTCGAGGAACGTGAGCGCGCGGTCGTCCGCGAGGGCGTGGACCGCGTCCAGCCGCAGCCCGTCCAGCCGGAAGACGCGCAGCCACGCGAGCGCGCTGCCCAGCAGATACGCGCGCACCTCGTCCGAACCCGGGGCGTCGAGGTTGACCGCGGAGCCCCAGGGCGTGTGATGCGTGTCGGTGAGATACGGGCCGAAGGCGGGCAGGTAATTGCCCGACGGGCCGAAGTGGTTGTGGACGACGTCCAGCACCACGCCGAGCCCGTACGAATGAGCTGTGTCGACAAAGCGCTTGAGCGCCTCCGGACCGCCGTACGGCTCGTGCACCGCCCACAGCGACACCCCCTCGTAACCCCAGCCGTGCACACCGGGGAAGGGGCAGAGCGGCATCAGCTCGATGTGCGTGACGCCCAGGTCGGCCAGCTCACCGAGGTGTTCGGCAGCCGCGTCCAGGGTGCCCTCGGCAGTGAAGGTGCCGACATGCAGCTCGTAGAGGACCGCGCCGCGCAGCCCCTTCCCCGCCCACTCGGTGCGCCACCCGTACGTGTCCTGACGCACGACCGCGCTCGGACCGTCGGGACCGTCGGGCTGGCGGCGCGAACGCGGATCGGGCAGCACGGGCCCACCGTCCAGCGAGAAGCCGTACCGCGCGCCCTCGGCGGCGTCGGCCTCGACGCTCCACCAGTCCGCACGGCCCTCGACCCGCGCCAACGGGCGCTCGGCGCCCTCCAGCCACAGCGCGACCTGATCCTCGGCCTGCGGCGCCCACACCTCGAACAGCACTGGCGGTCCCCTCGTCGTCGATGCCGACCCCCATCCTGACAAGACCGGGGTCTGGAAGAGATGCGTTGGGGCCATTAAGGTCACCCGGCATGTCGCTGCCGCCGCTTCCCGCGTTTCCGCCCGGCTTCCTCTGGGGTGCGTCCGCGTCCGCGTTCCAGACCGAGGGGGCCGCCGCCACCGACGGCAAGGGCCCCTCCGGATGGGACGCCTTCGCCACTCAGGGCCGGATCAGGGACGGGGCCGACGCCTCGCGCGGCACGGCCTTCCACGAGCGCTACCGCGAGGACGTCGGTCTGCTCGCCGGACTCGGCGTGGACGCCTTCCGGTTCTCCGTGAGCTGGCCGCGCGTCGTCCCCGGCGGCAGCGGACCGGTGAACGCGGCCGGGCTCGGCTTCTACGACCGGCTCGTCGACGAACTGTGCGCCCGCGGCATCACGCCCGCGCCCACCCTCTATCACTGGGACACCCCGCAGCCGCTGGACGAGGCGGGCGGCTGGCTGAACCGGGACACCGCGTACCGCTTCGCCGACTACGTCTCCGCCGTCGCGGAGCGGCTCGGTGACCGGGTCCCGATGTGGATCACCATCAACGAACCGGCCGAGGTCACGCTCCTCGGCTACGCGCTCGGCGAGCACGCCCCGGGCAAGCACCTGCTGTTCGACGCGCTGCCCGCCGCCCACCACCAGCTGCTCGCCCACGGCCTCGGCGTCCAGGCGCTGCGCGCGGCGGGCGCTTCGGACATCGGCGTCGCCATGTCCCACTCGCCGGTGCGGCCCGCGGGAACGAGCGAGGAGGACCGCTTCGGCGCCGAGCTCTACGACACCCTCACCAACTGGCTGTTCGCCGACCCGGTCCTCACCGGCGCCTACCCGGACGAGAACTTCGCCGCGCTGATGCCCGGCCCGGTCGCCGAGGATCTCGCCGTCATCTCGGCCCCGCTCGACTGGTACGGCGTGAACTACTACCACCCGATGCTCGTCGGTGCCCCGGCGGCCGAAGCGCTCGGCGACTTCGCCGGTGTCGCGATGCCCGCCGAACTGCCCTTCGGGCTACGGGAGTTGCCGAGCGAGGAGCGCACCGACTTCGGCTGGCCGGTCGTCCCCGACGGACTGCGCGAACTGCTCGTCCTCCTCAAGGACCGCTTCGGCGACCGGCTGCCGCCGGTGCACATCACCGAGAACGGCTGCTCGTACGACGGGGTCGACGACCGCCGCCGCATCGCCTTCCTCGACTCCCATCTGCGCGCGCTGCACCGGGCGATCGAGGCGGGGGTGGACGTCCGCGGGTACTTCACCTGGTCGCTCACCGACAACATCGAATGGGTCGAGGGCGCGTCGCAGCGCTTCGGCCTGGTCCACGTGGACTACGCGACGATGGAGCGCACGCCCAAGGCCTCGTACGCGTGGTACCGGGACGCGATCGCGGCCCAGCGCTGAGCACGGGGTGCGCTCAGCACGGGGTGCGGGGTGCCCGAATCGCTCGGACACCCCGCCGCTCCGTCACGCCTGCGAACCGGTCAGGCCTGCGGACTCGGAACGAGGTGGACGCGCTCCTGCACAACCGGGTGCCCGGCCTTCGTGAAATTCGCCGCCATGGGGAAGTTGCCCTGGTCGGTGGCGCCCGCGACGAACTCCGCGCCCTGCTCGGCCAGGAAGTGCGTGCACTCGGCGAGCAGGTCGTAGGCGTAGCCGTTGCCGCGCTGCTCCGGCACCACCCCGATGAAGCCGACACACGGTCCCGACGGGTTGCGCGCCGGGATGTGGAGCCCGACCAGCTCACCGTCGGGCGTGCGGGCCGTCCGCCACCACTCGCGCGGCGAGGGGCACCAGTGGAAGAAGTCCAGTTCCTCCTGGGCAGCCCGGTCCAGGCCGCCCTCGGCGATCGCGTGCAGGGCGTGGGCGTCGAGCGTCGCCGAGTGCACCCGGCGCAGGACGGCGAGGATCACCTCGTCGTCCGGTTCCGGCCGGAACACCAGCCGGCCGGGCCGCTCGGGCAGCCCGCACTCCGGCGTCCACCGGTACTGGAAACGCTCCACCAGCACCGTCATCCCCGCGGCCTGTGCCGCACGCACCCGGGCCTCACCGGCGGCGAGCGCCGCCGGGTCCTCACGCCAGCCGGGGGGCAGGATCAGTTCGTACTCCACCTGGAACGGGGAGGTGCGCAGCAGTTCGGCGCCCGCCTCCTCCTCGCCGTCGGCGATGTCGAACCAGTTGACGTTGACCGGTGCCTCGTCGTCGGGCCCGCCCCACCAGGCGGCGCGTGCGACGACCTTGCCGTCGCGCAGGGCGACCCGCTTCCAGTCCGGCCGGTGCGTGGTCCGGGACAGGGCGCTGCCCACACCGAGCGGGTCGGGCAGCGAGTCGAAGAGATGTGCGTCGCTCTCACTGAGCGCGCGGATGACCGTATCGGTCATGAGGAAGTCCTCCGGGAAGAGATCAGCGTGTGGTGCGCTCCCGGTCAGACTGCGAACCCCGGGCGGACGGGTCGGGAGCGCGGGAATCGTGTGGTGAACACCGCACTCGCCTCCTTCCGTCGTCGCGGGCGTCCCGGTCACGCTAGACGGCCGGGTGGCCGGCCGTCCAGCGCTTTCTGCCCGGGAGCCGCTGCGGGGCTCACTCCCAGACGTAGTTGATGGCCCGCTCGAAGTTCACATATCCGGCGCGCTCGAAGGCCTTGGCCATCGGCACATTGGCGAGGTCCGTCGCCGCCCGGATCCGCGGCACGTCCTCGGCGGCCAGGATGCGGGTGCCCTCGGCGAGGATCTCGTCGATGTAGCCCTTGCCGCGGTGGGCGGGCAGCACGCCGATGTACGCGATGACGGGGTTGTAGTTGTTGCGGGCGGGGATCACGAAGCCCACCGGCTCGCCGCTGCCGGGCAGTTCGGCGATCCGCCACCACGCACGCGGCGAGGTGTATCCGGCGAGCTCCTCCTCGTAGTGCTTCTCCGCCGCCGCACGGGCACTGAGCCCGGAGGCGAGATCCGACTGCCCGTGAGCGTCCAGAGTGCCCTCCATCACCGGCGTCATCAGCGCCAGCAGATCCTCGCGGTCGGCGACCGGACGGAACACCAGCCGCCCGCTCGGCCCGGCCACCTCCGTCCCCGGCCGCCACTCCAGCCGCAGCCGCTCCACCAGCAGCCGGGCGCCGGTCCTCTCCAGAACCTCGGTACGGGCCCGTACCACCGCGCGGGCGGCCGGATCCTCGTTCCAGTCCGGCGGGACGAAGCGCCCGTACGCGGGCCGCGGCACACCCGCCGGGACGACCGCCTCGGCAGCCGTCTCCAGCAGCCGCAGCCCGACCTCCAGCCGCTCGGCGGCAGGCAGTTCGTCGTCGATGTCGAAGAAGTCGAGGGCGAGCGGCGTGTCGCCGCCGGACGTGGTCCACCAGGAGATGCGGGCCAGTACCCGATCGTCGCGCAGGGCGATCCACATCCACTCGAGCCGTCGGCGACCTGCGCCGAGATCGTCCTCCAGCTCATGGTCGAGTACGTACGAAAGTCGCTGGAACAAGGCGAGTTCGTCCGGGCCGCTGAGCGGACGGACGGTGAGTGCGGAGGCGTCAGGCTCGGCTGTCGGTACGGCGGTCACGCAGGTTTCCCCCTCGGGACGGTCGGATCCGCTGGACCGTAACACCCCTGCACGCAGGCGCGAACCGATTTCCCAAGAACTGGAATCAGTGCTTCCG
Organism: uncultured Actinomycetota bacterium; assembly: GCA_963836215.1. Lineage (GTDB taxonomy): Bacteria > Actinomycetota > Actinomycetes > Streptomycetales > Streptomycetaceae > Streptomyces. The sequence continues at coordinate 340,125 of CAWIIU010000006.1, forward strand.
CGCAGGTCAGATGTGGGGCGGACGGGAACAGAACGACGGTTCTTCTGGACACCTCAGGCCTTTCGGCCCGACAATTGCGGACGTGACATCGTCCTCCGAGTTCCACACGTTTCCCGCCCGGCTGTCCGATGCCGAGCGGGACCGCGTGGTCGGTGTGCTCCGGGAGGGCGCGGCCCAGGGCAAGCTCTCGCACGACACGTTCCTGCGCCGCATGGAGCTCGCCCTGGTCGCCCGCCGGCCGGAGGAGCTGAGCGTGCTCACCGCCGACCTGCGCACCGAAGGCCGTCTGTCGCGTGCGCTGTTCGGCTCGGTTCGCGAGGTGTCCGCGTTCTTCGTACGGCTGCGCCGGGCCTGGCAGGCGGAGAAGCTGCCGCCCCTGCTGCTCCCCGAGCCCGGGCCGTACCCCCTGCGTATCGGCCGTGACCCGGCCAACGGGCTGCGGCTGAGCCACGACAGCGTCTCCCGTCTGCATGCCGAGCTGAGCCTCCAGGGCAGCCGATGGATCCTGTGCGATCTCGGCTCCACCAACGGCACCACGGTCAACGGGCAGCGGGTGACCGGTTCGGTCGCGGTCCGCGACGGTGACATGGTCGGCTTCGGCAACATGAGCTTCCGCCTGACCGCACGCTGACCCGCGCCCCGCCGGCCGCCGATCCCTCACCCGTACGGCGCACGGGGACTGCGCGGTGGCCGCGTCGGTGGTCGCCTGGGGGGAACCCGCGCGAAGAGCCGGCGCGGCGGCGACAGGAAAACGACACGATGGACGCTGCTGCCCCCGACGAGCCGATCGCGCATGTGCTGCCGGCCAGGGCTCTGCCCACCCTCCTGTCGCAGCCCCGGGAACAGGACCCCCACCTGCTCTACCGGCGGCTGCGCGAGGAGCACCCCCTCACCTACGACCGGTCCATCGGCGCCTGGCTTCTCAGCCGGTACGCCGATGTCGCCGCCGCTCTCCGCGACCCCCGCTTCACCGACGGGTACCGGCCCGGTGACCGGCCCTGCGCGCAGCACAGGGGACAGGTGCCGCCGGTGCTGCGCGAGGTCGTCGAGCGGACCTCGTACGTCCTGGCCCGGCGGATCGCCCGGCGCGAACAGGCCGACCTCGTCGAGGAGTTCTGCCGCTGGCTGCCCACCGGCGCCCTCGGGGTGCGCGGGCAGCGGGCCGGTGCCGTGGCGCTCGCGGGCAAGTGCGTGGCCCAGCTGTCCGTTCGCGAGAGGGCCCTCGCCTCGTTCTTCGCCAATGTGCTCGACCACCCCGACCAGCTCGCCGCGCTGCGCGCCGCCCCCGAGCTGACCGCCCGTGCCTGGGCCGAGTCGCTGCGCCGGGACCCGCCCGTGCTCGTCGTGCTGCGCCGGGCGTCCATAGAGGTGCGGGTGAGCGGCGGGACGATACCCGCGGGCGCCGCCGTCGCCTGTCTGCTCGGAGCCGCCGGGCGCGACCCGGAGCGGTTCCCGGACCCCGACCGGTTCGACCTCACCCGGGACGACCCCGGTCAGCTCACCTTCGGCCCCGGCGCGTGCCCCGCCGTGCACCTGGCCGCCCTGGAGGCGGAGTACGGACTGCGGGCGCTGTTCGAGGCCATGCCCCGGCTCCGCTGGGCGGACGGCTTCCGGCCCGTCGCGACCGGACTCCTCACCCGTTCGCCGCGGAGCCTTCTCGTCCGGCCACGCGGCTGAGCAACGCCACCGGACGGTCCGCGAACAGCTCGGCCAGCGGTACGGGACCCTCGTCGAACTCCCGCACCCCGTCGAGCAGATCGGCCCAGCGCCCCTCCGGAAGGGCCAGTTCCGTACCCTGCCAGCCGCCCGCCCGGTCGAGCCGCAGCGAGAGGCGGGTGACGGCGGTGACCACCTCGCCCGTACGGCAGAAGGCCACGCAGTGCGCGGCGGCCGGGCCGCTCGCGCGCAGCGGTACATACGTGCCCGCGTCGCCGAAGGCCTCCGGCCGCTCCCGGCGCAGCCGCAGCGCCACCCGCGTCAGCGCCGTCTTCTCGTTCGCCGGGGGCTCGCGGAACGGCTGCCGGTTGTCCGGGTCCACCAGGGCCAGGAACTCGCCCTCCGTGCGCTGATAGAGGTCGGGCACCCCCGGCATCGTCAGATGCAGCAGCGCGGCGCCCAGCACATTGGCCCGGACGTACGGATCGAGCTCCCGCGCGAACGTCGCGACCGAGTACAGCGGCGGCCCCTCCGGCCCGGCGTCCATGAACGCGACGAGGGCCTTCTCGTACGCCTCGTCCGGCTCCGTCCAGCTGGTGTGCAGCGCCGCCTCCCGGGCGCTCTTCAGCAGCGCCTCCCGCATCCGGCCCTCGTAAGGGAAACCGAAGCCGACGGCGGTCTGCCACGCCACCCACGCCAGGTGCGGATCGGGTGCCTGCCCGCCCTCCAGCCGGCCCGCCTCCTGCTCGACCTGCCGGAGGAAGTCGGCCCACCGGTCCGGGCACTCGGACAGCACGGCGATGCGGGCCCGCACATCGGCGCTGCGTTTGGTGTCGTGTGTGCTCAGCACGGTGCCGGTGGACGGCCAGTCGCGGGCGAGCCGCTCGCCGTACGCGTGGAACTCGTCCGGGTCGACCGCGGGCCGGCCGGGGTCGCCGCCGACCTCGTTCGCCGAGACCAGGGGAACGTAGCGGTAGAAGGCCGTGTCCTCGACGGACTTCGCGCGCAGCGCCGACGACGTCTGCGCGAAGCGGGTGCGGAAGCCCGTCTTGTCGCGGCTCTCGCCGAGCCGCCCGAGCGCGAGGGCCCGCACCACGTCGACCGCGGTGCTCTCCTCGTCGACCGTGAACGCCTGCTTCGCGCTTGCCGCGGCTTCGGCGGTGAGGACGTCCTCGGCGCCGACGCGGTACGGCCGGTAGACCGGCACCCGCACCAGCAGCTCACGTATCGCGCTCCGCAGGGCCCACGGCGCGTGGTCGCGCAGCGCCGGATCCCCGGCGCACACCCGCTCGGCGAGACGGGTCAGCGCGGCGGTCTCGGCGGCCAGCTCGTGCGTGACCACCCGGTAGGCGGCGCGCCGCACCGTCGCCTCCCAGTAGCCGCCCCGGTCACCTGACGGACCCGCGAACTCCCGGTACTGCGTGAGCAGTTCGGCAGTGCCCTCCGGGTCGGTGAAGAGCCCGTCGAGCTGCCGCAGCGCGTCGTACCCCGTCGTGCCGGCCACCGTCCAGCTCGCCGGCAGCCGCTCGTCACCCGTGAGGATCTTCTCGACGACGATCCAGCACGCCCCGCCCGTCGCCTCGTCCAACCGGCGCAGATAGCCCTCGGGGTCGGCAAGACCGTCCGGGTGGTCGATCCGCAGCCCCTCGACCACTCCGTCCCGCACCAGCTCCAGGACCTTCGCATGGGTGGCCTCGAAGACGTCGGGGTCCTCGACCCGGACGCCGATGAGATCGGAAATCGTGAAGAACCGCCGGTAGTTCAGTTCGGTGCGGGCCAGTCGCCACCAGCCGAGCCGGTACCACTGCGCATCCAGCAGCTCGGGCAGTGCCTGCGTCGCGGTCGACTCGCGCAGCGGGAAGCGCTGCTCCCCGTAGTGCAGGACGTCGTCCTCGACCCGCATCGAGCCCATCTCGTCCCCGATCCGTCCGCCGAGGACCGGCAGGAGCATCTTCCCGCCGCCCGCCTCCCAGTCGATGTCGAACCAGCGCGAGTAGGGCGAGAGCGGGCCCTCGCGCAGCACCTCCCACAGGGCGTGGTTGTGCTGCGGTACGGCGGCCATGTGGTTCGGCACGATGTCCAGCACGAGGCCCAGGCCGTGGTCGCGTGCCGTACGGGCGAGCGCGCGCAGGCCCTCCTCGCCGCCCAGCTCCTCCCGCACCCGGGTGGGGTCGACGACGTCGTAGCCGTGCGTCGAACCGGGCACGGCCTCCAGCACCGGCGACAGATGCAGATGCGAGACGCCGAGCCCGGCTATGTACGGCACGGCGGCCGCGGCGGACGCGAAGGGGAACTCCGGCTGGAGTTGCAGGCGGTACGTGGCGGTGGGCCTCATGCGAACATACGTACCCGCCTTCGGGGCTTCTGTGTCACCCGGCCCCGGGTCCGTGTGGGCCGAACGGGTGACGCCGGCCCTGTGTGCCGCCGCTACGCGGGCCGCCGCAGCACCGCCAGACTCCGTCCCACCAGCCGCACCCGGTCACCCGCCGCCACCTTCGCGCCCTGGCCCGGCTGGACACCCTCCTTGCGGGCGGTGTCCACCACCACCTGCCACTGCCGGCCGTGGTTCACCGGCACCGCGAAGTCGAGCTCCTCGTCGCTGGCGTTGAACATCAGCAGGAACGAGTCGTCCGAGATCCGCTCCCCCCGCGGCCCCGGCTCCGAGATCGCGTGGCCGTTCAGGAAGACCGACAGCGCCCTGGCGTGCGCGGCCTGCCAGTCCCGCTGCTTCATCTCCTCGCCCTCGGGCGTGAACCAGGCGATGTCGGAGAGCTCGTCGTGCGTGCCCTCCACCGGGCGGCCGTGGAAGAAGCGCCGCCGCCGGAACACCGGGTGGTCGCGCCGCAGCCACACCATGGCCCGGGTGAACGCCAGCAGGGTGCCCTCGGTGTCCTCTCCCGGCTCCGGCCACTGCACCCAGGCCACCTCGTTGTCCTGGCAGTACGCGTTGTTGTTGCCGCCCTGGGTGCGGGCGAACTCGTCCCCGTGGCTGAGCATCGGCACGCCCTGGGAGAGCATCAGTGTCGCGATGAAGTTGCGCATCTGACGGTCGCGGAGTTCCAGGATCTCCGGGTTGTCCGTCCCGCCTTCGGCGCCGCAGTTCCACGACCGGTTGTGGCTCTCGCCGTCACGGTTGTTCTCGCCGTTGGCCTCGTTGTGCTTGTCGTTGTAGGAGACCAGGTCGTGCAGGGTGAAGCCGTCGTGGCAGGTGGTGAAGTTGATGGACGCCAGCGGCCTGCGCCCGTCGTCCTGGTACAGGTCGGACGAGCCCGTCAGCCGGGAGGCGAACTCCGCCAGCGTGCGTGGCTCGCCCCGCCACATGTCGCGCACGGTGTCGCGGTACTTGCCGTTCCACTCGGTCCACAGCGGCGGGAAGTTCCCCACCTGGTAGCCGCCCTCGCCCACGTCCCACGGCTCGGCGATCAGCTTCACCTGGCTGACCACCGGGTCCTGTTGCACCAGGTCGAAGAACGACGACAGCCGGTCCACCTCGTGGAACTGCCGGGCGAGGGTGGCCGCGAGGTCGAACCGGAAGCCGTCGACATGCATCTCGGTCACCCAGTACCGCAGCGAGTCCATGATCAGCTGCAGTACGTGCGGGCTGCGCATCAGCAGGGAGTTCCCGGTGCCGGTGGTGTCCATGTAGTACCGGCGGTCGTCGGTGAGCCGGTAGTACGAGGCGTTGTCCAGGCCCCGGAAGGACAGGGTGGGGCCCAGATGGTTGCCCTCGGCGGTGTGGTTGTAGACCACGTCCAGGATGACCTCGATGCCCGCCTGGTGCAGGGCCCGTACCGCCTGCTTGAACTCCAGCACCTGCTCGCCACGGTCGCCCCAGGACGCGTAGGCGTTGTGCGGGGCGAAGAAGCCGATGGTGTTGTAGCCCCAGTAGTTGTTGAGCCCGGCGTCCACCAGCCGGTGATCGTTGACGAACTGGTGAACGGGCATCAGTTCGAGTGTCGTGACGCCCAGTTCGGTCAGATGCGAGATGACCGCCGGATGCGCCAGGCCCGCGTAGGTGCCGCGTAACTCCTCGGGCAGCTCCGGATGGAGCATCGTCAGGCCCTTCACATGGGCCTCGTAGATCACGGTCCGGTGGTAGTCCGTACGCGGCGACCGGTCGTCGCCCCAGTCGAAGTACGGATTGACCACGACCGACGTCATGGTGTTCGGGGCGGAGTCCATGTCGTTGCGGGAGTCCGGCTTGCCGAAGTGGTAGCCGTACACCGACTCACCCCAGTCGACGCTTCCGCTTATCGCGCGGGCGTACGGGTCGAGGAGGAGCTTCGCCGAGTTGCACCGGTGCCCGCGGTCCGGCTCGTACGGGCCGTGGACCCGGAAGCCGTACCGCTGACCGGGCATCACGCCCGGCAGATACGCGTGCCGCACGAAAGCGTCCGACTCGCGCAGCTCCACCGCCGTCTCCGAGCCGTCGTCGTGCAGAAGACACAGCTCAATGCGTTGCGCGGCTTCTGAGTACACCGCGAAGTTGGTGCCGGCGCCGTCGTACGTGGCGCCGAGCGGATACGCCTGTCCCGGCCAGACCTGCATAGATATGACTCTTCCACTTCTGATCCGGGTGCTGGAGGGCACTTGGCCCAGATCCTCCCCGAAAGTATCGCCGCCGAACGCCCCCGGCGTCGCGGACGACGCGGTCAACACGGGGTTCGTTCTGTCGCCCGGGTACCCCAACCGTTATGAATCCCCTCACTCCGGCAGATCTCGCCAGCGGGAACGCGCCTAAGGATCAAGGGAGTTGGGAAAGCGCACCGGCGATCCTGCTGCACCTTGTCCCGCATGCGGAGTAGTCTTCCTTGATCGTTGGGTGGGGGACGGGAAGGCAGGTGCGCGGGTGAGCTCGGGAGGGTTGGAGCTGCCCCCAGGTGACGCGAGTCACGAGGGGGACTCCGCCGAGGTCCCGCCAGGAGCGGTCTCTCTCGCCAGACCGATGGAGATCGGGGCGGAGCTCGACTGGGGCGCGGACGCCTGGAGCGAGGTGCGCACGCGCGCGCAGCGGGCCGGGCGGGCCTACATTTGGCTGAACCTGGTGGAACAGCGGCTGCGCGCGGTGGTCGCCGCGGTGCTGTGCCCGATCTACGAACCGGTGCACGGCGACGACTGGGTGGTGGCCGCGGCAGGCCCCGCCGGTCACGAATGGGTGCAGCGGGCGGTCGCCGTGCGGGAGGTCTCCCGCCGCAAGGGGTATCTGCTCGACCCCGCGGACGACAATGTGCTGTCCTTCCTCACCCTGCCTCAGCTGCGTGAGCTGATGGTCCAGCACTGGCCGTGCTTCGAGCCGTACTTCGACGACCGGCGCGATGTCGAGCTGGCGCTGGACGAGCTGGAGGTCGCGCGCAACGTCGTCTCCCGCAACCGGGCGCTGAACGAGGCGGTGCTCGCTCAGGCGGAGCGCGCGTCGGCGCGACTGCTGGAGATACTCGGGAGCGGTGCCGGGGTCCCCTCCGCGGACAGACTGCCCGTCGACGCGGTCGAGGACCTGGTCGGCGATCGCTACGCGGACGTGGTCTCCGTCCACCCCGACCGGGTGCGGCTGCAGCGCCAGCTCCCGGCGGAGGACCTGTTCGGCGGCGCGCGGCGGCTCGATGCGATCGGCATAGGCCTGAATCTCCTCGTGCAGAACTTCTCCGGCCGCCGTCTGGTCCGACTCGCCGAGTCGGGCTGCCGGGTCAGGCTCCTCTTCCTGAACCCGGCGAGCAGCGCGGTCAAGCGGCGCGAGCGGGAACTGGGCATCAGAAAGGGTGAGCTGAGCCGCACGGTGGAGATGAACATCCTCCACATGCGCCGGGTGCGCTCCCGGCTGCGCGACCCCGGGGCCTTCGAGATCCATGTGTTCGACGAGACCCCGCGCTTCACGGCGTACCTGGTCGACGGCGACGGGCCCGACGGGGTCGCGGTCGTCCAGTCCTATCTGCGCAAGGCGCGCGGCATGGAGGCGCCGGTGCTGGTGCTGCGGGGCGGCAGCCGCTCGGTGGTCCGCGCCGGGGCCGACAGCGAGAACGGCCTCTTCCAGACCTACCGTGAGGAGTTCGAGTCCGTCTGGGCGGACTCACGACCCGTCTCCTGAACGGCCCGCGCACGGAGTTGTCAGTGCCGCGTGGGAGGGTGAACACCCGGTACGGAGGAGGGGGCCACGAATGGCTTGGCACGGGGAACCGCTGGTCGGCTTCGACCTGGAGACGACGGGGACGGAGCCGCTGGAGGCGCGGATTGTGACTGCCGCGGTCGTCGAGGTGCGGCCGGACGAGCCGGTGGAGCGCATGGCCTGGCTCGCGAACCCCGGCATCAGCATTCCCGCCCAGGCATCCGCGATCCACGGCATCAGCAGCGAACGGGCGACGTCGGAGGGCCGTCCGGCGCCCGAGGTGACGGAGGAGATCGCGACGACGCTGTGCGCGTACTGGGCGCGGGGCGTCCCCGTCGTCGCGTACAACGCCGCGTTCGATCTGACCCTGCTGACGGCCGAGTTGCGCCGCCACAGCCTGCCCTCGCTCAGCGACCGCCTGGACGGCCGGCCGATCGGCCCGGTGATCGACCCGTACACCATCGACCGTGCGGTCGACCGCTACCGCAAGGGCAAGCGGAACCTCGAGGCGGTCTGCGCGGAATACGGCGTCCTGCTCGACACGGCCCACGACGCCGCCTCGGACGCCCTGGCCGCGGTCCACGTGGCCTGCGCCCTGGCGCGCCGCCACGTCCCGGTGGCCTCGCTGACCCCGATGGAACTGCATGAGCGTCAGGTCCAGTGGTACGCGGAATGGGCGACGGACTTCCAGCAGTTCCTGCGCCGCAAGGGCAGCGCGGACGCGGTGGTGGACGCGTCGTGGCCGCTGCGTGCCCTGGTCGCGGCGACCGGCTGACGCGGCCGGCCCCGCCGTCGGCCGCCCGGGGCCCCGGGTGTGAAGGCCTGCGGATCGGCGGTCAGAACGGGTACCAGCGCACATCCGGTGCGTCGTCGCGCAGGGAGGCGACCCGGCGGCCGAACTCGATCCGTGCGTGCGGGTTCGTCGGGGCGTGCTGGGCCACCCACGCACAACTGGCGGTCTCCCGCGCCCCCCTCAGCACCCCGCATCCCTCCCAGTCCCGCACATCCCAGCCGTACGCCTCCGTGAACTCCTCATACGCCTCCCAGCCGAGGCCGTAGCGGTCGCGGGAGAGTGCCATCACCACCAGGTCGTGTTCGCGGAGGTCCGAGGAGAAGGTTTCCAGGTCCACCAGGACCGGTCCGGTCGGACCCACGTGGACGTTGCGGGGGAGGGCGTCGCCGTGGATCGGGCCCCGGGGGAGATGGGGCGTGAGGGCGGACGCCGCCGCCGCGAATCCGTCCCGGCGCTCCCGCAGATACGCCGCGTCCGCCGGGTCGACGGCGTCCCCCGCGAGCCGCAGCCAGCGTTCGACGCCGCCCAGCAGTTCCCGCGGCGGGAGCGCGAAGTCCGGTGCCGGCAGGGCGTGGACCAGGCGCATCAGGTCGGCCAGGTCGGCCGGTTGCGCGGGGCGCACCGCGTCCGGCAGGCGGTGCCAGACGGTGACCGGGTGGTCCTGGACCAGGCGGGCAGTCGGTTCGGCGGGGCGCACCGCGGGCACGCCCGCCGCCGTGAGCCAGACGCCGACGGCCACTTCACGCTCCGCCCGCTCCAGCAGCGTCGCGTCCCGGCCGACCTTGACCACCGCATCGCCCGCCGCGAACACCGCGTTCTCGCCGAGGGCCAGCAGCGTGGCATCGGCCGGGAGGCCCGCGGCCCGGAGTACCTCGCGTGCGCGTGTCTCGTCCATGGCCAGAATTCTTGCATTCGTGCAGGTGGGGTTGACGAACCGACGAGCCGTCAGCACGATGACGGGGGCCGCCGGACGGCCGGATCAGGAAGAAGGACCCCAGCCGCCGGAAGGAGTCGATTCCGTGACATCGGCGACCGAAGCGCCGCGGGCCGGACGGCAGTCGGACCACGGGACCTGGTTTCTCGTACTCCCCGCCCTGATACCCATCCTGGTGCTCAGCGTCGGGCCCCTGCTCTACGGCATCTCGCTCGCCTTCACCGACGCCCAGGCCGGGCGCACCGAGCCCACCGAGTGGATCGGCACGCTGAACTTCCAGGACCTTGTCCACGACACGCTGTTCTGGGACTCGTTCCGGATCGGTCTGCTGTGGGCGGTCGGCGTGACGGTCCCGCAGTTCGCCCTCGCCCTCGGGCTCGCGCTGCTGCTCAACCAGAACCTCCGGCTGCGCTGGCTCGCGCGGGCCCTTGCGATCGTGCCCTGGGCGATGCCCGAGGTCGTCGTCGGCATCATGTGGCGGCTCGTCTACAGCCCCGACGCGGGCATTCTGAACGAGACCGTGCGCGATCTGGGGGTCGGCGACGGGCGTGACTGGCTGACCGGACTCGCCACCGCGCTGCCCGCCGTGATCGTCGTCGGTATCTGGGCGGGCATGCCGCAGACCACCGTCGCGCTGCTCGCCGGACTGCAGAACACCCCGTACGAGCTGCACGAGGCCGCCGCACTCGACGGCGCGGGCGCCTGGCGGCGGTTCCGTACGGTCACCTGGCCCGCGCTGAAGCCCATCGCGCTCGCGATCACCGCGCTCAATTTCATCTGGAACTTCAACTCCTTCGCGCTGGTGTACGTGCTCACCAACGGAGGTCCCGGCGGACGCACCCGGCTTCCCATGCTCTTCGCCTACGAGGAGGCCTTCCGCTACGGCCAGTTCGGCTACGCGGCCGCCATGGGCTGTGTGATGGTCGCGGTGATCTCGGTGATGCTCGCCCTGTATCTCGTGGGACGGCTCAAGGGAGGTGACGAGCGGTGAGCGCGCTCCGCGCCAGCAGGGCAGGCCGCGCCGGGCAGTACTTCGCGCTGCTGTGCTACCTCGTGTTCCTGGCCTTCCCCTTCATGTGGCTGATCTCCACCGCTTTCAAACCGCCGCGCGAACTGGGCTCGCTGCGCCCCACCTGGATCCCGGACGATCCGACCCTGGCCAACTTCCGTCAGGCCTTCGACGAGCAGCCGCTGCTCCAGGCCGCGGCGAACAGCCTGATCGCCGCGGTCTCGGCCGCCCTGATCGCGGTGGTGATCGCCACACCCATGGCCTACGTGATGGCCCGTCACCGCAACAAGCTCTCCGCCGCCGCCACCGGCTGGGTCGTCGTCAGCCAGGCGTTCCCGTTCGTCCTGGTGATCATTCCGCTGTTCCTGGTGCTGAAGAATCTGCAGCTGATCAACACCCTGTTCGGGCTGATCATGGTGTACGTCGTGTGGGCGCTGCCGTTCGCGCTGTGGATGCTCGTGGGGTACGTACGGGCCGTCCCGCGCGAACTGGAGGAGGCCGCGGCCGTCGACGGCGCGGGCCGGGTCCGCATCCTCGTCTCGGTGACGGCCCCGCTGCTCGCGCCCGGCATCGTCGCCACCGCGCTCTTCGCCTTCATCACCGCATGGAACGAGTTCTTCTTCGCGCTCGTCCTGCTCAAGACCCCGGAGAAGCAGACGTTGCCGGTCGTACTGACGCACTTCCTCGGCGCCGAGGGCGCCGCCGACCTCGGGCCGCTCGCCGCCGCCGCCTTCCTGGCGACGCTTCCCTCACTCGTGGTCTTCGCGGTCATCCAGAAGAGGATCACGGGCGGGATGCTGGCCGGGGCGGTGAAGTCCTGATGCGTGTACGGACGCTTTCCGCGGCCGTCGCCGCGCTGGCCCTCCTGCTGACCGGCTGCTCCGGCGACGACGGCCGCACGGACGGGAAGGTCAGACTCCGGTTCCAGTCGCTCGCCTGGCAGAAGGAGTCCGTCGACGCGAACAAGGAGCTCGTCGCCGAGTGGAACAAGCAGCATCCGGATGTTCAGGTCGAGTACGTCCAGGGCAGCTGGGACAGCGTTCACGACCAGCTGCTGACCTCCTTCGAGGGCGGCGAGGCGCCGGACATCATCCACGACGCGTCGGACGACCTCGCCGACTTCGCGTACGGCGGCAATCTCGCGGACCTGACCGATCTGCTCCCCCAGCGCCTGAAGTCCGACATCCCGCAGCAGAGCTGGGAGGCGGCCACCTTCGACGGCCGGATCCACGGAGTGCCCTTCCTCCAGGAGCCGCGGGTCCTGATCGCCAACAAGAAGATCCTCGACGCCTCCGGTGTACGGCTTCCCACGGCCGGCTCGCCCTGGAGCTGGCAGGAGTTCCGGGACGTCACCAAGAAGCTGACAGCCACGATGGGCAAGGGGAAGTACGGCATCGCCTGGCCGCTGAAGGAGCCGGTCTCCGTCACGCTCAACCTCGGGCTCTCGGCCGGCGGCCGGCTCTTCCACCGCGGCGACGACGGCAGGATCACCATCGATTTCACCGACGCGGACGGCGTGATGCCCGGGACCGTGCACGACCAGGTCAACACCGACGGCAGCGCGTCCCGCAGCACGCTGGGCATGGGCGGATCCGACACGCTGCCCGGTCTGTTCGGCGGGAAGTACGCGATGGTGCCGCTCGGGTTCTCCTATCGCCAGCAGATCGTGCAGCAGGCGCCGAAGGGTTTCGCGTGGACGGTGCTTCCGGCGCCTGCCGGGTCCGAGGGCGGTGCGCAGGGGGTGAGCCCGCAGACTCTGTCGGTCGCGCAGGACAGCCCGTACAAGAAGGAGGCGGTGCAGTTCATCGACTTCATGCTCCGGCCGCCGAACATGGTGCGCCTCGCCAAGGGTGACTGGATGCTGCCGACCGGAACACGGGCGCTGGCCGACCCGTCCCTGCGCACGCAGAAGAACGGGTGGGCGACGGGCGCGGCGCTCGCGCGGGGCCTGCGGTCCGCGCCGGCACAGTCCGTACGCGGCTATCCGGAGTGGAAGGACAAGGTGGCGACGCCTGCGCTGCAGGAGTACTACAGCGGGGCCATCGACCGTGCAGGGCTGGAGAAGCGGCTGGTGAAAGACGGGAATCTGGTGCTGGCCAGATATCAGCGCTGACCCTTCGACTTGCACGAGACGTATCGTCTCGTTATGTTGCGGGTATGACCGAACGCCGACCTGCCCATGTCGCCATGTTCTCCATCGCCGCGCCCGGGCATGTGAACCCGAGCATCGAGGTGATCCGCGAACTCGTCGCGCGCGGGCACCGCGTCAGCTACGCGATCCCCGGCTCCTACGCCGACCGCATCGCCGCGACCGGTGCCACGCCCGTCGTCCACACCTCCACGCTCCCCACGGAGGAGGAGCCGGAGGGGTGGGGCACGGAGCTGATCGACAACCTGGAGCCCTTCCTCGACGACGGGATCCAGGCGCTGCCGCAGCTGGCCGCGGCGTTCGAGGGCGACCAGCCGGACCTGGTGCTCCACGACATCACCTCCTACCCGGCGCGAGTGCTCGCCCACCGCTGGGGCGTGCCGGTCATCTCGCTCTCGCCGAACCTGGTCGCCTGGGCGGGCTACGAGGAGGAGGTCGCCGAGCCGATGTTCGCCGAACTGAAGGCGTCCGAGCGCGGCAAGGCGTACTACGCCCGCTTCGAGGCGTGGCTCGCCGACAGCGGCATCGACACCCACCCGGACCCGTTCGTCGGCCGTCCGGCACGCTCGATCGTCCTGATTCCCCGGGCACTTCAGCCGCACGCCGACCGGGTGGACGCGTCCGTCCACACCTTCGTCGGCGCGTGCCAGGGGGAGCGCACGGAGCAGGGGGAGTGGCAACGGCCCGCGGGCGCCGAGAAGGTGCTGCTGGTCTCGCTGGGCTCGGCGTTCACCGACCGTCCCGCGTTCTACCGCGCGTGCGTGAAGGCGTTCGGCGACCTGCCGGGCTGGCACATGGTGCTGCAGATCGGCCGGCACGTCGACCCGGCGGAGCTGGGCGACATCCCGGCCAACGTCGAGGTCCACCCCTGGGTGCCGCAACTGGCGATCCTGCGCACGGCGGACGCTTTCATCACCCACGCCGGCGCCAACGGCAGTCAGGAAGGGCTGGCGACGGCGACCCCGATGGTGGCCGTCCCCCAGGCGGTCGACCAGTTCAGCAACGCGGACATGCTGGTGGGACTGGGAGTCGCCAGGCGGCTCGACTCACAGACGGCGACGGCGGAGGACCTCCGGCAGGCGGTGCTGGGCCTCGTCGCGGACCCCGAGGTGGCGCGCCGACTGGAGCGCATCCGGACGGACATGGCCCACGAGGGCGGCACGCTGCGGGCCGCGGACCTGATCGAGGAGGCGCTGGCCGGACGGGACAGCCCGGCCGGCGGTTGAGACCGTGACTCGGGGCGGAGCCGACAACGACTCCGCCCCGACAGGACCCCCGCCCCGAGAAGGGCCGGACTACACGCCTACCGGTGTCCGCCGCCCGTCGTCGTCACGGCCACGGACCTCCGCCGCCGCGCCCGCCGGCTCGTCGTGCGTCATGTCCGGCAGCCACCGCAACCACTTCGGGAAGTACCAGTTCTTCTCCCCGAGCAGCGCCATGATCGCCGGCAGCAGCACCCCGCGGATGATCGTCGCATCGATCAGCACCGCCGCCGCGAGGCCGACGCCCATCTGCTTCATCGACTGCATCGACAGCGTCCCGAAGATCGCGAACACCGCGACCATGATGACCGCCGCGCTCGTCACCACGCCCGCCGTCGTGACCACGCCGTGCGTGATCGCCTCCCGCGTCCCGCGGCCCTGCACCTTCGCCTCGCGGATCCTCGACACCACGAACACGTGGTAGTCCATCGAGAGTCCGAACAGGATCACGAAGAGGAACAGCGGCAGCCAGGCGATGATCGCACCCACGCCCTCCGCGCCGACCAGCCCGGCCCCCCAGCCGTGCTGGAAGACCGCGGTGAGGATTCCGTACGCCGCTCCCACCGACAGCAGGTTGAGCACGATCGAGGTGACCGCGATCGTCAGCGAGCGGAACGACAGCAGCATCAGGACGAACGCGAACACCACCACGAAGGCGAAGACCGGCGCCACGGAGCCGGTGAGCTGGTCGTTGAAGTCCTTCGACCCCGCGACCTGCCCGCTGATCGGCGCCTCGACGCCGTCGACCCTGCCGAGCGTCGCCGGCCGGACCTCGTCGCGCAGAATGCCCAGGGACTTCTCCGCCTTGTCCTGGTCGGAGCCGCCCACCAGGGGGACGTAGACGAAGGCGATGTTCTGCGCATCGTGCGTCACGACCTCGACAGGACCCCGGGAAGCGCCCGAACTGACCGCCCGGTCACGGAAGTCGGCGATCGCCTTCTTCACCGGCGCCGCGTTGATGTCGTCCGCGCGGACGACGACCTCGGCCGGGTCCGCCCCGCCCGGGAACGCCTCGTTGACCCGCTCGTAGGTCGCCACGATCGGCACCGAGTCGCCGAACTCCTGGTCCAGCGTGAGGTTCTGGGTCTTCATACCGATCGCGGGCAGCGCGATCGCGACCAGCGCGCCGGCCGCGACCAGCAGCGACACCAGCGGCCGCTTCAGCACGGTGCCCAGCACCTTGTGCCACACGCGGCTCTCGCCGTTCGAGCCGCGCTTCATCCGGTTGAGGAACGGGACGCGCCCCTTCTCCACCCGGTCGCCGAGCAGCGACAGCAGCGCCGGCAGCACGGTCACCGAACCGACCATCGCCACGGCCACCACGATCAGCGACGCGAGACCCATCGACTCGAACTCGCCGATGCCGGTGAAGAGCATGCCGGCCATCGCCACGCACACCGTCACACCGGAGACGACGACGGCCCGGCCGCTGGTGGCCGCGGCGATCTGCATCGCCGTGTGCGCGTCCCGTCCCGCCGCCCGTTCCTCGCGTTCACGCCGCAGATAGAAGAGGCAGTAGTCGACGCCGACCGCCAGACCGACCAGCAGCATCACGGAGTCGGCCGTCTCGCTCATCGGCTGCAGATGGCTGACGAGACCCATCAGGCCCATC
Organism: uncultured Actinomycetota bacterium; assembly: GCA_963836215.1. Classification (GTDB taxonomy): domain Bacteria; phylum Actinomycetota; class Actinomycetes; order Streptomycetales; family Streptomycetaceae; genus Streptomyces. Next base: position 355,640 of record CAWIIU010000006.1, read on the forward strand.
GTCGCCATGATCGCGGTGACGGCGAGTGCCACCGGCAGCAGCGCTGCCACCAGCGCGCCGAAGGCGATCAGCAGGATGCCGAGCGCCACCGGCACGGCGGACAGCTCCGCCTGCTGGAAGTCGTCACCGAAGGCATCGTCGAACGTCTTGTTCATGCTGGCGCCGCCGATCTCCTCGATCCGCAGCTCCTTGTGCCGGTCCTGCACCCCGGCGACGGCCTTCAGTACCGGTTCGATGCGTTCGCTCGCCGTCTCGGGGTCGCCGCGCACATCGAACTGGACCAGCGCGCTGCGGCCGTCCTTCGAGATGCTCCTGGTGGTGTACGGCGAACTCACGCCGGTGACCTCACCGGTGGCGTTGACGGCTTTCATCACCGCGTCGACGGCCGAGCGGAACTCCGCGTCGGTCGCCTTGACCGAGCCGTTCCTCGCCTGGACGAGAACGGACTCACCGGCCGGCTCCTCGACGCCCGCCTCCTCCGTGATCCTCGAGGCCTGAGTGGTCTCGCCCTTCAACTGGTCGCTGTCCTTCAACTCCACCCGGCCGGCGGCCGATCCGGCCACCATGGCGAGCAGGACGAACAGCACCCAGATCCCCACCGCAGCCCAGCGGTGCTGTGCACTCCAGCCACCGGCCCGCGCGGCGATCCCGCGCGGACGTCTTCCCGCGTTCCCCATGACAGCCCTGCTCCCTCGTGCCGGACGGCGGCGCGGCACCGTCGTCTCTGGTACGACGCTAGGGGCACATTCAGGCCGACTCATCCTGCTCATCGGTGACCCGGGATGGGGGGTCTCTCCTCCTTTCGGACATGCCAGATCCCCGACAAGAACGATCGAAGCCCCTTACACGTAAAGCGGGATGGGCCCGACGCCCGACTTGAACACCCCTGGCCGATTTCTTATTAAGAAACCTTGTCCTCTGAGTCACAGCTGCGTGAAGGTCTTGATCTGGGCGCGTCAATCGGTCAGGGTTTCGAACCAGCCCCCGGAGATTTTCCGTCCGAGGGCCCATCCCCCCACAAATGATGACGAGGAGCCCCCTCTTCATGGCAACTCACAAGCGCGCGGGCCGAGGCAAGCTCACCGCGGCCATAACTGCTGTCGCCGCCGTCGCAGGCGTGACCGCATTCGGAGTGTCCCAGGCGGGCGCGAGCACACCGGCCGAAGGCACCATCTACGGTGCGAACGCCGAAGGCGCGGTCGCCGGCAGCTACATCGTGATGCTGGACGAGAAGGCCGACAAGCAGGACCTGGCCAAGGAGTACGGCGGCAAGCTGCAGCGCAACTACGGCTCCGCCATCAACGGCTTCTCCGCCAGCGGCCTGACGGAGACCGAGGCCAAGCGCCTCGCCGCCGACCCGGCCGTCGGCAAGGTCGTCCAGAACAAGAAGTTCACCATCAACGCGACCCAGGAGAACCCGCCGTCATGGGGCCTGGACCGTATCGACCAGGCCGACACCGCCGGTGACTCGAAGTACACCTACCCGGACGGCGCGGGCGAGGGCGTGACGGCGTACGTCGTCGACACCGGAGTCCGTATCTCCCACAAGGACTTCGAGGGCCGCGCCACGCACGGCTTCGACGCCGTCGACAACGACGACAGCGCCGACGACGGCAACGGCCACGGCACGCATGTCGCCGGCACCATCGCCGGTGCGAGCCACGGTGTCGCCAAGAAGGCGAAGATCGTCGCGGTCCGGGTGCTCGACGACAACGGCTCCGGCACCACCGAGCAGGTCGTCGCGGGCATCGACTGGGTCACCAAGAACCACAAGGGCCCCTCCGTCGCCAACATGAGCCTCGGCGGCGGTGTGGACGAGGCGCTGGACGAGGCGGTGCGCAAGGCGATCGCCTCCGGCGTGACCTTCGGTGTCGCGGCCGGCAACGAGTCCTCGGACGCGAGCCAGGGCTCGCCGTCGCGGGTCGAGGAAGCGATCACCGTCGCCTCCTCCACCAAGGAGGACGCGCAGTCGGACTTCTCCAACTTCGGCAAGGTCGTGGACATCTACGCCCCGGGTTCGGACATCACCTCCGCCTGGAACGACAGTGACGAGGGCACCAAGACGATCTCCGGCACCTCCATGGCGACGCCCCATGTCGTCGGTGCCGCGGCCGTCTACCTCGCCGGCCACCAGGACTCCACCCCGGAGCAGGTCGCCAAGGCACTGACCGACGGTGCCACGGCCGACAAGATCTCCAACCCCAGCGCCGGCACGCCCAACAAGCTGCTGAAGGTCGTCGAGTAGCCGACCGCTGAACATGCTGGACCGGCGGCCGCCGCGCCCTCCCCCACGGGGCGCGGCGGCCGTCCTATCGTGTGCCGCATGACCACGAGGTATGCGGCACTGCTGCGGGGTATCAATGTCGGCGGGCACAAGCGGGTGCCCATGGCCGAACTGCGCGCGCTCATCGAGGAACTGGGCCACACGGACGTCGCGACGTATCTGCAGAGCGGAAACGCGGTCTTCACCGCGACGGGCGACGACCAGGTGCTCGCCGCCGGCCTGGAGCGGGCCATCGACAAGCGGTTCGGCTTCGGCGTCGACTGCCTGGTGCGTGACGCCGCCTATCTGAAGGCCGTCGCGGACGCCTGCCCCTTCCCGGCCGCCGAGTTGGAGGGCAAGCAACTGCACGCCACCTACCTCTCGGAGCATGTCGACGCCGAACGGTTCGCGTCGATCGACCCGCAGGCGTTTGTGCCGGAGGAGTTCCGGCTGGGGGAGCGGGTGCTGTATCTCTACGCGCCGAACGGTCTCGGCCGTTCCAAGCTCGCCGAGTCGCTCGCGCGGCCGAGCCTGTACAAGGGGATCGTCGCGACCACACGCAACTGGAACACCGTGGTCAAACTCGTGGAGCTCACGCGCTGATCATGGCCGGACGGCAGGCGACTGTGCGAGGCTCGGACGTATGCGCTACATCATCATCGGGGCAGGGGCGGTCGGCGGCACGATCGGAGGGCAGCTGGCGGAGGCGGGTCACCAGGTGGTGCTCGTCGCGCGGGGCGCGCACTACGAGGCGCTGCGCGACGGCGGACTGCGGCTGACGACGGCGGAGGGCACCACCACGCACCGGCTGCCGGTCGTGGACCGGCCGGAAGCCGTCGAACTGCGCCTGGACGACGTCCTGTTCCTCACGGTGAAGACGCAGGACAGCACGGCCGCACTGGAGACCTGGGCCGCCCGGCCGGTCGCCGGCGGGGGCACGGCCGGGGCTCTGCTGCCGCTGGTCTGCGCGCAGAACGGCGTGGAGAGCGAGCGTCTGGCCCTGCGCCGCTTCCGGCAGGTCCACGGCATGTGCGTGTACCTTCCGGCCACCCACACGGAACCCGGCGCGGTGTCCGCCGCGGGCCGGCCGCTGACGGGTGTGCTGCACATCGGCCGCTTCCCGGCCGGCACGGACGAGACGGCCGAGCGGATCTCCGCCGACCTGGAGAAGTCGAACTTCCTCGCTCCGGTGGTCCCCGACGTGATGCGCTGGAAGTACGCGAAGCTGACCGCCAATCTCGCCAACGCCATCGAGGCGACGACCGGCGTCATAGCCGACGAGGCCCAAGTGGCGCTCGCCCGGCGGGTGATGGCGGAGGGGCGCAGGGTGCTCGCGGCCGCAGGCGTCGAGGCGGTCGGCGAGGAGGAGCAGAAGGAGGCCAGGGGCGACCGGATCCGCTTCGACCCCTTCGACGGCTCGAAGCGCGGCGGCGGCTCGTCCTGGCAGTCCCTCAACCGGGGTACGGGCACGATCGAGGCCGACTACCTCAACGGCGAGATGGTGCTGCTCGGGCGGATGCACGGAGTGCCGACCCCGGTGAACGAGACCCTCCAGCGGGTGGCCAACGGCTTTGCCCGCGAGCGCAGGCAGGCCGGTTCGATGCCCGTCGCCGAGCTGACCGCGCTGGTGGACGCGGCGGAATTGGCCCAGTGATTGGCTCGCCGAGTGGCCCGAGAGTACGGGCCACTTCCGGACTAGCCTCGCACCATGACCACTGAGGAACGCGCCCGCACCACCACGACCGCGGTCGACTTCTGGCTCGACCCCGCCTGCCCGTTCGCCTGGATCACCTCCCGCTGGATGCTGGAGGTCGAGCAACTGCGTGACCTCGAACTCTCCTTCAGGCCGATGAGCCTGTACCTGCACAACCTCGGCAATGAACTACCCGACTGGTACCGCGAATTGGTCGACAAGTCGACAGGTCCGGTGCGGGTCGCCGTGGCCGCTGCCGAGCGACACGGCGACGGCGTCCTGCGCGACCTCTACACGGCCTTCGGCACCCGCATCCATCAGCAGGGCAACAAGGACTTCGACGACGTGATCGCACAGTCCCTCGCCGACCTGGACCTCCCGGCATCACTCGCCGACGCCGCCCACGACGCCTCCTACGACGACGCCGTACGCCGCAGCCACGACGCGGGCAAGGACCCGGCATCCGGCACGTACGTCGGCACGCCCACGATCCACGTCGACGGCACGGTGTGGTTCGGCCCGGTCCTGAACACGATTCCGCGCGGCGCGGAGGCGGTCCGGCTGTTCGACAGCTTCCGGGTCCTCGCGTCCCACCCCGGCCTCTTCGAGCTGAAGCGCACCCGCACGGGCAGCCTCAGCTTCGACTGACGGCCTTCCGGCCGGGGTGCCTCCGGGGGGTGTCGCGATTCTTCAAGACCTCCCGGAGGCCGCGGCCTAGCTTCGGGAGCATGAGCAGCATCCACGCACACCTGACCACCTGTGCCGCCGAAGCCGCCCGCGTCACCCGCGGCGTCCGCGCGGACCTGCTGTCCGCCCCGTCCGTCTGCGACGGGTGGACCGTACGGGAGCTCGCCCATCACCTCGTCCTCTACACATCGCACGGTCTGGAGCACCGTGCCCTGCGCCGGCAGCTGCCCGACGAGCTCGCCGCGCGGGACTTCACGGCCGACGCCGACTGGGCCGACCGGTACGCCGCCCAACTGGACCGCGCTCTGGACGCCTGGCACCCCCCGGCGGCCTGGGAGGGCGAGGTCGACCTCGGCTTCACCACGATGCCCGCCCCCGAGATCGCCTCGCTCATCGTCAAGGAACTGGCGCTGCACGGCTGGGACCTGGCGCGCTCCACCGGCCAGGACATCAGGATCCCGGACGCGACGGGCGAGTTCGTGCTCGCTGTCGTCGAACAGCATGCCGAGGTCTACCGCCAGTACGACGGCTTCGCCGCCCCGCTCCCGGTGCCGGAGGACGCCACGGCCTTCGAGCGCGCGCTGGCGACCAGCGGCCGGGACCCGCGGGCTGAGGCCGCTCAGGCCGTCGCGGCCAGGCGCTCCACGACACGCGCTTCGTCGTAGCGCTCCAGCAGCAGCTGCGCCAACTCCTGCGACGGGCCCAGCACATCGGCCAGGACGTCCGCCCCCTGGGCACCGGCCGCGATGCGGTCCGGGAGACGGCCCGGGGCGATGACGTACGGCGCCACCGCCACGCGCGCGCAGCCGTCGGCGCGCAGGGCACGCACCGCATCCTCGGTGTGGGGAAAGCCTGCGGCGGAAACAGCGGAGGCGAACGCAGGCCGCACAGCGCACCAACCGGTGTGCCGTAGCTCCCGCGCCACGTCTGCGATCACTGCGATCGCCTCCGGGTCGGTGGAGCCCGCCGAGGCCAGGACCAGCCCCGTCGAGCGTTTGTCGGACGGGCCGAGCCCCGCCTCCCGCAGACGTCGCTCCAGGGCGGCGAGCAGCAGGGGCGAGGGGCCCAGGACTTCCGCCTGGTGCACGCGCAGGCGGGGCAGCCGGTGCGTGGCCTCGCGCAGCACGGCGGGGATGTCGGACTTGGCGTGGAACGCGCGCGTCAGCAGCAGCGGCAGCGCGACCACGTCCTCGGTGCCCTCGGCCGCCAGCCGCTCCAGGAGCCGCGGCACGGACGGGGCGTTGAAGTCGAGGAAGCCCGTCTCGACCCGCAGCCCCGGCCGCAGCGACCGCACCCGGCGTACCAGCGCATGGACGGTCGCGGCATGCCGCGGGTCACGGCTGCCGTGGGCCACCACGATGAGCGCGGGGCCTACGGGGCGGGCGGGACGGCGCATGGCGGGATCAGCTCCTCACGAGGAGACCGCGGCCCCGCAGAACCGCGCGCTCCAGGGGACTGAAGATCAGCAGGTCGATGGCGATACCGACGATCAGGATCAGAATGATCGCCAGGAACACCCCGGGCATGTCGGAGTTGTTGCGGCCGTTCTCCAGCAACTGGCCGAGCCCCAGGCCGAGATCGGGCGACGAGGCGATGATCTCCGCCGCCATCAGCGAGCGCCAGGAGAAGGCCCAGCCCTGCTTCAGGCCCGCCACATAGCCGGGCAGGGCGGCCGGCATCACGATGTGCCAGGTGCCCTTCAGGCCCGTGGCGCCCATCGTCCGGCCCGCGCGCAGGAACAGCGGCGGCACCTGGTCCACACCGGAGACCAGCCCGTTGGCGATCGACGGAACAGCGCCCAGCAGGATGACCGCGTACATCATCTGGTTGTTGAGGCCGAGCCAGATCACGGCCGGCGGCACCCAGGCCACCGACGGCAGCGACTGCAGACCCGACAGGATCGGGCCGATCGCCGCCCGTACGTACTTCACCCGGGCGACGAGCAGACCCAGCGGTGTGCCGATCGCGAGCGCCAGCAGGAAGCCGAGCAGTCCGCGCGAGATGCTGGTCCACACGATCTCCAGCAGCGTGCCCTGCAGCCACAGGTCGGACACGTTGCCCCACACCGCGGACGGCGCGGGCAGGCTGCCCTCGTCGGTGACCTCGGCCCAGACGAGGACCTGCCAGACGACGATCACCAGCGCGACCGCGGTGAGCGGCGGGAGCACCTTCTTGACGAGCACCTCGCGCAGCGGGGTGCGGTGCGACTGCACCGCGTCGAGCGCGTCCAGACCGGCCTCGAGGCCGGCGAGGTCGTCGGACTTGGTGACCTTCGCGGTGGTCTCAGTGCTGGCCATGTCGGCGGATCTCCCCACGCAGTTGTTCAGTGATCTCGATGGACAGTTCCGCCACGGCGGCGTCCTCGATCCGGCGCGGCTGCGGAATGCCCACCGTCCACTCCCGGGCGATCCGGCCCGGGCGCGAGGACAGCAGCACCACGCGCTCGGCCAGCCGTACGGCCTCGCGGACGTTGTGGGTCACGAACAGCACGGACACGTTCGTCTCGCGCCAGATCCGGGTCAGCTCGTCGTGCAGTACGTCCCGGGTGATCGCGTCCAGCGCAGCGAACGGCTCGTCCATCAGCAGCAGTTGGCTGTCCTGGGCCAGCGCACGTGCCAGGGCGACACGCTGGCGCATACCGCCCGACAGCTCGTGCACCCGCTTGCCGTACGCGCCGTTCAGCCGTACGAGCTCCAGCAGCCGCTCGGCCTCCGGGCGCCGCTCCGACTTGGCGACCCCGCGCAGCCGCAGCGCGAGTTCGATGTTCTTGCCCGCGGTCAGCCACGGGAACAGCGCGTGCTCCTGGAACATCAGGGCAGGACGGCCGCCGGGGGTCTCGATGGACCCCACGCTCGGCGCGTCGAGCCCTGCCACCAGATTGAGCAGCGTGGACTTTCCGCAGCCCGAGGCCCCCAGGAGGGTGACGAACTCGCCCGGAGCGACATCGAGACTGATGTCGTCCAGCACGAGCTGCTGCCCGGCAGGTCCTGAGAAGGACTTCGAGACGTGCTCGAGACGGGCGGCATGCCCGGCCGTCGTGCGCTCCTCGGCCTGGTCCGTGGTGAGGGTGCTGGCCATGGTCGTCACCTCCTGGGGGATGGGCTTGCGGCGGTTACTTGACGCCGAGACCGGCGTCGGCGACCTCGGGCTTGCCCTCGGTCTTGAGGACCTTGTTGAGCGGCTTCAGGTCGTAGATACCGCTCAGGTCGGGCTTGTCCAGCAGTCCGGCCTTCACCGCGTGGTCCGCCTGTGCCTGCAGCGTCGCGGCCAGCGGGTCGTCGAGGAACTGCACCGACTTCCACGCCGGGTCGAGGATCTCGGCAGGCAGCTCCTTGCCGGTGAGCGCCTTGAGCTTGGTGTTGGCGGACGCCTTCGCCTTGTCCGGGTTGGCGTTGATCCAGGCGTTCGTCTGCACCGAACCGCGCAGCAGCGCCTCGACGACGTCCGGGTGCTCCTCGAGGAACTTCTGCGAGACGATGATGTTCGTGATCACGAACTTCTTCTCGGGCCAGATGGTCGACTCGTCGAGCAGTTCCTTGGCGCCCTCGGCGACCAGCTTCGACGCCGTCGGCTCCGGCACCCACGCACCGTCGATGGAGCCGGACTTGTAGGCGTCCGGTGTGATCTTGTTGTCCGTGCGGACCACGGAGACGTCGCCCTTGCCGCTCTGGGCGTCGACCTTCCAGCCCTTCTCGGCGATCCAGTTGAGGAAGGCCACGTCCTGGGTGTTGCCCAGCTGGGGCGTGGCGATCTTCTTGCCCTTGAGATCGTCCAGCGTCTTGATCTTCTCGGGGTTGACCACCAGCTTCACACCGCCGGACGCCGAACCGCCCACGATGCGCAGGTTCTTGCCCTTGGACTTGGCGAAGCCGTTGATGGAGGGGGAGGGGCCGATGAAGCCGATGTCGATGGAGCCCGCGTTCAGCGCCTCGATCTCGGACGGACCGGCGTTGAAGGTCGTGGACTTGATCTGGGTCCCGCCCAGCTCCTTCTGGAGGATTCCCTCCTGCTCGCCGACCAGAGCGGTGGCGTGGGTCAGGTTGGGGAAGTAACCGAGCTTCACGGTGTCGGCGGAGAGCTTCTTGCCCTTGGCGACAGGGGCGACCTTGTCGTCCTTCTCGGCGTCGGAGCCGTAGCCGCAGGCGGCGAGTGCGCCGATCAGGAGTGGCAGTGCGGCGGCAGCGGCGACGCTGCGGCGCAGGGTCGTACGGGTGGCAGGCACGGGAGGTCTTCCTCTCGTTGGCCCGGGGTCACGTCCTGGGGAGCGTGGCCGGGAAGGCGGCTGGTCTGTGTCTTCGTCTGTGGTGGTGCGTCCGGTGGTGCATGCGGGTCATCGCGCACATCGCGTGACACCCCCGGTCCCCGCGCCGAGGGTGCCGCTGCCCACGCGGCCGCCCTCCTTCGCGAAGGTGGCAAAGACATCGGTCATCAGAAGTCCCATTCGGCGTCGTCGGCCGCCTGCACGGCCTCGGCGGTGGTGGCGAAGGAATCGCCCGCCATGCCCGCCGCCAGCGTGGTGCCGTCGGCGGGGTCGATCAGCAGGAAGGATCCGGTACGGCGGGAGTCCGCGTACGAGTCGAGCGCGAGCGGTTCGGCGGTGCGCACCTTGACCAGCCCGATGTCGTTGGCGACCAGCAGGCCCGGGTCGGGGTGCTGGGAGAGGTCGTCGAGCGTGAGGCGCGACGGGATCTCCTTGACGATCGCCTTGACCGTGCGGGTGGTGTGCTTCAGCAGCACCCGCTGGCCGACGGTGAGCGGCTGGTCCGCGACATGGCAGACCGTCGCCTCGACGTCCTGCGTGGTCGCGGGCGCGTCGCCGCTGGGGACGATCAGATCGCCGCGTGAGACGTCGATGTCGTCCTCCAGCAGGAGGGTGACGGACTGCGGGGTCCAGGCGACGTCCACCGGGGAGCCCAGCAGATCGATCCCGGAGATCTTCGACGTGCGGCCGGACGGCAGCACGGTCACCTGCTCGCCGACGCGGAAGGTGCCCGCGGCGATCTGGCCCGCGTAGCCGCGGTAGTCCGGGTGTTCGGCAGTCTGCGGACGGATCACGTACTGCACGGGGAGCCGCGCGTGGCAGCCCGTCAGATCGTGGCTGACCGGGACCGTCTCCAGGTGCTCCAGGACGGTGGGGCCGCCGTACCAGTCCATGTTCGCGGACGGGTCCACCACGTTGTCACCGGCGAGCGCCGAGATCGGGATGGCGGTGATCTCCGGGACGCCGAGCGACGCGGCGTACGAGGTGAACTCCTCGGCGATCGCGGCGAAGACGGGCTCCGCGTAGTCGACGAGGTCCATCTTGTTGACGGCGAGGACGACGTGCGGGACACGCAGCAGCGCGGCGACCGCCGCATGGCGACGGGTCTGCTCGACGACGCCGTTGCGGGCGTCGACCAGGACGACCGCGAGCTCGGCCGTGGACGCTCCGGTCACCATGTTGCGGGTGTACTGCACGTGCCCGGGGGTGTCGGCCAGGATGAACCGGCGGCGGGCGGTGGCGAAGTAGCGGTACGCCACGTCGATCGTGATGCCCTGCTCACGCTCGGCCCGCAGACCGTCGGTGAGCAGCGCCAGGTCGGGTGTGCCCTGGCCGCGGGAGCGGGAGGCGTGCTCGACGGCCTCCAGCTGGTCGGTGAGGACCGACTTGGAGTCGTGCAGCAGCCGCCCGACCAGCGTGGACTTGCCGTCGTCGACGGAACCGGCGGTCGCGAAGCGCAGCAGGGTGGTGGCCGAGAGCTGCTCGGTGGTGATCGTCATGGCTAGAAGTACCCTTCGCGCTTGCGGTCTTCCATCGCGGCCTCGGACATCTTGTCGTCGGCGCGGGTGGCGCCCCGCTCGGTGAGCCGGGAGGCGGCGATCTCGGCGATCACGGCGTCGAGCGTGGTGGCGTCGGAGTCGACGGCACCGGTGCAGGACATGTCGCCGACCGTCCGGTAGCGGACGAGACGCCGCTCCACCGACTCGGACTCCTTCGGGCCGCCCCACTCGCCGGCGGTCAGCCACATCCCGGAGCGCTTGAACACCTCGCGCTCATGGGCGAAGTAGATCTGCGGCAGTTCGATCTTCTCGCGCTCGATGTACTGCCAGACGTCCAGCTCGGTCCAGTTGGAGAGCGGGAAGACCCGCACATGCTCACCGGGTGCGTGCCGGCCGTTGTAGAGCTGCCACAGTTCGGGGCGCTGACGGCGCGGGTCCCACTGCGAGAACTCGTCCCGCAGCGAGAACACCCGCTCCTTGGCACGCGCCTTCTCCTCGTCGCGCCGGCCGCCGCCGAACACCGCGTCGAACCGGTGCTCCTGGATCGCCTCGGTCAGCGGCACCGTCTGCAGCGGGTTGCGGGTCCCGTCCGGGCGCTCGCGCAGCTTGCCCGCGTCGATGTACTCCTGCACGGAGGCGACATGCAGGCGCAGCCCGTGCTCGGCGACGGTGCGGTCGCGGTAGTCGAGGACCTCGGGGAAGTTGTGCCCGGTGTCCACGTGCAGCAGAGAGAAGGGCACCGCGGCCGGCGCGAACGCCTTCAGCGCGAGGTGCAGCATGACGATGGAGTCCTTGCCGCCGGAGAACAGGATCACCGGCCGCTCGAACTCGCCTGCCACCTCGCGGAAGATGTGCACGGCCTCGGACTCGAGGGCGTCGAGGTGCGACAGGGCGTACGGGCTGTCGAGGCCTCCGCCCACGTGATTGACGCTCGTCGTCATGCTGTGCCCCTCTCGTGAGCTTCTCCGGTGGCCGGGCGTGCGTAGCTCACAGGACGCCCTTCTCGTCGAGCAGCGCGTGCAGCGCCGCCGCGGACTCCTGAACGGTCTGCCGGTGCGACTCGATCCGCAGATCCGGCTCGGCCGGCTCCTCGTACGGGTCGTCCACCCCCGTCAGTCCGCTGATCTCGCCCGCCGCCTGCTTGGCGTACAGCCCCTTCACATCGCGCTCGGAGCACACCTCGACCGGAGTCGCGACATGCACCTCGACATACGGCGTGCCTTCCGCCGCGTGGCGCTTGCGCACGGCCTCACGGCTGTCCGCGTACGGCGCGATCACCGGCACCAGGGCGATGACGCCGTTGGACGCCAGCAGTTCGGCGACGAAGCCGATCCGCTGCACATTGATGTGGCGGTCCTCGCGGCTGAAGCCGAGGCCCGCGGAGAGGAACTCGCGGATCTCGTCGCCGTCGAGCACTTCGGTGCGGCGGCCCTCGGAGCGCAGCCGCTCGGCCAGCTCGTAGGCGATGGTGGTCTTGCCCGCGCTCGGCAGCCCGGTGAGCCAGACGGTGGCCCCAGTCACGTGCGTGTCCTTCTGCTTGTCGTCGTCGCTCATCCGTGGAGCCCGCATTCGGTCTTGCCGCGGCCGGCCCAGCGCCCGGCGCGGGCGTCCTCGCCCTCCAGCACCCGGCGGGTGCAGGGAGCGCAGCCCACCGAGGCATAGCCGTCCATGAGCAGGGGGTTGGTCAGGACGCCGTGCTCGGCGACATAGGCGTCCACGTCGTCCTGCGTCCAGCGGGCGATCGGCGAGATCTTGACCTTCTGCCGCTTCTCGTCCCAGCCGACGACCGGGGTGTTCGCCCGGGTCGGGGACTCGTCGCGGCGCAGGCCCGTCGCCCAGGCGTCGTAGCCGGCCAGGCCCTCTTCCAGCGGCTTGACCTTGCGCAGTGCGCAGCACAGATCGGGGTCGCGGTCGTGCAGCTTCGGGCCGTACTCGGCGTCCTGCTCGGCCACGGTCTGCCGCGGGGTGAGCGTGATCAGGTTGACGTCCATGACGGCACCGACCGCGTCCCGTGTGCCGATGGTCTCCTCGAAGTGGTAGCCGGTGTCGAGGAACACCACGTCCACGCCGGGGAACGCCCGGGAGGCGAGGTGGGCGACCACCGCGTCCTCCATGGAGGAGGTGACGCAGAAGCGCGGCCCGAAGGTCTCGGCCGCCCAGGTCAGGATCTCCGGGGCGGATGCCTCTTCGAGCTCACGCCCGGCCTGCTCGGCGCGTGCCCTCAGATCCGTGGCCTGAGCGTCTGTGGTCTGAGCGACCGTCATATCTCGTTCCCTCCGCCGTCGTTGCGCTGAAGTCCCCGGGACAGCAGTCCGAGGAACTTCAACTGGAAGGCGCGGTTGCATGCCGCGCATTCCCAGGCGCCGTGACCCTGCTCGCTGGGACGCAGGTCCTCGTCGCCGCAGTACGGGCAGTAGAAGGGGGCAGCGCGCTCGCTCATGACAGGGCCTCCTCGGACGCCCGAGCCGCCCAGGTGGCGAAGCGCTCGCCGTCCTCGCGCTCCTTCTGGAAGCGCAGGAGGACCCGCTCGATGTAGTCGGGCAGTTCGGCGGAGGTGACCTTCAGACCGCGCACCTTGCGGCCGAAGCCGGCCTCCAGGCCGAGCGCGCCGCCCAGGTGCACCTGGAAGCCCTCCACCTGGTTGCCGTCGCTGTCGAGCATGAGCTGGCCCTTGAGGCCGATGTCCGCGACCTGGATACGGGCGCAGGCATTGGGGCAGCCATTGAGGTTGATGGTGATCGGCTCGTCGAACTCGGGGATGCGGCGCTCGAGTTCGTCGATGAGCGAGGCGCCGCGCGCCTTGGTCTCGACGATCGCCAGCTTGCAGAACTCGATGCCGGTGCAGGCCATCGTGCCGCGCCGGAAGGGCGAGGCGTTGACGCGCAGGTCCAGCGCCTCCAGGCCGGCGACGAGCGACTCGACCTGGGCCTCCTCGACGTCGAGCGCGATCATCTTCTGTTCGGCGGTGGTCCGCAGGCGGCCCGAACCGTGCGCGGCGGCGACCTCGGCGATCTTCGTCAGGGTCGTGCCGTCCACCCGGCCGACGCGCGGGGCGAAGCCGACGTAGAAGCGGCCGTCCTTCTGCCGGTGCACGCCCAGGTGGTCGCGCCAGGTCCCGGCCGGCTGCTCGGGAGGGGGGCCGTCGATGAGCTTGCGCTGGAGGTACTCGTCCTGGAGGACCTGGCGGAACTTCTCCGCGCCCCAGTCGGCGACCAGGAACTTCAGCCGGGCGCGGGTGCGCAGGCGGCGGTAGCCGTAGTCGCGGAAGATGCCGATGACACCGCCGAAGACGTCCGGCACCTCGTCCAGCGGCACCCAGGCGCCCAGCCGGACACCGAGCCTGGGGTTGGTGGACAGACCGCCGCCGACCCACAGGTCGAAGCCGGGCCCGTGCTCGGGGTGGTTCACGCCCACGAACGCGACGTCGTTGATCTCGTGCGCGACATCGAGCTGCGGGGAGCCGGAGATCGCGGTCTTGAACTTGCGCGGCAGGTTGGAGAACGCCGGGTTGCCGATGAAGCGGCGGTGGATCTCGTCGATGGCGGGCGTGCCGTCGATGATCTCGTTCTCGGCGACACCGGCCACCGGGGAGCCCAGGATCACGCGGGGCGTGTCACCGCACGCCTCGGTCGTGGACAGGCCGACCTCCTCCAGCCGGCGCCAGATCTCGGGGACGTCCTCGATCCGGATCCAGTGGTACTGGACGTTCTGCCGGTCGGTGAGGTCGGCGGTGCCGCGCGCGAACTCCTGCGAGATCTCGCCGATCACCCGCAGCTGCTCGGTGGTGAGCCGGCCGCCGTCGATGCGGACGCGCAGCATGAAGTACTTGTCGTCCAGCTCCTCCGGCTCGAGGATCGCGGTCTTGCCGCCGTCGATGCCGGGCTTGCGCTGGGTGTAGAGACCCCACCAGCGCATCCGGCCGCGCAGGTCGGCGCCGTCGATCGCGTCGAAACCGCGGTGGGCATAGATCGTCTCAATGCGTGTCCGCACATTGAGACCGTCGTCGTCCTTCTTGGTCTGCTCGTTGGCATTCAGGGGCGTCATGTGACCAGCGGCCCACTGACCCTCGCCACGGTGGCGTCCCGCCTTGCGGCGGGACGTGGCGGAAGCAGGCTTTTCCGGGGTGGCGGCCATGGCGGTGTGTCCTTCGAGACTGCAGGAGGGCGGCTCTGAGCTGCACACGTGCGCTGAGGCGCGACGGTGCGCAGGGTGTTTGCTCAGGGGGAAATGCTCGACTGTGCTGGGCTGTCAGCAGGCCGGACAGATGGCGCTGGACATGCGGCCGAGGTCGACGTGCCGCCGACTCACCAAGGCAATTCCAGCTCGAGACATGACGGAAGCGTGTCATGGCGATCGGATGGCAGTCCACCATTATCCAGAATGTGGACAGCAAAGTCCCGAATGGCGAGACGTTGTGGTGCCGGTCACTCGGCTGTCGGCAGTGCCTCGCTCAGCCGTGCGCCCGCCGGCCGGTCAGCCGTGCGCACCGGGCCAGGGGCCGGGCGTGACCGTCTCCGGCTCCTCCTCCACTTTGGTGTCGAAGAGGGTGAAACCGCGCCGCAGGTAGTTGTCCATCGCGTGCGGGCCGTCCTTGGAGCAGGTGTGCAGCCAGACCCGCTTGGTGGGCGCGAGCCCCGGGTGGCGCTCGGCGAGGTCCCAGGCCCTGGCCGTCGCGTACGACAGAAGGTGACCGCCGATGCGCCGGCCACGGAACGCGGGGACCAGCCCGAAGTAGAGGATCTCCACCGAGCCGCCGTCCTGCGCCTGGAGCTCGGCGTACCCGGCGGGGGTGCCCTTCTCGTAGGCCACCCAGGTCTCTGTACCCGGCCTGGCGAGCTGCTCCTCCCACTGCGCGTACGTCAACGACAGCCGGTCGGTCCACAGGATGTCGCCGCCGACGGCCGCGTACAGAAAGCGGCTGAACTCCGGCGACGGCACCTCGGCGCGGACGACCCGTACATCGTCCGCGGGCGCCGCGGCGGACCGCAGATCGGAGGGCGAGGTCTGCTCCAGGGACCAGGTGGTCACGGTGATGCTCATGCCCGCCAGGGAACCATGCGCCCAGGCCGGGGCCAAAAGGGGGCGGGCAGGCCGCCGCGCCGGGACGGACGGCCTGCCCACCGCTACGGGCTCAGGCGATGGGCCGCGCCCGCTCCACCACCGGCTCCAGCGACAGCGTGTGCGGCAGCGTCCCGAAGGCCGCGCCCCAGTCGCCGCCGAGCCGCGACGCACAGAACGCGTCCGCCACCTCCGACGGCGCCCACCGCACCAGCAGCGAACCCTGCAGCACCAGAGCCATGCGCTCCACCAGCCGGCGGGCCCGCGCCTCGATGCCGTTCAGGTCCGCCAGCTCGGTCAGCAGGTCCTTGATCGCGGCGTCCAGCCGGTGATCGGCGCCGCGGGCCTTCCCCACTTCCTGGAGGAAGGCGTTCAGAGCGTGCGGCTCCCGCTGGAGCGCCCGCAGCACGTCCAGCGCCTGCACATTGCCCGATCCCTCCCAGATCGAGTTGAGCGGCGCCTCGCGCAGCAGCCGGGGCATCCCCCACTCCTCGACGTAGCCGTTGCCGCCCAGACATTCGAGGGACTCGGCGACCGTCGGCGTGCACCGCTTGGTCACCCAGTACTTGGCGGTGGGCACCGCGAGCCGCAGGAAGGCCCGCTCCTCATCGGTGTCGGCGTCGTACGCGGCCGCGAGCCGCAACCCCAGCGTCGTCGCCGCCTCCGACTCCAGCGCCAGGTCCGCCAGCACGTTGCGCATCAGCGGCTTGTCGATCAGGAGGCCGCCGAACGCGCTGCGGTACGCGGAGTGATGGACCGCCTGTGCCACCGCCTGGCGCATCAGCGCGGCCGATCCGAGCACGCAGTCCAGCCGCGTGGCCGCCACCATCTCGATGATGGTCCGTACGCCGCGCCCCTCGTCACCGACGCGGCGAGCCCACGTCCCGTCGAACTCCACCTCGCTCGACGCGTTCGACTTGTTGCCCAGCTTGTCCTTGAGCCGCTGGATCCGGAACACGTTCCGCGTCCCGTCCTCCAGTACCCGCGGCACCAGGAAGCACGTCAGGCCCTCCGACGCCTGCGCGAGCACCAGGAAACCGTCGGACATCGGAGCCGAGCAGAACCACTTGTGACCGGTGAGCAGATACTCCCCGTCCGCGGCCTGCGCCTCGGCCCGGGTGGTGTTCGCCCGGACGTCGCTGCCGCCCTGCTTCTCCGTCATGCCCATCCCGAACAGGACACCCGCCTTCTCCTGGGCGGGCAGCAGGTCCTCCTGGTAGATCTGCGAGGTCAGCCTGGGCTCCCACTCGGCGGCCAGCGCCGGGTCCGTCCGCAGCGCCGGTACGGCGGCATGCGTCATGGACAGCGGACAGCCGTGGCCGGGCTCGGCCTGCGTCCACACCAGGAAGCCGGCCGCACGGCGGACATGTCCGGCGGGCCTGTCCCAGGCATTGGCCAGGCCGGACGTGACGGCATGACCGAGCAGGCGGTGCCAGGCCGGATGGAACTCGACCTCGTCGATCCGGTTGCCGTAACGGTCGTGCGTCCGCAGCTTCGGCGGATTCTCGTTGGCCTGGGTCCCCCACTCCTGTGCCTGTGCCGATCCCGCGGACCGGCCGAGCTCCTCGAGCTCGTTCCTCGCCACGTCGAGCGTTTCGGGTGCCACATGACGCTCGACGGCCTCGCCGAGGGCCCGGTCGGACGTGTAGACGTCGTACCCCACCAGGGGCGGAGCCTGGTTGGTCACTGTGTGGGTGGTAGCTGCCATGCCGATACGGTAAGGAGGTGCAGGCAGCAAATGAAACACCCGAGCGGCCATCGGGCAGGCTCCACCGGGCCCGAGTCCTCTACCGCAACGTCTCGAAGCGGAAGATGGCGTGGCTGCTCCTCAAGGACACGGTCAACTCGTGCATCGAGTACCGCATTCTGGGCCTGGCGGCAGAGGCCGCGTTCTTCACGCTGCTGTCCCTGCCGCCGTTGCTGCTGGGTCTGATCGGTCTGCTCGGCTACATAGACGCCTGGACCGACACCACCACCGTCGCCTCGATCGAGGAGAACATCCTCACCGCCGTGGGCACGGTGCTGTCCGAGCGGGGTGTCAACGAGATCGCCAAGCCGCTGCTGGAGGACGTCACCCACGGCGGCCGGCCGGACATCATCTCCATCGGCTTCGCGATCGCCCTGTGGTCGGGATCGCGCGCGGTGAACGTCTTCATCGACACGATCACCGTGATGTACGGCCTCGACGGCCAGCGCGGCATCGTCGCCACCCGCCTGCTCGCGTTCCTGCTCTACATCGTCGCCCTGCTGATCGGCGCGGTGGTGCTGCCGCTGGCGGTGGTCGGCCCGGACCGGGTGATGGAGTTCATTCCGTGGGGCACGGAAGTGGTGAGTGTTCTGTACTGGCCGGTGGTCAGCCTGCTCTCCATCGCCTTCCTGACCACGCTGTACCACGTGTCCGTACCCGTGCGCTCGCCGTGGATCGAGGACGTCCCCGGGGCGCTGGTGGCCCTGGCGATGTGGGTGCTCGGCAGCTTCCTGCTGCGGATCTACCTCACCAGTACGGTCGAGGGCCCCACGATCTACGGCTCGCTCGCCGCGCCCATCGCCGTCCTCCTGTGGATCGGTCTGACCGCTTTCGCGGTGCTGGTCGGCGCCGCGGTCAACGCCGCGATCGACCGTGTCTGGCCGTCGGTCGCGACGGCGGCGGCCCGCGCGGCCAACGAACGGCTGCGCGCGGCCCAGGCGGCGGAGGTTCTCGCCCGGGCGAGGGCGGCGCATGTGTTCGAGAGCGACGATGACGACGACACGGACGCCGGCATGCCGTCGGAGTTCCCGGAGCGCTGGTCGCGCTTCCTGCCCCCGGACGATGTGCGCTCGCGCCTCCACTCGCACCGGGAGCCGCACAAACAGACACCGAGCGACAAGAGCACCCCGTCCGGAGAGTGAGGCCCGGGCGGGACGTCCCGGCCACGGACTAGCCTCGGCGGTATGTACGCGGAACGGCCGTCGCGCCTCGACGGCGCGGTCGTCTGGACCCGCACCGCGGCCGTCGGGCCCGGGCCGGTCCACCCCGTCCTGCCCGACGGCTGCATGGACCTGATGTGGTTCGGCCGCCGCCTCCTCGTCGCGGGCCCCGACACCGAGGCCCACACCCCGGGCATCGACGCCGGGACGGCGATCGCGGGCGTACGGTTCGCCCCCGGCACCGCGCCCGCGTTCCTGGGCGTACCGGCGCACGAACTGCGCGACCAGCGGGTCGTGCTCGCCGACCTGTGGGGCTCGGCCGAAGCCCGGCGCCTGGCGGAGCACATCGACGCGGCACCCGACCCGGTCCTCGCGCTGGAGGCCCTGGCCCTGCGCCGCGCGTCGGAGGCCGGACGGCCCGACCCCTTGCCGGCCGAGGTCGTCCGCAGGCTGGAGGCGGGCGGCACCGTGGCCGGCGCGGCGGACGCGGTCGGGCTCGGCGCCCGCCAGCTGCACCGCCGCTCCCTGGAAGCCTTCGGCTACGGGCCCAAGACACTGGCCCGGATCCTGCGGCTGCAGCGCGCGCTGACGCTCGTGCGCGGCGGGGTGCCGTACGCCGAGGCCGCACTCGCGGCGGGCTGCGCCGACCAGGCCCACCTCGCCCGGGAGATGCGCGATCTCGCCGGTACGACGCTCAGCGCCTACGAGGCGTCGGCGAAGAGCGAGACACCGCAGCCGTCGGGGTCGAGGACCACCGCATAGCGCTGCCCCCAGACCGCGTCCCAGGGCTTCAGGTGGCTCTCATGGCCGGCCTCCACGAGGCCGGCGTGGACCGCGTCCACCTCGGCGGCGTTCTCGCAGCGGAACGCGAGGCCCATGCGGTCGCCGCCCTCGGGCCGCGTCCAGCCGGGATCGAAGGTGCGCATCGTGTCCTCCGTGTCCCACAGCACGCGCAGCCCGCCGGGCAGCGTCGCCTCGGCGTGCGGGGCGGAGTCGGCGTCGGCCGGGACGTCCAGGCCGAGGCGGCGGTAGAAGGCGAGAGAGGCGGCCATGTCGGCGGTGACGATGCCGATGGCGTCGAGTTGTGGAGTCATGACCTCAACCTAGGCCGGGCCCGAACCGGCGGTCTTGAACGAATCGGACCTGTGCGTCCGGCCGAACCCTCCCCGCTCCGTCCGGGTGATCTCGCGCCCCGGCAGGCGTGGCCGCCCCGCCCCGACTCCAAGATCAGTGAGTGAGAGGGGGGACCGCAGCGGAAGGACTCGACCAATGACGCAACGCCCCGCCCCCGGCGCGACGGGAGCCGGCACCACAGGATCCGCCACGTCGCGCGGCAGACGCCGGATCCGCACCACCGCCGCCCTGTGCACGCTGGCCGTGCTGCCCGCGACGGCGGCCTTCGGATCCCCCACCGCCGCGGCGGATTCCGCCCGACCGGACGCCCTGGTGACCATGGGCGACAGCTTCCTCGCGGGCGAGGGGGCCCGCTGGGCCGGGAACGCCGAAGGCCTCAAGAACTTCGGCGGCATCCCGCAGGCGCTGCGGGACAAAACGGACCGGGTGAAGAGCGCGGGCATCACGCTGGAGAAGATCTACACCCCCGGCTGCCACCGCTCGTCCGCCGCCAAGATCGGCGGCGGCGCGCCCAAGCGCTTCAACATCGCCTGCTCCGGGGCGGAGACCCGGCACCTGGAGAGGGCGTTCCGCAAGGACGAGCCGCAGATCCAGCAGCTGAAGAAGCTGGCCGTGAATCACCGCATCAAGGTGATCGTCCTCTCGATCGGTGGGACCGATGTCCGGCTTACGGACACGATCAAGGCCTGTGCCGACGCCTGGAAGAACAACCGCTACTGCTCGACCGACACGGCCGTCACCACTCCCGCCGCCCAGCGGCTGCGGGGGGTGGGCAGCAAGGTGGCCAGGGCCGTCCAGGCGGTCAAGGACGCCGTCAAGGACAGCGGCTCCACGCCCCGCGTGATCGTGCAGTCCTATCCGATGCCGCTGGCGTCCGGAGCGGCCGCCACCACCTCCTCGCACGACGAGAACGGCTGGGACCGCTGGAGCGCGTACGGCTGCCCCTTCTACAACCGGGACCTGCGCTGGATCTCCACCGGCCTGGGAGCGGCCCTGAACACCGAGCTCAAGAAGGCCGCAGCCACGGCGGGCGCCGACTTCGTGGACCTCGGCCGGCTGCTCGAAGGGCACCAGGTCTGCGGCAGCCAACCGCTCCAGACCGCGTTCGCCACCGACGGGACCGTGCTCTCGCCGCCCGCCGCGCGGGCGGAGTGGGCGCGCTACATCCCGCGGACGAAGCGCGCACTGCCCGCCGGCGAGGAGCAGGAACTCCTGCACCCGAACTACCACGGGCAGAAGGCCCTCGGCCGATGCCTGACCGTGGTCGTCCGCAAGCTCGCCACCACCACACCGGGCTCGACGGCCCAGTGCGTGGGTGCCGCCGGAATCGCCCCGGGCAAGGTGACCGTCACGTACAAGCGCTGAACCGCGCGCTCATGACGCCCCGGCCCCCGACACGGAGGCCGGGGCGTCACCGTTTCGTAAGGCGGCTGCGGACGTGGCCCGCGCGCGGGGCGAGGACACTGAGGGTATGCACAACATCCTGGTCGTCGACGACGATCCGACCGTCGCCGAAGTCGTCACCGGCTATCTGGAACGGGCCGGCTTCTCCGTGGACCGGGCCGCCGACGGTCCGCAGGCCCTCAGGCTCGCCGCCGGGCGCCGGCCCGACCTCGTGGTCCTCGACCTGATGCTGCCCGGCATGGACGGTCTCGAGGTGTGCCGCAGGCTGCGCTCCGACACCGCCACCGCCGTACCGGTGATCATGCTGACCGCGCGCGGCGACGAGGACGACCGGATTCTCGGCCTCGAGATAGGGGCCGACGACTACGTCACCAAACCGTTCAGCCCCCGCGAGCTGGTGCTGCGCGTGGAGTCCGTACTGCGCAGGGGCGGCGGCGCGGGGGAGCGGCGGCCGGAGCACGAACTGGCCGTGGCGGGCATCGTGCTCGACCCGGCCGCGCGGCGCGCCACCAAGGACGGACACGAACTGAGCCTGACGCTGCGGGAGTTCGACCTGCTCGCGCATCTGATGCGGCACCCGGGCGAGGCGATCGGCCGGGAGCGGCTGATGCAGGACGTGTGGGGCTGGGAGTTCGGCGACCTGTCCACGGTCACGGTCCATGTGCGGCGGCTGCGCGGCAAGGTCGAGGACGATCCGGCGCGGCCGCGGCTCATCCAGACGGTGTGGGGCGTCGGCTACCGCTTCGACGTGCCGCACGACGCCGACGCCGCCTCCGCACCGGAAGGGGCCTGATCCCGTGCGGGACATCCTGCTCATCGCTCTCTTCGCGTTCCTCGGCGCGGCGGCCGCCGGCCTGGTCGGCGCCCTGGCGCTCCGGCTCCTGCGCCATCGGTCCGTCACCGTCTCCCTCACCGTCGTCGCCGCGGTCACGGTCACCGCGATGCTCGCCGGGACGCTGGCCGTGGCGCAGGCGATGTTCCTGTCGGCGCACGACCTGACCGTGGTCACCACGGTCGTCGCCATGGCCGCGGTCGTCTCGCTCGCCACCGCGCTGCTGCTCGGCCGCTGGGTCGTCGCCCGCAGCCGTGAACTCACCCGGGCGGCACGCTCGTTCGGCGACGGCGGATCCTTCGCCGCCCCCGGCGGCGACTCCACCGCCGAACTCGCCGCCCTCGGCCGGGAGCTCGCCGCCACCAGCGACCGGCTGGCCGCGTCCCGCGAACGCGAACGCGCCCTGGAGACCTCGCGCCGCGAACTCGTCGCCTGGATCTCCCACGATCTGCGCACCCCGCTCGCCGGGCTGCGTGCGATGTCCGAAGCGCTGGAGGACGGCGTCGTCCAGGACCCGGAGCGCTACTTCCGGCAGATCCGCACCGAGGTCGACCGCCTCAACTCCATGGTCGGCGACCTCTTCGAGCTCTCCCGCATCCACGCCGGAGCGCTGGCCCTCACCCCCACCCGGATGTCGGTGTACGACCTGGTGGGCGAGGCGCTCGCCGGCGCGGACCCGCTGGCCCGGGAGCACGGCGTACGCCTCACCGGGGACGGCGTGGAGCCCTGGCCCGTCGAGGTCGACGGCAAGGAGATGACTCGCGTCCTGGCGAACCTGCTGGTCAACGCGATCCGCCGAACTCCCGCCGACGGCACGGTCGCTGTCGCCGCCGAACGCCGCGACGCGTGGGTGGTCCTCTCCGTCACCGACGGCTGCGGCGGCATCCCGGAGGACGACCTGCCCCGCGTCTTCGACACCGGCTGGCGCGGCACCCAGGCCCGCACACCCCCCGCGGGCGCGGGACTGGGCCTCGCCATCGTGCGCGGCATCGTCGAGGCCCACGCGGGCCGCGCTGTGGTCCGCAACGTCACGGGCGGCTGCCGCTTCGAGGTCTCGCTCCCGTCGGCGGCCGCGCAGCGGAACTGATGACCGGGCGCCGAAAACACAGGAACCCGCCGGTTCCCCGGCGGGTTCCTTCCGAGCCGACTGCGGTCAGTTCGCTGCCGCGGTCGGACGCGAGGCCACGCCGCTGCCCTCCGCCGAGGCCGGCGCGGGCTTGAGCAGGCGCTCGGCCAGGTAGCCGAAGAACAGGCCGAAGACCGTCCACAGCGTCGCCTGGATCGCCAGCGTCGCCAGCCGGAACTCCCACACCACCGTGGCGGGGAAGCCCTTCGGCACCTCGTTGAACGACGGCAGGAACGCGAACGCGAGGCCCACCGCCACCACAAAGCCGGCGCCGGCGGCGATCGTCGCGTTCCAGTTGCCCAAGCGGGGAGCCAGCCGCTTGCCGAGGATGACCGCGGCCACCGCCAGCAGCACGCTGAGCACCACCATCAGGAAGTACAGCGACGTCCGTTGACCGATCGTGTCGGGATCCCCGACGGCCGGCGGGTTCGGCGGGTACTTCAGATACGGCACCACGTACACGCTCAGGAGTGCGCCGAGCGCCACCAGTGCCGCCGTGGCGCGCGGGCCGAACCGGCCGACGCGGCCGAGCGCGACAGCGTAGGCGAGGGCGGCGATGCCGCCGATCGCGACACCGAAGACCAGCACGCCCGTGGCGAGGCCGCCCGTGGACTGCATGGCACGGCTGACCAGTTCCTCGCCGCCGTGCTCGTGGCTGTGCGCCTCCTCGAAGGCGATGGCCGAGTCGACGGGACCCTCGCCCAGGAAGTAGGCGACCAGCATGGCGACCGCACCGGCGACCAGACCCGCGAGCATGCCGCGCAGGAGCAGGGCTCTGACAGAAATGGAGTTCATGAACGTTCCCCCGGGATGTCAGTGGCAGGGGAAGCCGAGCAGATGGCGTCCGTCGTGGACCCATTCGTGCACGTTCTCACCGGAGATGAGCGCGGTGGCGCCCTGCTCCGCGCCGACGAAGTAGAGCAGGACCAGCATCAGCACGCCGAAGAAAAGCGCCCACGGGGCGATCGCTTTGAGTGAGATGGGGGTGATGGCCGGCGCGGCAGTGGCGGGCGCAACGGACTGTGCCATGGCAGAACCTCCTGGGGGAACACGCGTCCCGATCGTGGTGCCTGAGACGAAGGTGCTGGGTCTGACTTCCCGCAGAGGTACGGGTTCACAGTGGCGCGACCGTGCCGGATTCTCACCGGGCTTCCGTCACACCGTCGTCATGTCCACGCGACCGTACCGCTTGCGGGCCTGCTCCGCTACGGCGCACGGGCGCGCGAAACGGCGGTGAACACCCGTGATGTGCTTGCCTCGTGGGCCTGCGCAAGGGGAAGGAACGTACGCCATGACGGTACGGGTGATGTTGATCTCACCTGCGACGACTGCCGCGCTGCGGGAGGCGCGCTTCGAGGGCGAGGTGCCGCTGGACGAGGCGGGGCTGCGCGCCGCCCGGGCCGCGGCGGGTGGCCTGCCGCCCGCCGAGGGGCCGTTGAGCGGCCCGTCCCGGCGCTGCCGTGAGACGGCGCGGGAGCTCGGACTGCGGGCCGAGCCGGTGGAACAGCTCGCGGACTGGGACATGGGCCGCTGGCGCGGGCTGCGGCTGGACGAGGTGAGCGCGAACGAACCGGAGGCGGTCGCGGCGTGGCTCTCCGACCCGGCGGCCGCACCCCACGCCGGGGAGTCGCTGCTCGCGCTGTGCGCCCGCGTCGGTGCCTGGCTCGCGGCCCTGCCGGACGACGCGGGGCGCACGGTCGCCGTGGTGGAGCCCGCGGTGGCCAGGGCGGCGACCGTGCACGCTCTCGGTCTGCCCCCGCAGACGTTCTGGCGCCTCGACGTCCCCCCGCTGACGGCCACGGAACTGAGCGGCCGGTCCGACCGCTGGAACCTGCGCGTCGGCCGCCCCCTGACCGCCCCGGCCGACGCGGGCTGACTCCCGATCGCCCCGACCCGGCGCCGGAACCCGCCGACGGCGGACTGCCCGCGGCGGCAGGAGCCCGCGGTGCGCGGGCTGTTCGCCTGGACGGCGAGGCCGGTCCATGGGCGCCCTGGCGTCGTCCTGGTGTCCATGGGCGCTCCGGGATCTTTCCCGGTATCCGGTCGACGTTGGCTTGCCCGTCCCTGGTGGCTGGGTCCGACGTACGGGGTTGCCCCCTGCAGGTGGGGCGACCGATGACGGGCACCCGGGGCCAGCCGCCCCGCGGCGGCAGGAGCCCGCGGTGCGCGGGCTGTTCGCCTGGCCGGCGGGGCCCGGCCCTGGGGCGCCCCGTGTGTCTGGTTCAACGCGCCTGGCCGCCGGTCGGACCGACCCGGCGCCGAGACCCGCCGACGGCGGGCTGCCCCGCGGTGGCAGGAGCCCGCCGTGCGTGGCTGTTCGCCCGGCGGCGGCGCCCGGCCACGGGCGCTCCTGGATCTTCCCGGTATCCGGGCGACCGGGCTTGACCCCCTGGTGCCGGGCCCGGCCCTAGGGGCTGGCCGCCCCCGGCCTGCGGGGGACGGACCGGCGACGGGCACCCCCCGGACCGGCTGGCCGACGCCCGGCCAAGCGTGCCCCGGGGCCAACCGGTCACCGAGGCCCGGGCACCCCCGGACTCACTCCGACGGCAGCGGCTGTTCCGTCCAGATCACCTTGCCGTGAGGCGTGTAGCGCGTGCCCCATCGGTCCGCGAACTGCGCCACCAGGAAGAGCCCGCGGCCCCCCTCGTCGGTGATCGCCGCCTGGCGCAGGTGCGGGGAGGTGCTGCTGTGGTCCGAGACCTCGCAGATCAGGCTGCGGTCGCGGATCAGCCGGACCCGGATCGGACCGGTGGCGTAGCGGATCGCGTTGGTGACCAGCTCGCTGAGGATCAGCTCCGTGGTGAACGCCTCCTCCGCCATGTTCCACTCCTCCAGCTTGCGCGCCACCGCCGCGCGGACCTCGCCCACCGCCGACGGGTCGGGCGGCACGTCCCAGTCCGCCACCCGGTCGCTCTCGAGCACGCGCGTACGCCCCACCAACAGCGCGATGTCGTCCGCCGGCCGCTCCGGCAGCAGCGCCTTGAGCACCGCCTCGCAGGTCTCGTCCGGTTCGCGTTCCGGATGGTCGGAGAGCGTGTCGCGCAGCAGGTCGAGGCCCTCGTCGATGTCCCGGTCGCGGTCCTCGACCAGACCGTCCGTGTAGAGCACGAGCCCGCTGTGCTCCGGGAGCGTCAGTTCGAGCGTCTCGAAGGGCAGACCGCCCAGACCGAGCGGCGGCCCGCCGGGGACGTCCGCGAAGACGGCGGTGCCGTCCGGGTGGAGCACCACCGGCTGGAGGTGGCCCGCCCGTGCCATGGCGCAGTGCCCGGTCGACGGGTCGTAGATCGCGTACAGACAGGTCGCCCCGGTGACTCCGGCCTCGGAACCCTCCTGCCCGTCGGCGACCTCGTCCTGGTCGATGCGGGCGACGAGCTCGTCCAGGTGCCACAGCAGCTCGTCGGGCGGCAGGTCCAGCGTGGAGAAGTTGTGCACGGCCGTGCGCAGGCGTCCCATCGTCGCGGCGGCGTGCAGACCGTGGCCCACCACGTCGCCGACCACCAGCGCCACCCGGGCGCCCGGCAGCGGGATGATGTCGAACCAGTCGCCGCCCACCCCGCCGAGCCCGCCGAGTCCCGCCTGCGCCGGGCGGTAGCGGTACGAGACGTCCAGCGCGTTCTGCTCCGGCAGGACGCGCGGCAGCAGGCTGCGCTGCAGCGTCACGGACATCGTGTGCTCGCGGGAGAACCGGCGGGCGTTGTCCACGCTCACCGCTGCCCGGGCGACCAGCTCCTCGGCGAGGGAACGATCCTCCTCGTCGAAGGGCTGCTGCTGCTCCGAGCGCCAGAACATGGCGACGCCCAGAATGACGCCCCGGGCCCGCAGCGGCACCGCGATCATCGAGTGGAAACCGGTCTCGACCAGCTTCCGTGCCCGCTCGGGGGCCTGCTCCTGCCATCCCGCGTACTCCCCGAGATCCGCCTCCAGGATGGCCTCGCCGTTGACGATCCCGGCGCCCATCGGGGTGGTCGGCAGAAACCGGATGGCCGTGCCCAGCGGATACAGGGCGGTGTCCTGCCGTACCCCGGTGACCGCGACACGGCGCATGTCCGCGCCCGAGGCCGTCACCGTCGGTTCCTCGCCGCGCAGCACCGCCTCCACCAGGTCGACGGTGGCGAAGTCCGCGAAGCGGCCCACGGCGAACTCCGTCAGCTCCTCGCAGGTGCGCACCACGTCCAGCGTGGTGCCGATCTCCGTGCCCGCGTCGTACAGCAGCTTCAGCCGCCCCTGCGCCACGTCCGCGCGACCGCTCAACGACTGCAGCTCGGTGGTGTCGCGGATCGTCGCCACGCTGCCGGGCGGCCCGCCGTCCTTGTCCGTGGACCGCTGGTTCACGGCCAGCAGCCGGTCGCCGACCATGTGCACCTCGTCGCTGGCGATCCGGCCCGACTCCAGCAGCTTCGCGGTGAGCGGGTCCAGGCCGAGCTCGGTGACCTGCTTGCCCTCCACGTCCGCCGGCAGGTCCAGCAGCCGCCGCGCCTCGTCGTTGGCCAGCAGGAGCCGCCCGTCACCGCCGACGATCAGCACGCCCTCGCGTACGGCGTGCAGGACCGCGTCGTGGTGCTCGTACATCCGGGTCATCTCGGTGGGCCCGAGACCGTGCGTCTGCCGCCGCAGTCGCCGGCTGACCAGCGCCGTACCGCCGGTGGTCAGCAGCAGGACCACGGCACCCGCGCCGAGCAGCAGCGGGAACTGGTCCTCGACGACGCCGCTGACGTGGTCGATGGTGATCCCGGCCGACACCAGCCCGACGACCTTGCCGTTGCTGCCGAAGACCGGCACGACGGCCTGGACGAGAGGCCCGATGGTCCCGTTGATCTTCTCGGTGACCACCTCGCCGGAGAGGGCGGGCGTCAGATTGCCGACGAACTTCTTCCCGATCCGGTCGGGCAGGGGATGGGTGTAGCGGATGCCCTCGGTGTTCAGTACGACGATGAAGTCGACCCCGGAGCGCTTGCGCGCCTCCTCGGCGCGCGGCTGCAGAACGGCCGTCGGGTCCGGGCTCTGGAGCGCCTGCTCGATACCGGGCGAATTGGCGAACGTCTCGGCCACGGCGACCGAACGGTTGCGGGCCTCGCGCTCACTGTCCGACCGGGACTGCAGAACGAGCGCGCCCATACCGGCGGCGACGAGCAACACCACGATCGCCACTTGCAGGAGAAAGACCTGTCCGGCGAGGGTTCTCATGCGCAGAACCGATCGCGGGCGGCCGTAGCGTGCGGCCATGTCCTATTTCTACACCTCCCGCATACGGTGGGCTATCCGCGCACCGTAGAGCGCAGCGGGGGCACGCGTGACGTCTTTGGCGCAGAAACGTCACGCGTGCCCGGCCCACTGCTCGGTGAGAAGGGTGTTCAGCCCCGGCGCAGCACCTCGGTCAGCACCTCGCGCAGCGTCGTCTCCGGATCGCGCACGGCACCCTGGGACCGCCAGGCGACGAAGCCGTCCGGACGTACGAGCAGCGCGCCGTCGCCGTCGGTGCCGTGGGTCCCGGCCCAGTCGGCGCCCTCCTCGGGAACCAGATCGGCACAGGGACCACTGCCGATCGCGTACGCGTCCAGCGGGACGGACATGTCCGCCGCGATCTTCGTGGCCGCGTCCCGCCACGGGGTGTTCTCGGCGCACAGCAGCACGAGCGAGCGCTCGTACAGATCCAGCGTCGACACCCGCTCGCCCGCCCTGGTGACCCACAGATGCGGGGCCCGGGTGCCCGGGTCGGCGTTCAGCGCCATCCGCTCGGGTACCACCGGGCGGTCCGGGTCCGTGCCGAGGACCGCGCCGTCGGGGTAGCCGTAGCCCATGGCCACCGTGAGCACCCCGCCCTGCCGGCCGCCGCCCGCGCCCGGCGCGGGTGCGTAGCCGGGGTGGCTGTGCTCCGCCGAGCGGGCCGACGCGCGCTCGCTGGTGCTGCGGGCGACGGGCAGCCGCTCCGTGCCGTAGGTGGTCAGCAGGCCGGGTCCGGCCCAGCCGTTCAGCACCGCCGCCAGCTTCCAGGCCAGGTTGTGGGCGTCCTGGATGCCGGTGTTGGAGCCGAACGCGCCCGTCGGTGACATCTCGTGCGCCGAGTCGCCGGCGAGGAACACCCGCCCGTCGGAGTACCGCTCGGCCACCCGCTCGGCGGCGTGCCACGGCGCCTTGCCGGTGATCTCGACGTCCAGGTCCGGGGCTCCGACCGCCCGGCGGATGTGCTCGGCCGTGCGCTCGTCGGTGAAGTCCTCGAGGGTCTCGCCCTCGTCCGGGTGCCAGGGGGCGTGGAAGACCCAGTGCTCCTCGTTGTCCACCGGCAGCAGGGCGCCGTCCGCACCGGGAGCGGTGAGGTAGCAGACGATGAAGCGCCGGTCGCCCACGATGGCGCTGAGCTGCCGGGACGTGAAGGTGACGCTGACGTTGTGGAACAGCTCGCCGTTGCCGGTCTGCCCGATGCGCAGCTGTTCGCGCACGGGACTGCGCGGTCCGTCGGCGGCGACGAGATAGTCCGCGCGGACGGTGCTGTGCTCACCGGTCGTACGGTCCTTGACGATCGCGGTGACGCCCGAGGCGTCCTGTGCGAACGAGAGCAGCTCGGTCGAGAAGCGCAGGTCCGCACCGCACGCCCGGGAGCCCGCCGCGAGTACCGGCTCGATGTCGTTCTGGCTGCACAGGCACCAGCCGGACGGGCTGATACGGGCCAGCTGCCCGCCGGGGTCGATCTCCCGGAACAGCCATTCGGCGTCGTCGCCGGTCAGCGACGCGCCCTGCAGGATTCCGTGGTTGCCGGCGAGGACGGCGGCGGCGCTGCGGATCTCCGCCTCCACCCCGGATGTTCGGAACAGTTCCATCGAGCGGACGTTGATGCCGCGTCCGCGAGGGTGGGTGGACGTGCCCGCGTGCTTCTCCACGAGCAGGTGGTCGATGCCGTGTCGGCTCAGGAACCACGAGGTGGCGAGCCCCACCAGGGACCCGCCGACGATGAGGACCGGTACGCGGTGATCGGCGTTGTCTTCCATGGAATCTGCATGCCCGTCACGGCGTGGGTTCGCTCGCCCATTCACCCGCTTGGTGCTCACCTCTCGCGCGGCACGGGGGACCGGACCACGATCGGTTGAGGGAGCGCCCCCGGGCCATGTGGGGCGAACAACGCGAATCCGCAGGGCGGTCGACCGTGCGGATCCCACCGACAACTGACGACGGGCCATGTCTGTGGCGGTCGCGAAGGAGTGTGAACAGGGATGACAACCTTGTCGGAACGGATATCGCAGTCCGCCTTTGACGGCTCCAGGTTGCGGGTCGTGCTGTTGCTGGACCTCCACGACGGAGCGCAGAAGCAGTTCCTGGAGGCGTACGAGGACATGCGCAACCAGGTGGCCGATGTCCCGGGCCACATCAGTGACCAGCTGTGCCAGTCCATCGAGAACCCCTCGCAGTGGCTCATCACCAGCGAGTGGGAGAGCGCCCCGCCCTTCCTCGCCTGGGTCAACAGCGAGGAGCACGTGCAGACCGTCCAGCCGCTGCACAGCTGCGTACGGGACACCCGCTCACTGCGCTTCAGCGTGCTGCGGGAGACCGGACAGGCCTTCGCCGAGGTGCCCGTGCCCACCGAGCGCAAGCTGCAGGCAGCGCCCCGCGTCGGTGACGGAGTCGTACGCCACGCGCTGACCTTCACGGTCAAGCCGGGCAGTGAGAAGGCCGTGGCGAAGATCCTCGCCGGCTACACCTCGCCGTCCGCACGGGTCGACGACAACACCCGGCTGCGCCGCACCTCGCTGTTCATGCACGGCAACCGCGTGGTCCGGGCGATCGAGGTGCAGGGCGACCTGCTGGCCGCGCTGCGGCACGTGGCCCGGCAGCCGGAGGTGCGGGCGGTCGAGGAGGCCATCAACCCGTACCTGGAGCAGGACCGGGACCTCGACGACCCCAACTCCGCCCGGCTGTTCTTCACCCGGGCGGCGCTGCCCGCGGTGCACCACGTGACGGCCGACGGGAGCGACCCGGCCGAGGGCAACCGGCACGCGCTGTTCTACCAGGCCAAGGAGGGCTGCGGGCTCGCGCTCGCGCGGTTCCTCGCCCAGCAGGACGAGGTGGCCGCCGACAGCCCGGACAACGCCATCCTCAGCAGCACTGTCTTCCAGCGCGACGACATCGTCGTCCGGCTCGTCGATGTCGCCGGGCAGCTCGGCGCCCACCCCGCGCTGTCGCTCGGCATCCAGGGCGAGCGCAAGGCTGCCTGCCTCGCCAAGCTCCTGGCCGACGGCGGCCAGGGTGCGCTGGGCACCGACGCGGAGGTCTCGCGCTTCCTCGCGCGCTCCGACATGCACCTCATCACCGACCGGTCCGCACCGGCCGAGGACTGACGCCCCGCCCCCTGCGCCCGGTGGGGCGCGGCCGGCGGTGGACCGCCGGGACCCTGCAACTGGAGGAAGCAGCATGACCACGCACAGCCCACGCATCGTGGACCTCAGCGAGACCCAGCCCAACACCCGGCGCGGTGGCGACCTGCGCGCCATGCTCACCCCGCCCGCAGTGGGCTCCACCAGCGGCTTCATGGGCCTCGCCATCGTGCAGCCCGGTGATCGCATCGGTGAGCACTACCACCCGTACTCCGAGGAGTTCGTGTACGTGGTGAGCGGGCAACTGGAGGTGGACCTGGACGGCGAGACGCACTCCATGCGTCCCGACCAGGGGCTGTTCATCCCGCTGAACATGCGCCACCGGTTCCGCAACGTCGGCAATGTGGAGGCCCGCATGGTCTTCCACCTCGGCCCGCTCGCGCCGCGCCCGGAACTCGGGCACGTCGACACCGAGGACCTCGAGGGCGCAGCCGAGCAGGGCATGCCGCCGGAACGGACTGGGGCCGTTTCATGAACCGGCGGGTGGCGGTCACCGGGGTCGGCATCGTCGCCCCCGGTGGCGTCGGCGCCCCGGCCTTCTGGGACCTGCTCGCGAACGGCCGCACGGCGACCCGGGGCATCACGCTCTTCGATCCGGAGGGCTTCCGCTCCCGCATCGCCGCCGAGGTCGACTTCGACCCCGCGGTGCACGGTCTGGAAGCCGGGCTGGTCGCGCAGTCGGACCGGTACATCCAGTTCGCGCTGGTGGCCGCCCGGGAAGCCGTGAAGGACGCCGGACTCGACACCGGGAACGAGGACCCGTGGCGCGTCGGTGTCTCGCTCGGTACCGCCGTCGGCGGCACGACGCGCCTCGAGCACGACTATGTCGCCGTCAGCAGCCACGGCGAACGCTGGGACGTGGACCACCGGCCCGCCGGAGCCCACCTCCACCGCGCGTTCTCGCCGAGCACCCTGGCCTCCGCGGTCGCCGAGGAAGTCGGCGCCCACGGGCCGGTGCAGACCGTCTCCACGGGCTGCACCTCGGGGCTCGACGCGATCGGGTACGCCTTCCACGCGATCGAGGAGGGACGGATGGACGTGTGCATAGCCGGCGCGTCCGACTCGCCCATCTCCCCGATCACCGTGGCGTGCTTCGACGCGATCAAGGCGACCTCGGCCAACAACGACGACCCGGAGCACGCCTCCCGGCCCTTCGACGCCAACCGTGACGGGTTCGTCATGGGCGAGGGCGGGGCCGTACTCGTCCTGGAGGAGCTGGAACACGCCCGCGCCCGCGGGGCGACCGTGTACTGCGAGATCGGCGGGTACGCCACCTTCGGCAACGCGTACCACATGACCGGACTCACTCCCGAGGGCCTGGAGATGGCGCGCGCCATCGACACCGCACTCGGTCACGCGCGCATCGACAGCTCCACGATCGACTACGTCAACGCGCACGGTTCGGGCACCAAGCAGAACGACCGGCACGAGACGGCCGCGGTGAAGCGGTCGCTGGGCGACCACGCCTACAAGACGCCCATGAGCTCCATCAAATCCATGGTGGGCCACTCACTGGGCGCCATCGGCGCGATCGAACTCGTCGCCTGCGTCCTGGCCATGGACCGTCAGGTGGTACCGCCGACGGCCAACTACGAGACCCCCGACCCCGAGTGCGACCTCGACTACGTCCCGCGCACCGCCCGCCCCCGGAAGCTGCGCAATGTGCTCTCCGTCGGCAGCGGGTTCGGCGGATTCCAGTCCGCGGTCGTCATGACCCGACCCAGTGGGAGGGCACGATGAGCTCCCGGAACGCCCGGCGCACGGTTGTCACAGGCATCGGTGTCATAGCCCCCAACGGGGTCGGCGCCGACGTCTTCTGGAAGTCCACGCAGGAGGGCATCTGCGTCCTCGACCGGGTCACCCGGGTGGGCTGCGAGAACCTGCCTCTCCGGGTCGCGGGCGAAGTACGCGACCTCGACCCCTCGACCATGGTCGAGGGGCGCTACCTCGTCCAGACCGACCGCTTCACGCACTTCGCGATGGCGGCGGCCGATCTCGCCCTCGACGACGCGCGGCTCGGCCGCGCCGACTACGAGGACTCGCCCTACGACGTCGGGGTGGTGACCGCCGCGGGCTCGGGCGGTGGCGAGTTCGGCCAGCGTGAGCTCCAGCGGCTGTGGGGCCAGGGCTCGCGCTATGTCGGCCCGTACCAGTCCATCGCCTGGTTCTACGCGGCGAGCACCGGCCAGATTTCCATCCGCGGCGGCTTCAAGGGCCCCTGTGGTGTGGTGGCCAGCGACGAGGCCGGCGGCCTCGACGCCTTCGCGCACGCGGCGGCCGCCGTCGCGCGCGGCACCGACGCCGTCGTGGTCGGTTCCGCCGAGGCGCCGCTCGCGCCCTACTCGGTCGTCTGCCAGCTCGGGTACGAGGACCTGAGCGGCTGCGACGACCCGGCCCGCGCCTACCGGCCGTTCACCTCCGACGCCTGTGGCTTCGTGCCCGCCGAAGGCGGCGCGATGCTCGTGGTCGAGGAGGAGTCGGCGGCGCTGCGCCGCGGCGCCGTGCCCCGTGCCTTCGTGGCCGGGCACGCCGCCACCTTCACCGGTCCTTCCCGGTGGCAGGAGTCCCGGGAAGGACTGGCCATGTCGATCCGTGGCGCGCTCGACCAGGCGGGCTGTGCGCCCGAGGAGATCGACGTGGTCTTCGCCGACGCACTCGGTGTGCCGGCGGCCGACCGTGCCGAGGCGCTGGCGATCGCCGACGCCCTCGGCGCGCACGGCCGCCGGGTGCCGGTGACCGCGCCCAAGACCGGGATCGGACGGGCGTACTGCGGCGGCCCGGTCCTCGATGTGGCGACGGCGGTACTGGCGATGGAGCACGGGCTCGTACCGCCCACGCCCAACGTCTTCGACGTCTGCCACGACATCGATGTCGTGACCGGCAAGGCCCGTAAGGCGCCGCTGCGCACAGCACTTGTGCTGAGCCGCGGCCTGATGGGCTCGAACGCGGCCCTGGTGGTGCGCAGCGCCGCCGACCAAGGGCGTCGCTCGGCTTCGTGACCCCTCGTGACAAGGAGAAGTGCCATGTCAGACGTTCTGACCATCGAAGAACTGGCCGCCCTGATGAAGAAGGGCGCCGGCCTCACTGTCGACCCCGCCGATCTCGCGGGCCGCAGCGACTCCGGGTTCGACGAGTTCGGGCTCGACTCGCTGGGCCTGCTCGGCATCGTCGGCGAGCTGGAGAACCGGCACGGCCGGCCCCTCCCGCCGGACGCCGACCGCTGCAAGACCCCCCGTGAGTTCCTCGACCTCGTCAACAACACCCTCATGAGCGGAGCCTGAAAGTGCCCGGACACACCGAGAACGAGATCACCGTCGCCGCGCCCCTGGACCTCGTCTGGGACATGACCAACGACCTCGAGAACTGGCCGCAGCTGTTCAGCGAGTACGCGTCGGTCGAGATCCTGGAACGCAAGGGCGACACCACGACGTTCCGCCTGACCATGCACCCGGACGAGAACGGCACCGTCTGGAGCTGGGTCTCGGAGCGCACCCCCGACCGGGCCAACCGCACGGTGAAGGCCCGGCGCGTCGAGACCGGCCCCTTCCAGCACATGGACATCCACTGGGAGTACTCGGAGGTCCAGGGCGGCACGCTGATGCGCTGGCGGCAGGACTTCGCCATGAAGCCGGAGGCCCCGGTCGACGACGAGTGGATGACCGACAACATCAACCGCAACTCGAAGGTCCAGCTGTCCCTCATCCGGGACAAGATCGAGCAGCGCGACCGGGAGGGCCGCGGCGCCGCGGTCCCCTCCAACTGATCCGAGAGGAAAGGGCACTGGGATGAACTCCCCGACGCACCAAGCGCTGATCGTGGCCCGTATGGCGCCTGAGTCGGCAACCGACATCGCCACGCTGTTCGCGGAGTCCGACGAGGGCGATCTGCCGCACCTCGTCGGGGTCACCCGGCGCAGCCTGTTCCAGTTCGGCGACGTGTATCTGCACCTGATCGAGTCCGACCGGCCTCCGGGCCCGGCGATCGCGAAGGTGACGGAGCACCCGGCGTTCCAGGACATCAGCGACCGGCTGACGGCCTTCGTCAGTCCGTACGACCCGCAGACCTGGCGGAGTCCGAAGGACGCGATGGCGCGTCAGTTCTACCGGTGGGAGCGCGACAGCACCAGGTGACCGCACGCCGAACGCCCCGGGTCCTCACCGAGGACCCGGGGCGTTCGACGTGGAACGGGAGTCCGGAATCACCCGGGGACCACGGACTCGAACGCGTGGAGGTAGGCGTTCACGGGACGGATGTCGCCGACGGTCAGGCCGGCGTCGGTCATCCGGTCCACCATGGACTGCCTGGTGTGCTTCGCGCCGCCGACGTTCAGCAGCAGAAGCAGGTCCATGGCGGTGGTGAACTTCATCGAGGGCGAGTCGTCGACGAGGTTCTCGATCACGACGACCCGGGCACCGGGCCTTGCCGCCCCGACGATGTTCCGCAGCGTGCTGCGGGTGCTCTCGTCGTCCCACTCCAGGATGTTCTTGACGACGTACAGGTCGGCCTCGACCGGGATCTCCTTGCGGCAGTCGCCGGGCACGATGCTGACCCGGCCGGACAGATGGCCGCCGTCCCGCAGCCGGGGGTCCGCCTTCGCCACCACGTCGGGCAGGTCGAGCAGGGTGCCCCGGACCGTCGGGTGCTTCTCCAGCAGGCTGGCGAGCACATGCCCCTGCCCGCCGCCGATGTCCGCGACCGAGGAGACGCCCTTCAGCACGAGCAGATCGGCGACCTCCATCGCCGACTGCCTGCTGGAGGTGGTCATGGCCCGGTTGAAGACATGCGCCGACTCGCGGGCGTCCTGGTGCAGGTACTCGAAGAAGCCCTTGCCGTACAGGTCCTGGAAGACGCTCTCGCCGGAGCGCACCGCCTCGTCGAGGCGGGGCCAGGCGTCCCAGGTCCACGGCTCGGTGCACCACAGGGCGATGTAGCGCAGGCTGTTCGGATCGTCCTCGCGCAGCATCCGGGACATCTCGGTGTGCGCGAACGTGCCGTCCTCGGCCTCGGTGAAGATGCCGTAGCAGGACAGGGTGCGCAGCAGCCGGCGCAGCGGCTGCGGTTCGGTGGTCACCTCGGCCGCGAGGTGCTCGGCGGTCGCGGGCGTGTCACCGAGCGCGTCGGCCACCTTCAGCCGGGCCGCGGCGCGGATGGCTGCCGCACATGCCGCTCCGAACACCATCTCCCGCAGGCGCATGGCCGGGGGAGGGGTGGCGTCGGGCGAGGCGGCGGAGTTCGGTCTGGTGCTTACGGTCGTCATTCGGCCTCGAATCTCCTGAGGGGCCACCCGGGTCGGGTGGGAGCGTTGAGCAGGGGACAGGGCTGCCGGGGCACGGGGGTCAGCACATCCCCGTCGGCACGGAGGTCTTGCAGGAGTTGCGGACGAACTGGTTGGACGTCTCGGTGCCGCCGTTGACGAGGTCGGCCTTCGAGTTGCCCCTGAGGTGGTTGTCCCTGATGACGTTCTTGGTGTTGGCAGCGCCGACGAAGCTCTGGAACAGCACGATGCCGCCGGACATCGGGGAGGTGCCCACGTTGTCCGTGATCCTGTTGCCGCGGATGACCGTGGCCTCGGAGCCGGTCAGGACGATGCCGGAGCCCTGGACGAACGTCAGCCGGGGAGTCGGGGGACAGTAGCGGTTGTTCTTGCTGATCCTGTTGCCGCGAATCGTCATCGCGCCGGCGGCCGGCTTCGACTCGTCCCCGACGACGAACACCCCGGCGCAGTTGTCGTTGATGTTGTTGTTCCGGACGGTGAGGTTCCTGACCCGGCGGACGGTGACACCGATGCGGTTGCCCGTCATGGTGTTGCCGGCGATCTGCGCGCCGCCGATGTCGATGGCACCGCCCTCGCGGTCGACGGTGTTCGCCACGAAGATCCCGGCGTCACCGTTGGAGCGGGCGGTGTTGAAGCGGAAGACACCCCGGGTGGAGCGCTCCTGGGCGAGACCCCAGGTGCCGTTCTTCTCGGCTGTCACCCGCTCGACGGTGAGCCCGTCGGTGCGCGACGCCCACAGCCCGTTCTTCTTGAACCCGCGCAGGGTCAGCGAGCGGACGGAGACGTCCTTGACGTTCTGTGTCGTGGTGCCCAGCACGCAGATGCCGTTGCCGGCCGTCGCACAGGCGTTGGCGGCGCGCGACGTGGCCGCGGCGGGCTGGATCACGGTGGCCTTGCCCGCTCCGCGAATGCGCAGCCTCGCCTTGGTGACCAGGACGCTCTCGCGGTACGTGCCGGGGGCGATGAAGATCGTGTCTCCGGGCTTCGCGGCGTCGACCGCTTCTTGAATGGATTCTCCCCGATGGACCACGTGTCGGGTCGCGATGGACGACGGGGCGGCGGCGCCCATTCCCGCGACCAGGACGACTGAGGTGCATACGAGGCAGGTGATCTGGCGTTTCGTCATGAGGCCGAAGTTATGGGCGATCATCCGGAATCGCCACACGGAGTGGGCGGATGGCTACATTCCGTGCGGCGACCGGGTTGATTTCCGCTCCGGCCCTTGACGGCGCCGAAAAACCCTTGGCGCCCTGCCCGCGGGCCGGGCTAGGGTGTCGGCATTCGAGCGGCGGCCCCTGGCTGCCGCCGTCGGCCGAGCTGTACCGGGAGGTGTGAACGATGGCTGTCACCGCGCTGGGCGCTGCCCTCACTCAGACATTCATCCACTCCACCCCCGTGGTCTCCGGCTGACCTCTCCTCTGTTTCTCCGCGCCTGCGAGCGCGCGCCGGGGCCACCCTTGTGAAGGGTCACCCCTTGTCTCTCTCTTCTCCTTCTCCTTCGGCTCACGGCTCCTCCGGTTCCGCGCACCCGCTGTCCCCGTACGGCTGGGACGAGGGCTGGGAGGCCGATTTCGCTTCCCATGCCGAGCAGGGCCTGCTGCCGGGCCGGGTCGTGCGGGTCGACCGCGGCCAGTGCGACGTCGTCACCGCCGACGGAACGGTCCGCGCGGACACGGCGTTCGTCACCCCGCACGACCCGCTGCGGGTCATCTGCACGGGAGACTGGGCCGCCGTCGCCCCGGACGGCGACCCGCGTTTCGTACGGGCGTACCTGCCCCGCCGCACCGCGTTCGTACGCTCGACCTCGTCGAACCGCTCCGAAGGGCAGATCCTCGCGGCCAACGTCGACCACGTGATCATCGCGGTCTCGCTCGCCGTCGAGCTGGACCTCGGGCGCATCGAACGATTCCTGGCACTGGCCTGGGAGAGCGGCGCCCAGCCGCTCGTCGTCCTCACCAAGGCCGACCTGGTGCCGGACGCCACCGGACTCTCGTACCTCGTCGAGGACGTGGAGACCACCGCGCCCGGCGTGCAGGTACTGCCCGTCAGCTCGCTGACCGGTGAGGGCACGGACGTCCTCGCCGCGGTCGTCTCCGGCGGTACGAGCGTGCTGCTCGGGGTCTCCGGCGCGGGCAAGTCCACCCTCGCCAACGCACTGCTCGGCGAGGACGTGATGGAGGTGCAGACCACCCGTGAGGTCGACGGCAAGGGCCGGCACACCACCACGACCCGCAATCTCCTGCTGATGCCCGGCGGCGGCGTGCTCATCGACACCCCGGGGCTGCGCGGCGTCGGGCTGTGGGACGCACAGACCGGGGTCGGCCAGGTGTTCGCCGAGATCGAGGAGCTGGCCGCACAGTGCCGGTTCCACGACTGCGCGCACCAGGCGGAACCGGGCTGCGCGGTCCTCGCCGCCGTCGAGGACGGCTCCCTGCCCGAGCGCCGGCTGGACAGCTACCGCAAGCTGCTGCGCGAGAACCAGCGCATCGTCGCCAAGACGGACGCGCGGCTGCGGTCGGAGATTCTCAAGGACTGGAAGCGCAAAGGCGCGGAAGGCAAGGCGGCGATGCAGGCCAAACGCGGTCGCCTGCGCTGACCACGCCCCGAGCTCGCGGCGCGCAGGCCATGCGCGCCGCGAGCGTGGCGGGACGGCCGCGAGCCGTACGGCGAGGCGGACTTCGCCGGCAGCCGGACCAGCTCCACCCGGACGCCGCCGCACACCGCCGACGCTTCGTCAGGCCGGCCTTCGGCCCGGCGGCCGGCTAGGCGAGACCCCAGCTGTGGATCTTCCGGGGGTGGATCCGGATCAGCTCATCACTGAAGTGCGGCCCGAGCTCGTGCGGGCCGGTGAGCAGCTCCGCCTCGCCCCTGATGTCGACACCGCGTACCTTCCACGGCGTGAGGCTCACGATGTCGTCGACGACGAGCGCGACCTTCGGATTCGCCTGCAGGTTGCGCCACTTCTTGGTGGTGGCCAGCGCATAGCCACCGACCAGGATGGTGCCGTCCTCCTGCGGAAAGAATCCGACCGGGTTCGCCTGCGGCTGCCCCTTGGGATCGACGGTCGCCAGCCGCCCCAGCCGCTGGGACGCGAGGTACTCGCGCTCGGCCTCACTGAATTCGGTCATGCCGCCAAGCCTCACACGTGCCCGATGCCCTCCGCATCGGTTCCTGGGCCTGGTCCTCAAGGCGTAGGCAGGCCCCACCGCGGCGCCGGGGCGTTCGGCCGCACCGGGCGGACCGTCAGGTCCGGGCGGTCGCCTCGGGCCGTGATCAGGGCCGAGTCGCCCTTCTTCAGCGGGATGCGGATCGCGCCGTTCTCCAGCGTGTCCCAGCGCAGCCGTCGGCCGTGCCGGTCGCGGACCTCGATCGGGCCGTCGATGCCGTGGCGTACGACGCAGGGGGCACCCGCCTCGCTGTGCAGGCGGACCCAGCGGGTTGTGCCTTCCTGCCGCACGGCGCTGAGCAGGAACGCGCCCTGCGTACGGAAGTCGTGGACGACCACCTCGTGCCAGGCCGCGGGCAGCGCCGGGAAGACCCGGATCAGCCCGCCCCACGACTGGCAGAGCATGTCGTGCAGCGACTGCGAGGCCGACAACGGGGTCTCGATGACGGGGCCCGACTCCTTGTACATGGTGTTGGCCTGGATGAAACGGGTCATCAGCTGTCCCAGGTATCGCAGCGCGTCCTCGCCCTTGCCCAGCAGGGCCGACATGGAGGCCGCGCCGGTGAACGTGTAGCCCTGCAGGGCGCCTTCGAAGCTGACCCAGTGGTCGAGCGACTTCTCGATGAGGGCGCGTTCCTCGGGGGTGCGACCCGTGATCTCGTACAGCGGGTACACCGCGAGGAGATGCGAGTAGTGCCGGTGCGACTTCGCGAAGGGGACCCCTGTGCCGATCATGTAGCCGTTGGCGTCCACCGGGTACGGCACCAGCCTGGCGAGGACCTCCTGCCACCGCGCGGTCAGCGGGTCGGAGATGCCCAGTTCATCGGCAGAGGCGAGCAGGGTGCGGCAGCCCCAGCGCAGCAGCATCAAGTCGTAGTTGCAGTCCGGGGCGTCGACGCCGTACTCGGGCGAGAAGGTCGCCGGCAGGTGCAGTCTGCCGTCCGGCCCGGGCGTGAGGAAGTGCAGGTAGTAGTTGACGGCCTTGCGCAGCAGGGGGAAGAGGGTGTCGCGCAGGATCGACCTGTCCATGGTGTGGCGGTAGGACAGCCACACGTTGTGCAGCGCCCAGGTGAGGTTGCCGACCTCGGGGGTGGGCGGGTTCTCGCCGGGGATGCCGACGCCGTAGCCGTTGCCGGACGGGGTGGCGCCCCCGTTGACCAGGCGGGTGTCGGTGGTGCGGGGGATGCCGGCGGAGTCGGCGCGGTAGGGGCGCGCGACCTCGGCCGTCAGCTGGGCGCGGAACTCGCCGAGCGCGCGGGTGACGGCGTCGAGTTCGAGGTGGTTGGAGCCGTGGATCAGCCAGTACTCGAGCTGGACGTTGAGGTTCCACCAGGTGTTGGGCCAGGGCGTGGATTCGAGCCAGGGGCCGCACGTCGCCATCGCGGGTGCGTCCCGGCGGGCCGCCGAGGCCGTCTTGTACAGCTGGATCCAGTGGAAGCGCTGCAGTCGTGCGTCGGGCAGTGAGACGAAGCTCTTCCGGTAGAAGCTGTCCCACCAGCGGCGATGGGGGAGGGCGAGCGTGTCGTACGGAACCGCCGACGCGGTCCGGACCGTATGCAGGGCCCGGTCGCGGGCGGTCGTCCTCGGGAAGGAGTGCGCCACGCAGACGTACAGCGTCCGCGCACCGCGGTGGGCCCGCTCGCGCCAGGCGGTCACATGCTGCCCGCCCGCGAGCAACGGCTGTACGGCGGCCGTCAGTTCGCCGTGGTGCTCGACCACGGCGGGCGCGTTGCCCCGGTACCCGTCGGGCAGCGGTTTGAAGGCGGCGCGCGGGCTGATCGCGTCGGCCGGGTGGAAGACCCAGCGGAAGTCCTTCTCGCCCTCGCTCGCGGTGACCTCGACGGCCATCACCGGTGTAGTCGTGTGGACGAAGGCCCGCAGGCGCAGGGTGCCCGCGGTGGTGGTGAGCGTGCCGGTCAGCTCGGCGTCGCGCAGCCGAAGCCGCCAGTCGAGGCCGGTGATCGTGCCCACCGGCTCCAGGGTGAAGTGGCCGACGGGCAGCCGGGCGAGACCGAAGAGCGAGCCGAACTCCGGCCGGTGGTCCTGCACTTCGGAGTGCTGCACGTTGAAGCGCACGGCGTTCTCTCCGCCCGGCTCGGCGTAGATGCCGGAGCCCAGAAAGCCGTTGCCGAGGTACGGGCCCTCGTACCAGGTCTTCGGCACCTTCTGCCAGACGAGATCGGCATCGTCGAGGACCGCGCGCCAGCTGTCCGCGGGTGCGGTGACGACCTGCGGGGCGGGCGGCGGGGCGGCCGGCGCGGGTGC
This sequence comes from uncultured Actinomycetota bacterium, assembly GCA_963836215.1. GTDB lineage: Bacteria > Actinomycetota > Actinomycetes > Streptomycetales > Streptomycetaceae > Streptomyces. Next base: position 397,573 of record CAWIIU010000006.1, read on the forward strand.
GGCCTGTGCCGGGACGGCCGCGGCACCCCCGACCATCAGTGCTCCACCGATGGCCGATCCCGTGGTGAGGACGGATCTTCTGGACGGGGGCTCCTTGCCGATGGCGGGGGAAGGGTCTGGTGCCGTTGCCATGTCGCCTCCCGGCGGCTCGCTGCAGACATGCCAATTCATCCGAGCTATCCCTGGACGGAAGGTAGGCATGCGGTGCCCAGCCGTCAATGGAGAAGGAGAGATCGGATGTGTTTCTGTCCATCTGAACCGCATTCATGGACTGGCCGATGAACCCGCCAGGCCGGTGCCCGGGTCGGCGTCAGCCCCAGATGACCGCGCCCAGCCAGGCCCCCGCGACCAGCAGCGAGGCGAACAGCTCCACCAGCACACTCGTCCCCGCCGCCCGCATCACCGAGCGCGTGGAGGCCGCCGCAGGCCCGTGCCCGCCGAGGCGGCGGCGCTCATGCCAGTAGATCCCCGCGACGAATCCCGGAATCGCGCCCACCACCGGCACCAGGAAAAAACCGAGCAGCGCCCCCGCCCCGGCCAGTGCCGCCATGCGCGGGGTCACCCCCACCGCGCGGATCCTGCGCGGCGGCAGCTGCCACACCACGACCTGATCGACGAGCAGCAAGGCCGTCGACCCCACCAGCAGCGCCCAGGCCAGGCCGGACTGGACGTGCATCGACCACCAGAGCATCCCCGCCCACACCATCCACCGCCCCGGAATGCCGGGCACGAGCACCCCGATCAGGCCCAGCACCATCACCAGGCCGACCAGCAGCAGCTGCGGCACGCCCATTTGCCAAGGGTGCAGGACGCGGGTCATTCCCGCAGGTCGCGAGCCACCCAGCCCTTCGCGTACGCATGCCAGCCCAGCTGCAGCCGGGTCGTCACGCCCGACAGCTCCATCAGCCCCTTGACCCGCCGCTGCACCGTCCGCAGTCCCAGGTCCAGCTGCTTGGCCACCCGCGCGTCCGTCATCCCGGCGAGCAGCAGCGACAGGATCTCCAGATCCGTCGCGTCGGGGCCCGTGGACACCTCCTCGTACCCGGCGCCCGCCTCGCCCGCCCCGAGCCGCAGCGGCAGCGCCTCGCGCCACACCGCCTCGAACAGGCCCATCAGCGACTCCAGGAGACCGCTCCCGTGCACGACGAGCGCCGAGGGATCAGCGCTCCCGCCCGTCAGCGGGACCATCGCCAGCGACCGGTCCGCCACCACCAGCTTGGTCGGCACGCGGTCCACGACCCGTACCTGCTCGTGCCGTCCGAGCGCGGCGGTCAGCTCCGTGACCCCTTCGGGCGCGGAGAGCACCTCGCGCTCGATCACCACGCGGTACGTCACCCCGCGCCGCGCCGTCCGCTCCTCGGCCACGTTGTCCTGGCCCGTGACGAGCAGCGGGTTCCCGGTGACCAGGGCGCAGACCTCCTTCGCCGCGCCCAGCTGGAGCTGGACGAAACGGTGCGCGACGGCGCTCGCGCCGGTGACCACCTCGACCAGGTCGTGCACGGCCGGCTCGCGGGCCTCGGCGCGGTACTCCTCGGCGAGCAGCGCGGCCGTCAGCTCCGCCTGCTCCAACTCGTGCCGCTGCTGGGTCAGCAGCGCGCCCAGCGCCACGCCGGGCGGCGCCGCCACCCAGCGACCCGTGCGCGCCGACGACTGCGCGGCGAGCCCCTGCTGCTCGAGCCGGCGCAGCGCCCGCTCCGTGTCCGTCTCGGGCAGAGCCAGCCGATGCGCGAGATCGGTGACCTCGGCCGCGCCGAGCGCGACCAGCGCGCGGTACGCGGACTCCTGTCTCTCGTCGAGACCTATCGCTCCCAGCACCAGAACCCCTCCCGGACGTGCACTTCCTGGCCGCTGTGGCGGAAACCGGCCACGGCGTGTTTCCGCCGCGCCCCATCATCCCTGGATCACCCTCCCGTCTGCCAATGTGGTGCCACCGCAGCACCAACTGCCGTGTGACAGGCGGACGCGACCTGCCTCCCCGTCACCCCGCCCGTGTCGACGCACACGTCGTGCGCGGGCCACGAAACGTCTGCCGGGCGTTCTTCCCGTGGGGGGTTGAGGCGCCCGGCGGACTCGTCGCAGCAGAGTTCTTTTTTCGGGATGCCCCGTTTTCGTACCGCCCTTGCGGTGGACAATAAGGGCATGAGTCAGCAGGGGGAGAGGCCCTCCACCGAGGACGACTGGTGGAACCGGCTGTACGACGAGTCCACCCCGGACACGGGTCCCGCGACCAGGGCGGAGGACACGCTGGACGACCGCTTCGACTCCGTGTCGGACGCGGTGTCGGAGGACGACGAGCCCGGCCGCCCGAGGGCGTGGTGGGAAACGGACCCGGCGGACACACTGGACGTCCCGGGCCTGCCCGAGGGACTTGCGACCCCGACCCAGCCCTATGTCCCGCCCCAGCCGAAGAGCCCGCCTGCGCCCGGCCCGTCGGGCCGACAGGATTCCCCGCCCGCGCCCGGGCGCACCGGCGGATCCCCGCCGCCGGGCGCGAGCGCGCCGACGGGTGCGGAACGTCCGGACTGGCCGTTCGAGCAGCCCGCGCCGGCTCAGCCCGCCGGTCCGTCCCACCGGCCCCCGGGCGAGCCCGCCCCGCCGGCCGGGCCCGAGACCCCGGACCCACGGCACAGCACCGCGGCGCCCGGCGCACCGGACAAGCCGACCGGGCCGCCTCCGCCACTCGCGCCGGAAGAACCCGCCACCCCGTCCGCGCCGAAAGCCCACGCGGGTGCGGGTCGGCCGACCGGTCCGCCCCTGCCCGGCGCACCCGAAGAACCCGCCACCCCGCCCCCGCCGAAGGCTCACGTCGCGGCGGGCAAGCCGGCCGAGGCCGGACCGCACCGGCAGCGTGCGCCCTGGGAGCCGCCGGTCGAACCCGTGGCGCCTCAGGAACCCGCCCCCGTGCAACCCCCTCGACCGAGCGTCGCGTACGTCGGGGACGGGCCGCCCACCTACGGGCCCGAGCCCACCGCCCTTCCCGCCGCCGGGGCCGACGAGCTCGGCGCGCTGGTGGCCGACACCGTCCTCGACGGGGCCCAGTACGGCACGTACACCCTGCGGGCCGCATCCCTGCGCGGGGACTCCGCGCGGTTCCGGGGGGAGCCACGGCGCGACGCCCTGCTCACCGCCCGTTTCGGCAGCGGAGCCGGCGCGCTCGTGCTCGTCGCCGTCGCCAGCGGTGCCCGCGCCGCGGAGTCCGCCCATCTCGCCGCAGCCGAAGCCTGCCGCTGGATCGGCGGGGCCGTCGGTCGCAGTCACGCCCGGCTGTCGCAGGACATCAGGGCGGGCCGCCGCGGCGACCTCAAGTCCGGGCTGCAACGGCTCACCGACCGCAGCCTCGGCAAGATGCGTGCCCGGGCGGCCGAGCTGGGCGTGGAACCCGAGGAGTACGCGGCGGGGCTGCGCTGCCTGCTGCTGTCCGCCGACCCCGAATGCCGCACCCGGGTCTTCTTCGGAGTCGGACCCGGCGGTCTGCTCCGGCTGCGCGACGGTGCCTGGCAGGACATAGAGCCCGCCGTGCCGGAGCCCGAGGCCGTGACGGGCGCACCCGTCGTGGGATACGGCTCCGCCCCCGGCGGTCCGGGCGGCACCCTCGCCGACATCCCCTCGGAGACTCCCGACGGCGACCGCCTCACCATGGACTTCGGTATCCCGACACCCCCGTCGCCGTACATCGAGGCACCTCCGCCACCGCCCGCCGAGCCGTTCCGGTTCCGTGCGTCCGTGGCCCGCCCGGGTGACACCCTGCTGCTGTGCAGCCCCGGTCTCGCCGACCCGCTGCGCGGCGAGCGCGCGCTCGCCGACGAACTGGCCGCACGCTGGTCCCCGCCGGAGCCCCCGGGCCTGGCGGCGTTCCTCGCGGACACCCAACTGCGGGTGAAGGGGTACGCCGACGACCGCACCGCCGTCGCGGTCTGGGAGGCGTGACGGCGCCCGTCGTGGGTTGATGGACATTCAGGCCGTCAAGCCGAGAAGGGTGCGCATCCCATGGCCGAGCAGAACGTGGCGGAGCAGTTCATCGACATCCTCGTCCGCGCCGGTGTCCAGCGGCTGTACGGAGTCGTCGGCGACAGCCTCAACCCCGTCGTCGACGCCATCCGCCGGAATCCCGCCATCGACTGGATCCAGGTCCGGCACGAGGAGACCGCCGCCTTCGCGGCCGGTGCGGAGGCCCAGATCACGGGCCGGCTCGCGGCCTGCGCCGGCTCCTGCGGCCCGGGGAACCTGCATCTCATCAACGGGCTGTACGACGCCCACCGCTCCATGGCCCCCGTCCTCGCCCTCGCCTCGCACATCCCCTCCAGCGAGATCGGCCTCGGGTTCTTCCAGGAGACCCACCCCGACCAGCTGTTCCGCGAGTGCAGCCACTACTGCGAGCTGATCTCCAGCACCCAGCAGATGCCACGGCTGCTCCAGACGGCCATCCAGAACGCCATCGGCCGCAGCGGCGTCAGCGTGGTGGCGCTCCCCGGTGACATCGCGTCCCAGCCCGCCCCGGAGAAGTCGATCGAGACCGCGCTGGTCACCGCCCGCCCCTCGGTACGCCCGGGGGACAGCGAGATCGACAAGCTGGTGCGGTTGATCGACGAGGCGGACCGGGTCACCCTGTTCTGCGGCAGCGGGACCGCCGGGGCGCATGCCGAGGTGATGGAGTTCGCCGAGCGCATCAAGTCCCCGGTCGGGCACGCGCTGCGTGGCAAGGAGTGGATCCAGTACGACAACCCGTACGACGTCGGGATGAGCGGACTGCTCGGCTACGGCGCCGCGTACGAGGCGACCCACGAGTGCGATCTGCTGCTCCTGCTCGGCACGGACTTCCCGTACAACGCGTTCCTGCCCGACGATGTCAAGATCGCGCAGGTCGACGTCAGGCCCGAGCACCTCGGCCGTCGCTCCAAGCTGGATCTCGCCGTCTGGGGCGACGTGCGCGAGACGCTGCGCTGTCTGACCCCGAGGGTGCGGGCCAAGACGGACCGCGGGTTCCTCGACAAGATGCTGAAGAAGCACGCGGACGCGCTGGAAGGCGTGGTCAAGGCGTACACGCGCAAAGTGGAGAAGCACGTACCGCTGCACCCCGAGTATGTCGCCGCGGTCCTGGACGAACTCGCGGACGAGGACGCCGTGTTCACCGTCGACACCGGCATGTGCAATGTGTGGGCCGCCCGCTACATCTCACCCAACGGCCGGCGCCGGATCATCGGATCGTTCAGCCACGGCTCGATGGCGAACGCACTGCCGCAGGCGATCGGCGCGCAGTTCACCGACCGCGGCCGTCAGGTCGTCTCGATGTCGGGCGACGGCGGCTTCTCGATGCTGATGGGCGACTTCCTCACCCTCGTCCAGTACGACCTCCCCGTGAAGGTCGTCCTGTTCAACAACTCCGCGCTGAGCATGGTGGAGTTGGAGATGCTGGTCGCGGGGCTCCCCTCCTACGGGACGACCAACACCAACCCGGACTTCGCCGCGATCGCGCGGGCGGCCGGGGCGTACGGCGTACGCGTCGAGAAGCCCAAGCAGCTCGCGGGCGCGCTGAAGGACGCCTTCCGGCACAAGGGGCCCGCGCTGGTCGATGTGGTCACCGACCCCAACGCCCTCTCCATCCCGCCGAAGATCAGCGCGGAGATGGTGACCGGATTCGCCCTGTCCGCGAGCAAGATCGTGCTGGACGGCGGAGTGGGGCGCATGCTGCAGATGGCCCGCTCCAATCTGCGCAATGTCCCCAGGCCTTAGGCGCGCGGCTGCGGCAACTGTCGTACGGCGTCTCCCTCTTGCGCGCGGAAAGTCCACCTCTTGTGGTTGGTTGACCTCCTTTCATGAGTGACGGCCCGTGGTCGGGGCAATGCTTTCCGTGGACATGTTCGACAACAGGAGTGCAACGAGGGGTTTGTCCGGGGAAGGGGCTGTTCCGGCGTGCGGGTGGGGATGATGAGTGGGCGTCAGGGAAGGGGCGGACCCGGTGCGAACGGGCACGGCGGGGAGACCGAGAAGGAGACGCACGGGGTGTCGCGGCGCCGATTGGGCTGTTCCGACCTCATGTCGGTCCCTGAAGTCAGGCGGGTGTTACGGGACCTGCTGCGGCACTGGGGCCGGTCCGACACGGCTCATGCCGCGGAACTGCTCGCGAGCGAACTGGTCACCAATGCGCTGCTCCACACCGACCACGGCGCGGTGGTGACGGCGACCGTCGCCTCGTCCACGCTCCGGGTGGAGGTGCGCGACTTCATGGCCGGGATGCCGGTGCCTCGGCAGGCGGTCAGCCATCTCGGTACGAACGGGCGGGGGCTGCTGCTGGTGCAGAGCCTCGCCGACGCCTGGGGCGTACGGACGCACGGCGACGGCAAGGTCGTCTGGTTCGAGCTGCACGAAGAGCCGGCCTGAGGTGCGGACCGGCCCTTCGCGTACGGCACTCAGCCGAACTGCTGCTCCAGGTCCTTGAGTTTGCGCTCAAGGGAGTCGAGGCGCGGCAGGGTCAGGGTGTCGTCCTCGGTGGTCAGGTCCACCGTGATCGGCTCGGCGCCGGTAGACCTCACGGCCTGCAGGGAGGGCCAACGTAGCGGCAGCTGCCCCTCGGGTATGGCAGGCTCCGCGACGGAACCCGCGCCGCCGCCGACCGACTGCGAGGAGCCCGACGAGGAGCCGAGCGCAGGGCTCGTTCCCGAACCGAGCGCAGGGAGCTCCGCGTCCCGGTCGGCAGGGGCGCGGCCCCAGGTCCGGTGCTGACGGTTGAGCGCCCTGATCTGCGCCCGCTCCAGCTTCTCCCGACCCCGCCTGCGCAGCCGGTTCTGCTCCTTCTCCCGGCGGTCCTCGCGGACCTCGTCCACCGCCTCGTCCAGCGTGCGTACGCCTTCGAGCAGCATCAGCGACCATGCGCCGAACGTCTCGCGGGGCGCCCTCAGCCACCGCACGATGCGGATCTGCGGCAGCGGGCGGGGCACCAGACCCTGCTCCCGCAGCGCGGCCCTGCGGGTCTGCTTCAGCGCACGGTCGAAGAGCACCGCGGCCGAGAGCGACATGCCGGCGAAGAACTGCGGTGCACCGGCGTGGCCGAGTCCCCGAGGAGCATGCACCCAGTTGAACCAGGCGGCGGCGCCGGCGAACGTCCATACCAGCAGCCGCGAGCCGAGCGCCGCGTCACCGTGGCTGGCCTCGCGCACCGCGAGCACCGAGCAGAACATGGCCGCGCCGTCGAGCCCGAAGGGAACGAGGTACTCCCAGCCGCCCGAGAGATTCAGGTTCTGCTGCCCGAAGCCGACCAGGCCGTGGAAGGAGAGCGCGGCGGCGACCGCGGCGCAGCAGAAGAGAAGGACGTAGGAAGCCGTGCCGTAGACGGCCTCCTTGCGCCTGCGGCGCTCCTCGCTGCGCTCCCAGGAATCGTCGGGCGCTGCCTTGTCCGCGGTCCGCTTGCCGCGTGCGACCACCGCGACCGCGACCAGGACTCCCACCAGCATCACGCCGACGGGAAGCAGCCAGTTCAGCGATATGTCGGTAAGTCTCATGTGCGGTGTCCCTTGCATCTGCATCGCGGTAGGGCGTTTCGGCCGCCATAGTGGCCGATCTCCCGGTGAAGGCAGGGGGTTTCGTGGCAAGAGAACGCCAACGGGGCCGTACAGCATACGAATAGGTGCGATTCAGTCGAACTGCCGTATGGAAAAGGGCGGTCGAGTTCGATTTACACCACTCGGACGTGTGGAGTGACGCGAAGGATCAGACGTCGGCCGTCAGGCGGGCCACGCGGTCGGCGTCGCACGTGCGGGGACAGGTGGTGCAGGTGTCCTCGGGGCGCAGTGTGTAGAAGAAGCAGCAGCTCGCCCGGTCGCGGGTCTGCAGCTGCTCGCCCTCGGGCCCGCTGAGGACGCGGAACCCCGGCGATCCGACGTAGGGCTTGGTGGTCCCCGGCAGCAGCTTCTCCAGCTCCGCCATCGCGCGCGGCTCCTCGCCGAGGAGTTGCGCGATGTACCACAGTCCCTCGACGACGTCGTCCGTCGCCATGGCCCACAGGGCGCGCTTGCCGCGCCGCATCCGCGGCTTGAAGCCGTCCAGCAGGGGCTCGATGTGCTCGGCGACGGCGGCCCGCACCTCCCCGCGCAGGGCTTCATCGTCCGGGACTACCCGGGCGCCGGGCAGTCCGGCGGCGGGGTCGCCCGGCAGGCAGGCGAACTCGCTCACGCGGACGGCCATGTGCCCGCGCGCCCGCTGGAAGGCGACGTGCTCGGGGAGCAGTCGCGGCACGCGGCGGTCGAGGAACCAGGGGACCGTGATCAGCAGGAAGGCGGGCCAGGAGTAGCGGTGCAGACCGAAGCCGGCGATCACGTCGGGGCGCGCCTGCTGTCCGTAGTCGCGGAGTACCTGTGCGTTGTCCCAGGCCAGGAATGCGTCCAGCGCGGGGCCACTGTCGGCGAGCTCACAAGCCCGGACCCAGCCGCCGCCGCTGGGGGCCTGCTCGCCGTCCCCGAGCTCTCGCACCCGCAGCCCGGGAAAGGCCGCCGTCAGGCGCGCGTAGGCGTCCTCGACGGGTGAGGCCAGGGCGGGAGCAAGGCTGGGGAGGGACATGCCGGGGGACCACCGAATCGCGATCGTTAGCAGGTTAGCCTTACCTTACCCGACGCGATCGATGTTTGAACTGCAGTCCCGTCCGCCTATGGTGCACACGGGCCCCTGGGATCGCCAGCCGGGCCCGTCGCCTGGCCGGAGGAGGGGGGCCGAATGGAACAGGCCCGAGCGCGCGACGCCGACGCGACGCAGCCGCACGCCTCCCTGCGCGTCCCGGAGCAGCAGGGTTCCCCGCCCTCCCGTGCGCCGAAGCCCTCCCGCGTTCCGGATGCTCCCCGGGTCCCGGAACAGGCCCGCGGCGAACACACCCACAGCGAGCCCCCGGCCCCTCGGCACGTCCGGCGCCACTCGGTACGCGGCCAGATCCTCGAGGCCCTGCGCACCGCACTCGTCGACGGCGAACTGACGCCCGGCGAGGTCTACTCCGCCCCGGCCCTGGGCGAGCGCTTCGGCGTCTCGGCCACCCCGGTCCGCGAGGCGATGCAGCAGCTGGCGGTGGAGGGCGCGGTCGAGGTCGTCCCCAACCGCGGCTTCCGCGTCGTGGTCCGCGGCCCCCGCGAACTGGCCGAGCTCGCGGAGGTCCGCGCGCTCATCGAGGTTCCGGTGATGCTCCGCCTGGCCCGCACGGTCCCGGCGGCCCGCTGGGCCGGCCTGCGCCCGCTGGCGGAGGCAACGGCGGCCGCGGCGGCCGTGGGCGACCGCGCCGCCTACGCCGAAACGGACCGCGCCTTCCACCGCGCGGTCCTCGCCCTCTCGGGCAACGCCCAGCTCCTGGTGGTCGCGGAGGACCTCCACCGCCGCTCCCAGTGGCCCCTCGCCGGCGCCCCGGCCCCGCGCCGGGCCGACCTGGTGGCGGACGCGGCGGAACACATGGCCCTGCTGGAGGCCCTGGAGGCCCAGGACCTGACAGTGGTCCGCTCCCTGGTGAGAGAACACTTCACCGGCGGGGACGGCTGACGATCGCGTGGCGGGGCCGATTTCCGGCGCCGCGTCCCCGGAGGCCGATCCCTGTCGACACGAGGACCTGTGGCCAAGGCTCTACTAGGCTGCCGGGATCACCGCGCCCCCCAACGCGGTCACGTACTCACCGGCGGAGGTCCCTTCATGCCCGCGGAGTTGCCCGAGTCGTCCATACCCGACGAGGCATGGGAGGAGTTCCAGCGTGAGAGCGAGGGGCCCGCGCGACTGCGGGCTCCCAAGGAACCCTCCGCCCGGGCGCGGATCGTGGCCGAGCAGCTGCGACGGGCCGACGAGGAGGCCGCGCGGCAGCGCGGGCGCAGGGAGAAGGGGTGGGCCGGGCCCGACGCATGGCGGGGGTGGGCGTCGCGGGAGCAGGTGCGGGCCCGCAAACGCCGGAGCCGGGCGTGGGGGTTCGTATGGGTGATCGTGGCGGTCGTCGGCGTCCTCGTCCTGATGAACCCCGGCCGCGTGCTCCCCTGGCTCCCGTGACCCTCAGGCCGGCGGCTCCAGACCCGTCAGGAGTGACGCGACGTCCAGGCCCGTCAAGAGGTACTGCTCGAACGCCGGGTTGTGCAGGGCCCACGGCGAACGCCGCGTCCTGACCCGGTCGATCGCCCCCGCCGCATCGTGGCCCAGCTCGATCAGGGCCTGCGCGGCCACCAGGCCCGAGCGGTTGTAGCCGGAGTAGCAGCGTACGAGGACGGTGCGCCGGGCCCGTACCGCATCCGCCGTCAGCTCCGCGACATCGCGTACGCGGTCGATCTCCTCCGCGGTGAGCCAGTCGTCGGGAACGGGGACCACGCGGTGTTCCACACCGGGGGAGGGGCCGTGGCCCTCACGGGTGTAGAGGCTGACCACCAGGTCGAACTCGCGGTCCACCACCACGTCCTGGTGCCCGCGGTCCCCGTCCGTCCAGACGTGGCCGCCCACCCACAGGCCCGTGGTGATCTCGTCCCAGCGGGTCCGGGGTTCCGGAACGTCCCCCTCCCGGCGGCGGGTTCTCACGCGGCGGGCTCGGGCGTGACCGCGGTCGCCTGCGACGGAACCGCCGCCGGCCGGGCCGTCAGCCACGCCGGTACGCCACCCAGCAGCCGGAACAGCCGGTCCGCCTCCGCCCGCAGCCTGCTCGCCTCCGGTTCCTGCTCGCAGTCGGCCAGCGCCGCCAGCGTCGGGGCCGTGCCGATCAGATAGCCGAGCTCCTCGCGGATCCGCAGCGACTCGGTGAAACCGTGCCGTGCCTCCGCCAACTCGCCGTCCCGCAGGGCGAGTCCGGCCTGATGGTGCCAGGTGAACGAGAGCAGCAGCGCGTCACCGTGCGCGGTCGCGCCCTCATGGGCGCGGCGGTACGCGGCGCGAGCGGCCTGCGGTGAGTCGGCGATGTGTTCGGCCACCAGACCGCGGCGGAAGTCGAGCAGCGGCCGGCCCGGTGAGCCGGGCGCGAGCAGAGCGGCGGCCCTGCCGAGCGCCGAGCGGGCCTCGTCGGCGCGGTCGCGTACACCGAGGCGGGTCGCCGCGTACGCCAGCCTGCCGCGCTCGCAGGCCGCACCGCCTCGCTGTTCGTCGTCCCCGGCCACCGCCTCCGCCGTGCGCAGCGCGTCCTCCGCCTCGGCCCAGCCGTCGCCGGTGAACAGGCAGCGCTCCACGAGGAGTCCCACTCGCTCCAGCGCGGCGGCCGGCTCCTGCGCACGCGGTGCCAGCAGAGCCGCCGCATCGGTCCAACAGCCGCGCGAGCGCAGCCGCCACACCGCGGTCTGGAGAGGATCGTCACCCGCGGTGGTTCCGGAACCAGACATGGCGGTATGCGCCACTACGCCCTCCCCGAGCACGCCATTGAGCTGTTGAGTCAGTCGCATCTCAGCATGGATCGGCATGCGTGGCCAAGGGGTCGAGTGAATCAGTTCACAATCACTCGGCGGCTGATGGGGCCGTGATCGTCGTTGTCCGCCGGGTGATCAGCGAGGTTGCCACCACCCCCACCGCGTCAACCAGTTGGATCTCTGCGTGAGCACCACGGGTGACGGCCCGACCCCGAACGGCCGTCAGCTCATCCGCAGCGCCAGGAAGAAGTCCAGCTTGTCCTCGAGCCGCGCCAGATCGCGTCCCGTCAGCTGCTCGATCCGCCCCACCCGGTACCGCAGCGTGTTCACATGCAGGTGCAGCCGCGTGGCGCACCGGGTCCAGGACCCGTCGCAGTCCAGGAACGCCTCCAGCGTCGGGATCAGCTCCGCCCGGTGCCGGCGGTCGTAGTCCCGCAGCGGGTCCAGCAGCCGCGCCGTGAACGCGCGTCGCACGTCGTCGGGGACGAACGGCAGCAGCAGGACGTGCGACGCCAGCTCGTGGTGGCCCGCCGCGCACACGCGGCCCGCGCGCGCCGCCGCCACCCGGCGGGCGTGCCGGGCCTCCTCCAGCGCACCGCGCAGACCCTCCGCGGAGCTGACCGCCGCGCTGACGCCGAGCGTCAGCCGCCCGTCGTCCGCGAGTCCGGCCGACAGCGGGCCGCGTACGGAGTTGAGCAGCGCGTCCGCGTGCAGTCCCTCGTCGGTGGACTTGGCGTCCTGCGTGTCGGGGTCGGCCGGCAGGGCGGGCAGCGGTACCAGGGCGATCGCCTCGTCGCCCGTATGCGCCACCGCGATCCGGTCGGAGGAATCGGGCCCGGCGGCCGAGGGGTCGACCAGGATCTCCTCGAGCAGCGACTGGGCCACCGGGCCCGCCTCGATGCCCGCGGAGCCCGGCACACCCTGCTCGGCCCAGTCCACCCGCGCCACCACGACCTGCCAGTGCGGCGCCGTGCCCAGCCCCGGCAGCAGCACCGGGGCGGCCACCCGCAGGCGGGCGGCGATCTCGGCGGGCGCGGCGCCCGCCTGGACCAGTTCCAGGACCTCCTGGGCGAGCCGCCGCCGTACCGTACGGGCCGCCTCCCGCCGGTCGCGTTCGACGGCGATCAGCTGGGTGACGCCCTGCAGCAGGTCGAGCCGGGCGGCGGGCCAGTCGCCCGCGTCGGCCTCGACGGCCAGCAGCCAGTCCGACAGGACGGTCTCGCGGACATCCCGGGAGGCCGGCGCGGCGCCCCGGCCGGTGTTACGGATCGGGAAGAGCGAGTACGTCGTACCGCCGACCGTCGCCCGGTGCGGTGCGCGGCGGCCGGTGCGGACGGCGGCCAGATGCTCGCCCGCGAGTGCGGCACCCGTCCGGGCGGGCAGCGCCTCGCCCGCGCCCGCGATCTGGCGGCCGGTGGGGGAGAGCACCCAGGCGCGCAGGTCCAGGTCGGAACCGAGGAGGTCGAGAACGACCTCCGGGCCGCCGCCCGCCGGGCCCGAGGTCATCAGCCTTCTGTGCCTGTCGACGACTGCGGCGAGGTCGCCCGCGCGCTCGCCGGAGACCTGCCGGACGACGTACTCAGTGATCGTCGCGAATGCAACGGATTCATTGACTGCAAACAATGGGAGCCGATGGCGCGAACACGCTGCCACCAGATCCTCCGGGATGTCGCCCATCTCGGCCTCGCCGGCCGCGAGCCCGGCGACCCCCGCGCCCGCCAGGATCCGGACGAACGGCTCCGACTCGTCCGCCGAATGCCGCCATGCCAGCCCGGTCAGCACCAGCTCGCCGCCCGAGAGATAGCGGCTGGGGTCCTTCAGGTCGGTCGTCATCACACCGCGGACCCCGCGGTCGAGTTCGTCCTCGCCGCCGAGCAGCCGCAGCCCCAGCGCATCGTTCTCCAGCAGTGCGCGCAGCCGCATCTCGTCGCCGCCGATCTGTCTCGTTGTTGCCGGTGCCCCTTGGCCAGGGTTTCCATGGGGAAACGGTGAGGTTGCCGGGCCCCGTCTTTCGTTCGAATCTACAAGACGGGACAGGCGACCAGCCAACTCCTTCATGGTTTCGGTGACTGCACCGGGTGGAGTACGCCCTTGTGTACTGGGATCACACGGCGTTAACAGCACATGAACAACCAGTCGAGGGCCGACCGTCCCAGGCCCGCTGAGACGAACGACTTCGATGAAGAAGAGAGCCACTCATGGACTTCCTTCGCCCCGCCAGCTGGGAGGAGGCGCTCGCCGCAAAGGCAGAGCACCCCACAGCTGTGCCCATTGCGGGCGGCACCGATGTGATGGTCGAGATCAACTTCGACCACCGCCGGCCGGAGTACCTCCTCGACCTGAACCGCATCGGTGAGCTGTGCGAGTGGGAGGTGGGCGAGGAGAACGTCCGCCTGGGCGCCTCCGTCCCGTACACCAGGATCATGGAGAACCTGCGGGCCGAGCTGCCGGGTCTGGCGCTCGCCTCGCACACCGTGGCCTCCCCCCAGATCCGCAACCGCGGCGGCGTCGGCGGCAACCTCGGTACCGCCTCACCGGCCGGCGACGCCCACCCGGCCCTGCTCTCGGCGGGCGCCGAGGTCGAGGTCGAATCGGTACGCGGCAGCCGGCTCATCCCGATCGACGCGTTCTACACGGGCGTGAAGCGCAACGCGATGGCACCGGACGAGCTGATCCGTGCCGTGCACATCAAGAAGGCCGACGGACCCCAGCAGTTCTCCAAGGTCGGCACCCGCAACGCGATGGTGATCGCGGTCTGCGCGTTCGGTCTGGCGCTGCACCCCGAGACCCGTACGGTCCGCACCGGCATCGGTTCCGCCGCCCCGACCCCGGTCCGGGCACACGCGGCCGAGGAGTTCCTGAACGCCGCGCTGGAAGAGGGCGGCTTCTGGGACAGCCGGAAGATCATCACCCCGTCGATCGCCAAGCAGTTCGCGCAGCTCGCATCCGGCGGCTGCAACCCCATCGACGACGTCCGCGGCACCGCGAACTACCGCCGCCACGCCGTCGGGATCATGGCCCGCCGCACGCTCGGCTGGACCTGGGAGTCGTACCGCAGCACTGAGGGAGTCGCATCATGCGCGTGAACTTCACGGTCAACGGCCGCAAGCAGGAGGCCGACGATGTGTGGGAGGGCGAGAGCCTTCTGTACGTCCTGCGCGAGCGCATGGGTCTGCCGGGCTCCAAGAACGCCTGCGAGCAGGGCGAATGCGGCTCGTGCACGGTCCGCCTCGACGGCGTGCCGGTCTGCTCCTGCCTCGTCGCCGCCGGCCAGGTCGAGGGCCGCGAGGTCGTGACGGTCGAAGGCCTCGCGGAGTACGCCCAGCAGCGCGCCGAAGGCGGCTGCGCCACCGGTGCCTGCGGCAGCGGCACCTCGCTCCAGGAAGCCCAGGGCTGGAAGGCCCGCCCGTCCGACGGGATCAGTGACGCGCGGACCGGCGACGGCACCCCGCTCTCCCCGATCCAGCAGGCGTTCATCGACGCCGGCGCCGTGCAGTGCGGCTTCTGCACCCCCGGTCTCCTCGTCGCCGCCGACGAACTCCTCGAGCGCAACGCCGAGCCGTCCGACGGGGACATCCGCGAGGCGCTCTCCGGCAACCTCTGCCGCTGCACCGGCTACGAGAAGATCCTCGACGCGGTCCGCCTCGCCGCCGCCCGCCAGGAAGAGACGGTCTGACTGCCATGGCCACGACTGGTACCCCCACGAACATCACCCAGGGTTCGAAGACCAAGGGCGGCATCGGCGAGTCCACGCTCCGTCCCGACGGCACCCTCAAGGTCACCGGGGAGTTCGCGTACTCCTCCGACATGTGGCACGAGGACATGCTCTGGGGCCACACGCTGCGCTCCACGGTCGCGCACGCCGAGATCAGGTCCATCGATATCTCCGAGGCGCTCGCCACGCCCGGCGTGTACTCGGTCCTGACCTACGACGACCTGCCCACCGAGGTGAAGAACTACGGCCTGGAGATCCAGGACACCCCGGTCCTCGCCCACGGCAAGGTCCGTCACCACGGCGAGCCGGTGGCCCTGGTTGCCGCCGACCACCCGGAGACGGCCCGCCGCGCCGCCGCCAAGATCAAGATCGACTACGCCGAGCTGCCGCTGATCACCGACGAGGCGTCGGCGACCGCACCGGACGCGATCCTCGTCCACGAGAACCGCGACGACCACCACATCGGCCATGTGCCGCACCCCAACATCGTCCACCGCCAGCCGATCGTGCGCGGCAACGCGGACGAGGCGGCCGGACGCGCCGATGTGATCGTCAAGGGCGAGTACACCTTCGGCATGCAGGACCAGGCCTTCCTCGGCCCGGAGTCCGGTCTCGCCGTGCCGTGCGAGGACGGCGGTGTCGAGCTGTACGTCGCCACCCAGTGGCTGCACTCCGACCTGCGGCAGATCGCACCCGTACTCGGACTGCCCGAGGACAAGGTGCGGATGACGCTCTCCGGCGTCGGCGGCGCGTTCGGCGGCCGCGAGGACCTGTCCATGCAGATCCACGCCTGCCTGCTGGCGCTGCGCACCGGCAAGCCGGTCAAGATCGTCTACAACCGGTTCGAGTCCTTCTTCGGGCACGTCCACCGGCACCCCGCGAAGCTCTACTACGAGCACGGCGCCACGCGCGACGGCAAGTTGACCCACATGAAGTGCAAGATCGTCCTGGACGGCGGCGCCTACGCGTCGGCCTCCCCGGCGGTCGTCGGCAACGCGTCCTCGCTCAGCGTCGGCCCGTACGTCGTCGAGGACGTCGACATCGAGGCGATCGCGCTCTACTCCAACAACCCGCCCTGCGGCGCCATGCGCGGCTTCGGAGCCGTCCAGGCGTGCTTCGCGTACGAGGCGCAGATGGACAAACTGGCCGCGAAGCTGGGCATGGACCCGGTGGAGTTCCGGCAGCTGAACGCGATGGAGCAGGGCACGCTCCTGCCGACCGGCCAGCCCGTCGACTCGCCCGCCCCCGTCGCCGAACTGCTGCGCCGGGTCAAGTCCCGCCCGCTGCCGCCCGAGCAGCAGTGGCTCGCGGCCGGCCAGAACGCGGACGTCCGCGCGCTGCCCGGCGGTCTGTCCAACACCACACACGGCGAGGGCGTCGTCCGCGGTGTCGGCTACGCGGTCGGCATCAAGAACGTCGGCTTCTCCGAGGGCTTCGACGACTACTCCACCGCCCGGGTGCGGATGGAGGTCGTCGGCGGTGAGCCGGTCGTGACCGTGCACACCGCGATGGCGGAGGTCGGCCAGGGCGGTGTCACCGTCCACGCCCAGATCGCCCGTACCGAACTCGGCGTCAACCAGGTGACGATCCAGCCCGCCGACACCCGCGTCGGCTCGGCCGGCTCCACATCGGCCTCCCGCCAGACGTACGTCACCGGCGGCGCGGTCAAGAACACCTGCGAGAACGTCCGCGAGAAGGTCCTGGAGATCGGCCGCCGCAAGTTCGGCTCGTACCACCCCGCCTGGGCCACCGCCGAGCTGCTGCTCGAAGGCGGCAAGGTCGTCACCGACGGCGGCGAAGTGCTCGCCGATCTGGCCGACGTCCTGGAGGACGAGGCCGTCGACCTCGAGCTCGAATGGCGCCACCGCCCCACCGAGGCCTTCGACCTGCACACGGGCCAGGGCAACGGGCACGTCCAGTACTCCTTCGCCGCACACCGCGCGGTCGTGGAGGTGGACACCGAGCTCGGGCTGGTCAAGGTCATCGAACTGGCCTGCGCCCAGGACGTCGGCAAGGCGCTCAACCCGCTGTCCGTCATCGGCCAGATCCAGGGTGGCACCACCCAGGGCCTGGGCGTGGCGGTCATGGAGGAGATCGTCGTCGACCCCAAGACCGCGAAGGTGCGCAACCCCTCCTTCACGGACTATCTGATCCCCACCATCCTCGACACACCGACGATCCCCGTCGATGTGCTCGAACTCGCCGACGACCACGCGCCGTACGGGCTCCGTGGCATCGGAGAGGCGCCGACCCTGTCGTCCACCCCGGCCGTCCTCGCGGCGATCCGGAACGCGACGGGTCTGGAACTCAACAGGACGCCGGTCCGCCCCGAGCACCTCACCGGCACCTGATGAAGCTCTCCGGGCGGTACGCCGCAGGGAACGTCACACTTCCACGGCGTACCGCCCGGAGCACCGGAGCACCGCACCGCTCGCGGCAGCTCTCCCCGTTCGTCTCGGGCCGTCCCCCGGGTCGTGCACCCATCCCAAATCCCGCGTCCCAGTCTCCATGCGGGTGCCCCTGTGAACCTTGGGAGTAGGCATCATGACCCAGCAGGCCCTTGAGACCGAGACCACGGCGGAGGACGCCGGCGCGGGATCGCGCCAGCCCGCCGGACGGTCTTGGCTCGACCGGTACTTCCACATATCCCAGCGCGGGTCGACCGTCGGTCGGGAGGTGCGTGGCGGCATCACCACCTTCATGGCGATGGCGTACATCATCCTGCTGAACCCGGTGATCCTGTCGGTCCCCGACGCGGCCGGACACCGGCTCGACGGCGATCAGCTCACCACCGCGACCGTGTTCGCGGCGGCCGCCACCACCATCGTGATGGGCTTCATCGGCAATGTGCCGCTCGCCCTGGCCGCGGGACTCAGCGTCTCCGCCGTCATGGCCTTCCAGGTCGCCCCGGAGATGACCTGGGAAAACGCGATGGGCATGTGTGTCATCTACGGCCTGGTGATCGTCCTGCTCGTCGTCACAGGACTGCGCGAGCTGATCATGAACGCCATCCCGCTGGCGCTCAAGCACGCGATCACCATGGGCATCGGCCTCTTCGTCTGTCTCATCGGCCTCGTCCAGGCGGGCTTCGTCACCTCCATGCCCGGCGACGGCGGTATCGCCGGCGCCAAGCCCATCCAGCTCGGCACCAGCGACATGCTCACCGGCTGGCCGGTGCTCTGCTTCGCCGTGACGGTTCTGCTGATCTTCCTGCTGCAGGTGCGCAAGGTCCCCGGCGCGATCCTCATCGGCATCGTCGGCGGCACCGTCTTCGCGGCCCTGGTCCACCAGTTCGCCGGCCTCGACAAGCAGGCCTGGGGCGGACTGAACGCCCCCGAGATCAGCGGCTCCATCGTCAGCACACCCGACTTCGGGCTCTTCGGCAGCGTCTCGTTCAACGGCATCGGCAGCGTCGGCGGCATCACGGTCGGCGTCATCGTCTTCACCCTGGTGCTGGCCGGCTTCTTCGACGCCATGGGCACCATCATCGGCATCGGCCAGCAGGCCGACCTCGTCGACGAGAAGGGCAAGATGCCCGGCCTGAACAAGGCTCTGGCGATCGACGGAGCGGGCGGCGCGATGGGCGGTATCGCCGGAGCGTCGGGCCAGACGGTGTTCGTCGAGTCCACGGCGGGTGTCGGTGACGGTGCGCGCACCGGCTTCGCCAGCGTGATCACCGGACTCGCCTTCACGCTCTGCCTGTTCTTCACCCCGCTCGCCCAGGTCATCCCGACCCAGGTGGCAGCAGCCGCACTGGTCGTCATCGGATCGATGATGCTGACCAATGCCAAGCACATCGACTGGAACGACCAGGCGACCTCCATCCCGGTCTTCCTGACCACCGTGCTGATGCCCTTCACGTACTCGATCACCGCGGGCATCGCGGCCGGCGTCATCGCCCACGTCCTCATCAAGGCCGTCCAGGGCAAGGTCCGCGAGATCGGCTGGCTGATGTGGGTGCTGTCCGTGGTCTTCCTTGCCTACTTCGCCCTGCATCCGATCGAGGGCTGGCTCGGAGTCAAGTAACTCCCGCCGCCCGCCACACACCTTGAGGAGACCGACATGCTGGACATCGCCGACGAGCTGAACCGGTGGGTCGAGCAGGGCCGCGAGTTCGCCGTCGCCACCGTGGTGGCCGTCGGCGGCAGCGCACCCCGGCAGCCGGGCGCCGCACTCGCCGTGGACAGCGAGGGCACGGCGATCGGTTCGGTCTCCGGCGGGTGTGTGGAGGGCGCGGTGTACGACCTGTGCCGACAGGCGCTCGAGGACGGTCTCAGCGTCCTCAAGCGGTTCGGCTACAGCGATGAGGACGCCTTCGCCGTCGGCCTGACCTGCGGCGGCGTCATCGACATCCTCGTCACCCCGGTAAGCGGCGGGGTCTTCCCCGCCGCTCTGGCGGCCGCCGCGGCAGGGGAGGCGGCGGCCCTCGCCAGAATCACCGACGGCCCGGACGACCTGATGGGCCGCGCCCTGCTCGTACGCCCCGACGGCTCGTACGAGGGCACCCTCGGCGGCCGGCCCGGACTCGACCGCACAGCGGCCTCCGAGGCGAACGCGCTGCTGGAGGCGGGCCGTACGGGCACCGTCGTCATCGGCGAGGACGGCAGCCGGTGCGGCCGCCCGTTGACCCTGCTCGTCGAGTCCAGCATCCCGGCACCCCGCATGATCGTCTTCGGTGCGATCGACTTCGCCTCCGCGCTGGTACGGGTGGGCAGGTTCCTCGGGTACCACGTGACCGTCTGCGACGCACGGCCCGTGTTCGCGACCGGGACCCGCTTCCCCGAGGCGGACGAGATCGTCGTCGACTGGCCGCACCGCTACCTGGAATCCACGGAGGTCGACGCCCGTACCGTGCTGTGCGTCCTGACCCACGACGCCAAGTTCGACGTACCACTGCTCGAACGGGCCCTGCGGCTCCCCGTCGCCTACGTCGGAGCGATGGGCTCGCGCCGTACGCACGAGGACCGCAACCGGCGCCTGCGCGAGGTCGGTGTCACCGAGATCGAACTGGCCCGCCTGCGCAGCCCGATCGGCCTCGACCTCGGAGCCCGTACGCCGGAGGAGACGGCGCTCTCGATCGCCGCGGAGATCGTCGCGGACCGCCGCGGCGGCAACGGGGTCTCCCTGACGGGCGCGCACACCCCGATCCACCACGACGGCTCGCTGCCGCCGGCCGGCCGCATCGGCTCGGTGGCCTGACGCGGGCACCCGGCGGGGCCGAATCAATTCGGTTGCCGCCCGCGCGGGTGCCGGGTTCTCATCGGGATGACCGGTCAGACCGATGCAGAGGTGGTGCGTGTATGCCCAGGGCCCAGCAGAACCGTTCTCGCGATCGAGGAGAGCCACCCGCCACCGCGGTGTGAACTCCTCCGATGCGAGGCGGCGTTCAGAGCTGACGCCCTGTCCCTGCATCACCCCAGGAGTCCTGTCCACGATGTCCCGCAACAACTCCAGACGCGCCCGCACCGAGGCGCGCGCCGAGTCCTTCCGCTGCCTGCACTGCGGCCTCGATGTGCCGATGGCCGCGGCCGGAACCAGCCACCGCAACCACTGCCCCAACTGCCTGTGGAGCCGTCACGTCGACGACACCCCCGGCGACCGGGCGGCCGACTGCGGTGCCCGGATGGAACCGCTCGCCATCTCCGTCCGCGGTGACGGCGAGTGGGTGCTGGTCCACCGGTGCACCCACTGCGGCGTGCTCCATGCCAACCGCACGGCCGGCGACGACAACGCCCTGCCGCTGACCCGCCTCGCGGTACGGCCGCTGGCACAGCCACCGTTCCCGCTGGAGCGGCTCACGGCACTGTGAGGAACGCGCGTCCCGGGCCGCATCGGCCCGGGACCCGCTCACTGCGTCCGGCGCGCCGCCACCAGGCGGCACCGCGGACTTCCGTCCGCCCGGCGGCCCAGAGCCTCCATCGGGTACAGCTCCACCGCGAAGCCCGCACGGATCAGATGGTCCCGTACATCGGCGAGGCGGAACGTGCGGTAGTACATGACGAACGACGGGTGCCACAGCAGGTTGCGTACGCGCATCACCGCGTCGAAGCCCCACAACGTCCAGTAGAGCCGTGACCCGACCCCCGGTGGTGCCGGGAGCGGGAAGACGAACAGACCGCCGGGGCGCAGCGACCGGTGGATCTGGGTGAACAGCTGCGGCAGCTCCTCCGGCAGGAAGTGGCCGAACGCGCCGAAGCTCGTCGCGAGGTCGAACGACGAGACGAAGGGGAGCGCACGGGCGTCCGCGCGCACCCACTCCACCGACGGCGCTCCCGCGCCCTGCGGCAGCGACGCCCCGGCCTCGGAGAGCATCCCCGCGCTGAAGTCGACACCGGTGACCCGCTCCTCGCACAGCTCCCGCAGCACTCCGACGCCCGCGCCGGTGCCGCAGCAGACATCGAGTCCCGCACGGAACGGACCGAGCGGCCGTACCGCGTCCACCACCGCGCCGAGCAGCCGGTCCGAGGTGCGGAACGGGGTCTCGTCGAACTTCGGGGCCAGCAGGTCGTAGCCGCGCTCGATCGACGAGAGCGCCTGCACGGCGAGTTCGCGGAAGGTGGGTCCCGATGGCGTGAACATCACCTTCACAGTAGTGCCCCACGCGCCTCAGAGGTTGAACATCACCACTCCACGATCCGTATTCGGGGTGGGTCCCTGCGCATCCGTACGGGCCATAGGCAGGCAGGGGAGGCAGCTTCATGGCCGGCAGCAATGTCACGGCACTCTTTCGCGCGTCCACGGCGCACAGCCCTTCGTACTTCACCCTGAACAGGGCGGGCGGCGGAGAAGGCGGAGAGATCACGGACTTCTGCATCCCGTGCAACCCCTACTTCCCCACCCCGGCGATGTTCGACGAGCTCGGCGGCCGGCTCCGCGAGATCCTCACGTACTACCCGAGCAGCGCCGACACCATCACCGCCGAGCTGTGCCAGGTGCTCGGCCTCAACCCGCAGACCGTGGCCATGGGCAACGGCTCCACCGAACTGATCACCTGGATCGACCACTTGCTGGTGCGCGAGTCGCTGGCCGTGCCGGTGCCGACGTTCGGGCGCTGGACCGACCAGCCGATGGAGACCGGCAAGAGAGTCGACATGCTGCTGCTGCCGGAAGCGCACGGCTTCGGCCTCGACCCGGCCTCGTTCGTGCAGTTCATCCGGTCCCGAGGTTCCCGTACGGCCGTGATCTGCAACCCCAACAACCCCGACGGCGGCTATCTCCCCAAGCAGAAGGTCATCGCCCTGCTCGACGAGCTGAAGGACCTCGATCTCGTCGTCGTCGACGAGTCGTTCCTCGAGTTCTCGGACGCCGAGCCGGAGCCGAGCGTCGCCAACGAGGCCGTACTGCGGACCAATGTGATCGTGCTGCGCAGCCTCGGCAAGAACTTCGGCCTGCACGGGGTCCGCTTCGGCTACCTCGTCTCGAACCCGACGCTCGCGGGGAAGGTACGGGCCGCCCTGCCCAAGTGGAACCTCAACTCCTTCGCGGAGACCGTGGTGTTCATGCTCAAGGAGCACCGCCAGGAGTACGCGGCGAGCCTTCAGCAGGCCCGCCAGGACCGGCAGGAGATGATGTGGCGGCTGTCCCAGCTGCCCGGCCTGACCGTCTATCCTTCCCAGGGCAACTTCCTCTACGTACGTCTTCCGGAGGGTGTCGACGGCACAGTGCTGCGCGACAGACTGCTCGCCGAGCACGGCGTCCTGGTGCGCGAGTGCAGCAACAAGGTCGGCAGTTCCGGCCGCTTCCTGCGGCTGGTGATCCGCCCGCAGCAGGACGTGGCCCGGCTCGTCTCGGCGATGGAACACGTCCTGTACGGCCAGCGGGTGCAGGTCCAGGAACAGCCACCGCAGCCGATGGCGCCGATGCTCTCGCAGGTGCCCTCGCAGCCCATGCCGCAGGCCCAGCCCATGCCGCAGCCGCAGGCTCAGCAGCCTCAGCCCCAGCCGCAGATGCAGCCCCAGATGCAGATGCAGATGCAGGCCGCGGCGCCGATGCTGGCGCTCGCCCAGGAGCCGGTCTCCGCCCGGGGGCTCGCCCCTGCCCGTACCCAGGCTCCGGCCCGCACCCAGCCGCCGCCCGCGGCACCGGCTGCCGCGTTGTCCCAGGCGATGGTCCCCGGCTACACCTCCGGTACCGCGGCGGTCGACCGGCTGATAGCCGGAGCATGAGGGGCTCACGGATCTCACTGCGCGGATACGTGGCCCTGACACGAGGTCGGCCGCACGGCTGACCCGCGGGTGCCGGGGCTGCTCCCCGTGGGGTATCGGCGGTTGCGCCGAGCAGGGGACGACCCGGCGCGGTCGGTTGCCCAGGATGACAGCAACCGACCGAAGGAGCTGTCCCATGCGCTACCGAACGGCGATGCTCGCCACTGCCCTGCTGCCCCTGATCGCGGTGTCCGCCGCGTCCGGAACGGCGTCGGCCGCCGACGGCGGGCGGCAGCCCGTACGGCTGTCCGGGCCCAGTCCGTTCACCGGTTGCGCGCCCGGCGGCACCGACGGTCTGATGGCCGACGGTGCCATCGAGCCGAACCTGGCGACCGACCCGTCCGATCCGCGCCGGATGGCTGTCGTCTGGCCGCAGGACCGCCAGCGCGGCCTGGTCGCCGCCTTCACCAAGGACGGCGGCCGGACCTGGAAGCGCTCCGTCGTGCCCGGCCTCACCCGATGCACGGGAGGGCGCTACGACTATGTCGACGATCCGGCCGTGACGTTCACCGGCGACGGCGGACTCGTGGTGTCGGGCGGCCTGTTCATGGCCGACGGCTCCGCTTCGGCCGGTCTCTCGGTGCGTTCCGACGACGGCGGCAGGACCTGGGCCGAACCCGCGGTGATCGCGCAGGAGCCCGATGCCGCCCGGGGCGGCGTCGCGGCCGGACCCGTCGTCGTCGACCCGCGCCGCCCACGGGTGATGTACGCGGTGACCCCGCGCTTCCCGGCGACCGAGCGGTCGCGCAACGAGGCGCTGATCAGCCGTAGTTCGGACGGCGGACGGACCTGGCAGCCCCCGCAGCGGGTCGTCGACTCGGGCGAGGGCCGGATGGTCTCCGGTCATCGCCTGAGTGTGCTGCCCGACGGGGCACTGCTCGACGTCTACACACTGATCACGTTCGGCGGGCCGAAGCTCTCCCTGCACGCCACCCGCTCCACGGACGGCGGCGCGTCCTGGTCCGAGCCGCGGAAGGTGGCGGACCTGAAGACGAAGTGGCTGTTCCAGGACCCCGAGTCGGGCGAGCAGGTCTCCCACACCACGAGTCTGCTGTCCGACACGGGAGTCGATCCGCGCACCGGGCGGGTGTATGTCGCCTGGCAGGACGCGCGGTTCAACGGCGGCGCCGCCGACGGCGTGGCGCTGGCGTCCTCCGGCGACGGCGGACGCACCTGGAGCGAGCCGGTCAAGGTGAACCGCACGCCGACCACGATCCCGCCCGCCGGCCGGCAGTCATTCACCGTCACGCTGGACGTGGCCCGGGACGGAACGGTCGGGATCGCGTACTCCGACTTCCGCCACAACGACGCGGCGGAACCCCTGTCGACCGACCGCTGGCTGGTGCGCTGCCGCCCGCCGGCCACAGCCGGTTCCGACTGTGCCGGCTCCTCGCTTGGTACGGACCGGAGTTCAGCCCGTTGGAAGGAGACGCGACTGACTCCGGCATCCTTCGACATGCGGAGGGCTCCGCGGATTCCGGATGCGTCGAGCCCGCGCGGATACTTCCTCGGCGAGCAGATGGGACTCGCAGCCACGGACCGTGGATTCGCCGCGGCCTGGGCTGTTCCGGACGCACCGGGCCGGGCGGCGATCCACGCACGGTCGGTCCGGTAGCGCGCCGGCTGTCGCAAGCGTTGCCGCGAGTATTGACGCAGTCATGCCGACGCCCCTACCTTCCAATCGCCGAGGTTGTTCAGCTATTAACCCAGCGTTCAGTATTCTGAACTTCAGGGTAGAGGAGTCGACATGAACGGCACACGTCCCTTACTCGCGGGAGTCGCGGCCACCTGCGGACTGATCCTGGCGGCACCCAGTGCGTCCGCCGAGGTCGAGCCGGGCGGCTGGACGGCGCAGTCGCCCACCTTCAACGTCCAGGAACGGGGCTGCGGTCAGGTCGACGACCTCATCTTCAGGCTCACCTGCTCCACCAACAGCGGTGACCAGCGCGCCGAGCGCCGGTACGCCACGTACAACGGCGGAACCCGTCAGTTCGAGGGCTACTTCCGCATCACGTCCATGGGCGGCACCCGGATCAGCCTCAAGCAGACGTTCCGCGACGGCTCGTCCGCGGGCCCGTACTTCATGCTGGCCGCCGAGCGCGGCGGCAGGCTCTACGCCGTGCACGGCGGCACGACCCTGGCGAACGGCGCGACGGTCGGCACCCAGGTCCGTGTCAACACCGTGCACCAGGTGGGTACATCGCACCGCACGTACATCAACGGCTCCCGCAAGCACACGTACGACAGCCCGGGCGGCAGCTACTACGACAAGTTCGGCGCCTACCGCACGAGCAGTGGCAGCGGGCCGGTCACCGTGCAGTGGAGCGGCATCAAGTTCTGGCGCAAGTGAGTCCGTGGAACACCCATGACGACAGTTCCACGCCCGACGCGCCCGGCGCGCGCGCTGGCCGCAGCGGTACTCACCTCCGCACTGCTCGCGGGCTGTACGAACACGGCCGCCCCCACGAACACCCCCACGGGAGGCACCCCGGCCGCTCCGGAACACGGGATGACGCTGACGGCGACGCTCGATTCGCCGACCGACATCACCCTGCGCTGGAGCGGCCGGGACCCCGGCGCCGTGGGCCACATCGTCGAGTTCGCGACCGAGCGGCAGGGGCCGTACACGATCCTGCAGTTCGTTCCGCCGGCCCGGACGCAGTACCGGCATCCCGATCTGATGCCGACGACGCCCTTCTACTACCGGCTGCGTCCGTACTACGGGCCGTCGACGGAGACGGTCGGCATCGCCCTGCCGGAGGGCGGCTTCAGCGAGAAGGACCAGCAGAAGGATCACGCCTGGGCGGAGCCCCGCAAGCTCCCCGGCCGCGGGCCCACCAGGCCGGCCCACTCGGTCAGGGACCGGTCCGGGGCAGCCGCCCCGACCGGGCTGCGGGCCACCGTCATGCACGCCAACGGCGTCAGACTCACCTGGCAGGACAACGCCCGCGACGAGGAGGGTCATCTGATCGAGGTACGGCTCGCCGGTGCTGCGGACTTCCACGTCGCCGCGGTCCTCGATCCGGACATCGAGGCCGCGGGACTGATCACGCTCCCGCAGGAGAAGAAGTCGGTGATCCGCGTCCGGGCCTTCTGGTACGGCAGGCAGTCCGGCATCGTCCACCGCACGACGGGCCCGGACGCCTCGGGCTGACCGTCGGCGGCCGGCGCGGGACACGCCGATGCCCACGTGCCCTGGCTACCGACCAAGTGTCGCGTTCCCGCCGCCGGAATTGTGCACAACGGCGCAGGACCCCCGCAGCTCACCCCTCCTAGCCTCCCCGGAACAGCGTCAACGAGGGGCGGCACCGATGAACTGGCTCATCCGCGACTACCGCGAGGGTGATCTCGCGGCGGTGGTCCACCTGATCGACACCACGGCAGAACTCGGCCAGGAGTCGGTCTTCTCGCTCGCCGAGTGCATCGGCGCGCTCACCTCACGGCAGCCCGCGGTCGTCGCCGTGCACCAAGGGGTCCCCATCGGCACGGCGCTCGCCACCGTCGCCGGTGAACGTGCCTGGGTGATGCGGATCGCCATCTCCTCGGCCTGGCGCGGCAGGGGCCTGGCGAGCGCTCTCCTGGTGGAGCTGGAACGACGGCTGATCGCCGCCCGCGTGGGACGCATCGCCTATGTGCTGCCCGAGGAGGAGCTGCTCGGTGAGGGGCTGCTGAACGCCGGCTACACCCGGCAGCCCGCCGTGGCCTACTTCGAGAAGGTCGAGCCCCTCCACGGGCCCGCGGCCAATCTGCTCGAAGACCTCGGAGGCCGGTTCCTGGCCGGTGACCTGTGGGCCGGGGTCGCGGGCATGGAGGCGGAGAAGGACCTCATCGAACGGCGGGTGGTGCTGCCGCTCGCCGAGCCCGAGCGGGCCGCACGGCACGGGGTCCGGCCGCCGCGGGCCATCGCGCTGTTCGGCCCGCCCGGCACCGGGAAGACCACCTTCGCCCGGGCGATCGCGTCCAAGCTGGGCTGGCCGTTCGTCGAGCTGCTGCCCTCCCGGCTGGCGGACGAGGGCAATCTCGCGGCCGCGCTGCGCAGCGCCTTCGCCCGGATCGCGGAGCTGGAGCGGGTGCTCGTCTTCATCGACGAGGTCGAGGAGATCGCCCCCGTCCGCGGCGAACCGGCGCAGCCGGGCGGCATGCACGGGGTGACCAACGAACTGCTCAAGCTGATACCGGGTTTCCGGGAGGGCGACGAGCGGCTGCTGGTGTGCGCCACCAACTCCGTACGCTCCCTGGACCCGGCCTTCCTGCGGCCCGGCCGTTTCGACTACCTGATCCCGATCGGCACCCCGGACGCGGCGGCGCGGGCGGCGATCTGGTCCCGGTACGCGGACGGCAGGCCCGACGTCGACGTGCCGGTCCTGGTGGGGGCCAGCGAGCAGTTCACACCCGCCGATATCGAGCACGCGGCCAGGATCGCGGCGCAGAGCGCGTTCGAGCGCGACCTGGAGACCATCGGGAGCGCGTCGGCCCAGCGGCGGGCCCTCGGCGCTGGTACCGATGACTATCTGGCGGCGATCGCCCAGTGCCGGCCGACGGTGACGGCCGAGATGATCGACCAGTTCGGCGCGGACATCACCGCCCATGCGCGCGTGTGAGGCGGGTCGGCTGCGCGGACCGTGCGCCGGACGGACAACGCGCCCTGCGTCCGGGGCCGTTGCCTTCGAGCCACACGGTCATGCCTCGTCGGTGAGCGGGCCGCGCGCGGCGTACGTATCCCTCCCCGTACGTCGCCGCACGCCCGAAGGGACTCACCATGGGAAACACGACCCGGATCCGGACCGTGTTGCTCACCGGCCTGCTCGTTCTGCCGCTCGCCGCATGCTCCGCCGAACCGGAGAAGGAAACGGCAGCCGTCACGAAAAAGCCCCGCCCCACCGTCACCGTGCCCAAGGCGGCACCCGCGAACATCGAGAAGATCGCCGCGCTGACGGGCTGCACCCCCGAGATCCGTATCCAGGCCGCGGAACTGCGCGAAGGCGTGTGCAGCACCGCGCAGGGCCAATGGACGGTCACCACCTTCCCCGCCGAGAAGTACAAGACGGTCTGGCTGGACAGCGCCCGGATGTACGGCGGCACCTATCTGGTCGGGCCCCAGTGGGCCGTCGGCGGCAAGCAGGACGTCCTCGCCGCCCTGCGCACCAAGCTCGGCGGGGAGATCACCAGCCTCAGGAATCCGGCCCCCCGGGGGAGCACCTCCTGACCGGGCGTTCATCCGGCACCGGACGACCCGGCGTGGCGGTTCGATGAACGCGGAGTGCTGCGGGACCGTACTGCTGACTGGCAACGACACCTGGACCGTCACCGCCGCGGCCGGGCCGTCATGCGCTGGTCCGGCAGGAAGGGACGTGCTGTGACTCTGTCCTCCTCGAAGGCCCGACTGGCCTCGCTGCGCGCCGAGATCGAGCGCCGCAATCCGGCTCAGCCCGAATTCCACCAGGCGGCAACGGAAGTGCTGGACACCCTGGCACCCGTACTCGCCGCCCGCCCCGAGTACGCGGAGCCAGGGCTCGTCGAGCGCCTCTGCGAGCCGGAGCGGCAGATCATCTTCCGGGTGCCGTGGCAGGACGACGGAGGCACGGTCCACGTCAATCGCGGCTTCCGTGTGGAGTTCAACAGCGCTCTCGGCCCCTACAAGGGCGGTCTGCGTTTTCATCCTTCGGTCAACCTGGGTGTCGTGAAGTTCCTCGGCTTCGAGCAGATCTTCAAGAACGCCCTGACGGGTCTCGGCATCGGCGGCGGGAAGGGTGGCAGCGACTTCGACCCGCGAGGCCGTTCGGACGCCGAGGTCATGCGGTTCTGCCAGGCCTTCATGACCGAACTCCACCGCCACATCGGCGAGTACACCGACGTCCCCGCGGGTGACATCGGCGTCGGGGGCCGGGAGATCGGCTTTCTCTTCGGCCAGTACCGCCGCATCACCAACCGCTGGGAGGCGGGCGTCCTCACCGGCAAGGGCCGGGGCTGGGGCGGCTCGGCCATGCGCCAACAGGCCACCGGCTACGGCAGTGTGCTGTTCGCCGCCGAGATGCTGAGCCGGCGCGGCGAGGACCTGGAGGGCCAGGGTGCCGTGGTCTCCGGCTCCGGCAATGTCGCCGTCCACACCATCGAGAAGCTGGCACGCAGCGGTGCCCACCCCATGACCTGCTCGGACTCCGAGGGCTACGTCCTGGACGAGAAGGGCATCGACCTCGAACTGCTGCGGCAGATCAAGGAGGTCGAACGCGCCCGCGTCAGCGAGTACGCCAAGCGCCGTGGCACATCGGCCCGTTACGTCGCGGGTGGCCGGGTGTGGGAGGTGCCCTGCGACATCGCCTTCCCGTCGGCGACGCAGAACGAGCTCGACGCCCAGGACGCGCTCGCCCTCGTTCGCAACGGGGTCAAGGCGGTCTCCGAGGGGGCCAACATGCCGACCACCCCGGAAGCCGTCCGCATCCTGCAGGACGCCGGAGTGGCCTTCGGCCCGGGCAAGGCCGCGAACGCCGGCGGGGTCGCGGTCAGCGCCCTGGAGATGCGGCAGAACGCCTCGCGCGACCGCTGGACCGCCGAGCGGGTGGAGCAGGAGCTCGCCGTCATCATGCGCGACATCCACCAGGTCGCCCACGAGACCGCCGAACGCTACGGCGCCCCCGGTGACTACGTGACCGGAGCCAACATCGCCGGCTTCGAGCGGGTGGCCGACGCCATGCTCGCGCAGGGCCTGATCTGACATCACCCGGCAGGGGCCCCACCGAGGGGTGCGCGGCCCCTGCCGGGACCCTCGGGGTGCGACGGGCGTCAACGGCGATGCAACGCCTTGACGTTGTTCCCGAACGTCCACCCCTTCGACCCGTCCCAGTTGATCGACCAGGTCATCAGGCCCTTGAGCCCGTTGCCGTAGTGGTTCCAGGCCTGGGCGACGAGATTCGGCGCCAGGTACCCGCCGCCGGCGCCCGGTTGGGCCGGCAGCCCCGGCACCTGCTTGTCGTACGGCACCCGGATCGTGGTGCCCTGGACGACCAGGCCCTTGTTGAGGCAGTCGGTCTGCGCCGTGAAGCCCTGGACGGTACCGGCCGAGTACGAGTCGCCGGAGCATCCGTACATGCTGCCGTTGTAGTACTGCATGTTCAGCCACCACAGCCTGCCGTTGTCGGCGTACTTCTTGACGATCGGCAGGTAGGCGCCCCAGATCGATCCGTACACCACGCTGCCGCCGGTGACGTACGCCGTCTCGGGCGCCATCGTCAGGCCGAAGTTCGAGGGCATCCGGGCGAGCACGCCGTCGATGATGTGGACGAGGTTGGCCTGCGAGGTCGACAGTTGGCCGATGCTGCCGCTGCCCACCAGGCCCGTCTCGATGTCGATGTCGATGCCGTCGAAGTTGTACGCCTTGAGGATCGGCACCACCGTCTCGATGAACCGGTCGGCCACGGCACGGGAACCGAGGTCGATACCGGCCGTCGCGCCGCCGATGGACATCAGGATCGTGAGGCCCGAGGCCTTGGCCTGGCACATCTCCTCGGGTGTGGCGACCTTCACCGTGGCGTCCATCCCGTTCTCCCACAGGACGGTGCCGTCCGAACGGATCACGGGGAAGGCCGCGTTGACGACGTTGTAGCCGTGTTCCCGGATACGGGAGTCGGTGATGGGGGTCCATCCGAACGGCGGGTGCACGCCGTTGGACGCGCCGTCCCAGTTCTCCCAGTAGCCCTGGAGCACCTTGCCCGAGGGCTTGGACTTCACCGCGCAGGTGACGGCCCGCTGTTCACCCGGTGCGCCGGTTTCACCCGTTGCGCTCGGCGCCGCGGCGACGAGCAGCTGCACGACGCCCGCCACTGCCAGCCCGACGCCCATGAGACGCAACTTCCGACCGATCATGCCGTGCTCCTTCTCGCCGCCCACTCGCCGGAGGAGTTCAGCGTCGTAAGGTCCAGACCTTTCGTCAATAGGTCTGGACCAAGTTGGAGCAGGGTGGCCCGTGAACGTCAGCCCCGGCGCCAGAACCGGCGCCGCCGCCGCGTCCCCGGCTCACTGCCCGCGTCCGCCACGGCCTGGGCCGGTGCCCCCCCGACGAAGTACTCGGCGTCCTTCGGGCGGTGTGCGTCCGAGGCGCGCGGACGCGGAGCGGGCTCCAGATGCGGGATGTACTTGGAGCAGTGGACGTACGCCTCGTCCACCGTCAGCTGTATCCACAGCTGCGGCTGCCGCCCGGGCGCCGCGTCCCTCGGCAGGTCCGGGTGCTCGGCACGCTGCTCCTCGTCGGTGCGCAGCCGGACCGATCCGTTGATGTGCAGGCCTATGTGGTGGCGGGTGAAGTCCATGAAGAGCAGACCGAGGTGCGGATTCTCGGTGAGGTTCCCGACGCTGGCCAGTACCCCGTTGCCGCGGTACTCGGGGTAGGTCAGCGTGCGGTCGTCCAGCACGGTCACGAACCCGGGCGGCCCGGCACGGAAGGTGGCGTCGCAGCTGCCCGCGGCATCGGCCGTCGACATGAACACCATGGTCTGCCGAGGAATGAACTCCCGCATGGACGGCGTCAGGTGGTCGTGCACCTGGCGGTCGTAGAAGTCCGCCGCGCGGTCGGCGGTGCCGAACTGCTTCTGCGCCATCTGCTCGCCGTGGGACGGCATGGCCTGGTCGTGTGCGCTCACGGCGGGTGGTCTCCTCGTTGCGGACTGAGAACAAAGCCTCATACTGGTCCGCAGTACGCGGCTCGTCCAGGCATCCGCCGCGAAGCGACGTCCCGTCACGTGCCCCGGCGACTGCACGGAATGCGCCATTCTCCCCGTCGTCCCCGGCGCGCGCCCGAACTACTGCTTCATCGACGCCTCGTCACCCATGACGATGACCGGCTCCTTGCGCGGGTCCAGCCTGAGCAGAAGCTCACGCATCTGCTCCCGCTTCAGCGACACGCACGCCCGCGTGGGCCCCTCGTGATCGACGTGCACCCAGATGCCGCCGCCCAGATCCTCGCCGAGGGGGCGCGTCGGATCGAGCGGTGAGGACCCCCGCACACGGTTGTAGTCGATGGCGATCACATAGTCGAAGGAGCCCTCGAGCGATTCACCCAGGAACCCCGTGCCGGACTCCGTGAACGCCTCGTCCTCGTCGTAGGGGAGCGCGGTCCCCGGGTCCGGAAGCCGCCCGCCCGCGTCGCTGAGACCGAACACCCCGACGGGGCTGCGCAGATCGTCCGCCCGGTGGTCGTCCGTCCAGCCGCGCAGGGCGTTGTGGGCGGGCCACGGGCCGGCCGCCGCGCGCCACGATCCGTTCGCCGCCGCCCGCTCGTACAGCACGACGGAGGAGACGTTGGAGTCCGGTCCGCCGCCCCTGACGACCAGCGCCTGCAGCGTCGTGGCCGGGATGGCGGAGCGCATCCGGGGCCCGAGTCCCGGGATCTCCCTGACTGCCGGAGGGGCGGGCGCCGGCCTGGCGTCCGCACGGGCCGACTGACTCGTACGGCCGGCCTCGTCCGGACCCGCCGAAGCCGCGGCAGGCGGCTTGCCGGCGCACCCGCTCAGCAGGAGTCCGGCACACGAGACCGCGACGAGAACGCTGAGAGCACCGTTTCTGACAGGCACGTCCAGAGCCTTCCGGTTCGGGGGACGCAGACGGGAACGGGCGCCGGGGCGCCCGTGGGTTCTTCGGTCAGAGGTATGCCCCCCGCGACCCGCCACCGCTCGGGCGGATGCCCGAATGAACCCGGCCGGGGACACTTGTGTGGTGCGATCGGTGGAACCCGCGGTGGGTCACGGCGGCCGGCCCTCGCCGGGACCCGGACCTTCGGCAACGGGGTCGTCCAGCTGAGCTACCGGCGCGCCACGGACCGACGGGAGGGCCGCACTACCTCTGCCCGGCCGCGAGTTCACGCACCGTCGCCATGTCGCTGAACGCCAGCAGTTGCTCGCCGACGATCTGGTACGGCTCGCTCCCCTTGCCCGCCACGAGGACGACATCGTCCTGCCCGGCGGCGGACAACGCGAAGGCGATGGCCTCGCGGCGGTCGGCCAGCCGTTCGTAGCGGGTGCCGGTCGAGGACAGGCCGGGGGCGATCTGGTCGAGGATCACCTCGGGGTCCTCGTGGCGCGGGTTGTCCGAGGTGAGGACGACCAGGTCGGACAGGCGGCCCGCGATCTCGCCCATCTGCGCGCGCTTGGTGGTGTCCCGGTCGCCGCCGCAGCCGAAGACCGTGATGACCTCACCGGCGGTGAACTCCCGGATCGCGGTCAGCACCTTCTCGAGCGAGTCGGGGGAGTGGGCGTAGTCCACGATCACCGGTGTGCCACGGGGGGTCGAGAACCGTTCGAACCGTCCCGGGACCGGAGGCATCCGGTCGAGCGCCGCGACCAGGCCGGCCAGGTCGTGCCCCAGGAGATGGCAGGCCGCCACGGTGGCCAGCGCGTTCGCCACCGAGTACCGCCCCGGCACGGGGATCGCCGCCGGGTACTTCTGCCCGTCGTGCAGCAGCGTGAAGCGCGTACCGAAGGCGTCCATGGACAGATCGCTCGCCCGGTAGTCGGCCTCGGTGTCCAGGGCGTACGTAACGGCAGCGCCGGGCATCATCGCGCTGATCCCCGCGCCCACCGGGTCGTCCGCGTTGACCACCGCGTGCCGGCACAGCCCCTGGAACAGGCGCAGCTTGGCATCGCGGTAGTTCTCCATGGTGCCGTGGTCGTCCAGGTGGTCCTGGGTGAGATTGGTGAAGATGCCGACGTCGATGAAAGCGTGGTCCACCCGGTGGTTCAGCAGGCCCATCGAGGTGGCCTCCAGGACCACGGTGCTCACCCCGTGATCGCGCATATTGCCCAGCAGATACTGGAAGTCCGGGGACTCCGGAGTGGTCAGCACCGACCTCGGCATCGGGATCAGCTCGTCCCCGATGCGGTTGCCGGCGGTCCCGATGACCCCGACGCGCGCACCCTCGGCGATCCGCAGCACGGACTCCACCATGTACGACACGGAGGTCTTCCCGTTGGTGCCGGTGACGGCCACCATGTCCATCTCCCGGCCGGGCTCGCCGTAGTACCGCGAGGTGACGACCGCGGCCGCGGTGCGGGCGTCGGGGACCCGTACGACACACACGGCGGGCAGGCCGGAGAGGCCTGCCAGGTCGGACACGTCGTCCACGGCGGCGTCGACGAGCACGGCCACGGCGCCCCGCGCCACAGCGGGCCCGACCGCTTCGGGCCCGCCCTCGCGGTGCTCGGGCACGGCGATGAAGAGGGACCCGGGTGTGACGCGATGGGCGTCGAAGCACGGGCCCGCGGTGACGACCGTACCCGGATCACCCAGGAGCACCTCGTGGTCGTACCCGGCCAGCAGTTCGCTCAACTTCACAGAGGATCCTCTCGGGGTGCGAACAGCCCGCCTCCGGCGACGGAGGCAGGGAGCAGCCGCGGTAATGGTGCGCTGGGACGCGGAAGGAACTCCGCGGTCGAGAAGGAGGATCGGGCCGGGCGGATTCAGGAACTGATCAGCCGTGGCCGTGCAGCGCGCGGCACCGGAGCCGGGGCGCGGTGGGGCGCATGGCGAGAGGAGCCCTTCGCGGGCACTCCGTCATCGCATATGTGCAACCCATGAGTGGAGTGTACGGCCCACAGCGCGGCCCGGGCCCCGCCCGAAGGCCACGGGCGCGGCCCGGACCCGCGGAGATCGCCACCCGAAGGCCCCCGCTGCGGCTCACCGCCGGTCGCGCTGCTCGACACCGTCCATCGGAAGCCCGGCCCGGACCCGGGGCCGGGCCCCGTCTTTTCTTGCGACGCCCGTCTACAGCCAGTGCCGCCGCTTGAAGATGAAGTACAGGCTCGTGCACACCACGGCCATCAGCAGGATCGCGAACGGGTAGCCGAAGGCCCAGTCCAGTTCCGGCATCGCGTCGAAGTTCATGCCGTAGATCGTGCCGACCAGCGTCGGGGCGAACAGGATGGCCGCCCAGCTCGAGATCTTCTTGATCTCCTCGTTCTGCTCGAAGCCTGCTTCCGCCAGCGCCCGCATCTCCGCGTTCTGCTGCTGCGTCACCAGCGTCGTGTTCACCTGGAGGATGTCCGTCAGCGCCTGGCGGAAGCCGTCCACGCGCTCGCTCGTGTGGGTGACGTGGTCGGCGACGTCGCGCAGATAGCGCTGCATCTCCTCGTCCGTGCCGTACTTCGCGAAGCCCGCCATCAGGCCGTGCAGCATGCCCACCAGGGGGCGGGTCGCGCGCTGGAACTCGACCATTTCGCGGGCCAGTTCGTAGATACGGCGGGAGACCGCCGGGTCGCCGCCGAAGACCTGGGTCTCGATCTCGTCGATGTCGTTCTGCACGCCCGCGACGACGGGGGCGTAGCCGTCGACGACGGCGTCCAGGATCGCGTACAGCACCGCTTCGGGGCCGAGGGCGAGGAGTTCGGGTGTCTCCTCCATCCGGCGGCGCACCGCGGAGAGGTCCGGGGCGGCTCCGTGGCGGACCGTGATCAGGAAGTCCTTGCCGACGAAGACGTGCAGTTCGCCGAAGTCGACCTCCTCCTGGGCGTCGAGATAGCGGGCGGCGCGCAGGACGACGAACAGGGTGTCGCCGTAGCGCTCCAGCTTGGGCCGCTGATGGGCCTCCATCGCGTCCTCGACGGCCAGTTCGTGCAGGTCGAACTCGGCCGCGAGCGAGAAGAGTTCGGCTTCGGTCGGGCGATGCAGCCCGATCCAGGCCATGCCGTCGGGGTGCTCGTGCAGCTGGCGGTAGGTGTCGGCGAGCGAGTCGGGGGTCGAGACGCGGTAGCCCTCGCGGTAGAGCGCGGCCTGCACGACACTGCCCTGGTCCCGGTGCGCGGGGTCCTTGGCCGGCTCATCGGCGGAGGACGGCGGAGCGGAATCCGCCGGAGGCTGCGGACGACGGCGCCACTGGGGTCGCTTCGGGGACAGCGGCATCGACGTCTCACCTCCCACGCGGCAACGGGCGCGCCAAGGATATCCGGGCCCCGGCGGCCCGGCACGGCGGGATGTACGGCATCCGGAGCGCCTTGCCCTTGCGGACCGAAGTTGTCCGCAAGGCTGAGTAGCGTGTGCGGCATGGTGACGAAGACGAAGCACCCCGTGCTCGGCAACCAGGCCCTCAACCGCGCCACGCTGGCACGTCAGCTCCTGCTGCGCCGCGCCCCCCGGCCCACGATGTCCGTCAAGGGCGCGGTCGAGCACCTCGTCGGCCTCCAGGCGCAGAACGTGAAGCCGCCGTACTTCGCTCTCGCCGCCCGCCTCGAGGACTTCGACCCCGAGGAGCTGTCGGCGCTCATGTCGTCCCGTGAGGTCGCGCGGATGGTCACCATGCGCTCCACCATCCACACCCACTCCGCCGACGACTGCCTGGCCCTGCGGCCGTTCCTCCAGGCGGGCGGCCCCGACCGCGAACTGAAAACATTCGTCGGTCGCGGCGGGCTGAACGGCGTCGATCTGGACCGGCTCCGCACGCTCAGCCGGGATCTGGTCGAGGAGGAGCCGCGCACCATGAAGCAGCTGCGGGAAGCGCTGCTGAAGGAGTGGCCGGACGCCGAACCGTTCTCGCTCGCCGTCGCGGCCCGCTGCGTACTGCCGCTGGTGCAGGTCACCCCGCGCGGCGTGTGGGGCAGGAGCGGGCAGGTCGAGCTGACCACGGCCCAGCACTGGTTCGGCCGTGACGCCGAGGCCGCGTCCGCCGATGATGTCGTGCTGCGCTATCTGGCCGCCTTCGGGCCCGCCTCCGTCCGCGACATGCAGGCCTGGTCCGGGCTGACGCGCATGCGCGAGGCTTTCGAACGGCTGCGCCCGGGGCTGGCCGTGTTCCAGGACGAGAAGGGCATCGAACTGTTCGACCTGCCGGACGCGCCCCGGCCCGACGCCGACACACCGGCGCCGCCGCGGCTCCTGCCCGAGTTCGACAACCTGCTGCTGTCGCACGCGGACCGCAGCCGGGTGGTGGCCGAGGACCAGAAGGGCATGACCTGGCGCGGAAACCAGGCGTACTGCACCTTCCTCGTCGACGGCTTCCTCGCGGGCATCTGGAAACTGACCGAGGCCGACGAGAGAGCGACCCTGACGATCCAGGCCTTCGGGACGCTGACGGGGGAGCAGCGGGACGCGGTCGCCGCGGAGGCGGAGCTGACGCTGTCCACCCTGTCCGCGGCCGCCGCGCACGAGATCCGGTTCGGCACGGTCCTCGACGCAGAGGGGGCCTAGTCCGCGCGGCCCGTCGCCGCGACCGTCACGCCCAGCCCGATCATCGCGAACCCGCCCGCGCCGCCCACCATCGACAGCCGTCGCTCCGAGCCGGCGAACCAGCTGCGCGCCGCCGCGGCGCCCAGCCCCCACAGCGTGTCCGTGACCAGCCCGATGCTGATCGGTACCAGGCCCAGGAGCAGCATCTGCGCGGGCAGGTTCCCGGCCGAATGGTCGACGAACTGGGGCAGTACGGCGGCGAAGAACACGATGCCCTTGGGGTTGGTGACGCCCACCAGGATGCCGTCCACCACCGTCCGCACATCGCCGCGCGAGGGGCCGGCGGGCGCCGACATGTCGGAGACCGTCATGCCCTTGCGATGACGGAAGGCCTGCACGCCGAGAAAGACGAGGTAGGCCGCCCCCGCCAGTTTCACCGCCATGAACACGATGACCGAACGCTCCACGAGCGAACCCACACCGAGCGCGACGAAGACCACGAGGGCGTACGAGCCGACGACATTGCCGAGGGCCGTCGCCACGGCGGTACGGCGGCCGTGAGCGAGGGCACGGCCGATGACGAACAGCACGCTCGGGCCGGGGATCACGATCACCAGCAGGGACATCGCGGCGAACGCGAGAACTCGGTCGGTCGACACCATGGGGGCCATTGAACCCGAGGGCGACCCCACGCTGCCAGGTCCGGGACGCTCCGCTCTCTGCGCCCCGACCGCGATGGCGTCAGGTTCAGGAGGGGGGTCTCGCGACGGCGAGCCCGGTTCCGTGCAGGGCCCCCGGCTACGGCAGCAGCCCCGCCCGGTGCGCCGCCACCATGTCGGCTTCGCGACTGCGAGCACGGCTCCGGGCCTGGGGCGCCCTGGGCAGCAGCCCCCCGCTCGGCGTGCCGCCCCCATGGTCGGCTTCGCGACGGCGAGCCCGGTTCCGTGCAGGGCCCCCGGCTACGGCAGCAGCCCCGCCCGGCGTGCCGCCACCACCGCCTCGAGGCGCGAGTGCGCGCCCAGCTTTCGCATGGCCGCTCGCAGATAGCCCTTCACCGTCTCCGGCCGCAGGCCCAGCCGGTCCGCCGCCGCCGCGTTCGTCGCGCCCAGCGCCACGCACGCGAGCACGTCCAGCTCACGCGGTGCCAGCGCGACCGGGCGCCCGTCGACGCGTCCGGGCCGCCCGCCCGTCGCAGCCGCCAGACGGCCACACACCTCCAGCAGCGTCTCGCGGAGCGCCGGGTCGACGATCCGCGGGGCGAGCGCCCGCAGTTCGCCGTGCACCTCGCGGACCTTCTCCCACGCCCCGAGTCCCGCCGCCGGCTCCCGCGCGACCGCGAGCAGGTCCTGCACCTCGTCGCGCACGACCAGCGCCTGCTCCACATCGCGGGCCGCGGCCACGGCGGCGTCGAAGGCCCGGTCGCCCAGCGGTACCGGGCGTCGCAGCGCGCCGTACAGCACACCCCGGACCCTGCGGCGGACGACCACGGGCACGGCCAGCACCGAACGCAGCCCCTCCGTCGACACCGCTGCGTCGTATTCATGGCTGATGTGCCGCGCCTCGCGGTACTCCGTCACCGCGCACGGCCGGGACAGCGCGATGGACTTCCCGCCCAGGCCGTTGCCCGCGCTGATCGCGAGCCCGCGCAGCGCTCCCGTCTGCGCCCCGCTGAGCTCGGCTATCCGCAGCTGCCGGGCGTCGTGCAGCAGACCGCCGAACGCGATCGGCAGCCCCGTCGCCCGCCGCAGCCGCACCAGCGCCGCTCGCATCTCCACCGCGTCGGCAGGCTCGGACACTGCTCATCTCCTCTGCGCGCGGTCACCCCCGTACGGGGGTAGTGAGACCTGGGTCACTGATTACACGATGCTACTGAGTGGTGCGGCGACAAGGAGGGCACATGACGGCAAGCAGCGCGACGGAGGAGTTCCGGACGGCACGGGACTTCCTGCTGCGGCACAGAGAGGACTACACGGCCGCGTACGAAGGCTTCGTCTGGCCACGCCCCGAGCGCTTCAACTGGGCCCTCGACTGGTTCGACGTGATCGCCGAGGGCAACGACCGGGCCGCGCTGCACATCGTCGACGAGGACGGCACCGAGACCCGTATCTCGTTCGCCGAGATGTCCGTACGCTCCGACCGCGCCGCGAACTGGCTGCGGGCCAAGGGGGTGCGGGCCGGTGACCGCGTCCTCGTCATGCTCGGCAACCAGCACGAACTGTGGGAGACCGCTCTCGCGGCGATGAAGCTGCGCGCCGTCGTCATCCCCGCGACCCCGCTGCTCGGCCCGGTCGATCTGCGCGACCGCATCGGCCGCGGACGGGCGGCGCATGTGCTCGTACGCTCCGAGGACACCGCGAAGTTCGCCGAGGTGCCCGGCGACTACACGAGGATCGCGGTCGGCGGGCACGTCGAGGGCTGGCTCCCGTACGAGGAGGCGTACAGCGCCGACGCGGAGTTCGAGCCGGACGGTGTCACCCGTTCCGACGATCCGCTGATGCTGTACTTCACCTCCGGCACGACGGCCCGCCCCAAACTCGTCGAGCACACCCATGTGTCGTACCCGGTCGGGCATCTCGCGACGATGTACTGGATCGGCCTGCGGCCCGGCGATGTCCATCTGAACATCTCCTCGCCCGGCTGGGCCAAGCACGCCTGGTCCAATCTCTTCGCCCCCTGGAACGCCGAGGCGACCGTCTTCATCCACAACTACACGCGCTTCGACCCGGCACGGCTGATGGCGGAGATGGACCGCGCGGGCGTGACCAGCTTCTGCGCGCCGCCGACCGTGTGGCGGATGCTCATCCAGGCAGATCTGAGCCGGCTGGGCACGCGCCCCCGTGAGGTCGTGGCCGCGGGGGAGCCGCTGAATCCCGAGGTCATCGAGACCGTGCGCCGCGAGTGGGGCGTCACCGTCCGGGACGGTTTCGGGCAGACGGAGACGGCGGTCCAGGTCGCCAACAGCCCCGGCCAGCTGCTGAAGGCGGGATCGATGGGCCGGCCGAGCCCCGGCTACCGCGTCGAGCTGCTCGACCCGGTCACCGGCGAACCCGGCGCCGAGGAGGGCGAGATCTCGCTGGACCTCTCCGCCGTTCCGGTCGGGCTGATGACCGGCTACCACGGCGACCCGGAGCGCACGGCCGAGGCGATGGCCGGCGGCTACTACCGGACCGGGGACATCGGCTCGCGCGACGCCGACGGGTACATCACCTACGTCGGCCGCTCCGACGACGTCTTCAAGGCCTCGGACTACAAGATCAGCCCCTTCGAGCTGGAGAGCGCGCTCCTGGAGCACGAGGCGGTCGCCGAGGCGGCGGTCGTCCCCGCCCCCGACCCCGTGCGGCTCGCCGTCCCCAAGGCGTACATCGTGCTGGCGGAGGGCTGGGAGCCCGGACCGGACACGGCGAAGGTCATCTTCGCCCACTCCCGCGCCGTCCTCGCGCCCTACAAACGCATCCGTCGCCTGGAGTTCGCGGAGCTGCCGAAGACCGTGTCGGGCAAGATCCGCCGCATCGAGCTGCGCGAGCGTACGGCCGAGGGCTCAACCGCCGAGTACGACGAGGGCGGTGCGCGATGAGCCTGTCCTACGCAC
This sequence comes from uncultured Actinomycetota bacterium, assembly GCA_963836215.1. Lineage (GTDB taxonomy): Bacteria > Actinomycetota > Actinomycetes > Streptomycetales > Streptomycetaceae > Streptomyces. The sequence continues at coordinate 438,550 of CAWIIU010000006.1, forward strand.
ACGGCACCGGCACGACCCCGCTGCTCGGCGACACCATCGGGCAGAACCTCGACCGGGCGATCGCCGCCCACCCCGACCGCGAGGCGCTGGTCGACGTCCCCTCCGGAGCCCGCTGGACGTACGCCGAATTCGGCGCGGCGGTCGACCAACTGGCCCGCGGATTCATGGGCGTCGGCGTGGGCAAGGGCGACCGGGTCGGGATCTGGGCGGTCAACTGCGCGGAGTGGGTGCTCGTGCAGTACGCCACCGCGCGCATCGGCGCGATCATGGTGAACATCAATCCGGCGTACCGGGCGCACGAACTCGAGTACGTGCTCGGACAGGCCGGCATCTCGGTGCTGTGCGCATCCCAGCGGCACAAGACCAGCGACTACCGTGCCCTCGTCGAGCAGGTGCGGGCGAACTGTCCCCGGCTGCGGTCGGTCCACTACATCGAGGACGGCTCCTGGGACACGCTGCTGGATGCGGCCGGGACGGTCACCGAGGAGCAACTGCGGTCCAGCGAGGCGGAGTTGTCCTGCGACGACCCGATCAACATCCAGTACACCTCGGGCACCACCGGCTTCCCCAAGGGCGCCACCCTGTCGCACCACAACATTCTCAACAACGGCTACTTCGTGGGCGAGATGATCGCCTACAGCGAGCAGGACCGCATCTGCCTGCCGGTGCCCTTCTACCACTGCTTCGGCATGGTGATGGGCAATCTCGCGGCCACCTCGCACGGCGCGTGCATGGTGATCCCTGCGCCGTCCTTCGACCCGGAGGCCACCCTGCGCGCGGTCGCCGACGAGCGGTGCACTTCGCTGTACGGCGTTCCGACGATGTTCATCGCCGTACTGAACCTGCCCGGCTTCGCCTCGTACGACCTCACCTCGCTGCGCACCGGGATCATGGCGGGCTCGCCGTGCCCGGTGGAGGTGATGAAGCGGGTCGTCGCCGAGATGCACATGTCCGAGGTGTCGATCTGCTACGGCATGACGGAGACCTCGCCGGTGTCCACCCAGACCCGCCGCGACGACGATCTGGAGCGCCGCACCGGCACGGTGGGCAGGGTGCTGCCCCATGTCGAGGTCAAGGTGATCGACCCGGTGAGCGGGGTGACGGTGCCGCGCGGCGAGGCGGGGGAGCTGTGCACCCGCGGCTACAGCGTCATGCTCGGCTACTGGGACGAGCCGGAGAAGACGGCCGAGGCCGTCGACGCGGGCCGCTGGATGCACACGGGTGACCTCGCGACGATGCGCGAGGACGGCTGTCTGCAGATCGTCGGCCGGATCAAGGACATGATCATCAGGGGTGGTGAGAACGTCTACCCGCGCGAGATCGAGGAGTTCCTGTACGGGCATCCCCAGGTCGCGGACGTCCAGGTGGTCGGCGTCCCGGACGAGAAGTACGGGGAGGAGATCCTGGCCTGCGTCGTCCCCCGTGACCCGGCCGATCCGCCCACGCTGGACGACATCACCGGCTATTGCCGTGAGCAGCTGGCGCACTACAAGATCCCGCGCCGGCTGGAGATCCTCGACGGGTTCCCGATGACGGTCAGCGGCAAGGTCCGGAAGATCGAACTGCGGGAGAAGTACGGCTGATTCCGGGATGGGTCGGGGCGCTGGTCCGGAGGAGGTCCGGGCGCCTGATGCCGGGCCCGTTCACAGCTCCCGGCGCATGCACACCCGGGGCCACCGGTCCAGGCCGAGCTCCTTCTCGTGGCGCCGGTTCTCCCGCAGTCCCTCGGTGAGCTCCGGTTCCGCGAGGACGCGGAAGCCGATGCGCGTGTAGTACGGCGCGTTCCACGGCACCTCGGTGAACGTGGTGAGCGTGAGCGCCGTGCGTCCGTCGGCGGCGGCGCGGGCGCCGAGGTGGTCGATCAGTGCGCGGCCCAGGCCCCGGCGGGCCGCCGCCGGGTGGACCGAGACCTGCTCGATGTGGGCCGCGCCGTCGATGTCGTCGTCGATGAGGTACGCGACGGGCAGGCCGTCCCCGCCTGCCCACACCCAGGCGCGGCCGTCCCGGCGGTAGCGCTCCAGCACGGCCGACGGAGGGGGCTCGTCGTCGGCGATCGCGGCCATGCCGATGTCACGGAAGGGCGCCCCGGCCGCCCGCTCGATGTCCTGGAGGAGCGGAAGGTCGGAGGCTTCGGCAGGGCGGACAGTCATACGCCCAGCCTGCCGCTACGCACCGGTGGAGACCAGCTCTTCCGCCGGGCCGTTCACCGGCCGCGGGCACCCGGTGAGGTCCATGACGAACAGCGGCACGCCCAGTTGGTCGGCGCGGGCCCTGGCGTCGTCCGCGTAGCCGGCGAGTGAGAAGAAGGCGACCGACGCGGAGGCGCTCAGCCCGTTCAGCCACAGGCATTCGACGTCGCGCAGCGTGCCGGGCCGGGTGGAGGGGTCGACCTGGGCGATCAGCCCGGTCCCGCGCAGCGCGACGCCGGAGGCGGGCCGGACCTCCGGCTGCACGACATCGCGAAAGCCGAGCCACTTGAGATAGAGGGCCGCGGCCGTCGCCGCGTCGCGCGCGGTACGGATGACGACCGGGCGGAACGACGGACGGTGCACGGTCGTCGTCCGGGGGCGCGGCAGGGGAGCGGACAGCGCGGGAACCGCCGCGCTCACCGCACGGACGGGCATGCGCAGCACGGTCCCGCACGGACAGCCGAGCTCGGGCTGCGGCCAGTGGTCCTGGCGGCCGCACGCACGGCAGCGGACGGTCACCCAGTCGTCGGTCCAGGTGCGGCGCGTTATCGGCTCCGGTGACGCGGCACGCAGCAGCGGCGGTACGAGCGGGGCGCCGCAGGCGCAGGGATAGACCGGTGGCTCGAACAGGTGGTCGCGACGGCAGGCGGGACAGCGCACCGGCACTGGTTCGGCCATCGCTCCCCCTCGGTCCTTTCGTACTCCTGTCCATCGTCCCCGAAGAGGCGGGCGTTGGGGAGCGTGTTCGGTCATCCCTTGACGCGATGTGGCACGCCCCCTAGATTGCTTCCATATAGCAGAACTATTCTTCCGCATTACGGAATCAAGCTCTGAGGGGCGCGAGGAGCCGGAATCCGCCAGGCCGAAGCAGGAGCACCCCATGCCTCGTATGACCGCTGCCCGAGCGGCAGTTGAGATCCTCAAGCGCGAAGGCGTCACCACCGCGTTCGGCGTGCCCGGCGCGGCGATCAACCCCTTCTACAAAGCCCTCAAGGAAGGCGGCGGCATCGATCACACGCTCGCCCGCCATGTCGAGGGCGCCTCCCACATGGCCGAGGGCTACACGCGCACCAGCCCCGGCAACATCGGCGTCTGCATCGGCACGTCCGGCCCGGCCGGCACCGACATGATCACCGGGCTGTACTCGGCGATCGGCGACTCGATCCCGATCCTGTGCATCACCGGCCAGGCGCCGACCGCGGTGATCCACAAGGAGGACTTCCAGGCGGTCGACATCGCCTCGATCGCCAAGCCGGTCACCAAGGCCGCGACGACGGTTCTGGAAGCCGCGCAGGTCCCCGGCGTCTTCCAGCAGGCCTTCCACCTGATGCGCTCCGGCCGTCCCGGCCCGGTCCTCATCGACCTGCCCATCGACGTCCAGCTGACCGAGATCGAGTTCGACCCCGAGACGTACGCGCCGCTGCCGGTCTACAAGCCGTCCGCCACGCGTCCCCAGGTCGAGAAGGCGCTCTCGCTGCTGCTGGAGTCCGAGCGTCCGCTGATCGTCGCCGGCGGCGGCATCATCAACGCCGACGCGTCCGACCTGCTGGTCGAGTTCGCGGAACTCACCGGCACGCCCGTCATCCCGACCCTGATGGGCTGGGGCACCATCGCCGACGACCACGAGCTGAACGCCGGCATGGTCGGCCTGCAGACCTCGCACCGCTACGGCAACGCGACATTCCTCGAGTCGGACTTCGTCCTCGGCATCGGCAACCGCTGGGCCAACCGCCACACCGGCGGCCTGGACGTCTACACCAAGGACCGCACGTTCGTCCATGTCGACATCGAGCCGACCCAGATCGGCAAGATCTTCGCGCCCGACTACGGCATCGCCTCCGACGCCAAGGCCGCGCTGGAGCTCTTCGTCGAGGTCGCCAAGGAACTCAAGGCCGCGGGCAGGCTCCCCGACCGCTCGGCGTGGGCCGCGTCCGCGCAGGAGCGCAAGGCCGCACTGCTGCGCCGCACGCACTTCGACGACGTCCCGATGAAGCCGCAGCGCGTGTACGAGGAGATGAACAAGGCCTTCGGCCCGGAGACGCGCTACGTCACCACCATCGGCCTCTCCCAGATCGCCGGCGCGCAGATGCTGCACGTCTACAAGCCGCGCCACTGGATCAATTGCGGCCAGGCGGGCCCGCTCGGCTGGACGATCCCGGCCGCGCTGGGCGTCGCCACGGCCGACCCCGAGACGCCCGTCGTGGCTCTCTCCGGCGACTACGACTTCCAGTTCATGCTGGAGGAACTGGCGGTCGGCGCGCAGCACCGCATCCCGTACGTCCACGTCCTGGTGAACAACGCGTATCTGGGCCTGATCCGCCAGGCCCAGCGCAACCTGGACATCAACTTCCAGGTCAACCTGGAATTCGAGAACATCAACTCCCCGGAGCTGGGCGTCTACGGCGTGGACCACGTCAAGGTCGTCGAGGGCCTGGGCTGCAAGGCCATCCGCGTCACCGAGCCGGATCAGCTGCTGCCGGCCTTCGAGGAGGCCAAGAAGCTGGCGGCCGAGTTCCGTGTGCCGGTGGTGGTCGAGGCGATCCTGGAGCGGGTCACCAACATCTCGATGGGCGTCCAGATCGACGGCGTCAACGAGTGGGAGGACCTGGCGACGGAACCGGGCCACGCGCCGACGTCCGTCAAGCCGCTGAAGGTCTGACACCGCACGATCCGACGGCCCCCGCCCCCGGTCCTGACACACACCGGGGGCGGGGGCCGTTTCACTGTGTCCTCGGGACTACGCGACCGTGTACCCCGGCACCGAGGGCCAGCGCACCGTCAGCACCACCGACTCCTCCTCGGCGATCCAGGAGTGGTCGACGCCGCGGCCCCACACCACGTAGTCGCCCTGTCGTGCCAGCAGGACGCTGCGCCCGGGGAGTTCGACGCGGAAGCGGCCACTGATCAGCACGAGCAGCGCGGTGCGCTCCTCACCCTCCACCCACTGCTTGCGCTCGTCCCCGCGCGGATGGACACCCCATTTGATCTCCACGGCATCACTGTGCCGGGGATCGCCCGCATCCTTGAAGTGACCGAGCAGCCACCCCCGGTCCAGGACGGCGTCCTCGCCCGCGTTGCCCACGTACACGCTGTCGTTCATACGACGGACGCTAACAGCGCGCCGGCACAGGCTCCGGGCACGGCGAAAGGGCGTGGAGTACGGGACCGTCCGTACTCCACGCCCTGGCTGTGAGGTTGTTGCCGCCCGACGGCACGAGGCTGGCGCGACAGGACGTTCGCGCCGCCGGGCGGGGTCTTCGGTGCGGCCCGGGACCGCGGCGGCGGCGATCGGGACCGGGTGCCGCCTCCTTCACGTCAAGAGGCGGCTCCCGGAGCCTTCACCACCGCACTGGCATCGCACGACCGCCGCGGTCCCGTTCGCTCAGTCCTCGCGCAGGGCGCGGACCGCTTCCTCGACGCGCCTGCCGTAGTCGGCGTCGGCGGCGTGGAAGTGGGCGAGGTTCTTCTCGATCACGTCGTCGCGGGTGACCTGGGACAGGCCGCCGGCGATGTTGGCGACCAGACGCTGCTTCTCGTCCTCGGACATCAGCCGGTACAGCTCACCGGCCTGGAAGAAGTCGTCGTCCTTGACGTGAGCCGGCGCGGCGTGGGTGCCGGTCCAGCCCTGGACCGCGAGAGGGGCGGAGAACGCCGCGTCCGTCTGGGCGGGGCCCGCGTGCGAGTTGGGCTCGTAGTTCTTCTCGTACCGCGAGCCGTTGCGCGCCGCCATGGCGCCGTCGCGGCCGTAGTTCTGCGCGGTCGTCGCCTTGGGCGCGTTCACCGCGAGCAGGGTGTGGTTGACGCCCAGGCGGTAGCGGTGCGCGTCCGCGTAGGCGAACAGCCGGCCCTGGAGCATCTTGTCCGGCGAGGGGCCGATACCCGGCACGAAGTTGTTCGGCGAGAACGCGGCCTGCTCGACCTCGGCGAACACGTTGTCGGGGTTGCGGTCCAGGACGAGCCGGCCCACGCGCTGCAGCGGGTAGTCGCCGTGCGGCCACACCTTGGTCAGGTCGAACGGGTTGAAGCGGTAGTCGGCCGCCTCGGCCGCGGGCATGACCTGCACGTACAGCGTCCAGGACGGGTTCACACCGCGCTCGATGGCCTGCAGGAGGTCTGTCTGGTGGGAGTTGGCGTCCTGGCCGACCAGCTCGGCCGCCTGCTCGGCGGAGAGCGAGCGCACACCCTGGTTGGTCTTGAAGTGGTACTTCACGAAGAAGGCCTCGCCCGCCTCGTTCGTCCACTGGTAGGTGTGCGAGCCGTAGCCGTTCATGTGCCGGTACGACGCGGGGATGCCGCGGTCGCCCATCAGCCAGGTCACCTGGTGCGTCGCCTCGGGGGAGTGCGCCCAGAAGTCCCAGACGTTGTCCGGCTCCTGACGGCCCGTGAACGGGTCGCGCTTCTGCGAGTGGATGAAGTCGGGGAACTTGATCGGGTCCTTGATGAAGAACACCGGGGTGTTGTTGCCGACGAGGTCGTAATTGCCCTCCTCGGTGTAGAACTTCAGCGCGAAGCCACGCGGGTCGCGGACCGCGTCCGCACCGCCGAGCGAGTCGGCCACGGTCGAGAAGCGCACGAAGGTCTCGGTGCGCCTGCCGACCTCGGAGAGGAACGCGGCCTTCGTGAAGCCGGTGACGTCGTCCGTCACCTCGAAGTAGCCGTACGCGCCGGAGCCGCGGGCGTGCACCACGCGCTCCGGGATGCGCTCCCGGTTGAAGCGGGCGAGCTTCTCCAGCAGGTGCTGGTCCTGGAGGAGAAGCGGGCCACCGACGCCGGCGGTGGCGGAGTTCTGGTTGTCGGCGACCGGGGCGCCTGACTCGGTCGTAAGCACACGCTGCGTCATGGTGGCGGGTCTGACCTTCCGTACGTGAAAGTGCTGAAGCTGCTGAGGTGGTGTTCCGGACGGCGCCCGGCGCCTGGGCGCGACAGGACAGTTGTCAGCGCCGGACGCCGCCCGGAAATCTGGGAGCCGGTTCCGCTCAGACCTGCGAACCGGAGAGGCGCTCGACGGAGCGCAGCAGGGCCGAGTGGTCGAGCCCGCCGTCGCCCTGCGCACGCAGCGAGGCGACGAGTTGGGCGACCACGCCGCCGACGGGCAGCGCGGCGCCGACATTGCGGGCGGCGTCGGTGACGATGCCCATGTCCTTGTGGTGCAGGTCGATCCGGAAGCCGGGCTGGAAGTCCCGGTTCAGGAAGTTGTCCTTCTTGCGGGTCAGCACGGTCGAGCCGGCCAGACCGCCGTTGAGGACGTCGAGCGCCGCCTGCAGGTTCACGCCGGACTTCTCCAGGAAGACCACGGCCTCGGCACACGCCTGGATGTTGACCGCGACGATCAGCTGGTTGGCGGCCTTCACCGTCTGGCCGGAGCCGTGCGGGCCGCACAGCACGATGGTCCTGCCGAGCGCTTCGAGGATCGGCAGGGCGCTGTCGAAGTCGGCCTGCTCGCCGCCGACCATGATGGACAGTACGGCCTCGATCGCCCCGGCCTCGCCACCCGAGACCGGTGCGTCCAGGACGCGCACGCCCTTGTCGACGGCGTTCTTCGCCAGGTCGACCGAGGTCTGCGGGGTGATCGAGGACATGTCGATCAGCAGCGCGCCCTGCTTCGCGTTCTCCAGGATGCCGTCGGGGCCGTAGGCGATGGCCTCGACCTGCGGGGACGCGGGCACCATCGTGATCACGACATCGGCGTCCGCCACGGCCTCCGCGATGGACGACGCGGCGGTGCCGCCGGCCGCCGCGAGGCGGTCCAGCTTGTCCTGTTCCAGCGTGAAGCCGGTGACGGAGTATCCGGCCTTCAGCAGATTCTCGGACATGGGGGAGCCCATGATGCCGAGCCCGATCCATGCGATCTTGGGAAGGTTGCTCATGAGGGTGCCTCTCTCAAACGCTTGCTGTGTACGTCAGTTGGCGCGGGCGCGGGCGCGGGCGCCGGCGGGCAGCCAGCCGAACGACTCGGCGCTCGGCCGGTCGCCCGCCTTGTACTCCAGCCCGATCCAGCCCTCGTAACCGGCCTTCTTCAGCTCGCCGAGGAGCTGCTCCAGCGGGAGCGAGCCGGTGCCGGGGGCGCCGCGGCCGGGGTTGTCGGCGATCTGGACGTGGCCCGTCCTGCCGGCGTACGCCGCGATGACCTGGCTGACGTCCTCGCCGTTCATCGACAGGTGGTAGATGTCGAGCAGGAACCGGGCGTTGTCGAGGCCGGTCGCCGCGTTCACCTTGTCCACGACCTCGATCGCGGCCGGGGCGCTCACCAGCGGATAGAGCGGCGATTCCGGCTTGTTGAGAGTCTCGACCAGCAGGATCGCCCCGATGCGGTCGGCCGCGCGGGCGGCCAGCGTCAGGTTCTCCAGGGCGAGGGCGTCCTGGACCTGCGGGCCCACGCCCTCCACCCGGTTGCCGTACAGCGCGTTGAGCGCCTTGCAGCCCACCGACGCGGCGAAGTCCGCCGCCACCTCGATGTTGGCGCGGAAGCGGTCGGACTCCTCGCCGGGCAGCGAGAGCGCGCCCCGGTCGGGGCCCGGCAGCTGTCCTGCGTAGAAGTTCAGCCCCACCAGCTGGGTGCCCGCGTCGTCGAGCGCCTTCTTCAGGGCGTCGAGCTCGGCCTGCGCCGGGGTGGGGGTCTCGATCCAGGGCCACCACAGCTCCACCGCGGTGAAGCCCGCCGCGGCGGCGGCCGCGGGGCGCTCCAGGAGGGGAAGTTCCGTGAAGAGGATCGAGAGGTTCACATCGAAGCGCTGGTCGGTCGCTGCGTCTTCCGGGAAGCGGGCCATGAGGGCTGCGCACTCCTTCCGTATTGCGGAAGTTAGTTTCTGTTTGATGGAAGACTGCCCGGGGCGGGGTTGACCTGTCAAGACCGGCAGACAAAAAAGGCGCCTCCCGTGCCGGGGCAGAGGGCCTGTTCAACAGGCTTCTGCCGCCCCGGCACGGGAGGCGCCGCGCGGATACGCGCGCTACGGCTACAGCGCGTCCACCGCGCTCACCTTCCAGCCGTCGGAAGTACGGGTCATCGTCATCCGCACCCGGTTCAGATCGACGCGCGGCCCCGTGACCTGAGTGCTCGTGGTCACCTGGTTGACGAAGAGCAGTACGACCGCCGTGTCCGCCGACGCCGACACGACCGAGGCGGCTGGTGCGCCTCCGGCCGGCGGTTTCACCACCGTCGCCTTGACCACCCCGTGGTACTTGGCCGCGGTCGGGGCGACCACCGCCTTGGTGGTCCGGCCGTACTCGTCACGGAACGAGCCGGTCAGGTGGCCGCGCGCCGCGGCGAAGTCCCGTTCCAGCCGGCGGTAGTCGTACGAGAGCACGGAGGGCGCCGCCTGCTGCGCCGCGGCCAGCGCCTGCAGCCGCGCCGCGTCCGTACGCCGTCCGTCCGCGTACTTCCACCCGACCACAGCGGCCGCGGCCAGCATCGCCACCACCAGTACGGCCAGCGCGACGCAGGCCCGTCCACGCCGCCGGCCCCGCGTCTCTCCGGCCGCAGGCTCCCCGGCCTGCAGAACCGGCCCTGCGTGCTGATCCTCCGGCCGTCGCCCCTGGTCCGCGTCGTCCGGCGCCTCCAGCGGCACCCCGGCCCGCTCCACCCGGTCCGGCCTGTCCACCGTCACCGCGTCCGGGACGGCGACCGGTCCCGGACTCGCGTCGGTGCCCCGCTCCGCCACGCCGACGGGCATCCCCGTTCCGGGCCCGACACGTTCCGTGCGCTTGGCCGCCGCACGGGCGGCCGCGGCCATGGAACGGCGGCCGGGAGATGCGACGCCGGAGCCTCGTCCAGTCGGGTTCGCCACGGTCCTGCTCCTCACTGCTGGTGTCACTGGTGTCTGCTCGGGCGGGCCGTCAGCCGACGAACTCGACGGCGGACGTCAGCCAGCGGCCGCGTTCGAGTACGAGATCGAGCTGCAGGCGATAGGTGCGGGCCTGGCCCGCGGGGGCGGCGGTGTTGGTCACCTTGCTGTCGGCGACCACGAGCACGCGCGCCGTGCGCTCGTCGGCACGCGTGATGCCCGCTTCGAGCACCTGCCCCTGGGACACCGACTTGTTGGCCGCGACCAGCTTCGTCAACGCGGCCGTCTGCGCCGCGAACTGCTCCTTGAACTCACCGGTGGCGCCCCCCAGCACATTCGCACTGTCCTTCTCGTAGCGCCGGTAGTCGAGCGAGGTGAAGTTCAGCGCGGACTGCCGGGCCGCGGCCAGGATGTCCTGGTGCCGGTGCGCCTGGGCCCGCTGCTCGTACACCTGGACACAGAGCCAGCCGCTCAGCGCGGTCGTCACGACCGTCGCCACCGCGAGCATCGCCGGCAGTGCTCTGCCGCGCCGCGCGGCGGCCGAAGTCCTCGTACCGAGCAGACGCAGCCGCCGGGTCAGGCGCGCGAGGATGCTCCCGTTCATGCCATGGGTCCAACGAGCAGCCATTGCCACGAGTCCTTTCCGAGCAAGCTCTGTTCGCCGCCCGTCGAGCCGATCTCGACGAGCGTTCCGTCCGGGCCGGCGACGATGCCGGTCTCCGGGTCGTACGGGGAGACGTACGAGGCGCGGTCCGCGCCCGCGCCCGAGCCCGTGGAGGCGCCAGGTACGTTCTGGGCGCCGCGGACCGAGGTGGCGCTGCCGCGCGGGGCGGTGCAGCGCGCATTCGTGTTCGCGGGGCGCCGGGATGTGTCCGAGGGGTCACGCCGCTGTGTGCCGTATCCCTGGCGGCACGGCGGCGGATCGTCGGCGCCGGTGACCATGCCGAAATGGGTCGTTCCGTCGCCCGGGATCACGGTGGAGCTGCCGGCGACGACCACCGGGAAGGTGACCAGAGCCTGCTCCACCCCCGGCAGCCGCGCCACCGTGATCTGGCCGCCGCTGATCAGATTGCCGAGTAGTACGGGCAGATGGGTCTTGTTCGCCTTGAGCAGCGAGTTCACCTCGTACGCGGCCGACGGGGCCGAGTCGACCAGCCTGCGCAGGTCGCCGTCGCTCGACTTCAACTCCGCGGTCAGGGCGGCCAGATCATGTGAGAACGACGTGATCGCCGACCCTTTGTCGGCCTGTGTCTTCAGGACCGTGCGCGAGTCCTCGATCAGCGACGTGGTCTGAGGCAGGGAGGCGGACGCCGATTCCACCAGGTTGTTGCCGGAGTCCACGAGCCGGCTCAGATGCGGGCCGGTGCCGGCGAAGGCCTTGCCGAGCTCGTCGACCGTGATCCGCAGGTCGTCCTTGCCGACGGACTTGACCAGCCGGTCCAGGCCGAGCACGAGATCGGTGGTCGGCAGCGGCACCCGGGTGTCGGCTCGGGCGATCACACTGCCCTCCTCCAGATACGGGCGGCCGCTCCCGCGTGGCTGCAGATCGACGTACTGCTCGCCGACCGCTGAACGGTTCGCCACCACCGCGAGCGTGTCGGCCGGTATCCGGGCCCCGTCCTCGATGTCCAGCACCGCCGAGACCCCGTCGGCGCCGGCCAGCCGCAGCTCACCGACCCGGCCGACCGGCACCCCGCGATAGGTGACCTCGGCGCCGGGGAAAATGCCTCCGGACTCGGCGAACTCCGCGCGCACCGTGTAGCCGCCGTCGAGGAGCAGATCCGCCAGGCCCGTGTAGCGGGCGCCGACGTACGACACTCCGACGGCGGTGACCGCGGCGAACGCGAGCAACTGGGCCTTGACCATACGAGTGATCACGGTTGCATCCCCTTCAGCAGGAGCTCGGCGAGAGCGGGATCGACCCCGGCCGGAAAGCGGTCGCCGTCCTTGTCCCGGCCTCCGTAGGCGGCGTGACTGCCGGTGCACACCGGCGGGCACAGGGGAGCCGCACCACCGGACGGCGCCGAGGGTGATCCGGGCGCCCCGGGCGCACCGGGGTTCCGCGGCAGCCCGGTGGGCAGCGGGACGCCCGGTACGTCGGGCAGCTCCGGAACGTCCGGCATCTTCGGCGGCTCGGGCGCATCCGGTGCGCCCGGCTTCTTCGGCGGCTTGTCCGCGAGGTTGCCGTAGATGCCCGCCAGGTCGAGATCGGCGGTGATCGAGAGATTGACGTAGTCGCCCTTGATGGCGTCCGTCACATTGCGCGGGAACGGATAGGTCGTCATCAGCTCCAGCGCGTTGGGCAGATCGTTGCCCGCCGTGTTCAGCTGCTTCAGGATCGGCTGGAGATGGCGCAGATTGGCGACCACATCCGCCCGTGAGCCGTTGACCACCTTGGTGCCCGTAGTGCCGAGCTTTGACAGCGAGGTGAGCATGGCGGTCAGATTGCGACGCTGGTCGGCCAGCACCTTGAGGGCACCCGGCATGGTGTCGACCGCCGTGGCGATGGACTTCTTCTCCTTGGCGAGCCGCTTGGACAGCCGGTCGATGCCTTCGAGCGCGCGCACGATCTCCTTGCGCTGCCCGTCGAGCCCGCCCAGGAACGTGTCCAGCTCGGTGAGCAGGGACTTCACCCGGTTCTCACGGCCCTCCAGACTCTTGTTCAGCTCCACGGTGATCGTCTTCAGCTGGGCGACCCCGCCGCCGTTGAGCAGCGCCGACAGTGCGGAGAGCACCTCCTCGATCTCCGGGTTGCGCCCGCTGCGGGCCAGCGGGATCCGGTCGCCGTCGGCGAGCCGGCCGGCGGGGGCCGCGTCCACCGGGGCGGACAGTGCCACGTACTTCTCGCCGAGCATGCTGGTCTGGCGCAGCTCGGCGATCGCGTTGCCCGGCAGCCGCACCGTGCCGTCGACCCGCAGCCGTACCCGGGCGTGCCAGCCGGCCAGCTCGACCTTCTCGACCGAACCCACCGCGACGTTGTTGACCTTCACGGCCGACTGCGGCACCAGGTCGAGTACGTCCCGGAACTCGACCGTGACGCGGTACGCGTCACGGTCCGTGGCCGCGCCGCCCGGCAGCCCCACCTCGTACAGGCCGTTGAACTCGCAACCGGTGAGCAGCACCGAGCCGAGCGCCGTCCACACGGCCGCCGCCCTGCCCCTGCGCAGCGCAGTCATGACGCCGTTGCCCCTCATGCCCCGGCCTCCAGGATTCCGCCGAGCGTCCGGTCGACTTGCCCGGTGCCCGACACCCGTGCGGTGTGCGGCAGTTCGGGCAGGGTGTCGAAGAGCTCGTCGAGCTCCTTGCAGTCGGGGTTCCTGCCCCCGGCGTCTCCGGTCGTCTTCAGCAGCGAGCACAGCAGCGCGGCCGGATCCTGGGACTGCTCGAGGTTGTTACGGGTGTCGAGCGTCCCGGACGAGGGGTTGTAGGCGTTCTGCAGATTGGACAGTCCGGCCGGTGCGACCTCCAGCAGTTCCGCCAGGGCGGCCCGTTGGGTGACCAGGACCTTGGTGACCTTGCTGAGTCCCTTCACATCTGACGTCAGGGCCTTCTTGTTGTTCCGTACGAACGCGGACACATCGCCCAGCGCCTTGCCGAGGTGACGCAGCGCGGCGGCCAGGTCCTTGCGTTCCCCGGCGAGCTGGTCGGCCACCTCGGCAAGAGAGTCGTTGAACGACCGGACGTTCTTGTCGTCGGCGGCCAGCGCCGCGGTGAACACCTGCAGATTCCGCACGGTGCCGAACAGATCCTTGCGGCCGTCCGACAAGGTGGTGACCGCGAGCGACAGGTCCTCGACCGTCTGGTGGAGCTTTTCGCCCTGGCCGCCGAGGTTGTCCGCGCTCACCCCGAGCAGCCGGGACAGCGAACCGTCCGCGTTGGCCCCTTGCGGGCCGAACGCCTCGGCCGTGGTGTGCAGACTGTCGAAGACCCTGTCGAGCTCGACCGGCACGGCCGTACGGCTCTCGGGGATGACCGCTCCGTTCTCCATCGCGGGCCCGCCGCGGTAGACGGGAAGCAGCTGTACGTAACGGTCGCTGACGACCGAGGAGTTGATGATCGCGGCCCGGGCGTCGGCGGGGATCTTGCGGCCCGAGTCGTATTCCAGCTCCACCCGCACCCCGCGGCCCTGCGGAGTGATCTCCTTGACCTCGCCGACACGGACCCCGAGGACGCGCACGTCGGAGCCGGGGTAGATGCCCACGGTGCGGGGGAAGTGGGCGGTGACCCGGACCGGGGTCGAGCGGGGCCACAGGACGACCGCCGTCGCACCCGCGACGAGCGCGAACGCCAGGGCAAGTGCCACGCGCCTGGTGCCTGTGCCGCGTATCTTCGACCGAAAGCGGCTCATCACGAACCTCCCTTCCGCGGGACCACCGGGACGGCGACCATGTTCTGGATGTAGCTGTCGAACCACCGGCCGTTGCCGAGGGTGTTGGTGAAGACCCGCACATAGGGCGCGAGCAACTGGACGCTGCGGTCCAGGCTCGCCTGGTTGCGTTCGAGCATGGCGACCACCTGACGGAGGCCCTTGAGCGCCGGGCCGATCTCCTTCTTGTTGTCCTCGACCAGACCGGACAGCTGGATACCGAGCGCGGCCGAGCTCTTGAGCAGCGAGTGGATCGCCGCCCGCCGCGCGGCGATCTCCTTGAACAGCTTGTCGCCGTCCTTGATGAGCGCGGAGAGCTCGCCCGAGCGCTCCGACAGCACACCGGTCACCCCGTTGGCGTGATCGAGGAGTTCGCGCAGCGCCTGGTCGCGGGAGGCCACCGTCCGGGAGATCTTCGACAACCCCTTGATGGACTGCCGGACCTCGTCCGGGGAGTCCTCGAACGTGGCGGAGATCGTGTCCATGGCCTTGGCCAGCCCGTCCGTGTCGACCTTCTCCGTGGTCGTCGTCAGATCGCTGAACGCCGTCACGACGTCGTACGCCGGGACCGTGCGGTTCAGCGGGATCTCACGGCCCGCCGCCAGCTGCCCCGGGCCCTTCGGCTGCAGCGCCAGGTACTTGGCCCCCAGAATCGTCTTGACCCTGATGGCCGCTCCGGTCCTGGTGCCGAAGCCCGGCTCCCCCTTGACCCGGAAGGTCACCTTCACATGGTCACCGTCCAGGTCGACCTCGGCGACCTTGCCGACCTTGACCCCGGCGATCCGTACCTCGTCCCCGGGCTTGAGTCCGCCCGCCTCGGAGAACGCCGCGCTATAGGTCTCTCCGTCGCCGATCAGCGGCAGGCCGTCGGCGTTGAACGCGGCCACGGCGAGCAGCGCGAGCGTGGTGACGCCCACGGCTCCGATGACCACAGGATTTCTCTCGCGGAACGGAATCATGAGCACCTCGCCCGGGCGACATGGAGCTCGGGGGTGATGATCTGCCGGGTCTTCGGAAGCACGATCCGGCCGTCGAAGTCGCAGAGGTAGAAGTTGAACCAGGAACCGTACGAGGCGGTCCCCGTCAGTTTGTCGAGCTTGTTCGGCAGCCGTTTCAGCACGCCCTCCACGGTCTTCTCGTTGTCGTTGAGCGTGCCGGTGAGCTCGGTCAGCTCGGCGATGTCGTCGCGGAGCGCCGGCCGGGCGTCCTCGAGCAGACCCGAGGTGGCCTCGGTCAGCCCGTCGATGCCCGCCAGGGACGCACCGATGGGCTTGCGGTCGGCGGACAGCCCGGAGATCAGCCGCTGCAGCTGTTTGAGCAGCCCGGAGAAGCGGGCGTCCCGTTTGTCCAGGGTCTGCAGGACCGTGTTGAGGTTGTCGATCACGGACCCGATCAGCTCGTCACGGTCGGCGAGCGTCGTGGTGAGCGACGCGGTGTGCGCGAGCAGGCTGTTGACCGTCCCGCCCTCGCCCTGGAGGGTCTTGACGATCTCGGTGGCGAGCTGGTTGACGTCCTTGGGGCTCAGCGCGGCGAACAGCGGCTTGAAGCCGCCGAGGAGCGCGTTGAGGTCCAGCGCCGGCTTCGTACGGGCCACGGAGATCACCCCGCCGGGCTTCAGCCGCGTGCCGTCGCCCGCGCCCTCGGTCAGCGCGACATATCGCGAACCCACCAGGCTGCGATAGCGGATGACCGCGCCGGTGCTGGTCAGCAGCGGTCGGTCACGGCGTACCGTGAACGTCACCTCGGCCAGCGTACGGTCCTTGATCGCGATGTCCTGCACCTCGCCGACCCGGACCCCGGCCACCCGGATGTCGTCGCCCTCCTCCAGGCTGGTCACATCGCTGAACACCGCCCGGTAGGTGTCCTCGGCCACGAACGAGACGTTCACGATGGTCGCCGCGAGCAACGCGGTGGCCAGCACCGTCACCACCCCGAACAGGCTGAACTTGATCAGCGGAGCGGCCGTGTCAGTGGCGCGTGTCGTCCTCATGCGATGCTCACCGCCGTTCCGCGGGCCATCGGGCCGAACAGCAGCGTCGCGACCGCGGGCACCCGGTCGGCCGGCACACCGAGAACCGGGGCCACGAGGGAGCCGACGGCCCGCTGCTCGGCCGCGGTGGCCGACACCCCGGCCCCGCCGGGCAGGCCGCTTGCCGCCGTAGGAGACGTACCGTCGTCGAGACGGACGTCCGGTGCGGGCACAGGGGGGCCGGGCAGACCTCTGCAATCGGGTCCTGAGCGCTCTGCATAGCGCGGTTCCTCACCGGGTCGGTACGCGGGTCGCGGGCGGACGAACTCGAGCGTGATATGCATCTGACCGCCCCTGAAAGCCTCTTCGGATGCCTTCTCCTGCTTCACCAGGCCGTCGAGCAGGCACGGGTACTCGGGGGAGTAGCGGGCGAACAGCGCCAGCGTGGGCCGCGAGACACGGCCGAGAGTGATCAGCCGGTCGCCGTTCTCGTCGAAGAACTCCTCGGCGGTGCGGGCGACCGTGGTGGTGGTCCTGAGGCCCTCGGCCAGCCGGTCCTGCTGCTCGACGAGAGTGCGGCTGGTGGTGACGGAGTTGCGCAGGATCCGCATCAGATCCGGCGCGGCATCCCCGTACACCTCCGTCACATCGGCGAAGCGCGCGATGTCCTCCTTCAGGGACGGCATATGGGGATTCAGTTCGCGCAAGTAGCGTTCGACGCGGGTCAGGTTGGCGCCGATACGGTCGCCCCGCCCCTCCAGCGCAGTGGCGAACGCGGTCAGCGTGGCGTTGAGTTCCGCAGGCCGCACGGTGCGCAGCAGCGGCAGCAGGTCGTTCAAGAGCTGCTGCACCTCGATGCCCACCGTGGTGCGGTCCTGGGTGATCACATCACCGGCCCGGATGTGCCGCCCCGCGCTCCCGCGGGGCGGAACCAGATCGACGAACTTCTCGCCGAACAGCGTCTTGGGCAGCAGCCGGGCGTGCACATCGGCCGGGATACGGGAAACGTGCTGCGGCTTCAGCGCGATGTCGACCGTCGCCTTACGCCCGTCGGCCCGCACCGTTCGCACCTCGCCCACCAGCAGCCCGCGCAGCTTCACATCCGCGCGCGGATCCAGCTGGTTGCCGAGCGTGTCGGCCTCCAGCGTGATCCGTACGACCGGGGTGAACACCTGCTGGTACACGGCCACCGACAGCGACAGCAACAGCGCCATGACCACGAGGAAGGCGATGCCGTACAGCCGCAGCCGGGTGGTGCGCGCCACGGCCGATGACGAGGCCGGTCCTGGAATGCGCATCGGCACTACCCCGCAATCCGTACAGTCGTGTTGGCGCCCCAGATCGCCAGGCTGAGGAAGAAGTCGAGGATGTTGACGGCGACGATGGAGGTGCGCACCGCGCGGCCCACCGCGACACCGACACCGGCCGGGCCGCCGCTCGCGTAGTAGCCGTAGTAGCAGTGGACCAGGATGATCACGACGGCGAAGACGATCACCTTGCCGAAGGACCACAGCACGTCGACCGGCGGCAGATACTGCTGGAAGTAGTGGTCGTAGGTGCCGGCGGACTGCCCGTAGTAGCCGGTGGTGATGGTCCGCGCGGCAAAGTACGAGGACAGCAGCCCGACCACATAGAGCGGGATGACGGCCACAAAACCGGCGATCATCCGGGTGGTCACCAGGAACGGCAGCGAGGGAACGCCCATCACTTCCAGCGCGTCGGTCTCCTCGCTGATCCGCATCGCGCCGAGCTGGGCGGTGAATCCGGCGCCCACCGTCGCGGACAGGGCGAGTCCCGCCACCAGCGGCGCGATCTCACGGGTGTTGAAGTACGCCGAGAGGAACGCCACGAAGTTCGAGGTGCCCAGCTGGTTCAGCGCCGCGTACCCCTGCAGACCGACCTCGGTACCGGTGAAGAACGACAGGAAGGCGATCACACCGACCGTGCCGCCGACGACGGCCAGCGCCCCGCGGCCGAAGCTCACCTCCGCGAGCAGCCGCAGGGTCTCCTTCTTGTAGCGGTGCAGCGTCCGCCCGGTCCACGCCAGGGAGCGTCCGTAGAAGGTCAGCTGGGTGCCCAGCTCCTCGAGCCGGTCCAGCACCAGACGATTCATGAGCGGCATGCGTCAACCCCTCTGCGGAACGACTTGGAAGTACGCCGCGGTCATCACGAAGTTCGTCACGAACAGCAACATGAAAGTGATCACCACCGACTGGTTCACCGCATCGCCCACGCCCTTCGGGCCGCCCTTGGCGGTCAGGCCCTTGTAGGAGGCGACGATCGCGGCGATCGCACCGAACACCAGGGCCTTGAGTTCGGCCGCCCACAGGTCCGACAGCTGGGCGAGGGTGGTGAAGGAGGCCAGATAGGCGCCGGGCGTGCCGTTCTGCAGGATCACGTTGAAGAAGTAGCCGCCGGCCACGCCGACCACCGACACCAGCCCGTTGAGCAGCACCGCCACCAGCATCGTGGCCAGCACCCTCGGCACCACGAGCCGGTGGATCGGGTCGATGCCGAGCACCTGCATGGCATCGATCTCCTCGCGGATCTTGCGCGCCCCGAGGTCCGCACAGATCGCCGTACCGCCCGCGCCCGCGATCAGCAGCGCGGTGACGATCGGGGAGGCCTCCCTCAGGACGGCCAGCACCGAGGCCGCGCCCGAAAACGACTGGGCGCCCAACTGCCGGGTGAGACTGCCGATCTGCAGGGCTATGACCGCTCCGAACGGAATGGAGACCAGTGCGGTCGGCAGAATCGTGACGCTCGCGATGAACCAGGCCTGCTGGATGAACTCCCGTGCCTGGAAGGGGCGTTTGGGTATCGTCCGCAGGACGTCCAGTCCCATCGCGAACAGGCTGCCCGTATGCCTCAGCGCTCCGGTGGGCGACAGGCTCATGACCCCAGCACCTTTCCGCGCACCGCGGCCCGCACCTGGCGCAGCGACTCCTGTTCGGCGATGGCCTCCCAGCGCGGCGGCCGGGTGATCCCCGCGCTGGGCAGCAGGCGTGGCGTCAGGTCGGGTATGCGCGCCGAGGGAGGATCCACGTCCTTGCCGAGCTGGGCCAGCTCCTGCTCGACCTGGGCCGCGTCCTTCTCCTCGGCCATCCCGATCGGGCCCTGCATCCGGCCGTTGAGGAACTGCCGTACGACCGGCTCGTCACTGGTCAGCAGCTTCTCCCGGGGGCCGAACATCACCAGCTCACGCCGGAACAGCAGCCCGATGTTGTCCGGGATCTGCCGCGCCGACGCGATGTCGTGGGTGACGATCAGGAAGGTCGCGTCGATCTGGGCGTTGAGGTCGACGATCAGCTGGTTGAGATAGGCCACCCGCACCGGGTCGAGCCCCGAGTCGGGCTCGTCGAAGAGAATGATCTCCGGGTCGAGCACCAGGGCGCGGGCGAGACCGGCCCGTTTGCGCATACCGCCGGATATCTCGCCGGGCAGCTTCTCCTCGGCGCCGATCAGTCCGACCATGTCCATCTTCTCGAGCACGATCCGTCTGATCTCGCTCTCCGGCTTGCGGGTGTGCTCCCGCAGCGGAAAGGCGATGTTGTCGTAGAGGTTCATGGACCCGAACAGCGCGCCGTCCTGGAACAGCACGCCGAACAGCTTCCGTACCTCGTACAGGTCGTGTTCGCGCAGGGCGGTGATGTCCGTGCCCGCGATCCGGATCGACCCGCGTTCGGGCTTCAGCAGCCCGACGAGCGTTTTGAGGAACACCGACTTGCCCGTGCCCGAAGGGCCGAGCATCACCGAGACCTCACCGGCGGGCAGCGTCAGTGACACGTCCTGCCAGATGACCTGGTGACCGAAGGACTTGGTCAGTCCTTCCACACAGATCTCGACACCCATCCGGTTCACCCTTCAGCCGTGGAGCAGCTCCGACATCTGCTCTACGGGGAGGGCGGAGCCGTCCGTCGCTGAGGGGCAAAGATATTTTTACGGAGGTTTCCTACGGGCGTGACACCGACGTCACGTCCGGTCCTTCCGCGCTCGTTCCCTCCACCGGCAGGTTCTCCGCGGGGAGGTCCTTCGCAGGGAGCGACGGCGGCGGCGGTGACGGCAGCGACGCCGGGGGCAGGGGCGCCGACGGGAGGTCGGGCAGATCCGGCACGGGAACCTTCGGCACGGCAGGCACCTCGGGGACGCCGGGTACGGCCGAAGCGTCCAGCGGCAGCGGTGGCAGCGGAACCCCGGGAAGGAGCAGCGGTGTGAGCACGGGGCCGCCGGACGGCTGCCCGGACTCCTGCGTCCGGGCCGAGGTGTCCGCGGGCGGACGAGCTGTGCGCTCCCGGTCCGACTCCCGCGTATCCGCGGCCTGTGAGACCGCGGGGGACGCCGGACGCGGCGATGCGGGGCCGTCCCCGTCGTGCACGTACGGCAGGATCAGACCCGCGACGGCCAGCGTCGCCGCGGTCGAGGCCACCACCACCGCCTGGGCATTGCCGCCCTGCGGGCGGCCACGTCCGATCAGCCACAGCCCCAGGGCGAGCGTGGCGGCCAGCGAATTGCGCAGTGTCCGGCGGGCCCGCGCCAGCAGCGACTCGACCGTGCGGTAGCTCAGCCCCATCTTCGTGGCGACCTGGTCCACGTCCAGATCCTCGGCCTTCAGCCAGAGCGCCTCGGCCTGACGGGCCGGCAGCTCCCCGCTCCGGTGCGCCAGCCACTTCGCCTCGGCCCGGTCGCAGACCGCCTCCTCCACCGGCACCGGGACCGGTGCGAGCAGCCTGGGGCTGCTGCGCACCTCGGTCTCGCGGTTGACCTGGCGGTAGCGGTCCACGCACAGCCGCATCGTCACCGTCGTCAGCCAGGCACCCAGCCGCTCCTCGTCCAGATGAGGGGTCTCGGCAGCACGCAGCATCGCCTCGTGCACGGCGTCCTCGGCGTCCTCCAGGCTCATGGACCTGCGGCGGGCCACCTTGAGAAGTTGCTCGCGGTGGGCCCACGCGCGCTGCCACCGCTCGTCAGCCGCTTGCGTGTCCGACGTCATGAGGGCCCCTTCGCTCTCACCCGGCCGGACTCGGTGCTTGCCCGGCGCGAGGGAGATTACCGCCCGGTAGCGGGGGTTGTGGAGGGGGAGGCGCGCATCGAGTCCGTTCCGTTGCTGGTCAGCGCATCGACGCCGGGGAGCTCCGCGAGGGGTTCCAGGTCCGGGATCACCGGCGCACCGGGCTCGGCGCCCTCGTCCGCTCCCTGTGGACGCCCGGAGGGCGGAGGCGAGGGCGAGGAAGAGGGAGCGCCGGGCCCACGGCCCCGGTCGCCAGGGCGCTCCTGGGCCGCGGAGGAGGCTGCCGCCCGCGGCGTGTGCGCCGGCTTCGGCTCCACGCGGGGGGCCGGTCCGGAACCCTGGTCCGGCACGATCCGGTGACCGCCGAGGTAGTGGGCGAACCATGCCTTGACCGTGTGCAGATATGCGGTGGAGTGGTTGTAGCCGAGGATCGCGCGATCCAGGTCCGCCGTGTCGGACAGATCCCGCCCGTCGGCGCACAGATATCGCCCGGCCGCGAGGGCCGCGTCGTGGATGTTGCCCGGATCGCTGCGTCCGTCGCCGTTGCCGTCGGCGCCCCACGTGGCCCAGGTCGACGGGATGAACTGCATCGGGCCGACGGCACGGTCGTACGCGGTGTCCCCGTCGTACGTCCCGCCATCGGTGTCCCTGATCGCGGCGAATCCGTTGCCGTCCAGACGCGGGCCGAGGATCGGGGTCAGCGTCGTGCCGTCCGCGCTCACCCGCCCGCCACGCGCCTGTGCCGACTCCACCTGACCGATCGCGGCCAGCAGCTGCCAGCGCAGCCCGCAGCCCGGCCGGCTGCCGGCAAGTTCGTCCTCGGCCGCCCGGTAGGCGGCGAACACGGTCTCGGGCAGTGTGCCGCCGACCGCCGCACCAGTGCCCTCCGCACCCTTCGAGCCGCCGCCCGTCCCGGGCTGACGAAGCGGCGGAAGTTCGGTGCGGTAGGCGGTGTCACCGGAGACGCTCGGGACCGTCGGGGCCGGATGCTCCGCCGGGGCCGCGGCGGATGCGGCCGGTCCCGACGCCTGCGAAGCGGTCAGTGCCGCCATGGCCGCCGTAGCGATCGCTGTCGCCTTGACACCCCTGCGTGTGCGCCCTGTCATGATGCAGACCCCTCCCGGGCGCCGCTGCTCCGCGGCGCTTCTTCACCTGCTCTACGCGGCACCCGCCCGGTTCCGTCGCACGAAGTGGGACCTTTCCGGAGCCGGTGAGGGCTGTTCGGGAACCGGGAGAGCCGAGACCGGCAAGGGCGCGGATAGCGTGGGGGCATGGTGCGACTGAGAGTGGAATTCACGACCGAGCCGTTCGACCTGGACGAGGCGCCGGCCCATGCGGTCGTCGCCCGTGAGGTGATCCAGACCGCGGGGCTCGAAGCCGTGGACGTCGGCCCCTTCGGCAACACCGCGGAGGGTGGTGCCGACGCGGTGCTCACCGCTGTCGACGCGCTGCTGCGCCGCAGTCTGGCGGCGGGTGCCACTCGGGTGTCGCTGCAGGTCAACGTCGTCAGGGAAGGCGAGAAGTGACCGCCCCCGGCGAGCACCCCCTGGCACACGCGGTCAAGCCTCTCGTCGACGCCATGGGTGCGGAGATACTCAGCCCCGAGCAGGCGAGGCCCGACGACGTGGTGCTTGCCTGGGAGGGCGAGGACGTCATCGCCGTGCGCCTTCCGCAGCTCTCCGAATCGCTCGACCGCATCCTGGTGGCCCTGGAGCGGCGCCACGGGATGCCGCTGTCCGAGCTGGACCGCAAGACGAAACAGCTGGTCGTACGCTCATTGGAGGCGCGCGGGGCGTTCTCGGTGCGGCACGGCGTGGAGACGGTCGCCGGCGCGCTCGGCGTCAGCCGCTTCACCGTCTACAACTACCTGAACCGCGAGAGCGCGGCCAAGAGCGACTGAGCGCGTCGCCCGCCCGGGCGGGCCGGAGGCCCCCTGTCGGGACTCCGCCCGAACGGCCGTGTTCCGAGCGTCGGCCGGGCTGGAATTTTCAACAAAGTGTTGACGTGGTGTTGCCGAGAGCGTTAGCTGTGCGCAGCCCGTCCGACGCGTTGCGACCGACCGACGCACAGCGAGAACAGCCACGGAGGCTTCCCGTGACTCCGAGTAAGACACCGGGCCTCGCCCGGTTCAACACCTTGGCGGAGGCAGCGGCCCAGGCCGAGCTCCACGAGGTGTGCGCCAGCAGGGCCTGGGCGAGCAAGCTGCTCGCCCAGCGTCCCTACGCCGACGCGGAAGCCCTCTTCGCCGCCGGCGACGCCGCCATGGCGGAGCTGACAGCCGAGGACCTGGCCGAGGCCATGGCGGGACACCCGCCGATCGGCCGGCCGAAGCCCGGAGACCCGACCTCCGCCCGCGAACAGCGCGGGATGGCCGGAGCCTCCGAGGAGCTCAAGGCCGAACTGCTCGAACTGAACCTGGCCTACCAGGACAGGTTCGGCCACGTCTTCCTGATCTGCGCCACCGGCCGGACCGGTGAGCAGATGCGGGACGCGGTCAGGGCCCGGATGGGGAACCCGCCCGAGCAGGAGCGGGAGATCGTCCGCACCGAACTGGGCAAGATCAACCGCATCCGGCTGGCCCGTCTCCTGGAGGAAGAGAACGCATGAGCACGGAAACCGGAAGTTCGGTGTCCACGCACATCCTGGACACCAGCATCGGCCGCCCCGCCGAGGGCGTCGCCATCTCGCTCGAGGCCCGCAGCGGCTCCGACGCGCGGTGGACGGCGCTGGGCGGATCCGCGACCGACGCGGACGGACGGTGCAAGGACCTCCCGGCCCTGCCGGAAGGCACCACCCATGTACGTCTGGGTTTCGAGACCGAGGCGTACTTCACCAAGAAGCAAGCCGAGGAACAGCAGGACGCCCCCCGCGTAAGGGACAGCGGAGCTTTCTTCCCGGAGGTGGCGATCACATTCGCCGTCGAGCCGGGTGAGCACTACCACGTGCCGCTGCTGCTCAACCCGTTCGGCTACTCCGTATATCGAGGGAGCTAGCACCGACATGCCTACCATTCTCGGCCAGAACCAGTACGGCAAAGCAGAGAACCGCGTAGTCAAGATCACGCGGGACGGCGACACCCACCACATCAAGGACCTCAATGTCTCGGTCGCCCTCTCCGGCGACATGGACGACGTCCACTACTCCGGCTCCAACGCCAACGTCCTGCCGACCGACACCACCAAGAACACGGTGTACGCGTTCGCCAAGGAGCACGGCATCGAGTCCGCCGAGCAGTTCGGCATCCACCTGGCCCGTCACTTCGTGACCAGCCAGGAGCCGATCCACCAGGCGCGCATCCGCATCCAGGAGTACGCCTGGGAGCGCATCGCCACCTCCGACGGCAACTCCAGGTTCATCGGCTCGGACGAGGTCCGGCACTCCTTCGCCCGCAAGGGCCAGGAACTGCGCACCACCCAGATCACCTTCGACGGTGAGACATGGGAGGTCGTCTCCGGCCTCAAGGACCTGACGGTCATGAACTCCACCAACTCGGAGTTCTGGGGCTACGTCAAGGACAAGTACACGACGCTCAAGGAGGCGTACGACCGCATCCTGTGCACCGACGTCGCCGCCGCCTGGCGTTACAACTGGACCAGCGACGAGGAGCGGATGCCCAACTGGGAGAAGTCCTACGAGCAGACCAGGAAGCACATCCTGCAGGCCTTCGCCGAGACGTACTCCCTCTCTCTGCAGCAGACCCTGTACCAGATGGGTTCGCGGGTCATCAACAGCCGCAGTGAGATCGACGAGATCCGCTTCTCGCTCCCCAACAACCACCACTTCCTGGTGGACCTGGAGCCGTTCGGACTCAAGAACGACAACGAGGTCTACTTCGCGGCGGACCGTCCGTACGGTCTCATCGAGGCCACCGTTCTGCGGGACGGCGTCCAGCCGCGGATTCCCGTCGACATGACCAACCTGTAGTACTTCCGCTGCACCCCCCGACGCGTGCGCCGGCGTCAGGGCCCGTTCCCGGACAGGCCCAGGATCCCAGGGGGAGAGCGGGGGCATCTGCGCAACAACTGCACCGCGGACCCGGTCGTCACCCCGCTCGACCCCCGGGTCCGTTCCACCTCATGGGAAGAACGAGGACCCGCCATGGCGGCTTCGCGCATCGTCATCGAGAACTGTTCCGTCGCGACCGTGGACGTGAACGACACCGAGTACGCGTCCGGGTACATCGTCGTCGCGGACAACCGGATCGAGTCCGTGGGCGCCGGCAGCGCACCCGCCGGACTGGAGAACGTGGTCCGCCGCATCGACGGCACCGGCCATCTCGCCACGCCCGGTCTGGTCAACACCCACCACCACTTCTACCAGTGGATCACCCGGGGTCTTGCCACCGACCACAACCTCTTCAACTGGCTGGTGGCGCTGTACCCGACGTGGGCGCGTATCGACGAGCCGATGGTCCGCGCGGCCGCACAGGGCTCCCTCGCCATGATGGCCCGCGGCGGTGTCACCACCGCGATGGACCACCACTACGTCTACCCTCGGGACTCCGGAGACCTGTCCGGCGCGATCATCGGTGCGGCGAGCGAGATGGGCGTACGGTTCACCCTCGCCCGGGGCTCCATGGACCGCGGCAAGTCCGACGGCGGACTGCCGCCGGACTTCGCCGTCGAGTCGCTCGACGGCGCGCTGGCCGCCACCGAGGAGACCATCGACAAGCACCACGACGCCTCCTTCGACGCGATGACCCAGATCGCGGTGGCGCCCTGCTCGCCCTTCTCCGTCTCCACCGAACTGCTGCGGCAGGGCGCCGAGTTGGCGCGCCGCAAGAACGTACGGCTGCACACGCACGGTTCGGAGACCGTCGAGGAGGAGGAGTTCTGCAAGGAGCTCTTCGGGATGGGCCCCACCGACTACTTCGAGTCGACCGGCTGGCTGGGCTCCGACGTGTGGATGGCGCACTGCGTCCACATGAACGACTCCGACATCGCCGCCTTCGGCCGCACCGGCACCGGCGTCGCCCACTGCCCCTCCTCCAACGCGCGCCTCGCCGCGGGCATCGCCCGCGTCCCCGACATGCTGAAGGCAGGTGTTCCGGTCGGCCTCGGCGTCGACGGCACCGCCTCCAACGAGTCGGGCGAACTGCACACCGAACTGCGCAACGCGCTGCTCATCAACCGTCTCGGCGCCCATCGCGAAGCCGCGCTGAATGCCCGTCAGGCACTGCGGCTCGGCACCTACGGAGGCGCTCAGGTACTCGGCCGCGCCGGCCAGATCGGCTCGCTGGAGGCCGGCAAGCTCGCCGACATCGTGCTCTGGAAGATGGACACGCTCGCCCACTCCTCCATCGCGGACCCGGTGACCGCGCTCGTCTTCGGCGCGGCCGCCCCGGTGACCCTCTCCCTCGTGAACGGCAGGACCGTCGTCGAGGACAACCACCTGACCCGGGTGGACGAGGACGCCATCGCCCGTACCACGCGGGACGAGGCGCAGCGCCTCGCGCGCATCGCCGCGCAGGACTGACCCACAGGAGTCCGGTCGAGGGGGACGGCCCTCGGCCGGCGGCCGCGGACCCGAGCGGGGTCCACGGCAGCCGTGACCGGGGGGTGCGGCACCGAACCGGTGCCGCACCCTCCGGGGCGGTGACTCGTGTCTTCACATCCCTGAAGCCTCGCGATCACGTCATGCGCACCACCCAGCGCACTCGAACCACCTGCACAGCTGCACCACTTCGCACCACCTCCCTGACACCCGCGTCACCGCCGACGTGTAACCGACCGGAGGAACCTCGCCGTGGCCGCAAAGCCCAGGTTTCGCAAGGATTCAGGCGCCGCAGCCGACCGGAAGCACCCGGTCGACGAAACACTGCCGCCCGTCAAGCTCTTCACCAGCGGCCTTCAGCATGTCGCCGCGATGTACGCGGGCGTGGTGGCCCCGCCCATGATCGTCGGGCCCGCCGTGGGCCTGGACGCGAAGGACACCGCGTTCCTGATGGGGGCGAGCCTGTTCACCGCGGGCATAGCCACGCTCCTGCAGACTCTCGGCTTCTGGAAGGTCGGTGCCCGGCTCCCGTTCGTCAACGGAGTCTCGTTCGCCGGTGTGACCCCGATGGTCGCCATCGGCAGGGACCGCGGAGCCGACGGCATCACCGTCATCTTCGGGGCGATCATCGTCGCCGGCGCCCTGGGCTTTCTGCTGACGCCGTACTTCTCGAAGCTCGTCCGCTTCTTCCCGCCCGTCGTCACCGGCACGGTGATCACCCTGATCGGTGTCTCGCTGCTGCCGGTCGCCTTCAACTGGTCGCAGGGCGGCAACTCCACGGCCGACGACTACGGTTCGATGAAGAACATCGGCATGGCGGCCCTCACGCTGGCGATCGTGCTCGTCCTGCGCAAACTGCTGCGCGGGTTCCTGCAGCAGATCGCCATCCTCCTCGGCCTGGTCGCGGGCACCGTCATCGCCGCTCCGCTCGGCATGACCAGCCTGAACGCCATCAAGGACGCCGATGTCGTCGGCTTCCCGACGCCGTTCCACTTCGGCGCCCCGCAGTTCGAGATCGCCGCGATCGTCTCCATGTGCATCGTGATGCTCGTCTGTATGACGGAGTCCACGGCCGACATGCTCGCGCTCGGAAAGATCGTCGACCGGCCTGCCGACGAGCGGACCATCGAGGGCGGCCTGCGCGCCGACACCCTCGGCAGCGCCCTCAGCCCGCTGTTCAACGGGTTCATGTGCAGTGCCTTCGCCCAGAACATCGGGCTGGTGGCGATGACGAAGGTCCGCAGCCGGTTCGTCGTCGCCGCGGGCGGCGGCATCCTGATTCTGCTCGGCCTGTGCCCGGTCGCCGCCTCGGTGATCGCGCTCGTACCGCTGCCGGTCCTCGGCGGTGCGGGGATCGTGCTCTTCGGTTCGGTCGCCGCGAGCGGCATCCAGACGCTGGCCTCGGCCGCGCTGGAGAAGGGCGAGAACGCGCTGATCGTCGCGGCATCCGTCGGTATCGGACTGATCCCGATCGCCGCGCCGGAGTTCTACCACGCCTTCCCGAAGGACGCGTTGGTCGTGCTCGACTCGGGCATCTCGACCGGCTGCATCGTGGCGATCGCCCTGAACCTGGCCTTCAACCACCTGGGGAGGAAGAACAGCGCACAGGATGCGGAGGAGCAGCAGACCCCGGCGCCCGAACCGGCCGCTGTGCACTGACGAACCGCACACGGCGCAAGGGCGCGTACGCCACGACACGTACGCGCCCTTCCGCTTTCCCGCTTCCCTGCGGCGGTCTGCCCGTGCCGGTCAGTCGATGTGGAAGCTGTCGCCGTAGACCTTCCAGTCCAGCGGCGTGTTCAGGTTGAAGTTGTTCTTCTGGACGAAGACGCGCTGGGCGGTGTCGACCCGGCTGGTGTCCTCGTGCGCCTCTTCCTGCTTCATCGCCCAGACGCGGGCGTCGAGGAAGGCGTTCAGGTACGTCTTCTCGTTGCCGCCCTGGGCCGGCGGCTTGGCCTTGGCGAGCGCACGCTTGCGGATGCTGCTGAAGCTCGTGGAGTCGCCGCCGTCGCCGTGCATCACGATGGCGTCGTAGTAGATGAACTGCCCGAGCGTGCCGATGCCGTCGCTCTTGCCGCGGCCCACCGCCGGGTTGAAGTACACGCGGTCGCGCTCGTCGTTCTGCGCCTTCTTGAACGCCGAGTCCGAGGCCGCCTTCTTCCAGTCCTTGGTGAAGTTCGGGTCGAGGCCGTCGTGGGAGTCGGTCCCGTCCACCTCGCGCAGCGCGGGCAGGTACTTGGCCAGGACGTTCCCGGGCTTGCGATCGGTGTACAGCTCGACGAGGTCGAGCATGTCGCCGGTGCCGGAGCAGAACCCTATGATCCCGGCGGTGTAGCCCCTGCCGTCGCCTATGTCCTCGATGTACTTGTACTGGGCCTTCCAGTCCAGCGAGGAGTTCTCCGCGCTGGAGACGATCTGCATGGCGATCTCCTTCTTCGCCGGATCGTCGAGGCCGGTGGCGGCCGGGGCCACGGACGCCGTGGAGGGTGCGTCCGAGTCCGAGGGGGAACCGGCCGCGAACGCGGTGGCGGGTACGGCGATCAGCGTCACGCCGAGCGCCACGCGCGGGAGGAACCTGAGCGGGCTTTTCGCGCGCTTGTGGGGGGTGGGCACCTTGGCCTCCATGGGGAGTTGGTCGTTCCCGGTTCTGTTAGGAAGCTTTCCTATCAGAGCCCGGTGGGGACGTACACCCCTTCCGCACGCGAAACTTCGGCCCCGCCCGTGGCCCCTCGGAGCCCTGTCAGCCCAGGAGTTCGGAGCTGTTCGCCGGCTCCACCCGAGGGTGGCCGTTCATGCGGTGCCGCTCGATCGAGGAGCGGCGGTAGACCTCCTCGCGCACCCGCTGGATCTCACCGATCGGCCGGTGGTCCTCACGCGAGCGCCACGGGGTGATCGACGTCCCGTCCGCCGCGGCCAGGTTCTCCTCGTCGCCGATGTCCTGCCGCGGAAGGGTGATCCGGGCGACGGTCACCCACGGCGAGAGCTGCTCGGGCCACTCCACCGAGGTGTTGTCCACCGGCATCCGTGCCAGGTCCGTGTTGAGCTGAATCTGCAGCTCGAACTCGTGGTCCCGCTCCCCGGCCTCGGCCACGAGCGTGTTGCGGAACGCCTCGCCGTCCGCCTGCACATCGACCGCGAGATGCGTGACGGGTGAGACGGGCACGGTCCGGACCTTCGCGATGTGGTCGCCGTGCCGGAAGGCGCCCATGCTGTTGTACGTGTACGACAGCAGGTTCTGCCGCGGGACCTGCGTGAACGAAAGCATCGCGAACAGCTCGTCCCACAGCCAGGCGTCCGGCGTCCCGAGCGTGCCGCGCCGGGTCAGGAACTCGCCCATCCAGGACTTGCGCCGCGCCGGGTTCACCAGTGCGTCCGGCAGCTCGGCGAACAGCTCCTCGATGACCATGTAGTCGTAGGCCGTGTTGGCGAAGAAGACCTTGTTGTTGATCAGGTTGAGGTCGAAGGTCGTCGCCTCGGCCTCATCGGTGAGCAGGGACTCGCCGGGCACGCCGAACATCTTGATCCCCATGCCGCAGGCGGCACCCAGCAGGGAGTCGGCGCGCAGATGCCCGAGCCCGTTGGAGTAGCGGACGACGGCGTCGTACGTGCCGGGGCGGGCGAAGATCCCCTGTGCGTACGGGCCGGGAATCTCACCCACCGTGACGACGGCCTTCATCAGGCCGTAGGTCTTGCCGTGGGCCGTCCTGACCGCTCGGCCCACCTGCTGCCGCTCGACCGACTCCCGGGTGCGCCGCCCGACATTGCGGACGACCTCGTCCAGTTCCTGCTGATAGCTGGGTCGTTCGACGGGGGTGTAGGTCTCGTACCTGACGAATTCCATGGCGGGGTCTCTTTCGCTGCGTCCTGTGGGGCAGGTGTTCTGCACGTCTCGAGAGAGAAAGATAGCCCGCAATTAAGTTGTGCACGATGTAACTGGATGTGATGATTGCCACGTGGAGGTCGCAACGAGGTCAGCTCAGCCGGTCGACCAGCGCGCGCAGCTGGTCCCGCAGCCCGGCCGCCTCCGCGGCGGTCATCCCGTACAGCCGACCCATCGTGGCCGGCACCCGCCCGGCGCGCTCCCGCAGGGCGTCACCCCGCTCGGTGGCGGCCACGGTGACCAGCCGCTCGTCCTCGGTCTGCCGCTCGCGCCGCAGCAGACCCGCCGACTCCAGCCGCTTCAGCAGAGGTGACAGTGTGCCGTAGTCGAGGCCGAGCGCCGCGCCGAGCTCCTTCATCGGGACCTCGCCCCGCTCCCAGACGGCCAGCATCACCAGGTACTGCGGATAGGTGAGCTCCAGCTCCGCCAGGACAGGCCGGTACGCCGCCGTCACCGCGCGGGACGCGGAGTACAGCGCGAAGCACAGCTGGTCGTCGAGCGCGGGCGCCTGGTTCTCGGCCATGCCCCTATTCTGCGTCGATGCGGAAGCTGTCGCCGTACACCTTCCAGCGCAGCGGCGGCTCCAGACCGAGCTTTCCCTCCCGTACGAACACGCGCTGGGCCGTCTCGACCCGGCTGGTGTCCCCGTGCGACGGCTCGTTCCTGATCGCCTCGACCCGCGCGTCCAGGAACGCGTTCAGGAACGCCGTCTCGTCGCCGCCCTCGGCCGGTGCGTCGGCCGCACGGAGCGCCTTGTCCCGCAGCGCACGGAAGCCGACCGACCCCTTGGAGGCGCCGGACCCGTGCATCACATAGGCGTCGTAGTAGATGAACTGCCCGAGTGCGCCCAGCCCGTCGCGCTCGGCCTGCCCGACCGCCGGCGTGAAGTACGACCGGTCCCGCTCGGCGTCCTGAGCGGCCCGCAGGGCCGGGTCGGAGGCGGCGGCGCGCTTCCAGGCGTCGGTGAAGGGCTGCCCCAGGCCCTTGTGCGAATCCGTGCCCTTCACCGCGCGCAGGGCGGGCAGGAACCGGGCCAGGGAGTTGCCCGGGCGTGCCTTCGTATAGCGCTCGACGACCGCGAGCAGATCGCCGGTGCCGGAGCAGAACCCTATGGTCCCGGCGGTGTAGCCGCGGCCGTCGCTGATGTCCTCGATGTAGGTGTACTGGGCCTTCCAGTCCAGCGAGGAGTTCTCCGCGCTGGACACCAGCTCCATCGCGATCTCTTTCTTCGCCGGGTCGTCGAGCCCGGCGGCGGCCTGCTTCTCCGCGGCCTCCGACGGCGACCCGGACCCGGGCTCCGATCCCGACCCGGAGCCTGAGCAGGCACAGAGCACCAGCAGCGCCGACCCGAGCAGCGGTCGAAGGACGGATCTCAAGGTGGTTCCCCCCGCGGCGGGGTCAGGGCCCGGCCACACCATCAGATTACTGAACATTTCTGCATGCCCGACCGCGTCGTCCGGCGGGCCTGCCCGGGGAGCACGGCATCGGGGCCGCTCCGGGCACTTCTGAGGACTGCCGGCCGACCGGTACCTGTCTAATGCCCCGACGGTTCGGCTGCCGCTGCCGGCTGCTGTTCCGGGGAGGGTTCGTTCCGCAGCTCCGCAAGAAACTCGTCGCGCGAGGTCTTCATCTCGACCACCAGTTCGCCGACCCCCGTGGCGAGGGCCGTGGCCAACTCGGTGAGGTCGTCCGGCTCCAGCGGTGTCCGGTGCAGTTCGCCGATCGCCGTACGCAGCTCCTGGACGAACGAGAGCAGCTCGTGCACATTGCCCAGGCCCTGGATCTCCTTGAGGATGTCGGACGTGGCGCCGTGCACGTCCTTCGCGAGTACACCCTCGTCCACCGGCCGGGCCATGTCGTCGACGACTGCGTCGACGGCCTCGGTGACGAACGCCTCCATCATGGCCACGGCATCCTCGTCCTGGTAGCCGTCGAGCTCGTCGGTCAGCGCGCGCAGCGCCACCGCCAGCGAGGTCAGCGCCGACGCGCCCGCGGTGTCGGTGAAGCGGCTTCGACGGATCGCCGCGGCCAGCAGTCCGATCAGTTCCGACGCCGGACCGCGTCCCCCGAGACCGCGCAGGACCAGAGCCAGGGCGCGGACGGCGTCGGCGATCGTCGTCAGGGCCGCGAGCTGGTCCGGAACAGGGTCCTGCTCACTGCCCACGTTCTCCGTGGACGTGCGCCGGATGGTTCGCGCAACCGCTTCGACGAACGGCCGGGCTGCGAGGGCCAACCGGCTCATCCACGGCTGCCGTTCGATACGCGTCAGCGCCTTGTCCAGGAATCCCAGATATCCGATGGCCGTCCTGAGCAGCTCGCCCACGGCCGCGGTCGCCTCGCCGTCCGCGACCTGGGCCGCCAGCGCGGCGCACGCCTCCTCCACCGCGAGACTCAGCGCGGCGTCGTTGTTGAGGCTGTCGAGCGCGTGGAAGAGGTCGTACACCGCGGGAATCAGATGCGTCGGACTGTCCGGGGGATCCACGGCGGCCATGACGTCCCGCCAGAGCACCGTCCCCTCGTAGGTGTCGACCAGCGACCACAGACGGGAGAACGTCGTGCTCAGTGATGCGAGCGCCTCGGGCCCGTGCGGAAGCTGTCGTAGCGCCGCCGCTGCCGTGGCGACGACTGTCGTGCCACTGGGCAGTACCGCGGACGGGACGTACGGGACGTAGTACGGATTGCGCGCGATCCATACGCTGCCCCGTCCGTCGCTGTACATCTCGGGCGTCTGGGGGTCCTCGTTGTCCGCGAGCCTCTCGTGCACGAACTCGTACAGCTCGGAGACCGATACGTAGCCGTCACGGTCCCGGTCGGCCAGACCGTTCCTGATGCCGTCCAGCAGGACCGAGGTGAACACCGACCGCGGCCGCAGGCCGGGTGCGATGCCCGTGCCCTCCTCGTACGAATACTGGAACGAGGTGGACGAGGTGAGAATGATGCGGCCCCGTCCGGTCAGATTCTGGGGCAGGTCGACCTTCGTGTCCCCGCCGCGCGCCACCATGCCGCGACGGAACGCGCCGCTGAAACAGCAGTCGAGAATGACCACTTGCGTCTTGGCGTCGCATTCGTCCAGCTGCACATGGATGGCCCGGGGATTGAGTCCCGTCTGGGGCATCCGGTCCGCCCGGGAGTCCCGGGCCGCGAGGTAATAGCGGTTCTGCACGTTCTTCACGCCGTGACAGGAGAAGTAGACCAGGACGACGTCGTCCGGCTCGCTCTCGGAGAGGAACGTCTTGACCGAGCGCTCGATCTCCTCGGCGGTGCCGTTGGAGACGACGGTGACCTCGAACTGCCCGACGCCGGGATCTCCGAGCACCTCGGCAAGCGCGTCCGCGTCCCCCGCCGGCGCGACCAGCCCGGTGAACTCCGGGTCGTCGTAGGTGTCCGTGGCAATCAGCAAGGCCCTGCGCCGTCCGGAAATGCGCGTGGGAATACGGGGTGTTCGCATCTCAGGAAGCCGTGCCCCCGTCGGTGGACGT
Source organism: uncultured Actinomycetota bacterium (assembly GCA_963836215.1). GTDB lineage: Bacteria > Actinomycetota > Actinomycetes > Streptomycetales > Streptomycetaceae > Streptomyces. The sequence continues at coordinate 472,715 of CAWIIU010000006.1, forward strand.
GCTGTCGTTCCTGTCCGGCGTCGTGCCGTTGCCGGCCGAGGCGTTGTTCCTGAGCCACGCCTCGATGAGAGCCTCCTCCTCGGCCTTCGGGTGGCCGGTCACCGTCAGACTCCCGGAGGGGCCGGTCAGTTCGACGGACCGGTGCTGGGTCCTGCCGACCCAGCTCGCCGCCATGCGGACGACTTCGGAGAGGACGGGCGAGGCGACGAGGGCCGCGATCAGGGACAGCGTCAGCGGATCGCCCTTGGTCCCCGGCCGCGTCGCACCGGCCGCCCCGGGGCGCACGAGGCGTGCACCCACGTCCTGCAGCCCCTGCCTCAGCGACTCGGTCGCGTCGTCCCACTGTTCCGGCTCCAGGGACTCGTCACGCAGGGAGAAGTCGATACGGATCTGCCCGGTGCTCATCCGGCCCCCGAAATGTCGTCTCATGTGATGCTCGATCAGTATGAGCCTCCTACGGCTTCCGGGAGCGGGTTTTCGCGCAGCCCGCAGGGGCTCGGCCGGGTGCTGCGGTGAGGGGGGCGCGGGTCCTGCGGCCAGGGGCGTTGTCAGACCCTCGTGCCATGCTCGGAACCATGGATCTTGAACGGGTTTTCGCCGGTCTGGACAGCGTGCGCTGGGCCGAGTTGGAGCATGCCTACGGCCCGGCCGACGACCTGCCCGGCATCCTGCGCGCGCTCGCGGGCGACGAGGACCAGTCCGCCGAGGCGCTCGACGAGCTCTGGGGAAGCATCCTGCACCAGGGCACGGTGTACGGAGCGACAGCGCAGGCCGTCCCGTTCCTGGCGAAGGCGGCCGCGGCCGGAATCCACAGCGTCGACCTGCTGGTCCTGCTCGGCGGCATAGCCGAGAGCGACGACGCGCACGGACTGCCCCGGCGGGACGCGTGCCGGACCGCCGTCGCGGCCCAACTGCCGCTGCTCCTCCCGCTGTCCGGATCCTCGGACACCGAGGTCCGCAGGGCCGCGGCCTGGGCCGCCGGGCACACCGGCGCGGCCGCGGCACGGACCGTGCTGGCCCGGCGCTGGGAGGAGGAGCGGGAACCGGTCGTACGGGCCGAGCTGCTCGCCGCGCTGACCCGACTCGATCCGCCGGGCACCGCGCCGACCGCCCTGGCGGCGATCGCCCCCGGCGAACCGGACGAGTTGCGGATCGTCGCGGTGATGGCCTGCCTCGACGCCGGTCTGCCGTGGACGGCCGCGCACCGGGACGCCGTGCTGTCGCTGCTGCCGGCCGACCCGCATGTCTCGGGCCGCTTCGACCAGGACCGCAGCGAGCCGCTGCACTGCATGGTGGACGCGCTGCTGCGCCGCGACACGGACGAGGACCGCGCGGCGGCGTACGAACTGATCGACGGGGCGCTCCGTTCACCCGACCCCGACGCGCGGGCGGAGGCGCTGTGGGCCGCCGAGCACGCGTGCATGATCTCCCGGAGCGCGCCCCGGCGCCTGGCCCCGGCGCTGCTGTCCCTGGTGGGCGACGGCTCGTCCGTGCACACCGCGTCGTTGCTGCCGATCCTCGACAAGCTCGGCGACCATGCCGCGCCGGCCGCGCCCGCGCTCGCCGCGATCGCCTCCGGAGGAGGGGAGCTGGCCGACCGGGCGCTGGCGGTGCTGGTGCGCGTGGCCCCTGAGCAGGCCGCTCCGCTGCTCGCCCGCGACCTGGGCAACCGGCCGCGTACGCTCGCGACCCGGTCCCTGAACTCCCTTCCGTACGCGCCGGAGCTGCTCAACGCGATCCGCATCCGGCTGACCGGCGACGGCGTCGAGGGCAACGAGCCGATATGGCTGACCGGCCTGCTGGCGGCCTGGGGCGCACAGGCGGCGGCCGCGCTGCCCGAACTGACCGCGGCGCTGCGCCGGTTCCCCGCCGCTGTGCCGCGCGCGATGGCGGCGGTGTGTCCGCCGGAAGAGCGAGGCGCCGCGGCGGATGTGCTGCGCAGGGCCGCGGAGAAGGGACCGAAGGAGGGCCGGTACGCCGCGGCCGAGGCGCTGCGGACCCTGACCGACGAGACGGGGCCCCTGGTCACCGAGCTGCGCCGCATGCTCACGGGCGGCGGCGTGCGTCCGGAAACGCTCAGGACGGCAGGGGAGTTGGGCCCCGAGGGTGCCGCTCTGGTCCCGCATCTGCGAGCGGCACTGACGCCGCCGGGGAGGAAGCGCGTCGTCCCGGAGCTCACCGCTGACATCCAGGCGGCCCTGGCCCTGTGGCGGCTGACGGGTGCGGCGGACGAGACGGTCGAGGTGCTCGGGGGAGTGCTGGCGGAGGCGTCGGACGGCATGTGGACCCGCCGGCCGATGCGGCAGGCCTCCCGCGCGGCAGCCGAACTCGGGCCCACCGCAAGGGCGTTGACCCCCGCGCTGGAATCCCTGCTCGGCGACCCCGAGCAGGCGCCGTGCGCGATCCTCGCCCTGCTGGCCATCGACGGGGACCTGGACCGCACCCGGGCGGCGGACCTGCTCCTGACCTCGGCGGAGCGGCAGGCCGACGCGGACACCGCCCTGGAGGCCCTGTCCGCACTCGGCCCCCGTGCGCTGTCCGCGGTGGCCAGGGCCCGCCTGACGGATCTGGCGGAACGGGACCTGCGGGTGGTGACCTCGGGCCTGGAGACGGAGCTGGTCCCCGGGGACGAACGCCTGCGGGAGAAGGCACAGGCTCTGCTCAGGGCGTGAGTGCCGAGGCCCCCGCCGGCTCCGGGCCCTGCCGTGGGGCAGGCCCGGCCGTCACTGCCCGGGCTGCCAGTCGGGACGGCGCCCGCTGAAGCCGATGACCCGGTCCAGCAGCGACGCACCCTCGGGCACCTCGACGACCGGGCCGAAGATCTCGTCCCGTCCTTCGTCGCCGTCCGAGGGCTTCACCATGTCGCACGACACCTCCAGGCTCGCCTTGTCGGGGTCGTAGGCCTGTCCGGTCGCACGGGCCAGGTCCCAGCCGTGGATGACGAGTTCGTTCAGTGCGACGCGTCCGGCGATCGCGGCAGGGAAGGTGAGGCCGCCTGCCTGGGTGTCGCCGTCCCATGCCTCGGGAGCGGTCCACACCTCCGCCAGCTCGTCGAGTCGCCGGGGGAGTACGGTGCGCCAGTCGTCCTCGAGTACGGGTATGACGGTTCCCGGGGCTGTCTCGGTCGTGGGCCCGAGGTCCTTGCGCCCGGCGTCCCGGAACGCGGTGGACAGCCCGACGATGTGGCCGAGCAGCTCCCGCACGGCGTATTCCGGGCAGGGAGTCGGATCCGAGAGCTGCTGGTCGCCGATGCCGTCGAGCAGCGCCGCCACGCCACGGGCGGCGGGGTGGAGGTCGGGGAAGGGCTGCGAAGTGGTGTCCATACAGAGAAGACCGGTCCCACGGTCAGAACTCATCGCCGCCATGCGACTCGGTCCTAGAACGACGTCTCGCGCACACTCGCCCGGTCCACCGGGTCCGTCGTCGCCGTGACCTCCGAACGATGGCGGCTGGCCGCGAAGGTCACCGTCAGCGTGTCCGGCTCGCTCTGCGTGGTGCTCACCGTGAAGCCCTGGTTGGGCACCGCCGAGATCAGGCACACCCCGCCGTCCCCGTAACGCACGGTGACCCTTCCGCCCTGGGAGGGGATGGTGTGCACGCCCGATCCCCCTTCCTCGCAGCCCTCGTTCGACGGCGGCGACGGCTCGGGTGCCGGAGAGGACGTACGGGTCGTGGGCGGCGGCGTCGGACGCGGCTTCTCCGTCTTCTCGGAGGGCATCGGCTCAGGGCTGCGTGACGCACTCGGACTCGGTGCCGGGCTCCGCGAAGGGCTCGCCCGCTCCGAGGGCCGCGCCGACACCGCGAAGTCCGTCGGCGCGGACTGGGCCACGGGTGCGGTCGGCCTGGTCGATCCCACCACGAAATGGACCGTGATGATCACGGCCGTGACGCTGGCTGCCGTGCACGACAGCCAGATGAGCAGGTAGCGCAGAATCCGGGGCACGACACCATAGTGGCGGACCGGCTAACGTGCCTGCTCATGGCCTCCGTACTTGTCGTCGAGGACGACCCTGTGATCCGTGCCGCGCTGATCGAGGTCCTCACCGCGCACGGCCACGCGGTCAAGACCGCCCACCAGGGTTTCGAAGCGCTGCGCGAGGTCACCCAGGGCCCGCCCGACATCGTGATCCTCGACCTCGGGCTGCCCGATCTGGACGGTCTCGACGTGCTGCGGATGATCCGTGGCATCTCGCGAGTGCCGGTGCTGGTCGCCACCGCCCGCGACGACGACACGGAGATCATCCGGCTGCTCAACGCCGGAGCCGACGACTACATGGTCAAGCCGTTCTCCGGCGGGCAGCTCGCCGCACGGCTGGCCGCCGTGCTGCGACGGTCCGCGCCGGCCGAGACGGGCGGGAACCGGCAGCCGGTCGTACAGGTCGCGGACCTCAGGATCGATACGCTGGCCCGCACCGCGCACCTCGCCGACCGCGAGCTGTCGCTGACCCGGCGCGAGTTCGATCTGCTCGCCTACCTCGCGGCCAACGCCGATCAGGTCATCGCCCGTAAACGCATACTCGCCGAGGTGTGGCAGCAGCCGTATCTGGAGGATCAGACGGTGGACGTCCATCTCTCCGCACTCCGCAGGAAAATGGGCGAAAGTCCGGCAGATCCACGCTATCTGCATACTGTGCGCGGAATCGGTATCAAACTGGTCACTGCCCCATGAGGCGTGCCCTCGCGGGAATCGCGCTCTCCGCAACACTGATGGTCGCGCTGTCCTTCCTCATCCCCCTCGCCCTCCTGGTGCGCGAACAGGCCCGGGACCGGGTGACCACCGCCGCCGAGCAGCGGGCCGCCGCCCTGTCACCCGTTCTCGCCCTGACCACACGTCCGGCGGATGTGCAGCAGGCGGTCTCCGGGCTCAGCTCGGACGATCAGCTCGCCGTACGGCTCCCGGAGGGAAAACTCGTCGGCACGGTGCACGCGCCGCCGGAGGCGCTGGAGCGCGCGGTACGGAACCGCGAGACGCTCGCGATGGACACCGCCGAGGGCTGGATCTACCTCCAGCCCGTCGTCCTCGCCCAGGACCGGGTGGCGGTCGTCGAGGCGTACGTGCCCGGCGCGGATCTCACCAGAGGCGTGTGGGTCTCCTGGGGCGTCATGTCGCTGCTCGCGCTCGGTCTGGTGGGCGGTTCGGTCCTGGTGGCGGACCGCCTGGGCGCCCGCGTGGTCCGCTCCTCCCGGAGCCTCAAGCGGGCCGCGCTAGCGCTGGGCTCGGGAGATCTCGCCGTACGGGTGGAACCCGACGGTCCACCCGAGCTCCAGGAGGCCGGTGCCGCGTTCAACACCATGGCCGACCGGGTCGTGGAGCTGCTCGCCATCGAGCGGGAGATGGTCGCGGACCTCTCCCACCGGCTCAGGACCCCGCTGACCGCGCTCTACCTGGAGGCCGACCTGATGGGCGGCGCACCCGGCGCCCGACGGGTCACCGACGCCGTCGCGCAGCTGGAGAGCGAACTCGACTCGATCATCACCGCCGCCCGGACCCCGCTGGCCGCGGGCCAGGTCGCGGGAGCGGCGCCCACGAAGCCCTGCGACGTGACCGAGGTGGTCGCGATGCGGCTCGACTTCTGGTCGGTGCTCGCCGCCCAGCAGGACCGGCTCTGCGAGCGTTACTTCACCCCACGGCCGACGCCCGTCCGGTTCCCGGAGGACGACCTCGCCGCCGTCGTCGACGCCCTGATCGGCAATGTCTTCCGTCACACCCCGCTGGGCACGGACCTCGCCGTACGCGTGGAACGCACCGACCGGCATGTGCTGCTCACGGTGGACGACGCGGGCCCCGGCGTGGACGACCCGGACGCCGCGCTCACCCGAGGGGTCAGCGTCGGGGGCTCCACCGGTCTGGGCCTGGACATCGTGGCCCGCGCGGCCCGCGCCGCGGACGGGGAACTGCGGATCACTCGAGGCCCCATGGGAGGGGCGCGGGTGCAGGTGACGTTCGGGCTCGCGGTCGCTCAGGAGTGACAGACCGGGCGGAGGTCAGCGGCCGGCTCCGAAGTTCTGAGTCCACCACGGGCCGCCGTCCCCGAAGTGCACGCCGACGCCTATCTCCTTGAAGCTGCAGTTGAGAATGTTCGCCTTGTGGCCGGGGCTGTTCATCCACGCGTCCATGACCGCTGCCGCGTCGGACTGCCCCTGGGCTATGTTCTCGCCCAGCGTCGACCAGGCGTACCCGGCGGCCTCGACCCGGCTGGTCATCGTGGAGCCGTCGGGCCCGGTGTGGGACATCACACCGGAGGCGGCCATGACATCGCTGTAGTCGTCGGCGGCCTCGACCAGCTTGGCGTTCGAGGTCAGCGGCGAGCAGCCGGCCGCCGCGCGCTCCTTGTTGACGAGGGCGAGGACCTGCGCCTCGGCACCGTTCGATGACCCGCCGCCACCCGAGCCGCCGGAGTTCCTGGTCGGCCGGGCGCCCCCGCCCGAGCTGCCGCTGCCGCTCTTCGCCTCCGTCCTGGGGGCGGTGGAGGGGGTCGCCTTGGGCTTCGGCTTGGCCGAGGCCGTGACGCTGGGGCTGGGAGAGGCGGTCACGCTGGGGCTCGCGGAGGGGGTGGCCAGGGGAGTGGCGCTGCCCGCCGCAGCCTCGGCATCCGCCGGCCCGGGTATGTCGGCGGCGGTGTTCGTCTTCACCCGGTCCGTTGCGCCGCCCTGACCACCGCTGGTGGCAAGCGTGACGCCGACGCCCGTCGCGACAGTGATCGCGCCCAGCGCCAGCACGACATTGCGCGCCCGCAGGCCACCCTTGGGGCGGGCGTGGGAGCGGGACTCGGGTCTGGCGGCTCGGCGGGAACTCATGCGTACGGCACCTCGAGAGGAGAAGTCGGTCCTGCTACGAGACCCCGGCAGGCGCGCCCGCGCCCACCGGGATCGTGGGGGGTTGCCGAGAGCGTATGTGCGAACAGGGGCGGGAAGGGGGCGTGCCGGCTCTTCTTCAAGAAGCCCTAAGAAAGCCATAAGACTCCGATCGGGCCGGCACGGGGTGGGGGCCGCCGGGAGGCTCCTGACTCAGGACCTGCGCCGAGGCCGGGAGCGGGAGCGGTCGGCACGGGGTGGCGATGCGGGTGCCGGGGCGGGGAGGGTGGCGCGCGTCACGCGGCAGGTTCCTCGGCTGTTCCGGCGGACCGGAAGCTGCCGGGGCGGGCGGGGCGCCGACCGGCCACGGGTGTTGATCCCGAGGCTGCCGTCGGCCCTTCGGATCTTGATCATGTGCACCCTCATTCGCGGGACGCAGGCGGGATTCAGTCGTTTCCGGACGCCCGGGGGCTCGCTCTGTCGGGCGGGCGCCACCTGGCTACGCCTCGGGCCGACAGGAGGGCCCACTCATGGAGGCGGTGCGAGACGAGCCGCCGGGCAAGGCGAGCGCCGCCCGCTGTGGAGGTGAACTGCATCGTGAACTGCCGGACAGTGGCAGGGCACGGACAAGCCCGAGGTGAGGGGTTGTCGATGCCATGTGTCAACGCTGGTTCGTCGCACGGTCGTTGACCAGTGGCGAGGGACCGTCGACCGGGCGGTGTTCGTGCGGGGCGCCGTACGCAGGGTCTGCCTCGTGCCTAACAGAGGGCAACTGGGTTCGTGGCGGAGACAGTTCCCCGTTCAGGCGTGCCGACCTTGATCAAATTTATTCAGCACTACAGAATCGTTTCTGCAGGTCAGATGGTGTTTGACCTCAGTGGATCAGACCAATGTGAGGGTTGTTGTGTCGAGAAGGTGTCTTCGTATTGGCTAATCTTCACGCTGTACCTGGCGCCCGGGGTGACCAACTCGGGTGCAGGTGGCTCGTTTTCCGACCACGGACGGGCCAGTTGTAAAAGTTTCGGGGGAAGAAGTCCGGGGGGACCTTTCGGTTTCCACGCCTGTTCAGGTCGCCCATTTGCGACTTCCTCCCCCTTGCGATGAACGCAAGGGGTAATGGTACATGAATCGTAATACTCTGCGGATGGCGGCCGTTTCGGCCGTCGCAGCTCTGGCACTCGGTGCGGGTTCCGGTCTGGCGCAGGCGTCCGAGGCTCCCTCACCCGCCCGCGGGACTCAGGCGACACTCAGCGCGTCCGACGCACGCGTCCTGCTGGCCAACCCCACACTGGTCGCCGAACTGGCGCCCGCGGAAGGCCAGGCCCTGCAGGCTGTCGCGGACGGTTCTGCCGACCAGGTCCAGGCCCGAGCCGCCCTCGGGGGCGCGGCCAAGGCTCTGTTCAACCTGATGAAGAAGAACGGCGGCAAGGTCTGGAACGGCGCCAAGAAGGCCGCCAACAAGGGCTGGGGTGCCTTCAAGGGGTACATGGACGGCCTGCCCTGGTACCACCCGCACCGCATCGCCTGGATCGCCCTCTCGGGCCAGGCGCAGTACAAGCTGTATGAGTACATCAACAGCCTGTTCTAAACGGTATTCGGGCGCCCTTGCCGCATAGCAGGGGCGCCCGTCCCCATCCGAAATCAGTGGCTCGTCACAAGGAAACGCATCTGATGCAGAGCGCCCCACGTCGCCCGGTCCTTCAGCACCTGTGGGTCTCACCCCTCTACTTCATTGTCGCGGCGTTCATCGCCTTCAGCATCTTTGAGAGCAAGCCCGTGGGTTGGGGCTTGTTCGCCGCCGCCCTGGTGGGTCCGCTCGTTGCTCTCGGCCTGAACGCGGCACGCCGCGAGCGCCCTGACTGGCTCGCGGTCATCCCCGTGGCCGCCCTGGTCCTGTTCGCCGTGCTGTTCAGTCTCACCGAAGGCCTGCCCTGGACCTGATGCACCTCCACCCCTCATGCGGTTCCACGATCCAGCCCGCGCCTGCAGCTGAGGCGCATGTCCTGTCCCGAGACCAACACGGTCTCCTGACGAAGACAGCCAGCGCGCGTGCGACAGCGTCTCCGATGAGATGAAGCAAGGTTGATGAGAGAAGACGTTCTGGTCCAAGCCCGAGGCCTCGGCCGCTCCTTCGGGTCCGGACGAGCCCGCAAGCGGGTTCTGGATGATGTGTCACTGGAGCTGTACGCAGGTGAGGTGACTGGCTTCGTTGGAGCGAACGGAGCCGGAAAGACCACGACGATCCGCCTGATGCTGGGCCTCTTGCGCGGTGATGGCCACACGGAGTTTCTCGGCCGCCCGCTGCTCGAATGGGGCGCTCCCGGCACGGTCGTCGGCGCAGTCCTCGGAGGCGTTGCAGGGCATCCGAACCACAGCGTGCGATCCCACCTGCGGATGGTGGCAGCAGCGTCGGGAGCCCAGAACGCACGCGTGGAGGAACTGTTGGAGGTCGTCGGCCTGACCGAAGCCGGCCACCTGCAACTGGCTCAGCTGTCGTTGGGGATGGCGCAGCGCGTCGGTATCGCACAAGCCCTCATAGGAGACCCGCCGGTGCTCGTCCTCGACGAACCGGCGAACGGGCTCGACCCTCACGCGATCCGGTGGCTGCGGGACTTCCTGCGCACGCAGGCAGCCCAGGGACGCGCAGTGTTCGTTTCCAGCCACCTCCTTGGCGAGATGGAGCAACTGGCCGACCGTGTCGTAGTCCTGTCGCGTGGCCGCGTCGTGGCCGCCTCGGCCATGTCGGATCTTCTGGCACGTGTGACCAGTGAACGCGTGGTGACCGTGGAAACGCCGGACGTGCCGCGACTGGCCGCATTGGTGCTCCAGGAGGGTGGCTTGCTGAAACCGACGACGGGGTCCGGCGCGACGATCACCGGCCTGGACCGCATCCACATCAGCAGCCTTGCAGCGGACAATGCGGTGCCGCTGCACTGGCTCTCCGAAGACAGGCCGTCGCTGGAGGACATCTATCTGGCCGTTGCAGAAGAGGAATTCAAGATCTCATGAAGCCAGCCCTGATGAGCCCTCCCACCGTTGTCACAGCTCAAGAAGCATTCCTCAGAGCCTGCCGTTACGAGTGGCGCCACCTGGCAGGTCTCCGCTCGACGTGGGTTCTCCTTGCTGTGGTGGCAGCGCTGAGCCTGGCAACGGGCCTCACTCTCATGATCGAACCCGACACGGAGCACGCGATCGCCCCAGCCAGCATGGCCGACTTCCTGGCGTGGACACCGACGGCGACTCAGATTCCCTCTCTGTGCTTCTTCGTGCTCGTCCTGGGCACTGGGCCGGTTGCCACTGACCTGGTCCGCGGCGCTGCCCGAACCACTTGGCTGGCAGCCAACGGGCGCCACACCGCGTATCGCGCGAAGTGCGCTGTCGGCTTCCTGGTCGGTACCGGCACCGCGGCTTCGAGCGCCCTGCTGGGGGCTTTCTCCGCTTCCCTCGTTCTCGCAACGGCAGGAGCACCCCAGCCCTCGTGGGGTGAAGTCCTGTGGCCCACAGTCCGATTCACCCTGTGGATGGGCTGTTGGGCACTGTGGTGCATGGCGCTGGTGGCGCTGATGCGCAATCGACTGGGCCCGGTGGTCGTGCTCTGTCTGTGGCCGCTGCTCGGCGAAAGGATGGTGGGCGGACTGCTGGGCTTCGTGCCCGGGCTCGGAGGGGTGGCGGACTGGCTGCCGTTCGCGGTGGGTAGAGCGATGCTGACCGATGTCGCCTCTTTCACCGGGGACGACCGGTCTTTCGCCGAGACGATGGTCGGCAGCGACGTACCCACCTCGACAGCGATGCTGGTGTTCTTGCTGTACACCCTAGGCATTACTGCGGCCGGCCACTGGGCCTACAGTCGACGTGAGGCACCAGCCACCTGAGAGTGGAGGCCCCGGCAGGGCCGGCCCTCGTGGCGCGGATCAGACTGGGCGCACCCCCTTGCCGCCGAGCCCCGGCTGTGGGATATAGGTCTGGACCATTGCCCGTCGCTCGCCCGGAGGCCCGACCGTGCAACGTCCCCCCACCCTCCCCGCGTTGGCCTGTGCCGTCGTTCTGCTGCTCACCGCCTGCGGTGGCGAGGACAAGGACACCACCCTCCCCAGTGCACCCTCCGGCGTGACCGCCCAGGCGAGCAGCGCCACCTCCGTGCATGTCATGTGGGAGCAGGCCGGCGACAACAAGGCGGTCGTCGGGTACGAGGTGTTCCGGCAGGGCACCCGCGTCAAAATGGTGCCCGCGACCAAGACCATGGTCGACGTCGACCAGCTGAACCCCCGGACCGCGTACAGCTTCACCGTCCGCGCCCGGGACGCCGCCGGGAATCTGTCGAAGCCCAGTCCCGCGACAGCCGTCACCACGCCCGCCCCCACCCCGGAGGACAAGAAGGCGCCCACCCGGCCGGCCGAGCTGCGGGGCAGGGTCGACGGGGGCCGGGCCGTCACGCTCAGTTGGGGCCGGGCCGCCGACAACATCGGGGTGACGTCGTACGACATCTACCAGGAGGACTCCCGCATACACAGCGTGCCCGGCACCGAGACGACGGCCAGGGTCACAGGGCTGAGGCCCGGCACGGTCTACACATTCACCGTGCGGGCGCGGGACGCCGCCGAGAACTCGTCGCCGGACAGCAAGCCGGTCGACCTCACCACGCCCGCGGCATCCGGCAAGGGGCCGAGCACAGCTCCCACCGGCCTCGAGGCCACCGCCCGCAAGGGCTTCGTCGATCTGACCTGGACCCCGCCGGAGACGGGTGGGCCAGTCAAGGAGCACGAGCTGTATCTCAACGGGAAGTTGGCCACGACCATCGTGTGGGGCGCCATGCCGAGCGGCCGGACGGCGACGTACACGATGATGGTCACCGACAAGCCGGGCACCCGCTACAGCATCAAGCTCCGGGCGAAGCTGCCGGACGGCAAGTGGGGCGCCTTCTCCGCGCAGCGGACGGTGGTCGTGGTGGGCTAGCGAGATCGTCGGCGACCCGCCGTTCGTTCTGCAGGGGTGCCCACCGCGTACGTCGTGTGAGGTCGGGGCGCTGCTGACGGGGGCGTGGTCGGAGTCACGGTCCGGGCGTGGTGGGCGGTGGGGTCAATCCCGGCTCGATGGACGACCTCATGTAGATCCGCGTGGTGCCCGGCCTGACCTCGTGCGCAAAGAGACTGATGCAGTAAACGACGTCCTTCCCCTCAGGCGAAGCGACATCGCCCGAGCAGAGGCCACCCAACCGCATTGCCTCAAAGGTCTCCGGCTCAGACAGTCCCAGGTGCCTGAAGCCTGCTGCGGGCTTGTAGTCCTTGTCCTCGGGGTGCAGATTCTCGATCGTCACCGCACCTGACGGGTTGAGTGCCACGAGGTACTTCTCCGCTTGCGCACTCGGCAGTGTGAAGGCGAGCAGCCCGGAGTCGTAGCGCATACCGACCTTGTATCCGGCGCGGCGGTCTGCGGCTTCTTGCGGGATCCGCACACCCATCGCATCGCTCATCCAGGCGAAGGTGGCGCCGTCCTTCCAGCAGCACTCGTTCTCCTGCTTCGAAAGGTTGGCGTCCACTCTCGCGGACAGCCAGGTGAGGGCAAGAACGCCTGCAGCCACGATGCTTGCGAGCACCCCCATGGCGATCAGTAGCGGGCGGCTCAGGAACCACTTCTTCGAGGACTGGTCATTGGTGCTGCTCACCGAAGCAGGCTCCCATGACGCCTCTGCTGCCGGCCGCCTCACCCCTTCAGCTCCCGCCCCCCGAACACCCCCGCCGCGTCCGCCCGTTCCCACCAGGTGCGCAAGCCCTCCGCGTCCAGTGACGGCCAGTGCGGGGTCTCCGTCACCAGGGCGCGGCCCAGGTGGCGGCCCAGGTCGACCATCGTGCGGCCGGTGGTGGTGCGGGACCTGTCGTAGGTGCGGAGGGCCTCCGGGAGCGTCGGGGAGGAGCGCAGCGCCGATTCCAGGGTCCAGGCGTCCTGGAGTGCCTTCACCGCTCCCGCGCCCGTGTGGGGGCGCGCCACCGTGGCCGCGTCGCCCGTCAGCGCCAGGTGCGCCGTCGTGCCCGGCGTTGCCGTGAAGTCGTACATCGGCTGGACGAACAGTTCGGACGGCGCCGTGAGGCCGATCAGCGTCGACCAATACGGGGGCAGTTGGGCGCGGATGTGGTCCAGGTGTGCGTGGAGCGACTCGCTCAGCGTGCCCGGGGGCAGGCTCGTGGGCATGGTGAGCGGGATGTCGAGGCCCGGTGGCGGGGCCGTGTACAGGACCCAGTTCACCCGGTGGCCGCCCTGCGCGTCCGGGATGCGGTAGATCACCACATGGCCGCCGGGGAACACCGCGTACACCCCGACGGCCTTCTCCCACAGGGACGGGTCCGGCAGCCGGCTCTCCGGGTAGGCGCCGCGCCAGACCAGGTAGCCGGCGTAGGTGGGGCGGACATCGGGACAGACAGCCTCGCGGACCACCGAGCGGTAGCCGTCCGCGCCGATCACCAGGTCGTAGCGGGACGAGCCGTCGGAGGTGCGGACCTCCCCCCACCCCGGATCCGAGGCGACCGAGGTGACCGCCGTGCCCGAGCGGAACTCCACCGACTCCGGCACCCGCGCGCGCAACTCCCGCCACAACGGACCCCAGTTGTACGTACGGAACGGGAACGGCGTCGCTCCCAGGAGGCGGCCGAGCGGGATGGTGCCGTCGCGCACATACCAGTGACGTTCCGTCAGCTGCACCCACGGCATCGCCGCGTCCAGATAGCCCGCCGCCTCCAGCTCCGCGTACTGCCCGTGTGGACCGCGACGCCGACACCCCGGTCGGCGAGGTCGCCCGCGGTGCGCTCGTAGACGGTGATGTCCTCAACACCGGCGCGGTGCACGGCCAGTGCCGCCGCGCAACCGCCGATGCTGCCGCCCACCACGGCGGCCCGTAATGCGCCCCTGCGCGAATCCCCCATGGGCCCATCATGGCAGCGCTCCGCCCCCGGCGCGGGCGGCACCGGGGGCGGAGGGCGAGATCAGCCGGATCTCAGCCGGTCAGCTGCTCGTACGCCGACAGGGTCAGGAAGTCCTCGTAGTTCTCGTCCAGTGCCACCTTCAGCAGCAGGTCGTGCGCCTGCTGCCAGTTGCCGGAGGCGAACGCCTCCTCGCCGATCTCCTCGCGGATCGTGGCCAGTTCCTGTGCCGCGACCTTGCGGGCCAGGTCCGCCGTCGCGAGCTCGCCGTTCTCGAAGACCACGCCCGCGTTGATCCACTGCCAGATCTGCGAGCGGGAGATCTCGGCGGTGGCCGCGTCCTCCATCAGGTTGAAGATGGCCACCGCGCCCATGCCGCGCAGCCAGGCCTCGATGTAGCGGATGCCGACCGCGACGGCGTTGCGCAGGCCGTCGTACGTGGGCGCTGCGTCGAGGGAGTCGATGGCGATCAGGTCGCCCGCCGCCACCGAGACGTCCTCGCGCAGCCGGTCCTTCTGGTTCGGCTTCCGACCGAGCACCGCGTCGAAGGAGGCCATGGCGATCGGGACGAGGTCCGGGTGCGCGACCCAGGAGCCGTCGAAGCCGTCGCCCGCTTCGCGGTCCTTGTCGGCCTTGACCTTCTCGAAGGCGACCTTGTTGACCTCGGCGTCCCGCCGGGACGGGATGAACGCAGCCATGCCGCCGATCGCGTGCGCGCCGCGCTTGTGGCAGGTACGGACGAGCAGCTCGGTGTACGCGCGCATGAAGGGGGCGGTCATCGTCACCGCGTTGCGGTCCGGCAGCACGAACTTCTCGCCGCCGTCACGGAAGTTCTTGACGATCGAGAACAGGTAGTCCCAGCGTCCCGCGTTCAACCCCGAGGCGTGGTCGCGCAGTTCGTAGAGGATCTCCTCCATCTCGTACGCGGCGGTGATCGTCTCGATCAGGACGGTCGCGCGGACCGTGCCCTGCGGGACGCCGACGTAGTCCTGCGCGAAGACGAAGATGTCGTTCCAGAGGCGGGCCTCCAGGTGCGACTCCGTCTTCGGGAGGTAGAAGTACGGGCCCTTGCCGAGTTCGATCAGCCGCTTGGCGTTGTGGAAGAAGTAGAGGCCGAAGTCGACCAGCGCGCCGGGGACGGGCTCCCCGTCCGCCGTCAGATGACGTTCGGTGAGGTGCCAGCCGCGCGGGCGCATCACGACGGTCGCGAGTTCGTCGGCGGGGCGCAGGGCGTACGACTTGCCCGACGCCGGGTCGGTGAAGTCGATACGGCGTTCGTAGGCGTCGATCAGGTTGAGCTGGCCGAGGACGACGTTCTCCCAGGTGGGAGCCGAGGCGTCCTCGAAGTCGGCGAGCCAGACCCGGGCGCCCGAGTTCAGGGCGTTGATGGTCATCTTGCGGTCGGTGGGGCCGGTGATCTCCACGCGGCGATCGTCGAGGGCCGCGGGGGCCGGGGCGACCTTCCAGGAGTCGTCGGCGCGGACGGCGGCCGTCTCCGGGAGGAAGTCCAGGGTGGAGGTGCGCGCGATCTGGGCCCGGCGCTCGGCGCGGCGGGCGAGGAGCTCGTCGCGCCGCGGGGTGAACCGACGGTGCAGCTCGGCCACAAAGGTCAGGGCCGCAGGTGTGAGGACCTCATCCTGCCGCGGCAGGGGCTCGGCTTCGACGATGGCCAGCGGGGACGGCGCTGGTGCGGACATGAGCTGTCACTTCCTTCGGCGGGCAATGCCTGACGGCCGCCGGGCCCGACGGATGCGGCACTCGGTGCCGCAAGAGCCGAGGTCCGGTCGCACGCGCTCTGTGGAGTCGGGCGCGGAGTCGGGCGCTTCTGACCAGTGGATAGTAGTTTCCTCATGGTGGAAGTTCAATGGTTTGTTGATATCGAGATTCTCCGGGTCGACAGACCATGGCTCTGAGTGCCACGCCGTTCACTCAAGGTGCGCCAGGTCCTCGGTCGTGTCGATGTCGTACGCCTCGGCGATGTCGCCGCACTCCACCAGGACGACCGAGTCCGCGTGCTCCCGTAGATAGGCCCGGGCCCCGCGGTCACCCCGCGCGCTCGCCGTGATCCCCGTCCAGTGATCCGCGCCGAAGAGCGCCGGGTGCCCGCGCACACCCTCGTACGACGCTGCCAGGAGCGCATCCCGGGAGCGGTACGCCGACCGGACCCGGGCCACCGCCTCCGCGCCGATCCCCGGCTGGTCCACCAGACACACCAGCGCCGCGTCCACGGCAGCGGCCGCGGTCAGCGAGTCCAGGCCGGCGCGCAGCGACGAGCCCATGCCCTCCTCCCAGCCGGGGTTGTCGACCAGGACGCAGCCGGAGAGGTCGGCCTCTTCGCGTACGCGGTCGGACGACGCCCCCAGCACCACATGGACCGGACCGCAGCCTCCCTCGCGCAGCACACGCACCGCGTGCTCGACCAGCGGCCGCCCCCGGTGCCGCAGCAGCGCCTTCGGCCGGCCGCCGAGCCGCCGCCCGCCCCCCGCGGCCAGCAGCAGTCCCGCGACGACAGGTTCCTTCGCCGCCTGTGCGGCAGGAGGTTGTGCGACAGATGGGTGCTCCATGGGAACTGCCTACCTCATTCACGGGCGAAATGCCGAGCGCTGCACGCGCCGTGAGCCGCGGTCCGCAACCGCGGAGGCCGTGGGCGTCGTCCGACGTGGAGAGCGACAGGTGACCTTGGATAAGGTGCACCTCCTGAACCGAAGTACGCCACGGGGGACATGAGTCGATGAGTGGGCAGCTGGGCACCGTCTTCAAGCCGTTGGGCGACGACGACCCCAAGCACGTCGCCGGATACAAGATCACCGCTCGCCTCGGCGCGGGCGGCATGGGCAAGGTCTATCTCTCGTACACGCCCGGCGGCCGGCCGGTCGCCATCAAGGTGATCCGGCCCGACTTCGGACAGGACGCCGAGTTCCGCCGGCGCTTCGCCCAGGAAGTGCAGGCCGCCCAGCGGGTACAGGGCCTGTACACCGCACCGGTCATCGACGCGGACGCCGACGCCGAACAGCCCTGGCTGGCCACGGCATACGTCCCCGGGCCCTCGCTCGCCGACGCGGTCGCCGAGCACGGCAGGCTGCCGGTGGAGACCGTGCTGCTCCTGGTCGCCGGGATCGCGGAGGCGCTGCAGGTCATCCACGGCGCGGGCATCGTGCACCGCGACCTCAAGCCCGCGAACGTGCTGCTCGCGTCCGACGGCCCGCGCGTCATCGACTTCGGCATCGCCCGGGCGGCCGACGCCACCTCGCTCACCAGCAGCGGGGTCACCATCGGCACGCCCTCCTTCATGGCCCCGGAGCAGGCGGCCGGCAGCCATGTCACGTCCGCCACCGACATCTTCGCCCTCGGCCAGGTCGCGGCGTACGCGGCGACCGGCAGGGCCGCATTCGGCGAGGGCACGTCGCACGGCGTCCTCTACCGGATCGTCCACGAGGAGCCCGACCTCACCGAACTGCCCGAGCAGCTACGGGAGTTGGTGACCCGCTGCCTCGCCAAGGAGCCGGAGGCGCGGCCGTCGGTCGCCGAACTGCTCGCCATCTGCCAGACCGCCAACGGGGAAACGGTGCTGCGCCGTCCCGAGGAGTGGCTCCCCGGCGCGGTCGCCGCGGAGATCGGCACCCGGAAGGCGGCCCCCGCGCCGCCGGTGACGCCGCCGGCCGGTGAGGCCCCGGCGCCGGTGCAGCCGCCCACGCAGGCCGCGGGTCCCGTCCAGCCCCACCACGCGCCCACGCAGCCCGCCGCCCAGGCGCAGATGCACGCGCCCGCGCCGGTCCCGCCGCCCACCGCGGCCTCCGCCCCCGCGACGCCGCCGCCGGGCTTCGGCCCGCCGCCGCAGAACCACACGTACGCCTATCCGCACCCGCAGGCGACTCCGCAGGCGCACACGGCACCTCGGTACGCCCAGCCGCCGCAACCGTACGTCCCCGTCGGCGGACCCGGCGGACCGGGCGGCCCCGGCGCGCCGAAGAAGAAGACGGGCCGCAATCTGGCCGTCGCGGTGCTCGCCACCGTGGTGCTCGGCGCGCTGGTGGGTGGTGGTGTCTTCCTCGCGCTGTCCGGCAACGACGACAACAAGAAGGACCAGTCGAAGAGCCAGGACACGGCGGGCGACTCGTCCGGTGACAGTGCCAAGGACCCGGCCGGCTCCAGCACGCCGGGCGGCGACACGTCCTCGGAGCCGGAGGAACCGCCCGCGGACCCGACGCCCAAGACATACACCGGGCTCAACGTGCCGGACGACTACGGCATCACCCTCGGCGACGAGCCGGTCAAGCCGATCGACAGTGAGGCCGGCACCGTCGACCTGGAGCACGAGTACTACCTCGGCACCCTCGAGGCCCGCAACGCGAAACTGGTCCTGCTGCGCACCGGCCAGAACGCCGACCTGGGGACCTGCCGGAACGAGACCCGGTTCGCCACGCAGTTCAAGATCGAGAACCTGTCGAAGGGCGCGAAGTTCTGTGTGCTGAGCGACGCGGGGAACGTCGGCCTGGTGACCTTCCAGGGAAGGTCGGCCTCCTCGGACCCCAGTCACTACGTCACGCTCGACGTGACGGTGTGGCGCGGTGCCATCGACTCCGTACAGCCCTCGTCCTGATTCGGTCCTTTCGGTAGCGCGCACTGCTCCGTATGGCGTTAACTTGCCCGCGACCCTGGGTGGCCGACCGGCGACGGTCGGTCAGGGATGGCACTACGGCGTGCGAGGGGAAGAACTTTGTTGCGGAGCGTGGGGCAGACGCGGGTGACAGGGAGCGGTGAGGACCCCAGGGCGACGGCGCTGAGGGCGGCTGTCGCCCGGCTGCGTCGCGAACTGGCAGGTCATCCCGCGGAGTTCCCGGACCGGGGCATCGCCGAGGACGAACTCGCCGTCCTGGCGGCGATGGTGGCCGCAGGGGATCCCGAGATCCCGCGGATGCGGCGGTCGCTGCTGCTGATCGCGGGAGCCATCGGGTCGGTCAGCGCCTTGGGGCCGTCGCTGATGCAGGTGCGCAACGCGGTGGACCTGTTCGGCGAGGTGCCGCGATAGGAGCGTCCGGGCGGGCCGAGGTGCCCCGGGCCGGGCGGTGACCTGGGTGCCGTCGTAGCCGCCGTACGGCCTTTTTCGGACAGTCCGGCGCCCGCCTCAGGCGCCCTGCGTGCCCGTGTTCGCCAGGGCCGCCGACAGATCGCGTGCGACCTCCTGGAGGATCGGGACGATCTTCTCCGTGGCCACGTCGGTGACCCGGCCCGCGGGACCCGAGATCGAGACCGCGGCCGCGGTCGGCGAATTCGGCACCGAGACGGCGAGGCAGCGCACCCCGATCTCCTGCTCGTTGTCGTCCACCGCGTATCCGGCGCGGCGCACCAGCTCGAGCGCCTCCAGGAAGCCGTCGGGTGTGGTGATCGTCTTCTCCGTCGCGGCAGGCATCCCGGTCCTGGCGAGCAGCGCCCGGACCTCCTCCGGCGGGGTGTTCGCCAGCAGCGCCTTGCCCACACCGGTCGAGTGCGGCAGGACCCGCCGCCCGACCTCGGTGAACATCCGCATGGAGTGCTTGGACGGCACCTGTGCCACGTACACGATCTCGTCGCCGTCGAGCAGCGCCATGTTCGCCGTCTCACCGGTCTCCTCGACCAGCCGGGCGAGGTAGGGGCGCGCCCAGGTGCCAAGCAGCCGGGCCGAGGACTCGCCCAGCCGGATCAGCCGGGGGCCGAGCGCATACCGCCGGTTCGGCTGCTGGCGGACGTAACCGCAGGCCACGAGCGTGCGCATCAGACGGTGGATCGTGGGAAGCGGCAGTCCGCTGCTGGCGGAGAGCTCGCTCAGACCGACCTCGCCGCCGGCATCGGCCATTCTCTCGAGCAGGTCGAAGGCGCGCTCCAGGGACTGCACGCCGCCGCTGTTCGCGGACTTGGCGGCATCGGTGGTGCTGGCGCTGGACGTCGGCACGGTGGCGGTCCTTTCGGGCAGGCAGGCGAGTCAGCAGCCTACCGGCCGCCTCTCTCGTTCTGCTGTGTGAAAGTCTAGTTCCACTCTGCGGAATAGCCAAGGGTTCCGTGTCGCGCCCGGGAGGGTCTTGACGGGTCGCGTTCCGCGGTGAAGACTTCAACAGTTCGTTGAATTTCGCAGGTACGGGATGAAGGTGAGGGTACGGGTGTCCGACCTGGATGTGACCTTGGTGCTGCGCTCCACGCAGGTGATCACTCCGGACGGCACGCGGGCCGCGTCGATCGCCGTGGCCGGCGGGAAGATCGCGGCAGTGCTGCCGTACGACGCCGAGGTGCCGGACGGGGCCCGGCTGGAGGATGTCGGTGACGATGTCGTACTCCCCGGCCTCGTCGACACCCATGTCCATGTGAACGACCCCGGCCGCACCGCGTGGGAGGGCTTCTGGACCGCCACCCGCGCGGCCGCCGCCGGCGGGATCACCACCCTGCTGGACATGCCCCTCAACTCCCTTCCGCCCACCACCACCGTCGGCAACCTGCGCACCAAGCAGGACGTCGCGCGGCCCAAGGCGCATGTCGACACGGGCTTCTGGGGCGGGGCGATCCCGGAGAACGTCAAGGATCTGCGGCCCCTGCACGCCGCCGGGGTCTTCGGCTTCAAGTGCTTCCTGTCACCGTCCGGCGTCGAGGAGTTCCCCGAGCTCGACCAGGAGCAGCTCGCCGAGTCGATGGCCGAGATCGCGGGCTTCGGCGGACTGCTGATCGTGCACGCCGAGGACCCGCACCAGCTGGCCGCCGCGCCGCAGGAGCCCGGGCCCGAGTACGCGAACTTCCTCGCCTCCCGCCCGCGCGACGCCGAGAACACCGCGATCGAGGGCCTGATCGCCCACGCCAAGCGGCTGAACGCCCGGGTGCACGTCCTGCACCTGTCCTCCTCCGACGCGCTGCCGCTGATCGCGGCCGCCAAGCGCGAGGGTGTGCGGATCTCCGTCGAGTCCTGTCCGCACTTCCTCACCCTCACGGCCGAGGAAGTCCCGGACGGGGCAACCGAGTTCAAATGCTGCCCGCCGATCCGCGAGGCCGAGAACCAGGACGCCCTGTGGGACGGCCTCGCCGACGGGACCATCGACTGCATCGTCTCCGACCACTCACCCTGCACCACCGATCTGAAGACCCCGGACTTCGCCTCCGCCTGGGGTGGCATCTCCTCCCTCCAGCTCGGCCTCCCCGCCATCTGGACCGAGGCCCGCAAGCGCGGCCGCACCCTGGAGGACGTCGTCCGCTGGATGTCCGCGGCACCCGCGCAGCTCGCGGGACTCGGCCAGAAGGGCGCGATCGAGACCGGGCGCGACGCCGACTTCGCGGTCCTCGCGCCCGACGAGACCTTCACCGTCGACCCGGCCGAGCTCCACCACCGCAACCAGGTGACCGCCTACGCGGGCCAGACCCTGCACGGAGTCGTCAGGTCGACGTGGCTGCGCGGCGAACGCATCGTGGAGAACGGCACCCTGGCCGAGCCGACCGGCCGGCTGCTCGAAAGGAACAACTGATCGTGTCCATCCCTTCCTTCACCGGTGACGCCAGCCCGTTCGGCGGCGGCGACCCGTACGCCGACTACCGCACCGCGGACTTCCCCTTCGCGCACCACGCCGACCTCGCCGACCGCCGGTTCGGCGCGGGTGTCATCGCGGCCAACGACGAGTTCTTCGCCGAGCGCGAGAACATGCTGAAGCCCGAGGCCGCCGAGTTCGACCCGGAGCACTTCGGCCACAAGGGCAAGATCATGGACGGCTGGGAGACCCGCCGCCGCCGTGGCGTGAGCGCGGACACGCCCCATCCGACGGACGAGGACCACGACTGGGCGCTCGTACGTCTCGGAGCGCCCGGCGTCGTGCGCGGCATCGTCGTCGACACCGCGCACTTCCGCGGCAACTACCCGCAGGCGGTCTCCGTCGAGGCGACCGCCCTGCCCGGGTCGCCCGCGCCGGAGGACCTGCTCGCCGACGACGTGAAGTGGACGACGCTCGTGCCCCGCACCGCCATCGGCGGCCATGCGGCGAACGGCTTCGCGGTCGACGTCGAACAGCGCTTCACACACCTGCGCGTCAACCAGCACCCCGACGGGGGCATCGCACGGCTCCGTGTGTACGGCGAGGTCGCGCCCGATCCTGCGTGGCTCGGCGCGCTCGGCACGTTCGACCTGGTCGCGCTGGAGAACGGCGGGCAGGTCGAGGACGCGTCCGACCGGTTCTACTCCCCGGCCACCAACACCATCCAGCCGGGCCGTTCACGCAAGATGGACGACGGCTGGGAGACCCGCCGTCGCCGGGACAAGGGCAACGACTGGATCAGCTACCGGCTGGCGGCGCAGTCGGAGATCCGCGCGGTGGAGATCGACACGGCGTACCTCAAGGGCAACAGCGCGGGGTGGGCGAGTCTGTCCGTGCGCGACGGCGCCGAGTGGCGCGAGGTGTTGCCCCGCACGCGGCTGCAGCCGGACACGAATCACCGCTTCGTGCTGTCCGGCCCGGCGGTGGGTACGCATGTCCGGGTGGACATCTACCCCGACGGCGGGATCTCGCGCCTGCGGCTGTTCGGTTCCCTGACGGAGGAGGGCGCGGCGCGCCTGAGGGCACGTCACCAGGAACTGGGCGCCTGACGCACTGCTTCCGGGGCTCGGCCCCGGACCCCCGCGCCTCAATCGCCGGCGGGGCTGGATTGGCCGGGTCCGGAAGTTGCAGCCCGTCCGGCGATCGAGGACGACCCGACCGGTGGAGCGCCCGCGTCGCGCAGGGGAGCGCGCCCGACAGGCGGGGTCCTGGGGCGCAGCCCCGGTCAGGCTGCGTGGCCGCCGTCGACCGAGAGTTCCGCGCCCGTGATGTACGACGCTTCGTCGCTCGTCACGTAGGCCACCAGCGATGCCACCTCCTCGGGTGTGCCGTAGCGGCCCACCGCCGTGCCCGCCTTCTGGGGGGCCGCGAACGGGCCGTCCGACGGGTTCATGTCGGTGTCGATCGGGCCGGGGTGCACCAGGTTCGCCGTGATGCCGCGGCCGCCCAGCTCGCGGGCGAGCGACTTCGTCAGGCCCGTCAGCGCCGACTTGCTCATCGCGTACAACGTGCCGCCCGGGCCCGGTACGTATTGCGTCATGCAGGAGCCGATGGACACGATCCGGCCGCCGCGCTCCATGCGTGCAGCCGCCGCCTGGGAGGCGAGGAAGACCGCGCGCACGTTCACCGCGATGACATGGTCCACGTCGCTCGCCGCCAGGGTCTCGATCGGACCGAGCACCCCGACGCCCGCGTTGTTGACCAGGATGTCCAGCCGTCCGAACGCCTCCGCCGCCCGGTCGACGGCCGACGAGCCGGCATCCGCCTCCGCGGCGTCCGCCCGCAGCGCGACACCGCGTCGCCCCGCCGCCTCGATCTTGCGGACCACCTCCCGGGCGGCCTCCTCGTTCTTCGTATAAGTGAGGGCAACATCGGCGCCCTCCTGCGCGAGCCGGAGGGCGATCGCCGCTCCTATACCGCGGCTGCCACCGGTCACCAGAGCTGTCCTGGACACGAGTTCCCCTTTGTTGCGAGTGCGACCTCCAGAAAAGCGGCCACGCCTCCTCGGTGCTGGCGGCAAACGGACGTTGAATCCCGGTGTGACCCTTCAGCAAGAGATCGTCGGCAACGCCATGCAGATGGCGGTCGTCTCCCTCCAACCGGGCCAGACCGTGTACTGCGAGGCCGGGAAGTTCCTCTTCAAGACGTCCAACGTGACCATGGAGACCCGCCTGTCCGGAGCGGAACCCGGCGGTGCACCCGCGGGCTCCGGTGGAATGGGCGGGATGCTGCGCCAGGCCATGGGCACCGCCATGCAGGCCGGGCAGCGCGCCATGGCGGGCGAATCGCTGGCCTTCCAGTACTTCACCTCCACCGGCGGCGAGGGCACCGTCGGCTTCGCGGGCGTGCTGCCCGGCGAGATGCGCGCACTGGAACTCGACGGGCAGCGTGCCTGGTTCGCCGAGAAGGACGCGTTCGTCGCGGCCGAGTCCACCGTCGCCTTCGGTATCGCCTTCCGGGGCGGCAAGGCCGGCCGCAGCGGTGGGGAGGGCTTCATCCTCGAGAAGTTCACCGGCAGCGGCACGGTGATCATCTGCGGCGCCGGCAACTTCATCGACCTCAACCCCGCGGACTTCGGCGGCCGGGTCGAGGTCGACACCGGCTGCATCGTCGCCTTCGAGGAGGGCATCCAGTACGGCGTCCAGCGCATCGGCGGGCTCGACCGGCAGGGTCTGATGAACGCCGTGTTCGGCGGCGAGGGCCTCTCACTCGCCACGCTGGAGGGTGATGGCCGGGTGATTCTCCAGTCCCTGACGATCGAGGGCCTCGCCAACGCGCTGCGCAAGGCGCAGGGCGGCGACAAGCAGGGACCGACCGGCGGTCTGTTCTCCACCAATGCCGGCTAGGCGCACTCCGCGGCACCGCCACCGATGAATTCCCGCCATGGGCGGGGTCTGAGCTGGTGAACGCAGCCACCACACGCACGGAAGCAGGCATCTGTCATGGCACAGCTCTCGATCACCACCTTTCTGACCCTCGACGGCGTCATGCAGGGCCCCGGCGGTCCGCAGGAGGACACGAGCGGCGGCTTCGAGCAGGGCGGCTGGTCCGTTCCCTACGGGGACGAGGACTTCGGCCGGTTCATGACCGAGGTCTTCGAGCGTTCCGGCGCGTTTCTGCTCGGCCGTCGTACGTACGAGATCTTCGTCCGCTACTGGCCCCGGGTGACCGACCCCGCCGATCCGATCGCCTCGAAGCTCAACACCCTGCCGAAATACGTCGCCTCGACCACCCTGCGGAACGCCGACTGGGAGGGGACCACCATCATCGGCGGCGACCTCGTCAAGGAGGTCACCGCGCTCAAGGAGCGCACGGACGAGGGGGAGGTCCAGGTCCACGGCAGCGGCGAGCTCGCCCAGTCCCTGATGGCGCACGACCTCGTCGACACCCTCCATCTGCTGGTCTGCCCCGTGGTCATCGGCAAGGGCAGGCGCCTGTTCGCGGACGGCGCCGTACCGACCGCCTTCCGGCATGCCGGCGCCAGGCTCACCGGCAGCGGCGTGGCGATCCACACCTACGAACTGGCCGGCCGCCCCGAGTACGGGACGTTGGGGCTCTGAACCCTCTGGCACTGCCGCCCGGACCTGTTGCTAGGTTCGGGCGCCATGCGATCTCTGCCGTACGACATCGACTTCCGCAGGCGGGCCAAGAACGTTCAGGGCTGGGGCGTCGGACTGCTCGCCGTCGCGTCCGTCCTGTGGGTCTGGTCCGGCGTGCTGCTGCTCACCCCGTACAGCGTCGGTGACGACGACGACCGCGACTGTGAAGCGCGTCTGTTCACCGAGTACTCCACCGCCAATGAGGGGTCCCGGAACGGCTCGACGTGCGCGGCCGAGCGGGACTGGCCCGAACTGCTCGGTGTCATAGGCCTGTCGGTGCCCGTCTCCGTCGTCGGCGCCGTGCTGTTCACGAGCGGCAGTGTCAGCAACCGCATGGCCGAGCACCTCGCCGAGGTGACCCGGCTCAACGAGGCGCGCGTCTGACGGCCGGCCCGGTCACCTGAACTTGTCGGCGATCATCAGCACCGCGAAGCCGGCCACGGCGATCACGATGTTGGTGAACAGCGCCCGGTCATGGAGAAAGCCCACGTTCTCCGTGAGGAAGCGGGTGAAGGCCATGAAGCGGAACCAGCCGGTCAGTTCGCGGATCACCCCGCAGCCGCCGAGAACCAGCATCACCATGCCGACGCCTTCAAGAATCTTCTTCATACCGGTGATCATTCCGGCGGGCGGAGAGGCTGCCCATCGGCCCTCGGGATGCGCCGCGGGTCCGAAAGTCTGAGACCTGCCGACTTTGGTAGCTTCCCGGCCGATGGACCCGGCGGCAGCGCCCTGACCTGCGTACCTTGGTCGGCATGACGCGTACGGAATACCGCTGGCTGCTGCCGTCGGCCATGGCGGGCACGCTCGGACCCGGTCCCGGGAGCGACCGGCCCAGGGCCCGGCCGCGGCGTACCGTGCGCGACTGGATCGTCGACACCGTCCTCTTCCTCTTCGCCGCGTTCATCGGGCTGCTCGCCGCGGACGCGAGCGACCAGTTCAACGACTCCGAGGTGCTGGTCCTCGCCGATCAACTGCTCGGGGCCGCGGCGTGCTGCGGGCTGTGGCTGCGCAGACGCTGGCCGGTGGGTCTTGCGGTGACCCTGGTCGCCGTCGCGACCTTCTCGCCGGTCGCCGGGGGCGCGCTGCTGGTCGCCGTGTTCAGCCTCGCCGTGCACCGGCCGTTCAAGCAGCTCGCCCTCGTGGGGGCGCTGGCGCTGGCCGGCAGCGTGGCCCAGCCGCTGCTGCGGCCCGATCCGACGGTGAGCGCCTGGGTCGCCATCACCGCCGGGGTCGTCCTGCTGCTGCTGGCGACCGGCTGGGGGATGCTCGTACGCTCCCGGCGCCAGCTCGTCGTCGCCCTGCGGGAGCGTGCCGAACGGGCGGAGACCGAGGCCGAGCTGCGCGCCGAGCAGGCGCAGCGGCTGGCGCGGGAGGCCATCGCACGCGAGATGCACGACGTACTCGCCCACCGGCTGACGCTGCTCAGCGTCCACGCGGGGGCGCTCGAATTCCGGCCGGACGCGACGACAGCCGAGGTCGCGCGGGCCGCCGGGGTGATCCGCGACAGCGCCCACGAGGCGCTCCAGGACCTGCGGGAGATCATCGGCGTCCTGCGTGCGCCGGGCGAAGGGGAGAACGGGGAGCGGCCGCAGCCGACGCTGGCCACGCTCGACGCGCTGGTCGCCGAATCCCGGGAGGCCGGAATGAAGGTCACCCTCGACAACGGCATCACCGACCCGGCTGCCGTCCCCGCGGCCGTCGGCCGCACGGTCTACCGCATCGCCCAGGAGGGTTTGACCAACGCCCGCAAACACGCGCCCGGCGCCGAGGTCAGCGTTGCCGTCAGCGGCCGGCCGGGCAGCGGGGTCACCGTGGAGGTCGCCAATCCCGCGCCCGTCGGCGAGGTCGAGCAGGTGCCGGGGTCCGGCCAGGGACTGATCGGACTGACCGAACGCGCCACCCTGGCGGGCGGCAGTCTCGACCACGGAGCGACGGGCGACGGAGGCTTCCGCGTCCGGGCCTGGCTACCGTGGGCGGCATGACTATCCGGCTGCTCGTCGTCGACGACGATCCCCTTGTCCGGGCAGGGCTCTCGCTGATGCTCGGCGGGGCCGACGAACTGGAGATCGTGGGGGAGGGGGCGGACGGCTCCGAGGTCCCCGACCTCGTCGACCGGCTCTCGCCCGATGTGGTGCTGATGGACATCAGGATGCCGAAGGTGGACGGCCTCACCGCCACCGAGGAGCTGCGGCGCAAGCCGGACGCCCCCGAGGTCGTCGTGCTCACCACGTTCCACGCGGACGAGCAGGTGCTCAGGGCGCTGCAGGCCGGGGCGGCGGGGTTCGTCCTGAAGGACACCCCGCCCGCGGAGATCGTGGCCGCGGTCCGGCGGGTGGCCTCCGGGGACCCGGTGCTCTCGCCCGCCGTGACGCGTCAGCTGATGACCCATGTCGCCGACCGGGGGCCCGACACCCGCCGCAGCGGTGCGGCGGCGCGGCTGGGCTCCCTCGCCGAACGGGAACGGGACGTGGCGGTCGCGGTGGGCCGTGGACAGTCCAACGCGGAGATCGCCGCGACGCTGTACATGAGTGTGCCCACCGTCAAGACGCATGTGTCCCGCATCCTCGCGAAGCTGGACCTCAACAACCGTGTCCAGATCGCCCTGCTGGTGCACGACGCGGGCCTGCTGGACCAGGAGGAACCGACGTAGGGTGAAGCGGTGACGATCGTCGATCTGGGGGAGTACGGCGCGGACTTCACCGCGAACCCGTATCCGTACTACGCGAAACTGCTCGAGTCCGGGCCCGTCCACGAGGTGCGCGGGGCGGAGGGGGAGCCGTTCTGGCTGATCGTGGGCCACGAGGAGGCACGGCTCGCGCTCACCGACGCGCGGCTGTCGAAGTCACCGGCGACGGTGGGCGCGACGATGCTCGACGAACAGGTCATCGGTCCGAACCTGCTGGTCCTCGACCCGCCGGACCACACACGGCTGCGCAGGCTGGTGGCGCGCGAGTTCACGATGCGGCGCGTCGAGCAACTGGCGCCGCGCATCCAGCAGATCACGGATGCGCTGCTCGACGCGATGCTGCCGGCGGGGCGGGGCGATCTGGTCGACGCCCTGGCCTTCCCGCTGCCGATCACCGTCATCTGCGAGCTGCTGGGCATTCCCGCAGCGGACCGCGATGCCTTCCGCGCCTGGTCGAACGAGGTGGTGGCGCCGACCGGCTCGGCGGAGTCGGAACGGGTCATCCACGAACTGGCCGCCTACCTCGACGACTTGATCGAGAGCAAACGCTGTCAGAGTCCGGCCGACGACCTGCTCTCCGCCCTGATCCGCACCCGTGCGGAGGACGACGACCGGCTCTCGGCCGCCGAACTGCGGGCACTGGCCTATCTGCTGCTCATCGCGGGCCACGAGACAACGGTCAACCTGATCTCCAACGGCGTACGGGCGCTGCTTGCCCACCCGGATCAACTCGCTGCCCTGCGCGCCGACTTCTCCCTTCTGGACGGCGCGATCGAGGAGATGCTGCGCTACGACGGGCCTGTGGAGAACGCCACCGTCCGCTTCGCCGCCGCCCCGGTCCCGCTCGGCGGCCGGGTGATCCCGGCGGGTTCGATGGTCCTCGTCGGCCTCGCGGCGGGCGACCGCGACCCTTCGCGCTATCCGTCCCCCGACACCTTCGACATCCGTCGCGACACCCGTGGCCACCTGGCATTCGGCCATGGCCTGCACTTCTGCATGGGCGCACCGCTGGCCCGCCTGGAGGCCCGGATCGTTCTCCGCACCCTCCTCACCCGCTGCCCGTCCCTCTCCCTCGACCCGACGGCGGGCCCCCTGGACTGGCTGCCGGGCATGCTGATGCGGGGTGTGCGCAGCCTGCCCGTGCGCTGGTAGCCCGGCGGCGGCCTCAGCCGTTCGGGATCTCCTCCAGGCGCACCGGCCGGTGCTCGCGCCGGGAGAGCTCGCACGCCTCCGCGATGCGCAGGGCCGTCAGCGCCTCCCCGCCGTCGCACGGATTGTCCGCCTCGCCCTGGACCATCCGGACGAACGCGTCCAGCTCCGCCTCGTACGCCGGGGCGAACCGCTCCAGGAAGCCGGGCCACGGCTTGTCGGCCGCCGGGGCGCCCTGCGGTTCGGTCGAGCTGATCGGGGTGCGGTCGTCCAGGCCGACCGCCACCTGGTCCAGCTCGCCCGCCAGTTCCATGCGGACGTCGTACCCCGCGCCGTTGCACCGGGTCGCCGTCGCCGTCGCGAGCGTCCCGTCGTCCAGTGTCAGCAGCGCCGCCGCGGTGTCCACGTCGCCGGCGTCGCGGAACATCGACGGACCCGCGTCCGAGCCGATCGCGTACACCTCCACCACCTCGCGGCCGGTCACCCAGCGCAGGATGTCGAAGTCGTGGACCAGACAGTCCCGGTACAGACCGCCGGAGAGCGGCAGATAGTCCGCCGGGGGCGGGGCCGGGTCGGACGTGATCGCGCGGACCGTGTGCAGCCGGCCGAGTTGTCCCGAGCGCACCCGTTCACGCGCCGCGGTGTACCCGGCGTCGAAGCGGCGCATGAAACCGAGCTGGAGCTGGGTGCCCGCCGCCTCGACCTCACGCAGCGCGCTCATCGTGCCCGGCAGGTCCACCGCGATCGGCTTCTCGCAGAAGGCGGGGAGCCCGGAACGGGCGGCCCGGCCGATCAGGTCCGCGTGCGAGGCGGTCGCCGAGGCGATCACCACGGCGTCCATGCCCCAGGCGAAGATCTCGCGCGCACTGGGAGCCGCTGTGGCCCCGATGCGCTCGGCGACCGCGGCCGCCCTGGCCGGGTCGGCGTCCGCCACGACCAGTGATCCGACCTCCCGGTGACGGGCGAGGACGCCCGCGTGGAAGGTACCGATTCGTCCCGTACCGATGAGTCCGATGCGCATGGCCCAAAAATGGAGCGCGCAGGGCATCGTGTCAAGAGTTTGTCCTGACAACCGAACTTCACGACTTCCCGTCAACATGAGCGGCGACTACGCTCGCCCCGTGCCCAAGCAGCCCAGACACGTGACGGATCCGTCCCTGTCTCTCCAGCTGAGCGTGGACCGCACCAGTCCGGTTCCGCTCTACTTCCAGCTGTCCCAGCAGCTGGAAGCGGCCATCGAGCGAGGGACCCTCACCCCCGGCAGCCTGCTGGGCAACGAGATCGAGCTGGCCGGCAGGCTCGGGCTGTCCCGCCCGACCGTCCGCCAGGCCATCCAGTCCCTCGTCGACAAGGGTCTTCTGGTGCGCCGGCGCGGCGTGGGCACCCAGGTCGTGCACAGCCAGGTCAAGCGTCCGCTGGAGCTCAGCAGCCTCTACGACGACCTGGAGGCGGCCGGTCAGCGGCCCGCGACGGTCGTCCTGCGCAATGCCGCCGAGACGGCGAGTGCGCAGGTCGCAGCCGCCCTCGGGGTCACGGAGGGCAGCGAGGTCCAGCTGATCGAGCGGCTGCGGTACGCGCACGGCGAGCCGATGGCCCTGCTGCGCAACCATCTGCCGGCGGGCCTCCTCGACTACGACACCGACCGGCTGGAGGCCACCGGTCTCTACCGGATGATGCGCGGCGCGGGAATCACCCTGCACAGTGCCCGCCAATCGGTGGGGGCGCGGGCTGCCACCGAGCCGGAGGCCGAGCTGCTCACCGAAGAGCCGGGCGGGCCGGTGCTCACGATGGAGCGCACCACGTACGACGACACGGGCCGCGCCGTCGAGTTCGGGTCGCACATCTACCGTGCCTCGCGCTACGCCTTCGAGTTCCAGCTCCTCGTACGGCCCTGACGGTCCCACCGTGCGCAGCCGACCGCGGACCGTGATCGTCCGGGGCGGGAACGGATGATCAGGTCACGTAAGAATGTCCTTCGCGTAAGAATGTTCGGACAAAGTCTTGACGGGGTGGAGCGGTCGCCGTAGAAACGCTCCCAGCCGCAACCGGGCGGCCGGGAGAGAAGGCGGACCCAACCATGCGAACCAACCGGAGGGCAGCAGCCCTGCTTGCCGCATGTGCCCTGGTCGTCGTCGCCGGATGCAGCAGTTCCGGCGGCAAGGAGGCCAAGGACGACTCGACCAGGGAAGGCGGCGGCGTCCCCGCCACCACCCAACGGCTGAAAATCGCCATGGTGACGCACTCCGGCGAGGGCGACACGTTCTGGGACATCGTCCAGAGCGGTGCCAAGGTCGCGGCCAAGAAGGACAACGTCGAGTTCCTGTACGCCGCCAACAAGGAGGGCAAGGAGCAGGCGCAGCTCGTCCAGACGTACATCGACCAGAAGGTCGACGGCATCATCGTCACGCTCGCCAAGCCCGAAGCGGTGAGCGCCGTCGTCAAGAAGGCCGTCGCGGCCGGCATACCCGTCGTCACCATCAACTCCGGCGCGGAGTTCTCCAAGGCGCTCGGCGCGCTCAGCCACATAGGCCAGGACGAGGCGGTCGCCGGCGAGGCGGTCGGCGAGGAGCTGAACAAGCGCGGCAAGAAGAAGGCCCTCTGCGTCATCCACGAGCAGGGCAACGTCTCCCTCGAGGCCCGCTGCGCCGGCGTGAAGAAGACCTTCAAGGGCTCGGTCGAGAACCTCAACGTCGAGGGCACCAACATGCCCGCGTCGACGTCCTCCATCGAGGCGAAGCTGCAGAGCGGCAAGGACATCGACGCCGTGGTCACACTCGGCGCACCCTTCGCCGCGGCGTCCGTGAAGGCCAAGTCGGGCGCGGGCTCCCAGGCCGAGGTCAACACCTTCGACCTGAACGCCGAGGTGGTCAAGCAGCTCAAGGGCGGCGAGATCGGCTTCGCCGTGGACCAGCAGCCCTACCTCCAGGGCTACCTCGCGATCGACGAACTGTGGCTCAACAAGACCAACCTCAACGTCATCGGCGGCGGCCAGCCCGTCCTCACCGGCCCGGCCCTCGTCACCGAGAAGGACGTGCCCACCCTCGAGAAGCTGACCGCCGACGGAACCCGATGACCTACCCGGCGCACCCGATGCCGACCCTCCGACCAGCTGTGACACATACTTGGGCGGCCGGGGCGCGACACCACGCCCCCCGGCCGCACCGGGACATACGGCAGGAAGGGCACGGCGTCGTGGCTAGGGCAAAGACGGGGGTACGGGCGCTGGGTGCGCTGCTGGCGGCGGTACTGGGAGCCTCCCTCGCGGGATGCAGCAGCACCGGCGGCAAGCGCGCGGAGAACGCCCGCAAGGCCCAGGCCCAGGCCGCCTCCGGCAAGGCCGCGGTGAACACGCCGAAGTGGACCTTCGCCATGGTCACCCACTCGGGCGACGGCGACACGTTCTGGGACATCGTCCAGAACGGGGCGAAGGCCGCCGCGGCCAAGGACAACATCAACTTCCTGTACTCGCACAGCGACGAGGGCCAGCAGCAGGCCCAGCTCGTCCAGGCCGCCATCGACAAGAAGGTCGACGGCCTGATCGTCACGCTCGCCAAGCCCGACGCGATGAAGGCCGCCGTGGCCAAGGCCACGGCCGCCGGCATCCCGGTCATCACCGTCAACTCGGGCTCCGAGCAGTCCAAGGCGTACGGCGCGCTCAGCCACATCGGCCAGGACGAGACGATCGCCGGCGAGGCGGTCGGCGACGAGCTCGACAAGCGCGGCAGGAAGAAGGCCCTGTGCGTGCTGCACGAGCAGGGCAACGTCGGACACGAACAGCGGTGCGCCGGCGCCAAGAAGACCTTCGGCGGCACGCTGCAGAACCTGTACGTCGACGGCACCAACATGCCCGACGTCCAGGCCTCCATCGAGGCCAAGCTCCAGACCGACCCCTCCATCGACTCGGTCGTCACGCTCGGCGCGCCGTTCGCCGACGCCGCCGTCCAGGCGAAGAAGAGCGCGGAGAGCAAGGCCGAGATCGACACCTTCGACCTCAACGCCAAGGTCGCGAGCGCCCTGAAGAGCGGGACGCTCGGCTTCGCGGTCGACCAGCAGCCCTACCTCCAGGGGTACGAGGCCGTCGACCTGCTGTGGCTCTACCAGTACAACGCCGATGTCCTCGGCGGCGGACGGCCCGTCCTCACCGGGCCGCAGATCATCACGAAGGACAGCGCCGCCGAGCTCGAGGACTACACCGAGCGGGGAACCCGATGAGTGCTACCGCACCACCTGCCGGCACCCGGCAGCCAGACAAGCAGCCAGGCACGACGGACGAGCGTCTGCTGCGCACCTCGCCCCTGCGCAAGCTGATGGCCCGGCCCGAGCTGGGTTCGGTCGTCGGCGCCGCGGCGGTCTTCATCTTCTTCGCGATCGTCGCGGACTCGTTCCTGCGGGCGTCCAGCTTCTCCACGGTGCTGTACGCGGCATCGACGCTCGGCATCATGGCGGTGCCGGTCGCGCTGCTGATGATCGGCGGGGAGTTCGACCTCTCGGCCGGTGTAATGGTCACCAGCTCCGCGCTGATCTCGGCCATGTTCAGCTACCAGATGACGGCTAACGTCTGGGTCGGCGTGTTCGTCTCGCTGATCGTCACGCTCGCGGTCGGGGTCTTCAACGGCTTCATGCTGATCCGGACGAAACTGCCCAGCTTCATCATCACGCTGGGCACGTTCCTGATGCTGACCGGCCTCAACCTCGGCTTCACCAAGCTGATCAGCGGCACGGTCTCGACCAAGTCCATCGCCGACATGGACGGCTTCACCTCGGCGCAGAAGCTCTTCGCCTCCGAACTCACCCTGGGCGACGTCACCTTGAAGGTGACCATCCTGTGGTGGTTCGCGCTGGTCGCCGTGGCCACCTGGGTGCTGCTGCGCACCCGCTTCGGCAACTGGATCTTCGCCGTCGGCGGCAACGCGGACGCCGCCCGCGCCGTGGGTGTGCCGGTCGTCAGGACCAAGATCGGGCTCTACATGGGCGTCGCGTTCGCCGCCTGGATCTCGGGACAGCACCTGCTCTTCTCGTTCGACGTGGTGCAGTCCGGAGAGGGCGTCGGCAACGAGCTGACGTACATCATCGCGGCCGTCATCGGCGGCTGTCTGATCACCGGCGGCTACGGTTCCGCGATCGGCTCGGCAGTGGGCGCGTTCATCTTCGGCATGACGAGCAAGGGCATCGTCTATGCGGAGTGGAACCCGGACTGGTTCAAGTTCTTCCTCGGAGCGATGCTCCTTCTGGCCACCCTGCTCAACGCATGGGTCCGCAAGCGCGCGGAGGCTACACGATGAGTACCCCGACCACGCCGTCCGAGGAGCCGCGCGAGACCGCCGGACGCACGGCCCTCGTCGAGCTCGACGACGTCAGTAAGTACTACGGCAACATCCGCGCGCTGGAAGGTGTCTCGCTCGAGGTCCACGCCGGTGAGATCTCCTGTGTGCTCGGCGACAACGGCGCCGGGAAGTCCACCCTGATCAAGATCATCGCAGGGCTGCACCACCACGACGCGGGCACGTTCAGGATCGAGGGCGAGGCAGCGAACCTGTCCAGCCCCCGCGAGGCGCTGGACCGCGGTATCGCCACCGTCTACCAGGACCTGGCCGTCGTCCCGCTGATGCCGGTCTGGCGGAACTTCTTCCTCGGCTCCGAGCCGACCCGCGGCAAGGGCCCCTTCAAGCGGCTCGACGTCGACAGGATGCGGGAGACCACCCGGTCCGAGCTGCTGCGGATGGGCATCGACCTGCGCGATGTCGACCAGCCCATCGGAACGCTGTCCGGCGGCGAGCGCCAGTGTGTGGCGATCGCCCGGGCCGTGTACTTCGGTGCCAAGGTCCTCGTCCTCGACGAGCCGACCGCGGCGCTCGGCGTGAAGCAGTCCGGTGTGGTGCTGAAGTACGTGGCGGCGGCGCGCGACGCGGGCCTCGGTGTCGTACTGATCACGCACAACCCGCACCACGCCTATCTCGTCGGCGACCGTTTCATCCTGCTCAAGCG
Source organism: uncultured Actinomycetota bacterium (assembly GCA_963836215.1). Taxonomy (GTDB): domain Bacteria; phylum Actinomycetota; class Actinomycetes; order Streptomycetales; family Streptomycetaceae; genus Streptomyces. The sequence goes on from CAWIIU010000006.1 coordinate 507,381, forward strand.
CGGCCTGATGTCCGCGAGCCACACCAAGGACTCGGTCACCCTCGACGAGCTCACCCGCCAGATGGCGGGCGGCAGCGAGCTCGAGGACCTGCGGCACGAACTGGAGCGGGCGCCCGTGCCGACCCACCTCGGGGGCCACGACAAGTCCTAGCCCGGCCCGCCTCCGGGCACCCGCGGCGGCCGCCCGTTCGGCCGCCGCGGTGCCCGGCTGGCAGAATCGGAGCCGACCGACCGCCCCCGAGACCCCGCAGGGACATGAGCAGCTACCGCGACTTCGCCCACCGCGGCTCCGCCCGCGCCACCGTCCTGCGTACCGTCGGCACCCGGGAGCGGCGCTCGCACCTCACCGCGCCGCGTGTGCCGACCGTCGGGATCGACATCGGCGGGACGAAGGTGATGGCAGGCGTCGTCGACGCCGACGGGGTCATTCTGGAGAAGGTCCGCACCGAGACGCCCGACAAGTCCAAGAGCCCCAAGGTCGTCGAGGACACCATCTGCGAGCTGGTCCTCGACCTCTCCGACCGCCACGACGTGCACGCCGTGGGCATCGGCGCGGCCGGCTGGGTCGACGCCGACCGCTCCAAGGTCCTGTTCGCCCCCCACCTGGCCTGGCGCAACGAACCACTGCGGGACGCGCTGTCGGCCCGCCTCGCGGTCCCGGTGCTCGTGGACAACGACGCCAACACCGCCGCCTGGGCGGAGTGGCGCTTCGGCGCGGGCCGCGGCGAGGACCACCTCGTCATGATCACGCTGGGCACCGGCATCGGCGGCGCGATCCTCGAGGACGGTCAGGTCAAGCGGGGCAAATACGGCGTCGCCGGCGAGTTCGGTCATATGCAGGTCGTGCCCGGCGGCCACCGCTGCCCCTGCGGCAACCGTGGCTGCTGGGAGCAGTACAGCTCCGGCAACGCCCTCGTCCGCGAGGCCCGCGAGCTGGCCGCGGCCGACTCCCCGGTCGCGTACAGCCTCATCGACCGGGTCGGCGGCAACATCGCCGACATCACCGGGCCGCTGATCACCGAGCTCGCCCGCGAGGGCGACGCCATGTGCGTCGAACTGTTCCAGGACATCGGCCAGTGGCTCGGTGTCGGTATCGCCAACCTCGCCGCCGCGCTCGACCCGTCCTGCTTCGTCATCGGCGGCGGCGTCAGCGCCGCCGACGACCTGCTCATCGGGCCCGCCAGGGACGCCTTCCGCCGCCATCTCACCGGTCGCGGGTACCGCCCCGAGGCCACGATCCGCAAGGCCCAGCTCGGACCCGAGGCGGGTATGGTCGGCGCCGCCGACCTCGCTCGGCTCGTGGCACGCCGCTTCCGCCGCGCCAACCGGCGCAGAGTGGAACGCCACGAGCGGTACGAGCGCTATGCGCAGGCACTCCGCAATTCCAGCTCCCCCCGCCCCACCCAGGAACCGTAGACATGACCGTCCCCCACCAGTCCCCGCCGCCCGACGAGGGATTCCGTCCCCCCGAGGACCGGCGGCACATGATCCGCCGCCGATGGCTGACGGCGATCATCATCGTGCTGCTCGTCGGAGTGCCGGCCGGGTATCTGGTGGTCTCCGCCGAGCAGAGCCGCGACAGCGGCCGGGACAAGGAGGCCGAGTCCTCGGCCCGGGGGCTGCGCGAGACCTGGCCGTCCCAGACGAAGCGCCGGATCTTCGAGGTACCGATCCCGCCGAAGTCCACGGACGTGGCCTACTACGAGACCAGCAACTGGAAGACCAGCCGCCTGTACGTGCAGTTCCGCACGACGTCGGCGGGGCTCGACCTGTTCCTGGAGGAGGTCGGCACCAGCCGGGGGGCGCTGAAGGACGGCGAGATCGCCATCGGCGAGCGGGACGCGGCGACCGTCGGCTGGGACTTCGCCGCCGAGCGGGACTGGTTCGGCACCAGTCACGCCCAGAAGGACCCGCGCCCCTCCCAGGACATCACCGTCGACATGACCGACACCGACCGGCCCAAGGTCTATGTCGTGTCGACCGCCACCCCCTGACCGGCACCGCGGCCCCCTGAACCGGAGGGGGGCCGTCCACTCATTACCCGGGAGTCATTAACGTGGAGAGCGTGAGTGACACGCAGACGCCCCCGATGACCCTGCAGTACCGGATCGACGGTCCGGACGACGCCCCTGTGCTCATTCTCGGGCCCTCGCTGGGGACCACATGGCACATGTGGGACCGGCAGATCGCCGATCTGTCGCGCGAGTGGCGGGTGCTGCGGTACGACCTCCCCGGGCACGGCGGGGCGCCCGCCCACCCGGCCACCTCCATCGGCGAGCTCGCCGGCCGGCTGCTCGCCACCCTCGACGACCTCGGCATCCAGCGCTTCGGCTACACGGGCTGCTCCATCGGCGGCGCGGTCGGCATCGAACTGGCCCTGCGCCACCCGCACCGGGTCGCCTCCCTCGCCCTCGTCGCCGCCTCGCCCCGGTTCGGCACCGCCGACGAGTTCCGCCAGCGGGGCGTCATCGTGCGGACGAACGGCCTCGACCCCATGGCGCGCAGTGCGCCCGAGCGCTGGTTCACGCACGGCTTCGCGGCGGCCCAGCCCGCGATCGTCGAGTGGGCCGTCCAGATGGTGCGGACGACCGACCCCGGCTGCTACATCGCCGCCTGCGAGGCACTCGCGGCCTTCGACGTCCGCGCCGACCTCGGCCACGTCGGCGTCCCCACCCTCGTCCTCGTCGGCTCCGAGGACCAGGTCACCGGCCCCGCCGAGGCGCGCACCCTCGTCGCCGGCATACCGGACGCCCGCCTGGCGCTGGTGCCCGGTGCCTCCCATCTCGCGCCCGTCGAGCAGCCCGCCGCCGTCACCGACCTGCTGGTACGCCACTTCTCGGGCGCCTGGCAGGACACGCTCACCGCCATCCCGATGCCGCACGCCGTACCCCCGGTCTCCGCGCCGGTGGCGCCCGTGGCCGAGATCGCCCCCACCGGCCCCGGCCGGCCGGATGCGGTGGCCGGCGGGCGACCCGACCCGTACGAGGCGGGGATGAAGGTACGCCGCGAAGTCCTGGGCGACGCGCACGTCGACCGGGCCCTGGCGGACGCCGACGGATTCACCGGTGACTTCCAGGAGCTCGTCACCCGGTACGCCTGGGGCGAGGTGTGGACCCGTGACGGGCTCGACAGACGCACCCGCAGCGTGATCACCCTGACCGCGCTCGTGGCAGGCGGACACCTGGACGAACTGGCGTTCCACACCCGGGCCGCGCTGCGCAACGGCCTGACACCCGACGAGATCAAGGAGGTGCTCCTCCACACGGCCGTCTACTGCGGTGTCCCGGCGGCGAACTCCGCCTTCAAGGTGGCGCAGGCGGTCATCCAGGAGGAGACGACGCCCCGGTCGTAGCAGGATGGACCGCATGAGGCTCACGAAGAAGAAGCACGCCTGTGTCCGGCTGGAGAAGGACGGGCAGACCCTCGTCGTCGACCCCGGCAACTACAGCGAGGACGACGCCGCTGTCGGCGCCGACGCGATCCTCGTCACCCACGAGCACCCCGACCACTTCGACGAGGGGCGGCTGCGTGCCGCCCTGGACGCCAACCCGGGGGCGGAGATCTGGACTCTGCGCAGTGTCGCCGAACAGATCTCGGCGGCCTTCCCCGGGCGGGTCCACACCGTCGGTCACGGCGACACGTTCACCGCGGCCGGATTCGATGTCCAGGTGCACGGCGAAATGCACGCCGTGATCCACCCGGACATCCCCAGGATCACCAACGTCGGCTATCTGGTGGACGGTTCGGTCTTCCACCCCGGCGACGCCCTCACCGTCCCCGGTCACCCGGTGGAGACGCTGCTGCTTCCGCTGCACGCTCCCTGGAGCAAGATCTCGGAGATCATCGACTATGTGCGCGAGGTGAAGCCGCAGCGGGCGATCGACGTCCACGACGCCCTGCTCGCCGAGATCGCCCGGCCCGCGTACGACCGGCACCTCGGCAATCTCAGCGGTGCGGACCACGCCCGGCTCGCCCCCGACGAGACCACGGACCTCTGACGGCCGGACCCGGACTGTCAGACCCCGCGGTTAGGCTTCTCGCATGCGTATCGCCACGTGGAACGTCAACTCGATCACTGCCCGGCTGCCCCGGCTGCTGGCCTGGCTGGAGAGCAGCGGCACCGACGTGCTGTGCATCCAGGAGACCAAGTGCACCGAGGAGCAGTTCCCCACCGACGAGCTGCGCGAGCTCGGCTACGAGTCCGCGGTCCACGCCTCGGGCCGGTGGAACGGCGTGGCGCTGGTCTCCCGGGTGGGCCTGGAGGATCTCGTCAAGGGCCTGCCCGGCGGCCCGGACTACGAGGGCACCTCGGAGCCGCGGTCGATCTCCGCGACCTGCGGCCCGGTCCGCGTCTGGTCGGTCTATGTGCCCAACGGCCGAGAGGTCGCGCACGACCACTACGCCTACAAGCTGAGCTGGCTCGACGCGCTGAAGGCGGCGGTGGCCGACGACGCGGCGGGCAGCCGCCCCTTCGCGGTGCTCGGCGATTTCAACATCGCGCCGACCGACGAGGACGTCTGGGACCGGTCCTTCTTCGAAGGCAGTACGCATGTCACCGAGCCCGAGCGTGCGGCGCTGACCGCGCTGCGTGAGGCGGGCCTGTCCGACGTGGTGCCGCGCCCGCTCAAGTACGACCATCCCTTCACGTACTGGGACTACCGCCAGCTGTGCTTCCCGAAGAACCGCGGCATGCGCATCGATCTCGTCTACGGCAACGCCCCGTTCGCCGGAGCGGTCAAGGACAGCTATGTCGACCGTGAGGAGCGCAAGGGCAAGGGCGCGTCCGATCATGCGCCGGTTGTCGTGGATCTGGACATCTGACGTCTGTTGACGCGCGCCCAGTGGTGCGCCGGGCCGACGGGATGCGAGGCTGAGTGGTATGAACATCCCTTTCTTGGACAACTGGCTCAAGCGGCATGGTGCCGACCAGGGGGAGAGCGACTTCGACGCCGCCGAGAAGGACCCGGAGCGTGCGGCCGCCATCGCCGAACTGCTCTCCGAGTGCGAGCTGCTGCGTGTCCGGGTGGGGCAGGCCGGTCTTGAACTCGACGACTCCCCGGCATCCTTGAGCGCCCTCGACCAGCTGCCGCCGCGCTGGCGCGACGACCCCGAGGAGCTGCCCTGGCTGGGCAACGACGCGGGTCTGTATCTGGGCACCGTGATCGTCCGTACGGTGCCGGGCGCGAGCTGGCACATCTGGCCCGGCGGCAGCCCCGTGGTGCGGCTGGTGTCCGGCCGGGAGATCAGTGTGGTGGAGGCCGGCCTGGAGTGGGCGGTCACCGGCTCGCCGGAGCTCTCCCAGGTCTACGCCGAAGCCGCCGAAGCCTGAAGTAGTAAATACGGCTTATGCCCCATTTATGCGTGTCGGGTGTGAAGTGCCTTGGCGGGCTGGATAGTTTGCGCTGACCTCGACACAGCGATGAATGGGCAGGGCAGTGTATGGCCGTCGATCCGTTGATCGGGCTGCGTGACGTCAGCAAGTACCACGGACAGCAGTTGCACTTCCTTCACGACATCAGCCTCACCGGCCACCGGGAGGTGGTGGCCGTCGGGCCCTGCGGCCCGGGGGCGCACCGCCCGGCCCGCCTGTCACCGACGGGGGATTCCTCCATGCGGGCCGGTTCTTCGCACCGGATCTCGACTACGATGTGCCGTCCATCCCTGTGGCGATGGTGACTTGGCCGATCCGCTTCGGAGAAGAGGCCGCGGACATCACCCCGGCCGGACCAGGGACGCTGCTGCCCGGGGGTCCCCCCGCGCCTGAGGAGGCGCAGGGGGCGGGACAGCAGCTCATGGTGCACGACCCACTTCCCCGTCCTGGGCGGGGGACCCATGGCAGCAGCCGGTGATCACTTCTGGCGCAGCGGAACCGACACATACGACGGGTCGGCTGCGGACGAGGAGAAGGTCAGCTGCGCGCCAGCCGGGTTGTGCTCGATGTAGAGCGGGTCGACAGTGTCGACGACCAGGGCGAGGCGATGGCCGGCCGGGACGTCGTAGGCCGTGGAGAACAGCTCCAGGTCGACGGCGAACGGCTTGCCGGGCGTCTGGCCGTGGAAGGTGTACGGCGCATTGCTGACCAGCTTGCCGAGGCCGAGCGGGCCCACGTCGTAGAGGTACGCGACGAGGGTGCCGCTCTCCTTGGTGCTGGTGAGCGTGGTGTGCAGCTTCGCGGTTCCGCGTACCTGCTGCTCCGTGCCGTACCGCTCCGACTGCCACACCGCCGCGAACCACCGCGGCAGCAACGGGATCGACGCCATCGGCGGCAGCTTGACGAACTGGTCCAGCATGCTGGAGAGGAAGACGAGCCCGCCGTCCGCGCCCGAGTTGATGTTGGCCCGGATCTTCTTGGTGCCGTCCAGTGCGATCTTCCGCTCGGTGGCCGCCACCGACTTCCAGTCCGGGTAGCTCTCGTACGCACCGCCGGAACGGGACTTGAGGCGGACGGGCTCCTCGCGGTCCACGCCGTTGTCGACGCCCCTGAGGTAGTGGTCGAGCCATCGGCGGGCGCTGGTCCAGGTGTCGTTGGGCAGACCCAGCAGACCGCCGATCTCGGGCGTGGCGTGGTCGCCCGGACGGAACTCCAGCCGCTTCGGGCCGGTCAGCCGCTCGTAGAAGGCCGCGGACTGATTGGGCGGGAAGATCGAGTCGCCCCAGGCGTTGCCGATCATGATGGCCGCGCCATTGGCGTTGATCCGGTCCAGATAGGCGGAGGGGGAGCGCTTCTTCCCCCAGTCGATCATCTGCTGTTCCTTGTCCAGCCGGGAGCCGAGGAAGTCGCTGGTGAACTGCTGGAATTCGGGGCTCGGCCGGCCTGTGACGTATCCGAGTCCGCTGAGCAGCAGCGAGGCCTGCTGGTGCTGGGTGCGGCCGCTGTAGATGGAGTCGACGAGATCGGCCCAGCCGCTGAGCGCGCAGACGGCCTTGATCCGCTTGTCGTGCGCGGCGGCCAGCAGGCTGATGCCGGCGGCGTAGGAGACTCCGGCCATGCCGACCCGCTGCGGGTCGGCAGGGGTGTTCGCGAGCGCCCAGTCGATCACCTTGGACGCGTCCGCGATGTCCTTGGGGCCGGCCACCTCGATGTAGCCGCCGGACTGCCAGAAGCCACGGGCGTTGTAGGTGACCACCACATAGCCCGCTTCGGCGAGCTTGGCGGCCTGGGCGAGGTACTCGACCTGCGGCAGGGACCAGCTGGTCGGCAGGACGACGACGGGGTACGTGCGGCTGCCGTCCGCGTCGGGCGGAGTGACGACATTGCCCTTGAGGACGGTTCCGCCGTCTCCCTTGATGTCGACGAACCGAACGTCCGGGACGGCGGTCTGACGGTCGGTGCGGACCTGGGCACTCGATCCGGCCACCGGGGCGGCGGGAGCGATTCCGGCTGCCGGTCCCGCGAGAAGCGCAGCGGAGACGGTACCGATTGCGGTGGTGCGCAGTGCCTTGCGCGACTGTCCCACAGATCGCTCCTCACTCGTGTCACTGGAAAGTGACCCGACGGTAACCTCGTGGACTTACTTCAGGTAACTCCTCGGTAAGTTACGTACGAGTAACGATTATTGGACTTCGTGTCAGTGGGAGCGCCCGCGGAGCCGGGCGGGGGAAAGGGCCGAACCGGTCTCGACCCCGGTGGAGTTCCTGGCGGGAACCGTCTGACGCAGCAACTAGGCCGACGCCTGCTGGGACGCCCGGGGGGCCGGGAGCGGGGCCCGTGCCGCGCGGGTGACGTCGGCCACCAGCTCGACCACATCGGGGCCGTACGCCGCCGAGTTGACGACCTTGAGCAGCAGGCAGAAGGTGTCGGACTTGTGCTTGCGCGCCAGCTTCTCGTGGTTGCGGGCGAGGTAGCGGGTCGCCGCCTGGTTGGTTATCGCGCGCTGGCCGCAGAAGAGGAAGACCGGTCGCGCGTCCTGCCCTGCGGTGAGCCGCGCCAGCAACACGTACTCGGCGATGCCCGGGTCCATCCGGTAGCGCTCCGAACCGACCTGGAACGCGCCCTGGTCGGGGCCCGGCTCAGGGTCGGTGTTGATCCGCACCCCCGGCAGGAGGCTGTGCAGATGCGCCGCCATACGGCGGTTGGAGAACGGCCCTCCCACACAGAACTCCGTTCGCTCGCCGAAGCCCTGCTGGGCCGTGTCGTGCCAGATGATCTGGGCGTTCGCGCCGCAGCTCTTGATCAGCGCGGCGAGTTCGAGCAGCGCAAAGACGTCGAACCGGTGCACGGAGCCGTCCCGGCCCGCCTCACGGTTGACCACGAGCAGGGACTCCGCGTTCCCCGGCAGCCCGAGAAATGCCTGCTTGCGCCGGAGTTTGCGGCGCCACAGATAGGTGCGGGCGAGCCAACCGAGAGTGGCGCTGATGCCGGCGGCCACGACGCCGAGCAGGATGTTGCGTACGTCGTCTGTCATGGGCGGGCATGTTAGCGGGATCGTCGGTCCGGTGTTCGAGTCGGTCCTGACGCGGCAGGGGTGGTGAAGTTACGCTGCGCGGACGTACGTTGACTGGAGGTACGGATGCGTCGCTCCGCCGCACGGAATGTGTCGGTTTTCGCCATTGCCGCGGCCGTGGTCTCGATCGGGGCGGCCCCGCCGCCCACCCACGCGCCGCCAACCGCCCCACCTGCCAAGACGCCCGTCGCGGCCGGGTACGGCGGGGCCGTCGCGAGCGTCGACGCCGACGCGTCGGCCGCCGGTGTCGAGGTGCTGCGCCGCGGCGGGAACGCCGTGGACGCAGCGGTGGCCACGGCCGCCGCGCTCGGCGTCACCGAGCCGTACTCCGCGGGCATCGGCGGCGGCGGATACTTCGTCTACTACAACGCGAAGTCCCGCACGGTCCACACCATCGACGGCCGCGAGACCGCGCCGCGCTCCGCGGACTCCTCGCTCTTCCTTGAGAACGGCAAGCCGATCCCGTTCGAGGAGGGCATGACGAGCGGTCTCGGCGTCGGCACGCCCGGCACCCCGGCGACCTGGGGCACGGCGCTCGACGCCTGGGGCAGCAGGCCGCTCGGCCAGTTGCTGAAGCCGGCTGAGAGGCTGGCCGCGGACGGCTTCACCGTGGACTCCACCTTCCGTTCGCAGACCGAGGCGAACCAGGCGCGGTTCGCGGACTTCCCCGACACGGCGGAGCTCTTCCTGCCCGGCGGTCAGCTGCCGGTGATCGGTTCCGTCTTCAAGAACCCGGACCTGGCGCGGACGTACAAGGAGATCGGTCGCGAGGGTGTCGGCACCCTCTACCGCGGCGATCTCGCCCAGGACATCGTGCGGACCGTACGGCAGCCGCCCGTGCGCGACGGCGCCACGCGCGTCGTGCGGCCCGGAGATCTGACGACGCGGGACCTGCGGTCGTACGACACGATCCGGCGGGCGCCCACGAAGGTCTCCTACCGGGGTCTGGACGTGTACGGCATGGCGCCGTCCTCGTCCGGCGGCACCAGCGTCGGCGAAGCGCTCAACATCCTGGAGCGGACCGATCTCTCGAAGGCCACGAAGACGCAGTATCTGCACCGCTTCATCGAGGCGAGCAGGATCGCGTTCGCGGACCGCGGCCGCTGGGTCGGCGACCCGGCGTTCGAGGACGTACCGACGAAGGGGCTGCTCTCGCAGCGGTTCGCCGACTCTCGCGAGTGCCTGATCAAGGACGACGCCGTGCTCACCAGCCCGCTGGCGCCGGGCGACCCGAGCAGCCCGGCGCCGTGCGGCGGTTCGGGCACGGCCGCCCCGACGACGTACGAGGGTGAGAACACCACGCATCTGACGGCCGCCGACAAGTGGGGCAACGTCGTCGCCTACACGCTGACGATCGAGTCGACCGGCGGCAGCGGGATCACCGTGCCCGGCCGCGGCTTCCTGCTCAACAACGAGCTCACCGACTTCTCCTTCGCCCCGGCGAGCCCGGCGGTGCCCGACCCGAACCTGCCGGGTCCGGGCAAGCGTCCGCGCTCGTCCATCTCGCCGACCATCGTGCTGGAGCACGGCCGGCCGGTGCTCGCGGTGGGCACGCCGGGCGGCGCGACGATCATCACCACGGTGCTGCAGACCCTGACGGGCCGTCTGGACCGCGGTCTGCCCCTGGTGGACGCGATCGCGGCGCCGCGCGCCAGCCAGCGGAACCAGACGACGACGGAGCTCGAACCCGGGCTGTGGAACAGCCCGCTGCGGGCCGAGCTGGAGAAGATCGGCCACGCCTTCCGGCAGAACCCGGAGATCGGGGCCGCGACGGGCATCGAGCGGCTGCCTGACGGCCGCTGGCTCGCGGCGGCCGAGAAGGTGCGCAGGGGTGGCGGCTCCGCGATGGTCGTCCATCCCAGTGGCACGGTTCCCGGCGGTACTACTCCGTCCGGTCGCTGACCGAACGGCGCACGCCCGCCGCCTGCACGGATCACAATGTCCGGGCAGGCGGCGGGCGTCGGCCGTTTGCCCGGCGGACGTGGTCACGCAAGTTGATCACATGGGTGCGCGAACGGGTAAGGGAACGTTCCTGACAGAAAGGCGTACCTCCCCATGCGCACTCGCACTCTCGCGCTCGCCGCCGTCTCCGGCCTCGCACTCCTCTCGGCCACCGCCCTGCCCGCCGGCGCGGGCACCGCACAGCGCGCACCGTCCCTCGGGACCCCTGCCGCCGCGGAGGGCTCGGTCGGCGCGGCCGAGCTGCTCGCCAAGGTGAAGACCTGTTCGCAGATCTCCCACGGCAAGTACCGGTCGGACAGCGCGACGGCGGCGTCGATCCCGGTCTGCGGGAAGAACGGCGCCGTGTTCTGGAAGGCCGACATGGACATCGACTGCGACGGCCAGATCACTACCGAGTGCAACGTGGGCACCGATCCGTGGTTCCTGGGCGACACGGCGTTCCACCAGGCGAACGGCAAGCCCCTGAACGCCGCCAGGCTGCCGTTCGTCGTCGTGCCGAGCAGCAGCACCATCTGGAACTACGCCGGCGCCGGCATCAAGGGCGGTGGCGTGGTCGCCGTGATCTACAAGGACCTGGTCCAGTACGCGGTCGTCGGCGACACGGGCCCCAGCGGGATCATCGGAGAGGCGTCGTACGCGGCGGCCAACGCGCTGGGCATCAACCCGAACCCGGCGACGGGCGGTGCCGCATCCGGCGTCACGTACATCCTGTTCACGAACTCCAAGGTGTCGCCGATCGAGGAGCACGATGCGGCCGTCACGCTCGGCGACACTCTCGCCAAGAAGTTCCTGCAGGACAACTAGGGCCTCAGCGGGCTACAGCGCGGTCAGGATGCGCGGGCCGTCGTCCGTGATCGCCACCGTGTGCTCCGCGTGCGAGGCGCGGCTGCCGTCGACGGTGCGCATCGTCCATCCGTCGCGCGCCGTGTAGTGGTCGTCCGTGCCGCCGCCGATCACCATCGGCTCGATCGCCAGCACCATGCCGTGCCGCAGCGGCATACCCCGGCCCGGGCGTCCCTCGTTGGGGACGCCCGGGTCCTCGTGCATCCGACGGCCCACGCCATGGCCGCCGAAGCCGTCCGGGATGCCGTACCCGGCGCTGCGGCACACCCGGCCGACGGCGTGAGCGATGTCGCCGATGCGGTTGCCGACGACCGCCGCCGCGATGCCCGCCTCCAGGGCCTCCTCGGCCGTGGCGATGAGGCGCAGGTCGTCGGGGCGGGCGCGGCCGACCGTGAAGCTGACCGCCGCGTCTCCCACCCAGCCCGCGCGGATCGCCCCGCAGTCGATGCTCACCAGATCGCCGTCGCCCAGCCGGTAGTCGTCCGGGATGCCGTGCACGATCGCGTCGTTGACCGAGGCGCAGACGACCGCCGGGAACGGGACCGGCGCCCACTCGGGGTGATAGCCGAGGAAGGGTGAGCCTGCTCCCGCCGCGTCGAGCACGGCACGCGCCGCGCGGTCCAGCTCCCGCAGGGTGACGCCGACTGCCGCCGCCTCGCGGGCCGCCGTGAGGGCCTGGGCCACCACGCGGCCGGCCTCGCGCATCGCCTCGATCGATGTATCGGTCTTGATCTCCACCATGCCAATTACTATACCGGTCCTACCGGTATTTGAATACCGGCATTAGAATACCGGCATGGTGCGCACCCCTCTCACTCCCGCAGAGCGCGAACGCGGCGAACGCCTCGGGCGTCTGCTGCGCACGGCGCGCGGCGACCGCAGCATGGTGGAGGTCGCCGCGGCCGCCGGGATCTCCGCGGAGACCCTGCGCAAGATCGAGACGGGCCGCGCCCCGACGCCCGCCTTCTTCACGGTGGCCGCGCTCGCCGGTGTCCTCGGTCTGTCGATGGACGAACTGGTCGTGCTCTGCGCGCTGGTGCCGGCGGCCTGATCCGCCCGGGTCCATCCGTCAGCCCTCGCCGGAGACCGCGAGCTGGATGCGATGGTGGCGGCGGTTGTCGATCTCGTCGAGCAGTGCCACGGCCAGATCCGCGTGCGCGATGCGGCCGCCGCCGTCGATGAGCCGCCCCTCGGCCGTCCGGTACCGGCCCGTACGCGGAGCCTCCGCGTACAGGTCCATCGGCGGGACGACCATCAACCACTCCAGTTCGCTCGGCGCGCCCCGCAGTACCTCGAACTCCGCCGCGTGACCCTGCGAGAAGAGCCGGTACGGCTCGGGGAAGTCCGGTGCGTCCATGACCCGTACGCCGCGTGCGCCGGTCAGTGTCGTGGCGATGCCCAGCGTCAGGAAACGCCCTGTGCCTGCCGCGGTCAGACCCTCGATCAGCGCCTTCGCCGCTCTGACGAAGAACTCCTCGGACGGGATGTCCAGCCGCGCCGCGGCGTTGATCGCCGCGTCATGGCCCACGGCGAGCCGGGCCGCCGACTCGGCGTCGGAGACGTCCCCTTGGGCGACCCTCACGCCCGCTCCCGGGAGATCCTCGTATCTGGCCGGATCGCGCACCACGGCGGTCACCGCACGGCCTCGCGCCACCGCCTCCGTCACGGCCGCCCGCCCTACCCGTCCACCTGCTCCGAAAACAATCACGTCGCTCATGCCGGGAAGGTAGAACGAGGGTCCCCGGTTACTTCAAAGGTACTGAGCCCGCCGATGCGAGGACGTGTGCCGTGGAGACCCAGCGAGAGCCGCTGCAGGCGGACATGTTCGCCGACCCGACTGCGGGAGCCGGCTGCGGCCGTTCCGCTTCGGCGACAAGTGGTCCGGCATGGTCCTCCGGTGCCTGGAGGACGGGCCGCGCCTGTTCTCCGAACTGCGGGTCGCGCTGCACCGGGTCACCCCGAAGGTGCTGACCGAGACCCTGCGCGCCATGGAGTGGAACGGCTTCGTGAACCGGATCGACCACCACGAGAACCCGCCGCACGTCGAGTACGCACTCACCGCGCTCGGCACATCGGCGATCGAGCCGATGAACGCGGCCTGCGACTGGGCGCGGACGCATCTGCCGGAGCTGACCGAGGCGCGAGAGGCGTACGAGGACCGGTAGCGAGGCAACGCCGCATGCGGTCCTCACTTCGCCAACTGTCCTGGGAAAAACGGCTTGTTGGGCATCGATCAAGCGATTTAGGGTGACGCGGTCAGAGCCGTCTTCAGGAAGGCTCCATCCATGCGCACAGTCAGCCGCATTGCCGCCGTCATCGGCGCCGGCACAGCGCTCGCCCTCGGCCACGCCACCAGCGCCCAGGCCGCCAGCACGTGGTACGCCTACGCGCACACGTCGAACACCGCGTACGGCACGTTCACGGACGACGGTGACCGGTTCAGAGCCTGTGACACCAAGGCGGACGGCCTCGGTGTCTGGCTGAAGGGCACGGCCACCTGGTCCGTGGGCCCGAACGACGTGCCGTACACCGGCACCTTCGAGAAGTACTTCACGCCGGGCAACGGCAACTGCACGAACTACACGCACGCCGACCTGTGGGAGGGCCGCACGGTCAAGCTGACCGTCTGCCTGGGCAACACGGTCAACGGCAAGACCAGCCGCTTCGACTGCGGATCGACGATCACCGCCAAGTCCTGACGCTCTTGCGGCTCCCTGCCCGGCTGTGGCGTCCCGCCGCGGCCGGGCGCACTGTCGTCATGGGCCCCGAGGGCTGCCGCGAGCAGGGGTCCGGCGTAGTCTCGCGGCGTGACTGCCGAGGACTTCGCCGCCGCCAAGTACATCAGCCTCACCACGTTCCGCAAGGACGGGACGGGAGTCGCCACACCCGTGTGGTTCGCCGAGGACGGCGGAAAGCTGTACATCTGGACCCGATCCGACTCCTGGAAGGTCAAGCGGCTGCGCAACGACAAGCGCGTCGCCGTGACCGTGTGCGACGCGCGCGGGAACATCGCCGCCGGCGCGCCGAGCGCGGAGGGAACGGCCGAACTCCTCGGCGCGGACGCGATGGCCGCGATCCGCAGACTCCTCTCCCGCAAGTACACCTGGCAGTTCTGGCTGGTGGACTGGCCCGCCACCCTCGTACGGCTCGGCAAGCGGCCGCACACCGGCATCGTGGTGACCGTCTGAAAACTCTGCGTAGCACGGTCGTAACACGCTTGCGGTCGAATGCCTCCCAGTCGATGGTGGGGCGGGGCAGCGATGACGGTGCATCAGGTACCGGCGGAAACCGGAGTGTTCGCGCGGTACCTCAAGGGACTGACCGCGCTGCTCGACCCTCACGGCGGCTGGTACGCGGTCTTCCTGCAGCGCGACCCCGAAGGCATGCGCGCCTGCCTGGACGGTCACGAGGTGCCGCCCTGGGACGTGGTCGGGTCGCTGCTGCAGGACCTCACGGTCGCGCGCGGCCCCGAGTTCGCCGACCCGGAGCAGGCCAGGGCCCAGCAGCTCCACGCGGCGTCCGCCGCCGCGTACGACCGCCGGCCGGGCGGCCGTGAGGCGCTGGAGCAGCGCCTCGGGCTGATGCGCGGTGAACTGGTCAACGCCACGGCCCGCTCGGAGGAACTGATCCGCCGCCTCGCCTCCGAGCCGCAGGGCACGGAGACGGGCGAACAGTTGGCGAACGAGCTGGAGTGGGCGAGGGACGACCACGGCCGGGCGACGGCCAGGGTGGCGGAACTGCTGTCCCGCCTCGCGTCCCTGCCGGGCCCGGAACACGCCCGGCCGGACCAGCGGCACGCGTGGGCCCGGCCGACGGCGAACGCGCCGGGGGGGCGGGGTCACGCCGCGGGAGGCGCCCCGGCCGAGCACGCCGAGCCCCGGCAGCCCGCCCGCAAGGCCAAGCGCAAGCGCCCCGGTGGTGCGCGGTTCGCCGGGCTGGAGGATGTGGAGGAGGCCGCCGCCGTGCCCCTGCTGCCGGTCGGCGCCGATCTGCCGCGGGGCGCCCGGTTCGGCGGCGGCGACGACTCCGCCCAGGAAGGGCCCGCGCAGGACACTCCCGCCCCCGAAGCCGTGCGGGCCGCCCGCGAGACCGTGCACACCCTGGGGCGGCTGCGGGCCGAGGGCCGCAGCGGCGAGGCCCATGCCGTCCTGTGCGAGGCCGCTGCCCTGCCCGCCGACTGGCTGCCCTTAATCGCCTCCGAGCTGCACCGCGCCGGGCTGGAGGCCGACTGGGCCACGCTCCTGTGGGAGGCGGCCTCGCAGCCGGTACTGCGGCTCACGGCGGTCGCCGGTGCCCTCTCCGGCGCGGGTCACGAGCACGACGGCCACCAGTTGCTGCGCCAGGGAGTCGCCCGCCCCGCGGACGAGATCGCCGATGCCGTCCTGGCCCTGGACGACGAGGGCCGCCCATCCGAGGCGCAGGCGCTGCTGACCGCCTTCGCGCAGCTCCACACGGCCGCGGACACCGCGCACATCGCCGACCGCGACCCCCGCCGCCTCGTCCCGCGGCTGCTGGCCGTCGCCCGCGCCCGGTCCCGGGCCCATGAGCGGGATCTTGTCCACGCACTGCGGGTCGCAGGTCACCTCGGCGGCTGAAGTCGTCCGATGTGGACCGCTCGGGTGTGAAACATGATCGACTCTGCGGGTTAATGACGATGGTCTTGCCCCCGTGTGTGACGGGGCTTACGTTCTCCATCTACACATACATCTACGTGCGTAGAAGCTTTTCGACTCCGGGCCGAAGGAGCAGCTCATGGCCAATGTCGTACGCGCCGCACTTGTCCAGGCGACCTGGACCGGCGACACCGAATCCATGATCGCCAAACACGAGGAACACGCCCGTGAGGCAGCCCGTCAGGGCGCCAAGGTCATCGGCTTCCAAGAGGTGTTCAACGCTCCGTACTTCTGCCAGGTCCAGGAACCCGAGCACTACCGCTGGGCCGAGCCCGTCCCGGACGGCCCCACCGTCCGCCGGATGCAGGACCTCGCCCGCGAGACCGGCATGGTCATCGTGGTGCCCGTCTTCGAGATCGAGAGCGCGGGTTTCTACTACAACACCGCCGCCGTGATCGACGCCGACGGCTCCTACCTCGGCAAGTACCGCAAGCATCACATCCCGCAGGTCAAGGGCTTCTGGGAGAAGTACTACTTCAAGCCCGGCAACGCCGGCTGGCCCGTCTTCGACACCGCCGTCGGCAAGGTCGGCGTCTACATCTGCTACGACCGCCACTTCCCGGAGGGCTGGCGCCAACTGGGGCTCCAGGGAGCGCAGTTGGTCTACAACCCGTCCGCCACCTCCCGCGGTCTCTCCGGCTACCTCTGGCAACTGGAGCAGCCCGCGGCGGCCGTGGCGAACGAGTACTTCATCGCGGCCATCAACCGGGTCGGCCAGGAGGAGTACGGCGACAACGACTTCTACGGCACGAGCTACTTCGTCGACCCGCGCGGCCAGTTCGTCGGCGAGCCGGCCAGCGACAAGACGGAGGAACTGCTCGTACGGGATCTGGACTTCGACCTGATCGACGTCGTACGGCAGCAGTGGGCGTTCTACCGCGATCGGCGCCCCGACGCCTACGAGGGGCTGGTGCAGCCGTGACACATCTGTACGACCGGCACAAGGCCGTCATCCCCGACTGGGTCGCGCTCTACTACCAGCAGCCGCTCGAGATCACCCACGGCGAGGGGCGCCACGTCTGGGACGCGGACGGCAACCGCTACCTCGACTTCTTCGGCGGCATCCTCACCACGATGACCGCCCACGCCCTGCCCGAGGTCACCAAGGCCGTGAGCGAGCAGGCCGGGCGGATCATCCACTCGTCCACGCTCTACCTCAACCGGCCGATGGTCGAACTGGCCGAGCGCGTCGCGGCTCTCTCCGGCATCCCGGACGCCCGGGTCTTCTTCACCACGTCCGGCACCGAGGCCAACGACACGGCGCTGATGCTGGCCACCGGGTACCGCCGCTCCAACCAGATCCTGGCGATGCGCAACAGCTACCACGGCCGTTCGTTCTCGGCCGTGTCCATCACCGGCAACCGCAGCTGGTCGCCCACCGGCCTCTCCCCGCTGCAGACGCTGTACGTGCACGGCGGGGTGCGCACCCGCGGCCCCTACGCCCAGCTGTCCGACGCCCAGTTCATCGAGGCGTGCGTCGCCGACCTCGAGGACCTCCTCGGGCACACGCACGACGTCGCCGCGCTGATCGCCGAACCGGTCCAGGGCGTCGGCGGGTTCACCTCCCCGCCCGACGGGCTGTACGCGGCGTTCCGTGAAGTCCTCGACCGGCACGGCATCCTGTGGATCGCCGACGAGGTGCAGACCGGCTGGGGGCGTACCGGCGACCACTTCTGGGGCTGGCAGGCGCACGCCGAGAACGGGCCGCCGGACATCCTCACCTTCGCCAAGGGCATCGGCAACGGCATGTCCATCGGTGGAGTCGTCGCCCGCGCCGAGATCATGAACTCCCTGAACGCCAACTCCATTTCGACATTCGGCGGCTCGCCGGTCACCATGGCCGCCGGCCTGGCCAACCTGTCGTATCTGCTGGAGCACGACCTCCAGGGCAATGCCCGCCGGGTCGGAGGACTGCTGCTGGAGCGGCTGCGGGGGATCGCCGCGAGCGTCCCCGCCGTCCGCGAAGTACGCGGCCGCGGTCTGATGGCCGGCATCGAGCTGGTCAGGCCCGGCACCGACGAGGCCGACCCCCAGGCGGCCGCGGCCGTGCTGGAAGCCGCCCGCGAAGGCGGGCTGCTGATCGGCAAGGGCGGCGGCCACAACACCAGCGCACTGCGCATCGCCCCGCCGCTCTCCCTGACCGTCGCAGAGGCGGAAGAAGGCGCGGCCATCCTCGAAAGGGCCCTGCGCAGCCTGTAGTCGACCGTATGCACCTGAGGGAGCGACACCAGCCATGAGCAGCACCCGCACCCTGATCCGCGGCGGACTGGTCATCACCGCGGCGGACGAGATCCACGCCGACGTACTGATCGAGGACGGCCGGATCGCCGCGCTCGCCGCGCACGGATCCGCCGTCTCGGAGCCCTGGACCGCCGACCGCACCATCGACGCGACGAACCGGTACGTCATTCCTGGCGGCGTCGACGCGCACACCCATATGGAGCTGCCGTTCGGCGGCACCTTCGCCTCCGACACCTTCGAGACCGGCACCCGGGCCGCGGCCTGGGGCGGCACGACGACGATCGTCGACTTCGCCGTGCAGTCGGTCGGGCACGCCCTGCGCGAAGGGCTCGACACCTGGTACGCCAAGGCCGACGGCAACTGCGCCATCGACTACGGCTTCCACATGATCCTCTCCGACGTCAACGAGTCGTCGCTCAAGGAGATGGACCGGCTCGTGGAGGAGGGCATCACCTCCTTCAAGCTCTTCATGGCCTACCCCGGCGTCTTCTACAGCGACGACGGCCAGATCCTGCGCGCCATGCAGCGCTCCGCCGACAACGGCGGGCTGATCATGATGCACGCCGAGAACGGCATCGCCATCGACGTCCTGGTCGAGCAGGCGCTCGCCGCGGGCCGCACCGACCCGCGCTATCACGGCGAGGTGCGCAAGGTGCTGCTGGAGGCCGAGGCCACCCATCGCGCCATCCAGCTGGCCCGGGTCGCCGGAGCCCCGCTGTACGTCGTGCACGTCTCCGCGGAGGAAGCGGTCGCCGAGCTCGCCGCCGCCCGCGACAAGGGGCTCAACGTCTTCGGCGAGACCTGCCCGCAGTACCTCTTCCTGTCCACCGACAACCTCGCCGAGCCGGACTTCGAGGGCGCGAAGTACGTCTGCAGTACGCCTCTGCGGCCCAAGGAACACCAGGCCGCGCTCTGGCGCGGACTGCGGACCAACGATCTGCAGGTCGTCTCCACCGACCACTGTCCGTTCTGCTTCAACGGCCAGAAGGATCTCGGCCGCGGCGACTTCTCCAAGATCCCCAACGGGCTGCCGGGCGTGGAACACCGGATGGATCTGCTCCATCAGGCCGTCGTGGACGGGCACATCACCCGCCGCCGCTGGATCGAGATCGCCTGTGCGACCCCGGCGCGGATGTTCGGCCTCTATCCGAAGAAGGGCACCATCGCGCCGGGCGCCGACGCCGATGTCGTCATCTACGACCCGCACGCCGAGCAGACCCTCTCGGTCGAGACCCACCACATGAACGTCGACTACTCCGCGTACGAGGGCAAGCGGATCACCGGCCAGGTGCAGACCGTCCTCTCGCGCGGCGAAGTCGTCATCGACCAGCGGGAGTTCACCGGCCGGGCAGGCCACGGCCAGTACACCCCGCGCGGGACCTGTCAGTACCTGAACTAGGAGCGCCACGCCCATGGACTTCGGACTCGTCCTCCAGACGGACCCGCCGGCATCCCATGTCGTCGGACTGATGCGCCGCGCGGAACGCAACGGCTTCCGCTACGGCTGGACCTTCGACTCGGCGGTGCTCTGGCAGGAGCCGTTCGTCATCTACAGCCGCATCCTGGAGCACACGGAAAATCTGATCGTCGGCCCGATGGTCACCAACCCGGGCACCAGGACCTGGGAGGTCACCGCCTCCACCTTCGCCACCCTCAACGACATGTACGGCAACCGCACGGTGTGCGGCATCGGGCGCGGCGACTCCGCCATGCGGGTCGCCGGCCGCAAGCCCAACACGCTGGCCCGGCTGGACGAGGCGATGGGCGTCATCCGCGACCTCGCCGAGGGCCGCGAGGCCGTCGTCGACGGCCAGCCGGTACGGCTCCCGTGGGTGCGGGACGGCAGGCTGCCGGTGTGGATGGGGGCGTACGGGCCCAAGGCCCTGGCTCTCGCGGGACAGAAGGCCGACGGGTTCATCCTCCAGCTCGCCGACCTGTATCTGACCGAGTCGATGGTCACGGCCGTACGCACCGCCGCGTCCGACGCCGGACGGGACCCCGACTCCGTCACCATCTGTGTCGCCGCGCCCGCCTATGTCGGCGACGACCTGGCGCACGCGCGCGACCAGTGCCGCTGGTTCGGCGGCATGGTCGGCAACCACGTCGCCGATCTGGTCGCCCGCTACGGCGAGCACTCGGATCTGGTGCCCGAGGCGCTCACCGCGTACATCAAGGCGCGCGAGGGGTACGACTACAGCCACCACGGCCGCGCCGGCAACCCGTCCACGGACTTCGTGCCGGACGAGATCGTCGACCGGTTCTGTCTGCTGGGTCCGGCCGAGGCGCACATCGAGAAGCTGAGAGCGCTGCGTGACCTGGGCGTCGACCAGTTCGCCGTGTACGACATGCACGACGCGCAGGAAGCGACGATCGACGCATACGGCTCGCAGATCATTCCCGCACTCAACAGCTGACGACCCGGGCACCACGGGACCGCAACCCCTCACCCACCACCGCTGAAGACCTCCGAAGGGTCAGCGCCATGACCGCGACCGTACCCCCAGCACCCTCCGAGGGACCGATATCCGGATCGGCCGGGCGCGTGGAACTCGCGCCCGGCGCCGCCCCCACGGACAGCCGGTTCGTGAACGACGACCTGCTGCCCGTTCCTGTCGCACAGCGCCGCTGGACCACGTACAACTTCGCGGCGCTGTGGATCGGGATGGCCCACAACATTCCGTCCTGGCTGCTCGCCTCCGGGCTGGTCGCGCTCGGCATGGACTGGAAGCAAGCGGTGTTCACCATCGCGCTCGCCAATGTGATCGTGCTCGCGCCGATGCTGCTGACCGGGCACGCCGGACCCAAGTACGGCATCCCGTTCCCGGTGCTGGCGCGCGCGTCGTTCGGGCTGAGGGGTGCCAATCTGCCCGCCCTGATCCGGGCGGCCGTGGCCTGCGCCTGGTTCGGCATCCAGACCTGGATCGGCGGGCAGGGCATCTTCATCCTGCTCGGCAAGATCTTCGGAGGCTGGGCGAAGGCGGCGGAGATCGGCGGGCAGCCCTGGACGCTGTGGGTGTGCTTTCTGCTCTTCTGGGCGCTTGAACTCGCCATCATCTACCGGGGGATGGACACCCTGCGGCGGTTCGAGAACTGGGCCGCGCCGTTCGTCATCGTGGGTGCCCTGGTCCTGCTGGTGTGGATCGCGGCCAAGGCCGGCGGCCTCGGTCCGCTGCTCGACCAGCCGTCGAAGCTGGGCTGGGGAGCGGAGTTCTGGCCGGTCTTCTTCCCCTCCCTCATGGGCATGATCGCCTTCTGGTCCACCCTCAGCCTGAACATCCCGGACTTCACCCGCTTCGCCGCCGGCCAGCGCGCCCAGGTCTGGGGCCAGTCGCTCGGGCTGCCGACGACGATGACGCTCTTCGCCCTCCTCTCGGTCTTCGTCACCTCCGGCAGCCAGGCCGTCTACGGCGAGGCCATCTGGGACCCGGTCGAGCTGGCCTCCAAGACCGACAACGTCTTCGGACTGCTCTTCGCGCTGGTGACGGTCCTCATCGCGACGATCTCGGTGAACCTCGCGGCCAATGTCGTCTCACCCGCCTACGACCTGGCGAACCTCGCGCCGAAGATCATCAACTTCCGTACCGGCGCGCTGATCACCGGCGTCGTCGGCGTGCTGATCATGCCGTGGAAGCTGACCGAGACGCCCGAGCTGTACATCTTCACCTGGCTCGGTCTGGTCGGCGGTCTCCTCGGCACGGTCGCGGGCATCCTCATCGCCGACTACTGGCTGATCCGCCGCACCGTGCTGGACCTGCCCGGGCTCTACACCCGGGGCGGGCGCTACTGGTACACCTCCGGCTGGAATCTGCGGGCGGTCGCGGCGTTCGCCGTCGGCGGCATCCTCGCGGTGGGCGGTTCGCACTCGGCGCCGGGGAAGGGCCCGTTCCCCGAGGACGGGCTGATCCCCTTCCTCAAGCCCCTCGCGGACTACGGCTGGGCGGTCGGGCTCGCGGCGTCGCTGCTGCTGTACGTGGTGCTGATGCTGCCGACGCGGGCCGAGACCGAGTCGATGGCCGGAGCAGTCGGCAAGGCCGACTGAGGCCAACCGGGTGGCTGTGCACGCCGGGTGCGGGACGGCCCGGCGTCAGCGGTGGGCGCGCTGGGCCTCCACGATCTCGCGGAGCGTCGGCTCCGCACCGGCGCGCCGCTGCACCCGTTCGGCGAAGCCAGGGAACTGGCCGGCGATCGCACTGAGGATCTTCAACTCCAGCGGTGCGACGTTGATCTCGGCGACATCGCGCTCGATGGAGCGCATCACCGCGTTCACCACGGCCCGCGGGGTGACCGTACGCACCCCGGCGGGTGTGCCGGCGCCGGTGGCGGCGAACATGCCGAGGTCCCGTACGAAACCGGGCTGGACGATCGAGACACCGACGCCCGTGCCGTGCAGGTCCTGACGGAAGCCGAGCGAGAAGCCCCGCAGCCCGAACTTGGTCGACGAGTACAGCGACGAGGACTTGGTCGCCGCCTTGCCGGACAGTGAGCCGACGAAGGAGATGTGACCGCGGCCGGACTCGATCATGGCCGGGGCCAGGAGCCGGGCCAGCATCGTGGGCGCGCGCAGGTTCACCGCGAGGGCGCGGTCGATCTGCTCGGGGGTGTAGTCGAGCACGTCGCCGCTGGAGGGGAGGGCGGCGTTGGCGATGAGGATGTCCGTCCCCGCGGCTTCCTCGGCGAGCCGCTGGACGTCGTCGGGATCGCCGAGGTCGGCGAGCACCGTACGGGCCCCGTAGGCGTCGGCGAGCGGAATCAGTGCCTCGGCGCGGCGGCCGGACACCACCAACTTGGCTCCCCGGGCCGACAGTTCGGCGGCGATCGCGCCGCCGATGCCGCCGGTGACCCCGGTGAGCAGAACGGTTGCTCCGGTGATGCGCATCTGGTTACCCTCCAGTTCTGTTCGTTCGAACGAACAATAGGGAGGCGGGGCGATCGTGTCCACAGAAGATCTCGGCGGACTGGCGGAGCAGGCAGGGCAGTTGCGGGACGGGCGGACCACGTCCGAGCAGCTCGTGGCGCGCGCGATCGAGCGCATCGAGGCCAGTCAGAGCACCATCAACGCCTTCCGCTGGGTGCGCGGCGAGCAGGCGCTCGAAGAGGCGAGGGAGGCCGACCGGCGCCTCGCCCGCGGCGAGCGACTCCCGCTGCTGGGCGTGCCGATGGCGGTCAAGGACGACACCGATGTGGCCGGGCTGCCCACCCTCTTCGGCTGCAACGGCGAGATCGCCGCCGCCGCCGCGGACGGCGAGGCGACACGCCGGCTGCGCGAGGCCGGCGCCGTCATCGTCGGCAAGACCAACTCCTGCGAGCTCGGCCAGTGGCCGTTCACCGAGGGACCCGCCTTCGGCGCGACCCGTAACCCCTGGTCCACGGACCACACCCCGGGCGGCTCGTCCGGCGGTTCGGCCGCCGCCGTCGCCGCCGGTCTGGTGCCCGCAGCGCTCGGATCCGACGGCGCGGGCTCCATCCGCATCCCGTCCGCCTGGTCCCATCTCGTCGGTATCAAGCCGCAGCGAGGCCGGGTCTCCCTGTACCCGTACGCCGACGCCTTCCAGGGCCTCGCCGTCAACGGCCCGCTCGCCCGCACCGTGGAGGACGCGGCCCTGCTGCTCGACGTGGTGCAGGGCCCGCACCCCGAGGATCTGCACCGCCCGGAGGCCGTCGACGCCTCGGCCGCGGCCCGTCGCGAACCGGGCACCCTGCGGATCGCGCTGGCCTGGCGGCCCCCGTTGACCCTCACCCGCACCGCCCCGCACCCCGAGGTGCGCCGTGCCGTCACCGGCATCGCCGAGGCTCTCGCCCGGCTCGGCCACCACGTGGAGGAGGCCCGGCCGCGCTACGGGCTGATCGGTCTCGCCTTCGTCCCCCGCGCCACCGCGGGCGTCGCCGAGGTCGCCGCCCTGCACCCCGAGCCCGCGCGGCTCGACCCGCGCACCCGCAGCGCCATGCGCTCCGGAAAGCGGCTCGGCGGCCGGGTGGTGCGCGCCGCCCGTGCCCGGGAGGTCCGCCAGCACGCCCGTATCGGCGAGATCTTCGACGGCCGCGGATTCGACGTGGTCCTCGCCCCGACGACCGCGACCCCGCCCCCGCGCATCGGCACCTTCGACGGCCTGGGCGCCTGGCGCACCAACGCCACGATGGCCGCCGCCTGCCCCTACGCCTGGCCCTGGAACGTCCTCGGCTGGCCCGGCGTCAACGTCCCCGCCGGCATCACGTCCGACGGGCTGCCCGTCGGGGCCCAGCTGCTCGGCCCGGCCGGCAGCGAGGAGGTGCTCATCTCCCTCGCCGCGCAACTGGAGGCCGATCAGCGCTGGTACGAGAAGCGGCCGCCCTCCGCCCACGGCCTGGCGGCCGTCGGCGGGACCCCCACCGCGTGACCCGTACAAGCGCCCCGGTGGGACAATGACCGGCATGTCCAACGCCGCCCGCTCAGCCCCGACCCGGCAACGCATCATCGCCGCCGTCCTGCACATCATCGGCGCCGACGGGGTCTCGGCGGTCACCAACCGGAGGATCGCCAAGGAGGCCGGGGTCTCGCTCGGTTCGGTCACGTACCACTTCGAGACCCAGCACGAGCTGCTGCGGGAGAGCCTGCTGCACTTCGTGCGCGAGGAGACCCGGCGTTTCACCGAACTCGCCGACCAGTGCCAGAGCGAGGGCATCGACATCGGGGGCGCGGCCGCGCTCGCGGGGCAGGTCGCTGGCGGCACTTCCTTCGACAGCGCGCACATCGCGCCCTTCGAGCTGTACGTCGAGGCCGGGCGGGACCAGCGGCTGCGGGAGGCGGCGGCCGAGGCGTTCGCCGCGTACGACCGCCTGGCCACGCAGATCCTCACCGGCCTCGGCGTCCCCGACGCCGAACGGCTCGCCGCGACCACGGTCGCGCTGGTGATGGGCCTCCAGCTGCGCAGGCTCGCCACGGGCAGCTCGGCGGACGACCTGGTGGACGCGCTGCTGCTGCTGGCCCGCGGAGCGGTCAGCCAGGACGCGGGGGCCTGACCGCGACCCCTGCGGGCGTGAGGCGAGGGGCTCGCGGGCCTGTGGAACCCGGGGCGGCCGTGGCATGTTGGGCCTCATGTTCACCACCCGTCCCACCTTGCAGGGCACCTTCGGCATGGTCTCGTCCACGCACTGGCTCGCCTCGCAGTCCGCGATGGCGGTGCTCGAGGACGGCGGCAACGCCTATGACGCCGCCGTCGCCGCCGGGTTCGTCCTGCATGTCGTCGAACCGCATCTGTGCGGCCCGGCGGGCGAGGTGCCGATCATCCTCGCGCCCGCGGGCGGGGACGTCCGCGTGCTCTGCGGCCAGGGGCCCGCGCCCGCCGGGGCGGAAATCGAGCACTACCGGTCCCGCGGGCTCGACCTCGTACCCGGGACCGGGCCGCTGGCCGCCGCCGTACCGGGCGCGTTCGACGCCTGGATGACGCTGCTGCGCGACCATGGCACCAAGTCCCTCGCGGACGTGCTGCGTTACGCGATCGGCTACGCCGAGGACGGTCATCCGCCGGTCGAACGCCTCGGCGGAACCGTGGAAGTGGTCCGCGAGCTCTTCGAGACCGAGTGGACCTCGTCCGCCGACGTCTATCTCTCCGGCGGGCAGGCCCCCGCGCCCGGCACGCTGTTCCGCAACCCCGCCCTCGC
The DNA here is from genome assembly GCA_963836215.1 of uncultured Actinomycetota bacterium. Lineage (GTDB taxonomy): Bacteria > Actinomycetota > Actinomycetes > Streptomycetales > Streptomycetaceae > Streptomyces. The sequence continues at coordinate 533,182 of CAWIIU010000006.1, forward strand.
CGCCACCTGGCGGCGACTCCTCGCGGAGAGCAGAGGCGGCGGGCGCGAGGCCGAGATCGAGAACGCGCGGCGGGTGTGGCGTGAGGGCTTCGTCGCCGACGCGCTGCTGCGGCAGTCGGCCCGCCCCACCGCCGACACCACGGGCCGGCGCCACACCGGCACCCTCACGGCGGCCGACCTCGCCGGATGGTCCTCCTCCTACGAGGCCCCCGCCAGCTACGACCGGCACGGCTGGACCCTGTGCAAGGCGGGTCCCTGGAGCCAGGGCCCCGCCCTGTTGCAGCAGCTCGCCCTGCTCCCGGACGAACTGCCGCCGTACGGCTCGGGGGAGTACATCCATCTGCTCGTCGAGGGCTGCAAGCTGGCGATGGCGGACCGGGAGGCCTGGTACGGGGACGCGGCCGACGTCCCACTCGACGAGCTGCTCGCCGAGCCGTACAACGCCGGCCGGCGTGCGCTCATCGGCGAGGACGCCTCGTACGAGCTGCGGCCCGGCAGCCCCGGCGGCCGTACGCCCCGGCTCAGTCCGCACGCGACGGACCCGGCGGGCGCGGCGGGCCAGGACGCGATGGGCGTCGGCGAGCCCACCGTCGCCAAGGACGGCGCGAGCAGCGGCGACACCTGTCACATCGACGTCGTCGACCGCTGGGGCAACATGGTCGCCGCCACCCCCAGCGGCGGCTGGCTGCAGTCCAACCCCGTCGTGCCCGAGCTCGGTTTCCCCCTCGGCACCCGGCTCCAGATGGCCTGGCTGACCCCCGGGCTGCCCAACTCCCTCACCCCCGGCCGCAGGCCGCGCACCACGCTGACGCCCTCGATCGCCCTGCGTGACGGCGAGCCGGTGATGGCGTTCGGCACCCCCGGCGGCGACCAGCAGGACCAGTGGCAACTGCACTTCTTCCTGGCCGTCGCCCAGCGCGGGTCCGTACGGGGCGGACTCGACCTCCAGGGTGCGATCGACGCCCCCAACTGGCACAACGACAGCTTCCCCGGCTCCTTCTACCCCCGCGGGATGCGCCCCGGCAGCGTCACCGTCGAATCGCGCGTCGGGCCCGAGGCGATCGCCGAGCTGCGCCGCCGCGGCCACGACGTGACCGTCGGTGACCCCTGGTCCGAGGGCCGGCTGTGCGCGGTCGCCCGGGACCCGCGCACCGGGGTGCTCTCCGCCGCGGCGAACCCCAGGGGAATGCAGGGTTACGCGGTGGGCCGCTGACGGGACCCCTCGATGTCAGCGGAGCATGCTTAGCTGGAAACATGATCGATGACTTTCTTGCCGGTGACCTGTCCGACGTCGAGGAGGCGATCCGCAAAGCGGCCGCCGCCGAGATCATGCCGCGGTACCGCCAGCTCGCTGCGCACGAGATCGTCGAGAAGAACGGCCCGCACGACCTGGTGACGACGGCCGACCGGCTGGCCGAGGAGCGCCTCACCGAGTCCCTCACCGCTCTGCTGCCGGGCTCGGTCGTCGTCGGCGAGGAGGCGGTGCACGCGGACCCGTCCGTGTACGACGCGCTCCTGGGCGACGCGCCCGTCTGGATCGTCGATCCGGTCGACGGGACACGGCAGTTCGTCCACGGCGACCCCGGGTTCTGCACGCTGGTGGCTCTCGCGCAGCACGGCGAGCTGCTGGCGTCCTGGACGTATGCGCCGGTCGCGGACGAGATGGCGACGGCGGTGCGGGGAAAGGGCGCCTGGCTGAACGGTGCGCCTGTGCACGCGGGCTCGCCGGAACCCGGCGCGGTGCTGCGCGTGGCGATGTCCCACCCCGACTTCACGACCCCCGACCAGAAGCAGGCCCTGCTCGGCCTGGACGTGGAGGGCGTCGACGGCCGTCCCTGCGGGTCGGCGGGCCTGGAGTACCTGGCGGTCGCGCGCGGCCGGCTGGACGCGGTGGCCTTCTCCTGGGAGAACGCGTGGGACCACGCGGCCGGGCTGCTGCTGGTGGCGGAGGCCGGGGGAGGGTCCGAGACGGTGGCGGGTGAGAAGTTCCTTATCGCCGGAGGCAACATGCTCCCGTTCACGTGCGCGCGCGACGCGGCCACGGTGGAGCGGGTGAAGCAGCTGCTCGGCGGCTGAGTCCGCGCCGCGGAAGGCCGCACGTCAGGCGCTCAGGACCGCAAAGGCCGCGCCCGGGGCCCACCCATGGCAGCGCTGTCCGCGGCCCGGAATATCCTGGGGCTCCTGGCCATCGGCTGACAAAGGAGTCCGAAGGTGCCGTCGATGCTTGATGCCGTCGTCGTGGGGGCGGGCCCCAACGGACTGACCGCCGCCGTCGAACTGGCCCGCCGCGGCCACTCGGTGGCGGTGTTCGAGGCCCTGGACACCGTGGGCGGGGGAGCCAGGACCGAGGAGCTCACCCTCCCCGGCTTCCGCCACGACCCCTGTTCCGCCGTCCACCCGCTCGGCATCGGCTCACCCGCCTTCGCCGCGATGCCGCTGGAGCGGCACGGCCTGGAGTGGCTGCACCCCGAACTGCCGCTGGCGCACCCGTTTCCCGACGGCACCGCCGCCGTCCTGAGCCGTTCGGTCGGCGAGAGCGCCATGTCGCTGGGGGCGGTCGACGCCGGGATGTACCGGCGGCTCGTCGAGCGTTACCTCGGCCACTGGGACACCATGGCCGCCGACTTCCTGCGGACGCCGTGGGACGGCCTGCCCCGGGACCCGTACCGCTTCGTCCGCTTCGGACTGACGGCGCTCCAGCCCGCGAGCTGGGTCGCGCACCGTTTCCAGGGCGAGCGGGCCCGCGGGCTGTTCGCCGGGCTCGCCGCCCACGCCATCGCCCCCACCAGCGGGCTCGCCACCGCGGGCATCGCGCTGATCTTCGCGCTCGCCGCCCATGCGAAGGGCTGGCCGATCCCGCGCGGCGGATCGCAGTCGATCTCCGACGCCCTGGCCTCATATCTGCGCGAGCAGGGCGGCACGATCCACACCGGAGCGGAGGTCAAGCGCCTCGACGAGCTGCCTCCGGCGCGCGCGTACATCTTCGACACCTCGCCGACCGCGCTCGCCCGTATCGCCGGACTGGGCAACGCCTACGGGCACTACCGCTACGGCGCCTCCGCCTTCAAGATCGACTACGCGCTGTCGGGCCCGGTCCCCTGGACCGCGAAGGAAGCCCGCGTCGCCGGGACGGTGCACATCGGCCCCACGGCCGGGGAGATCGAGGCGGCTCTCAGCGCCGCCGTCACCGGCCGCGACCCCGACAAGCCGTTCCTGATCACCGCCCAGCCGAGCGTGTTCGACCCCTCCAGGGCCCCGGAGGGCAAGCATGTGCTGTGGGCGTACGGACATGTGCCCGCGGGCTGGGAGGGCGACGCCACCGAGGTGATCGAGCGTCAACTGGAGCGTTTCGCACCGGGATTCCGCGACCTCGTGCTCGCCCGCGCGACCGCGGGCCCGCCGCAACTGGCCGCCCGCAACGCCAACTACGTCGGCGGTGACATCGCCTGCGGAGCCTTCTCCGGGCTGCAGACGGTCCTGCGGCCCAAACTCGCCCGCGTGCCCTATGCGACGGCCCACCCCGCGGTCTTCCTCTGCTCGTCCGCGACCCCGCCGGGCCCCGGCGTCCACGGCATGTCCGGCCACCACGCGGCGAAGGCCGTCTGGCGGCGCCTGCGCGCGACCCGCTGAACCGGCTACCCGGCAAGGGGGATGATGGCCGTATGACAGAGCAGCCGGCGATCGTCCTCGTACGGGGCGACATCACCCAGCAGCAGGTCGACGCCATCGTCAACGCCGCCAACTCCTCACTCCTCGGCGGCGGCGGTGTCGACGGCGCCATCCACCGCAGGGGCGGGCCGGAGATCCTCGCGGAATGCCGCGCCCTGCGCGCCTCCCATTACGGCAAAGGCCTGCCGACCGGACAGGCCGTCGCCACCACCGCCGGCCGCCTGGACGCCGGGCACGTGATCCACACCGTGGGACCGGTCTGGTCGCGGGAGCAGGACCGCAGCGACCAGCTCGCCTCCTGCTACCGCGCATCGCTTTGCGTGGCGCAGGAGCTGGGTGCCCGCACGGTCGCCTTCCCCGCCATCTCGACCGGCATCTACGGCTGGCCGCTGGACGACGGCGCCCGGATCGCCGTCCGTACGGTCCGCGCGGCGGCCGGCTCGCCGGTCACGGAGGTGCGGTTCGTGCTGTTCGACGAGACTGCGTACACGGAGTTCGCCGCGGCCCTGGCAGCGGAAGGCTGATGTCGTTTTCCCGCCAGCCCCGGACACGGTCCGTGCCCGATGCTTGACCCATGCACACCGACACCGAGCGCTGCGTACGCGCCGTCCAGTCGAAGGACAGCCGATTCGACGGCTGGTTCTTCACTGCCGTGCTGACAACACGGATCTACTGCCGCCCCAGCTGCCCCGTCGTGCCGCCGAAGGTCGAGAACATGACCTTCTACCCCAGCGCCGCGGCCTGCCAGCAGGCCGGATTCCGCGCCTGCAAGCGCTGCCGGCCCGACACGAGCCCCGGCTCCCCGGAGTGGAACGCCCGTGCCGACGCCGTCGCCCGCGCCATGCGGCTGATCCAGGACGGGGTCGTCGACCGTGAAGGCGTCCCGGGCCTCGCCGCCCGGCTCGGCTACTCCACCCGGCAGATCGAACGGCAGCTGCTGGCCGAACTGGGCGCCGGACCCCTCGCCCTGGCCCGTGCCCAGCGCGCCCAGACGGCGCGCCTGCTCATCGAGACCACCGGGCTGCCCATGGCCGAGGTCGCCTTCGCCTCCGGCTTCTCCTCGATCCGCACCTTCAACGACACCGTCCGCGAGGTCTTCGCGCTCGCCCCGGGCGAGCTGCGTGCCCGCGCCGCCCGCAGCAGGTCGAACCCGCCGCAGACCCCCGGCGTGATCACGCTGCGGCTGCCGTACCGGGCCCCGCTCGATCCCAGCAACCTCTTCGGGCACCTCGCCGCGACCGGCGTACCCGGCGTCGAGGAGTGGCGCGACGGCGCCTACCGGCGAACCCTCCGGCTCCCGTACGGGCACGGCATCGTCGCCCTCACCCCCAAGCCCGACCACATCGGCTGCCGACTGTCGCTCACCGACCCGCGCGACCTCACCATCGCCATCAGCCGCTGCCGCTGGATGCTCGACCTGGACGCCGATCCGGTCGCCGTCGACGACCTGTTGCGCACGGACCCCGAGCTCGCGCCGCTGGTGGACAAGGCTCCCGGCCGTCGGGTGCCGCGGACCGTGGACGCGGCCGAGTTCGCCGTACGGGCCGTGCTCGGCCAGCAGGTCTCCACGGCCGCCGCCCGCACCCACGCGGCCCGCCTGGTCACCGCGCACGGCGAGCCGGTCGAGGACGCGGAGGGCGGTCTCACGCATCTCTTCCCGTCGTCCGAGGCGCTGGCGGCCCTCGACCCCGAGTCCCTGGCGCTGCCCGGCAGCCGCCGCACCACATTGACGACGCTCGTCGCGTCGCTGGCCGACGGCTCGCTGCGGCTCGGCATCGACAGCGACTGGGACAGGGCCCGCGCACAGTTGGCCGACCTTCCCGGCTTCGGCCCCTGGACGGTCGAGGTGATCGCCATGCGTGCCCTGGGCGACCCGGACGCCTTTCTGCCGGGCGACCTCGGCATGCGCCGTGCGGCCGTCTCACTCGGCATGCCCGCGACCCCCGCAGCCCTCACCGCACGCGCCGCCGCCTGGCGGCCGTGGCGTGCCTACGCGGTCCAGTACCTGTGGGCGACCGACGACCACCCCATCAACCGCCTCCCGGCGTAAGGACGTTCACCCATGAACCGGCAGCACACGGTTGTCGACAGCCCGTACGGTCCACTGACCCTCGTCGCCACCGACGGGGTGCTGAGCGGCCTCTACATGACCGAGCAGCGCCACCGCCCCGACGAGGAGACCTTCGGAGCCGAGGACCCCGCGCCGTTCGGTGAGACCGTCCGGCAGCTGGAGGCGTACTTCGCCGGCGAACTCACCGAGTTCGCACTGCCCTTGCGGCTGGGGGGCACGGCGTTCCAGCGCAGCGTCTGGGAGCTGCTGCGGACGATCCCGTACGGCGAGACACGGACGTACGGCGAACTGGCCGAGGAGCTGGGCAACGCGAAGGCGTCCCGGGCGGTGGGTCTCGCCAACGGCAAGAACCCGATCGGGATCATCGTGCCCTGCCACCGGGTGATCGGTGCGTCGGGAGGACTGACCGGGTACGGCGGCGGCCTGGACCGCAAACAGCGCCTCCTGGCCCACGAGCGCGGGACACCCGACCAGGCGCTGTTCTGACGGCCCTAGCCCGCCCGGACGTCGGACGCGCCGGGATCCAGCTGCCCCAGCAGCTCCGGGAGCGCCGTGCCGATCGGCTCGCGGACGATCTCGTCCGCGAGCTCGTCGTACGGCGTCGGATCGGCGTTCACGATCGACAGCCGCGATCCGTGCTCCGCCGCGATCCCCGCCAGGGAGGCAGCAGGCTGCACCTGAAGGCTGGTTCCCACCGCGATGAACACCTCGCTCGCCTTGGCGATCGACATCGCCTGCGACAGCACCGTCGGATCCAGCCGCTGCCCGAACATCACCGTCGCCGACTTCAGGATCCCGCCGCAGGCACGGCACGGCGGGTCCTCCTCGCCCGCCTCGACCCTCGCCAGCGCCTCCTCCATCGGGGAGCGGACCTCACATCGGGTGCAGACGACCGTCCTTGACGTGCCGTGCAGTTCGAGCACCTTGCGGCCGGGCATGCCCGCCAGCTGGTGCAGCCCGTCGACATTCTGCGTGATCACCCGGACCGCGAACCCCGGCCGCTGCTCCAGCGCGGAGATCGCGCGGTGCGCGGCGTTCGGCTCGGCCCGCCACGTCGGACTGGTGCGCCGCATCTGCCACGAACGCCGCCGGATCTCCGGATCGGCCATGTAGTAGTCGTACGTGACCAGCTTCTCGGCCTGCGGATCGCGACGCCACAGACCGTTGGGTCCGCGGTAGTCGGGGATACCGGAGTCGGTGGAGATTCCGGCACCACTGAGGATCGCGACGAGAGTCATACGGCGAGCGTACGCAGCGGTCCCGGGTGGCGGCGAGCCGATTTGTCCCCGACGGTCGGAGCACCAGGCGCCCTGTCCCCGGGTTCAGAGCACCGGACGCCCGTCCTCGAGTTCCACCGCTCCCGTGCCGGCGGCCAGGACGGCGAGCGCCGCGGTGACACGATGGCCGAGCGACCCCAGAAGGTACCGGTGGAGCTCGTCGCCGGCGACCAGCCGCCAGGACAGCAGCTCCTCCTCCTGCAGCCGGACGGCGGCGAGCTGCGCTTCGGTGAGGAGCCCGCCGTCGTAGACGTATGCGACGATCGGAGGCCGCCCGTCGCCCTGGACCCAGTCGACCGCCAGCAGCCTTCCCGGTCGTACATCGAGCCCGATCTCCTCGAGCGTCTCCCGTCGGGCCGCCTGCCGGGGTGTCTCACCGGCGTCGGACTCCACCGTCCCGCCGGGCAGGGCCCAGCCCTTGCGGTAGTTGGGTTCGACGAGCAGGACCCGCCCCTCGTCGTCGCGGAAGAGTGCGGCGGCGCCGGCGAGGACGCGGGGGAGCGAGGCGATGTACGCGGCGTAGTCCATGGTCACGACGGAGAGCCTACTGAGAGCGTGGCGGCCAACCGGGCCGTCCGGTCGGCCAGTTCACTGATCCGTGTGCCGTCGAAGCCGAACACCGCGCTGCGTACGCGGTCCTCCAGCGGCTCGGTCCACTGTGCCGGGATGGCGGTCGCGCCGCACATCACGCCCGCCACCGAGCCCGCCGTCGCGCCGTTGGAGTCGGTGTCCAGACCCCCGCGGACGGTGAGCGCGACAGTGCTGGTGAAGTCACCTGCGCCGTACAGCAGGCCGGCCGTGATGACGGCGGCGTTCGGCACGGTGTGGATCCAGCCCAGACCGCCCGTACGGTCCTCCATCTCGGCCAGCGTGTCGGACCAGGCCGTCCCCGAGTCGTACAGCGCCGTGGTGTGGCGGACCGTGCGCGCCAGGCGGCTGCTCGCCGGAATGCGATCGAGGGCCGCCTCGATCGCCTCCCGCGGACGGCTCGCCGTGTACGCGGCGGCGATCAGGGCGGCCGCCCACATGGCGCCGTACACGCCGTTGCCCGTGTGCGAGAGCACCGCGTCGCGGCGGGCCAGCGACGCGGCCCGCCGAGGGTCGCCGGGGCAGGTCCAGCCGAAGATGTCCGCGCGGATGAGGGCCCCGATCCACTCCTGATACGGGTTGTCGTACGAGGCGGTCAGCGGTGGCTTCAGACCGTTCGCGAGATTGCGGTAGGCGGCACGCTCGGCGGTGAACGTCTGCAGATACGGCAGCCGCATCAGCCACATCTCACCCACCTGCTCCGTCGTGAACGCGAAGCCGTGGGTCTCCAGGAGGTGCAGGCCGAGGATCGCGTAGTCCACGTCGTCGTCCCGGCAGCTGCCGTGGATCCGGCCGCGCACGCACTGCGGCCACTCCGGCCGCAGCTCGAACTCGCCGGGCCGCGCGTCGTGCGGCGGCCCGGGCAGATATTCGGTGAGCGGCAGGGCGTCGGTGCGGCGCAGATAGCGGTCGATCCGCTCCCGGGTCCAGTGGTCACCGCGCTCCACCGGCTTGCCGAGCATGTTGCCCGCGATCCGGCCCAGCCAGCCGCCGAGAGTCCGGTCGGCGAGCTCCGCTTGGTTCAGGCGCATGTGTCCGGTGTACCCAAATGCCGCCCGGAGCGCTCGGCGGTCGCTGTGACCTGGGACGGGAGAAGCGCATCGGATAAGGTCGGGGCGGCGCGACTGCCTGTTCGACAGCAAGGGATAGCAGAGTGACGAACGGAGCAGTTCATCAGCCCGCGCACGTGCTCGTCGCGGCTGACAAGTTCAAGGGCTCGCTCACGGCCGTGCAGGTCGCCGAGCGGGTGACAACAGGTCTCCGGCGGGTGCTGCCCGGTCTGGAGGTCGAGACCCTGCCCGTCGCGGACGGCGGGGACGGCACCGTCGCCGCGGCCGTGGCCGCGGGGTTCGAGCGCCGGGAGGCGCGGGTGACCGGGCCGCTGGGGCAGGCCGTGACCGCGACGTACGCCCTGCGTGACGGTACCGCCGTGGTGGAGATGGCGGAGGCGTCCGGCCTGCAGCACCTTCCCGACGGCGTCTTCGCCCCGCTGACAGCCACCACATACGGCTCCGGTGAGCTGCTGAGCGCCGCGCTCGACGCGGGGGCGCGGACGATCGTGTTCGGAGTCGGCGGCAGTGCGACGACGGACGGCGGCGCGGGGATGCTCGCCGCGCTCGGCGCCCGCTTCCTGGACAAGGGCGGGGCGCCGGTCCCGCCGGGCGGCGTGGGGCTCCGGGAGCTGGCCGCCGCGGATCTCGACGGGCTCGACCCGCGCTTCAAGGACGTGGAGCTCGTCCTCGCCAGCGACGTCGACAACCCGCTCACCGGGCCGCAGGGCGCGCCCGCGGTGTACGGGCCGCAGAAGGGGGCGACGCCGGAGGACGTGGCGACGCTCGACGCGGCGCTCGCGCACTACGCCTCGGTCCTCGGCCCCTCGCATGCGGACTCGCCCGGGGCGGGCGCGGCCGGAGGCATCGGCTACGGCGCGCTCGTCGCCCTCGGCGCGAGCTTCCGGCCCGGCATCGAGGTCATGCTCGACGTGCTCGGCTTCGCGCCCGCGCTGGCCCGGGCGACCCTGGTGATCACCGGCGAGGGCTCGCTCGACGAGCAGACCCTGCACGGCAAGGCCCCCGCGGGTGTCGCGGCGGCAGCGCGCGCCGAGGGCGTCGAGGTGGTGGCGGTCTGCGGCCGCCTCGCGCTGCCCGCGGAGGCGCTGGGCCGCGCGGGTATCCGCCGCGCGTACGCCCTGACCGCGCTGGAACCGGACCCGGCCCGCTGCATGGCGGAGGCGGGGCCGCTGCTGGAGCGGGTGGCGGAGTCGATCGCGCGGGACTTTCTGACGTAGCCCTGGGGCGGGCGGCGGCGCGTGGGGGGTGTGCCGCGGGCCTTCGGGGGCCGTGTGTGTGGGTGAGCCCGCTGCCCCGGGTGACGGCGCCGTTGCTGCCGACACGGCCTGCGGCCGTGTCCTCAAGCGCCGGACGGGCTGATGTGGCGTCCGTCGTGGTTGCGTGCGTGTGCGGAGCCCTCGGCCCTCGCGGGGCCGCCTCCGCCGCCCCGCTGGGCCCGGGCCGGGAGCGTGGTCGGCGCAGGGTGCACGCTGCCGCCGGAACGGCGAATGCCCCGGATGCGAAAGCATCCGGGGCACTCGGCCGGTTCAGAAACCCGCGCCTACGGCGTCTGCGCCGCGCGCGCCTCGCGGTTTTCGCGGCGGTTGTCGCGGAACGTGTTCACGCGGCGTGCCGTCGCGAACAGCGGGATCGTCGCGGCCATCACGATCTGCAGGGCGCAGCCCGCCTGGAGCAGGACCTGGCCGCCCGGGGCGTCGAACGCCCACGCCGCCAGCATGCCCATCGCCGAGACGATCCAGCCGAGCATCGCCACCGCCAGGACACCCCGTGGCTTGGGGTACTCGACCCGGCTCACCATCAGCCACGCCGTGCCGATGATCGCCAGCAGCGTCGGGATGAACGGCAGCTCGAGCAGCACGATCGAGACGACCGTGAGCGCCCCGAAGGGGCTCGGCATGCCCTGGAACATGCCGTCCTTCATGGTCACGCACGAGAATCTCGCAAGCCGCAGGACCACCGCCAGCAGCACCACGATCGCGGCCACCGCCGAGACCTTCTGCTGGGCGTCGTCCGCGACCATGCCGTACACGAGCACGAAGTAGGCCGGGGCGAGCCCGAAGCTGATCAGGTCCGAGAGGTTGTCCAGCTCCGCGCCCATCGGCGAGCTGCGCAGCTTGCGTGCCACGAGCCCGTCGCAGAGGTCGAAGATCGCGGCCAGCAGCATCAGGATCACGGCGGTGGCTGCGCTGTTGCGCGCCATGCCGCTCTCGTTGCTGCCCGTGAGGTGCGGGATGAGGATTCCGGTGGTGGTGAAGTACACCGCCATGAAGCCGCACGTCGCGTTACCGAGAGTCAGCGTGTCCGCTATCGACAGCCGCAGAGAGAGAGGCATCTCCTCCGCGTCGTCGGACTCGTCCGCCTCCGCGGCCCAGCCGGCCTGAGTATCAGGATCAATCACGGTCAATGCGAGTCACCCCCGCGGTCGTGGTCTGCCCGACCTCGACGGCGACGTCCACACCTTCCGGAAGGTAGATGTCGACGCGCGATCCGAAGCGGATCAGACCGATGCGCTCGCCCTGCTCGACCTTCGTCCCCTGAGGGATGTACGGCACGATGCGCCGGGCGACAGCTCCCGCGATCTGCACCATCTCGATGTCGCCGAGCTCGGTGTCGAAGTGCCAGACAACGCGCTCGTTGTTCTCGCTCTCCTTGTTGAACGCCGGCACGAAGCCGCCGGGGATGTGCTCGACCGAGGTCACGGTTCCCGCGAGGGGGGCGCGGTTGACGTGAACGTTCAGCGGGCTCATGAAGATCGCGACGCGGGTGCGCCCGTCCTTCCACGGCATGATGCTCTGCACCACACCGTCGGCGGGCGAGATGACCCTGCCGGTGGCGATCTCGCGCTCGGGGTCGCGGAAGAACCACAGCATGCCCGCCGCGAGCGCGGTGGTGGGCACGGCGATGGCCGCCGCGCGACGCGAACGGCGCGAGCGGGCCAGGCTGAGTGCAGCGGTGGCGACGGTCGGCAGAAGCCACGGCGATGCTCCGCGCGCGAGGCGTACACGGCCGCGAGGTGCAGAGGTTTGGCTGTGGGGCATGGATGACCTTCGTAGCGGATGATGCCGCGCTGGCTGACGGGGGACGGCGGCTTTCCCGCGATGTTATCGGTTATGCGCCGCAACTGGGAAAGCAAGAAGCCGAGTCGGAGGCCGGAAGGTGATAACAGGATGTGATCACTTTCGCGGCCATACCGGCCCGAACGCGACAATCAGCCCTGGAATCGGTACTCCTCGAGCAGCCGACGACCAATGATCATTTTCTGGATTTCGGCGGTACCTTCACCGATCAGCAGCATCGGAGCCTCACGGTAGAGGCGCTCGATCTCGTACTCCTTGGAGAAGCCGTAACCGCCGTGGATCCGGAAGGCGTCCTCGACGACTTCCTTGCAGTACTCGGAGGCGAGGTACTTCGCCATCCCTGCCTCCAGGTCGTTTCGTTCCCCGGAGTCCTTTTTGCGTGCCGCGTTCACCATCATCGCATGCGCGGCCTCGACCTTGGTACCCATCTCGGCCAGCTTGAACTGAATCGCCTGGTGCTGGGCGATCGCCTTGCCGAAAGTGTGACGTTGCTGGGCGTAGGAGACGCCCAGTTCAAAGGCACGCTGAGCCACGCCGCAGCCACGCGCCGCGACATTGACGCGGCCGACTTCGACGCCGTCCATCATTTGGTAAAACCCTCGGCCGGTGGTGCCGCCGAGTACCCGATTGGCCGGAATGCGCAGTCCGTCCATGATGAGTTCGGTGGTGTCGACGCCCTTGTAACCCATCTTGTCGATCTTCCCCGGGATGGTGAGGCCGGGGCGGACCTCTCCGAAGCCGGGCTCCTTCTCGACGAGGAAGGTCGTCATCGACTTGTGGGGGGCGGTGCCCTCCGGGTGTCCTTCGTCACTTCGCACCAGAACGGCGACCAAAGTGGACGTTCCGCCGTTCGTCAGCCACATCTTCTGGCCGTTGAGGACGTACTCGTCACCGTCCTTGACGGCCTTGGACGAGATGGCGGACACATCCGAGCCGAGCGCCGGCTCCGACATGGAGAACGCGCCGCGCACCTCGCCGAGGGCCATGCGCGGAAGGAAGTGGTCCTTCTGCTCCTGCGTGCCGTGCTGCTTGAGCATGTACGCCACGATGAAGTGCGTGTTGATGATGCCGGAGACCGACATCCAGCCACGCGCGATCTCCTCCACGCACAGCGCGTACGTGAGAAGGGACTCACCCAGGCCCCCGTACTCCTCGGGGATCATCAGGCCGAACAGGCCCAACTCCTTGAGACCGTCGACGATCTGCTGCGGGTACTCGTCGCGGTGCTCCAGCTCGGTCGCGACAGGGATGATCTCCTTGTCGACGAAGTCCCGCACGGTCGACAGGATTTCCTGCTGGACGTCGGTCAGACCGGCGGTCTGGGCGAGTCGCGCCATGACTACTTCTCCTGCTTCTTCGGGGGCTCGACGAGCTCGGGCCGACCGGGCTGCTCGCCGCCGCGCTCCTTGATGTACGTCTCGGTGGGGACCATCACCTTGCGCCGGAACACGCAGACGAGGGTGCCGTCCTGCTTGTAACCCTTCGTCTCGACATAGACGATTCCGCGGTCGTTCTTGGACCGCGACGGCGTCTTGTCGAGAACGGTCGTCTCGCCGTAGATCGTGTCGCCGTGGAAGGTCGGCGCCACGTGCCGGAGCGACTCGATCTCCAGGTTGGCGATGGCCTTGCCGGAGACGTCCGGGACGGACATGCCGAGCAGCAGCGAGTAGATGTAGTTGCCGACGACGACGTTCTTGCCGAAGTCCGTCGTCTTCTCCGCATAGTTGCTGTCCATGTGGAGGGGGTGGTGGTTCATGGTGAGCAGACAGAAGAGGTGGTCGTCGTACTCGGTGACCGTCTTCCCGGGCCAGTGCTTGTAGACCGCGCCGATCTCGAACTCTTCGTAGGTGCGTCCGAACTGCATGATCAGGCCTCCGGGGCTTCGAACTTGGAGGTGCGCTGCATGCCCGCGGCGCGTCCCTTGCCGGAGATGACCAGCGCCATCTTGCGGCTGGCCTCGTCGATCATCTCGTCGCCGAGCATCGCCGAGCCCTTCTTGCCGCCGGCCTCGGACGTGTAGTAGTCGTACGCGTCCAGGATCAGCTCGGCGTGGTCGAAGTCCTCCTGGGACGGCGAGAAGATCTCGTTGGACGCCTCGACCTGGCCCGGGTGCAGCACCCACTTGCCGTCGAAACCGAGGGCCGCGGCGCGCTGTGCGACCGCCCTGTAGCCGTCGATGTTGCGGATCTGCAGGTAGGGGCCGTCGATCGCCTGGAGGTTGTTGGCGCGGGCCGCCATCAGGATCTTCATCAGGATGTAGTGGTACGCGTCGGCCGGGTAGCCGGGCGGCTGCTCGCCGACGACGAGGGACTTCATGTTGATGGAGGCCATGAAGTCGGCCGGGCCGAAGATGATGGTCTCCACCCGCTGGGAGGCCTGCGCGATCTCGTTGACGTTGTTGAGTCCCTGCGCGTTCTCGATCTGCGCCTCGATGCCGATCTTGCCGACCTCGAAGCCCATCGTCTTCTCGATCTGGGTGAGCAGCAGGTCGAGCGCGACGACCTGCTGGGCGTCCTGGACCTTGGGCAGCATGATGCAGTCGAGGTTCGGGCCCGCACCCTCGACGACCGTGACGACGTCGCGGTAGGTCCACTCCGTGGTCCAGTCGTTGACCCGCACGACCCGCGTCTTGCCGGTCCAGTCACCCTCGTTGAGGAACTTCACGATGGTGTGCCGGGCCTCCGGCTTGGCGAGCGGCGCGCAGGCGTCCTCCAGGTCCAGGAAGACCTGGTCGGCCGGGAGGCCCTGGGCCTTCTCCAGGAACCGCGGGTTGCTGCCGGGCACGGCCAGGCAGGAGCGCCGCGGACGCAGGCGGTTCACGGGGGCAGTCATGCGGGGACCTCCAGAGGGTCGAGCTTGTTCGCTTTCCGGATCTCGTCGACGATACGGCCGATGATCTCCGTGATGCCGAAGTCCTTCGGGGTGAAAACGGCGGCCACACCCGCCGCCTTCAGCTCGGTCGCGTCGGCGTTCGGAATGATGCCGCCGACGATGACCGGGATGTCTGCCGCGCCGGCCTCGCGCAGCCGGCCCAGCACATCGGGCACCAGCTCGGCGTGCGAGCCGGACAGGATGGACAGACCCACACAGTGCACATCCTCCGCGAGCGCGGCGGAGACGATCTGCTCGGGCGTGAGCCGGATGCCCTGGTAGACGACCTCGAAGCCCGCGTCGCGGGCCCGGACGGCGATCTGCTCGGCACCGTTGGAGTGCCCGTCCAGGCCCGGCTTGCCGACCAGCAGCCGCAGCCTGCCGACGCCGAGTTCGTCGGCCGTGCGGGACACCTTCTCGCGTACGACGGCCAGCGGTGTGCCCGCCTCGGCCGTGACCGCGACCGGTGCGCTGGAGACACCGGTCGGTGCCCGGAACTCGCCGAACACATCCCGAAGTGCCCAGGCCCACTCGCCGGTGGTGACACCCGCACGGGCACACTCGACGGTGGCGGCCATCAGGTTCTCGGAACCCGCGGCAGTCTTCTTCAGCGCGGCGAGCGCGTCCGTCGCACGGGACTCGTCACGGTTGTCGCGCCACTCGTGGAGCTTGGCGACCACGCGTGCCTCGTTCGCCGGGTCGACCGTCATGATCGCCGTGTCGAGATCCGCGGTGAGCGGGTTGGGCTCCGTGGTCTCGAAGATGTTGACGCCGATGATCTTCTCGTCGCCCGCCTCGATCCTGGCCCGCCGCTCGGCGTGCGAGGAGACCAGCTGGGACTTGAGGTAGCCGGACTCGACGGCCGCCATCGCGCCGCCCATCTCCTGGATCCGGCCGATCTCGGCGAGGCACTCGGTGACCAGGGACTCCACCTTGGCCTCGATGACGTGTGAGCCCGCGAAGATGTCCTCGTACTCCAGCAGGTCCGACTCGTGCGCCAGCACCTGCTGGATGCGCAGCGACCACTGCTGGTCCCAGGGCCGCGGCAGACCGAGCGCCTCGTTCCACGCCGGCAGCTGCACCGCGCGGGCCCGGGCGTCCTTGGAGAGCGTGACGGCCAGCATCTCGAGCACGATGCGCTGGACGTTGTTCTCCGGCTGCGCCTCGGTCAGGCCGAGGGAGTTGACCTGCACGCCGTAACGGAAGCGGCGCTGCTTGTCGTTCTCGATGCCGTACCGCTCGCGCGTGACCTGGTCCCAGATGCGGCCGAAGGCGCGCATCTTGCACATCTCCTCGATGAAGCGGACACCCGCGTTCACGAAGAAAGAGATACGGGCGACGACGTCGCCGAACTTCTCCGCAGGCACCTGGCCCGAGTCGCGCACCGCGTCCAGCACGGCTATCGCCGTTGACATCGCGTACGCGATCTCCTGGACCGGCGTGGCCCCCGCCTCCTGCAGGTGGTAGCTGCAGATGTTGATCGGGTTCCACTTGGGGATGTTGGCCACCGTGTACGTGATCATGTCGGTGGTCAGTCGCAGGGAGGGCCCGGGCGGGAAGACGTGCGTCCCGCGTGACAGGTACTCCTTGACGATGTCGTTCTGCGTCGTCCCCTGGAGCTTGGTGATGTCGGCGCCCTGCTCCTCGGCGACCACCTGATACATCGCCAGCAGCCACATGGCCGTGGCGTTGATGGTCATCGACGTGTTCATCTGCTCCAGGGGGATGTCCTGGAACAGCCGTCGCATGTCACCGAGGTGCGAGACGGGGACGCCGACCCGGCCGACCTCGCCGCGGGCCAGGATGTGGTCCGGGTCGTAGCCCGTCTGCGTCGGCAGGTCGAACGCGACCGACAGACCCGTCTGGCCCTTGGCGAGGTTGCGCCGGTACAGCTCGTTGGACGCCTCGGCGGTCGAGTGACCGGCGTACGTCCGCATGAGCCACGGCCGGTCCTTCTGGCGCTCTGTCATGTAAGGACCTCAGACTCAGACGTTCCGGAAGCGGTTGATGGCGTCGAGGTGCTTGGCGCGCATCTCCTCGTCGCGCACGCCCAGGCCCTCACTCGGGGCGAGTGCGAGGACGCCGACCTTGCCCTGGTGCAGGTTGCGGTGCACGTCGTACGCGGCCTGGCCGGTCTCCTCCAGGGAGTAGACCTTGGAGAGCGTGGGGTGGATCTTGCCCTTGGCGATCAGGCGGTTGGCCTCCCACGCCTCGCGGTAGTTGGCGAAGTGGGAGCCGATGATCCTCTTCAGGGACATCCACAGGTACCGGTTGTCGTACTCGTGGTTGTAGCCGGAGGTCGAGGCGCAGGTGACGATGGTGCCGCCCTTGCGGGTGACGTACACGGAGGCGCCGAAGGTCTCGCGGCCCGGGTGCTCGAAGACGATGTCGACGTCCTCGCCGCCGGTGAGTTCACGGATGCGCTTGCCGAAGCGCTTCCACTCGCGCGGGTCCTGGTTGTGCTCGTCCTTCCAGAACTTGTAGCCCTCGGCGTTGCGGTCGATGATCGCCTCGGCGCCCATCTTCCGGCAGATGTCGGCCTTCTGGTCGCTGGAGACGACACAGATCGGGTTGGCGCCGCCGGCCAGCGCGAACTGGGTGGCGTACGAACCGAGTCCGCCGCTCGCGCCCCAGATGAGGACGTTGTCGCCCTGCTTCATGCCCGCGCCGTTGCGCGAGACGAGCTGGCGGTACGCGGTGGAGTTCACCAGGCCGGGAGAGGCGGCTTCCTCCCAGCTGAGGTGGCCCGGCTTGGGCATCAGCTGGTTCGACTTGACGAGTGCGATCTCCGCCAGGCCGCCGAAGTTGGTCTCGAAGCCCCAGATCCGCTGCTCGGGGTCGAGCATCGTGTCGTTGTGGCCGTCCGAGGACTCCAGTTCGACGCTCAGGCAGTGCGCGACGACCTCGTCACCGGGCTTCCAGGAGTTGACGCCGGGGCCGGTGCGCAGCACGACACCGGCGAGGTCCGAGCCGATGACGTGGTAGGGCAGGTCGTGGCGCTTGGTGAGCTCCGAGAGCCTGCCGTACCGCTCCAGGAAGCCGAAGGTCGACATCGGCTCGAAGATCGAGGTCCACACGGAGTTGTAGTTCACCGAGCTGGCCATGACGGCCACGAGCGCCTCGCCCGGACCGAGTTCGGGCACCGGCACGTCCTCGATGTGGAGCGACTTGCGGGGGTCCTTCTCCCTGGTCTCCAGGCCGGCGAACATCTCGACCTCGTCCTTGTGCACGGTGACCGCGCGGTAGGACTCGGGGATGGACAGGTCGGCGAAGTCGGCCGGCGTGGAGTCCGCCGACTGAATTGCGTCCAGGATTTCCTTCACGGTTATGCCTCCAGGAGGTCCCCCCGGACGGTGTCTGGGGGATAAGCGCTCACGGGCGAGCGCTTGAGGGGACGTCGGTGCTTCTGCTGTGTGGAGGTGTGCCGTCGGTTCGGCGGTGGTGCTGTTCGACGACGCTGGTGGGCGCCTGGGAGCCTGTGACGCAGGCGTCCGGGCTGGCGACCCGTGGTGAGCGGGTTGCTGGGACAGCCGGCGTACGAGTGGTCTCTGCACGCCGGCCGCCCGGACGCCTTCAAGGTATGGCACGCCGTGCCAGGTGACAAGACACTGCGTGCCAACAATTTCTCTCAAGTGTCATCCCGCGAACACTCATGAGCAACACCAGTCGACCCCGGCCGGGCGGTTGTCGCTTTACGTGTCCGGACGTGCGCTATCCGTTGCGGAATGCGTCAGTTGGCTGGCTCCGGCGCCGGCGCGAGAACGGGCGACCGGGCCGTCGGGCACTCGTCGGAGGGGGTGCGCGACCTGGCGCGCCGCCGCCGGACGCTGTCACGCGGGTGAGGGGCTGAGAGGCCGTGGAAACGCCGCACGCCCCGGACCGCAGGGTCTCGGGGCGTACGGCATGAATTCCGGCCCGGGAATGGCACTCGGGGGCCAGGAGGGGCGAGCGGGGGCGGGTGCCCGCCCGAGCACGGCGGGACGTACGGGCGGATGCCCGGGCGTCAGGCGCGGTTGCGCAGGGCGCGTTCGATCGTGCGCATCACGTCGTCCAGCGGGGCGTCGGTGCGGGCCACCGCCACCAGGACCTCGCCCTCGGTGCGTACCGCGGCCTGCGGCGCGGTGTCCGTCGACGGGGCCGTCGTGGACGCGGTGCGGCCCGCGCCGATGCCCGTGCCGAACGTGTCGCGCACGATCGCGAACGCGTGGTCCAGCTGGGACTCCACGTCGCCCTGGCCGCCCGCCCGCAGCCACCGGCGCAGCACATGGTTGTGCGCCGTGACGACCGCGGACGCCGCCACTTCCGCCAGCAGCGGGTCGTCGTTGCCGGCATGGTGGTCGCGCTCGTCGAAGTGGCCCAGCAGATAGCGGGTGAACAGCCGCTCGTAGCGGGCCACCGAGGCGATCTCCCGCTCCCGCAGCGTCGGCACCTCACGGGTCAGCCGGTAGCGCTCCACGGAGACCGCGGGGGAGGCCGCGTACATCCGCATGACCTCCTTGATGCCCCGGCACACCGTGTCCAGCGGATGCTCATGGGCCGGTGCCGCGTTCAGCACCGCCTCGGCGCGCACGAGCGTGTCGTCGTGGTCCGGGAAGATCGCCTCTTCCTTGGAGCGGAAGTGGCGGAAGAAGGTCCGGCGCGCGACCCCGGCCGTTGCCGCGATCTCGTCGACGGTCGTCGCCTCGTACCCCTTGGTCGCGAACAACTCCATGGCCGCAGCGGCCAGTTCGCGCCGCATCTTCAGGCGCTGTGCCGCGGCGCGACTGCCTGCGGCACTTTCGGGAGCGTCGGGCGTGACCTTGCTGCGGGCGGGCTTGGCGGGCTGGGGCATGACCTGAACGTACTGCATCTGTGCAGGAGAGCGCGCCTGTGGGCGGGAAGCGCTCCCGGCTTCCGCGGCGGGGGGCGGACCGCCCGAAGGGTTGAGCAGTCCGCCCCAGCCCGCGGTGCTGTCAGCGCCGGGCATATTCGCGGAAGCCACGCCCCGTCTTCCGGCCGAGGCACCCCGCGGCCACCAGGTGCTCCAGGAGCGGCGCGGGGGCCAGACCCGGGTCGCGGAACTCGCGGTGCAGCACCTTCTCGATCGCGAGCGAGACATCCAGCCCGACCACGTCGAGCAGCTCGAACGGTCCCATCGGGTAGCCGCCGCCCAGCTTCATCGCGGCGTCGATGTCGTCGAGGGTCGCGTAGTGCTCCTCGACCATCTTGATGGCGTTGTTGAGGTACGGGAAGAGCAGCGCGTTCACGATGAAACCGGCGCGGTCGCCGCAGTCCACCGGGTGCTTCCTGATCTTCGTGGTCACCTCGCGAACCGTGGCGTGGACGTCGTCCGCGGTCAGGACCGTACGGACCACCTCGACCAGCTTCATCGCCGGAGCGGGGTTGAAGAAGTGCATGCCGATCACGTCCTGCGGACGCGAGGTGGCGCGGGCGCAGGCCACGACGGGGAGCGAGGAGGTGGTGGTGGCGAGCACCGCACCCTCCTTGCAGACCTTGTCGAGGGTGGCGAACAGCTGCTGCTTGATCTCCAGGTCCTCGGCGACCGCCTCGACGGCGAGATCGACGTCCGCGAAGGCGTCGAGCGAACCGGCCGCGGTGAGCCGGGCCAGCGTCTCGTCCCTGGCCTCGGCCGTCATCCGGCCCTTGTCGACGGAGCGCGCAAGGGACTTGGCGATACGGGCCGTGGCCGTCTCCGCCTTCTCCAGGGAACGCGCGGCGAGCACCACCTGGTACCCGGCCTTGGCGAAGACCTCCGCGATACCGCTGGCCATCGTGCCGGAACCGGCCACGCCGACCGAGCGGACCCCACGGCCGCCGGCCGCGTCGGCCGCGGGTTGCGGCGTCAGTGCGTCCGGCACCGGAGCCGCTTCGCCGGGCGCGGCGTAGGTGTAGAAGCCGCGGCCCGCCTTCCGGCCGGTCAGGCCCGCCTCACTGAGCTGCTTCAGGATCGGGGCGGGCGCGTGGAGACGGTCGCGGGAGGCGGAGTACATCGCCTCGAGCACCGTACGCGCGGTGTCGACGCCGATCAGGTCGAGCAGCGCCAGCGGGCCCATCGGCAGACCGCAGCCGAGCTTCATGGCGGCGTCGATGTCCTCGCGGGAGGCGTACTTGGCCTCGTACATCGCGGCAGCCTGGTTGAGGTAGCCGAAGAGCAGGCCGTCGGCGACGAAACCGGGCCGGTCGCCGACGGCGACGGGCTCCTTGCCGAGTTCACGGGCGAGGGAGGTGACGGCCTCGACGGCCGTGGGCGCGGTGAGCACCGAGGAGACGACCTCGACCAGCTTCATCGCGGGCGCCGGGTTGAAGAAGTGCAGACCCAGCACACGCTCGGGGTGCGCGGAGTCGGCGGCCAGCCGTGTCACGGACAGGGCGTTGGTGCCGGTGGCGACGATGGCCGTGGGGCGCACGATGCCGTCGAGCGCGCGGAAGACCTGATGCTTGGCCTCGTACGACTCGGACACGACCTCGATCACGAGATCGGCGTCGGCGGCGGCCTGCAGATCGGAGAACGTACGGAAGCGGGCCAGGGTGTTCCGGCGCTCCTCCTCGGTGATCCGCTCGCGCTCCACGGCGCGGGCCGTGGATGCCTCGAGCGAGAGGACGGCCTGGCGGGCGGCCGCGTCGCTGATGTCGATGCCGATGACCTCACGGCCGGCGCGGGCGAGGACCTCGGCGATGCCGGTGCCCATGGTTCCCAAGCCGACGACGGCAATGGTGTGGAGAGGGGTGTCCATCGGGGGACTCCAGGGATGAGTGACGACTGATGCGGAGGTGCGCGCGGCAGGGGAGCGCCAAAGGGCGCCCGGCGCACAGCAGTTGTTTGGTGGTGCTGGGCCGACGGACTCTGTCCCGGAGTCACGTCGTACAAGGTGCGTTCACCGACGCACCACAGTGATTGCCGAACCGACTGCACTCGCGGTGGCTGCGTCACCAGGCCACCGGAGCTGAGCGGGAGGTAACCCGCTCACATGAGGTTAACTCGCGGGTAACGAGCGCGCCAGGCCTGGGCCGGTGTGATCTGGATCGCCACCCTCACGGCGGCTGCCGCGTCGATACGCTGACCGGTATGGACGAGGAGTTACGGTCGCTCGCTCAGCGGCTGCGAGGAGAATCGGGCGGCTCGGTCGCATACGAACGGCTGCTGACGACGCAGGACCAGGAGGAGCTGGCGGGGGTCCTGACCGAACGCGAACGCCCCCTGTGGGCACGGGAGATGGCAGCCTTCCGGCTCGGCTGCGCGGGGGACCGGCGGGCGTTCGAGGCCCTGGTCCTGCTGCTCAACCACCGCGACCCCGCACGCTGTGTCTCCGCCGCCCACGCCCTGGCCGCGCTGGGCGACCCCCGCACACCCCGGGCAGCCGCCGCGCTGGCCACCAATGAGTTACGGGTGGCCTACGCACTGGTACCGGTCCGGCTGCTCACTCGCCTGCGGGCCCAGGAGTCCGTACCCGCGCTGATCACCGTACTGCGCAGACGGCTCGCGCCCGGCGATCCGCACTGGCGCGTGGCGCTCGCCTGTGTGGAGGGGCTCGGTGCCCTCGGTGACAAGCGCTCGGGCGACATTCTGCGGGCCGCGTGCTCGCACCCCCGCCTCACGGCGGCGGCGGAGGCCGCGCTGGCGCGGATCGACTGAGGGTGCGCCGGCCGGAGACGCGCCGGGACCGGTTCTTCCGGCCCGACGGACCGGTCCCTCCGGCCGGGAACCTGCGGACGCGGCCGCGGGTTCCGGGCCGGAAGAACCGGTCCCGGAGCCCGCGGCTCCCCCGAAAAGCCCGCCGAGTGCCGGTGAGGAACCGGCGGGCAGTCTGTGCGTCCCCCGTTCTGTGCGTCCCCGTTGCCGCCCGCTCAGTAGAGCTTGGCGACCGCGGTGCGCGTGGTCTTCCGGAACCCGTCCAGCGGCGCCCCGTCGAGCTCACCCAGCTGACCCCAGCGGATCACCGTCACCGCCCTGCCGTCCCGGCCGACCGAGTACAGCGCGATGTCGGTGGAGCCGACCTCGGGGTCGGAGGTGTCGATGCTGTAGACGTTCGCCCCCTCCTCGACATTGATCCTGCCGTGGTGGAACGCCTCGCCCTCCAGGCCCGGGTATGCCTCCTTGAGCCGGCCGAGGCAGGTCTCGACGGAGTGGCGCAACGCGGTGGCCAGGCTCTTGGCCTTGGCCTCGGTGGCCGCGACCGTGATCGTCTGCTGGGTGCCGGTGTCCAGTTCGGTCCTGAACTCGCGGTAGCTGCTCGACGCCTTGGGCGCGGTCCCCTGGGTGCAGAAGTCGGCGGCCACGCCCTTCTTCACCGCGCCGGCCTGCCACGGCGTGCTCGCGGCGGGCAGCTGCGAGGCCGACAGGAAGGCGGGCGCCGCGGGGGCCGCGGCGCCCGCGGTGATCGAGACGAGGGTCATGGTGACGGCTGCCGTGGTCAGGGCAGCGGTGCGGAACAGGTTCATGGAAAGGGTTCCCCGTTGTTCGTGGTTCGACTGAACGAGCATCAGCTTCTGCGGCCCGTGAGCCGGCCGCAAGCACCTGAGGCACCCGTGGAACGGTGGAACCATTCCACCCCCGTTGACGTGGGACTCTTCGGTAGGGGTGGAACGTTGTCACACGACGGTTCGGGGAGCTGAACGGGTTGAGCGCACCGAGAGAGTCCGAGACCGAGGCGTTCGCGCGGCGACTGCGCGAGATCCGGGACGGATCGGGCCGCAGCTACGGTGCGTTGGCCCGCCGGGTGGGCGTCAGCGCGTCGACACTGCACCGGTACTGCTCGGGAAGCACCGTGCCGATGGAGTTCGCCCCCGTCGAACGGCTGGCGCGGCTGTGCGGATGTGCCGCCGACGACGTGGTGGAGCTGCACCGCTTGTGGGTCCGCGCGGATGCGGACCGGCGCCGGCGCCAGGAGAACGGGGCGGGTGCGGTGGACACGCCCGCCGGTGCGCCGGGTTCCCCGGCCGAGGCGGGATCCCCGGGTGCGGATGCGTCCCATCGGTCGGCCGACGAACCCGCCGCAGCGGCGGCCCTCGTGACGCATGCCGTGCAGGGGGTCGGCCCGGGAGCCGTTCTGCTGGGGGCGGGCAGCCCGCCCGGCGTCCGCCGCACCACCCACCTGTTACGTCGCCGCCGTACCGCCTTCGCCGCCGCTCTCGTCACCACCGTCGTCGCGCTCGTCCTGCTCATGGCCTTCGACCGTTCCCCGCTCTCCCCGTCCGACCGGCAGCGCACCACCGCACAACAGCCCGGAACCGGCGACACCGGCACCTCGCTGCCGCCCACCGACGGTTCCACGCCGAGCGGCACCGCATCACCCGACGCGACGGAGACCGGCCCGGGCGACGGTGTGTCAGGCTCCGTCGGCAAGGGGAAGAACGACGCTCATGCCAAAGCCACCAAGCCACCCGGTGGCCCGAAGTCCGCGGACGCCGGCAGTGGTACGCCGTTCACCTGGAGCACCGACCAGCACGTCTGGCAGAACGGCTGCGGACACACCTATCTCGTCAAGCGCGGACCCTCCGCCGTGCCCCCGCCGCCGACCGAGGCGGACGCCGAGCCGTGGGCCCGCTCCGTCGGCGCGGTCCACGGGGGCGACACCGGTGTACGCATCACCGTGCAGGGCAGGAGCCCGCAGGCCGTGGTCCTGCAGGGGCTGAACGTCCGGGTGGCCGCACGGCGGACACCGCCGCAGGACAACGCGTACAACATGAGCCCCGGCTGCGGCGGTTCGATCACGCCCCGGCTCTTCGACGTCGATCTCGACACGTCCCGTCCGGTCGCGCGCTCCAAGGCGGGCAACGACGCGGGCGAGACGATCCCTGCCGTCTCCTTCCCCTACAAGGTCTCGGCCGAGGACCCCGAGATCCTGCTGGTCACCGGTCGAACGGTCGCGTGCGACTGCGACTGGTACCTCGAGCTGGAATGGACCAGCGGAGACCGCTCCGGCACGGTCCGGATCGACGACCACGGCCGCCCGTTCCGCACGAGCGGCTTCAAGGGCCGGCCGGTCTACGACTACGACTCCGGCTCACACCGCTGGATCTCGGCTGAGGCGGAGGCAGAGACAGAGTCGGGCACGGCCACCGCGTCGCGGGCGGAGGAGGAGCCGGCGGACGTCACTGCCCACGCGGCCCGGGATTGAGAAGCCGGGTGCAGCGCACCTCGGGCACGGAAACGCCGTCCACGTCGAACGGCTCCTCCGCGCCGTCAGGCGCGAAGCCGGCCTTCTCGTAGAACCGCCGCGCCCGGTCGTTCTCCTTCAGAACCCACAGGTGCATGCTCGAGAACCCGTCCGCCTCCGCGCGCCCGGTCAGCTCGGCCATCAGCGCCCGCCCGGCGCCCGTGCCGATCTGCTCCGGCAGCACGTATATCGCGTACAGCTCGGCCTGCCCGGCGGGTATGTCCTTGTCCCGGCCCGGGCCGAAGCAGCCCCAGCCGATCACCGTGCCGTCCCGCTCGGCCACCACATGGGTCACCGCGGACCCCTCGGTGAGGAAACCCCGGCGCCGCTCCGCGTCCTCCTCCACACTCATGGCCGCCAGATAGGACTGCGGCATCAGCCCGGCGTACGCGAACTGCCAGCCTCGAACCCTCACGGCGGCGACGGCTTCGCAGTCCTCGACCGTCATGTCCCTGATGAGGAGAGCCATGCGCTATACCTCCTCCGCAACGGTCAGCGCGAACGCCTCGATCTCCACAAGCAGTTCGGGCCGGAACAGCGCGGAGACCTGGACCGCCGAGCTCGCCGGCAGCCGGTCGGGGACGAAGACCTCGTCCCGGGCGGCGCGGACCGCGGGCAGATGGGCGACGTCGGTGACGAAGTACGTCAGCTTGACCACGTCGTCGAACGTCGCCCCGGCCGCGGCCAGACAGCGACGAAGGTTCTCGAAGACCTGCCGCGCCTGCGCCGCAGCATCGCCCTCGCCCACGACCCTGCCCTCCTCGTCGAGGCCGCACTGTCCGGATATCGCGACGAACCGGCCGGTGCCCCAGACGACATGGCTGTAGCCGGTGCCGGGAGCGACGCCTTCGGGGGCCTTCACATGGGTGAGTCGTGTGGTCATGCGCCCATCCTTGCGCAGGGCACTGACAATCCGATCTCCTTCAGAGCAGGGTGAGCTGGGTCTGCTCGGGTTCCCGCACCGCCGGCGCGGGTTCCGGCGTACGGATCCGGCGCGCCAACCCGCGGTCCGCCGGGCCGATGCCGTACTCGGCGGCCAGTTCATGGACACGGCGGGTGATCCGGCGCTGGTACCACTTCGGCGCGTACGCCCCCTCCGCGTACAGCCGCTCGTAGCGCTGCACGAGATGCGGATGGTGCTGCGTGAGCCAGGCCATGAACCACTCGCGCGCGCCGGGCCGCAGATGGAGCACCAGCGGCGTCACCGAGGTGGCCCCTGAGGCGGCGATCGCCCGTACGGTGGCACGCAGTTGGTCCGGCTGGTCGCCGAGGAAGGGAATGACGGGCGCCATCAGCACCCCGCAGCCGATGCCGTGGTCGGTGAGGGTGCGCACGACGTCCAGGCGCCGCTCGGGCGCGGGCGTGCCGGGCTCGACCGTGCGCCACAGCGCCTGGTCGGTGAAGCCGACGGAGACCGAGATGCCGACATCGGTCACCTCCGACGCCTGCACGAGCAGATCCAGGTCGCGCAGGATCAGCGTGCCCTTGGTGAGGATGGAGAACGGGTTCGCGTGGTCGCGCAGGGCGGCGATGATGCCCGGCATCAGGCGGTAGCGCCCCTCCGCCCGCTGATAGCAGTCGACATTGGTGCCCATCGCGACATGCGCGCCCTGCCACTGCCGGGAGCCCAGCTGCCGGCGGAGCAGATCGGGTGCGTTGATCTTCACCACGATCTGCGAGTCGAAGCCGATGCCCGTGTCGAGGTCCAGATAGCTGTGGGTCTTGCGGGCGAAGCAGTACACGCAGGCGTGCGAGCAGCCGCGATAGGGATTGACCGTCCACTCGAACGGCATCCGGGACGCCCCGGGCACCCGGTTCAGAATCGAACGGGCCCGGATCTCGTGGAAGGTGATGCCGTGGAATTCGGGGGTGTCGAACGTCCTGGTGGTCACGGCGGACGTACCGAAAAGCGCCGTGTCCCCGCCCGTGGTGGGGTTCTCGACCAGATTGTCCCAGCGCATGGTCGCCTCCTCGGTTGCATTGACCCCAGAATAGAACATGCGTTCCCATGATCACTGCAACCCTTTGGCCGGAACGATGCCGAGGCCGTGGATTTGGGCCCCCGCATCCGAGGTGGTTGGCTACGGGCAGCTCTGAGCGACACCCCGAACAACCGAGTGCTGGAGGAACAGCGATGGCGCAGGTCGAGGCCACGACGGAACGAATCATCTCGGCGGACGCGGAGAAGGTGTTCGACGCGCTGGCCGACTACCGGAACACCCGCGCGAAGCTCCTGCCCGAGCACTTCAGCGAGTACGAGGTCCGCGCGGGAGGGGACGGCGAGGGGACCCTCGTGCACTGGAAGCTGCAGGCGACCAGCAAGCGCATCCGCGACTGCCTCCTCGAGGTCACCGAGCCGACCGACGGGCAGCTGGTCGAGAAGGACCGCAACTCCTCCATGGTCACCACCTGGATCGTCACCCCGGCCGGCGACGGTACGGCGCCTCAGTCGCGGGTCGTCGTCACCACCGTCTGGGACGGCGCCGGAGGCATCGGCGGATTCTTCGAGCGGACCTTCGCCCCCAAGGGGCTCGGCCGGATCTACGACGCGGTGCTCGACAAGCTCGCGGCCGAGGTCGGGAAGTAGTCCCGGGCTCTGCGCAGGCCTCACCGTTTCGAGTGGTTTCCCCGCGGCGCCGTCGTGCGCCCAGCGCGCCTGCGGCCGCGGGAAAGCCGCTGATGAGCGCCCGACGCGCGCCCCCCGAAAGGCAGTTGGCGCCCCGGGCGCGCCCTCGCCCGGGTAACGTCCCACTTGCTCCCCCTTGGCATGCAATGCGAAGAATGACGCCGCGCAGGGCGTGATCGAGGGGAGCAGTTCGTGGGCGGCATCACTCTGGTGAAGGACGAGCAGGCCCCAACGGCCGGCGGTCCTGATGACCCGTCACCACCCGAGCAGCCGCCGGCCGGCGCCGCGCCGCTGAGCCCCCGCCGCGTACGCCTCGTCTTCGTCGCACTGATGCTCGCGCTGCTCCTCGCCGCGCTCGAGCAGATGATCGTCGCCACCGCGCTGCCGAAGATCGTCGGTGAACTGCAGGGCCTCGACCGGATGTCCTGGGCGATCACCGCCTATCTGCTCACCTCGACCGTGAGCCTGCCGATCTACGGCAAGCTCGGTGATCTCTTCGGCCGCAAGGGCGTCTTCCAGTTCGCCATCGTCGCCTTCGTCGTCGGCTCGGCCCTGGCCGGCTGGTCCCGCAGCATGGACGAGCTCATCGCCTTCCGCGCCGTCCAGGGCATCGGCGCGGGCGGCCTGATGATCGGCGTCCAGGCGATCATCGCCGACATCGTCCCGGCCAGGGACCGCGGCCGGTTCATGGGCCTCATCGGTGCGGCCTTCGGGCTCGCCTCCGTCGCGGGCCCGCTGTTGGGCGGCTTCTTCACCGACCATGTCTCCTGGCGCTGGTGCTTCTACTTCAACGTTCCGTTCGGACTGATCACCCTGGTCGTGGTGACGGTTGTGCTGAAGCTGCCCCGACCCACGGCGAGAGCGCGGCTCGACGTCCTGGGCGCGCTCCTCCTCGCTGCCGCGTCCACCTGCCTGGTCCTGCTGACGAGTTGGGGCGGTACCGAGTACGCCTGGGACTCCCGTGTCGTCCTGGGGCTGGCCGCCGGCGCCGCGGGAACGGTCCTGCTCTTCCTCGTCGTCGAGGCCCACGCCCCCGAACCGATCATTCCGCTGCGGCTGTTCCGCGACCCGGTCTTCAACGTCACGAGCCTCGTCGGGGCCGTCATCGGCGTCGCGCTCTTCGGCGCCGCGAGCTATCTGCCGACCTTCCTCCAGATGGTCGACGGCGCGGGCGCCACCGAGTCCGGGCTGCTGATGCTCCCGATGATGGGCGGCATCGTCGTCGCGTCCGTGGTCTCCGGCCGGCGCATCAGCAGTACCGGTCGATACCAGCGCTACCCCGTCCTCGGCTGCGCGATCTCGGTGGTCGGCATGTGGCTGCTGTCGCGTCTGGACACCGGCACCTCCCGGCTCGAGTACAGCATCGGGCAGGCCGTGCTCGGAATCGGGATCGGACTGGTGATGCCGGTGCTGATCCTCGCCGTGCAGAACAGCGCGCCGCCCGCCGATCTCGGCGTCGCCACCAGCGCCAACAACTACTTCCGCCAGATCGGCGGCAGCATCGGCGCCGCCGTCTTCGGCACGCTCTTCGCCGACCGGCTCACCGACGCACTCGCCGACCGGCTCCCGCGGGACGCCGGCCTGCCCGACGCGGAGTCCATCACCCCGCAGCTCGTCCACGCCATGCCGGCCGCGCTGCGCGACGGCTACATCGAGGCGTACGCCGAGGCGATGCCGCGGATCTTCCTCTATCTGGTGCCGGTGCTCCTGCTCGGCCTCGTCATCGCCTTCTTCCTCAAGGAGAAACCGCTGGTGTCCTACCAAGCACCTGCCGAGACGGTCTCGGTGCCCCCGGCTCGCAGCGCGCCCGCGTACATCTCCGGCGTCCCCGTGTGCGGCACCGTCCAGCACCCCGACGGCACCACCGTGCCGCGCGCGGCCCTGACCCTCATCGACGTCCACGGACAGCAGATCGGCCGCGGGGCCAGCAAGGACGACGGGCGCTACGCGCTGAGCGTGCCGGGCTCGGGCTCGTACGTCATGATCGCGGCGGCCGGCGGGCACCAGCCGCAGGCGGTCACCGTCACCGTGGGCGAACGTCCCGTCGAGGTCGATGTCGTCCTCGGCGGTGCCGGACGCCTCGCCGGGGCGGTGACCACAGCGGACGGAGCGCCCGTGCGGGATGCCACGGTGACCCTCACCGACGTACGCGGCGATGTGGTCGCCTCCACCCGCAGCGGGCGCGACGGCGGCTATGCGATGACCGAACTGGTCGCGGGGGAGTACACACTTGCCGCGAACGCCCCCGCCTTCCGGCCCGCGGCGCTGCCGGTGAGCGTGCAGGCGTCCCGCGAGACCCGGCAGGACATCGACCTGGCGGGCGGGGCCGTGCTGAGGGGTACGGTTCGAGCCGGTGGCGGCCGCCCCGTGGAGGAAGCGCGGGTGACCCTCCTCGACGCCGCCGGCAATGTGGTCGACACGCTCACCACAGGTCCGGACGGCACGTTCCGGTTCGTCGACCTCTCCTCGGGGGAGTACACGGTCATCGCCGCAGGTTACCCGCCGGTCGCCACGGTTCTGCAGGTCGCGGGCGGGGGACGCACCGAACGCGATCTCCAGCTGGGACACGAAGGCTGATTCGACGTCAGTTCCGGGCGGACGCACGGCCTGTTCGGCCGTTGCTCCGCACACGAGGTGCACAGCGCCGTACCGTGGTGGCAGGCCGCGGATTCCCGGCGGCGGGGAAGGAGTCTTCCAGCCATGGACAGTGGTGTTCCGGCGTCGTCACAGCAGGGCGCCGTGGCCGGCCGGATTCCGCTCGCCGTGGTCGTCGTGGACGGCGACGGTCTGGTCTCCCACTGGTCGAGCGGGGCGCGGCGCCTCTTCGGTGCCGCCCGCGAGGAGGCGGTCGGCCGGCCCGCGGCCGAACTCCTCCCGGTCACCGGCGCCTTGGCCGGTGAGGGCGAGTACGAGGCGTACGACGGATACGGCGGCCTCGGCCCCGGGCTCGATGCCTCGCTGAACGGCCGCACCTCCTACCCGGCGGCGGGCCGGGCCCGGTTCTCGGAACCCGGCAGCGACCGGACGGACGTGCTGTGGTGGGCGTACCCCATGGTCGGTCCCGGCGAGGAGAGGTTGCTCGTCCTGGCCGCGGACGCGGCGCAGTTCGGTGACGAGGACGAGAGCGTCGAGCGGATAGCGCCCGCGTTCGCCCTGCACACCGAGTTCCCCGGCTCCGACGAACTGGCCCGCAGGCTCCCGGAGATCCTGCCCAGCATGAGCGTCCAGGAGTCGACGCGGATCGTGTCCCAGATACTCGATCTCGGCTACCCGGTACTTGAGTTCAGCCACCACGACCGGGTGCCCGTCACCCCGGACTGGGGCGTGCCCCGGCGCACGGAGCGCAAGGAGCGGCAGCAGGCCGCCGCGCGGGCCGTGGCCGCGGGCCGGGCGGTGGAGGCAGCCGACCTGGAGCAGGACCTCGAGTACGCCGCGGTACGCGAACGCCTGGAGTTTCTCAACGAGGTGAGCGGCCACATCGGCTCCTCGCTCGACCTCGCCCGGACTATCCAGGAGGTCAGCGCGGCCGTCGTACCGCGCTTCACCGATGTCGCGGGCACCTATCTGCGCGAACAGGTCATCGCGGGCGAGGGTTTTCCCGACGGGCCGCCGGACGCGACGACGATGTGGCACCGGGTGGCGGTCGAGCACGTCGACGAGCCGGGCCGCTGGGACGACGTCGTCCCGGTCGGCGAGTCGATGCCTTTCCCCGAGCACACACCGTTCTTCCAGTGCATGACGACCGGTGATCCGGTGCTGGTGCCGCGGATCGGCGAGCAGATGGGGACCGCCATCGCCTCGCAGTTCGAGAAGCGTGACATCCGGCCGCTGATCAACGGCCGTTCGATGCTCGTGGTGCCGCTCAAGGCGCGCAACGTCGTGCTCGGCTTCATGATCCTGCTGCGGCACGCCGAGCGCGCCGTCTTCAACGACATGGACCGCGTCACCGGTGCCGAACTGGCCGCCCGCGCCGGTCTCGTCCTGGACAACGCCCGCATGTACACCTATCAGGAGAGCGTCGCCGAGACCCTCCAGGACTCGATGCTGCCGCAGGTCACCCCGCGGATGGCGGGCTGCGACACGGCCACGCGCTATCTGCCGGGCACCCTGCTGGGGCGGGTCGGCGGCGACTGGTTCGACTCCATCAAGCTGCCGGGCTCGCGCACCGCGCTGGTCGTCGGCGATGTGATGGGCCACGGGCTCAACTCCGCCGCGATGATGGGCCAGTTGCGTACGGCGGTGCAGACGATGGCCGCCCTCGACCTGCCGCCCGAACAACTGCTGCGCAACCTCGACGACCTGGCCCAGCGCCTCGGTGAGCACTACCTCGCGACCTGCCTGTACGCGGTCTACGACCCGATCCGCGGTGAGCTGTGGATGGGGAACGCGGGCCATGTCCCCCCGGTCGTCGTCCGTGCCGCCGACGGCCGCAGCGAGCTGCTGGAGCTGCCGACCGGGGCACCGATCGGCGTGGGCGGGGTGCCCTTCGAGAGCGTCCGCGTACCCGTCTCGCCCGGCGACCGCCTGGTGATGTGCACCGACGGGCTGGTGGAGGTGCGGGGCGAGGACATCGGCGTCGGCCTCGCGACCCTCTGCGAATCCGCAGCCCATCCCGCGGCGTCCATGGACGATGCCTGCGACACGATCATCCGTGCGCTGAACACCCGCGGCGGGCGCAAGGACGACGTCGCCCTGCTGATGGCACGGCTCAACGGCATCGGGCCCGATGCCGTTGCCGCGTGGGAGCTGTCGCTGGAGCCGCGCGAGGCGGCCAGGGCGCGCCGGCTGGTCCGGGGGCAGCTGAGCGCGTGGGGCCTCGCCTCGGTCACGGAGACCGTGGAGCTGCTCGTCGGCGAGGTCGTCACCAACGCTATCCGGCACGCGGGCGGCCGGCGCGCGGAGCTGCGGCTGGTCCGTGCCGAATCGCTGCTGTGCGAGGTCGCGGACGACGACCACACCCTGCCGACGCTGCTGGACGCGTCCCGCGACGACGAGTTCGGACGGGGCCTGCGGGTGGTGAGTTCGATGGCGCGTGAATGGGGCACCAGCCGTACATCGGACGGCAAGACGGTCTGGTTCGAGCTGGCGCTTCCCTGGCCTCGCGGCGGAGGGTTGCCCGGTCGAACGCCACGTGAAGGTATGTGCCGGACGCTTGTGGCCACAACAACAGCGCGATAGACCGATCTTGACGTTGTGTCACACCCTGGGGAGCTGGTCATGAGCGTGACGAGTCGGTACAAGGACGCCTGGGAAGGCTTCTGGAACGAGGCCTCCGGCGAACAGGGAGCGGTCTTCTGGGACGCGGAGCCGGCGCTCACCGCGGGCCTGCACCTGGCGCTGTACGAACCCCATGTGGACCACCCCGGGCTCACCCTCCTGGACCTCGGCTGCGGCAACGGCACCCAGACCCGATTCCTCGCCGACCGCTTCCCCAAGGTGATGGGCGCCGACCTCTCTCCCGCCGTTCTGGAGCTGGCCGGCCGGCAGGAGAAGGCGTCCGCCGCGGGCGGCGAAACACCCTCGGGCGAGATGCAGTTCCGCCTGCTCGACGCGGTGGACGAGGCCGCGGTGGCGGCGCTGCACGACGAACTCGGCGACTGCAACGTCTACATGCGCGGCGTACTGCACCAGTGCGACCCGCAGGACCGGCAGACGCTGGCGACCTCGATCGCCACACTGGTCGGCGAACGCGGCCGGGCGTTCGTCGTGGAACTGGCCGAGGCGGCGGGCCTTCAACTGGCCCGCCTCGCCCAGTCGCCGTCCGGCCCGCCCCCCAAGCTCCAGCCGGTCTTCCGCCACGGCATCGTGCCGGGGGCGGTCGCGGACGCGGCCCTCGCGGAGTACTTCCGCACGGCCGGTCTCACGGTGCAGGCAGGCGGTGACCTCCCGCTGACGACCACGGAGTACCAACCGGACGGATCACGCATCGAGCTGCCCTCGAAGTGGCTGATCCTGGGCCGGACGGGCTAGCGGGCGGAGGTTGCCGCGGACCAGACCTCTGGCACGTTCAGGGGTCCTGGCCTGCGGGTTGGGTGGCGCGTACCGTGAGGCCATGAAGATCCTCATCAGCGCCGACATGGAGGGCGCCACCGGTGTCACCTGGCCCGCCGATGTGCTGCCGGGGACCGCTCAGTGGGAGCGGTGCCGCTCCTTGTTCACCTCCGACGTGAACGCCGCGGCCCTCGGGTTCTTCGACGGGGGCGCCGATGCGGTGCTCATCAATGAAGCGCACTGGACCATGCGCAATCTGCTGCTGGAGCACCTCGACGAACGGGTCGAAATGCTCACCGGCAGACACAAGTCGCTGTCCATGGTGGAGGGCGTGCAGGGCGGTGACGTCGACGGGATCGCCTTCGTCGGCTATCACACCGGCGCCGGCACGCAGGGTGTGCTCGCACACACCTATCTGGCGAACTCGATCACCGGCGTATGGCTGAACGGCGCCCGGGCCAGTGAAGGTCTGCTGAACGCCCAGGTCGTCGCGGAGTACGGCGTGCCGGTGATCCTTGTCACCGGGGACGACCTGACCTGCGTGGACGCCGACGGCTATGCGCCGGGTGCCCTGAAGGTCGCGGTGAAGGACCATGTCTCCCGGTACGCGGCCGTGTGTCGTACCCCGGCGCGTACCGCGGTGGACATCCGCTCGGCCGCCAAGGAGGCGGCCGCGCTCGCCGTGCGGTACGAACCGGCGCCCGCCGGTCCGTTCACCGTGGAGCTGGAGTTCGACGCGGACCATCTCGCGGCCGCCGCCACCGTCGTGCCCGGGGTCACGGGCAGTGGCGAGCGGCGGGTCGCTTACACCAGCGAGACGATGTACGAGGGCATTCGCACCTTCAAAGCGGTCACGACGATCGTCTCGGCGGCAACGGAGGAGCAGTATGGCTGACGTGACAACGCCCATCGACGGTCAGGCGCTCGACGAGGCGGTGACCTTCACCTCCGAGCTCATCCGGATCGACACCACCAATCGCGGTGGTGGCGACTGCACGGAGCGGCCCGCCGCGGAGTACGCAGCCGAGCGGCTGGCCGGCGCGGGCCTGGAACCCGCGATGCTGGAGCGTACGGCCGGACGCACCAATGTCGTCGCCCGGATCGAGGGGACCGATCCGTCGGCGGACGCCCTGCTGGTCCACGGCCATCTGGACGTGGTGCCCGCCGACCCGGCCGAGTGGTCCGTGCACCCGTTCTCGGGCGAAGTGCGCGACGGAGTCGTCTGGGGACGCGGCGCCGTCGACATGAAGAACATGGACGCGATGATCCTCGCCGTCGTACGGGCCTGGGCGCGCGCGGGGGTGCGGCCGCGCCGCGACATCGTGATCGCGTTCACCGCCGACGAGGAGGCCAGCGCGGCCGACGGCTCGGGCTTCCTCACCGAGGAACACGCCGGTCTCTTCGAGGGGTGCACGGAAGGCATCAGCGAGTCCGGGGCGTTCTCCTTCCATGCCGGGCACGGCATGACGCTCTATCCGGTCGCCGCGGGGGAGCGGGGCACCGCCTGGCTCAAGCTCACGGCGCGCGGCCGGGCGGGCCACGGCTCCAAGGTCAACCGGTCCAACGCGGTCACCCGGCTCGCCGCGGCCGTCGCCAGGATCGGCGACCACCAATGGCCGGTGCGGCTCACCCCCACCGTGCGGGCCGCTCTCGCCGAGCTCGCGCGGCTCCACGGCATCGACGCCGACGTCCACGCCGCCGACTTCGACGTGGACGCGCTGATGAGCAAGCTCGGGCCGGCGGCGGCGCTCGTCGAGCCGACCGTGCGCAACAGCGCCAACCCGACCATGCTGGACGCCGGTTACAAGATCAATGTGATCCCCGGACAGGCCACCGCGTTCGTCGACGGGCGGATGCTGCCCGGCGGCGAGGACGAGTTCCACGAGACCATGGACCGGCTGACAGGACCCGACGTGGACTGGGAGTTCCACCACCGGGAAGTACCGCTGCAGGCGCCCGTCGACTCGCCGACGTACGCCAAACTCCGCGCTGCCGTCGAGCGGTTCGACCCGGCCGGGCATGTCGTCCCGTACTGCATGCCGGGCGGCACGGACGCCAAGCAGTTCTCCCGCCTCGGCATCACGGGCTACGGTTTCTCGCCGCTGAAGCTGCCCGTCGGCTACGACTATGCGGCGATGTTCCACGGCGTCGACGAGCGCGTCCCGGCCGAGGCCCTGCACTTCGGGGTCAACGTCCTCGACCACTATCTGAGGTCCGCATAGGGGGAGTTGGGAATGGTACCCACCGGAGCGTACGGCACCTGGCCGTCACCGATCGACGCGAAGCTCGCCGCCTCGCACGACGGCCGGCCGGAGTTCCTCGGCATGGTCGGCGAGGAGGTCTGGTGGACCGCTCCGCGTCCCGCCGAGGGCGGCAGACGGGCGCTGATCCGCCGGCGGTCCGACGGCACCGAGGAGTCCGTGCTCCCCGCCCCGTGGAACGTCCGCAGCCGGGTGATCGAGTACGGCGGAGGCCCCTGGGCCGGCGCGGTCGACGGCGACAGCGGCGCGCTCGTCGTCTTCGTGAACTTCGCCGACCAGCGGCTGTACGCCTACGAGCCGGACGAGCCCGGCGCGCAGCCCCGCCCGCTCACGCCCGTCTCCTCCGTCGGCGGGGGACTGCGCTGGGCCGACCCCCGGCTGCACCCCGAACGCAACGAAGTCTGGTGCGTACTGGAGGAGTTCACCGGCGAGGCGCCCACCGACGTACGACGCGTGATCGCCGCCGTACCGCTGGACGGCTCGGCAGCCGAGGACCGCGGCGCCGTGCGCGAGCTGACCGACGACCGGCACCGCTTCGTCACCGGACCGCGGCTCTCCCCGGACGGGCGGCAGGCCGCCTGGATCGCCTGGGACCATCCGCAGATGCCCTGGGACGGCACGGTGGTGATGGTCGGGGAGGTGACCGACAGCGGCGCTTTCGCGGCCGTACGCCCCGTCGCCGGGGGCACCGACGAGTCCGTGTGCCAGGCCGACTGGGCCCCCGACGGGTCGCTGCTGCTCGCCTCCGACACCGGTAACTGGTGGGAGCTGCAGCGCATCCGGCCCGAGGCCCTCGCAGCCGGCGTCGTGGCGGGCACCACGCTCTGTCCCGGCCGCGGCGAGGAGTTCGGCGGCCCCCTGTGGAAGATCGGCCTCCAGTGGTTCCACCCCCTGGCCGACGGACTGATCGCCGTCATCCACGGCAAGGGCGCCACCGCGCTCGGCATACTCGACCCGGACACCGGCGAGGTCGTGGACGCCGCCGGTCCCTGGACCGAATGGGCACCCACCCTCGCCGTCCACGGTGACCGGGTGATCGGTGTCGCGGCCAGCCCGCGCAGCGCCTACGAGATCGTCGAACTCGACACCCGCACCGGCCGCGCCCGCGTCATCGGCTCGGCGCACGACGACCCGGTGGACCCGGCGTACTATCCGGAGCCGCAGATCCGCACCTTCACCGGACCCGACAACCGCGAGATCCACGCCCACATCTACCCGCCGCACAGCCCGGACCGGATCGCGCCCGACGACGAACTGCCGCCCTTCGTGGTGTGGGCCCACGGCGGCCCCACCGGCCATGCGGCGCTCGTACTCGACCTGGAGATCGCGTACTTCACCTCGCGCGGCATCGGGGTCGCCGAGGTCAACTACGGCGGCTCCACCGGATACGGACGCGAGTACCGCGACAGGCTGCGCGAGCAGTGGGGCGTCGTGGACGTCGAGGACTGCGCGGCCGTCGCCGAGTCGCTCGCCGACGAAGGGACCGCGGACCCGGCCCGCCTCGCCGTCCGCGGCGGCAGCGCCGGCGGCTGGACGACCGCCGCCTCGCTGACCGGCACGGACGTCTATGCCTGCGGCACGATTCTCTATCCCGTCCTCGACCTG
Source organism: uncultured Actinomycetota bacterium (assembly GCA_963836215.1). Lineage (GTDB taxonomy): Bacteria > Actinomycetota > Actinomycetes > Streptomycetales > Streptomycetaceae > Streptomyces. Next base: position 570,445 of record CAWIIU010000006.1, read on the forward strand.
CTGAACTGGGCCGCCGACGAGACGCACGACTTCGAGTCGCAGTACCTCGAGTCACTGATCGGACCGATCGCGGAGGTGCCGGGCCGCTACCGCGAGCGCTCACCGCTGCAGCACGCCGACCGGATCTCCGTGCCGTTCCTGCTGCTCCAGGGACTCGACGACGTGATCTGCCCGCCCGTGCAGTGCGAGCGCTTCCTCGCCCGGATGGCGGGGCGCGGCATTCCGCACGCGTACGTCGCCTTCGAGGGCGAGGGGCACGGCTTCCGCAGGTCCGAGACCATGGTCCGGGCACTGGAGGCCGAACTCTCCCTGTACGCCCAGACGTTCGGCATCACCCGCCCCGACATCCCCCTGCTGGAGCTCAAGAAGTGACCCTCACGCCCCTGACCCGACCCCGTCGACTGAGGCCGGGGGCCAAGGTCGCCGTCGTCGCCCCCAGCGGCCCGGTGCCCGACGACCGCCTCGACAAGGGCCTGGACATCCTGCGCGGCTGGGGCCTCGATCCCGTCGTGATGCCCCATGTCCGCGGCCGGCACCCCCGGCTGGGCTATCTGGCGGCGTCCGACGACGACCGCGCACGCGACCTGACGGATGCCTGGTGCGACCCGCAGGTCTCGGCCGTCATCTGCGCCCGCGGCGGGTACGGCGCGCAGCGCATGGCCGACCGCCTGGACTGGACGGCGATGCGGTCGGCCGGACCCAAGGTGTTCGTCGGCTACAGCGATGTGACCGCTCTGCACGAGGCGTTCGCGACCCGGATGGGTCTGGCCACCCTGCACGGACCGATGGCCGGCGCGGTCACGTTCCTCAACGACGGCCGTACGCAGGAGTCGCTGCGGGCGACCCTCTTCGAACCCGAGTCGGTACGCACCCTCGGCCTGGACACCGCCCGCACGATGGTCCCCGGCCGGGCCGCCGGCATCACGCTCGGCGGCTGCGCCAGCCTCCTCGCGGCGGACCTGGGCACCCCGCACGCCAGGACCTCCGCCCGCGGCGGACTGCTGCTGCTCGAGGACGTGGGCGAGGAGGACTACCGGCTGGACCGCATCCTCACCCAACTGCTGCGCAGCGGCCTGCTGGACGGCGTCACCGGCATCGCTCTCGGCTCCTGGGCGGAGTGCGGCCCGTACGACGGCATCCGGGCGGTCCTGATGGACCGCCTCGGAGGCCTCGGTGTCCCGGTGGTCGAGGAGCTGGGCTTCGGCCACAGCGAGACGACGCTGACGATGCCGCTGGGGGCGGGTGCGGTGCTCGACGCGGAGTCCTGCACGGTCACGCTGGAGGAGCCCGCGCTGGCCTGAGGGCGGCCCTTCCCCGGCGGTGACCGGAACGCCCGGTGGTCGGCTGATCCAGGCGACCCGCACCGCGCAGAACTCCGGCATCCGCGACGTAGGTCGAGCGCCGGGTTCGGCACCGTGTTGACCCCGGCCCTCGCCTTCCCGCGGCTCTGTGCCGCGGGCGACTCCCCCCGGTCAGCTGCCGAGCGCCGCGTATCCCGGCCTGATCACCTCGTCGATCAGCCGGCGGCGCTCCGGCAGCGGCAGGAACGCCGACTCGGCCGCGGCGACCGTGAGATCCTCGAAGTCCTCGGGGCCGTAGCCGAACGCCTCCGCCATGTGCTGGAACTCCCGGCTCATCGTCGTGCCCGACACCAGACGGTTGTCCGTGTTGAGCGTGACGCGGAAGCCCAGGCGGCGCAGCAGGTCGATCGGGTGGGTGGCGTAGTCCTTCGCCGCACCCGTCTGGAGGTTGGAGGTCGGGCAGACCTCCAGGGTGATGCCGTTGTCGCGTACGTAAGCGGCGAGACCGCCGAGGTCGGCCGTGCCGTCGTCGTGCAGCGTGATGTCGTCCGTGATGCGCACCCCGTGCCCGATCCGCTCGGCGCCGCAGACCTGCACCGCCTCGTGGATCGACTCCGCTCCGACGGCCTCGCCCGCGTGGATCGTGAAGTGGCAGTTGTGCTGCTTCAGATGCCGGAAGGCCGGCAGATGCCGGGTCGGCGGATTGCCGATCTCGCCGCCCGCGATGTCGAAGCCGGCCACGCCGCTGTCCCGGTGGGCGACGGTCAGCTCGGCTATCTCCAGGGAGCGGTCCGTGTGGCGCATACCGGTGAGCAGGGCACGGACGGTGATCCGGCCGCCGGCGCGGCGCTCGCCCTCGCGGAAGCCGGCGTTGACCGCCTCGACGACCTCGTCGAGGGTCAGACCGCGCTCCTGGTGCTGCTCCGGCGCGTACCGCACCTCGGCGTGGACGACGCCGTCCGCCGCCAGGTCCTCGGCGCACTCCGCCGCGATCCGCTCCAGCGCCTCGCGGGTCTGCATCACCGCGCAGGTGTGGGCGAAGGTCTCCAGGTAGCGCTCCAGCGAGCCGGAGTCCGCGGCGTCACGGAACCAGGTCGCGAGCGCGGCCGGGTCCTCGGTGGGCAGCTCGCGGTAGCCGCACTCCCGGGCCAGTTCGATGATCGTGGCGGGGCGCAGGCCGCCGTCGAGGTGGTCGTGGAGGACGACCTTGGGCGCCCGCAGGATGTCAGACAAGTGCATGCAGCGGGAGTGTACGGCACCCGACCGGAGTACGCCGTGACGGCCGTCTCCCGGCCGGCGCCCCGCTCAGTTCGACTGCAGCACCGGCATCGCGGGCGCCCCCGTCGGCAGCATGTGCTTGGCCGCCAGGATCGGGGTGTCCCCGGCCCGCACCACCTGGGTGACCAGCACCGCAGGGGTGTCGGGCGCCCGGCCGAGCTGCTCGCCGCGCCGCCTGCCGAGCAGCGTCGCGGTCACCCCGCTGTGCCCGGTGAGGGCGACCCCGCGCGAGGCCGCGGTGAGGACCGCGAGCATCGAGCCGTCCGGGGCGGGGGACGCGTGCAGTGTCTCGGCGAAGGCCGGGTGCACCGCGGCCAGCACGGAGTCGGCCGCCGCCCACTCCTGGCTCAGCGCCGCCGCGGTGTCGCCGCCGGTCAGCAGCGACTCCCAGAACCGCAGCTCGGCGCCGGCCGGTGCGAGCAGATGCTGGGTGGTGAAGTCGGTGGGCTCCTCGACGGTGCGCAGCAGCGCCCTGACCCGCAGCGCGGAGCCGGTCGACAGCAGCTCCTCCAGCGGCTGGATGTGCTCGTGGCCCCGCCGCAGCGGCCGGTCGTTGACGGTGCGGCCGACTCCCCGGCGCACGGTCAGCAACCCGTCCTCCTGGAGCAGCAGCAGGGCCTCGCGCAGCGCCGGCCTGCTCACGCCGAGCTCGGCCGCGAGCCGTGGCTCCGACGGCAGCGTGGAGCCGGGTGGATAGGTGCCCTCGTGGATGGCGTCGGCGATCCGCTCGTACAGGACGACGACTGGTCTCCGCTGCTGTCGGCTGACTGCCACTGGCCCTCCTCGGCTCACTTGTCAGCAAGTTAGAGGAGTCCGGGCGTCCGGGCAACGGCCGATCTCCCAGGACGATCAGTGATTCCGCTGCCTGGTGAGCTGTCCGTCCGAGACCTGTCCGCATCTGCCGACGCCAGCTTGTCAGACAACGCTTCTGGTTGATGCCGTCCGATTACGCTGACGTGATGCCCGAGCACCAGTCCGCGACGCCCTTCCTCGCCCAAGGTCCACGGGTCGCGATCCGCCCCTTCGCGTACGACGACGGCGAGGAGTTCGCGACGGGAGCCCGTCTGAGCATCGGGCACCACCGGCCCTGGCTCTTCCCGCCCCTGACGGCGGAGGCGTACGCCTCGTACGCGGCCAAGCTCATCGAGGACCCGGCCAGGGCGGGGTTCCTCGTCTGCGAGCGCACCTCCGGCCGCATCGCCGGATTCATCAACATCAACAACATCGTCCACGGCGGCTTCCGCAGCGGTGCGATCGGCTACGGCGTCTTCGCGCACGCACTCGGCCGCGGATTCATGGGCGAAGGCCTCGGCCTGCTCCTGGAGCACGCGTTCGGCCCTCTGCAGCTGCACCGCCTCGAAGCCAACATCCAGCCGCTCAACGCCGCCTCGATCAAGCTCGTACGCGGCGCGGGATTCCGGCTGGAGGGCTTCTCCCCCGACTTCCTGTTCATCGACGGCGCCTGGCGGGACCACGAACGCTGGGCGATCACCGGCGAGATGACCGCCCGCGAAACACATTGACGTCGGCAGCCCGTCGGTGAAGATGGAGCTCATGCGGAACATCGTCGTCGTGGACGCACCCTCCAACCTCGGTCTGCGGCCGCCCCTCCCCGGGACCGTGCCCGGCTGCTACAAGCTCGCCGGTGCCCTGCGTGAGCAACGCATCGTGCAGCGGCTCGGGGCATTCGAGGGCGGGGTCGTCGTACCGCCGCGCTACGACCGCGGCGACTGGCAGCAAGGCGACGGCGTCTTCAACGCGGCGGCGATCGCCTCCTACACACCCCGCCTCGCCGACCGCATCGAACACCATGTGCGCGCCGGTGACTTCCCGCTCGTCCTCGGCGGTGACTGCTCGATCCAGCTCGGCGCCGCGCTCGCGCTGCGCCGCATCGGACGCTACGGACTCGCGGCCGTCGACGCCTCCGCCGACTTCCGGCACCCCGGCACCTCGGACCGCGTCGGAGCCGCAGCCGGTGAGGAACTCGCGCTGTCCACCGGCCGCGGCCAGCAGGACCTGACGAACCTGGAGGGGCTGCGGCCGTATCTGCGCGACGAGGACGTGCGGCTGCTCGGCATCCGCGACTACTTCCACGACGACCTCGCCGAACTCGCCGAGCTCAAGATCCCGACGATGACGGTCGCCGAGCTGCGCGAGTGGGGCATGCCGGAGCTGGCGGCGGCCGTCGTGCAGACCCTCGAAGTACCCGTGCTGGACGGATTCTGGGTGCATGTGGACGCCGACGTCCTGGACCCGCGCGTGATGCCGGCCGTCGACAGTCCCGACCCGGACGGGCTGCTGCCGCACGAACTGGCCCCGCTGCTGTCGGCGTTGGTGCGCTCCCCGCACTGCGTGGGGATGAACGTGACCGTCTACGACCCCGATCTCGACCCGGAGGGCAGTGCGGCCGCGCTGCTCACCGACCTGATCGTCGCCGCCTTTACCGAAGACTGACCTCCTCGGCCCCTGGCCGGACCGGCGACAACGATGTTCCATGGTCGTCGGGTTGTCGCCACAGCCGTCGGCGCCCCACGGCGAGCGAAGCGAGGTTGCCTTGGCCACCACCGTCCGGCGCACCGTTCTGACGCTGCCCGCAGCCCCCGTGGGACCGCCGAACCCGCTGCCCGCACTGCGGCCCCTCGACGAGATGCCCACGGTCGGTGAACGCGCCAAGGCGGACCTGCCGCGCGAGATGGCGCGGCAGATCGGCTACGAGCCGCTGCGCACGCTGCTGCCGGTCCGCGTCCTCGACGGGTACGGCCGCGACCGGGCCGCGACCGGCCTCGACGCGGTCGTCATCGAGAACGACCGGCTGCGGGCGACCGTCCTGCCCGGCCTCGGCGGCCGGGTCCACTCGCTGCACCACAAGGCCACCGGGCGTGAACTCCTCTACCGCAACCCCGTGTTCCAGCCTGCCGACTTCGCCCTCAACGGGGCCTGGTACTCCGGCGGCATCGAGTGGAACATCGGCGCGACCGGCCACACCACCCTGTCCTGCGCCCCCCTGCACGCGGCGGTCGTGCCCGCCCCCGACGGCGGTGAGATGGTCCGGCTCTGGGAATGGGAGCGCCTTCGGGACCTGCCGTTCCAGGTCGACCTGTGGCTGCCGGCCGACTCCGACTTCCTGCATGTGGGCGTCCGGATCCGCAATCCGCACGAGAAGCCGGCGCCGGTCTACTGGTGGTCCAACATCGCCGTCGAGGAACACACCACGACACGCGTGATCGCCCCCGCCGACGAGGCCTGGCTGCCCCTGCGCCCCGAGGGCGTGGGAGGTGCCCCCGACAGCGGCGAACGCATCGTGCGCCGGGTGCCCGTACCCGAGCACGACGGCGTGGACCGCACGTATCCGCTGCGCAGCGAGTACCCCGCCGACTACTTCTACGAAGTACCGCCCGAGGCCCGCAAATGGATCGCCGCCCTCGGCGCGGACGGGCAGGGCCTCGTCCAGACGTCGACCGATGCCCTGCGCGGCCGCAAACTGTTCCTTTGGGGCTGCGGGCGTGGCGGCAGGCGCTGGCAGCAGTGGCTCACCGAGCCGGGGACGGTGGGGTACGCCGAGATCCAGGCAGGCCTGGCGCGGACCCAGCTGGAGCACGTACGGCTCGACGGCGGCGGGGAGTTCAGCTGGCTGGAGTCGTACGGACCGCTGTCCGCCGAACCCGGGGTCGTGCACGGCGACGACTGGGCCGCGGCCCGCGCGGAGACGGAGAGGCGACTCGCCGACGCCCTGCCCAGGGAGGCGGTCGACGCCGCGTACGAGGCCTGGCTGCCCTGCGCGGACCGTGAGCCGGTGCGACCGCTGGCCACCGGGTCCGGCTGGGGCGCGCTGGAGGTCCTGCGCGCCGGATTCAAACTGCCCGGCACGCCGTTCGACGAGTCGGCCCTCGGAGAGGAACAGGCGCCCTGGCTCGAACTGCTGAGGACCGGCGTCCTTCCCGAGCCGCGCAGGGTCACCCCGCCGGGCCCGTCGCTCGTCGCCCCGCACTGGCGCGACATGCTGGAGACGGCGCCCGCGGATCCGCTGACGGAGTACCACCTCGGGGTCGCCCAGTGGCACGCGGGCGATCTCGCGCAGGCCGTCCGCAGCTGGGAGCGCGGCCTGCGGCTCGCCCCGTCGCGCTGGCCGTTGCTGCGCTGTCTCGCCGTGGCGGACCAGGAGGCGGGCAACCCCCGACGGGCCACCGAACGCTGGCTGGAGGCCTTCGACGACCTGTGCCAGGAGCGCCGCGACGACGGCGAGGCCTGGACCGCGGCGACGGCGGCCCTCGGCCGGGAGGCGGTCGAGGCCCTGCTCGGGGCCTCCCGCACCGCGGACGCCCGCACGGTCTGGTCACGGCTGCGTCCGGCGGTCCGGCAACGCGGCCGTTTCCGCCTGCTCGAGGCCCGGCTGCTGGTCGCCGAGAACCGCCGGGACGAGGCACGCGCGATCTTCGACGACGGCTTCGAGGTGGCGGACCTGCGGGAAGGGTCGGAAGCCCTCAACGAGATGTGGTCGGAGCTGACGAACGATCCGCTGCCGGACGCCTACGAGTACCGGATGCGGCCGCAGGGCTGAGCCGACGCCCCGACGGGTCTCAGAGCGCCGGCTTGCGGTCCACGTACTCGAAGACCGAGCCGTCGGGGTGGACCGCGATCAGATTGCGTCCCACCGGGGTCGGCACCGGACCCGCGACGATCTTCGCGCCGACCTCGGAGAGCGTGGCGTAGGCGTCGTCCACATCGGCGACCGCGATCGTCGCCGTCACCTTGCGCAGCACCTCGATCTCGGCCTCCGGGCCGCTCATCAGAAGGAAGGCGCCGACCGCCGCGACCGACACACCGCCGCGCTCGAAGCGCAGCGGCTCGGCGCCGGTGAGCCGCTGGTAGAAGGCCGCGGCGGCCTCGAGGTCGTCGACGCAGACGCGCAGCGTGGTTCCGAGGATCTCCATACGGACGAGCCTAGTTGGGGCGGGCCGACGGCGACATCGGTTGTCCGATTGAGGGCGGGATGCGAAGATCCCCGGTCCGGCGTGGTCAGGCCCGGCAGAGCAACTCGCCGTGCGGGACCAGGAACCAGGCGTCCTCGTCGCTGCCCCACTCCCGCCAGCCCTCGGCGATCGCCGTCAGCTGCTCGAGTGTCGCGTGACCGCCGTCCACCGCCAGCGTCGCGTACACCGAAGCGGTCGTACGGTCCGCCCACAGCCCGCTCCACCATGCGCGGTCCGCCGACGTGGCGAAGCACCAGGCGGCGGCGGTCGGGGTGATGGCGGTGAAACCCGCCGCACGCGCCCAGGACCACAGCCGGCGGCCCGCGTCGGGCTCGCCGCCGTTCGCGCGCGCGACCCGCTGGTAGAGCCGCTGCCAGTCGTCGAGGGCCGCGACCTCAGGGAACCACGAGAACGAGCCGTAGTCGCTGTCGCGCACGGCGACGATTCCGCCCGGGCGGCAGACGCGCCGCATCTCGCGCAGCGCCTGCACGGGGTCGCCGACGTGCTGGAGTACCTGGTGCGCGTGGACGACGTCGAAGGAGTCGTCGGGGAAGTCGAGCGCGTGGACGTCGGAGACGGTGAAGTCCGTGTTGTCCAGCCCTCGTTCGGCGGCCAGCGCGCGGGCCGCGTCGACGATGTCCGCGGCCATGTCCACGCCCGTGACGTGCCCGGCGGGCACCAGCGCCGCCAGATCGGCGGTGATGGTGCCGGGGCCACAGCCGATGTCGAGGACCTGCATGTCCGGCGTCAGCTCGCCGAGGAGGTACGCGGCCGAGTTGGCCGCGGTGCGCCAGGTGTGCGAGCGCAGCACGGACTCGTGGTGACCATGGGTGTAGACGGCGGTCTCCTGCGGCACGGCCGGTCCCCTCTCCTCTGGGTTCAACTGCCCGAGCGGAGAAGCCAGCTTACCTCTGGACGACACATGATGAGACCCGTGTCTTGCCATACGGACACGGTCGAGCTGGGTGTTAGGCGCGAGGGCCGCCGGGTACTCGGCGGCCATGGACACGAACCTGTCGGAGCACGCCGCACAGAACATCGCGCAGGTCGTCCGGGACACCATCAAGGACGAGTTGCGCGAGCAGACCCGGAAGCAGCGGCACGCCGCCCGTATGTACGCGGGCGCCGGAGCCGCAGGTCTCTATGGCGGGGCGGCGATCGCCGCCGGCCTGGTCCTCGCACTCGCCCTGGTACTGCCCGCCTGGGCGGCAGCGCTGATCGTGGGTGTGCTGCTGATCGCGGCGGCGGACGCGATGAAGCGCGCGGCGCGGCCGGGCGTGGCAGGAGCCGGCACGCCCGTCGAGGAGCCGCCGATGCCGCCCGTACCGCCCGCCCCGCCGGCACCGCCGACCGTGCCGCCCGCCCGCGACAAGGCGTAACCGACGCCCCTGTGACGCGACTGCCCCCGCCTGGCTCCAGGCGGGGGCAGTCGCGTCATGGCGCCTCACCAGGGGGAGGGCGCAGCGCGCTCACTGGTCGCCCGTAGCCGCGCGGTCTCCGGGGTGTTGCCGGAAGCGGGGAGCCCGCAATGCCGTCGGGCCCGCGGCTTGTCGTGCTGCCGGGGCGGGAGGCCGAGGGCTTCCCGGACTGCGGCCGAACGGTGGGGGCGGTCGCGGAGCCGTTGTTGGTGACCCGGCGGCTGCCGGGTGGCGGAGCTCCCGCTTTCGGGGCCCGGGGCCGAGGGCTTCCCGGACCGCGGCCGAACTGTGAGGGCGGTCGCGGAACTGCTGTCAGTCACCCGGCGGCTGCGGGGTCGCGGAGCCGGCGAGTCGTACTCCGGGGCGGCAGGAAACAGGGAGCCCGCAGAGCCGTCCGACGCGGCGGCCTGTCGCCCTGTCAGCTCCCGCAGGCGCCGCGGTCCGCCCGGCGCGGGGGGAACGCGCCGGGCGGACCACGGACAACAGCCCGGCGAAGGGCCGGACGACCGTGTGCGAAGGGGTCAGAGCAGGGTCTGCGGCCGGTAGACCGTGAGCACCTCGGGCGCCTTGTCGATCACGAACTCCTCCGGCGCTTCCGTCACTTCGCCGTCGTACGCCAGCGGGGTCCCCGGGGCGAGGCCCGAGATGCGGATGCGGTGCAGCTGTTGTGCCGCGTGGACGGGGGAGCGGCTCAGGGGACCGGCGAGCGCGGCCGCCAGCAGGCGCAGGCCCGGCCAACGGCCGCCGTGGACCACACGGACGTCCAGGACACCGTCCGCCAGGTCCTGGCGATGGCCGGGTGTCGGGCCCATGCGCTGGTAGGTGCCGTTGCCCGCGAAGATCAGCCACATCGGCCGCCGCCGGCCCTGCACGTCCGCCTCCAGAGGGTGTTCGCCGCGCAGGACGCGCGCCGCCGCGAGGACGCCGGCCGGCCAGCCGCCGATGCGCGGCGACCAGCGTTCACGGATACGCACCAGCTCCGGGTAGACGCCGAGGCTGAACGTGTTGAGGAAGTACCCCGACCGGGAACGGCTGTCGCCGTCCGCCGGACCCGGGGTGAAGCGCCCCAGGTCCACCTTGACCGCCTCACCGCCCGCGAGCGCCCGGCAGGTGTCCTCGATCGTCTCGATGCCGAGGTCGTAGGCGAAGTGGTTGAACGTGCCGCCGGGGAACACCGCGAGCGGAATTCCGCGATGCGCGGCCACCACGGCCGCCCGGTTGATCGTCCCGTCGCCGCCGAAGACGCCCAGCGCCCGACCGCGTGACGCCGCCTTCTCCAACTCGGTGTTCAGCTCGGCTGGTTCGCACTCCACGACCTCGGCCATGGGCAGCGCCTCGTGCAGCAGCGTCGCCGAATCCGCCGACCCGGAATGCCGGTTGACCACGACCACCAGGCCGTCGCCGCCGGCCAGTACGGGCGCACTTGTCTGCGGCCGGCCGGGCGGCGGCAGCTGGGACCTGGTGGGAACCAGGCCGCGTACGGCGAAGGCGGCACCCACACCGAGCGCGGCACCCACCAGGACGTCGCTCGGATAGTGCACCCCGGTGTAGACCCGGGAGAACGCGACCGAGAAAGCCACCGGCGCGACCACCGCACCCCAGCTCTTCGACTCCAGCGCGACACCCGTCGCGAACGCCGCCGCCGACGCGGCGTGCCCCGACGGGAAGGACGTGGTGAACGGCTGCCGCTTCAGCTGCCGTATCACCGGCACCGAGTCGAGCACGGGCCGCGCCCTGCGCACCGAACGCTTGGCCACGGTGTTGATCGTGGCGGACGCCAGCGCGAGCGACGCCACGCCGCGTACGGCCGCCCGGCGCGAACGGACCCCGCGCCCCAGCGCCACCATCCCGGCGGCGGCTCCGAACCAGAGCAGACCGTGGTTGGCGCTGCGGCTCAGCCGGGGCAGCACCGGCTCGGCACCCGGCCACTCCCGGGCGGCGACCGTGGTGAAGATCTGCCGGTCCCACCGGTTCAGCAGCCCCGCGACCGTGGACCGCAGGCGCCGGTTTCCCTCTGCATAAGCGTCAGACATGGATCGCGGGTACCCCGTGAAGCCGACCGCCACGCCGGGCGACCGGCTGCACCGCACATTCCCCGCCATCGTGCGGAAACCGCCCACCCGGTCCCGCCCGCCCGCCTAAGATCATCGGCATGGTCGTCGACATGCTCAACCGCGCGCTTCCGGCTGCCGTCTCGCGCCGCGCGCTGTGCTGTTGACCCACGACGACCCTCTCCGGCCCCGTGCCCCGTTCTGTCCCCGTGCGCGCCCGTGTCACACGCGCGCCTCTGTTTCCGTCGCGTCAACGACCCCAAGGAGTCTGCGGTGACCCCTGATCGGAACCGCCGTGATCTGCTGAAGCTGCTCGCCGCCGCGCCCGTCGCGGCCCAGGTCGCGGCCCCCGCTCCCGCCTCGGCCGCCCCTGCCGTGCCCACCGCCCCTGCCGCCCCGGGCATCCTCAAGCCGCTCCCGCCCGAGATCTTCACGGTGCGCGGGACCAACGCGGAGACCAACGTCCACGCCCTGCGCCCGACGGGTTTGCTCACCCCCGCCGAGCGCTTCTTCGTCCGCAACCACACCTCGACCCCGCGTCTGAGCGAGACGGACTGGAAACTGACGGTTTGGGGCAGCGGACTGAGGGGCCGCCGGCCGGTCGTCTTCGACTACGGCAGACTCCGCTCCCTGCCGTCCGTCACCCGGACCGCCCTCGTCGAATGCGCGGGCAACGGCCGCAGCTTCTACACCACCCAGCAGGGCGAGACCGTCAGCGGCACCGCCTGGACCCTCGGCGCGATCGGCGCGGCCCAATGGCGCGGAGTGCGGCTGCGGGACGTCCTGCACCGGGCCGGTGTCTCCTCCTCGGCCGTGGACGTCATGCCGCGAGGTCTCGACGACGAATACGTCACCGGCGGCGTGAACCTCGGCCGGGTGCGCCGTCCGCTGCCCGTGTCCAAGGCGCTCGACGACGTGATCCTCGCGTACGAGATGAACGGCGAGCCCCTCCCGTACGACCACGGCTTCCCGGTCCGCGTGATCGTCCCGTCCTGGATCGGGATCGCGTCGATCAAATGGCTCGGTGACATCGAGGTCAGCGAGACGCCGCTGGCCTCGCCGTGGACCACCGAGTTCTACCGCCTCTTCGGGTCCGCCTACCCGGAAGCCGGGAGCGCGCCACTGAGCCGCCAGACGGTCAGGAACGCCTTCGAGCTGCCGCTCGGCGCGAACCTGGAAGCCGGTACGACACACCGGCTGACCGGCCGCGCATGGTCGGCCGCGGCCCCCGTGCGCAAGGTCGAGATCAGTACCGACGGCGGAGCGCACTGGCGTCCGGCGCGGCTGCGCGACACCCCACGTGCGGACGGCTGGGTCCGATGGACGGCCGACTGGCGGCCGCACCGCACCGGCCCGGCGCACCTGCTCGCCCGGACGACGGACCGCGCCGGCAACACTCAGCCGGAGCGCAGCGTCCACAACACCCAGGGGTACCTCTTCGACGCGGTGGTCCGTCATCCGGTGACCGTCGTCTGACGCGGGCCGGGGTTCGCCGCCGACCGAGGCGTCTGACTGCCGCAGCGCTCGCCGCTCCGTTGCCCGGTGACCGTCTTCCGACGTGCGTGTGCGTTCGCGGCCGATTCGACCGTGGTGGTCCGTCGCCCGGCGACCTCGGCTGCCGCCCGTCACCGTTCGCCGTCACCGGGCGACCGTCGTCCGACTCCCCTCGGCGTTCGCCGCCGACCGGGCAACCGGAATCGAGCGGGCCACCGCTTCCGTACGGCGCGGTCGCGCAAACCTCCGTATAAAGGGCTCGAGGGCCCCGAAACAGGCGCGGCGGTGACGGCGGAGGTGACGGCCATGCGGCAGACGGCGGAAGGCCGCGGACCTGTCCGTTACGGGCCGCCTGCACCCGAGCCGGGGCTGCCCGTGCTGCCCGAGCTCGCCGACGTGCTCGCGGCCGCGTCGGACCGCGGGCTCGGCGAGCCTCCCGGCGGCGGCCCCCAGCTCCGCGAGGCGGTGTGCGGCTACTGGTGGCGGCGCGGCCTGCGCAGCCGGGCCGACGAGGTCGTCGCGGCACCCGGCCCGCAGTCCCTGCTGTTCGCGCTGATCGGCGCGTACGGCGGCGACGTGCTGATGCCCCGCCCCTGCCCGGCCTGGTGGACTCCGCAGGTCCGCCTCCTCGGCCGTCCCGCCTACCATGTGCCGACCCCGGCGGAGTGCGGCGGTGTACCCGATCTGTACGCGCTGCTGGAGACCGTCCGCAGAGTGCGCGCCGAGGGCGGCGAGCCGCGGCTGCTGCTCCTGTCCGTGGCCGACGATCCCACCGCGACCGTCGCGCCGCCCGAGCTCGTGCGCGAGGCCTGCGAGGCGGCGGTCGCCGAGGGCCTGCACATCATCAGCGACGAGACCTGGCGGGACACCCTGCACCGGCCGCAGGAGACGGTGCTGCTCAGCCCCGCCGAGATGTGCCCGGGCGATGTCACCGTCATCAGCGATCTGGCCGGTGGTCTGGTGCCCTCCTCGTGGCCGGTCGCTGTCGCCCGTTTCCCGTCCGGTGAGCAGGGCACCGCCCGGCGCGCCAGGACCCTCGACATCCTCACCGCCCTCGGCGCGGTCGTGGCCGAACCGGTCGCGGCCGCCGCCGCGTACGCGCTGGGCGAGCCCGCACCGGTGGCCGCCAGGTCCGAGCAGGCCGCCGCACTGCACGCGGCCGTCGCCACCGCGATGCACCACGCCGTACTCGTCTCCGGGGCGCTCGCCAGGCCGCCCCAGGCCGGCCGGCACCTGTACGCCGACCTCGGCCCGCTGCGCCCCCGCCTCGCCGAACGGGGTGTGACCGACTCGATGGAGCTCGAGGAGTACTTGACCGCCCGTCTCGGGGCACCTGTGCCGGGCGGGCACCGGTTCGGCGACGAGTTGGGCGCGCTGCGGGTGCGGCTGGCGACCGGGCCGCTGCTGGGGGCCACCCCCGAGCAGCGTCAGGAGTCCGTCACCTCACCGGCGCCCCTGGAATTGCCCCACGTTTCCGAGGCGTTGAGCATTCTTGGAACGGCCTTCGACGAATTGCGTTGAACGGAGCCCCGGATGACGGAACAGACCGAGCAGGCGGAGCACTCAGGACACGACGGCCGGGCCGGGGCGGCTGCGCACCCGGGCGGCCGGGCCGGGACCGCGGAGCCGCGCAGTCCTGCCGGGACCGGCGGAGTACGGCGCCGGTCCCGCCCCCGCCCGCTCGGCGAGATCCGCCACTGGCCGCGCTCCTTCGCCGACCGGCTGACCGCCCCCCTCCCCGGCGTGCGCGCCATGGCACGCCTCGCCCGCGAAGGCGCGGTGCGCCCCGGGCCGGGCGGCCTGCGGGACATTCCGCTGCTGCCGTTCGCCCCCGGGCCGCTGCCCGCCGTCGACACCACGACCGTCGCCGTGACCTGGGCAGGGCACGCCAGTTGGGTGCTGAGCATCGGCGGACTGACGGTGCTCACCGACCCGGTGTGGTCCCGGCGGATCTTCGGAACCCCGGCCCGTGTCACCCCCGTCGGCGTCCGCTGGGAGGACCTGCCTCCGGTCGACGCCGTGGTGATCAGCCACAACCACTTCGACCACATGGACGCCCCGACGCTCAGGCGTCTGCCGCGCCACACACCGGTCTTCGTGCCCGCCGGACTCGCCCGCTGGTTCCGGCGCCGCCGGTTCACCCGCGTGACCGAGCTGGACTGGTGGGAGGGCGCGGAACTGCGCGGCGTGCGGTTCGACTTCGTACCGGCCCACCACTGGTCCAAGCGGACCCTGACCGACACCTGTCGCTCCCTGTGGGGCGGCTGGGTGCTCACCGAGCGGCTCGGCCGGTCGGTGTACTTCGCCGGGGACACCGGCTACGGCCACTGGTTCGGGGAGATCGGCCGCCGGCATCCCGGCATCGACCTGGCGCTGCTGCCGATCGGCGCGTACGACCCGCGCTGGTGGCTGAGCGATGTGCACACCGACCCCGAGGAGGCGGTGCGCGCCTTCGAGGACCTCGGAGCGCGGTGCATGGCCCCGATGCACTGGGCGACGTTCGTCCTCTCGGCCGAGCCGGTGCTCGAACCGCTGAACCGGGTGCGCGCCGCCTGGCAGCGCACCGGCCGGCCGCGCGAGGAGCTGTGGGACCTGCCGGTCGGCGGCTCCCGCGTGCTGCAGGACTGAGGAGCAGATGGCCCCGACGACCGGGCCCAGGGGGCCGGTCAGGGCCTCGTGCTCAGGCGGTCCGGCCGGACGAACCCGGCCCGCGGGTGCCGTTCCGCAGTCTCCGCCACAGCGGCGGAGCCCCGCTCAGCACCACCGTCAGCGCCACGGCGGCGAGCACGCCCTGCCACGGCTCGTGGAACAGCGATCCGCCGAGTATCCCGATCAGCTGATACGTCGCCGCCCACGCCAGGCACGCCGGGATGTCGCCGCGTACGAAGGTGCGCAGCGGCATCTTGGCCAGCAGGCAGGCCAGCATCACCGGGATCCGTCCGGCCGGTATCAGCCGCGAGAGCACCAGCACCGCCACGCCGTGGTCCGCCAGCTTGCTCTGCGCCTGCTCCAGCCGGTCCGGTGCGGCACGGTCGCGCAGCGCGGCCAGCCACTTGGAGCCGTTCTTGGAGCCCACCCCACGCTTGCCGAGCCAGTACAGCGAGACGTCGCCGAGGAACGCGGCGAAGGACGCCACCAGGAACACGAACAGCAGCGACAGCGGTGACGACTGGTGGAAGGCGACCACCGCCGCCGAGCTCACCACCGCTCCCGTCGGCACCACAGGTACCAGCGCGCCCAGCGCCACCAGCAGGAACAGGGACGGATAGCCGACAGCCTGCTGGGTGGACTCGGGAGGCAGCTGCGCCATGAAGTCCGTCAGCTGCCCGATGGCGTCCGACAGCTTCGAACTCACCGCGCCGCCTCCGGTCTGACCCGCTCGCCGTGCCCCAGCCGGTGCACAGCCACATCCGGAGCGAGCCGCGCCGACTTGCGGACGAACTCCTCGCCCGGTGAGTAGAACTCGTGCGGCCGGACGCCGTCCATCCCGATCGGCCAGTACGTGCCGTAGTGCACCGGCACCGCGGCCGTGGGTGCGAGAGCGGCCAGCGCCTGGGCCGCCCGGCCCGCGTCCAGATGTCCGTGCCCGAGATGGGGGCCCCAGCCGCCGACGGGCAGCAGCGCCACATCGACGGGACCGACCTCGTCGGCCATCGCGTCGAAGAGACCGGTGTCCCCCGCGAAGTACGTACGGGCCTCGCCGCTGACCACGTAGCCGAGCGCGGGGGAGCGGTGCGGGCCGAGCGGCAGCCGCCGTCCGTCGTGCAGCGCGGGCACGGCCCGTACGGTCAGCCCGCCGACCGCGATCTCGTCCCCCGGGCCCACTTCGGTGACGTCCAGGCCCAGCCGGTTCAGCGCCGGCACCGAGCGGGGCGCGCCGCGCGGCACGACCAGCCGGGTCCCGGGCGCAAGGCGGCCGAGCGACGGCAGATGCAGATGGTCGGAGTGCAGATGGGAGACGAGGACCGCGTCGGCGACCGCCGCGTCGGGCCCCGGCAGCGCGCCGCGCCGCCTGCGCAGATGTGCCAGCCGCCGGGCGAACAGCGGATCGGTCAGCACCCGGACCCCGGAGTCCTCGACCGTGCAGGTGGCGTGACCCCACCAGGTGATCTCCACCGGCACGCAGTGCCTCCCTCTTCGGCTCGGCGTACGTCTGCCCGCGCCACGTACGACTACCCCTACGAGCCTAGATGCACCGGCGCACGCACAGTTGCCGCGCTCCTGTTCCGCCCGCTGATGCGCCTTCGGTGCGCGGCCCTGGCGCGGGGGCGGGCGGAGTAGGGTCGGCGGCGACCGGCGAGTGCAGGGGGATGTGTCATGAAGGACGGCTTACGAGCGGCGGCGATCGCCAGCCTGACGCCCCTCGAGGAACTCGACAGCGACCCCTTCCTGGTGGACACGCGCAGCCAGCACACGATGTGCGCCCGCTGGGCCGCCGACAAGGGGTACATCGTCATCCGTCGGCTCCTCTTCTACGGTCTGCGACCCGACCACTGCGGTCTGTGGAGCGATGTGGACGAGGGCGAAGTGGATCTGTTCGTCGTCCCCAACGAGCGAGTGCTGGCACGGGCGTTGAGCTCGGTGGGCGCCTTCGTCGCGGAGTGCGAGCGGCGCGGTGTGCGGCTGGAGACGGCGGATCTGGACGAGCCCGTGTACGACGCGCCGATGAAGGCCGACGTCCACCGCCGGCTGTCCATGCCGACGGCCGGATACCACGGCCGCTGAGCCCGCCCACCGCGACCGGCCGGGGTGCGCCCGCAGCCGTGCTCCCGGTTGTGCCACGCTGGAGACCTGCGGCAACGGGTGAGGTGAATGCGGCGTGGTCGATGGGCGATGGCGCAGGGCGGGGAGCGCCCTGCTGCGAGTGCTCGTGGTGTGGCTGGTCTCGACCCTGACCCTGCTGGCGCTCGCCGGAATCCTGCCCGACTTCCAGCTGCAGTCCGACGACGGGGACACCATCACCCGCACCGCGGTGACCGCCGCCTGGGGCGCGGGCGCCTTCGGCCTGCTGACCGCGCTGGTGTGGCCGGTCGTGGTGCGGGCTCTGCTGCTGGTGCCCGCGCTCGTCCTCGGCCTGCTCGTCTTCTTCCTCAACGGCTCGCTGCTGCTGATAGCACTCTGGCTGATCCCCGACGGGCGCGGCGCCGCCGACCCGGAGACCGCGGTCGTCGTGGCCGCCGTGATGTCCGCCGTCGCGTCCGCCACCTCCACCGCCCTGGCGGTCAACGACGACAACGCCTACCGGAGACGGCTCTCCCGGCTCGCCACCCGCCGCCGCCGAAGACGCGGCGAGGACCTGGGCCGTACGGCCGCCCACGGCACGGTCTTCCTCCAGCTCGACGGCGTCGGGCACGAGGTGCTGCAGCGTGCGGCGAAGGACGGTGTGATGCCCACCGTCGCCGAGTGGATCGGCACGACCCACCGGCTCACGCCCTGGCGCACCGACTGGTCCAGCCAGACCGGCGCCAGCCAGCTCGGCATCCTGCACGGCTCCAACCACGACGTCCCCGCCTTCCGCTGGTACGAGAAGGACACCGGCCGGATCATGGTCAGCAACCGGCCCGCGAGCGCGGTGGAACTCCAGCGCCGGGCCGTCGAGCGCACCGGCGACGACGGGCTGCTCAGCGCCGACGGCGCCAGCCGCGGCAACCTCTTCAGCGGTGGCGCCGAACAGGTCGCGCTCGTGCTGTCGAAGGCCGCCCGGCGCAGCCGGACGAACCGTTCCCGCGCAGGCTACTTCGCGTACTTCTCCGACCCCGCCAACGCGGTCCGCACGGCCGTCTCCTTCTTCGCCGAAGTGGCCCGCGAGATCAGCCAGTCCACGCGCGCGCGGCTGCGCGGCGACACCCCACGGGTCGGCCGCGGCGGGCTCTACCCCTTCATCCGGGCGTTCGCGACCGTCGTCGAACGGGACGTCGTGGTCACCGCGGTGATGGGCGACATGCTCGCCGGGCGTACCGCCGTCTACGCCGACCTCGTCGGCTACGACGAGGTCGCGCACCACTCCGGGCCGCACAGCCGGGACGCGGCGCGGGTCCTGGAGCGGCTGGACCGCTCGCTCGCGCTGATCGCCCGGTGCGCCGAGCACACACCGCGCGGCTACCGGTTCGTCCTGCTCTCCGACCACGGGCAGAGCCCGGGTGAGACATTCGAGGCCGCGTACGGGCTCACGCTCAAGGATCTTGTACGCGCCGGGTGCGGACTGCCCGTCTCCCGCCGGGCCGAACGCTCCAGGAGCGGCGCCGAGGCCCGCGACGCCGCCGGCCACGCTCTGCGGACGGCGCTCCACCGGGGGCTCGGCGAGGAATCCGAGGAACGTCCGGCGCGCGGCTCCGAGCCGATCGTGCTGTCCTCGGGCAATCTCGCCCTGATCTCGTTCCCCGACGTTCCCGAGCGGCTGAGCCGTGAGCGAATAGAGGCCCGCCACCCCGCTCTGCTGCGCACGCTCGCCCATCACCCGGGCATCGGCTTCCTGCTGGTGCGCAGCGAGGAGCACGGCTCGGTGGTGCTGGCCGCGGGCGGTGTCGAGGTGCCGGTCGCGGACCTGACCGACGACGGGCCGCTGGCCCCCTTCGGCCGGGGTGCGGCCGACGCCGTACGCCGCACCGACTCCTTTCCGCACGTCGCGGACATCATGGTCAACTCGGTGTACGACCCGGCGACGGGCAGCGTGCACGCCTTCGAGGAGCAGATCGGCTCGCACGGAGGCCTCGGCGGCGAGCAGTCGCAGCCGTTCCTGCTCTGGCCGCTGGAGTTCTCGCCACCTGTCGACGACGGCGATGAGCTGGCCGGCGCGGAACAGGTCCACCGGGTGCTGCGGCGCTGGCTGCGCGAGAGCGAGGGGCCGCAGGTCCCCATCGGCCCCCTCGGCCGAATGATGTCCCCCGGATAACGTGGACGCGGCCTGATGTCCGGCGATGTGAGGAGTGCCCGGTGCGCGCTGTCGTGTTCGAGGAGTTCGGGAAGCCGCTCGCCGTACGGGAGGTGCCCGAGCCCGTACCCGCCCGCGACGGAGCGGTGATCCGCGTCGAGGCGACGGGACTGTGCCGCAGCGACTGGCACGGCTGGATGGGGCACGATGCCGACATCACCCTGCCGCATGTGCCCGGTCACGAACTGGCCGGTGTCATCGAGTCGGTGGGGAACGACGTCGTCAACTGGCGGCCCGGCGACCGGGTCACGGTCCCCTTCATCTGCGCCTGCGGACGGTGCGCCGCCTGCACGCGGGGCGCGCAGCAGGTGTGCGAGCGGCAGCAGCAGCCCGGCTTCACGCACTGGGGCTCGTTCGCGGAGTACGTCCCGGTCCATCACGCCGACACCAATGTGGTGGCCCTGCCCGAGTCGATGACGTTCTCCACGGCCGCGAGCCTCGGCTGCCGCTTCGCGACGGCGTTCCGTGCGGTCGTGGGCCAGGGCCGGGTGCGTGCGGGGGAGTGGGTCGCGGTGCACGGCTGCGGCGGCGTGGGGCTGTCCGCCGTCATGATCGCCGCGGCGTGCGGGGCGAGGGTGGTGGCGGTCGACGTCTCGCCCGTGGCACTGGAACTGGCGCGTTCCTTCGGCGCCGAGGTGTGCGTGGACGCCTCGGCGGAGACCGGCACCGTGCCGGACGCCGTCCACGAGGCGACCGGTGGCGGCGCGCATCTCTCGCTGGATGCGCTGGGCGCCCCGGCGACCTGTGTGAACTCGGTCCGGGGCCTGCGCCGCCAGGGCCGCCACATCCAGGTGGGTCTGCTGCCCCATGGTGTCCAACTCCCCATGGACCGGGTCGTCCCGCTGGAGCTGGAGATCCTCGGCAGCCATGGCATGGCCGCCCATGACTATCCCGCGATGATGTCCATGGTGGCCTCCGGCGCCCTGCGCCCCGACCGCCTGGTGACGACGGAGATCGGCCTGGACGCCGTGCCCGATGCGCTGGTGGCTCTCGGTACGGCGTCGGGCACGGGAGTGACGGTGATCAGGCCGCACGCGGGGTGAGGGACCGGCGCTCCGGCCGGGTTCCGCGCGCCGTGGATTCGGGCTAACGCGCGTAACCCGGTAGAGCGGTTCCCGGCCCTGCCCGGCCGGAGCACCGGCTCGGGCGGGCACTGGACGCATGTCCAGGAGGTCGCGCCCCATGAACCAGCACCCGGTCCTCGCCGTCGCCCTTCGCGCCGCCGTCCGGCGCTCCGCTCCGCTCGTCCTGGTGGCACTGCTGGCACTCCTGGGGACGTCCCTCGGGGCCGCTGCACCGGTGGCCGGGGCCGCTGACCTGCGGACGCCCGCGTCGGCGCCCTTCGACCCGGCGAACCCGGGCCAGGCCGAGGAGACCGACGCCGGTGTGTCCGCTTCGAGCCGCGCCCGCGCCTTC
Source organism: uncultured Actinomycetota bacterium (assembly GCA_963836215.1). Lineage (GTDB taxonomy): Bacteria > Actinomycetota > Actinomycetes > Streptomycetales > Streptomycetaceae > Streptomyces. The sequence goes on from CAWIIU010000006.1 coordinate 591,304, forward strand.
GTACGACCGATCGCCCCCGACCGGCGCCCCGGGCCGCCCACGCGTCCGCTCCTGACTGTCCCGGGTCCGGCCGACGAGCCGCTGACGCCGCCGCGTGCCCTGCGGAGTGTGGTCCTGCGCTGCTGACAGCCGCTGAACTCCTCAGCACTGTCCGGCCTTCCCTCCTCACACCGCGAGGTGCACCGTCATGCCCATCGACCCCTTCGCCGTGCTCAACGCCATGATCCGCGCCGAGGCCGCCCGTTCCGACGAGCCGGCGGAGAGCGGGGCGCCCGCCACGCTCCCCGAGACCGAACACGAAACCGAGACGTCGGGCGACGGCCGCCCCGGCCCCGGCGAGACCCGCACCGTCTGACGCCTGCGGAAGGTTTCAACTCCCCGGCCACCGGCCCGTTTTGGATCACCGGTCGTTTCTCCATACGATCCGCTGATGATCAATAGAAAACGGCTGGCGGCCGGGGCGTGCGGCCTGCTCGCCGCCCTGTGGCTCTTCCCGGCCGGCGCGGCCGCCGACGAACCGGACGCCGCCCGAAAGCCCGTCCCCAAGGTCGAGCTGGTGCTCGACGTCAGCGGTTCGATGCGGGCCCGCGACATCGACGGCCAGACCCGTATGTCGGCCGCCAAACAGGCGTTCAACGACGTACTGGACGCCGTCCCCGCCGAGGTGCAGCTCGGCATACGCACCCTCGGGGCCGACTACCCCGGCAAGGACAGGAAGACCGGCTGCAAGGACACCCGACAGCTCCACCCCGTCGGTCCGCTCGACCGCACCGAGGCCAAGACCGCCGTGGCGACCCTCGCCCCCACCGGCTGGACGCCCATCGGGCCCGCGCTGCTCGGCGCGGCCGGCGACCTCGAGGGCGGCGACGGCACCCGCCGGATCGTGCTCATCACGGACGGCGAGGACACCTGCGCGCCCCTCGACCCGTGCGAGGTCGCTCGTGACATCGCGGCCAAGGGCATCCACCTCGTCGTCGACACCCTCGGACTCGTCCCGGACGCCAAGACCCGCGACCAGCTCAGCTGCATCGCCGAAGCCACCGGCGGAACCTACACCTCGGTGCAGCACACCGACGAACTCTCCGACCGGGTGAGCCAGTTGGTCGACCGCGCCGCCGAGCCCGTCGTCACCCCGGTGGCCACCCGCGGCGCGGCCGAGTGTGCCGAGGCGCCTCAGCTGAAGCCCGGCCTCTACAGCGACCGGGAGCGGTTCGCCGAGCACCGCTGGTACCGCGTGGACGTCCTGCCGGGGCAGGAGCTGCGCGCTGCCGTGAGCATCGGCGCCGACCGCGCCGTCAACAACGACTACGGCATCCTGCTGCGAGCCGTGACCGTGCACGGCCGGGAGATCGTCCGCGGTTCCGAAGCCGGTGACGGCCGCACCGATGTGATCTCCACCGGGCTGCGCCACCCCCGGCCGGAACTCGACGACGACGGCGAGGACAAGCCGGCCGCGGAGACCGTCTGTCTCGAGGTGAGCAACTCCTTCGCCGCCGCACCGGCCGTGAAGACCACGCCCGGGATGCCCGTCGAGCTGAGGGTCGACATCGTGGACGCACCCGACGACGCCTCCGACGTGGCCGCCTTCGGCCTCGGCCGCGGCTGGTGGCTCCTTGCCGTACTCGCCCTCACGGGCCTGGTCGCCGGAGTGCTGTGGGGCTGGATCTCACGCTGGCGCGTCGCCGTCTGGAGGACCAACTGATGCGTATCACACGCCTGTTCACGACCGTGCTGCTGGCCGCGGCCACGCTCACCGGCACCGCGTCCGCGGCCCTCGCGGACGATCCGTCGTCGACGCCACGCCCCGGCGAGAGCACCACCGGTCCGACCAGGGCCGGCACGGGCTTCCGTGACGCCACCGCGATCCAGCAGGGCCGCGCCGCCACCGCCACCGCGTCGGCGGGCGACTATCTGTACTGGGTGTTTCCCGCGGATGCGGGCCGGCGCGCCACGGTGAAGGCAACCGTCACCCTGCCCGGGTCCGCGACCCGTCGCGGCTCGTCCACCTGGCAGCTCGATGTGTACGACGGCCTGCGACGGCGGCAGGCCTGTATGTACGGCATGCAGACCAGGGCGGCGGGGAAGGATGCCGCGTCCGTGGAGCTGTCCTGCACCCTGCGGACCGTACGGTCCTGGGCCGAGCCGTGGGACAACGACCCGCTGCCGGGCAGCTACTACATACGCCTGACCGTCACCGAGCTCCCCCAGGAGGACCTGGGCCTGCCGGTGCGCGCCGAGATCCGGGCGGACTCGGTGGACTCGGGCGGCGCGCACGCGGCGGACGGAGCGCTCTCCGCGCCGCTGGTGCCGGGCACGAGCGCAGCCGGTGCGGGTACGGGGGCGGAACCGAAGCAGGCGGCCGGTCTCGCCGAGCCCGAGGACGGCTGGTCCGCCGGCTGGTGGTCGGACCGCTGGATCTGGACCGCGGCCGGCGGCCTGCTCGGCGGCCTCGCGGTGATCGCGGGTCACCGGCTCACCCGGGGGCCGGGCCGCCCCTCGCGGGTGCCGCCGGGAGCCTGAACGCGGGGCGAGTGGCCACGGCCGGTGGCCACTCGCCCTCCCGCCTGCTAGGCGTCCTGGAGCGCGGCGAGCTGCGCGGCCAGCGTCTCCTTCGACTGGAACGTCGCGCCGAACAGGGCGACATGCTTCCAGTGCAGGGTGCCGTCGGCGGCGACGACGAACACCGCGCGCCGCAGCCCGATCCCGGGAGCCGCGACGCCGAAGGCGCGGGCGACGGCCCGGTCGGTGTCGGCGAGCAGCGGCATCCGCAGGTCGTACTTCCGGGCGAAGGCCTCATGGCTGTCGACGTCCTGGGGGCTGATCGCCCACACCTCGGCCCCGCACTCGGTGAAGGACTCCAGACCACTGGAGTACGAGCACAGCTGCTTGGTGCAGACGGTGGTGTCGTCCCCGGGATAGAACGCGAGCACCAGCGGGCGCCCCCGCTGCCCGCCGAGCGTGAAGTCGCGCCGCTCGAAGACGCCGTCGACGAGGACACCTCCGGGGAGGGTGAAGTCGGCGACCGGTCGGCCCTGTTCAGGCGATGCTGCCAAGGGAACTCCTGTGATTGCGGGGAGGGGCGGAGGAACGCGCTGTCCTGCGGCCCTTCGTGCCCTCGGGGGGCGGGCCGCTCACCCACACAGTCCACGCCGTCGAGGGCCCCGAATGGAAGAACAGCCGCCGATCGTGGCCGGGTTGCAACCGAAGGTCGTCGCGGGCACCGATGACGTGGAACGCCAGCCGTGCCCCGGCCGGCAGCAACTCGCCCGGTTCGTCCCGGTCGTCGGCCAGCGCCGTGACATCCATGAAGAAGCACGTGGCACCCGTGTCGGCGTGCTCACGCAATGTCCGCGCGAGCACGGGCAGCGTGCTCCGCGCCAGCCGCCCGCTCACGGCGATCCACACCCGCGGCCCGTCCTCCGCCAGCACCCGCACCCGCACTGTCGCCCACACCTGCGCCCCCAGCACCGGCTGATCCACCGCACCGCACACCGGCGCGCCGCCAGGTGGGTGTTCGGAGCGGAGGGCGCGGGGGATTGGTGTCGCGCCATTACCTCCGGCGTAATCGACCGCCCCTCCCCGCCCCGGCAGTCTTGCGGTACCGGAACTCGGGCGGCGCACTCCGTCCGAGCTCCGGCCCCACCAGGCCGTACGACCTCGACGGAGGCTGATTCGTCATGTCCGCCACTCTGCTCGCCGGAATCTCCCGTACCACCGAGCCGCAGGTCATGCTGCGCCGGTTTCTTGTGCTCGACGCCGTGGTGACCGGGGTCAACGGGCTGGCCTATGCCGTGGCTTCCGGGCCCCTCGGGCGGCTGCTCGGAGTCGATGCCGGGCTGTTGCTCGGGCTGGGTGTCCTGCTCGTCGTGTATGCGGGTGGCGTCGGGTATCTGGGCTCGCGGCCACAGCCGTCGAGCGGGGCCGTGAAGGCCGTCGTCGACACCAACCTGGCGTGGGCCCTCGGCAGCATCGTCGCGCTTGTGCTGTGGTTCGAGCCCAGCACCGCGGGGGCCGTGTGGATCCCGCTGCAGGCGCTGACCGTCGGCGGGTTCGCGGTGCTGCAGTGGTCCGCGCTGCGTGCCCTGGGCCGCAGCGGTTCCTGAGCGTGCCCTCAGGGCGTGAGGGACTGGAGGTACTTGACCGTCGCCGGGTCCGCCGGGAGGAGCGTCTCGATGGCCAGTTCGGCGACGGTCACGTCCATCGGGGTGTTGAAGGTGGAGATCGAGGAGACGAAGGACAGCAGTCGCCCGTCGTGCTCGATCCGCAGCGGCAGCGCGAACCCCGGGTACGGGGTGGGGTCCTCCCGGGCGGCCTCGTCGCCGGTGCCGGGTACGGGGAAGGCGGCGACCTCGTCGTACAGCGCGCGCAGTGCGTCGGAGCGCGCGAGGGCGATCTGGCGTTCCATCTGGGCCAGCAGATGCCCGCGCCACTCCGGCAGGTTGCGGATCCGCGGCGCCAGGCCCTCGGGGTGCAGCGTGATGCGCATGGCGTTCAGCGGTGGTGTGAGCAGGTGCGCCGGGAGGCCGTCCAGCAGCATCGCGATGCCCTGGTTGGCCGCGATGACGTTGTACGTGCCGTCGACGACGAGGGCCGGGTAGGGCTCGTAGCCGTGGAGCAGCCGCTCGATGCCCTCGCGCAGGGCGCCCATCGACGGGTCGTCGAGCGAGGTCTCGGCGTAGCGGGGCGCGTAGCCGGCGGCCAGCAGCAGCGCGTTGCGCTCCCTGACGGGAACGTCGAGGTGCTCCGCGAGACGCAGGATCATCTCCTCGCTCGGCCGGGAGCGTCCCGTCTCGATGAAGCTGATGTGGCGGGCCGCCGATCCGGCGCGCAGGGACAGCTCCAGCTGGCTGATCCGGCGGCGCTCACGCCAGCCGCGCAGCAGGGGACCTACTCCCGCCCCGGACGCAACAGTTGTCATACCCAGACCGTAATACGGCAGGTCCGCACCGCGGAGCCCCGTCGCGGTGCGTCAGCCCTTCGCCTCGCCCAGCAGTGACGCCAGCCCACTCTCGATGTCGATGGCCTGTGTCTCCCGTTCTACGGGAACCGCCGTGTACGAGTGCAGTAAGAAGTGCCGCAGCCGCCCGGTGGCGAACCGCAGCAGGGCCACGCCCTCGGGGGAGCGCAGCTCGACCATCGTCTGCGTACGTCCGCGCGGCCAGATGTACACATCGCCCGCGCCGGACGGGCTGTGCAGTCCGGAGTCCAGCAGAGCGCGGGCGAAGGTCCAGGTCACGCTCGCACCGCTGAGGGACATGTCCGCCGGGAAGACCATCCGCACCGCGAGAGGATCGCCGGCGCTGTAGGCCAGCGTCACCGGAAGGGGGACGGGCTGCGGGGCGTCGCTGATCAGGTGGGCCGGTACGGACTGTTCGACGGTCGGGAACATCGAGTCTCCTCTGCGGCGGCTGCTGGTTCAGCTCCTCGTGCCTTACGACGCAGCGGGGTGCTTCGGCACTGCACGACACCGCCACTGTCCAATGTGACCTGTATCACATATGCCCGTCGGCAAAAGGAAGCCCCGGCCAGGACGGGGGTTCCTGGCCGGGGCGGCTGTGGGGTGGGTGTGCGACCCATATATAGATGAACGGTAAACCACCCTGCGGCGTTCCGCGTAATCCAGGAGCCGGGTTGTGATGTGTGTTACTCGCGGTTACTCACTGCCCCCGTTCGTGACCGCCTCCGCCCGCGGGACGACCGTCGCGAGCACCGACGGCAGCGGGTACCAGTCGGCCGAAACCACACTGGCGCTCCGGCCCGCGAGGAGCCCCAGCCGCTCACGCGCCTGCGTCTCCGTCGGGTTCGTGCCGTCGATCGCCGGTGCCACATTGTGCGCGTCCGTCATGACGACGAGGTAGCGGTTCCGGGCGTACCAGGCGGTGTCGACGGAGCCGGACACATATGCGCCCGCATCCCCGTCGAAGAGGACGAACCAGGGCCGGATGCCCGCGTCGGCGTAGCGCGTACGCGGGTCACCGGCGGCGGCGCCGTGCACCGCGGGGAACGCGCCCGCCTCCCGCAGCCGGCCCGCCGCCGCGAGGTTCCGCAGGTGCGTGGCGTACTCACGGTCGGTCCACAGGGTGTCGAGCGGGTTGCTCTCCTCCACCGTGCCCGGGATCAGCTCGATCACGAACTTGCCGGCGAGCGACGAACGGGCGGGCCAGCCGTTCGTCCGCACCGCCGTGTCGAGGTCGGGCTGTCCGCCCGCCAGATCGGCCGGCCGGAACAAGGCGTCGCCGAGCCGCGCGGTGAGCAGTGCGTCCAGCGCGGCGGGACCGCGGCCGTACTGGCCCTGGAAACCGTCCTTCATCTCCATCTTGACGAGAATCGGCCGGTGCCCCGGGTGCGCGTCGTGCCAGGCCTTCATGTCGGACAGACAGCCGCCGAGATCCTGGTTTCTCGCCTTGGTCCGCAGCTGTGCCGGGTTCGCGGCGTTCTCGCAGTTGTTGTCGTTGCCCAGCGGGTTGCTGTGCGAGACCCGCCAGGACCGGCCGAACACATTGGTCCATATGTCGAGTTCGAGCATCCCGGCGCCCGAGTCGAGCGCGTCGGCGAAGTAGCCGTACTTGGCCTTCTCGTACGCGTTGTGCACGCCGACCCCGGTCGTGGACGAGTAGGGCAGCTGCCCCGGGTCCGCCGATCGGGCCGTGTCCGCCTGTGCCGGAGCGAGCGCGGCACCGAACAGCCCGGCCGCGACGGTGGTCGTCACGGCCGCACGCGAGAGCTTCCCCATGGTTCCCTGCCTCTGTGTCGATGGAGTCCGGAGCGGCGCCACCGAGGCACGCTCCGATCAAGTCGAGCGAAGGCTAGGGGAGTTGAGTGAATCAGGGGGAGACTGTGCCCGGCCGTTGTCGGTGAGGCGTGTTGCGTGCCTCCGGGGCCCTGTCGCGCGGGCCGCCCTCGGCCACCTTCCACTCCGCCGCGGACAGCGGCGGCCCGCCCGGCACCTTGGGGCCGGGGCCGCGCAGGACTCCCACCACGATGTCCGGGTGCAGCCAGGTGGTGACGGGCTCGGACATCGTGAGGACGCCGAGGAGGGCACGTGTCATCTGCGCACGGCCGGTTGCCGCCCGCATCAGCCGGGCGACATAGCGGTTCGCCACGGCGGTGCCCCGCCGGGGCCGGGCACCCACAGCGCCCGGGTAGAGAATGTCCTGCGATGTGGCCAGCTCCCAGGCGAGTCCTGCCGGACGGGCGATGGCGTTCTGGACACGGCGTGCGAAGCCCTGCGAGGTGAGCCCGTGCGTGCGCAGGGCGTCCCGCAGTTCCACGAGACCCTGCGCGGCCACGGTCATCCCCTGGCCGTAGAGCGGGTTGTAGGTGGCCACGGAGTCACCCACCACGGCGAACCCTTCGGGCCAGTGGGCCACCTTCTCGAAGTAGCGGCGACGGTTGACGGTGCTGCGGGAGAGGGTGACCTCTTCCGAGAGCGGACTGGTCATCGAGATCAGCTCGCCGACGATCGGGTGCCGGATCGAACGCGCGAACTCCTCGAACTGCTGCGGGTCACGCGTCGGTTCACCGCCGCGCGTACCCGAAAGGGTCACCAGCCATCGCCCCTGCTCGACGGGCACGATCGTCGCCGTCCGCCCCGGTACGGGTTCCGCGGGGTTGGACTGGACGTTGACGATGGGGAAGTCCTCGCTGCCCTCGGGCGCCCGGTAGGCACGGCTGGCGTACACGAGGCCCGAGTCCACCTCCGCCTCCTCCACCGGGCCCACCCCGAGCGCCTGCAGCCACTCGGTGGCACGGGAACCGCGGCCGCTCGCGTCGAGGACGAAGTCGGCGTCGACGGTCAGTTCGCCGCCGTCCGCCGTGTGCACGCGCACACCGGTCACCCGGCGGCCGTCCCCCTCGAGGCCCTGCATCGTATGGCGCTCGAGCAGGGTGATGCCCGGGCGCTTCAGGACCCGCTCACGCACCACCCAGTCGAGCAGGTCGCGCGTGCAGGCGATCATGTACTGCATCTCCGGCCACCGTCTGAGCCAGCCCTCGGCCGTCAGCGTCACCAACCCCGTCGGCAGCGGAATACGGCGCGCTCCGGCGGCCAGCCAGCCGTCGGTGATGCCCGGCAGCAGCTTCTCGAACGCGCGCGCACCGCCGGACCACAGCAAGTGCACATGGCGCGCCTGCGGGAGCGACGTGCGGGGTTCCGGACCCGTCGGCAACGTGTCCCGCTCGATGACCGTGACCTCGTCGGCGAAGTCGGCCAGCACCGCTGCGGCGAGCATGCCGGCCAGGCCGCCGCCGATGACAACGGCGCGGCGGGGTTTGCCGGAGGGGACGGTCGGAGTGGGGCGCGTCATCGGGAACTGCTCTCTGTAGGGGTCGCTTCGCCGCGGGCGACAGCGACGAACGGTGACCGGAGCGCGCGGGACAGCTGCACCAGCCGCGTGCGTCCCGGGCTGAGCGACGCGGTGAGCGCCTCCGCTCCGGCGGTGGTGCCGTGGCCGTCGTCGGGCCCGCGCCCGGTTGTACCGGCTCTCGCCTCGACGGCCGCGATCACCATGGCGGCGACGCCCACGACGTCCGCCTTCTCCGCCGATGCGTTGCCGTGGAGTGCTGCCTCCCGCGCACGCTGTCGGACGTGGTCGTCGAGGTGGGGCTGCAGTCGGAGCAGTTCGTCGTGGATGACGGTCTCGCGTACGGTCAGCCGCAGTTCGGGGGCCGCCCAGCGCGAGATGCGCGGCAGTGAGGAGCGGTCCGTCTGCACGGCACGCAGTTGCCGCCACAGGGGGCCGAGCCGCCGATAGGTGATCCAGGCGCCGCACACCCCGCTGACGCGCGGACCGAGCAGCGGCAGCAGGAACCCCACGGTCACGATCAGCGCGCCGGCGGCGGCGATCGGGGGCGCCACGGTCGTACTGAGGAAGTCCCAGTCGCGACCCGTCCAACGGGCGATGACGGCGGTCAGCTTGGCGATGCCGAAGGCCAGGTTGAGGACGAATCCGATCACCAGCACGACCAGCCCGACGCGGAGCCAGTCGCCTACGGCGCGGGCCCAGCGCAGGCACAGGGTGGTGGTGACGACGGCGGACACCAGATGCGCCACCAGGTAGGTGACGATCATCTCCCGGACGAAAGGCGTCCTCGCGTAGTAGGTGTCCAGGTCACGCAGCCGCTCGACCGGCGCGTCCCCGAGGGCGAAGAACACCGGCAGCGCGACGATGGCGGCCGCGTAGCCGACGAGCCATCGCCGTGTGCTCCGCCGGACCGTCTCGGCCGGACCTCCGCGCCAGTTGACGATGAGGACGAGGCAGGCGCAGCTGAACGCGCACACGATGCCGTAGACCAGCGGTGCCGAGAAGTTCGGGACACCCGTGAGGTCGTTGATCGCCAGGATGGTCGGGGGTGCGGCGAAGAAGAAGCAGACCGCCGCCGTGAAGACCAGAAAGCAGACCGAACGCACCAGGGGGTTGCGCCAACCGCGCCACAGCGCGGGCATCTTGGCGATGAAGGCGATGGCGAGCGCGATGGACGGAAGGTAGTAGTCGCTGTTTCGCACGCCTCAGCCCTGACTGTGGCCGAGCGACCGGTGGATGCGCTCGGCGAGTTCGCTGCGGGGAGCCGTACCGGCCGCCCCTTCCAGCCACTTGCGCAGACCGGCGCCGAGTTCGAGACCGAAGGTCTCCGCCTCGGTCTCCTCGGCCTGCCGGAAGTCCGTACGCGCCGCCACCTTGTGCACGGTCGAGTCCAGGGCGGCGTCGCCCGTCGCGAGCTCGGCCGCTGCCGCGGTGCGGGGCTCGTGCCGTCCGCAGTGCCCGGCGATCATGTGCCACGCCTCGTGGCCGAAGATGACCAGCTGGTGGAAGGGGTGCGTGTTGGACTGCACGCAGATGATGTCCCGGTCGACCATGTCCAGGTACAGTCCGCTGGCCGTCTGCGGCGGGAACTCCACCAGGTGGTACTCCACGGGCCTGCCGCGGCGTTTGCTCAACTGGGCACAGAGGGCGGCGAACACCTCGTCGGGCGTCGCCGGTCTGGCTGCTTCGAGTGCGCCCGCCAGTTCCTCCCGGAGCTGACGCATGGCCCCCTTGGTGCTCACTTCGCTCCCCCCGATGGGCAGTTCGTCGCTGTCGGCCGCCTGAGGCCGATCCGGCCTAACACGGCACGGTGTCAAGGTCGTTGAACCGCTGCGTTCCCGGCGACGGGCACCGGGGAGCGTCGGATCCGACGACGGTCGCTGGCAGCCCCTCACTCTAGGCACCTCGTCGTACCCGCTCACTGTCAGGCCTTTCCCTCACGGCTGAGCAGAGCGTCGATGACCGCGGCGAGTGAGGCCTGAACGGCCGCCTGGCTCTCGTCGGAGAGCTGTTCGGCACGGCAGGCCGTGGCCCGGATGCCGTGCTTGTCGCTGACAGCGGCCCACGGGTCCACGGGCTCGGGCTCCTTGCGGGCCCGTGGCAGCCTGCGCAGCTCCAGGAGGACGGTCTGCAGGGCCCGTTCGAGCGCCGGCGCCGCCTCGGCCGTCAGGAATCCGGTGGGCACCCCGAAGAACTTCTCGATGCTGAAGGCGTGCCTGAGCCCGGGCTTGCCGGTGCCGTTGGCGAGCGGTACTAGCCCCTGGTGCGAGGCCCCGATGGCGGTTCCGAGGTCGCGGAGGGAGTAGGCCTTGCCGTCGCTCGGGCGCAGCCTTGTCTCCCGCAGGAAGGTGAACCGCTGGCTCACGCGTTCGCCGAGCTCGAGCTCCTCGACGCGACGCCCCTCCAGGAGGGCCACGACGGTGTGCCGTGGGATGCCCGTCTCGTACGACAGGCGGGGGACGTCGAGCACCTCGTCACGGCTCAGGCCGGCCTCGTCGGCAAGGGTGTGAATCGCCGTCAGGCTCTCGGCGAGGGCAGCGTGCGCGTCACTCACCGGTGATCTCCCTGGGTCCGAAGCGAATGATGTGCCGTCTGCGGCTGCCTGGAGATTAACCGTTCCGTCATCCGAGAACCAGCGTGTGTCCGGGATTACTGCCATGGCTGGCAGGAGAAGTTGACATGTATGGCCGACGGCGCCAGGATCACGACCCACAGTGGCGCCCCCACGTGCCGTCGCGGTGAGGAGGGACCATGCCCAGGCTCGGGCACTCGGCGGACGAACGCACCGCACAGCAGCCGTGGTTGACGACCGCGGAGGCGCCGGTATGACCTTTCGTCGAGCCACCGTACTGGGATGCGCACACGAGGCCGTGAAAGTGTCCGACGAACTGCGCGCGGCGGGCGTCGCGGTCGACACCTGGATCCTGCCCGACGAGTGCGGCACCCGTGAGGCGGCCCGTATCGCCGCGCAGGCCGCGGTCGGCGGCGAGTGGGCCGACCGGCTCGCCGGGACCGAGATCACCGTCACCGTGTTCCGGAACCCGGAGATCCTCTCGCAGGCCGTCGTCCCCTATGTACTGCCACGGCTGCCCATCGGATCCGTCTGGCTGCAGATGGGGCTGACCGCCGACGCCGAGACGGACCGTCTGGCCCACGCGGCGGCCGACCACGAGATCAGCTTTCTGAACGTCCAGCCGGCGGGGAAGGCCGGTTCGCATCCCATACCGGGCCTACCCTCGGCGCATCGGCGGACCATCCCGCAGCTGTTCGCCTGGGAACCGTTCGCGTCGGGCTGCCGGCCCGGCAGGCCGGGCCCGGCCTGCTCCGCCGGATAGCCCCGATTGCCACGGCCGTCTGCACGTGCGCCGCGCGCCCCCTCGGGGCACGATGGCCGCATGCTGCTGGCTCGACTCGCCGATGTGTCCAGGGATGTGGCCGCCACCTCCGCCCGCTCGCAGAAGATCGCACTGCTCGCCGAGCTGTTCTCCGGCACCGGGCCCGAGGATGTCGCGCTCGTGATCTCGTATCTCGCCGGACGCGTCCCGCAGGGCCGCATCGGCATCGGCTGGAGCACCCTCAAGGAGCAGGTGCCGCCCGCGCAGACCGCCGCGCTCACCGTCGCCGGGACCGATGCGGCGCTCACCGGCCTCGCCGGGCTCCAGGGGCCCGGCTCCCAGAACGAGCGCAAGCGTCTCGTACGCGAACTCATGGCTGCGGCCACCGCCGACGAGCAGCGGTTCCTGATCCGGCTGCTGACCGGCGAGGTGCGCCAGGGCGCGCTGGACGCGGTCGCGCTGGAGGCGGTCGCCAAGGCCGTGGGAGCGCCCGCCCAGGACGTACGCCGGGCCGTCATGGTCGAAGGATCACTGCCGAGCGTCGCCCGCGCCCTGTTCGCCGACGGGCCGTCGTCGCTCGAACGGTTCAGGCTGCGCGTGGGCAGCCCCGTGCAGCCGATGCTCGCCCACACCGCGAAGTCCGTCACCGAGGCCGTCACCACGCTGGCCGTCCCCTGCGTGGTCGAGGAGAAGCTCGACGGCATCCGGGTGCAGGTGCACCGCAGCGGCGACGAGATCCGCGTCTACACCCGCTCGCTGGACAACATCACCGACCGGCTGCCCGAAGTAACCGCGGCCGCACGGGACATGACCGGTGATCACTTCATTCTGGACGGCGAGGTCATCGCTCTGGACAAGGACGGGCGGCCGTTCTCCTTCCAGGAGATCGCCTCCCGCGTCGGTTCGCGGGTCGATGTCGAGGCGGCCCGCGCCACGCTGCCCCTCTCACCGGTCTTCTTCGACGTGCTCGCCGCCGACGGCGAGGAGACCCTCGACCTGCCCGGCAGCGAGCGCCACGCCGTTCTCGCCCGGCTCGTCCCCGAACCGATGCGCGTCCGCCGCACCCTCGTCGCCGAACCCGGCGATCCCGGGCAGATCGCGGCCGCCGAGGAGTTCCTCGCCGCGACGCTGCGCCGCGGCCACGAAGGCGTCCTGGTCAAGGCGCTCGACGCGCGCTATGTCGCGGGCCGCCGCGGCCGCTCCTGGCTGAAGGTGAAACCCGTCCACACCCTCGACCTCGTCGTGCTGGCCGCCGAATGGGGCCACGGCCGGCGCACCGGCCTGCTGTCCAACCTCCACCTCGGGGCCCGGGCCGCCGACGGTACGTACGTCATGCTCGGCAAGACCTTCAAAGGTCTCACCGACGAGATGCTGCGCTGGCAGACGGCACGCCTGCGGGAACTCGCCGTCGAGGACGACGGGTTCACCGTGCGGGTGCGCCCCGAGCTCGTCGTGGAGATCGCGTACGACGGAGTACAGCGCTCCACGCGCTACCCCGCCGGGGTCACCCTGAGGTTCGCCCGGGTGCTGCGCCACCGCACCGACAAGTCCGCGCAGGAGGCCGACACCGTCGAGCAGGTGCTGGAAGGACGCGGCTGACCGGGGGCCGTCAGCGCCTGCCCAGCACCTTCTCGGCGAAGGCCGTGAGATTGCCGACGGTGCGGGTGATCCGCTCCTCGGTGGAGAGCGTCTCCGCCTGCAGACCGGTCCGCAGCTTCGGCTGCCGCTTGCCGCGGATGTACAGGGAGCAGGCGAGATCCGCGCAGACGTAGGCGCCGACCGTGTTGCCCTCCCGGCCCGCGGCACCCGCCAGCGGGGCGGCGAACAGCGTCACCCCCGACGAGGCGTGCGGGGTGAGGCAGATGTGGCACATGCTCGACTTGATGGCACTGGTCCGTCCGGTGGACGGCACTCTCAGGGTGATGCCGACCGGATTCCCGTCGAGGGGGAGCACCAGGTGCGCCCGCAGCGGAGCCCCCGGATCGACCCAGCCGAGGAAGTCCAGCTCATGCCAGGGGAGCTCGGCGAAATCGGCGGGGAGTCTCAGACGCGTCGCCTCGCCCTTGGTGCAATTGACGAACGACCCGCGGATCTGTTTTTCGGTCAGCGCTTCCACCGGTGGAACGTACACAGAGCGCCCCGGACCGGGCATCTCATTTATGGTGGCCGAGCCGTCACCGCATCCGAAAGCGCCGTTCCCGAGCCGATACGAAGGGACCTGGTCATGCCCACAGAGCCGCTGTCGCAGAAGGAGATCGAGGACCGGCTGGGGGAGCTCCCCGGCTGGTCGCTGGAGGGCGACAGGATCTCCCGCTCGTACCGCCTCGCCACGCACTTCGCGGCGACGGCGATGGTCGTGCACATCGCGCAGATCCAGGAGGAGCTGAATCACCACTCGGACCTGGCCCTCGGCTACAACACGGTCGCCCTCACGGTGAGCACGCACGACGCGGGGGGAGCGGTGACGGAGAAGGACTTCGACCTGGCGCAGCGCGTGGAGAGCATCGCGGGGGCGCACGGCGCGAGCTGACATGCCCCGCACGGCGGCGGCCGACCCCTGGGGCCGGCCGCCGCCGTGCGGGTTTCTACACGGGCCGGGACAGGTCCATCACCCAGTTCGTCAGCCAGGTCCGCCCCTCGTCGGCCGAGAACGCCTGCTCCCAGCGTGCCGTCGTCGCGCTGATGCCCGACCAGATGAAGCGCACCCGCGCGTTCCGGCCCTCATGCGTGTCGTCGCCGAAGAACTCACCGCGCCCGTCCGCCCCGAATCGGCCCACCACCGGTGGGAAGAGGGTGCCGGAACGGCTGTTCGCCCAGTAGAGCGACCACTGAACGCGCTCGGGGTCGTACAGCCGCAGGGTCAGGCCGCGGAAGCCCTGCGCCGGGAAGACGATCTCGTCGAAGTTCGCCCCGCCGTCGAAGTGGCGCGACGCGCGGCTCGTCGCCGTGAACTCCTCCCAACGGCTCGTCCCGTCCAGGAAGTCCACGCGGCGCCGGTTGGCGACGGTCCACTCGCCGTCGAGGAAGTCGAAGTCCGTCCCGCTCATGACCGGTCTCCCGTGGTTCCCTCGGGCAGCGAGTCGGCCAGATAGGCGGCGAGGTCCGGGCGCTCGGGAGTCAGTACGTGCCGTACCCACGCGTCGCGCTCGTGAAGGACCGGGGGCAGCTCGTACACGCAGCCGATCCAGGGCTTGCCCAGCCTGACGAATTGCGTCGGATCGCTGTCCGGGCAGTCGAGCACCGGCTGCCCGGCCGCCGCACCCGCGAAGTGCACGGCGTTGTCCCACACCCAGCTGTACGCGTTGAGGTAAGCGCCGTCGTCCTCTCCCCTGTGGAGGACGACGAACGTGAACGGCGGAGTGCCGTCGGGCTCCGGCAGGAGCGAGGGCAGGAACGCGTACGCGGCCTTCTCGACCGCCGGTTCGATCCCGGCCGGGTCCCGGGTGACGTGGTAGCGCTTGACCTGACGGCCGCCCACCTCGAGCGGGGGCGGAACGAACAACAACTTCTCGGCGAAACTCATGGCAGGACGCTAGGACCGCTTCACTGACATCCTGTGTCAGTGAAGTCCAGCCGTCTCGTGTCGATCCTGCTGCTGCTCCAGACCCGGGGCCGGATGACCGCCGCCCAGCTCGCCGAGGAGCTGGAGGTGTCGGTCCGCACCGTCTACCGGGACGTCGACGCCCTGCACGCGGCGGGGGTGCCCCTGTACGGGGACGCCGGCCATGCCGGCGGCTACCAGCTGGTCGCCGGCTATCGCACCCGGCTGACCGGACTGTCCGCGGGTGAGGCGGAGGCGCTGTTCCTCTCCGGGATTCCCGGTCCCGCCGCCGAGCTGGGGCTCGGCCCGGCCCTCGCCGCCGCCGAGCTCAAGCTGCGCGCCGCGCTCCCCGCCGAGCTGCGCGAACAGGCGGACCGGATGCGCACCCGGTTCCATCTGGACGTGCCCGGCTGGTACGCCCCCGACGCCGGGGCGCCGTTTCTGACGTCCGTCGCCGATGCCGTCTGGGAGAGCCGCGCGCTCGACATCCGCTACCGCCGCTGGAAGGAGCCGACCGATGTGGACCGGCGCATCGAGCCGTACGGGCTGGTGCTCAAGGCGGGACGCTGGTACGTCGTCGCCGGGCCCGGGCCGCGGACGTTCCGCGTCGACCAGATCCTCGAACTCACCTCCACGGGAGAGGAGTTCGCGATACCGCGCGACTTCGACCTCCCGGTGTACTGGCAGCGCCACCAGGCGGAGTTCCACGCCCGGCTGTACCGCGGCCAGGCGCTGGTAAGGCTCTCGCCCTCCGCCGCGGCCCGGCTGACCGGCCCCGCGGCTCAGGCGCTCGCCGCCGCCACCACCGAGGATGCGGACGGCTGGACACGTGCCCTGCTCCCGATCGAGTCCCTCGACCACGCGCACCGCGAATTCCTCGCGCTGGGCACGGAGATCGAGGTCCTGGAACCAGCGGAACTCCGCGCCCGGATGGCCGAGACGGTACGCGAACTGACGACCCGGTACGCGACGGGTTGAGCCACCCGTTGCCGATGGCGAGGTCGGTCCCCGTGGGCCGACGGCCGGGTCGGGTCGGGCCCGCCTTGGACCTGACCCGGCTCACCCGCGACCCGACACCGCCCGCCCCCGGCGGGCTCCGTCACGCGTCCCAGGCGCCCGCCTCGGACGCGTCGTGGGCGAAGGCCGTGAAGTCCTTCGGGGCGCGGCCGAGGATGTTCTCGACCCCGTCCGTGGTCGAGGAGTTGTGGCCGTCCATCAGCATCGCGAACAGGTCGGCCAGCCAGTCCGCCTCCTGCGCCGGCAGCCCGATCTCCTGGAGCATCCCCTTGTACTCCTCGCCGGTCACCGGCACATAGCGCGTCCGGCGGCCGGTCGCCTTCTCGATCTCCGCCGCGACCTCCTCGAACGTGAGCAGCCGCGCACCGGTCACCTCGTACGTCCTGCCGGCATGGCCCTCCTCGGTGAGCACCGTCACCATCACGTCCGCCAGATCGTCCGCGTCGATGAAGGGCTCGGCCGTCCTGCCCGCCGGGAACGCGATCTCGCCGTGGACCACGCCTTCGGCCATCGGGCCCTCGCTGAAGTTCTGCGCGAAGAAGCTGGCCCGCACGACCGTGAGGTCCACACCCGCCTTGCGCAGCGCGTTCTCCGCCTCCACCGCCTCCGGCTCGCCGCGGCCGGAGAGCAGCACCAGCCGCCCCACCCCGGCCTCGGCCGCCGCCAGTCCGAACGCCCGCATCGCCTCGACCGCTCCGGGGCCCGCGAGGTCGGGGAAGTACGTCACGTACGCCGCGTCCGCGCCGCGCAGCGCCGGACCCCAGGTGGACGCGTCCTCCCAGTCGAAGACGACCTCGCCCTGGCGGGACCCTGCCCGGACCGTGACACCCCGGTCCGTGAGCCGTCGCGCCACCCGGTGGCCCGTCTTGCCCGTGGCCGCCGTCACCAACACCGTTTCGTGCTTCAGGTTCTCCGTCATGACTCAAGGTTCGTGGAGCCGGTCTGGACTCTCCATGCGCCAAAGGCTCAATGGCATGTTCGTGCGTCTACGCTTGAGCCATGGACGCTCTCGCCGGACTGTTGGACGGACCGCGGGCCAGAGGCGCCTTTCTGGTGCGGATGGTGATGGAGCCGCCGTGGTCCCTCCGTATCGAGGACCGCGCGCCGCTCACCCTGATGTGCGTGACCCGGGGCGAGGCGTGGGTGATGTCCGACGGTGCGGAGCCGCTGCGGATGCGTGCCGGTGACGTGGGGATCGCCCGCGGCCCGAAGCCGTACATCACGGCCGACTCCCCGGACACCGCGCCGCGCGCACTGATCGGTCCCGGCGGCACCTGCCACACCCTGCAGGGCGAACCGCTGGCGCAGTCCATGCACTTGGGCGTACGCAGCTGGGGCAACGACCCCGACGGTTCGGCCGTCATGCTGGTCGGCACGTACCAGATGAAGGGCGAGGTCAGCGCGCGGCTGCTGGACGCCCTGCCCGATCTGGTGCATCTGCCGGCCGACCTGTGGAACTGCCCGCTGATGCCGGTGCTCGACGACGAGATCTCGCGCGACGAACCCGGCCAGAGCGTGGTGCTCGACCGGGTTCTGGACCTGGTGCTCATCGGCGCGCTCCGGGCCTGGTTCTCCCGGCCCGACGCGCAGGCGCCGGCCTGGTACCGGGCCATGGGCGACCCGGTGGTGGGCCGGGCGCTGCGGCTGATGGAGGACGATCCGGCGCACCCCTGGACGGTGGCGTCACTGGCCGCCAAGTGCGGTGTCTCCAGAGCACAACTGGCGCGCCGTTTCCACGAGTTGGTGGGTGAACCGCCGATGACGTACCTGACGACGTGGCGGCTGGATCTCGCCGCGGATCTGTTGCGCGAGACGGACGCCACCGTCGAGGCGGTGGCCAGGAAGGTCGGCTACAGCGGTTCGTTCGCGCTCAGTGCCGCCTTCAAGCGGGTACGCGGCATCAGCCCGCAGGAGCACCGCCTGGGCGGCGGTACCCCGGCCCAGGAGGTGCCGCAGCCATCCGTCGTTTTGCCGGAACGGCAACGAAGCTCGCCATAACCGCACGCTTCCGTGAGGCTGAGCAGCATGAGTCATCACCACGACACGACCTCCATCGACTGGGACGAGATGGCCCGCCTGCTCGAGGACGGCGCGGAGCTCCAGAGCCCTCTGTACCGGCAGGCCGCGGCCTGGCTGGGCGAGCTGCTGCCGGCGTCGGGCGTCCGGCGCGTCCTCGACATCGGCAGCGGCCCCGGCGTGCTGACACTGCTCCTCGCCGAGGCCTTCCCGCATGCCGAAGTGGTGGCGGTGGATGCCACCGAGGCGTTGCTGGAACGTGCACAGGCCCGCGCCGACCGCGCGGGGCTCGTCGGCCGCATCCGTACCCTCCGCGCCGAACTGCCCGACGACATCGATGCGTTGGGCGAGGCCGACCTGATCTGGGCGGGGAACTCCCTGCACCACATCGGCGATCAGCGCGCGGCCCTCGACGAACTGGCGCGGCACCTGCGGCCCGGCGGAATGATCGCCCTGGTGGAGGGGGGACTGACGGCGCGACACCTGCCGCGCGACACGGGGATCGGACGCCCCGGTCTGGAGTCCCGCCTGGAAGCCGCCACCGCCGAATGGTTCATCCGGATGCGGGCCGAACTGCCCGGCGCGAAGGACGAGGTGGAGGACTGGCAGGCGCTGATGGCGGGTTCGGGACTGGCCCCGAGCGGCAGCCGCTCCTTCCTGCTCGACATCCCCGCGCCGGTTCCCCAGGCGGCGCGGGACCATCTTGTCGCCGCCTTCGCGTGGCAGCGCAAGGCGCTGGACGGTCTGATCGCGGCGGACGACGCCGAGGTGCTGGATCGCCTTCTCGATCCGGCGGACCCTCAGGGCCTGCTGCGGCGCCCGGACGCGTATCTGCTCACCGTGCGTACGGTGCACACCGCCCGACGCGACTGACCTCCCGGGGTTCGAGGGACCGCATGCGAAAGCGCCGCCCGGACGAGCCGGGCGGCGCTTTCGCGAGAGGCGCGAAGGCTCAGGCGCCGTAGTCGAAGGTGGCCGGGTCCGGGCCCAGGCGACGGTTCTCGTCCAGCGCAGCGAACGCCGCCAGGTCGTCGTCGTCCAGGTCGAAGCCGAAGACGTCGAGGTTCTCCTGGATCCGGGACGGCGTCACGGACTTGGGAATCACCACATTGCCGATCTGGAGGTGCCAGCGGAGCACCACCTGGGCCGGGGTGCGGTGGTGCTTCTGCGCCACGGCCACCACCGTCGGCACCTCGAGCAGGCCCTTGCCCTGGCCCAGCGGGGACCAGGCCTCGGTCCGGATGCCGTGCTTCGCGTGGGCGTCGCGCGACTCCTGCTGCTGGAGCTGGGGGTGGAGCTCGATCTGGTTCACCGCGGGGACGATCGAGGTCTCCTCGATCAGCCGGTCCAGGTGCTCCGGAAGGAAGTTGGAGACACCGATCGCCCTGGCCCGGCCGTCCGCCGCGATCTTTTCGAAGGCCTTGTACGTGTCGACGTAGGCGTCCTTCGACGGCAGCGGCCAGTGGATCAGGTACAGATCGACGTAGTCGAGGCCCAGCTTGTCCAGCGAGGCGTCGAAGGCGCGCAGGGTCGAGTCGTATCCCTGCTCGCTGTTCCACAGCTTCGTGGTGACGAAGAGGTCCTCCCGGGCGATTCCGGAGGCGGCCACGGCACGGCCGGTGCCCTCTTCGTTCTCGTAGACAGCCGCGGTGTCGATGCTGCGATAGCCGGCTTCCAGAGCCGTCGCCACCGCCTTCGTGGCCTCGTCGTCCGGCACCTGCCAGACACCGAAGCCGAGCTGCGGCATCGCGACGCCGTTGTTGAGGGTGATGGAGGGGACCTTGCTCACGAGCGGTCGATCCTTACGTCGTCGGTTGGGGCGTCGTTGTTCGAGGATTCCAACGATCAGCTCCGCCACAGCATTCCCGCCACCGAAGTTGGCGCGATACAGCTCCGACCTTATCGGTCCGGACCATTGACCGCGTCCCATCAAGACGCAACTCTATGGCACATGACTGAACGTCGATCGCTCATGTGAACGGCCGTTCAGCCGCACAATCATGCCTCACCGTGCCAGATCGGCTGAATCGGTCCTGACCCCCACATCTCAGGAAGGCAGGTACACCATGCACGACAGCAAGGAAACATCGGAGGAAACGGGCCGTTGGGGGACTCCCGAGTACGAGGTCGTCGAGACCGCGCTCGAAGTCACCGGCTACGCCCTCACCGACCGATAGCCCTGCCGCCATGCTGCTGCAGGTGCTCGGCACCGCGGCGGGCGGCGGAGTGCCCCAGTGGAACTGCGCGTGTCCCGGCTGTGCCGGGGCACGCGCGCACCCTCACCGGCGCCGTCGTCACGCCTCACTCGCCCTGTGCGCCGACGAGAGCCGCTGGTACCTCGTCAACGCCACCCCCGACATCGGCGACCAGATCGAGGACAGTCACGACCTGCGACCCGGGCCCGGGCCACGCGATTCGCCCGTCGCCGGAGTGATCCTCACCGACGCCGAACTCGACCACACCCTCGGCATCGCCCGGCTGCGCGAGGCCGACGGCTTCGACATCCTCGCCACCCCGCCCGTACGCGAAGCTCTGCTCGACCGGCTGCACCTGGGAGACGTACTGGCTCCGTACACCCGCATCGAATGGCGGGAGTTGGGCCCCGAAACGGCACCGCTCCACGAGGGCGGCACCGTGGACATCCGTGCCGTACCCGTTTCGGCCAAACAGCCGCGGTACGCCGCGACGGCCGGCTCCGACGACCCGGACTGGGTGGTCGCCCTGAGCATCCGCGAGACCACGACCGGCCGCAGCCTCCTCTACGCCCCCGCGCTCGCCCGCTGGACGGACGCGTTCCAGGAGGCGGCCGAGGACGCCGACTGCGTCATCGTCGACGGGACGTTCTGGGACGACGAGGAACCCCGGCGCGCCGGGTTCTCCACCAGGACCGCCACCGGCATGGGACATCTGCCCGTCGCCGGCCCCTACGGCACCGCGCACCGGCTGGCCGGACTGCGTGCCCGCTGCCTCTACACGCACCTCAACAACACCAACCCCCTCGTGGACCCGGACGCCCCGCAGCACGCGCTGCTCAGCGGCTGGGGAATCGAGGTCGCCGACGACCGGATGGTGATCGAGCTGTGAGCACAGTCGCCCTGCCCCACGCGGGCGCCGGTGAGTCGTGGGGCCCGGAGGAGTTCACCGCACGGCTGCGTGCCGTGCCCGCCGAGCGCTACCACGACCGCCACCCCTTCAACGTCCGTATGCACGAAGGCGCTCTCGGCCGGGCCGAGTTACGCCGGTGGATCGTCAACCGCTTCCACTACCAGCGCCACATCCCGGTCAAGGACGCCCTGATCCTTGCCAAGTTCGACGACCCCGCCCTCCGCCGCTCCTGGCTGCGGCGGATCCAGGACCACGACGGGCTGATCGAGGGCGAAGGCGGTATCGAACGCTGGCTGCGGCTCGGCGAAGCCGCCGGCATCGAGCGGGCCCGGCTGTGGTCGGCCACCGAGGTGCTGCCCGGCGTACGGCTCGCGGTCGACGGCTACGTCAACTTCTGCCGGCTCCGCTCCCCGCTCGAAGCCGTCGCCGCCTCGCTCACCGAACTCGCCGCGCCCACCATCATGCGCACCCGTATCGAGGCGTTCGAGCGTCACTACCCGTGGATCGAGGCCGATGGTCTGACCTACTTCCGCAACCGCATCGGGCAGGGCGGCCGTGACAGCCGGGAGGCGCTGGCGCTCGTCATCGACTGGGCGGACACCCGGCGCGAGCAGGAGGCCGCTGTCGCGGCCCTGCGCTTCAAGTGCGAGGTCCTCTGGTCCCTGCTCGACGCCGTCGACGGTGCGGGGGAGCGCGGATGAGCGACAGCTGGAAGCCGGTGCTCTCACGGTCGGTGGTGTTCCGGCGCGACCGGGTGCGCGGGACCGACCTGCTCGTCCTGCCCGAACGTGTGGTCGTGCTGCACGGCAACGCCGGATCCATCGTCCGGCTCTGCGACGGCGAGCGTGACGTCGACGCGATCGTGGCCGAGCTCGCCGAGCGGCACCCGGGGGCGCCCGTGGCCGAGGAAGTGCCGGCCTTTCTGGCGCGGATGCACGAGGAGGGCTGGATCACGTGAGAGCCGTAGAACCGCCGTGGGCCCTGCTCGCCGAACTCAGCCATGGCTGTCCGCTGCACTGCGCCTACTGTTCGAACCCCGTCGAACTGGTCAGTCGGTCAGAGGAGTTGACCACTGACGCCTGGGCGGACGTCTTTCGGCAGGCCGCTGACCTGGGTGTCGTACAGACCCATCTGTCCGGCGGCGAGCCGCTGCTGCGCCGCGATCTGACCGAGATCGTCGCAGCGGCGGAGGACGCGGGCATCCACACGCAGCTGGTCACGAGTGGCGTGGGCCTGCACGAGAAGCGACTGGCGGAGCTGATCGCGGCCGGGCTGCGCAGCGTGCAGCTGTCCGTCCAGCACGCCGACCCTGCCGCGTCCGAACGCATCGCGGGAGCACGGTCGTTCGCCGCGAAGGAGCGCGCGGCCCGGCTCGTACGCGAGGCGGACCTGCCGCTCGGCCTCAACGTCGTCCTGCACCGGGCGAACCTGGATGCCCTCGACGGCCTGGTCGAACTCGGCCTCGCCTGGGGGGCGGAGCGCATCGAGCTGGCCAACACCCAGTTCTACGGCTGGGCGCTGCGCAACCGGGACGCCCTGCTGCCCGGACGCCGGCAGATCGCCGAGGCCCGCGAGTCCGTCGAGCGCTGGCGGGAGAGGCTGGCCGGCCGGATGGACCTGGTCTGGGTCGTGCCCGACTACGTCGACGGCAGGGCCAAGCCCTGCATGGGCGGCTGGGGCGCCGTCTCGCTCACCGTCCAGCCCGACGGCACCGTCTATCCGTGCCCGGCCGCCGCCGCCCTGCCGGACCTGGACGCGCCCAACGTCAAGGACCACTCCCTGGAATGGATCTGGCGCGAGTCGAAGGCCTTCACCATCTACCGCGGCGAGGACTGGATGCAGGAGCCGTGCCGCAGCTGCGAGCTGCGCACCGAGGACTTCGGCGGCTGCCGCTGCCAGGCGTACGCCCTCACCGGGGACGCCACGCGCACCGACCCCGTCTGCTCGCTCGCTCCCGACCACGCTCTCGTGCGCGACCTCGTCGACCGCACCCACATCCCCGAGCCGGTGACCGCTCCGGCGTACGCCTACCGCGAGGAAGGATCATGAAGAGACTCACCACGCTGCTGATGGCGGCCACGCTCGCCGGGAGCACGCTCTCCGCGGGCCCCTCCGCGGCCGCCTCTCCGGCAGCAGGACCCGCTGCCGTCCGTTACGAGGCCGAGAGCGCCGTGGTCAGCGGCGGTGCCGTGGAGAACAACCACAGCGGCTTCACCGGCACCGGCTTCGTCAACTTCGCCAACACCGCCGGGAGCCACGTCGAGTTCACGGTGGAAGCCGACCGCGCGGGCAGTTCCGTGCTCGGGCTGAGGTTCGCCAACGGCACGAGCGCGAACCGTCCGCTCGACATCACTGTCAACGGGGAACTCGCCGCCGGAGACCTGGCTTTCGGCTCCACCGGCAGCTGGAGCGCCTGGCAGACCAAGAACGTCGCCGCCACGCTCAGGGCCGGGTCCAACACCGTACGGATCACCTCTGCCGGCGTCGCGGGCGGACCCAACCTCGACTCGCTCACCGTCGGCGATCCGCCCGCCGCAACGGACTGGTCGGTCGCCATGGTCGAGTCCACGACGGCGCGCCACACGCCGAGTTCGATCGGCGGCTGGTCGTATCCGGTCGGGCTGTACCTGTACGGCCAGTACCTCGTCTACCGGCGCACCCACGACGCCCGCTATCTGACCTACATCAAGGGCTACGTCGACCGTTTCGTCGACTCCAACGGCAGCATCGGCCAGAGCTTCAACAACCTGGACAGCATGCAGGCGGGCCGGCTGCTGAACATCCTCCATCACGAGACCGGCCAGTCGCGGTACCAGAAGGCCGCCAAGAAGATCCGCGACCGGGTGAACAGCTATCCGCGCACCTCCGAAGGCGGCTTCTGGCACTCGACCTCGGATTCCCGGCGCAGCCAGCTGTGGGCCGACGGCGTCTACATGGTCAATCCGTTCCTCGTCGAGTACGGAAAGGAGTTCGGCGACGCGCAGTACGCGGCCGACGAGGCGACCGAGCAGCTCGCCGTCTACGGCAGCCGTCTGCAGGTCGCCGGCGGACTGCTGAAGCACGCGTGGGACGAGTCGCGCGACGCGGGCTGGTCCGACCCGCGGACGGGCCTGGCACCCGAGCACTGGTGCCGCGCCATCGGCTGGTACTCCATGGCGATCGTCGATGTGCTGGACGCCGTACCCGCCGATCATCCGCGCCGCGCCCGGCTCCTCACCCTGCTGAGGAATCTGGCCGCGGGCATCGAGAAACATCAGGACCCGGCCACCGGCCGCTGGTTCCAGGTCGTCGACAAGGGATCGCGCGGCGACAACTGGACCGAGACCTCCTGCTCCAGCATGTTCACCTTCGCGCTGTCCCGCGGGGCGCAACAGGGGTATGTCGACGCGCACTACGCCCAGGTCGCCCAGCGCGGCTACCGGGGCGTGCTCGCGAAGATCTCGCTGGGCGGCGACGGCCGCACCAACCTCACCGACATATCCGTCGGGACGAATGTCGGCACCTACAGCTACTACGTCCAACGCGACCGCCAGACCAACGACTTCCACGGTCTCGGCGCCTTTCTGATCATGAACGAACAACTCGCACCGAGGTGAGACACATGACCGCATCACGCAGGGCGCTCCTGGGCGCCGCGCTCGGCGGCGCCGTGGCGGCCGGGCTGCCGGGGATCGCATCGCAGGCGAGCGCGGCGTCCTGGCAGCTGCGCTGGTCGCCGTCCGCGTCGACCGACAAGCTCAGGGCCTTCGAGACGATCGAGGACGACCGTGCCGACTCGCATCCGTCGGGCGGGCCGCACATCTTCGCGGAAGGCGACAACTTCCGCTTCACCATGCACACCCAGGACCGGGACACGAGCACCGACCGGCAGCGCCACGAGGTCACCGGCTGCCGCACCGGAAGCTCCTCCCTCCAGTGGAAGTCCGGCCAGACCTGGCGGGTCACCTACTCAATGTTCATCCCGAGCACCCTGAAGGCGACCACCAGTTTCACGCACATCATGCAGATGAAGCAGCCGGGGACCGGCTCCTCGCCGATCGTCGTGCAGTCGCTGCGGCGCGTGAACGGCGTCCAGACGATCGAGCTCAAGGTCATCGCGGGCGACGTGCTGGTGGGTCGTACGAACCTCGAACCGCTGCACAACAAGTGGACCGACGTCGACTTCCAGATCAAGATCGGCAACGGTTCGTCGGGCTCCGTCCGCTGGATCCTCAAGAGCGGCGGCACGACCGTGATCGACAAGTCGAAGTCCGGGGTCGACACCTTCCTGGCCGACCGGGTGCGTCCCAAGTGGGGGATCTACCGCTCCCTCGGCGACAGTTCGGGCTCCCTGCAGAACTGCCACATGCTCCTCACCGATATGCGCGGCTATCAGCTCGTCTGAGGAGGACGACATGATCAGCGTACGGAGAACCGCCGCAACAGCCTTACTCGGCTTCCTGGTCGCACTGGGTGTTTCCCAGCCGCCGGCCGGGGCGCAGCCGCCGCCGGCAACCCCGCCCGCCGCTCCCGCGGCAGCGCCCGCCGCGGCCGAGTTCAACGTCCGTGACTACGGCGCCGTGGGCAACGGCTCGACCAACGACACCGCGGCCGTCAACAGAGCCATCACCGCGGCCAATGCCGCCGGTGGCGGCATCGTCCGCTTCCCGTCGGGCACGTACGAGTCCAAGAACACGATCCGGATGAAGAGCAACGTCACCCTGCAGCTGGACGCGGGGTCGACGATCAGCGGCAACGGCGCGGACACCTACGACCCGCCCGAGCCCAACCAGTGGGACGACTACCAGGACTACGGCCACAGTCACTTCCACAACGCCATGATCCACGGCGACAACCTCAGCAACATCGGCTTCACCGGCTCCGGTGTCATCGACGGCGACGGGGCGCTGATCACCGGCAACCCCAAGTCCGGCGAGGCCGACAAGATCATCTCGCTGACCCGCTGCAAGAACCTGACCCTCAGCGGTATCACCCTGCGCGAGGGCGGCCACTTCGCGGCCCTCATCAACGACTGCGACAACGTCGTCTCCGACCGTCTCACCATCGACACCGCGATGGACCGCGACGGATGGAACATCATCTCCACCACCGACGTCAGGATCACCAACGCTCATCTGGAGGCCAACGACGACGCGCTGGCCTTCAAGAGCGACTACGCGCTCGGCGCAAAGCTCGACAACGGGCATGTCACCGTCACCGACTCCTATCTCTCCGCCGGCTGCTGCAACGCGCTGATGTTCGGCTCCGAGACCTGCGGAGACTTCACCGACTACCGCTTCGAGCGGATCACCATCAAGGGCTCCGACAAGTCCGGCCTCGGTCTGGTCTCCATGGACGGTGCCAAGATCTCGGACGTCCATTACAAGGACATCACCATGACCGATGTCCGCTCGCCGATCATGCAGAAGGTCGGAACGAGAAAACGCTGCGGGAACAACCCCGGCGTCGGCTCCATCAGCAACATCACCTACACCAACATCAAGGCGACGGGCACCACACCGTCCTTCTCGCCGACCCTGTGGGGCGAGTCCGGCAGCGGCCGCATCCACGACATCACCTTCACAGACGTCGACATCACCGTGCCCGGCGGCAACGGCACCATGTCGGCCGATCCGCCGAGCAACGACCCGAAGGACTACAACCCCAAGGCGATCGGCACCCGCCCCGCGTACGGCTGGTACATCCGCAACGCCGACCGCGTGCGCTTCACCGACAGCGAGGTGCGGTTCGCCGCCGACGACGGCCGGCCCGCCGTCATCGCCAACAACAGCACCGGCATCCGCTTCGACCGCTTCACCGCCCAGCGCGGCGGCGACAGCCCCTCCGACCTGCTCTTCCAGAACGTCACCGGCTACTGCGTCGCCAACAGCGCCGACACCGGCGGCGGAGCGCTGCGCGTCAGCCAGACGGGCTCCAGCCGGAACTGTGACGGCGGCGGACCCCTGCCCACGCGGCACGAGGCGGAGAACGCCGTGCGCTCCGCCGGTTCGACGGTCGACTCCGACCACGTGGGCTACTCCGGCTCCGGCTTCGTCAACACACCCAACACGGCCGGGGCCCATCTGGAGTGGACGGTGAACACGACCGCCGCGGGCAGCGCCGACCTGGTCATCGGGTACGCCAACGGCACCACCGCCGACCGGCCCCTGGACGTCACGGTCAACGGCACAACGGTCGCCACCGCCGTGCCGTTCAGGACCACCGGCGCGTGGACCGCATGGCGCACCGTCACCGTGCCCGCCGCACTGAAGGCAGGCGCCAACACCGTGCGGGTCACCGCGACATCGGCGAACGGCGCACCCAACCTCGACTATCTGGACGGCCCGGCATGACCGGACGCCTCTGGGCGCGTCTGGTGCTGGTGGGCGCGCTGCTGCTCGGCGCGCTCACCCTGCCCGGACCGGCGCGCGCCGACCTCCAGCACCCGCGCCAGGACTTCCTGCGCTCCTCGCTCGGCGGTCTCTTCCTGCACTGGGGACAGCGGACCGCCCCCTCGCACAACAGCTGCAGCCAGTGGGAGGCCGATGTCACCAAGGGCGGCTGGACACCCGACTACTGGGTCCAGGAGGCCCAGAAACTCCACAGCCAGTACCTGGTGCTCGCCACCTTCCACAGCCGGCTCGGCTATGCGCGGCCGTGGCCGTCCAGGATCCCCGGCAGCTGCAGCACCAAGCGCGACTTCCTGGGTGAGCTGATCGCGGCCGCCAAGGCCCAGGGCCTCAAGACGATCCTCTACATGACCGACGACCCGCAGTGGCACGACGAGGGCGGCCACGAGTGGCTCGACTCGGCCGGATACTCCGCGTACAAGGGCCGCACGGTCGACCTGACCGGGCGCAACGGGTTCGGGGAGTTCAGCTACGACAACTTCTTCGAGGTCATGGACCGCTATCCGGACCTCGGCGGCTTCTGGATCGACAACGACAACGCCTACTGGGAGAGCCACAACCTCTACGCGCAGGTGTACCAGAGGCGGTCCCACTACACGATCAGCAACAACAACGAAGACACGCCGATCATGGACATGATCAGCAACGAGCAGAAGACGGGGATGTCGCCGGCGTACGACTACCCGCAGGCCGTCTACACCGCGCAGCCGCGGCTCACCGAGGCCGACTTCAAACTCCCCTCCACCGGCTCCTGGTGGTACACCGGCTCCGATCCCGCCGTCGACCGCAGGCTCACCCTCGGCAGGCTCATCACCAACGCCGGTTCGTCGGTGAAGGCGCTGATGGCCGAGACCGCCATGGTCAACGGCAGACTCCCCGGCAACCAGGCCGCGTTCAACAACTTCGCCCAGGGCTACCTCGACGCCATCGGGGAGTCGCTGCACGGTACCGAGGGCGGCGGCTATATGTACGGCGGTCTCACCCCCGGTTTCTGGAACGACGGCGCCCACGGCGTCACCACCGTCGCCAGGACCGACCCCGACCGGCACTACATCCATGTGCTGACCCCGCCCTCCACGTCCGCCCTGCGGCTGCGCGACAACGGCTACCGGGTGACCGAGGTGAGGGACCTCCGCACCGGTGCGCCCGTTGCGTACAGCCAGAGCGGCGGGACCCTCAGCCTCACCGGGCTCGGCAGCTGGGACCCGTACGACACCGTCTTCAAGGTCACCACCGACGGCCGCGAAGGTGTCATCCCCGCCTCCTCCTACACGATGAGCGCCAGTGCCTCCGCGAGCGGCCACGGTCCGGCAGCCGCCGCCGACGGAGACCACCGCACCTACTGGGACAGCGACAGGACCACACCGGTCTCGCTCCGTTTCGACCTCGGAACGGCCGGGCGAGTCCAGTACCTCGGTGTCAACCAGCGTGAGGACTCGGTGAGTTACGCCCGCTCGGGCACCGAGCAGTCCGCGCGGATCAAGGACTACCGGGTGTACGTCAGCAGCGACGGCACCACCTGGGGCAGCCCCGTCAAGACGGGCACCCTGCCCAGCAGGCGCGGCGTCGCCACCATCGACATCCCTGCCACCACCACCCGCCATGTCCGCCTCGAAGTCGTCAACACCCATGCCGCGTCCAGCGACTCCACGCGCCACAAGCGGCTGCGGATCGACGAGGCATGGATCGGCAGTGCATACGCGGCGGGCGGCACCGCACCCGTACCGGGCCGCCACGAGGCCGAGGACGCCACCCTCTCGGCCGGCTCGACCGTCGACTCCGACCACACCGGCTACACAGGAACCGGGTTCGTCAACACCCCCAACGCCACAGGCGCCTCGGTGGAATGGAGCGTCCCCTCACCGGCCGCCCGCAACGCGGCGATCACCATCCGGTACGCCAACGGCACCACCACCGGCCGCCCCATGGATGTGTCCGTCAACGGCACGCTCGTCTCCGCCGGCCGGGCCTTCGACGGCACCGGCGCATGGAACACCTGGGCCGGCACGACGCTCACCGTGCCGCTGAGTGCGGGGACCAACTCCGTGCGCGTCAGCGCCACCACCGCAGGCGGCGCACCCAACCTCGACCACCTCGATGTGGAGGCGCCATGAGAGCGCTGAGAGCACTGCTCGTCACGGCACTGGCCCTGCCGCTCGCCGCGGCCGGTCTCACCGCGGCTCCGCCGCCCGCCGCCGCGTCCGACAACGGCCAGTCGATCCGGCCCGCGATGGGCTGGTCCAGCTGGAGCTTCGTACGCCGCACACCCACCGAGGCCAAGCTGAAGGCACAGGCGGACGCCCTGGTCAGCAGCGGTCTCAAGGATCACGGCTACGTCTACATCAACCTCGACGACTTCTATCAGAAGTGCGACTCCAACGGCTTCGTCGTCGACGGGTTCGGACGATGGGCCGTCGACGAGGCGAAGTTCCCCTCCGGCATCAAGGGGCTCGCCGACTACATCCACTCCAAGGGCCTGAAGTTCGGCTTCTATGTGACACCCGGCATCGCCAAGAACGCCGTCACCAGGAACACCCCCGTCGAGGGGACCTCGTACCGGGCGAAGGACATCGCCGACACTTCCCGGCAGGAGAAGAACTACAACTGCAAGAACATGTACTACCTCGACTACAGCAAGCCCGGCTCCCAGGAGTTCGTGAACTCATGGGCCCGCCAGTTCGCTTCCTGGGGAGTCGACTATCTCAAGATCGACGGCGTCGGCAGCCATGACATCCCCGACGTCCGCGCGTGGGACAAGGCACTGCGGGCATCCGGACGCCCCATCAACTACGCCCTGTCCAACAACCTCGCCATCGCCGACGCACCCACCTGGCGGCAGCTCGCCAACAGCTGGCGCACCCAGGGCGATGTGGAGTGCTACTGCGGACCGGGTCCCAACGGCAGCGGCTTCCCACTGACCACCTGGGCCAAGGTGAGCTCGCGCTTCAACTCCGCCGCGAGCTGGCAGCCGTACGCGGGACCGGGCGGCTGGAACGACCTGGACTCCCTGGAGATCGGCAACGGTGACCAGGTCGGCCTCACGGCGGACCAGCGTCGCTCGCACATGACGCTGTGGGCCATGGCGGCGTCGCCCCTGCTGCTCGGCACCGACCTCACCGCCCTCACCGCCACCGACCGGGCGATGCTGACGAACGACCGGCTCATCGCGGTCAACCAGGACGGCGTCGCGGCCAAGCGCATCGTCAACTCCGGGTCCCAACAGGTCTGGAGCAAGCGGGAGGCAGGCGGAGACCACATCGTCGCCCTCTTCAACACCGGGACCGCCGGCAACCAGACCGTCCGCGTGAACTGGTCGCAGGTCGGCTTCTCCGGCACCGCGGCCGTCACCGACCTCTGGTCCGGCCAGAGCGGCGGCGAGGTCGCCGGCGGATACAGCGCGACGCTGCGGCCGGGGGAGACCCGGCTGATCCGGGCCACCCCGCAGTCCGGCAACACCGTCCGCCACGAGGCGGAGGACGCCGCCTTCAGCGCGGGCTCCACCGTCGACTCCGACCACGGCGGCTTCAGCGGCACCGGGTTCGTCAACACGCCGAACGCAGCCGGGGCGTACGTGGAATGGACCGTCGACTCGGCGAGCGCGCGCAACGCCGACATCACCATCCGCTACGCCAACGGCACCACCACCGGCCGCCCCATGGACGTGTCCGTCAACGGCACGGTCGTCTCCGCGAACCGCGCCTTCAACGGCACCGGAGCGTGGACCACCTGGTCCGGCTCCACACTGACCGTCCCGCTCAGCGCGGGATCGAACACCGTACGCGTCACCGCCGTATCGGCGAACGGCGCACCGAACCTCGACTACCTCGACAGGGGATGACCAACGTGCGACCCCCCACTTCACGGCTCCGCCGCTCCGCGATCCTTGCCGCCGCCGTCGGGCTGCTCGGCGCGCTCGGGCTGACAGCCCTCCCCGCCTCCGGAGCGGTCCCGCAGACCCCCGCCGCACCGAAGGCGGCCGCCCCCAGGGCCCCCGGCGCGATGGCCGCGGCGCCGTACGAGTACCTCGGCTGGGGCAGCCCGCAGAAGCCGACCGACGTCATGGCCGCGACGGGCGTCACCTGGTTCACGCTCGCCTTCATCCTGTCCGACGGCGGGTGCAACCCGAAGTGGGACGGCAGCCGCGCCCTCAAGGGCGGCTCCGACGAGTCGGCGATCAGATCCATACGCGCCGCCGGCGGGGACATCGTCGTCTCCGTCGGCGGCTGGAGCGGAGCCAAGCTCGGCGAGAAGTGCACCAGCGCGTCCGCGCTCGCCGGCGCGTACCAGAAGGTGATCGACGCCTACCGACTCAAGGCGTTCGACATCGACATCGAGGCGAGCGAGTTCAGCAACGCGACGGTCCGTCAGCGGGTCGTCGACGCGCTCAAGATCGTGGAGCAGAAGAACCCCGGCATCGTCACCTACATCACCATGGGCACCACGCCCAACGGCCCGGACGGCACCGGCAAGGACCTGATCAAGCGCGGCGCCAGGTCCGGACTGCCCGCGGACGCCTGGGTGATCATGCCCTTCGACTTCGACGGCCACAGCGGCACGATGGGCCAGGCCTCGGTCAGCGCGCTGGAAGGCCTCAAGAACGCGGTCAAGAGTGCGTACGGCTACAGCGACAGCGCCGCCTACCAGCACATCGGCGTCTCGTCCATGAACGGCAAGACCGATGTGGCCGGCGAGACCGTCACCCTCAACGACTTCAAGACGATCCTCACCTACGCGAAGCAGCACCACATCGCGCGGTTCGCCTTCTGGTCCGTGAACCGCGACCGCAGCTGCACATCGGGCGGCGACGCAGACGCCTGCAGCGGAGTGTCCCAGGCCCCCTACGCCTACACCAAGATCGTCGCCCAGTACGGCGGCTGACCCCCACAACCCCCCCACGGAGGTATGTACATGCACGGGAGCAGGTCCACGAAAACCGCCATCCGCGTCGCGGCGGTGGCCGGCGCGGCAGCGCTCGTCGCCGGACTCGTCCAGTCGGCGGGCGCCGCCGAGCCGAAGGACGCCGGCGTCCAGGGCAAGCCGACCGGCATCACCACCATCTCCACCGGCTGGACGATCCCCTGGGGCACCTCATGGCTGCCCGACGGGTCCAACGCGCTGGTGACCGAACGCAACTCGTTCAAGGTCTTCAAGGTGACGCCGTCCGGCGCGCGGACGCAGGTCGGCAGTGTGCCCGACTCGCAGACCACGGGCGGTGAGGGCGGCCTGATGGGCATCGCCGTCGACCCGGACTGGGCGTCGAACCACTATGTGTACGTCATGCACACCTCGTCCGACGGCAACCGCATCGCCCGCATGACGTACGACGGTTCGTCCCTCACCGGCTACAAGGCGCTGGTGCAGGGGATCAAGAAGAACAAGTACCACAACGGAGGCCGGCTGGCCTTCGGCCCGGACGGGTACCTCTACGCCTCGACGGGCGACGCCCAGACCTCCTCGCTCGCCCAGGACAAGAACTCCCTCAACGGCAAGATCCTGCGGATGACGAAGGACGGGAAGGCGGTCCCGGGCAACCCCTTCAACAGCCTCGTCTTCAGCTACGGCCACCGCAATCCACAGGGCCTCGCCTTCGACTCCAAGGGCCGCCTGTGGTCGGCGGAGCTCGGCCAGAGCTCCAAGGACGAGCTGAACCTCATCAAGGCCGGGAAGAACTACGGCTGGCCGACATGTGAGGGCAACTGCAGCGTCTCCGGCATGACCAACCCCAAGAAGACGTGGGGTGTGGCGGAGGCGTCGCCCAGCGGTGTCGCCGTCGTGGACAACGCCGTCTACATGGCCTCCCTGCGCGGCGAGCGGCTGTGGGAGATCCCGATCAGCCCGGACAACGAGAACGTCGGGACGGCGAAGGCGTACTACGTCGGCACCTACGGACG
The DNA here is from genome assembly GCA_963836215.1 of uncultured Actinomycetota bacterium. Taxonomy (GTDB): domain Bacteria; phylum Actinomycetota; class Actinomycetes; order Streptomycetales; family Streptomycetaceae; genus Streptomyces. Next base: position 624,901 of record CAWIIU010000006.1, read on the forward strand.
CCTGCGCGCCGTCACCAGGGTTCCCGGCGCGAATCAGTTGTGGCTGTCGACGACGAACGCGGACGGGAACGGAGGCGAGCCTTCGGGCTCGGACAAGATCTTCCGCGTGACGATCGGCTGACGGCCGGTCCGACCACTGCCCGGCGCGGCACCTCCCATGCTCCCGCGCCGGGCAGTCCCGTCGTCGCACGGTGTCCGGTCGTCCGGGACGGCACGGTGCCGTGTCGCGCAGGTCAGTGGTAGAGCGCGTCGACCTCGCTCGCGTAGGCGGTCTCGATCGCCTTCCGCTTGAGTTTCAGCGACGGGGTGAGGAGCCCGTGCTCCTCGCTGAAGGGGTGCGCCAGGATGCGGAACGTGCGGATCGACTCCGCCTGGGACACAGCCGTGTTGGCGGCCACGACCGCCCGCCGGATCTCCATCTCCAGATCCGGGTCCCGCACCAGGTCGGCCGGCGGCAGCGGCTGCTTGTCCTGCATCGCCAGCCAGTGGTCGACCGCCTCCTGATCGACGGTGACGAGCGCGGCGACGTACGGCCGGTCGTTGCCGACGACGATGCACTGCGCGACCAGCGGATGCGCCCGTACCCGCTCCTCCAGGCCCACGGGGGAGACGCTCTTGCCACCGGAGGTCACCAGGATCTCCTTCTTCCGCCCGGTGATCGTCAGATAGCCGTCCTCGTCGAGAGCACCGAGGTCGCCGGTCGCCAGCCAGCCGTCGTGCAGGATCGCGTCCGTGGACTTCGGGTCGCCCAGGTAGCCGGAGAAGACATGGTCGCCGTGCAGCCACACCTCGCCGTCCTCGGCGATGTGGACCGTGGTGCCGGGGATGGGCTGGCCCACCGTGCCGTAGCGGGTGCGCTCGGGCGGGTTCGCGGTGGCCGCCGCGCTGGACTCGGTGAGGCCGTAGCCCTCGAAGACGGTGATGCCCGCGCCCTGGAAGAAGAGACCGAGCCGCCGGTCCATCGCCGAGCCGCCGGACATCGCGTGGCGCACCCGGCCGCCCATCGCGTCGCGGACCTTGCCGTACACGAGCTTGTCGAAGAGCTGGTGCTGCATGCGCAGCCCGGCCGAGGGTCCCGGCCCGAGCCCGAAGGCCTTGTGCTCCATGGCCTCCGCGTATCTGATGGCGACGTCCACGGCCTTGTCGAACGGGCCCGTTCTGCCCTCGGCCTCCGCCTTGCGGTGGGCGGCGTTGTAGATCTTCTCGAAGATGTACGGCACGGCCAGGATGAACGTGGGTCTGAAGGCCGCCAGATCCGGCAGCAGGGCGCTCGCCTGGAGCGCCGGCTGATGGCCGAGTTTGACCCGGCCACGGATCGCCGCGACCTCGACCATCCGCCCGAAGACGTGCGCGAGCGGCAGGAAGAGCAGGGTCACCGCCTCGTCACCCGGCTTGGAGTGGAAGACGGGTTCCCAGCGTGCGATGAGCGTGTCGGTCTCGAACATGAGGTTGGCGTGGGTGATCACACAGCCCTTGGGGCGCCCGGTGGTGCCGGAGGTGTAGATGACCGTGGCCATCGAGTCGGGAGTCACCGCCCGCCGGTGCCGGTGCACCACCTCGTCGTCGATGTGCTCACCGGCGGCCATCAGCTCCTCGACACAGCCGGCGTCGAGCTGCCACAGCCGCTTGAGCTGTGGCAGACGGTCGATGACCGAGCCCACCGTCATGGCGTGGTCCTCGTGCTCGACCATGCAGGCGGAGACCCCGGAGTCGTGCAGCATCCAGAAGACCTGCTCGGCCGACGACGTGGGGTACACCGGCACGGAGTGGGCGCCGACCGTCCAGACCGCGAAGTCGAAGAGCGTCCATTCGTACCGGGTACGGCACATCAGAGCGACCCGGTCACCGAACCGCACACCGTGCGAGAGCAGCCCCTTCGCCAGGGCCAGCACCTCGTCGCGGAACTCCGCGGCGGTGACATCCTGCCAATTTCCTTCTGCGTCCTTACGTCCGAGCGCCACCCGGTCAGGGTCTTCCTGGGCATGGTCGAACACCGCATCCGCCAGTCCACCGACCTGGGGCGCTGCGTCCAGAGGGGGGACAGTGAACTCGCGCAATGGTCTGCTCCTTGTGGCGCTCCACACAGCGCCGCGACGCTACCCCACGATGCGGAGAGGCGGGAAGGCGTGCGAGAACTGTGGACGAATGGCATCATCACAGGTCAGACGCAGATGCCTGGCCAACAGGGGACGGAGCGGGCGGAGTTCTGACCGGCAAGTAAGTACGCCGGGGATGAATCTCCACCGAATCTGTACGCTGCACTCACCGGCGCTTTACGGTCCCGTGGCGCTTGGTCCGGACCAGGGTGGGTGGCCTGCCTCGCGGCGGCGAGCCTACCGAAACGCCCCAGGTGGACCGGCATGATCGCGCCACTCTCGTACCGGCTGAGGATCCCGCGTCACCGACGGCGCGGCCCCGCCGCGCGGTGCAGCCGGTCGGCGCCCGCCAGGATCGAAGAGGCCAGCGCGGCTGCCGCATCGTCGGCCCCCGCGCCCGTGCCCGCGCGCCGGCCGTGCAGCAGGACGAAGTCCACGTCGCCCAGCTCGGGCAGCCCCGCACGTGCGGGGACCGGAACGAGGCCGGGCGGGATCAGTCCGCGGCTGTGGGCCATCACGCCGAGCCCGGCCTGCGCCGCCGCGACCAGCCCGCTCAGGCTCGTACTCGTGCAGGCGATCCGCCAGGCGCACCCCTGTGACTCCAGGACCTCCAGCGCGCGGGCGCGGGTGATGCCGGGCGGCGGATAGGCGATCAGCGGGACCGGCTGCTCGGGATCCAGTCGTAGCCGCGGGGCGCCGATCCAGGTCAAGGTGTCCTGCCAGACGAGCTCGCCGTGGGTGTCGCCGGTGCGCCGCTTGGCGAGCACCAGATCGAGCCGGCCCGCCTCAAGACGCTTGTGCAGCGTCCCCGAGAGCTCGACGGTCAGCTCCAGATCCACCTCCGGGTGGTCGTGCCGGAAGGATTCCAGGATCTCCGGCAGCCGGGTCAGCACGAAGTCCTCGGACGCCCCGAAGCGCAGCCGCCCGCGCAGCCGCTTGCCGGTGAAGAACGCCGACGCGCGCTCGTGTGCCTCGAGGATCGTGCGGGCGAATCCGAGCATCGCCTCGCCGTCCTCGGTCAGCGCCACGCTGTGGGTGTCCCGGGTGAACAACGTGCGGCCGGTCGCCTCCTCGAGTCGCCGCACATGCTGGCTCACCGTCGACTGTCGCAGCCCGAGCCGGCGGGCGGCCTGGGTGAAGCTCAGGGTCTGGGCGACGGCGAGGAAGGTACGCAGCTGTGCGGGGTCGTACATGGCGCGAGGGTAGGCCCCCACGGTCGGCGGTGGACAGGCGGGACCGTCGTGTCGGGCTTCTTTTGATGAGTGGTCAGACGGCCTTCCGCGCGGTGCCGATGGCAGGTGGCGCGGGACAAGTCCCGCACACCTCTTGCCAGTACAATTTCACATTACTATGTTACCCGGTGCGTCTCGTCGCACCCGTCCCCAACTCCACGCTCCATCCGGGTACTTCGTGACGCACCGTCCGCTGTTGCACCACCCTCACCTCCCACACAGGAGTTCCAGGTGTCCCAGCTCAGACCGATACGCGCGCCCTTCCTCGCGGGCGCCGTCGCCGCGTTACTGCTCGTCCCGCTCGGGCAGGCCGGTGCCGTCGAACCCCCGCCGTCCGCCGCCGCCCGGCCGCAGGCGCTGCCCTCCGACCGCACGGGCGACGAGGTGGAACGCCTCGCCCGTGCACCCCGCTCCACACCCACCGCCGCCCCCGCGCCCGGCGGTCTGCCGCAGGCACGCACACCCGGCCGGCGCAGCACCCCCGCCCCGCAGCGCGCGGCCACCCCCACCGCGGTGCCCTGCACCCTCGACGCGGTCACGGCGCTCGCACCCGAGCAGTTCGCCGACTTCCTCGCCGATCCGGCCGTCACCGCCGACGGCTGCCTCGGCGGCCTCATATGGACCTGGGACGCGCGCCTGACGCGCGTCATGTCGGACGCCCACGTCCAGGCCGTCAGCCGCCGCGCCTCGTCCCTCGCCCCGGCGCACGACGGCCGCAACTCCACCCATCTGCTGGAGATGTTCACCTATCTCCACGCCGTCGCCTACCACGACTTCTCGCACACCGAGATCGACGTCACCGACGTCCCGACCACCGAGGCCATGCGGCGCGCCGTCCATGCCTTCGGCACGGCCACCCGCACCTTCGACGTCACCAGGACCAACGCCGAGAGCCTGCGCGAGGCGCTCTACGCCGGCAGTGCGCCGGGACTGCGCCACAGCCAGCTCGCGCTCATCAAGAAGGTCCTGGCCACCATGGACCGCTACCACAAGGGGCAGTACGACAACGCCTCCTGGGGCGGCGCGGCGCTGGCCGCACTCTCGGTGAACTACCTGGGCATCTACCCCGGCAACCGAGACACCGCGTTCCACAACGTGGTGACACAGAACCCCTCCTACCGGACGGCGTTCCGGGCCTTCTCCGGCCACGGTCATCTCAAGGGCACGGTCAACGCATGGGTCGCCCGTGACGCCCTCGGCGAGTACGGCCGCTTCGGCCAGGTCACCGTCCTGACCGCGGGGATCGTCCCCGATCTCGGGGCCCTGCTGCCGGTCACCGAAGCCACCTTCGGGCGTGGGGCCGCGCCCTGGGCCTCGCTGGTCACCTGGCTCAACTTCTACGAGGCGTGCAAGCCCTACAGCGTGTGCAAGGAGGACATCGAACGCCGGATCTTCCCGTACACCTATACCTACGACGGCGGAGCGATCAAGGTCCGCACCGGCCTGGACCGCGCGACCGTGGACCAGCTCTACTACGCCGCCAAGCAGGTCAAGGCGCAGTTCCACCGGGTGCTCGGCACCCTGGAGCCGCTGACCGGCGACACCAACACCACGCTCAACGTGGTGCTGTACGCCTCCCGCGGCGACTACGAGATCTACCACCCCATCCTCACCGGCATGGGCACCGAGAACGGCGGCGTCTACATCGAGCGCGGCGCCACCTTCTACACCTACCAGCGCCGCGTACCGCAGGACTCCTCGCTCACCCTCGAGGAACTCTTCCGCCACGAGTACACCCACTACCTCAACGGCCGCTGGGCCGTGCCCGGCTACTTCGGTGAGGGCCCCTGGTACAGCGGAGACCGCACGACCGCGATGGACGAGGGAACGGCGGAGTTCTTCGACGGCGCCACCCGCGACGACGGCATCGCCGTGCGCAAGTCCCTGGTGCAGGGCGTCATCGACGACACGGCGGGCGGCGGCCCCAGGATGAGCGTCGACCAACTGCTGCACGCCACGTACGACGGGGACGGATTCCGCTTCTACGACTACGCGGGCACGTTCTTCGAGTACCTGTGGACCGAACGACCCGCGCTCCTGCGGGAGATGTACCGGCACCTGAGGGCCGACAACCCGGCCGCCTTCGACGCCTGGCGCGACCGGCTCGGCGGCGACACCACGATCCAGCAGGGCTACGACGCCTTCCTGGACGCGCGGATCGCCGAGGTCGACGACCTGTTCGTGCCCGACACGCAGTACACGCCCAACGCGCAGCTGCGGGACAACTCGACCGCCGCCGTCGCCTTGCTCTTCCAGAATGCGACCTCTGCCGGACCCAGCTGCGCCGACGCCGGTGAGGCGGGCATGCGCCGCTTCTCATGCACCGGGCGCGTCACCGCCCGGCTCACCGACGCCGGGTCGCCGGACCACGTCTTCAGGGACATGTCCGAGACGGTGGACCACTTCATTCTCGACCGGGCCGGCGCCGCCTCCAACAACCTCGCCGACATGAACTGCTCGTTCGGGGAGGTGGACATCTGGAGCAACGGCAGCGCCGGCACCTCGACCTACACCTGCGAGGGCCCGCTGCGCAGCTGACCAACCGCTCAGGGACCGGGGACGCACCCGGTCCCTGAGCGGATTCCCCCCAGCCCGAGCGGAGGAGTGAGACATTTCGGTGGTGTCCAGCACAGAGACCCACGACGTCGTCGTCATCGGCGCCGGCGTCGTCGGCGCAGCCTGCGCCCACTACGCGAGCCGCGCCGGACTCCGCGTGGCCGTCGTCGACCGCGGCCCGGTCGCGGGCGGCACCACGGGCGCAGGCGAGGGCAACCTGCTCGTCTCCGACAAGGCGGCCGGGCCGGAACTCGAGCTCGCGATGCTGTCCCTGCGGCTCTGGCGTGAACTGGCCGCGGTTCTCCCGGCGTCCGTCGAGTACGAGCCCAAGGGCGGCCTGGTCGTCGCGCCCGACGAGGCCGCCCTGGACGCACTGCGCCGCTTCGCCGAAGCACAGCGAGCGGCAGGGGTCGACGCCCGTGAAGTGGCGGCCGACGAACTGGGAGACCTCGAACCCCATCTCGCCCCGTGGCTCGCGGGCGGCTTCCACTACCCGCAGGACGCCCAGGTCCAGCCCGCGCGGGCGGCAGCCCATCTGCTGCACACCTCCGGCTGCGACCGGTACCCGGACGAGGAGGCCGTCGCGATCCTCACCGCCGCGGACGGCACGGTCCGCGGCGTACGCACCGCCCGTCGCGAGCTGAGCGCCCCTGCCGTCGTCAACGCCGCCGGAACCTGGGGCGGTCATGTGGCCGAACTGGCCGGCACCACACTGCCGGTGCTGCCCCGTCGCGGCTTCGTCCTGGTCACCGAACCGCTGCCGCGTGTCGTACGCCACAAGGTCTACGCGGCCGACTACATCGCCGATGTCGCCAGCGGTTCGGCCGCCCTGCAGTCCTCGGCCGTCGTCGAAGGCACACCGGCCGGGCCCGTCCTGATCGGTGCCACCCGCGAACGCGTCGGTTTCGACCGCGCCCTGTCCGGCGAGGCTCTGCGCCGTCTCGCGGCCCAGGCGGCGGCGCTCTTCCCGTTGCTCGCGCACGTCCGGGTGCTGCGCGCCTACCACGGCTTCCGGCCCTACCTGCCGGACCATCTGCCCGCCATCGGCCCCGATCCGCGCGTGCCCGGGCTCTTCCACGCCTGCGGCCACGAGGGCGCGGGCATCGGCCTCGCGCCCGCGACGGGACTGCTGATCACCGCCGCGCTGTGCGGTGAACGGCCACCGCTGGACCCGGCGCCCTTCGCGCCCGAACGCTTCGAGGACCCTGCACACCGACCGACAGGAGCGGACCGTTGAGCCGGTCACCCGCAGATCCGGAACAGACCCCCGGCCCGCCCTTCGAGATCACCTTCGACGGACGCCCCGTACGGGCGCTGCCCGGACAGAGCATCGCCGCGGCGCTCTGGGCCGCGGGCATCCTCGCCTGGCGTACCACCCGCAAGGGCGGCGCACCGCGCGGCGCCTTCTGCGGTATCGGGTCCTGCTACGACTGCCTCGCGACCGTCAACGGCCGCCCCAACCGGCGGGCCTGCCTCCTCCGGGCCCGCCCCGGCGACGCCGTCACCACCCAGGAGGGCACGGGACATGCCGAACTCGCCCTCTGAAGACGGGCGCGCGACCGCGGGCGAACTGCCCGCCGGGCTCGCGGTGGTCGGGGCAGGACCCGCCGGGCTCACCGCCGCGGTCACCGCCGCGGACCTCGGGGTCACCGTGACCCTGCTCGACGCCGGGGAACGTCCCGGAGGGCAGTACCACCGGCACCCGGCGCCGGAGCTCGGCGCGCGTGGGCCGCGCGCGCCGCACCACAACCGGCGTGCCTGGACCCGATGGGAGCAGCGGCTGCGCCGGCACCGTTCGGCCGGGCGCATCCGGTACCTGCCCGCCCACCACGTCTGGACGGTTCTGCCGGGGGCCGACAGGGGCGGCTGGGTGCTCCACGCGGTCGCGGGGGAGGGGGAGCGGGCGGTGACCGTCCGGGCCCGCACGCTGCTGCTGGCCACCGGGGCGTACGAGCGCCAACTCCCCTTCCCCGGCTGGACCGTGCCCGGCGTGGTCGGGGCGGGAGGGGCGCAGGCCATGCTCAAGTCGGGCCTGGTGCTGCCCGGCCGGCGTGTGCTCGTGGCGGGGAGCGGCCCGCTGCTGCTCGCCGTCGCCGCCTCGCTCGCGGCGGCGGGTGCCACCGTGCCGGCGGTCGTCGAGGCCGCCGCGTACACGGCGTACGCGGACCGGCCCGGGACCCTCGCCGTCAACCCGGGCAAGGCGCTGGAAGGCGCCCGCCTCGGCGCCGTTCTGGCACGCCGCGCGGTGCGGGTGCTGTCCCGGCACGCCGTGACCACCGTCCACGGCAGCGACCGGGTGACGGGGGTGACCGTCCATCGGCTCGACAGCGCCTGGCGACCGGTGCCGGGCACCGGGCGGCGCATCCCCTGCGACGCGCTCGCGGTCGGCCACGGACTCGTGCCGCAGCTGGAGCTCGCCACCGCCCTCGGCTGCGCAGTGCGGCGCACGGCGGACGGCACGGTCGCCCTGGCGCTCGACGCGCGGCAGCGCACCTCGGTGCCGGGAATCTGGTCCGCCGGTGAGACCGGCGGTGTCGGCGGAGTCGAACTGGCCCTGCTGGAAGGCCAGTTGGCCGCCCACGACGTGGCGTACGAGCTGCACGGAGCGGAACTGCCGCCGCGAGCCCGGGTTCTTGCCCGCCGCCGCGAGCGTCGACGTGCCTTCGCGGACGCGATGGCCGCCGCGCACCGGCCGGGGCCCGGCTGGGTCGACTGGCTCTCCCCGGCCACCATGGTGTGCCGGTGCGAGGAGGTCACGGTCGCCGAGGTCCGCGAGGCCGTCGGAACACTGGGCGCCGCCGACTCACGGACCGTCAAGTTGCTGACCCGGGCCGGAATGGGCTGGTGCCAGGGCCGCATGTGCGCCCCCGCGGTGGCCGCGCTCGCAGGCCGGGAACCACCCCCCGAGAGCCGTCCGCTGTCCTGCCCGGTCCTCCTGGGCAACCTGGCGCAGCTGCCGGGCACGGACACGCCCGGAAGCGGCGACCCCGGCGGCTGATCCCGGGACCGTGCCGGGATTTCCCGGCACGGGCCACGCCCCGCACCCGTCACACCTCACCGAAGGAGCGCCCATGACACCCGCATCCGCACCCGCCCTCCGCACCCGACCCTGGCACGGCCTGATGGTCGCCACCGCCCTTCCGCTCCGCGAGGACCTCTCCGTCGACCTGGACGCCTACGGCGAACACGTCGCCCGGCTGCTCGCCGAAGGCTGCGACGGCGTGGTCCCCAACGGCTCACTCGGCGAGTACCAGACCCTCACCGACGACGAGCGCGCCCGCGTGGTGCGCACCGCCGTCGAGGCCGCGGGAGACGGGGACCGGGTGATGCCCGGTGTCTCCGCGTACGGCAGCGCCGAGGCCAGGCGCTGGGCCGAGCACGCCGCCGAGGCGGGAGCCGGATCCGTACTCCTCCTGCCGCCCAACGCCTACCGGGCGGACGACGACGCCGTGTCCGCGCACTACGCCGAAGTCGCCCGGGCGGGCGTGCCCGTGGTCGCCTACAACAACCCCTACGACACCAAGGTCGACCTGACCCCCACCCTCCTCGCCCGGCTCCATCACGAGGGCAGCATCGTCGCCGTCAAGGAGTTCAGCGGAGATGTGCGCCGGGCCTACGAGATCGCCGAACTCGCTCCGTCCCTCGATCTGTTGATCGGCGCGGACGACGTCCTCCTGGAGCTCGCCCTGGCCGGCGCCGTCGGCTGGATCGCCGGCTACCCCAACGCACTGCCCAGCACCTGCGTCACCCTCTACCGGGCTGCCGTCAGCCACGACCTGGCGACCGCGCTGCCCCTGTACCGGGCTCTGCATCCGCTGCTGCGCTGGGACTCGCGGACCGAGTTCGTCCAGGCCATCAAGCGCTCCATGGACCTGGCGGGCCGCCCCGCCGGCCCCACCCGCCCACCGCGTACGCCGCTCACAGCCGAACAGGACGCCGCGGTGCGCGCGGCCACCGAGAAGGTGCTGGCCGAAGGCCACCGCTGACCCACTTCCGCCCTAACAGGCACAGAACCCGGCCAGGAGGGAAACCATGCGCACCCGTCACGTCTTCCACGCCGTCGACTCCCACACCGAGGGCATGCCGACCCGCGTCGTCACCGGCGGCGTCGGCGTGATCCCCGGGGCCACCATGGCCGAGCGCCGTCTGCACTTCATCGAGCACCTCGACCACATCCGCACGCTGCTGATGTACGAGCCGCGCGGCCACGCGGCCATGAGCGGCGCCGTCCTCCAGCCGCCGACCAGACCCGATGCCGACTACGGCGTCCTGTACATCGAGGTGTCCGGGCTGCTGCCCATGTGCGGTCACGGCACCATCGGCGTGGCCACCGTGCTCGTCGAGACCGGCATGGTGCCCGTGACCGAACCCGTCACCACCGTCCGCCTCGACACCCCGGCGGGGCTGGTGAGTGTCGACGTACAGGTCGAGGACGGTGCGGCCCGGTCCGTCACCCTCACCAACGTCCCCGCCTTCTGCCTGGCCCTGGACCGCAAGGTCGACGTACCCGGCCACGGCACGGTCACCTACGACATCGCGTACGGCGGCAACTTCTACGCCTTCGTCCACCTCGACGCCCTCGGTCTGCCCTTCGACCGGGCCCGCAAGGACGACCTGCTCGCCGCCGGCCTGGCGGTCATGGACGCCGTGAACGCCGCCGACCGTCCCGTCCACCCCGAGGACCCGGCCATCGGCGGCCTCAAGCACGTCTACCTCGCGGCCCCCGGCTCCGACGCCCGACGCTCGCGCCACGCCATGGCCATCCACCCCGGCTGGTTCGACCGCTCGCCCTGCGGCACCGGAACCAGCGCGCGCATGGCCCAGTTGCACGCGCGCGGTCTGCTGCCGCTGCACCGCGACTTCGTCAACGAGTCGTTCATCGGCACCGAGTTCACCGGCCGGCTCGTCGGGGAAACCACGGTCGGCGGCCTGAGCGCCGTCGTCCCCACCGTCACCGGCCGCGCCTGGATCACGGGCACGGCGCAGTACTTCCTCGACCCGTCCGACCCGTTCCCAGGAGGCTTTCTGCTCTGAGCGGGGCGCCCTCGCGACCCCCGATTGCGTCCCCGGCTCCCGCGGACAGCGCAACGTGACATTGTACGCTGGCGCTTCCCGCGGACCCCCGGAGGAAGCGCCATGGGCCAGCTGAAGCAGCACAACCTGATCCCGGCCCAGGAACGCCTGCGCGACCAGGTCGCCCACGCACTGCGCGCGGCGCTCGTGGCGGGTGAACTCCGGCCCGGCAGCGTCTACTCGGCGCCCGCTCTCGCGGCCGACTTCGGCATCTCCGCCACCCCCGTGCGCGAGGCGATGCTCGACCTCGCCCGCGAGGGCCTGGTCGAGCCGGTACGGAACAAGGGGTTCAGGATCACCGAGGTCAGTGAGCGAGACCTGGACCAGTACACCGAACTGCGGGCGCTGATCGAGGTGCCGACCATCGGCCGGGTCACCCGCAGCGCCACCACCGGACAACTGGAGGAACTGCGGCCGGTGGCCGAGGAGATCGTGGCCCGGGCCCGCGACCACGACCTCATCGGCTATCTGGACGCCGACCGCCGGTTCCACCTCGGCCTGCTCGCCCTCGCCGGCAACGACCGGCTCGTCGAGACCGTGGGGGACCTGCGCAAGCGCTCCCGGCTCTACGGCCTCAAGGGCCTCGACGAGCAGGGCCGGCTGATCTCCTCGGCCGAGGAGCACATCGAACTGCTCGACCTGATGCTCTCCGGCGACGCACCCGCCGCGGAGGCGTGCATGGCCAGGCACCTCGGGCATGTCCGTTCCCTGTGGGCAGATGCCCGCGACGAGCCGGTCGAGCCACGACCCCGGCTCACCCTGGGCGGCGCACGCCCCTGACCCATCGCGGTCCGTGATGACAGTCAGTGCGGTGTACGGGATTCCCGATCGGCCGCTCCCGGAGCACCATGGGGAGGGCACGACCCTGAACCGAGAGCAAGTGGAGCACATGTCCCGCCGCACGATGCGCCTGCCGTCCTGGCTGCCGGTCGATCCGTACATCCTGGCGCTGCTCGGGACCGTGGCCCTCGCGGCACTCCTCCCGGCAACAGGCCGGGCGGCCGACGTCGCCGGCGGCGCGTCGACAGGCGCCGTGGCGCTGCTCTTCTTCCTCTACGGCGCACGGCTGTCGACGCGCGAGGCACTCGACGGCCTGCGGCACTGGCGCCTGCATGTCACGGTGCTCGCCGCGACGTTCCTGGTCTTCCCGCTGCTGGGTCTCGCCGCGCGGGGCCTCGAGCCGTGGCTGCTGACTCCGCAGCTCGCCGCCGGACTGCTGTTCCTGTGCCTCGTCCCGTCGACGATCCAGTCGTCGATCGCCTTCACCTCGATGGCGCGCGGGAACGTTCCCGCAGCGATCTGTGCCGGCTCCTTCTCCAGCATCGCCGGCATCGTGCTCACCCCGCTGCTCGCGGCGACCGTGCTCGGCGGCCGGGCCGGAGGGTTCTCCGCGGACTCGCTGCTGAGGATCGTGCTGCAACTGCTCGTGCCGTTCCTGGCAGGCCAGTTGCTGAGACGATGGGTCGGCGGCTTCCTCACCCGCAACAAGAAGGTGCTCGGCCACGTCGACCGCGGCTCGATCCTGCTCGTCGTCTACACGGCGTTCAGCACGGGCATGAGCGCCGGCGTCTGGCACCAGGTCACCCCGGTGCGCCTCGGCGCCCTGCTGCTGGTCGAAGCGGCGCTGCTCGCGGCGATGCTGACCCTCACCTGGTACGGCTCCAAGCGCCTCGGCTTCGGCCGGGCGGACCGCGTCGCGATCCAGTTCGCGGGCTCCAAGAAGAGCCTGGCGGCGGGCCTGCCGATGGCCACGGTCCTGTTCGGCGCCCAAGCGAGCCTCGCGGTGCTGCCGTTGATGCTCTTCCACCAGATGCAGCTGATGGTCTGCGCGGTGATCGCCAAGCGGCGGGCCCGGGAGGTGCCGGCCGGCAGCGAGCCGGGCCAGGAGGCACCGGTGCTCGCCCCGGCCCGGTGACGCCCGCCCCGTGCACCTGACAAGATCACCGGGTGACGACGTCTGCGCTTCGCCCCTTCGGCCCCCGCCCCTGCACCCTGGTCGTCTGCCGCGGCTGTTGCTGCGGCGATCCGGGCAAGAACCCCGGCACCGACCACGAGGGTCAACTGGCCAGGCTGCGGGAGGCCGCCCAGGCATCGGGCGGCAGGTTCGCGGTCCGTACGAGCGAGTGCCTCGGTCCGTGCGGCCAGGCGAACGTGATCGTGGCCCAGCCCTCGACGGAGGGCCGCCGCCGGGGCGCCAGGGCCACCTGGATCGGCTGGGCGCTCGACGACGACGCGACGGACGACGTGCTGGCATGGGCCGAGGGCGGAGGCCCGGGCTTCGCGCCCCTGTCGCCCACGCTGGAACTCCAGCGGATCCCGGCGCCGGCGACCCGCCGCTGACCGGCCGCGCGGCACGGAAGGACCCGGCCGGCGCAGGGGCGCTCCCCGCCGGCCGGGTCCGTGTCCCGTGCAGCGGGGGAGCGTCAGACCCCGGTACCCAGGGCGATCCGCTCGTCGCCCGCGTACACGTTCATGTTGGAGCCGCGCAGAAAGCCGATCAGCGTCAGACCCGACTCGGCCGCCAGGTCCACGGCGAGCGACGACGGCGCGGACACCGCGGCGAGCACCGGGACTCCGGCCATCACCGCCTTCTGCGCCAGCTCGAACGACGCCCGGCCGGACACCAGCAGGATCACCCGGGACAGCGGCAGGTCGCCGTTCTGCAGCGCCCGGCCGACCAGCTTGTCCACCGCGTTGTGCCGGCCGACGTCCTCCCGGATGTCGAGCAGCTCGCCTTCCTCGGAGAAGAGGGCCGCCGCATGGAGCCCCCCGGTCCGGTCGAAGACCCGCTGCGCCGCGCGCAGCCGATCGGGGAGGCCCGCGAGCAGGGCGGGCTCGATACGGACCGGGGGAGTGTCGGCGATCGGGAAGCGGGCGGTGGTCCGTACGGCGTCGAGACTCGCCTTGCCGCACAGCCCGCACGAGGACGTCGTGTACACGTTCCGCTCCAGGGTGATGTCGGGCAGCTTCACCCCGGGCGCGAGCTTCACGTCCACCACGTTGTACGTGTTCACACCCTCGTCCGTCGCCCCGGCGCAGTAGACGATCGACTGCAGCTCGTCAGCGGACCCGAGAACCCCTTCGCTGACCAGGAACCCCGCGGCCAGCGCGAAGTCGTCGCCGGGCGTGCGCATGGTGATGGCGAGCGGTTTGCCGTTGAGACGGATCTCCAGCGGCTCCTCCGCCACCAGCGTGTCGGGGCGGGAGGAGACCGCGCCGTCCCTGATGCGGAGGGTGGGGCGGCGCTCGGTCACCCGTCCCATGGCGATCACATCCGATTCTGTACGTGTTGGTAGCCGAAGCGACCCTTGATGCAGAGGTTGCCGTGGGTCACCGGGTTGTCGTGCGGCGACGTGACCTTGACGATCTCATTCTCCTGCACGTGCAGGGTCGGGTTGCAGCCCACACCGCAGTAGGCGCAGACCGTCGTCGTCTGCGACTGGGCCGATTCGTCCCACGTACCCGCCGCGCGCATGTCGAACTCCGACGTGAACGACAGCGCACCGGTGGGGCACACCTCGATGCAGTTGCCGCGGTATACACAGGCCGAGTCGGTGAGCGGTGCGTCGTGCTCGGTGGAGATCCGGGCGTCGAAACTCCTGCGGATGCGGTGGTGGCGAGAAGGCCGGCGAGCGCGTGCACGGCCCAAGTGGCGGACGACGCCTGGGGATTCGAGCTCTGTGGCGGCGTAGACGACACATCCGACTGCACGCTCGGGGGGCAGTGTCGCGCTGACCGTGCCGCCGGGGTCGACGGCTTCGATGCGGCGCCCGGTGTAGGGGCCGGGCAGCCCGTGGAAGTACCACCAGGGGATGCCGTTCTGCGCGGCGACGACCGCCGTCCGCTCGTGCAGCAGGGGGTGGACCAGCGGGCCCGATGCCGCAGAGGAGTTGGCCTGCAGGCCCCGGAAGACGTAGTCGAGGGGCCCGACCGACGCGGGGTCGTCGGTGGCGTGGGGCCGCGCGGTGAAGTCGCCGCGCGGGCTGAGCACGCGGACCCCGTCCCGGCGCATGGCTGCGAGGTGCGCACTGCGGGCGATGAGGTGGACCTCGGCGCCTGCGCGGTGCAGCGCGCCCCGACGTACGCGCCGATGGCACCGGCGCCGAAAACTGCGACTTTCACGGGGCTCTCCGTTCGGTTGAGTGACGGAGCGAGGGCGGAAAAACGGCTGTGGTGACCGGGCGAGGGCGGAGGACGCCCGAGATGACGACCAGATGCGTCGGCAGAATATTGTCTACAGTATGCCTTTCGCCGGTCAATGCTCGTCACACCCTTCGGAGAACCTCCAAATTCCGGACCCCGAATCCTGTGGGATCACCTGCCGTCGTACCGGGTGGTAAGGACCAAGACTGGGTCATTCCACTGGCCGCACGGACGGGACCTCTATATGAACGGCTCACGCATCGTCGCGCTCGGGCACTACCAGCCCGCCAAGGTGCTCACCAACCAGGACCTGGCGGCCCTGGTCGACACCAGCGACGAGTGGATCCGTTCCCGGGTCGGCATCGAGACCCGTCATGTGGCGGCCGACGACGAGCCGGTCGACGAGCTCGCCGCGCACGCCGCCGCCAAGGCGCTGGCCGCCGCCGGACTGACCCCGCAGGACATCGACCTCGTCCTGGTCGCCACCTCCACCGCGGTGGACCGCTCCCCGAACACGGCGGCGCGTGTCGCCGCCCGCCTCGGCATGGGCTCGCCGGCCGTCATGGACCTCAATGTCGTCTGCGCCGGCTTCACCCACGCCCTGGCCACCGCCGACCACGCCCTGCGGGCCGGCTCGGCCGAGCGCGCCCTGGTCATCGGCGCCGACAAGATGGCCGACGTGGCGGACTGGAGCGACCGCTCCACCTGCGTACTCGTCGGCGACGGCGCGGGCGCCGCGGTCGTCGAGGTCACCACGGACGGCGAGGAGCCCGGCATCGGCCCGGTGCTGTGGGGTTCGGTGCCCGAGATGGGCAACGCCGTACGGATCGAGGGCAGCCCGGCGCGTTTCGCGCAGGAGGGCCAGTCCGTCTACCGCTGGGCCACCACCCAGCTGCCGCCCATCGCGCGCAAGGTCTGCGAACGCGGCGGGGTCACCCCCGAGGAGCTGGCCGCGGTCGTCCTGCACCAGGCGAACCTGCGGATCATCGAGCCGGTCGCCCAGAAGATCGGCGCCGTGAACGCCGTGATCGCGCGCGACGTCGTCGAGTCCGGCAACACCTCGGCCGCCTCCATCCCGCTGGCGCTGTCCAAGCTGGTCGAGCGCGGCGAGATCGAGTCCGGCGACCCGGTGCTCCTGTTCGGCTTCGGTGGCAACCTCTCCTACGCCGGACAGATCGTCCGCTGCCCCTGAACCGGCCTTCCCGGGCGATCCGCGCGCCACGGGCCTCCCGGGCCCGGCAGACTGAACGCCATGGTGGCGAAGCGAAGCGCGGGACTGCTCCTGTTCCGCATCAACGGCACGGACACCGCAGGCACGGGCACCGAGGTGCTCATCGGGCACATGGGCGGGCCGTACTGGCAGGGCAAGGACGAGAACGCCTGGTCCGTGCCGAAGGGGGAGTACCTGGCGGACGAGCAGCCGATGGCCGCGGCCCGGCGGGAGTTCGAGGAGGAGCTCGGACTCGCCCCGCCGGACGGCGAGTGGCTGCCACTCGGCGACGCCCGCCAGTCCAGCGGCAAGATCGTCACGGCGTGGGCGCTGGAGGGCGATCTGGACACCGCACTCGTGGTGCCGGGCACGTTCACCATGGAATGGCCGCCGCGCTCCGGGCGGATGCAGGAGTTCCCCGAGATCGACCGGGTGTGCTGGACGGTCGTGGACGAGGCGCGCGCCAGACTGGTGACCGGCCAAGAGGTCTTCGTCGACCGGCTGGTCGAACTCATCGATTCCCGCGGACGGTGACATGGATCTCGGCACCGTCCGGCATGCCTCCGATCGCGCTCGGTAGACTGTAGACGATAACCAATAGTGTCTCGCTGCTGTCTGCAACTGTCTGCCCAGAGAGGGACCGTGATGTTGTCCGCAGGACTGCCGCAGGGCGCCGTGCCCAGGCTGGAACGGCCGGGTCCGCTGCGCGAGCGGGTGTACGAGACGCTGCTGGAACTGATCACGACGCGCGCTCTGCGCCCCGGCCAGCATCTCGTCGAGAGCGAGCTCGCCGGCCTTCTCGGTGTCTCCCGCCAGCCCGTACGCGAAGCGCTGCAACGGCTGAACACCGAAGGGTGGGTCGATCTGCGCCCCGCGCAGGGCGCGTTCGTCCACGAACCGACCGAGGCCGAGGCGGACCAACTGCTCTCGGTCCGTACGCTGCTGGAGGCCGAGGCCGCCCGGCTCGCCGCCGCCAACTCCGGCTCCGCGGGCATCGCCGCGCTCGAAGAACTCTGCGCGCAGGGCGAAGGAGCCGTCGCCGACGACGACGTGGACCTCGCGGTCGCCACCAACGCGGCCTTCCACGCCAAGGTGATGTCGCTCGCGGGCAACGGCGTCCTCGCCGAACTGGCGGCCCAGGTCGACCGCCGGGTCCGCTGGTACTACACGCCGGTGGCGCGGCAGCGCGGACGGCA
The DNA here is from genome assembly GCA_963836215.1 of uncultured Actinomycetota bacterium. GTDB lineage: Bacteria > Actinomycetota > Actinomycetes > Streptomycetales > Streptomycetaceae > Streptomyces. Next base: position 642,407 of record CAWIIU010000006.1, read on the forward strand.
GTCGTGGATCGAGCACCGCGAGCTGATCGCGGCGATCTCGGCACGTGACGAGCAGCGCGCGACCGAGGTCATGCGGGCGCACACGGAGCACACCCGCAAGACGTACCACCAGCGCGAAAAGGGCTAGCAGCGCGCTCGGGGCGGCCCCGCACCTCGACCAAGGAGCGGGACCGCCCTCGAACGTCGGGCCTGTCAGGCCGCGTTGTCCTCGCGGGCGGCGCGATGCGCGCGCACGATGTCCCCGTACCGGTGGCCACTGCCCTTGATCGTTCGCCGCTGGCTCGCGTAGTCGACATGGACCAGGCCGAAGCGCTTGTCGTAGCCGTACGCCCACTCGAAGTTGTCCAGCAGCGACCAGGCGAAGTACCCGGCCAGCGGAGCGCCCTTGCGGGCCGCACGCGCACAGGCCGCCAGGTGCTCCTCCAGATACCGCGTCCGCTCCGTGTCGTCGACCGTCCCGTCGGCGCGGACGACGTCCGGATAGGCCGAGCCGTTCTCCGTGACGTACAGCCTCTGCGCGCCGTACTCCTCGGTGAGGCGGAGCAGCAGCGCCTCGATGCCGTTCGCGTCGATCTCCCAGTCCATGCCCGTACGCGGAACGCCGGGGCGGTCGATCTGGCGGGCGAACGGCGGCGGGCCGGACGGGTCGTCGGCGACGACCGCCGGGAAGTAGTAGTTGAGGCCCAGCCAGTCCAGCGGGGCCGCGATGGTGTCGAGGTCACCGGCCTGTTCGGGCAGATCGACGCCGTACACCTCGAGCATGTCGGCCGGGAAGCCGCGGCCGTGCACGGGGTCCAGCCACCAGCGGTTGGTGTGTCCGTCGACGCGCCCTGCGGCGGCCACGTCCTCGGGCCGGTCGCTCGCCGGAGCCACGGTGGACAGGTTGTTGACGATGCCGACCTGCGCGCCGGGTACGGCCGCCCGGATCGCCCGGGTGGCCAGTCCGTGCCCCAGCAAAAGGTGGTAGGAGGCCCGGACGGCCGCGGTCACATCGGTGAGGCCGGGCGCCATACGTCCCTCGAGGTGCCCGATCCACGCCGAGCACAGCGGTTCGTTGAGCGTCGCCCAGTGTGTGACGCGGTCACCGAGCCGCTCGGCGACGGCGGAGGCGTAGGCGGCGAGATGATGGGCGGTATCGCGCTCCGGCCAGCCGCCGCGGTCCTGCAGCACCTGCGGCAGGTCCCAGTGGTACAAGGTCACGGACGGAGTGATCCCCGCCTCGAGCAGCCCGTCGACCAACGCGTCGTAGAAGTCGAGACCCTTGACGTTGACCGGACCTGCGCCGCCGGGAACGACCCGCGGCCAGGCGACGGAGAGACGGTAGGCATTCGTGCCCAGCTGTTTCATCAGCGCGATGTCCTCGCGCCAGCGGTGGTAGTGGTCGCACGCCGTGTCGCCGTGGTCACCGTTGTCGATCTTGCCGGGGGTGTGCGAGAACGTGTCCCAGATCGACGGCGACCGGCCGTCCTCGGAGACGGCGCCCTCGATCTGGTAGGCCGAAGTGGCCGTTCCCCAGGCGAAGTCCGACGGGAAGGCGGCAAGGTCGGAGAAGTCGGTCACGGACGTCCTTTCGGAAGGCAACGGAAGGGAGGAGCAGGGCAGGGGACGGTCACTTGACGGCGCCCGCGGTCAGGCCGGTCACCAAGTAGCGCTGCAGAAGCAGGAATCCGGCGACCACAGGGACGCTGACGACGAGAGAGGCGGCCATGATCTGGTTCCAGTACACGTCGTTCTGTGTGGAATAGCCCTGGAGACCGACGGCGAGCGTCCGCGTGGTGTCGTTGGTCATGACCGACGCGAACAGCACCTCGCCCCAGGCGGTCATGAACGCGTACACGGCGACGGCGACGATGCCGGGAATCGCGGCAGGAACCACCACCCGGAACAGCGCCTTGAGCGGCCCGCAGCCGTCGACCAGAGCCGCCTCGTCCAGTTCGCGCGGCACCGAGTCGAAATAGCCGATGAGCATCCAGATGGAGAACGGCAGGGAGAACGTCAGATACGTGAGGATCAGACCCCCGCGTGAACCGAACAGCTCGACGCCGGTCGCCGTCCCGATGTTGACGAAGATCAGGAACAGCGGCAGCAGGAACAGGATGCCCGGGAACATCTGGGTGGACAGCACGGACACCGTGAACAGCCGCTTGCCGCGGAACTGATAGCGGCTCACCGCGTAGGCGGCGAACACGGCGACGACCACCGAGCAGACCGTCGCGGCGCCCGCCACGATCAGCGAGTTGACGAAGTACTTCGCCAGCGGCACCGTCTCCCAGATGTCGAAGTACGGGCGGACGGTCAGCCCGCTCGGCATCCAGCGGAACTCGCCCGACACGTCCTCCAGCGGCTTCAGCGAGCTGGAGAGCATGACGTAGACGGGCAGCAGCACGAACCCGCTGAGCAGGGTCAGGAAGACCCGCCGCGACCAGATGAAGGAACGCGGGGCCGCCATCGGGGATCTGTGCGCGGAGGTCCGGCGCGTCGGCGAGCCGAGCACGGATGAGCCGGACGCAGAGGGGCCGGACGTAGAGGGGCGGGACACAGAGGAACCGGACACAGAGGGACCGGACACGGGTGGGCTAGACATCGGCGACCTTCCTCCCGCGGGAGGTGAAGAAGAGATACAGGCCTGTCACCAGCAGCAGGAAGAGAAGCAGCAGTGCGGACATCGCTGCCCCGGTGCCGAAGTTCCAGGTGGCGAACGACGACTGGTAGATGTGGATGGAGACGAGGTTCGCCGCATCCGGTGCGGACTTGCCGAACAGCACGAACGGCGTGTTGAAGTCGTTGAACGTCCACAGGAACAGCACCAGCACCAGTACCTGGCTGACGGGGCGCAGCGACGGAAGGGTGATCTTGCGGATCTGCTGCCACACGCCGGCACCGTCGAGCGCGCCGGCCTCGTACAGCTCCCGCGGGATGTTCTGCAGCCCCGCCATGACGATGAGGAAGGCGAACGGCCAGCCCTTCCACACGGAGACGATGAGCAGCGCCCAGAAGCTGTTGTCCCCGATCAGCCAGAACGACGGGCTGTCCGTCAGCCCCAGCTGGTCGTGCAGCACATGATTGATCAGGCCGTTGTCCCGCTGAAACATGAACGCCCAGGTGATCACGGCGGCGTAGACGGGCAGCGCGTACGGGACCAGGAACAGCGCCCGCAGGATGCCGCGGCCCTTGAAGGCCTCCTGCATGTACACGGCCGCCGCCGTGCCCAGCAACCAGCACAGGCCCACCGACAGAACGGTGAACAGACAGGTCGTGACGAACGACTGGAGCAGCGCTTCGCCGACCGGGGCGTCGAAGTCGACGGCAACCTTGTAGTTGTCCAGCCCCTGCCAGGGCGCGGCACCCCAGTCGCGCAGATAGAACTGGGTGAGCTCCTTGAAGCTCATGGCGACGCCGATGACGATCGGCAGCAGATGGATCAGGATTTCCAGGAGCAGCGCGGGCAGCAGCAGAAGGTACGGCAGCGCGACCCGGCGGACCCGCCCGGGGCGGCGCGGACCACGTGCCGCACCGGGGGTGTCCTTGCGCACGGCCGGTTCCCCGACGTCCGCGACGGCAGTCGTGTTCATGAGAGTGTCACTCACTGCTGGGGCATCTGCTGTTCGGCCTTGGCGAGTTCGGCCTTCACCGACTCGACGGTCACCTCGCGGCCGCCGGCCGAGGCGGCGAAGAGGTTCTTGACCGCGGTACCGACGACCGTCTCGAACTGCGACTCGTTGGGAACCTGCGGAAGGGGAGCGGCACTCGTCGCCAGCGTCTGGCTCAGCACCTTCAACTCGGGGCGGCTGAAGGCGGGGTCGCCCTGCGCGGCCTTGACGGGCGGTATCGATCCGTACGTCTTGCAGAGAAGCTTCTGCTCCTCGTCGCTGGTCATGAACTTCACGAACTCGACGGCCCCGTCGATGTTCTTGGTGTTCTTGAAGACGGCCATGTTGATGCCCGCGACCATGGAGTTGACGTTTCCGCCCTGACCGGGCGTGCCGGACGGAACGGGGACGGGAGCGACGCCCCACTCGTCGTCGCTCATGCCCTGGGACTTGAACGTGGAGGCAGCGGCCTGCCACAGCACCATCGCCGTCTTGTCCTTGGCGAAGTCGCTGAGCGACTGGTTCTGGGCGTACTCGGCGTTGCCCGGCGCGATGATCTTGTCCTTGGCCATGAAGTCGACGTACTGCTTCACCGCGGCGACGGCGCCGTCGGAGGTGAAGGTCGGCTTGCCGGACTTGTCGAAGAAGTCGGCGCCGTGCTGCTTGCCGAGGGCGAACACCTGATGGATGTTGTTGGACAGATTCGAACCCTCCGCGCCCAGGGCCCACTTGCCGTCCTTGGACAGCTTCTTGCCGTCCGCGACGAGCTCGTCCCAGGTGGCCGGCGGCTTCTCGATACCGGCGTCCGCGAACATCTTCTTGTTGTAGTAGAGCGCGTACGACATCGAGTACAGCGGCACCGCGGCCGGGTCCGAATCGGCGGCTCCCGTGGAACCCAGAGCGGCCCCCTCGAACCGCTCCTTGCCGCCGATCTTCGCGAAGTTCTTCTCGTCCCACGGCAGGAGCGCCCCGGTGGCCTGCAGCGATGCGGACCAGGTGTTGCCGATGTTGAGCACGTCGGGGCCCTGGCCCGAGGTGGTGGCGGTCATGATCCGGGTCAGCAGGTCGGACCAGGGCACCACCTCGAGCTTGACCTTGATGCCGGTCTTCTTCTCGAACTTCTTCAGCTCCGGCCCGAGGATCTTCTTGTCGGCCTCGATGTTGGGGCCCTGGTTGGACGCCCAGTAGGTCAGCGTCTTCGGCGAGTCGTTGGAGCCGCCGCCGGTCGACGAACCGCCGCCGCATGCGCTTGCGGTGGCGATCAGGGAGACGACGACGGCACCACTGGCTACTGCTCGGATTCTGCGCATGGCTCCAGGTGTCCCTTTCCGGAGAGAAGGTGCCGAGGGGGATTGCGCGGCAGGCTGCGGCTTCAACCTCTGAATGCCCTCACGGCTTAATTTAGGACGTGAGTTAAGCTTCCGGAGGCGACAGCGTCAAGAGGTGACGCCAAGGGACTTCCCGGGTGGTGCGGGCCGAAGGGGCGAAGTGTGGCTGGACATGCCGGGCGAACGGTGAACGACCTGCGGCGGAGCAACCGGGCCGCCGTACTGCAACGGTTGTATTTCGGCGGCCCGATGAGCCGCCAGGCGCTCGGCCCGGCCACCGGGCTCAGCTCGGGAACCATCAGCAACGTCGTCGGTGAACTCGCCGCCGACGGACTGGTCGAAGAGGCCGGCAGCATCGAATCCGACGGCGGACGCCCCCGCACACTGCTGCGCGTCACCCCGGCCAGCGGATACCTCATCGGCGTCGACATCGGCGAGACCCGCGTACGGGTGGAACTCTTCGACCTCGCCCTCACCGAACTGGCGCGCACCGAACGAGTCATGACGGGAGGCGGGTACGACGTCGCCCGGATCGTAAAACACGTCTGCGACGGCATCGACCACGTGCTGAGCCGTGCGGGCGTCACCGTGGGAAGTCTCGTCGGTGTGGGGGTCGGTGTGCCGGGCATCGTGGCAGGGACCCCGGACAGCGGGGCCGTGGTCCACGGCCAGACCATCGGGTGGGATGCCGTGCCCCTCGAAGCTCTGCTGCGCGACTCCTGCCGCCTCCCGGACACGATCCCCTTCCTCATCGAGAACGGGGCCAGGACCCTCGGGCAGGCGGAGATGTGGTTCGGGGCAGGCCGTGGCGCCCAGAGCGTGGCGGTGATCCTTTTCGGCTCCGGCGTGGGTGCGTGCCACGTCACCGACATCGCCGAGCAGGGCAGAGCCCTGGAGTGGGGCCACCTGACGGTCAAGGTGGGAGGCCGCCGCTGCCGTTGCGGGGCACTCGGATGCCTGGAGGCCTACGCGGGCGCGGAGGCGCTGCTCAGCCGGTGGCGCGAGGCGGGCGGACGGCCACCGGCCGGAGTCGACGAGGAAACGGCCCTCGCCCTGCTGCTCGCCGCGGCGTATCCGGTGTACCCGGCGGACGATGCGGACTCGGTGGACTCGGCGGACGGCAGTGTCGCCGATCCGGTGGCGCGCGCGGTGCTTCAGGAGACCGCCGAATACCTGGGTGCGGGGCTGTCCGGGCTCATCAACCTCTTCCAGCCCGAGCGGATCCTGCTGGGCGGATGGGCCGGGCTGCAGCTCGGATCGCGCTTTCTCGACGAGGTGCGCCGGCATGCCGCCGCGTACTCACTGGACTACCCGGCGGGGCGGGTCGGCATCGAGTTGGGCGCGCTGGGACCGGACGCCGTCACGGTCGGGGCGGCGACCCTGCCGCTCTCCGGGTTCCTCGGCGCCGGCGGCCGGCGCGTGGCTCCGGAGCGCGAGACGACGCTGCCCGCGTGGCGGGCGGCGCTGCAGGGACGCGTGCTGGGCTGAGACGTGTGGGGCGGCGCCGGGCCGGGTGACGGGTCCGATCCCGTCGGGGTCGGACCGGGCACGAGTCCGAGTGGGCGCGAGGCTCGCACGGCCACGGGTCCGAGTGGGCGCGCGGCCCGCACGGCCACAGCGCATGCAGGCCGCTGGCATCGCCCGCGGGCGGTCGGGCGTGGGCACGGAACGTGCCGCCGACCGTGACCCGGGCAGCGCATCGGCGCCAAGGGGCAAGGCAGTGCAGGGCACTTGACGCACCAGTGACCCGGCGAGGGGTGCGGCGCCCGAGGCGGTCTGCTCGACGGAGTCGGCGCGTTGACAGCGACTGCCGCTTTGGCCATGCTCGGAGAGCGCTCTCCGAAGAGGGCCCGAGAAGGGGACAGGTGACCGAGGAAGACCTCACCCGCTTGTTCGAGAAGCTCGACCTGCCGCAGAAGGTGCGCTCCTCACGGGTGCGACCACATGGCGCACGCCGGCCGAAGCAGCCATCGGGCTCGGCTCGATGACCATGTCCGACGGCCCCGCAGGAGTGCGGGGCGAAGCCTGGGACGAGCGGGACACCTCCGCGCTGCTGCCCTCCGCCTCGGCGATCGGCGCGATGTGGGACGAGGACCTGGCCGGTCGACTGGGAGGCCGGCTGGGGGTCGAGGCCCGGCGCAAGGCGGTGCACATCGTTCTCGCACCCACGCTCAATCTGCACCGCTCGCCGCTGAACGGACGGCACTTCGAGTGCTTCTCCGAGGACCCCGAACTCGTCGGCCGCATCGGAGCCGCGGCTGCTCGATGCGCGGGGCGGCGAACTGTGGGTGGGGCACCGGATGTCCGGCCGCCAGCTCGAGCCCCCACAGGTGCCGGGCGCCCACACCGTCGAACTGAGCGCCCGCGTGGTGCCGTCCGCCGACGGCGAGTGGACCTTCGGAGTCGGCGGGTTCGGCCGCATGAGCCTCACCGTGGCGCAGGAGCGCCTGGTCGACGGCGACTTCCCGCGCGATACGGACGATCCGGCCGTGGTGCATGTGAACCCGCCCCGTCGCCACGGCCGCATCCGGCTGAGATCCGGCGCGCCCGTTCATGTGGTCGCGCGCCGTCAACTCGCCTACGACACCGGTCGCGCCGTCCTGCTGACAGCCGCCCCGCCGGCCCCCGACCCCGCCGCCGCCGTCGCGGAGGCGGTGCGAGCAGCCCGGGAAGCGGACGTCGCGATCGTCTGCGTGGGTACGACGGAGGACAGCGAGTCCGAGGGTCACGACCGCACCGACCTCGCCCTGCCGGGCCACCAGGACGCCCTGGTGCAAGCAGTTACGGCCGCCAACCCCCGCACGGTGGTGGTGCTGAACGCCGGCAGTCCGGTGCAGATGCCCTGGCGCGATCAGGCCGCTGCCGTGCTCCTGACCTGGTTCCCCGGCCAGGAGGGCGGAGCGGGTCTCGCCGACATGCTCTTCGGCCACGCCGAACCGCGCGGACGCCTGCCCACGACCTGGGGTGCGCGGCTCGACGACGTCCCGGTGACCGGGACCCGACCGGACAACGGCGTCCTCCGCTACACCGAGGGCCTGCACATCGGGTACCGGGCCTGGCTGCGTGAAGGACGCGAGCCCGCCTACTGCTTCGGGCACGGCCTCGGCTACACGACATGGACGTACGAGAGCCTCGCCGTCGAACCACCGGTGACGGGCGAGGCGATGGACCTCACCGTCCGGGTGCGGGTCCGCAACACCGGCGGCCGCGCCGGCCGCGGAGTCGTCCAGGTGTACCTGGCCAGGCCCGGTTCCGCCGTCGAGCGGCCGGTGCGGTGGCTCGCCGGGTACGCGCCGGTCGAGGCCGCTCCCGGCGAGGCCGTCGTCGCCGTCGTACGGGTGACGGAGCGTGCCCAGCGGCACTGGTCGCCGCCCGACCGCGCGTGGCGCGTCGAACCCGGCCTGTTCCAGGTGCTCGTGGGGCGGTCCGCAGGCAGGGTCGCACTGTCGGGCACGGTCGAGGTCGGCGCCCCGGGTCCCGGTTGAGAGCGGGGCGCGGGAGAGCGCTCCCGCGCTGGTCGAGGGCCTTATAGGGTACGGCCATGACCAGACGAACCCCTACTCTCGAGGACGTGGCGCGGGCAGCCGGCGTCTCCCGTGCCACGGTCTCCCGGGTCGTCAACGGCATCCGCAATGTGGATCCGGAAATCCAGGACGTGGTCCGCGAGGCCATCCGGAACACCGGCTACGCCCCCAACAGGGCAGCCCGCTCCCTGGTCACCCGACGGGCCGAGACCATCGCACTCGTGGTCTCCGGTGCGGGAGACGATTCGGAGGCCTCGCAGACCGCGTTCGCGAACCGGGTGCTGGCGGACCCGTTCTTCGGGCGGGTCGTCAGCGGCGTCGTCAACTTCCTGCGCCCACGCTCCATGTACCCGGTCCTGATGTTCGCGGAGACGGAAGGCGCCAGGGACCAGGTCGTGACCTATCTGCGGCAGGGCAGCGCGGACGGGGCGCTCATCTTCTCCACGCACGCGGAGGACCCGCTGCCCACGCTTCTCGCCGAAGAGGGCCTGCCCTGTGCGCTGTTCGCCCGGCCGCTCCCGCAGACCCCCGTGACCTATGTCGATGTGGCGAACACGGACGGCGCGCGACTGGCGGCGGAGCACCTGCTGGCCCGCGGCTCCCGGCGGGTCGCCACCGTCACCGGCCCGCTGAATCTGCCCGCCGCCCAGGACCGGCTCGCGGGCTTCCGCGACACGATGGCCCGCCACGGCCACCCGTACATCCCGATCGCGGAAGGCGGTTTCACCACGGAGAGCGGTTCCGCCGCCATGGCACGGCTGTTGATGGAGCACCCCGACATCGACGGAGTCTTCGCGGCCAACGACCTGATGGCCCTCGGTGTGGTGGAGACACTGGCCGAGGCCGGTCGGCGGGTACCTCAGGACGTGGCCGTGATCGGCTTCGACGACTCCGTCGTGGCGACCACCTGCCGGCCGCCTCTGACCACGATCCGCCAGCCCATGGAGGAGATGGCGGCGACGATGGCGCGCCTGCTCCAGGAGCAGATCGAGGGAACGCTCTCCGAGCCGACATCGGTGATCTTCGACGCGGAATTGATCGTGCGGGCATCGGCGTAGCGAACTGCCCCGGTGCGTACGCCCCCTGGGGCTGCGTGCGCGGCCGTCCCCGCCCTGCGGGTGGGCCCGCCCCCGGCCCCTGCGTCCGGGGGAGGAGCGGGCCGGTCGGACACGGGCGGTCGGGGCAGCTCGTAGTCGGTGTCGAGGGCGGCACCCGCCTCCGGATGCGTCTGGTCGAAGCCGCGGGCGTCGCACTGCAGCCCGCCCACGATGCAGTGGTTCACCAGCGCTGTGAGCGTCGGCTCGTTCCACGCGTTGAAGAAGTCGTAGGGGAACGAGTAGGCGGCGCCGCTGGCGAGCCGGACCCCGGACATGTCGCCGTCCACCGGGAACGCCATCTTGAACTCGACCATGGGCAGTGCCACCGGATGACTGGCGGGGCACACATCGTCGTTGGTGCCGGGCTTGACCACCGGGTACGCCATGTGGCTCTTGTGGTCCGGCGTGTCGAGATGCAGCCCGTTCCAGCAACTCGGAGCCTGCATGCGGATGTTGAGCCGCGTCCCGGCCGGGCAGTGCGGCGGGAAGACGGAGTTGTGGAAGCTGTCCCCGCACTCCCAGCCCTCCACCCACCCGGGGTGGTCGCGGAACTCCTGTTCGCTCTGCATCGGGCTGCCGACGACATACCTCAGGCCCCTGGGGAAGGCCCGGACGCTGGTGTAGTCGGTGACGCCGGTCTTGTAGTAGATCACCTGACTGCCGACCGGCAGGATCTTCCGGTCGCCTTTGTAGAGGGAGGGCATCCAGTACGCGGAGGAGTCACCGGGCGCCTTGCATGTGGTGGCACCGCCGTACGGGGACGACGTGACACTGTTGGCGTCGGTCGAGGTGTTGCCCATGAACGTGTGGTCGTGGGACTTGCCCGGCTGTCCCGGATAGACGATGGGGTCGTCCGGCGCGGTGTGCGTGACCGAGCAGTTGGCCTGGAACTCGTGGAAGTAGCGGGGCGGTGGCGTCGCGTGGGACGGCGTCACACCGGTCACGGGCGGGTCGGCCGGTATGTAGCCGTCACCGTCCGGATCGTCGCCGGACGGGACGGCGGACGCGGCCATGGTGTGGCCCGTGTGCCCGGATACCCCGGCCATGGCGGAGGGGTTGCCGGACGACGGGGCTTCAGGTCCCGCTGCCGTGGCGATGGAGCCGATGCCGAGCAGGCTTGCCGTCATCGCCGTGGCGACGAGCAGCACGGGTAGTCGTCGCGGACTGCCATTCACGGTGACCTCCTGCGAGAGGGGTTGGAGGGGCCGGAGCGTCAGCTGTAGATGCCGAACCCGTGGAGCGAGTAGCCCCAGCCGGTGCCGCGCGCCGTCAGGTGCAGCCGCACATGCCGGGCCGTCTCCGGGACGTCGATGGTGTCGATGTCCCCGTTGCCGGTGGTCGTGGCGAACACGGTGCGCCAGTCCGTGCCGTTGTCCGACAGCTGCACCTCGTAGGACTTCGCGTAGGCGGGGTCCCAGTGCAACTGCAGGGCGCGGACGGCGGTCGGTGCACCCAGGTCGACCTGGATGGATTGCGGGCCGCTCCAGTCGCTGGCCCACCGCGTCCGGGCGTCGCCGTCCTTCGCCTTGGCGGGCGGGCAGGGGCAGTCCCCGTACTCGGCCTGGTAGGAGGTGGCGGTGGTGGGCTTGCCGACGGCGAGGTTGGTGCCGTTCACGGGCGGCGGTACGACCTCGACCGACTCGGCCTCGATCCCGGCGTTGCCGTGCCCGTCCTCGGCCTGGACGTAGACCTTCCACACACCGAGCTTCTCCGGGGTCTTGACCTCGAAGGTGCCGTTGCCGGTGGCCCGCCACTCGGCCTCCACCAGGCGCTTGTCACCGCTCGCGTAATTGCCGCTGAGCAGGACCTTGTACGTGAGCGGATCGCCGTCGGGGTCACGCACCTCGGCGCGGACCGCGAACTCGCCGCCGGCCGGGGCCGAAGAGGCGGGGGAGACGGCCATGTTGCTGATCACCGGCGGTGTGTTGTCGCCCGTCGTCGACCCCGCGTAGGCCTTCTTCACCGCGTAGTAGGACAGCCTCTTGTGACCCCCGGGCAGCAGGTTGAACCACACACCCCCGAAGTCGTATTCGGTGCCGTAGTGGAAGAGGGTCGCGCCGAGGGCCACACCCCGGTGGCCGGTGACGCAGCCCCAGGCCTTGGTGTAGCCCTCGGCCTTCTGCACGTCGGTCGGCTCGTCCGGGACGCCGTTCGCGTCGTCCGGCACCTCCCACTCACCGGCCGGTCCGCCCTCGGTGATGATGTACGGCTTGGTGTAGCCGCCCTGCTCCCAGTCCTCCCGGACGCCGCAGATGTCGCCGTAGGAGTTCATCGCGGGCAGGTCGAGATCGGGCGCGTTGCGCTTGTAGTACGGCCAGGCGCCGGTCCAGGCGTCGGTGGAGGTGACGGGGTGGTCCGGGTCCAGGGTGTGGATCCTCTTGGCGACATCGTTGACGAAGGAGGTGTAGGCATTGCGCTGTGCCTCCAACTCCGTGCCGGTGTAGCAGTTCTGCAGCCCGAGGACCGACTCGTTGCCGACGTTCCACATCAGGGTGGCGGGGTGGCTCCGGTAGGCCTCCACCCACCTGGCGAACTCGGTCAGCATGTTCGTCTTGTAGGCGGTGTCGGTGACGTAGTCGACGCAGCCGCCGCTGCCCGGACCGCCGCCTGGCTGCAGCCAGAAGCCGTTGACCACGCGGATGCCCTGCGCCGCCGCCGCGTCGAGCAGCGGTGCCGTCGAACCGTCCGTGCCCCAGGTACGGATGGTGTTCACGCCCATGGATTTCACGTCCGGCATGTAGCGCGGTGCGTCGGCGACGGACGGGCCCCAGGTCAGGCCCTTGACGGTGTAGGGCTTGCCGTCGACGGTCAGTTGCCAGTCGCCCTGTGATCCGGTCACGGCGACGGCGCCGCCGTCGGCGGGCGGAGTGGTTCCGTTGTCGCTGCCGTAGACCTGGAACTCCCACAGGGAGTAGCCGTAGCCGCCCGAGCGCTCGGTGCCGAGCATGCGCACGTAACGGCCCGTGCCCGACAGGGCGATGTCGTCGGTGCCTCCGTCGCCCTGGGTGACAGTCCTGAGGGGCGTCCAGTCGGTCCCGTTGTCGGACGTCTGGATCCGGTACGCCTTGCCGTACGCCCCCTCCCAGGTGAGGACCACACGGCTGATGTCCGCGCTCCTGCCGAGGTCCACCTGGATCCACTGGGGATCGCTCCACGCGCTGGCCCAGCGCGTGCCGGTCAGGTTGCCGTCCACTGCTGCGGAGGCGGCGTAGGCGTCGCCTTCCTGCGACGAGGCGGTGGCGGTCCTGCGCTGGGACAGCAGGGTCTCTGCGGCTCCGGCGCTCGGCGCTGTCGCGACGGTCAGGCACGACGCAACCAGGGCGCCGACGGTGAGGATCAGGGTGCCGGCCCGTGTGCGGCCGGACGATTTCGAGGGGCGTCTGAACACGGTGGCTCCTGGCGGAGGGAAGAAGGGAGTCCGGCATCCCGCGGCCGGTTGGGAGAGCGCTCTCCGAAAGTTGCGCGATGTTCTGTCCCTGTCAACGCTCTCGGCGTCAACTTGTGAAGAAGCGGATCGGGCAGCGGGGCCTTCTGGGTTCAGGAACAGTGGCCGCACGCGAGCGGGCCAGGTCTCGAGAAGGCCGCTTCGCCAGGAACGTTCGGTTCCCCTCTCGATGAAGTCCCGGCCGAACGGTGTTCTCGGGTCGACCGGGCTTTGTCCCGGGTGTGGAGAAAGTTGTGTCGGAACTCTGCTCAAGTTCTTCCCACTTGGAGAAAGCGCTGCTACGTTCCCCTCGAAAGCCCGACCGAGACGGAGCCGAATGAGGTTCCCCGTGCCGATGGCCAGGGGAGGGAGGGGCTCGTGAGACGCATGACCGCTCGACCCGCTAACGCGCACCAGGCGCGACTGCTCAAGCTGCTGCGCGACGGAGGGCCCAACTCCCGTGCTCAGCTCGGCGATCAGGTGGATCTCTCCCGCTCCAAGCTCGCCGTCGAGGTCGACCGGTTGCTGGAGACCGGCCTGGTGGTGGCCGACGGGCTCGCCGCCTCGCGCGGCGGACGGCGCTCCCACAACATCAGGCTCGCACCCGAGCTGCGTTTCCTCGGCGTCGACATCGGCGCCACCTCCATCGACGTGGCCGTCACCAACGCCGAACTGGAAGTGCTCGGCCACCTCAACCAGCCCATGGATGTACGCGAGGGGCCGGTCGCCGTCTTCGAGCAGGTGCTGGCGATGGCGGCCAAGCTCCGGGCCACCGGTCTTGCCGAGGGCTTCGACGGCGCGGGCATCGGAGTGCCGGGGCCTGTCCGCTTCCCCGAAGGCGTGCCGGTCGCACCGCCGATCATGCCCGGCTGGGACGGGTTCCCCGTCCGCGAGGCGCTCAGTCAGGACCTCGGCTGCCCGGTCATGGTCGACAACGATGTGAACCTGATGGCCATGGGGGAGCAGCACGCGGGCGTCGCGCGGTCCGTGGGCGACTTCCTCTGCGTCAAGATCGGTACCGGTATCGGCTGCGGCATCGTCGTCGGCGGCGAGGTCTACCGCGGTACGACGGGAAGCGCCGGCGACATCGGCCACATCCAGGTCGAACCGGACGGCCGCGCCTGCGCCTGCGGCAACAAGGGCTGCCTGGAAGCACACTTCAGCGGCGCCGCGCTCGCCCGTGACGCCGAGGACGCGGCGCGCGGCGGCCGCTCGGAGAAGCTCGCCGAACGGCTGGAGACCGCCGGGCGGCTCACCGCCGTCGATGTCGCGGCCGCGGCCGCGGCGGGCGACGCCACCTCGCTGGATCTCATCCGCGAGGGCGGCAATCGCGTGGGCCAGGTCATCGCCGGTCTCGTCAGCTTCTTCAACCCCGGGCTCGTGGTGATCGGCGGCGGGGTGACCGGCCTCGGCCACACGCTGCTGGCGAGCGTGAGGACCCAGGTCTACCGCCAGTCGCTGCCGCTGGCCACCGGCAACCTGCCCATTGTGCTGGGGGAGTTGGGCCCGACCGCGGGAGTGATCGGCGCGGCCCGGCTGATCAGCGACCACCTGTTCTCACCGGCCTGAACCGGCCGGCGGCACACACCACCATCGCCGCAAGGCAACAGCACCACCGGCACCACATCGCACGGTACGCACCACCAGTACCACCGGCACCGCGAGCACCACCTGCACAGCACTACGCGCAACACCCCGCACCGTGAGCACCACCAGCACCACACGGCACGTACCACCTTGCAACACCCGACCCGCGCGAAACACCCCGCACCGCGAGCACTACCAGCCCCAGCACCAGCAGCCGCACGACGCGCAACATCCCGCACCGCGAGCACCACCGCACCGGCACCACGCGAAGCAACGCGCACCACCGGCACCACGCACCACCCGGCAACACCCCGTCCGCACCACCGCCGGCCCACCACCCCGCACCCCGCCCTGCCCGCTCACCGGCCGCACCCGCCGAGGGGATTCGTCATGGCACCAGAACCACCCCTGCTCACCATGTCCGGCATCACCAAGTCGTTCCCCGGCGTCCGCGCGCTCGACGGAGTGGATCTCGAGGTCCAGGCCGGCGAGGTGCAGTGCCTGCTCGGCCAGAACGGCGCGGGCAAGTCCACCCTGATCAAGGTGCTCGCCGGCGCCCATCAGCCCGACGGTGGCACGATCACCTGGCGCGGCGAAACGGTCACCCTCAAGTCGCCCATCGCCGCCATGAAGCTCGGCATCGCCACCATCTACCAGGAACTCGACCTGGTGGAGGGGCTGTCCGTGGCCGAGAACGTCTTCCTCGGCCACGAGCCCACCTCCGCCGGCTTCGTCGTCCGCGGGGGAGAGGCGCGTGCCGCCGCGGCGCGGCTCCTCAAGCGCCTCGGCCACCCGGAGATCGACGCGTCCCGGCTCGTCGGCGACCTGTCCGCCGCGCAGCAGCAGATCGTCTCCATGGCGCGAGCGCTCTCCCACGAGGTACGGCTGATCGTGATGGACGAGCCGTCAGCGGCCCTCGACCCCGACGAGGTCGACAACCTCTTCCGTATCGTCGGCGATCTGACGGCCGACGGCGTCGCCGTCGTCTACATCTCCCACCGCCTGGAGGAGATCCGCCGCATCGGTGACCGGGTGACCGTCCTCAAGGACGGGCGTGCCGTCGCCGTGGGGCTGCCCGCCAAGACCACGCCGACCCGCGAAGTCGTCGCGCTGATGACCGGACGGAACGTCGAGTACGTGTTCCCCGAACGGCCCGCCGCCACCCACGCCGAGGACAAGCCCGCCGTGCTGCGCGTCGAAGGGCTCACCAGGAAAGGGGAGTTCGCGCCCGTCGACCTGGAGCTGCGCCCCGGTGAGATCGTCGGGCTCGCCGGTCTCGTGGGCTCCGGCCGCTCCGAGATCCTGGAGACGATCTACGGGGCGCGCAAGCCCACCGCCGGGCGCGTCCTCGTCGACGGCTCGCCGCTCCGCCCCGGCAGCGTCCGTTCCGCCGTGCGGGCCGGTGTCGGACTGGCCCCGGAGGAACGCAAGGCCCAGGGCCTGCTGATGCTCGAATCCGTCACCCGCAATGTTTCCGTCTCCTCGCTCTCCCGCTTCTCCCGCGGCGGCTGGCTCGACCGCCCTGCGGAACGGGCCGCGGCACAGCAGGCCACCCGGGAACTGTCCCTGCGCCCCGACAACCCCGACGCCCGTATCCGCACCCTGTCCGGTGGCAACCAGCAAAAGGCCGTGCTCGCACGCTGGTTGCTGCGCGGCTGCCGGGTGCTGCTGCTGGACGAGCCGACCCGCGGCGTCGATGTCGGGGCACGCGCCGAGCTCTATGCCGTGATCCGCCGACTGGCCGACGAAGGCCTCGCCGTACTTCTCGTGTCCAGCGAGGTGCCCGAAGTCCTGGGCCTCGCCGACCGGGTGCTGGTGCTGCGCGAAGGCAGCGTGGTGCACACGGCCGACGCCCGGGAGCTCGACGAGCACCGCGTACTCGATCTTGTGATGGAAGGGAGTCCGACGGCATGACCCAGCCAGCCTCTCCGGCGCAGCAGGACGCGCCGGTCGCCAAGACGCAGCAGGACAACGGGGGTTGGCGTCGCCCGCTCGGACTGCGGGCGGACGTCCGTAACCTCTCGCTGCTCGGCGTGCTCGCCGTTCTGATCGCGGTCGGCGGCATCACCAAGCCCGACGAGTTCCTCGCCACCAGCAATCTGCAGCTCGTCCTCACCCAGGCCTCCGTCATCGGTGTCGTCACCGTCGGCATGACGTTCGTCATCACCAGCGGCGGTATCGACCTGTCCGTCGGCGCGATCGTGGCGCTGTCGTCGGTGTGGGCGACGACGGTGGCCACGCAGGAGTACGGCTTCGCCGGCATCCTCTTCACGGCCGTGCTCGTCGGCCTCGCCTGCGGTCTGGTGAACGGACTGCTGATCGCGTACGGCGGGATGGTGCCGTTCATCGCGACCCTGGCCATGCTCGCCGCGGCGCGCGGTCTCGCCCTGCAGATCACGGACGGCAAGACGCAGATCGTCACCGTGAACGAGGTGCTCGACCTCGGTATCAAGGACGCCTACATCCTCGGCGTACCGCCGCTGGTGCTGGTCTTCGCCGCGGTCACCGTCATCGGCTGGCTGCTGCTGAACCGTACGACGTTCGGGCGGCGGACCGTCGCTGTCGGTGGCAACGCGGAAGCGGCACGCCTCGCCGGCATCGACGTACGCCGGCAGCGGCTCTATCTGTACCTGCTCTCCGGGCTCTGCTGCGGCATCGCGGCGTTCATGCTGATCATCCTCGCGGGCTCCGGTCAGAACACCAACGGCAACCTCTACGAACTCGACGCCATCGCCGCCGCGATCATCGGTGGCACCCTGCTCAGCGGCGGCCGCGGCACCATCGTCGGCTCCGTCCTGGGCGTCCTGGTCTTCACCACGATCACCAACATCTTCGCCCTCAACAACCTGGAGAGCGCTGTCCAGCAGATCGCGAAGGGCGCGATCATCGTCGCCGCCGTCCTGGTGCAGCACCGCACGCTGCGCGGCGGCGACGCCTGACCCCGGCCCGCCCCCGAGCCCAGCCGTCCCCTGCCCCCCGAAATCCCCCAACTGTCGCACCGCCCAGCCGAAGGGTTGATCCGCCATGCCAGAAATCCCGAGCCCCAGCCGCAGAGGAATGCTGTTCGGGGCCGCGGCCGTCTCCGCCGGCGCGCTGCTGACCGCCTGCACCAGCAACGAGCCCAAGAAGTCGGAGGAGGCCACCAACAACGCCCCGGTCGCCGACGACAAGCCCGGCAAGGCCGTCACCATCGGCTTCGCCGGACCGCAGGCCGACCACGGCTGGCTGAACGCGATCAACGTGAACGCCAGGTCGCGGGCCAAGAAGTACTCGGACGTCACCCTGGAGATCACCGAGGGCTCCAACGACACGGCCGCCCAGATCGGCCAGGTCCAGACGCTGATCAACAAGAAGGTCGACGTCCTGGTCATCCTCCCCGCCGACGGGAAGGCGCTGACCCAGGTCGGTCTGCAGGCCATGAAGGCGGGCATCCCCGTCATCAACCTGGACCGGATCTTCGCCTCCCCGCAGGCCTACCGCTGCTGGATCGGCGGCGACAACTACGGCATGGGCCTCAACGCCGGCAACTACATCGGCCAGCAGCTCAAGAACAAGCCGAACGCCAAGGTCATCGAGCTCGCGGGGCTCGACAACCTCGAACTCACCAAGCAGCGCACCAAGGGCTTCGACGACGCGCTGAAGAACTACCCCAACATCCAGAAGGTCGCCCGCCAGGCGGCCGAGTTCACCGTCGAGTCGGGTCAGGCCAAGATGGCCCAGCTGCTGCAGGCACAGAGCAAGTTCGACGCGCTGTGGAACCACGACGACGACCAGGGTGTGGGCGCGCTGCGCGCCATCGCGCAGGCCGGTCGCAAGGACTTCCTGATGGTCGGCGGTGCCGGTGCCAAGTCCGCCATGGATGCCATCAAGGCCGACAACAGCGTGCTGAAGGCCACCGTCCTCTACCCGCCGACGATGGCCGCGTCCGCCATCGACATCGCCCGGGCCGTCGGCCAGGCCAAGGGCGTCAGCGGCCTGGCCGAACTGGAGATCCCCGCCTCGATCACGCTGTACTCCGCCGTCGTCACGAAGGACAACGTCGACCAGTACCTGCCCACCGGCTTCAGCTGACCGGCGCGCCCGCCCCCACCGAGCAGACCGACGAGGAGGAATCCGTATGGAACAGAGGGACAGTGGCGCCGCACCGCCGACACTCGGCGTCGGCATGGTCGGATACGCGTTCATGGGCGCAGCCCACTCACAGGGGTGGCGCACCGTGGGACACGTCTTCGACCTGCCGCTGCGGCCGGTCCTCGCCGCGATAGCCGGCCGTGACGCGTCCGCCGTGCAGGCGGCGGCGACCAGACACGGCTGGGCGGCGACGGAGACCGACTGGCGCGACCTCATCACCCGCGACGACGTCCAGCTCGTCGACATCTGTACCCCGGGTGACAGCCATGCGGAGATCGCCATCGCGGCTCTGGAGGCGGGCAAGCACGTGCTCTGCGAGAAGCCGCTCGCGAACTCGGTGGCCGAGGCCGAGGCGATGACGGCCGTCGCCGAACGGGCCAGGGTCCGCGGCCAGGTGGCGATGGTCGGCTTCAACTACCGGCGGGTCCCCGCGATCGCGTACGCCCGCCGGCTGATCGACGAGGGGCGCCTCGGCGCGCTGCGCCATCTGCGGTTCACCTATCTGCAGGACTGGCTGGTCGACCCGGACTTCCCGCTGACCTGGCGTCTGCAGCGCGAACACGCGGGCTCCGGGGCGCTCGGCGACCTGGGCGCGCACATCGTCGACCTCGCGCAGTATCTGGCGGGGGAGCCGCTGGTGGGCGTCTCGGCGCTGGCGGAGACCTTCGTCCGGGAACGGCCGCTGCTCGCGGGTGCGTCCACCGGCCTGTCCGCCTCCGCAGGGGTGGAGCGCGGGCCGGTCACGGTGGACGACGCGGCGCTGTTCACCGGCCGCCTCGCGTCGGGCGCGCTGGCGTCGTTCGAGGCGACGCGGATGGCGACCGGCCGCAAGAACGCCCTGCGGCTGGAGATCAACGGCGAGCTGGGTTCGCTCGCCTTCGACCTGGAGCGGCTCAACGAGCTGTCCTTCCACGACCACACACAGCCCGCAGCGTCCTCGGGCTTCCGGCGGATCCTGGTGACCGAGGCGGAGCATCCCTATCTGGAGGCGTGGTGGCCGCCGGGCCACGCGCTCGGCTACGAGCACACCTTCACCCACCAGGCGCGCGATCTGGTCGAGTCCATCGCCACGGGCACCGGTCCCGCGCCGTCGTTCGCGGACGGACTGCAGGTGCAGCGGGTGCTGGCCGCGGTGGAGGAGAGCGCCGAGAAGAACGCCGTCTACACCCCCGTACAGGCACAGGTCTAGGAGGAGGCGCCCCATGCCACGTCCGTTCACGCTCTTCACCGGCCAGTGGGCCGATCTGCCGCTCGAGGAGGTGTGCCGGCTCGCCCGTGACTTCGGCTACGACGGGCTCGAACTCGCTTGCTGGGGCGACCACTTCGAGGTCGACAAGGCGCTCGCCGACCCCTCGTACCTGGACGGCCGGCACGCCCTGCTGGAGAAGTACGGCCTCAAGTGCTGGGCCATCTCCAACCATCTGGTGGGCCAGGCCGTCTGCGACAACCCCATCGACGAGCGCCACCAGGGGATTCTGTCCGCGCGGATCTGGGGCGACGGGGAGCCCGAAGGGGTACGTCGACGGGCAGCCGCGGAGCTGAAGGACACGGCCCGCGCCGCTGCCGCCTTCGGGGTGCGTACCGTCATCGGCTTCACCGGTTCGTCGATCTGGCATCTGGTGGCGATGTTCCCGCCGGTGCCCGAGTCGATGATCGAGCGGGGCTACGAGGACTTCGCCGAGCGCTGGAACCCGATTCTCGACGTGTTCGACGCCGAGGGCGTCCGCTTCGCCCATGAGGTGCATCCCAGTGAGATCGCGTACGACTACTGGACCACCAAGCGGGCGCTGGAAGCGGTCGGCAACCGGCCCGCGTTCGGGCTGAACTTCGACCCGAGCCACTTCGTCTGGCAGGACCTGGACCCGGTCGGTTTCCTCTACGACTTCCGGGACCGCATCTACCACGTGGACTGCAAGGAGGCGCGTACGCGTCTCGACGGCCGCAACGGCCGTCTCGGCTCCCATCTGCCATGGGGAGATCCCCGGCGCGGCTGGGACTTCGTCTCGGCGGGGCACGGCGACGTGCCCTGGGAGGACGTGTTCCGGATGCTCCGCTCGATCGGCTACGACGGCCCGATCTCGGTGGAGTGGGAGGACGCCGGAATGGACCGGCTCGCGGGCGCACCGGAAGCGCTTGCCGACTTGAAGCGGTTCGACTTCGATCCGCCCAGCGCGTCGTTCGACGCCGCCTTCGGGGGAAGCGACTAGTCCTCACGAGGCTGTTTCAGCAGGTCAGTGCCCGGCGGCGGACAGGGTCGCCGGGCCGTCCCGGCCTGTCCGATCCGTCTTTGTCCTGCGGTAGGAAAAAGTTGAACTTCACTACTGCACAAGGGCTTTCCGTCCAGGACGAACCCGACTACCGTCCCATGAGGTGTACAGGACATAGGTGGTCCCCGGTGTGACGGCGCACTCCGGTTCCACGCCCGATCAGCCCGGCGACCACGGGACGGATCACCACCCCGCCCGTTCGCCCGGCCCTTCCCGGAGGACTTTCGTGCACAGGAAAAGGCCCAGAGCCAGAAAAGCGCTCGCACTCCTCACCGGCAGCCTCCTCGCCGCCACCTCCCTTGTCTTCACCGCGCCGCAGATCGCGGCCGCCGCCGATCCCGAGCCGGCGGCGGCCGAAGAGTTCCAGCAGGTCACCCTCGCCAAGGGCGGTGAGGAGACCGGCGAACCGATGTCCCTGGCCGTGCTGCCCGACCGCAGCGTGCTGCACACCTCCCGCAACGGCGAGCTGCGGATGACCGACAGCGCCGGAAACACCAGCGTGGTCGGTGCCATCCCCGTCTACTCGCACGACGAAGAGGGCCTCCAAGGCGTCGGCCTGGACCCGAAGTTCAGCGAGAACCGGTTCATCTACCTCTACTACGCCCCGCCCCTGAACACCCCCGCGGGCGACGCGCCCAACGAGGGCACCCCCGAGGACTTCGCCGAGTACGACGGCGTCAACCGGCTCTCCCGCTTCGTCCTCAAGGCCGACGGCACACTGGACAACGCCAGCGAGAAGAAGATCATCGACATTCCGGCGACCCGCGGCATCTGCTGCCACGTCGGCGGCGACATCGACTTCGACGCGCAGGGCAACCTCTACCTGTCGACCGGCGACGACTCCAACCCGTTCGCCTCCGACGGCTACACACCCATCGACGACCGCCCGGGCCGCAACCCCGCGTACGACGCCCGCCGCACCTCGGGCAACACCAACGACCTGCGCGGCAAGATCCTGCGGATCAAGGTCAACGACGACGCGTCGTACTCCGTCCCGGACGGCAACCTCTTCGCACCGGGCACCGAGAAGACCCGGCCCGAGATCTACGCCATGGGCTTCCGCAACCCCTTCCGCTTCAGCGTCGACAAGAAGACCGGCATCGTCTACGTCGGCGACTACGGGCCCGACGCGGGCGCGGCCGACCCCAAGCGCGGCCCGGCCGGACAGGTCGAGTTCGCGCGGGTGACCAAGCCCGGCAACTTCGGCTGGCCGTTCTGCACCGGCGACAACGACCCGTATGTCGACTACGACTTCGCGACCAAGGAGTCCGGAGCCACCTTCGACTGCGCCGCGCCCAAGAACCAATCACCGCACAACACCGGCCTCGTCGAACTGCCGCCCGCGCAGCCGGCCTGGATCCCGTACGACGGCGCTTCCCTGCCCGAGTTCGGCACCGGCTCCGAGTCCCCGATGGGCGGACCCGTCTACCACTACGACGCGGCCTCGACCTCCCCGGTGAAGTTCCCGGAGGCCTACGACGGCGACTTCTTCGCCGGTGAGTTCGGCCGCCGCTGGATCAAGCGCATCGAACAGGGCGAGGACGGCACGGTCCAGTCCATCAACCCCGTCCCCTGGACCGGCACCCAGATCATGGACATGGCCTTCGGGCCGGACGGTGCCCTGTACGTACTCGACTACGGCACCGCCTGGTTCGGCGGCGACGAGAACTCCGGCCTCTACCGCATCGAGAACGCCACCGGCGGACGCTCGCCGGTCGCCGAGGCCGCGGCGAACAAGACCTCCGGCAAGGCGCCCCTGCGTGTTGCCTTCTCCTCGGCGGGCACCACCGACGGCGACGGAGACGCTCTCACCTACGCATGGGACTTCGGTGACGGCGGCAAGTCCACCGCGGCCAACCCCACCTACACCTACAAGAAGAACGGCACCTACACCGCGACCGTGACCGCCGAGGACCCCAGCGGCCGGACCGGCTCCGCGAGCGTCCATGTCGTCGTCGGCAACACCGCACCGAAGGTGACGCTCGAACTGCCCGCCGAAGGCACGCTGTTCAGCTTCGGCGACGAGATTCCCTTCAAGGTCACGGTCACCGACCCCGAGGACGGTGCCATCGACTGCGCCAAGGTCAAGGTGACGTACATCCTCGGCCACGACAGCCACGGCCACCCCGTGACCTCGGCCAACGGCTGCACCGGCACGATCAAGACCTCCGCCGACGGGGGCCACGACCCCAACGCCAACATCTTCGGGGTCTTCGACGCCGAGTACACCGACGGCGGAGGCGGCGGCCAGGCGGCGCTCACCTCGCACGACCAGGCCCAGCTGCAGCCACGCCACCGGCAGGCCGAGCACTTCACCGGATCCTCCGGCATCAAGGTCCACGACAAGGCGACCGCCAACGGCGGCAAGACCGTCGGCGACATCGAGAACGACGACTGGATCTCCTTCAAGCCCTACCACCTCACCGGGACGACCAAGCTCACCGCCCGGATCTCCTCCGGCGGAGCCGGCGGCTTCCTCGAGGTCCGCACCGGAGCGGCGAACGGGCCGATCCTCGGCTCGGCACCGGTACCCGTCACCGGCGGCTGGGAGAACTTCCAGGACATCGACGTACCCCTGCGAGCCGTACCGAAGAAGACCACCGAACTGTTCCTGGTCTTCAAGGGCGGCAATGGAGCCCTCTACGACGTGGACGACTTCGAACTCTCCAACAGCGCACCCGACCGGACCGCCAAGCGCGTCCTCGTCTTCTCCAGGACCGCGGGCTTCCGGCACGACTCCATCGCCGTCGGCATCACCGCACTCAAGGAGCTCGGCAAGTCGAGCAACATCACCGTCGACGCCACCGAAGAGGCCGGGCAGTTCACCACCAGCAACCTCGCCCGCTACGACTCCGTCGTCTTCCTCTCCACCACCGGTGACGTGCTCAACGCCGACCAGCAGAAGGCGTTCGAGAACTATGTCGCCACCGGCGGCGGCTACATGGGCGTGCACGCCGCGGCCGACACCGAGTACGACTGGAAGTTCTACGGCGGGCTCGTCGGCGCGTACTTCGCCTCGCACCCGCAGATCCAGCCCGCGACCGTGCGGGTCGAGGACCACAGCCACCCGTCGACCGCGCATCTCGACGACGAGTGGACGCGCACGGACGAGTGGTACAACTACCGCACCAACCCGCGCGGTCAGGCCCGGGTGCTGGCGACCCTGGACGAGACCACCTATCAGGGCGGCACGATGAAGGGCGACCACCCGATCGCCTGGTGCCAGACCTACGAGGGCGGTCGCTCCTTCTACACCGGCGGCGGCCACACCAAGGAGTCCTACGCCGAGCCGGCCTTCCGGCAGCATCTGCTCGGCGGACTGCGCTACGCGGCCGGCCAGGTCAAGGCCGACTGCAAGCCGCAGACGGGCTATCGGCCCATCTTCAACGGCAAGACCCTGGAGGGCTGGAAGCAGGCCGGGCCCGGCAAGTTCGACGTCGTCGACGGTGAACTGCGCACCGAGGGCGGCATGGGCATGCTCTGGTACCAGGCCAAGGAGCTGAAGTCCTACTCGCTCAAGCTCGACTGGAAGATGGCGGGCGACGACAACTCCGGTGTCTTCGTGGGCTTCCCGGCCTCCGACGACCCCTGGTCGGCGGTGAACAAGGGGTACGAGGTACAGATCGACGCCACCGATGCGGCCGACCGGACCACCGGAGCCGTCTACGGCTTCAAGTCCGCCGACACCAAGGCCCGCGACCGCGTCCTGCGGCCGCCGGGCCAGTGGAACAGCTACGAGATCAAGGTCCAGGGTGAGCGTCTCCAGATCTTCCTGAACGGCGTGAAGATCAACGACTTCACCAACACCGACCCGGCCCGCAGCCTGAAGGACGGCCACATCGGCATCCAGAACCACGGAGCCGACGACCAGGTGTCCTTCCGCAACATCCACCTCAGGGAGCTGCCTTCCTAGGCCCGTACGAAAGGGCCCTGGGCCGCGCCCGCACAGACGACGGCGGGCGGGGAGGCGCCGTACCCCCCGCCCGCCGTCCTCCACCACATCGCATGGCAGGGAGGCAGTCCCGTGACGAACGAGAATGTACGCACCGGAGTCTGGTTCGTGGGAGCGCGCGGCTCCGTCGCGACCACGGCCGTCGCCGGGTGCGCGGCGGTCACCGCGGGACTGCATCCGCCGACGGGCATGGTCACCGAGACACCGCCCTTCGCCTCGGCACGGCTGCCCGCCCTCTCGTCGCTGGTCTTCGGCGGCCACGACACGGCACACTGCCCGCTGCCCAAACGCGCCGAGGAACTGACCGCGGCCGGCGTCCTCCAGCACGGTCTCGTGGACGCCGTACGCGCCGAACTCACCTCGGCCGACCAGGAGATACGGCCCGGCGGACCGCAGTCCGGCGACACCCGTACGGACGAGGAACTGATCGCCGCGTTCGCCGTCGACCTGCGCGACTTCCGTGACGCACACGCTCTCGCCCGGGTCGTGGTCGTCAACGTCTCGTCCACCGAACCCCTTCCGGAGCCGGGCGCGGTACGGCTGCCGCCCAGCTCCCTGTATGCCGCAGCGGCCATCCGGGCCGACTGCCCCTTCGTGAACTTCACCCCCTCCACCGGGCTGCGCACCGCGGCCCTCCTGGACGCCGCCGCTGCCAGTGGACTTCCCCACGCGGGCCGTGACGGCAAGACGGGCCAGACGCTGCTCCGTTCCGTGCTCGCCCCGATGTTCGTGCAGCGTGCCCTGTCCGTACGGGCATGGTCGGGTACGAACCTGCTGGGCGGCGGGGACGGGGCGGCGCTGGCCGACCCGGCCGCCGCGGCCGCGAAGAACGCCGGCAAGGAGCGTGTCCTGGCCGACACCCTCGGCCACAGCCCACAGGGTGAGGTCCACATCGACGACGTTCCGGCGCTCGGTGACTGGAAGACGGCGTGGGACCACATCGCGTTCGACGGGTTCCTGGGTTCGCGGATGGTGCTGCAGACGATCTGGCAGGGGTGTGACTCGGCGCTTGCGGCGCCGTTGGTCCTGGATCTGGCGCGGCTGGTGGCTCGCGCCCATGAAGTCGGTATCGAAGGCCCGCTGCCGGAGCTGGGGTTCTACTTCAAGGACCCCGACGGCGGGCCGGCCGGACTGTCCGAGCAGTTCCACGCACTCCTCTCCTTCGCCGAGCGGCTGCGGGAGGGGGTGTGAGCAAGCGGGACATCGGAGCCTGGGCCGAACTGCTGCGGGTCTCGGCCCTGTTCACGGTCCCGGGGGACGCGTTCGCGGGGGCGGCGGCGCTGCGGGTTCGTCCCAACGGTGGCACGGTGCTGGCCCTGGGGTCGTCGTTGTGTCTGTACGAGGCGGGGATGGCGCTCAACGACTGGGCGGACCGGGAGGAGGACGGGATCGACCGGCCGCATCGTCCGATTCCGTCGGGGCGTATCGCACCGGGGTCGGCTCTGACGGCGGCTGTGGTGCTGACGGGGGCCGGCCTTGCCCTGTCGGCCGCGGCGGGGCGTGGTCCACTGGCGCTGGCCACCGCGCTCGCGGGCACGGTCTGGTCGTACGACCTGTACTTCAAGCACACCAGGGGCGGCCCGGCGGCGATGGCGGCGGCACGAAGCCTGGACCTGCTGCTGGGAGCCGCCGCCACCGGTGCGTCGACCATCGGCACCACGGCCACGAACCCTCCGAGGACCCGCGGGGCTCTGCCCGGCGCCGTCGTGATGGGCGCGCACACCTACGCCGTCACCTCCGTGTCGCGCCACGAGGCGCACGGCGGATCGACGCTCGTGCCCCTCGCCGCGCTCGCCGCCACCCTGGGGCTGGGGGCGCTCGGCGTGCGCGAACAGCGCACCGCCGAAGGCCCGGCATCGGATCGCCTGCTGGTGACCGCGCTCACGGGCGCGTACGTCCGCACCGCCGGGAAGCCGTTCCTGCATGCCGCGCTCAACCCGTCTCCGCCGCTGACCCAGCGTGCGGTGGGCGGCGGAATCCGGGCGATGATCCCGCTCCAGGCCGCGCTCGCCGCCCGCGCAGGAGGCAGTGCCACGGCCCTTGCCGTGATGGGACTCGTCCCGCTCGCCCGCAAGCTCGCACGGAAGGTGAGCCCCACATGAGCCGAAGCCCCGCTCCCGGGATCCGTCTCGGCTACGGCACGAACGGGTTGACGGATCTGCGGTTGTCCGATGCTCTGGGGTTGTTGGCCGATCTCGGGTACGACGGAGTCGGGTTGACGCTGGATCATATGCACCTCGATCCGGTGGCGCCGGGCCTTGCTGGGCGTACTCGGGCAGTGGCGGGCCGGTTGGGGGAGCTGGGTCTGGAGGTGACGGTCGAGACGGGTGGCCGCTATGTGCTGGATCCGCGTCGTAAGCACGGGCCGTCGCTGCTGGACCCGGATCCGGAGGGGCGTGCTGCCCGTACCGGTCTGTTGATCACGGCGGTGCGGGTGGCGGCCGATCTGGGTGCGCATGCGGTGCACTGCTTCAGCGGTGTCACGCCGGCCGGCACGGACGACGCCACGGCGTGGAAGCGGCTCGAAGAGTCGCTCACCCCGGTGCTGGACGCTGCGGAAGCCGCGGGTGTGCCACTGGCTGTCGAGCCGGAACCCGGTCACCTGCTGGCCACGCTCGCCGATTTCCACCACCTCAGGGGGCTTGTCGGCAGCCCCGCCTCTCTCGGTCTCACGTTGGACATCGGGCACTGCCAGTGTCTGGAGCCTGCCCCGCCCGCGGAGTGTGTCCGTGACGCGGCGCCGTGGCTGCGGCATGTGCAGATCGAGGACATGCGGCGCGGGGTGCACGAGCATCTGCCGTTCGGTGACGGCGAGATCGACTTCCCGCCCGTCCTGGAAGCCCTCGCCGCCACCGGCTACCAGGGACTCACCGTCGTCGAACTGCCCCGCCACTCCCACGCCGGACCCGAACTCGCCAGAAAATCCATCGAGTTCCTGCGAACGAAGGGGGCGACGACATGCTGACGACACGCAAGGAACTGGACCGACGACTCGGCGGAGCGGCCCGCGCCTGGCTCGACGAATCCCTCGCCGAAGCAGCACATGCCGCGGACGCGACCGAGGACGCCACCACCGCGTATGCCGCACGCTCCTGGGAGATGCGCTTCGCGGCGGCCGGCCGCCACTGCGGACAGGACAACGCCGACTCCGTCCGAGCTCTGCTGCTCGTCGAGGCACGAGCCGACGCCGCCACCCTGACCCGCATCTATCAGCAGGGCAGCGCAGCCGAACGCCGGGCCGTCCTCCTCGCACTGCCACAGCTCGACCCGCCGCCCGCTGCCGGCCTGCCCCTGGTGGAGGACGCGCTGCGCACCAACGACACACGGCTGGTCGCCGCCGCCGTCGGCCCCTACGCGGCCGAACACCTCGGCCCCCACGCATGGCGCCACGCCCTGCTGAAGTGCCTGTTCACCGGTGTGCCCGTGGACTCGGCAGACGGGCTCGAACGGCGGGCCCGCGGCGACGCCGAACTCGCCCGCATGCTCGGCGACTACGCCGCCGAACGCACCGCCGCCGGCCGCCCCGTCCCCCCCGACCTCCACCGCGTCCTCATCCTGACGTCCCCCACGGAGGAGTTGGCCTGATGCGTATCTTCGATCCGCACATTCATATGACCTCGCGTACGACGGACGACTATGAGGCGATGCATAGCGCTGGTGTCCGGGCGGTGGTGGAGCCGTCGTTCTGGCTGGGGCAGCCGCGGACGTCGCCGGCGAGTTTCTTCGACTATTTCGATGCGTTGCTGGGGTGGGAGCCGTTCCGTGCGGCTCAGTACGGCATCGCGCATCACTGCACGGTCGCCTTGAATCCGAAGGAGGCGAACGATCCGCGGTGTGTGCCGGTGCTGGAGGAGCTGCCGCGGTATCTGGTCAAGGACGGTGTGGTGGCGGTGGGGGAGATCGGTTACGACTCGATGACCCCGGCGGAGGACACCGCGCTGGCGGCTCAGCTGCAGCTCGCGGCCGATCATGGTCTGCCGGCTCTGGTGCACACCCCGCACCGTGACAAGCTCGCCGGTCTGCATCGCACGGTGGACGTGGTGCGCGAGTCAGCCCTGCCCACCGGCCGGGTCCTGCTCGACCACCTCAACGAGACGACGGTGAAGCACGCGGCCGACGCGGGCTGCTGGATGGGCTTCTCGATCTATCCGGACACCAAGATGGACGAGGACCGGATGGTGGCCGTGCTCCGGGAGTACGGAACCGAGAAGGTCCTGGTCAACTCGGCGGCCGACTGGGGGAAGAGCGATCCGCTGAAGACCCGCAGGGTCGGTGACGCGATGCTCGCCGCAGGGTTCACCGACGACGACGTGGACCGGGTGTTGTGGCGTAACCCGGTCGCCTTCTACGGCCTCAGCGGCCGGCTGCAGCTCGACACCCCCGAGCCGGAACCCCTGCACGAGGGGAACTCCATCCTCCGTGGCGGGGAATGAGGGGGAGGTCGTATGCGCTTCCGTCATCCCGACGGTTCCACCGTCCACCTTGCGTACTGCACCAATGTGCATCCGGCGGAGACTCTGGACGGGGTGCTGGCGCAGTTGCGTGAGTACTGCGAGCCGGTGCGCCGACGGCTGGGCCGGGACCGGTTGGGTATCGGTCTGTGGCTGGCCAGGGACGCGGCCCGGGCGCTGGTCACCGACCCGGCGGCGCTTCGCGGGCTGCGGGCCGAGCTCGACCGGCGCGGTCTGGAAGTCGTCACCCTCAACGGATTCCCGTACGAGGGGTTCGGTGCGGAGGAGGTCAAGTACCGGGTCTACCAGCCGGACTGGACCGATCCCGAGCGTCTGACCCACACCACCCACCTCGCCCGGCTGCTCGCCGTGCTCCTGCCCGACGATGTCACCGAGGGCACCATCTCCACCCTCCCGCTGGGCTGGCGCACCTCGTTCGACGACACCGCCGCCGCGCGTGCCGACGCGGCGCTCACCGGTCTGAGCGAACGCCTCGACGCTCTGGAGGACCTCACCGGGAAGTCCATCCGCATCGCCGTCGAGCCCGAACCCGGCTGCATCATCGAGACCACCGCCGACGCCATCGGACCATTGAGCGCCATCGGCTCCAGCCGGATCGGCGTCTGCGTCGACACCTGCCACCTCGCCACCTCGTTCGAAGATCCAGAGACCGCTCTCGCCGCGCTCACCGCGGCGGGCATCACCATTCCGAAGGCGCAGTTGTCGGCTGCGTTGCATGCGCAGGAGCCTCATCTGCCGGAGGTGCGGGCCGCGTTGGCGGCGTTCGCGGAGCCGCGGTTTCTGCATCAGACCCGCACCTGGACGAGCGCGGGGCTGCGCGGGACGGATGATCTGGACGCGGCGGTGGTGGGTGACGCGCTGCCGGACGGCGGGCCGTGGCGTTCGCACTTCCATGTCCCGTTGCATGCCCCGCCCGCGCCGCCGCTGTCCTCCACTCTTGCGGTGCTGCAGGACGCGCTGGCCCGCCTCGTCGCAGGTCCGGTGCCGCTGACCCGGCATCTGGAGGTGGAGACCTACACCTGGCAGGCCCTGCCCCTCGAGCTGCGGCCGCGCAACCGCACCCAGCTCGCGGACGGGATCGCCGCCGAACTGACCCTCGCCCGCGACCTGCTGGTCGACCTCGGACTCAAGGAACTGCCATGACCGACCCCGTGCAGCCCACTCCTCTGCTGGTCCTGGACGTGGTCGGCCTCACCCCCCAACTCCTGCCCCACATGCCCAACCTGCGGGCCCTGGCCGACACCGGCTCCCAAGCCCCCCTGACCACCGTGCTGCCGGCGGTGACCTGCGCCGCACAGTCCACCTTCCTGACCGGCACCCTGCCCGCCGAACACGGCATCGTCGGCAACGGCTGGTACTTCCGCGAACTGGGCGACGTACTCCTGTGGCGCCAGCACAACGGCCTGGTCGGCGGCGACAAACTCTGGGACGCCGCCCGCCGCACCCACCCCGGCTACACCGTCGCCAACATCTGCTGGTGGTACGCCATGGGCGCGGACACCGACTACACCGTCACCCCCCGCCCCGTCTACTACGCCGACGGCCGCAAAGAACCCGACTGCTACACCCGCCCCACCGACCTGCACGACGAACTCACCCACACCCTGGGCACCTTCCCCCTCTTCCACTTCTGGGGACCCGGCGCCGACCTCGTCTCCTCCCAGTGGATCATCGACGCCACCCGGCACATCCAGGCCACCCGCCACCCCGACCTGACCCTGACCTACCTGCCCCACCTCGACTACGACCTGCAACGCTACGGCCCCCACGACCCCCGCTCCCACCAGGCCGCCACCGACCTCGACACCGCCCTGGCCCCCCTGCTCGCCGACGCCCACCGCGAAGGCCGCACCGTCATCGCCCTGTCCGAATACGGCATCACCCCCGTCACCCGCCCCATCGACATCAACCGCGCCCTGCGCCGCGCCGGACTGCTCGAGGTCCACACCCAGGACGGCATGGAATACCTCGACCCGATGGCCTCCCGCGCCTTCGCCGTCGCCGACCACCAGATCGCCCACATCTACACCCGCCGCCCCGAAGACCTCGAAGCCACCCGCCAGGCCCTGACCGGCCTGCCCGGCATCGAACAACTCCTGGACGACGAGGGCAAAAAGGCCCACGGCCTGGACCACCCCCGCGCCGGGGAACTCGTCGCCATCGCCGAACCCGACGCCTGGTTCACCTACTACTACTGGCTCGACGACACCCGGGCCCCCGACTTCGCCCAGCTGGTCGAGATCCACCGCAAACCCGGCTACGACCCCGTCGAACTCTTCATGGACCCCCACGACCCCTACGTCAAGATCAAAGCCGCCACCGCCATCGCCCGCAAGAAACTCGGCATGCGCTACCGGCTCGCCGTCGTCCCCCTCGACCCCTCACCCATCCGCGGCAGCCACGGCCGCCTCCCCGCCAACGACGACGAAGGCCCCCTCATCATCTGCTCCACCCCCCAAGCCGTCACCGGCCGCATCCAAGCCACCGACGTCAAACCACTCCTGCTCCACCTCGCCGGACTCCACTGAACCAGACGCCACTGACAACGAGGAGTTATCCATATGAGCCGCACCACCAAGAACCACGACCCGGAACTCACCCACCGGCTCAGCAGACGCGGCATGCTCGGAGTCGCCGCCGGCGCGGGCGCCGCCGCACTGCTCGGTGCGGCCGTCCCCGCGTCCGCGGCCCCCGTCGCCGCGGCCCAGGACAAGGGCCATGGCCGCCCCGTCCTGCCCCCCGGGCGCCTCGGCATCCAGCTCTACTCGCTGCGCGACAAGGTCTCCACGCTCGGCTTCGCCGCCGTGTTCGCGGAGCTCGAGAAGTACGGGTACGACGAAGTCGAGTTCGCCGGCTACACCCAGGGATCGGCGGGCGCCATCACCCTCGCCCAGCTCAGGAAGCTGGCCCGCGACCACGGTCTCAACCCCATAGGCAGCCACGTCAACTACTACGACGACAACAACCCCGGCGCGTACAGCTTCGCCCAGAACCTGGACAAGGTGCTCGACGACGCCGCGGCCCTGGGCCTCAAGCACATCGGCACCGCCTCCGGACCCTGGCGCTACGGTGCGACCGTCGACGGCTGGAAGCGCTGCGCCGAGGACTTCAACCACTACGGTGCCGAGGCGAAGAAGCGCGGTATGAAGTTCTACCAGCACAACCATGCAGAGGAGTTCTCCTTCGCCACCGACCAGCCCAAGGTCCGTCTCTACGACGTCCTGCTCGCCGAGACGGACCCCGGTCTCGTCTATCTGGAGATGGACATCTACTGGGCGTACGTGGCCCAGTTCCGGTTCGGCAAGCGCGTCGACGGAACCCCGGCCCCCTTCGATCCGCTGCGCTATGTGCTCCGCCAGCCGCACCGCTACCCGCTCTTCCACGTCAAGGACGGCGAGCGCAACGACGCGGCACGCGACGGCTACGACATGGTCGACGTCGGCGACGGGGACATCGACTACCGGCGCTTCATCTCCGCGGTGAACAAGACCCACCACGGCCGGCGCGACCACCACTGGCAGGCGGAGCACGACAACCCTGTCGAATCGTTCGCGTTCGCCCGCAAGTCCAGTGCGCATCTCCACTCACTGCGCGAGAAGGATTGCTAGAGATCGTCGAGATTCCTGCTACCGGCCAGTAGAGGGAACGTAAGGTTCCGTCCATCATGGGACGCGAGCATGTCAAAAGCCCTCCGTCCATGGGACGGAGGGCTTTCCCTGAGCTGTTCCGAGACCCAGGAGACCCCCCATGCATGCAGGCAAGTGGAGAATCCGGTCGGTGGCCACCGCCGCCGCGCTGGCGTTCACCATGGCGACCCCGGTGGCCACCGCCGCGGCCCCGACGACGTCGGACCGGCCGGCTGCCACGGCCGCGTCCACCGCGCAGTCGGCCCGTGCCGCCGCCGCCGATGTCGACTACGGGACCTGGCAGCGCGATGTCGCCGCCGTCATCGATGTCGCACGTCCTTACATCGAGCAGCGCACCGCCAACGCGGGCGGGCAGAAGCAGGCGATCGTCCTCGACATCGACAACACGTCGCTGGAGACGGCGTTCCACGACTTCTGGGAGATTCCGACCCCCTCGGTGAAGCCGGTTCTCGAGCTCTCCCGGTTCGCCGAGTCCCGCGGCGTGGACATCTTCTTCGTCACCGCCCGCCCCGGCATCATCTACTCGCTCACCGAGTACAACCTGAAGAAGGTCGGCTACCCGGTCGACGGTCTGTATGTACGCAGCCTGCCCGACCTCTTCCACGAGGTCAGCAAGTACAAGACCGCCAAGCGCGCCGAGATCGAGGCCAAGGGCTACACGATCATCGCCAACATCGGCAACAACACCACCGACCTGGTGGGCGGGCACGCCGAGAGGTCGTTCAAACTGCCCGACTACGACGGTCAGTTGGACTAGGCCGACCGTACGGGCCAGGGGGCCGTCGCGACCGTTCACCGGCCGCGGCGGCCCCCTTCGGCAAGAGACACCCGGATCAATACAGTGCCGATCAACGCAGTGCCGATCGGCCTCGGTCCCGGGGCTCAGCCCCCGTCCCGGCTCCCGGCCGCATCGGCCTGGTCTCCAAGTCCGGCACGCTCACCTGTCAACTGATGTACGAGCTGCGGGAGATAGGTTTCCCGTCCCGCGGTCGGCATCGGCGGCGACCCGGTCGTCGGTACCACCCACATCGACTGCCGCCGCCTTCGAGAGGGACCCGGACACCGAACTGATCGTGCTCATCGGGGAGATCGGAGGTGAGGCCGAGGAGCGCGCCGCGGCGTACATCGCCGACCACGTCAGCAAGCCCGTCGTCGGCTGCATCGCGGGCTTCACCGCCCCGGAGGGCAAGACGATGGGGCATGCGGGCGCCATCGTCTCCGGCTCCTCCGGTACCGCGCACGCCAAGAAACAGGCACTCGAAGCGCCCGGCGTACGCGTCGGCGCCACCCCCACCCAGACCTCACGGCTCGCCATCGACCGTCTCCAGCAGCCTCGTTGACGCTGCCGCCCGAGGCCCGTGTGCGCGCACAGCCCCAGTCCGGCCCGCCCCTTTCCGAGCGGAGACCACCCTCATGGCACCCACCCTCACCGCCCCGACCCTCGACTCCCCCCGCGTCCTGAAGCCGGGCACCGCCTGGACGGACGCCTGGCAGCGCTGCCTCGCCGTCGCCCCCGAGGCCTTCCGGGACGACCGCGTCCTCAATCACTGGGCCGCCGGCTGGCAGGCCGACGGCACCGCACTGCCCGCCGTCAGCCCCGTGGACGGCAGCCCCATCGCGGGCCCGCCACGCCTCGACGTGGCAACCGCCGAGCAGGCGGTACGCGCCGCACTCGACCAGCACCGCGCCTGGCAGCACGTGCCCCTGCAAGAGCGCCGGGCCCGGGTGTCCGCCGCGCTCGACGCCCTGACCGAACACCGCGAACTCCTCGCGCTGCTCCTCGTCTGGGAGATCGGCAAGCCGTGGCGGCTCGCCCAGGCCGACGTCGACCGTGCGATCGACGGAGTGCGCTGGTACGTGGACGGCATCGGGCCCATGCTGACCGGCCGGAGAGCGCTCGCCGGTCCGGTCTCCAACATCGCCAGCTGGAACTACCCGATGTCCGTGCTGGTGCACGCCATGCTCGTGCAGGCACTCGCCGGGAACGCGGTCATCGCCAAGACCCCGACCGACGGCGGCCTCGCCTGCCTCACCCTGGCCTGTGCGCTCGCGGCCCGCGAAGGCATCCCCGTCACCCTGGTCAGCGGCAGCGGCGGCCAGCTCTCCGAAGCGCTCGTCCGCTCACCGGAGATCGGCTGCGTCTCCTTCGTGGGCGGCCGGGACACGGGAGCACGCATCGCCACCGCCGTCGCCGACCTCGGCAAGCGGCACATCCTCGAACAGGAGGGTCTCAACACCTGGGGCATCTGGAACTACACCGGCTGGGACGCGCTCACCGCCGTCATCCCCAAGCTGTTCGACTACGGCAAGCAACGCTGCACGGCCTACCCGCGTTTCGTGGTCCAGCGAGAGCTGTTCGCCGACTTCCTCGCCGCGTACCTCCCCGCCGTCCGCTCCATCCGTACGGGCCACCCCCTGGCCGTCGAGAACCCCGGCGACCCGCTGCCCACACTGGACTTCGGTCCCCTCATCAACGCCGCCAAGGCGAAGGACCTCGGCGACCTGGTGGCCGAGGCGATCGACCGGGGCGCGGTGCCGCTGCACCGCGGCACGCTGGAGGAGAGCGCGTTCCTGCCCGGCCAGGACACCTCCGCCTATCTGGCGCCGGTCACCCTCCTCGGCCCACCGCCTTCGTCACCCCTGCACCATGCAGAACCCTTCGGCCCGGTCGACTCCATCGTCCTGGTCGACACCGAGGCGGAGCTGCTCGCCGCCATGAACGCCTCCAACGGTGCGCTGGTCGCCACCCTGTCGACCGACGACGAGGAGACGTACGCACGACTCGCGCCGCAGATCCGTGCCTTCAAGACAGGCCAGGGAAAGCCGCGTTCGCGTGGCGACCGCGACGAACTGTTCGGCGGCTTCGGCGCGTCCTGGCGAGGCGCCTTCGTCGGCGGCGAACTCCTCGTCCGTGCCGTCACCGACGGACCGGCGGGAGAGCGGTTGCCCGGCAACTTCCCCGACCACCATCTGATGCCCTGAAAACCGCCCACCGCCTGTCGGCCGGGCAGGAGCAGAACTCCCGCCCGCCCGCCTCGGGCGACCGCCTTCGCGTCATGACTCGGTGAACTCTCGTGCGTCCAGCGGCATCCGTCAGGCGTTGCGCCGGTGCGCGGTCGCGAGGTCGGTCTCGAGCGGAGAGGGCGGCACAGCCAGCACGGGGCAGGGCGCGTGCGTGAGGCAGTAGCGTGCGAACGACGGGTGGAGCGATCGCCGCAGACGGCCGCGTTTCCCCGTGCCCACCACGAGAAGGTCCTCCGGGCTCCGGGCGACATCCCGAGTGCGGCGCCCGCTGTCCCGCAGACGGTCAGGCCCGCCAGAGCGACGCCCGACGGACGGCGCGGCCTCGCTGACGTCCTTCTGACGTCGCAGCCGCGAACCATGACGTGGTCCTGATGCCGCGAGTGACCGGCCGTCAGTGATGCGTCAGAACCCGGTGTGCCGACGTCAGGGGGACGTCATGGGCCGGCGGTCTGCGCGCGGACAGGGAATAGCTTCGGTGTCACGTCCCGGGCTGCTCTCCCCGCACCCGGGACGCCACCCGCCACTCGTGGTGCCTCCAGGAGGTCCCCATGTGTTTGTTCCAGTACGACGACGACCCCGAGCCCGAAGAACCGGTCCCGGCCGGACCTCTGTACGTTCCGGTCCGGCCGGGACCCGCCGGGGCCGCGCTCCGTCTGTTCCGCACCCCGCTCGGCGCTCGCACCGCCGTCGGCTTCACCGGCCCCGATCTGCTCGCCGCGGCCCTGGGCCGCCACCAGGCCTGGATCCTGCTCTCCGAGTCCGCTCTGCGGACGATGGCCGAACCGCTCGGGGTGACCCGGTTGACGCTCGACCCGATGCTCACCCTCCCGGCGGTCCGAGCGGCCGCCCGCGACAGCGCTGCCCCGCCGCTCGGGGCGCCCGAAACAACCACCCGCGCCGCGTGAGGGGGAAACCGACACCATGACGACCATTGCTCTCGCCACCGAGCCCGCCGCCGGGGACGACCTGTCCGTCTGGCCCGGCTCGACGACTCGGCTCCCGCGCGGCGGTCTCGCCGTCGGCGGGGTCGACCTGACCGAGATCGCCGAGAGGTTCGGCACCCCCACGTACATCCTGGACCAGGGGGAGATACGCGAGCGGTGCCGGACGTACCGGCATGCCTTCCCGGACGCCGAAGTCCTCTACGCCGCCAAGGCGTTCCTCTCCCGCGCGATGGTGCGCTGGATACAGGAGGAAGGGCTTGGACTGGATGTGTGCTCGGCCGGCGAGCTCGAACTCGCCGTGACGGCCGGGTTCCCGGCCGAACGGATCGTGCTGCACGGCAACGCCAAGTCCCCTCACGACCTCCAGTCCGCGCTGCGGCTCGGTGTCGGCCGGATCGTCATCGACAGTCCGTCCGAGATCGCCCGGCTGGCTGCCGCCGTGGGGCAGGACGGCCGCCAGAAAGTCATGATCCGTGTGGTGCCGGGGGTGTCCGCCGGCGGACACGCGAAGATCCGTACCGGAACGGACGACCAGAAGTTCGGCCTGCCCCTCGGCGACGGACAGGCCCACCATGCGGTGGCCCGCGTTCTCGGGCAGCCACAGCTTGAACTGACCGGTCTGCACTGCCATCTGGGGTCGCAGGTCACCGACGTCAGGCCCTACCTCGTGGCGCTGCGGCGCATGGTGGGACTGATGGCCCGCATCCGGAACACGCACGGTGTCGTACTGCCCGAGCTGGACATGGGAGGCGGACACGGCATCGCCTACCGGCCCGGAGAGCCCGCCATGGATCTCACCGAACTCGCCCGCAGACTGCGCGGCGAGCTGCTGGAGAGCTGCGCAGCCGCAGGGCTGCCCGCTCCGCGGCTCATCATCGAGCCCGGACGCGCCGTGGCGGGGCCCGCGGGTGTCGCGCTCTACCGCGTCCTCGCGGTGAAGCGCACCGGGGAGCGGACGTTCGTCGCGGTGGACGGAGGCATGAGCGACAACCCCAGGCCGGCGCTGTACGGCGTCCGCTACGCGCCGCTGCTGATCGGGCGGCACCCGGCCGCCGAGACCTGCACGGCCACGGTCGTCGGCCGGCACTGCGAGGCGGGCGACATTCTCGCGGCCGATGTCGAACTGCCCGACGACATCCGTCCCGGGGATCTGCTGGCCGTGCCGGTGGCGGGGGCCTATCAGCTGTCGATGGCGTCGGGCTACAACCTGGTGGGACGGCCCCCGGTGGTGTCGGTGCACGACGGCCGGGCCCGGCTGCTCGTACGGCGCGAGACGCTGGAAGACATCTGCGCCCGGGACGTCGGCCTGTGAGCCGGGACGCCGCTCAGGGCCGGTGGACGAACTCGATCACGATGGCGGCGACGAACGCCCGCACACCACTGTCATCGCCCTCCGTCGCCCGGTTCCAGGGCGCTGAAACCCTCGTGAAACCGGGCTGAATGCGCCCTGCCGCAATCTCCTCGGCATGACGACAACGACATCGCACTCACCCGCCATCGCGGCCAAGGGGCTGCGCAAGGCGTACGGGGACAAGACGGTCCTCGACGGTATCGACCTGACGGTGCCGGCCGGTACCGTCTTCTCCCTGCTGGGTCCGAACGGCGCGGGGAAGACCACGGCCGTCAAGATCCTCTCCACCCTCGTCACCGCCGACGCCGGCGAGCTGCACGTCGGCGGCCACGACCTGGCCGCCGACCCGCAGGCCGTGCGCGCCGCGATCGGCGTCACCGGCCAGTTCTCCGCCGTCGACGGCCTGATCACCGGCGAGGAGAACATGCTCCTCATGGCGGACCTGCACCACCTGTCCCGCAGCGATGGCCGCCGCACCGCCGTCGAACTCCTCGAGCGCTTCGACCTGGTGGAGGCCGCGAAGAAGCCCGTCTCCACCTACTCCGGCGGTATGAAGCGCCGCCTCGACATCGCCATGACACTGGTCGGCGACCCGCGGATCATCTTCCTCGACGAGCCGACCACCGGCCTCGACCCGCGCAGCCGCCACAACATGTGGGGGATCATCCGCGAGCTGGTCTCCGGCGGCGTCACCGTCTTCCTCACCACCCAGTACCTGGAGGAGGCCGACGAGCTCGCCGACCGGATCGCCGTGCTCAACGACGGGAAGATCGCGGCAGAGGGCACCGCCGAGGAGTTGAAGCGGCTCATCCCGGGCGGGCACGTCCGGCTCCGCTTCACCGACCCGTCCGCGTACCAGTCCGCCGCTGTCGCCCTGCGCGAGGTCACCCGCGACGACGAGGCACTGTCGCTCCAGATCCCCAGCGGTGGCAGCCAGCGCGAGCTGCGCTCCATCCTCGACTGGCTGGAGGCCGCCGACATCGAGGCCGACGAGCTGACCGTGCACACCCCCGACCTCGACGACGTGTTCTTCGCCCTGACGGGCGCCGGCAATGTTCCCAACCAGCCCAAGGAGACTGTCCGATGAGCGCGCCCCTGAATCCCACCCGCCCGACCCGGATCTCCCTCGCCGTACGCGACTCGAACACGATGCTGCGCCGCAACCTGCTGCACGCGCGGCGCTACCCGTCCCTGACCCTGAACCTGCTGCTCACGCCGATCATGCTGCTGCTGCTCTTCGTCTACATCTTCGGCGACGTGATGAGCGCGGGCATCGGTGGCGGCGGCGCCGATCGCTCCGAGTACATCGCCTACATCGTCCCGGGCATCCTGATGATGACCATCGGCGGCACCGTGATCGGGGCCGCGGTGTCCGTTGCCACCGACATGAACGAGGGCCTCGTCGCCCGCTTCCGTACGATGGCGATCCACCGCGGCTCCGTGATCATCGGGCACGTCGTCGGCAGCGTGCTGCAGTGCATCGCCAGCGTGGTCCTCGTCGGCGCCGTCGCCCTGGCCATCGGCTTCCGGTCCACGGACGCCACGGCCCTGGAGTGGCTGGCGGCGTTCGGGCTGCTCACGCTGTTCTCCCTGGCGTTCACCTGGATCGCGGTCGGGATGGGCATGGCCAGCCCGAACGCCGAGGCGGCCGCCAACAGTGCCCAGCCGCTGATCCTCCTGCCGCTCATCTCCAGCGCCTTCATCCCGGCCGACACGATGCCGGGCTGGTTCCAGCCGATCGCCGAGTACCAGCCGTTCACGCCGGCCATCGAGACCCTGCGCGGCCTGCTGCTCGGCACCGAGATCGGCAACAACGGGTGGATCACGATCGCCTGGTGCGTCGGCCTGACCGCGCTCGGCTACCGCTGGTCGACGTCGCTGTTCAACCGCGACCCGAAATGAGCGTGCGGGCCGCCTCCCGCAGCTCGTCCCGCCCCAGGGCGGCGTACTCCGACACCGCGTCGGAGTACGCCGCCCTGTCGGCTGCCTCCGCCGCCTTCCGGGCGCGGTCCGCCGACATCGTCGGCTGGAAGTCGCGCAGCACCCGCAGCCGTTCGGCCAGCGCGATCATCCGTACGGCGGAGGCGTCGCCGGACGCGAGCCCCGCCATGCCGAGGGCGTGCAGCCCCGTCCCGAACACAGGGAGCTCCATGGGCGAGCGGGCCGGCCCCGAGAGCAGGGTCCGCAGCCGCTGACGCAGCCGGTCGACCACCTCCGCGACGAGCCCGAGCCGGCCGGCGTGCGCGTGCGCCGTCACCGCCGCCGACTGGATCTGCAGCAGCCACCGGTCGAAGAAGGGGTCGTCGCTGTGCGTCGGGCCGGCATCGGGCATCCGCTCCACGTTGCGGCGCCACAGACCGAGCCCGACCTCCGTCAGTCCGCGGGCGAGCGCGATCTCGGCGCGGCCGCCGAAGTCGGGGCTGTAGAAGTCTTCCTTCTGCGGGGCGTTGTCGCCCTCCGCCTGCCGCAGCCAGTACTCGGCCTCGTCGGGGTCACCGCGTTGCAGGCAGGCGAGGGCGAGGCCCCAGCGGACGCCGATGGAGTCGTGCTCGTCGCCGAGCCGCGGCAGCGCATCGAGCGCCGCCCTGAGGTGACCGTACGCGGCCTCGCCCTGATCCATCTGCAGGCACAGCTCGCTCATCCGGGCGTGGCCCATCACCTGCAGGAACGGATTGTCGACCGGCGCCAGTGCGGCGATGCTCCGGCGCGCCGATGCGAGCGCGCGGTCGATGTCGTGCTCGTACTCCCAGACGTAGGTGGCGACGCACTCGGCGACGCCGACGAGCAGCGGCCGCTCGCTGTCGCAGAGCTTGCGCAGCACGTCGTAGTCGGGAGGCAGCATCTCGGGGACCGCGCTCAGCACTGCCGAGATGGCGCGCAGCAGCGTGTCCGGCGGGGCCGGGGGCAGCCGCCGGAGGGTGACGAGCTGGCGTACGACGTGCGGGCCATAGCCCATGAACAGGCTTGCCGTGCACAACACCGCGGCGGCGCGGGCGACTTCGACGTACTCGGGCTCGGGGTGGTAGTGCGACAGCGGTGGGCCGGTGTCCGCGGCGAGGGCGGTGAGGCGGGGGTAGCTGGAGCCGGTGGACCACAGGGCGGCGAGGACGGCTGTGAGGGCGGCGATGGTCGGGCAGTCGGTGCGCGCCAGGGCGTGCCGCAGGGCCAGCACGAGGTTGTCCTGCTCGGCCCTGATCTGCTGCCAGGCGGCCAGCGGCTCCGAGCCGAAGAACCAGTCGTGGTACGCGACCCCGAAGTCCCGTGCCCAGGCGAGGAATTGGCCGACGGCTGCCTCGTCCTCGCCCGCCTCCGTGCGCCGGGCCGCGCTGAACTCCCGTACGGTCTCCAGCATCCGGAACCGCACGCCGGCCGGGGTGTCGGCGACGGTGAGCAGCGACTGATCGGCCAACTGCTCCAGCAGGGACAGCGCGTCCTCGCCGAGCACCTGCTCCGCCGCCTCGCCGGAGAAGCCGCCGGGGAAGACGGATAGTATGCGCAGCGCCGCCCTGGCGTCCTGGGCGAGCAGGTTCCAGCTCCAGTCCACGACCGCGTGCAGCGTGCGGTGCCGTTCCGGTGCGTCCCGCGCCCCGCCGCGCAGCAGCGCGAACCGGTCGCCGAGGCGGCGGGCGATCTCCGGCACCGAGAGCGCGCGCACCCGCGCCGCGGCCAACTCCACGGCGAGCGGCAGCCCGTCGAGGTGGCGGCACAGCTCGGCCACCGCGTCCGGCGGCAGCTCCACGCCGCTCCGCGCGGCCCGGGCCCGGTGTGTGAACAGCTCCACCGAGGTGTCGAGACCGAGCTCCGGAAGCGCGTACACCGCCTCCGATGTGAGGTCCAGCGGGGCCCTGCTGGTGGCGAGCACCCGCAGGTCCTTGGAGGACGAGACCAGGGCCTGTACGAGGCCGGCGGCGCCCCGGACGACCTGCTCGCAGTTGTCGAGGACCAGCAGGGCGGGCCCCGAACCGAGCACACCGAGGATGCCGGACACCGGGTCGGCCGAGGCGTGGCCGCTCTCCCCCAGGCTTCGTCCGGGGGGACCCCCTGCACCGGGCCCTCCCTCGCCCGCGCCGAGCGCGGAGGCCACCTCCGCGGCCACGTCCTCGTCGGCGGTGACGCCGGCGAGCGGCACGAAATACACCACGCGCTGCTCGGCCCGGCGGCTGACGGCGTGCGCGAGCCGGGTCTTGCCGAGGCCGCCGGGGCCGACGACGGTGACGGCACGGGAGGCGCGCAGCAGCCGCTCCACCGCCGCGAGGTCCTCGTCCCGTCCGAGCAGCGGGTTCGGCTCGTGCGGCACACCGTGCCTGACCACCGGCGACTCGCCGCGCAGCAGCTCCTGCTGGACGGCCTTGAGCCCGGCGCCCGGATCCGTACCGAGCCCGTCGCGCAGGTCACGACGGTACGCCTCGTACCGTGTCAGCGCCGCGGACGGGCCCGCCGTCGCCGCCTCACCGCGCAGCAGTTCGGCGAGTACTTCCTCGTCGCGCGGATGCTCCGACGCGGCCACGGCCAGCGGCCCGGCCGCCTCCGCGTGCCGCCCCAGCCGGGCGAGCGCGAGCGCCTGCGCGCGGACGAGCGTGCCGCGGACGGGGGCGCGCTCGGTACGCAGCGCGGCTACGGGGTCTGTGCTGTCACCGGGCCCGCCGGCCCCGTCGGGGGTGCCCTTCCACAGCGCGAGCCCGGCCTCGGCCGCAGCCAGCGACCCCGCGTGGTCCCCGGCCCTGGCCCGGTCCGCGCTCGCGGCGGCGTGCAGCAGCAGCGCGGAGCTGTCGACCTGGTCCTCGGCGAGGGCGAGCCGGTATCCGGTCGGCGTGCTGACGATGACGTCGGCGCCCAGCTGCGCCCGGGCCCTGGACACGAGGACCTGCAGCGCCTTTCCCGGCCGCTCCGGCAACTCCTCCGGCCACAGCCCTGCCACCAGCCGCTCGCTGCTGCAGCCCGTGCGCAAGTCGCCCGCGAGCAGCGCGAGGAGGGCACGGAGCCGGGGCGCGGTGACCTCCTGTCCGCGACAGGCGACACGCGGCAGCAGAGTCAGGTCGGTGGTCATCCGTGCAGATTAGCCAAGGTCCGGCCGCGGGAACCCTCCGGAGCCGGCCGCTCGGACTCGCACCGCGGGCGGAACTCCCCCTGCGCGGGCGGCCCGCGCGCACCTGCCGCCCGGGCCCCGTTGCCTGCCGCTTCCTGCTCGACCCGGGCGCTGGCCTTGTCGCAGGCACGCCTGGTGGCGGCGGCTCCGGCGGCCCGGACCCGCATCGCGCCGGCTTCGGCCGGCCTCACGCCCCACGGCTGACGGCGCCCCTCCGGGTGAGCGCGGCCACACCCGACGCAAGGGACCCGTTAAGGGATTCCGGTCGTCCGTAAGGGCCTCATCAAGGCCCCTTAACACCCCGCCGAACTGGAGGTTTGCTGAGATTCGGCCTGATGGCCGATTCCATCTCATCACTTCATTCAGGAGCTCACGATGGCCGACGTGGCCTTCGTCGTCACCACGATCGCGGTCTTCGCGCTGGTGGCTCTCATCGCCAAGGGGGTGACGAAGCTGTGACTGCCGAGAACATCGTCGGGCTGATCGTGGCCGTCTCCCTGCTCGGTTACCTCATCCTTGCGCTTTTGTACCCGGAGAGGTTCTGAGCAGCCCTATGAGTCCCCAATTGGCTGGTGTGCTCCAGCTGCTCGCACTGATCGCCGCGCTGGCGCTCGCCTGTCGTCCGCTGGGCGACTACATGGCCCGGGTCTACTCCTCCGGCCGGCATCTGCGCGTCGAGAAGTGGATCTACAAGGCCATCGGCGCGAATCCGGATGTCGAGATGCGCTGGCCCGCCTATCTGCGGGGTGTCCTGGCGTTCTCCGCCGTGGGCGTCGTCTTCCTGTATCTGCTGCAGAGGGTCCAGGGCAGTCTGCCCGGCTCGCTCGGGTTCTCCTCGATCGACCCGGACCAGGCGTTCAACACAGCCGCCTCGTTCGTCGCCAACACCAACTGGCAGTCGTACTACGGCGAGCAGGCCATGGGCCATGTCGTGCAGACAGGCGGCCTGGCGGTGCAGAACTTCGTCTCCGCGGCCGTGGGCATCGCCGTCGCGGTGGCGCTGGTGCGGGGCTTCGCCCGCTCGCGCACCGGTGAGCTCGGCAACTTCTGGTCCGACCTGGTCCGCGGCACCGTCCGCATCCTGCTGCCGATCGCCGTCATCGGCGCGGTCGTA
Organism: uncultured Actinomycetota bacterium; assembly: GCA_963836215.1. Taxonomy (GTDB): domain Bacteria; phylum Actinomycetota; class Actinomycetes; order Streptomycetales; family Streptomycetaceae; genus Streptomyces. Next base: position 686,945 of record CAWIIU010000006.1, read on the forward strand.
CTGGTCGCCTGCGGTGCCATCCAGAACGTCGCCGGAATCCACGAGGTCGGCCAGTTCATGGGCGGCACTCAGCAGTGGAACGGCGGCGGGGTCGCCTCCCAGGAGGCCATCAAGGAGCTGGGCACCAACGGCGGCGGCTACTTCAACGCCAACTCGGCCCACCCCTTCGAGAACCCGAACGGCCTGTCGAACCTCTTCGAGGTCTTCCTGATCCTGGTCATCCCCTTCGCTCTGACGCGGACGTTCGGGCGGATGGTCGGCTCGCTGAAGCAGGGCTACGCGATCCTCGGGGTGATGGCGACCATCTGGATCGGCTTCACCGCCCTGATGATGTGGACCGAGTTCGCGCACCACGGCCCGGCGTTCGACATCGCCGGCGGCGCGATGGAGGGCAAGGAGACCCGCTTCGGAATCGGTGGCTCGTCGATCTTCGCGGTGGCGACCACGCTGACCTCGACCGGTGCCGTGAACTCCTTCCACTCCTCGTTCACCGGCTTCGGCGGCGGCATCACGATGCTGGGCATGCAGCTCGGCGAGATCGCGCCGGGCGGAGTCGGCTCGGGTCTCTACGGCATGCTGATCATGGCGATCATCGCGGTGTTCATCGCCGGGCTGATGGTCGGCCGCACCCCCGAGTACCTGGGCAAGAAGATCGGCACCCGCGAGATCAAGCTGGCGGCCTGCTACATCCTGATCACCCCGGCGCTGGTGCTGTGCTTCACCGCCGCGGCGATGGCCCTGCCGACGCCGGGGGACTCGATGACGAACTCCGGTGCGCACGGCTTCTCCGAGATCCTCTATGCCTACACCTCCGGCGCCAACAACAACGGCTCCGCGTTCGCCGGACTCAATGCCGACACCCAGTGGTTCAACTCCACCATCGGGATCGCGATGCTGCTCGGCCGTTTCCTGCCGATCGTGTTCGTACTTGCGCTGGCCGGCGCGCTCGCCGAGCAGAAGCCGGTTCCGGAGACCGCCGGCACCCTGCGCACCGACAAGCCGCTCTACGCGGGCCTGCTCGTCGGCACCATCCTGATCATCACCGGTCTGACCTACTTCCCGGCCCTGGCCCTGGGGCCGCTCGCCGAAGGGCTGGCGTCATGACCATCGACGTGAAGAAGCAAGAGGACGCCATGTCCACCGTGACCCCGACCCGTGCTCCGCACCACGATCCGTCCGCCGGGCACCCGCAGCCCGGACGCGTCGGCGGGGGACTGTTCGATCCCCAGCAGCTGATCAAGTCCCTCCCCGACGCGGTCCGCAAGCTCGACCCGCGCGTGATGATCAAGTCGCCCGTGATGTTCGTGGTCCTGGTCGGCTCGGTGCTGACCACGATCTTCGCGATCAAGGACCCGGGCGACCGGTTCGGCTGGGCCATCGCCGCCTGGCTGTGGCTGACCACGATCTTCGCCAACCTCGCGGAGGCGGTGGCCGAGGGCCGCGGCAAGGCGCAGGCCGACACCCTGCGCAAGGCCAAGACCGACACGGTCGCCCGCCGGATCGTCGGCAGGTCCGAGGAGCGGGTGCCGGGCACCGACCTGCGCATCGGGGACCTGGTGGTCTGCGAGGCCGGCGACATCATCCCCGGCGACGGTGACGTCGTCGAGGGTGTGGCATCGGTCGACGAGTCGGCCATCACCGGCGAATCGGCCCCGGTCATCCGGGAGTCCGGCGGTGACCGCTCGGCCGTGACCGGCGGTACCAAGGTGCTGTCCGACCGGATCGTCGTCAGGATCACGACGAAGCCGGGTGAGACCTTCATCGACCGCATGATCGCGCTGGTCGAGGGAGCCGCCCGCCAGAAGACGCCCAACGAGATCGCGCTGAACATCCTGCTCGCCTCGCTGACGATCGTCTTCCTGCTCGCCGTGGTGACGCTGCAGCCGTTCGCGATCTACGCGGGCCAGAAGCAGACCGTGATCGTGCTGGTCGCCCTGCTCGTCTGCCTGATCCCGACGACCATCGGCGCGCTGCTGTCCGCCATCGGTATCGCCGGCATGGACCGCCTGGTGCAGCGCAATGTGCTCGCCATGTCCGGCCGTGCGGTGGAAGCGGCGGGCGATGTGTCGACGCTGCTGCTCGACAAGACCGGCACCATCACCCTCGGCAACCGCCAAGCCGCCGAGTTCGTCCCGGTGGGCGGCGTGACGGAGGCTGAACTGGCCGACGCCGTCCAGCTCTCGTCGCTCGCCGACGAGACGCCCGAGGGACGCTCCATCGTCGTCCTGGCGAAGGAGAAGTACGGCCTGCGCGAGCGCCGGCAGGGCGAGCTGGCGGACGCCGAGTGGATCGCCTTCACCGCACAGACCCGTATGAGCGGCGTGGACCTCTCCGAGAACGGCGAGGCCCGCAAGGTCCGCAAGGGCGCGACCGGTTCCGTGATCGCGTGGGTCAGGGAGCGCGGCGGTCGGGTGGCCGGCGACGCCGGCACAACCGCCGACAGGATCTCGCAGGCCGGCGGCACCCCGCTGCTGGTCGCGGTCGACGACGCCGAAGGCGCCCGCGTGCTGGGCGTCATCCACCTCAAGGATGTCGTCAAGGAGGGCATGCGGGAGCGGTTCGACGAGCTGCGGCGTATGGGCATCAAGACCGTCATGATCACGGGCGACAACCCGCTGACCGCGAAGGCCATCGCCGATGAGGCGGGGGTCGACGACTTCCTCGCGGAGGCGACTCCCGAGGACAAGATGGCGCTCATCAGGCGGGAGCAGGCCGGGGGCAAGCTCGTCGCGATGACCGGCGACGGCACCAACGACGCCCCCGCGCTGGCCCAGGCGGACGTCGGTGTCGCGATGAACACCGGCACCTCGGCCGCCAAGGAGGCCGGGAACATGGTCGACCTGGACTCCGATCCGACCAAGCTCATCGAGATTGTCGAGATCGGCAAGCAACTCCTCATCACCCGCGGCGCCCTGACGACCTTCTCCATCGCCAACGACGTCGCGAAGTACTTCGCGATCATCCCCGCCATGTTCGCGGTGGCATACCCGTCGCTGGACAAGCTGAACATCATGCAGCTGTCCTCGCCCGAGTCCGCGATCCTCTCCGCGGTCGTCTTCAACGCGCTGATCATCATCGCTCTGGTCCCGCTCGCCCTCAAGGGCGTGCGCTACCGGCCGACCAGCGCGGACAGGATGCTCCGCCGCAATCTCGGCATCTACGGAATCGGCGGCCTGATCGCCCCGTTCATCGGCATCAAGCTCATCGACCTGCTCATCTCCTCCATTCCTGGCATCGGGTGACGACCACCATGAACAACTCCGTATCCCGTACGGTCCGTCTGATCGGGGCAGGGCTGCGGGCCCTCCTCGTCCTGACTCTCGTCTGCGGCGTCATCTACCCGCTGGCCGTCACCGGTGTGGCCCAGGCCCTCTTCCGTGACAAGGCCAACGGCTCCGAGATCAGGAGCGACGGCAGGGTCGTCGGCTCCTCCCTCATCGGGCAGCGCTACGACCTGCCGAAGGAGAACCCCGACGACGCCGACGAGGCCGCACGGCCCGACCTGAAGTGGTTCCAGCCCCGACCGTCCAACGGTCTCGGCAGCAACAGCGTCAACACCCAGTACTCGCTGATCCTGTCCGGAGCCACCAACCGGTCCGGCGACAACGAGGACCTGATCAAGTGGGTCACCGACGCCAAGAAGGCAGTCATCACCGACAACACGGCCAAGGGCTACGAGCCCAAGCCGTCCGATGTCCCTGCCGACGCCGTCACCTCCTCCGGCTCCGGCCTCGACCCGGACATCTCACCCGAGTACGCCGAGCTCCAGATCCACCGGGTCGCGGAGAGGAACCACCTGGACGTCGAGCAGGTCGAGAAGCTCGTCGCCGAGCACACGGACGGCCGGGCCCTCGGCTTCATCGGCGAACCGCGTGTCAACGTCCTGGAGCTCAACATCGCACTCGAGAACCTGACCAAGAGCTGACGGAGCACCAGGCACGGCAAGGGGCGGCCGGGATCGGCCGCCCCTTGCCGCGGCCGGCAGGGGCTGCGCCGTACGACGCCTCCGTCACGGGCGGCCGGCCGCTCCGTGGATGCCGAGGAAGATGCCGCCCGGTGTGTTGAGGTCGTCGTTGTAGAGGTAGAAGGCGCGGAGGGAGCGGGCGACCTCCCGCTGGGAGATGAAGGCGTCGCCGTCCAGGTCCAGCCGCCGGAAGATGCTCGCTGCGTCAGCGCTGGAAATCTCGCAGAAGGTGAGGTAGCGGGCGAACTCGTCCCTGTTGATCCGCTTGTCGCCGTCGACGTCCAGGATGTTGAAGATGGCCTGCGCGATGTCCTCCAGCACGCGGGACCCCTCGAGGTCGTACCCCGCTGCCCGGTGCGACGCGACGAACTCGCCCTCGGACAGACGGTCCTGCCCCGGAGTCGCCTGCGTCAGGAGTCCCAGCCACTGCGCCCAGTACGCCTTCTGCAGAGACGTGATTCTGGCGTCGCTCTTCGCCAACGCGTATCCGGTCACGTATTTGTCGACGATCCGCTGGTAGTCGCTCCACGTGACGAACCCGTCGCTGTCGCTGTCCAGTACCGCGAAGAGCTGCCGGAGTCTGCGAGTGATCGGATCGAGTGTCGCCATGTGTTCCGTGTCCTTCGGTGGAAGCAAGTGCGGAGAGGGCCGTTCTCGAGAATCAGACGTGCAAACGGTGCCAGAGGTTCACCGACAGCCGAACGATCTCGCGTCGGACCTGGGTGGTCGAGTCGTCTCGGCGTGGCCGGTCCACGGCGCATCGTCTCATCAGCCCGCTTGCGGAAGCCGCAGGCGATGACGGGGCGGGGTGGAGGCGATCGGAGAGGGGGCGGACGCCAAGCCCCGAGGGGAGGGCGCCTGGCGTCCAGCGGCACGAGCGCTATGAGTGGCGCAGGACCTCGACGATCGCGGCCCAGACGGCACGAGCCGCGAGGGCGATCGCGAACCGCTCGACGAGACTGTCGCGCCACCTCTTTCGTGTTGCGACGGGCGACTTGGAGAAGTCGGCCATCTTCACCACCTCCATGGGTGCGTCCTGACGCCCAGTGCGCCCAGGCCCGCCCCCTTCGCAAGCCCGGTCGCGCCGGCAGGGAGAGTCAACGCCGCACGCGTGGTGATGAGTTCACGGCAGACGCCCCAGGGAGATGATCGTGCTGATTCCGTCGAACGGGTCGGCGGTCCCGCCGAGATCCTCCCGGCCGCCCCGGGACATGCGAGAGGCGCTGCACCCCCTCCGAGTGCAGCGCCTCTCGCACCGCGCGACCCCGACCACCCGCTGCCTACCCGATCCCCTGACGGTCGGGCAGGAGCGCGAACTCTCGCTCGGCCGGCTGGGGAACGGCCTGCACCACCGCCTGCACCAGCAGCGAACGATGCCGCAACAACGGCTCCTTGCGATCAGGCGGCGCGAGCAGCAGCAGATCGTCGATCGCGGCCATCAGCCGACGCGTCACCTGCGGGTTGAGCGTAGCCGCCCCACGGATCTCGGCCAGCCCCAGATCCACCAGCGCCGTCCAGTCGGGCACCTCCTGAACCAGCCGCACCACACCCTTGGAGTCCCGGTGATGCGCGGACCCGAGCGGCTTGCGCACCATAGCGGACAGCAGCAACACGATCCGGTCGAGACACTGAACAGCCGTCGTCGGATCGTGCACCGCCGGCGACAGCGCGCGCAACGCGATGTCCGACAGCTGACGCAAACCGAATCCGATGTCCTGCGACGTACCGCGCTCGGTCCCGACGGACGCCGACACCGGCAGCGTCCGCAGCTTGCGCGCCGTCGCCCCGTGCACACTCAGCACCGGCGTTCCCGGTACGACATAGTCCCCGACGCGCGGAATGACCCGCAGCACCACACCGTGCCGCCGCGCGACCCGCACCAGCCGCGCCACGTTCACGTCCCGCAGCACCCCGGGCCGCCCGACGTAGGAAATCCTTTCGGTCTCCGGCGGAAGCTTCATCGGCTCCTTGCCGCCCGGCGGTTGCCGCATCACTTCCTTGACCGACTCCCGTGCGATGTGGTCGACGACCGGCCCCACCTGCATCAGCCGCAGCGTCGAGCTCACGTAGGCGATGAACAGCAGCAGGCTCAGCACGACCATCAGCAACGTCAGCGCGCTCTGCACGAAGGGCACCGAGGTGATGAGCTTCGGGTCCGTCTCGCTCTCGTACGAGGTCAGCACCAGGAGAGAGAACAGGAAGGTCCCCAGGAACACGGTCAGGGTCAGCTTGCTGATCCGGCTCCGCACGAAGATCCGCACCACACGGGGGGTGAGCTGGCCGCTCGCCATCTGCACGGCGACCAGCGAGATGCTAAAGACGACACCGATGAAGGTCATCATCGCCGAGGTGATGGTGGTGACGATGGTCTTCAGATCATCGGTGATCGACGAGAAGTCGCCGATCAGCTCGAACTCCTCCGCCTTGCGGAGCTCCTGGATGATGCGGGCGTCCAGTTCGCCCACGCCCCACCACAGGAGGACAGAGAAGATGAGCCCCAGGGTGGGCGCGAACCACAGGGTGTCGCGCAGATGCTCGCGCAGCGGCGCGAGCGGGCGGGGCCGTCGATAGCTGCGATCAGTCACGCAGGCGAAGGTAGCGCCACCGCGCGCGTGAGCAGGGATTGGCGCGGTGGGGGTGTCGCGGCGGCGCCGGGATCCGAGTCACGGAGAGCACCGAACGGCGTGACGACCGAGCCGCTGTGAGAGACCTGGGCGATTGTGCGTTCGAAGATGCGCAAGGCGTGCGAAGAAACGTGCAGAACTGCCGTTACGTCCCACCGGTCCGCCGTGTGGGTGAAGGGTGGGGTGGCGCGGGTGGTGGCGCGGCGGAGTGCGCAAGGGCTTTCTGTTGACCGTTGAACGGATCGGTGTAGCGGTCAGGGACTTCTTGTCGTACCTGCTGCAATTATGTGCGGAATGCAGGGGACAGTTACGGAAATGTCCGTATGCGGTAACCGGCTCCGGTTCGTGTCCCGCCAAGCCCGGCAGCGGACCAGAGTGTGACTCCTCGGCCACAAAGGCCGGGAACCGAACCGCCGCCACCGACCTCATCGGCCGGTGCGGCACTGTTCTTGAGGGGACATCACCTATGTCTGCTTCTCCGACCGCCCGTCGCATCGCCGCGACTCTCCTCGCCGCCGGCGCCGTCGTGTCCGCCGCCGCTCTGCCGGCCGCCGCCCACGACGGTGACCGTCACCGGCAGCCGCGTGTCGAGATCAGCGCCGTACAGGCCGACAGCCCGGGGCGCGACAACGGCTCCAACCGGTCCCTGAACGCCGAGTGGGTCGAGATCACCAACAACACCCGCCGTGTGGTGAACCTGAACGGCTGGACCCTGCGCAGCAGCGACGGCGACCGCTACCGCTTCGACAACGTCCGCCTCGCCGGCCGCGCAACCGTCCGCATCCACACCGGAGTCGGCCGCGACACCCGCAGCGACCTCTTCCAGGACCGTCGCCACTACGTCTGGGACAACCGCTCCGACAGGGCCACGCTGCGCGACAACCGCGGCAACACCGTCGACACCGAGTCCTGGGGGCGCCGTAACCACCGCTAGTCACCCCCACGGGGCCACCGGATCGTCTGCCCGTCCACAGCAGACCGACCGCAAGCCTCGCTGAAGAAGAACCCGTGCGCCGGGCTGCCCGAGCAGCCCGGCGCACAGGGCGTAAGCGACCCCACTGAGCACTCGCAGGCGGGGACGCCGTTGACGCCTGGCAGGCCGTGGCGTCAGCGGCGGCGCAGCGCCTTGTCGGAGAGTGCCGGCGGTGTGTAGTAGAAGTCGTCCCGGTTCAGGTCCGTCCCCGGTGGCACGATCTCGTCGATCCGGTCCAGGACGTCCGCGCTCAGTTCGATGTCGGCGCCGTCCAGCAGGTCCTCGAGGTGCGCGGCCGTCCGCGGGCCGATGATCACGGAGGTGACGGCCGGGTGGGCACGGACGAACGCGATCGCCATGTGCCGCAGTGGGAGGCCCGCCTGGTCGGCCACCTCCGTCAGCCGGTCCACCGCATCCAGTTTGGCCGCGTTGCCCGGCAGCGACGCGTCGAACTTGTGCTGCTCCCAGGCCGCCCGGCCGCTGCCCGACGTGTCGACGTCCGAGGGCTTCCTGTACTTGCCGGAGAGCCAGCCCGCGCTGAGCGGCCCCCAGGTCAGTACGCCCATGCCGTAGCGCTGGGCGGTCGGCAGCACCGAGCCCTCGACACCCCGGGCGAGGATCGAGTACGGCGGTTGCTCGGTCCGGAAGCGGACGTGACCCCGCCGCTCGGCCGCCCACTGGGCCTCGACGATCTGCTCCGCCGGGAAGGTCGAGTGTCCGATCGCGCGCACCTTCCCCGCACGGACGAGATCGGACAGGACGGAGAGGGTCTCGTCGATGTCGGTGTCCGCGTCGGGGCGATGGACCTGATAGAGGTCGATGTAGTCGGTGTTCAGACGCCGCAGGCTGTTCTCCACGGCGCGGGTGAGCCAACGCCGTGAGTTCCCGCTGTTGTTGGGATCGTCGCCCATCGAACCGTGGCCCTTGGTGGCCAGCACGACAGCGTCGCGGCGGCCCTTGAGGGCCTTGCCGACGATCTCTTCCGACTCGCCGTGGCTGTAGACGTCGGCGGTGTCCACGAAGTTGATCCCCGCGTCCAGGGCGTGGTGGATCATACGGATCGACTCGTCCGGGTCCCCGTTGCCCCAGGCGCCGAACATCATCGCGCCGAGTGCGTGGTCGCTGACCGAGATGCCTGTGCCGCCGAGGATCCTGCGCTTCATGGGAGCCGTCCCTTTCCCGGTTGCCGCGTGCGGGCATGGATGAGCCTCGACGAGGTCGTGCACACGGACGAGCAGCATCGTCAACTCGACTGCTGGACAAGGAGATTGAGACCGGTCCGGCCCGCTCGTCGCGGAGGCCGGACCGGTCACATCATGGGCGTGCCCGCCGGGTGGTCCGGCGGTGCGGACCTCAGCCCGTGCCGTCGACGTCCTTGGACAGGGGTACCTGTCCGGTGTTGTCGACGTGCCGGGCAGCCACCCAGAAGGGCTTGTCCCGCAGCAGGTACCAGATGGTGTTGCCGTCGATGTCCTGGGCATGCACCTTGGAGCGCAGGCCGACCTCGACGCCGTGGTTCAGCGTTCCGGTGATGACAGAGTCGGTGCTGGGGAACTTGCGCAGATTGACGCCGATATTGCTGACGACGGTGCCGAAAGGCTGCTGCGTAGGCATCTCTTCCTCCGGGTGATGGCCGCTACGGCTGTGATGGCGCCGCCCGCTGCACGGTCGCGGCGTTGATCGCAGACTAGAGCGCTTGCCGGTGGAGGAGTCGGAGGCTGGCAGGGCGGCGCGTTGCCGTCCTGTGACCTCGGCCGGCACGACGGCCCGGGTGGCGACCGCCTCGACGGCGCCGGGCTCAGCTCCCCAGCGAGGTGGTGCGGTAGCGGCCGCGGAACTCGGCGAGCAGTTCGTCCGTCACCTGGGCCCCGGCCGCCACCGCGGCGTGCACCTCGCGGAAGTAACCCTCGTATCCGGCCGGTGTGTAGAGGCACAGGGCTCGCACCATGCTGTCGGACGCGTTGCGGAAGCCGTGCGGTGTGCCGCGCCCGGCGGCGAGCAGATGACCGGCGCCCACCGTCACCTCTCCCTCCCCGTTGTGCAGGGTCAGTTCTCCCTCGAGGACGTAGAAGTACTCGTCGTGCGCCTCGTGAACATGGGGCCGGGCACCGATCACACCGGGCGCCAGCCGGAACTCCTCGAGCGCCAGCCGCCCCTCGGTGTGCTCGGCGGTCAGCCGGAAGAAATGCTCCACTCCCGCCACGTCGATGAGTTCACCGTCCTCGGGACGGCGCAGCAGCGGGCGAGGGCCGTGCGACACATGCTCGATCATGGGCGGCATTCTGGCATCCGCCCGCGGTCCTCGGCGGTGCGGGACCGGACGGGCCGGGTCTTCGCCGACCCGGCCGGCACCTGTTGTGCCTGACCGTGTAGCGCCCCCGAGGGGGTCGACCGTCGCGGGTCGGCGCCTGCGGCCGTGTCCTCGGACCACGACGCCCGCCCGCCTGCGGAGGGACCGTCGCGAGAGTCTGTGCCAAGACCCCCGTCCATGGCACAGGCCCCTCACGTATGCGTCCCGGCCCGCAGCGATCCTAATGCGCGTTGCCGCGCATTAGGGGGTGGTCACCGTATCCGCGTGACAGCACGTCATGCAATGAGGGCACGCCGGAACCAGGGGCCGGCCGTGTCCGGATCCCTAGATTGCTACGGTCGCCTCAACACCCCCGGCGGCCGAGGACCATGGCGATGCAGGACCGATGACAGACCGACCACCGCACGGCGCCAGCCGGCCCGGCGGGCGTACGGCTCGCACCCGCGCGGCCGTGCTGGCCGCTGCCCTGGACGAGCTCGGTACGCACGAGTTCGGTGCCCTCACGATGGACGAGCTCGCCCGGCGGTCCGGTGTCCATGTGTCCACGATCCGTCGCCGCTGGCGCACGCTCGAAGGGGTCATCGTCGATCTGCTGACCCAGCACAGCGGAACGATCCCCACGCCCGACACCGGCGACCTCCGTCGGGATCTGCACGAACTCGCCCAGGCCATCGCCGACTTCCTCGGCTCCGTGCGCAACCGCCACCTCGTCGAGGGGATCGTCGCCGCGGCGGCTCACGACCCCCGGATCGCCGACATCGTCCGCGGGGCGTTCACCGCGCGCACCGAGCACGTGACCCGGATCGTCACGGACGCCGTCGCCCGCGGCGAACTGCCCCCGGAGATCGACGCGAAAGAGGTCATCGCCACCCTCGCCGCCCCCCTCTACTACCGCCTGCTGATCCTGCGCGGCGCGATCGACGAACGCCTGGTCCACATCAGCGCGGAGGCCGCGTACCAGGCGGCGCGTGCGGGAGTGTTCTGTCCTGCGGCGTCTCCCTGAGCGCCGCCCGCCTGCCCGGCGGGCCGCTTCGGCCGATGCGCTCGCCCCGAGGACGGTTGGTCACTCAGTGCGTGCGAGGCATTGCGTGCTGTAATGGTCCCCTCGGAAGGTCTCGATCCCCACCGGCCCGCACGTCACTGACCACGGAAAACGCGGGTGAGAGCGACCTCGAACCCCTGGTATTGTTGTCCATGTCGCCGCGGGGTACGCCTCGCGACCGGCAGACACCTTGTCCGGGTGGCGGAATGGCAGACGCGCTAGCTTGAGGTGCTAGTGCCCTTTATCGGGCGTGGGGGTTCAAGTCCCCCCTCGGACACAGATGGGGCGGCGTTTCGTCGTCTCTCCCCTTCACGGGACATGGCTCCAGTGCTTGCGCTGGGGCCATCATTCGTTGTGCGGCAGCCCAGGCCGAGTCGGTCGGCCGGACCGGTTGCCTCGCCGAGCCCCGCGACACCAGGCCCCTGCGACACTGGGCCGGTGATCCAATTCCGTTTCGGTCTCACCCCGTTGGACCAGGTCCGACCGTGGGGGCGCGAGCGCCCCAAGCTGCACTGGTTCGGGCTGACCGACGGCTGGTACGGCATCGACCTCGGCGACCATGAACTGCTGCGCTACACCGAGCGCACGGTCCGGGCACTGCGGGGGGACGGCGACGGGAGTGCGCCGCACCCGTACACGGACTACTTCGTGGTGCGGCTGTGGGAGGACATGATCGCCCTGCTGTCGGCAGCGATGGAGCCGGTGCCCGACGACCTGGTCGGCTTCGTCGCCGGCAACCCGTTGCAGTGGTCCTGGGAGGAGACCCCGGAAGCCGAGGCGGCGGCTCAATGGCACGGCGACCGCACCCTGAACATGACCTACCTGCGGATCGCGCCGTACATCCGTTGGTGGCGGACCGTTGCCGGTGGGAACGACAGCATGACCGTCACCTGGGAGCACGCGGCAGATCCCGAGAACGAGATCGAGTACGCCGCTCCCGCGGCGGGCCGGGTGACCATGCCGACCGCCGCGTTCCTCGCTGCCGTGACCGCACTCGATCATGCGCTGCTCGCCGCGATGGAGCAGCGTGTCGGCGAACTCGAAGCGGCGGGTGCGCCAACCGGAGTCGAGCTGGACCTGGAGCAGTTGCGCCGGGACCAGCAGGACCGGGCGACCTGGCTGCGGCGGGCGCAGGAGCGTGAGCGCATCACCGACTGGGATGCCGTACGGGCGGGTGCGCGGCTGCTCCACGCGTCGGCGGACGGCGTCACGGCGGACGGCTGAGGGACGGCCTGGGGGTCGGCAGGCATTCCGTACGGCACGGCGTGCGCGCGTGCAACCCCTTGTCGCAGCGCCCGTGACCTGCTCTTGTGTACCCGGCGACCACAGAAGGGTCGGCCGGCCGTGCACGCATTCCGCGTGGTCGAGGGTGATGAGGAGCAGCGTGGAATCAGTGACTGGGCCGGACGTACGAGGCACACTGCCCGACGGACTCGCTGGGGCGATACGCGGCACCGCCGAGGACATCGCCGCGCTGCTGCGCGGGGTCGACGACACCGACGCGCCGGTACCCGGGTCGGAGTGGACCCTGGGGGAGGCGGCCGCGCATCTCGCGCAGGCCAACGAGCTCATGGCCGACATCGCTGCCGGGCACGAGCGCGCCCACGGCGACGGCACGCCGCAGAGCCTGGCGGCCGCGAACGACCTCGCGCTTGCCGCGTTCGGCGAGCGTGGCTCCGGTCCGCTGGCCGACATGATCGTGGCCCAGGCCGACGCCTACCTCGCGGCGGTGGACCGTGCGGCAGAGGGTGATGTGTTCACGCCGTTGGGCTCCATGAGCCGGTCCGTTCTGGGCTCCTACCTGCTGACGCACATGCTGGGTCACGGCTACGACCTCGCGCGGGCACTGGGCCGCCCGCACATGATCAACGCCGCGCGGGTGAATCTCACTCTGCCCTTCATGATCACGGCCATGCCCCGGGTGACGGACGTCGCCGTCACCACCGGACTGACCGCTCGCTACAGGATCCGGCTGCGGGGCGGCGGGGGATTCGGTGTCACGATCACCGACGGCGAGGTGGAGGTGTGCGCCGAGCCGCCCGGCCGCCCGGACTGCACGATCCTCACCGAGCCGGTCACCTTCCTGCTGATGGCGCTCGGCCGCTGCGATCCGTGGGGTGCCATCGCCCGGGGCCGGGTCATCGCCTGGGGCCGCAAGCCCTGGCTCGCGCCCCGCTTCCCCAGGCTCTTCACGGCTCCCTGACTCGTTGAGTGCAGCGGGCCGGGGACCGGTGGGTTCTCAGCGCGTGTACAGCGCGTCGATGTCCGCCGCGTACGCCCCCGTGATCGCCCGCCGCTTCAGTTTCAGTGTCGGCGTCAACAGGCCGTCGTCCATGCTGAACTCGTTCGGCAGGATGCGGAACGCGCGGATGGACTCCGCTCGGGAGACCCGGGTGTTGACCCGCGAGATCGCCCGCTGGATCTGCGCCCGCAGATCCACGTCGTCCGTCATCGACAGCATGTCGCCCGGCGGCTTGCCCTGCAGGGCCTGCCAGTGGGCCAGTGCCTCCGGGTCCACGGTGATGAGTGCCGCGATGTACGGCTGGTCGTCGCCCACGACCAGGCACTGCGAGATCAACGGGAAGTGGCGCAGCTGCTCCTCCAGCGGCAGCGGCGCCACGCTCTTGCCGCCGCTCGTGATGATGATGTCCTTCTTGCGGCCCGTGATGACGAGATAGCCCTCGTCGTCGAGATGGCCCATGTCGCCGGTGGCGAACCAGCCCTCCCGCAGCACCGCCTCCGTGGCCTTGGGGTTGTTGAGGTATCCGGCAAAGACTGTTGTGCCGCTGACCCATACCTCGCCGTCCTCCGCGATGTGCACCGCGCAGCCGGGCATCGGGCGGCCCACCGTGCCGAATCTGACCTCGCCCGGCGGCTGCGCGGTAATGGCGCCCGCGGTCTCGGTGAGGCCGTAGCCGTCGTACACGGTGACACCGGCGCCGGAGAAGAACAGACCCAGTTCGCGGCGGAGCGTGGAGCCGCCCGAGACCGCTGTGCGGACGTGGCCGCCCAGGACCGCGCGCATCTTGCTGTACACCAGGCGGTCGTAGACGGCGTGCGCGACCTTGAGTGCCGGGCTCGGTCCGTGGCCCGAGCCGGTCGCGTGCCGTTCGGTGGCCTCGGCGTGGCGCACCGCGATCGCCGCGGCCTTGTCGAACATGCTGACGCGCCCCGACGCCTCGGCGATGCGGCGGGCCTTGTGGAAGATCTTCTCGAAGATGTACGGCACGGCGAACAGGAACGTCGGCCGGAACGACGCCAGCGCGGGGAGCAGTGCCTCGGGGTTCAGGTCGGGCTGGTGACCGAGGCGTACGCCGCCGCGCAGGCTGCAGACGGCGACCATCAGCCCGTAGATGTGGGCCACGGGAAGGAAGTTGAGGATCGCCGGCTGCATACCGGGCTCGGCGATGATGTCGCCCCAGCCGTCGAGCAGGGTGTCGCACTCCGCGGCCAGGTTCGCGTGGGTGATCAGACAGCCCTTGGGCGTCCCGGTGGTGCCCGATGTGTAACTGACGGTGGCGACCTGGTCGGGTGTCACCGCGGCGCGGTGACGGTGGATCAGTTCGTCCTCGACGCCGAAGCCCTGAGCGATCAGGGTCTCCAGACATCCCAGGTCCATCTGCCAGATCGCCGACAGCGAGCTCTCCGCGTCGGAGGCCGCCCCCACGGTCATCGCGTGGTTCTCGTGCTCGACGACGATGGCCCGGACCTGGGCGTCGTTCAGTATCCAGCGCACCTGCTCGGTGGAGGACGTGGGGTAGACCGGAACGATCTCGACGCCGAGGGACCAGAGCGCGTACGCCAGAACCGTCCACTCGTAGCGCGTACGGGACATCAGGGCGACGCGGTCGCCGAACCGGATGCCGTTGGCCAGAAATCCCTTGGCGACGGCCAGGACATGGTCGCGGAACTCCGCGGCGGTCACGGGCTCCCAGTCGGCGTCCGACTCGGTCCGGACGGAGAGCTGGATCAGGGTGGGGTCGTACTCGGCGGTCACGTACACCGAGTCGGCGAGGCCTCCCGAGCCCTGTCGCGCGAATCCCGGAGGGGGAGGACCGTTCCGATGCATATGGCCTCTCCCTTCCCCGTGTTGGGGCGCCGCACTGATCAGCTCAGGGAGCGAAAGGTACATGCAGGGAGCAGTTGCTGCCTAGTTTTCGGCCACTTCCCAGGTCGGAGTGACATAAGGGACAGGTGTGGCATCCGGACCCGTACACGCGGCGCTGTACGAGCTCACCTTCTGGACCGTACGAGTAACCCGGCGTGACCATGGGCTCGTTGTACCGGTGCAAGGAGTGCGACAAGCGCGACAAGGGGGCCCCACCCATGGTGACGATCAGCAGTGCGCCCGAACAGTCCGACAGCCTCAAGACGTTCGGGGCGGCGATGAAGGTGTTCCGGGAGCGGGCCCTGCTGACACAGGAGCAGCTCGCCGAGCGGCTGACCTACTCGATCGCCTCGGTCGCGTCGATCGAGCAGGGGCGGCGCATGCCGACCGCCCACTTCGTCGAGCGGGCCGAGGAGGTCCTGGACGCGTTCGGTGTGCTGCGGGCGATGGTGCGCCATGTGGGGCGGCAGCCGGGCCTGGCGGCCTGGTTCAGGGCGTGGGCGCAGCTGGAGTCGACTGCGGTCGGTCTGTGCACGTACGAGTGCCGGGTGGTTCCGGGGCTGCTGCAGACCGAGGCGTACGCACGCGCCGTGATGCTCAACGTGCCGCCCCCGCCGACCGAAGCGGAGCTGCGGGAGCGGATCACCGCGCGCATGGATCGCCAGAAGCTGCTGACCCGCAGGCCACCCATCGCGTTCAGCTTCATCGTCGAGGAGTCGGTGCTCTTACGGCACACCGGCGGCGAGCATGCGACCGGTGACCTCCTCGACCATCTGCTCGCCTGCGTCGAGTTGTGGAACGTCGAGCTGCAGATCATGCCGCTTCGGCAGCCGGATCACGCCGGTGCGGACGGACCGATGCGGCTCCTGGAGACGCCGGACCACAAGTGGCTGGGGTACTCGGAGGGGCAGAAGACCGGTCAGCTGCTCTCCGACCCGAAAGCGATCAGCGTGATGCAGATGCGCTATGCCAAGATGCGTTCACAGGCCCTGTCCCCGGCTGACTCGGCGGACCTGTTGACGCGGATGCGAGGAGCGCTATGAGCACCATCGACGAGCTCGACTGGTTCAAGAGCAGCTACAGCGGCTCCCAGGGCGACAGTTGCGTAGAGGTTGCCCTGCACTGGCGCAAGTCCTCCTACAGCGGCTCCCAGGGCGACGACTGCGTGGAGGTCGCCCTGCACTGGCGCAAGGCCTCCTACAGCGGTTCCGAGGGCGACGACTGCGTGGAGGTCGCCCAGCAGCCCGACGCTGTGTATGTGCGCGACTCCAAGGAGAAGACCGGTCCGGCATTCGCCGTCTCCCCGGCCGCCTGGGCCGACTTCATCGGGTACGCGGCGGGCTGAACCGCTCCACCCGGCACTACGACATCGACGCCGCAGGCTCCTGCTCCCGCATCTCCACCCGCTGCTGGGGCAGAGTCTGTCGCAGGCACCTGACCCGCCACAGCCACGCGATGTCCCGGCCGAACGACCACACCAGCGAACCCAGCGCCAGGCCCACCGCCGCCAGCGCCGGCCAGTACGGGAGGTATCCCGTGGCGACCACGAGAAGCACGATGCCCTGCATCGCCGCCACCGTCTTACGGGCCGTGCTCGGCGGCAGCGGACCGTTGAGCCACGGAGCCACGCGGGCCGCCGCGACGAACGCGTAGCGCATGACGCCGATCAGCAGCACCCACGGCCCCAGTGACATGGCGACGTAGACACTGAGCACGAGGATGAGGAACGCGTCGACCTCCATGTCGAAGCGTGCTCCCAGCGGCGTCGACGTCCCGGTGCGGCGGGCGACCTTGCCGTCCACCGCGTCGAGTATCAGCGCCACCGTCGTCAGCGCGGCCAGGACCGTCACCGGCGGCGGGCTCTCGAAGGAGTCCGCGACCAGAGCCGTCACACCGCCGACGAGTGTCGCCCGCGCCAGCGTGACGCGATTGGCCGCCCCGAACGAGCGGAGCCACGCGCGCTGTACGGCGCGGGTGAGCATCGCCCAGGTGACGAGGGCGAAGGTCAGGCCCGTCAGCCAGCCTGCGGGCCCGAGCCCGGTCGCCGTGCCGAGAAGGATCAACAGGAGAACCATCGCGCCTGCTCCTGCGGCTGTTTCCTGCCGCAAGAGCCTCCTGTCGTACGTGTCGCTCAGGGCCACCGTGCCCCCTCCGGCTGTGTGACAGAGTCCCATGACGTGCAGGTACCGCTGCTGCGGCCTGCTGAAGATCAGTACGTCCGCTACTGCTCGAATGTTCAGGAGGAATCCGATGGAGTGCGCCGCACGCGCCTTCTGGCTCCGTTCGCCCGGCCACGGAGAGATCAGAGAAGTTGCTCTGCCGGAGCCCGCCGAGGGGGAGGTGGTGGTGCGCACGCTGTACTCCGGGGTGAGCCGTGGGACGGAGACCCTTGTCTTCGGTGGAGGCGTACCGGAGAGCCAGCACAGCGTGATGCGGGCGCCCTTCCAGGAAGGGGACTTTCCCGGCCCCGTCAAGTACGGCTACCTCAACGTCGGCGTCGTCGAGCAGGGGCCCCCGCATCTGCTCGGACGTACGGTCTTCTGCCTCTATCCGCACCAGACCCGGTACGTCGTCCCCGCGAGCGCGGTGACCCCGGTGCCGGACAACGTGCCCGCCGAGCGGGCGGTGCTCGCCGGGACGGTGGAGACCGCCGTGAACGCGCTGTGGGACGCGGCACCGCTGATCGGTGACCGGATCGCGGTCGTCGGGGCGGGCATGATCGGTGCGTCCGTCGCCGCCGTCCTCGCCCGCTACCCCGCGGTCCGCGTGCAGCTCATCGACGCCAACCCCCGGCGCGCGGAGCTCGCCAAGGCGCTCGGAGTCGACTTCGCTCTCCCCGAGGACGCCGCGGGCGACTGCGATCTCGTCGTGCACGCCAGCGCCACGGAGCAGGGACTGACGCGGTCGCTGGAACTCCTCGCGCCGGAAGGCACCGTCCTCGAACTGAGCTGGTACGGGGACCGGCGCGTCAGTCTGCCCCTGGGGGAGGCCTTCCACTCCCGCCGGCTCGTCGTCCGCAGCAGTCAGGTGGGGACCGTGTCCCCGGCCCGCCCCTCGCGGACCTTCGCCGACCGCCTGGCCGTCGCGCTCGAACTGCTCGCCGACCCCGCTTTCGACGCGCTCGTCACCGGCGAGTGCGCCTTCGCCGAACTGCCCGAAGTACTGCCGCGGCTCACCTCCGGTGATCTCCCCGGGATGTGCCTCCGCGTTCGGTACGAACCCGCTGCTCATCAGGCCTGAACAAGACCCGTCCGGCCTGAACAAGACGTACGGGTCGGACGTACTACACCCCAGACCCCGTCGGAGGGGTCGCAAGCGCCGTACCTGGAGGGACACCCGTTGTTCAGCATCACCGTCCGCGACCACCTCATGATCGCCCACAGCTTCCGCGGCGACGTCTTCGGGCCCGCGCAGCGTCTGCACGGAGCGACCTTCCTCGTGGACGCGACCTTCCGTCGGCCCGAGCTCGACGACGACAACATCGTCGTCGACATCGGACTCGCCACCCAGGAGCTCGGCACCGTGGTCGGCGCACTGAACTACCGCAACCTCGACGACGAACCCGACTTCGCCGGCACCAACACCTCCACCGAGTACCTGGCCAAGGTCATCGCCGACCGGCTCGCGGACAAGGTGCACGCCGGTGCGCTCGGCGAGGGCGCCCGCGGGCTCACCGCCATCTCGGTCACCCTCCATGAGTCCCACATCGCCTGGGCGAGTTACGAGCGCGCCCTGTGACGACCCCTCCACCGGACGGCGCCGACGCCACCACCGTGCCCGCACGCGTGGTGCACTTCGTCCTGCCCGGCGGTATCGACGACCCGGCCGCGCCGAGCGGGGGAAATGTCTACGACCGCCGTGTCTGCCGTGATCTGCCCGGCACCGGCCTGCAGGTCCGCGAGCACGCGGTGGCGGGCAGCTGGCCGCAGCCCGACGAGGACGCCCGCGCCGAACTGGCCGGCATCCTCGCGGGCCAGGAGGACGGCACCGTCGTCCTGCTCGACGGACTGATCGCCTGCGGCGTGCCCGACGTCGTCGTTCCCGAGGCCGAACGGCTGCGTCTGGCGGTGCTGGTGCATCTGCCGCTCGCCGACGAGACCGGACTCGCCCCCGAGACCGCGGCGGAGCTGGACGACCGGGAACGCACCACCCTGCACGCCGTGCCGGCGGTCGTCGCGACCAGCCACTGGGCGGCCGGGCGGCTCGTGGCCCATCACGGGCTCGCCGCCGACCGCGTCCATGTCGCCGCGCCCGGCGCCGACAAGGAGCCGGCCGCGCACGGAACGGACGGCGTCCGGCGGCTGCTGTGCGTCGCCGCGGTGACCCCCCGCAAGGGACAACTCCGGCTGGTGGAGGCGTTGGCCGCCGTCGACGACCGGTCCTGGACCTGCGACCTGGTGGGCGGGGTCGTCCAGGACCCCGAGTACGTGGCACAGGTGCGGCAGCGCATCGACCAGCACGGCCTCGGCGACCGGGTCCGCCTCGTCGGCCCGCAGGCCGGCGCGGAGCTGGCCGCGAGCTACGCGGCCGCCGACCTGTTCGTGCTCACCTCGTACGCCGAGACGTACGGCATGGTCGTCACCGAGGCGCTCGCACGCGGCATCCCCGTCCTGGCGACGGCGGTCGGCGGACTGCCGGAGGCCGTCGGGCACGCACCCGACGGGAGCGTGCCCGGCCTGCTCGTACCCTCGGACGACCCGGCGGCGCTCCCCGCCGCGCTGAACCGCTGGTTCGGCGAACCCGACCTGCGCCACCGGTTGACGGCAGCCGCCCGTGAGCGGCGAACCGCACTGGACGGCTGGGAGACGACAGCAAGGAGCCTGGCCGCCGTGCTGGAACAGCTCCGCCCCGAACCGGAGGGCCGCATGAACACCACCGAGACACCGCGCTACGCCCCCGAGTGGCTGCAGTTGCGCGAGCCCGTCGACGCGGCGGCCCGGGCGGCCGAACTCCTCGCCCCACTGCAGGCGCACCTGAGCGGCCGGGAAGCCGCCGAGTCGGTGATCCACGATCTGGGCTGCGGCACCGGCTCGATGGGCCGCTGGCTCGCCCCCCGGCTCGGTGGCGCCCAGCACTGGATCCTGCACGACCACGACGCCGATCTGCTCGAACTGGCCGCGGCCCACACGCCGCGCACGGCCGCCGACGACAGCGCTGTCACGGTCGAGACGTCGCGCTCGGACATCGCCCTCATGACCGCCGAGCTCCTGGCCGGCGCCTCGCTGGTGACGGCCTCCGCCCTGCTGGACGTTCTCACCGCGGACGAGGTGGACGCCCTCGCCGCGGCCTGCGCCGGGGCGGGCTGTCCGGCCCTGTTCGCGCTCTCCGTCCTGGGGAAGGTCGAACTGACACCCGCCGAGCCGCTGGACGAGGAGATCGCCGAGGCGTTCAACGCGCACCAGCGCCGCGGCGGACTGCTCGGACCCGACGCCGTCACCGTGGCCGCCGAGGCCTTCGGCCGGCACGGTGCGACGGTCGCGCTGCACGCCAGCCCCTGGCAGCTCGGCGCGGGTGAATCGGCGCTGACGGCGGAGTGGCTGCGTGGCTGGGTCGGCGCGGCGATCGAGCAGCGGCCGGAACTCGCACCGGAAGCCGAAAGGTATCTGCATCGGCGGCTGGCGGCGTGCGCGGCGGGCGAGTTGCAGGTGGTCGTGCACCACAGCGATCTGCTGGCGCTGCCGGGGACGGCGGGTGGAGCGACGCTGCCCGGGGCGACGGGAGGGGCGTCATGAGCGCGCAGCTACGGGCCCGAATAGGCACACTCGCCGGGGTCGGCATCCTCGGCGTGCTGGTGTGGCGGCTCGGCACCGGCGCCTTCCTCGACGGGCTGCACCGGATCAACGGCCTCACCCTGCTCGGCGCCCTCGGTCTCGGGCTGCTCACCACCGTGTTCAGCGCCTGGCGCTGGTGCGTGGTGGCACGCGGCCTGGGCATCCGGCTGCCGCTGGGCCAGGCCGTCGCCGACTACTACCGTGCGCTGTTCCTGAACGCCGCCCTCCCCGGTGGCGTGCTCGGCGACGTGCACCGCGCGGTGCAGCACGGCAAGGACTCCGGCGACATCGGGCGCGGCGTGCGGGCGGTCGTCCTCGAACGCACCGCGGGCCAACTCGTCCTTGTCGTCGTCGGTGTGGCGGTCGTCCTCGTCCAGCCGTCCCCGGCCCTCGCGGGAACCCGCGACCTGCTCACCTCGCCGTGGGCCCTGCTCGCCTTCGCCCTGGTGTGCACTCTGGTGGCGGTCGCCGCCGTACGCCTGCGCCGCGAGCCCGGTGGCTCCCGGTGGCACCGGGCGGTCCGCACCACGCT
This sequence comes from uncultured Actinomycetota bacterium, assembly GCA_963836215.1. Classification (GTDB taxonomy): domain Bacteria; phylum Actinomycetota; class Actinomycetes; order Streptomycetales; family Streptomycetaceae; genus Streptomyces. The sequence goes on from CAWIIU010000006.1 coordinate 708,270, forward strand.
CGCCGAGGCCCGGCTCGGGCTCCTCGCCCGCCGGAGCTGGCCGGGTGTGGTGATCTCGTCCGTCCTGGTGCTGGCCGGGTACCTCGCCATGTTCCTGCTGGCCGCCCGCGCCGCCGGTGTGACGGCTCCGGCAGCCGACCTGGTGCCCCTGATGGTGCTGGCGCTGCTCGCCATGGCGCTGCCGCTGAACATCGGCGGCTGGGGTCCCCGGGAGGGTGTCACCGCGTGGGCCTTCGGCGCGGCCGGCCTGGGCGCCGCCCAGGGCCTGACCGTCGCCGTCGTCTACGGAGTGCTCGCGTTCGCCGCGAGTCTGCCCGGCGTCGCGGTGCTCGCCGGGCAGTGGCTCGTCCGGCTACGGCGTCCGCAGGTCCAGCTCGAACAGCGTGTCCTCGCCGAGGAAGACGCGGCGCACCGGGGGACGCAGCGCGTCCTTCATCACCGTCGTCCCGTCGAAGCGCAGGCCCGGAACGCCGTCGCCGATCAGGACCGGCGCGACCGTGACGTACAGCCGGTGCAGCGCGTCCTCGTGCAGGAAGCGCGACACCGTGACGCCGCCGCCCTCGATCAGCACCCGGCCGAGTCCGCGCTCGGCGAGCGTGCGCACCAGGCGACGCGGGGCGAACGCGTCGATGCCCGGCAGCGTGAGGACTTCCACGCCGTCCGGGACGATCTCGCCGGGGTCGCTGTCGGCGCCCACCACCCACAGAGTGGGGGCTGAACCGTCCGTGAACACATCACACTCCAGCGGAACCCGGCCGTGCGGATCGACCACGACGCGCACCGGGTTGGTCCCCGCGCAGGCACGGACGGTGAGCCGGGGGTTGTCCGCGACGGCGGTACCCGCGCCCACCACGACCGCGTCGGCGAGCGCGCGGAGGCGGTGCAGATGACGTCGGTCCTCCTCGCCCGTCACGAAGTCGGCGTCGCCGGTGCGGGTCGCGATGAAACCGTCCAGGCTCTGCCCGAGCTGCGCGAACGTCAGGTCCGGACCCGCCAGGCACAGCGGCAGATACAGGTCGGCGAGGCCCTGCGCCTCGGCGGAGGCACCGTCCGCCCAGCGCCTCGCGCCGTCCTTGCCCAGTGCCAGGCCGGCGGCCTCGGCGTCCGCGTCGGAACGGATGCCGAGCAGCCGCTCCCAGGCCTGCTCCGTGTTCAGCACAGTCATCGGGTGCCCTCCTCGGAGAGGAGGGACACGTACTCACCGAAGGAATCGACGAGCGACGCGAGCAGCTCCTTACCCTTCGCGGCGGACGCCAGAGACGGCCGGCCGATGACGCCGGACTCGGTGTAGGCCTGCATCCCGAGGGTCAGCAGATGCTTGCGGTCGTCGGCGATCCAGTCGGAGGTCTCATGGCCCGGGCGGACCAGTTCCGGATGGGAGTGCAGAAGGATGGAGGTCTCCACTTCACCCGCATGCATATCGCTGTGCGAGGGAGTCTGCACACCGGCCCTCGTCCGTGCCGCGTCCCAGTCCGCCGACCCGGGGAAAAGCGCCATACGCATACCGGATGCGGCGGATTCCTGGACCACATTGCGCAGCACGTAATTCCCGCCGTGCCCGTTGACCAGAACGAGGGAGTCGATACCCGACCGGCGGAGGGATTCGCCGATGTCCCGAACAACTGCATAAAGGGTGGCGGCGGAAATACTGACCGTGCCCGGCCACGCCGCGTGCTCGTGCGAGCACGAAATAGTGACAGGAGGAAGGTGATGAACGGGATGTACCGCAGCGATCTCGCCGACGATGGTGGTGGCGACGACCGTGTCTGTCACCAGCGGAAGAAATGCTCCGTGCTGCTCGAAACTACCGATGGGGAGCACGGCGACCTGGGGCCGCCTCGCCCTCACGTCCTCCGTGGAGTCCGCAGGCAGCAGGCCCGAGGCCTGCGGGCGCGTTCCCGAACCGCTCATGTTTTCCGGCCTTTCGTCTTCGTACTCAGGGATGGGCCGGTCGAACGTGATGAACCGGGCAGCCAGTTGATGCTCGCATCCCATTTTCCCCCACACCCGCTCTGGATTACCAGTTGCCCCGTTAGGATCGTCCCATGACAGGAAGTGATGGCGTGTTCGACAGCAGTGCCCGCCCTTCGGGTGTCGAACGAGTGGTGAGCGTGCGGCTGTCCACGGTGCACGGCGATTTCCTCGCCGTAGGCTACTTGGACCGCGATCGCGGGGACGAGCAAATGGTGCTTGTCTATGGGGACGTTGAGAGAGAAGGAACACTCGCCCGGCTGCATTCGGAATGCCTCACGGGCGATGCGTTCGGTTCCAAGCATTGCGACTGCGGCGACCAGTTGTCCGCCGCGCTGCACGCCATTGTCACCGAAGGCAGCGGCATCCTGGTCTACCTCCAGGGCCACGAGGGCCGGGGGATCGGCCTGCTCGCCAAGCTCCAGGCGATGAAGCTCCAGGCGGAGGGGATGGACACGGTCGAGGCGAACCTCGCCCTCGGTCTCCCGGTCGACGCCCGCGACTACCGCGTCGCGGCGGACATCCTGCACGACCTGGGTGTGCCGTCGATCCGCCTGCTGTCGAACAACCCGCTCAAGCGCGAGGCGCTGCTGAAGCACGGGGTCAAGATCACCGAAGACGTCCCGCTGCTGATCCCGCCGCGCGAGGAGAACCTGTACTACCTGCGCACCAAGAAGGACCGCCTGGACCACTACCTGCCGCACCTGGGCAGCGCGGTGGAGTAGCACGGCGGGTGGAGCCCGTGCGCCGACCCGGATCTAGGGCCCGTCGGCGATGTCGTTCGCCGCGATGTGGGCGAACGTCATCGCCGGGCCGATCGTCGAACCCGCGCCCGCGTAGCTGCGTCCCATCACAGCAGCGCTCGCGTTTCCCGCCGCGTACAGGCCGGGGACGGCCGAGCCGTCGGGGCGCAGCACGCGGGCGCGGGCGTCGGTGAGCATGCCGCCCTTGGTGCCGAGGTCGCCGGGCACGATCTTGAACGCGTGAAACGGGGCCAGCCACAGGGGCGCCAGGCAGGAGTTGGGGAGGACGGCGGGATCCGTGTAGTAGTGGTCGTACGCACTGTCCCCGCGGTGGAAGTCGGCGTCCGACCCGGTGCGGGCCTGGGCATTGAAGCGGTGGACGGTGGCCCGCAGAGCCGCTGCCGGTACACCGATCCGCCCCGCCAGCTGATCGAGCGTCCACGCCGTGTGCGCCGCCCCGGAGGCGTACCAGGAGTCAGGGATGACGAAGGTGGGCGCGAGGTCCTTGAACAGATACCGGTTGCGGTAGTTCTGGTCGACGACGAGCCACGCCGGGATGTGGGGAGCACTCGCGTTCCGTTCGTACATGACATGGACGACATCGCTGTACGGCGCTGCCTCGTTGACGAACCGTCCGCCTGCCTGGTTCACCAACAGGCTGCCGGGCAGGGTGCGTTCGGCGAGACAGAAGTACGGCTGCCCGGGCAGCGGGACGGCCGGTCCCCACCAGGCGTCGTCCATCAGGCCGAGCGCGGCGCCTGCCCGTTCGCCGGCCCGGATGCCGTCGCCGGTGTTCTCCTTGGCGCCGACGGTCCAGCCGGTGCCGATGGGCTGCTGCTGATACCGCGCACGCATGGCCGCGTTGTGCTCGAAGCCGCCCGAGCCGACGACGACCCCGCGCCGGGCGCGTACCAGGCCGGGTGCACCGTCGCGCAGGACGACGAGACCGGTGACCTTGCCGTTCTCGATGTGCAGATCGGTCAGCGGGGTGTTCAGCCAGACCGGGACGTCGGCACGCAGCAGCCCCGCCCGCAGTCCGCCCGCCAGAGCCTGGCCCATCGTCAGCGGCTTCTGGCCGAGCAGGGCGGCGCGGGTGCCGCGGGCCAGGCACTCGGTGGCGACGGCGAAGCCCTTCGCGTTCACGGCGGAGAGCGCGATCCACTTGTAGTCGGCGCTGAAGACCACCATCCCGGCGGGGACGGCCATGTACGGCGGGTTCAGCCGTGCCAGCTCCGCGCCGAGGATGGTGCCGTCCAACTGGTCGGGCTCGATGGACCTGCCGGCCGCGAGCCCGCCGGGCAGCTCGGGGTAGTAGTCGCTGTAGCCCTCCATCCACCGGAATCGCAGAGGGCTGTTGGCCATGACGAACGAGAGCATGGCCGGCCCGTGCGCGAGGAACGCCCGCTGTCTCTCCACGGCGACCTCGTCGCCCACCACGGCCGCGAGGTAGGCCGCGGCCTTCTGCGGGGTGTCGGGCACCCCGGCGGCCAGGATCACCGGATTGTTCGGGATCCAGATGCCCGCGCCGGACCGCGCCGCCGAACCCCCGTATGTGGGCGCCTTCTCCACCACGACACAGCTCAGCCCGCGACGCGCCGCCGTGAGGGCAGCGGTCATCCCGGCCGCTCCGGAGCCGGCCACGACGACGTCGTACGTCCCGAGGACGGGCAGTTCCGCCGCGCCGGCCGGGGCGCCGGAAAGCCCGGCGGCGACGGCGATCCCTGCCGCGCCGAGGACGGTCCGGCGCGAGGGGAGGGGTGTGCCACTGGCTGGGGTGTTCTCGGGCATGGTGAGTCGCTCCCGTACCGGGCGTGCTCCTGATGGGGCGTCAGGCAAGGTCGCGCGGGGGTCTTGTGAAGTCAAGAGGCGTGCTCGTCAGCCGGCTGCGGACCCCCCTACGCCACGTCCACCCCGGGCACGTACTGAGGAGCGACCGTGTCGAACCAGACGCTGTCGGTGGCCGGGTCGAAGTGGAACCGTCCCCGGTAGTGCGACCGGGTGACGTGCTGGTCGAAGCGGGCGCTGTGCAGCCACCGGGCCTGCGCGCGCAGGAACTCCGCCAGTGCCTTCGGGACCGCCGCCGGGGGCGTGGGGGAGAAGGCGTACTCCGGTGGGCCGGTGATATCCGAAGCTCTGCCGGCCGGGAGCCGCGCGATGCCGACGACACGGATCTGCGGATCCTGGTCGGGGACGGGTTCACGGCCGGAGTCGTTCGGGTTCCAGCCGAGCCAGTGCGGGGCGGACAGCTGTCCGAGCTGCGTGAACCGGCTCTGCAGAGGCGCCGTGTCGGTGCGCACCCTCGCACGGTCCGGGACAGCTGTGTCACCGGAAGCCGCGTACGCACCGGCTCCTGCGGCGACGGCCACCAGCCCTCCCAGGACGAGCCAGTTGCGCCGGCTCACGATGAACTCTCCCACTGTGCCCCCCGTTCCTGACGGCAGATCCTCGTCAGTGCGGTGGGCCGCAGGAGAGGGGCAGCCGCCCCGGAGCAGCGTCACCCCACATGCACCCGGGGCCGGCGGGCCGGGTCCGGTTCCGCGCGGCGCAGTACCTCGCGGGTCACCGGCGCGACCTCGCCGTTGCCGAAGACCAGGAACCGCAGCAGTTGACCGACAGGACCGCCCTCGGTCCAGGTGAAGTAGGCGTGCGGGACCGTACCCGTGCGATCGCGCAGATACATCAGCACGGCCGCGACGGTGTTGGGCACGGTCGCGCCCTCGACCCGCAGCCTGCGCACACCGTGCTTCTCGTCGCCGTGGACGACGAGGTCGGCGGCGAAGTCCGAGGAGTCCTTGACGAACACCTCCAGGAACAGGACCGACCGGCCTTCCGGGATAGGGGTGTCCTCCCGCTGACTCACCTCCTTCTCGCGGTACGCGGCCGTGGTGTGCTCGTGCGGCTCATTGGCGATCAGCTGCAGCGGACCCGCCGCGGCCGCCTCGTCGACGAACCGGGCCGCTGTGCCGTCGAGTACCACCTCGGCCGCCCGCAGTTCGAACGCCCGGTGGAGGCGGGAGGCGAAGGACGTCAGCAGGATCGCCACGATGAACAGCGCGGCGATCTTGATGCCGTCCGGCCGCTCGATGACATTGGCGACCAGGGTGTACGCGAAGACCGCGGTGATCACCGCGAAGCCGGCCGCGCCTCGCGGGTGGCCGCTCCGGTGCGCGGCAACGGTGGAGGCGAAGGACGCCGAAAGCATCAGAACCAGCACGCCGGTGGCGTAGGCGCCGCTCTGCTTGTCGACGTTCGCGTCGAAGTACACGGTGATGATCACCGCGATCGTCATGAACACCAGCACGAGCGGCCGGACCGCTCGCGTCCACTCGGGAGCCATGCCGTAGCGGGGCAGGAACCGCGGCACGAGGTTGAGCAGCCCGGCGAGGGCCGAGGCGCCCGCGAACCACAGGATGCAGATGGTGGAGACGTCGTACACGGTGCCGAAGACCTCGCCCAGATGCTCGTGCGCCAGATACGCCAGCGCGCGGCCGTTCGCGGGCCCGCCGGCCTTGAAGTCGTCCTGCGGGATCAGCAGCGTCGTGGCCAGGCTCGACAGCAACAGGAAGACGCTCATGATCAGTGCGGCCGTGGTCAGCAGTTTGCGGGTGTCCCGGATCCGGCCTGCCGGATTCTCCAACGTGTCACCCGGACTGCCCTTGATCTGCGGCATCACCGCAACCCCGGTCTCGAAGCCGGACATGCCGAGAGCGAGCTTGGGAAAGACCAGCAGCGCCACACCGATCATGGCGAGCGGTGAGGAGTGCTCGGTCGTCATGGCGGTCCACCAGTTGCCGATGACGACGGGTTCGGTCAGCACCTCCCAGGCGGAGGCGGCCAGGACCACCAGGTTGAGGCCCAGATAGACGGCCACGAGTGCGACGGCGATGCCGATGGCCTCCTGGAAGCCCTTGAGGAACACGGCCCCCAGCGCGCCGACCAGGGCCAGGGTGATCCAGAAGCCCTCGCTCTCCAGCCAGTGCGGCGCGAACGGGTTCTCCACGACATGCGCCGCGGCGTCGGCGGCCGAAAGGGTGATGGTGATGATGAAGTCGGTCGCGGCAAAGCCCAGCAGCACCAGGACGAACAGCTTGCCCGACCACCACGGCAGCAGACGCTCCAGCATGGCGATGGAGCCCTCGCCGTGAGGGGACTCCCTGGCGACCCGCCGGTAGACGGGCAGTGCTCCGAACAGGGTGAGCGCCAGGAGGACGAGCGTCGCCAAGGGGGACAGCAGCCCGGCGGCGAGTGCCGCGATGCCCGGCTGATAGCCCAGCGTCGAGAAGTAGTCCACCCCGGTGAGGCACATGACGCGCCACCACCGGTGCCCCTCGTGCTCGGGCTTGGGGGCACCGTGCGGACCGGGATAGTGAGCCGCCTGCTCGCTCAGACCCTGCAGCAGCCACGCACGCGAACGGCTCCGCGCACCCCGCTTGCGCTGCCCGCTGTCGGCCTGCGTGCCCGTCATGGGCGTACTCCCCGTGCTGTTCCTGCCCTGGTGTACGTCCCGCCCATCGTCACCTGTGCGCCCCGCGGCGGCAGCCCGTAGGGCGGGGCGCGGGGGCCCGTCGACGAACGGGGCGGCGCGTGGCATCGGTAGCCTCGGCCGGTGCAGCGGATACAGCGGACGGCCGGAACGGTCATCGGTTCAGCAGTGGGAGACGCGCTCGGGGGGCCGTTCGAGTTCGGCCCGGCGGGCGCGTTCTCCGCACGCTTCCCCCGGCCGGGTGCCGGCGGCGAGATGAGCGGCGGAGGCGGCTGGGACCCCGGCGAGGCCACGGACGACACCCAAATGGCTGTACTGGTGGCCGAGTCGCTGCTGGAGCAGGGCGCACTGGATCTGCCGGACATCTTCGCCCGCTTCCAGCGGTGGGCGGCCGCCGAACCGAAGGACATCGGCCTGCAGACCGAGGACGTCCTCACCAACGGCATGCCCTGGGACCTGGCAGCCGCGATGCACTTCCAGGTGAACCTTCGAGCCGCGGGAAACGGCTCCTTGATGCGGGCTTCGACGTCGGCGGTCCACTTCGCCGGTGCCGGCCGGGAACCGACGATGGAGGCGGCCCGCCGCATCGCCGCTCTCACCCACGGCGACCGCGCTGCCTGGGAAGGCACCGCGATCTTCCACGAACTCATCCGCGTCTCGCTGAGCGGCGCCGATCCCCTCACCGCCCTGCCGGACATCCTGAGTCACCTTCACCCCGAGGACCGTCCGCGGTACGAGACGGTCCTCGCCCCCGACTGGCACCCCGATCAGGCGACGGAGTTCAACGGCGCGGTCTGGCCGTGTCTCGGCTCCGCGGTCTGGGCCCTGCGCACCACGTCGAGCTTCGAGGATGCGATCCGCGCCGCCATCGATCTCGGCGGCGACACGGACACCGTCGCGGCCGTCACCGGCGGGCTCGCCGGTGCCCGCTACGGGCTGGACGCCATCCCCGCCCGCTGGACCGAGCCGCTCCATGTTCCGCTGCCGGGATTCGACGGGCGGGTGCTGCGCGTGCCGGAGCTGCTCGAACTCGCCTGGCGGCTCGGTGCCGGGGCTTCCCGGTGAACGGGTGCGGCCCGGGCTCAGCCCGGGCCGCACTTCGATGTGCGTTCAGGCCGCGGCTCGTTCCACCGGGATCCACAGCTCAGCGTCCGCCTGCTTCCCGTCCTGCGACAGGTTCACGCGCAGAATCTCGGGACCCGGTCTGCTCTGGTACGGATTGGACGGGAACCACTGCGTGAACACGTCCCGCCACAGGTACTGCAGTGCCTGCGGGAACGGACCGGAGCTCTCGAAGACGGCCCACATCCCCGCCGGGACGGGAAGCACGTCCATGCCGTCGGGTGCTTCGGTGCGCGTCACCACGCCGTGGTAGTAGTCGAGTTCAGTGCCCTCCTCGCGGCTCGGATCGAGCCGGTCGCTCACCCCGACGATCCCCTCCGGTGCCTGGTCGGACAGCGCCGCCATCTGCCGGAGCGTTTCGGGGCCGATGGCCCGGATGAACTCGGCGATCACCGGGTTGACCCCCTCGTGGACGAGCGGTACGCGGGCCTTCCGGCCGACCACACGGAACTCATCCTTGTCCACGATCCTGTACCGCATGCTGCTGCTCCCTTCGACGACGAGGCGGAAGGACATCCGTGGCTGGGACTGCAGAGCCGCTCCGGACCGCCGGGCCTCGCCCGGACCCACACCGTGCATGGCACGGAACGCTCGGGCGAAGGCCTCTCCGGAGCTGTAGCCGTAGCGCACCGCCACTTCCAGCAGGGTCCGCTCTCCGGCGAGGACCTCGGCGCCAGCCACGGTCAGCCGCCTGCGACGGATGTACTCCGACAGCGGGATGCCCGCCAGCGCGGAGAACAGCCGACGGAAGTGGTACTCCGACGTCAACGCGATGTGCGCGAGACGGGCCACGTCGACCGGCTGGTCGAGATGCGACTCGATGTGTTCCATGGCCTGGTTCAGCCGCTCCAGCACCCCGGCCTCCTTCCCTTTCGATCACTCACGTTAGGAAGGCACCACCCTGCCGGACCCGACATCCTGTGCCCGACGCGGTCGGGTCCGGGCCGGGTCCGTGCGCCGGGGTCGGGCGGGGCGGCGGGCGCTCACGCCATCTGGCGTCGTACCAGCTCCTGCAGATGTCCGCCCGCGCGCGACAGCAGCTCCGCCGGTGTGCCCTCCTCGACGATGTGGCCGTCCGACATGACCACGACGCGGTCCGCGTCCATCACCGTCGACAGGCGGTGGGCGATCACCACGCGGCTGGCGCTCAGGGCGCGGGTGCTGTCGATCACGATGCGCTGGGTCTCGTTGTCCAGCGCGCTCGTCGCCTCGTCGAAGAACAGGATCCGGGGGCGGCGGATCAGCGCCTGGGCGATCATCAGGCGCTGGCGCTGACCGCCCGAGATCGCGCCGCCGCCCGAGATCATGGTGTGCAGGCCCATCGGCATGCGCTTGATGTCCTCCGCCAGCCCCGCCATCTCCGCCGCCGCCCATACCTCTTCCTGGGTGAAGTCCTCCGCGCCGCAGATGCAGTCCAGGATCGAGCCGGTGAGCGGCTGCGCGTTCTGCAGGACCACTCCGCACTGGCGGCGGACGGCCGCCTGGTCCAGGGCTGCCAGGTCCTGGCCGTCGTACAGCACACTGCCCGACACCGGACGGTCGAAGCCGATGAGCAGGCGCAGCAGCGTGGACTTGCCGCAGCCGCTCGGGCCGACGATCGCCACGAACTCGCCGGGGCGCACGTGCAGCGAGACGTCGTCGAGGACCAGCGGGCCGTCGTCGCCGTAGCGGAAGGAGAGTTTGCGGGCCTCCAGGGCGCCGGTCAGCGCGCCGGGCTGGGAGCTGGAGCCGCGTACCTCCGGCGCCTCGTCGAGGACCGGCCGGATCTGCTCGATCATCGGCAGCGCGGCGGCCACGGAGACGAGCGCGCCCGTGACCTGGGTGACCGAGGTGAGCAGCATGGTCACCGCGGTGTTGAAGGTCAGGAACTCGCCCGCCGACATGGTGCCGCGGGCCGGGCCCGCCAGCAGCATGAACATGGTGAGCGCACAGAGGGGCAGATAGACGGAGTCGAGCACCGTCGTCAGGTTCCTGATGCGGCCCGCCCGCTGCTGCAGTTCCCGTGAGCGGGCGAACTCCCGGGCCCAGGCTGCGTACGCGAAGCTCTCCGCCGCCGCGACCCGCAGCTTCGGCAGCCCGCGCAGCGTCTGGAACGCCTGGTTGTTCAGCTTGTTGCCGAGCTCGACCAGCTCCCGCTGCCAGCGCAGCTGCCACAGGCCCATCCCGAGGAAGACCGCCGCGATGACGACGAGCATGCCGATCGCCGCGAGCGCCAACGGGACGCTGTAGCACAGGAGCAGCACGATGTTCATCGCGCCGATCGTGCCCGCCTGCACGGCGATGGGCCCGATGCCGGACAGCACACGGCGCACGGCGCTCACCCCCATCGCCGCACTGGCCAGCTCACCCGTGGAGCGTTCGGCGAAGAACGTCGTGGGCAGGCGCAACAGCCGGTCCCACACAGCCGGTTGGAGCGCGCTCTCCACCCGGCCCTCCATCCGCAGCACGGTCAGGTTCTGCATCAGCATGAACGCCGCGGCCACCACCCCCGCGATCATCACGCTCACCGCGATCTGCACGATCAGACCGCGCTGCGCGGTCGGCACGTACACGCCGAGCACCTGTCCGGTCCCGATCGGCACCAGCGCGCCGAGTCCGACCGTCACCAGCGCGCCGAGCGCCAGATTGCGCAGGTCCATACGGGTGCCGCGGAGGCTGAAGCGCAGCAGCCGCCAGGCGTTCAACGGGCCTTCGGGCAGCGGCCGGTAGAACATCTCCGCGTTCGGCTCGAAGTCCTCCGCGCTCTCCCCGTCGATACGCCGGCGCAGACCCGATGCCGGGTTCACCGCCTCGTACCGGCCGCGCCGCCACAGCAGCGCGACGGGCGCGCCGGACTTGGCCCACCGGCCCACCAGCGGGCCCATGTCCGTGCGCCACCAGCGGTCGGTGAGCCGGACGGCGCGGGTACGGACGCGGGAGTGGACGGCCACCCGCTCCACCGGCCCGACCCGGTCGTCGACCGCGGTGCCCTTCGGCGGCTCGGAGAGCGTGATCCCGGCCGCTTCGGCGACCTGACGGCACACGGCGAACGTGGCGTCGTCCGCGGCCGTGTCCCGTGCGCCCGCCGCCCGGCGGTCGGGGCGCCCGATCGAGGCGATCAGCGCCTGGTCGGCCCGGGCGCGTACGGCCTCACCGGCCTTGATGCCCGCGGCCGTACGGTCCTCGTGGGCGCGCTCCAGCTGTTCGATCCAGCGGTCGACGGCCGACAGCAGCCGGTACTGCTGGTTGACCATCCGCTGCCACAGCGCACCGTCGACGAGCAGGTCGCCGGCGGCGTCGGCACTGTAGGCGGCGCCGTACTGCACGCTCCCGGACGGCACAGGCATCCAGAGGATGTCGTCGTCGGCGACGGCCTCCTCGACCGGCCGGCCGTTGAGCGCCGCTTCGAACAGCACACCCAGGGCCCGTCCGGTGCCGAGGGCGAACGCGTGCTCCAGATACGTCGGCGGAGCGTCCTGCGCGTACCCATGCTGATACAGCTCCCGCAGCGGGATCCGGCGCAGCACGCAGTCCTGCGACGGACGGCCGACCAGGGTGTGCTGCGGGCCCTCGACCGGACCGAGGAGCACCGTCCCCGCCTCGAGGCGGCCGAGGAAGTGCCACTGCCCCTGCTGCACGGCGTCCACCGCGAAGATGTCGAGCGCGCCTCCGCCGACGAGCCACACGACCTGCGGCCCCTCCAGCGGCACACTGCGCAGCCCCGTGCAGTCGACGGCGTGGCCGAGGCCGCCGAGCGCGTGCGCCACCGGGTCGTCCTGGTCGAATCCCGCGACAGCGGCCTGAGGTACGGACGACATGTCAGTGCTCCCTGACCAGCTCGGCGTACGCGCCTCCGGCGGCCACCAGGTGTTCGTGGCGGCCGCGTTCGACGACGGTGCCGTGGTCGAGGACCACGATCTCGTCGCTGTCGCGCACGGTGCTCAGCCGGTGGGCGATGACGACACAGGCGCAGCCGCGCCGCCTGAGGTTGTCGATGATGATCTGCTCGGTCCTCGCGTCCAGGGCGCTGGTCACCTCGTCGAGGACCAGGATGCTGGGCCGCCGCACGAGCGCCCGGGCGATCTCGAGCCGCTGCCGCTGACCGCCGGAGAAGTTGCGGCCGTCCTGCTCGACGCGGCTGTGGATGCCGTCGGGGCGGCGGGCGATCACGTCGTCGTAGAGCGCGGCGTCGCGCAGGGCCGCGACGACGGCGTCGTCGGGGATCGAGGGGTCCCACAGGGCCACGTTGTCGCGGACCGTGCCCTCGAACAGGAACACGTCCTGGTCGACGAACGAGACCGAGGCGGCGAGCGCACTGCGCGGCAGGTCCTCCAGCCGCCGGCCGTCGATCCGGATCGTGCCTTCCCACGGGCTGTAGAGACCGGCGATCAGGCGGGACACGGTGGACTTGCCGCTGCCGGACCCGCCGACCAGCGCCACCTGCTGTCCGGGCCCGACCGTCAGCGAGAAACCGCTGAGCAGCGGCTTGTCGAGGGGGCTGTAGCCGAACGTGATGTTCTCCAGCGTCACATGGCCCGTGAGCCTGCGGGTGCTGGGATCGGGCTGGTCGCGCGAGTACAGCTCGTCGACGGGGAAGTTCTCCACGTCCTTGAGCCGGGCGACGTCGGCGGCGAAGTCCTGGATCCGGCCGGCCACACCGTTCAGCCGGGTGATCGGCGCGGTGAACCGGGTGACCAGCGCCTGGAACGCCACGAGCAGACCGACCGAGATCGCTCCTTCGATGGCCCGCATGCCGCCGATCCACAGAATCAGCGCGCTGTTGAAGGTGGCGAGGGTGGGAGCGACCACGGCCAGTACGGCGCTCGGCACCCCGAGGCGCTGCTGCTCCTCCAGCGTGGTCGCGTGCTGCCCGGCCCAGCGGCGGAAGAAGCCGTTCTCCCCGCCGGTGGCCTTCATCGTCTCGATCAGCTGAAGACCGGTGTACGCGGTGTTCGTGAGCTTGGCGCTGTCGGCGCGCAGCTTCTGCGTATGGGTGGCGCGCAGCCGGATCACGATGCGCATCGCGACGACGTTGAGCAGGGCGATCAGCACGCCGATGACCGTGAGTTGAGGGTCGTAGGACCACAGCAGCAGCGCGTAGAGGATCACGACGACGCCGTCCACACCGGCAGCGGCGAGATCGCGCGCCAGCGTCTCGGCCACGGCGTCGTTCGACTGGAGCCGCTGCACCAGATCGGCCGGGCTGCGCTGCGCGAAGAACGTGACCGGCAGCCGCAGCAGATGCCGGAAGAAGCGTGCGCTGCCGAGCGTCGAGGAGATGATGCGGCCGCGCAGCAGATTCGCCTGTTGCAGCCCGGTGAGCACGGCGGTGAGCGCCACCATCGCGCCCATCGACGCGAACAGCGGTCCCAGCAGCGAGGACTGCTCGCCGATGAGGAACATGTCGATGTACGTACGGCTCAGCGCGGGCACCGCCGCGCCGACCGCGACCAGCAGCAGACTGGCGAGCAGGGCGGCCAGCAGGGTGCCCTTGGTGCCGTGCAGACGCGCGGGCAGCGCCCCAGCGACACCCGGCTTGCGGCCGCCCCGGAGAAACCCGTCGGTCGGCTCGAAGACGAGCACGACGCCGGTGAAGCTGGTGTCGAAGTCCTCCATCGACACGAAACGGCGGCCCTTGTCGGGGTCGTTGATGTGCACGCCACGGCGGCCGAACCGGCGGCCCATGCCGTCGTAGACGACGTAGTGGTTGAACTCCCAGAACAGGATGGCCGGCGCCTGGACCTCGGCGAGCGCCGCCGGTTCCATCTGCATGCCCTTGGCCTGCAGTCCGTAGCTGCGGGCCGCCTTGAGCAGGTTGCTGGCGCGCGAGCCGTCACGCGAGACGCCGCACGCGATGCGCAGCTCCTCCAGCGGCACATGGCGTCCGTAGTGCGCGAGCACCATGGCGAGCGAGGCGGCGCCGCACTCCAGGGCCTCCATCTGGAGGATGGTGGGGGTGCGGACCGTCCGCTGCTTCCCGGGCCTGGGGGGACGGCTGCGCTGCGCCCGCCGGCCGCCCGCCGCCTCGGGGCGGTGCCGGCCACGGCCGGGCGGCGGCAACTGCTGCTGAGGGGCGGGGGACTTGCGCGCGGAGGCGCGGCGTGCGCTGCCTGTGGCGGTCATGGGAGCAGCCAATCGATCGGGTGCTGCTCGGAGAGATGGACGGCCGCGCTCGCGAGGGTCATGGACTCGATCTCGTAGGGCGGCCCGTCCGACGAGGACCAGGTGTAGCCGGACTCGGTGGCACGCGAGGCGTCGAGGCGCACCAGGACGGCCACGGGCTGGCCGTCCTGGGAGAACTGTTCGCCGAGCTGGCTGCTGCCGAGGTACCCGGTGATCCGCTGCCGGGTCTGCGCGGTCCTGCCGACGGCCTTCACGGTCCCACGGAGCACGCCGTACTGCTGCGTCGGGACGGACTGCACGGTCAGATCCACCGAAGCGCCCACGGGTACGGTCGCCCCGCGGTCCGCCGGTACGTACACGGTGGCCAGCAGGGGGTCGTCCGCCCGGGCGACGCGCTCCACTGCCGCGACGTCCGCCCCGGTGGTGACGACGGAGCCGAGCGTGGCGGCCATGGCGGTCAGCCGCCCCGCCGCGATGGAGCGGATGACGGCGATTCCCTTGTCGGTACGGACCTTCACCAGGGGCGCGTTGGCGGCCACCCGCTCGCCTTCGTCGGCGAGCACCGCGGTGACCTGGCCCGAGACGGGACTCTGCAGGATGTAGCTGCCCTGGCCGTGGGTGAGGACACCGGGAGCGGTGAGCGAGGAGGAGACGGACCCGGTCACCGCCCAGAACGCCGCGGCGACCATGACGACGAGCGTCACGGACAGCACGAGCAGGCCCTGCGGCCGGGCGAAACGCACCGGCAGATCGAGTTCTTCGGGCGATCGCAGTTTGGAAAGGGCCTGTTGGCGGAATTGCACGACACTTTTCCTCTGCTGCGGAAATCCCCGGCTGCGGGGATCAACGACGTGCGACACGCACCTGTGGCACCCCGGCACGGACCGGTGGCGCACACGCACATCGGGTGGAACGGACTGTGGCCGTGCTGCCCGCAACCTGACGGATACGGGACAGCACGGCCCTGGCCGGTCGGCAAGGAGGGGAAGCCGACGGCCGTCATCGACCGGTGGGTGTGCCGCTCAGCGACGGCACA
This sequence comes from uncultured Actinomycetota bacterium, assembly GCA_963836215.1. Lineage (GTDB taxonomy): Bacteria > Actinomycetota > Actinomycetes > Streptomycetales > Streptomycetaceae > Streptomyces. The sequence continues at coordinate 723,727 of CAWIIU010000006.1, forward strand.
CGGCCCAATCAGAGACCGGCGACCAGGCCCGTCACACCGGCGGTGTTGAGGCCGGAGAGGCCCTCGACCGTGCCGGTGACGGAGCCGACGGTGCCGGCGGCGGAGGCGACGGTGCCGGAGACCGGGACGACGGAGTCGACGGTGGTCGTCAGGGCGCCAACGGCCTCGCCCACGATGCCACCGGAGATGTTGTCGAGGTCGGCGTCGGAGATTTCCTGCGTCGCAACCTGGGGGGCGTTGTTCATGATGGGCGTTTCCCTTCGCATGGGTATATCGAAATGGCTGCGGCTGAGCCGGTCGGCAGAACTGAGCCAACCGGTAAGGCGATCACGCCGCAGCAACGGGGGTCGGACGAGTCGGGTGCCCTGAATCGGGAACCTTTCTCGGCGACTCCCGCAGTGCGAAGGATCAAAGCACGCACCTGTGTTGCCCTGCCAATCGGACAGTGGCCGATCCGGGCTCCGGAAGACGGCTGGAATACCTGACGTGTACGCATGTCCATGGCTTGGTAGCAGCATCTTCACGTCCCTCCACGCATCGATCTCTGCACGTCAGCGCGTTTTCTCCGACGAAAGTGGACATATCTTCGCCGGTCGAGCGGTGTTCGGCCGCCGATGGGAACGAGTGTGGGATGCGGTGTGACGCCTGCGTATTCACTGTGCAGATTCGCTGAAGGGTTCCGAGTGTTTCAGGCATATAACGGCGGCTGTCACGCGGTGGAGTCAAGAGACTATTCCCGGCTACCGGTGCCGTTGTTGGGCGTCACATAAAGGGATAACGGAGTTCCGTCGGACGGGACACGGAATAGTCCGAATTGCTGTGGATGTTTGGGGTGTCGACGCAGTCGTGGGGGTCCGGGTGTCGTGTGCGTCGGGGGCGTGCGTGGCGGGGCGCGTGCCGAGTGCCGGTGCGTGCCGGGAACCGTTGGCAATGTGACGGTTCGTCAGCAACGTGAGGGTCATGGCGAAGATGCGCGGACGTCTGATCGGTCTCCTCATCGTCCTGACCGCCTCCCTGACCGTGGGAGCCGAGCCGTCCGCCGCCGCCCCCGAACCGCTGTGGTTCGACGAGGCCGCCGCGCCGCTCACGATCGAGAACGGGCGCTTCACCGACGGGCTCGGCCGCGAGGTCGTGCTGCGCGGCTACAACGTCTCCGGCGAGACCAAGCTCGCCGAGAACAAAGGGCTGCCCTTCGCCTCGGTCGCCCACGCCGAGAAATCGGCAGCCGCGATGCGCGCCCTCGGCGGCGGCAACACCGCGCGGTTCCTGCTGTCCTGGGCCTACGCCGAGCCCGTACGCGGCCAGGCCGACCCGGAGTATCTCGCCGCCGCCACCGCCCAGATCCGGGCCTTCCTGCGGGCCGGCATCCGCGTCTACCCCGACTTCCACCAGGACCTCTACTCCCGGCATCTGTTCCACGAGGGCAGCTGGTACACCGGCGACGGTGCCCCCAAGTGGGCCGTGGACGCCGGGAACTACCCCAGGGAGTCCTGCGGCATCTGCTTCTTCTGGGGCCAGAACATCACGCAGAACGAGGCCGTGAAGCGGGCGACGTACGACTTCTGGCACAACAGGGGCGGCGTCCAGGACGCCTTCCTCGCCACCGCCGAGACCACCATGGCCCACCTCGCCCGGCACCTCTCCCCGGCCGAGTTCGCGGGCATCGCCGGCTTCGACCCGTACAACGAACCGCACGCGGGGACGTACGACTCAGGCCAGACCAGCCGCGCCTGGGAGAGCGATCTCCTCTGGCCCTTCTACGAGAAGTTCCGGGCCCGCATGGACGCGGCCGGATGGCGCGCCAAGCCCGCCTTCGTCGAACCCAACCTCTTCTGGAACTCCAACCTCTCCTTCCAGAAGCAGGAAGGCGGCCTGCTCGACGCCGGGGCCGCCCTCGGCCCGCGCTACGCCTTCAACACCCACTTCTACGACCAGAAGGCCATCTCCGGCATCTTCATGTGGGGCAAGGCCGCGGACGGCCAGTACACCGGCGACTTCGGTACGGTCCGCGACCGGGCCGCAGGGGCCGGGACGGCAGCCGTGGTCAGCGAGTTCGGCCACCCGCTGGCCGGAGCGGTCGCGGACAAGGCCCCGACCGTCCTGAAGGCGATGTACCAGGCCCTGGACTCCCGACTGCCGGGGGCCGGCTGGTGGTCGCGGCCGCAGGACTCGGGACCCGTGCTCTCCGGCACCCAGTGGCAGTGGGACATCTACCACGGCCGCCACCACGAGCTCATGAACGGCAATCCGGACAAGGTCCTGACAGCGGCCGACGCCTGGAACGACGAGGACCTCTCCGCAGTCCGCCTCGACGCCACCGGCACCCCGGCGCTGCGCCAGGACGTCCGCCTCCTGGACCGCCTCTACCCGAGCGCCGTCGCCGGCCGCACGGCGGCCTTCATGTACGAGGAGCGCTCCCGCGACGGCTCGACGACCCTGACCTGGAACCCGGTTCCGTCCTCGCTCCCACGGGTGCGCGAACTGGTCGGCCCGGGCCGGTACGGGGTCCTGCTGTGGCGATCGAGCGGCGGTCCGGCGCCCACGGAACTGCACCTCCCCGCGTCGTTCGACCCGGCCCGTACGACGGTGGTCTCCGACCTGGGCGCCGTGCACGGCCTCCCTTCGTACGGGGACGGGGCACCGATCGCCGTGGCGCCCGAACCCGGCGGCACCGGCAGCCGCCGCCTTCTCCTGACGGCACCGGCCACCGCCGGGCTCCACTACGCACTCGTCACGGCCGATGCGGCGACGCCGCCCTCGGCCGCCCTGCTGGAAGCGGCCCGCGGGGAACTGGCGTCGTGGCCGGCGGCCCTGCGGTGAGGGACTACCCCCTGCGAATCCAGAAGGAGTTGATCCGGTCGTTCATGTACGAGCCGACCCACCCCTGCAGCAGACAGTTGCAGGGCTTGTGCATGCTCCACGTCTGGTGGGCACCGCTCGTCAGGTAGTCGTCGTACCCGGTGGCGACGTTGCAGCTGCTGTAGGAGTTGAAGCCGGAGATCTGGTTCGTCCAGCCGTACAGCACGTTCATCCGGTAGCCGGCCGAGTCGCACGGCCCGTCGTCGCCGTGGATGCGGGTGAGCTTGCTCGGCCGGTTGTCGGCGTTCCAGAACCACTCCATGAGCAGGACCTCGCCCGATGCCGCCTTGGTCAGCGACTTCGCGTTCGGGTCCGTGCTGCAGGTCTCGGAACGGACCGGCGACATCGCGCCCTTGGCGGCCTTGCCGATGACGACCACGCAGTACTCGTCCGCCGCCTTGCCGTTCGTGTCGGCTCCGGCGGACGCGATGGGTGCGGCGGCGACGACACCGGCGAAGGCGGCGGTCGCGGCGAGTGTGGCCGGTACGGACTTCCTCATGAGACGTTTCCCCCGTCACTTGTGGATGTTCATCCTTGTGTGGATGGACTTCCATGCAAGCACGGCGGACCGGGCCCGCCGCGGATGCCGCACCGGCTTGTGACGGGGCTCTGACAATGTCTCGGGCGGGCCCCGCCCCGGGCTCAGGACCCTGTCGGGTAGCAGTGGAAAACGGCTGCAGTCCGATCCGGCGCGGGGCGCCAGGCGTTCAGGACCGCGGCCGACGGGGCGAACAGTTCGCGCGGAATCGCGTCGACGGGGAACCACTGCCAGCGCCGGATCTTGTCGGGCTCCTCCACCCGGGGAGCACCGGTTGCCGTGGCGAGGAGAGCGGCGGCGGTGACGCGGGTGATACCGCGGTCACCGTCCACGAGCAGGGCCTCGATCCGGATGTCGCGCACATCCGCCGACAACCCGGTCTCCTCGGCGAGTTCGCGGGCCGCGGCCTGCTCGAAGCTCTCCCCGGGATCGACCTTGCCGCCCGGCAGCTCCCACCGGCCGTCGTACCCGAGCCCGAGAAGCACCCGCCCTGCCTCGTCGAGGGTGATGACGCCCACGCCGACGAGCGCATGAGGTGTCGGGAAGGCGCGCTCGGGCCGCTCGGCGGGACCTGCGGTCATCGCGCACGCACCCCGGCCGGCACCCCGTCCACCAGCGCGGCCAGTGCGGCGGCGAGCGGCGCGAAACCGGGACCTGTCGGACCTCCTGGTTCCTGCATGTAGACATCGCGGCGGATCTCGATCATCAGGGCGCTGACCCGAGGGTCCTTGCCGTAGTGCGCCAGCGGTACGTACGTCCCGGCGAACGGGCTGTCGATCCCCGTGCCGCCGAAGTCCGCGAAGGCGGTTGCGGCGAGGTCGATCAGCTCGGGCGGCGTGTGGAAGGCGTCGGTGCCGAGACAGACCGCCGGGCGCGGGCCGTCGCCGTGGAGTTCGTAGGCGAGCCGCTCCGTCGGGTAGGAGTGGACATCGATGACGACGGCTCGCCCCGTGGCCGCCAGCCGGTCCGCCACGGCGTCCGTCATCGCCTGCGCGTACGGCTGGAAGTACTGCGCGACGAGCGGCCGCGGATCGAAGCTGTTCGGCCGCAGCGGTTCACGGTGCGTGGTCTGCGTGTACACCGCGCCCATGCCGACGGCGAGCATCTCCTCGCGCTCGTCGGGGAACCGCTCGGGGTCGACGACGAGCCGGGACAGCCTGTTGACGAACTGCCACGGCGTGACGTGCGAGAGCCGGGCCGCCGCCGTGGCCAGTTCGGCCGTGTGCGCGTCGGTGATGTGACCCAGCTCCGCCGCGAGTGCCTGGTCGTCCAGCAGGATCCCCTCCCGTACGGACGGGGGAATCGCGCGCGAGGAATGCGGCACGTGCAGCAGCACCGGCGACGTGTCGGCGCCGGGGAGCAGGTGGAAGGGCTCACGGGTGTTGTCGACGACTGTTCTCATTGCCTTCCCGTGGGCCGGGGCCGATGTCGATGCAGGGCACCACGACGGTAGCCGAGTGGCCGTGGACGGGCCGACGAGACGTGCGTGGTGGCTGATAGCTTCTGCGAATTGCCGGTAAGGATCAAGGACGCAGGGGGCAGGGCCGTGAACAGCACGGGGGAGGACCGGGTGGGCACACGCCTGCCCGAGGGCGTACCGCCGCTACGGCCACGATGGCTGCCGCACCTGCCGGACCGGGGGCGGTGGGGAAACCGGCGCAACCGGCTCCTCTGCTGCGTCGCCGCGCTCGGCATCGGCACGAGCCTGTGGGCGTACTGGCTGACCTACACGGACCTGCGGGACCGGGCCGCGAGCAAGGTCGAGATAGCCGAGGCCTGCGCGGGCATCGTGGACGTCGACGCGGTGATGCGCCTGCGGGGCGGGGTGATGCGGGCCTCCTCCGCGTCCGACAGGGACCTGCAGTTGCACTCCACGCCGAGCGCCTGCCGGATCTACCGGGTGCCGGGCCCAGGCAGGTCCGACGACCTTTTCACGCTGACCGTCCGCACGTCGGACGACGACCAGCCGGTGAACGTCGTGGGTGACGACATCGGACTGGAGCCGTTCAAGCAGCGTGGCTTCGGGGATGACGACGGGGGCGACGACAGGGACAACGACGTGACCCGCTCGGCGGAGCACGCCGAGCCCCACCCGCTGGGCGACGGCGCTCTCGGCCACTACAGCGACAACTCCGTCACGGTGCACGCCGTCTGCACACCGGGGGCGCGCTCCTCCGTGACGGTCACGGCCCGGGCGGACTACGACGACGTGTCGGACGAGGACCGCCGAATCCTCGCCGCCCTGGCCCGGGACTCGGCGTCCCGCGCCGCGGCGAAGCAGTCCTGCAAGGCGCAACCCGCCCCGGACGCAGTCCAGTTGCCCGCTCCCGAGCGGGAGCTGGGTGCCCCGAAGTCCGCGAAGGCGTCGTGCGCCTGGTACGGGAAGTACCTGAACACGGTCAAGCGGGACCGCCTGCCGGACCGCATGCTGGAGACCCCGCTCGGCCCGAAGAGCTCCACGGAGACCTGCCTGCTGGCCGTCAGCCCGGACGGCGTCCGCTCGATCGCCGGTGACCTGAACGGACCAGAACGCCGTTTCGCCGACAGCGCGCTCACGCACTCGCCCTGGTGGATGCGCACGGCAACGTACTTCGGCCCACAGGCGGAGTCGGTGGGCTCCAACCGCTTCGGGGACATCACGTTCCTGAAGCCCGGCACGGCCGGGGGAGACGAGGCGGCGGGGGTGTGGTGGGCCTCCTCGGTCTGCGCCGGCCGACCCGCGATCCACGCGCTGACGGTCAGCTACACGTACGACAACGTGGCGCACGCCCAGATGCAGGGGCTGTTCCGGGCGTACGTCGAGGACATCACGAAGCGGCGGGGTTGCACGGGGGTGAAGCTGCCGCGGGGGGCGGACTTCGCGCCGAGGTAGGAGGCGCGGACTGCTGTGTACGGTGCGGGGGTTCAGGCGCCGGGGTTCGTGCGGGTGCGGTTGGTGGCGGTCGGCACGAAGCGGCTCAGCCGGTAGGTGGTGGGCTGCTTCAGGCGCCCGCAGAGCGTGTCCACCCGAAGTGTCGACCAGTCGACGAACTCGTGCCCGGACCGCAGCAGATGCAGATGCGCACGCCAGTGCGCCGCGTCATGGGTCTCGAAGACCACTTCCCAGCGCCCCGCCGCATCCCCGGTGTCGGACGCAGCACGTCGACGGTGCTGTTTCCGCTTCCTCTGACCTGGCACGCGGCAAGGGTAGTCGGGGGCCGGGGGATTCTGCTGGAGCTCCGTCGTACTCGGCAGCCCGTACGGTTGTGCCGGGCAATCTGGCTCCATGGGTAGGTCGTTGGGGCGGCCCAGCCAGTGAAACCGGATGCATGGAGGAGAAGGCCTGTGGCCGAGGCTCAAGGCGCAGAGACAGTCATCAGCAAGTCGGCCGGGCGAGGCTCACAGATCATCACGTACGAAGGTGCCCACTTCCGTCTGACGCCCTCTGGCGGCGAGGTCATCTGCTCCATCTCCGGCTCGGGGTTGCACCACCGGGAAGACTGCAGTCACCTCACCCCTGCGGACCGTCCTCGCTGGCGCACCTACCCTGATCCGGACGGTCTGACCTGGCGACGGCTTGCCGACTCCGGCCGCGACAAGGACGACCCCGGTCGTGAGCAGTTCGCCCTCGCGGAGAAACTCGTCAACGGGACGGGCCGCCCTGTCACCTTCCCGTGCACGGAATGCGTGCTGACCCCGCTGAGGACGAGCGATCCCCGTGTCCGTCGGTCATTGACCCTCACGGAAGCCATCGATGCGGTCGACCGGAGTGTCTGGTCCGCCGATGTGGCCGCAGCCGCAGAGCAGGCCGCTTCCGTCCGGGCGTCCTTCCCTCTCGAGGTGTGGGACGACCTGCCTCTGGAGCGCTATGCCTTGGGGCACAAGGGTTACCACGGCTCGTTCTGCCATGTTGCCGAGTTCCAGACGCCCGGCCTCGGCAGTATCGCCGGCGGCAGCGCCGCCAAGCACATCATCTATTTCCGGAGAGAAGGCCGTTGGCACTTCGACCCGCGCTATGCGGATGTCGAAGAGGCGTGGACGGAAGTGCGGTCCGGCTTCCGGCGTGCCTTCGAAGCGGCAGCCGCCGGTCGGCTCACGGACATCGACGAGATCGAATCGCTGCGACCAGGGCCTGCCCTCGTCGCCAAGGCAGTTCACATCTACTGTCCGGACCGGAGCCTGCCCATCCACAGCCGGGACCACGTGCACCACTTCATCTCACTCCTGACCGGTGAACAGGCGCCGCGCCTGGAACCGTTCGCCGCGCAGGCACGGCTCAAGGAGATCGTGGACGGAGACTCCCGCTTCGACGGCTGGAATTCTGTCGAAGTGGTCCGCTTCCTCTACTGGTGGGCGGATCCGAGGACGTCGAGGACCATCTTCAAGATTGCACCGGGGGAGAACGCCGCCTACTGGCCCGAGTGCCGTGAGGGTGGATTCATCTGCGTCGGCTGGGACGACGTAGGAGATGCAGGCGAGTACGCCGACGAAAAGGAGCTCCGGGCAGCGTTCCAGGAAGCCTATGCCGAGGAGTACAAGGGCCATCAGGCAACTGTCACCACCAAGGCGCGTGAGCTGTGGCAGATGAGTCGGCTCCAACCCGGCGACCTGGTGGTGGCGAACCGGGGAACCAAGGAGATCCTTGCGGTCGGGACCGTCACGGAGGACGGGTACTCATGGCGCCCCGAGCGCGAGACGTTCCGGCACACGGTCTCTGTCGACTGGGACACCTCGTATGCCCAGCTGCTTCCCGAACCCGAGAAGCGGTGGGCCGTCGTCACGGTGGCCGACGTACCGCAACGCCTGTGGCGCACAATCACACAAGGCGCGAACGCGACGGCAAAGGCGCCGGAGCGCACGGACGAAGGGTTGAGCACCGAGCCCGCCGCACCGACCGACCCCTTGCTTCTTGCCCTGGCGGACGCCGTGGACCGAAAGGGCCAAGTGGTTCTCTTCGGCCCGCCCGGCACCGGCAAGACCTACACCGCGCTGCGCTTTGCCGTGTGGTGGCTGGCCGAACGGCTCGGCGCTCGGGAATTCGACCCTCTGGCCGACTACGGAACCGAAGGCTTTCGCGCGGCGGTCAACACGCTGTCGGACCCGGGTGAGAAGACGGCGGGGCATTTGACCCAGCTCACCTTCCACCCCTCGTACGGATACGAGGACTTCATTGAGGGCTTCCGCCCCCGACCAGGGGCAACGGGACTCGATCTGAGGATGACGGCAGGCGTGTTCAAACGCGTCTGCAAGGCGGCGGAGGCCGACCCCGACCATCCCTACCTTCTCCTCATCGATGAGATCAACCGTGGGGATCTGCCCAAGATCCTGGGCGAACTCATCACTCTCCTCGAACGCGACAAACGAGGACTCACCGTTCTGCTGCCGCAGAGCGGAGAACCGTTCGCGGTCCCCGCGAACGTCGCGATCATCGGAACCATGAACACGGCCGACCGGAGCATCCGCCTGCTGGACTCCGCGCTTCGCCGCCGCTTCGCGTTTCTCGAACTGATGCCGGACCCCACGGTGCTGGAAGGCTACCGAGTGGGTGAGTTGCATCTGGCCGATCTGCTCTCGGGGCTGAACGACCGTATTCGTGCCCAAGCCGGCCGGGACCAGCAGATCGGGCACGCCTTCTTCCTCGATGGCGGGAGCCCCCTGGCAACGGCGAACCATGTGGCCACCGTTGTGCGCAACGACCTGATGCCGCTGCTTCAGGAGTACGCGTACGACGACTACAGCATCCTCGCCTCGTTCCTCGGGCCGGAGATTGTCGACGTGGAGCGTCATGCGCTGCGCGATCTCTCGGACGACGAGCTGGTCAGCGCTCTGTACGCGGAACTGCAGATCGGAACCGGGGACCGGCCATGACACCCGAACGCCGGGTGATCGAGGTCGTTGAGTACGAGACGCGCATCATCGAATCCGTCCGATTGTCCGAACGAGACAGGCGTCTTGTCGAGACGCCCCAACTTGCCTCCCGGCTTCAGCTTCGTCCTCTGGACCGGGACCGATTGGAGATCCGGGCGGACTGCTACGTGGGAGTCGTTGCCTTGGACGCTCTCGACATTCGTGTCGTGCCCAAACTCGTGGGTGGGGATCTGGCAGTGCTTCGTATGGCCGAGTACGTGGCAGAAGTGGTCAGCGCACGCCATGTCGACTCGATGCGCACCTTCGACACAGGGGGAAAGCATCTCCGTGACCTCGTGAGCCTGCTGCTCGTCCGGGCCTGCGAGCGCGTGCTGCATGCGGGGCCACGTCACGACTACGACACTCGTGAGGAAACGCTGCCCGTGCTGCGCGGCCGGCTTCTGCCCGAGCGCCAGCTCCTGCACCGCTACGGTCGTCTGGACCGGCTCGAATGCCGCTACGACGAGCGCTCGACCGATGTTCTGGACAACCGATTGTGTGCGGCTGCCCTGGCGCTGGCCGCTCGTACCACGACGGCCTCGGAAGTCCGCTCGCAAGCCCGGCGGCTGGCCGCGGACTTCGCTGCGTTGTGCAACCCCGACGGGCTGGATCACCGGCAGGGCGCTGCCGAGTTGCATTACGGCCGTCACAACACCCACTACCGACCGGCCCATCGCTGGGCACTCCTCTTGCTCAGCGGCGGAGGCATCCGTGATCTGTTCAGCTCGGGCACGGTGGACGAGCGTGTGTTCCTGCTGGACATGAACAGGCTCTTCGAGGACTTCGTGACGCGCTTGGCCGGCCGTGCGTTCGCTCCACTGGGCATCACGGTCCGCGCCCAGTCCAGGCACGGCGGGGTCCTCGTCCACGAGGAATCGGCGGTCACCCACACCGAGATCCGGCCCGACCTCCTCCTCACCGCCGGGCACGGCCCGACGGCGTGGCGGCGACCGCTCGATGTGAAGTACAAGCTGTACTCCGACCGCAAGCTCTCGCCTTCGGATCTCTACCAGGCGTTTCTCTATTCCCGTGCACTCTCCGCCGACGCCGGCGCGGACGCCGCCCCGCAGTGCCTGGTCGTCTACCCCAGCGAGGGGCGAGTCCCGCCCCGAACCGTCGCTGTGCGAACGGCAGGCGGGCATCTCGCAGCGCGCATCACCGCACATGCTCTGGACATGCCTGTTGTTCTGGGAGCACTGGCGGCGGGCCGGGAAGCGGAGGCGCTGCGTCAGCTGGAGGGCTGGCTGGACCGGCCGCTGGGTATGGAGGCGGCGACGCCGGGGTGACAGCGACTGCGAAACGTGCTCGCGCTCGCAGACGGGGCCCCGGTACTGAACTACGGCGACTCAGGCCGTGACACCGGCCTCCGTCAGGAAAGAACTGGGTTCGCCCGACCAGGAGACGTAGAGGCTGTCCCGCGCCCTCGTGCAGGCGACGAACAGCAGGCAGCGCTCGGACATCATCAGCTGGTCCAGGGTGAGCCGGTCGAACTTCTCCCAGGCGTCGATCACACCCTTGCGGATCGTCGGCTGGAGCTTGGGCAGGTCGGTGAAGAAGCCGATGTCGAACACGAGCTGCGGCATGGGTGTGTCAGTCCTCCGGCTGCTGGCGGGGTATGTCGTCGGGGTCGGACAGTGCCAGGCGGATACGGGCAAGCGCATCCGCTATCTCCGCGGTCTCCTCGTCACCGGGTCCGTAGACCAGGCACATGTCGGCGTGGAGCGGCTCGAGCATCTCCAGGGCCTCGGTGAGCCGCTGCTCGTTGAGCAGCAGGATCCCGACGCTGCGCCGCAGCTCGATCGCCTCCTCGCTCGCATCGCTGTCGACCGCCCGCACCACGTTGAGTACCTGCTGGAACTCCCGCAGCGCCACGGTCACCTGGCCCAGCTCGGCCCGGCAAATCTCGGTGGGCCGCGAGTTCAACAGACGCGAGAAGTGCAACCCGAGCTGCCGCAACGCGCGCCGCCACGAGTGCACCTGCTCCTGCCGCGCACGGAACCACGGCGGCGGTGAGTGGATGCGGGGCTGGGACGTCCAGGGCGAGACCACGAGCGTGGAGCGGGGCGCGACTGGAGCTGGCTGGCGGTTGCGCCGAAGCGGCCGTAGACCGCGTGATGCGCAGTGGTGGCCCGGAGCGGGCCATCGCCGCGCAGGCCCGCGTCAGAGGGACGCGGCGTACTTCACGAAGTCCGCCCAGCCGTTGCGCCCCACGCTGAACGGGCGACGGGCCAAGTCCTTGGAGTCGCGGACGTGTACGGCGCGCTCGGTCGCAGCGACCTCGACGCACTCGCCGCCTTCGCCACCGCTGTAACTGCTCTTGGACCAAGCGAGTTCAGCCGGACTCGTCAACGCTGATGTGCGCGTGGTCATCATTCTCCCAGCAGTTTCTCGATCAACGCCATGGACCCGCGTGGCGTGAGGGCCTGGCCCCTAATGCTTCCGTAACGCACGGCCAGCATACGGACCTCCTCCGGGTCCGTGACCAGGTTCGCCCTGCCCTGCACTTCAAGGTATCCGAGCTGCTGCTTCCCCTTGGGAGTGAGCAGGATGAATGGGCCGTCCACACCTGCGTATCCGTCGCAGTCCATGGGCAGGACCTGGATCGTTGTGCTGCGCAGCCGGCTGGAGGCCAGCAACTGCTTGAGCTGCTCGCGCTGCACGGCTGGCCCACCGATTGACCGCCGCAGTACGGACTCGTCGATCACGGCTGTAACGACCGGTGCCGGCCAGGCAGTCAGAATCTCTTGCCTGCTCAACCTGGCAGCCGCTCCGTTCTCAATGGTCGCTTCGTCGAGCAGCGGTTGGCGGACTGTGAACGTGGTGCGTGCGTAGGCTTCGGTCTGGAGGAGTCCTGGGATCGTCAGCGTGCTGAAGAAGCTGATCTCGACGGCGTCTCGCTCCAAGAGGGCGTAGTCCCGGAACCACGCCGGATGCTTCACCCGCGCCCGAGCCCTCGCCCGCGCCACGTCCTCCTTCGCCGCCGCCAGCAGCCCACCCGCCTCCAGCAGTTCATCGGCCGCGTCCAGGAACTCCGCCTGTGGCGTCCTGCGTCCCCGCTCCAGCGAGCGGATCAGCTCCTCGCTGTACCCCAGCCGCTCGCCCAGTTCCTTCTGCGTCAGTCCGGCCCGCTCCCGCAGCAGTCTCAACTGCCGCCCCACGACCCGGAACAGATCCGCCGCGTCCTCGGCCTCGTCCTCGCCGTCCGCCGGTCCCGTCAGTTCCATACCGCCACCGCCCCCGTTCTGCGGCAGCCCGGGCCACCACCCGCCGGTACGCCACCCATCGTGTACCGGCCCTCTACGGCAGGTTACGACGCGTGCGCAGCGTTCCACCGTGTACGGAGATGACAGCACCCCATCGTGTGCCGAAGGATCCCCCACGTCGCCGCGCGCAGCGCCCTCCCGACCTGCGGATTACGGCCGCCGGACGCGCCTGATGATGGTGGGGCCTCAGAAGGGAGCCGTCGACATGAACGGCAGACCGCAGCGCCCACAAGGACGCACTCGTCGCCGTCGCGGCCACCGCACTCGCGGCCCTGCCGGCCGCATGCGGCGCCCGCTGCCGGTCGGCCCGGTCCGCAGACGCCGCCCTCGCTGCACCGCCCAGCCCGTCACAGGGCGACGTGCCCGTCCTCGAAGAGAGCAAGAGCCTGACGGTCGGTGAGGATTCCCCGGACACGACACGCCCCCGTCCTCTTGAGACAACACCACCAACCAAGTGAGTGCGACCGCGCCTACGCCTACGCGGGCAGCGCAGGGAAGACAACCACCGAGCCGTCCTTGTTGCGGGCCATCTCAATCGCCACGTCTGTCGCGCGGCTGTCGACCATGACGCCGTCGCCCAGCTTGTGAATCCGGTTTGCCGCGCGCATCAGGCGATCGACTTCACCGGTCGTGAAGACGGGCCGCAAACCCTGCGGGCGTGCCAGCTCCAGCGCCGACAGGCATTCCAGAACACCGGCGATGCTCGACTCCAGTTTGTCGAGGCGCTGCTGGTCGGCCTTGAGTGCGCGGGCGAAGTTCTCGAACAAGTTGTCAAGGTCGCTCTGGGCATGCTCGACGGCCTGCAGGACGATGACCCGCCGCTTCAGCGCAATGGCCAAGGCAGCGAGTTCGAGGTGGGTGCGGAACGTGCCGCCATGGTCGTCGACGCCGGGAAACGACTTGGTCAGCGTGCCGATCTCGACGGCCTTGCCGTCGGGCAGCTTGTCGAGTGCGCTCTGCCACTGGGCAAGGCGGCGGTCAGCGGCGGCGAGCGCCTTGCTGATGGCATGCACTGCCGAGTCCAGTCCTAGCGAGACACCGAGCTTGCCCTGGTCGAGCAGAATGGCGGTGGCTTTGTCAATGGCATCGCGGCAGCCGTCGAGTTCGTTGCGCTCGTCATCGAGCTTCTGCTCGTGCAGCTGCTCCAGCAGTTCTGTGATGCGCTCGATAGCCTGCTGGCGCTTGGAGTCGGCATTCGCGCTCACCCCCACAGCTACGGCCATGAGCACGAGCGGCGCGGCCACGGTGAGCGCCGCACTGCCGGCAACCGCGACGCCGGCTGTTGCACCGGCCCCACCGACTGCGCCTGCTGCTGCCGCTTTACCGACTGGCACGAACGTCGCATGGGCGGCGATGCCCGTTGAGTTCACGAGCGCACCGTGGATGCCACCGGCCGCCCCCTTCGCCGCCATCGGTCGAACGATGCCTTGACCGAACTGGGCGGCAACCTTCGCCGGAACCACCATGCGATACAGGCCTTCGCCGGCAGCGGTCGCCGTAGCCGACACAGAGGAACTTCGCGCTGATTGCGTGATGAGCTGCGACAGGTGCTGTGCCAGGGGACTCGCGGCATCGAGCGGGATACCTCGGCTGCGGTCGAGGCTGTCGGGTAGCGGATGTACCTCAAGTGTGGCAATCGGCTCGTCGGCCAGACCGGCCAGCACACTGCGCAGTTCAGCCAAGCGCCCAGCCGTCATCGGCTCGTCTCCGAACAATGCGGGCACCCGGACGTCACCGGTCGCCAGCGTCCACACCGGAACGATTGCCTTGCGGTCGTCAGTCATCGTCTCCCCTTGTTTCCGACACCAGCCTACGGCTGACGTCCGACAAGAAAGGCGTGAACCTTGGGTATTCAGCTACGGGCGCTGTCTCCCGGTGAACTGACGATCTGGCAACGGAAAGGGAGCCTCTCACCTGCGATGATCTGAATCGACCAGGCCAACAACGTCGCGAAGCGGGGGCACCCCAGAGGGCAAAGGGCAGCGGAGGGAACCGGCGGCTCGTGGTGCGGGCCGACGAGAAAGACCTCGTTGGGCACGCGGGAACTGTGCTGCTGCGGACGATCGCGGACCGTAGCGGGCTCACAGCCGCCCTGACCACGGCGCTCCCGCAGGGCATCGGGGATCCGGGAGGAATGACCGCGCTCGGTATGTCCGTAGCGGCGAAGGCGGGCGGGCTCACGACGCACGGGCGGCTGGTCCTGTCGTCGCTCGGTGGCGAGGGCAAGCCGTAGTCGGGGCCAGCAGCTCCCGCAGTTCCGACACCGCCGCCCGACGCGGGTCAGTTCCAGGCGTTGTTCTGGTTCTGCGCGTGGGCGCCTTGCTGGCCCGTCTCCGCTTCCGCCGACATGCCGCACAAGGTGTCGGTCCTTATGGCCGGCCGGTGCATGCCGTGCGACGGGATGTCCGCGTCACGAACCGGTACCGGCCACCTGACGCACCCGTACCGGAACGCCCCGTACCGGCCGTCCTTCTGGCGTACATACGCCGGACCCGGACACGCTGAGTGCCGTGAACGTACAGATTCCTCCCCGGTCCGAACCCTCCGGCCGCCCCGCGTCCGATGCATTCGACCGCCGCTTCACCGTGCTGCTGTCGCCCACCCGCCGCGGAGCACGGCTCGCCCGGCGCCTGACGGAGCGGCAACTCGCCGACTGGGAACAGCCGTCCGAGGCGGCGCAGCAGATCGTGGCCGAACTTGTCGCGAACGCGATCCAACACGGGCGTGTGCCGGGACGAGACTTCCGGCTCACGCTGGCGACGGCGGACGGTGTGCTGCGTATCGAAGTGACTGACGCCTGGGCCGAGCGTCTTCCCGTTCCGCAGGCTCGGACGGCACCGCCCGACGGCGAACGTGAGGGCGGGCGGGGGCTGCTCATCGTGGAGGCGCTCGCGGACAGCTGGGGCGTGGACATCAGCCCGGAACCGCCTGTCCGGAAGACGGTGTGGGCGACGCTCGAACCCGTAGCGCCGCCGAGTCCGCTCGCGCGGCGACCGTAGAGCGCGCCCTGACCCGCCGTCCGGGTCGGCCGTGCGCCCCGGACGCCGGTCCGCCTGTGCCTGCAGGCACGTGGAGCATGAACGACCGCATCCGGAGGCCCGTCGAGCTGCAGGAAACGACCGGCGGGCGGACGCTGGTGGGAAGCCGTCGGAAGGAGCCGTCGCCATGGGAGGCAGATCGCATCAGTCCCGGGTGCAAGCACTTCTCGCGGCTGTCGGTGCCACGACAGCCGCAGCCCTCCTGACCGCCTGCGGCGGGGACGCGGCGGTGGACCGGAGCAGGGCGGCGGCTGACGGGGAGCAGGACATCTTGGACCGGGGTGTGGCCGAGGGGGACATCCTGGCCGTACCCCTGACCTCCCCGCAGGCAGTGCTGAACGTGGCGCAGCAACTGAATGCTGTCGTCGTGTCGATGGAAGACCTGGCCCGCTTCCGCACGCCGTTTCCGTGGATCGCGGAACAGGGACGATGCGTGAAGGTCGCCAAGGTGGAGCGGGATTGGGTGTTCGTGTAGCGGGAGCCATGAGCACAGGGGCGCACGAACATCGAGCCCAGGGGCCTCGGACTTCGCGTCGACGTAGTCGCTGATGGGCTAGCGCGAATCCCTCTCCGCCGCCTCGGCGACGCGCTTGATGTTCGCCAGCCGCTTGTCCCAGTCCGCCGCGAGCGCGGCCATCCAGCGCGCCGTCGCGTCCAGCGCCGTCGGCTGCACCGCGTACCGGACCTCGCGTCCGACTCTGCTGCCGGAGACCAGCCCGGCAGCGTCCAGGACGGCGAGGTGCTTGACCACCGCCTGGCGCGAGACGGGCAGTCGTCCGGCGAGCGTCGTCGCCGTGGCCTCGCCCAGTGCGGCGAGCTGATCGAGCAGCTCTCGTCGGGTGGGGTCGGCCAGCGCGGCGAGGACGTTGTCGACCGCCTCGACCGCGCCGCGTCGTTCGTCGGTCATGCGGATGGCTGTTCGGCGCGCTTCTTGAGAGCGTCGAGCACCTGCGGCCAGCCGCCGGTGTTGTCCTTCACCGCCTGGGTGCGCAGCTCCTCGGACGCGGCCAGCGCCGCGAATCCGCTCTCGACGACGCGGAGGCGCGTCTTGTCGCCTTCACGGGTCAGCGTGAACTCCACGAGCGTGCTGTTGTCCTCGCTCAGCTCCTGCCCGGGGAACGCGCTGGCCCAGCGGTACGCGAGGTAGTTCGGCGGGTCGACCTTTTCCACGCGCACCGGGAAGTCACCGTGCTCGGCGTTCTTCGCCACCATCGACTCGCCTTCCCTGGCCACGGTGCCGGGCAGGCTCGCCGCGTCGGCCACCCAGAATCCGGGTTGGGCCACCAACGACCAGACCCGGTCCAGGGATGCCTCGATCAGGGTTTCGCGTTCGATCCGATCCTCGCTCATGAGAACTCCTTCATCGCGACCAGTAGGTGCAACCTCAGGGTTGCACATCGACTCGCGAGGTGCAACCCGAGGGTTGCGCCTCGCTCAGGACTGCTCCACCTCGAAGCGATGCGGCAGGTGCAGGCCGGTCCGTACGCCGATGGCCGGGAGCGGTGCCGCGACTCCCGGCCGACAGCCACTTCGTGCGCCTCGTCGCCGACGGTTAGGGTCGGACACGTCCGTCAATCGCGCCTGCTCGTGAGGTAGCCATGCCCGCCCCAGCTCCGGGTTTCCCGGAACAGTTGCTCCAGCACTTCGGCCGAGACGGCCTCCGGCGGTACGCGCCGGTGGATCTCCAGGGCGCGCATCTGCCGCAGGAGGCGAGGCAGTTCCTTCAGGAACCCGGAGTTCCTGAGAGCGTGTTGCCGTACTTCCGCAGCCTTGGCGTCGACGAGCCGACCGCTTTGGGGGTGGCCGCCGCCCGGCAGTCGCTGTCGGCGGCGCCGCGAGAGATGCAGACGTGGCCGCGTATCGGTAGTGACGGCTTGGCATTTCTCTGCGTCCGCCCCGACGGAGCCGTGCAGGCGGTCGTGCTCGTCGACGTCTGCGACGACATGTTCGTCAGCAGTGACTTGACGGCCTTCTGCGCGTCGATGATGGCCCTGGACCTGGCATTGCCCCGCATCGCTGCCTCGTCGGGACTGACCGAGGCCGCCTCGGTGTTCCGTGAGCTCAACGAAGAGCTGCGGACCATCGACGAGCGTGCCTTTGCCGAGCGGGAGAGCTGGTGGCCGCGCGTGCTCGATGATGTGCGTCACACCCTCAACTTCCCCTTCTCGTCCGCGTTCGAGTACCTCGACAGCTCCGGGGCCAAGCAGATCGTGACCGAGGCGACGGGACCGGGGCAGCTGCATCCTGAGGAGATCATCTGGCGGCGTCTGTCCGCCACGGGTGTGGACGCGAGTCAGGTACGCCGCGTCCACTGCGAGCTGGAGCCGTGCCTCATGCCAGGCCACTACTGTGCCGTGTGGCTCCAGGAGACGTTCCCGCATGCCGAGTTCACGCACAGTTTCGACTACGGCGACACCGCAGCCTCTCGTGAAGAGGGACTCAAGGGCCTGATCACGCAGGCCGCCGAGCAGGCGAGGCGGAAGTGACGCGATGGGATCCGCCCGCGGCGGGCCGCGAGCCGGCGGCCGCGGCACTGCTGGGCTGGCTGGCGGACCCGCAGGCGCCGAGGCTCTGTGTTGTCTCAGGGTCGGCAGAATGTGGCAAGTCGATGCTGCTCGCCTGGCTCGTCCGTCACGGTGGCGGATCGGAAGCTCCCATGGAGCGGGCTGTTCATGCGGTGGCTCCCTTCGCAGGCGACAGCCTGCACGGCTTGGTCTGGGCCGTGGCCGATCAGCTCGACGTCGTGGCACGGGCACCCGGCGAACTGCTGGAGCGGTTGACGGCGGACACCCGCCGCACCGTGATCGTCGTTCCCGATGTGCGAGTGGCTGAAGTCGCCGAATTCACCGAGGCAATGGTTGAGTTGCCGCATGTCCGGCTGATCGTCGAGACCCGTACGGGAACTGCCGCTCACGACGCGCTCACCGGCCGCGGATGGGCGGAGCTGAATCTGGACCTGGAGCAGTGGACGGACCGGCAACGCTTCCAGGCGTGGCAGGCCGCGAAGTCCTCACTCCCTGACAGCGGCGACATCCAGCGTCGAACGCCGTCCGTGGACCTGTCCGACCCGGCTGCCGTCTGCGCCGCCGACCCGTGGGCCGTCACTGCCGCATACGAGGCCGACGCCGACGTGGAGTACGGAGATCTCCGCAGCGCTTGGCTGCGAGCAGGGCAGTCCCTATGCCGCGACCAGAGCGTGGCCTCACGGGCGCTGGTCCTGCGTGCGATCCTCGGGGAGGGGGCTGACCCAAGGCTGATACCTGCGCTCGAGGAACTGGCCGCGGACGCACCGTGGAGGGTGGACTGGGCACGGGTGAAGGGCGACGTCACTCCACCATGGCCCGGGCCCGTTGCCGCGCTCGCCTGGGGGTCAGGCCCCTTCGAGGGGGCACTGCTCGCGCTCGACCACCTTGGCACGGTGCGCCTGTTGGACGGGAAGGACGCCTCACCGCGAGGGCGGCTCGCGGCGCATACCTCGAACGGCATCGGCTTGTCCTTTCTGTCGGACGGCACGTTGCTGAGCTTGGACGGCGTAGGCCGAGTACGCGCCGACAGAACGCGAACGGTGGGCGCTTCCCGCTCGGGCATCGAGGCACTGCTGCAGGATGAACCGGATGAGATGGAGACCCTCGCGGAGGAACTGCGAACCCGGAACGGGACGGCGGTGTCTGCAACGGCGTGGCTGGACAGGGAAGTTGTGGCTGTCGGCGACTGCGAAGGCACGGTACGGGTTTTCGGTCACCTGAGGGCGGATTCCGTGCTGCACGGAGGGCGTGTGACGGCGGTGGCCGCGCTGGGAGTCCCCGTGGCAAAGGACACGGTGGTCCCCATGCTCTACAGCGGTGGAGCGGACGGCGCGGTTCGCGCATGGGCCCCCGGACACGACCCCCTGCCCACCCCCCTCTCCGCGCGTACGTGCGGCGTGGTCGCGCTCGATGCTGCTTGGAGCGACCGGGGCCCGGTTCTCGTGGTCGCCTGGGCGGACGGACTTGTGCAACTCCACTGCGTCGAGGAGGGCCGGGAGGTGGGATTCCACCCCGGGGCACCTGTCCGTGCGGTGGCAGTTGCTTCGGACTGCTCCGTCGTGATCGGCATGGACGAGGCACTCATCCGTTTGACCGCCCGCTTGTCCTGAAGCGGCAACGCGCATGCCATGACCAGCAGTGCTTCGTCGCTGTCTCATTTGATATGACTACCCCATAAGGAAGTTGACGGTCAGACAGCTCCTGGCAACCCTGGAGTGCCGAGTGACCGAAGACGGGGGAGTCACACGTGGGTATGAAGCTGCCCGATGACCTGGTCGAGGTTCTGAACCTGGTGGGCGTCGACTGGCCGCAGATCGACGAGGACGAGGTCAAGGAGTCGGCCAAGGACTACAGGAACCTGGCCGAGGGCATACGCGACGCGGTCAAGGGCGGCAACAACGCCTGTTCTCACATCGTCGGGGGGAAGAGCAAGGGGGAAACCGCCACAGCCATCGACCGGCGGTGGGGCAAGCTCTCCACGAGAGACCTGGCCACCTTCGCCAAGGGCTGTGACGATCTGGCAGGCGCCCTCGACAAGTGCGCCGACCTGATCCTTGGCTGCAAGGTCGCCATCATCGCTGATCTCACGACCGCTGCCGCCGCCGCGACTGCAGGTGTCGTCGGCATGTTCTTCACCTTCGGCGCAAGCGGCCTGGTGTCCGCAGCCGCCGTCGGCATCGCGCGCGTGGCAGTCCACGAGGCCATCGACTACGCGATCGACGAGATCACGTCGATCGTCACCGAGAAGATCGAAGCCAAGATTCTCGCGGAGATCGAGAAGCTGTTCACAGACCGGCTGGGCGGTGGCGCCACCTATGACGTCATGGCCCCGGGCGGCGCGGACATGGCTCAGGATCTGGTGATCGAGTTCGACGAGTTCGATCGCGCTTCGGGCGACTACGAGAAGACCGCCGGCGCCTTTGATGAGAAGAAAGGTTCCTTCAAGGAGGGCGGCGGGAAGCGCAAGAGCTCGGTCAAGAAAGACAGTCGGTTCCACAAGCTCTCCACGGTCATGGACAAGGCCGAGGATGCGGTCGACAAGAAGTCCGACGAAATGGTCAAGACCCTGGAGGATCACGGCGGCAAGATAGACAAGAGCAAGCGTGACCACCAAGATCACGAAAAGAAGCGTGAGCGGGAGCTTGAGAAATGCAGAGAGGGCGACGACGACGTCCCCATGTATCTGCTCAATGCCGATGGCACAGTAGAGCAACTCTACGAAGACGGCCGAAAGCCCACCCGGATCAACGGCAACGAAGTTGGCGTCAGGGACATACTGGAAGGCGACAACACTGTCTGGCGCCACCGCAGCAGCGACAATAAGGAGAATCCCTTCGGCCTGTCGCCTTCGCCCGACAATCCAAAGGTCGAATCCAGGCGTCTCGGAAAGACGGAGACGAGTGATCTCGCTGCGGCTACACAGCTTGCACGTTACTCAAAAGGTGACTACAAGGGTGGAAACTACGCAGCAGCAAATTATGTGGACAAGGATGGCAATGAGGTCATTCTTGTAGGGCACAGTAAAGGTGTTCATTCGGAGCGGACCATCGGCTATCCAGTCCTCAAGCACGGACGCCAGGACGGAATTCAATCGCTCTACACGGAGCGAGAGCCATGCCAGGAGTCCTCATCGTGGTGTAATCAATGGCTGGCGGACAACTTCGGGAAGGATCTCGAGGTCACTCATTCCCATAGTTATGATCAGTCCCCCGTTGACGGCAAGCGGCCAACTTCCTACAGCATCGATGGGGAGCATCGGACCTACCGAAGGAACTTGGAAGACTGGCACAACAAGCACGGACTGGGTGGCGGCATGATGACAGAGTCCGACGGTGCGGCCATGGAGGCCGCAAGGAAAGGGAAGCGAGGCTGACACGTGCTCTTCAGTATCGAACGAGAGGCCCTGGAGCGCGCGGTAGGGGCAGAAAATGTCCACCGGATTCCGCGACAGGTGGCAGAGCAGTATGGATTCGCTGGGGAGGCTCTTGAGTTCCTCACGCGCGTGGGAATCCCGGACAATGAAGAATTTGAGATCTCCTTCGGCCTCCCTGTCGAATTCGATGCCGATTTCATCTGGGACCGTGTATCCCGAACGGAGCGAGGCTGGGTATACCCCGACGGCGTCAAGAACGTCGTGAAGATCGGAACCTTCCCGATCAACGCGGTCGTCATTGATCCGAGCAGTGGCATCGTGTACCAGTTCACCGATGCGAATAAGAAATTGCTCCCCGTGCACGGTGACCTGTCTTCGTTGGCCCGTACTGTTACCGCGTTCCTGCAGTACATCGACACCTATACGCGCGCGGAAGACGAGGACGACGAGGATGTCGAGTACGTGCGACGCAAGCGCGAGGTTGATGACATGACAGCTGCCATCAGGCTCGTCGACCCACTGCCGTTTGCCCATGAGTACA
This sequence comes from uncultured Actinomycetota bacterium, assembly GCA_963836215.1. Lineage (GTDB taxonomy): Bacteria > Actinomycetota > Actinomycetes > Streptomycetales > Streptomycetaceae > Streptomyces. The sequence continues at coordinate 745,750 of CAWIIU010000006.1, forward strand.
GCGAATGGGTTGAGCTGTTCGACAACCTCGAGGGCGGAATCTATACGTGACAAGGGCCGACCCGGCGCATCCCCTGGCCGGGACTGCTGACCTGCCACTCTGCTGCAACGACCCGCCGGCCTACCGCCGCGCGCAGTCCAGTTGCCCCGGGTCCATCACGTCGCTCATCGCCTGCATCCCCGCGTCGCCCGGGTGCAGATGGTCCCCGCCGTCGTACACGGGCAGGATCCGCGAGGGGTGGTCCGGGTCCCGTAGGGCCGCGTCGAAGTCGGCCACCCCGTCGAACGCCCCGCTGTTCCGGACGAAGGCGTTGACCTGCTGCCGCAGGGCGTCGCCGCTCGGGGTCCACTCCCGCCATCCCTCGTACGGCAGGACGGTCGCGCCCACGACACACACGCCCGCCGAGTGCGCACGGTCGATGATCTGCCGATAGCCGGCGATCAGATCGGCCGCGGTGGGCGCGGGTGTTGCCTTGATGTCGTTGACGCCCTCGAACAGGACGATCGTGCGCAGTCCGCGCTGGGACAGCACGTCGCGGTCCAGCCGTTTCAGGGCGCTTTCGCCGGCGCCGTCGCTGAGGACCTTGTTGCCGGAGATGCCTTCGTTGGCGACGCCCTTGATGCGCGAGGAGGGGTCGGTCTGGAGCTTGCGGGCCAGGATGTCGGGCCAGCGGCGGTTGGTGTCGGGTGTCGACGAGGCGCCGTCGGTGATCGAGTCGCCGAGTGCGGCGACAGCGCCGGTGCCGCGGCGGGTGGTCACCACGACCGCGTCGAGATGGAACCAGGAGCTGGTGCGTTCGGTGTACGCGGTGGCCGCCTCGTCCGACGCGTGGTCACCCACGGGCGCGATGTACGAGGTCTGGAGGGCCATCTTGTGGCCCGTGGCGGGTCCGCTCGCGCGCTGCACGTACAGGCTGACGGCCAGATCGGCCTGCGGCCGCAGGGTGCCGGACAGCGGATCGCTGTGGACGGAGCCGCCGGGCGGGACGGTGACCGACGGGGAACCGCCGAAGGTGAGCGGCCGGTTGCTGCCGGGGACGAGCGCCGCACCTGACAACCGCAGTCCGGCATAGGCGCGGCCGAACGTCACCGGCTGGTCGCCGAAGGCGTTGGAGAGGCGCAGGCGGAGGCCTTCGCCGCCGGTGCTCGTACGGACGACGAGGCGGTGGGTGCGTTCCTGGAGGGCCGTGGGGCTCAGCCGATCGGCGCCGGCGGCCCAGGTGACGACGGTCGACGGGCGGGGCAGAGCCTCGGAGGCGGACGCCGGAGTCCCGGACGCGGAGGCGGGCGCGGTGGTGAGGACCGCGCCGATCGCGACGGCGACGACCGTCGATCGGCGCGCGCGCAGACGTAAGCGGGATCTGTCGGTGAGGTTCATGTGCAGGTTCCTCCCGGGCGGCTCGGGGCTCGATGAGCCCCGGGGGATGAGTGCAGGACGTGCCGATGGAGGTGCTGGATGCATTCACTCGCGTCACACCGGACGTTGTCCAGACCACCAACCCCGCCCATGGCCGAACACAACTCCCCATACAGGGTGGCGAGTTACTTGCCGGTCCCCATGCCTCCTGCGATGATCATTGAGCGTTGAACCGTGACCTCGACCTGAGCAGTCCCGACCCACAGGGAGCCTCATATGACCGGGCCCGAGCCTGCCCTCTCCAGGATCGACACCAGTAAGCCGCACCCCGCGCGCGTGTACGACTGGTTCCTCGGCGGCAAGGACAACTATCCGGTCGACGAGGAACTCGGCCACCAGATCATGAGCATCGACGCCCGCGCGAAGCACGCCGCCCGGTCCAACCGCTGGTTCATGCACCGTGTCACCCGTTGGCTGGCGGGCGAGGCCGGTGTGCGGCAGTACCTCGACGTCGGCACCGGTATCCCCACCGAGCCGAACCTGCACCAGATCGCGCAGGAGATCGCCCCCGACTCACGCATCGTCTACGCCGACTACGACCCGATCGTGCTGACCCATGCGGAAGCGCTGCTGCGCAGCACGCCCGAAGGCGTCACCGACTACATCCAGGCGGATGTCCGCGAGCCCGAGCTCATCCTCGAACAGGCACGGATGATCCTCGACTTCGACCGGCCGATCGCGCTCTCGCTGGTGGCGCTGCTGCATTTCGTGGGCGACCAGGACAAGCCGTACGACCTGGTCGGCCGACTGGTGGACGCGCTGCCGTCCGGGAGTCATCTCGTGCTGTCGCAGCTCACCGGCGACTTCGACCCGGAGGCGGTGCAGCGCGGCGTCGACATGTACGCGGCCGGCGGCGTCACCCTCGCCCCGCGTACCCGGGCCGAGATCACGCGCTTCTTCGAGACGCTCGACCTGGTCGAGCCCGGCGTCGTACAGCTGCCCCTGTGGCACCCGGAACTGGGAGTCGACGAGAGCACCGAGGGCAACGAGATGGTGTCGCTGTACGCGGCGGTGGGCCGCAAGCCGTAGCGCGTGGGGGTCCGTCGGAGCTCTGCGGCGGACCCCAAATTCTGCTTATGATGCGCGCGTGTTCGACTCCCGGCACATCAAGACGTTCCACGAGGTGGTCAGGACCGGCTCCTACTCGGCGGCCGCCCGAGCCCTCGGTTACACGCAACCCGCGATCACCCAGCAGATGAAGGCGCTCGAACGCGACGTCGGCACACCGCTGTTCATACGGGCCGGCCGGGGACTGCGCCTCACCGAGGCAGGGGAGGAGCTGTCGCGGCACGCCACCATCATCCTCGACAGCATGTCCGCGGCCCAGCAGCAGATGAACGCGCTGACCCGGCTGCGCGCCGGACGCGTCCGGGTCTGCGCCTTCCCCAGCGCCAACGCCACCCTCATACCCGAGGCGATGGCCCGGCTCGCCGCCGCCCACCCGGGCGTCCGCGTCGACCTGCTGGAGAGCGAACCGCCCGAGTCGCTGCAGCGGCTGGTGCGCGGGGAGTGCGACATCACCCTCGCCTTCACCTATCCCGGTCTGCACGACCATGTGCCCGACGAGCTGGTGGAGATCCCGCTCCTCGAGGACCAGCTGACCGTCATGCTGCCGACCGGGCATCCGCTGGCGCGGAGGCGGGGAGTCCAGCTCGCCGAGCTGGCCGAGGAGCGCTGGATCGCCGGATGCCTGCGCTGCCGGGCCAACCTCCTGCACGAGTGCGCCGAGCAGGGCTTCGCCCCGGACATCGCCTTCACCACCGACGACAACCTGGTGGTGCAGAGCCTGGTCGCCGAAGGGCTCGGGGTCGCGATGATCCCCGCTCTCGTCCTGAACTTCCTCTGCCATCGCAAGGTCACCGGCCGGCCGCTGGAGCCCGCATCCCGGCGACGCGTCGCCGCCTATGTGCTGCGGGAGCATCTGCGGATCCCGGCCACGGCTCTCGTACTCGACGAACTGAAGACGGTCGCGGCGAACAAGACCGGCTGTTGAGCCCGCGGCCGGTGTAGATCACTCATAAGCGGCACTTGGGTGATGCCAAGAAATCGTCCTTGGACGTAATGGGTCGGGCGCCCCGACGCTGCTCGTATGACCACCACGACCACCGCCTTCGAAGCCGCGCGCAGGACCGAGAGGCTCGGCGCCCTCATCGCCGAGGTGCGCGAGGCCGTGGGACGCGGCCTTCCGCCGGACCTGACGGCGTATCTGGTCGGCGAGCGCCTCGCACCCCACCTCGGCGCGGACGACCTGCTCACCGCCGAGCAGTACGAGGGCTACCCCGACCGCTACCGCCAGCATCTGCTGCACGCCGAGCGCGACGGCAGCTTCTCGGTCGTCGGTCTGGTCTGGCTCCCCGGCCAGGGGACGTCCGTGCACGACCATGTGGCCTGGTGCACCACGGGTGTTCACCGGGGTGAGGAGCACGAACGGCGCTATCGCCTCGTACCGGCGCCTTCGACCGGCGGGCCCGCGCGGCTGGTGGCCACCGAGGACGTGGTCAACGCGCAGGGCATGGTGTGCGGCTTCGCGCCGCCCGGTGACATCCACCGCGTGCAGAACGCGGGGACCGGGACAGCGGTTTCCCTGCACGTCTACGGCGCTGACATCTCGCGTCTGGGGACCAGCGTCCGCCGCGTCTACGATCTGCCGGCCGACTGCTGATGGCGCTGCTCCGGGAGCGGACGGTACCGGCCGCCGTCTCCGCGCATCCGCCGAGGACGCTGCCCGGACTGGCGCTGGCGGGCGTTGCCGTCGCGGTGGCATGGACCGTGCACCGGCTGCTGCCCGACGTGCCGATGCTGACGGCCGCCGTGGTCCTCGGCATCGTCGCGGCCCATGTGCCGCCGATGCGCGGCCTCGTGCGGGGCGCTGCGCGACCGGGGCTCACCTTCGCGGGCAAGCGGCTGATGCGTGCCGGGATCGTGCTGCTCGGGCTCCGGCTCGGCCTGAAGGACGTACTCGGGCTCGGCTGGGCGACGGTCGCGATGGTGCTCGGTGTCGTCGCCGCGACGTTCGCCGGTACGTGGTGGCTGGGCCGCCGCATGGGGCTGCCCGGCGATCAGCCGCTGCTCATCGCCACCGGCTACTCCATATGCGGCGCCTCCGCGATCGGTGCGGTGAGCGAGGCGAGCGACAGTGACGAGCGGGACACGGCGGCCTCGGTCGCGCTGGTCACCCTCTGCGGGACGCTCGCCATCGTCGTACTCCCGTTGCTGCAGCAGCCGTTGGGGCTCGGCGACGCCGAATTCGGCCGGTGGGTGGGTGCGAGCGTGCACGATGTCGGCCAGGTCGTCGCCACCGCCCAGAGCGCCGGAGGGGACGCGCTGGGCGAGGCGGTACTGGTCAAACTGATGCGCGTCGCGCTGCTCGCGCCGCTCGTCGCGGCCGTCGCACTGTCCGTACGCCGCCGCCGGCGCGGCGCAGCCGTCCCGGGCCGACGGCCGCCGCTCGTACCGCTCTTCGTCCTCGGCTTCCTGGCCATGGTGCTGCTGCGCAGCACGGGCCTGCTCTCCGCCACGGCTCTGGACACGGCGCAGCTGACGCAGGAACTCCTGCTGGCCGCCGCCCTGTTCGGCCTCGGCAGCGCGGTGGACCTCCCGTCCCTCACCCGCACGGGCGCCCGCGTCGCGGCGCTGGGGCTGTGCGCCTGGCTGGTGGTGGCGGGGGTCTCGTACACGGGGGTGCTGCTGATCGGGGGGTGAGGGGGAAGACGGCGGGGGCGCTGCCGATGACCTGTATGAGCGCCCCCGCCCGGTCAACCGCCCAGCAGTCCCGCCGTTGCCCTCTCCAGAACGTCCGAGACGCGCTCCCATGTCTCCATGTCCCGTTCCACCTCGGGGAGTTCGACGGCCCGGTCGCCCTGCCACACCGTCGCCAGCGCCACGGGGTCCTCGCCCGTCGCCGCGCCCGCGGCCAGTGCCGCCGCTCCGACGGCGACGAGTTCGTCGCTCTCGGGGATCAGTACGGGGCGTCCGGAGAGGCGGCGTACGGTCTCCACCCAGTACCGGCCCCGTGCTCCGCCGCCGACCAGGCGCAGCGGGCGTGACGCGACCTCCGGATCCGCCGGGTCCGAGCCGCAGGCGTGCATCACCTCGTCGAGTGCGCGCAGCACCGTCACGACCGCGCCCTCGTACGCGGCGCCGAGCAGCTGCTGGCGGCTCGTGGTGTGGCGGAGCCCGGTGAGCAGGCCGGACGCGGCGGGCAGGTCGGGAGTGCGTTCCCCGTCGAGGTAGGGCAGCAGGACGACCTCGCCGCCCGCCTCGGCCGTGTCGCGGCTCAGCCCCAGCAGGGCGGCGACCTTGTCGACGGCCTGCGTGCAGTTGAGGGTGCAGGCGAGCGGCAGGTAGGTGCCGTCGGCGGCGGCGAATCCGGCGAGGGCCGGTGAGGCGGGGCGGGTGCGGGACGCGGCGAACACCGTTCCCGAGGTGCCGAGGCTGAGCGCCGGATGGTCGAGCAGGCCCGCACCACCGAGCCCGAGACCCACCGCCGCCGCCATGTTGTCGCCGGTGCCCGCGGCGACGGCGATGCCCGCGGGCAGCCCCAGGTCGTCGGCGGCCGCGGCGATGAGGGACCCGATGCGAGCCGCGCCGGTTGGCGCGACCTCGGGAAGGAAATCGCTCTCCAGACCGATGAGCTGGAGCAGCTCGGGGTCGTACGCCCCGGTCGCGGTGGAGTACCAGCAGGTGCCCGACGCGTCGCCGGGGTCGGTCGCGGCGACGCCCGCCAGCCGCTCGGTGAGGAAGTCGTGGGGGAGGCGAACGGCGGCCGCGGCCTTCGCGGCCCGCGGCTCGTTCTCCCGCAGCCACTGCCACTTCGCGGCCGTCATCGAGGCGACCGGCACCGAGCCGGTGCGGGCCGTCCAGGCGTCCGGGCCGCCGAGCGCCTCGGTGAGCGCGGCGGCCTGTGGCGCCGAACGGGTGTCGTTCCACAGCAGGGCGGGGCGCACCGGGCGGCCGATGCTGTCGAGGACGACCAGACCGTGCTGCTGCCCGGCGACGGCGATGCCGGTCACGGCGGACGCGGGCACGCCCGACTCCTTGAGTCCGGTGGCCACCGCCTCGCGCAGGGCGTGCCACCACACCTCGGGGTCGGTCTCCCGCGCCCCGTGGTCGCCGTCGACCTGGTGCGCCGCCCGGCCGACGGCGAGCGTCCTGCCGGTCGCCGCTTCGATGAACGCCGCCTTGGTGGACTGGGTCGAGCTGTCCACGCCGATGACGACCGCCTGCGTCGGCATTGCCTCCACCTCTCTGTCCGGGACCGGGCGGGACCAGCGGGCCGGTCCGGTCCAGGACCTATTTGGCCGTAGGTCAAACAAATTACGTCAACCCTTGGCCGGGGAACAGGTGTTGGAAGGCTTCTGAGATCGCCGGGTCGGGTGCATTATTAGTAAAGCAAGCAAACAAACTGTGGATCGAAGGTGGTCATCGCGATGACGGAACGCTTCACCCCCACTCCGGACGACAAGTTCAGCTTCGGCCTCTGGACGGTCGGCTGGCAGGGCAGGGACCCGTTCGGGGACGCGACCCGGCCGCACCTGGACCCGGTCGAGTCCGTCCAGCGACTCGCCGAGCTGGGTGCGTACGGCGTCACCTTCCACGACGACGACCTGATCCCCTTCGGCGCGTCCGAGGCCGAGCGCGAGTCGTGCGTCAAGCACTTCCGGAAGGCGCTGGACAAGACCGGCCTGGTGGTGCCGATGGCCACCACCAACCTGTTCACCCACCCGGTGTTCAAGGACGGCGGCTTCACCGCCAACGACCGGGACGTACGGCGGTACGCGCTGCGCAAGACCATCCGCAACATCGACCTCGCGGTCGAGCTCGGCGCCCGTACGTACGTCGCCTGGGGCGGGCGCGAAGGAGCGGAGTCCGGCGCGGCGAAGGATGTGCGCGCCGCACTGGACCGGATGAAGGAAGCGTTCGACCTGCTGGGGGAGTACGTCACCGAGCAGGGCTACGACCTGCGCTTCGCCATCGAGCCCAAGCCGAACGAGCCGCGCGGCGACATCCTGCTGCCCACCGTCGGCCATGCGCTGGCCTTCATCGAGCGCCTGGAGAGGCCCGAGCTCTACGGCGTGAACCCGGAGGTCGGCCACGAGCAGATGGCCGGGCTGAACTTCCCGCACTCGATCGCCCAGGCCATGTGGGCCGGCAAGCTCTTCCACATCGACCTCAACGGCCAGAACGGCATCAAGTACGACCAGGACCTGCGCTTCGGCGCCGGTGACCTGCGGTCCGCGTTCTGGCTGGTGGACCTGCTGGAGACGGGCGGATACGAAGGGCCGCGGCACTTCGACTTCAAGCCGCCGCGGACGGAGGACTTCGACGGGGTGTGGGCGTCGGCAGCCGGCTGCATGCGCAACTATCTGATCCTGCGGGAGCGCGCGGCGGCATTCCGCTCCGACCCGAGGGTGGTGGAGGCCCTGCGAGCCGCGCGGCTCGACGAGCTGGCGCAGCCGACGGCCGCGGACGGTGTGGCGGGGCTGCTGGCGGACCGCACGGCGTTCGAGGACTTCGACGTGGACGCGGCGGCGGAGCGGGGGATGGCGTTCGAGGCGCTCGACCAGCTGGCGATGGACCATCTGCTCGGGGTGCGCTGAGCGGCGGCGGTCCGATGAGGCGCCGGACGGGCCGCCGCGTGGTCGGGCGGCCCGCCCGGCGAGGCCCGAGCACCCAGTTGCTCAGGGCCGTGCGCGCGGACCCGTCCGGCGAGGGCCTGCCCTGCGAGGACCGTGCGCGCCCCGTCCCCTGACGGCGTCACTCCCGCCGGGTCCCTGAGGGCATCATGGCCGCCCGGTCCCTGACGGCATCACGCCCGGCCCGGCCTCCGCATAGTCCCGCCCGCCGGTCCCTGCGGGCATCACGCCCGCCTGGACCCCGTGTCACGCCGCCCGGACCCTGACGTCACGCTCGGCCGGCCTCCGCGTCGTCACGCCCGCCCGGCCACCGATGGCAGTGCGTACGCCACCGGGTCCGACAGGACGTCCTGGACCACCAGCGCCGCCGCGCCCCGCGCCGCGTCCGCCGCGGGGGACGATGCGCGCAGCCGGTCGCCGCCCTCCGGCCACAGGCCCGACACCACACGCCCGCTCAGCTCGGCGCCCGCCGGCGGAGCGAGCCACGGCACCAGGGGGCGGTAGATGCCGCCGAGCACGACCGCGTCCGGGTCGAAGAGGTTCACCGCGCCGGACAGTACGCGGCCCAGCATCGAACCGGCCCGTTCCAGCGCCGCCAGCGCCCGTGCCTCGCCCGCGCGGGCCCGGTTCTCCAGTTCGGCCACCGCGGTCGCGCCGTTCGTCTCGTCGATGCCCGCGGCCCGCAGCAGCGCCGACTGGCCCGCGTACTGCTCCAGGCAGCCCCGTGAGCCGCAGCGGCATTCGGGGCCCTCCGACGAGACCACGACATGCCCGATCTCCCCGGCGAAACCGTGCGCACCGCGCAGCAGTTCACCGTCGAGGACCAGCGCGCCGCCGACGCCGATCTCGCCCGTCAGATACAGGAACGTGCGTATGTGCCCGAGACCGCCGAACCACAGCTCTGCCAGCGCCGCCAGGTTGGCCTCGTTCTCCGACCGCACCGGCAGTGCGGGCAGCCCGGGACGCAGGGCGGCGAGCGCGTCCGCAAACGGGTCCTCGGCCGCGACGCGGCTCCAGCCCAAGTTCGGGGCCTGCCTCACGCGGCCCGCCGCGACCAGCCCGGGCAGAGCCAACGCCGCGCCGACCGGCCGCAGTTCCTGCTCGGCCGCCGACTCCAGGGCGCGGGCCGCGATCCTGGCCGCACGCCCCAGTACCTGCCCGGGCGGCACGCCCCGGTTGTCGAGATGCTCGACCAGCCGTACGCGGTCCGTGCCGGCGAGGTCCACCACACACACGGAGACATAGTCGACGTTGATCTCGACACCGATGCCCGCGATACCGGTACGCGCGACCTTGAGCACGGTGCCGGGACGCCCCGCCTGGCCGCTGAAGGTCTTGCCGGACTCGGACAGGAAACCGCTCTCCAGGAGCTGTTCCACCAGGGAGGATATGGCGGCGCGCGTCAGCCCGACCCGAGCCGAGACTCCGGCCCTGGTCACCTCGCCCGCGTCGCGTACCGCCCGCAGCACCAGGCTCAGATTGTGTCGTCGCACCGTGTCCCTGTCGGCTTTGGGCTCCAGCGGCAGTCCGCTGCCCGGTCCGGACAGCCTGACGCGTGCGGGTGGTTCCACGGATCAGCCCTGTGGCCCGCGGTATCCCAGGGACGCCTCGATGCGCCCGGCGATGCCGTCCCTGCTCAGCGTGGAGCGGCCGGGCGGACCGGCCAGCCAGAAGCGGCACTTGCTGCCGAGCAGCAGTCCGAAGCTCTCCGCCTCGTTCTCCTCGGCCTGGTCGAAACGGGTCCTGGCCGCGACCTTGCGCACCGTGGCCTGCAGGTCCGCCTCGTCCGACAGCAGCCGTGCGGCGACGGCCGCGCCGTCGACGTGGTGCGTGCAGTGTCCGGCCTTCATGTGCCACAGCTCGTGGCCGAGAATGACCAGTTGATGGTCGGGCGCGGTGCGTTCCTCGATGACGACGAGGTCCTGGTCCGTCATGTCCAGCCAGAGCCCGCTCGCGGTGCCCGGCGGGAAGGTGGCCACGCGGTACCGGACGGGCCGGCCGCGATGCCTGCTCATCCCGTCGCACAGGGCGGCATAGAGATCCGCGGGTTCTGCCGGGGCGGGCAGATCGATCGCGGCCACCAGCTCGCCGCACAGCCGGCGCATCTCCTTGCCTATGCTCACCGTTCTCCTCTCCCCGTCAGCGGTGGCGCGCACACGTGCGGCATCAACCCTGTCCTGAAATCAGGGTTCCGTCGGTCCGGTCGGTTTGACGCTCTCCAACAGCATGTCGAGCCACTCGGTGACCTTGTCCCGATGCTTGTCGGTGGGCAGCTGGGCCGCGCGCCAGGCGATGCCGCGTACGCCATGATCCTGCAGAAGGCGCTCCAGCGGGTCGCCTTCGCCGGCGAAGTCCTGAAGCAGTCGTTGCTCGGTGCGCTGCAGCGCCCCGTTGAGCGCGTCCGCGTCCTCTGCCGTCAGGAAGCCCGCGTGCACCTTGAAGAACCGCTGGATCGCATCGCAGTGCTCCATGGTCGGCCGGCGGTCGCCGTTGATGAGCGCGCCGGCCTGCTGCCGTGACATCCCGGCACCGTCGGCGATCTCCTGCTGGGTGTAGCGGCGGCCGTTGGCCTTGAGCCGGGTGCTGCGCAGCAGGTCGAAACGCTGCAGAAAGCGTGCCTGGAGGTCCGGTTCACCGGCCGGGAACCCGTCCAGGAGCGCGCTGACGACATCGTCGGGCACGCCCGACGCCTCCGAGAGCTGGTGCACGTCGAAGACCGCGTCGTGGCTCAGTCCGAGCTTGACCGCGAGTTCGGCGACGCGGGCGACCGATGCCGCCAAGGGACCTGCGGATGCCGGGCCCGGAACCGAGAAGCCGTCTGTCACCAGTAGGTCTCCTAGATCACGCGAGGTCGCTCCGCACACAAGTTGGCTGCCCGGAGATTAACCGTTTCGAGGAAGTCCAGCCAGGTCTTGCCACAGCTGTGGCGCGATCTGAACGCTCTCTGGCGCCGAATGCCACGATAGTTGACATGGTTACTCTCGCGGTAGCAGGATCGCAACGCGGGGTGAAGATCCAAAGGGCGCTGCCGCAGCGGGACTTCGAGAAGGGTGGCGTTCTCGATGACACATGAGGCGGGGGTCGACCGGCCCGGTGTCCACGGTCGTCGGAAGTGCACGGCGACAGGTCGCGGCACGGTCCGGTCACGACGGCTCACCGATGTGCTGCGCAGGCGCCGGGAAGAGCTCGGTCTGAGCGTGGCGGAGGTGGCGGCACGGCTCGAGGTCAGCACCGGTGTCTACGGCAGCTGGGAGCGGACTCCCGCCCAGGAGTGGACCGACGAGAAGCTCACCGCCCTGGTCAAGGCCCTGGAGATGACCGACCAGCAGGGCGGCTGGCTGTTCCGTCTCGCCGTCGACCGCGACCCTCCGTACGCCTCGGGCACCCCGGTCGCCGTGTCCGCGCCGGCGCCTCCGATGGGGCCCGCCCGACCGTCCGGACCGGCCTTTCCCTCCCGGCCCGTACGTCCCTATGTGCCGATCCCCGCCCCGGCGCTGCCGATCGAGCCGTCCTCGCCCCTGGACCCGCCGCAGGATCCCGAGACGCAGGCCTACCTGCGGGACTACGCGGCGATGATGGACGCGGTGCCGCTGCCGTCGGTGCTCTTCGACCGCCACTGGGACGTCACCCACGTCAATCCCGCCTTCCACGCACTGTTCCGCGGAGTGGGGGACCACCCCACGGCCATGCCCGACCAGAACTTCCTGCGGTTCGTGCTCTTCCACCCGGACGCGGGCTCGGTGCTCGGCGACCGCGAGACGAGCTGGTGTCTGCCCCTGCTCGCCCAGCTGGAGTCGGCGCTGGAGAGGTACGAGGACGACCGCGCTCTTCAAGCCATTCGTGACGACATCGCGGACGACCCGATCATGGATGCCGCCTACCGGTGCGGTCTGCCGCACTGGATGCGGATCACGGGAGCGGCCGCCGTCCACCACGACGGTGCCGTACGGCCGTTGCACCACCCCGACCCGCGCTGGGGCAGCACCCGGTGCCGGATCGTCGACGAGACGCCCGCGACCCTGCAGGACCGTGGCTTCACGCGGATGACGCTCGTGCTGCACGAGGGCAGGAGCGCGGCCCCGCCGAACGTACGGCGCGGCAAGGCCCACCTGCGGGCCGTCGCCGGGGGCTGAAGCCGCACCCGCGGCCCGCTCGTCACCGGTGGCTGAAACCGCACCCGCGGCCCGCTCATCACCGGAGGCCGGTCCCACCCTTGCCAGGTGGCCGGAGCGCGCCGACGATGACCCCATGCCGCAGCAGACACCAGAACCCACCGGTGATCACGCCAACCCCAGAGGCACCAGCCGCAGATCCGTTCTCGCGGCCACGGCCGGCACCGTGACGCTCGGAGCAACGCTGACCGGAGCCGCCGCGACACCCGCGGCCGCCGCACCCGGTACCGCGGCAGCCCCACCGGGCGCAGGCAAGGCCACAGCGCCCGCTCCGGCGCCCCACCGCGACCTCCCCGCCACCGCGCAGCGCCCCTCCCGCGAACTGCGCGCCCTGCTCGCCGAGATCGACCCCGACCGCGTCGAAGCGACGGTGCGCAAGCTCGCCTCCTTCGGCACCCGCCACACCCTCTCGAGCCAGGACGACCCGAAGCGCGGCATCGGAGCGGCCCGTGACTGGATCCTCGCCGAGCTGAAGGCGTACGCGGCGGTCAGCGGCGGCCGTATGACCGCGCAACTGCAGAGCTACGTCCAGGAACCGGCGTCGCGCATCCCGGTGGCGACCCGGATCACCAACGTCGTCGCGACGCTGCGCGGATCGTCGGACCCCGACCGCGTCTATGTCGTCTCGGGGCACTACGACTCGCGCGCCACCGACGTCATGGACGCCGCCGGCGACGCACCCGGCGCCGACGACGACGCCTCCGGGGTCGCGGTGGCCATGGAACTCGCCCGGGTCATGGCCAAGCGCCGTCCGGCCGCCACGATCGTCTTCGCGGCCGTGGCCGGCGAGGAACAGGGGCTGTACGGCGCGAACCACATGGCGCAGACGTTCAAGACGGCGGGCGTCGACCTCCAGGGCATGTTCACCGACGACATCGTCGGCAGCTCCGCCGCCGACGACGGCAGCCGCGACCCGCACACGGTCCGGCTCTTCGCGGAGGGTGTGCCCACCTCCGAGACGCCCGAACAGGCCGCGATCCGGCAGTCGGTGGGCGGTGAGAACGATTCGCCGTCCCGTCAGCTCGCCCGCTTCGTGCGCGATGTGGCCGACAACGAAGCCACCGGGATGCACGTCCGTGTCATCCACCGCCGGGACCGCTATCTACGCGGCGGCGACCACATCCCGTACCTCCAACGCGGCTTCCCCGCGGCCCGGTTCACCGAGCCCGCCGAGGACTTCGCCCATCAGCACCAGGACGTGAAGGTGGTCGAGGGCAAGCAGTACGGGGATCTGCCCAAGTTCTGCGACTTCGGCTACATCGCCAGGGTCGCCAGGGTCAACGCGGCGGCCCTGTGGACGCTCGCCCAGGCCCCCGGCACCCCCAAGGGTGCGAAGATCCTCACCAGCGCCCTGACGAACGCCACCGAGCTCGTGTGGGAGCGCGGCAAGGAGAGCGCTCTCGCGGGATACGAGGTCGTCTGGCGCGAGACCGCCGATGCCGAGTGGACGCATGTCCTTCGCGTCGGCGACACGACGCGTCACACGGTGGACCTTTCCAAGGACAACGTCTTCTTCGGTGTCCGCGCGGTGAACCGGGCGGGCCTGCGCAGCCCCGTCGCCTTTCCCGTGCCCCAGCGCTGAGCACACCGGTGGCCCGGCCACCGCGGGACGCCCCCAGCGTCCCGCGGGGCCGGGCCACCACCCCGCGAGGCCTCACCCCCGCCCTTCCCCCAGGCAGGGGCTCTGACCTCTCCCCATTTCCCCCGTGTGCTCATCCCCCCGCTTCGTGATCTCCCCTTGTTCAGCGCATCGACGCGACGGCCCACTCGGAGGCGAGCACCAGGGCGACGCCCGCGCCCAGCACCGCCGTGGCCACCCGCGTGCGACCTTGCTTGCTGAGCACGAGTGCGCTGCCCGAAAGGATCAGCGCGAACCCGTAGAAACCCATCGTCAGTACCGAGTGCGTGCTCCCGAGCCGAAGAACGAGAGTCAGACCGACCGCGGCCATGATCAGCGCGGACAACACGATCCGGACGCGGCGTGCCTGACGTGGTGTGAGCCCCTGCCGTTCGGAGCTCGAATTGGCTTCTGACATGCGCAGAAGATTAGCCGTCCCGTCCCGACTCGGGCGGTCGGGGCCGAGAGCCGCGACGCTCATGCGCTCCGGGCGCTGCCCACACCGGCCGACCACGAGGGAGCGGTTCCGGTGAGCTGGCAGGCCATGAGATAGAGAGGGATCGGTGGTGTGTAGGGACTGCTGTCGTCCGGATGGCGGATCAGCTGCGGATCGGTTGCCGGAACATACGCTCCTCTGGCGTAGTGCGAGGGCAGCGGCCAGGCCAGTTCGTGATCGGATCCCTCCGGCACGATCCACCACCACCAGTCGGTGTCGGCGAAGATGCAGCCGCTGCGCGGGAGCCGGCCGAGCAGCCGGAAGCCGTGCCGTGCGGGGATCCCCACGGCGTCGCAGCCCAGTGAGGGCAGGACCGTGGACGGCAGGTCGAGCCTCGTCAGGCCCGTCCCGACGGTGCGGCGGCCCACCCTGATCAGGGGGGTCGCCCTGTTCCTCAGCACGGCTTCTCCGCTCCGCGCGGGAAGTCCGCCCCGTAGGGGATGTCGATGTGCTGCAGGTCGGCCCAGACGATGCGGCCGGTGCCGTGCCGGCACGGGTGCGCGCCCCATGCGCTGGACATCGACTCGACCAGGAGCAGCCCGCGCCCCCGCTCCTCCTCCTGCACGGAGTGGCACACGTGCGGGCCGGTGGGTGTGCATCCCTGGTCCTGGACGCTTATCCGCAGGTGTTCCACGCCGTTCAGCAGTTCGCAGGAGACCAGGTGGCCGTCGGCGTGCACCACGGCGTTGGTGACCAGTTCGGAGACGACCAGCATCGCCGTGTCACGGACGTCGCCTCCTATGCCCCAGCAATGAAGGCGCTCCTTGGCGAGCTTTCTGGCCCTGGACACGTATTCGACGCGCGCCGGCAGCTCGAAGCCGTACCGGTGGTGGTCGGCCTCCGAGCACGGGTCCAAGTGTGGGGCAAGGAGCGCGTCACGGTTCACCGGTCCACTGTCGCGCCGTAACGGACACTTGGCAAGAGCCACTCTGAAAAATTCAGAGTGGGCATATTCATCGGTGCAGGTGCGTGGCACACTGCTCGCAACAGCACGTGGGGAGGTCTCGAAGTGAGTGAACCGCGGTCCGCCCCCACGGTGGGGCAGGTCGTACTCGGCAAGCGCTTGCAGGATCTGCGGGAGCGGGCCGGGCTGAAGCGCGAGGAGGCCGCCAAGGTCCTTCGCGTGGCCGCGGGCACCATTCGCCGGATGGAGACCGCCGAGGTTGCGCTGAAAATCCCGTATGTCCAGCTCCTGCTGAACGCGTACGGGGTCGGCGAGGAGGAGTTGCGCGGCTTCATCGAGCTGGCGGAGGAGGCCAACCGACCCGGTTGGTGGCAGCGCTTTCACGATGTGCTGCCTGGCTGGTTCTCGATGTACGTCAGCCTCGAAGGCGCGGCCAGTCTCATACGTTCCTACGAGCCGCACTTCGTGCCCGGCCTGCTCCAGACAGAGGAATACGCCCGGGCGATCATGCTCGGCGGAGCCGTCGGGCAGACGGACCACGCGGACATCGAGCGTCATGTGGCGCTGCGGATGGAACGGCAGGCGCTGCTCACCCGCCCCGAGGCGCCCAGACTGTGGGTGATCATGGATGAGACGGTCTTCCGCAGACCCGTCGGTGGCCCCGGCGTCATGAGAGAGCAGATCGACCGGCTGCTGGAGGGCGCCCAGCTGCCCCACGTCACTCTGCAGATCGCGCAGTTCTCGTCCGGGCACCATCCCGGCACCTACGGGCCGTTCGTGCTGTTCCGGTTCGCCGTCCCCGAGCTCCCGGACATGGTCTACAGCGAGTATCTGACCGGCGCGGTCTATCTGGACGCGCGTCCCGAGGTCGCCTCGCATCTGGAGGTTCTGGACCGCATGGCGGCTCAGGCCGCGACTGCACAACGCACGAAGGAGATCCTCAGCGATCTCCGCAAGGAGCTGTGAATGGATCACATATACAACGGCATGCCGGCCGCCGAGCTGGGTGAGGTCGGCTGGCACAAGCCGTGGAGCGGCGGGAACGGCGGCAACTGCTTCGAGACCATGAAGCTCGCCGACGGCCGTGTGGCGGTGCGCCAGTCCGCGGACCCGGACGGCCCCGCGCTGATCTACACCTCCAGCGAGATCGCCGCGTTCATCCAGGGGGCCAAGTCCGGGAAGGCGGACTTTCTGCTGACCTGACGGGGGTGACCTCGGGAGCAGCACCCTGCGCATCTTCGTCGCCGGCGCGAGCGGAGCCGTCGGACGCGTCCTCGCCCCAACTTCTCGTGTCGGCCGGGCACGAGGTCTTCGGAAGCTCACGCACCCAACCGGGGCTCCGGCAGATCCACGCCCGGGGTGCCATCGCGGTACAGCTCGACGTCTTCGACCCGCAGGCGGCCGATGCCGCCCTGGCCGACGCCGAACCCGACGCCGTCATCCACCGGTTGACCCCCCTCGCCGGCGGAAGCCCGTTCGACAACGGCGCGTGAGGCGGCTCTGGTCCCCTGGCCCCAGGGACGGGAACGCGATGACGGACACTGGCCGCCCGGCCCCCGCAGACCGTGAAAGGTGACGATGTACGCGATACCCCTGGGCGACGACGGTGCACAACTGCGCCCGCTCGAACCCTGGCAGGCAGAGGAGTTCCTGGCCCACCTGGACCGCGGAAGGGAGTTCATCGGGCAGCACAACGCGCTGCCCGATGTCGTCACGGACCTGGAGTCGAGCCGGGCGTTCCTCCAGGCGTACGCGGAGAAGACAGCGGCCGACACCGGGCGGATCTACGGCATCCGGCTGGGCGACCGGCTGGTCGGCGCGGTCATTTTCCGGCGTATGGACGTCGCCCAGGGCACCGCGGAGGCGGGCTGCTGGCTCGAACCGTCGGCAGTGGGCAAGGGATTGGTGACCCGCGCCGTGCGCGCGATCATCGACTGGGCCGTGGAGGAGCGGGGCATCCACCGCGTGGAGTGGTGGGTCTCGGCGGAGAACGCGCCCAGCATTGCCGTGGCCCGGCGGCTGGGGATGACGAAGGACGGCGTGCTGCGGGAGAGTTACCTGTACCGGGGGAAGCGGCACGACGAGGAGATCTGGTCGGTGCTCGCACCGGAGTGGCGGGCGGCCCGGCAGGCGTCCTGAGCGAGCCGGCGTCACCGCGGACCGGTGGTCAGGACTTCTCGGCGGTCACCACGGCACCGATGGCCGGAGCGAAACGGCTGACCAGCGTTTCGATCGGCAGCGAGGCCACCGCGGGGAGGGCCAGCACATAGCGTCCGAGGGCCAGTCCGAGAAGCTGACAGGCCACGAGCCCCGCTCGCTCCGCACCCTCGTCGGGCCCGAGGACCGCCTCGAAGGCTGAGCTCACCTGGTTGGCGAATATTGCGCGCATGCGCTCTGCCGCCTGCTCGTTGGTCACCGCCGACCGCAGCAGGAGGAGCAGGGCGTCGTCGGCGGCGTCTCCTTCCCAGCGCTGCAGGAAGTGCCGCACGACGACCGCGGGCAACTCCTGCGGCGGTGTGGAGGACAGGTCGGGCAGCCTCAGGTCGATGTCGACGGCTGTCGCGAAGAGCTGTTCCTTGCTGCCGAAGTAGCGCATGACCATCGACGGATCGATGCCGGCGTCCGCGGCGATGGCGCGGATGGTCGCCCGTTCGTAACCGTCCGTCGCGAAGCGGGTCCTGGCGGCCGCGAGGATGTTGGCGCGGGTGCGCTGTGAGCTTCGGTTCCGGGTGGTCTCTTCAGGCATGCCAACAAACGTAGGCCAATGAGTGTTGGCAGGTCAATCGGGCCTTCCGGACGGGGAATCGGCCCGAAACGCAGCCCGGCCCCGCCCGATGGCTGCGGGGCGGGGCCGAGTCCGGGCGTGACGGAGCGTACGCGGTGTGCGGAGGATCAGTCGCGCCGGTCGAGGCCCGACAGCTGCCACGCGAGGCGCCGCCGGAAGGCCGGGATCCGTCCCAGTGTGCGCAGGGCGACATTGCGCAGGGGGCGGCGGCTGTCGGCCATGGTGGCCACCTTGGTGAGCCGCCCGGCCAGTCCGATGACGCCACTGGCCAGGGGGCGACGGGTCGAGGCGTATGCCTCCAACTCGCCGAGCGGCGCGCCCTCGAGGACCCGGTCGAGCGCCTCGGCGGCCTTGACCCCGTCCTCGATTCCCAGGTTCATTCCCTGACCGCCGGCGGGGGAGTGGACGTGGGCGGCGTCGCCGGCCAGCAGCACGCGCCCCTCGCGGAAGGAGTCGGCGAGCCGGTGGTGCACGCGGAACCGCGAGCCCCAGATCACCTCGCGCACGATGACCGGGTCGGCAACGGGGCCGCGTGCGTCCAGCAGTTGCTGGACGAAGGCGGCGTCGGGCTCGTGCGGGGCCTCGGCGACCGTGGACACGATCCGGTGCCGCCCGTCGGGCAGCGGCGCGACCACGACCAGCCCGGCGGGCGAGAAGTAGAGGACGACCTCGTTCTCCGGTACGCCACCGGAGAGCCGCACATCCGCGAGGACGAAGGACTCCTCGTAGGTGCTGCCGACGAAGCCGATGCCGGCGGTGGAGCGCATCACGCTGTGCATACCGTCGGCCCCGATCACATGGCCGGCGCGGATCTGCTCGCCGCCCTCGAACGAGACCGTGACGCCGGATTCGTCCTGCTCGGCAGCGGTCACCCGGGCCGGGCGCATCACCCTGCCGCCGAGTTCGTGCAGACGCGCCAGCAGGATGGCCTCGGTGTCGCACTGAGGAATCATCAGCGTGTAGGGATACGGGCTCGGCAGACCGTCGAACGAGACGGTGACCAGGACCTTGTCGCGGTCGCGGATGGTGAACTGCGGTGTGTGCACGCCCCGTTCGACCAGAGCCTTCGACACGCCGTAGGGCTCGAGCACCTCCAGCGTGCGGGCGTGGATCACGGCGGCCCTCGAGGTGTTCGCTCCCTCGGCCTGCGCATCCACGATCGTCACGGCGTGTCCGTGCTGTGTCAGCGCGACGGCGGCGGTCAGTCCCGCCGGACCTGCGCCGACGATGAGGACATCGGTGGTGGCCGGCAGCATGGCGCCTCCTCGGGCAGCGGAATCCGAAGGCCAACGATTGTTTGCCAACGGCCGTTGACTTCACTCTAGGCGGCGCTCCCTTCGGGAGTCAACAAGCGTTGGCAAACGGGCGCGCGCCACTTCCGTACGGGCGAGGGTGCGCTCCGGGCGGCCTGCCGGCCGAGCCGCCTGGGCCGGCATGCGCTGCGGCTCTGGATGTCGTGAGGTTCGGGCGCGCATGACATTGCTCGCCGCGCACCCCTTGCCGCCCCCCGCCCCGCTTTGTAGCTTGTCGCAAGCGCTTTCCGGAAGCGCTTTCTATCCGTCCCTGCACTCCGAACCGACGAGGTGAACGGAATGCCCAAGTCACGAAGGGGCCGGTTAGCGATCTCCGCGGGGGTCCTGCTGATGGCGCTCGTCGCGCCGCCGGCACTCGCCGACGACGACGCGCCGGTCCCCGACCCGCTGCCGGATCCCGCCGTCTCGCGGCACGGGCTGGTGCTGGAGGAGTTCGCGACCCTGCCGAAAACGGAGCCGGTGCCCCCGCCGACCGACGGGCGGCTCAAACGGTGGGCCCGTATCAACTACCTCGGGGAGGTGCCCGACCATTCGCGACGGCTGTACGTCCCCGATCTCAACGGCAAGCTCTATCTCCTCGACCGCAGGGGCCGCTCGCACGAGTACCTCGACGTGGGCGCCGCGGCCGGCCCGGACTTCTGGTCCCACCAGGGACTCGGCAGCGGCTTCGGCTTCGTCGCCTTCCATCCGGCGTTCGCCAGGAACGGCAAGTTCTACACGGTCCACACCGAGGCCCGCGCGGCGCTCACCACCAAGACGCCCGATCTGCCTCATCCGGGCGGCACCCGCATCCACAGCGTGATCACGGAGTGGACCGCCGACAATCCCCGCGCGGCCACCTTCAGCGGCACCCACCGCGAAGTGATGCGCCTCGGCTTCCTGAACACGTACCACACCATTCAGGAGATCAACTTCGACCCCAACGCCCGGCCCTGGGACAAGGACTACGGTCTGCTCTACATCGCGGCGGGAGACGGCGCCGCGGGCGCGGGCGGAACCGTGCCCCAGGATCTGACGGCACCGCAGGGCAAGATCCTGCGGATCGATCCGCTCGGGACGAACGGCCCCGGCGGCAAGTGGGGCATACCGCGCTCCAACCCGTTCGCGGGCAGCCCGGGCAAGCTCGGCGAGATCTTCGCGTACGGACTGCGCGACCCGCACCGCTTCAGCTGGGACACCGGCGGGCGGCACCAGATGTTCATCGGCCACATCGGTGAGCACCGTATCGAGTCCGTCTACGAGGCACGGGCGGGCGACAACTTCGGCTGGAGCAACCGCGAAGGGCCGTTCGCCTACCGCAAGACGGACAACCCCACCTGCGGAGTCTTTCCGCTGCCCGCCGACGACGCGCAGTACGGCTACACGTACCCGGTTGCCGCCTTCGACCACAACCCGCCCCCGGACAAGCCCTGTTCGGACAGCGGCAACGCGCTGATCGGCGGCTTCGTCTACCGCGGCCCGCAGATCCCCCAGCTGCAGGGCCAGTACCTCTACTCGGAGGGTGTCGGCGGACGCATCTTCTCCTCCGACGTCCACGACATGCGGCGCGGACGGCCGATGGCCCGTACGCACCAGCTCCAGGTCTTCGACGCAGCCGGTACGCGGACGACCATGCAGGCCCTTGCCGGGGACGAGCGCGTCGACCTGAGGTTCGGCACCGACCGTGCGGGCGAGCTCTATGTGCTCTCCAAGGCCAACGGCAAGATCTGGAAGGTGTCCGGTGCGCGGTAGCGGAAAGCTCGCGGGGGCGCTGGCCGCCGGACTCCTCGCCACGGCGCTCGTCCCGGCCGGCGGGGCGAACGCATCACCGGGGACCGTGCCGCCGAGCGTGGGACGCAACCTCGTCGCGCACTACGACTTCTCCCACCCCGTGCACGGCGACCGCGCACGGGAACGCGACCGGGGCCGATCCGGCACCGACATCCAGCTCGTCAACGGCGGCGCTCGCATGCGGACCTGGGACAGCCGCCGGGGCTCTGTTCTGCAGGCACGGCAGATCTCACCGGCGACGGCGGGCAACGACGACTGGAAGGCCGGTGTCTACGGCCCCGACGGGGTGCCCGCTCTGGGAGCCTTCAACGGCGCGCGCGAAGCGACCGTCATGGGCTGGTTCAAGATGACCGGCGAGAATCCCGGCCCCAACTCCGGCTCCGCGGACCCCGACGACCGCTACGGAGCGATCGGTCTCGCCGGTGTGCTGTCCGGTGCCTCGCAGGGCCATGACGTTCGTGCCCTGCTCGAACTCATCAATGTGGGCGGCGTGATGAAGGTCGTCGCGCTCGGCCGACGGGTGGACGGGGGCAGCTCGCAGACGTTCGCCGCGGACGCCGACTGGCAGAAGCTGCTGCCGCAGGGCGTCTGGGTCCATCTCGCGGCGACCTTCGACTACGACGACGGCACCATGGCCCTCTACCGCAACGGCCGTTCTCTGCCCGGCTTCTACACCCTCAGCGGCGACCCGTGGGCGATCGAGGGCCCGCCCGAACCGGACACGGCGTCCCCGACCGATCCGCGCGGCATCAAGATCGGCGGCAGCTACCCGCAGAACACCAAGGAGGGCAACCCCTGCAACTGCCGCATGGACGACCTGATGTTCCTCGACCGGGCGCTGGATCCGGCTGAGGTCGCGGCGACGTACCGGCGGACGGGGTAGGGAGGCGGGGAACGGGCGCGGCGCGTCGGGGCCGCAGCTGAACGGACGGGGCCCGCGCGGGGCCCGGGCGCAGCCGGACAGGGCCGGGCGGGACGCGTGGAACCGCCCGGAACCTCCGCATGCCGCCCCTGGTCCGCCCCGCTGCGGACTCTGCTACTTTCCTGGTGCGAGAAACCGGTTTCTCAGCCGTTCGCCCTAAGGAGAGCGTCCCTGATGGTTGCCTCGAAGCGTGCGAAGAGGGTCACGATCGCCGATGTCGCGCGAGAGGCAGGGGCGTCCGTCGCGACCGTGTCCCGGGTGCTCAACGGCGTGGACACCGTCGCCCCCGGACTCGCCGAGCGCGTACGCGCCGCCATCGTCGACCTCGGCTACCGGCCGAGTGCGGCCGCCCAGGGGCTGGCCCGCGGTCGCTCGGGCACCATCGGCGTCCTCGTGCCCGACCTCGCCAACCCGTACTTCCACGACATCATCAAGGCCGTCTCCATCGTGGCCCGCGACGCCGGCAGCCGGGTCCTCGTCATGGACTCCAACGAGGACCCGGACGTGGAGCGGGAACTGACGGAGGATCTGATCCGGTACGCCGACGGGCTGCTGCTCTGCTCCCCGCGGATGCCCCGCGCGGACCTCGCCGCGCTGGCGGACCGCGGCACCCCCATGCTGGTCACGAACCGGCAGGTCCCGGGCCTCGCGATGCACTCGATCACCGTCGACTTCTTCCGCGGGATCATGGCCGTGTGCGGGCATCTCGCCCGGCTCGGCCACCGCAAGGTGGTCTACCTGGAAGGCCCCGCGCACGCCTGGGCCAACGCCGAGCGGCTGCGCGCCCTCTCGGGTGCCGAGGCCTTCGGGCTGGAGGTGCTCTCGGTGCCGTGCGGGTCGACCACGGACGAGGGGTACGCCGCTGCTCCCGCCGCTCTGGAAAGCGGTGCGACCGCCGTGATCGCGTACAACGACTTCGTCGCGCTCGGCGTGCTCGCCCGCTTCTCGGAGCTGGGCGTGAAGGTCCCGGACGACATGTCGTTGACCGGATTCGACGAAATCGACATGGCCCGCTTCTCCGCACCGCCCCTGACGACGGTAGCGGTACCGCGGGACCGGCTGGGGCAGATCGCGGGGGAGGCGCTCGGCCGGATCATGAGTGGGGACGAGGGCATCGAGCCCGCAACTGTCCCTGTTGAACTGCGTGTTCGCAGTTCAACCGGCGCACTCTCTTGACATGGATCCTGGCGGGGTGGACCTTGTTCGGGCACAGGGCCGAGTAAGCGCTATCTCAGCAGAGGGGTGCCAGCCGCCATGTCCCGTCAACTGCACCACCGTTCAGCACGGTTCGCACTCGCGGGACTGCTGCTCGCGGTGGCAGCCGCCGGCTGCGGCGCACCCGACTCCGGCGGTCCGGGGTCTGGCGACAAGGCTCCGCTGAAGATCCCGGCCAAGCCCCGCAAGGCGGTGACGCTGGACATCCTGGATGTCGCGGGGAACCTCCAGCTGACCCAGGGGATGATCGACGCCTTTGCGAAGCAGCACCCCGATGTCATCGGCAAGGTGACGTACTCCAAGGCGCCGGCGCCCGACCTGGCGGGCAAGATCAAGGCCCAGCAGCAGGCCGGGCGCGTCCAGATCGATCTCGTACTCACCGGCACCGACGGACTGGCGGCCGGGCTCTCGCAGAACCTGTGGAGCTCCATGACGGAGCATCAGTCGCTGATCGGAACCCCGGACTATCTCGAACCCGCCGCCGAGATGCAGAAGCTCGCCCAGGGCAAGGGCACGGCGATCGTGTACTACCCGTCGGGTCCGCTGTTCGAGTACAACCCGGACAAGGTCAGGAACCCGCCGAAGAACCCGCAGGAGCTTCTGGCCTGGGCGAAGGCCCACCCCAAGCGGTTCCAGTACGCCGACCCGGCCAACTCGGGCCCCGGGCGCACCTTCCTGATGGGCCTGCCCCACCTCCTCGGCGACAAGGACCCCGGCGATCCGGTCAAGGGCTGGGACAAGACGTGGGCCTATCTGAAGGAACTCGACAAGTACGTCGGTGTGTACGGCTCCGGCACCACCGAGACCATGAAGAACCTGGCCTCGGGACAGCACGACATGGTCATGTCGACGACGGGCTGGTACATCAACCCGCGGGCGCTCGGCACCGTCCCGAAGAGGATGAAGGCCGGGCACTTCGACAACATGACCTGGGTGACCGACGCCCAGTACGCGGTGGTCCCCCGGGGCGTCGACGCCGACACCATGTCCGCAGCGCTCCAGCTGATCAAGTGGATGCTCACACCGGAGCAGCAGGCCAAGGCGTATGACGACGGGTACTTCTATCCCGGCCCCGCGGTCAAGAACGTGCCGCTGTCGATGGCACCGCAGAAGTCCCGGGACGTGGTGAAGGAGTACGGCGTTCCGGAGTTCGACCAGTGGATCGCCCAATTCCCGAAGAAGCCCTCACTCCCGGCCGAGCAGCAGGTCAAGGCATTCGACATGTGGAACCGCGAAGTCGCGGGCCGTTAAAGGGATCAGGGGAATGATGTCCCGCTTCTCCACGCTCAGTCTGGACAGGGTCTCGCGCAGCTTCGGCCGTCACGCGGCCCTTCGGGAGCTCCGACTCGACATCAAGGGCGGCGAGTTCGTCGCCCTGCTCGGACCGTCCGGCTGCGGAAAGTCCACCGCCCTCAACTGTCTGGCCGGACTGCTCCCGCTCACCGGCGGCACGATCCGGCTCGACGGCGAGCGCATCGACCACATCGCGCCCGAGCGGCGGGGCTTCGGCATGGTCTTCCAGAACTACGCGCTCTTCCCGCATCTGACCGTCCGCGGCAATGTGGCCTTCGGCCTGAGGATGGCGAAGGTGCCGAAGGCGGACATCGCCCGTCGCACCGACCGCGCGCTGGAGATGGTCCGGCTGACCGGGCACGCGCACAAGCGGCCCGGCCAGCTCTCGGGCGGCCAGCAGCAGCGGGTCGCCATCGCCCGGGCGATCGTCCTCGAACCGCGTCTCGTGCTGATGGACGAGCCGCTGTCCAACCTCGACGCCTCACTGCGTCTGGAGATGCGCACCGAGATCAGGCGCCTGCACCAGAGTCTCGGACTGACGACGGTGTACGTCACCCACGACCAGGAGGAGGCGCTGTCGCTCGCCGACCGGCTCGTGGTGTTGCGCGACGGTGTCATGCAGCAGGTCGGCACTCCGGAAGAGGTGTACAGCCGGCCCGCCAATCAGTACGTCGCCGGGTTCATGGGCTACCGCAACATGCTCGACGTGACGGTCACCGCCGCTGACGGAGGCCGTCTCTCCCTCCGGCTCGCCGGCGCGAGCCTGACGGGTCTCGACCGCGGATCCCTCGCCCCGGGCGCCCGCGGTGTCGCGGCGCTGCGGCCCGAGGACCTCGATGTCGCGGAGGGCGACGCCGCGGGCCGCCTGCCGGCGGACATCGAGGTCGTGGAGTACCACGGCCGTGAACTCGCCGTACAGGCACGGCTGTCCAACGGCCGGGAGGTCCACTTCCGCACCGGGCGGCGGGTTGCGCCCGGCGACCGGGTGTTGCTCGCCGCCGCCCCCGAGCGGGTGCTGGTGTTCGCCCCGGACGGCGCCCCGGGCGAGGGGGCGGCCGAGGAGCCGGCGCGGCAGAAGGCGGCGACCGCATGACGACGACCGCTCCTGTGCACGAGCGCCCGGCCCTGCGCCATCGTCTCGCCGAGCGCGGCGTCGACCGCACCCTTCTGCTGCTCGTGCCCGGCGCGCTCTTTCTCGTCCTGCTCTTCTGCTATCCGTTCCTCTACGGCCTCCAGCTCTCCTTCCAGCCACAGGAGGGCGGCGGCCCGTTCGCCAACTACCGGGAGTTCTTCTCCGACCCGTATCTCCGCGAGACCATCTGGATCACCCTCGAACTGGCGGTTCCGGTGGCCCTGGTGAACTGCCTGGCCGCCGTACCGGTCGCCTTCCGCACCCGCGGCCCGTTCCGCGGCCGGCGGCTGATCACCACCCTGCTGGTCATGCCGATCACCCTCGGTACGGTCCTCACGGCCGAGGGACTCCTCGGCTACCTCGGCCCCAACGGCTGGCTCAACAAGGCCCTGTCGGGTGCCGGGATCATCGACCAGCCGCTGAACCTCGTGCACAACTACTGGGGCGTGTTCGCCTCGCTGGTGATCACCGGCTTCCCGTTCTCGTACCTGCTCACGCTCTCCTATCTCACCGGCATCGACCCGAGCCTCGAACAGGCGGCGGCCACGCTCGGGGCGAACCGGCGGCAGCGTTTCCGGCATGTCATGCTGCCGCTGCTCGCCCCCGGGCTGGCGATCACCTTCTGTCTCTCGTTCGTCCTGGCCTTCGCGGTCTTCCCGTCGGCACAGCTGGTGGGTGACCCGCGGGGGAGCACGCATGTGATCTCGATCGAGGCGTACCAGGCGGCCTTCCAGAAGTACGACTACTCCCTAGGCTCCGCGATCGCCATGGTGATGGCCGCCGTGATGGCGGCGGTGGTGCTCCTGGTGCTGACGTGGCGCTCGATGCTGTACCGCGGCTCCACGGGAGGCAAGGGCTGATGGCCGACGTCCTGGACACCCACGAGCCGCTGACCGCGGCCGCGCCGGAGAAGCCCGCCGGCCGCAGGCACCGCTTCGGACGCCCCGTCACCTGGGTGACCGCGCTGGTCTTCGGCTTCTTCTTCGTCAACCTCGCCGGTGTCATCGGCGTACCGCTGGTCGACTCCTTCGGGACCCGCTGGTTCACCAGCTGGCTGCCGGACGGCTGGACGACGAAGTGGTACGGCTCGGCCTGGCGGGAGTTCTCGCTGGGCCAGGTCTTCTGGACGACGGCGCTCGTGTCCGTCCTGGTCGTCGGCGTCTCGGTGGTCGTCGGCGTCCCCGCCGCCTATGCGCTCGCCCGCCGTGACTTTCCCGGCAAGCGGCTCGTCCTGCCGCTGTTCCTGCTGCCGATCCTGGTCCCGCCGATCACGTACGGCATTCCGCTGGCGACGGTGCTCTACAAGTTCCAGGTCGCCGGCACGCTCACCGGAGTGGTGCTGGCGAACCTGGTGCCCTCGGTGCCGTTCGTCGTCCTGACCATGACGCCGTTCATCGAGCAGATCGATCCGCGCATCGAGGCCGCGGCCCGGATGTGCGGGGCGGGCACCAGGGCCGTGCTGCTCCGTGTCCTCGCGCCCCTGCTGGTGCCGGGGATCCTCGCCGCGTCCGTCCTCGTCCTGGTCAGGACGGTCGGCATGTTCGAGCTGACGTTCCTCACCGCGGGGCCCGACAGCCAGACCCTGATCGTGGCGCTCTACTACGCGGTGTTCTCCGCGGGCATCCGTACGCAGCAGTCGATCGACGCGATGGCCGTGATGTACACGCTGTCGATGCTGGTGCTGCTGGTGATCGCCCTGCGGTTCGTGAATCCGACGCAGCTGGTGACCCGTGTGAAGGAGGACCGGACCGTCCGCTGACCCCGTGCCCCGGAGAGGTGAACTGTCATGCACCAGTGGCGTCCGCACCCGTCACGCCGCTCGGCCCTCAAGGCCGGTGGACTGCTGGCGACCGGCACGATGCTGCCCGCACTCGCCCCTGCCCCCGCCGACGCGAATCCCGCCGACGCGACGTCCCACGACGGCTGGAGACAGGTCCCGGCAATCCTCGCCAGGATCCGCCCGCCCGCCTTCCCCCGCCGGTGCTTCGACATCACCGACCACGGCGCGGTCGGCGACGGCGTCACCATGAACACCGCCGCTATCCGCGCCGCGATCAAGGCCTGCCACCGCGCAGGAGGCGGTCATGTCGTGGTTCCCGCCGGCCGGTTCCTGACCGGCGCGATCCATCTGCGCAGCCGGGTGGATCTGCAGGTGAGGGAGGGCGCGACGCTCGCGTTCAGCCCGGACCCGGCCGACTTCCTCCCCGCCGTGCTCACGCGCTGGGAAGGCACCGAGTGCTACAACTACTCGCCCTTCATCTACGCCTACGGGCAGGAGAACGTCGCCGTCACCGGCCGCGGCACCCTCGACGGCCAGGCCCGGCTCGGCCCGTGGGAGAGCTGGTACCGCACGAGCGGCCTGCAGGGCCCGGACCAGAAACTGCTGCGGCAGATGGGCACCGGCGGCGTACCGGTAAAGGACCGCCTCTTCGGTGCGGGGCACTGTCTGCGCCCGAAAATGGTGCAGTTCTACCGCTGCCGCAATGTGCTGGTGAGCGATCTGACCATCGTCGACCCACCGATGTGGACCGTCCACCCGGTGCTCTCCAGCAATGTGACGGTCCGCGACATCACCGTCGAGAGCATCCTCTACAACACCGACGGCTGCGATCCCGAGGCATCCAGATATGTCCACATCAGCGGCTGCCGCTTCAACACCAACGACGACTGTGTCGCGGTGAAGTCGGGCCGCGACGAGGACGGACTGCGAGTCGGTGTACCCAGCGAGAACATCGTCGTCCAGGACTGCTCGTTCTCCGGCCGCTGGGGCGGTATCACCGTCGGCAGCGAGATGTCGGGAGGGGTACGCAACGTCTTCGCGGAACGCTGCCGGGTCAACCCCCCTGACTTTCCCGGACATCACCCGGTGAAGTACCCCCTCTACGTGAAGGCGAGCAAGAAGCGCGGCAGCTTCGTCGACGGTGTGTACGTGCGGAGATTCACCGGCCGCGCCGTGGAACGGGAGGTCGCCTTCGTCACCATGAACTACAACGGCGGCGAGGGCGGCACCCGGCCCGTATCCGTGCGCAACATCCATCTCTCCGAGATGCGGATCGAGGGGGCCCGCGCGGTGCTCGGCCTGGTCGGTCTGGAGAGCGACCGGCTGCGCGGCGTCCATCTGTCCCACTGCACCTTCACCGGGATCGACGGCCCCGACTCGATCGCCTTCACCGACGACCTGACCTTCCACAAGGTGTCCGTCAACGGAGTCGAGAGGTGACCTCCTTGCAGCGCTTCCCCATCAGCAGACGCTCCTTCCTCGCCGGTGCCGGCACAGCGGTCGCCGCGGCGATCCTCCCGCCGGCGCTCTCCGCCGAAGCGGCCGCGGCCGCCGAGGCAACGGTCACCGGCCTCGCACGCGACCCGTGGGACCGGGTCCCGGCGATCCTCGCCAGGATCCGCCCGCCCGCCTTCCCCCGCCGGTGCTTCGACATCACCGCCTACGGCGCGGTCGGCGACGGCACCACCAAGAACACCGCTGCCTTCCACGCCGCGATCACGGCGTGCAACCGGGCCGGCGGCGGGCATGTCGTCGTGCCGCCCGGCCGCTATCCGACCGGCGCGATCCATCTGCGCAGCAATGTCGATCTGCATGTCGAGGAGGGCGCCACCGTCCTCTTCTCCCGGGACCCCGAGGACTATCTCCCGGTCGTGCTCACCCGTTGGGAAGGCACCGAGTGCTACAACTACTCGTCCTTCGTCTACGCCCACGGTGTGCAGAACATCGCGGTCACCGGCAAGGGCACACTCGACGGCCAGGGCATGGACGGCCCCTGGAAGAGCTGGCGCGACCCGGGCGGCGGACAGCCGGCCGACCAGGAAGAGCTGCGCCGCATGGGCACCGAAGGCGTCCCCGTCGAGGAACGCGTCTTCGGTGACGGCCACTTCCTGCGGCCCAACATGATCCAGTTCTACCGCTGCCGGAACATCCTGATGCAGGACATCACGGTCCTCGAACCGGCGATGTGGACCATCCACCCGGTGCTGTGCCGCAACGTGACGCTCAAGGACGTCGACGTCATCGGCCGGATCAACAACAGCGACGGCGTGGACCCCGAATGCACCTCCGACATGCTCATCACCGGCTGCCGCTTCCACACCGAGGACGACTCGATCGCCGTGAAGTCCGGCCGTGACGAGGACGGCATCCGGGTCGGTGTGCCCAGCGAGAACATCGTCGTCCGCAGCTGTGTCTTCTCCGGCCGCTGGGGCGGCATCGCGGTGGGCAGCGAGATGTCCGGCGGGGTGCGCAACGTCTTCGCCGAGGACTGCCGCATCAACCCGATCGACTTCCCCGGCCGCTTCAACCCCCGCCACCCGGTCTTCATCAAGACCAACAAGAAGCGCGGCGGCTACATCGACGGTGTCCACGTACGCCGGTTCACGGGCCGCGCCATCGACCGTGACTGCATCTACCTCACCACCCGCTACAGCAACCAGCAGGGCGACCGGCCGGCGGTGATCCGCAACATCACGGTCCAGGACATGGTCCACGACGGGGCGCGCCGGGCCGTCAACCTCGAGGGCCTCGCATCCGATCCGTTCACCGGCGTGCACATCGAACGCTGCGAGTTCACCGGCATGGCCGAGCCCAACGTCATCGGCCCGGCCAGGGATCTGACCATCCGCAAGGTATTCGTCAACGGAACCGAGGTTACGTACCCATGAGCCGCCGCACCCTCTGGGGCGTCTGGACAGCGGTCCTCTCGCTCCTGTGCGGGCTGATGCTGTCGGCACCGTCCGCAGCGCAGCCCCGTACGGCCGACGAACAGCCCGTCACGGCCGCCGCGCCCCACCCGCCGCGCGAGAAGATGCTGCGTGATGCCACCGCCGGCCTGTTCCTGCACTGGGGGATGTTCACCCGCCCCCTCCACAAGGACTGCCGGGAGTGGGAGAAGGCCGTCACCGACGGCGGCTGGAACGCCGGCTACTGGGTCGACGAGGCGAGGAAGCTCAAGGCGAGCTACATCGTCCTCGCGACGTTCCACTCCCGCCTCGGCTACGCGCGCCCCTGGCCCTCCGGAATCCCCGGCAGCTGTTCCACCGAGCGCGACATACTCGGCGAACTCATCGAGGCCGCCGAGGCCAAGGGACTGAAGGTCATTCTCTATATGACCGACGACCCGCAGTGGCACAACGAGCAGGGCTTCGAAACGCTCGACTCCCGGGCCTACTCGGCCTACAAGGGCAAGGACGTCGACCTCACCACCCGCCCCGGCTTCGGGGAGTTCAGCTACGACAACTTCTTCGAGGTGATGGACAACTACCCGAAGCTGTCCGGCTTCTGGATCGACAACGACAACGCCTACTGGGAGGAGCACCGGCTCTACGAACAGATCCGGGAGAAGCGCCCGGACATGACGCTCAGCAACAACAACGAGGACACCCCGATCATGGACATGGTGTCCCATGAGCAGAAGACCGGCATGACTCCGCCGTACGATCAGCCGTCGGCGATCTGGACTCCCATGCCGCGGCTGACGGAGTCCTGCTACAAGGTGCCCGACACGGGATCGTGGTGGTACGACGGCCAGGACCGGCCGGTCTCCACCGGGCTCAACGTCGGCCGCTATGTCGCCAACTCCGGCACCTCCGTCAAGTCGCTGATGAACCTCACGGCCATGGTCGACGGCCGACTCCCGCCGCAGCAGCAGAAGTTCACCGACTTCATGCACCGCTACCTTCCGCCGATCTGGAAGTCCCTGTCCGGCGTCGAGGGCGGTGGCTATCTGTACGGCGGAATGCAGCCCGGCAGCTGGAACGACGGTGCGTACGGCTATCTCACCGTGAGCAGGAAGGACCGCGGTCGCCAGTACGTGCACGTCACCACCCCGCCGAAGACGGCGGACGAGGTGACGATCCGCGACAACGGCTACCGCGTCGAGCGCGTCACGGATCTGCGCACCGGCAAGCGCATGAGGTTCGAACAGCGCGACGGCAGCCTCACCGTCAAGGGGATCACCGCCTGGGACCCGTACGACACCGTCTTCAGCGTCGATACCCAGCGGCACCGTCAGGGCATCCACC
This sequence comes from uncultured Actinomycetota bacterium, assembly GCA_963836215.1. Classification (GTDB taxonomy): domain Bacteria; phylum Actinomycetota; class Actinomycetes; order Streptomycetales; family Streptomycetaceae; genus Streptomyces. The sequence goes on from CAWIIU010000006.1 coordinate 777,448, forward strand.
CGGCCCGTTCCGTGAAGGCCACCGCCACCTCGGCCAAGGAGGGCTTCCCCGCGAGCGCCCTCACGGACGGCGACTTCACCAGCTACTGGGACTCGGACGCCCAGGTGCCCGTCAGGGTGACGCTCGACCTCGGGCGGGTGCGGAAGGCGACGTTCCTCGGCCTGAACCAGCGCGAATGGTCACCCACGTACAACAGGGAGACCTTCGGGCGGGCGGAGGACTCCGCGCGCATCAAGGACTACCGGGTCTCGCTCAGCCGCGACGGCAGGACCTGGGGCGAGCCGGTCCGCACCTCGGTCCTGGAGAGCGCCCGGGGCACCCGTTTCATCGACCTCGGCACGCACCACACCCGCTGGATCAGGCTGGAGATCGACAGCACCTGGTCGAAGGAGACGGTGCCGCGGTTCTACCGGCAGCTGCAGATCGACGAGATCCACGTGGGCTACGACCACCCGCGCGGCCGCAGCCACCACTGAGGGGGTGGGTGGGTGCCGGTGTGCCCGGCCCGGCTCAGCCGGGCACACCGGCCCGCCCCCGCGTGATAGACCGGTCCCCGGACGGTGCGGACGACGGGGCCGGGGGACGCGGTGCGGCGACGAGGACTGCTCGACTACAGCGACGCGGTGGCGATTCTCACCGGTGACAGTGCCGCCCTGGCGGCCGCCGACCGTGCTCTCGGCGGCGCGCTGTCCATGGCCACGGGCGGGGTCAGCGACGCGGTGCTCAACGTGCTCGACGCACAGGGCCGGATCCTTCGGCTCGGCCGCGACCTGACAGCGGGGCTGCGCGGAAACCTGGGCACGGCCGACCGTGCCTCGCGCACGGAGCGCCTCGCGGCCGCGCACACCGTGCTGGTGGTCACCGCCTACTTCGACGCCCTCGGCGAGCTGGAACTTCCGTTCCGGCTGGAGGAGTTGGAGCTGACACGCCGGGACCAGCTCGGCATCGCCGGAGCGGACGACGGACAGGACCTGATCGGGGCACTGCTCGCGACCGGGGTTCCGCAGCCCGCGCCGCACCTGCCGTACGAGAACGTCCTCGGCGAACTCTTTCACTGGTACGCGTCGCGATCCGGTGAACTGGCCCGCTTCATCCGGGGACTGGCGGTCTGGGACCGGCTCGACGAAGGCCAACGGGTCGCCACCGGCGACGCACTCGCCGAACCGCTGCACACCCTCGCCGTGCAGCGCTACGAGGAGCTCTACGCACAACTGGCCCAGGAGGCGCCCGAGTTCGGCTTCTGGTCCGGTCGGGTCGATCACCAGGCCACCCGTGTGACCGTGCGCCAGGCGCTCGCCGGCATCGAGACCGCCCTCGCGGGGCTCAGCGCCGCCAGCCCCCTCCAACACGCGGCCGCGGCCCTCGCCACCGGCTATCGCGCGGCTCTGCCCCGTCCGATCCTCTCCGAGGGGCATGCCACGGCGGACATGTGCCTGCCCACGCTCGACGAGGGGTATGTCGACCCCGACTTCCGTGTCCGCGCGGTGCTCGACGGCGCCCATGGCCCGGCCGAGGAGGGCTGGTGGGAACCCGAGCCCGTACGGTCCGACCTCACCGAGTACCTGGCGGGCGTGCTCACCTCGGTCGCCTCGACGACCGCCCCGCTGGTCGTTCTCGGCCAGCCCGGCGCCGGAAAGTCCGTGCTGACCAAGATTCTCGCCGCCCGGCTGCCTGCGGCCGGCTATCTGCCCGTACGGATCGTGCTGCGCGACATCCCCGCCGACGCCGACGTCCAGGACCAGATCGAGCACGCGGTCCGCGCCGCGACCGGGGAGCGGGTGTCCTGGCCGGAGTTGGTGCGGGCAGCGGACGGCGCCGTCCCCGTGCTCCTCTTCGACGGCTTCGACGAACTGCTCCAGGCGACCGGCGTCAGCCAGTCCGACTACCTGGTCCGGGTGGCCCGCTTCCAGGAACGCGAGGCGGACCAGGGCCGTCCGGTGTTCGCGCTGGTGACCAGCCGCACGGCCGTCGCCGGACGCGCCCGTTACCCGGACGGCTCGATCGCCCTGCGGCTGGAACCGTTCAGCCGCCCGCAGATCGAGCGCTGGCTCGATGTGTGGAACCGCCTCAACGAACCCGGCCTGACCGGGCGAGGGCTGCGGCCCCTGTCGGCGGCCGTGGCCGCCCGCCACCGTGTGCTCGCCTCCCAGCCGCTGCTGCTGATGATGCTCGCCCTCTACGACGGCGCAGCGAACGCACTCCAGGGCGGAGCGGGCGACGACGAGCCTCTCGGCGAGGCCGAGCTCTACGAGCAGCTGCTGGTCTCCTTCGCGGTACGTGAGGTCGGCAAGTCGACCGGGGGACGGACCGTCCCCGAACTGACCCGGCGTGCCGAGCAGGAGCTGCAACGGCTGTCGCTGGTCTCGTTCGGCATGCTCAACCGCCGCCGCCAGTGGATCACCACCACAGAGGCCGAGCAGGACCTGGCCGCGCTGCTCGGCCGGACGGAACCGGCCGGGGACGGCTTCCGGGCACCCCTGAACCAGGGGGAGATCGCGCTCGGCCGGTTCTTCTTCGTACAGCGCGCCCAGGCCAGCCGGGACGAACAGCGGCTGACGACCTACGAGTTCCTGCACGCCACCTTCGGCGAGTACCTGGCCGCCCGGCTCGCCGTACAGCTCCTCGAAGGGCTGCTCGGCCAGCGGCCCGCGCTCGCCGTCGGCCGCGTGCGCGCCGACGACGACCTGCTGTACGTCCTCCTGTCGTACGCGCCGCTCTCCTCCCGCCAGATGCTGCGGTTCGTCGGCGCCCGGATCGGGCGGATCGCCGCCGAGGACCGGCAGCGGCTCGGTGAACTCCTGGTGACGGTCATGGCCGACCACCGGGAGCGCACCGAGCACCGGTTCGCCGAGTACCGCCCGGCCGCCCGGGCCACGTCGTCGCGGCACGGCACCTACGAGGCGAACCTGTTGGTGCTGACGCTCCTGGTCACCGACGGGATCAGGGCGAGCGAGCTGTTCCCCGGCTCCGACAACCCCGCGACGACCTGGCACCGGCGGGTGCTGCTGTGGCGGTCGGCCTTCACCGAACCGGAGTGGACGGACTTCGCCCTGGCCCTGAGCGTGCGCCGCACGTGGCACGAGGGCCGGCGCGACCTCGACGTCCGGCCGGCCCAGGACCTCCTCGACGCGCCCGAATCCGTCGACGCCTACTGGCTGTACGGACGCCCGCCCGGAGACGCGGACCGCAGCCGCAGAATCAGCTGGGCCCGCCCCTACCCGGACCAGATCCGCCACAAGATGGCGGTGTCGGGCGGCACCAACGACGGCGTCGTGCTGCACGCCGTCGATCCCCTGTTCCACCGGCTTGCGCCCGCCGTCACCACGTTCGTCGCCACCCCTCACGGCGCGGCCACCTCCGTCGCCAACGGCCTGACCGCGCTGTGGCTCGCCAGCGGCCTGGGCACGCCGGCGAACGAGCTGGCCGCCCTGTACGAGCACTGCGCCGCATTCCTCGAACCCTGGAGCGCGCTCGACGACGAGTCGCTCCGCCGGGTGGCCCGGCTCGTCCTCGGCCAGCTGGTCACCGATGCCGCCGGGCTCCCGGCCGCCGTGGTGTGCACCGTGCTCAACGCGCCGGCCATCGAGCGGCTGGACACCGCGGGGCTCGCCCTGGCCGTGACGGCGGGGGTGACCGCGCTGGCCGCGCATCCTTCCGACGTCATGCTGCACCAGTACACCGGGATCTACGCCGAGGCCCTGGGGCGGGCCGATCCGGCCCGGCTTCTCGCGCTGTGGTCGGCGAACCCGCTGTACGAGGCCCGGCTCCGCTCCGAAGCGGCGCGGCTCGTGGCCACGCTGTCCGACGAGGATCTGAGCGGCGTCCCGGCCGGTCTTCTCGACCGGGTACGCAGATCCGCCGACGGCCGACCGGACCCGGACGCCGTCTGACGCTCACCCCAGGTCGAACAGATTCCGCAGACCCAGCCGGTATCGCGTCCGGTCATGTCGCTTCATCGACTCGATCTCGGGGGCACGGAACAGCGGCTTCACGGTGCAGCGCGGGGCCGCGGAACCGACGCGGTCCAGAAGGCCGTTGACCGCCGCGCGGGCCGAGGCATTGGCGCCCTCCATCGTGGCCAGGTCGATGTCGACGGAGACATAGTCGCCCGCCAGAAAGAAGTTGGGGACCTTGGTGGTGGCCGTGGGGCGGTTGTGGAAGGTGCCGACCGGATGGATGAGCAGTTCGTCGTCGTTGGTCGGGTTCGGGGTGCCGAGACCGTCCACGCCCGGGTCGAGGAACCACGAGTGCAGAGCGCTGTCCTTGAGAACGGTCCTGCCGGTGTCGTTCAGCGCCGCCTTCAGCTGCGCCCACACCTCGCGCGCGACCTGCTCGCGGGTGCACTGCTTGGCGGTCCTGCCGTACAGGATGCCGGGGCGGTCCCACTCGGAGATGTCCACCGACAGACAGTCCACCGCCATGCCGTCGCCGTAGTCGGCGGGGAAGTCGTGGGACGGCCAGTGGCCGGCCTGCTGAATGGCAGTCAGGGACCAGGGTGAGTCGATGCAGTTGAGGTGGCCGTGCAGCAACGGTGCGCTCTCCGTCAGATAGAACTGGATGCCCGTCATCCAGTCGGTCTGCAGCCTGTCGCACCTCGCCAGCTGCGGATCGGCCGCGCGCAGCCCGGAGCTCCAGGTCCGCCGGGCGTGCTCCACCGGCATCGCGGACACATAGTGGTCGGCGGTCACCGTGCGGCGTACGCCCTGGGGGTCCTCGGTCACGACGCCCGTGACCTTTCCGCCGCCGTGCTGCACCTCGCGAACGGTCCAGCCGACGCGGAAGTCCACGCCGAGCCCCGTCAGATGGTCCACCCACGGGTCGATCCACGCCTCGTTGGTGGGGGCGTTGAGTATCCGGTCGAGCGGGCCGTCGGCGCCCCGGCCGAGCGCGTTGAAGGCGAAGGCCTCCAGGAGCGTGGCGACCGTGCGGGTGCTCGCCTCCTCGGCCTTGGTGGCGACGATGTTGCGGGTGAGTCCGATGGCGAGGATGCGCTGGTAGTCGTTGCTCATCTGCTCCGCCCTGATGAAGTCCCACCAGGGTGTGTCCTCCCATGCCCCGTTCCGGCGCTCGTCGCAGCTGGTGAGGAAGACCAGACCGCGGTTGACGAAGTACGCCGTCTCCAGCGGCGGGATGCCGAGCGCGGTGTCCAGCGCGGCGGTGAGCGCGCGGCGGATGTCGTCCAGGGTGAGATCGGCGGGCTTGTGGCCGGGCCAGGGGAGCGGGATGCGCAGGTCCTCGCGGCCGGTGCGGGTGAACGACATCTCGGGCGGCGCCACGAGGTTGTCCCACACGCCGTTCGGGTTACCCGGGAAGGGGATGCGCCGCATCGTGTCCGGGAGGTTGTGGTAAATGCCGGGAATGAAGCGGAAGCCGTGCTCCGCGGGTAACGGCTTCCGGGTGCCCTTGGCGCTGTTCGGCACGTCCATGCTGCGGGCCTTGCCGCCCAGCGCTCTGCGTTCGTACACGGTGACCGCGAAGCCGCGCTCGGCCAGTTCGTGCGCCGCGGTGAGGCCGGCGACCCCGCCGCCGAGCACCGCCACGGACTGCGCCCGCTGCCCGCCCGGTCTCTGTTCGGCCGCGGCCGCCGGTCCGGCGGTGACCGTCGCCAGTGCCGCCGCGCCTCCCACCGCTGCCGCGCCGGCCACGAAGGTGCGTCGCGAGCTGCCCACCCGATCCATCCCCATACCCCTTACCGACGGTAACTGTCGCATCCGGCGCTGGAGCATACGGAGAACACCCATGACCCGGAAGGCACGCGTAGGCCCATTCGTTCAATGGCTGGAAAATGGAGCCATGTCCCGACGCAGCTCTCGTTCCCGGCACTCCGCCGAGCCCGCACTGTCCGCCGACGCGCCCTGCCCCTGTGGGCTGCCCGCCACCTACGGCGAGTGCTGCGGGCGCTTCCACTCGGCCGTGGCAGCCGCCCCCACGGCCGAGCTGCTGATGCGCTCGCGCTACAGCGCCTTCGTCGTGCACGACGCGGAGTACCTCCTGCGCACCTGGCACCCCGGCACCAGACCCGCGCACCTCGAACTCGACCGCGCCATGCACTGGAAGGGGCTGGAGATCCTCCAGACGATCGACGGCAGTCCGTTCCACTCCTCCGGCACGGTCACCTTCCGGGCCCGCTACCGGCATCACGGCAAGCGCGGTGAGCTGCACGAGCGCAGCAGGTTCGAGCGGCAGGACGGTGCGTGGGTGTACGTGGACGGCACCTTCGTCGACATCGACTGACCGGGCGGTACGGGGATCATGCGCTCGTGGTGGACCCCGGGCGCACGATCATCAGCACCGTCACGGTCGCCCACAGCAGATTGAACGCGCCCGTGTACATGGCGAGCCTCGTCGACGCGAGGGCGCCGAGATCCTCGACGACCGCGCTCTGCCCCGGCAGCACCAGCAGCCCGAGCACCAGGGCGGCCACCGTGGTGAGGACGATCGAGACGATCAGCCAGTTGTCGCCGAGGACATGCAGGCTGTTGGCCGTCGCCAGTCCGAAGACGGGCACCGCGACTCCGACGACCGCGTAGACGCGGCAGATGCGATGCAGATTGCGTACGGCTCCGATGGCCTGTTCACTGCCGGGTTCGGCTGCCGCGCGCCGCGCGGCAGCGGGGAACGCACTGGCCGCCACGGTCACCGGTCCCACCGCGACGATCGCGGCCAGCACATGGACGATGAGAAGGAGCTTCGTCATGCCGGCACGCCCAGCGGCACGGCACCGCGGGCGCGCCACACCGTCCCGCGCCGTTCGTACTGGAACAAATGCTCCACGGCGTGCGCGACGCGCGGCCCGAGTTCCCGCTCCAGCAGGTGGAGCCCCAGATCCAGCCCCGAGGTGACGCCGGCGGCGCTCACCAGGTCACCGTCGTCGACGACGCGGGCCTCGATGGCGTGGACGCCCGCCTCGGCCAGTGCGCCGAGTCCGCTGGGTGGGTGGTCGCCCGGCGGTTCCCGATGAGTCCGGCCATCGCGAGCAGCATCGAACCGCCGCACACGGTGGCCGTCGTCAGCCCCGGCCGCCCGCACGCCTCCCCGAGCAGCGGAGTGAGCCCGGTCCCCAGCGCCCGGCCGAGGATCGCCGGGACGGTGTCGTCGCCACCGTCGTCCGAGATACGGCCGGCCGTGCCCGGCAGCAGCACCAGGTCTGCCCGCCCGGGATCCAGCCTGCCCGCGGCCCGCAGGGAGAGCAGGCCCATTCCGGCCGGTACGTCGCGCGGGCCCTCGGCCGAGACCAGCTCGGTGGTGAGGGCGCCGCCGGCGAGCAGTCCGCCCGCCCCGAGCACCTCGTACGGAGCGACGACGTCCAACGGGTCGAAGCCGTCGAACAGAACGATCTGGGCGAGCATGCGGCACCGGTCCTTGCCTCGGGATTCCGGCCCCCGGTCGGGGGCCGGAAACGACGCTAGGGCGCACGGATGATCACCGACAGTGGCGTGAATGCCAGCTTCAAACGGATTTCCGCCAGCGACTCTGCCGGTATGTCTGTTGCGGGAGAGCAGCTCAGAGCCGCTTGGCCGGAATCCGTTGAGCGCCTAGGTTGAGGCCATGCACACCGTGGCCGTACTCGCCCTGGACGGCGTGATCGCCTTCGACCTGTCCACCCCGCTCGAGGTGTTCGCGCGCACCCGGCTGGCCGACGGCCGGGCCCCCTATCGGGTCCGGGTCTGCGGCGCGGCCGACGAGATCGACGCGGGCGCCTTCACGCTGCGCGCGCCCTGGGGACTGGGCGCCCTGGCGGAGGCCGACACCATCATCGTGCCCGGGTGCGCGAACCCGACGGTGCCGGTCCCGGACGACGTGCTCGACGCCCTGCGCGCCGCCGCCGCCCGCGGCACCCGGATCGCCTCGGTCTGCGCCGGGGCCTTCGTCCTCGCGGCCACCGGGTTGCTCGACGGGCTGCGGGCCACCACCCACTGGGCCTGTGCGGAGGCGCTCGCCCGGCGGCACCCCGCGGTCGAGGTGGACCCCGGCGTGCTCTACGTGGACAACGGCCAGTTCCTCACCTCGGCGGGCGCGGCCGCCGGACTCGACCTGTGCCTGCACATGATCCGGCGGGACCTCGGCTCCGCGGTGGCGGCTGACGCGGCCAGGCTCTCGGTGATGCCCCTCGAACGCGAGGGCGGGCAGGCGCAGTTCATCGTCCATCAGCTGCCGCCGAGCCCGGACGGCGCGACTCTGGAACCGGTCCTGCGCTGGATGGAGGAGAACGCGCGACGCGAACTCGGCGTGGCCGAGATCGCCGAGCGGGCAGGCATGAGCGCCCGCACCCTGAACCGCCGGTTCCGTGAGCAGACGGCCACCACACCGCTGCAGTGGCTGCACCGTGCCCGGATCCGCCAGGCGCAGTATCTGCTGGAGACGACGGCGCACCCGGTGGACCGGATCGCGGCACAGGTCGGCTTCGGCTCACCGACCGCGTTCCGCGACCGGTTCAGACGGCAGGTGGGCACCAGCCCGCACGCCTACCGCCGCGCCTTCAGGTCCGAGCCCGTGTCCGCACGGGGCAACGGGCCTCTGTCTCAGCGGATCTGACGGCCCGAGATCGCCCGCGCGATCACCAGCCGCTGGATCTCGCTCGTCCCCTCGAAGATCGTGTAGATCTTGCTGTCCCGGTACATGCGCTCCACCGGGTGCTCCCGGCTGTATCCCGCGCCACCGAGGATCTGGACCGCCTTCTCGGTGGCGGACACCGCCAGCTCTCCGGCGCGCAGCTTGGACATCGAGCCCTGCGCCGCGTCGAAGGCGCGGTCGTTGCGGGCCATCCAGGCCGCCTGCCAGATCAGCAGCCGCACGGCCTCGATCTCCGTACGCATGTCGGCGAGCGCGAACGCGATGGACTGGTTCTCGATGATCGGGCGGCCGAAGGCGACCCGGTTCCCGGCGTAGTCGAGGGCGTACTCGTACGCGGCCCGCGCGATGCCCAGAGCCTGCGCGCCCACGGTGGGCCGGCTGACCTCGAAGGTCGCCATCGCGGCCTGGGACTTCGCGGTCGTGCCCGCGCGGGCCCGGGCCAGCCGGGCGTCGAGCTTCTCCTTGCCACCGAGCAGGCACTGCCCCGGGACGCGGACGTCGTCGAGGAACACATCGGCGGTGTGCGAGGCCCGCAGCCCCAGCTTCCTGATCTTGCGGGCGCCTTCGAGGCCGGGTGTGCCGGGCGGGACGATGAACGCCGCCTGGCCGCGAGAGCCGAGCTCCGGGTCGACGGAGGCGACGACGACGTGCACGTTCGCGATGCCGCCGTTGGTGATCCAGGCCTTCTGTCCGCTCAGGGTCCACTCGTCGCGCGCCTCGTCGTAGCGGGCCCGGGTGCGCATCGCGGAGACGTCCGATCCGGCCTCCGGTTCGGAGACGCAGAAGGCGGCGACCTTGGGGTCCTGCTCGTCGCCGAAGCACTGCGGGACCCACTCGGCGAGCTGGTCGGGTGTTCCGGCGGAGAAGATCCCGGCGACGGCGAGCGAGGTGCCGAAGAGCGCCATGCCGATGCCGGCGTCACCCCAGAAGAGCTCTTCGTTGGCGATCTGGAGGGAGAGCCCGCTGGGATCCCCGTACATGTCGGCGAGCGACTCGAATCCGTACAGGCCGATCTTGGCGGCCTCCTGGATGACGGGCCACGGGGTCTCCTCGCGCTCGTCCCATTCGGACGCCGCGGGGCGGACCACGTCCGCCGCGAAACCGTGGACCCAGGCGCGCAGGTCCTGCTGCTCTTCGGTGAGCTGGAAGGAGAAGGTCATGGTCAGGCCTTCGGGATGTCGAAGTAGCGGGTGAGCCCCGCGGCCAGGGATACATCACCGGCGATCTTGATCTTGCGCATCATGAACATGGTCACGGGACTGCCGTTGCCGGAGACCAGCTTGAGGAAATCCGCGTCACCCATGACGAGCGTGGTGCGGGGCTCCGCGTCCGAGCGGCCCTCGTGGACCGAGCAGGTGCCGTCCGCGATCGAGGTCTCGAAGACCTCGTCGGCCTCGCCGGTGATCTTCCAGCGGATCAGCGCTTCGAGCGGGCCCGCGCTCTCGGGCCGGAACTGCTGCTTCATGCGGCCGAAGACCTCACGGAGCACGCGCTGTCGCAGCTCGCCCCGCATCAGGTCGGTGAGCTCCTTGCCGGACAGACCCTTGACGATCCTGGCGAACTCCTCGGGGGAGACCGCCGAGAAGTCGAGCCCGCCGAGCTCGTCGCTGATGTTCTCCGCCACGACGCTTCCTTACTCAGGAGTCAGCTTACTTTTGAGTAAGGTAGTGCCGCGCTCGGTGCGACGGCAAGAGTGCGGATGCGGGCGTGCTCAGTAGACGCGGCCGGGCCGGATCACCAGCCGCGGGTTGTAGGCGGCCAGTACCTTGTTGGCCTGGGCCAGCACGGACAGTGCGTGCTCCCGGTCGGCACGGTCCTCGTTGCACAGTGGACCGCGGAACCGGTTGGCCTCGCGCGCCGCGCTGTCCGCGTCGACCTCGGCCTGCAGGATGTGGATCGGCATGCAGGAGCCGATCAACGCGGCCACACGGTCGGGGATCGGTACGGGGATCAGGGGCGACGCGGTCACGTGTGTAGTCCTTCTCTTCTTCTTCTTCTTCTCGGCCGGGCGCCGGTGGTCGGCGGCCCACCCCTCCATACGTACCGGACGAGCTTCCGCGTTCGTCGGCGGGGATGTCTCCGTGCGGCAACCGTTTCGGATCGCCCCGTTGCTTTCTCCTTACGCGGGAGTAAGTTGACTCCCGAGTAAGTCCTGAGTCCCGTCAACTCCCCACCCGCGAACAGCGAACTGGAGCCGACCTTGGGCGTGCGCAAGGATGTGAAGAGGGCGAAACAGCGCGGCGACCTTGCCGACCGCGTACCCGTGGAGCTGATCAGGAACGACGACGTCGTACGAGAGGTGCGCACTGCGCGGCTCGCCCGGCCCTCTGCCTCCGGCAGCACCGGCGACATACCTTACGCGAACGCCGAGCAGGCACCCGAATCGGTGGTCCTGCGGCGCAAGGATGACGACGGACAGTGGCGGCCCGTCACAGCGGCGGCCTTCGCTCGCGAAGTCACCGCCGTGGCCAAGGGGTTGATCGTTTCCGGTCTTGCCCCCGGCGGCCGCGTCGCGATCATGTCCCGCACCCGCTACGAGTGGACCGTGCTCGACTTCGCGGTCTGGGCAGCCGGCGGCCAGAGCGTTCCCGTCTACGCCACCTCGTCGGCCGACCAGATCGCATGGATCCTCGCCGACTCCGGCGCCACCCACATGATCGTCGAGGACGACGAGCTCGCCGGGACGGTCGCCGCCGCCGCGGACCCGCTGCCCGCACCGCCGAAGGTGTGGCGCATCGACGACGGCGCTCTGAAAGAACTGAGTGAGCTGGGCGCAGCGCTCTCCGACGAGGTGGTGACCGCGCGACGGGCCGCCCTCACGCCCGACACGACCGCCACCGTCTGCTACACCTCCGGCACCACCGGACAACCCAAGGGCTGCGTCCTCACCCACGCCAATCTGCACGCCGAGGCCGCCAACACCGTCGAACTCCTCCACCCCGTCTTCAAGGCGGTCACCGGGCAGGCCGCGTCGACACTGCTCTTTCTCCCGCTGGCCCACATCCTGGGCCGCACGATCCAGATCGCCTGCCTCATGGCACGGATCGAGCTCGGGCACTGTTCGAGCATCAAGCCCGACGAACTGCGCCCGGAACTACGGAAGTTCCGGCCGACCTTCGTCGTCGGGGTGCCCTACCTCTTCGAGAAGATCCACGACACCGGCCGCGCCACCGCCGAGAAGATCGGACGCGGCGCGTCCTTCGAGCGAGCCGACCGCATCGCCGTGCGCTTCGCCGAGGCCCATCTCGCCCGGTACCTCGGCACCGGCAAGGGCCCGGGCCCCGGTCTCACCGCCGCCAGGGCGCTGTACGACCTGCTGGTCTACCGGCGGATCCGCAAGGAACTCGGCGGCAGGCTCCACTACGCGATCAGCGGCGGGTCCCCGCTGGAGCGCAACCTCTCCCTCTTCTTCTATGCCGCCGGGATCGTGATCTACGAGGGCTACGGCCTCACCGAGACCACCGCGGCCGCCACCGTCACCCCGCCGCTGTCCCCGCGCCCGGGCACCGTGGGCCGGCCGGTGCCCGGCACCGCGGTCCGGATCGCCGGCGACGGGGAAGTGCTGATCAAGGGCGGCATCGTCTTCGGCTCGTACTGGAACAACCCGGCGGCCACCGGTGAGGCGCTGCACGACGAATGGTTCGCCACCGGTGACCTCGGCAGCCTGGACGACGACGGCTATCTCACGATCACCGGACGGAAGAAGGACATCCTCGTCACCTCCGGCGGCAAGAACGTCTCACCCGCGGTGCTGGAGGACCGGCTGCGCAGCCGCCCGCCGGTCGGCCAGTGCATCGTCGTGGGCGACAACCGCCCGTACGTCGCGGCCCTGGTGACCCTGGAGCCGGACGCTGTCGAGCACTGGCTCGCGGTCCGCAAGAGGCCCAGGAACACGCCGGTCGCCGAGCTGTGCGAGGACCCGGAGGTCGTCGCCGATGTGCAGCGGGCCGTCGACCACGCCAACGAGGCGGTCTCCCGGGCCGAGTCGATCCGGCGGTTCCGGATCGTGCCGGGGGAGTTCACCGAGGAGAACGGGCTGCTGACCCCGTCACTGAAGATCAAGCGCCATGCCGTCACGGCCGCGTACGCGAAGGAGATCGAGGCGCTCTACGGGTGAAGGGCGCCCCTCGGGAGAAGGACGCTCGCGCGGCGGGGGTCACGTCAGGCGGCCGGGCCGTCGGCGCGTGACCGCAGCTCCCGCCCGCGCAGCACCACCTCGATCGCGAACCGCCGTTCGGCGTCGGCGAGTTGATCGCCCAGGATCGAGACGAGGCTCCGCATCCGGTAGCGGACGGTCTGCGGGTGGACGTCGAGGAGCTCGCCCATCCGGGCCGCCGTGCCGCGGGTGTCGAGCCAGATGCGCAAGGTGTCGACGAGCCGGTCGCGCCGGGAGGGAGTGAGGCTGGTGAGCGGGGCGAGTTCCCGCTGGGCGAGCTGGTCGAGCAGGGCGGGGTCGGAGAGCAGCCACAGTGGCACCAGATGGTCGGCGGAGAAGACCAGCGGGCCGTCGTCCACGATGCCGGCGTCGACGAGTTCGAGGGTGCGGCGCGCCCATCGGATCGAGTCGTGCGCGTTCGCCGCGGGCACGGTGAGGCCGACCGATGCCCGGTTGCCGAACAGGGCGCTGTCCAGCATGCGTCTTCGGGCCCCGTCGACCGGGCCCGGGATCAGTAAGTGCGGCTGGGGATCGCCGAGATCGGCGAGGACATCGTTTTCCATGTCCGTCCGCTCCAGTACGGCGGGGGAGCGCAGCGCGATGAGTGTCACCTGCTCGGGCAGCGGCCACCCTGTCTGCTCGGCCAGCTCCGCGATCGCGGTGCGCGGCACGGGTGGCCCGGCGAGCAGCAGGTGCAGCAGCCGGCGGCGCAGGATCTCGTTCTGCTCCCCGGCGCGGGACTGCACCTCCAGGAAGCCCTCGCGGGACAGCGCCTCGAGTTCGTCGACGTACGCGAACAGGGCGTCGGCGAAGGTGAGCATCATGGTGGGGGAGAGGTTGTAGCTCCGCCCGACCTTCTTGGCCCGGCGCAGGGCGACGCGGGCCCCCAGCCGGTACGCGCCCTGCAGGGTCTCCAGGCTGCGGCCCTCGTACGCCTCGTAGCGGCCGAATCTGCGGCACATCTCGTCGCGCAGGGTCGAGGGCGCGGACGGTTCGGCGACCTGGTCGACGAAGACGGAGATGCTCTGCTCGACGCCCACTCGGATGCCCTGGCCGAAGGGCCCGTTCAGCAGGCGTGCGTACTCCGGATAGGCGCGGGTGACCTCGATACCGATCTCTTTGATCAGGCTGGGCAGTTCGGGCCGGATGATCGCAGCGAACTCCTGGGGCAGGGGGCCGAGCGACTCTCCGGTGTCCGACGGGTTCACAGTTCCCGGCATCTCTGCCTCCCGTTGATTCGGCGTGCCGAAGATAGACCAATCACGGAGTGCTGAACACCACTTGGGCAGGCGAAGTTGGCTTCGGCAGGAAAGCGCTCTCTGTGAGCACGCCCAACTGCCTGGGAAATACGGTGATTCCGCGAAAGGCGGTCTATTCGGATAGGTGCCGCCATAGATTTCCGGCCACTTCCTACCGATGGGTAATGCGCTCGGTGGGGCTGACGGACCGTGACCTGGCGGCGTGAGAGCGGGTGGCGCCCGGGTGGTCACGGTCCGGGTGGGTGTCCCGCATCCCCGGGCCGAAGCTGTGTACGCCGTGACAGTGTCCGCCGGGCCGGTGCGCGCGCGGACCTGCGGCCGGCTCTGAAATTGCGCACCAATTGACAAGTCGGGGAGGCGAATTGCTTACCCGGGTGCGAAGAAAAAACCTTGTCGAGAGAATCATGAACTACGGGATTGTGTGCGATGTTTCCCGCAAGTAACGTCTCGCAGCGTCACAGATCGTGCGTGGCCGAGTCCTGTCAACCGTCACTGAACAGGGTTCAAAGTCGCGTTTCCCGCCTCCCCCCACGGCCGTGGAATCGCGGCTGCGCAAGCAATGCATCTCACTGACGAATCGGAGGATCCTCCCGTGCGTAACGCGCTCAGAAAGGCCGCGGTCACAGCCGCTGGGGCAAGCGCCGCCATCGCCCTCGCCACCGCACCGGCCCTCGCCGCCCCGACGACCTGGACCGTCGGACCGAACTCTCCCGAGACGTTCTCGGCACTGTCGACGAACACCGTTCTCGACCTCAACGGCATACCGCTCACGTGTCCCACCGCCACCGCCGGCGGAAACCTCTTCAGCGCCACCGGCAACCCCGCCCATGTCGGCGACATCGCGAGCGCCGGGTTCGGCAGCGAGGCCGACCCCTGCACCAGCCCGGTGGGCCCGGTCGAGCCGGTGGCCGACACCGACCCCGCGTGGCAGCTGCAGGCCGCCGAATACGACGCCGCCACCGGCACCACGACCGGGTACCTCAGCGGCATCAACGCCAGCCTCTCGGTACTGACCTGCACCTTCGACGTCACCGGCGAGGTGAACGCGACGTACACCAACTCCACCGGAGTGCTGAGCGTCTCCAACACCGACCGGCAGCTGACGGTCGTCAACGCCAGCGCGGGCTGCGCGGGCATCGCCGCGGACGGCGACCACCCGACCTTCAACGGCGACTACACGGTCGTCACCCCGGCCGGCGGCACCGCGCACCCCACGCTCGTCGGCACCGAGTAGCGAGCGGGACAGCGTGATCCGGGATCGCGCGGCGAGCCGCCCGCCGTGCGATCCACCGTCAGGTCCGGGCGAAGGGAGCCACCGAGGATGCTGCGCAGCGCCACGACCCCAGCGCGCTCCCGCATGACCATGCGGGGCGCCGCGGTCGCCGTCGCGGTCCTCGTGGCCGGAGTGATTCCCGGCGCGCGGGCCGCGGACGGAGAGCAGACCGTCGACGCCGAACTCGCCTACACCTGCGCCTTCCCCCAGGGCAAGCAGCCGGTCCGCGTGCGGATCTCCGCCACCCTCCCCGAGACGCGGGCCGTCGGCGAGGCGATCCAGGCCGAGGACGTGTCCACGGTGGTGACCCTCCCGGAAGCGGCCCGGGCCGAACTGGCTTCGCTGCAGGCGGCCGACATCACCGGCGCGACGCGGCTCACCGTCGCCGTCGCCCAGGACGAGCACACGGCCGAAGCGGTGTGGGCGGGAACGGCGGCGCAGCCCGTCCGCGTACCCGACGCCGGTGAGATCTCCCTGGCGGCATCGGGGCTTGTTCCCACCGTCACGGCGGGCGACGCGGGCGATCTGACCTTCACCGCGGGACCGCTGGCCGTCGACCTCACCCCGCACAAGGCGGACGGAACCCCCACCGAACCGGCGGTCCTTCCGCTGACCTGCACGCCCGACACCGGTCAGGATGCCGGCCTGGCCACGGTCCGGGTCACCGGCGGCGAGGACGCGGACCCGTCGCCGGCCACCACGTCCCCGGGCCCGGCCACCGGCGCGCCCCCGCAGCCGGACGGGCCACGCGACCTCGGCGTCGCACCGCCCGCGCAGGGCGACGCCGAGGCCCCCGCCCCGCCCCCGTGCGTCGGCGACACCGTCAACCAGTTCGCGATGGTCGCCTACATCACCGGCTACTCGAATGTCGCCAAGCTCAAGGCGGCGTCCGAGGTGCCGCTGTCCTGCACCCAGCTCGTCGACGTGTCCAAGAAGATCGTCCCCAAGCCCGACGGGCTCCACCTCCTGCAGCACGCCACCGGCGAACTGGACTACAAGGGTCTGCCGCAGATGCCGCCCGCGCCCGCCACGTTCCTCACGTACGGCTTCGTACCGACCACGGCCACGATGGAGCTCGAGCAGCTCGACACCATGACCATCGACTCGGACATCCTGCTCGCCAAGTCGACCGGACTGACCCTGATCAGAGTGCCGCTCGTACTGCGGCTGTCCGACGTCAAGGTCAACGGTGTGCCGCTGGACGTGGGCCCCAACTGCCGTACCACCGGCCCGCTGTACTCCACCGACCCCGATCCGGCGCAGGACACCGAGGACCACATGGTCCTCACCGGTGTGCTCAAGGGGCCGAACAACGGCTACCAGCTCGTCACCGGCGGTGTCCTCACCTCCACCATGACCATCCCGCCGTTCAGCGGCTGCGGGGTGACCGAGGACCTCGACGCCCTCTTCACCTCGTCCGTGTCAGGACCCGGGAACTACCTCAAACAGGTCCAGGCGGCGCCCTGCGCCTCGGGCAACCCCCGGCCCGATCCGCGCTACTGCACCGCCGACCACCAGCCGGTCAAGGTGCCCAAGCCCGAGCGCTGAACCACCCCCATGGCACAGCTCCCCCAGCACCGGAAAGGATTGAGGGAGAGATGAGACTCAGACCCGCAGCCGCCTTCGGCGCGCTCACCGCCGTCCTCGTGGCGGTGCCTCTCTGCACGGCGCCGGCGAACGCGGCGGAACCGGAGCCCGCGCCCGCCGCGGCTCCCACGCAACTGAACGGCCACTGGGGGCCGTTCACCCGCTGTCCCGTCGACGATACGGCCATGCTCGCGGCCGACGGCCAGGTCACCGTCGCCACCTGTGTGTCCTCGCAGTCGCCGGGCGGCACCATCAAACTGGGCAAGACCACCGCCACCACCGGCCCCAACGACCTCCAGTTCGGCGTGGTGCAGCAGACCGCGACCGGCACCTTCACCGTGGTGCCACCGCCGGGCGGCGCCGTCATCGGCTCACCCACCGAGATCCCCGGCGGACTGCTCGGCCTGATGTGCCCCAGCGGCATCCCCGTCATCAGCGACATCTGCAAGCTGCTGACGGACAACACCCTGAACCGGGTCACCGCCACCGTCGAGTCGGCCGGTACACCCACCGAGTTCAGCCTCACCGCGGGCCTGTCCACCGGCAAGCCGATCGTGAAACTGCCGGTGCGGATCCGGCTGCAGAACCCGTTCCTCGGCTCCGGTTGCTACATCGGGTCCACCGCCGAACCCGTTGTCCTGCGGCCGCAGAACTCCACGGCACCGGCCCTCGCCATCCAGCGCTTCGACGCCAACGGAACGCCCAACACCGCCGGTGCGATGCTCCGGTTCGCCCTCACCGGCAACAGCCAGGGGGACAGCACGTTCGCCGTACCGAAGGCCAACGGCTGCGGTCTCCTCGGGATCCTCAACGGCGCCATCGATCTGAAGACCGGGCTGCCCTCGCCGGCCGGCAACAACATCCTGTCGCTGAACAACGCCTCCACCTACAGCGCCGGACTGACCGCCCCGGGAACGGTCAAGCCGGACAACGGCAAGTACCTGTCGCGTTACTGGCACTCCGCCGTGCTGCCCTGAGCCGTTCCGCAACGGGTGGCCTCGCGGCTCCGGCCCCCCTGGGCCGTGAGGCCACCACCCGCACCGCGCCTTCGGCGCACCGTGAGCAGTCGCAGGAGGTGAGATGGGAATCGAAGTCGTCGTCGACGGTCTGACCAAGTCCTTCGGCAAGCAGAACATCTGGCAGGACGTGTCCCTCACCCTGCCGGCCGGGGAGGTCAGCGTCATGCTGGGGCCTTCCGGAACAGGCAAGACCGTGTTCCTCAAGTCGATCATCGGGCTTCTCAAACCCGAGCGTGGCCGCGTGCTCATCGACGGCGTCGACATGGTGAACAGCTCCGAGCGCGACATCTACGAAACACGCAAGCTGTTCGGCCTGATGTTCCAGGACGGCGCGCTCTTCGGTTCGATGACGCTCTTCGACAACATCGCCTTCCCCTTGCGTGAACACACCCGCAAGAAGGAGTCCGAGATCCGCCGCATCGTGATGGAGCGGATGGAGATGGTCGGACTCGTCGGAGCCGAGGGAAAACTGCCCGGAGAGATCTCCGGCGGCATGCGCAAACGGGCCGGACTCGCCCGCGCGCTCGTCCTCGACCCGCAGATCATTCTCTGCGACGAACCCGACTCCGGACTCGACCCGGTCCGCACCGCGTATCTCTCACAGCTGCTGATCGATCTCAACGCGCAGATCGACGCCACGATGCTGATCGTCACCCACAACCTCGACATCGCCGCCACCGTCCCGGACAACATGGGCATGCTCTTCCGGCGCAACCTGGTCACCTTCGGGCCCCGCGAGGTGCTGCTCACCAGTCAGGAGCCGGTCGTCGCCCAGTTCCTCAGCGGCCGCCGGGAAGGCCCGATCGGCATGTCGGAGGAGAAGGACGCGGCAACTCTCGCCCGGGAACGCACCCTGCCCGGCGCGCAGGGCAACACGCCCCGGCCGCTCGTACCGCAGCTGGAACCCTCACCGGGCATGCCCGAACGCCGGGCCGTGCAGCGCCGCAGGGAACGCGTCGTCGCGATGATGGCGCAGCTCCCCGAAGCCGCCCGTGCGGCGATCGCGCAGAGCTACACCCCGGCGGCCGGCGGCGGGGTGCCACGATGACCGCCCAGCTGCCGGCCCGGCCCGCCGCGCCCCCGCCACCACCGGCGCCCAGGGCTCCGCTCAAGGCGCTCGCCCCGCTGCGCGAGACCGGGAAGCTCTTCGCACTCGCCGCAGCCGTCACCCGGGCGATCTTCCGCAGGCCCTTCCAGGTACGGGAGTTCATCGAGCAGTTCTGGTTCATCGCCAGCGTGACGATCCTGCCCGCCGCCCTGGTCTCCATCCCGTTCGGCGCGGTGATCGCTCTCCAGGTCGGATCGCTCACCCAGCAGCTCGGCGCCCAGTCCTTCACCGGCGGCGCCAGCGTCCTCGCCGTCATCCAGCAGGCCAGCCCTCTCATCGTCGCGCTGCTCATCGCGGGCGCCGGCGGCTCCGCGATCTGCGCCGACCTCGGCTCCCGCAAGATCCGCGAGGAGCTCGACGCGATGGAGGTCATGGGCGTCTCGCCCGTCCAGCGCCTGGTCGTCCCCCGGGTTCTGGCGACCATGTTCGTCGCCGTGCTGCTCAACGGCATGGTCTCCGTCGTCGGCACCCTCGGCGGCTACTTCTTCAACGTGATCATGCAGGGTGGCACCCCCGGCGCGTACCTCGCCAGCTTCTCCGCCCTGGCCCAGCTGCCGGACCTGTACATCAGCGAGTTCAAGGCCCTGATCTTCGGTTTCATCGCGGGCATCGTCGCCGCCTACCGCGGACTCAACCCGCGCGGCGGACCCAAGGGGGTCGGCGACGCGGTCAACCAGTCGGTGGTCATCACCTTCATGCTGCTGTTCTTCGTGAACATGATCCTCACGGCGGTCTATCTGCAGATCGTCCCCGCCAAGGGGGGCTGAGCGGATGTCGATGCTCGCCCGGCTGGACCGCTCCGGCGACCAGCTCATCTTCTACATACGGGCCCTGCTCTGGATCCCGAAGACTCTGCGCCGCTATCTGAAGGAGGTGCAGCGCCTGCTGGCGGAGGTCGCCTTCGGCAGCGGCGGCCTCGGCGTCATCGGCGGCACCATCGGCGTGATGATCGCGATGACCCTGTTCACCGGCACCGTGGTCGGACTGCAGGGATACGCGGCGCTCAACCAGATCGGCACCTCCGCTTTCACCGGGTTCGTCTCCGCGTACTTCAACACCCGTGAGATCGCCCCCCTGGTGGCCGGACTCGCGCTCTCCGCGACCGTCGGCGCCGGATTCACCGCCCAGCTCGGCGCGATGCGGATCAACGAAGAGGTCGACGCGCTCGAGGCCATGGGCGTGCGCTCCATGCCGTACCTCGTCACCACCCGCATCATCGCCGGCGTCGTCGCGATCATTCCGCTCTACGCGATCGGGCTGCTCTCCTCCTATGTCGCGTCCCGCTGGATCACCGTGTACTTCAACGGCCAGTCGGCGGGCACCTACGACCACTACTTCGGCCTCTTCCTCTCTCCGGACGACGTGCTGCTGTCCATCCTCAAGGTGCTGATCTTCAGCGTGATGGTGATCCTCGCGCACTGCTACCACGGCTTCCGCGCCGAGGGCGGGCCGGCCGGAGTGGGTGTGGCCGTCGGCCGTTCCGTACGCAACGCGATCGTGCTGATCAGCGTCACCGACTTCTTCCTGTCGCTCGCCATCTGGGGCGCGACCACGACGGTGAAGGTGGCGGGATGAAGGGCGCGACCGTACGCAGAAGGCTCGCCGGTGTCGTCTTCCTGCTGGTTCCCGCGCTGCTGGTGTGGCTGTCGGTCGCCGTCTACGACAAGAAGTTCACCGACGACGCCACCGTCACCGTCCTCGCCCGGTCCGTCGGCAACGAGATGCACCCCAACGCCGAGGTGAAGCTGCGCGGTGTGGTCGTCGGAGAGGTCCGCGACATACGTGCCGACGGCGAAGGCGCGCGCCTGACCCTCGCCATCCAGCCGGACAAGCTGGACCAGGTCCCCGCCGACGTCACCGCGCAGATGCTGCCGACCACCCTCTTCGGCGAGCGGTTCGTCGCCCTGGTGCCGCCCTCCCGCAACCCCTCGGCGCGCACCCTCCGGTCCGGTGACACCATCCCGCAGGACCGCTCCGGCAACGCCATCGAACTGGAGCAGGTCCTCGACCATGTGCTGCCGCTGCTGACCGCGGTGAAGCCGGAGAAGCTCTCCGCCACACTGACCGCCGTCTCCCAGGCCCTCGAAGGCCGCGGCGACCAGCTCGGCCGCACCCTGGTCACGCTCGACGCGCATCTGAAGAAGCTCAACCCCCAACTGCCCGTCCTCAACCGGGACATCGCCCGGCTCGTCAAGGTCAGCCACCTGTACGCGGACGCCGCACCGGACGTACTCGACGCGCTGAGCGACTTCACCACGACCAGCGGCACCATCGCCGACCAGCAGGCCGAACTCGCCGAGCTCCACGGCACGACCACCGCCTCCGCCCAGGACCTCACCGCCTTCCTGCGGCAGAACAAGGACAACCTCATCCGCCTCGCGAAGGCCGGCCGCCCGACGCTGGAGCTGCTCGCCCGCTACTCGCCGTCCTTCCCCTGCACCCTGCGCACCCTGGCCGGATTCGTGCCCGTCATGGACAAGGCCCTCGGCAAGGGCACCGACCAGCCGGGCCTGCATGTGGACGTGACCGCGGTGCCGTCCCTCGGGAAGTACGTACCGGGCAAGGACACCCCGTCCTACGGCGCCGGCGGCGGACCCCACTGCTACGCGGTGCCCTACAACGGCACACCGGCGGCGGCCGCCGCGGCAGCCGCCGTCCCCGGCCTCGGGCTGCCCAACTCGCCGCAGGAGAACCAGCTCGTCAATGAACTCATGGCCCCCGAACTGAAGAAGGCGCCCCAGGACCTGCCCGACTGGAGCAGCGTCCTGACCGGGCCCGTCTACCGCGGGGCGGAGGTGACGCTCAAATGAAGCGCCGCAGTATCGCCGGACCACTGGTGAAGTCGCTCGTCTTCATCGTGGTGACCGTGCTGGCCACCACCGTCCTGGCGTTCAGCATCGCCAACACCGGAGTCGGCGACACCGCCCCCTACAAGGCGCGTTTCACCGATGCCACCGGCCTCATCGCGGGCGACAGCGTCCGGATCGCCGGAGTGAAGGTCGGCCAGGTCGAGTCGATCAGGGTCGCCGACCGGCGGGAGGCCGAGGTCAGCTTCAGCGTCCGGAAGGGGCGCAAGCTGCCCGCCTCGGTCACCGCGTCCATCAAGTACCTGAACATGGTCGGGCAGCGCTACATCGACCTCGACCAGGGCACCGGGCCGGTCGGACGGTCCTTCGCGACCGGCGACACGATCCCGCTGCAGCGCACCACGCCCGCCCTCGACCTCACACAGTTGTTCAACGGCTTCCAGCCGCTGTTCGAGGGACTGTCGCCGAACGAGATCAACGACCTGGCCTCCTCCATCGTCAAGGTCCTCCAGGGCGACGGCGGCACCGTCGACAGCCTGGTGAAGCACGTGGGGTCGCTGACCACCACGGTCGCCGCCAAGGACAAGGTCATCGGTGAGGTCATCAGGAACCTCAACACCGTGCTGAAGACCGTCAACGACCGGGAAACGGGCTTCGACGAACTGGTCGACACGCTCCAGAAGCTGGTCACGGGATTCTCCGGCGACCGGAAGCCGCTCGGCGAGGCCGTCGTCGCGATGAGCGGACTGACCACGGTCACCGCGGACCTGCTCGAGGACGGCCGTGCGCCGCTCAAGGAGGACATCGGGCAACTGGGACGGCTGTCACGGCAGTTGGGGGACAACAGCCCCGCGATCGAGAGCTTCCTGCAGAAGACGCCCGCCAAGATGCGGGCCCTCACCCGCCTCACCTCGTACGGATCGTGGCTCAACCTCTACCTCTGCGAGGCGAAGATCACCGGCGTCACCACATCGGACGGCAGCGCACCACCCACCGGCGTCGGGTCGACGGAGCCGAGGTGTCAGGGATGAGGACCTTCCTGTCCGGCCGTATCAAGCCCATACGGGAACGCAACCCGGTCGCCGTCGGCATCGTCGGACTGCTCGTCCTCGCGCTGATCGGTATCGCCGCCTTCCGGGCGGACTCCCTGCCCCTCGTCGGCGACGGCACCACCTACACCGCCGACTTCACCGAAGCCGCCGGCCTCTCCGACGGAGACGAGGTACGCATCGCCGGAGTGAAGGTCGGCGAAGTGACGGCCGTCGGCCTCGACGGCGCCAGGGTGAGGGTCCGCTTCAAGGTCAAGGACGCCTGGATCGGCAACGCCAGCACCGCCGCCATCGCCATCAAGACGCTGCTCGGTGAGAAGTATCTGGCGGTGGACCCGCTCGGCACCCGCAGCCAGGATCCCGGCCAACGCATCCCCGCAAGCCGCACCACCTCCCCGTACGACGTCACCCAGGCCTTCAACGGACTCGGCGAGACCATCGAGAAGATCGACACCGCCCAGCTCGCCAAGAGCTTCGAGACCATCTCCGCCACCTTCAGGAACTCACCGCCGAACGTCCGCAGCGCCGCGACCGGCCTCTCGGCACTGTCCAGGTCCGTCTCCCAGCGCGACGCCCAGCTCGCCCGGCTCCTCAAGAGCAGCAAGCAGCTCACCAGGACGCTGGCCGGGAAGAAGAGCAGCTTCGAGACCCTGCTGGAGGACGGCAGCCTCCTCCTCGGCGAGATCCAGGCCCGCCGCGACGCCATCCACCTGCTGCTCACCGGGACCAAGAACCTCGGCATCCAGCTCAGCGGAGTCGTCGAGGACAACAGGGCAGAACTGAAGCCCACACTCGCCGCGCTGAGCAAGGTCACAGCGGTGCTGCTGAAGAACCGCAAGAGCCTGGACCAGACCCTCGCGCTCGCCGGACCGTACTACCGGCTCGTCGGCAACACCCTCGGCAGCGGCCGCTGGTTCGACAACTACCTGTGCGGACTCGTCCCGAAGACCTATCTGCCACCCGGTACGCCGCCGACGGATGCGTGCATGCCACCCAAGCCCCGAGGCGGCACCTCATGAATCTCCGACGCATCCTCGGGATCACGGCCGGTCTCGCCCTCGTCACCGTCGCAGGGACATCCGGCGTGATGGCGCTCCAGGACGCCGAATCCACCCGCATCACCGCGTACTTCAGCCGGACCACCGGCGTCTACGAAGGCTCCGATCTGCGCGTCCTCGGCGTCAAGGTCGGCACCGTCGGCACCGTGACACCGGCCGGCGACCAGGTGAAGGTGACCCTGCTGCTCGACAAGGACGTCAAGGTCCCCCGTGACGCGCACGCCGCCGTCGTCGCCCCGAGCGTCGTCGCCGACCGCTACATCCAGCTCGCCCCCGCGTACACCGGCGGCGAACCGCTGAAGGACGGAGCGGTGCTGCCCGCCGAGCGCAACGCCATGCCCCTTGAGGTCGATCAGCTCTACGCGTCCATCACCGAACTCAGCACCGCGCTCGGCCCCAAGGGCGCCAACGCCCAGGGCGCGCTCGCCGGCCTCTTCGACACCGGCGCCGCCAACCTCGACGGCAACGGGAAGGCCATCGGCGACTCCATCGCGCAGTTCGGCAAGGCCGCCAGAACCCTCGACAACAGCAGCGGCGACCTGTTCTCCACCCTCGCCCATCTGCAGTCCTTCACCGCCATGCTCAAGAAGAACGACGGCAATGTGGCCAAGGCCGAACAGCAACTGGCCACCGTCACGGGCTTCCTGGCCGACGACAAGGAGAACCTGTCGGCCGCCCTCAAGGAACTCGGAGCCGCGCTCGGCAAGGTGAAGACCTTCATCAAGGAGAACCGCGCCGGCCTGAAGCAGAACGTCGACGCGCTCGTGCCGCTCACCCAGTCCCTCGTCGACCAGCGCGCGTCGCTCGCCGAGGCGATGGACACCGCGCCGCTCGCCACCGGCAACCTGCTCAACGCCTACGACCCGGTGCACCGCACCGTCAACGGCCGCGCCGACATCAACGAACTCAGCTTCGGCGACCTGGCCGGCACCGGCTCCCTCGACGGTCTCGTACCGGTGCAGCCCGGCCGGCAGAAGGCCCTGCCAGGCCTGCCGCTGCCACCCGTCGGCACCGTCTACGGCACACCCGAGAAGCGGAAGGGGGCCGCGCGTTGAGAACCAGACACAGCGCATCCGCCCTGGCAGCGGCTCTCGCCCTGACCGTCGGACTCACCGCCTCCGGCTGCTCCGTGCCGCAGGTGTCGGGCATCGAGCAACTCCCGCTGCCCGGCGGGGCCGACCTCGGAAGCCACCCGTACGAGATCACCGCTGCGTTCGACGACGTACTGAGCCTCGTACCGCAGTCGGCCGTCAAGGTGAACGACGTCGCCGTCGGACGTGTCACCAGGATCAGCCTCAGCCCCGACGACTGGTCGGCGACCGTCACCATGCGCATCAACCGCAAGGTGAAACTGCCCGCCAACTCCTACGCCCACCTCGAACAGTCCAGCCTCCTCGGCGAGAAGTACATCCAGCTCTCGCCGCCGCCCGGGAAACCTCAGCCGACCGCTGCGCCGCTCACGGACGGTGCGGCCATCCCGATCGCCCGCACCAACCGCAACCCCGAGGTCGAGGAGGTCTTCGGAGCGCTGTCGCTGCTGCTCAACGGCGGTGGCATCCAGCAGATCAAGACCATCGCCACCGAGCTCAACAAGGCGATCGGCGGCCGTGAGCCGCAGGTCCGCTCCGTGCTGAGACGGGTCAACACCCTGGTGACCAGTCTGGACACGAACAAAGGCAACATCACCGCCGCCCTGGACGGCGTCAACCGGCTCGCCGCCACCCTCGCGACCCGCAAGCAGCAGGTCGGCCAGGTCCTCACCGGCCTGAGCCCGGGTCTGAAGGTGCTCGAGCAGCAGCGCGGCTCGCTGCTGACCATGCTGCGCGCACTCGGCACGCTCTCGGACGTCGCCGTGGACACCATCAACAAGAGCAAGGCGGACACGATCGCCGACCTGAAGGCGCTCGGGCCGACGCTGAAGTCGCTCGCCGACTCCGGCAAGGCACTGCCCGACTCGCTCCAGGTGCTGGTCACCTACCCGTTCACGGACGAAGTGCTGCGCGGCGTGAAGGGCGACTACCTCAATGTCTATCTCGACATGACGGCGGTGCCGGGGACACAGATCATTCCCGAGCTGACGCCGCCCGGCGGGCAACAGCCGCCCGCGCGGAAGGCACGCAACACGCTGCCGCTGCCGTTGCCCGTCACGGAAGGGAGCGGCTGATGGTGACCCTCGCGACCCGTCTGAAGAACGTGGCCTTCCTGGTCATCGCCGTCCTCGTGCTCGGCTTCGTCGGCGTCCGCTACGCCGACCTCGGCCACTGGGTCGGCATGCGGGACCACTACACCGTACGCGTTCAACTCCCGCAGACCGGAGGGCTGTTCACCCACTCCAACGTCACCTACCGCGGAGTGTCAGTGGGCCGTGTGGGGCCCATCGAGCTCACCGATGAGGGGGTGGAGGCCGAGCTGCGGATCAAGGACTCGGCGCCGCGGATCCCCGCCGACCTCGAAGCCGTCGTCGCCAGCCTCTCCGCCGTCGGCGAGCAGTACATCGATCTGCGGCCGAACACCGCCAGGGGCCCCTATCTGCGGGACGGCTCGGTCGTGGCCCCGGCCGACACCCGCATACCGGCACCGGTCACCGACGTGCTCACCAGCGTCGACGAGCTCGCCTCCTCCGTCGACCTGGAGTCCCTGCGGACCGTCGTTGAGGAGTTCGGGGCGGCGCTCGACGGACGCGGCGACGACCTCCAGGTGCTGATGGACAACGGCAACGACTTCGTCCTCGCCGCCGACAAGGCACTCCCCGTCAACACCCGGCTGATGATCGACGGCGAGACGGTGCTGCGCACCCAGACCGAACAGGGCCAGGCACTCAAGTCCTTCGCCACCGGGGCCAAAGCCCTCGCGGGACAGCTCAAGGGCTCCGACGCCGACCTCCGCCGGCTCATCGCCGCCGCACCCGACGCGGCCGGGCAGATCAGCGGGCTGCTGCGCGATCTCGACCCGGGGCTCGGCGTCGTGGTGGCCAACCTCCTGACCACCTCCGAGGTCGCCGTCACCCGGCAGCGCGGAATCGAGGAGCTGCTGGTCAAGCTGCCGGCCGCGGTCGCCGCCGGATCGACCGCCATCACCGGGCAGGGAGCGCGCTTCGGCATGTCGGTGACGTTCTTCGAACCGCTGCCGTGCACGTCCGGATACGGCGGAACCATCTACCGCGACGGGCTCGACACCACTCCCACGGACGCGCTGAACACCAAGGCCCGCTGCACCGCTCCCGCGAGCAGCGGGGTGAACGTCCGCGGCAGCGCGCACGCACCCGGCGGCGGCGCGGTGCCCGACCCGGCCGTGCCGGGCTCCTCGCTTCCGCCGCGCTCCGGCGCCCCGGCCGTCGCGACGTCCGGGCAACCGCCCGGCCTGCTCGGACTGCCGTCGGTCGCCGACGCACCGGCCGGCCTCGGCGGACTGCTCGGACTGGAGGCCCCACATGACTAGCCGACGCGTGCTCGCCGCCTGGACCGCGGTCGTCGTCGCCGTACTGTTCTGCGCCTTCGCCGGATGGTCGTTCGCCCGGACGCAGGGCGACGACTCCCGCGCGTACGCCTCCACCCGCGACCGGGTGCTCGCCGACGGCAAGGAGCACATCGCCCGGCTCACCAGCTTCGACGCCAAGGCCCCCGACGCGGGACGCAAGCAGTGGCTGGAAGCCTCCACGGGGGCGCTCCACGACGAGCTGCGGCGGACGAAGACCAAGGCCGGCGCGACGGCGCGGGCGACCGTCACCGACGCCGCCCTCACCGTGCTGGACACCCGGGCGGGAACCGCCGAACTGATCGCGACCGTCAGCGTGGAGACCACGCCCGCGAAGGGGGCGGTGAGCAGCGACCGCAAACGTCTGGATGCCACACTCGCCCGCACCGCGGACGGCTGGAAGGTCCAGGCACTCGTCGCGGTCCCGGTCGGTGGCGCATGAGCGGCGTGAGCGACGGCAGGGGAGGAGCGACGATGAGCACCGGCGAGGACGTCAGGATCCCGGCCCAGCGTTCGTCACCGGAGAACGAGCCGCCGGACGACGGGCGGCCTGCCCGCAGCCCGGTGCTCGTCGTGGTCGTCGTGCTCGTCCTGCTGCTCACCGGCACCGGACTTCTCTGGCGCACCGGGCAGGTGAACGACACCCCGGCAGCCCGCAATCGGGCGCTGACCGACACCGCGGCCACCACCCGCGTGATCGACGACGTCAGCGGCGCGCTCGTACGTGTCTTCTCCTACAGCCCGGCCGGCACACAGGCGACCCGGCAGGCGGCGCGCGGCCTGCTCGCAGGGAAGGCCGCGCGCCAGTACGCCGAGCTCTTCGGCCAGGTCGAGAAGCGGGCCGGCGAGCAGAAGCTCACACTCACCACGCATGTCGTACGGGCCGCAGTGACCCGGCTGACCGGCTCCGGCGCGCACCTTCTGGTCTTCCTCGACCAGGTCGCCGAGCGCCAGGGCAAGCCCCCGGCCACCGCCGCGGCACAGCTGTCGGTGACCGCGGAACTGCGGGGCGGACGCTGGCAGATCGTCGACATCACTTCCCGATAGAGAGGGACAGGGGCCCATGGGACGCAACAGGAATCCGCTCGTGGCGGCGGCGCTCGCCCTGGCCGTCGTCGCGGCCGCGTTCGCGGGCTGGGGCGGCTGGTCCTGGTACGCGGCGGCACACGACGACTCCGCCGCCTACGCACAGGAACGGGACCGTGTCCTGGCCGCGGGGGAGCAGGCGGTGCTCAACCTCAACACCCTCGACCACCGTGACGTGAACCGCGGGCTCGACTCCTGGGAGGACTCGGCCACCGGCGATCTGCGCAAGCAACTGAGCGACGGGCGCGGACAGTTCGAGAAGCAGATACAGCAGGCCAGGACCGTCACCACGGCCAAGGTGCTGTCCGGCGCCGTCACCGAACTCGACGACCGGGCGGGCCGGGCGAGCGTGATGGTGGCCCTGCGGATCACGGTCACCCCGCCCCAGGGCAAGCCGGGCCGGAAGGAGAGCCGGATGCTCGGCGAACTCACCCGTACGCCCGAGGGCTGGAAGCTCAGTGCCCTCGGCCAGGCACCCGTCGGCAACACCGCGGACCGGTGACGAGCGAGAGGACTTCCGCACATGTCGACGACACGTCATCTCATCAACCGGCAGCGCCGGCTGGCGACCACCGGCCGCACCGCGACGGCCCCCACATCCGCTCCGGCCGACGACGACCCGCTCCGCAAGCCCCCCGTACGCGCACGCGTTCCCGGCACACGGCGGGAACCACGGGAGCAGGCGCGACGCGGGCGCCGGCTGCCCGTGGTGCTCTGTGTCATCACCGTTCTCACCGTCCTGCTCGGCTCCTTCGCCGCGTTCGCCGGCAGCCGGGCGTCCGGCCTGCGGGACGAGGCCGCCGTACGCAACGGGGCGCTCACCGACATCGCTCGCACCAGCGAGGTCAAGGGGCAGGTCGGCAAGGCGGTCGCGGCGGTGTTCTCGTACAACTTCGCCGACCCGGCCGCGCTCGACCGGGCGGTGCGGACGCATCTGCGGGGCAAGGCGGCCGAACAGCACCGCGCGATGCTCGCGGACGTGCGCACACAGGGGCCGCGGCAGAAGCTCGTCCTCACCACCACCGTGACCGAGAGCGGCGTGGAGCTGATCGACGGCGACCGGGCGCGCGTGCTGGTCTACGCGGACCAGAGCAACACTCGTACCGCGACCAAGGACGAGACCACCTACGCCGCCGCCATGCTCGCCGTCGACGCGCTCCGCTCCGACGGGACGTGGCACATCGCCGCCATCGACACCTTCGGAGCCGGCTCATGAGGCGCCCGCGAAGTGCACGCACCCGCAGGGGACTGGCCGGTTCGGCCGCCGCTGTCGCCGCGATGGCCGCACTCACCGCCTCGCAGGCCCCCGGTATCGCCCACGGTGAGTCCGGTGAGGAGCGGAACACCGCCTCCGCGTACGAGACATGGACCGAACCGTCGAACGACGACTCGTACCACACCGAACTGCCGCCGCTCCGGGCACCGTTGGCGCCCTCACGGCCCGGCGGCCCCACCGGCGGGCTCCAGGTCGGCGCGGTGCAGAGCCAGTCGGGCATCCCGGCGACGGTCCTCGCGGCGTACCGCCGGGCGCAGAGTGCGCTCGCGCACAGCGATCCCGGCTGCCGGCTGTCGTGGCACCTGCTCGCGGCCATCGGCAGGGTGGAGTCCGGTCAGGCACGAGGGGGCCGGGTGGACGCGCGCGGCACCACGCTCTCCCCGATCCTCGGTCCGGTCCTCGACGGCGTCGGCTTCGCGAACATCCCGGACACCGACAACGGCGCGTACGACGGCGACCGGCGCCACGACCGTGCGGTCGGGCCGATGCAGTTCATCCCGTCCACCTGGGCGCGCTGGGGCCGGGACGGGAACGGCGACGGGCGCAGCGACCCGAACAACGTCTACGACGCCTCATTCGCCGCCGGGCACTACCTCTGTGCAGGCACCCGCGACCTGACCGTCAAGGCCGATCTGGACCGGGCGATCCTCAGCTACAACCACTCGCAGGAATACCTGCGGACGGTGCTGGCCTGGCTCACGTTCTACAGATCCGCCGCCCATGCCGTGCCCGACGGGACCGGCGTGCTGCCGACCAGCCCGGGAGCCGGCGGCAGGACACCGGCCGCACGCCCCGTCGGCAGCGGGCACGCCGGCAACGGCTCCGGCGGCATCGTCGTCGGCCCGCCGCCGCCGAAACCACCGAGGCCGCAGCCGCCGACGAAGCCTCCGGGGCCCGGGCCGTTGCCTTCCGCGCCGGTCACCTCCCCGCCGCCCACCGGATCGCCCGACCCCAGCCCCGGCCCCTCGGACAGCCCGAGCCCCGGCCCGAGTCCGTCGGACGCGCCCTGCCCCTCACCCTCGCCCGACCCGTCCCCGTCCCCGACTCCCGATCCCTCGCCTTCGGGCTCACCGTCGCCGGACCCGTCCCCGAGCGGCAGTCCCTGCGCACCCTCAGGAGGCTGACAGCACCTCGGCGAGGTCGTACCGCACCGGCTCCTCCAACTGCGCGTACGTGCAGCCGGCCGGCTCACGGTCCGGACGCCAGCGGCGGAACTGGGCCGTGTGCCGGAACCGGTCGCCCTCCATGTGGTCGTAGGCGACCTCGACCACCCGCTCGGGGCGGAGCGCCACCCAGGACAGGTCCTTCTTGCCCGTCCAGCGGCTCTGCGCACCCGGCAGCCGGGCGCCCTCGTGCGCGGCCTCCTCGGCCCAGGCCGCCCACGGATGCCCGGCGGGGGACTCCATGCGCAGCGGCTCCAGCTCCTCGATCAGCTCCTCGCGCCGCTGCATGGAGAACGCGGCGCAGACGCCGACATGCTGCAGCGCGCCCCTGTCGTCGTACAGCCCGAGCAGCAGTGACCCGAGGATCGGCCCGCTCTTGTGGAAGCGGTAGCCCGCGACGACGGCATCGGCCGTCCGCTCGTGCTTGATCTTGAACATCAGCCGGGCGTCCGGCCGGTACGGCAGATCCAGCGGCTTGGCGACGATGCCGTCGAGCCCCGCGCCCTCGTACTGCTCGAACCATTGCCCCGCGACGTCCACGTCGGTGGTGGCCGGCGCGAGAAAGACAGGGTCGCGGGCGTCGCTCAGAGCGTCGGTGAGCAGGGCGCGCCGCTCGGACAGCGGAGTGTCGAGCAGCGCCTCGTCACCGAGAGCGAGCAGATCGAAGGCGACAAAGCTCGACGGTGTCTGCTCGGCGAGCATCCTGACCCGGGACTCGGCCGGGTGAATGCGCTCGGTCAGCTTGTCGAAGTCCAGTCGGCCCTCGTGGGCGATGACGATCTCGCCGTCGACGACGCACCGCGCGGGGAGATGGACCGCGAGCTCGGCGGCCAGCTCGGGGAAGTAGCGGGTGAGCGGCTTGCCCGTCCGGGAGCCGATCACCACCTCGTCACCGTCCCGGTGCACGATGGCCCGGAAGCCGTCCCACTTGGCCTCGTACTGCATGCCGGGCGGGATCTTCTTCACCGACTTGGCGAGCATCGGCTTCACGGGCGGCATCACCGGTAGGTCCATACGGCGATTGTCCGGTATGCAGGGAATCTCGGCACGGCCTACGCTGGCGGGCATGGCCAACGCCGTGGAACTGGAAGTGGGGGAGCGGACCGTACGCGTGTCCAATCCCGACAAGATCTACTTTCCCGAGCACGGCTACACCAAGCTGGACATGGTCAGCTACTACCTCGCCGTCGGTGACGGCATCACCCGCGCCCTGCGGAACCGGCCCACCACGCTCGAGCGCTACCCCGACGGAGTGACCGGCGAGTCCTTCTTCCAGAAGCGGGCACCCAAGTACCTCCCCGACTGGATCCCCACGGCCCACATCACCTTCCCCAGCGGCCGGTCCGCCGACGAGATGTGCCCGACGGAACCCGCCGCCGTCGTCTGGGCGGCCAACCTGGGAGCCGTCACCTTCCACCCCTGGCCCGTGCGCCGCGACGACACCGACCACCCCGACGAGCTGCGCATCGACCTCGACCCGCAGCCCGGCACCGACTACGCCGACGCCGTACGCGCCGCCCATGAACTGCGCGCCGTCCTCGACGACGCCGGTCTGCGCGGCTGGCCCAAGACGTCCGGCGGACGCGGCATCCATGTGTTCGTCCCCATCGAACCGCGCTGGACCTTCACCCAGGTCCGGCGCGCGGCGATCGCGGTCGGCCGGCAGCTGGAGAGCCGCATGCCGGACCGGGTGACGATCAAGTGGTGGAAGGAGGAGCGCGGCGAGCGGATCTTCGTCGACTACAACCAGACGGCCCGTGACCGCACCATCGCATCCGCCTACTCCGTACGCCCCCGCCCGCACGCCCCGGTCTCCGCCCCGCTGCGCTGGGAGGAGGTCGACGACGCCCGGCCGGAGGACTTCGACATCAAGACGATGCCCGGCCGGTACGCCGAGGCCGGCGATGTCCACTCCGACATGGACGACCACCGGTTCAGTCTGGAGACCCTGTTGGAGGTGGCCCGCAAGGACGAGGCGGACCACGGTCTGGGCGATCTGCCGTACCCGCCGGAGTACCCGAAGATGCCGGGCGAGCCCAAGCGGGTGCAGCCCAGCCGGGCCAAGAAGACGGAATGACGCCGGCCCCCTTCCCCGAGTTGCGGGAAGAAGGCCGGCGCACAGGTGCTGCCGTCAGAGCTCCTGGATCCTGATGTTGCGGTAGGAGATCACATCGGTCGTGCCGTGGACCTGCAGACCGAGGTAACCCGAGGCGTACCGGCGGCCGTCCGTGCCGGGGTCGTCGCCCCGCGGCGGGACGAAGTCCTGGCCGCCGGTGTTCTCGAACTCGTTGATCAGGACACCGTTGCGGTAGACCGAGTAGTACTGGCCGACCACGCGGATCTCGTAGTCGTTCCAGGTGCCCTTCGGCGTCACTCCCGCGCCGGCGAGGCCGACGCGGTCGAAGCCGTAGATCGAGCCCGACTTGTACATGTCGCCGTCGGGCCGGTCCAGGACCTGGATCTCATGGCCGTACTTGATGGCGACCCACTCGGGGCGCGACTCCTCCGGGTTGTTGTGGACCTGGGGGAAGCGCACGAAGACACCGCCGTTGGCGTTGCCCGTGCCCGGGGCGTCGTCCCGCCACTGCAGCTTGAGGGAGAAGTCCCCGTACTGCCGCTGCGGGAACCACAGCATGCCCATGCCCGGCACCGTGGTGCTGCTGGTCATCGCACCGTCACCGCTGAGCGAGAAGGCGCCGCCACCGACGTGCTGCCACTGGGAGAACGTCTTCTGCGTACCGTCGAACAGATCGCGGTAGCCGGTGTTCTGGCCCGGCTTGCCGATCCCGGACTGCTTCGCCGCCCGGTAGATTTTCTTGTGCTCGCGCTGGTCGATCACACCGTCGGCGAGCAGCTTGTCGACGACCTTGTCCACGTGCTTGAGGAACAGCGCGTGGGAGGACCAGTCCTTCTCGTCCTCGATCAGTTCGTTGATCGTGCAGCGGGAGCGGGTGATGCGGTTGGGGATGCCCGTGTCGACGGTTCCGACGATCACGGTCAACCGCTCGTCCCACTCCGGGCAGTTGGGCGCCGGAACCCCGCCGCCCTCGGCGACGGTGAACGACACCTTCTGTGCCGCCGAGGTGTTGCCCGCCTTGTCGCTCGCGCGGTGCAGCACGGTGTGGAAGCCGACGCGGTCGACGACGACGGGTGCGGTGTAGGCGAGGTAGGGGCCGCCGTCGAGTGAGTACTCGACCTTGTCGACACCGGAGGCGCCCTCACCGGGATCGGTGGCGGTGACGGTCACCTTGGCGCTGGTGATGAACGCACCGTCGGAGTTCTTCTCCCCGGTGACTCCGGCGGAGGTCTGCGGCGGGGTCTTGTCCTCGGCGGGCGGGGTGACCACGGTGAAGTCCACGGACTTCTCCGCGGCGGCGTTGCCCGCCTTGTCGGTCGCCTTGTAGCGAACCTTGTGCGTACCGGCCTCGTGCACCATCACCGGGGCCGTGTACGGCTGCCAGGCACCGCTCGCGCCGATCGCGTACTCGATGGTGTTGACGCCCGAACCGGTGTCGGACGCGGTCACCGTGACCGTGGCCATGCCCAGGTACTGGCCCTGCTCGTTCTTCTCGCCGGTGACCGTCGCCGAGGTCTCCGGCGGGGTCTTGTCGTCCGTCGGCGGGGCGACGACCGCGAAGTCGACCGCCTTCTCCGCGGCGACGTTCCCGGCCTTGTCGGCGGCCCGGTAGCGGATCTTGTGCGTACCGACCTCGTTGACCACGACCGGCGTGGTGTACGCCTGCCAGGGGCCGTCAGCCCCCACCGCGTACTCGATCTTGTCCACGCCGGAGCCCGCGTCCGTCGCGGCCACGGTCACCGTGGCCTGCCCGACGTAGGCACCGTCGGCGTTCTTGTCGCCCTCGACCTTCGCGCTCGTGTCGGGCGCCGTGGTGTCCTCGCCGCCGCCCTCGGTCACGGTGAGGATCCCTTGCATGGCGCCGTGGCCGGGGATCGTGCAGTGGAAGAGGTACCGGCCGGGCGTCAGCGTGACCTCGGTGGTGTGCTTGCCGCCCTGGTCGTCACTGGGGTTGGCGAGGATGTTCAGCGGTACGTCGTTGTTGTACTCGGGGTCCGAGACGTCGAACGTCAGCGTATGCGGCATGCCGGTCGTGTTGCCGGTCGCCTTGCTGTTCTCGAACACGATCGTCGCCTTGCCCGCCACCGCCGTGGTGGGGAAGGACAGGTAGCGGTCGATCGGGTCGCCGGCGGTCCAGGTGAGCACCTGGTCGGCGGCGCGGTCGTCGGTCTGCCCGTAGGCGACCGCCGACATCAGTCCGACGACCATCGCCACCGAGGCGACAAGTGCCGTCCACAGTCCGGCTGTTCTGTGTCTGACGAGTCTCACTGAGCCGCCTTCCGTGCCAGGTTCTCGGCGGACGGTGTCGCCCCGCCGCCCTTGTACGTGACGCGCCACAGCGCGGACTGGGTGTCGGAGGTGAAGAACCCTCGCCCGTAGTCGAGGACGTAGAGCGAGCCGTCGGGCGCGAACTTCCAGTCCATGAGGTTGCGGATGCCGCCGTTCCCGACCGGGATGATCTTCTTCAGGGACTCGGCGTGCACCGGGATCCCGCCCTTGCCCACGGTCTTGGGGTCGGTCAGCACCGCGTGCCGCGGCTGGTCACCGTCGTAGAAGTCACCGACGAACCACTTGCCGTCCCAGTAGGAGGGCCACTTCGCCGTGCTGGTGCTCGCGGCGTCGTAGCGGTAGACCGGGCCGTTCATGGTCGCCTGGCCGCCGCCCTTGAGCCACGGCATGAGCAGCTTCTGCTCCTCCGTCTTGTAACTGGGGATGCCGTTCGCGTCGCGCGGATAGTCCACGCCACCGCCCTGCGGCGAGTACCAGATGGTGTTGGAGGTGATCGGCGGCAGGTTCACCAGGCCGTCGTTGTTGGGCGACTCGTTCTTCGGGGCGTCGCAGTTGTACCAGCCGAGCGGCTTGCTCGGGTCGGGCAGATTGCGGTCCCGGTAGGGCTGCTTGTTGCCCATGCAGTACGGCCAGCCGTGGTTGCCCGGCTTGGTGATCGCCGCGAACGTGTCGTACTTGGCGGGACCCCAGGTCGTCGACGGTGCACCGGCGTCCGGGCCCACCCAGCCGGCGTAGAGGATGTCGGTCGACTCGTCGATGAAGATGCGCGCCGGATTGCGGACGCCCATCACATAGATCTCGCCGCGTGTCTTGCCGCCGCCCTCGTCGGTCTCCTGGCCGGTGAAGAGGTTGCCTGTCGGCAAGGTGTACGTACCGTCGTCCTCGGGGTGGATCCGCAGAATCTTCCCGTTGAGGTTGTTGGTGTTGCCGGCCGTACGGCGCGCGTCGGCGAACGAGACGCCCTTGTAGTTGGGCTGCGGGTTGTTGCCGGAGTAACCGCTGCTGAAACCGGAGGAGTTGTTGTCACCGGTGGCGATGTACAGGTTCTGCTCGGAGTCCCAGGCCATGCCGCCGCCCGCGTGGCAGCAGCTGTGGATCTGCACCGGCCACGTCAGCAGGACCTTCTCGCTCGCGAGGTCCAGCTTGTTCGCGGCGAGGTCGAGCGTGAACCGGGACACCCGGCGCTCGGCCATCTGCGTGTCCCGGTTGATCCGCGAGTGGGGCGTGTAGTGCAGATACACCCAGCCGTTGGTCATGAAGTCCGGGTCGAGCTCGATGCCGAGCAGACCCTCCTCGACCTTGATGAGCTCGTCGCCGCCGCCCTTGTTGCCGAAGACGGTGAGCGCCCCGGCGAGGGTGACCTTCTTCGTCTTCGGGTCGTAGACGTGGATCTCGCCGTTGCCCTTGCCGATGTCGGGGTTGTCCCAGTCGGTGACGACGGGCTTGCTCGAGTCCGCGCCGCCGCGCCCGATGTAGAGCACCCGCCCGTCGGGCGCCGTCACCAGGCCGTGCGGCTCGCCGATCTGGTCGTTCCGACCCGGCTGGTTGGGCTGGGTGACGCGCTCGGCCGTGTAGTTGGAGGTGATGGTCGCCTTGCAGTCGGCCTGCGAGAGGCGGGTCGTCCAGGCGAGAGCGCCGCGCAGATGGTCACGGAAGTCGACCTCGGCGAAGCTGTCGGCCGTACCGCCCATACCGGTGTAGAAGGAGCGGCCGCCGTCGTAGTCGCGGCACCAGGAGATGGGATGGTCCCAGCCGTTGGCACCGGCGGCCGGAGTGAACGAACTCTCCTTGAGGCGGGCCACGGTGTGCACGCTGCCCGAAGGATTCGCCGACCAATTGAACCATTTGTCGGGCCGCTTCCACTGCAGTGGCAGCGACGTGGTGGCCGGATGCCGGCGGTCCCCGACCTCGACGACCGCGCGCTGGACCGAACTCGCCGCACCGGTGGGCCGGGCGCCGATCAGCCCGGTGAACCAGTCGGAGTACGGCTCGGTCCGCGCCGCGTCGTGGATGCCGACGAAGCCGCCGCCCGCCTCCAGATACGACTCGAGCCCGGACTCCTGGTCCGGGTCGAGCACATCGCCGCCGCCGGTCAGGAAGACGACCGCGTTGTACCGGCCGAGCTTGGTGGCATTGGTGAAGACCGAAGCGTCGTCCGTGGCCTCGGTCTTGAAGCGTCCGGCCGCGGGACCGGTCAGGCCGATGTTCTCTATCGCCGCGATACCGGCGTCGACCGCCGGTGTCTCCTCGGTGGCCGAACCGTGGAAGACGAGGACACGTACATTCTGGCCACCGGGAGGCGATGGCAGGGACAACGTTGTCTTCGGCGGTTCCGGGTAAGGCCTCGCAGCGGCGACATCTCCACCGCCGAGCAAGGACACGGCCAGTGCGCCGGCACCGAGTACCGCCGTCAGCCGCCCTCTTCGGGTTCCTCGGGATCTCGACCTGTGATGTGGTGTGCGCTGCATGTGGTCACCCACCCCTCTGTGGTCACAACAACAGCCTTGGAAGCTAGACCTCTTTTCGCGATTCGCCAATAGGTATGACCGTGATGGCACGAACTTTGTCCTGACTGTGGATAAACGAAGATCACCCGGCTACGGTGTGGCCGTCTCCGGGGTCACAGGCGCCCCGTCAATCTCCGTGACAGACTCGGGAGTTCGGCATGGACAGACGGAGCTTCAACCGGCGGCTGCTGGCGGGTGGCGCGGTCGCGGCCACCGGGGCGACGTCGTGGTCCCTCGCATCCGCAACGACCGCGACCAGTGCTCCCACGGCCGTCGCACCGCCGAAGACCGCCCCGGCGGGCGGCCAGGTACGCCATATGAAGCTGTACGCCGAGAAGCTGGCGGACGGTCAGTTGGGTTACGGCCTGGAGAAGGGCAAGGCCTCGATCCCCGGCCCCATGATCGAGCTCAACGAAGGCGACACGCTGCACATCGAGTTCGAGAACACCACGGACGTGCCGGTCAGCCTGCATGCCCACGGGGTCGACTACGACATCGCCAACGACGGCACCAGGATGAGCAAGAGCCATGTCGAACCCGGCGCCACCCGCACGTACACCTGGCGCACCCACGCCCCGGGCAAGCGCGCGGACGGCACCTGGCGCCCCGGCAGCGCGGGCTACTGGCACTACCACGACCACGTCGTCGGCACCGACCACGGAACAGGCGGCATCCGCAAGGGCCTCTACGGCCCGGTCGTGGTGCGCAGGAAGGGCGACATCCTTCCGGACAAGCAGTTCACCATCGTCTTCAACGACATGACGATCAACAACAAGCCCGGCAACGCGAGCCCCAATTTTCAGGCCACCGTCGGGGATCGCGTCGAGATCATCATGATCACGCACGGCGAGTATTACCACACCTTCCATATGCACGGTCACCGCTGGGCGGACAACAGGACCGGTCTGCTGGAGGGCCCGGAGGACGTCAGCCGCGTGATCGACAACAAGATCACGGGCCCGGCGGACTCCTTCGGCTTCCAGATCATCGCGGGCGAGAGCGTGGGGGCGGGGGCGTGGATGTACCACTGCCATGTCCAGAGCCACTCCGACATGGGGATGGCCGGGCTGTTCCTGGTGGCGAAGCCGGACGGCACGATCCCGGGGCACGAGCCGCACCATCCCGCGGCGGGCTCCGCGAAGCCGGCGGCGGGCTCCTCGAAGACGGGGCACGGCCACTGACCTGCGGCGGGCACGATCGGGTGCGGGGCCGGGGGATCGGTAGCAGACTCGGGGACGAGAGGACAACGGGATCCCTACGAAGGGGCACACCATGCTCACCACCCGTTTCGTCACCGGCTCCCCGAACTGGCTCGACCTCGGCACGCCGGACCTCGAGGCGGCGGCACGGTTCTACCGGGGCCTCTTCGGCTGGACCTTCCAGACGGCGGGCCCCGACGCCGGCGGCTACGGAATGTTCCAGCTGGACGGCCGCACGGCCGCCGGCGGCATGACGGTGACCCCGGAACAGGGCCCGCCCGCGTGGGCCGCGTACTTCCAGACCCCCGACGTCGAGGCCACGGCGGCGGCGGTCCGGGACAACGGCGGCACGGTCGTCTTCGAACCCATGGACATCTTCGACCAGGGCCGGATGGCCTTCTTCACCGACCCGACCTCCGCCGGCTTCGGCGCCTGGCAGCCCGGCCGGAACAAGGGCCTGGACGTCGTCAACGACCCCGGCTCCCTGAGCTGGCTCGAGCTGTACACCCCCGACCCGGAAACGGAGCTGCGCTTCTACGCCAGGGTCTTCGGCTGGGAGACCTCCTCGATGCCGCTGCCGGACGGGTCCGGCCCCTACACGATGCTGAACCCGGCCGGCGCGGGCACGGACGCGATGTTCGCCGGCGTCGTCCCCCTCTCGACGGACCCGTCGCGCACGGCCGGCCCGTACTGGCTGCCGTACTTCGAGGTCGAGGACTGCCACGCCTCGGTCGCGAAGGCGGAAGAACTGGGCGGCAAGGTCAGGATGGCCCTGGTCGACATGGAGGGCGTGGGCCGCTTCGCCGAACTGGCGGACCCGA
This sequence comes from uncultured Actinomycetota bacterium, assembly GCA_963836215.1. Classification (GTDB taxonomy): domain Bacteria; phylum Actinomycetota; class Actinomycetes; order Streptomycetales; family Streptomycetaceae; genus Streptomyces. Next base: position 817,230 of record CAWIIU010000006.1, read on the forward strand.
CGGGGGCGCGGTTCGCGGTGATGCAGGCGGTGCAGGGGCAGGACTGAGAGTGGCGGCCCGGGGGGTGTTGATCCGTCATTGATCCGGCGTTTATCGGCACACGAGAGCGTGTGGTCATGCCGATCAACACCACCAAGGACGACGAACTCTCCTGGCAGGAGACCGCCCTCTGCGCCCAGACGGGCCCGGACTTCTTCTTCCCGGCCCCCGGCTCCTCCACGAGGGAGGCGAAGCAGCTGTGCCGCGCGTGCGAGGGCCGGGTGGCCTGCCTGGAGTACGCGCTGAGGCACGACGAGAAGTTCGGCGTGTGGGGCGGCCTGTCGGAGAAGGAGCGGTACCGGTTGAAGCGGAGTGGGGGGTAGGGGGGTCAGAACCAGCGCCGAATGTAGCGCCCGTCTCTGGCCAGACCGGCCTGCTCTGCCCTCGCGTCCGCTTGCGGCAGCTGCGGATCCCGGTCCCACAGCGTGGTGGCCGTCACCCTGACGGGACGGTCACCGCCCACGGCCGACACCACGCCGCCGACGTAGGGATCGCCGGCGAACCAGATGGTGTCCGGGTGGGGGTCGCGCATGGACTGCAGGTGGTGACGGTACGGGGTGGTCTGGAGGCGGACTTCCTGCCCGGACTCGGCGACCAGGGCCACGGCGAAGTTGCGCTGTCCGACCTGAGGGTAGGATGCAGGGGTAGGCACGCCAGGCGTAGGTCCGGAGAATGCGAGCGGTGCGGGGTGTGTAGATCAAGGCCAGTGCCGAGATCAGCACCAGAACAGGCGCCGCCAGCAACGTCACGCCGAACAGCGGGATGGCCCTGTCAGGGATGAGGCGTTCTTCGCCGACCCAAAACAGCGCGGCCGGTGCGCAGAGGCACGCAGCCAGCCACATCTGCCGCATGAGCACGAGCCTGCGGTAGGCCACCTCGGTGGGGTGATGCTCAAGAGCTGATGCCGTCGTCGGCACAGCGGATGGCGTTGTCACTGAAGCACCTCCCAGACCCGGCTCTGGCGCAGGTGAGAAGAAGGCTTCGGCGCGGGGTCGACGAAACTGACGCTCTGACCGATGCCGAGCAGAATCTCGGTGTACTCCTCAAAGAGACCGACCGTTGTCGTGCTGATATCGATGAGTACCACCCGAGAACCGGTGGGGCGAGCAACTGCCAGGCGAGCTTGGAAAACGCGCTCGCTGGCGGGCATTCCCGAGCTGGAAGCGAGCTCTGGGGGAGTGTCTGGCAGATGGCAGGTCGTGAGCACGGCGGGAGCACCGCAAGGCAGACCGACGAGTTCCTGACGGACAAGTGTGCCGAAGGGATTGGTCGCCAGTTTGAGGCCGCACTGGGCAGCGGCCAATGTGTTGGTCGGCGCGTTAGTAGGAATGTCGGTCAACGACAGCACGGAGGTGGAGACTTCATCGTCTCCGTTGGCGTGCAAGCCGAAGGCCAGATACACGGTGCCCTGCCCGTAAAGACCTTCGAGCAGTCGGAGCAGCGCGTCGGAATGCTGTGAGCGCTGCCTTCGGACTTCGTCATCAAGGCCGAAAAAGGCCAGGTCTTCGGCTACTTGCTCGCCAAGTGAGCCGATGTCACCGTGAGCGAGTTCGATGAACCCCGGCGGGAGACGGAACCAGCAGGGTGCCACCCGCGGCTCCGCAGTGAAAGTGTCAGTCATGTATAGCCCTCCTAGCGAGTGAGCTGGACCCATGAGCGGGCGGCGTTGACTCCGGCGTTCGGGGCATCGACCGCTGCGACGCGTGCGCCGTCGACGCCTGTGGCAGCGTTCCGCACGCTCTCGTTCTCCTCGGCAGGCGTGAGACCGATCCCCGCAGCAAGGACCGCGCTACCCGCGACCCCCACTTCGAGAGGCCTTTCCACGCCAGGGTGGGTCTGCCGAACCACCCAGTCCATCACAGGCTTCGGAGCATCATTTGCCTCCCGCATGGCTGCGACGGAATCGGTGCTGAGGGCACGAGCGCCGCTGCGAAGAGACGTGGCCGTGCCCCGTTCGGCCGCAATACCGACTCGGGTCGTGGCGGCCATTCCCTTGGCACCCTGCGCGACCGCACCCACGCCCGGCAGAGCTCCAAGTGCGTCTCCGCCGAGGGCGACGGCGCTGGCCCAGAACCGGCCGTCGAATTTGCCCTGTGTGAATCCCGCTGTGAGTGCGGAACTGTGCTTCGGGTCGGACGCATGGCACACCAGAGCTGCAAGGCTCAGCCCGGCAGCGGCGAACAGGAGGGGCACTGTGAACGGAGCCGTGGCGAAGATTGCGAGGAGCCCCAGGGTGGCTGACAGCAGGCTCAAACCGTCGCCAAGGTTGTCGTCGATCCAGTCGACGAACTTGTCGAACGCACCCGGCTCCTTCGGTGCCAGCCGCACCGTCGCCTCGTTCAACCCCTTCGCGATCCGCCCCGCCTCCACCCGGTGCGTCTCCTCCAGTTCCCGCGCCAGCTTCCGTACCGACTCCAGCGCACCCCTCGCCTTCGTCACCGCGGCCACCGCCGCCCGGAGCTCCGGTTCGGGCGTGTCCGGTGTTCCCCGCAGCCGTGCCTCCAGCGTCTCCGCATCGGTCAGCGCCGCGCCGTCCAGCTTGGCCTGGGTGTCGTAGCGGCGGGCCGTCGCCTGGTAGCCCACGAGGTCGTCGTGCCAGCGGTTCAGTACCCGGGCGGCCTTCGACACCGACCGGTGCGCGTTCTTCAGTTCGCGCGGCAGCTCCCCGTCCAGCACTTCCCGGAACGCGTCCGCCGCCTCCCCTCGCCAGTAGCTGCTCTCGCCGAGCAGCTGATCGACCAGACGGTGCGCGGTCCCCAGCGCCGTCGCCGACGCGGTGAGCTTCGTCTGCAGCGCGGAGACGGCCGGCGGGCTCCCCGGGACCGGGTTCCAGCCCAGATGCGGGTACTCAGGGGCGGCGGTCATGCGGGTCCACCGCCTTGAAGGCTGCTTCGATCGCCTTGTTGACCTGGGTGTAGCCCTCGTGGCTCAGCTTCACCCCGTCGTGCACGGTCCTGATCCGTCCGCCCAGTTGTTCCGCGCCGTACTTCCAGCGGCGCTGGAAGCCGTCGCACGCCTCGTCGAGCTCCTTCGTGCCGAGCTGGTCGGCCCGTACGTGCTCCAGCGCCCGTCTCGCCTCACGCAGTGATGTCAGCGAGCTCCCCAGCGCATGCGAGAAGCGGGACAACTGGTCGGTGTCCACCTGGAGATCACGATCCATGGCCGACCACCCTGGCAGATCATCGAGCGAATCGGATAAACCATGTCACTCCGACAGGTGGCGGCAGGTCACGACGCTGACGAACGACCACGGACGACACGGAGTCCACCGCGCCAAACCTCCATGAGGAAAAAATCTTGGGGTTTCTTTGAGAAGATCTGTGGCTCCTCCCGTATCTGACTGCGTTGCGCTGTGAATTGCCCTGGCGCAGTGAGCACGTGGACCGGCCGAGGCCTCAGGTCACGGTGTACGACGGCAAGGAAAGAGGGACGGGCTTGTGAGGAACGGACAGAGACATAAGCGGTCCAGATGGATCGGCATGACGGTCGCCGGAGTAGCGGCGCTGGCCGTTGGAGGCGGCGCGGTTCTGATGACCGACAACAGCGCCTCCGCCTCCCGCGAGTCCGCCAAGCAGGAACGTGAGCTCGCGGCCAAGCAGGCGCCGATGACCATCAACTGCCCGGACGTCGCCACCAGCCTGGCGAACGTACCGGCACAGGCCCGGCCCGCCGTCGACACGGAACTGGCGAAGCTGGACACACAGGTCGCGAACGCCTACCGGCAGATCGCCACTCGCGGCTGGCAGGCCGACCAGAACTGGGTGCGCACGCAAGTGCTGGAGCCTCTGTCCACGGAGCGCCGCGGCAGCATCGACCGTATCTCCGCGGAGATCCAGAAGGTCTCGGACAAGCCCGCGGGCCTGGACTCGATGGCTGCCTGCACGGTCAAGCGGGACGAGACCGCCGCCGCCTCCGCCTCCGAGTCCGGCGCCGCCGTTCCGAACGCGGCCGCGCCCAACGCCTCCGCGCCCGCCGTGGGCGGCCAGGCACAGACCGGCCCCCGCCGCTCGGACTTCGTCGACATCCGCAAGGTGCGCCCCAACGTCGCCAAGCCCCGCCTCCAGCGCAACGCCTCCCGCGGCACCTTCCAGTCGCGCTGCGGGCGCAATGAGAACAAGCACTTCAACTCGGACAACGTGATCGCGGCCCCCGGCGTGAGCAACGGCGCCCACCACATCCACGACTACGTGGGCAACCTGGAGACGGATGCCTTCGCCACCGACGACGATCTCCTCGCCGCCGGGACGACCTGCACGAACGGTGACCGCTCCACGCACTACTGGCCGGTCCTGCGGCTGCGCAACGGCAAGAACGAGGTCGACGCCAACCAGCCCGGCGGTGGCCAGGACGGCAACATCGGCCGTATTCTCCAGCCCGCTTCCGTGACGCTCACCCTGCGCGGCAACCCGAGCGCCAAGGTGGCGGCGATGCCCACCTTCCTGCGCATCATCACGGGTGACGCCAAGTCGTTCACCAACGGCCCGGCCAACGCCAACGCCTCGTGGAGCTGCACCGGTTTCGAGAACCGGCAGCTGAAGGACAAGTACCCGCTGTGCCCGCGGGGCAGTGACGTGGTCCGCACGTTCAACTTCCAGAGCTGCTGGGACGGCGCGAACACGGACAGCGCCAACCACCGCACGCATGTGGCCTTCGCGAAGGCCAACGGCTCGTGTGCGCAGGGATTCACGGCGATCCCGCAGGTCGTGCAGCGGATCACCTACAAGGTGGCGCCCGGTTCGGTGTTCGCTGTCGACAGCTTCCCGGAGCAGCTCCACAAGCCGGTGACAGATCACGGCGACTTCATCAACGTGATGTCCAACTCCCTGATGAAGAAGGCAGTGAACTGCATCAACAGCGGCCGCAGGTGCGGCTGAGGTGACGGTGCCGCAGGGACCCCTCGGGGGGTGGGTTCCTGCGGCACCTAGATCCCTCGCGGACCGGTGGCGTGTGTGCCGGTGCCCGGTGCTACGGTGCCGTGCGGACCGACGGGGGAAGGGGCGCACGTGGAGTGGGGGACGCTGGTCGCCACGCTGGGCGGCGCCATGATCGCGATATCCGGCACGCTGCTGGCCGACCGTCTGCGCACGCGGCACGAGGACGACCGCGGCCTCGGAGCGCGACGGCGCGAGGTGTACATCGATTTCATCACCGCCGCGGGCACCGCCCACACACAGCTGCGCCGGCTCGCACAGTCCGCCGGTACCGCCACCGACCTGGAAGCTGCCAGTCGGACCGCTCTGGTCGACGCCCGGATCTACGAAGCACGCGAGCGGCTGTTCATCGACTCCAGCCCGAGGGTCGCCGGCGCGGGGCAGGCGATGTTCGAGCACCTTCGTGCCCTGCGCCGCACGGTGTCCACGGGCGCGTACGAGTCCTCGTCGGCCTTCCACGGCGTACACCACGAGTACATCGCGGCCGTATGGGCCTACCGGGTCGCGGTCCGCGAGGAACTGGACGGCCGGTCCCTGGCACCCGCGAACTTCGGCTGGGCGGGCTGGGACGGCAGGGAGCGCTGTTCCCTGTGCCGCAGTGAAGCGACGGCCGTGCGCTGACCGCGGCCCCCGCCCGAACGGTCACACCAGCTTCGATATTCGGTCCGGATCAACCCTTCCCAGCAGGCAGAATGCGCCCCATGCCGCACACCGCCCCCCGCCACGCCGATCTCCTTCTGGCCGCGCTCGATCCCCTTCCGTACCCGCAGCGCATGCGCGAACTCGTCGCACGGGTGCGCGAGATGGAGCCCGAGCAGGTGCGGGCGCTGCTCGCCGAGCTCGACCGGCGGGGTGCGTACGAGCGCGGGCTCGGCGTCGTCACGGCCGCCGTCGGGGGTGAGGTCGCGTGGGTCGGGGCGCGGCTCGCGGACCCGGACTCCTTCGTGCGCGGGCATGCGCTGCAGGTCGCCGCGAGCCTCGGCGTGGCCGACGACGCATACGTCGCCGCGCTCGACGACGCTCCCGCCGCGCTGCGCAAGGAGCTGCTGCGGGCCGTCGTCGCCGACCGCCGTACCGCTCTTGCCGACCGGATCGTCGACGGCATCCGTGCCACCTGGGGCGACGCGGAGGCGGCCCGGCTGCTGCCCGGCTGCGGGGCCCCGACCGTCGAGCGGCTCCTGCCCGGCCTGTTCCACGCCGTGCGCGGCTGGACCGCCCTGGGCAGACGCCACCCGGGCACCGTTCTCGGCGTGGCCGAGCGTGAACTGGCCGCCCTGCCGGAGGCGTTGCGCGACGACTGGTGGCAGCGCCATGCCGCGGCGGTGGCGTCCGCCGCGGCGGCCGAACCCCTGCGGGTGCTCGACCTGCTCGGCGGATTCGGGCCCGCCGCCCTGCCCGGCGCGCTGCACGCCGCGGCCGGGGCGCTGGCGCAGGCGGACGCCGCACACGTCGTACGGATGGCACTCGTCCCCGAGGGCCAGGCGTTCCGCAACTGCCTCACGCTGCGGCCCTCCCTGCTGCGGCGCCTCGTGCGTGAGGCACCCGAAGAACTGACGGTCGAGCTGGGCCGGGTCATGGCGGCCCGGCACGGCGGGTTCACCCGGCTTGTGGCGGCCCATCCGCCCGTTCGGCGGGGTGCCTTCTACGAGGCCGTCGTCGCGGACCGGGGGAACGACGCCCTGATCGTGAACGCGGAGCTGCTCGACGTGCTGCCCCGCAGTTATGTGGCGGGCGAGGCCCGCCGCATGGCGGAGAGAGCCAGGGCACGCACGGCACCCTGGAACCAGGTACTCCTCGCCGAGTCCTATCTGCCCGTCCCCGAGGCACGCGAACAGCTCGTCGCCGCCACACACCGCTCCCCGGCCGAGGAGCGCGCCGAGGCATGGCCCTTGCTGATCGGCAACGCAGGACGCTCCGGTGATCCGGAGGCCGTCACCGCCGTACTGCGCGAGATGGGGCGGCTGCGCAACGAGCAGGACCCGGTGCGTTCGGCCGCGCTGGACGCCCTTGCCGCCACCCGCCCCGCCCTGTTCGGCGACGAGGCGGAGGAACACCTCGACCGGATCGCCGTCGACGCCGTGGACGCCCGCGACTCGTCCCCGGCGACCCGTCAGTCGCTGAGCCGGCTGGCGCTGGGCGTGCTCCGGGAGCACGCGGCCACCGGGCGCCGGGAGTTGGTCAACTGGGCGCTGCGCACCGTGGTGCGCATCTCGGGCAGTACGGGCGGTGCGGATCTCGGCCGGCTGGACCGGACACTGCGCCGGGGCCAGGAGCACGATGTCTTCGAGGCCCTGCGCCCCTGGATCGAAGCCGGAGCGGAGAAGGCCGACTTCAGTCTGGCCTTCGCGCTCACCCGCGCGGTGGGCCACCGCGCGGCCGGCATGCCGGAGCTCCAGGACCTGCTCTGGCAGGCCGTCCGGTACGGCAGCAGTACGACCGCGCGGATCGCGGTCGGTCTCTGGCTCGAGCCCGCGCGGGAGCGGGATCAAAGGGTCGAAATCCTGCTGAACCACGAGGAGTCGGCCGCCGTGCTCCCGCCCGTCGTGGCGGTCCTGACCTCCCGCCGCACCGATCTGCTCGACCGCCTCCTGGAGGACACCCCGCCGTACGGGCGCTTTCTCACCCGGGGCAGCCACTGGACCGTACCGGTCGGCGCCGATGTGCGGCGGTGGACCGCCCGTCAGCAGCGGGCAGCGGCAAGGCGGTTGGAGGACGCCGTGCACGACGCGTCGCTCCCGCTGCACACCCGGGCAACCGCCCTCGCCTCCCTGGCGCTCGTCCCCGCGGTCGGGGCGGACGCGGTACGCACCTGGACGGGATCGCCCGACGTGGTGCTCTCGGAAGGCGCGCTCGCCGCGCTGGCGTGGACCGACCGGCCCGCGGACGCCCTGCCCGAACTGCTCTCCCACGCGAGCGGCGACCGGGCACGCGTCGCCGTGTACGCGGCGACCCGGGCCTCCCGGTACGCGCGACCGTCCGAACTGGGGGTGCTGCTGGCGGGCGTCACGGCGCCGGGCACCGCGAAGGTGACCAGCCGCAAGGAGGCCGTGCGACTCGCCGCCACCCGGCTGCCGCTGTCCGACGCGGCCGCTCTGCTGGCGGACACGTTCGCCGCCAAGGGCCGGCACCGCGATGTCCGCGCCGCGTGTGTGGCCTTCGCCGCGCCCCTGCTCGGCGACGAGCGGACCTGGCAGATGCTGAACGATGCCGCCACGGCCGATCAGGCACTGCGCCGCGCCGTGCTGAGGGTCCGGCCGATGGATCTGCCGGAGCCGTACCGGCCGCGGTACGCCCGTCTGGTCCGGGCCGTGTGCGACATCCGGGACGGGGAGCTCGCGGGGACCGCGTTCGAGGCGCTGGCGCGCTGGCTGCCGTGGTCACCGGAGGCCGCGCCGGTCCTGGTCGCCGCGGTCACGGATCTGGACGACCGGCTGTCCTGGTATGCGGCCGCCGGGGGACTGGTGTCGGCGGCGTTCTCGGCACCGGAGGCAGACCGCGCCCTGGAACAGGCACTCGCCGCGCTGGCCACGGCGGATGCGCTGGCGGTGGACAACGCCGACGACGCGGGAGCGGACCGCGACCGGCCCGCATGTCGGCGAGTCGACTTCCTGGTGTCCCGCCTGTGCTGGTACAGCGGGCGCCCGCACGTGGTGCGCCCGGTGCTGACCGCGGCGGCGGAACTGCTCGCACGGCACGACACCTTCGTACCGCAGGCCGCCGCACTGCTGACCGAGGTGGTCGACCCGGACGCCGGGCCGGCGGTGCTGAACGCGGCGCTCGACCGGCTGGCGGCCCTGCACGAGGACCGTCAGGCCCTCGTCGTCCGCACCGCCGAGACACTGGGCAGGCGCTTGGAGGGAGCGGACCGGCCGCGCGACCCCGGGCCGCTGCTGGCCGCGGCCGGGCGGCTCGCCGAGGACGGTGGGCGCACGGAGGGGCTGCTGGCGGTGACGCTGACGGCGGCGGGCGGCACGCACGCCTCCTGGACCGAACCCTGGCGGATGCAGCTGCGGAAGCTGCGCCGTCACCCGGCAGCGGACGTACGCGATGCCGCCCTGGGCCGGCTGACCGCGTCCGAATGACCGCCTCGGAAGACACTCGCGCATGACGAGGGCGCCGGCCCGGGATGTCCCGGACTCGGCGCCCTGACGTTCGGAGCGCGGGCGCGACGCCCGGGAGAGGTCCCGGACTCGGCGCCCTGAGGCTCAGACCGCGGCCTCGCGCGCCGCCATCCGCGCCTTGCGGGCCGCCAGCTTCTCGTCGAACTTCGACGCCTCGGAGTCCAGCCCGCCCATGTACATGCCGAGCTCCTCCTGTGCCTTGAGACCCTCCGGGCCGAGCCCGTCGATGTCCAGCACCTTCAGGAAGCGCAGCACCGGCTGCAGCACGTCGTCGTGGTGGATCCGCATGTTGTAGATCTCGCCGATCGCCATCTGCGCGGCGGCCCGCTCGAAGCCGGGCATGCCGTGTCCCGGCATCCGGAAGTTGACGACGACATCGCGCACGGACTGCATCGTGAGATCCGGGGCGATCTCGAAGGCCGCGCCCAGGAGGTTGCGGTAGAAGACCATGTGCAGGTTCTCGTCCGTCGCGATCCGCGCCAGCATCCGGTCGCAGACGGGGTCGCCCGACTGGTGGCCGGTGTTGCGGTGGGAGACGCGGGTGGCGAGCTCCTGGAAGGCGACGTACGCGACCGAGTGCAGCATCGAGTGCCGGTTGTCGGACTCGAAGCCCTCCGACATGTGCGCCATGCGGAACTGCTCGAGCTTGTCCGGGTCGACCGCGCGTGACGTCAGGAGGTAGTCGCGCATCACGATGCCGTGGCGGCCCTCTTCCGCGGTCCAGCGGTGCACCCAGGTGCCCCAGGCTCCGTCGCGGCCGAAGAGGCTGGCGATCTCGTGGTGGTAGCTGGGGAGGTTGTCCTCGGTCAGCAGGTTCACCACGAGGGCGATCCGGCCTATGTCGGTGACCTTGGACTGGCCGGTCTCCCAGGCCTCGCCGTCTTCGAAGATGCCGGGGAAGTTGCGACCGTCGGAGAACGGGACGTACTCGTGAGGCATCCAGTCCTTGGCTACCTTGAGATGGCGGTTGAGTTCCTTCTCCACCACCTCTTCCAGTGCGTACAGCAGTCGGGCGTCGGTCCACGCGTCCGAACTGCCCAGGAGGGGAGAGGTGCTCGTCACGGGGGTGCTCCAGGGGGACGGGAAAATTACCTACGTAATCGTAGGTTACGAAACCGTAGGTTAAGGCGCGGTAAGCCGTCGGCCAAGCCCACTGGGAGAATGTCCCCTTATATTCCGTTATGCGTGCAGGTCGCGCAGGCGAACGGAGAGGCAGGTCACGCAGCCCTCGAGCTTCTCGAATTCGCTGATGTCCACCGGAACCGGCTGGTAACCGAGGTCCGTGTACAGCTCGGCCGTCTTCGGCGCGCTCGCGGCCATCAGCAGCCTCCCGCCGCCGAGGAGCACCACGTGGGCGCCGGACTCCTCCGGCACCGGCAGCAGACGGGGGAAGAGGGCGGGCGTGTCGATCAGCGGCGGGCAGCCGACGACCGTGCCGTCCGGCAGGGCCGTCACAGCGGACTTCAGATGCAGGACCTTGCTCACCGGCGCACCCACCACACGCGCGCCGAGCGGCTCGAACACCGCGCGCAGCTGCGCCACCCCGGCGGCGTTCGTCCGGCCGCCGCGGCCGACGTAGATCGTGTCCCCGATCTTGAGCACATCGCCGCCTTCGAGCGTGCCCGGCTCCCACACCCAGTTCACCGAGCACCCCAGCCGCGCCAGCGTCTCCTCGACGGCCGTCGTCTCGGGCCTGCGCGATTCGGCGCCAGGGCGCGCGATCAGGGCGACATTGCGGAACACCACCACGGTGTCCTCGACGAACACGCTGTCCGGGCAGTCGTCGGCCGGCTCGGTCTCGATGGTCTCCCAGTCGTGCTCGCGCAGCGTCTCCGCGTAGGTCTGCCACTGCTCGAGAGCGAGCTCCGCGTCGACAGGAGTGCGTTCGATGTGGGTGACCAGCCCTTCCGCGAGACGCGGGCTGGGGCGGCGGATCAGCGCTTTCCTGCTGGGCACGGGCGATTCTCCAGGTATGTCTCGGGTCCGGTGGCGCCCATCATGACCCGCCGGTCAGGTCCCCTGTAAACCCCCACGCGAAGGGCACGGGGGTTCAGGAGGGACCTGGGGCGGGCCCTCAGACGACTCCCAGGTCCCGGCGCAGATACTCCGCGGTGAACGACTTCCGGTGCTGCAGGAGGTCTCCCGGTGTGCCCTCGAAGATCAGCTCGCCGCCGTGCTTGCCGCCGTCCGGGCCGAGGTCGATGATCCAGTCCGCGCGTTTGACCACGTCCATGTTGTGCTCGACGCAGATCACCGAGTTCCCCGCGTCGACGAGCCGGTCGAGCAGCGCGACGAGGGTGTCCACGTCGGCCATGTGCAGCCCCGTGGTCGGCTCGTCCAGTACGTACACACTGCCCGTGCGGTGCAGTCGGGTGGCGAGCTTGATGCGCTGTCGTTCACCGCCGGAGAGCGAGCTCAGTGGCCTGCCCAGCGTCAGATACGTCAGCCCGACCTCGTTCAGGGTCCTGAGCTTCCGCAGCAGTGACGGGTCGTCGAAGAACTCCATCGCCCGGTCGGCGGTCATGTCCAGGACGTCGGCGACGGACGTGCCCCTGACCCGGTGGCCGAGCACGTCGTCGTGGAACCGGCGGCCCCCGCACACCTGACAGGTCGTCGTCACCGGGTCCATGAAGGCGAGATCCGTGACGATGATGCCGCGCCCTGCGCATGCCTCGCACGCACCGGACGAGTTGAAGCTGAACAGACCCGGTGACACGCCGTTCTCCTCGGCGAAGACCTTGCGGATGGTGTCCATCACGCCGAGGAACGAGGCCGGCGTCGAACGCGACGACGTGGTGATCGCGCCCTGGTCGATCACGATCGCGTCCGGGTGGGCAGCCGTGAACACCTGCGAGACCAGAGTCGACTTGCCCGAACCGGCGACCCCCGTCACCGTCGTGAGGACCCCGGCCGGGAACCGCACGTCGATGCCCTTCAGGTTGTGCAGTGCCGCACCTGTCACCGGCATCCATCCCGCGGGAGAGCGGAAGGACTCCTTCATCGGCGTGCGCCGGCGCAGACAGCGTCCGGTGAGAGTCGTCGCGTCGTGCAGCCGTGCCACCGGCCCCTCGAACACGACCTGCCCACCGTCCGCGCCCGCCCCCGGGCCCATGTCGACGATGTGGTCCGCGATCGCCATCACATCGGGGTCGTGCTCGACGACGAGGACGGTGTTGCCGCGGTCGCGCAGCCGGGTCAGCAGATCGCCCAGCCTGCCCACGTCGCGCGGATGCAGCCCGACGCTCGGCTCGTCGAAGATGAAGGTGAGCCCCGTCAGCGAACTGCCCAGATGGCGCACCATCTTCAGCCGCTGGCCCTCGCCGCCGGAGAGCGTGGTGGTCTCCCGGTCCAGCGAGAGGTACCCGAGCCCGATGCCCACGACCCGCTCGAGCCGCTCCCGCGCGGCGGCGGCGACCGGTGTGGCGACCGGGTCGTCGATCCGGCCCAGCACCTCCACGAGATCGGCGACCTCCATCCGTCCGTGGTCGGCGATGTTCAGTCCGTCGATCCGGGTGGCGAGCGCGGCCTCGTTGAGCCGTGCCCCGTCGCATGCCGCGCACACCCGCTGCACGGTGAAGCGGGCGGCGGCCTCCCTGCGCTTCTCGGAGAGGCTCGCGGTGTCGCGGTTGAGGAACAACCGGGTGAAGCGGCTGACGATCCCTTCGAACTGCCCGTCGGCCGAGGCCGTCTGCATGTCCGTCCTGCCCGTGAAATCGGCTCCGTGCAGCAGGAGTTCGCGCTCGGCGTCGGCATAGGCGCCGAGCGGCTTGTCGGCGTCGAAGTGGCCCGACTCCGCGTACAGCTTCCACTCCCAGCTGCCGACCGAGAGCCCGGGCAGGAGCAGCGCGCCCTCGTTCAGCGACCTGGACCGGTCGACCGCCCGGTCGATGTCGAGGCGGACGACCTTGCCCACGCCGTCGCAGCGCGGGCACATCCCGGACGGGTCGTTGAAGGAGTACGCGGTCGCCGGCCCCGCGCTCGGTGAGCCGTGGCGCGAGAACAGCACCCGGAGCACCGAGTAGATGTCCGTCATCGTGCCGACGGTGGACCGCACATTGCCGCCGACGGGCTTCTGGTCGACGACGACCGCCACCGACAGGTCGTCGATCGCGTCGACATGGGGCCGCTCGTGCTTAGGCAGCCGGTTGCGGACGAACGAGGTGAACGATTCGTTGAGCTGCCGCTGGGACTCGACGCCGATGGTGTCGAAGACGATCGAGGACTTGCCCGAGCCGGAGACGCCGGTGAAGACGGTGATCCGGTTCTTGGGGACGGTGAGGGAGACATTGCGGAGGTTGTTCTCGCGTGCGCCGGTGATCACGATGTGCTGCGTCATCTGCTCGACGCTAGCCCGAATTCCAGACACCTTCTGTCTGGAATTCGAGCCGGTTGCGCGCCGTCACGGCGTCGGGATCTCCTCCTCCCCGACCTCGTCGGGCCCGATGTCGCGGAGCTCGCCGTCCAGGCGCAGCCAGCGCGTGATGCCGATCGACTCCAGGAACGGCACATCGTGACTCGCCACGATCAGCGCGCCCTCGTAGGCCTCCAGCGCCGCCGTCAGCCGGCGCACGCTCGCCATGTCCAGGTTGTTGGTCGGCTCGTCGAGCAGCAGCAGCTGCGGTGCGGGTTCCGCGAGCAGCAGGGCGGCCAGCGCCGCCCGGAACCGTTCTCCGCCGGACAGTGTCCCGGCCGGCTGATCGGCCCGGGCGCCCCGGAACAGGAAGCGGGCCAGCTGCGCCCTGATCCGGTTGTTGGTCGCGTCCGGCGCGAACCGCGCCACGTTCTCCACCACGCTCAGCCCGTCGTCGAGCACATCGAGCCGTTGCGGCAGGAAGCGCAGCGGGACCTCGGTCACGGCCTCACCCGCGACCGGGGCCAGGTCCCCGGTGATCGTCCGCAGCAGCGTCGTCTTACCGGCGCCGTTGCGGCCGGTCAGGGCGATCCGCTCCGGACCCCTGACCTCGAACTCCCCTTTCACCTCCGCTCCGTAGCGCAGCTGCAGCTCGCTCAGCCGCAGGACACCTCGGCCCGGGTGGACCTTGGTGAACGGCAGTTCGACACGGATCTCGTCGTCGTCGCGCACCGCCAGCTCCGCCTCGTCCAGCCGTTCCTTCGCCTCGGCCAGCTTCTCGGTGTGCATGATGCGGTGCTTGCCCGCCGACACCTGGGCCTGGCGCTTGCGCGCACCCATCACGATCTTGGGCTCGCGCTTGTTGTCCCACATCTTCTGGCCGTAGCGCTTGCGGCGGGCCAATTTGACGTGGGCATCGGCCAGTTCGCGCTTCTGGCGCTGAACATCGGCCTCGGCGACGCGCACCATCCGCTCCGCCGCGTCCTGTTCCACGGCGAGCGCCTCCTCGTACGCCGAGTAGTTGCCGCCGTACCAGACGACCTCGCCGTCGCGCAGATCGGCGATCTGGTCGACCAGCTCCAGCAGTTCGCGGTCGTGGCTGACCACGACCATCACTCCCGGCCAGTTCGCGACCGCCTCGTACAGCCGTCGGCGTGCGAACAGATCGAGATTGTTGGTCGGCTCGTCCAGCAGCAGGATGTCGGGCCCGGCGAGCAGCAGTGCGGCCAGCCGCAGCAGGACGCCCTCACCGCCCGAGACCTCGCCGATGGTGCGGTCGAGGCCGACATGGCCGAGGCCCAGCTGGTCGAGGGCGGCCCGCGCGCGTTCCTCGACGTCCCAGTCGTCGCCGACCGCGGTGAAGTGCTCCTCGCTCGGATCACCGGCCTCGATCGCGTGCAGAGCGGCACGCGTACCCGCGATGCCGAGGACCTCGTCCACCCGCAGGCCGGTGTCGAGTGCCACGGTCTGCGGCAGATATCCGACGTCGCCCTGGGTGCGGACGGTGCCGTCGGACGGGGTGAGCTCGCCGGCGATCAGCTTCAACAGGGTGGACTTTCCCGTCCCGTTGAGGCCGATGAGACCGGTGCGGCCGGGGCCGACCGCCAGCTGGAAGTCCTCGAGAACGCCGGTGCCGTCGGGCCAGGCGAAGGTGAGGGAGGTGCAGGTGATATGGGTTGCAGCGGTGGACATACGGGTCTCCCGGTTGCGTGGAAGGGTCGGGGCAACGGGTGGAGACACCGCGACGCTGCGACGGCCGCCGGGTGGGCAGTGAAGAAAGGAAAGGGTCCCGGTCGGAAGAACGGCTCGGATGCGAGGTCGCACACGCGCACACCTGCCGCAGCAGCTGTGACACACGGTGTCTCAAGACCTCAGACGAGCAACGTCCTTCTCCGATCGACGACAACAGAACCGCTATACACCGTAAGAGCGGGGGTAGGCGATGTCAACGGAATAACGTGACACCGCCGGCGCGACCGATACAGGCCGGTCACAAGGAGGCACCCCCCCATGCCCGACGCATCGCTCTCACTCGCCGCCCGCCTCTATCTCCTGGCCTGGGACACCGAGCGGATGAAACTCACCGGCGTCTCGAACGCCGCCCATCTCGTCCGGGCGGGGGCGCTCACCGAGCTGGCCCAGCGCGGGCTGCTCGCCGACGACGACGGCGTCGCGCGGCCCGTCTCCGACGCCCGTACCGACGACCCGGCGCTCGACGACCTGCTGGAGCTGATCGAGGAGTCCCGGCCACGCAGATGGAAGAGCTGGGTGACCCACCATGCGAAGTACACCCTCGACGCGGTCCGGACCCAGCTGGCCGAGGCCGGCTACCTCCGCACGGAGCACTCCCGGTGGTTGTTCTCGACCACGCGGTACGAACTGGAGCGCCCCGACGTGGTGAAGGCGCTGCGCGAGGACGCCCGCGATGTGCTGACCGGGCCGGTCCCCGTGTCCGACGTCCCCGACCGGGACGCCGCGCTCGTCGCTCTTGCCGCCGCCTCCGAACTGCGCACCCTGGCCACCGGCAAGGAGCGCAAGCAGTACAAGCAGCGCATCGAGGCCCTCACGGACCGCAGCGGGGCCGCCGCCCCGGCCTTGCGGAAGGTGATACAGGAGATGCGCACCGCCATGATCGTCGTTGCCACCTCCACCGCCGCCACGGGCGGCAGCTGACCGGCCTCCGCGCACGATGACGTCGGAAAGCTGCCAGCCACCGCCGGGAGCCCGGTGGTTGAGTCGGGGACATGACGACCCTGACCGAACGCGCCCGCCACTTCCGCTCCCTGTACACCGCCGACCGGCCGCTGGTGCTGCCCAACGCCTGGAACACCGCGAGCGCCCGCATCATCGCCGGAGCCGGAGCCCGGGCGATCGCCACCACGAGCGCCGGGGTCGCCTGGGAACTGGGTGCCGCGGACGGTGACCGGCTGAGCCGTGCGGACGCGCTCGGCCTGCTCGCCCGTGTCACCGCAGCCGTCGACCTTCCCGTGACCGCGGACATCGAGGGCGGCTACGCCGACACGGCCGACGGCGTCGCCGACACGATCCGCGAGGTACTCGCCGCCGGAGCGGTCGGCGTCAACATCGAGGACGGGCCGCGGACGCCGGAGGAACACGCCCGCAGGATCGCCGTCGCCCGCGCGACCGCCGACGCGCAGGGTGTGCCGCTCTTCGTCAACGCGCGGATCGACGTGTACCTCGGAGGCATCGGCGCGGAGCCCGGGCGCCTGGAGGAGACGCTGAAGCGGGCGGCTGCCTGTCTGGCCGCGGGCGCGGACGGGATCTTTGTTCCGGGAGTCGTGGACGAGGACACCGTACGGGCGCTCGCCCGGGGCATCGACGCACCGCTGAACGTGATGACGGGGCCGGGCGCCCCCGGCACCGCGGAGCTGGCCGGGTTCGGCGCGGCACGCATCAGTACCGGATCGGCGATCGCCCAGGCGGCCCATGCGCTGGTGCGGGACGCGGCCCGCGAACTGCTCACCGAGGGCACGTGCACGGTGCTGTCCGACGGGTACGACTACGCCGAGCTCAACGAACTGCTCGGCCGGTAGGCGTCAGCGGGCGTCGTCGCCCAGCAACTCGACCAGATTGTGGTCGATGTCCAGGTACAGATGCTCGCGGCCCGCGGGAACCAGGTGCTGGACGCGCTTGAGGAAGCGGCGCAGCTCACCGGTGCGGACATGCACCATCGCGATGCCCTCCGGCGCGTGGAACTCCACCACGGTCCGGTCGTAGCCGTACGGCCGCACCCGCACGTCGCCCACCCCGGCCGGCGCGTCGATGCCCGCCTCCAGCAACTCGCGCGAGAACGCCCAGGACACCTCGCTGCCCTCCAGCGTCGCCTTCGCCGGAAAGGCCATGCGCACCGCGAAGGGGTCCCGGCGGTCGTAGCGCAGTGTCGCCGGTACGGACTCCATCTGCGGCGCGGACGCGACCAGGCGGGCCTGCACCGCCTGCTCGATGAGAGTGGACAAGGCCTGCTCCTTCGTGCGCGGCTCGCTGACGTCTCCCTGACTGAGGGGAGAGACGTGAAAATCAGCCATCGCGTGCATCGAAGAGGTGCGTGACGTGTGTCACCGCACGGAACCGGCTCGACGGGCCCGGGGCGCACCCTGGACGGGGTCCGGCGCGTGGGCTAGCTTCCAGCGCCATGACGTCCATGGGGAAGACGAGACGAATGGTGTCGGTGGGGCTGTGCGCGGCGGCGGTTGCCGCCGCGTTGGCCGTTCCGGCGCAGGCGACAGCGGCGCCCGGACAGACCGACAGCGGGAAGTGGCCGGCCTGGAGCCTCAAGCAGACAGGCACGGACGTACGGTTCAGGGGCCTCGCGGCCGTCAGCCGCCACACAGCCTGGGTGGCGGGCTCGAAGGGCACCGTGCTGCGCACCGCCGACGGCGGACGCACCTGGCGGAACGTCTCGCCTCCCGGAGGGGGCGAACTGGAGTTCCGCGACATCGAGGCCTTCGACGGGCGGCGCGCCGTGGTGCTGGCCATCGGCGAGGGCGAGGACTCCCGGGTCTTCCGCACCGCGGACGGCGGCGCCACCTGGACCGAGTCCTTCCGCAACACCGACCCGAAGGCGTTCTACGACTGCGTCACCTTCTTCGACAGCAAGCACGGCCTGGCCATGAGCGACCCGGTGGACGGCAGGTTCCGCATCCTGTCGACCGGTGACGGCGGAAAGTCGTGGAAGGTCCTGCCGAACGACGGGATGCCGGCCGCACTGCCGGGCGAGGCGGGCTTCGCCGCCAGCGGTCAGTGTCTGGTCAGCTCCGGGCCGAAGGACGTCTGGCTCGCGACGGGCGGCGCCGCGACGGCACGCGTACTGCACTCGTCGGACCGCGGTCTGACCTGGACCGCCGCCGCATCGACCCTTCCCGCGGGTGACCCGGCCCGGGGAGTCTTCGGGCTCGCCTTCCGCGACCGCGGGCACGGCATCGCCGTCGGCGGCGACTACCGCCCCGACCAGCAGTCCCCGCTCGCCGGAGCGGTCAGCCGGGACGGTGGCCGGAGCTGGCGGCAGTCCACGACACCGCCGCCCGCCTACCGCTCGGGCGTGGCCTGGCTCCCGCACAGCAGCCGCGGCGCCCTCGCGGTCGGTCCGACCGGAACGGATCTGACCCTGGACGCCGGCCGCAACTGGCGCACGGTCGACACCGGTTCGTACGACACGGTCGACTGCACGGCCGACTTCGGCTGCTGGGCGTCCGGCGAGAAGGGCCGGGTCGCACGCCTGGAGTTCTAGGCCCCCGGAAGAGTCAGGGCAACTGCTGGCGGTACGGAGCGAGTTCGGGTGCGGTCTTGGTCGCGATGAACTCGGTGATCCGGTACGCGCACACACCGCCGACCGTGAAGGGGTCGGCCGCCGCGATCTCCTCGATCCGCGCGCGGTCGTCCCCGACGGCCAGGATCACCCCGCCGTCGCGCGGGTTCTTGCGCCCCGACGCGATGAACACGCCGGCCGCGTACTGGGCGTCCAGCCAGGCGACATGCGCGTCCAGCAGCGCGTCGACGCGCTCGACGGGGGCGGTGTAGGTCAATTCCAGTACGAACATGATCGCCAGGCTACGACACCCGAAGTCGGCTCGGAATCGCGCAACCTCCGTGGTGCCTCGTGCGTATTCCTGTGGGGGATCGGGGGATCCCCGCACAGCACACAGGAATGAGGTTCCATGCAGCGTCGAATCCTGAAGACCGCCCTGGCCGCCGCCGGTGCGGCTGTCGCCGTCGCCATCACTCCGCTCAGTGCGCAGGCCGCACCCTCCCAGGGCGGCAACTACGGCGCGTACGGCCTCGAGGGCCAGTACCCCACGACCTCGTTCTGCGCGGGGACCTTCTCGCTGAAGTACCAGAAGTCCGCGTCGGGGATGACGCTGAAGTACTACTACTCGGGCAAGTGCGGGTCGTTCGCCCGCATCGAGAACTCCCGGGCCAACTGCGCCGCGCTCGCCGAGCGCAACTCGCCCTCCGGCCAGGGCTGGGTCTCCGAGACGGTCGACCCCGGGATCACCTACGCCTACTCGAAGATCGCCGACAATCTCAACGGCCGTACGTCGCGCGCCGTCCTGGTCTGCGACGGCCACCGCCTGGCCGAGACCCCCTGGTACTAGACCCGGGCCCGAGGTGACCGGGTCATAGAGTGGGCACCACCATGAAGATCATCGAGCTGCCCGCCGACTGGCCCGCCGACGAGACGGCGGCCCTGGCCGTCCAGGACGAACTGCGTGCGCGCGTCGTGCTGGACGAGCCGGGACCGCCGCCCGGCTCGGGTCTGGTGACCGGGGTGGACGTGGCGTACGACGACGAACGCGACCTGGTCGCAGCCGCGGCCGTCGTGCTCGACGCCGCGACGCTCACTGTCGTCGAGGAGGCCACCGCCCTCGGCCGGGTCGCCTTCCCCTATGTTCCGGGGCTGTTGGCCTTCCGCGAGATCCCCACCGTGACCGCGGTCCTGGAGTCCCTGACCTCCGAACCCGGGCTCGTCGTCTGCGACGGCTACGGCCGCGCACACCCGCGGCGCTTCGGTCTCGCCGCCCATCTCGGCGTACTCACGGGGCTGCCGGTCATCGGCGTGGCCAAGAACCCGTTCGTGTTCACCCATGCCGAACTCGGCCCGCGCCGCGGTGACATCGCCGCTCTGCACGCCGACGACGGCGCAGAGGTCGGCCGGGCCCTGCGTACGCAGGAGGGCGTCAAGCCGGTCTATGTCTCGGTCGGCCACCGCACCACGCTCGACAACGCGTGCGCGCACACCCTCCACCTCGCGCCCCGCTTCCGGCTCCCGGAGACCACCCGCCGGGCGGACCGGCTCTGCCGACAGGCGCTGGCCGAGGCGAGCGCCTAGGCGCTCAGCTACTCAGCTACTCAGCACGCCGGCTGAGTATCCGAGCGGATGCCGCCCAGGTCCCCACCCGGCAGGCTCTCCGGCATGACGACACACACGAACAGTGCTGCCTCGTCCGACACGACCAACCCCGTGGAGCGCGTCGTGAGCGCCGTGCTGATCCTGGCCGCCCTCACCGGCTTCGTCTGGGTCGGATCGATGGTCTACGCAGCGCTGACCGGCTGACCGGCAGCCACGAGTGCTCAGCGTGTGGCGGCGACCCGGAAGCGGATGCCCGCCGCCTGCAGCCGCGCCAGCAGTGCATCGCCCATCGCGACGGCCGTGGTGACCTGCCCCGAGGTCTTCGGCAGTTCGTCGAGGACCAGACAGAGCGCCGACTCGGCGAAGATCTTCGCCGTCTCGTCGTAGCCCGGATCGCCGCCCGAGACCTCCGTGTAGACCCGGCGGCCGCCGCCCTCACCCACGAAGCGCACCGAGAACCAGCTCCTGGCGCGGCGCTGCTCGTCGGGACCGTCTCCGGGCTTCAGCCGGCCGGCGAACCAGCGCCGGGCGGCGGGCAGTTGGGCAAGCCCCAGCAGCGCGCTCACCGCCGCCACACCTCCCGCCGCCATGGGCAGCGTCCTGACCGCCGCGTAGTGGCGGTAGCGGAAGTCCGGTCCGTAGCGCGGCAGCGCCCTCGCCGAACGGGTGATGACCTGTGCGTCGATCAGCGGCAGCGGCAGCGCCCAGGCGTCGTTCTCCGCACTGAACCGCGGCCCGCCGAGCGGTGACTGTGCCCGGCGCCCCACCAGGCGCGGCTCGTGCAGCCGCCGCTCGCGAGCCGCGCGGGCCATCTGCCGTCCCCGGCCCATCGCGTTGAGCGCCGAGGCGAACGTGCCGCCCGAGAACATGGCGTTGGTGCGCACGAATCCGTCGACGTTCAGAGGGACGTCCTCGGGGAGCTGCCGCACCGTGAAGTACGCCCCCAGATCGTGCGGCACCGAGTCGAAGCCGCAGCAGTGCACCAGGCGCGCACCGGTCTCCCGGGCCCGGGCGTCGTGGCGTACGTACATCAGGTCCACGAACTCGGGCTCGCCGGTGAGGTCGATGCAGTCGGTTCCTGCCTCGGCGCAGGCGGCGACGAGCGGCTCGCCGTACCAGAGGTAGGGGCCGACCGTGGTCGCCACCAGCCGGGTGGACTCGGCGAGTTCACGCAGCGCGTCCGGATCGTCGGCGCTCGCCTCGATCAGCGGAAGGTCGGCGCAGCCGGGACGGTTCTCGGCGAGGCGCTCGCGCAGTCGCTCGAGCTTCTCCTTGCTGCGGCCGGCGATGGCCCAGCGGCATCCTTCGGGCGCGTTGGCCGCGAGATACCGGGCGGTGAGCTCCCCGACGAACCCCGTGGCTCCGAAGAGCACGATGTCGTACGGACGCTCCGCACGACCGGTTCCGTCCTGCCTGTTCAATGGCTCCTCCGCCGTCGTCGTCGGTGGCTGAGGCTAGCGTGCGAAGGCGCCGGGAAAAAGATGTGTTCCCCATCGGTAACCTGCGGTGCCCGGGACATGTCCGCCCGAATCCGATCCGAACCGGATACGGGCCGGAGACGGGCCGGAGAGGGCCGCCGGGCCGAATCTAAGCGCTTGCTCGCCTCAAACCCTTGTGCGCGGTGGAACGTGTTCTTACCATCGCTGGTGTTACATCAGTTGTGTCACACAAGTGCTGGGGGCTCGATGGCAGGGACAGGGAACGGCCCGCTCACCGGGGTGCGCGTGGTCGAGCTGGCAGGCATCGGCCCCGGGCCGTTCGCCGCCATGCTCCTGGCCGACCTCGGCGCCGACGTCGTCCGCGTCGACCGCCCCGGCGGCTCGGGGCTCGCGATCGACCCCGCGTACGACCTCACCAACCGCAACAAACGCTCCGTGCTGATCGACCTGAAGGCCGGTCACGGGCCCGAGCAGGTGCTGAACCTCGTCGAACGGGCCGACATCCTCATCGAGGGCTACCGCCCCGGCGTCGCCGAGCGGCTCGGCGTCGGCCCCGCCGAGTGCCTCGCCCGCAATCCGCGGCTGGTCTACGGGCGGATGACCGGCTGGGGCCAGGACGGCCCGCTCGCCCAGCGGGCCGGTCACGACATCGCCTACATCGCCGTCACCGGGACCCTCGGCATGATCGGCAGACCGGGGGAGGCGCCGGCCGTCCCGGCGAACCTCGTCGGCGACTACGCGGGCGGCTCCCTCTACCTGGTGATCGGCGTGCTCGCGGCCCTGCAGCACGCCCGGACCGAAGGCGGCGAGGGCCAGGTCGTGGACGCGGCCATCGTCGACGGCGCGGCCCATCTCGCCACGATGATCCACGGCATGATGGCGGCCGGCGGCTGGCAGGACCGGCGCGGGGCGAATCTCCTCGACGGCGGATGCCCCTTCTACGGCAACTACGAGACGGCCGACGGCGAGTACATGGCGGTCGGTGCCCTGGAGCAGCAGTTCTACAACGAGTTCATCGAACTGCTCGGCATCAAGGACGAAGCCCCGGCCCGTAAGGATTTCGACCGCTGGGACGAGCTGCGCGCCGCCGTCGCCGCCCGCTTCAGGACCCGGACACGCGCGGAGTGGACCGCGGTCTTCGAGGGCTCCGACGCCTGTGTGGCGCCGGTGCTCTCGCTGCGCGAGGCGCCGGCCCACCCGCATCTCGCGTCCCGCGGCACCTTCGTCGACCACAGCGGCGTGACCCAGCCGGCACCCGCACCCCGGTTCTCCGCGACGCCCGGCTCCGTACGCACCGGCCCGGCCATGCCCGGCGCCGACACCGCAGCCGTGGCACGCGACTGGAACCTGCCCGGCCTCACCGAGCACGCCAAGGAGGACCCGCGTTGAAGCGCCAGATCTTCACCGCCGAGCACGATGCCTTCCGCGAGACCGTCCGCGCCTTCCTCGCCAAGGAGGTCCTGCCGCACTACGAGCAGTGGGAGCAGGACGGCATCGTCAGCCGGGACGCCTGGCTCGCCGCAGGCCGGCAGGGACTGCTGGGCCTCGCCGTCCCCGAGGAGTACGGAGGCGGCGGCAACGCGGACTTCCGCTACAGCGCGGTCCTCGCCGAGGAGTTCACCCGGGCAGGTGCGCCGGGCCTCGCGCTCGGGCTGCACAACGACATCATCGGGCCCTATCTCACCGGGCTAGCGACCGAGGAGCAGAAGCGGCGCTGGCTGCCCGGCTTCTGCAGCGGCGAGATCATCACCGCCATCGCCATGACCGAACCGGGCGCGGGATCCGACCTCCAGGGCATCCGCACCACGGCCGAGGACCGCGGCGACCACTGGCTCCTCAACGGCTCCAAGACCTTCATCTCCAACGGCATCCTCGCCGATCTGGTCGTCGTCGTGGCGAAGACGGCCCCGGAGGGCGGCGCCAAGGGGCTCTCGCTGCTCGTCGTCGAGCGCGGCGCCGACGGCTTCGAGCGCGGCCGCAACCTCGACAAGATCGGCCAGAAGTCCCAGGACACGGCCGAGCTGTTCTTCAGCGACGTACGCGTCCCGAAGGAGAACCTGCTGGGCGAACTCAACGGCGCGTTCGTCCATCTGATGACCAACCTGGCGCAGGAGCGCATGGGCATAGCGGTCGCCGGGATCGCCGCTGCCGAGTTTCTGCTGGAGATCACCACGCAGTACGTCAAGGAGCGCGAGGCCTTCGGCCGCCCGCTGTCCAAGCTGCAGCACATCCGGTTCGAGATCGCGGAGATGGCCACCGAGTGCGCGGTGACCCGCTCCTTCCTCGACCGCTGCATCGTCGACCACGCAAACGGGGAGCTCGACGCCGTCCACGCCTCGATGGCCAAGTGGTGGGCCACCGAACTGCAGAAGCGTGTCGCCGACCGCTGTCTGCAACTGCACGGCGGCTACGGCTACATGAGTGAGTACCGCGTGGCGAAGGCCTTCACCGACGGCCGTATCCAGACCATCTACGGCGGGACGACCGAGATCATGAAGGAGATCATCGGCCGCTCCCTGCTCGCCTGACCCCCTGCCGCCCTCCCACCCCGTCCGCCCATCCTGAAGGCTTTCACCCTCGAAAGGCTGCTGTCTTGAGTACCGAAGCGTATGTCTACGACGCGATCCGCACCCCGCGCGGCCGCGGCAAGGCCAACGGCGCCCTGCACGGCACCAAGCCCATCGACCTCGTCGTCGGTCTGATCCACGAGATCCGCGACCGGTTCCCCGGACTCGACCCGGCCGCCGTCGACGACATCGTGCTGGGCGTCGTCGGCCCGGTCGGCGACCAGGGCTCCGACATCGCCCGTATCGCGGCGATCGCCGCCGGACTGCCCGACACGGTCGCCGGCGTCCAGGAGAACCGCTTCTGCGCCTCGGGTCTCGAGGCGGTCAACATGGCCGCCATGAAGGTCCGTTCGGGCTGGGAGGACCTGGTTCTCGCCGGCGGTGTCGAGTCGATGTCCCGGGTGCCGATGGCTTCCGACGGCGGCGCGTGGTTCGCCGACCCGATGACCAACTTCACCGTCGACTTCGTCCCGCAGGGCATCGGCGCCGACCTCATCGCCACCATCGAGGGCTTCACCCGGCGCGATGTCGACGAGTACGCCGCGCTCTCGCA
Organism: uncultured Actinomycetota bacterium; assembly: GCA_963836215.1. Lineage (GTDB taxonomy): Bacteria > Actinomycetota > Actinomycetes > Streptomycetales > Streptomycetaceae > Streptomyces. The sequence continues at coordinate 842,099 of CAWIIU010000006.1, forward strand.
GGAGCGCGCCGCCGCCGCGTGGAAGGACGGCCGCTTCGAGCGTTCCGTCGTCCCCGTCCGTGACCGCAACGGCCTGGTCGTCCTCGACCACGACGAGCACATGCGCCCCGGCACCACCGCCGACTCCCTCGCCTCCCTCAAGCCCTCCTTCGCGGGCATCGGCGACATGGGCGGCTTCGACGCCGTGGCGCTGCAGAAGTACCACTGGGTCGAGAAGATCGACCACGTCCACCACGCGGGCAACTCCTCGGGCATCGTCGACGGTGCCGCCCTCGTCGCCATCGGCAACAAGGAGGTCGGCGAGCGCTACGGACTCACGCCGCGCGCCCGGATCGTCGCGGCCGCCGTCTCCGGCTCCGAGCCGACCATCATGCTCACCGGGCCGGCGCCCGCCACGCGCAAGGCGCTCGCCAAGGCGGGTCTGACCATCGACGACATCGATCTCGTCGAGATCAACGAGGCGTTCGCCGGTGTGGTGCTCCGCTTCGCGCGCGACCTCGACCTCCCGCTGGACAAGATCAATGTCAACGGTGGCGCGATCGCGCTGGGCCACCCGCTCGGCGCGACGGGCGCGATGATCCTCGGCACGCTCGTCGACGAGCTGGAGCGCCAGGACAAGCGGTACGGCCTCGCCACCCTCTGCGTCGGCGGCGGCATGGGCATCGCCACCGTCGTCGAGTGTCTCTGACCGTCCTTCCCGGCCAACCCTCATACGGAGCAGCAGCAATGTCAGTCATTCCGACGAGCACCACCATCCGCTGGGAACAGGACGACACCGGCGTTGTCACCCTCGTCCTCGACGATCCCCACCAGTCCGCGAACACCATGAACCTGGCGTTCCGGGAGTCCATCACGGCGATTGCCGAGCGTGCGGAGGCCGAGCAGGACTCCATCCGCGGCATCATCATCACGTCCGCCAAGAAGACGTTCTTCGCGGGCGGCGACCTCAAGGACATGATCAAGGCCCGTCCCGAGGACGCCCAGCAGGTCTTCGAGTCCGGCATGGGCATCAAGCGCGCCCTTCGCCGGATCGAAACACTCGGCAAGCCCGTCGTCGCCGCCATCAACGGCGCCGCGCTGGGCGGCGGCTACGAGATCGCCCTGGCCTGCCACCACCGCATCGCCCTCGATGCGCCCGGCTCCAAGATCGGTCTGCCCGAGGTCACCCTCGGACTGCTGCCCGCCGGCGGCGGTGTCACCCGGACCGTACGGCTGCTCGGCATCGCGGACGCGCTGCTCAAGCTGCTGCTGCAGGGAACCCAGTACTCCCCGCAGCGCGCCCTGGAGAACGGCCTCGTGCATGAAGTCGCCGCCACCGGCGAGGAGATGCTGGCCCAGGCGCGTGCCTTCATCGACGCCAACCCCGAGTCCCAGCAGCCCTGGGACGTCAAGGGATACAAGATCCCCGGCGGGACGCCGTCGAACCCGCGGTTCGCCGCCAACCTCCCCGCGTTCCCCGCGAACCTGAAGAAGCAGACGGGCGGCGCCTCCTACCCGGCCCCGCGCAACATCCTCGCGGCGGCCGTCGAGGGCTCCCAGGTCGACTTCGAGACCGCGCAGACCATCGAGGCCCGCTACTTCACCGAGCTGGTCACCGGCCCGATCGCGAAGAACATGATGCAGGCGTTCTTCTTCGACCTGCAGGCCGTCAACTCCGGTGCCAACCGCCCCCAGGGGATCGAGCCGCGTCCCGTCCGCAAGGTCGCGGTCCTCGGCGCCGGGATGATGGGTGCGGGCATCGCCTACTCCTGCGCCAGGGCCGGGATCGACGTCGTCCTCAAGGACGTCTCCGAGGAGGCGGCACAGAAGGGCAAGGCCTACAGCGAGAAGCTGCTCGACAAGGCGCTCTCCCGGGGGCGTACGACCGAGGCCAAGCGTGACGCGCTGCTCGCGCGCATCTCGCCGACCGCCGACCCCGCGGATCTCGCCGGCTGTGACGCGGTGATCGAGGCCGTCTTCGAGGACACCGCCCTCAAGCACAAGGTGTTCCAGGAGATCCAGGACATCGTCGAGCCGGACGCGCTGCTGTGCTCCAACACCTCGACACTGCCCATCAGCGTGCTCGCCGAAGGCGTCACCCGTCCCGTCGACTTCATCGGGCTGCACTTCTTCTCGCCGGTCGACAAGATGCCGCTCGTCGAGATCATCAAGGGTGAGCACAGCGGCGACGAGGCGCTGGCCCGTGCCTTCGACCTGGTCCGGCAGATCAACAAGACGCCGATCGTCGTCAACGACTCGCGCGGCTTCTTCACCTCCCGCGTGATCGGCCAGTTCATCAACGAGGGCGTGGCGATGGTCGGCGAGGGCGTCGACCCCGTTTCCGTCGAACAAGCGGCGGCGCAGGCCGGCTATCCGGCGAAGGTGCTCTCGCTGATGGACGAGCTGACGCTCACCCTGCCGCGCAAGATCCGCAACGAGTCCCGGCGCGCGGTCGAGGAGGCCGGCGGCAGCTGGACCGGGCACCCGGCGGACGTGGTGATCGACCGTATGGTCGACGAGTTCGGCCGCCCGGGCCGCAGCGGAGGGGCCGGCTTCTACGAGTACGGCGAGGACGGCAGGCGGACCGGGCTGTGGCCGGGGCTGCGCGAACACTTCGCCCGGCCGGGCGTGGACGTCCCGTTCGCCGACATGAAGGAGCGGATGCTCTTCTCCGAGGCACTGGACACGGTGCGCTGCCTCGAAGAGAACGTGCTCACGTCGGTCGCCGACGCCAACATCGGCTCGATCATGGGCATCGGCTTCCCGGCCTGGACCGGTGGAGTGCTGCAGTACATCAACGGCTACGAGGGCGGTCTGCCGGGATTCGTGGCACGCGCCCGCGAGCTGGCCGAGCGGTACGGCGAGCGCTTCCAGCCGCCGGCGCTGCTGGTGGAGAAGGCCGAGCGGGGCGAGGTCTTCGCCGAGGCCTGACGCTTGCCTGCGGGCCGCGTTCAGCCTTCCTGGTCGAACGCGGCCCGCAGCTCGTCCTTGAGCGAGCGTTGGAAGGCCGTGACGAGAGCCTGGATCACCATCGGCTGCATATGGGCCGACAGCGACTTCATCGCCGACACATGGTCCGGGTCGGACTCGCGCTCCCGGTAGGGGCCCCAGACCTCGTCCCGGAACAGCCGGGTCAGGTCGTGGGCCGCGGCGCGTGCGTGCTCCAGCAGGACCGTCCGGGAGGCGAGGATCGTCTCGTGCGCGATGGGCACGTCGAGCAGCTCGACGCCGAGCCGCAGCAGACCGCCGTCCAGCCGGTAGGCGTCCTTGGCCACGCGGTCGAGTACGCCCATCGCCGCGAGCCGCTCGACGTCCTTCTCACTGAGCGGGCGCCCGGCGCGGCGCTCCAGCTCCTGCCGGGTGACCTCCTCGGCCGACTCCGGGGCCCACGAGGAGACCAGGGCCCGGTGGATCGCGAGATCCTGGGCGCTGAGATCGTGGGGCAGCTGCTCCAGGTAGCGCTCGATCGCGGAGAGCGTCATGCCCTGGTGCTGCAGCTCCTCGATCAGGGCGAGCCGGGAGAGATGGGCCGGGCCGTAGTGTCCGACCCGGCGGGGGCCTATCGCCGGGGGCGGCAGCAGTCCGCGGGTGCTGTAGAAGCGGACGGTGCGCACGGTCACGCCCGCGCGCGCGGCCAGCTCGTCGACGGTGAGCGTGGGCTCCTCGGTCTCGGTCGCCACGGTTGTGCCTCACTTCCCGCCGCCCGCTGCTGATCCCCTGCAGTGCAACAGTATTGCTGTCTCACCACTGTTGTGAAAGCGGTGGGCGACGGGGACCCGATTGTCAGTGGTGATCCTTACGGTGGTGGCATGTCCGAGATCGCGTATGTACGGGGAGACGCCACCGCGCCACAGGGCAAGGGGGTCAAGCTGATCGCGCATGTGTGCAACGACCTGGGCGGCTGGGGGAAGGGCTTCGTGCTCGCCGTGTCCCGCCGCTGGCCGGAGCCGGAGGCGGCCTACCGCCGCTGGCACCGCGAGCGCGCGTCCAACGACTTCGCACTCGGCGCCGTGCAGTACGTCCAGGTGGGTCCGTACACATGGGTGGCGAACATGGTGGGCCAGCGGGGCACGAGAACCGGCAGCAAGGGCGTCCCCGTCCGGTACGAGGCGATCGACGCCGCGCTCGGCGCGGTCGCCGCCAAGGCGGCGGAGCTGGGCGCCTCGGTCCATATGCCGCGCATCGGCTGCGGGCTCGCGGGCGGCACGTGGTCCCGGATCGAGCCGCTGATAGCGGAGCGGCTGACGGCGAGGGGGATATCGGTGACGGTGTACGACCACGACGGGTGACGCCGCCCCGGGCGGTCGCCCTGCTAGGGACGCTCGGCCGGCAGCGGCTCCAGCTTCGGCCAGCGCGTCACCACCCGGTGGCGCAGGTCCGTGCACAGGCGGTGCACGCCCGCGAGGTCGGTGCGGTCCGCGGTCAGCTGCGCGACGACCGCGAGGCGGTGGAGCAGGCGCTGCCGGGCTGTCGCCGTGCCCCAGGTCCAGTCACGGCGGGGCAGCCGCGCCAGGTGGTCGACGGTGTCACGGTGCGCTCGCTGCACGAGTGCGTCGCCGCGGATCAGCCAGCCGGCGCACATGTCGGTCAGATCGCCCTGCAGGGGTGCACCGCTCACCGCGGCCCAGGTGGCGCGGTAGGCGTTCTCGGCGCGCTCCAGCAGCGGCGCCGGCGGGGCGGTGGCGCACCAGCAGGTGGGGAACCCGATGCGCAGATAGGCGAGTTCCACCAGGCCGCTGCCCAGCGACGCCTGTTCGAAGTCGATGAATCTGACGCCCTGGGCGGTGTGCAGGTCGTTGCCGGGGCACGGATCGCCGTGCAGGAGGGCGTGCCCCGTGGTCCGGGCGAGCCGGTCCACCAGGGCCTCCAGCTCACCGGGTACATGCCGCGCGATATCGGCGCCGAGGGTTGCGGCCAGCGTGAGAAAGGAGTGGACATCGGCCCGGGACGGGCCGGACCAGGTGGGCAGCCGGCCGACGTCTGCCGGGGTGCCGACAGCGTGCAGGCGGGCCAGCGCTGCGGCGTGGTCGACGATCCAGCCGGGGGACGGCCGCTGGTGCTCCAGGTGCTCCAGGACCAGCACCCGTTCGGCCGGATCGGTGCCCAGCAGGGCGGGCACCACCGTGGGCTCCGCTGCGGAAGCCAGCGTCAGGGCCGTCACCTCGCGTTCGTACCGATCCACCGCGCCGGGGCCCTCGACCAACTGCTTGACCACGGCCGGGGTGCCGTTCAACTCGGTCCGCCAGACGCTGGAGCGCGGACTGCTGCTGAGCCTCCTGGTCCGGCCGGGGACACCCAACGAGGTCCGCAACGCATCACCGAACGGCAGTCGTGACGCCATGGGTCCATGTTCGCATGGGCGCCAACGGCCCACCGGAACGCGGCAGTTCGACGAAGGCGCGCCCGCCGTCGGGACGGGGCGCGCCTTCGCTGTGCTTCGTGCGTCAGTACACGTTCACGCCGTACGCGCTCAGAGCCTCGCGGACCGGCTGGTGGATCGCCGAGCCGTTGGTGCCCGTGCAGCCCGAGCTGCCCGAGTGGATGCCCAGCGCCGTGGAGCCTGCGTAGTGGGCTCCGCCGCTGTCGCCGCCGGCGGAGCAGGCGGTGGTGCGGACCATGTTGTGCACCGGGCCGTCGCCGTAGTTGACGGTGACGTTCACGGCGCTGACGGTGCCGCTGGTGACATGGGTGGTCGAGCCGCTCTTGCGGACGGCCTGGCCGACGATGGCGTCGGCGGAGGAGGAGATGTCCTGGTAGCTGCCGTTGTAGAGGTTCACGTTCCCGGCGGTCTGGGTCGTGCCCGTGTAGCGCACGATGCCGTAGTCGTTCGTCGGGAAGCTGGTGCCCTCGCGGACGCCGACCTCGGGGCCGCCCGACGTCGCCGCCCAGCTGGTGGCCAGGTTGGTGCAGTGACCCGCGGTCACGAAGTAACGGGTGGTGCCCTTGGCGACGTTGAAGGCCGCCGAGCAGCGGACGCCGCCGCCGTAGATGGCGTCGCCGCCGGCGACCTCCTTGGTGAAGACGCCGGGGACGCGTTTGATGCGCACCGCCTCGCCGAGGGTCGCGGCCACCGAGCGCAGGCGTGCCATGGAGCGCCCGGAGACGGTCCGGTCGGCCTCGACCGCGACCTGGTTGGTCGAGGGGTCGATACCCCAGGACGTGCCGGTGAGCTTCGCCTTCGTCTCGAGCACGTTCATGGCGGCCTCGAGCTGGGCCGTGCTGCGGTCGACGATCTCGGCGCGTGCGCCGGACTTGCGTACCTTCTCGGCGGCGGCTTCGTCGGTGACGGTGACGACGAGCTCGCCGGTCTCGGCATCGAGGTAGGAGCCGGCCGAGTCGTCGCCGAGGGTGCGCTCGATGGCGGAGTCGAGCGCGTACTGGTCGGGGGAGGCGGTGACGCCGGGCACGGGGCTGGGCACCGGGTCCGGCGCGGCCGATGCGGCGCCGGTGCCGAGACCGACGGCGGGCAGGGTGAGCAGTACGGAAAGGCAGATGCGCGCGCGGAGCGTGCGTCTCATGGGGGCTTCTCCTTCGCAGGGGTCCGCAGTGGGGGGATTGCCGAGAAGCAGTGTGGACTGGACCAGTCCAGGAGTGCGGACTCAATGTGGCATGCCCCTGCCATACGAACAAGGTGCGTGACACCCCCGTACGAGCGGTTCTTCACATCACGTCAGGGATGGATCCGCACCGTCACCGCGGTCAGCCTGCGCACTCCGGTCACCAGGGCACGCTCGGCCGCGACCGCCACGTCGTGTGCCTGGGCCACCGTCAGTGCGGGGTCGACGACGATCGAGGTCTCGGCCCGCAGGGCGTGCCCGAGCCAGCGCATCCGGAAGTCCCGCACCGCCCGTACGCCCTCGACGTGCGACAGCGCATGCTCCGCGTCGTCGACCAGGGCCGGGTCGACCGCGTCCATCAGCCGGTGCCAGACCTCGCGTGCGGCACCGCGCAGCACGAGCACGATCGCACCGGTGATCGCGAGCCCGATCAGCGGATCGGCCCACCGCCACCCGAGTGCCGCGCCACCCGCGCCCAGCAGTACGGCCAGGGAGGTGAATCCGTCGCTGCGGGCGTGCAGTCCATCGGCCACCAGAGCGGCCGAACCGATCCTGCGGCCTGTGCGGATACGGGCCCGTGCCACCCACTCGTTGCCGGCGAAACCCGCCAGACCCGCGGCGGCCACTGCCGCCAGATGGCTGACCGGCTGCGGCTCGAAGAGCCGCCGCAGCGCCTCGTACCCGGCGAAGACCGCGGACGCGGCGATCACCAGGACCACGAAGACACCTGCCAGGTCCTCCGCCCGTCCGAAGCCGTAGGTGTAGCGCCGGGTGGCGGCCCGCCGGCCGAGCAGGAAGGCGAGGGCGAGGGGCACCGCGGTGAGGGCGTCGGCGGCGTTGTGGACGGTGTCGCCGAGCAGAGCGACCGAGCCGGACGCCGCCGCGATCACCGCCTGCACGGCGGTCGTGGTGGCGAGCACGCCGAAGGAGAACCACAGCGTCCGCAGCCCCTCGGCGGACCCTTCGAGCGCGGGGTCGACGCGCTCGCCGTGGTGGTGATGGTGGTGGCCGTGGACGTGCCCGAGACCCGTCATGGCCACCACCGTGGCACAGCAACTCCCTTGCGGCCACCGTGGAAAAGCGGCCGATCACCAGCTGCGAAGAGCTTGCGACTACTGCCCGGACGCGACCACCGGATAGTGGTCGGAGAGATTGGTGTACGTGTAGTCGGAGCCCCAGCTGGAGACCGTCCAGGGAGCGCTCTTCTCCTTGATCACCTCGTTCGTCCAGCCCGCCTGCCGGGCGTGGCCGGACCGGTGGAGCACGTAGTCGAGATCCTCGCGCGGGTCGTCCGGGTAGCGGTCCGCCGCGATCGAGTTCGCCTCGGTGTCGAAGGAGTACGGGTGCCCCGTGCGGGCGTCGGCCCCGGCCAGCCCGGCGTCGGCGAGCATGGTCGCGTACTCGGCCGTGCGGGAGTCGACGTTGAAGTCGCCCGCGACCAGCACCTGTTCGGACGCCGGAATCCGCTTGGCGTCCAGGAACGCATCGATCGCCCGGAACTGACGACTGCGCATCTGCGCCGCCTCGCCCGCGTCGCAGCCCGGGTCGGTCGACTGCGCGTGCGTCCCCACGACGTGCACCTTCGCGCCGTTCACCTGGAGCACCGCGTAGACGAAGCCCTTGTTGGACCACCAGTCGGCGCCGCAGGCGTCCTTGTGGACGTACTGCTCCTTGCGGACGATCGGCCACTTGCTCAGCACGGCGACACCGCCGTCCTCCGGAGTGGCGGCCGAGTACGCACCTCCCGTCGCGTCCCAGCCGCTCCTGCTCCGGCCCATCACCGGTGTCTGGTACGGGTACTGCGCGGCGGTCTTCTGCTGCAGGGCGTCCGAGGAGGAGTTGTCGAACGCCTCCTGAACGACGACGACGTCGTTGCCCTGGAAGAACGGGGCGGCGGTTATCGCCGAGACCCGGTGGTCCTGGCCCCAGTTGGGGTACAGCGTCTTGCTGAAAAGGAAGGTGTTGTACGTGAGCACCTTCAGGCGCGGCGTCGCCTCCGTCGCCGCGGACGCCGAAGGGGCCGTCCCGGTGAGAACGGCGGCGGTGAGCGCGGTCGACATGAGCGCACAGGGCACACGGCGGAACGGGAACTGCGGCACGGAGACTCCCGGTTGGGGTGGGGGGTACGAACAGCGACGCACATCAAAGCAGCCGCGGTTACCCCCTGGTAATGGTTCGGCACGTCCTTTTTCTCCGCGGCGATACGATCACCCGGAGCCGGGCCGTGTGTCCGGGGTTGTTCGCACAAATGGACGGGTAGGACGCGACCATGAACGAGCCATTGCTCCCCATGAACCTCGGACCGATCAATCCCGACGTCGCCGGTCTGCTGTTCGGCGTGCTGGGCTTCGGCATCATCTACGCCGTTCTGGCCCGACGCCTGCTGCCCCGTATCGACAGCGTCATCGCCGAGCGCGAGAAGCGGACCGAGGGCGCCATGGGGGAGGCCGTCAAGATCCGCAAGGACGCCGACGCGCTGCGCGACGAGCGGGAGACCGTACTGGCCGACGCCCGGCACGAGGCCGCCCGCACCCGGCAGCACGCGCACGAGGAGGGCATGGCGCTGATCATCGCCGCCCGCGCGGAGGGGCTGCGGGAGCGGGAGCGGATCATCGCCGAGGGGGCCGCCGCCATCGAGGCGGAGAAGGCCGTGGCGGAGGCGGAGTTGCGCGCCGACGTGGACTCCTGGGGACGTGCCCTGGCGGACCGGGTCATCGGTGAGCCCCTCACCTCGTACGACAGCGCCCACTGACGCGGGCCGTCGGGCCCCCGGGCCGGGACACCACGGGCGCTCCTGAGGACAAAACGGACGTAAAATGGCTGCCATGGCCAGCGCCGCGACAGCTCCCGCACCACCCCCGCCGGGCGGTGTGCTGTGGTCGGTCGTCGGCGACGTCCGCGAACTGCTCATGCTCCCCGCCGCGCTCGCCCTCCAGGTGGCGCACCCTTCCGTCGCGGCGGGAGTCGACGAGTACTCGGTGTTCCGCACCGACCCCTGGGGCCGCGGAGAGCGCTCGCTGAGGTCCCTGCAGCTGTGGGTGTACGGAGGCGAGGACGCCGCCCTGGAAGGGCGCAGGGTGCGTGATCTCCACCGCGACGTGCGCGGCACCGATGCCCACGGCCGCCCGTACCACGCTCTCAGTCCGGACTGCTACGCCTGGGTCCATGCCACCGGCTTCCCCGTCTTCCAGCACGCGCTGCGGTATCTCGCGCGTCCGCTCACCGAGGCCCAGGAACGCCAGCTGTACAGCGAGTGGCTGCAGGTCGGCCGGCTCCTGGGCGTCCACGACCGCGACATGCCCCCGACGATCGAGGAATTCCGGCCCTACTTCCGCCGGATGCTCGCCCATGAGGTCGAGGAGACCGCTCTCCTGCGCGAACTGATCGCCCTCGACGCCCCGGTCCCCGCGCCCGACCGGGGACCCCTGCCCGTCCGGGCCCTGCTCGGCGTGTTCTGGCCGGCGCTGCTGCCGTCGTTCGTGCGCCTGCGCCGCTTCCTCGCCATCGGACTGATGCCGCCCGAGGCGCGCCAGGCGATCGGCCTCGACTGGACCGAGGCGCAGGAACGGGCGCTGATCCGCTTCGGCCGGGGAGTACGGGCCGTGGTGCCACTGCTCCCCGGCCGGCTGCGCTGGTTCCCGCTCGCCCGCGAGGCGCGCCGGGCCGCCGGCCTCAGCGGGCCGACAGCCCGCCGCGTGCGACGACGTCCGCGTACCATCGGGCACTGTCCTTGAAGGTGCGGCGCTGGGTCGCGAAGTCGACATGGACGATGCCGAATCGCTTGCTGTACCCGTAGGCCCACTCGAAGTTGTCCAGCAGCGACCACAGGAAGTACCCGCGGACATCCACGCCCGCCGCGATCGCCCGGTGCACGGCCGCGAGATGCGACTCGAGATAGGCCACCCGCTCGGGGTCGTGGACCTCGCCCGACGGGTCGGCGTAGTCGTCGTACGCGGCGCCGTTCTCGGTGATCACCAGCGGCACGCCCGGAAGGTCCTCCCGCAGCCGGGTCAGCAGATCGAACAGACCGTCCGCGTCGACCGGCCAGTCCATCGCCGTGCGCGGGCCCGGCGCGGGCACGAAGCGGACATGCTCCTCGGCACCGGCCCACGGCGACGGTGACTCGGAGGACCCCGCGGCGACCACCGTGGGGGAGTAGTAGTTGATGCCCAGCCAGTCGATCGGTGTGCAGATCGCCGCCAGGTCGCCCTCCTGGACGAAGGACCAGTCGGTCACCGACGCGGTGTCACGGACCAGGTCCTCCGGGAGCCGGCCGTGGAACACCGGATCGAGGAAGATGCGGTTGCCGACGGCCTCGATGCGGCGCACCGCGTCCAGATCCGCCGCCGAGTCCGTCAGGGGACGCACGGCGTGCAGATTGAGCGTCAGCGAGATCTCGGACTTCGCCGGCAGCGTGGTGTGCAGACTCTGCGCGGCCCAGCCGTGCGCCAGATTGAAGTGGTGGGCGGCCCGCAGCGAGGCGCCGGCGCTGGTGCGGCCCGGGGCGTGCACCCCGGACCCGTATCCCAGGAACGCCGCGCACCACGGCTCGTTGAGCGTGATCCAGGTGGCCACCCGGTCACCGAGCGCCTCCGCCATGATCCCGGCGTAATCGCCGAAACGCTGGGCCGTCTCACGCTGCGGCCAGCCGCCCGCGTCCTCGAGCTCCTGCGGCAGATCCCAGTGGTAGAGCGTGGCGACGGGCCGGATGCCGGCCTCCCGCAGCTCGTCCGTGAGGCGGCGGTAGAAGTCCAGGCCCTTCTGCACGGCCGGACCCCGTCCGGTCGGCTGCACCCGGGGCCACGACACCGAGAACCGGTAGTCGGTGACGCCCAGCTGCTTCATCAGCGCGATGTCCTCGCGCATCCGGTGGTAGTGGTCGGCGGCGATGTCACCGGTGTCACCGTTGCGCACCTTGCCGGGTGTGCGGCTGAAGGTGTCCCAGATGGACGGCGTACGGCCGTCCTCCGCGGCTGCGCCTTCGATCTGGTACGCGGCGGTTGCGGTGCCCCACCGGAACGCGGCCGGGAACCGCAGTTCCGTCGTCGTGTCGGGGCGGGCGTCGACAGCGGTCATGAGGGGGAACTCCCAGGAAGTGTGGTGGAGCGGTGGGGGGTGGCGGAGCCAGGGACGGAAGGTCAGCCCTTCACGGCGCCCTGCATGATGCCTCCCACGATCTGGCGGCCGAGCAGACCGAAGACGATCAGCACGGGAAGGGTGCCGAGCAGCGTGCCGGCCATGATCACGGACTGGTCGTGCACATAGCCGCCGCCGAGCTGGCGCAGGGCGACCTGCACGGTCGGCTCCTGCGACGACAGGGCGACGATCGGCCAGAAGAAGTCGTTCCACGCGGCCATGAAGGTCAGCATCCCGAGCACGGCCATGCCGGGCCGGGCGATGGGCACCACGACGGACCAGAAGATCCGGGCGCTCGACGCGCCGTCCACCCGGGCCGCCTCGATCAGCTCGTCCGGCAGGGACTGCACCAGGTACTGGCGCATGAAGAACACCCCGAAGGCGGAGACGAGGCCGGGCAGGATGACGGCCTGCAGCTGGTTCACCCACTGCAGTTCGGCGATCAGCATGAACAGCGGGATGACACCGAGCTGCGGCGGAATCATCATCGTGCCGACGGTGACGGCCAGCAGCGCGCCACGGCCGCGGAAGCGCAGCTTGGCGAAGGCGAACCCGGCCAGTGTGCAGCACAGCACCGTGCCCAGGGTGATCGAGCCGGAGACGATGAAGGAGTTGATCAGCGCCTTGCCGATGTCCGCCTCCTCCATCACCGCCTCGAAGTTGCGCATCAGATTCGGTCCGGGCAGCAGCGACGGCGGCACCTTCGCCAGGTCGGCGTTGGAGCGGCTGGCGGCGACGATCGTCCAGTAGAACGGGAACGCCGAGACCAGCACGGCGAGGATCAGAATCGCGTAGGTGACCTTGCCGCCCTGCATCGTGCGGCCGGCGCGGGTTCTGCGCCGGCGCGGCGGTTTCGGCGGCTGCTTCGTGGCAGGCTCGGTCGGCGGGGCGGCGAGCGCGGTCATCGGCCGGCCTCCTTGCGGTAACGGCGGCGCGCGATCAGGGCGTTGACCCCGACCAGCACCAGAATGAGCACGAACATCACCCAGGCGATCGCGGCGGCCCGGCCCAGATGGAAGAAGCCCCAGCCCTGCTCGTACATGTACAGCCCGAGCGTCTGGTACTGGTGCGAGATGCCGCCGGAGATGGAGCCTTCGAACAGCAGCGGCTCACCGAACAGCTGGGTGGCGCCGATGGTGGAGACGACGACGGTGAACAGGATGGTGGGCCGCAGCCCCGGCAGCGTCACATGGAAGAACTGCCGCCAGCGGGAGGCTCCGTCCATCTCGGCGGCCTCGTAGAGCTCGCTCGGGATGGACTGCATGCCGGCCAGGTAGATCAGCGCGTTGTATCCGGTCCAGCGCCAGATCACGATGGTCGACACGGCGATCTGCGAACTGACCGTGCCGGTCTGCCAGTCGACGGGATCGAACCCGACCAGGCCCAGGGCGTAGTTGATCAGGCCGAAGTCGCGGCCGAAGAGCTGGGCGAAGACCAGCGTCGCTGCGGCGACCGACGTCGCGTACGGCAGCAGCATCGCCGTGCGCAGGAAAGTGCGGCCGCGCAGCCGGTAGTTGAGCAGATGGGCCAGGCCCAGCGCCATCACCAGCTGGGGGACGGTGGACAGCACCCCGATGGTGAAGGTGTTGCGCAGCGCGATCCAGAAGTTCTCGTCGCCGAACAGCGCGGTGTAGTTGTCCAGGCCGCGCCACTGCATGTCGCCGGGGGTCTGCAGCTCGACCCGGTACAGCGAGACGAACGCCGTGTAGATGAGCGGGAAGAGCCCGAAGGCGGCGAAGAGCGTGAAGAACGGCGCGATGTAGGCGTACGGGGTCAGCTTCCGCCAGGTCCGTTGTGCGGCCGTCGGCATCGAGGGCGCCGGCGGCCGGGGCACATCCGGCTTCGTGGTGGCGGTGAGGGTCACGGTGCGGCCCTTCGGGAGGAGGTACGGAGGAGGTGCGGGCGGGGAGGGGCCGGAGGCCGGTCCGGCCGGGTGTCGAGGACCGGCCTCCGGAGCTGAGCCGCCGGGTCAGCCGGTGGCGTTCTCCACGTTCTTCTTCGCCGTGGACCAGGCCTTGTCGGGCGAGGTCCCCTTGCGCTCCACCTCGCTCAGAGCGTTGGTGATCTGGTCGGCCACGCTCTTGTCGTGCACCCCGAGCACCTGGACGGGCGCGGCCTTGGCGGCGTCACCGAAGATCTGGCCGATCGGGGCGTTCGAGAAGTACGGGTCCTTGGCGGTCGCGACCTTGGCGATGGCGCCCGTCGAGGACGGGAAGTTGCCCTGCTTGGTGAAGAGCTTGGCCTGCTGCTCGGGCGCGGTGAGCCACTGGATCAGCTCGTACGCCTCCTTCTTGTGCTTGGCCGCGCGGGGGATCGAGAGGTACGAGCCGCCCCAGTTGCCCGCTCCGGCCGGCAGCTTGGCGATGTCCCACTTGCCCTTGCCCGCGTCGCCGGCCTGGCCCTTGATGTAGCCGAGCATCCACGCCGGGCACGGCATGGTGGCGAAGGAACCGGCGGAGAAGGCCTGGTTCCACTGCGGTGACCACTGGTCGAGCTTGGCGCTCAGTCCGGCCTTCGCGGCGTCGGTGGACGCGTCCCACGCCGCCTTGAGCGCCGGGTTGTCCTCGTAGATCAGCTTTCCGGAGGCGTCGTAGTACCGCTCCTTCTGCTGGCCGATCATGATCGTGTAGAGGCTGCCGACACTGTCCATCCAGGCGCTCTTGGCCGGCGCGTTCTTCTTGTACTCCTTGCCGAGGGCCAGATACCCGTCCCACGTGGACCACTTGGCGGCGAGCTCGGCCCGGTCGGTCGGCAGACCGGCTTTCTTGAAGAGGTCGGACCGGTAGCACATGGCCTCCGGGCCGACATCCGTGCCGAGGCCGAGGACCTGTCCGTCCTTGCCGGTGGCGGCGGACCACTTGGCCTCGGCGAACTGGCTCTTGAGCTTGTCGGCGCCGTACTTCTTCAGATCCTCGAACTTGTCCGCCTGCTGCTGGGTGACGGCGGCGATACGGCCGACCTCGATGCCCTGGACGTCGGCGAGACCGCCGCCGCCCGCGAGCCGGGTCTGCAGGGACTTCCAGTAGTCCTGCTCGTCCTCGGTGTCGCTCTGCTTGATCTTGACTCCGGGGTGGAGCTTCTCGTACTCGGCGTAGAGCCCGGCCTCCTTGTATCCGAAGGATCCGAAGAGGTCGACAGTGAGTGTGACCTTGCCACCCGCACTGTCGGAGGCGCCGTCCGAGGAACCGGATCCGCAGGCGGCGAGCAGCGCTCCGGTGAGTGCGACCGCACCCACGCGGACAACGGCCCTCTTGGCGGCTCGGGCGATGGGCATGGGAAGCCTCCCTTGGCTTCGGTGGAGCGAGAGCGCTTGAGAGCGCTCTCAGATATGCGACTGGAGCGTGCCCCGGAGGCGGGTTCCCCGTCAAGACTCGAAGACATAACGGCTTGGACTCGGCGCCAACTACTGGCTGTGTTGCATGTATTGACACTTCTGTTTCAGGAGTCTTACGTTTTCGGCCATCTGAGAGCGCTCTCGGACGCCCTTTCCCTCATGACTTCGAGGTGCCGTCCATGCCAGCCCATCGCACCGGAACCAGCAGCCGCGCTGTTCCTGGTCACCTCCCTGGCCGCCATCGGCCTGGGCCCGGCCGCCGCTCCGGCGGCGGCAGCAACCGTCCCCGTAGGCTCTGGCAGCTACTCCGACACCCGCCCCGCCGGCACGTCAGGACCGACCACCAACACCGGCGCCCCCGTCACCCCCAAGACCACCCCCGCCGCGAAGAACAAGCCCGTGCCCACCAACGACTGGTGGTCGTCCCTCGCCTTCCAGCGCTACGGCGACAACCCGCACTCCACCCCCATGTACGGCCACCCCCTCACCTACCAGGCCACAGCCGGCGGGCTCGACATCGGCTACCCGACGTCGCCCGCGATCGTCGGGGACGGACGGCAGTACGAGTTCGCGCACAAGCGGGACCTCACGCTGGGGCTCGCCGGGCTCAACTCACCGGACACCAAGGCCGACGACTGGTCCGACTGGACCGTGACCCCCTACTGGTCGGACGGCGCGCGCACCCTGCGCACCACCATCGGCCACGGCATGCCGTTCGTGTACGCCAAGGGCTCCGGCGCCGCCGCCCAGATCACCACGGCCGCAGCCCCCACCGTCTTCTCCGACCAGGGCAACGTCCTCGGTATCACCGTCGCGGGCCACCACTACGCGCTCTTCGCGCCCACCGGCAGCGACTGGTCGGTCTCCGGCTCCACGATCACCGCGGGACTCGGCGCCAAGGACTACTTCTCCCTCGCCGTGCTGCCCTCGACCGACGCGCTCGCGACGTACAAGAAGTACGCGTTCAGCTTCGTCACCGGCTCCAAAGTCGACTGGAGCTACACCGGCGGCACCGTGAAGGCCACCTACAGCCTCACCACCGAGGCCAAGGAGGGCACCGAGCGCGGAGCGATGCAGGCCCTCTACCGCCACCAGTGGCTCAACTCCACCGACGCCCTCACCCCGTACACCTATGTCTCACCGCGCGGCACCATGAAGGTCCGTGAGTCCGCGTCCTTCAGCACCAGCCAGAAGGCGTCCGCGGTGCTGCCCGGGCTGCCGAAGGCGAACGCCGTCGACAACGCCCGCCTCAAGGGCTATCTGAACGAGGTCGCGAACGCCGCCGACCCGTTCTCCGGCTACACGGACACCTACTGGACGGGCAAGGCACTCGGCCGTCTCGCCCAGCTGGTGCCCGTCGCCGAACAGATCGGTGAGAACGCCACCCGCGACAAGCTGCTCGGCCTGATCAAGGGCAAGCTCCAGGAGTGGTTCACCGCGGGCGGCGCCAACGAGTTCAGCTACGACAAGGACTGGAAGACCCTCACCGGCTACCCGGCCTCGTACGGCAGCGACACCGAGCTCAACGACCACCACTTCCACTACAGCTACTACGTGTACGCGGCGGCGATCGTCGCCCAGTACGACCAGGCCTGGGCCGCCGACTCCGCCTGGGGCGGCATGGTCAGGACGCTGGTGCGCGACACGGCCAACGCGAGCCGTACCGACTCCGCGTTCCCGTTCCTGCGCGGCTTCGACGTGTACGCGGGGCACAGCTGGGCCTCCGGCCACCAGGGCTTCGCCGCGGGCAACAACCAGGAGTCCTCGTCGGAGTCCACCAACCTCAGCGCGGCCCTTGTGCTGTGGGGCTCGGCCACCGGTGACAACGCGGCGCGGGACCTCGGCACCTACCTGCTCACCACCGAGTCCGAGGCGATCGGCCAGTACTGGTTCGACGCCGACCAGCAGGTCTTCCCGTCCTCCTTCGGCCATGACACGGCAGGCATGGTGTGGGGCAGTGGCGCGGCGTACGCCACCTGGTGGACCGCCAACCCCGAGGAGATCCACGGCATCAACGTCCTCCCGGTGACCGGAGGTTCTCTCCACCTGGGTGGCGAGAAGGCCGCGATCCGCCGCAACATCGCCGAGATGGAACGCGAGAACGGCGGCCCTGCCGTCGAATGGCGGGACATCCTCTGGGAGTTCCAGTCGCTCGCCGATCCGGCGGCGGCCAAGTCCAAGTGGGACGCCGGCCACGCGGGTTACACACCCGAACAGGGCGAGTCCACGGCGCACACGTACCACTGGATCAACACGCTCGACGCGCTCGGCGCCCCCGACGCGACGGTGACCGGCGACATCCCGACGTCGGCGGTCTTCACCAAGGGAACGGTGCGCACGTACGCCGCGCACAACCACTCCGCCACGGCCCGCACGGTCACCTTCTCCGACGGCAAGACGCTCTCCGTCCCGGCGCGCTCAACCGCGACCGGTTCGGGAACCGGAGACCCCGACCCCGACCCGGACCCGGATCCCGACCCGGACCCCGATCCGTCGACGGGCAACACCTTCCAGGTCCGGACGGGAGGCGTGCTCACCACCACCACGGGCGGCACGCCGGGCAGTGACACGATCGCCTCGGCGGGCGGCGCCAACCACGACGGCACCCCCCACCAGCCGCTGGTCTACGAGGTGAAGAAGGTCAACGGCAAGCTCACCCCGGGCGCGGCGACCGCCTTCAAGCTGCAACTCGACGCGGGCACGGCGGTGGGCCTGGGCCAGCAGGCGAGGATCAGCTACGACCTCACCGGCGACGGCACGTTCGACCGGACGGAGACGTACCAGTACTTCGCCACGGACCCGGTGACGGGCTGGGAGGAGTACGCACAGTCCCGCGGGCTGCGGTCGGCGACCGGCGCTCTGGGCGACCTGAAGAACGGCACCGTACGGCTCGAGGTGTGGAGCGCCATCGGCAACGGAACGGCGAAGCTCCAGACCGGTACCGACAAGTCGGTCCTGGTGATCCCCTTCGGCTGATCCGGAGGCCATCGCCTCCGGGCGATTCCGAGAACCCCACCGCGCGACGTGCGGTGGGCACCGGCCCTCAGGCCGAGGCCCGCCGCACCAGCGTGGTCGGGGTGATCACGGAGGCCGGGGCGCCCGTGGGCGCCTCGTTCTCGTTCAGTACGCGCATCAGCAGCTTCACCATGAGCCGGCCCATGCCCTCGATGTCCTGCCGAACGGTCGTCAGCGGCGGATCGGTCGACTCGACCACGGACGGCATGTCGTCGAAGCCCACCACCGCCACGTCCTCCGGCACCCGTAGCCCACGCTCGCGCAGGGTCCGCAGCGCGCCGGAGGCCATCAGGTCGTTGGAGGCGAAGACAGCGTCCAGGGAGGGGCGGCGCTCCAGCAGTTCGGCCATCGCGCGGGCACCGCTCCGTTCGGTGAAGTCGCCCTGGCTGACCAGCCCGGGGTCCGCGTCCAGCAGGACATCGCGGTAGCCGTCGATCCGGTCGAGTGCGGAGGTCTGGTCGCGCGGGCCGGCGATGTGCGCGATCTGCCGCCGGCCCAGGGAGACCAGATGGCGTACGGCTTCCCGGGCGCCGCCGCGGTTGTCGCAGTCGACGTAGGGGACGGCCAGCTCGGAGGCCGCGCGCGGCCATCCGGGACGCCCGCCGAAGACGGTCGGGACCTTCACCTGCCGGATGATGGACGGCAGTTCGTCGTCGTTGTGCAGGGAGAAGGCCAGCGCGCCGTCCACATGGCCGCCGCCGAGGTAGCGGGCGATGCGGTCGTGGTCGCCGGGACCTTCCACCCACAGCAGCACGAGCTGGGAGTCGTTCGCCGTCAGCTCACGGCTGATGCCGCGCACCTGCTGCTCGAAGAACGGGTCGGAGAAGATGCGGAACTCCGGCTCGGCGATGATCACGGCGACCGCGCCGTTGCGCCGGGTGACCAGGGTGCGGGCCGCATGGTTCGGGACGTAACCGAGCTCCTCGACCGCCTGGCGCACCTTGTCGACCAGCGGCCGTCGCACCCCGGCGCCGCCGTTGACGACCCGGGAGGCCGTGGCCCGGGAGACGCCGGCGCGGGCGGCGACCGCTTCCAGAGTGGGGCGGGACCCCGTGGTCTGCTCGGGCAAGGCGGGCGCTCCTCGGCTGCTTCGGTCGGCTGCGTCCAACGGCAGCGGGAAAGCGCTGCCGGGGACAGGATATCCGGGCGCTGCCGAGCACCTGAGAGCGCTCCCACCCTGCCCTTCCAGCGATCGCTCCCGCGCGGGCACCACCCTGCTGTCCCAGCCGTCGCGGTGATGCCCTGATGGCCCTCTGTTGCAAGGGAGTTCACCGGAGTACCTTCCCGCCCATGCCGATACGCGCGCGGGGGACCCGCTCAGGAAGATTAGAGAAATCCGGCCTGACGTGCAGATCGCTGGTGGTGGCGGCCTCGGCCGTCCTGCTGGCCACGGGTTTCACCCCGCCGGGCGCCCAGGGCACGTCCCCGCGGGAGAGCAGGCCCGTCCACTCCTACGAGAACGCCGTCCGTGAATCCGTCTGGGTCGACACCCGGCTCGACGCCGACGGAGACGGCAGGACCGACCGGGTCGCCGTGGACATCGTCCGGCCCCGCGAGCCCGCCCAGCAGGGCCGCAAGGTCCCCGTGATCATGGACGCCAGCCCGTACTACTCCTGCTGCGGACGCGGCAACGAGAGCCAGCTCAAGACGTACGACGCGAACGGCAACCCCGTCCAGTTCCCGCTCTACTACGACAACTTCTTCGTCCCCCGCGGCTACGCCTTCGTCGCCGTCGACCTCGCCGGGACCAACCGCTCCGACGGCTGTGCCGACGTCGGAGGCCGCTCGGACGTCCAGTCCGCCAAGGCCGTCGTCGACTGGCTCAACGGCCGTGGCCGCGGCTACACCACCCGCACCGGCACCGAGCGTGCCCGGGTCGGCTGGACCAACGGCAGGACCGGGATGATCGGCAAGAGCTACGACGGCACCATCGCCAACGGGGTCGCCGCCACCGGTGTCGAAGGCCTCGAGACGATCGTGCCCATCGCCGCCATCTCCTCCTGGTACGACTACTACTTCGCCAAGGGCGCCCCGCTCTACGACTCCGGACCCGAGTGGCTCTCCGACTACGTCGAGAGCCCCGAGGCGCGGACCCGCTGCCAGGCCGTCCAGCAGCGGCTGATCGACGAGGCCCCGCGCACCGGTGATCTGACCCGCCTGTGGCGGGAGCGCGACTACGTCCAGCACGCCGACCGGGTGCGGGCCAGCGTGTTCGCCGTCCACGGCATGCAGGACCTCAACGTGCGCAGCAAGCACTTCGGCCAGTGGTGGGACGCCCTGGCCGACGAGGGCGTCGAGCGCAAGGTGTGGCTGTCGCAGACAGGGCACGTCGACCCGTTCGACTTCCGGCGCTCCGCATGGGTGAAAACGCTGCACCGCTGGTTCGACCACTACCTGCTCGGATACGACAACGGCATCGAACGCGAACCCATGGCCGACATCGAGCGGGCACCCGACCAGTGGTCCACCGACCGCGTCTGGCCGCCGCGTGCCACCGACTCGACAACACTCCGCCCGGGCAACGGCAGCGCACCCGGCGTCGGAACCCTCGGCCTGAAGCCCGGGCGCCCCGGCGCGAGCGAGACGTTCACCGACGACCGCACCCAGGACGAGAGCGACTGGGCCACCCAGATCGACCGGTCCACGCCGGCCAAGGCCGGATTCATCACCCGGCCGCTCGGCCGCGATCTGCGGCTCTCCGGCTCCTCGACGGTCAAGGTCACCGTCACCCCTGACACCACCAGCGCGCATCTGTCCGCGGTGCTCGTCGACCTCGGACCCGACACCATCCGCGACTACGCGGCACCCGGCGAAGGCATCACCACGCTCGCCGAACGCACCTGTTGGGGCGCCGGTGCCCCGGGCGACAGCCCGTGCTTCAAGGAGACCCGGGCGCGCACGGCGGCCGTCGACCACACCGTCTTCAGCCGCGGCTGGGCCGACCTCGGCAACCATGCCTCCGACGCCAAGGGCCGTCCGCTGACCCCCGGCAGGGCGTACACCATCACCCTCGACCTGCACGCCGGCGACCATGTCGTCCCGGCCGGACACCGGCTCGCCCTGATCGTCGCCGGCACCGACAAGGACCTCATCGACCCGCCGGCGAGCACGCCGACGCTGCGTATCGATCTGGCTCGTACGTCCGCGCGGCTGCCGATCGTCGGCGGTGCCGCCGCCTTCGTCCGCGCCACCGCCCCGTCCACCGTCCTGCCCGCCCCGCGCGCGTCCCGGCCGGACGGCGTGGACGGTCCGCGTCCGATCCGCCCGGTCCCCGGAGGCAGCCGATGACACCCCGTTTCCGTACGCTCGCCCTGTCCCTGACCGCGGCGGCCCTCGCCGTACCGCTGGTCACGGCCCCGGCGGAGGCCTCCTACCGGCTGCCGCGCACCGGGTTCGAGATCAGCGAGGGCGCACGCTGGACGAGCCAGCCGGAGGAGCAGGCGTTCCTGCGGGCCGTCGACCGGGGCAGCGACCGGGTCTCGCTCGACCGGATCGGCACGACCCGGCAGGGCCGCCCGCTCCAACTGGTGAGCATCGGCGCCCGGCACGCCATGACCAGGGTGCTGCTGATCTGCTCCCAGCACGGCGACGAGCCGTCGGGCCGGGACGCCTGCCTCACCACGGTCCGTGATCTGGCGTTCGCCCGGGACGGCGAGACCCGCAAGCTGCTGTCGCGGACCCGGTTCCTCGTCGTCCCGACCGCGAATCCGGACGGACGGGCGGCCGACACCCGCGGCAACGCCGACGGAGTCGACATCAACCGCGACCACATCGCGCTGAAGACGGCGGAGGGGCGGGCGACGGCCGCCGTCATGCGCGACCAGCGCCCGGACATCATCTACGACCTGCACGAGTACGGCGCCACACCGCCGTACTACGACAAGGATCTGTTCGACCTGTGGCCGCGCAATCTCAATACCGACTCCCATGTCCACCGGGAGTCGCAGACCCTGTCCGGGCGCTACGTCCGGCCCGCCGCCCACGACGGCGGGTACAGCACCGGCACGTACGGCATCTGGACGGACCCGGTGACCGGTGACCCGATCAAGCAGACCGCGGGCGACGGCCAGGAGCGCATCCTGCGCAACGCGTCGGGCGTCAAGAACGCGCTCGGCCTGCTCATCGAGAGCCGCGTCGACCCGATGACCGACGAGGAGAAGGAGGACGCCGCGCTGAACAACCGGCGTCGCGTGAACAGCCAACTCGCGGCCCTCGACGGACTGTTCTCCTTCGCCGACGAGCGGCGCGGCCCGATCAAGGCCGCGACGGGCGCGGCCCGGCTCGCCGGATTCGCCGATCGCGGCCCCGTCTATCTCGGCGGCGCCGACAACGATCCGGCGACGCCCGGCGAGACGCTCGAGGACCCGCCGTGCGGCTACCGTCTCGGCGCCGCGCAGTTTGCGGAAGTCAAGGACGAACTGGCGTTGCACGGTGTCGTGTCGCGACCGGACGGTGACGGAGAGTTTGTGGCATTGCGACAGTCTCAGCGGGAACTGATCCCTCTTCTGCTTGATTCTCGTGCGACTTATCGCCTCACTTCAGGTGAACCGGTCACTGACTGTTGACCTGAGTGGCGTGCATCACATGTGGTACGGGGTAGCGGAAGCGAAAACAGGTTTGTTCCGAGCAATCCGTGAAAGGTGCCACGCGTGTCGCACGACGAACAGCAACGGGACGCCCAGGGGGACCGGCCGCCTGCCGGCGGTCTTCCCGGGCATCCCCAAGAGATGGGGCGCCCGACCACGGACCGGGTGGTCTTCGGTGTCACCGCAGTCCTCACCCTCGCCTTCGTGGTCTGGGGTGCCGTAGCCACGGACACGCTGGAGAGCGTGTCCAGCAAGATGCTCAACGGGTTGATCCACAACGGCGGCTGGGCCTTCGTGCTCTTTGCCTCCGGCTTCGTGGTCTTCGCCCTCTGGCTGGCGATCAGCCGGTACGGCAAGATCCCGCTCGGTCAGGCGGGCGAAGCACCGGAGTTCAGGACGGTCTCCTGGGTCGCCATGATGTTCAGTGCCGGTATGGGCATCGGCCTGATGTTCTACGGCGTGAGCGAGCCGCTCGCGCACTTCACCTCGCCGCCGCCCGGCACGGACCCCGCCGACTCGGCGCAGGCCATGGAAACGGCGATGGCCACCACGCTCTTCCACTGGACGCTGCACCCGTGGGCGATCTACGCCGTCGTCGGTCTCGCCATCGCCTACAGCACGTTCCGCCGCCGGCGCCGGCAGACCATCAGCGCGGTGTTCGAGCCGATCATCGGCAAGCGCCAGGCCCACGGTCCCACCGGCCGGGTCATCGACATCCTGGCGATCTTCGCCACGCTGTTCGGCTCCGCCGCTTCGCTCGGTCTCGGCGCCCTGCAGATCGGCAGCGGCTTCACCGAGCTGGGCTGGCTGGAGAAGGTCGGCACCGGGCTGCTCGTCGCCATCATCGCGACGCTGACGCTGGCCTTCGTGCTGTCCGCGATCTCCGGAGTCGAGAAGGGCATCCAGTGGCTGTCCAACACCAACATGGTGCTGGCGTTGGTGCTCGTCCTGTTCGTCTTCATCGCGGGCCCCACGATCATCATTCTCGATCTGCTGCCGACGTCGCTCGCCTCCTACATCGGCGACCTGCCGGAGCTCGCGGGCCGCACCGAGGCGTCCAGCGGCAAGGGTGTGGCGGACTGGCTGGGCAGCTGGACGGTCTTCTACTGGGCCTGGTGGATCTCCTGGACGCCGTTCGTCGGCATGTTCATCGCCCGGATCAGCCGAGGCCGGACGATCCGCCAGTTCATCGGTGGCGTCATCCTCGTGCCGAGCAGCGTCAGCCTCGTCTGGTTCGCCGTCTTCGGCGGAACGTCGATGAAGCTGCAGGAGAACAAGCAGCTCGGCGACGAGGCGACGCCCGAGGGCCAGCTCTTCGCCGTGCTGCAGCAGTACCCGATCGCCACCGTGATGAGCCTGCTCGTGATGATCCTGGTCGCCATCTTCTTCGTGTCCGGCGCGGACGCCGCGTCGATCGTGATGGGCACGCTCTCGCAGAAGGGGTCGTTCGAGCCGCGCAAGCTCGTCGTCGTCTTCTGGGGAGTGCTGACCGGTGCGGTCGCCGCGATCATGCTGCTCATCGGCAACGGAAAGGGCGACGCCCTCGCGGGTCTGCAGAATCTGACGATCCTGGTGGCCGCGCCCTTTGTGCTCGTCATGATCGGCATGTGCTTCGCGCTGATGCGCGACCTCCGGCACGACCCGCTGATCGTGCGCGGGGAGATGGGCGCGGAAGTCGTGGAGTCGGCCGTGCTGGCGGGCCACGAGCAGTACGACGGCGACTTCGAGATCCGTATCGGCCCGGGCGCCGGTCCGGACGACGACCGGAGCCCGGTCGAACCGCGCTGACAGGAATGTCGGTGCGCTGACGAGAACGGGCGCTGCCCGGAACCGGAAGTCCGGTTCCGGGCAGCGCCCGTTCGGGCGGTGGGTCTGCGTGCTGCGCACGCGTGTTGGGTCGTGTCGTGCGCCCACCTGTGCTGAGCAGGCCTGTTCCGCTCGGCTGCGGATTCCGGTGCCGCGCACGCGCCTTACACCCGGCCGTGGGCTCCGGTGCCGCGCACGCCCGTTCCGCTCGGCCGCGCGTTCCCGTGATGTGCCCGCGCGTCCCGCTCGGCTGCGGGTTCCGGCCCGCGTGCCCCGCTCGGTCGTGACCTCCGTGCCGCGCGCGCCCTTCACGCCCGGCCGTGCCGCTCCCGTGCCGGTCAGCCCTGTGACACCAGCGCCGCCGCGGCCTCCGCGCAGCCCCAGGCCACCGTCACGCCCGCCCCGCCGTGGCCGTAGTTGTGCACCAGCAGCCCGCCGCCCGGCAGCGGTTCGGCCTCGATGCGCACCCCGGCCGCCCTCGCCGGGCGCAGCCCCACACGGTGGCCGAGCACCCGCGCCCGCGCGATCTCGGGGCGGAACCGCGCGCAGCGCGCCACGATCGCCTCCGTGGTCGCCGGATCGGGGTCCGTCCGCCAGTCGTCGTCCTCGGCGGTGCCGCCCAGCACCAGCCGCCCCGGCTGCGGGAACCAGTACGTGCTGGTCGCCGACCCCTTCTCGGCCAGCACGAACCACTCCTCGATGCCGGGGTTCTCCACCAGCACCAACTGGCCCCGCACCGGCTGCAGTCCGCTGTCCGGTACCAGAGCACGCGCCCCGAGACCGGCGCAGTTCACCACCACCCGCCCCTCGGCCGCCACCTCGGCGAACGAGCCGGCCGTACGGAGCTCCACGGTGCCGCCCGCCGCTTCCAACCGCCGCCGCAGCCATGCCAGATGGACCGGCATGTCAAGCAACGGCAGCCGCGCCCACACTCCGTCCGTGTATCCGGGAGGCAGCTCCCCGGCCGCGGCCGCACGCAGTCCGTCCACCCCCGCCGACCATGTCCCCAGCCGCGCCACGGAGTTGTCGGCCATCACCCCGCCGACCAGTCGTACCCCCGTCTCCCCGGGGTGCGTCGCCAGCTTCCGGTGGACCCGGAGCGTCGCCGCCGCCCAGGCGCCCACCTGCTCCTCGGGCTCGATCCGGTACGGCCACCACAGCGCGCCCGCCACCGCCGAGGTCGTCTCCTGCGCGGGCTCCCGCGTCCACAGCCGCACCCGCCGACCGCTCTCCGCCAGCACCACGGCGGTCGTCAGCCCGATGACCCCGCCGCCCAGAACCACCACATCGCCGCTCATGCAGGGACCGTAGCGAATCCGCTTCCGTGCGGTCGGATGTGGTGACACGTGGGGATACTCAGGACATGTCTGCCGTGTATGCGACCTTCGGGCTGGCGCCGGCGATGCGGGCCGGGGGAGTCCTTGCGGATGGTGGCCGTGCGGCACACCGGGACTTCATGGACTTCATCGTCGACGGACAGCCCCTGCTCGCCCAGTTGTCCGATCTCGACGCCGTCTCCCCGCTGGCCTCCGACGTACCCCCGGCGATCTTCGTCGCCCAGGTGCGCACCCTGCTGCTCGACGCGCCCCCTCCGCTCGACGAAGGCCGCTGTGTGATCTACGGCTGCCCCGAGTGCGAGTCCCTGGACTGCGGGGCGGTCACCGCCGTCATCGAGCGCGACGGCACCGACATCGTCTGGCGCGACTTCGCCTGGCAGACGTCCGAACGCGCGGACCTGGAGCTCAACGGCTACCACGGCCTGGGGCCGTTCCGCTTCCGCGGCGAGGACTACCGGACCGCGCTGGAACGCCTGCTCACCGACTCCGAGGAGGCCCGGCCGCGACGCCGCAGGGTCCTGTTGATCGGCGCCCGGGTCGCGCTCCTCGCCAAGCTGGCGGCCGCGTTACGCAGCATCGGTATCGGCGCGGACATCACCCACGACGTCTCCGGGGTCTCCGCCGGGGAACTGCGCGGCTACGGCGTGGTCGTCTTCGGGCCGGCGGCCGGCGAGGCTCAGCGCAACGCGGTGCGCGAAGCCTTCGGGGCGGCGGATGCGAAGCAGGCGTACGTGGACGGCTTCGCCCCGATCGTCCCGCTGCTCGTCGCCCAGATCGAACACGCCCTGGACCGCGGCCCCCGCGACCGCCCACGGCTGACCGGGCTCGAGGCCGGAGACGGCGAGGCCCTCGTGGCGGTGACATCGGCCTGCCGGGTGCAGCTCGTCGCGTACCGCGTCGACCGGCTGAACCGCACCCGTACCCGTCAGGTGTTCGACGGGACACTGGAGGCGGGCGAGCACCGCATCGCGCTGGACGGCCGGACCGCCGGAGGGCGATCCTTCCTCGTGGCGCGCACCGCAGGGAGTGTGCTGGTCACGCCCGTCCTGCCGGGAACCGGGGCGCCCTCGGTCCAAGGACCCCGTTAGGATCACCGGTCTGATGACTGCAACCCTCGTCGCCAAGGATCTCGCCGCCGGGCACGGCGACCGTACGCTCTTCGCCGACCTCGACCTCGTCGTCGCCCCGGGCGACGTGATCGGTCTGGTCGGCGTCAACGGGGCGGGCAAGTCGACCCTGCTGCGCCTGCTCGCGGGGCTCGACCGGCCCGAGCAGGGCGAGCTGAGGCTCTCGCCGCCGACGGCCACCGTCGGCCATCTTCCGCAGGAGCCGGAACGGCGCCCGGGCGAGACCGTGCGGCAGTTCCTTGCCCGCCGCACCGGCGTGGAGTCCGCCCAGATCGCCATGGACGAGGCCACCCAGGCGCTGGTGGAAGGCGCTCCCGGGGCCGACGACGCGTACGCCACGAGCCTGGAGCGATGGCTCGGCCTCGGCGGCGCCGACCTCGACGAGCGCGCCGAGGAGGTCTCCGCCTCGCTCGGGCTGACCGTCGGGCTCGACCTGCCGATGACCGCGCTCTCCGGCGGTCAGGCCGCCCGCGCCGGCCTCGCCTCGCTGCTGCTCTCGCGCTACGACGTCTTTCTGCTCGACGAGCCCACCAACGATCTCGACCTGGACGGCCTGGAGCGCCTCGAGACGTTCGTACGCGGCCTGCGGGCCGGGACGGTCGTCGTGAGCCACGACCGCGAGTTCCTCACCCGCACGGTCACCAAGGTCCTCGAACTCGACCTCGCGCAACAGCTGATCACCCTCTACGGCGGCGGCTACACGGCCTATCTGGAGGAGCGGGAGAGAGCCCGCCGGCACGCCCGCGAGGAGTTCGAGGAGTACGCCGACAAGAGGTCGGCCCTCGAAGGCCGCGCCCAGATGCAGCGGTCCTGGATGGACAAGGGCGTCAAGAACGCCCGCCGCAAGGCGACCGACAACGACAAGATCGGCCGCAAGTTCCGCAGCGAGGCCAGCGAGAAGCAGGCCGCCAAGGCCCGGCAGACCCAGCGCATGATCGAACGGCTCGACACCGTCGACGAGCCGCGCAAGGAGTGGGAGCTGCGGATGGAGATCGCCTCCGCCCCGCGCTCCGGATCGGTCGTCGCCACCCTGCGCGAGGCCGAGGTCCGCCGCGGCGACTTCCGCTTCGGCCCCGCGTCGCTGCAGATCGACTGGGCGGACCGGGTCGCCATCACCGGTGCCAACGGCTCCGGCAAGTCCACACTGCTCGCCGCCCTGCTCGGCCGGCTCCCGCTCGACTCCGGTCACGCCTCGCTGGGCTCGGGCGTCGTCGTCGGCGAGGTCGACCAGGCCCGCGGGCTCTTCCACGGCCCCGAGACGCTGCTCGACGCCTTCTGCGCTGCCGTACCGGACACCGAACCGGCCGAGGTGCGCACCCTGCTCGCCAAGTTCGGCCTGAAGGCCGCCCATGTGCTGCGCCCGGCGACCACCCTCTCCCCGGGCGAGCGCACCCGGGCCGCACTGGCCCTGCTCCAGGGCCGCGGCGTCAATCTCCTCGTCCTCGACGAGCCGACGAACCATCTCGACCTCGCGGCGATCGAGCAGCTGGAGTCCGCCCTCGCCTCGTACACGGGCACGCTGCTGCTGGTCACCCACGACCGCCGGATGCTCGAAGCCGTGAGCACCACGCGCCGTGTCGAGGTGGCCGACGGAAAGGTCACCGAGCTCACCTGACACCCGTCGCCCGTCTGACGGAACGTCACCCGCAGGTCCGGGAAGTGTCCCGGGCCTGCAACAGCACACGCTGCGCGACAACCTTCGGTACCCCTCGTGGATCTACTCCGATGACCAGTGCCCAATGGGCACAATTCATGAAAACGGGGTACACAGAATGATCCGCTCGCTCAGCCCGCTCGCCCGGCGCACCGCCGCCGCAGTCGCCGTCCTGGGGCTCGGCCTCTCCCTCGCCGCCGTCACCCCCGCCACCGCCGCTCCGGCCACCGACGTCAACGGTCGGTACACGGCGAAGGAGATCCACACCTTCCTTGACCGCTTCTACGGCGAGCACGGGCCGTCCGCCGCGGACCGCAGGAACCGGGTCTCCGACCTGCTGAAGGAGAAGGCGGCCGCCAACCCCGGCTTCGACGTGCTCCTCTGCGCGCAGAACCAGCCCCGGTCCATCGACATCGGAAAGGTGACCACCGCCCAGTCCGCCCGCGTCGGCTGGGCCACCGTCACCACGCACTGGGGCGACGACGGAGAGGCCACGGCCCAGCTGCGCGCGCTGGTCGACCTGGACGGCACGAAGCCGCTGAAGCTCCTCGACGTGGAGTGCTCGCCGGAGGACTGAGCACCCCCGCACGCCCGGGACCCCGCAGCCTCCCCCCTGCGGGGCCCCGATCCTGCTCTCTCCCTGCTCAGCCGCGCCGGCCCGGATCCGTGAGACCCGCGCGGCGCAGCGCGTCCGCCATGGCGCTGTTCGCCGGGGGAGGCGCCTGCCGGTCCCCGCCCCGTCCGCCGCCCTGCTGCCGCCGCTGCTGCGGCGGACGCCCGCCACGTTGCTGCTTCTGCCCCTGGCCGCCGCCGGCCTCCTTCGGGGCCGCCTCGTCCTCCAGGCGCAGCGTCAGCGAGATCCGCTTGCGCGGGATGTCGACGTCGAGAACCTTCACCTTCACCACGTCGCCGGGCTTCACCACATCGCGCGGGTCCTTGACGAACGTCTTCGACATGGCCGACACATGCACCAGGCCGTCCTGGTGGACGCCGACATCCACGAACGCGCCGAACGCCGCCACGTTCGTCACCACACCCTCGAGGACCATCCCCGGCGCGAGATCACCGATCTTCTCGACGCCGTCCTTGAACGTGGCGGTCTTGAACGCGGGCCTCGGGTCGCGGCCCGGCTTCTCCAGCTCCCGCAGGATGTCCGTCACCGTCGGCAGACCGAAGGTCTCGTCGACGTAGTCCGCCGGCTTCAGCGACCGCAGCACGGGCGCGTTGCCGATCAGCGACGCGACCTCCTCGCCCGCCGTCTTCACCATGCGCCGCACCACCGGATAGGCCTCCGGGTGCACGCTGGACCCGTCCAGCGGGTCGTCGCCGCCGCGGATCCGCAGGAAGCCCGCGCACTGCTCGTACGCCTTGGGGCCGAGTCGCGCGACGCTCTTGAGCGCCGTGCGGGAGCGGAAGGGGCCGTTGGAGTCGCGGTGCGCGACGATGTTCTCGGCGAGACCCGTGCTGATGCCGGACACCCGCGAAAGCAGCGGAGTGGAGGCGGTGTTGACGTCGACACCGACACCGTTCACACAGTCCTCGACGACCGCGTCCAGCGAGCGTGACAGCTTCACCTCGGACAGGTCGTGCTGGTACTGGCCGACGCCGATCGACTTGGGATCGATCTTGACGAGCTCGGCGAGCGGGTCCTGCAGCCGGCGCGCGATCGAGACCGCGCCGCGCAGCGACACATCGAGCCCCGGCAGCTCCTGCGAGGCGAACGCGGACGCCGAGTACACCGAGGCGCCCGCCTCCGAGACCATCACCTTGGTGAGCTTCAACTCCGGGTGCTTGGTGATCAGTTCACCGGCCAGCTTGTCGGTCTCGCGCGAGGCCGTGCCGTTGCCGATCGCGACCAGATCGACGGAGTGCTCCTTGGCGAGCCGGGCCAGCTTCGCCAGCGACTCGTCCCACTTGTTCGCCGGCACATGCGGGTAGATCGTCTCGGTGGCGACGACCTTGCCCGTCCCGTCGACCACGGCCACCTTCACACCCGTACGGAAACCGGGGTCGAGACCGAGTGTGGCGCGGGTGCCGGCGGGCGCGGCCAGCAGCAGATCCCGCAGGTTGGCGGCGAAGACCCGTACCGCCTCGTCCTCGGCCGCCGTGCGCAGCCGCAGCCGCAGGTCGATCCCGAGGTGCACCAGGACCCGGGTCCGCCAGGCCCAGCGGACCGTGTCCGCCAGCCACTTGTCGCCGGGTCGCCCGCGGTCGGCCACCTGGTACCGGCGGGCGATCATGTTCTCGTACGGGGAGGGGCCGGGCACGTCGGACGGCTCCTCCGGCTCCAGGGCCAGGTCGAGGATCTCCTCCTTCTCGCCCCGGAGCATCGCCAGCACCCGGTGCGAGGGCAGCTCGGTGAACGGTTCGGCGAAGTCGAAGTAGTCGGCGAACTTGGCGCCGGCCTCCTCCTTGCCGTCCCGCACCTGCGCCGCCAGCCGGCCGCGCGTCCACATCCGCTCGCGCAGCTCGCCGATCAGGTCGGCGTCCTCGGAGAACCGCTCGGTGAGGATGGACCGCGCGCCCTCCAGCGCGGCGGCGGCGTCCGCCACCCCCTTGTCGGCGTCGACGAAGGCCGCAGCCGCGGCGAGGGGTTCCACCGACTGATCGGTCAGGAGTCCCTCGGCGAGCGGCTCGAGTCCGGCCTCGCGGGCGATCTGCGCCTTCGTGCGCCGCTTGGGCTTGAACGGCAGATAGATGTCCTCGAGACGCGCCTTCGTCTCGGCGGCGCGGATCTGCGCCTCGAGCGCCTCGTCCAGCTTGCCCTGCTCGCGTACGGACTCCAGGATCGCCGTCCGCCGCTCCTCCAGCTCCCGCAGATACCGCAGCCGTTCCTCGAGCGTGCGCAGCTGCGCGTCGTCGAGCATCTCGGTCGCTTCCTTGCGGTAGCGCGCGATGAACGGCACGGTCGAGCCGCCGTCGAGCAAATCGACGGCGGCCTTGACCTGCCGCTCCCGTACGCCGAGTTCCTCGGCGATCCTGCCTTCGATGGACGTGGTCACGGTTTCCCGACTCGCCTTCTCGTGCTGGCTGTGCGTGAGAGTGCATTGTGCCGGGTGGCCGGGCGCCGTGTCGCGCGCCGCCGCTTCCCGGCGGGCGTGCCGCTGCGCGCGGGCCGGTCAGCCCTTGCCCGTCGCGTCCGCCGGGAACGCCCCTGCCGCCAGGGCTGCGGTCAGGAAGCCGCGCGCCAGCTCGGTCAGCCGCTCGACGCCCTCCGCGCCCAGGTGCTCGTACGGGGCGCGGTCGATGCGGTCGGTGAGGTCCTCGAGCTCGGCCCGGAGCCCGGTACCGGCGTCGGTCAACCCGCCCTCGGCGTCCAGCAGTCCGCGGTCCCGCAGCCGTGCCTCCGCCGCCTCCCAGTCGGTGCGCCGCCAGCCGCGGGTGGCGAGGATCCAGCGCGGTGCCATGCCCTTGCCGGTCGCGGTGTGGCTGACCAGCGCCTCCAACGGGTCGAGGTCCAGGGCGAGGAGCGCCGCGAGATGGCCGTCGCCGCGGTGCTCGCGCAGCAGGGTCGCGGCATGCCAGTAGGCGAGGTGCGGTTCCTCGGGCACGGGCAGGTCGGCGTGCGCCGCGTACAGCGGCCGGGCGTGGCGCGTACAGGCCTGTATGGCACGCAGCGCCAGCTCGGCCGTCTCCGCCAGCTCCTTGGAGGCGATGGCCTCGGCGCCGAGCAGCCGCCGCAGCGTGCTGTCGACGGCACGCAGCCGCGCGTCCAGCACCGCCTGCGGAGACGCGGTGTCCCACACCGCCGGCAGATGCCGGGCGACGAGCTCGTGATTGAAGTTGTAGAAGCTCGCGGACACCGTGCCGGGTCCCACCGCGCCCATGGCGGCCGCGCGGGCCGCGAAGTAGGCGGCGCCGGAGTCCTCGATGCCGATCGCGGCCATCTCGCGCGCCAGGTCGGGCGAGAAATACACCGTCGAGTGCAGGGGATTGATGGCGTTGTGGCAGCGGCGGCCCGCGCGGGAAACAGAGGTCATGACCAGCACTTTACCGACTGGTCGGTATGGCAGCAGGGCGGGGTCACGGTCTCTGCTCGATGGCAGGAAAGGTGGGGTACTCGTCATTGCGGCCATCGCCGAACCCGAGAACGATGGAGGTCATGACAGAGCGAACGGTCCTCGTCGTCCTCTTCGACGACGTGCAGAGCCTCGATGTGAGCGGCCCCATGGAGGTCTTCACCGGTGCGGGAAAGGTCACCGGCAATCCCGACGCGTACCGGCTGCTCACCGCGTCCCTCGACGGCGGGCCCGTACGGACCTCCAGCGGGCTCACTCTCGTCCCGGACATCGCGCTCTCCGACGCCCCGCGGCCGGACATCCTCCTCGTGCCGGGGGGCGCGGGCACCCGCCGTCCCGTCAGCGAGCTGATCGACTGGCTCCGGGTGAACGGACCGGAGGCCGAGCGCCTCGTCTCGGTGTGCACCGGCGCCCTGCTGCTCGCCGAGGCCGGACTGCTCGACGGCCACCGGGCCACCACCCACTGGGCCTACTGCGACCACTTCGCCCGCGCCCACCCGGCTGTCGAGGTGGACCCGGACCCGATCTATGTGCGCGACGGACGCGTCTCCACCTCCGCCGGCGTCACCGCGGGCATCGACCTCGCGCTCGCCCTGGTCGAGGAGGACCACGGCCGCGACGTGGCGCTGACCATCGCCCGCCATCTCGTCGTCTTCCTGCGGCGCCCGGGAAACCAGGCGCAGTTCAGCGCCCAGCTCGCCGCCCAGACGGCGCACCGCGAGCCGCTGCGCGAGATCCAGAGATGGGTCGCGGAACATCCCGGGGGCGACCTCTCCGTCGAAGCGCTCGCCGAGCGCGCCCGTCTCTCACCGCGGCACTTCGCCCGCGCGTTCCGGGCCGAGACCGGGATGACACCCGGCCGGTATGTCGAGCGCGTACGGCTCGAACACGCCCGGCGGCTGCTGGAGGACACCGCCCACGGGGTGGAGGAGGTCTCGCGTACGGCCGGCTACGGCACGCCCGAGGCAATGCGCCGGGCCTTCGTGAAGGCGCTCGGCACCGCCCCCGCCGAATACCGCCGGCGCTTCCACGCCCCGGTCCGCGCCCCGCACTGACCCCGCGGCACGCCCTGATCCGCGCCACGCGGCACGCACTGACCATTCACCGCTGCTCACCGCCATTCACCGAAGGGGAACCCATGCAGATCGCCGTTCTGCTCTACGACCGTTTCACCAGCCTCGACGCCGTCGGCCCGTACGAGATGCTCTCCCGCGTCCCCGGCGCCGAGACCGTGTTCGTCGCCAAGGAGAGGGGCCCTGTCCGCAACGACCAGGACTCGCTCGCCCTCGTCGCCGACCGCACCCTGTCGGAGGTGACGAGCCCCGACATCGTGGTGGTGCCCGGCGGCCCCGGCTCCCGGCAGGCGATGCACGACGAGGCGATCGTCGCGTGGCTGCGCACCGTGGACGCCACCAGCACCTGGACGACGTCGGTGTGCACCGGTTCGCTGGTGCTCGCCGGAGCGGGGCTCCTCGAGGACCGGCGTGCCACCACGCACTGGCTCGCACTCGACGAGCTCGTGCCGCTCGGCTGCCGGCCGGCCGGCGAGCGCGTGGTGTTCGACGGCAAGTACGTCACCGCCGCCGGGGTGTCGGCCGGTATCGACATGGCGCTGCATCTGCTGGGCCGCATCGGTGGAGACGTGCTGGCCGAGACCGTGCAGTTGCTGACCGAGTACGACCCGCAGCCGCCGTACGACGCCGGTTCGCCCGACAAGGCACCGGCCGACATGGTCGCCGCCTGGCGCGGCGAGGCGGAGCAGGTCCTGGCGGGCTAGGGTCCGCGCGGCTCAGACGGTCCAGGTGAAGCGCGGCGCGCGTCGCTCCAGGAAGGCGGCGACACCCTCGGCGGTGTCGCCGCCGGACTGTGCCTGCTCCTGCCAGTGGGCGTCCCGGTCCGTGCGGCCCGTCGCGAACTCCTTCGCCGCCGCTTGTGTGAGCTGGGAGCGGGACGCGACGATCCTGGTGAACTCCGCGACCCGCTTGCCCAGTTCCCCGGCCGGGAGCACCTCGTCGACCAGGCCGGTGCGCAGCGCCCGTGCGGCGTCGGTCAACTCGCCGGAGAACAGCAGGTACTTCGCGGCGGACGGACCCACCAGTGAGACGAGCCGCCGGGTGGAGGACGACGGATAGACGATGCCCAGCTTCGCGGGTGTCACCCCGAACAGCGCGTCCGTCTCGGCGAACCGCAGATCGCAGGCGGCAGCCAGCTGGCAGCCGCCGCCGACGCAGTAGCCGCGCACGGCCGCGACCGTCGGCTTGGGGAACGCGGCGAGCGCCTCCTCGGCCGCCACGGCCAGCGCCTGCGGGCTCTCGCCGGGCTCCCGCAGCGAGGAGATGTCGGCGCCCGCACAGAACGTCGCGCCCTCACCGGTCAGTACCAGTGCGCGCACGGCTGTGTCGGCGGCGAGCTGCCCGAGCAGTGGTGGCAGCGCACGCCACATCGCCGCGGTCATGGCGTTGCGCTTGGCGGGATTGCTGATGACGACGGTGGCGACGCCGTCCGCGACGGTGTGCGTCAGCCGTGCCTGCGGTTCCGGGTGCGCCGGTGGTTCCCACTGCTCCATGCGCCGGATGCTATCCGCCGGGGCGGAGCCCGTGATCACCAAGGGGCGCGCGACCGTGCCGGGCAATCGACCAGAAGAAGATCAGGAACAGTCGCACAACTGACCCTGTCATACGCACCCGGTCAAAAGCTGTCGATTCATGCTGACTTCTGTTCAGCATCGTGGTCCGAACCAGTACCCCGCCAACACTGGTTACCGATGGTCAGGGCAGGCGAACCGAGGGTGGTGCCGGACGATGGAGAGTCGCGGGAGCGTCCCGGCCAGACCACTGTCGTACGAGGGAGTCTGGCGGTTCACCGCTCCTGCTGTCGATGTGTCGGTCCCGCAGGCCAGGCACGCGGTGCGTGACCTCCTCAACCGCCAGGGTGTACCGGTCGAGGACGACCTCGTCCAAGGGCTGCTGCTGATCGTCTCCGAGCTGGTCACCAATGCCGTACGGCACGCGGCCCTGCTCTCGCCCGAGGTCTCCGTCGAAGTGGCCATCGGCACCGAATGGATCCGGGTGGCCGTGGAGGACAACCACCCCTACCGCCCCAAGGCGCTGCAGACGGACTGGGGCCAGACCGGGGGCCGCGGCCTGCTGCTCGTACGGGAGATCACGCTGGAGGCCGGCGGATCCTGCGACGTCGAGCACACCGCGGGCGGCGGGAAGATCATCTGGGCCGCGCTGCCGCTGCGACGGGACGACGGCACCGTACCCCTGTGAGGGGGCCGGTGCCCTCACGTCACCAGCCGCTGGACGGGCCGGTCAGCTCCTTGACCGCAGGACGCGCGGCATCCAGCACCGTCATGAACCACGCCGAGAACGGCGCCTCGGCATGCCGCCGGTCGAGCTCCTGCGGCGTCACGAACGCAGTCTCACCGACCTCCTGCGGGTCCGGCCGCAGCGGAGCCTGGACCAGCCCGACGAAGAGGTGGTTGTACTCCTGCTCGACCAGGCCGGAGTCCGGGTCGGGGTGGTTGTAGCGGACCGTGCCCGCCTCGGCGAGCAGCGAGGGCGAGATCCCGAGCTCCTCGTGCGTGCGCCGGGCTGCCGCGGCGAACGGGGCCTCACCCGGGTACGGGTGGCCGCAGCAGGTGTTGGACCAGACGCCGGGGGAGTGGTACTTGCCCGACGCGCGGCGCTGCAGCAGCAGTCGGCCGTGCTCGTCGAAGAGGAAGACGGAGAACGCCCGGTGCAGCTGCCCCGGTGCCTGATGCGCTGCCAGCTTCTCCGCGGTGCCGATGGTATTGCCGTGCTCGTCGACCAGTTCGAGCAGGATCGCTGGCGGAGCGCCGTTCGAAGCGCTGTTCGTGGCGGTGGCTGGTGAGGTCGGCATAACCATCCTTCGCATCGGTCCTCGGCCCTGAGGGGGTTGCCCAGTCTGCCGTACAAAAGCGGCTTGTCCGCACTTCGGCAGTCCGGGCATGTCCGCCCCCGCCGCGCCGGCGTGCGGCGGGGACGGATCCGTGCATCAGACGCCGAAAGCCCCCGGATAGCGGATCGTGCCCCGCGGCACACCACGAGAACCATCGAGCACCAGAGCCATCATCGCCTCCTCCGGCACCTCGAACGAAGGCCTGATGCCGTACCGGGAAGCCGCCTCGAAGCCGAACCGCGGATAGTAGTCCGGATGGCCGAGCACGAGCACCAGCCGCTCACCGCGCATCCGGGCCACGTCGAGCAGGGCCCGGACCACGGCCTGGCCCGCTCCGCTCCGCTGGTGCTCCGGCGCGACCGCGACAGGCGCGAGGGCCAGCGCGGGGACCTCGCCCACATGACAGCGGGTGAGCAGGGCACAGCCGGCCACCGAACCGTCCGGTGCCTCGGCCACGTACGACATCCCCGGCAGCCACGCCTCGCCGTCCGTGCGCAAGGCGTCCACCAGGCCCGCCTCGTCGGGGGTCGGGAAGGCGGACGCGTTGACCGAGCGGACGGCCGGGATGTCCGCCGGGGTCTCCGGGCGGGTGCGCCAACGGCTGTCCGCCGGGCGCAGGACATAGCCGGTGTAGCCGTACTCCGTGCCGTGCTCGCGCCGCAGCGCGATCTCGTCGCGGGTGGCGGCGAGGGCCTGCGCCATGCCCGGCGCGGTGGCGTCCGCCGCGTCCGCCCGGGCGCCGAGCGGGCCGTAGTACTCGTCCCAGTCGCTCTCGGGCTGCGGATGCACCCCGACGACGTGGTAGTCCGCTTCGACCGCCGAGGTGATGTTCCCCGTGCCCGTACGCAGCGGATAGTGCTGGTCCCAGAAGGCGCGGGCCCCGGCCGACGGTGAGCCGGTGGTCCACTCGCACTCCGTGAGGACGAGTGCCCCACCCGGCGCGAGCAGCCGGCGCCACTGTCGCAGGGCGGTGTCGAAGCCGATGCTGTACGCGGAGCTCTCGGCCCAGACGAGGTCGAACGACCCGTCCGGGAACGGCAGCTCGGCCATGTCGGCGGCGAGGGTACGGATCGCATCGCCGAGCCCGCGGGCGCCGGCGGCCTGCCGCAGCTCGTCGAGGAACGGCTCGTGCAGATCGACAGCCGTCACCCGTGCTCCGGCCTCGGCGGCCAGCAACAGTGCGGCGCGGCCCGGACCGCAGCCCAGATCGAGGACGCGCGGAGCGGCCGGCAGCTGACCGGTGAGCGATGCGAGGTGGAGGAGCCGACGGGTGGTGTCGTCGGAGCCCGGGCCCTGCCGCGGAAGACCGTGGTGCAGGGCGAAGAAGGCGTCGTGAATGGCGTTGTCGGACAACGTGGAAACCCTTGAGTGTGAGAGGGCTCCGGCCGACCGGTGAACGATGCGTCAGCCGAGAACCCGGAAGCCGAGGACGGACCGGGGGCTGCACAGGGCAGCCGTCGCTGCGACGGTCATCAACTCAGCTCCTCTCAGGCGAAACCCCAGACTAACAGCCGCCGCCGTCAGGCCTCAGTGGCAGAGCCTGGCCTCGTGCTCGGCGTGGCCGACCGGTTCCAGCTGGAACGTGCAGTGCTCGACGTCGAAGTGGACGCCCAGGCATCCCTGCAGATCGTGCAGCAGCCTCTCGTGGCCGACCGAGTCCAGGACGTCCTGGGTCACCACCACGTGCGCCGAGAGGACCGGCATCCCGGAGGTGATCGTCCAGGCGTGCAGATCGTGGACGTCCTCCACGCCGGGCAGGGCGAGGATGTGCGCCCGCACCTCGGCCATGTCGACCCCCTTCGGCGCTGCCTCCAGCAGGACGTTCAGCGTCTCCCGGAGCAGCTTCCAGGTACGCGGCACGATCATCAGGCCGATCGCCAGGGACGCGATCGGGTCGGCGGCCTGCCACCCGGTGGCCAGAATGATCCCGGCCGACACCAGGACGGTGAACGAGCCGAGCGTGTCCGCCAGCACCTCCAGATACGCCCCGCGGACGTTCAGACTCTCCTTCTGGCCGCGCATCAGCAGCGTGAGGGAGACCGCGTTGGCGACCAGACCGACGAGCGCGAACGCGATCGTCAGCCCGCCCTTCGTCTCCGCCGGCGTGATGAACCGCTCCACCGCCTCGTACAGCAGATAGCCGCCGACGCCGAGCAACAGGACACAGTTGGCGAGCGCGGCGAGTATCTCGGCGCGGGCGAAGCCGAAGGTGCGATTGCCCACGGCCGGCCGGTTGGCGAAGTGGATGGCGAGCAGCGCCATCGCGAGGCCGACCGCGTCCGTCGCCATATGGGCGGCGTCGGCGATCAGGGCCAGCGAGTCGGCCATGACCCCGCCGACCATCTCCAGGAGCATCACACCCACGGTGATCATCAGGGCGATGCGCAGCCGTCCCTTGTAGGCGGCCGCCGCGGTGCCGGTGGGCGGCGGCCCGCCGTGCGCGTGCCCGTGGTCGTGCCCTGCCCCCATGAGGAACGCCTTCCCGTCGTCGGAATCGATCTGCCGCGACCTCAGTGAACTACTGGTGGGGGGTATGGAGCAACACGGCACTGAACACCGTTGTCATATCGCCTGACCTGCGCAAACGACCCGCAGGTCAGGCGATCGTAAGATCACTTCAAGCGGGCCCCGGGGTGCCGCAGGCACCAGCCGTCCCAGGCCGACTCCACCATCTCGCGCACCTCGCGCGAGGCGCTCCAGCCGAGCTCCTCGGTGATCAGACCGACCGAGGCGACCGCCTTGGCGGCATCGCCCGGGCGACGCGGTTCGATGACCGGCTCGGTGTCGTACCCGGTGATCTCGCCCACCAGATCGGACAGCTCACGCACCGAGACGCCGACACCCCGGCCGATGTTGACCGTCAGATCGCCCGCACCGTCCTGCTCGGCCAGCCGACGGGCCACGGTGAGATGGGCGTCGGCCAGATCCGCGACATGGATGTAGTCACGGATGCAGGTGCCGTCCGGGGTCGGGTAGTCGTCGC
The DNA here is from genome assembly GCA_963836215.1 of uncultured Actinomycetota bacterium. GTDB lineage: Bacteria > Actinomycetota > Actinomycetes > Streptomycetales > Streptomycetaceae > Streptomyces. The sequence goes on from CAWIIU010000006.1 coordinate 881,556, forward strand.
CGAAGATCCGCGGTGCCTCACCGCGCGTGATCCGGTCGAAGAACATCGGGATGATGTTGAACACCCCGGTATCGGCGAGCTCGGGACGGGCCGCGCCCGCCACATTGAAGTAGCGCAGACAGGCCGTCGAGATGTTGTGCGCCCGGCCCGTGGCGCGGACCAGCCACTCGCCGGCCAGCTTGGTCTCGCCGTACGGATTGATCGGCACGCACGGGGCCGACTCCGGGATCAGCTCCAGGTCGGGCACTCCGTACACCGCGGCCGACGAGGAGAACAGGAACTGCCGCACCCCCGCCTTGACGACCGCCTCCAGCAGCACTGTGAGGCCGTGCACGTTCTCCCGGTAGTAGTGCAGCGGCTCCTCGACCGACTGTCCGACCTGCTTCTTCGCCGCGAGATGGACCACACCGGTGACATCGTGCTCGACGAGCGTGCGGTCCAGCAGCTCGCGGTCCAGGACCGCCCCCCGCACCAGCGGGATCTCTTCCGGCAGCCGCTCGGTGACCCCCGACGAGACGTCGTCGAGCACGACGACCTTCTCGCCCGCCGCCGTCATGGCCAGCGCCACATGCGCGCCGATGTATCCCGCTCCACCTGTGATCAGCCAAGTCATGGCCGCCAGCCTAGCCTCGCGGTTTGTGGGCCGAGGCGGTGATCGACGATGATGATCTCGCGGGCCCCTTCTCGGGGTTCCGCCGCGTCGAGCGGGGCGTAAACGGCCAGTGAACTCCCGCCTCTGCGCATCCGATAGCCTCTGCCGACGTGCCGCCGCCCGTGTTCCGGGCCGAGCCGCCGCGCATCCGCACCCTCGGTTCCAAGGAGTGAGTTCGTCTGTCGACCGCCATCCTCACCGGTCCGCCCGTACCCGGATCGTCGCTCGAGGGCGATCTGCGGTCGCTGGGCTTCGACATACGGGTCGCAACGGGTGCCGCCGAGAGCTTGGCGCTGCTGGAAGCCGTTCCGGCGGCCGAGCGGGTCGCCGTCGTGGACGCGCGTTTCGTCGGCCACGTCCACTCCCTGCGCCTCGCCCTCACCGACCCGCGTTTTCCGGCGTCCGCGGTGCCGGGCGCGCTCACCGCACAGCCGGAGGCCCGCACAGCGCTCGCCCGCGGTCTCGCGGCGGTGACGGCCCCCGCCCCGGGCGTGAGCCCCGTCGCGCAGGACACCGCATCGCTGCCCGACGCGCTGGCCGACGCGCTCACCGCCGGCGGGACCCCGGTGCACCGGACCGAGCTCGGATCGCTCGTCGCGACCGTGCCCCACGACCCCCAGGCCCGCAACGAGGCCCGGCAGGCCGTCGCCGCCGTCGATGACGAGGCCGTACGCCTGCGCTCCGCCGTGAAGGCCCGCGACGGCTTCTTCACCACCTTCTGCATCAGCCCGTACTCGCGCTACATCGCACGCTGGTGCGCCCGCCGCGGACTGACTCCCAACCAGGTCACCACCGCTTCCCTCGTGACCGCGCTGATCGCGGCCGCCGCCGCGGCGAGCGGCACCCGCGGTGGCTACATCGCGGCCGGCCTGCTGCTCCTCTTCTCCTTCGTCCTGGACTGCACCGACGGGCAGCTCGCCCGCTACTCCCTGCAGTACTCGACGCTGGGCGCCTGGCTGGACGCCACGTTCGACCGCGCCAAGGAGTACGCCTACTACGCCGGCCTCGCGCTCGGCGCCGCGCGGACCGGCGACGACGTCTGGGCCCTGGCGCTGGGCGCGATGGTGCTGCAGACCTGCAGGCATGTCGTGGACTTCTCCTTCAACGAGGCGAACCACGACGCCGTCTCCAACACCAGCCCCACCGCCGCGCTCTCCGACAAGCTCGACAGCGTCGGCTGGACGGTGTGGGTGCGGCGGATGATCGTGCTGCCGATCGGCGAGCGCTGGGCCATGATCGCCGTGCTGACGGCCGTGACCACGCCCCGGATCGTCTTCTACGTCCTGCTCGTCGGCTGCGCCATCGCCGCCTGCTACACCACGGCCGGCCGGCTGCTGCGCTCCCTGACCCGCAAGGCCAACCGCACCGACCGCGCCGCCCAGGCGCTGGCGGACCTCGCCGACTCCGGTCCGCTCGCCGAGGCCGTCGCCGGTGCGGGCTCGCGGTTCGTGCGCCGGCTCCCCTCGATGGCGCCGCCCGCGATCGCCTTCCTCGGTGGCGCTGCCCTGGTGGCCGCCGCCGCGTTCAGCGACTACGGGTCCTTCTGGCCGGTCGTCGCCGCCGTGACGTATGTCATCACGTCGGGCCTCGCCGTCGCCCGCCCCCTCAAGGGCGCCCTCGACTGGCTCGTCCCGCCCGTGTTCAGAGCCGCCGAGTACGGCGCGCTGCTGGCTCTCGCCGCCCGCGCCGACGTCGACGGAGCCCTGCCCGCGGCCTTCGGCCTGGTGGCGGCAGTCGCCTACCATCACTACGACACGGTGTACCGCATCAGGGGAGGCACAGGCGCGCCCCCGCGCGCTCTGGTGCGGGCGATCGGCGGACACGAAGGCCGGATCCTGGTCGTCACGGTGTCGGCCGCCCTGGTCACCGCCACAGACTTCACCATCGTGCTGACGACGCTCGCTGTTGTCGTCGCACTCGTGGTGCTCGCGGAGAGCATCCGTTTCTGGGTGTCCTCCGCGGCTCCCGCAGTACACGACGAAGGAGAACCAGCATGATCGGCCTCGTACTGGCAGCCGGTGCCGGACGGCGACTGCGCCCCTACACCGACACGCTCCCGAAGGCCCTCGTGCCCGTAGGTCCCGAACAGGACGGGGAGGCCACCACCGTCCTCGACATCGCTCTGGGGAACTTCGCCGAGATCGGGCTCACCGAGGCCGCGGTCGTCGTCGGCTACCGCAAGGAGGCCGTCTACGAGCGCAGGGCGGCGCTGGAGGCGAAGTACGGCCTCAAGATCACCCTCGTCGACAACGACAAGGCCGAGGAGTGGAACAACGCCTACTCCCTGTGGTGCGCCCGCGACGTGCTCAAGCAGGGCGTCATCCTCGCCAACGGCGACACCGTCCACCCGGTGTCGGTCGAGCGAACCCTGCTCGCCGCCCGCGGCGAGGGCAGGAAGATCATCCTCGCTCTCGACACGGTGAAGCAGCTGGCCGACGAGGAGATGAAGGTCATCACCGAGGACGGCAAAGGCGTGCGCCGCATCACCAAGCTGATGGACCCGGCCACCGCGACCGGCGAGTACATCGGCGTCACCCTCATCGAGCCCGAGGCCGCCGAAGAGCTCGCCGACGCCCTGAAGGCCACGTTCGAGCGCGACCCCGACCTGTACTACGAGGACGGCTACCAGGAGCTCGTGAACCGCGGCTTCACGGTGGACGTGGCCCCGATCGGCGACGTGAAGTGGGTCGAGATCGACAACCACGACGACCTCGCGAAGGGCCGTGAGATCGCGTGCCTGTACTGACCCGGCTCATCCCGTCGCCCGTCGTCGTCGACATCCGCACGGGAGCCCTGAACGACCTGGCGAGCCTCCTGGCCGACCAGCGGATCTCCGGCTCCGGCAAGCTGGCGTTCGCGATCAGCGGCGGCTCCGGCCAGGCCCTGCGCGAGCGGCTGGCGCCGGTGCTGCCCGGCGCAGAATGGTACGAGGTCTGTGACGGCACGATCGACTCGGCGGTGAAGCTCGCCGACGACATCAAGGGCAAGCGGCGCTACGACGCCGTGGTCGGCCTCGGCGGCGGCAAGATCATCGACGTGGCGAAGTACGCCGCGGCGCGGGTCGGCCTGCCGATGGTCGCCGTGGCGACGAACCTCGCGCACGACGGTTTGTGCTCGCCGGTCGCAACTCTCGACAACGACAACGGCCGCGGCTCCTACGGCGTGCCCACCCCGATCGCGGTCGTCATCGACCTCGACGTGGTCCGCGAGGCGCCGGTCCGGTACGTCCGCTCCGGCATCGGCGACGCGATCTCGAACATCTCCTGCGTCGCCGACTGGGAGCTGTCCCACCGGGTGACCGGCGAGTCGATCGACGGTCTGGCCGCGGCCATGGCACGCCAGGCCGGCGAGGCCGTACTCCGGCACCCCGGCGGCATCGGCGACGACGCCTTCCTCACGGTCCTCGCCGAAGGCCTGGTGCTCACCGGCATCGCCATGTCGGTGGCCGGCGACAGCCGCCCCGCCTCCGGCGCCTGCCACGAGATCAACCACGCCTTCGACCTGCTCTACCCCCGACGCTCCGCGCCGCACGGCGAGCAGGTCGGACTCGCCTCCGCCTTCGCGATGCACCTGCGCGGCGCCCACGAGCAGGCGGGCCACTTCGCGCAGGTGCTGCGCAGACACGGTCTGCCGGTGCTACCGGGCGAGATCGGCTTCACCGCCGACGAGTTCGTCAGAGCCGTGGAATACGCACCGCAGACCCGTCCGGGCCGCTTCACCATCCTCGAACACCTTGACCTCACCACCGATCAGATCAGGGACGCGTACGCCGACTATGCCAAGACCATCAGTAGCTGAACTCCGTCCGGTCGTTCACCCGGCGGGAGTGAAGGACCGGCGAAGCGGCGAGCACTGGGGCGGACGCCTGTACATGCGCGAGATCTCGCTGCGCATCACCCGTCGCCTGGTCACGACCAAGGTCACGCCGAACCAGCTGACCTACGTGATGACCATCTGCGGTGTTCTCGCCGCCCCGGCGCTGCTGGTGCCGGGCATCTGGGGTGCCGTCCTCGGTGTGGTGATGGTCCAGCTCTACCTGCTTCTCGACTGTGTCGACGGCGAGGTGGCCCGCTGGAAGCAGCAGTTCTCGCTCTCCGGCGTGTACCTGGACCGGGTCGGCGCCTACCTGTGCGACGCGGCGGTTCTGGTCGGTTTCGGCCTGCGCGCCGCGGACCTGTGGGGCAGCGGACAGATCGACTGGCTGTGGGCCTTCCTCGGCACCCTCGCCGCGGTCGGCGCGATCCTGATCAAGGCCGAGACCGACCTGGTCGGTGTCGCCCGGCACCAGGGCGGGCTGCCGCCGGTCAAGGACGCTGCCGCCGAGCCGCGCTCGTCCGGCATGGCGCTCGCCCGCCGGGCCGCGGCGGCGCTGAAGTTCCACCGGCTGGTGCTCGGCATCGAGGCGTCGCTGTTCATCCTGCTGCTGGCGGTCCTGGACGCGGTCCGGGGCGACCTGTTCTTCTCCCGCCTGGGCGTCGCCGTGCTCGCCGGAATCGCGCTGCTGCAGACGCTGCTGCACCTGGTGTCCATCCTCGTCTCCAGCAGGCTGAGGTGAGTGCGTCCATGAGCAAGCCTGAAGCATCCACCAGGCCGATGAAGCTCGGTGCCGTCATCATCACCATGGGCAACCGCCCCGACGATCTGCGGGCGCTGCTCGAGTCGATCGCCAAGCAGGAGGGCGACCCCGTCGAGGTCGTCGTCGTCGGCAACGGCGCCCCGGTCGATGTGGCAGATCTCCCGTCGGTCGTCCGCACCGTCGACCTGCCCGAGAACCTGGGCATCCCCGGCGGCCGCAACGTCGGCATCGAGGCGTTCGGGCCGTCCGGCTCCGGTGTCGACGCGTTGCTCTTCCTCGACGACGACGGTCTGCTGCCGGGCACCGACACCGCCGAGCTGGTGCGGCAGGCCTTCGACGCGGACCCGGAGCTGGGCATCATCAGCTTCCGCATCGCCGACCCGGAGACCGGTCTCACCCAGCGCCGTCACGTCCCGCGGCTGCGCGCCTCCGACCCGATGCGCTCCTCGCGGGTGACCACGTTCCTCGGCGGCGCCAACGCCGTGCGGACAAAGGTGCTCGCCGAGGTCGGCGGCCTGCCCGACGAGTTCTTCTACGCGCATGAGGAGACGGACCTCGCCTGGCGTGCGCTGGACGCCGGCTGGGCGATCGACTACCGCTCGGACATGGTGCTGTTCCACCCGACGATGCCGCCGTCACGGCACGCGGTCTACCACCGGATGGTCGCCCGCAACCGGGTCTGGCTCGCGCGCCGCAACCTGCCCGCGCCCCTGGTGCCCGTCTATCTCGGTGTCTGGGTGCTCCTCACCCTCCTCCGGCGCCCCTCGCTCCCCGCGCTGAAGGCATGGATGAGCGGATTCAAGGAAGGCTGGCAGACTCCGTGTGGTCCCCGCCGGCCCATGAAGTGGCGTACGGTATGGCGGCTCACCCGACTGGGCCGGCCTCCCGTCATCTGACAAGCTCGGTCCTGAGTGCACCGGACTCTCCGGGTATCCGGATCGTCCGGTGCCGCGCCCCCCAATGCCGCGCATCTGAAGACGAAAGTTTCCACTTGTGAGTGACACAACCCACGACGGAGCGATCACCATGACCGCCCCGCCATCCGTCGACGAGGGCATGTCCCCGGCGGAGCTCGCTGCCAAGTACGGCCTGTCCGTCAGCGGTGCCCGGCCCGGGATCGCCGAGTACATCAGGCAGCTGTGGGGCCGACGCCACTTCATCCTGGCCTTCTCGCAGGCCAAGCTGACGGCCCAGTACAGCCAGGCGAAGCTGGGCCAGCTGTGGCAGGTGGTGACGCCACTGCTCAACGCGCTGGTCTACTACCTGATCTTCGGGATCATCCTCGGCACCAGGGAGGGGATCGCGAACGACGTCTTCATCCCCTTCCTCGTGACGGGTGTGTTCGTCTTCACCTTCACGCAGAGCTCGGTGATGGCGGGTGTGCGGGCGATCTCGGGCAACCTCGGCCTGGTGCGCGCGCTGCACTTCCCGCGTGCCTCCCTGCCGGTCTCCTTCGCGCTGCAGCAGCTCCAGCAGCTGCTGTTCTCGATGATCGTGCTGTTCGTGATCGTGGTCGGCTTCGGCAGCTACCCGAGCCTGTCCTGGTTGCTGATCATTCCGGCGCTGGTCCTGCAGTTCGTGTTCAACACCGGGCTGGCGCTGATCATGGCGAGGCTGGGCAGCAAGACGCCCGACCTCGCCCAGCTGATGCCGTTCATCATGCGAACCTGGATGTACGCGTCGGGCGTCATGTACTCGATCCCGGTCATCATGAAGGGCAAGCCGGAGTGGATCGTGCACACGCTGCAGCTGAACCCGGCAGCGGTCTACATGGACCTCATCCGCTACGCCCTGATCGACGGATACGGTTCGGAGAACCTGCCGCCGCACGTCTGGGCATGGGCCGTGGCCTGGGCCGTCGTCTTCGGTGTCTGCGGGTTCGTGTACTTCTGGAAGGCTGAGGAACGGTACGGCCGTGGCTGACAAGAATCTGGGGCGCATCCCCACAGTGATCGCGGACGATGTGCACATCGTCTACCGGGTCCACGGCAGCTCCGGCGGCAAGGGCAGCGCCACCGCCGCGCTGAACCGGATCATCAAGCGGGACAAGGGCGAGTCGCGTGGCGTGCGCAAGGTGCACGCCGTGCGGGGCGTCTCCTTCACCGCGTACCGCGGCGAGGCCATCGGGCTGATCGGCACCAACGGTTCCGGCAAGTCGACGCTGCTGCGCGCCATAGCCGGCCTCCTCCCCACCGAGCACGGCATGGTCTACACCGACGGCCAGCCGTCCCTGCTCGGTGTGAACGCCGCGCTGATGGGCGATCTCACCGGCGAGCGCAACGTCATCCTCGGCGGCCTGGCCATGGGTATGTCGAAGGAGGAGGTCCGCGAGCGCTACGAGGACATCGTCGACTTCTCCGGGATCAACGAGAAGGGCGACTTCATCACCCTTCCCATGCGCACCTACTCGTCGGGCATGGGAGCGCGGCTCCGGTTCGCCATCGCGGCGGCCAAGGACCACGACGTGCTGATGATCGACGAGGCGCTGGCCACCGGTGACCGGAAGTTCCAGATCCGTTCCGAGCAGCGCATCCGTGAGCTCCGCCAGCACGCCGGCACCGTTTTCCTGGTCAGCCACAGCCTGGGCTCGATCAGGGACACCTGCGACCGCGTGCTCTGGCTGGAGAAGGGCGAGCTGCTGATGGACGGCCCGACGGCCGAGGTGCTCAGGGCGTACGAGAAGGAGACCGGCAGGTAGTCCGGTCCGAGGAAGGGGCCCCCGCCAGGCATCCGGGCGGGGGTCTTTCTGCGTCCTGTCGGACAACCGGGAGCGCTTGGGGTGCGGCCCGGCGGCGGTGTCCCCGGACCGTCAGGCGAAAGTCAATTCCCGTAACTGCGGGGAAGGTTGGACAGGATTGAAGTGTTCTTGTAATGCGCGGGACACCCTGAGGTATCAGTGGGCGTTGTACAACGTAAGCTGTACCGGTGCTGAATCACGGCAAGTGGGGCAATACGCCCTCGACGGTCTCGGTGCCGAGTGGGCCCCGCTAAGTCGGTACGACCGGTGGCGTGTCCGAAATGGGATGGATTGGGTCGGCAGTGTAGAACGGGAGATGTGACGGCAATGATCGAAAATCTCCAGCTCCGCGAGGCTTTCGCCGTCCCCTCAACAGGCAGCTCTCGATGACGGGCACCCGGCAGAAACACGCGGCGGCCCCGGCGGACACCGCGCGCGCCACTCTGGACAAGGCCGCGCACGAGAACTTCCCGGTCGCCCCCTTCTTTCTTCCCCGCGCCTGGCGCGGCGACCTGATGGCCGTGTACGGCTACGCCCGCCTCGTCGACGACATCGGCGACGGTGACCTCGCCCCCGGCGGAGCCGACGCCCGGCACCTCGGTGTGGACGGCGCCGACGCCGAGGACCGGCTCGTGCTGCTCGACGCGTTCGAGGCCGACCTGCGGCGTGTCTTCGCCGCCCCGGGCGACACGCCGCGGCATCCGCTGCTCCGGGCGCTGGTGCCCACCGTGCGCCGCTGCTCGCTCAGCCCCGAGCCGTTCATCGGCCTGATCGAGGCGAACCGCCAGGACCAGCTGATGCGGCGCTACAAGTCGTACGACGAGCTCGTCGCCTACTGCGAACTGTCCGCCAACCCCGTCGGCCGTCTCGTCCTGCAGATCACCGGGACCGCGAGCCCCGAGCAGGTGCGCCTGTCCGACCGCGTGTGCACCGGCCTCCAGATCGTCGAGCATCTGCAGGACGTGGCCGAGGACCTCGGGCGCGACCGGATCTATCTGCCCGTCGACGACATGCAGCGGTTCCATGTCACGGAGGCGGATCTGGCGGCCCGGACCGCCGGCGCGTCGGTGCGCGCCCTGCTCGCCTTCGAGGCGGGACGCGCCCGGCAGCTGCTGGACGAGGGCACACCGCTGGTGGGCAGCGTCCACGGCAGGCTGCGGCTGCTGCTCGCAGGGTTCGTGGGCGGAGGGCGCGCCGCTCTCGCCGCGATCGCGGCCGCCGGCCACGACGTGCTGCCGGGGCCGCCCGTACCTGCCAAGACGAATCTGCTGCGTGAAGTGGGAGCTGTCTTGCGAAGAGCGCGTAGAGAGGGGTGAGCCGGACGATGGAGGGACCGACCGACGTGTCGCCGCCGGTACAGGCGGCGTACTGCTACTGCGAGGCTGTCACCGGACAGCAGGCGCGCAACTTCGCCTACGGGATCAGGCTGCTGCCGACCGACAAGCGACAGGCCATGTCCGCGCTGTACGCGTTCTCGCGACGTGTCGACGACATCGGTGACGGCACGCTCGATCCGCCGGCCAAACGGGAACGGCTCGATTCGACCCGCGAACTGCTGGACCGTATCCGGCAGGGCGCCGTCGACGAGGACGACACCGATCCGGTCGCGGTGGCCCTCGCGGACGCGGCAGACCGCTTCCCGCTCCCTCTCGACGGACTCGACGAGCTCATCGACGGCGTCCAGATGGACGTCCGCGGGGAGAGCTACGAGACGTGGGACGACCTCAAGGTCTACTGCCGGTGTGTCGCGGGCGCCATCGGACGGCTCTCCCTCGGCGTGTTCGGTACCCAGCCCGGCGCCCGCGGTGCCGAACGCGCCCCCGAGTACGCCGACACGCTGGGCCTGGCTCTCCAACTCACCAACATCCTCAGGGACGTTCGCGAGGACGCAGCCAACGGGCGTACCTATCTGCCCACCGACGATCTCGCCAAGTTCGGCTGCTCCGCGGGTTTTCACACGCCGACGCCGCCGTCCGGCTCGGACTTCGCGGGCCTCGTCCACTTCGAAGTACGGCGCGCCCGCACTCTCTTCGCCGAGGGCTACCGGCTGCTTCCGATGCTCGACCGGCGCAGCGGCGCCTGCGTCGCCGCCATGGCCGGCATCTACCGCAGACTGCTCGACCGCATCGAGCGCGACCCGGAGGCGGTGCTGCGCGGCCGTGTATCCCTTCCCGGACGCGAGAAGGCGTACGTGGCGGTGCGCGGCCTTTCGGGACTCGACGCCCGGCACATCACCCGGCAGACCGTCAGGGGGCGTGCCTGATGTCGCAAGGACACAACCGGTCGGCAACCCTCCGCCCCGCGGCGGCGTCCCTGACGGCAACGGTCCGAGGGGAGGTCGCATGACGGACGACGACATGCGGTCCCGGCACGCGGTGGTGATCGGCGGAGGGCTCGCCGGAGTCACCGCGGCGCTGCAGCTCGCCGACGCGGGCATGGGGGTCACCCTGCTCGAAGGCCGCCCGCGCCTGGGCGGCCTCGCGTTCTCCTTCCGGCGCGGCGAGCTGACCGTCGACAACGGCCAGCACGTCTATCTGCGCTGCTGCACCGCCTACCGCTGGTTCCTCGACCGCGTCGGCGGCGCTCATCTCGCCCCGCTCCAGGACCGGTTGGACGTGCCCGTTCTCGATGTGGGCCGGGCCGGAGGGCCGCGGCTCGGCCGGCTGCGCCGTACGGCTCTGCCCGTGCCGCTGCATCTGGCGGCCGGCCTCGCCACGTATCCGCATCTCTCGCTCGCCGAGCGCGCGAGCGTCGGGCGTGCCGCACTCGCGCTCGGCAGGCTCGACCCGGCCGACCCGGCGCTGGACGGCGTCGACTTCGCGACCTGGCTGGGACGGCACGGCCAGTCGCCGCGCACCGTCGAGGCGCTGTGGGACCTCGTCGGCGTGGCGACCCTGAACGCCACCGCGCCGAACGCCTCGATGGGCCTCGCCGCGATGGTCTTCAAGACCGGACTGCTCTCCGAGCCCGGTGCCGCCGACATCGGCTGGGCCCATGTGCCGCTCGGTGAACTGCACGACACGCTGGCCCGCAAGGCCCTGGACTCCGCAGGCGTACGCACCGAACTGTCGGCCCGGGTCCGTTCCGTCTCCCGGGCCGGCCAGGGGCGCTGGCACGTCGAGGTGGACGGCGAACTGCTCGAGGCCGACACGGTCGTCCTCGCCGTCGCACAGCGAGAGGCCCATGCGCTGTTGCCCGACGGGGCCGTCGAGGACGCCGACCGGCTCCTCGACATCGGCACCGCACCCATCCTCAACATGCATGTGCTGTACGACCGCAAGGTGCTGCGCCGCCCGTTCTTCGCCGCGCTCGGCACGCCGGTCCAGTGGGTCTTCGACCGCACCGAGGCGTCCGGTCTGACGAGCGGCCAGTACCTGGCGCTGTCCCAGTCGGCCGCCCAGGACGAGATCGACACGCCCGTGGCCGAACTGCGCGAGCGCTATCTGCCCGAACTGGAAAGGCTGTTGCCCGCCGCGCGCGGTGCACAGGTACGGGATTTCTTCGTCACCCGGGAGCGTACGGCGACCTTCGCCCCTGCTCCCGGGGTGGGCAGGCTGCGCCCCGGTGCCCGCACCCGCGCGCCGGGCCTGTACCTTGCGGGCGCGTGGACTGCCACCGGCTGGCCCGCGACCATGGAGGGCGCCGTGCGCAGCGGCTTCAGCGCCGCCGGTGCCGCGCTCTCGGCTCTCGGCCGCTCCCATGAACATCCGCTCAAGGAGGCGGCGTGAGCATCAGTACTGGAACAAGAGGAGAGACCGTGCCGACTGTGCCTTCGGCGAACCCGACGGACACCGAAGCGGGCGTGGACATCGCCGCGCTGCTCGAGCGCGGAAGGGTCATGTCGGCGCCGGTTCTGCGCGCGGCTGTCGACCGGCTCGCACCGCCCATGAACACCGTCGCCGCCTACCACTTCGGCTGGATCGACGCGCAGGGGCGGCCGGCCGACGGCGACGGGGGCAAGGCCGTGCGCCCCGCCCTCGCACTGCTGTCCGCCGAGGTGGCGGGCGCCGCGCCGGAGACCGGCGTACCGGGTGCCGTCGCGGTCGAGCTCGTGCACAACTTCTCGCTGCTGCACGACGACCTGATGGACGGCGACGAGCAGCGCAGGCACCGCGACACCGTCTGGAAGGTGCACGGCCCCGCGCAGGCCATCCTCGTCGGCGACGCGCTGTTCGCGCTGGCCAACGAGGTTCTGCTGGAGCTCGGCACCGTGGAGGCCGGACGCGCCACCCGCCGGCTGACCACCGCCACCCGCAAGCTGATCGACGGCCAGGCCCAGGACATCTCCTACGAGCACCGCGAGCGGGTCACCGTCGAGGAGTGCCTGGAGATGGAGGGCAACAAGACCGGTGCGCTGCTCGCCTGTGCCGTCTCCATCGGCGCGGTGCTCGGCGGGGCGGACGACCGCACGGCCGACACGCTGGAGGCGTACGGCTACCACCTCGGTCTCGCCTTCCAGGCCGTCGACGATCTGCTGGGCATCTGGGGCGACCCGGTGGCCACCGGTAAGCGGACCTGGAGCGACCTGCGGCAGCGCAAGAAGTCCCTGCCGGTCGTCGCCGCGCTGGCCGCCGGCGGGCCGGCCTCACAGCGCCTCGGGGAGCTGCTCGCGGCAGACGCCAAGAGCAATGACTTCGACAGCTTCTCCGAGGAGGAATTCGCCACCAGGGCGGCACTGATCGAGGAAGCAGGCGGCAGGGAGTGGACCTCGCAGGAGGCCCGCCGGCAGCATGCCGTCGCCATCGAGGCCCTGGACGGCGTGGACATGCCCGCACCGGTCCGGGCGCAGCTCGTCGCGCTCGCGGACTTCGTCGTCGTACGGAAGAGATGATCGCTATCGCCTGCAGGATACGTATCGCAGTCGCCGGCCGGTGACCGGGTAACCGGAAGCCGGCCGACGGAGACCCCAGCACAGCAGAGCAGCACTGCACCGAAGGGGAAGCCATGACAGCGACGACCGACGGAAGCGGCGGGCCTGTGAAGGCCCGCGCAGCCGCGGCCAGCAAGACAACCGACAGGCTCTCCACCGCGAGTCCGCCCGCGGTCGAACTGCCCGAGGCCGCGCGGCGCGCGGCGGAACGATCCGTCGAGTATCTGCTGAGCAGGCAGGACGACCAGGGCTGGTGGAAGGGCGACCTCGAGACCAATGTGACGATGGACGCCGAGGATCTGCTGCTCCGTCAGTTCCTCGGCATCCAGGACGAGAAGACGACCCAGGCCGCCGCGCGGTTCATCCGCGGGGAGCAGCGGGAGGACGGCACCTGGGCCACCTTCCACGGCGGCCCCGGCGAGCTCTCGACCACCGTCGAGGCGTATGTCGCGCTCCGGCTGGCCGGTGACCGGCCGGACGACCCGCACATGCTGCGCGCAGCCTCCTGGGTCCGGGCGCGCGGCGGTATCGCCGCGAGCCGCGTCTTCACCCGGATCTGGCTCGCCCTCTTCGGCTGGTGGAAGTGGGACGACCTCCCCGAGCTGCCGCCGGAGCTGATCTTCCTGCCGAAGTGGTTCCCGCTCAACATCTACGACTTCGGGTGCTGGGCACGGCAGACCGTCGTGCCGCTGACCGTGGTCTCGGCCAAGCGGCCGGTACGTCCCGCGCCGTTCGCACTCGACGAGCTGCACACCGACGCCGCGAACCCGAACCCGCCCAAGCCGATGGCCCGCCCGGCCAGTTGGGACGGCTTCTTCCAGCGCGCCGACAAGGCGCTGCACCTGTACCGCAAGGTCGCGCCGCGCCGGCTCCGCCGTACCGCGATGAACGCCGCCGCACGCTGGATCATCGAACGCCAGGAGAACGACGGCTGCTGGGGCGGAATCCAGCCGCCGGCCGTGTACTCGCTCATCGCCCTGCACCTGCTCGGCTACGACCTCCAGCACCCCGTGATGCGGGCCGGACTGGAGTCCCTGGACCGGTTCACCGTGTGGCGCGAGGACGGTGCGCGCATGATCGAGGCCTGCCAGTCCCCGGTCTGGGACACCTGCCTCGCCACCATCGCACTCGCCGACGCCGGACTGCCCTCCGACCATCCGGCGCTGGTCAAGGCGGCCGACTGGATGCTGGGCGAGGAGATCGTCCGGCCCGGCGACTGGGCGGTGAAAAGGCCGCAACTGGCTCCGGGTGGCTGGGCGTTCGAGTTCCACAACGACAACTACCCCGACATCGACGACACGGCCGAGGTGATCCTCGCGCTGCGCCGCGTCAAACACCCGGACCCGTCGCAGGTCGACGGCGCGGTGGCCCGCGCGGGCCGGTGGACGGTCGGCATGCAGTCGAGGAACGGGGCCTGGGGGGCGTTCGACGCCGACAACACCAGTGCGTTCCCCAACCGGCTGCCGTTCTGCGACTTCGGCGAGGTGATCGACCCGCCGTCGGCGGACGTCACCGCGCATGTCGTGGAGATGCTCGCCCACGAGGGCAAGGCGCACCACCCCGCCGCCCGGCGCGGCATCGACTGGCTGCTCGCCGAACAGGAGCCGGGCGGCGCCTGGTTCGGCCGCTGGGGCGTCAACTACGTCTACGGAACAGGGTCGGTGGTCCCCGCCCTGACCGCGGCCGGGATGCCCACCTCGCATCCGGCGATCCGCCGCGCGGTCCGCTGGCTCGAATCCGTGCAGAACGAGGACGGAGGCTGGGGCGAGGACCTGCGCTCCTATCGCGAGGAGAGCTGGATCGGCAAGGGTGCGTCGACCGCGTCCCAGACCGCCTGGGCGCTGCTGGCGCTGCTGGCGGCGGGGGAGCGGGACGGAAGGGCGGTCGAGCGGGGCATCACCTGGCTCGCCGGAACCCAGCAGGCCGACGGCTCCTGGGACGAGCCGCACTTCACCGGCACCGGCTTCCCCTGGGACTTCTCGATCAACTACCACCTCTACCGGCAGGTCTTCCCGCTCACGGCCCTCGGCCGCTTCGTCCACGGGGAGCCCTTCGCGCACCGTGCGGGCGCCCGCAAGGGGGGCTGATGCCGGATTCCCCGGATCCGTCGGGCTCCGCCCCGCCGCTGCTGATCGCCTGTGCGCTCGGCATCGAGAAGACGGCCCTGCGCAGCGGCGACCGCAGCGGCGCGCAGGGCCCGCTGACGGTGCTGCGTACCGGCATGGGCCCGCACAACGCGGAACGCGCGGTGCGGCAGGCGCTGGGTGACGGCTCGCTGCGCGGCGCGGCGGTCGTGGCATCGGGCTTCTGCGCGGGTCTCGCCCCGGGCATGCACCCCGGGGACCTGATCGTCGCCGAGGAGACCCGCCACCCGGACGGTGTCACCCCCTGCACCGGCCCGGAGCTGCTGGCCGAGGCCGTGGCCCGGGCCGTGCCCGGCCGGACGGTGCACAGGGGCCCGCTGAACGGATCCGACCACGTCGTACGCGGTCCGGAACGGGCGGAGCTGCGTGCCACCGGAGCCATCGCGGTGGACATGGAGTCGGCCGTCACCCTCCGGACCGCCCTGGAGGCGGGGCCCCGCCCGGTTGCGGCCGTCCGGGTGGTCGTGGACGCTCCAGAGCATGAACTGGTCCGCATTGGCACAGTCCGCGGTGGAATATCAGCTTTCCGTGTTCTTCGTGCCGTGCTTCCTGCTTTCTTTGAATGGCACCGTTCTTTGCTGCTCCCCAGGAGGTGAGCTAGATGGCCATGCCGCTCCGTCAGACCATCAGGGTCGGGACGTACCTCTTTGAACAGAAACTCCGCAAGCGCGAGAAGTTCCCGCTCATCGTCGAGCTGGAGCCGCTCTTCGCCTGCAATCTGGCGTGTGAGGGGTGCGGGAAGATCCAGCATCCGGCCGGAGTCCTGAAGCAGCGCATGCCGGTCGCACAGGCGGTCGGTGCAGTACTCGAATCCGGTGCCCCGATGGTCTCCATCGCGGGCGGCGAACCCCTGATGCACCCTCAGATCGATGAGATCGTGCGCCAATTGGTGGCCAAGAAGAAGTACGTCTTCCTCTGCACCAACGCCATGCTGCTGCGGAAGAAGATCGAGAAATTCACCCCCTCCCGGTACTTCGCCTTTGCCGTGCACATCGACGGGCTGCGCGAGCGGCACGACGAGTCCGTGGCGAAGGAAGGAGTCTTCGACGAGGCGGTGGAGGCGATCAAGGAGGCCAAGAAGCGCGGCTTCCGGGTCACCACCAACTCCACCTTCTTCAACACCGACACCCCGCAGACCGTCATCGAGGTGCTGAACTACCTCAATGACGACCTGAAGGTGGACGAGATGATGATCTCGCCCGCGTACGCCTACGAGAAGGCTCCCGACCAGGAGCACTTCCTGGGGGTCGAGCAGACCCGCGAGCTGTTCAAGAAGTCCTTCGCGGGCGGCAACAGGCGGCGCTGGCGGCTGAACCACTCGCCGCTGTTCCTCGACTTCCTCGAGGGCAAGGCGGACTTCCCGTGCACGGCGTGGGCCATCCCCAACTACTCGCTGTTCGGCTGGCAGCGCCCCTGCTATCTGATGAGCGACGGGTACGTTCCCACCTACCGGGAGCTCATCGAGGAGACCGACTGGAGCAAGTACGGCCGGGGCAAGGACCCGCGCTGCGCCAACTGCATGGCGCACTGCGGCTACGAGCCCACCGCCGTCCTCGCCACGATGGGCTCCCTCAAGGAGTCCATCAGGGCCGCGCGTGACACCGTCTCGGGAAATCGCGGGTGACGTGATGCCTGGAGAGCCTGTCGCACTGGGGCTCCCGGAGCTGCCGGCCCGGCCGATCGCGATGCGCCGCACCTCGCGGCGTATCCAGGTCGGGCCGGTGGCCGTCGGTGGGGATGCGCCGGTTTCGGTGCAGTCGATGACGACGACCAGGACGTCGGACATCGGTGCGACGTTGCAGCAGATTGCCGAGTTGACGGCGTCGGGTTGTCAGATCGTGCGGGTGGCGTGTCCGACGCAGGATGATGCGGATGCGTTGGCGACGATTGCGCGTAAGTCGCAGATTCCGGTGATCGCGGATATTCATTTCCAGCCGAAGTATGTGTTTGCGGCGATTGATGCCGGGTGTGCGGCGGTGCGGGTGAATCCGGGGAACATCAAGCAGTTCGACGACAAGGTGAAGGAGATCGCGCGGGCGGCGAACGAGGCGGGTACGCCGATCCGGATCGGGGTGAACGCGGGTTCGCTGGATGCGCGGTTGCTGGCGAAGTACGGGAAGGCGACGCCGGAGGCGCTGGTGGAGTCGGCGCTG
Organism: uncultured Actinomycetota bacterium; assembly: GCA_963836215.1. Classification (GTDB taxonomy): domain Bacteria; phylum Actinomycetota; class Actinomycetes; order Streptomycetales; family Streptomycetaceae; genus Streptomyces. The sequence continues at coordinate 898,688 of CAWIIU010000006.1, forward strand.
TGGGAGGCGTCGTTGTTCGAGGAGCACGGTTTCCGGGACATCAAGATTTCGGTGAAGCACAACGATCCGGTGGTGATGGTGAATGCCTACCGGCAGTTGGCGGCGCAGTGCGACTATCCGCTGCATCTGGGGGTGACGGAGGCGGGTCCGGCGTTCCAGGGGACGATCAAGTCGGCGGTGGCGTTCGGTGCGCTGCTGAGCGAGGGCATCGGTGACACGATCCGTGTTTCGTTGTCGGCGCCTCCGGCGGAGGAGGTCAAGGTCGGTATCCAGATTCTGGAGTCGTTGAATCTGCGGCAGCGCCGGCTGGAGATTGTTTCGTGTCCGTCGTGCGGGCGGGCGCAGGTGGATGTGTACAAGCTGGCGGATGAGGTGTCGGCGGGTCTGGAGGGTATGGAGGTGCCGCTGCGGGTGGCGGTGATGGGCTGTGTGGTGAACGGTCCGGGTGAGGCCCGTGAGGCGGATCTGGGTGTGGCGTCGGGCAATGGCAAGGGGCAGATCTTCGTCAAGGGTGAGGTCATCAAGACGGTGCCCGAGTCGAAGATCGTCGAGACCCTCATCGACGAGGCCATGAAGATCGCGGCATCCATGGAGGAGGCAGGGGCGGTTTCAGGTCCGCCCGCCGTCACCGTGAGCTGAACCGGTAAGTGAAGGGGGTCCGACCATGACCATTCTGGAGACCATCAGGGGGCCGCGCGATCTCAAGGCGCTGACCGAACCGGAACTGGAAGAACTGTCTGCGGAGATCAGAGAGTTCCTGATCCATGCGGTGGCCAGAACAGGGGGCCATCTGGGCCCCAACCTCGGCGTCGTGGAGCTGACCGTCGCTCTCCACCGGGTCTTCGACTCGCCCGTCGATCGCATTCTCTGGGACACCGGCCACCAGAGCTATGTGCACAAACTGCTCACCGGCCGCCAGGACTTCTCCAAGCTGCGCGGCAAGGGCGGGCTCTCCGGCTACCCCTCCCGCGAGGAGTCCGAGCACGACGTCATCGAGAACTCGCACGCCTCCACCGTCCTCGGCTGGGCCGACGGACTCGCCAAGGCGAACGAGGTCCTCAAGAAGAAAGACCATGTCGTGGCCGTCATCGGCGACGGCGCGCTGACCGGTGGCATGGCCTGGGAGGCGCTGAACAACATCGCCGCCGCCAAGGACCGCCCCCTGATCATCGTCGTCAACGACAACGAGCGCTCGTACGCGCCGACGATCGGCGGTCTCGCCAACCATCTCGCCACCCTCCGTACCACCGACGGCTACGAGCGCTTCCTCGCCTGGGGCAAGGACGTCCTCCACCACACGCCCGTCGTCGGCAAACCGCTCTACGAGTCCCTGCACGGCGCCAAGAAGGGGTTCAAGGACGCCTTCGCACCGCAGGGCATGTTCGAGGACCTCGGCCTCAAGTACGTCGGTCCCATCGACGGGCACGACGTGGCCGCCGTCGAGTCCGCGCTGCGCCGCGCGAAGCGCTTCCACGGACCCGTCCTGGTGCACTGTCTGACCGAGAAGGGCCGCGGCTACCGGCCCGCCCTGGAGGACGAGGCCGACCGCTTCCACACGGTCGGCGTGATGGACCCGCTGACGTGCGCGCCTCTCGCGCCCGCGAGCAGCCCCTCCTGGACGTCGGTGTTCGGGGAAGAGATCGCCGCGATCGGCGCGGAGCGGCCTGATGTCGTGGCGATCACCGCGGCGATGCTGCACCCGGTCGGGCTGACGAAGTTCGCCGAGCGGTTCCCCGAGCGGGTGTGGGACGTCGGGATCGCCGAGCAGCACGCCGCGGTCTCCGCGGCCGGGCTCGCCACCGGCGGACTCCACCCGGTCGTCGCCGTGTACGCGACCTTCCTCAACCGTGCCTTCGACCAGCTGCTGATGGACGTCGCCCTGCACAGGTGCGGCGTCACGTTCGTCCTCGACCGGGCAGGCGTCACCGGCACCGACGGGCCCTCGCACAACGGCATGTGGGACATGTCGATCCTGCAGGTCGTGCCCGGGCTGCGGATCGCCGCCCCACGCGACGCCGAAAGGCTGCGGCAGGAACTGCGCGAGGCCGTCGACGTGGACGACGCGCCGACCGTGCTGCGCTTCCCCAAGGAGTCGGTGGGCGCGGAGGTCGAGGCGATCGACCGGATCGGCGGCATGGACGTCCTGCACCGGGCGGAGGACCCCGAGGTGCTGCTGGTGTCGGTCGGCGCGCTCGCCTCCCAGTGTCTGCAGGCGGTCGAGCTGCTGCGCGGCCGCGGCATCCGGTGCACCGTCGTGGACCCGCGCTGGGTCAAGCCGGTCGACGAGCAGCTCCCGCCGCTCGCCGCGCGGCACCGGCTGGTGGCGGTCGTCGAGGACAACAGCCGCAACGCAGGCGTCGGTTCGGCCGTCGGACAGGCCCTGCGCGACGCGGGTGTCGATGTGCCGCTGCGTACGTACGGCATCCCCGAGCAGTTCCTCGCCCACGCCAAACGCGGCGAGGTGCTCGCCGACATCGGCCTCACCCCTGTGGAGATCGCGGGACGCATCAGTGCCGCCATGGCAGTCAAGGAGAGCTGAGGAATGACCGAGCCGCTCAAGGCATGCGAGCCGGCCCCCGGAGCGGAGCCGGCCAAGGGCTTCGACCTGGCGGGCCTGCTCGCCGAGCGCGGGGCCGAGCGTTACGAGCTGCATACGCGGTACCTGAACCACCAGTTGCCGCGCATGCTGCACACCATCGGCTTCGACAAGGTCTACGAGCGGGCCGAGGGCGCCCACTTCTGGGACGCCGACGGCAACGACCACCTGGACATGCTCGCGGGCTTCGGGGTGATGGGCCTCGGCCGCCACCACCCCGTCGTCCGCAAGGCGCTGCACGATGTCCTCGACGCCTCGCTCGCCGACCTCACCCGGTTCGACTGCCAGCCGCTTCCGGGACTGCTCGCCGAGAAACTGCTCGCCCACAGCCCGCACCTGGACCGGGTGTTCTTCGGCAACAGCGGTACGGAGGCGGTGGAGACCGCGCTGAAGTTCGCGCGCTGTGCCACCGGCCGCCCCAGGATCCTGTACTGCACCCACGCCTTCCACGGGCTGACCACCGGTTCCCTGTCCGTGAACGGCGAGGCGGTCTTCCGGGACGGATTCGGTCCGCTGCTGCCGGACACCGCCGTCGAGCTCGGCGACCTCGCCGCGCTCGAACGGGAGCTCGCGCGGGGCGATGTGGCGGCCCTCGTCGTCGAGCCCATCCAGGGCAAGGGGGTGCACGAGTCTCCGCCCGGATTCCTGCGCGGCGCCCAGGACTTGCTGCGCCGGCACAGGGCGCTCCTGATCGCCGACGAGGTGCAGACCGGCCTCGGCCGGACCGGCGACTTCTACGCCTACCAGCACGAGGACGGCGTCGAGCCGGACCTGGTCTGTGTGGCGAAGGCCCTGTCCGGCGGATACGTACCGGTCGGCGCCACCCTCGGCAAGGACTGGATCTTCAAGAAGGTGTACTCGTCGATGGACCGGGTCCTGGTCCACTCGGCGAGCTTCGGCTCCAACGCCCAGGCGATGGCCGCGGGGCTCGCGGTGCTCTCGGTGATCGAGGACGAGCAGGTCGTCGCGAACGCCCGGGTCACGGGGGACCTGCTGCGGACACGGCTGGCAGCTCTCGTCGACCGCTACGAGTTCCTGCACGAGGTCCGTGGCCGGGGGCTGATGATCGGGATCGAGTTCGGACGGCCGGACTCGATCAAGCTGCGCAGCCGGTGGGCCATGCTGCAGGCGGCCCGCAAGGGTCTGTTCGCGCAGATGGTCGTGGTGCCGCTGCTGCAGAAGCACCGGATCCTCACCCAGGTCTCGGGCGACCACCTGGAAGTGATCAAGTTGATCCCGCCGCTGACCATCGACGAGCGGGATGTCGACCGGTTCGTGGAGGCCTTCACCGCGGTGATGGAGGACGCCCACGCCGGTGGCGGACTGATGTGGGACTTCGGCAAGACCTTGATCAAGCAGGCCGTGGCCAACCGCTGAGCTGCGATTTTGCCTCTGAGGCAATAAATTTGCCTCAGAGGCATGATCCTGGCTCAATGATGTCATGAGCAATCCCGCCGGAGAGGCAGCGGCCTCCCTGCCCGATGTCGCCCCCCGGCTGCGCGAGCTGCGCCGCCGCCGCGGTCTCACCCTGGAGGCCGCCGCCCGGCGTGCCGAGCTGTCGCCGGCGCATCTGTCCCGGCTGGAGACCGGCCGCCGTCAGCCCTCGCTGCCGATGCTGCTCGGTCTCGCCAGGATCTACGGTACGACGGTCGCTGAGCTGCTCGACGAGCAGCCGCCCGAACGGGAGCCCGTCATCCGGGCCGGCCGGCGCGAGCCCACCTCGGCCGACGGCTGGACGTACCACCAGGTCGGCGGCCCGGGCCGGGCGATGCAGGCGCTGCGACTGGTCGTGCCGTACGGCGCCCAGGGCGATCTGGTGCGGGTGCACCCGGGTGAGGAGTGGCTGTACGTACTCGACGGGCGGCTGCGCCTGAGTCTCGGGGAGGTGGTGCACGAGCTCAGCCCGGGGGACAGCGCCCACTTCGACTCCCTCACCCCGCACCGCATCGCCGCGGCCACGTCCGCGGGGGTCGAGCTGCTCTTCGTGCACACGCTGCTGCAGAGCCCCGATCTGCATCCGCACACCTGATTCCGGCGCATCCGCACTCGGCGCCACGGCTCCGAGCACCGAAAGTGAGGCACCCGTGTCCGAGCACGACGAGGAACGGTCATTTCCCCGCGGGCTGGTGATCCGGCTCTTCGCCTATCTCGTGGCGGGCCATGTGTTCGCCGGATTCCTCTATCTGCTGTTCACGGTCGGCGCCAAGTAGCGCGCGGCCGGGGTCAGGCCTCGTCGAGGAGCCGTGTCCGCAACCGCTCGCGCGTCTCGGGGCTCACCTGCAGGCCCTCGGTGAGGTAGCGGTCGGTGGTGCCCCAGGTCTGCTCGATCGTGTCGAAGGCGGCGTTGAGATAGGCCGAGCGCGCGTCGAAGAGCGGGCCCAGCAGCTCCATCACCTCGGGGGACATCCCGGCGGGGGAGTTGTCCTTGCGCCGGACCAGGTAACGGCGGTGCGGATCGTTGGACTTGAGGTAGTCCGCCTCGATGGCGTCCCGCTCCACCCCCACGGCCAGCAGCGAGATCGCGATGGACAGCCCCGCCCGGTCCTTGCCCGCCGCGCAGTGCATCAGGGCCGGGACGCTGTCCTCGGCGAGCGCGTGCAGCACCTGACTGTGCTCGGCGGTGCGCTGCTTGATGATCGTGCGGTACGACGCCGCCATCCGGTCGGCCGCCTTACCGTCGGAGAGGATCGAGCGCAGCTGGTCGATATTGCCCTCGCGGACCATCTTCCAGAACTCCGCGCCGTCGGCCGGGTCGGTGAGCGGCAGATTCACATTGCGTACGCCGGACAGTTCGACGTCGGGGCCCTCGAGCCGCATGTCGGCGGCGTTGCGGAAGTCGAAGACGGTGTGCAGGCCGAGCGTGGTGAGGAACGCGGCGTCGCCTCCCGTGGCGTTGGCGAGATGCCCGCTGCGGAAGAGCCGTCCCTGCCGCACCTGCCGGCCGTCCACGGTCGGCAGACCGCCCACGTCGCGGAAGTTGCGCACGCCGACCAGTTCGGGCTCGGTCGACGGAACCTGCGGCAGCTGCTGCGTCACGGGAGCTCCTGTGGTCACTGCCGTCGGCGCCGGTCGCCGACGATGGCGTGAATCCGACGATACGACATTGATTCCTCGGGCAATCATCTCGGTCCGCACCCCGCAAGGGCGTTGCACAGGCAGTGGTCGGCGTCGGATGATGTGCGAGCCTGTGCGGACCTGTGAGTATCTGAGGGGTCGGGATGATCGAGAGTGGTGGCAAGGGTCGTACGTGGGTCCTCTCCGGACCGACGAGCAGCTATGCGCTGCATCTCACCGACGCCGACGAACTTTTGCACCTCCACTGGGGGCCGCGGATATCGGGCGAGGACGCGGGAGCACTCGCGGCCCAGGGCCTGCCCCCGTACTGGCCGTTCGAGTCCCGGCTCGACGGGCACGAGGAGTACCCCGTGGAGGGCGGGCCACGGTTCGTGCGACCCTCGCTGTCCGTCCGCACCCCGCAGGTGCGCGGAACGGAGTGGGCGTTCGCCGACGCCAACACGGACGGAGACGAGCTGAGGCTGCGGTTCACGGACGCCGTGCACGGCCTCGGACTCACGCTGCACCACCGCATGCGGGACGACGCCGACGTGATCGAGCGCTGGGTCACCGTCGCCCATGAAGGGGAGGGGCCCGATCTGGAGATCCTGCGGGCCGATGCCGCCACCTGGACCCTGCCGCAGCGCGACGCCTGGCGGCTCAGCCAGCTGCACGGCAGGTGGGCGGCCGAGTCCCTGCTCGTACGGTCCGAGCTGACGTACGGCGAGAAGGTGCTCAGCAGCCGCCGCGGGCACACCGGGCACCAGCACCTGCCCTGGGTCGCCCTCGACGCCGACGGCGCGACCGAGGAACAGGGCGAGGTCTACGGCTGCGCGCTCGGCTGGTCCGGATCGTGGCGCATCAGCGTGCAGCAGCTGCCCGACGGCCTCGTACAGATCACCGGCGGAGCCGGATACGACGAATCCGGACTCCTGAAGCTGGCCCCGGGGCAGTCCTACACCTCGCCCGTCTTCGCCGGTCTGTGGAGCCGCGAGGGGTTCGGCGGAGCGAGCCGCGCCTGGCACGCCTGGCAGCTCGCGCATGTGGTTCCGGACGCGACGGCAGAGCGTCCCGTCCTCTACAACTCCTGGGAGGCCACCGGCTTCGACATCTCCGCCGACCAGCAGCGGGCGCTCGCCCGGCGCGCCGCGGACATGGGCGTCGAGCTGTTCGTGGTCGACGACGCCTGGTTCGGGCAGCGCACCAGTGACCGGGCAGGGCTCGGCGACTGGACGCCCAACCCCGACCGCTTCCCCGGCGGACTCAAGCCCCTCGCGGACGAGGTGCACGGCCTGGGCATGCAGTTCGGGATCTGGGTCGAACCGGAGATGGTCAACGCGGACAGCGACCTCCACCGGGCGCACCCCGACTGGGTTCAGCACCACCCGGGACGCACGCGGACGGAGTTCCGCAACCAGCTGGTGCTGAACCTCGCCCGCCGGGACGTGCAGGACCATCTGTGGGAGCAGCTGGACCGGCTGCTGGGAAGCGCGCCCGTCGACTATGTGAAGTGGGACTTCAACCGCTGCTTCACGGACGCCGGATGGCCCGGCGAGGACTATCCGCAGAAGCTGTGGACCGAGCACGTCGACGGGCTGTACGCGCTCATCGACCGGCTGCGGGCCGCGCACCCCGGAGTGGCGTTCGAGTCCTGCTCCGGAGGCGGCGGCCGGATCGATCTCGGGATTCTCTCGCGGACCGATCAGGTGTGGACGTCCGACAACACCGATCCGCTGGACCGGCTGGCCATCCAGGACGGTTTCACGCAGATCCATCCGGCACGGGTGATGGCCGCCTGGGTCACGGACAGCCCCAATGTCCAGCTGAACGGCCGGCGCAGCACCCTGCGCTTCCGCTTCGTCAGCGCGATGGCCGGGGTGCTCGGCGTCGGCGGCGACCTCACGGAATGGACCGAGGAGGAGCTGACCGAGGCGCGTGGCTGGGTCGAGCTCTACAAGAAGATCCGGCCGCTGGTCCAGCACGGCGAGCTGCACCGGCTCAGGCCCCCCGAGGGCGGGCTCAGCGCCGTGCAGTACGTACGGGGTGCCGAGACCGTCGTACTCGCCTGCCTCCAGGCCCAGCACTACGGCGAGCAGCCGCCGCGGCTGCGACTGCGCGGGCTCGACCCCACGGCCGCCTACGAGTGCCCGGACAGCGGAGCGGTGCACCGCGGGTCGGTGCTGCTGCACCACGGTCTGCACACCGGTCTGACGGGTGACATGGATGCCACGGTGATCAGGTTGCGGCGAATATAACGGACACCGACCCCAATTAATGCATCTGGGTTTTCTGTCCGAATTGAGCGCTTCGGGATAACGTGCCCCGTCTCCCGTGGAAATGGGTTATGGCCCGTGAGCAGGATCTCATTCGTGACGTTACGTGGCTGATCGACCGGCGGAAAACGCAACACCAGGGGGGAGTTGGCGGTCGGCTGTCGACGCAGGGTGACCGGAATTGCCCGATCGAAATCCATTCCGTCCGTGATCGGAAAAAGGAACAGCTTGTTCCTGTCCGTAAAAAGCGCTTACGGTCACGGCAATCCGGACGGACCGCCTAATCCTGCCGCCGCCCGGAATTCCACTGACCCACGCGTGGCAGGAGCGGGGGACCCAGGTAGTACGCCGATTCCGGTGTTCCGGAAGCGGCTCGGGGTGAAGTCGCGAAAGTGCGACCGGGCATCTCCAGCCCGAACCCGACAGCTCACCTCGTCGGCGCCGGAGAGGAATGCGCCATGCCCGGAAAGGGTAAGCACCGCCGTCCCAAGTCCAGCCCCATCACCCGCGGTTTCGTCGCCGCCGGTACCGGTGGCGCCGCGATCGCCCTCCCGCTGATGGGTGCCGCCGGCGCCCACGCCGCGGACAACGCGGCCCCCGCCGCCGCCCCGACCGTCAGCCCGCAGAAGGCCGCCGCCGCCCCTGCGAAGCAGAAGCCCGCCGCCGCTCCCGCGACGTACCGCGTCGTGGCCGGCGACTATCTGTCCAAGATCGCCAGCGAGCACAAGGTCGCCGGCGGCTGGCACAAGCTCTACGAGGACAACCGCCAGGTCGTCGGCGAGGACCCCTCGCTGATCCACCCCGGTCTCAAGCTGACCCTCGGCGGCAAGTCGAAGGCCAAGGCTCCCGCCGAGTCCGAGCGCTCGCAGGGCCAGGACAAGGCCTCGCGCAGCGAGTCCCGTGACAGCGCCCCGGACTCCGCGGCCAAGGCCCCGAAGGCCGCCCCGGCCGCCGAGTCGTCGAAGTCCGCCAAGACCAGCGCCTCCGGCTTCAGTGCCCCGGTCGACTCCGTCAGCGTCAGCACCAGCTACCACACGCCGGGTGCCATGTGGTCGAGCGGCTACCACACCGGCATCGACTTCGTCGCGTCCACCGGCACCACCGTCAAGGCCGTGAGCCCGGGCACCGTCGTCTCCGCCGGCTGGAGCGGCGCGTACGGCAACGAGGTCGTCATCAAGCACGACGACGGCACCTACTCCCAGTACGCCCACCTCTCCTCGCTCGCCGTCTCGTCGGGCCAGAACGTGAGCGGTGGCCAGCAGATCGGTCTCTCCGGTTCCACCGGCAACTCCACCGGTCCGCACCTGCACTTCGAGATCCGCACCGGCCCGAGCTACGGCTCGGACATCGACCCGGTGGCGTACCTCGGCCAGCACGGCGTCTCTCTCTGAGACCCGCACAACGCATCGATCCCCTCGCGCCACCCTGACGGCGCGAGGGGATCGGTGCGTATTCCGCCTTGGTCGAAACTTGACCGGTGGGATAGATCACCCATCGTCAACCCCTCCTTACGGTCGCGTAGGTCACATGTGCAGGGACAGGATGAGTCCTTGTGGCAGACGATTCGAGAACAGGGAAATTTGACGCAATCGGGTCGTACGCGGCGATCGGTGACAGCTTCACCGAGGGCGTCGGCGACTCGGGTCCGGACGGGGCATTCGTCGGCTGGGCGGACCGCTTCGCGGTCCTGCTCGACGACCGGATGCCGGAGCACACATTTCGCTACGCCAATCTCGCCGTGCGCGGCCGTCTCCTCGACCAGATCGTCGCGGAGCAGGTGTCCCGGGCGAAGGAACTCGCCCCGGATCTGGTGTCGTTCTGCGCCGGCGGCAACGACATCATCCGGCCGGGCAGCGACCCCGACGACGTCGCCGAGCGCTTCGAGCGCGCGGTGGCGGACCTCACCGACGCGGTCGGCACCGTCATGGTGACGACCGGCTTCGACACCCGGGGAGTGCCCGTGCTCCGGCATCTGCGCGGCAAGATCGCCACCTACACCGCGCATGTACGGGCCATCGCCGACCGCTACGACTGCCCGGTGCTCGACCTCTGGTCGCTCAAGTCGGTGCAGGACAGGCGTGCCTGGGACGCCGACCGGCTGCACCTGTCGCCCGAAGGGCACACCAGGGTCGCGCTGCGTGCCGCGCAGGTGCTCGGGCTCGAGGTGCCTGCCGACCCGGACCAGCCGTGGCCCCTGCTGCCGCCGCGGGGGACTTTCGAGGTGCGCCGTGACAACGTCCAGTGGGCGCGCGACCATCTGGTGCCGTGGCTCGGCCGCCGGTTGCGGGGCGAGAGCTCGGGCGACCACGTCGAGGCGAAGCGCCCGGATCTGCTGCCGCTGTGACGCTGGTGGTGCGGAGCGGCTACCGGCCGCCCTGTCGGGCCGGGATCCGTTCCAGCACCCCGCCCGCGAACACGTCGTACAGCGGCAGCGACTCCAGGTGGACGTAGCCGATGTGGCAGTCGCAGACGGCCAGCGGGCAGGCGCGGGGGCGCAGCGCCTGCCGGTAGGTGCCGTCGTAGAGGTTGCCGAGCTCGTCCGGGACGAAGTGGCAGCGGCGTACCGTGCCGTCCCCGTCCACCGAGACGACCGATTCGCCCGTCCGGCAGGGGAGTCCGGCCGAGCGGTGCGGATGGCGGCTGTACGCGAAGAGCGGGTCCAGCTCGGTCCACTCGGCGGCCTCGGCCCGGGTGTAGGTGCGGCCCTCCGCCGCGTTCACCCAGAGGTAGATGTGAGGCGGCAGCTCGGCGCGGAGCCGGCGGGCGTGCTCCAGGTGCTCGGGGAAGCCGACGACGCCGACGCTGAAGCGGACCCCGCGCGCCGACAGCTCCCGGCACTTGGCGAGGAATCGGTCGAACGGTGTCTGGCCCGGGTGGTAGGTGCACCAGAGGGCGAGCGTGTCCGGGTCCGCGTCCGCCAGCCAGTCGGTGCGGCAGCTGAGGTTGGTCTGGATCGCCACCCGCCGGACCTGCGGCAGCCGTGACAGATCGACGAGCGCCCTGCGGTACCAGGAGCGGACCAGGCCCTCGCCCCAGGGCGTGAACAGCACCGCCAGGCGGCCGTCGGTCTGCTCGGACACCCATGCGGCAAAGCGTTCCAGAGCGGCACGGTCCGCACGCAGCTGTTCGGTGCTGTCCCGCCGCTTGGCGAACGGACAGTAGGGGCAGTCGTAGTCGCACGAAGCGAGCGGGCCCCGGTACAGGAGGGTCAGATCCATGTGCGGCTCACTTCGGTTCGTACGCGGCCATGGCGGCGCGCACGGCGGGTGAGAAGAGCTCCGGGCCGAGCGCGTCCGAGTGCGCCAGGCCCTCGGCGCTGAGCCTCAGCCGGTCCGGTGCGGCGGTCCCGTCGAGCCAGCCGAACGACGCGAACCGCTCCAGCTCCGCCCCGAAGTCCTCGGCCGGGTGGTTTTTGAACCGCTGCCGATAGCCCTCCACTTCCATGCCCTCCGCCTGCAGAAGCGACTGGAGCAGATGGCGGCGCCGCGCCTCCGGCTCGTCGATCCGGCGGCCGACCTCGGCACGGCCGAAGTCCTCGGTGGCCGTGTAGTCGTCGATGATCCGGCGGACCTGGTGCATGTCCACGGCGTAGTCGAAGGAGTAGTGCAGGGCGGAGGTGTAGGAGCGGGCGCCGCAACCGAGGCCGATCATGCCGTCGGTCTGGCAGGCGTAGTCGTCCGCCCCCTGCCCGCGCACGCCCCTGCGGCGGAACATCCGCATCGACACCTGCTCGTATCCCTCGGCGAGGAGATGGTCGCGGCCCTCGCGGTAGAGCTCCAGCCGCTGGGCGTCCCATGCCTCCTCCCTGCCCGCCGCCCGGCGGCCCAGGCCCGTCAGCGGTCTGACGTACAGCGGGTAGAGGTACAGCTCCTCCGGCTCCCAGGCGAGCGCGGCGTCCAGCGAACGGCGCCAGCTCCTCGCGGTCTGGCCGTCGATGCCGTAGATCAGGTCGATGTTGAGGACGGGGATGCGGGCGTCGCGGATACGGGACAGGGCGGACTCCACGTCGGCGCGGCGCTGCGGGCGGACGGCGGCCCGGGCCTCCTGGTCGTCGAAGCTCTGCACGCCGATGCTGAGCCGGGTGGCGCCACGGTCGGCGAGGACGGCGAGCCGGTCCGCGGTCGCCGTGGCCGGAGACGTCTCCACGGACAGCGGGACCGCGCGCAGATCCACGCCCGTCCTCTTCTCGGCGATGTCGCACAGCCGGTCCAGCTCGCCGGCGGTGAGGAAGGTCGGGGTGCCACCGCCGAAGGCCGCGGCGGCGAAGCGCACCGGATCCCGGTCGCCGAGCGCGTCCCGGACGGCGGTCGCCTGGCGCTCCAGCGCGTCGAGATAGCGGGTGCTCAGCTCGTCGGGGGCGCCGATCCGGGTGAAGAGATTGCAGAAGCCGCAGCGGACCTCGCAGAAGGGTATGTGCAGATAGAGGGAGAGCGCGTCCTTGCGCTCCGCCGACCACAGCCCGCGCAGCGCCGGCCGGTCGGGCAGCGGACGGTAAGCCGTCTTGTGCGGATAGGCGTAGACGTAACTCTGGTACGGGCGGGGGCGGTTCACGCGTGCGCTCATGCGTCGGCCTCGAGGAAGAAGTGGGCGTACGGCACGGTCCAGACGGCCTCATGGCCGAGACGGTGCCCGGTGTAGCCGTCGTCCCCGTACGCCGTGCCGTGGTCGGAGCAGACGATGGCGAAGCAGCGCCGGCGGCTGCGTGCGGCGGCGAACAGCCGGCCGATGTGACGGTCGACGTACTCCAGGGCTGCCGCGTGGGTCTCGCGCGTGTCGCCCGACTCCCGGGTCGCGCCCGGGAGATGGAACCAGTTGGGCTGGTGCAGGGAGGGAACGTTGACGAACAGGAACAGCCGCTGCTCGTGCGCGAGCCCGGCGACGATCTGCTCGGCACGCGCCACCTGCGCCTCGAAGGATGTGGGCGATGCGACCCCGAACTCCGGTTCCCAGTGGCTCTCCTGGAACATCCCCGGGAGTACGGAGCCCAGCGGGCCCTGCCCGTTGAAGAAGCCCACTCCGCCGACGCACACCGTGCGGTACCCGGCCTTCGCCAGACCGGAGACAAGGTCGGGGGTGTCGAAGACATAGGTCCTGGGTGCGGTCGTCTCACTGCCCGCGAAGCGTGCGGCGAACAGCCGCGGATGCGGTCCCGGCGCGGCCGGTGTCGGCAGGAAGCCCGCGAAGATCGCCTGGTGGGAGGCGTACGTGAAGCTGCCCGGCGCGTGGCGCTGCTGCCAGACACCGCCGGGCAGATGACCGGCCAGGTGGGGAATGCGGCCGGCGGCCGCGAGCTCGGCGGCGATGTCGAAGCGCAGCGTGTCGAGGGTGACGAGCAGCAAATCGTCGCGCCCGACGACCTCGTTCATGTCCGGGTCCGGGACCGTCGGGTGGGCGGAGACGTCAGGCGGTGGCACGGTGCACATTCCTTCTTCTGCCGGGATCGGCGGCTCTGCGTACGGCGGTGATCTGCGCCGCATAGGTGTCCTGGCCCTCCGCACCGCTGCCCGGCAGACCGGTGAGGCCCGGCAGCAGGTCCCCGAAGGCATTGACCTCGCCGACGGCGAAGCGGCGCCATCCGGTGGCGGGCAGCAGATCGACGCCCACCCGCAGAGAGCCGGGGAAGCAGGCCGCGGCCCGCTCGCACAGCTCCAGCATGCCGGTCCAGCTGCCGCCCGCGGCCTCGGTCGCGGCGCGGGCCGCCGCCAGATCCCCACGTGCTCCACCGAGATGGAGGTTGGTCATGGGGGAGCGGCTCGTTCTGACGACCGCGTGGGTGGCGCGGCCCGCGACGACGACCACCCGCAGGTCGGCCGTCCTGCCGCGCTGTGAGGCCTTGGGCAGCCAGCGCTCGATGTGCAGACCGTCCGGCGCGAGTGCGTCCACGAGCCCCGCCACTTCCCGCTCGGTCGAATAGCGGCGCACGCGCAGGGAGTTGAAAAGCCGGCCCTGATCGTCACGCTCCACCGAGGTGGTCGCCTGCACCCGGCCGCCGCCGGCCGTCTCCACCGCGAGCACACCCGACGCCGAGGAGCCGTGGGCGAGTTTGACGAACATCCGGCGCAGCCCGGTGTTCTCCTGCAGCGCACGGACGTCGTCCCAGCCCCGCACCCTCGGAGCACCGTCACCGGACGTGGGCGAATCGGGCATCGGAACCCCGGCTTCCCGCAGCACCCCGTGGCAGCGTCGCTTGTCGAACAGCACCGCCAACTCGTCCGGGTCGTCCAGCAGGGTCGCTCCGGCAGCCGCTGCGCGCTCCGCCACGCTCCTGGCCGCCGCCATGAACCGTTCGTACCAGCGGGCCGAACCCTCGACCCTGGCCGTGTCGTCCATGCCCCGCAGTTCACGGTCCACCAGCGGATCCTCGCCGGGCGACTCGATGCGGACCCACTCGCCCGGGTGGAACCGTGCCCGGCCGCGCAGGACGTCGATCCACGGCACGGCGCGCACGTCGGACAGACCGCCGGCACGCGCCGCGTCCTGGAACAGGGTGACGCGGCGATTGCCGGGAATGCCGACCACCGCGAGCCGTGGCGAGGGCCGCACCGGTGTCACTCCGCCACGGCCGTGTAGCGGTCCTCCCGGCCCTCCGCGCTCTCGTCGTCGGACAGGTCGACCTCCACGCCGTCCGCCTCGAACGCGGCGGCCAGCCGGTCGGCCATCGGCTTGCTGATGAAGTGGTGGTGCAGGTCGAGCTTCTTCAGGTGCGACAGAGGCTGACCGTTCAACAGGGCTTCGGCGCCCTCGTCGCCGAGCGTGCCCATCGAGAGATCGAGTGTCTCCAGCCGCGCGACGACCGGCGCGCCTGCCACCGCCACGGCGATCTCGTCCTGTATCTCGCTGTTGCGCAGGGCCAGATACCTCAGCGAAGGAAGCCGGGTGCCCGCGAGGATCGGTTCCAGATCGGACACATCGGCGTTCGCGCCGTACCAGGAGGTGCCGAGCCAGAGGTCGAGGTGCTCCAGAGCGGGCAGATCACTCGCCGCGACACCGCGCACCACGCCCTCGTCCAGTCCGCCCGCCTCGATGGTGAGCGAACGGAGCTTCTCGTGCCGCACGGCAGGGAAAGCCAGATCCTGACCGCCGCGCACTCCGAACTCCAACAGCTCGGGATAGGCGTCGAGCAGCGGAGTCACCAGACCCTGATTGATCCAGGAGATCTCGCACTCCTCGTACGTGATGTCGCCGACGAACAACGCCCGCAGCTGCGGAAGTCGCTCGCCGGCCTCGACCAGCGCCGAGACGATGGGCTCAGGACCGGATTCGAACGCCTCGCTCCACGGCCCGACGATCAGCGCCCGCACCTGTGCGGGGTCCACCGCGTCGAGGAAGCGGGCGAAGGCCTCCTCCCACTCCTCCTCGCTGTCGTACGAGTCGACCGCTATCCGCCACGCCACAGAAGGCACGCTCGGCAACTCGACCTTCGACCCGGCGTCGGGGAAGTCGAACACGGGCAGGCCGTGCAGCTCCTGCAGATGCTCCGAAATGGTCATGCGGGCTCCAAACACCGGACGGTGCGGTCGGGACGGCATTGGTCGCTGACGAGCAGAGTTCTACCAAGCCGCACTGACAACGCTCCCCCCGGGGCCGGGCGCGGATCGTCCGGGCGGCATTGTCAGACCCTCCCGTTAGCGTCGATTTCAGCTTCGGCGCACTCGGCGCCGGCAGTGGAGGGGAGAGCCATGTACCGGCAGGGAGATGTGCTGATCGTGCCCGTCGCGGAGGAGGCTGTGCCGTCGCACATCGCGGGCACTCCCGGTGAGGCGCGGGACGGACGGGGACGGCTGGTTCTCGCTCTCGGCGAGGTCACGGGCCACGCCCACGCGGTCACCGGGCCCGGCCGGCTGGTGCGCGAGCCGGGACCGTTCGGCCCGATGGTCCTCCAACTGCCGGAGGGCGGCCGGGTGGTGCACGAGGAGCACGCGGCGATCACGCTTCCGAAGGGCTGGTACCGCGTCGTGCGCCAGCGCGAGTACCTGCCGGGCGCGGTGCGCATCGTCGCGGACTGAGCGACGAGCAGGACAACAGACCGAGCGGCACAGCGACACGGCGACACGGCCGGACAGGGGACGGGGAAGAACATGCAGTACGTGGACAAGTGGCGGGCCGTGGCGGCGGCGACCGGCCCGGCGGACCGGGCGGCCGCCGAGGAGGGGCTGCGCCTCGCCTACCGCACGGCGGGGCTCGCGGAGCCGGAGCGGATCATCTGGGCGGGCTCGCCCCGGTCGGGCGTGAGCGAGGTGCGTGCGCTCGAAGGCGCCGGACGCTCCGTCCGCGACGAGGTGCGCACCAGG
This sequence comes from uncultured Actinomycetota bacterium, assembly GCA_963836215.1. Taxonomy (GTDB): domain Bacteria; phylum Actinomycetota; class Actinomycetes; order Streptomycetales; family Streptomycetaceae; genus Streptomyces. The sequence goes on from CAWIIU010000006.1 coordinate 914,902, forward strand.
CCCTGGGCCGAGGAACGCCGCCGTGTCCACGACGAGTTGGGCCCCGCGGGCTGGACGGAGCTGTGGAGCGTGACCGGCGCCCGGCTCTGGGACGGCACCCGCGCGCTCGCCGAGCGGATACGGACCGGCGTGGTGGACGACCTCGCCGCCGGACAGCCGGCCGAGGCGTCCGAGGGCAAGGCGCCGGGCAGCGACGCGACGCGGACCGCCGAGACCGGCATACGGCTGATCCTGCTGGACGCGGTTCTCGGACAGCACGACGCGGCCTGGCTCGCCGCTTTCGACGGCCGCAGTGAGCGGCTCGAAGGGCTTGCCCGCGTCGCGCGTCACGCCGGCTGGTGGTGGCCGTTCGAGAAGGCGGTGGTGATCTGCGAGCGGCCCGTCGAGCTGCACCGGGACGAGGCGGGCCGGCTCGACAACGGCGAAGGACCCGCGCTCGCCTTCTCCGACGGATTCGCCCTCCACGCATGGCGCGGGATGCCCGTGCCGGCCGTGTTCCTGCGCGAGCTCGCCTCGCTCACACCCCAGCGCATACGCACCGAGGAGAACGCGGAACTGCGCCGCGTGATGCTCGAGTACTACGGCTACGACCGATACCTCGCCGAGTCGGGCGCCCGGCCGGTGCACACCGACGAGACCGGCACGCTGTGGCGGATCGCGCTGGACGACGACGAGGACGTGGTGATGGTCGAGGTGCTCAACTCCACCCCGGAGCCGGACGGCACCCACCGGACCTACTGGCTGCGGGTGCTGCCCACGACCCGGACCGCGAAGGAGGGCGTCGCCTGGACCTTCGGCCTCGCGGAGGAGGCGTACGAACCGGTGCTTCAGACCTGAGCAGATCAGGCCGAGCAGACCAGACCTGACCGACTCGACCGGCTCCAGGCTCGACCGGCTCGGCTCGACCGGCTCACACCGGACCGGCTCCAGGCTCGACCGGCTCGGCTCGACCGGCTCAGAGCTGACGGCTCCAGGCCCGGCCAGCTCCAGACCTGACCGGCTCCAGGCCCCGGCCGGGTCAGACCTGAGGCGAAAAGATTTCCGCGCGGCCGGCCAGCGCCGTGGTGCCCTCGCCCGTGCATGCATGGGCACCCGCGAGCGCTCCCATCCGCGCGCACTCCTCCAGGTCGCGCCCGGCCAGCCGGCCGTAGAGAAAGCCGCAGACATAGGCGTCGCCGGCGCCGTTGGAGTCCACCACCGGAGCCGGCGGGGAGACGGCCGGGACGGGGCGCGGAGTTCTGCTGCCGTCGCGGGTCAGGAGATAGGAGCCGCCCGCGCCGGCGGTCGCGACCACCGCCTCGGCGCGCCCGTCGCGCAGGATCTCCCTCATCACGGACGCTATGCGCTCGCCCGCGCCGGCGGCGCTGAGAAAGACGAGGTCCGAGCGGAGGGCGAACTCCCGGTGGTGGTCGGCCAGTCCGTCCCAGTCGTGGAGATCGGTCGAGACGGGGACGCCGAGTTGCTCGATGTCGTCGAAGAGGAAGCGGGCGAAGTGCGAGATCGAGAGGTGCACATGCCGGGTCCGGCGCAGATGCGGGAGGTAGAAGTCGCGCGGCATGCGCAGGTCACTCGGGTCCCGGGCGTCGTAGAACGACATGCGGTGACCGGAGGGGTCGACCAGATTGACCGCTCGACGGGTGCCCGCGGGGGAGATCAGCGGCTCGAAGGCGACACCGCCCGTGGCGAGCCGCTCCCGGACCTGGCGGCCCGGCCAGTCGTCGCCGATGAAATCGAGGAGGGTGACGTCCAGCCCGAGCGCCCGACAGCCCAGGGCGACATTTCCGCCGGTGTGGCCGGGCGACTCGCGGATCGGGCCGACGCCGTGGGAGTCGGCGAGCGGGACGGGCAGTGAGTCGACACGGACGACCGTGTCGACGCCGCTGCCGCCGATGACCAGGACGTCGTGGGCAGGAAGGGGGGAGGAATGGTCCGTCTGTTGCTCCGACAGGTGCGACACAGTTGCCCAGTATGGCTGTTGGGGCCGGATCGTGTTCCTCGGGGCCCGGCGGGGGTGGCCGTCGGCCGGTCAGCGTGTGGCGGCGGTGAGTTCGGCGCGGTCCAGGCCGAGTTCTCGTGCGAGCGCGTCGTCGGTCCACTGCAGCATGGCCGCCCGCGACAGCGACCCCGCGTACGAGGTCATCTGCACCGCGAGGCCGTCCAGGAACGCGGTCAGCCGCCAGGCGGCGGCCGCCGGGTCCTCGCAGGGGAACTCGCCCTCGGCCGCGCCCTCCGTGATGACCTCGGTCAGAGCGGCCTTCCACTGCTGGTCGAGATCGCGGGCGACCTCCCGCAGCGCGGGCTCACGCAGCGCCGCCGCCCAGCCCTCGATCCACAGCCGCCAGCCCTTGGCCGTACCGGTCGGGGCGTACCAGCGGACAGCGGCCCGCAGCCGGCGAAGCGCCGAGGTCCGACGGCCCAACAGCTTGCGCAGATGGGCGAGATCCCCGTCGGCGGCGTGGGTGAAAGCCGCGGCGACGAGCTTCTCCTTGGTCGAGAAGTGGTACAGAACCAGCGCGTTGCTCACCCCGAGGGCGGCCGCCACATCGGCGATCCGCACGGCGGCCACACCGCGCTCCTCGATCTGCTCGACGGCGGCATTGAGGAGTTCCTCACGCCGCTCCGCCACGCTCAACCGGATTCTTGCCACGCGTTCACCCTACACAGCGGATCTTGGTGAGGTGGCCGGACGTGCGTTTGGCATGTGCAGCCCCAGCGTTGCTGTCCGGTTCCTGCCCCGGCGCGTCTGTCGGCGCACCGGAGCCGCGCACACACGGCGATGGACGCGGCTCGCCCCGGGCCGAACGCCCGGTCAGCGGTACCAGCCGAAACGCTCCGCGATCACCGGCAGCCGGTCCGCGACGATCGCGTGCGCGGCGGCCCGCGGAGTCGTTCCGTCCGCCTCGGCGCGGGCCAGCATCTGGTCGATCAGTTCACGCATCGACCGGCGCGTGTAGGCGAATGCCTCATCGGCGTCCGCGCCGATGTCGCCGAACAGGGTCCACCACCACCAGGCGTTCGTACCGGAGTTGACGACCACGTCCGGCAGCACGGTGATGCCGCGTCGTGCCAGCAGCTCCTCCGCGTCCGGGAGCACCGGCATGTTCGCCGCCTCGACGATCCAACGGGCCGTGACCTGGGCCTCGTTGGTGGTGTCGAGGGCGTACGACACGGCGGCCGGGACCAGGACGTCAGCGTCGACGGACAGCCAGGCGTCGCCCGGGAGGTCCTGATCCTCCGGCCGCAGAGCCGTGCGGTCGACCGTGCCGTACGAGTCGCGGGCCGCGAGCAGCGCGTCCACGTCCAGGCCGTCCGGGTTGGCGACGGTGCCCTTGATGTCGGCGACGGCGACGATCTTCAGCCCGGCGCGGGCGAGGAACCGTGCCGTCGCGCCGCCCATGGTCCCGAGTCCCTGCACGGAGACGCGCGTTCCCTCGTACACGACACCGGCCCGGTCGAGGGCCGCCAGTACGGACTCCGCGACTCCGCAGCCGCCCACCAGCTCGTCGAGGCCGATGCCGTCGACCTCGACGCCGAAGGCGTCGGCGAGCCTGCGCCGCGCCGCGGTCTCGTCGTCGAGCAGGGGGTAGACGGCCTGGATGGAGGTGACGAGGCCGGCCTCGGCGGCGGCCCGGTCGACGATGTCCTGGGTCAGGCCGAGGTCCTCGCCGGTGGTCCACATCGATTCGATGTACGGGCGCACCGCCCGCAGATAGCGGACCAGGATGCCGTACGCCCGGGGGTCCTGCGGGTCGCAGTCGATGCCGCCCTTGGCGCCGCCGAGCGGGATGTACTTCCCGTCCGGGTTGTAGTGCAGGGCCTCCTTCATCGTCATCCCGCGAGCCAGGCCTTCCACCTCCTGCAGCGTGCACCCGTCCCGCATGCGCAGCCCGCCGCTGGCGACGCCGCGCACGAGCCGGTCGACGACCAGATGGCCCTGGCGGCCTGTGACATGGTCGGTCCAGGTGAGCGACAGCAGGGGGGTGGTCATCGAGAGGTCTCCTCGGGAACGGTGATCACGGTGGGTCCGGGCGTGACGAGCGCGCGGGTGAGCGCGTCGGCCAGCGCTTCGGGGGTGGCGGCGTGTGTGCCGTGCCCGCCGTAGGCCCGCGCGAGGGCAGGCAGATCGACGGGCGCGAGGTCGACGGCGGCGGGGGTGTCGCCGCGGGCGGCCATTTCGTCACGGATCTCGCCGTAGCCGCCGTTGTCGAACACGACGACCGGCAAGGGCAGTCGGAGCTGGGCGGCGGTCGCGAGCTCCTGGACGGAGAACTGCAGCCCGCCGTCACCGCTCAGGGCGATGACCTGACGGTCCGGATGAGCGGTCTTGGCGCCGACGGCCGCGGGCAGTGCGTAGCCGAGGGTGCCGAAGCCGGTGGGGTGGAGGTAGCGGGCGTCGGGGCCGATGGGCAGGTGGGGGAGGGCGCCGTAGTAGCAGCACTGGGCGCTGTCGGAGGTGATGACCGCGTCGGCGTCGAGTACGGAACGGATGGCGGTGAGGTACGGCAGCCAGCGCGCGTCTCGTTCCCGCGTCTCGCTGTCCCGCAGTGCCCGCAACGCCGCCACCTCGGCACCCGTGCCGGTGTCTTCCCCCGTGGTGCGGGTGTCCGCACCGGGGAGTCCGGTGATCCGGGAGGACCCGGCCGGCTCCGCCGCGAGTGCCGTCAGGTCCGTCCGTGTTCCGGCCCCGGGAGCCGTTGCGCCCGGTTGTGTCCCGGCGGCGGGAGCCTCCAGGCGCGCCCCGGCTCCGTCGGGCCCCGTTCCCGGCTCCGCCAGGGCCACGAAGGGCTTCGCCGCGGCCCTGTCGGACTCCCGTCCGGTGCCCGGCACCCGTGTCCCGGTCTCGCGCGGGTCCTCCGGCGCACCGCCCCCGTGGACGAGCCGGAGTCCTCCGGCCCGTCCGGTGTCGGCGCCGGCTGTTCCGCCGGATGAGGGCCGCAGCGCGCCCGGCGGCGAACCGTACGTCCGTCCGCGGAAGCCGCCGAGCAGCGAGCCCATCACCTCCCGGGCATCGCCGACCAGGGCGATGTCCGCCGGGATGCCCGCGTACATCTGCGCCGGGTCCAGATCGACGCGTATCAGCGTGCCGCCGAAGCGGAGGGACTCGGACCACACGTCGGACTCGGCCAACTCCGTGCCGACGGCCAGGACGACGTCGCAGTCCTCCAGCCATGTCCGGACCGCCGGACTGTGCAGCGAGACCCCCAGGGACAGCGGGTGCGACTCGTCCACGACGCCCTTGCCGTTCGCCGTGGTGATCACGGGCGCGGCCAACCCCTCTGCCAGGGCGAGCAGTTCACGCGCGGCCGTACGCGCACCGCCGCCCAGGACCAGGGCCGGCCGGCGGGCCGCGCGCAGTGCCTCGGCGGCCTGGGCGATCTCTGCGGCACCCGGCCCGCCGGGCCGGGCCGCGGGCGCGACACGTGTCGCCGTCACCGCTTCGGTGGACTCCAGAAGGTCCAGGGGGATCTCGATGTGCGCGGGCCGCGGCCGTTCGGTGGCGAAGAGCGTGAACGCCCGCGAGACGGCTGCGCCGATCTCGTCCACCGTCGACACGCGGTGGCTGAACGCCGCCACACCCCGCAGCGCCTCCGTCTGGCTGCGCATCTCGTGCAGCAGTCCGTTCGACTGGCGCGGATGCCTCAGCGGCATGCCGGGGGAGAGGACGAGCATCGGCACACTGTCCGAGTACGCCTGACCGACCGCCGCCGCGATGTTGAGCAACGCCGGTCCGGTGGTGGTGATGGCGATGCCCGGCAGGCCCGTCACCCGTGCGTAGCCGTCCGCCGCATACCCGGCGCCCTGCTCGTGGCGGGGCGTCACATGGGCGATGCAGTAGGCGTCGAGATGCCGGTAGATCTCCAGGTTGTGCGTGCCGGGGATGCCGAAGGCCTGGACGACACCGTGCGCCGCGAGCGCCCGGACGACTGCCTCGCCGCCCGTCAGGAGCGTGGACGACATGTCACAGACTCCTCGAGATGATCGGCCGCATGATGTGCGGGGTGCCTCCTCGGCCGGCTCCCGGACGCCGGTGCCGCCGCCCGGGTGCAGTATGCAGCTTCTTCCCGTGCCGCCGGTGACACCGATCCTCGGCGGGGAGTTCGGACACGCTGCCTCCAGGCGCGACAGTGAGGGATCACAGGGATGAACTAACTGAACCATCAGTCAGTATTGGAAGGGGTGGGCCCGGTTGTCAACATGATCGTCGGCGACCCGGCGGATCCGGGCGAGGAACACGGCCGCCACGGTGCGCGTTGGCTTGGTCATGAAGGACTCCGACGCGCAGCAGGACGCACTGCTCAAGCTGGTCGCCGATCGCAACGGCGGCGTGCTGGTCACCCTCAAGGCGGATGGACGCCCCCAGCTGTCCAATGTGAATCACGCCTACTACCCCGAGGAGCGGACCGTCCGGGTGTCCATCACCGACGGCCGGGTCAAGACCAGGAACCTTCGGCGTGACCCCCGTGCCTCGTACCACGTCACCAGCGACGACCGCTGGGCCTGGACCGTCGCCGAGGGCACCGCCGAGCTGAGCGACGTGGCTGCCGACCCCTACGACGACACGGTCGAGGAGCTGATCCGCCTCTACCGGGACGTCCAGGGCGAGCATCCGGACTGGGACGACTACCGGCACGCGATGGTCCGGGACGGGCGCCTGGTTCTGAGACTGCGCGTGGAGCGCGCGTACGGCCAGGCCCCGGGATGAGCGGAACCGCAGATTCCGCCGACGGCGGAGCGCTCTCCCGCACTGACGTACCCCGCGCACATAATGGAATGACCCCGACATCAGGAGGTGCCGTGACCGGCGCTGACTCCCCCCACTCCCTGAGGCACCGGCTGCGCTCGCTGAGGCCGGCCGCGTTCGGCGGCGACCCTGCCGGAGGGCGGATGGAGCGGATCCGCCGCTCGCCGAACTTCTCGGACGGAACCTTCCAGAACCCGGTGGGGGCGCGGACCAGGCCGTCCGGTGGCTCCATGGTCGAGTTCGCCAAGATCTACTTCCAGAAGGAGGCGCGGGCCCGCCGCTCTCCCGTCGGCACGGTGCCCCTGCACCCGCGCACGCGTGAGGACCTGGCAAAGCCGCCCGCCTCCGGACTGCGGCTGACCTGGATCGGTCACTCCAGCGTGCTCGCCGAGATCGACGGACGCCGGGTGCTGTTCGACCCCGTCTGGGGCGACCGCTGCTCCCCCTTCTCCTTCGCCGGGCCCAAGCGGCTGCACCCCGTGCCCCTGCCGCTCGCGGACATCGGTCCCCTCGATGTGGTCGTGATCTCCCACGACCACTACGACCACCTCGATCTGCCCACGATCAAGGCGCTGGCCTCCACGGACACGGTCTTCGCCGTGCCGCTCGGCGTGGGTGCGCACCTCGAGCGCTGGGGTGTGCCGGCCGAGCGGGTGCGCGAGCTCGACTGGAACGAGAGCGCGGAGGTGGCCGGTCTCGCGCTCACCGCCACTCCGGCCCGCCACTTCTGCGGCCGCGGCCTGCGCAACCAGCAGCACACCCTCTGGGCGTCCTGGGTCGTCGCGGGTCCCGAGCACCGTGTGTACCACAGCGGTGACACCGGGTACTTCCCCGGCTTCAAGGACATCGGCGCCGAGCACGGCCCCTTCGACGCCACCATGATCCAGATCGGCGCGTACAGCGAGTACTGGCCGGACATCCACATGACGCCGGCCGAAGGCGTCCGCGCCCATCTCGATCTCCACGGCGGCGAGCCCGGCGGAATCCTGCTCCCGATCCACTGGGGCACCTTCAACCTCGCGCCGCACCCGTGGGCCGAGCCGGGCGAGAACACGGCGGCGGCCGCCGCCGGGGCGGGTCAGCGGATCGCGCTGCCGCGGCCGGGCGAGCCGTTCGAGCCGACCACCGAGGCGGTCCCCGGCGATCCGTGGTGGCGTTCCGCCGCGACCGCGCCGGCCGGCGGCTGGGCGGCCTTCCGGCCGGAGCAGTCCAGGACCACGACCCGGCCCTCCGACCAGGGCACCGGCACCGGCAGCCCGGAGGTCGCGCCGACCGCCTGAGCCGACTGCTCCACGACGCCAGACCCCTGCCGGGTCCCAGCCTCCGGCAGGGGTCAATTTCATGTGCTCGGACCCCAGTGCGAGGCCTCATACCAGAGCGGGACGAATGGCGGGCAAGTTTGTCAACTGCCCGTCGCACGTGCGGATGTGGCGACTACCGTGTGTGGCCGGTGATCAACGGTGGGCTCGCACAAACCTTCGCCGAGCCCCTGTTGCGCCGCGCCGACCAGAGGAAGTACGCCGAATCCTGGGACCCCACGGACCAAGGACGCTGATGTCTCAACTACGCGCACCTGTCGCGCGGCCGGACCGCCGCGAAGGCGGGCGCCACGGCCGGTCCGGCACACGCTCCGCCTCGGCAGGCGGACAGCATTCCGTGCCGGCATCGCCGGAAACCCGTATACGACCCCAACTGCTGCGCACCGCGGTACTGCCGGCGCTGGTCGCCGCGCTGAGCGGCGCCGCCGCGGTGATCTTCACTGTTCGCACGGCCGCGCCCCAGCCGTCCAGCGGCCTGTGGGCCGTCCTGACCATTTCGGCGGTGCTCGCCATAGCGTCCGTCGCGGCGGCGGCCCTGGGCGCCGACCGGATGGCCAGGTCGGTCCTCGGCCGCTGCACGTCGCTGCGCCGCACCACCGCGCGCGGCCAGGCGGACCTGCGGACCGTCGTCGAACAGCTGCGCCGGGGCGAGCCGCCGGCTCCCCGGGCACCGCTGCCCACCACACAACGCGGCGACGAATTCGACCTGCTCACCCTGGAACTGGGCCGTTCGCACGAGGCGGCGGTGGCGGCCGTGGTGCAGGCCTCACGGCTCTCCAGCAGCGTCGGCAACGAACAGAAGGTCGAGGTCTTCGTCAATCTGGCCCGGCGGCTCCAGTCGCTGGTGCACCGCGAGATCCAGCTGCTCGACGAGCTGGAGAACGAGGTCGAGGATCCCGAACTCCTCAAGGGCCTCTTCCATGTGGACCACCTCGCCACCCGCATCCGTCGGCACGCGGAGAACCTCGCCGTCCTCGGCGGCGCGATCTCCCGTCGCCAGTGGTCGAACCCGGTCACCATGACCGAGGTGCTCCGCTCCGCCATCGCCGAGGTCGAGCAGTACCCGCGGGTCAAACTCGTCCCGCCGATCGACGGCACCCTGCGCGGCCACGCCGTCGCCGACGTGATCCACCTGCTGGCCGAACTGGTGGAGAACGCCACGGTGTTCTCCGCCCCGCACACCCAGGTGCTGATGCGCGCCCAACTGGTCACCGCCGGACTCGCCGTCGAGGTCGAGGACCGCGGGCTCGGCATGCCCGTCGGCGAGCAGAACAAGATGAACGCGCTGCTCGCCGATCCCGACCAGGTGAACGTCGCGCATCTGCTGCAGGACGGACGCATCGGACTCTTCGTCGTCTCCGCCCTCGCCCGCCGGCACGGCATCGCGGTGCGGCTGCAGTCCAATATCTACGGCGGTGTGCAGGCCACGCTCGTGCTGCCGCAGGGGCTCCTGGGATCGGATCCGGAAGGACTCCAGCACAGCGACACCCCAGCAGCCGCGGAGACCGGGCGCCGCCGCAGGACACAGCCGACCATCACCCAGGCGACCTCGCCGCCGTCGATACCGCGCCAGACGCATCACCAGCCCCAGCCCGTCCAGGCCCAACTGGCCACCCACCAGCAACCATCCGCGCATCAACCCCATCAGCAGCACGATTCGCACCAGCCGCAGCCGGTGCACGCCACCCTCGGTACGGCGGGGCCGCTTCCCGTCCGCGCCGAGCACGCCGACCGCCCCCACCCCGCGGCGGCACGACCGGGCGGCAGCCATGCGGCTCCGCGGCCGAGCACCTCGTCCGCCGAACCCGAGGCGCCCCCGGCCGCGACGCCCCCCGGAGTCGTGCGCGGCACCATGGGCCGCCCCCAACTGCCCAGGCGGCGCAGCCAGGAGCACATCGTTCCGCAGCTCAGAACACCCCCGCCGCCCCGCCGGGACGACGAACAGGCCGTCCACGACCCCGGACTGATGGCGGCCTTCCAGCGCGGCATAGGGCTCGCCGAGTCGCAGCCCCTGGCGGACTCCGTGCCGCAGCCCGAGCCACAGCGCCACGACAACACCTCCAAGGAGTAGATCACCATGGCGAGCGATGTGCCGAACGGTCATGTCTCGGACCTCGACTGGCTGCTCAGCGGTCTGGTCCAGCGCGTGCCGTACACGCGTAATGCGGTACTGCTCTCCTCGGACGGTCTGGTGAAATCCGTGCACGGTCTGGACCCCGACAGCGCCGACCACATGGCCGCACTGGCCTCCGGTCTCTATTCCCTCGGCCGCAGCGCCGGTTCACGCTTCGGCGACGGGGGAGAGGTGCGCCAGGTGGTGGTGGAGCTCGATTCCACTCTGCTGTTCGTCTCCACCGCCGGCTCCGGCACCTGTCTCGCCGTACTGGCGGGCCGGGAGGCGGACGCAGCGGTCCTCGGCTACGAGATGGCGATGCTGGTCAAGAGCGTGCGACCGTATCTCACCACTCCGGCAAGACAGTCCACCGGGGCGCCGAGCATCGCGGGGCAGTGATCATGCCGGCCCCCAAGGAAGGGCCACTCCTCGACGACGCGGCCGGCCGGCTCATCCGTCCCTACACGGTGAGCGGCGGCCGCACCCGTCCCACGGCCGCGCTGGATCTGCTCTCCCTGGTGATGGCCACCGGGACCGTGCCCCAGACACATCTCGGTCCGGAGCACGCGCTGGCGCTCGGTCTGTGCGACGGGCCGACGTCGGTCGCCGAGATCTCGGCGCATCTGCGGCTGCCCGCCGTCGTCACCAAGGTGCTGCTCTCCGACCTCGTGGACTGCGGCGCCGTCACCGCACGAGCCCCTCGCTGCAACGACACATCCACCGACCGCTCTCTGCTGGAGGCAGTGCTCGATGGCCTACGACGACGGCTCTGACGTGGAAGACCAGTTCCCCACCGCGCTGAAGATCCTCATCGCGGGCGGGTTCGGGGTCGGCAAGACGACCTTCGTGGGTGCGGTCAGCGAGATCGAACCGCTGAGCACGGAGGAGGTGCTGACGCAGGTCAGCGCGGCGACGGACAGCCTGGACGGTATCGAGTCCAAGACCACCACAACCGTTGCCATGGACTTCGGCCGGATCACCCTGGACGAACGCCATGTGCTGTACCTCTTCGGCACGCCCGGTCAGGAGCGCTTCTGGTTCATGTGGGACGAGCTCTCCGAAGGCGCGCTGGGCGCGATCGTCCTCGCCGACACCCGCCGCCTCGAGGACTCCTTCTCCGCCGTCGACTTCTTCGAGGGGCGGGGCATCGGCTTCGTCGTCGCCGTGAACGAGTTCGACGGCGCCTACCGCTACGACCCGGACGAGGTACGGGCCGCGATCGACCTCAAGCCGGAGGTGCCCGTCGTGCTGTGCGACGCGCGGATCGCCAGCTCGGGAATCGGAACCCTGGTCACGCTCGTCCAGCATCTGCTCACCACCACAGCGGTGCCCGCCCCGGCGCCGAGCTACGGAGCCCCGACATGACCTACGACCCGACCGGCCATCTGCTGCTGACCCCCGTCGACCGGGAAGCGCCCGTCCGTGTGCAGCGGCTGCGTCAGCTCGGCTTCGGCGACCGCCCCGACGCGGCCTTCGACGAGTTCGCGGACAAACTCGCCGAGGTGACCGGAGCTCCGTATTCCATGGTCAACTTCATCGACGAGAACCGGCAGTTCTTCGCCGGGCTGCACACCCCCGCCGGTACGCACACCGGCAGCGATCTGGGCGCGGTGGCGAGCGGCTCCGAGGTCAGCCGCTTCATGGCGCGGGACCACGGCTACTGCCCGCATGTCGTCGTACGGCGCAAGGCGCTGGTACTGGAGGACGTCTGCGACTATCCGCGCTTCGCCGGCAATCCGGTGGTCGACGAGATCGGCATCCGCTCCTATCTGGGCGCACCGCTGATCGACCGTACGGGGATCGCGCTGGGCACGATCTGCGTCGTCGACACCGAGCCGCGCCCCTGGGGCAGGGCCGGCCTGGAGACCATCAAGTCGCTGGCGGCCGAGCTGATCGAGCAGATCCACCGGCGCGAGGACGGGATCCAGGGCCTGCCGTAGAACACCGGCTCTGCCGTGGACCCCGGCTCCGGGCAAGCAACGACTCCGGGGAAGCAACGACTCTGCGGTGACCCCGACTCCGGGGGGACACCGACTCTGCGGGCGCCGGCCGACCGGCGCGCGCAGAGTCGTGTCCGGGGTCAGACGACCGCCTCCAGCTTGACCAGGTCGGACAGCCGCTGCGACCACTGGCCCTTCGACGTGCCCAGCGCAACCTCCGCGAGGCGCAGCAGCTGGATGTCGGACGTACCGGCCGGGGCGAACATGTGGAGCGCGTCCCGCAGATAGCGCTCGATCGGGCAGTCGGTGAAGAGCCCGGCGGCGGCGTGGATCTCCATGGCGCTCCGTGCCGAGTCGATCGCCGACTCGACGTTGATGAGCTTGGCGTTCATCAACTCCGCGTCGCACGGCAGCCCTTGATCCAGCAGGTGCACGGCGTGGTAGGCGGCCAGCCTGGCGGTCATCAGCCGGGACTGCAGCTTGCCCAGTTTCAGCTTGACGGTCGGCAGATCGTGCAGCGGGTCGCCGTAGCGGTGGCGCTGCTCGCAGAAACGGGTGGTCTCGTCCAGGATCGCCTGGTGGATGCCGAGCGAGACAGCCGTGAGGTTGGCGCGTCCGTAGAGCACGCTGGAGGAGTACGCCACGGCGAGCCCGTCGCCCTCCTCGCCGAGCCGGTTCATCGCGGGGACACGGCAGTTGTCGAAGGTGAGCTCGCCGAAGCTGAAGCCGTGCAGGCCCATCGTCGGCCGCTCCGCCCCGACGCTGAAGCCGGGGCGGTCGGACTCGACCAGAAACGCCGTCAGTCCCTTCGATCCCGCCCCTGTCCTGACCACCACGCCGTGCAGATCGCCGACATGACTGTTGCCGACGAACACCTTTCGGCCATTGAGCAGATAGTCGTCGCCGTCCCGGACGGCGGTGGCGCTCATACCGAGGACATGGCCGCCCGACTCGGGCTCGGTCACCGCTATCGTCGGCAGGCACTCGCCGGCCGCGATGACGGGCAGCCAGGTCTTCTTCTGCGCGTCGCTGCCGAAGTGGACGATCTTGGCGACGCCCAGCTGGGAGGCCTGCACCATGGCCCCCATGGAGCCGCTGACCCGGGACAGCTCCTCGATGATGATGGTCTTGGCGAGGTGACCGGCCCCCATGCCCCCGTGGTCCCTGCTGATCGTGGCGCCGAGCCAGCCCTGCCGGGCAATCTGCCGGGACAGGCCGCGGTGGACCGTGCGGGCGGCCTCCATCTCCGGTATCCGCGGGCGCACCTCCCTCTCGGCGAAAGCCCTCACATCGTCCCGTAGTCGATGGTGCAGCCGACTGGCGAAGTAACCGTCCATCGCGAGCCTTCCTCTGCGAATCGCCTGCTCGGGCGGTTGTTCGAGCAGGTGGTGCATCGGCAATGGTCCCGTCCCGAACGGGCCGACCACATCATCGTGTTGATCGCTTCCGGGTCGTACAAGATCGACGCCAACCTTGGCCGAATCGCGGTCCGTTGACGTGTTGATGGAGACTCTGTTCTGCAGTGGTAACTGCCCGTCCGGTCCTGCGTTACGGCATTCCCCGCGTGCTTCTTTCTGCCACATGCCAACGGCAAAGGTTTCGTGGGCAAAAGGCACTGAGGGTCATCGAGCCGTCCCAGAAGTGCACAGCCATGACATTCGGCACCAACGGCGGACCCGATACGGGCCGCTCCTGGACGGAAAGCAACGGTTTCTGGCAGGAGGGAGTCGCCCGGGCCCGCGCACGGGGGTGCTCCCAGGCGCATCGGGCGCGCGCGAGGGGCGAGGGGCGTACCCCCGGCGCGCAGGAGGACCGGGCGCCGCTACCTCCGGCGTTCCAGTACGTCGACCGCGAGGGCCCGCACCACCGACTCGTCGACCTCGACCCCCAGCCCGGGACCGTCGGGCACCCGGGCCACGCCCTTCTCCACGCGGACGGTCCCCCCGGCGTACGGGGACTCGATGAACTGCCGCCCGTTGAGGTCGACCGGGGTGTCGATGCCGTACGCCGCGAACAGGTGCAGTGAGGCGGCGAGTCCCAGATCGGAGTCCGTGAGCCCCGAACCCATCAGCCGCACCCCGCAGTCCTCGGCGAGCGAGCACAGCCGGTGCGACAGGGTGAGCCCACCACTGCGCTGCACCTTGGCGATCGCCACGTCCACCGCATCGAGGCGCACGAAGGTCGCGAGGTCCGTCGGGTGCCGCAGGCTCTCGTCGAGAGCGACGGGCACGGGTGAGTGCTCACGCAGCCGCCGCAGCCCCGCGATGTCATTGGCCGGCAGCGGCTGTTCGAAGGCGGTGATCCCGAACTCGTCCAGCCGCCGCGCCATCCGCAGCGCGGCGTCCGTGGTGTACGCCTGGTTGGCGTCCACCCAGACCGGAGCGCCCGGGGCGTGCTCGCATACGGCGGCGACCACGGCAAGGTCCGTCTCCTCGTCGTGCAGCCCGATCTTGACCTTGAACGCGCGGTGCCCGGCATCCGATCCCTCGGCCACGCTGTCGCCGACCTCCGCGGGGGACTGCCCGGAGACGATCCACCCCAACTCGATGGTCTCGGCCCGGCGCCGGCCCCACAACACACCGAGCGGCACCCCGGCGGCCCGGCCGAGCAGATCGTGCAGCGCCGTGTCCACGGCGCTCTTGGCCAGCGGCGCGCCGATGGTGAAGCCGCGGTTGATCGCCCGGTCGAAGGCCCGGTCCACGGCGTCCAGATGCCATGCCGGGGTGCCGATGACGGCCGGAGCGAGATAGCGGTCGATGGTGGTGACGATCGATTCGGCCGTCTCGTACGTCCAGGCCGGCAGCGGTGTCGCCTCCCCCCATCCGTACGCCCCGTCCGCGGTCACCTTCACCAGTACCCGTATCGAGGGCTGTCCGGCGACGGCCACCGCGCCGCCCGAGACGCCGAAGGAGCGCTTGGTGGGCAGGGCGACCGCGAAGGTCTCGACACGGTCGATCCTCGGCGCGGCGGCCGGGAAGGTCTCAAGGCCGTTCATCAACGGGTCCTTTCCGCAGGGGAGTCGGGAGGGGGCGGAGCGACGCTGGCGCGCAGGACGACCTCGCCGCCGACCCGCAGCACCCGTGAGCGCGAGCCGCGGGGTTCGCGCAGCGCGAGGGCCATGACCTGCTGCCCCATCGCGGTGAGCGGCAGGGCCACGGTGGTGAGCGGCGGCGAGAGTTCGCGTACGAGAGGGATGTCGTCGAAGCCCGCGAGAGAGATGTCGTCCGGGACATGTACGCCGGCCTCCCCGAACGCGGCCAGCGCACCGACCGCCATCACATCGGTGACGGCGAAGACGCAGGTCGGACGGTGAGCGCGAGTCAGCAGCTCGCACGCGGCCGCGTATCCGCCCTCCCGGGTGAACGCGCCCTGGACGACCCGTTCCCGCGGCAGCGTGATCCCGGCCTCGGCAAGGCCCTCACGGAAGCCCGCCAGCCGGTCGGAGACGGTGGTCAGCGTGGGGGGCCCGCTGAGGACGGCGAACTCCCGGTGTCCCAGGCCCAGCAGGGCCCGCGCGAGAGCGGCGGCCCCGGCGCGGTTCTCGGGCAGTACCGCGTCGACCCGCAGACTCCGGTGCCGGCTCACCACGGCCACCCGGCCGCCGGCGCGGACGTACGACTCCAGCTCCGCCGCCAGCGCCCGCTCCCATCCGCGGTCCTCGAATCCGGAGCCGATCAGCAGAATGGCGCGGGCGCGCTGGGCCCGGAGGGTGGAGACATACGCGATCTCCCGCTCCGGCTCCCGGAAGGTGCTGGCGAGCATGACGAGGAGGTCCTGCTCGGCGGCGGCGCGCATGACCCCGCCGGCGATGGCGGCGAAGTACGGGTCGCCGACGTCGTGGCAGATCAGCCCGACGGTGTTGTTGGAGGCGCTGGCGAGCGCCTGGGCATGGGCGTTGGGAATGTAGCCGAGCAGATCGGCCGCCGCGCGCACCCGTTGGCGCAGGTCCTCGCGCACCCGGGTGGTGCCGTTGAGTGCTCTGGACGCCGTTGCCAGGGAGACGCCCGCCCGACGGGCGACGACGTCCAGCGTCACATGGACGGGTGTCGCTTGCCGTTCACTCACCGCACCCCCCGAAATTTCGGGACGACCTATTGACCGTGCGCACAGGCAGTCATTAGCGTGACGACACCGTATCAGAAAGCGCTTTCTGAAAGCGTTTTCCGGACGGACCGAACAGGCACCGCCTGAACGGTGCACTGCCAGACCGCTCGTCGTAACCGCTCCGGAGGCCGGAGGAGTTGACCGTGAGCCAGAGCGTCATCGAGGCAACGCCCGAGAAGGTGGCGGGAGTTGCCCAGCGCAGCAAGCCGGGAGCCGGGGAGAGGCTGGCCCGGGCCGCCGAACAGAGCTGGCGTCCCGTGGTCCTGCTGCTCGTCTGCTTCGGCGCGTGGTGGGTGATCGCCGCGGCCGAACTCGTCGAGCCCTACCTCGTCCCCTCACCCGGCGCGACGCTCGACGTCCTGACCGGCAAGACCGACTACATCTGGCAGCACAGCTGGGTGACCACCTACGAGACGCTTCTCGGCTTCCTCATCGCCGTGGCCGTCGGGGTGTTCGCCGCGGTCGTCATGGTCTACTCGTCGACCGTCGAGAAGACGCTCTACCCGATCCTGCTGTTCGCCCAGGTGGTCCCCAAGATCGCCATCGCCCCGCTGTTCGTGGTCTGGCTCGGCTTCGGCATCGCCCCCAAGATCCTGATCGCCGTGCTCATCGCCTTCTTCCCCGTCGTCATCTCGATGGTGACCGGACTCAAGGCGGTCGACCCGGAGATGCTGCAGCTGTCGTCGACCATGGGCGCGAGCCCCTGGCAGACGTTCGTCAAGATCCGCTTCCCCGCGTCGCTGCCGCATCTGTTCTCCGGTCTCAAGGTCGCGGTCACCCTTGCCGTGACCGGCGCCGTCGTCGGCGAGTTCGTCGGCGCCAACGAAGGACTCGGCTACGTCATCCTCCAGGCCAACGGAAACCTCGACACCCCCATGCTGTTCGCGGGACTGCTCGTGATGTCACTGATCGGTGTGATCCTCTTCGTCCTCGTCGAGATCGCCGAGAAGCTCCTGCTCCCGTGGCACGCGAGCCGCCGGGACGCGAGCGTCACCACCGCCTACTGACCCCGGCACGACCCACGCTGACGAGAAGGACCAGCCATGACTGCGCGCAGACTTCTGATCGGCCTCGTTCCGCTGCTCCTGGTCGCCACGGCCTGCGGTGAGGACGGCGCGGAGAAGACCACCAGCGACTCGGGCAAGGAGCTCGACAAGGTCACGCTGACGCTCAACTGGTATCCGTACGGCGAACATGCGCCGTTCTACTACGGCAAGCAGCAGAAGATCTTCGAGAAGCACGGCATCGACCTCACCATCCGGGCCGGGCAGGGGTCCCAGAAGACCGTCCAGGCCACCGGCGCCGGCCAGACCGACTTCGGCTGGGCCGACACCCCCGCCGTACTGTCCGGCGTCGACTCGGGCGTCAAGGTCAAGAGTCTCGGAGTCTTCCTGCAGACCACGCCGTCCTCCGTGCAGTTCTTCGAGTCGAAGGGCATCAAGACGCCCGCCGACCTCAAGGGCAGGACCATCGCGGGCACCGCGGGCGACGCGCTCTCCAAGACGTTCCCGATCTTCCTGAAGAAGAACAACCTCAAGGAGTCGGACGTCAAGGTCCAGAACACCGACCCGGCCGGCAAGATCGCCGCGGTGATCTCCGGCAAGACGGACGGACTGCTCGGCTACGCCAGCGACCAGGGGCCGACCATGCAGAACAAGGCCAAGAAGCAGGTCGCGTATCTGCGCTTCTCGGAGAACGGGCTCAACTTCTACTCCAACGGCCTCATCACCGGACAGCGATTCCTCGCCGGCAGCAAGGATGTGGCCTCACGCATGGCGAAGGCCGTCAGCGAGTCCTTCGCGGCCGCCGAGAAGGCACCCGAGCCGGCCGTGGCCTCCATGCAGGGCGCAAGCGGGCAACTGCCGCCCAAGGAAGTGCTGTCGGAGCAGTTCAAGACGACCCTGACGCTGCTGCACACCCAGGCGACCCAGGGCAAGGCACCCGGCGTCAACGCCGAGGCCGACTGGCAGCAGACCATCGACGTCTTCTCCGAGGCGGGACTGGTCAAGAACCCCAAGGCAGTGGGGGAGTACTGGGACAGTGCCACCGCACTGAAGGGATGACGACGTGAGGGACACGACGGTGCGGGAGCCCGCGGTGACGATCGAGGACACAGAGGAGACGACGGCTGCTGTCGGGCTCCGGGACGTAGCCGTCCGCTTCCGGACCAGGAACCGCGATGTCACCGCGCTCGAGGACGTATCCCTGGATGTCGCGGCGGGGGAGTTCGTTGCCATCGTCGGACCCTCCGGCTGCGGCAAGTCCACCCTGCTCAAACTGGTCGCGGGCCTGCTGAAGCCGTCCGCCGGCGACGTCCGGCTGAGCGGCGAGCAGGTGCGCGGCCCGCGCCACGACATCGGATACGTCTTCCAGCGCGCGGCCCTGCTCGAGTGGCGCTCGGCCCGGCGCAACATCCTGCTGCAGGCCGAGATGCGCCGGATGCCGGGCGGGACGGCGCGGCGGCGCGCCGACGAACTGATCGCCATGACCGGCCTCGGCGGCTTCGAGGACGCCTACCCGCACGAGCTGTCCGGTGGAATGCAGCAGCGGGTGGCGCTGTGCCGGGCGCTGCTGCACGAGCCTCCGGTACTGCTCATGGACGAGCCGTTCGGCGCGCTGGACGCGCTCACCCGCGAGCAGATGAACATGGAGCTCAACCGCATCTGGCGGGAGACCGGGACCACGGTGCTCCTGGTCACCCACTCGATCTCGGAGGCCTGCTATCTCGCCGACCGGGTGGTGGTGATGAGCCCGCGGCCCGGCACCATCACCGAGATCATCGAGATCGGGCTGCCCGCCGAGCGCGACTACACGGAGACGATGGGGCGGGCCGAGTTCCGCGAGGCCACCGGTCACATCCGCCATCTCCTCGGGGCGGCATCCGCCGCGGACTGAGGAAGCGGGGCACGGACTTGGGCCTCGTACCACCTGTGGGGGGTGGTACGAGGCCCATCCGTTGTGCGTCCGGTCTGCCCGGTGTCCGTGCCCCGGTGAGCTGTCAGTACCTCAGCCGGGAGAGGTACCGGTAGCTGTTGAGGGCCGTGGCGAACGGGTCCGCCGGTGAGTCGTGCTCCACCAGCCACTGCCGGACACCGCCGCTGCCCGCCGTGCCGAACATCGACGGGAAGTCGAGAACACCGGAGCCGACATCGGCGAAGTCACCGTTCGGCGCCATGTCCTTGACGTGCAGAGCGGGAAAGCGACGGCGATGACGCACGAACAGCGACCGCGGATCGGCCCCGCCCTTGACGGCCCAGTACAGGTCGAGCTCGAAGCCGACCAGATCGGGGTCGGTCTCCGTCAGCAGGATGTCGTACAGGTTCTCGCCGTCGACCACCTGATGGTCCAGGCCGTGGTTGTGGAACAGCAGCGGGCCGAGGCCGGCCTCGCGGGCGGCGAGCCCTGCCTTGTTGAACTCCCGTGCCGCTTCCCGGAATCCGGCCGGGGTGTGCATCGCACCGGGCAGGCTCGGCACCACGATCCACCGGGCGCCGAGCGTGTGGATGTCCTCCAGCGCCTGCGGCAGACCGCTGCCGCGGACGATGTCGTACCCCACATGCTCGAGCACCGCCTTGAGGCGGGTCTCGTCCAGCACGGCCCTGATCGCCGCTGCGCTGTTGCCGTGCCGTCCGCTGACCCCGACCGTCGCGTACCCCATGTCGGCCAGCCGGGCGAGGGTGCCCTTGAAGTCCGTCGCCAGCGGGGTGCGCATGGTGTAGAGGTGCATGCCTGTGCCGGACGGCGGGATACGCCGTCGGCAGCGGCCGGTCTCGGCCGCTCGGGCGGTGCCGCCCAGCGCCGTCGCGGCGGCCGCGCCGAGTGCCGTGCCGAGAAACGCGCGTCTGCAACCGTTCATGTCCGCTCCTCTCTCAACTTCCTGCGGATCGCGCTCACCTGCGGATCCCGGGCCCATTGCCGTGCCGTGCTCAACCCACGGAGATGCGGACGAAGGCGCTGGTCGTGTCGCCCTTGTCGTCGGTGACGGTCACATGCGCCGTGTACGAACCCGGTCGCGCATAGGAGTGCGTGGCGGTCGCGCCCTCGGGGCCGGACGGCTTGGTGTTGTCGCCGAAGTCCCAGTGGTACGAGGCCACCGTGCGGCCGGCCACCGGCTTGACCGTGCTGCTCAGCTGCACGGCGAGCGGTGGCGCCCCGGATGCCGGCGTCGCCTTCACCGACACCTTGGTGCCCGGGTGCTTCTCGACCCCGCGCCCGTTGAAGTGCAGCCAGTCCACGGCGAAGAGATCCGGCTTGTCGGCCGACCACTGGGGGTTGGTGAAGACCGCGTACAGCGGCGCGGTGACCCCGGCGAACTTCAGCGCGGTCGTCGGCGACACGACATTGCCCCAGTCGCCCGTGTCGGGCACGGCGACCGAGCCCAGCAGCCGGCCGGTCGGTGACCCTGCGCGGAACTCGATGGTGCCGCCCAGCCCCCCGGAGGCCGCCCCGACCGTCACCGAGTCGATTCCCTTCAGATGGACCGGGTCGAAGCGGATCCAGTCGCCGTCCTCGATCTCGGTCAGCCGCTTGCCGCCCGACGCGTCGGCGCGTGTGGCGACGACCGCGCCGGAGTGGGCGCCGCCGGTGGAGGTGAAGTGCTCGGCCTCACGGAAGGCGGGCCGCAGGGTCAGCGAGCTCGAACCCGTGAGCGCGGGCACGCCCGGCGCTCCCTTGTCCTCGTACTGCGCGGTCATGCCGTAGTACAGGTTCTGGCCCGGGCCGTGACTGTCGCCCGCGTCCGTGGGGATCTCGCCCGCGCATCCGGTGTAGTTGTCCAGCGGATGCAGATGGGAGTCGTGGCCGAGCTGCGACTGCACGACCACGCGGGAGCAGTCGATCGGCCCGTCCTCGCGGTCCTTGACCTTCACCGTGAACGGGATGGTGTCGCCGAAGGCGAACATCCCTCCGTTCGGCGGCTGTTGGATCGTCACCTCGGGCCGGCTGTTGCCGACGGTGATGTCCGTGACCGCGAGCCCCGTCAGATCACCCGGCGCGGTGACCGTGAGCCGCGCGGTGAAGCGCCCCTTTGTCCGGTACACATGCGTGGGGTTCGCCGCCCTCGAGTCGGTCGTGCCGTTCCCGTCGAAGTCCCAGGCGTACGTCACCGGTGTGCCGGACGGGAGCCCGGATCCGGCGCTGGAGAACTTCACCGTGAGCGGGACCTTCCCGCTGTCGGGCGCCGCCGTCGCCTCCGCGTCCGGCAGCCGGTCGTCGCCGACGTAGTCGATGCGGTAGATGCCCGCACCCTCGTTGCTCCCGCCGCGGCCGGTGCCGCTGCCGAGGCCGAAGTCGATGACGTACAGCGCCCCGTCGGGCCCGAAGTCGGCATCGAAGGGCTGGTT
This sequence comes from uncultured Actinomycetota bacterium, assembly GCA_963836215.1. Taxonomy (GTDB): domain Bacteria; phylum Actinomycetota; class Actinomycetes; order Streptomycetales; family Streptomycetaceae; genus Streptomyces. The sequence goes on from CAWIIU010000006.1 coordinate 936,462, forward strand.
CCACTTCATGTCACCGAAGACGGAGTTGATCGACTGCAGATCGCCGGCCTTCGCGGGAGCGAACCTTGGATCGGCGAAGGTCTGGTCGTGCTGCTGGATCGAGAATGCCTTGAACCACGTGCGGGTGAGCTCGTAGTTGAGCCACTTCCCCTCGAAGTACTCGGGGAACCTGGTGCGGTAGGTGTTGGCCGGGTCGTAGTCGTAGACCGGGCCGCTCATCGGGCCGCCGCCACCGGTGCCGAGCTCCGGGAACTCCGCCGAGGCCGAGTACGCGTACCAGACCGTCGCCGGCTGGGCCGGCGGCAGCTCCTTCAGTCCGGTGTTGTTCGGCGAGTCGTTGACGAGCTCGGCACAGTCGAACTTCGGACCCGATGTCTTGCTCGTGAAGTCGTAGTCGTTGAACGGAGTGTTGTTGCCGACGCAGTACGGCCAGCCGAAGTTGCCCGCCTTGGTGATCCGCGTGTACTCGACCGTCCCTTCCGGGCCACGGTCCGGCTTGGCGGTCCGGGCGTCCGGGCCGTAGTCCGCGACCAGCAGTGCACCGCTCAGCGGGTCGGTGGTGATCCGGAACGGATTGCGCATCCCCATGGCGAAGACCTCGGGGCGCGTCTTCTCGGTGCCGGGGGCGAAGAGGTTGCCCGCGGGGATGCCGTACGTGCCGTCGTCCTTCGGCGTGATGCGCAGGATCTTGCCCCGCAGGTCGTTGGTGTTGCCCGAGGTGCCCTGCGCGTCCCACGCGCGGCGGCCCTCACCCTCGTCGATGGGGGCGAACCCGTCGGAGGCGAAGGGGTCGGTGTTGTCACCGGTGGCGATGTAGAGCTCGCCGTTCTTGTCGAAGGCGATCGAGCCGGCCATGTGGGAGTTGGCCCTGCCCTCGCCGCGCCAGGTGGGAATGGCGAGCAGCTGCTTCTCGGACGCCGGGTCGATGGTGTTGCCGGTCACCGTGAACCGCGACAGATTGATCCGCTTCTCCGTCTTGTCGGAGTTCAGCAGATAGAGCCAGTGGTTCGTGGCGAACTGCGGGTCGAGCGCGAGCCCGAGGAGCCCGTCGGACTGGCTGGTCATGTCGGGCGTGTACGCGAAGTCCAGGGCGGTGGTGACCTTGAGCGTCTGCTGGTCGATCACCTTGACCTTGCCGGTGCGCTGGATGAAGAACACGCGACGGTCGGGCGCCACGGCCAGCTCGAAGGGGTCGGCGAGATCGCTCGTCACCAGCGGAGTGCGCTGGAAGGCACCGGTCTTGGTGGCGGTGCAGTCGCCCGGCTTGTCCCCGGCGGCCCACTGGATCCCGCCGAGCAGATGCTGGAGGAAACCAGCCTCCTGGAACGCCGACTTGGCATGCCCGCCCGCCGTGAACCAGGAGCGTCCGCCGTCGTAGTTCTGGCACCAGGACCACGGATGGTCGACGCCCTCGTCCAGCCCGGTGATGCCGTCCCGCACCTTGATCTGGGCGAGGGTGTGCACCTTGCCGGTGGGGTTGGTGCGCCAGTTGTACCACTCCTCCTCCCGCTCCCAGAGCTCGGGAAGTCCCTTGGTGGAGGGGTGGGCGTGGTCGAGGACCTTGATACGTCCGGTCTGGACGGCGGGGTGCTTGTCGAAGATGGCGCCGACCAGGCCCTCGTACCAGGTCCAGTCGCGCTCGCTCGCGGAGGCGGCGTGCAGACCGACCCAGCCGCCGCCGCCCCGGACGTACTTCTGCAGCGCGGCGCGCTGCGCGGCATCGAGCAGGTCGCCGCTCTCCGGGGTGGAGTTGGTGTTGTTGAAGACAATCGCCTGGAACCGGGCCAGGTTCGCGTCGGTGAAGGAGGCGGCGTCGTCGGTGGCCTCGACGTCGAAGCCGTTCTCGCTGCCGAGCTTCTTGACCGCGTCGATGCCCGCCTGGATCGAGTCGTGGGAGAAGTTCGTGACCTTGGAGAAGACGAGGACCTGGTACGCCGCCGCTGCCTCGGCGCGCGGGGGCGTCGCCAGCCCGAGCCCGAGGACGAGCGCAAGAAGTGCCGTGATGACGGTGAACGGGGAGAGGAATCGTCGGCCGAGCCGTGCTCTGTGACTGCTCATTGCGCTCCCGGTGCAGGTGGGGCGGACCGTAGGGTAGAAAGCGCTTTCCAAATGCGTGGCACAGCGTAGGTTCAGGCGTTACAGGGGGTCAATGGGTCGGAAGCGGCCTGTGTTGGCCGATCGCCGGGCGGGCAGGGCGCGTTGAGGCCGCTCATCCCGGGCGAGTGTCAGTGCCGCGTCGTACGGTCGTCGCATGGCCACCGCCGACGACGTACGCAGAATCGCGCTCACCCTGCCGGGGGCGCTGGAGAAGCTCGCCTGGGGCATGCCCACGTTCCGGGTGGACAAGGGCAGGCTCTTCGCCTCGCTGGACGATGAGGACAAGGTGCTGGGGGTGAAGTGCCCCAAGGAGGAGCGGGAGGAGCTGATCGCCTCCGAGCCGGAGAAATTCTTCATCCGCCACGGCCATGACGACGCGTGGCCGTGGCTGCGGGTGCGCCTGGCGGCGCTGGACGACGAGGACGAGCTCCATGCGATCCTCGTCGACTCCTGGCGGCAGGCCGCGCCGAAGAAGCTGCTGGACGCGCATCCGGAGCTGGCGCCGCCGGGGGAGTGAGACCGCGCGCGGGTCGCCGTCGGGTGGCTCATCGGCGGGCGGGTCGTCCGGACCGCTTGCGGCGGTGGCGGCCGTCGTGAGCACTCCATGATCGGTGCCTGCGGAATACGGAGTGCCCGGCGCGGCGGCGGAGCCCTCTCCTGCTTACTCGTGGCGCGTGTGAACCGCAGAGGGAAAGCGGTTCGTGACCACCGGCCTGAGTGCGGTATTGTTCTCATGCGCGTTCAACCGGGGGAAACCCCAGGTCAGACGGGCACCGGGACGTGGCGCAGCTTGGTAGCGCACTTGACTGGGGGTCAAGGGGTCGCAGGTTCAAATCCTGTCGTCCCGACCAGCGATTACGCAGGTCAGAGGCTGTATCGGAAGCTCCGGTACAGCCTCGCCGGTTTTCCGGGGATCTTGCCTCCCGGAACAGGACTTAACATCAACCCCTGACATGGACATAGCTCTGAGCTGGGAACTGGCCGCGCTCGCCGCGGCAGCCGCGCTCGTGGGGTTCTCGAAGACCGCCGTCAGCGGCGCGAACACCGTCAGTCTTGCGATCTTCGCTGCCGTCCTCCCCGCCCGGGAATCCGTCGGTGTACTGCTTCCCGTGCTGATCGTCGGCGACACGATCGCCGTGCTCACCTATCGCCGGCACGCCCACTGGCCGACCCTGCTGCGGCTCTTTCCCGCGGTCGCCGCGGGGGTGCTGGTCGGGACCGTCTTCCTGTTCTGGGCCGACGACCAGGTCGTACGCACATCGATCGGGGCGATCCTGCTGTTCATGGCGGGTGTCACCGTCTGGCGCCGGCGGGCCGGGGAACAGGACGAGCCGGAGTCGCAGGAGGGCCGTCGGGGGCGGTTGAAGGCGCGGTCGTACGGGATGCTCGGCGGGTTCACCACGATGGTCGCCAACGCCGGCGGACCCGTCATGTCGCTCTACCTGATCTCCGCCGGCTTCCGGAAGCTCGGCTTCCTGGGGACGTCGGCCTGGTTCTTCCTGATCGTCAACGTGTCCAAGGTACCGTTCAGCGTGGGTCTCGGTCTCATCGACCCGCGCTCCCTCATGCTGGACGCCGTGCTCGCGCTGTTCGTGCTGCCGGGGGCGCTGATCGGGAAGCTGTGCGTGGACCGGATCGACCAGCTGCTCTTCGAGCGGCTGGTCATCGGGGCGACGGTGCTCGGCGGTCTCCAACTGCTGCTGTTCTGATGTATGTTCCCGCCTCCTGTGGCCACTGGCGGAAGCCTGACTTGCGGATCCGTAGGTGCCCGCTCGGTGGGCCAGCCCTGTCGGCGCCGTATGCCTACTGCCCGCCCCCGTCGACTGCTCGGCCCGCCCGCTGCTCGCCGTGCCTGTTTGCGGCTTCAGGTTCGGCCCGTACTCACGAGCCGTACCGGGGGACCCCCTCTCGGGGCAGCCCGTCCGCGGATGGTTTGGGGACTCTGGCCAGAGCCTCCACGAAGTGACTCTCGGCGCGGTCCTGCTCCAGCCACTCGGCGAGTGTCTGCCAGACCGCAGAGTAGGCGGCGCAGAGGCTGTGGACGGTCCTCGGATCCAACCACGCCACACCCTCGGCCGTTGCCCTGCTGAGGGCGTCCCGCCCCTCTTGGATGTTCACGTAGTGCGTGGTTTCTCCTCTCATGTCTGCTTTGAGGTCGCTCTGTAGTCTCTGGAGTCGGCGGGTGATCTCCTGGCGGTCGGGTGGTGCGGTGTCGTCGGGGAGCATCGAGGGAGGGAATCCGGGCGTGGCTGGGAGCGTCGGTTGAGTGTCGGCCCGAACCGATCGGATGAGTTCCACGCGGTACTCCCAGTGGCCCAGCCGGCGCGAGTCGGTCACCTTCCGCATTCCCGTCCAAATGTCGCATTCGGCGCGTAGCCATTGCGTTGCATCCCGGATGTCGAAGCTCGGCTTCTCGCCTCGCATGATCCATACCTTCTGCATGACCTTGGCTGCCTCCTCGAGGAGCCTGTAGTCGTATTCCCTCATCTGTGCCTCCGACCAGCTCGGAGGGGGGTGTGCAGGGATCTCCATGCCCGGATAGGCGGTCAGGACGAAGCTCTCGAAGAGCTCTTCCTCCCGAAGGAGGGCCAGATCCGGGTCCTCGTGAACCATCCAGGTACGCTCCACTGTCGCGAAGCCTCCCCGGGGGATCAGAATCGCGCTCTCAAGCTCCTCGACCGCATGCTGTGCGTGCTCCTGACTCTCGCTGCCCTTGCCGGCTTTCATGGCCACGGCATGCACGCACGCGCTGTTGTAGCGAGTCAGCCAGTCGCCGCGCCGACACCGCGGAACGATGCGACGAACAAGTGTGAGTCGACTCCGGGCCCAGCCGACCCGTGCTTTGAGGTCACGAGCAGTGACGTCCGTGGTCACCGGAGGTCCGGTGCGCCAGGTGTACCGAGCGTGTGGGTGGTACACCGGGCCAGGCAGTTGCATTCTTTCGACTGCCCAAGCAAGGCGCAGCGGAGCCCACACCTCGCGGTTTATGTGGAATGCGCCTCGTGTCACGGCCTGCCGTGAGCCACGGACGCTCTGAACATTGGAGAAGGGTGAGAGGAACAGGAGCCAACTCCGCAGCCGTGCAGGCCAGTACAGGCCGGCGATGCGCGCCCAGCGGTCATCTGCGGCCAGCCGGTTCGTCTCCTGCATCGCGGCTCGCTGGAACACCAGGCGCACGAGGTTCATCGAAATGGAAGCGGATTCGGACCTCCCGACATGGAGGGACTGCTCCAGCGCTCTCGTGAGCCAGGCCCTTTCCTCGCCGGGGTGTGCCAGTGTCCTGGCCGCCTGCCAGTACCGATCCGCGAGAAGGGGCACGAGGCGCTGCCGGGTCGTGTCGTCCTGACTGCCCTTGCGCTGGAACCATTGCTGTGTCGTCTCTTCCGCCGTTCCGAGGATGATGGCGTTCCGGTATCGGAGACCGAGCACGTCGCGGTACAGGCGAGGGTGAAAGAGATAGCGCAGCCGTCGCCGATCCGGCTCCCAAGGGCGCAACCACAGGCGCCTGTTGTACTGTTTGGAAGTTTGCCCATCGAGAGTGAGGGCGCGTTGGCACGTTTCGAGAGCGTCGATGTGCAGACCCATCTTCTCCTGCACCTCTGCCAATTCACTCCGGAGGTAGGGATTCTCGGGATCGAGTGCGACCGCGTCGAAATACCGCGACAGTGCCTCGTGATAGCGGCCGGCACGGCTGAACTCGTTGGCGCTCTGGTATGCCTCGTACAGTTCCGGATTGAGTTCCCGGCCCCACCATTGACGCCACGGCGGCTGTCGCCCCGCTCGCGTAACCGGCAGCAAGGAGCTGATCACCCAGCAGCCGGTTTTACGGATCGCTTCATCCCACTTGCTTCCCCACAGAGTTGTTGAGCGGGACCCGCCGAATACGAAGGCCGTGACTGTCACGGTTACACCCAAGTGGTCTGGTCCCTGGTCACGGATGCGAAGCACTCCTCCGACCCGGTAGGCGAGCTTCGGGCGCAGTCGGCTCAGAAGGCGTGGAATAGCGGTTCCCAGCTTCTTGGGGTCCAGCTCGACGTCGCCGACCAGCTCGAGAAAGCTCATCGGTGGGGCCTCGGCCGGCAGCGTCGTCGGGGCGTAGATGCTGCTGTTGGACAGTTGCTGGCGAAGCTCGGCGGTCAGATCGCCTGTCGGTACATCAAGGGTTCCTGGGGGTGTCGCATCGACGAGTTCCTGAACGTCCACCGGACCCGGTTTGTAGGCCAGCAGCGCACGCGTCGCCCGCCAGTACAGGTAGACGACGAACAGGGCGACGAGCCAGAACCCCAGTTTCACGTCGAAACCGAGACCGCCATCGGTGTCGAAGATCCGGCCGAGGCCACCGCATATCTGCGCCACCCACCCGGTGAACCCCTGCGCCCACTCCCAGCCTGTCGGACTCCAGGCAGGGGACTCCTTGCCTGCCCACGTCAGGAGACCCAGGAGCCCGAGGGTTCCCACACCGCTCCACAGGCACCACGCGATGCGCCTCGGGGCTGGAAGCGGGGAGGTCAGGGTGGTTTCGCTTTCCCGTCGCCGGTTGATCATGGCGAACTCCAGATCGAGAATTCCATCCCTTCACCAGGCTAGGCGACGTTGCGGTTGTAGACAGGGCAACTGTCCAGCAGGCAGCCGTGGGCAGGACCCCCGGATATGGGCAGTCCTGTACCGCGAGACTGGGTGTCCCGGAATCACCTCACCCATCTGGGCGCCATGACGGCACTTGGTGATGCCCGGAGGGCACCGCCGCATGACGCCCCGAAGCGCGCGTGGCCGGAACCTCGGACACACGCAGGATCTGGCGGCGAAGTAGCCTCGGGCCATGCCCGGCACCCACGTCCTCGTCCTCGGTGGCACCACCGAAGCCCGGCTGCTCGCCGAGCAGCTTGCGGAGCGGGCCGGCGTGCGGGTCACCACGTCGCTCGCCGGGCGGGTGGCCCGGCCGCGGATGCCCGACGGTGAGGTGCGGGTCGGAGGATTCGGCGGGGCCGAAGGGCTGGCCGCGTGGCTGCGTGAGCACCGGGTGGCTGCCGTCGTCGACGCCACCCACCCCTTCGCCGAGGTCATCAGCGCCAACGCCGCCCGGGCCGCCGCCGTCACCGGCACGACTCTGATCGCCCTGCGCCGGCCGGGCCGGGTGGCCGGACCGGGCGACTGCTGGCACGACGCCGCCTCACTCGCCGACGCCGCCGCCCGGCTGCCGGCCCTCGGCCGGCGTGTCTTCCTCACCACCGGACGGCTCGGCCTCGCCGCCTTCGCCGGACTCGACCGGCTGCACTTCCTCGTCCGGTCCGTCGAGCCGCCCGAACCTCCGCTGCCGCGGCACACCGAGACGATCCTGCACCGGGGCCCCTTCACCCTCGACGGCGAGCGGGAGCTGATGCGCAGGCACGGGATCGACGTTCTGGTCACCAAGGACAGCGGAGGAACGGCCACCGTGGCCAAGCTCACCGCGGCCCGGGAGCTGGGGCTGCCCGTCGTGGTGGTGCGCCGGCCGCCCGCGCCCGCGGGAGTGCCAGCCGCCGAGGACGTGGCCGGGGTGCTCGCTCTGCTCAGCCGCGCCGCAGCAGATAGGTGTCCATGATCCAGCCCTTGCGGGCGCGCGCCTCGGCCCGCAGCTCCTCGATCCGGTCGGAGACCTCGGACAGCCGCCCCGACACCAGGATCTCGTCCGCGGTGCCCACGTAGGCACCCCAGTAGATGTACAGATCCTGGTCGAGATGGCGGGTGAACGCCTGCCGGGCGTCCAGCATGACGACCACGTCGTCCACGCCCTCCGGCCAGCCCTCGGCGAGCCGCCGGCCGGTGGTGATCTGCACCGGGCGGCCGACCCGGTTCAGGCCCGTGCGGTGCTTCGCCAGCAGGGCGGAGACGCTGCTGATCCCGGGCACCACCTCATGGTCGAACACGACCGATCCGCGCTCCAGGATCTCCTCCAGGATGCCCAGCGTGGAGTCGTACAGCGCCGGATCGCCCCAGACGAGGAACGCCCCGCACTCGTCCTCCGCCAGGCCCTCGGCGATGAGCCGCTCGTAGAGATCGGCCCGTCGGCTGCGCCAGTCGTCGACCGCCGGGGAATAGTCCGATGTCTGACGGTCCCGTTCCGGATCGCGCACCTCGACCAGCCGGTACGAGGGGTCGGTGATGTGGACATCGAGGATCTCCCGACGAAGCTGCGTCAGATCGGATTTGTCCTCACCCTTGTCCAGGATGAAGAACGCATCCGCCTTGTTCAGCGCCTTGACCGCCTGCAGCGTCAGATGGTCGGGGTCGCCCGCCCCGATGCCGATCACATAGATCTTCCTCACCCGGCCGAGTCTGCCGTATCCACCTGATCGCGGCACCTACCGGGGCCCCCGGTCGCGGCATATCCTCCGACCATGCGTGTCGCACTCTTCGTCACCTGCGTCAACGACGCGGTGTTCCCGGCCACCGGCATCGCGACCGTGCGGCTCCTGGAGCGGCTCGGGGTGGAGGTGGACTTCCCCGCCGCGCAGACCTGTTGCGGGCAGCCGCAGTTCAACACCGGCTACCGGCGCGAGACCGAGCCCCTGGTACGGCGCACGGCGCAGGCCTTCGAGGGATACGAGTACGTCGTGACCCCCTCGGGTTCCTGCGCGGCCATGGTGCGCGAGCACTATCCGAAGTTCGGCGAGACGGATCTCCCGCCCCGGACGTACGAACTGACCGAGTTCCTCGTCGACATCCTCCAGGTCACCGACGTCGGCGCATACTTCCCGCACACCGTCACCTACCACCCCTCCTGTCACGGATTGCGCATGCTGCGGCTGGGGGACCGGCCACGGCGACTGCTCCAGGCGGTCAAGGGACTTGAGCTGCGTGAGCTGCCCGGCGCCGACGAGTGCTGCGGCTTCGGCGGCACCTTCGCCGTCAAGAACGCCGACGTGTCCGCCGCCATGGGCCAGGACAAGGTCCGCCACGCCCTCTCCACCCGGGCCTCCGTGCTGTGCGGAGCGGACAACTCCTGCCTGATGCACCTCGACGGCATCATCCGCCGTCAGGACGAGCCGCTGCGGGCCCTGCACATCGCGGAGATCCTCAGCTCCACCGAAGAGGAGCCGCACGCATGAGCGGGACGTATCTCGGCATGCCGTCCTTCCCTGTGGCCGCCAGGGAAGCAGTCCACAACCCGACGCTGCGCGCCAACCTGCGGCACGCCACCCACACCATCCGCGACAAGCGGGCCACGGCGGTCGGTGAACTGGCCGATTGGGCGGGGCTGCGGGAGGCCGGCAAGCAGATCAAGGACCATACGCTCCGTCATCTCGACCGCTACCTGGAGAAGTTGGAGAGCGCGGTCACGGGGGCCGGCGGCACCGTGCACTGGGCCGCGGACGCCGACGAGGCCAACCGGATCGTCGCCGGCCTGGTGAAGGCCACCGGCGAGACCGAGGTCGTCAAGGTCAAGTCGATGGCCACCCAGGAGATCGGCCTCAACGAGGCGCTCGAGGCCGAGGGAATCGCCGCGTACGAGACCGACCTCGCCGAGCTCATCGTCCAGCTCGGCGACGACCGGCCCTCCCACATCCTCGTCCCCGCCATCCATCGCAACCGCGGCGAGATCCGCGACATCTTCCAGGACCGGATGGCCCACTGGGGGCGGCCCGCGCCCGACGGCCTGTCCGACTCCCCGGCCGAACTCGCCGAAGCGGCCCGACTGCACCTCCGCGAGAAGTTCCTGCGCGCCAAGGTCGCCGTCTCCGGCGCCAACTTCATGGTCGCCGAGACGGGCACCCTCGTCGTCTTCGAGTCCGAGGGCAACGGGCGGATGTGCCTGACCCTGCCCGAGACGCTCATCTCGGTCGTCGGCATCGAGAAGGTCGTGCCGACCTGGCGCGACCTGGAGGTCTTCCTGCAGACCCTGCCGCGCTCCTCGACCGCCGAACGCATGAACCCCTACACGTCCATGTGGACCGGCACCGTGACCGGACCCGACGGGACGACCGACGGGCCGCGGACCTTCCACCTGGTCCTCCTCGACAACGGCAGAACCGCCACGCTCGGCGACGAGGTCGGCCGCCAGGCGCTGCGCTGCATCCGCTGCTCCGCCTGCCTCAACGTCTGCCCGGTGTACGAGCGGGCCGGCGGCCACGCGTACGGCTCGGTCTACCCCGGCCCCATCGGCGCGATCCTCAGCCCTCAACTGCGCGGCATCCAGAGTGAGATCGATGCCTCGCTGCCGTACGCCTCCTCGCTCTGCGGCGCCTGCTACGAGGTGTGCCCCGTCGCCATCGACATCCCCGAAGTCCTCGTCCACCTGCGGGAGCAGGTCGCGGACAAGGGAGGCAAGGGGCACCGTGTGGAGAAGGCGGCCGTCAAGGCGGCGGGCTGGGTGCTCAACCACCCCGGCGCACTCGCGGCCGGCGAGAAGGTCCTGTCGAAGACCCGCAGGCTCCACCCCAGGCGGCCGCCGGGTGCGGGCGGGTGGACCGACAGCCGTGAACTGCCCGAGATGCCCGCGGAGTCCTTCCGCGACTGGTGGAAGAAGAACCGCCGATGACCTCCTCGCGTGACCGCATCCTCGGCCGCATCCGGGCCGCCGTCGCCGACGCGCCCGACGCGCCGCCCGTCACCCGCGAATACCTCACCAGTCACACGGCCGGCGATCCGGCGGCCGTTCTCGACCTGCTCCACGAGAACCTTGTCGACTACCGGGCGGTCGTCCACCGTGCCACGCCGTCCGGACTTCCCGCAGTGATCGCCGAGTTGCTGTCCGGGAACGGGGCCAGGTCGGTCGTCGTGCCGGACGGGCTGCCCGACGAGTGGCTCGCCGCCACCGACGCGGAGCGGCTCGAGGACAGCGGGCCGCTCACCGCCCACGAACTCGACGCGGCCGACGCCGTGATCAGCGGCTGCGCCCTCGCGATCGCCGAGACGGGAACGATCGTGCTGGACGCCGGCCCCGGACAGGGCCGGCGGGCCCTCACGCTCGTACCCGATCTGCACATCTGCGTCGTCCGCGCGCCCGAGCAGGTCGTTGCCTCGGTACCGCAGGCGATGCCCCGTCTCGACGCGACCCGGCCGCTCACCTGGATCTCGGGTCCGTCCGCGACCAGCGACATCGAACTCGACCGCGTCGAGGGCGTGCACGGCCCCCGCACCCTGGAAGTCGTGCTCCTGCAGAGTGAGATGAGCCCTACAGAGTGAGGTGCGGCGACTCCGCGCCCGGGTCCACCGGACCGTCGAGCCGCTCCGCGAGATCCCGGGCCCAAGCCGCCAGCCCGGACACATCGATGCCGTACGGGTCCCCGAAGCCGACGATGCGCTCCGCTCCGCGCAGCAGCAGGCGCGCCCCGCCCTCCGTGTTGCCGCGGGCGGCGTGCGTGAGCCCGACCGCGAGCTGCGCCAGCCCGCGCCACAGCTCGCGCTCCGGCTCCGGCCCCGACTTCCACGCGTCCTCGAAGACCTCATGGGCATGGAAGGGCTTGCCCTCGTCGAGCAGCCGCTGCGCCTCCGCCAGTGTCTGCGCAGGTGAGCGCACCACCCCCTCGGGCTGGCGCTCCACACCCGGTGCGCCGTACGGAAGCGGCCTTCCGAGCCCGTCGCGTGGGCGTGCGTTGCGTACACGGCCTTCTTCGTCGCGGTCTCTGCGTGCGTTGTCCACGCTTCCGATTGTCCCTCGTGTCCCGTCGACGGCGGCGCATGCCCGCAGGCCGGACGTCCGTCCGGCCCCGACTCGTGGGGTAGTGTTCTCTTGCGCGCGCAGCCGGAGAACGGGCGCTCGCACACCGGGACGTGGCGCAGCTTGGTAGCGCACTTGACTGGGGGTCAAGGGGTCGCAGGTTCAAATCCTGTCGTCCCGACGGTGAAGAAGGGCTTCGAGCCCAGGTCAGGGCCTTGTCTCACTTCGGTGAGGCGGGGCCCTTGATCATTTTCAGGGGCCGGCGTCTCGCGATGTCCCACCAGCGCTGCTGCGTACCGGGACAGCCACGACCTGACGGCGGGATGCTGCCGCTTCGCGAGGGGGTCGTCCGTCCACTGAGGACGACAAAAAGCAAAGGCAAGGAGTTCCCACTCCTTGCCACTCTCAACTTATAGCGCACCGGGGGGCTTGCGGCAAGGCCCCCGTCGTGCCGCAGAATCGTCGGCCAAGGCCAGATCCGGCGGTAATGGGGGATTCACGAAGTGCGTGTGTTGTTGTCTGCGTACGGGGCCCGCGGGGATGTCGCACCGCCGGCGGGACTCGCGGTGCGCTTGCGGGAACTCGGCCCGGAGGTGCGGGTGTGCGCGCCGCCGGGCGAGGAGTTCGCGGCGCTGCCGGCCAGCGCGGGCGTGCCACGGGCTGTGCGGGGCCCTGTCCCGCCGGATGGCCGCCGTCGTGCGGTCGCGCTCAGGGCCACTCTGAGGCCCGGGACCCGTGCACGCGGGGCCTCCGTGGCCGCATCGATCCGCACCGACGGGACAGCGCCGGCCGCGAGGCTGCTGCTCGACCCGGCCGGCCGAGAAAAGCCGCCCATGTCCGCGTGAACCACGGGGGATCCCCGTGCCAGGACCCCGGACACCAGAACCTGCCAAGCCCTGACGACCTGGACCGACCGGTTCGTCACGCCGGTCCAGACGCCTTGCGGCCGCAACGGCTGCAAGCGGCCTCACATCGGAGCCAATGACGTGAACCCCCTGACCACCAGCGCTTTCGACCTTCCCGAACATCTGACTCCCAAGGCCGACCCGACGCTCATCGCCGGCGACGAGCAGCACTTCGCCGCGATCGCGAAGTGCCTCGAGGAGACGATCGCCGAACTGTCCGACCGCCTCGATGCCGAGCTGAAGTCGCCCGGCGGCATCGGCCGGCAGGCGATGGACCGGGACGCGGAGATCCACCGGCTGACCTCGCGCCTGCGCGCGCTGCGTCGGTTCGGTCTGGACCTGTGCCTCGGGCACATGGTCGGCGCGGACGACCCCGAGCCCTTGTACGTCGGGCGACTCGGCCTGACGGACAGCACGGGCCGACGGCTGCTGGTCGACTGGCGCTCCCCCGCGGCCGAACCGTTCTTCGGAGCCACGCACGGCAACCCGATGGGTCTGGCGAGCCGCCGCAGGTACCGCTGGACGGGCGGCCGGATCAGCGATTACTGGGACGAGGTGTTCACCTCGGAGGGAATTGCCGGGCACGCCGCGCTCGACGACCAGTCCGCGTTCATCGCCAGCCTGGGCAGCAACCGGTCGTCGCGGATGCGGGACGTGCTCGGCACCATCCAGGCCGACCAGGACGCCATCATCCGCGCCGGATCCCGCGGCGCTCTCGTCGTCGACGGCGGTCCGGGTACGGGAAAGACGGTCGTCGCTCTGCACCGCTCCGCCTATCTCCTCTACTCCGACCCGCGCCTCGGTCACGGCCGGGGTGGCGTGCTGTTCGTCGGTCCGCACCGGCCCTACCTGGCCTATGTCGCCGACGTGCTCCCCAGCCTGGGAGAGGAGGGCGTGCAGACCTGCATCCTGCGGGATCTCGTCGACGAGGGGGCCGCGGCAGGGATCGAGGCCGACCCGGTCGTGGCCCTCCTGAAGTCGTCCGCGGACCTGGTGAAGGCGATCGAGCCGGCCGTCAGGTTCTACGAGGAGCCGCCCGCCGAGGGGATGACGGTCGAGACCCACTGGTCCGACATCCGGCTGAGCGCCGACGACTGGGCCGCGGCGTTCGCAGCGGCACCCGGGACTCCGCACAACGAGGCCCGCGACCAGATCTGGGAGGAGCTGGTCACGATCCTGGTGGACAAGCACGACGGCGACGCCCCCGACGAACTGCTCCGCAAGTCGCTGCGGCAGAACAGGGAGCTGCTCTCGGCCTTCAACAGCGCGTGGCCGCTGCTCGAAGCGGCCGACCTCGTCGGAGACCTGTGGTCGGTACCCGCCTATCTGCGCAAGTGCGCTCCCTGGCTCGACCGCGAGGAGGTCCGGAAGCTGCAGCGCGGGGACGCCCAGGCCTGGACGGTGTCCGACCTGCCGCTCCTGGACGCGGCCCGGCAGCGGCTCGGCGACCCGGAGGCGGCCCGGCGCAAGCGTCGGCACGAAGCCGCCGTCGCCGCCGAACGGGCCCGCAGGTCCGACGTCATCGACATCCTGTTGCGGGACACCGAGATCGACGAGAGCCAGGGCGCGGTGGGGATGCTGCACGGACGGGACCTGCAGGACAGCCTGATCGACGAGGGTGCACTGCCCGGCGCCGAACCGGATCTGCTCGCCGGTCCGTTCGCGCACATCGTCGTGGACGAGGCTCAGGAACTGACCGACGCGGAGTGGCAGATGCTGCTGCTCCGGTGTCCGTCCCGGAGCTTCACCATCGTGGGGGACCGTGCCCAGGCCAGGCACGGGTTCACGGAGTCGTGGCAGGAACGGCTCGAGCGGATCGGGCTCGGCCGGATCAGCCTGGCCTCCCTGAGCATCAACTACCGGACGCCGGCGGAAATCATGGCGGAAGCCGAGCCCGTCGTCCGGGCCGTGCTCCCGGACGCCAACGTGCCGACCTCCATCCGCAGCGGCGGCCTCCCCGTCGTCCACGGATCTGTCGCGGACCTGCACTCGATCCTCGACACCTGGCTCGCCGCGCATGCCGACGGGATCGCCTGCGTCATCGGCGATCCCACGTTCCGGACGACGTCCCGCGTGCGCTCCCTGACCCCGGAGCTGTCGAAGGGGCTCGAGTTCGACCTGGTCGTCCTCATCGACCCCGAGGCGTTCGGCGAGGGCATCGAGGGAGCGGTCGACCGCTATGTCGCGATGACCCGGGCGACCCGGCAACTCGTCATCCTCACGAGTTCCTGAGACGTCGGCAGGGCGAAGGTCGCTGCATTCTGTCCCGGGGGCGAAGGAGGCGGCCCGTCAGGGCTTCAGAAGTGTCTTGATCATCCCGTCCTGCTTCTGCTGGAACATCTCGTACGCCTTCGGGCCGTCGTCGAGGGGCAGGTTGTGGGTGGCGAAGCCCTCCACACCGAGCACGTCCGCGTCCTCGACCAGGGGCAGCAGGTCGGGGATCCATCGCCAGACGTTGGCCTGGCCCATCCGCAGCTGGATCTGCTTGTCGAACATGGTCAGCAGGGGCAGCGGGTCGGCCGAGCCGCCGTAGACACCGGAGACGGAGATGGTGCCGCCGCGCCGGACGATGTCGATCGCCGCGTAGAGCGCGCCCAGCCGGTCGACACCCGCGTTCTCCATCACGCGTTCGGCGACGGCGTCAGGCAGCAGGCCGGTGAGCCACTGGGCGGCCTTCACCACCGGTGCGCCGTGGGCCTCCATGCCCACCGCGTCGATGACGGCGTCCGTGCCCCGCCCGTCGGTCAGATCGCGGATCGCGTCGCCGAGGTTCTTGCCGTGCCGGCGCAGGTCCATTCCCTGCACACCGTGGGAGACAGCGCGGGTCAGCCGGGCCGGTACGAGGTCCACGCCGACGACCAGTTCGGCTCCGCGGTGGCGGGCGATGCGTGCCGCCATGTCGCCGATGGGGCCGAGGCCCAGCACGGTGACGGAGCCGCCCTGCGGGATGCCGGCGTACTGGACGGCCTGCCAGGCGGTCGGCAGCACGTCCGAGAGATAGACGAAGCGTTCGTCGGGCGGCCCTTGCGGCACCTTGATCGGAAGGGTGTCGCCGAAGGGGACCCGCAGGAACTCGGCCTGACCGCCCGGGACCTGCCCGTAGAGCTTGGTGTAGCCGAACAGGGACGCCCCGGTGCCCCGGTCCCGGTTCTGCGTGGTTTCGCACTGCGACTGCAGTCCCCTGTTGCACATGAAGCAGTTGCCGCACGAGATGTTGAACGGGATGACGACCCGGTCGCCCACGGAGAGCGAGGTGACGTTTGCGCCGACCTCCTCGACCACACCCATGGCCTCGTGGCCGAGGATGTCCCCGGGATCCAGATAGGGCCCCATGATCTCGTAGAGGTGCAGGTCAGAACCGCAGATGCCGGTGGAGGTGACCTTCACGACGATGTCCGTCGGTTCCTTGATCAGCGGGTCGGGCACCGTCTCCACCCGCACGTCCCGCTTTCCCTGCCAGGTCAGTGCGCGCATGCCTGCTCCTCGATGTCGTCATTGTGTCGATATGTAGCGAGTCCCCCCGATCGCCGCGGTCATCCCACAACGAACCGGATTGTCGTGCCGGGGTTCCGGCCGGCCGCCGGCGCGCGGGGGTGTCCGTTTGAGCCTCCGGGCAGCGGTTACTCGCCCGACGTCGGCTGACGCCCAGGGAGGCCCTGTCATGACTCTCGCCCAGCGCCCCACCCTCGACGAGTCGTACTGGATGGCCACCACCGTCCCTACCGGGTACCCGGCCCTCGAGGCGGACACGACGGCCGACGTGGCGGTCATCGGCGGCGGCATCGCGGGCCTCGTCACCGCATGGGAACTCGTACGGGCCGGACAGGACGTCGTCGTGCTGGAAGCGGACCGGATCGCCGCCGGGGTGACCGGGTACACCAGCGCCAAACTCACCTCACTGCACGGCCTGCACTACGCCCCGCTGGAGGCGAAGCACGGCGGCGAGAGCGCGGCCCAGTACGCCCTGTCGCAGCAGGACGCCGTCGAGCACGTGGCTGCCCTCTGCGCCGAACTCGACATCGACGCCGACCTGGAGCGGGTCCCGGCCTACACCTATGTGGAGGACGCCAGGAGCGTCGACCAGGTCCGGGCCGAGGCGGACACGGCGCGGCGGGCAGGGCTCGAAGCCACCTTCGTGACCAGCACCGGACTGCCCTTCCCGGTCGCGGGCGCGGTCCGGGTGGAGGGTCAACTGCAGTTCCACCCGCGCAAGTTCCTGCTGGCCCTCGCCGAGCGGTTCACCGCCGCAGGGGGCCGCATCCACGAACGCACGCGGGTCACGGGACTGCGTGACGGCAGCCGGTGTCACCTCACGACGGAGAACGGCGCCACGGTCGACGCACGCGACGCCGTCATCGCCACCCACTACCCGGTCTTCGACCGGACCCTGCTCTTCACCCGGCTCAAGCCCCGCCGCGAACTGGTCGTCGCCGCGCCCGTGCCGAGCGCACAGGCACCCGACGGCATGTATCTCACCCCGGAGGACGGCCTGCGGTCCGTACGCAGTGCGCCGTACGACGAGGGACGTCGGCTGCTCATCGTCACGGGGGAGTCGTTCGAACCCGGCGCCGGGCAGGTGCGTGAGCGGTTCGCCCGGCTGGAGGCCTGGGCGGGCGAGCGGCTGCCGGGCTTCGGCGAGGCCGAACAGGCCTATCGCTGGGCGGCGCAGGACAACGACTCGCACGACCATCTGCCGTATGTGGGCCCCGCCCACCCGGGCAGCCGGCATCTGTATGTGGCGACCGGCTTCGGCGGCTGGGGCATGAGCAACGGGGTCATGGCCGGACGGCTTCTGACGGCCCGTATCGCCGGCGGTCCACGGCCGCCGTGGACCGAGCTCTACGACCCCAGGCGGCTGCCTCCCGTGCGGGACGCCGGCGAACTGGCCAAGTTCCAGGCGGGCGTTGCGAAGCACTTCGTCGGAGACCGGCTGCACCCGAGCCATGTGGACTCGGTGGAGGACATCGCGCCCGGCAGCGGCGCCGTCGTACGGATCGATGGCAAGCGGTGCGCGGTGTACCGGGAGGAGTCGGGGGAGGTCAGGGCCGTCTCGGCGCGCTGTACGCACCTCGGCTGCCTGGTGCAGTTCAACGACGCCGAGCGGGCCTGGGAGTGCCCGTGCCACGGCTCGCGCTTCGCGACGGACGGATCGGTCCTGCACGGCCCCGCCACCCGTCCGCTGGAGGGCCGCTGACCTCCGTCTCGCCTGACGGGCCGCTGACCTCCGTCGCGCCGACTACGGAGAGTGCCCATTTGCGCACCGGGGGCGATCGGGTGAGGGTGAAGACGTCGGAACAACCCCATGCGAAATGCACGAAAGGAAGCGTCATGGGCAAGGCGAAGGCCAAGGCCAAGCAGGCCAAGGGCAAGATCAAGGAAACCGCCGGACGGGCCATGGGCGACCACGGCATGCAGGCGGAGGGTCGCGGCGAGCAGCTGGCCGGCAAGACCCACGAGCACATCGAGCGGACCGCGGAGCGGGCCGCCGAGCGGACGAAGCGGCCGTCCGGGCGCTAGGCCTGCCACCTGTACGGCTGTGCCCCCGGAGCGCGCGCTCCGGGGGCACAGCCGCGCTCGGTCCTCAGGGTTTGAGCGGGTCGTGCCCGAGGGTCATCAGGCCGTGGCGCCACTCCTCGTCCCCGGAGGACTGCCTGCGTTCCTGCTGCTCCTCGATCGCCTCCACGACGCGCAGCATCACCTCCACGTCGTCGTCGGTCAGGTCGGCCCGCCGTTTGTGCAGCAGCGACACGACCTGGAGACCGGTGGCCGGCCCGGCCTGCTCCTCGGACAGTGCCTCCGCCGTGTCCGCGGCCTCCTGGGTTCTGAGCCATGCGGTCAGCTCCTGGGAGGTCATGTTCACCAGCTCGTGGAACTCGTCCCAGAGTGCCTGGCTCTCGAGGGGGTTCAGTTCGCCCATGTCCGGACGGGTGACCGGTCTGCCGCCAGGTCAAACACGATCTCTCGGGTGATGGCTTTCACCTGGTCCTTCGCGGTCCCCGGATGCGATCGGCGGGCGCCTGCGGTGCCATGGGGCAAGGAGGTGTGTCATGGCCCGACCGGTGTGGAGCGGCGCCCTCACCTTCGGCCTGGTCTCGCTGCCGGTGCAGATGTTCACGGCGACGGACAGTCACACGATCCATTTCCATCAGCTGGAGCGCGGAACCTCCGACCGGGTGCGCAACAAGCGGGTGAATGAGCGCACCGGGCGCGAGGTCGAGCTGGAGGACATCGTCAAGGGTTATGACGCAGGCGACGAGTACGTCCTCGTCGAGCCCGCCGAACTGGAGGAGATCGCCCCGGGCCGCTCGAAGTCCGTGGAGATCAGCGGCTTCGTCGACCTGGACCAGGTGGATCCGATCCACTTCGACAAGACGTACTACCTGGGGCCGAAGGGCAAGGAGTACGCGAAGGTCTACGCCCTGCTCCGGACGGCGCTGGAACGCACCAACAAGGCGGGCATCGCCACGTTCGTCATGCGCAACCACGAGTATCTGGTCGCGGTGAAGGCGGAGAGCGACATCCTGACGCTGCACACCCTCCACTGGGCCGACGAGATCCGGGACCCGCGCCAGGAGATCGACAACCTGCCCGGGAAGGTCAAGACGTCGGACCGCGAGCTCAAGACGGCCGTGCAACTGGTGGAGGCGCTCACCACCGACTGGGACCCCGAGGAGTACCACGACACCTTCCAGGAGAAGGTCAAGGCGCTCGTCGAGGCCAAACGCAGCGGCGAATCGGTCGAGAAGGCCGAGCCCGCGCCCGAGTCGACGAATGTCGTCAGTCTGATGGACGCACTGCAGTCGAGCGTCGACCGGGCGAAGGGCGGGAAGAGGACCAAGGGCGGTACGAAGAGCGCCAAGAGTCCGAAGAGCGCCAAGAGTCCGAAGAGCGCCAAGAGTCCGAAGAAGCCCTCGAAGAAGCCCGCCCTCGACGAGCTGAGCAAGAACGAGCTCTCCCGCCTTGCCACCG
This sequence comes from uncultured Actinomycetota bacterium, assembly GCA_963836215.1. Classification (GTDB taxonomy): domain Bacteria; phylum Actinomycetota; class Actinomycetes; order Streptomycetales; family Streptomycetaceae; genus Streptomyces. Next base: position 956,073 of record CAWIIU010000006.1, read on the forward strand.
AGGCCGGCGTCCCCGGCCGCTCCTCCATGAACCGCGAACAGCTCATCGAGGCCCTCTCCGCCGGGAAGGCCGGCCGGCGCACGGCGAAGAAAGCCTCGTGAACGACCGGCGGGACGCGGCTCAGGTCACCCGCTGATCCTCGTACAGCACGGGCTGGAGCCTGGCCACCAAGCGGAAGAACTCGGCCTCGTTGCCCGCCATGCCGAGCGCGTCCAGCGCCTCGTCGGCCTCGGCGATCGGGACGGTCAGCAGCGGCATCGGCAGGACGGGCTGTTCCGTGTCGGAGAGGACGGCGCGGGTGGTCCGGAGCAGCCGTACATACGCCTGCGCCGCCGCGAGTTCGGGATCGGTCATGTCAGTTCCCCCCTTGGAGAGGTGTCGGACCGTCCAGCATCTCGCGTGGCACTGACAATCGATCAGCGGCCGAGCGCCGCACCCCCGTTGATGTGCAGAATCTGGCCCGTGAGATAGGCGGCCTCGGGGGAGGCCGTGTACTTCACCAGTGCCGCGATCTCCGCGGGCAGCCCCGGCTGCCCGGTCAGCGTCTGCCGCACCCGCGAGGCGACGAACTCGGGCGTCGCCCGGTCGCCGAAGAACTCCGTGTCGGCCACGAAGCCGGGCGCGACCGCGTTGACCGTGATGCCCTCCGGACCGAGCTTCTGCGCCAGGTCGAACGTGTAGGTGTTGACCGCCGCCTTGGAGCCGCCGTACGCCCCCGGGCCACGCAGCGCCGCGATCGACGACAGATGGACGATCCGGCCGCCGGGGCGCCGTATCCGGGGGAGGAGCGCCTCGGTGAGCAGCACCGCGGTGAGGACGTTCGCGTCGAAGTTGCGGCGGTAGCTCTCGGCGACGCCTTCGAGTGTGCCGTCGTGCGAGGGCGCCACATTCCCGCCCGCGTTCGTCACCAGGACGTCGATCGCACCGCCGTCGCCGCGGTCGGTGATGAACCGGGCCGCGCGGCGCACCTGTTCCGGCTGGGAGAGATCCGCCGGACACCAGCTCGCCGTGGACTCGCCGTGGGTGGCGTTGAGTTTCTCGGCCGCCGCCCGAAGCACCTCTTCCCGCCGCCCGAGCAGGGTCACCCGGTCGCCTCCCTCGGCGAACGCTTCGGCCACCGCGAGTCCGATGCCCGTCCCGCCGCCCGACACCACGATCTGCCGCGGACCCACGCCCCCACTCCGTTCGTGTATGTGACCGATGGTCTCATCTGTGCACAGGGAAGCTACGGACCGCACGATGGGGTGTCAAGAAGCAGACGGTCGGCCGGTGCGCGAAGGGGACCCGTCCTCGGACGGGCCCCCGCATGCGCACACGGTGCGTCAGACGATCTGGTCCGAGATCTCCGCCTGCTCACGGGCGGAGCCGTACGCCTGTGGCGTGCCGTACGAGCGGCGCGCCACGAACCACCACACGGTCGCCAGCAGCAGCACGGCGACCAGCGCGATCGAGGCGTAGTTCATGGTGTCCACGGTCACCGGGCTGGACTGCGGCAGACAGAACAGCACGGTCACACACGCCACCCACACCACCGCGATCCAGCCGACCGGCTTGCTCCAGCGGCCCAGGTTCCAGGGGCCCGGCTCGAAGCGGTTGCCGGCCCGCAGCTTCAGGAAGACCGGGATCGCGTAGGCGGGCGTGATGCCGATGACGTTGATCGCGGTCACCGCGCCGTACGCGGTTGCCGAGTACAGCGACGGCACAGCCAGCAGACAAGCGAAGGCGACCGACAGCCACACGGCGGGGACGGGGGTCTGGGTGCGGCTGCTGACCTTGCGCCACAGCGCCGAGCCGGGCAGGGCGTTGTCACGGCTGAACGCGAAGACCATGCGGCTGGCCGCGGCCACCTCGGCGTTGCCGCAGAACAGCTGCGCCACGATGACCACCAGCAGCAGAGCGGTCGCCCCGCCCGAACCGAGCGCGTCGAGCAGGATCTGCGCCGGCGGCACATCGGCCTCCTGGGTCCTCGCGTAGTCCTGGATGGCGAAGGTCAGACCCGCCAGGAGCGCGAATCCGGCGATCCAGGAGACCCAGATGGAACGGACGATGCCGCGGGCGGCGGAGACGGACGCGTTCGAGGTCTCCTCCGACAGATGGGCCGAGGCGTCGTACCCGGAGAAGGTGTACTGGGCGAGCAGCAGACCGATCGCGGCCACATAGACGGGGCTGTCCCAGCCGGTTCCGTTCACGAACTCGGTGAAGACGAACTCGGGGGACTGGTGGTCGGACGGCACGATCGTCAGGGCGCCGACGATGATCGCCACACCGGCGAGATGCCACCACACGCTCACCGAGTTGAGCACACTGACCAGCCGCACGCCGAACAGGTTCAGGGTGGCGTGCAGCAGCAGGATGCACATGAAGATGATCATCGTCGATCCGGGCGTGGGATCGAACCCCCACTGCAGATTCATGAAGGCGCCGGTGAACAGCGCACAGCCGTAGTCGATACCGGCGATCGCGCCCAGCAGGCCCAGCAGGTTCAGCCAGCCCGTGTACCAGCCCCACTTGCGGCCGCCGAGGCGGTCCGCCATGTAGTACAGCGCGCCGGACGTGGGGTACGCGCTCGTCACCTCGGCCAGGGCCATGCCGACGCACAGCACGAACAGGCCGACGCCGGCCCAGCCCCACAGCATCACCGCCGGGCCGCCGGTGCCCAGGCCGAAGCCGTACAGCGTCATGCATCCGGACAGGATGGAGATGACGGAGAAGCTGATCGCGAAGTTGCCGAAGCCTCCCATGCGGCGTGCCAGAACCGGCTGATAGCCGAGTTCCCGCAGCCGCTCCTCCTCGTCCTGGGGCGGTGACTGGTCCGAACTCGGCCACCTGGGCGGGGATATGGACATCGAAGTACCTCCGGGGGGAAGGGGAGATGTACTGAGGGGACAGCGAGGGGAGCGTTACGTCCGTGCGTCACGTGCCGCGGTGAGACATCGGCCGCGGGCGCGGAGGAAGACCTCCTCGGCCAGGGCCGCGTCGCCGGGCCGCTGGGTGCGGTACGACCAGGGGGGAGCGGTGAAGTACGGGCCCAGCGCCTCGAACACGCGGGCGGCCTCGGTGAACTGGCCGGAGCCCCACAGCGCGTGGGCCAGATGGCTGAGGTCCAGCAGCGAGGCCTCCGCCGTGTTCACCCGGTCGAACCAGCCCTCCAGAGCAAGGGTGGCCTCACGGGTGGCGTCGTCCGTCACCCAGTGCAGATCCAGGGCCCGCTCGTGGCCGTTCTCCCGGCGGTAGCGCTCCACCCGGACGTACAGCGGGAGGACGAGAAGGGCGGAACCGGACGGCGCCGTGGACGACGCCCACTGCACGAAATTGACCGCTTCCGACAGGTGGCCGCCGGACTTGCGCGCGTACACGAACTGCAGCATCCGGTGGTACGCCTCGCGGTTGTGCGGATCCCGCCGGTGGGCCTCCGCCAGCAGTCCCCACGGTCCGGGGAACAGCATGGGACCGGGCGGGATCTGGCGGTGCTCCTCGAGCCGTTGCTTCTCGTCGAGCTGGGCCAGTGCCAGCAGGCACACCCAGGGGACGGGGTCGGCGGGCGACTGGTGCGCCGCGATGCGGCACGCCTCCCAGGCCTCGTGCCACAGCTCCTCGGTACGCGGGTGTTCCTCGCGGTGCGCCCGCAGCGCTCTCTCGACCGTGATCCGGCAGTGCATCACGGTCGCGGCGACGGCACGGGGCTCCTCCGAGCGCCAGGCCCGGACCGCATCGGACCCGGCGGCCACCGCGGCGAGCACCTGGGTCCGCTGCGTCCACAGGGCGGGACCGGAGGTGGCCGCCAGCAGATTCCGCATCGAGAGCCATCGCCCCGTGCGTAGGTCCTGCAGGACGGTGCGCAGTTCACTGTCGTGGCCCGCCGGGTGGTAGACCGGTCTGAACTGTTCCTGGGACATCAGCCCGCCGCCGCCCCGGTCCGTCTGCACAGGCGCGGGTGTCGCATGGTGGTCGTCATGGGGCCTCTTGGGACGGTGGGGGGTCGGGCGTGGAGACCTCGGTCCACTTCCCGCATTTTCGCGATCTTACTCAACCAGCTTGTGGCGACAAGGAGTTGACAAAGTATCGGCCTTCGAACACATCCGATCGATACTTGACGCCTGCCGCAGCCTGATCCACGCTTCTTGCGTCCACGATCAAGGATTCCCTCCCCGAAGGGCTGGTGGCCGATGACAGGCCCGGTGCTTGCCGTCGACCAGGGCACATCCGGTACCAAGGCACTCGTCGTGTGCCCGGTGCGCGGAGTCATCGGAACCGGCACCGCGGCGGTGAACCCGCGCTACGGCCCCGGCGGCAGCGTGGAGGTCGACCCGTCCGCCCTCCTGTCCTCCGTCGTCGACGCGGGGCGGCAGGCGCTGGCCGATGCCGGTGAGCCGGTCGGTGCGGTGGGTCTCGCCAACCAGGGCGAGACCGTGCTCGCATGGGACCCCGTCAGCGGTGAACCGCTCACCGACGCGATCGTCTGGCAGGACCGCCGCGCCGCATCGCTGTGCACGGAACTCGCCCCCCATGCGGACGAGTTGACCCGCATCACCGGACTGCCCCTCGACCCGTACTTCGCCGCGCCCAAAATGGCATGGATACGCCGCGAGCTCACCCGCGAAGGCGTCGTCACCACGAGCGACACCTGGCTCGTCCACCGGCTCACCGGCGCCTTCGTCACCGACGCATCGACCGCCGGACGGACCCAGCTCCTCGACCTGGACCGGGTGGCCTGGTCGTCCGAGGCCCTCGAGGTCTTCGGCCTCGCCGGTGAACGGATGCCCGAGGTCGTCGACGCCGCCGGGCCGGTCGGCATCACCACCGCCTTCGGTGAGAGCATCCCCCTGACCGGGCTGATCGTCGACCAGCAGGCGGCCCTCCTCGCGCAGAGCGTCACCGAGCCCGGAGTCGCCAAGTGCACCTATGGCACCGGGGCGTTCCTGCTCGCCCAGACCGGGCACCGTCCCCGGCGTGCGACCACCGGACTGGTCAGCTGTGTCGCCTGGCGGCTCGACGGGCACACCAGCTACTGCCTCGACGGTCAGGTCTACACCGCCGCGTCCGCCGTCCGCTGGCTCACCGATCTCGGCGTCATCGGCGGCGCCGCCGATCTGGACGCGGTCGGCTCGGCCGTCCCGGACAGCGGGGGAGTCACCTTCGTACCGGCGCTCGCCGGACTGGCCGCGCCCTGGTGGCGCGGCGATGTGCGCGGCTCGCTCACCGGCCTCGGCCTGGACACCGGCCCCGGACAGCTGGTGCGCGCACTGTGCGAAGGGATCGCCGCGCAGGTCCGCGAGCTCACCGACGCCGTGGCCACGGACCTCGGGCAGCCGCTGGAGACTCTGCGGGTCGACGGCGGTCTCACCCGGTCGGCGCTGCTCATGCAGACCCAGGCCGATCTGCTCCAGATGCCGGTCGAGGTCTCGGCGCTGCCCGACGTGACGGCTCTGGGTGTCGGCGCTGTCGCACGGCTCGGCGTGGATCCGTCCCTGACGACCGGGGATGCCGTGCCGGCCTGGAAACCGTCGGCCGTCTACGAGCCGGGGATCAGTGCCACCGAGGCGGCGGAGCGCCTGGGACGGTTCCGCGGCGAGGTCGCCGCGCTCCTGGGCCGTAGCACCGCCACCGCCGGCTGACCCGGCGCCGTCCATGACCGTCACCACAGCCGGACCGCTGCCGGACACCCTGCACGACGTGATCGTCGTCGGCGCCGGTGTCGTCGGGTCCGCCATCGCCCGTGAACTCGCACGCCACCGGTTGCGCACGGCGTTCGTCGACGCCTCCGACGACGTCGGAAACGGCACCTCCAAGGCCAACACCGCGATCCTGCACACCGGTTTCGACGCCGTACCCGGCTCGCTGGAGTCCCGGCTCGTCCGCGACGGCCGGCGCAGACTCGCCGCCTACGCCATCGAAGCAGGCATCCCCCTCGAACCGGTCGGCGCGCTCCTCGTCGCCTGGGACCGCGAACAGCTGGCAGCGCTCCCCGGCCTCGCCGCCAAGGCCGAGCGCAACGGGTACCACGACGCCCGCCTCCTCGACGCCGACGAGGTCCGACGGCGCGAACCTCACCTGGGCCCCGGCGCCCTCGGCGCCCTCGACATCCCCGGCGAGAGCATCATCTGCCCGTGGACCACCACGCTCGCCTACGCCACCCAGGCCGTACGCGCCGGTGCCGCCCTGCATCTCAACTGCCGCGTGGAGAACGTCACCAGCGGGACCCACCACGAACTGACGACCTCCCGCGGCCTGTTGCGCACCCGCTACCTCGTCAACGCCGCCGGACTGCACGCCGACGATCTCGACCGGCTGCTCGGCCACGACGACTTCACGGTCACCCCGCGCCGCGGCCAGCTGATCGTCTTCGACACCTTCGCCCGCGACCTGGTCCGGCACATCCTGCTGCCCGTACCGACCGTGCTGGGCAAGGGTGTCCTCGTCTCACCCACCGTGTACGGCAATGTGCTGCTCGGGCCGACCGCCGAGGACCTCGACGACAGACAGGCCACCGGATCGACGGCCGAAGGGCTCACCCGGCTGCGCGAGATGGGCCGGCGGATCGTGCCCGAGCTGCTGTCGGAGGAGGTCACCGCCGTCTACGCAGGTCTGCGCGCCGCCACCGAGCACGACGACTACCGCATCCGGGCCCACACCCGGCAGCGGTACCTCACCGTGGGCGGCATCCGGTCCACCGGACTGACCGCGTCGATGGCCATCGCCGCGTACGTCATGGACCTGCTGTCCGACGCCGGACTCGGCCTCGGGCCGGCGCGCGACCTCGAACCCGTACGCATGCCGAACATCGGCGAGGCGTTCCCGCGCCCCTACCAGCGGGCCGATCTGATCGCCGCCGACCCCGAGTACGGCACCCTCGTCTGCCACTGCGAGCGCGTCTCCCGCGGCGAGATACGCGACGCGCTCGGCAGCACGATCCCGCCCGGCTCGCTCGACGGGCTGCGGCGGCGCACCCGTGCCCGCGCCGGCCGCTGCCAGGGCTTCTACTGCGGGGCCGAGGTGCGGGCGCTCTTCGAGGACTGGTGACGACACTGCGTACGGTCGATGTTCTTCTCGTCGGAGCCGGGCCCGCCGGTCTCGCCGCGGCAGCCCGGCTGGCCTCCGCCGGGGCAGGCCGGGTCGAGATCCTGGAACGGGAGCGGCAGGCCGGGGGCATCCCGCGGCACTGCTGCCACGGCGGCTTCGGCCTGCGCCGGCCCCTGGACGGCCCGGCGTACGCCCGCCGCCTCGTCGACGATGCCGTACGCGCGGGAGCCGAGCTGCGCACCGGCGTCACCGCCACCGGCTGGGCCGGCCCGCTCACCCTGCGGACCACGGGGCCCGGGGGCCCGGAGACCATCACCGCACGCGCCGTCGTCCTGGCGACCGGCGCCCGGGAACGCCCGCGCAGCGCCAGACTGGTCCCCGGCACCCGCCCCGCCGGGGTGCTCACCACCGGTGAACTCCAACAGGCCGTTCACGTCCACGGACAGTGGGTCGGCAGCCGCGCGGTCGTCGTCGGCGCGGAACCCGTCGCGTATTCCGCCGTGGAGACCCTGCGGGCCGGCGGCGCCGACACCGTCGCCCTGGTCACCGACCGGTCCGCGTCGGCAGTTCCGTCTCTGCGCCGCCGCGCCCCCGTCCTCACCCGGACGACCGTCACGGAGATCATCGGGCTCGGCCGGACGTCCGGGGTCCGGCTGCGTCACCAGGACGGCAGGACGACCACGCTCGCCTGCGACACGGTCGTGTTCACCGGTGACTGGATACCCGAACACGAGCTGGCCCGGCTCGGCGGGATCGCGCTGGACCCCGGCACCCGGGGGCCGGCGGTCGATGCGGCGTTCCGTACCGGCGAACCCGGCGTCTTCGCCACGGGGAACGTGCTGCACGGCGGCGAGCGCGCCCGGCTCGCGGCGGAAGAGGGCCGCCGCGCCGCGAGGCAGGTGCCGGCCCACCTCGCCGGCCGGCCGTGGCCCGGTCCGGGGCTGCCGGTGCGGGTCGGGAGCCCTCTGCTGTGGGTGGCGCCCAACCGTGTCCATCCGCGCGACGCCCCGTCCGGCTCCTTCGTCCTGCGGGCCGACCGGCCGCTCGCCCTGCCCCGCCTGGTCGTCAGCCAGGACGGCCGGCAGCTGCACCAGGAGAGGAGGCCGTCACTGCCCGGTCAGCCACTCCGGCTGAGCGCCGACTGGACCGGCCGGGCCGACCCCGACGGCGGACCCGTCCTGATCACCGTCTGACCGCCCGGTCCCGCCCGGAACGCCATGTCCGATTTCCGCCAGCAGCGGCCCGGGGAGCCCGCCCATACTGGCCGTATGACGATCGAGGACAGCCGATACGAGGCGGTGAGCAGCCGGGACGCCCGGTTCGACGGCGTCTTCTTCTTCGCCGTCTCCACCACCGGGATCTACTGCCGGCCCAGTTGCCCCGCGATCACCCCCAAGCGCCGGAAACGTCACCTTCTTCAAGACCGCCGCGGCTGCTCAGGGCGCGGGTTACCGCGCCTGCCGCCGCTGCCGCCCCGATGCCGTACCGGGTTCTGCCGAGTGGAACGTCCGCGCCGATGTCGTGGGCCGGGCCATGCGGCTGATCGGCGACGGGATCGTGGACCGTGAGGGTGTCGCGGGCCTCGCCGGCCGGCTGGGCTACAGCGCCCGCCAGGTGCAGCGCCAGCTGAACGCCGAGCTCGGCGCGGGTCCCATCGCCCTGGCGCGGGCCCAGCGGGGCCACACCGCGCGGGTGCTGCTGCAGACAACGACCCTGCAGGCGGCGGAGATCGCGTTCGCCGCGGGGTTCGCGAGCGTGCGGCAGTTCAACGACACGATGCGCGAGATCTACGCGGCCACCCCGAGCGAACTCCGCTCCTCCCGGCCCGGACGCACCTCGCGCTTCGGACCGGTCGCCCCGGAGAACGGCCGCGCGGGCGTGCCCCTGCGGCTCGCCCACCGCGGCCCCTACGCCGCCGTGGAGGTCTTCGACCATCTCGGTACCCGCGCGCTCCCCGGCATCGAGGAGATCGTCGGCGAACGCGGCTCCCGCACCTACCGGCGCACCCTGCGGCTGCCCGGCGGCCCCGGCGTCGTCGAGGTCGGTGAACAGCCGGGCGCGGGAGGCTGGTTGGAGTGCCGACTGCATCTGACCGATCTGCGGGACCTGACGACGGCCACCCAGCGGATGCGCCGCCTGTTCGACCTGGACGCCGACCCGGGCGCCGTCGCCGAACGTCTCGGCGCCTACCCGCCGTTGGCGCCGCTGGTCACCGCGCGCCCCGGCCTGCGCGCACCCGGCACGGCCGACCCGCACGAGCTGGCCGTACGCGCCGTGCTCGGCGCCGGGACCACACCGGCCGACGGCCGCAGGCGTGGCGCGGCGCTCGTCGCGGCGTACGGACAGCCCCTGTGCGAACCGAGCGGCGGACTCACCCACCTGTTCCCGCTCCCCGACACCTTCGCCGGTGCTCCGCACGGCGAACTCGGCCTCCCCGACGCGCGATGCGACGCCTTGCGTGCGCTGACCACCGCCCTCGCCGACGGCTCACTGACGCTCGACCCGGGCGTCGACCGTGACGAGACCGAGCGCCTGCTGCTGGCACTGCCCGGCATCGACGCCCGGACCGCCGGCCACATCCGGATGCGCGCCCTCGGCGACCCCGATGTCCTGCTGGCCGACGATCCGGCCGTACGCGCCGGAATGCGCCGGGCCGGCGCCCGGGCGGCCGACGCCGAGAGCTGGCGCCCCTGGAGCTCGTACGCCATGCACCACTTCTGGAGCACACCATGACGCTGCATGCCACGGACACCCTGCCCCGGACGGACTGGACGGCCCTCGCGGATGAGCTCGACGCGTACGGCTGCGCACTGACACCCCGTGTCCTCACGCCGGCACAGTGCCGCTCGATCGCCGCCCTCTACGACGAACAGGACCGGTTCCGTTCCACGGTCGACATGGCCCGCTACCGCTTCGGCTCCGGCCAGTACCGCTACTTCGCCGACCCGCTCCCCGAGACGGTCCAGACCCTGCGGGCCGCGTTCTACCCACGGCTGCTGCCCATCGCCCGCGCCTGGGCGGAGCGACTGGGCAGGCCCGCGCCCTGGCCCGACGAACTGGACGAGTGGATCGCGATGTGTCACGAGGCGGGCCAGACCAAGCCCTCGCAGATCCTGCTGCGCTACGGCGCCGGCGACTGGAACGCCCTGCACCGCGATCTGTTCGGTGACGCGGTCTTCCCCCTCCAGGTGGCGATCGGCCTCGACGAGCCGGAAACCGACTACACGGGCGGGGAGTTCCTCCTCGTCGAACAGCGGCCCCGGGCCCAGTCGCGCGGCACGGCCACCCTGCTGAAGCAGGGCCACGCCCTGATCTTCACGACACGGGACCGTCCGGTCCCTTCCCGGCGCGGCTGGTCGGCGGCGCCGGTACGGCACGGGGTGAGCGCGATCAGGTCAGGCCGACGGCACACGCTGGGGCTGGTGTTCCACGACGCGTCGTGAGGCCCGGTCGTACCGCACTACAGCGCGTAGACCTGACCGGTCTGCCCGCCCTCCACCGAGCGGACGTATGCCTGGGCCACCTCGGCGAGGCCGACCGGCGGTACACCGGGGAAGAAGTCGCCGTAGTCGTCGAGGCTTTCGGTGAAGACCGTGGGGCTGACGGCGTTGATGCGCTGCGGTGCGATCTCGATCGCGGCTGCGCGGACGAACGACTCCACGGCACCGCCCGCCATGGACGCGGCGCTGCCCGTGGGGATGGGCTCACGGGCCAGCACCCCCGCGATCAGCGTGAACGAGCCTCGCTCGGCGACGCGGGACGTGCCCTGGCGTACCAGCTCGATCTGGCTCAGCACCTTGCCCCGGAACGCCGACAGATAGTCGTCGGGCGCCATCTCCGTGAGCGGGTGGTACGGGGTGTCGCCGGCGGCGCTGACCACCGCGTCCAACCGGCCGGCCTCGTCGTACAGAGCGGTGATCCGGTCCGGGTCGGTGATGTCGTGGCGCAGGTCGCCAGCGCTGCGGCCGACGGTGAGGACGTCGTGGCCGCGGCCGGCCAGCGTCTTGTGGACGGCTGTGCCGAGCTTCCCGGTGGCTCCGATGAGCAGAATCTTCATGCCCACGACGCTAGAACCGGTCCCGGCCCGAAGGGAAATACCTCCTGAGCCGAATTTATGCTTGGCATCGATGAATGTCGAGCTGCGCCATCTGCGGGCTCTCGCCGCCATCGGCGACGAGGGGACGATCACGGGCGCCGCGGCCGCCCTGCATGTCAGCCAGCCCGCACTCTCCCGCACCCTGGAGCAGTTGGAGAGCCGCCTCGGCACCCGGCTGGTCGAGCGCACCACCCGCCGACTGGCGCTGACCGAGGCCGGAGAGCGGCTGTGGGAGCACGCCCACCGCATCCTCCACCAGCTCGACGACGCACTGGCCGAGGCAGCGGCGGGCCCACGGCCCCTGCGCATCGGATTCGGCTGGGCGGCGCTCGGGAGCCACACGGTGCCCCTGCTGCGCAGCTGGCGGGAGCAGCGCCCCGACGTCCCCGCCGCGATCCGCCGCTACGACGACCCCGAGGCCGCACTGCGCCGGGGCGAGGCCGATGCGGTCTTCATCCGTACGACACCCTCGGACGACGAGGGCATGGTCTCCTTCGCCCTGGTGCGTGAGCCGCGACTGGCCGCGGTGCCCGACGGCCACCCGCTCGCCGGGCGGGACGCCGTGAGCCTCGCCGACCTCGCCGACCAGCCGGTCGTCCTGTGCTCCACCGCCGCGACCACGGGCGCCGACCTGTGGCCCGAGGAGCAGCGCCCGCGCACCTTCCAGGTGCCGGGCGTCGACGAGTGGCTCACCACCATCGCCACGGGGGAGGCGGTCGGAGTGACGGCGGAGGGCACCGTGCACAGCCACCCCCACCCCGGCGTCCGCTATCTGGCACTGACCGACGCGCCCCCCGTGACCGTCCACCTGGTCCACCCCCGCACCCCGACGCACCCCGCCACCGCCGCGTTCCGCACCCGGGCGACCCAGCTGCTCACGTCCCCGGCCGGGGACCGGTAGCGCACGGCCGGGCGCCGGGCCGACTGCCGGGCCCTGCTAGAATGTTGGCCGTCGTCACGCCTCCTCGGCGCGGAATCGGATCCGCGCGGGAGGCTTTTTTCATGCCCGGGACCCGCTCGGCCCCGGTGCGCTCCGAAGGAGATCCATGGCAGAAAGGGCGTGCGGCCGATCATGACCTCACAGACGAACACCGCGGCGACCGCGGGCACATGGCGGCTCGGTGACCTGACCGTCAACCGCATCGGGTTCGGCGCGATGCGGCTGACGGGCAGTGCCGCCTTCGGCCTCGGCGTGCCGAGCGACCGCGAGCGGTCGGTCGACGTGCTCCGGCGCGCGGTCGAACTCGGCGTGAACCACATCGACACGGCGGCCTTCTACTTCTCGTCGACGCGCTCCGCGAACGAGCTGATCAACCGGGCCCTCGCGCCGTACCCGGACGACCTGGTCATCACCACCAAGGTCTGGCCCGGCCGGGATCCTTCGGGCGCGTGGTGGTGGGCCGAACCCGGGCAGCTGCGCGGCCAGGTCGAGGAGAACATCCGCCAACTCGGGCGTGATCACCTGGACATCGTGAATCTGCGCATCCCTCCCAGCCGCGGCAGCGGCTCGATCGCCGAGCACTTCGGGGCGCTGGCCGAGCTGCGCGACGCCGGACTCGTACGCCATCTCGGGCTGTCCAACGCCTCGCCCGGGCAGTTGGCCGAGGCCCGGGCCGTCGCACCGGTCGTCTGCGTGCAGAACCCCTACGGCGTCGGCGCGTCCGCAGAGGAGCAGGACTTCCTGCGGACCTGTGGTGAACTCGGCGTCGCCTTCGTGCCTTTCTTCGCGATCGCCGGTGCCGGGCGCGAGACCGGCGCGAACACCGCCGACAGCGAAGCGGTGCTCGCCGTGGCCCACGCACACGGCGCATCACCCGCGCAGATCCGGCTGGCATGGACGCTGCAGCAAGGTCCGCACGTCCTGGCCATCCCGGGGACCGGCGACCCGGACCACCTCGCCGAGAACGTGGCCGCCGGCGCACTGCGGCTCTCGCACGCCGAGATGACACAGCTGGGGACCGCACCCCGGACCGGCGAGTAGGCGCCCCGTCCGGCATCACCCGTACGGAGCAGCACAGAAGCCGCCCCGGCCGCCCGCCGGACGAGAGTGGACCCCGTACGCCGTATCCGGCGGCCTCCGACCGCGATCGCACGGGAGACACCATGACCTGCCTCAACCGACGTGACCTCGGGTTACTCGCCCTGCGTCTCGGCACCGGCGCGGTGCTGATGGCGCACGGCTCGCAGAAGCTCTTCGGCCTGTTCGGCGGCGGGGGCATCGAGGGCACCGCGAAGGGCATGGAGGCCATGGGGTACCAGCCCGGCCGCGAAAGCGCGGTCGCCGCCGGACTCGGCGAGGCGGGCGGCGGGGCGCTGCTCGCGCTGGGGCTCGCGACACCGGCCGCCGGTGCCGCCGCCGCGGGCGCCATGGCCGGCGCGGTCGCGGTGCACGCGCCTGCCGGGTTCTTCAACCAGGAGGGCGGCTTCGAGTACCCCGCCTTCCTGGGCTTCACCGCGGCCGCCGTGGGACTCGCCGGACCGGGCCGCTACTCGGTCGACCACGCCACCGGCCACTTCTTCGACCAGCGGTGGACCCTGGCAGCGGCGTTCGTCGGCAGCGCGCTGGCCACGGCGCTGGTCGTCGGAAAGCGGGCCAAGGACCAGTCCGAGGGGGACTCCTGGGACGACGCCGACGGGTAGGCCTTACCCTGTCTGCCGTTGGCGTGTACCCCGTACGGGGGCGCGACCGTTCTGGCGACAGGAGTGTGACGCCATGCTGCGCACCATGTTCAAGTCGAAGATCCACCGGGCCACCGTGACCCAGGCCGACCTGCACTACGTCGGGTCCGTCACCGTTGACGCCGACCTCATGGAAGCGGCCGATCTGCTGGCCGGTGAACTCGTCCACATCGTCGACATCACCAACGGCGCCCGGCTGGAGACGTACGTCATCGAGGGCGAGCGCGGCTCCGGCGTCATCGGTATCAACGGCGCGGCCGCCCATCTCGTGCACCCCGGCGATCTGGTCATCCTCATCAGCTACGCCCAGGTCGACGACGCCGAGGCGCGCTCCCTGGTGCCCAGCGTCGTCCACGTCGACGCCGGGAACAGGATCGTCGAACTCGGCACCGACGCGAGTGCACCCGTGCCCGGCACCCCCACGCAGCGCAGCCCGCACGCCGTAGCCTGATCAGCGGTCCGAGCGCCAGTACGAGCCAGGGAGCGTGCCGTCATGTCCGACCCCGACATCCGCGACAACAGGCCGAAGGGCCTCCTCGAGGCGTACGACGGCGACGGCCGGGTCATCGGGCACATCGCCTACTTCACGCTGGACGCGGACCCGGCCGCCCTGGTCGCGGTGCACACGATCGTGGAGCCCGAGCACGAGGGCAAGGGCATCGCGGGCGTCCTGGTGCGGGAGTTCTACCGGATGGCCGCCCGTGAGGGCGTACCCGTCGTGACGCTGTGCCCGTACGCCGCCAGGTGGGCGCAGAAGCACCCCGACGAGGCACCGCCGCCCACCTCCGAGCAGTACCTGGCCGCCGAGGACCAGCTGAAATCCGACCCGTCCCTCTGGTGAGCGGTCCGGGCGCCGCTGCGGTGCCGCCCGGCACGCTCGGGCACCACGACGCCGGTCCGCGACGAGGCGGTCGGCCGTACGAGGACCCCGGTGGCCGTCCTGTCCCGCACCCGCCCCGGCCTGCGGGCAGCCCGCCGGACGCCCGAATCCGGATCTTGACGCGTGTGGATCCGGCGCGCGTGGGAACGCGGACGGGGAGACATTGGGAACGCACGACTCCGAACCCTGGAGGTCACGCATGACCCAGCCCCCCGTTCCGCCGTCGCCCGTCCCGAACCCGGGACCGCCGGGACCCACACCGGGCCCGTTGCCCGGCCCCGGGCCCGTGCCCACACCGTCGCCCCCGCCGGGGCCGGCACCCGACCCCATTCCGCGGCCGCCCGGGCCCTCCCCGGAGCCCGGCCCCGAGCCGGAACCCGCACCGGGCCCGGCCTGAGCGGCACGGGCCCGGTGGACGCCACGCCCGACTGATCGTCCGGCGCGAGCCGTTGATCAGTCGGAGCGCACCTCCGAGCGGTCACCGCCCCAGAGGGTGTGGAACGACCCCTCCCGGTCGGTCCGCCGGTAGGTGTGCGCTCCGAAGAAGTCCCGCTGCCCCTGGGTGAGGGCTGCCGGCAGCCGCTCGGCACGCAGCGCGTCGTAGTAGGCGAGGGCCGCAGAGAAGCCCGGCGTCGGCACGCCCTGCCGGGCGGCTGCGGCGACCACCTCGCGCCAGTCGTCCTGCGCGGCGCCGATCTCCTCCGCGAACTGCTTGTCCGACAGCAGGCTCGGCAGGTCGCGCTGCGCGTCGTACGCCCCGCGGATGCGGTCCAGGAAGGCCGCCCGGATGATGCAGCCCGCGCGCCAGAGCGAGGCGACCGAGCCGAGGTCGATGTCCCAGTCGTAGGTCTCGCTGCCCGCCCGGATCTGGTGGAAGCCCTGCGTGTACGACACGATCTTCGAGGCGTACAGCGCCTGCTCCACCCGGTCGGCGAAGCGCTCCGCCTCCTCGGCGCCGAGCGCCGTCGGCGAGGGGCCGGGCAGCCCGCGCGAGGCGTCCCGCAGATCCGCGTGACCCGACACGGACCGCGCGAACACCGCCTCGGCGATTCCGGAGACCGGCACCCCGAGGTCGAGTGCGATCTGCACGGTCCAGCGCCCCGTACCCTTCTGCTCCGCCTGGTCCGTCACGATGTCGACGAACGGCTTTCCGGTGGCGGCGTCCGTATGGGCGAGCACCTCCGCCGTGATCTCGATCAGATACGAGTCCAGCCGGCCGGTGTTCCAGGTCCGGAAGGTTTCGGCGATCTTCGCGGGGGAGTAGCCCGCGACCGAACGCAGCAGGTGGTACGCCTCGGCGATCAGCTGCATATCGGCGTACTCGATGCCGTTGTGCACCATCTTCACGAAGTGACCGGCGCCGTCCGGGCCGATGTGGGCCACGGTCGGCACCCCGTCCGGTGCCTTCGCCGCGATCTTCTCCAGCAGCGGGCCGAGGGACTCGTACGACTCCGCCGAGCCGCCGGGCATGATGCTCGGACCGTGCAGCGCGCCCTCCTCGCCACCGGAGATGCCCACGCCCACGAAGTGGATGCCGCGCTCCCGCAGTTCCTTCTCCCGGCGCCGGGTGTCCGCGAAGTGGGCGTTGCCGCCGTCGATGATGACGTCGCCCTCCTCCAGCAGCGGCGCGAACTCCTGGATCACGGCGTCCGTGGGGTCGCCGGCCTTGACCATGATCACCAGGCGGCGCGGCCGCTCCAGCGCGGCGACGAACTCCTCGGCCGATTCGGCGGCGACGAACGTGCCCTCGTCGCCGAACTCCTCGACCAGCGCCCGCGTCTTGGCCGACGTGCGGTTGTGCACGGCGACCGTGAAGCCGTTGCGGGCGAAGTTGCGGGCGAGATTGCGCCCCATCACCGCGAGGCCCGTGACACCGATCTGGGCTGTTCCACTCATACGTGTGCTCCTGGAGTTCCGTCGACCATCCATGTCCGCGCATACGCATACGTACGGGCGGACCCTGCCACTCATCGATCCTCAAGCCCTCCGGTACCCACCGCATGCCGGAGCTCCGAAGGTGTGCGCCTCCAGTGTCCGCCTCGGGCACGTTTCGGACGCGGCCAGGGGGTCCGACGGGCAGCCCGCGGGCCCGCGAACGCCGCCCGCACGCCCCCGACCAGCGCCGACGTCGCCGGGAAACGGGCATGAACGGGCACAGGGGATTCGGCGAAGAGCCTGGTCGAACGGTCGGGGTTGCTTGTACAAACGACGCACGGGCCCGAACGGACTGCGGGCCCCGGCACCAACAGGGCACGGAAACAGAGCACGGAACAGAAGCAGGGAAGTGTGTGTCGTGGACACCGACGAACGCCGACGCGGCATTCTCGACGCGGCCCGAAGGGACGGGTCGGTCGACGTCAACGGTCTCGCGGGACGGTTCCGGGTGGCCAAGGAGACCATCCGCCGCGATCTGCACGCCCTGGAGGAGCACGGCCTCGTACGCCGTACCCACGGCGGGGCCCACCCCGTCGAGTCCGCCGGCTTCGAGACGACCCTCGCGGTCCGCACCACCCGTCATGTACCGCAGAAGTCACGGATCGCGGCCGCGGCCGCCGATCTGCTCGGCGACGCGGAAACCGTCTTCGTGGACGAGGGCTTCACCCCGCAGCTCGTCGCCGAAGCACTGCCCAGGGACCGGCCGCTGACCGTGGTCACCGCGTCCCTGGCCGTCGCCACCGTCCTCGCGGACGCCGAGAAGACCGCCGTGCTCCTGCTCGGCGGCCGGGTACGCGGCGGCACCATGGCCACCGTCGACCACTGGGCCACCCGGATGCTCGCGGACTTCGTCATCGACCTGGCGTACGTCGGCGCGAACGGCATCTCCCGCGAGTACGGACTCACCACCCCGGACCCGGCCGTCAGTGAGGTCAAGGCGCAGGCCATGCGCAGCTCCCGCCGCCGGGTGTTCGCCGGGATCCACACGAAGTTCGGCGCGGTGAGCTTCTGCCGGTTCGCCGACGTCGGCGACTTCGAAGCCATCGTCACCGACGCCGCCCTGCCCTCGGCCGAGGCCCAGCGCTACTCCCTGCTCGGCCCCCAGGTCATCCGCGTCTGAGACACCTCGACCGCACGGCCACCAGACCCCACACCCGCCCGTACGGACCCGCCGAAAGGCCGGGGCCACGGAACCGCCATGCCTCGCACCACCGGGCACCACCGCTCACCGAGCCGCTACGACTGATCAGGAGAACTCATGCCCCACCACCGACGACGACGTGGAATCCGCGTGCGTGCGGGCGCGGGCACGGCAGTGATGGCCCTCCTCGCGGCGGGCTGTGCCGGAGCGGGCGGCACCTCCTTCGGAGGCGGCGACGCGCTCAACGTGCTGATGGTCAACAACCCGCAGATGGTCGAGTTGCAGAAGCTGACCAAGGAGCACTTCACCGAGGAGACCGGCATCAAGGTCAACTTCACCGTGCTCCCCGAGAACGACGTCCGCGACAAGATCAGCCAGGACTTCTCCAACCAGGCGGGCCAGTACGACGTCGCCACCATCAGCAACTTCGAGGTGCCGTTCTTCGCCAGGAACGGCTGGCTGCACCCGCTCGACGAGTACGCGCGCACCGACACCGCCTTCGACCAGCAGGACATCCTGAAACCGCTGCGGGAGTCGCTGACCGCCGAGGACGGCAAGCTCTACGCCGAACCCTTCTACGGCGAGTCGTCCTTCCTCATGTACCGCAAGGACGTCTTCGCGGCGAAGGGGCTGACGATGCCCGCCCGGCCCACCTGGCAGCAGGTCGCCGGCCTGGCCGCGAAGGCGGACGGCGCGGAGCGCGGAATGAAGGGCATCTGCCTGCGCGGCCTGCCCGGCTGGGGCGAGGTCATCGCCCCGCTCACCACCGTCGTCAACACCATGGGCGGCACCTGGTTCACCGAGGACTGGCAGCCGAGGCTCACCTCGCCCGAGTTCAAGAGGGCCACGAAGTTCTACGTCGACCTCGTGCGCGAACACGGGGAGCTCGGCGCACCGCAGTCCGGCTACGCCGAGTGCCTCAACAACATGACCCAGGGCAAGACCGCCATGTGGTACGACGCCACCGCCGGCGCCGGATCGCTGGAGGCGGCCGGCTCACCGGTGAAGGGCAGGATCGGCTACGTACCCGCCCCGGTCGAGCGCACCAAGAGCTCCGGCTGGCTCTACACCTGGGCCTGGGGCATGCAGAAGGCCTCCAAGAAGTCCGACGACGCCTGGAAGTTCATCTCGTGGGCCTCGGGCAAGGAGTACGAGGCCCTGGTCGGCCAGACGAGCGGCTGGTCCGACGTGCCCGCCGGCAAACGGGCGTCGACCTACGCCAACGCCGACTACCGCAAGGAGGCCGGGGCGTTCGCGGACGTCACCCGGCAGGCCATCTCCAGCGCCGACCCCCGGAACCCCGGAACCCAGCCGCGCCCCACCGCCGGCATCCAGTTCGTCGGCGTACCCGAGTTCACCGATCTCGGCACCAAGGTCGCGCAGGAGATCAGCGCGGCCATCGCCGGACGCCAGTCCGTGGACAAGGCCCTCGCGGCCTCCCAGAAGCTGGCCGAGAAGGTTGCCAAGGAGTACCGATGACCACATCGATCAGCAGACCACCTGCACCGACCCGCCCCGCGGTGGCGCGACCCGGCAAGACCGGACGGGCCCGTCAGTGGGCCACCCGCGCCCCGCTGCTGCCCGCCCTCGTCTTCCTGATCGCGGTCACCCAACTGCCCTTCGTGGCCACCCTGTTCATTTCGCTCTTCGACTGGAACTCCCTCAACCCGGACAAGCGCCACTTCACCGGTCTGTCCAACTACGCATCCGTCGTCACCGACCCCGCGCTGCGTGAATCGGTCCTTACCACGGTCGTGCTCACCGCGAGCGTCGTCGTCCTCACGGTGGTCCTCGGACTGCTCTTCGCGCTGCTCCTGGACCGTGCCTTCCTCGGCCGGGGACTGGTGCGCACCCTGCTCATCACACCGTTCCTCATCGTGCCGGTCTCCGCGGCCCTGCTGTGGAAGCACGCCCTCTACAACCCGGAGTACGGGCTGCTCAACGGCGCGCTCACCTGGGTGGGGGATCTGTTCGGCATCGAGAGCACGGCCCAGCCGGACTGGATCTCCGGGATGCCGCTCATCGCCGTCGAGGCGGCGCTGGTGTGGCAGTGGACGCCCTTCATGATGCTGATCCTCCTCGCCGGGCTGCAGAGCCGGCCCGCCGAGATGATGGAGGCCGCACGGCTGGACGGCGCGAGCGGATGGCAGATCTTCCGCTATCTGACCCTGCCGCATCTGCGCCGCTACCTCGAACTCGGCGTCCTGCTGGGCTCCGTGTACATCGTGCAGAACTTCGACGCCGTGTTCACGATCACCTCCGGCGGTCTCGGCACCGCCAACCTCCCCTACACCGTCTACGAGACCTTCTACCGAGCCCACGAATACGGGCTGGCGTCCGCCGCGGGAGTCGTCGTGGTGATCGGCACCATGATCATCGCGACGTTCGCTCTCCGGGTGGTCTCCTCCCTCTTCCGTGAGGAGGCGAACCGCGCATGAGCGCTTCCACCGCGGCCACGGCCCGGACTCCCCAACTGCCGCCCGCCGCCCGCAAGGCCAGGCGCCGCTCCGCCGCTCTGGGCGTCGTCGCCTGGATCGTGGGGCTCGGCTTCTGTCTGCCCGCCCTGTGGATGGTGCTGACGTCCCTGCACTCGGAGTCGGACGCGGCGACCAACCCGCCCTCGGTCGCCGCCTCGCTGACCCTGGACGGCTACCGCGAGTTCTTCGGCGGCGGAGGCGGCCCCACCCCGTGGCCACCCCTCATCAACTCCCTGTCGGCGTCCCTCTTCTCCACCCTGCTGGTGCTCGTCCTCGCGCTGCCGGCCGCTTACGCCCTGTCCATCCGGCGGGTCCGCAAATGGACCGACGTGATGTTCTTCTTCCTCTCCACCAAGATGCTCCCGGTCGTCGCGGGCCTGCTGCCCGTCTATCTGTTCGCCAAGAACGCCGGGGCGCTGGACAACATCTGGCTGCTCGTCATCCTCTACACCTCGATGAACCTGCCGATCGCGGTGTGGATGATGCAGTCCTTCCTCGCGGACGTGCCCGTCTCCATCATCGAAGCCGCCCAGGTGGACGGCGCCCGCCTGCCCACCGTGCTGGCCCGGGTCGTCGCGCCCGTCGCCGGTCCCGGCATCGCGGCGACCGCGCTGATCTGCTTCATCTTCAGCTGGAACGAGCTGCTCTTCGCCCGGGTGCTCACCGGCGTGGTGGCCCAGACGGCACCCGTGTATCTGACCGGATTCGTCACCAGCCAGGGCCTGTTCCTCGCCCAGCTGTGTGCCGCGTCCGTCGTCGTGTCCCTGCCGGTGCTCGCCGCCGGTTACGCCGCCCAGGACAAGCTCGTCCAGGGCCTCTCGCTTGGAGCAGTCAAATGAGGGCAGCGATCGTCGAAGCCCCCGGCAAGGTCTCCGTCACGACCGTGCCCGACCCGGCCCCGGGACCCCGTGAGGTCGTCGTCTCCGTCGCCTCCTGCGGACTGTGCGGCACCGATCTGCACATCCTGCAGGGCGAGTTCGCGCCGACGCTGCCGATCGTCCCCGGGCACGAGTTCGCCGGCGAGGTCGTCGGCCTGGGGGCAGATGTCACCGAACTGGCCGTCGGCGACAAGGTGGCCGTCGACCCGTCGCTGCACTGCCACGAGTGCCGCTACTGCCGCTCGGGCCGCGGCAACCTCTGCGACCGGTGGGCCGCCATCGGCGTCACGGTGGCGGGCGGGGCGGCCGAGTACGCGCTCGCGCCGGTCGCCAACTGTGTACGCCTGCCCGATCACATCGACGTCAGGGACGCCGCGCTGATCGAGCCGCTGTCCTGCGCGGTGCGCGGATACGACGTGCTCAGCAGCACCCTCGGCGCCGAGGTGCTCATCTACGGGTCCGGGACCATGGGGCTGATGATGCTGGAACTCGCCCAACGCACCGGCGCCGCGGCGGTCGACGTCCTCGACATCAACCCGCAGCGCCTCGCGACAGCGACGCTCCTCGGCTGCTCACGCTCGGCGGCCGGCGCGGACGAGCTGGACCGGCCGCGCGGCTGGGACGTCGTCATCGACGCGACCGGCAACGCCGGCGCCATCCAGGACGGGCTCGGAAGGGTCGCCAAGGGCGGCACGTTCCTTCAGTTCGGGGTCGCCGACTACGCGACCACCGCTGTCATCGAGCCGTACCGGATCTACAACCAGGAGATCACCATCACCGGCTCGATGGCCGTGCTCCACAGCTACGAGCGTGCCGCCGCGCTCTTCGCCACAGGTGTGCTCGACCCGGCCGTCTTCATCAGCGACCGGCTGCCCCTGGAGCAGTACCCGCAGGCCATCGAGCGCTTCCAGGCCGGCATCGGCCGCAAGATCGTGGTGGAGCCGTGAGCGGGCCCGGTGCCGTACTGGTGGTCGGCGAGGCACTCGTCGACCTCGTCCCGGTGGACGGCGAGCCCGGTGTACGGCGCGCCCAGCCGGGCGGCGCGCCCGCCAATGTCGCGGTCGGGCTCGCCCGGCTCGGCGGAGAGGTCTCCTTCGCCGGCGGCCTCGGCTGCGACGGCTTCGCACGGAGCATCGAGCAATGGCTGACCGGCGCGGGGGTGGATCTCGGCCCGAGTGCGCGGGCTGCTCTGCCGACGGCACTCGCGGTCGCCGATCCGAGTGATACCGGCAATGCCTACCACTTCCATCTCCAGGACACGGCGACCTTCCGGCTGCCCCAACCGGCCGGGGACACCGCACGGTTCGGCGCCGTGTACGTGGGCGGCCTCGCCGCCGTCGTCGAACCGGCGGCCCGGGCGGTCGCGGCGACGGCCCAGGCGGCGGCCCGGCACTCACTGCTGGTGGTGGACCCCAATGTGCGCGAGGACCGCACCGTCGATCCGGCCCGGAGCCTGCGGCGGCTGCGTGATCTGTGTGCGCTCGCCCATGTCGTCAAGGCCAGCGACGAGGACCTGGTGCGGCTGTGGCCGGACACCGACCCGGACCACAGCGGGCGCCGGCTGGCGGGCGAGGGGCGGCTGGTGGTGGTGACCCGGGGTGCCCGGGGCGCGACCGCCTACGCACCCGGGGCGGCACCCGTGTCCGTTCCCGCCGTCCCGGTGCGGGTGGTCGACACCATCGGCGCCGGGGATGCGTTCATGACCGGTGTCCTCACCTGGCTGGGCACC
Source organism: uncultured Actinomycetota bacterium (assembly GCA_963836215.1). GTDB lineage: Bacteria > Actinomycetota > Actinomycetes > Streptomycetales > Streptomycetaceae > Streptomyces. The sequence goes on from CAWIIU010000006.1 coordinate 978,908, forward strand.
ACGGGCGGCTGGGACCTGGAGCTCTCGGCGGAGCGCGCGACGGCGATGCTCGAGTACGCCTCACTGGTGGCCGCCTCGGTCTGCGCACGGGCGGGAACGGAGCCGACGGCCCCGGCACGCGTCTGAGCCCGATGTGACGTGAAGCACCCACGCCGGCGCGGGGGCCACCTTGCCTCCCGCGCCCGGCAGCGCTTAGCCTCACAAGGCGCGTACCGACCAGTTGGTACGCGCCTGAGGCCCCCGTGGCGCCACGCGCCGCGTGCCGGATTCGCCCACCCAGTCAAGGAGCCGCGGAGATGAGCCGCACCAACCGTCAACTGCGCCTGGCCGCACGTCCCGTGGGACTGCCCCGGGACACCGACTGGGAGCAGGTCGAGGAGCCCGTCGGCGAGCCGGGCGAGGGTGAGCTGCTGGTGCAGGTGCTCTACCTGTCGATCGACCCCGCAATGCGCGGCTGGATGAACGCGGGCAAGTCGTACATTCCGCCCGTGGAGATCGGCGCGGTCATGCGGGCCGGCGCGGTGGGCCGGGTCGTCGAGTCCCGGCACCCCGACTTCGCGGTCGGGGACCATGTGTCGGGTTCGTTCGGTGTCCAGGAGTACTGCGTCTCCGACGGGCGCGGTGTCACCAAGGCCGATCCGGCGCTGGCGCCGCTTCCCGTGTATCTCGGCACGCTCGGGATGTCGGGCATGACGGCCTACTTCGGCCTCCTCGACATCGGGCAGCCGAAGGCGGGCCAGACCGTCGTGGTCTCCGGCGCGGCCGGCGCGGTCGGCAATGTGGTCGGCCAGATCGCCAAGATCCTCGGCTGCCGCGTCATCGGCATCGCCGGCGGAGAGCGCAAGTGCCGCTCGGTGGTGGAGGAGTTCGGGTTCGACGCCGCGATCGACTACCGGACCGAGGATGTCCGCAAGGCCCTGCGCGAGCACGCCCCGGACGGCGTCGACGTCTACTTCGACAACGTCGGCGGAGACATCCTGGACGCGGTGCTCACCCGGCTGGCGCGCGGCGCCCGGATCGTCATCTGCGGCGCGATCTCCCAGTACAACAACACCGAGCCGGTCAAGGGCCCGAGCAACTACATGTCCCTGCTGGTCAACCGGGCGTCCATGACGGGCATGGTGGTCTTCGACTACGCCGACCGGTACGCCGAAGCCGTCAAGGAACTCGCCGGCTGGCAGGCGGCGGGCCGGCTGAAGTCCGTGGAGGACGTGGTTCCCGGAGGAGTCGCGGCATTCCCCGAGACGCTGCTGAGGCTTTTCCGCGGTGAGAACCTCGGCAAGCTGGTCCTCAAGGTCGCGGACGCGTAGGGGAACGGGATGGAACTCAAGAACGCGGGTGTCGTCCTGACGGGGGCCGGGTCCGGCATCGGCGCGGCGCTGGCCCGCAGGTTCGCTGCCGAGGGTGCCCGGCTCGTCGTCAACGACCTGGACGCCGAGGCCGCGAAGCGGGTGGCCGCCGAGGTCGGCGGGCTCGCCGTGCCCGGTGACGCCGGTGCCGAGGAGAGCGTGGCCGCCCTGGTGGCCGCGGCGCGTGCCCACCTCGGGGAGATCGACCTCTACTGCGCCAACGCGGGTATCGAGCCCGGAGGCGACGAGCACACCCCGGACGATGTGTGGGACCTGGCCTGGCAGGTCAATGTCATGGGCCATGTACGGGCCGCCCGCCATCTGGTCGGCCCGTGGCTGGAGCGCGGGCGCGGTCACTTCCTGGCGACGGTCTCCGCCGCCGGCCTGCTCACCCACCTCGAATCGGCGTCGTACTCGGTGTCGAAGCACGGCGCACTGGCCTTCGCCGAGTGGCTCTCGGCGAACCACGGCGACAAGGGAGTGACCGTCCAGGTCGTCTGCCCGCTGGGGGTGCGCACGGAGATGTACGAGAAGTCCGACGCGGCCGCCAAGGAGGTGCTCGGAGGCACCGTGCTCGAGCCGGAAAGCGTCGCCGACGCGGTCATGGAGGGCCTCGCGGACGGGAGGTTCCTGATCCTTCCCCACCCGGAGGTGCGGGACCACTACGGGTTCCGCGCGAACGACACCGACCGGTGGCTGCGCGGCATGCGCCGCCTGCGCCGGCGCATCGACGAGGCGGCCAACGGCTGACCTGGGCTCTCGAACCGCGGCCCCGCCGGAACAGATCCGGCGGGGCCGCGTCGGCCGTACTTAATTTACAGTGTGAATTAAGAGGTGAGGGAAAGTCGCGTCAAGCTCTGCGGCCGGGGTATGTTGCGGCGAGGGAAGGAGCACCATGGCGGAGCGCAACAGACGGACAGTGCGTGACCTCCGGCGGGGCAACCGTGCCAGGGTCCTGCAACGGCTGTACTTCGACGGTCCCTTGAGCCGTCAGGAGCTCGGTCCTGCCACCGGCCTGAGTTCGGGGTCCATCAGCAATGTGGTGGCCGAACTCGTCGCCGAGGGCGTCCTGGAGGAGGCCGGCATCGTCGACTCCGACGGCGGCCGCCCCCGTACCCTGCTGCGGGTCGCCCCGGCCGGCGGACTGCTCATCGGCATCGACATCGGCGAGACCCGCGTACGCGTCGAACTCTTCGACCTCTCCCTCACCGAACTCGCCCGCACCGAACGGCTTCTGGCCCAGCACGGCTACGACGTCGACCGTGTCGTCGCCCATGTACGCATCGGCGTGGCCGACGTGCTGCGGGACGCGGGCGCCGACCCGGCGGATCTGCTCGGCATCGGCATCGGCGTCCCCGGCATCATCGAGCAGGACTCCGGTGCGGCCGGCGCACCGGGCGGGACCGGCGCGATCGTGCACGGTCAGACCATCGGCTGGACGGCCGTCCCCTTCGAGAAGCTGCTCCGCGAAGCCGTCGAAGTCCCCCCGGAAGTACCACTGTTCATCGACAACGGCGCCAAGACGCTCGGCCAGGCCGAGATGTGGTTCGGTGGCGGCCGGGGCGCCCGTGAGGCCGCCGTCGCCCTCATCGGCTCCGGCGTCGGCGCCTGCGTCGTCCATGCCGCGACCCGCGGGGAGTCCGCCGGCAACAGCGCCCTCGAATGGGGCCACACGACCGTACGGATCCGCGGCCGGAGATGCCGCTGCGGATCGCTGGGCTGCCTGGAGGCGTACGCCGGCGCGGAAGCGCTCCGCGAGCGCTGGCAGGAGGCGGGCGGACCGCTCCCCGCGGCCGCCGACGACGAGACGGCGATCGCCACGCTGCTGGCCGCGGCCTTCCCCGCGCCGGGCGGCCCCCCGGCGGACCCCGTCGCCCTGTCCCTGCTCGACGACACCGCCGAGTACCTGGGTGCGGCCGTCGCCGATCTGATCAACCTCTTCCGCCCCGAGCGCATCCTCATCGGCGGCTGGGCCGGACTGCTCATCGGGCCGCATCTGCTCCCCGAAGTGCGCCGGTACGCGGGGGAGTACGCCCTCCATCACGCGGCCTCCCGCACCACCATCGAACTGAGCAGGCTCGGGCCCGACGCGGTCACCGTCGGCGCCGCGACCCTGCCGCTCGCCGACTTCCTCGCCCGTGGCGGCAGCAGGCCGCCGGCCGCCGTGAGCGCCGATCCGCAGGGTCCCGGCACACCGGCAGCCGCCCGCCGCTGGTCCGCCGCCCGGCCCGCTTCGCCGGCCGCGACCCCCGAGGCCTCTTCCGCAACGGCCGAGGGCGTCTCCGGCTGACACCCCTGCGACCTCATGACACCCCTCGTGCACCGGTGCGCGCTACCTGAACTCTTGTCAGAATCCGTACGGAGCGCCTAGGTTGACCGCTTGCGACGTGACCTACCTGTTATCCGTGGGGGAGTCCCGAATGGCCGCAACCGGTCGGCACCGCCGATATCAGCCGAGCCGTATCAACCGTGCCTCTCTGACCGTCACGGCGGGCGGCGCGGGCATGGCCCTCCCGCTCATCGGCGCCGGTACCACGCATGCGGCATCGGTCGACGTGTGGGAGAAGGTCGCGGCCTGCGAGTCCACCAACAACTGGAAGATCAACACCGGCAACGGCTACTACGGCGGACTGCAGTTCACCCAGTCCACCTGGGAGGCCTACGGCGGCCGGCACTACGCCCCGCGCGCCGATCTCGCCAGCAGGGACCAGCAGATCGCCATCGCCGAGAAGGTCCTCAAGGGGCAGGGCCCCGGAGCCTGGCCGGTGTGCTCGGCCCGCGCCGGTCTCACCCGGGGCGGCGACTCCCCGGAGATCACCCCGGACCGGTCGGCGGCCAGGAGCGACGCGCACAGCGACCGCCGGTCCGAGAGGGCGGCCCCGCAGCGCGTCGCGCCGAAGAAGGCGACGCCCACCACCGTGCCCACACAGCGTGAGGGCTACACCGTGGCCCGGGGCGATTCCCTCTCCGGGATCGCCGACACCGAGCGGGTCCAGGGCGGCTGGCCCCGGCTGTACGCAGAGAACCGCACCGTCATCGGTCCGGACCCCGATCTGATCCACCCCGGCCAGAAGCTGATCCTGCGCATCGAGGCCCCGAAGAACCGCCGGGGGCCCGTCCCCACCGCCGAGCCCGCGCCGGCCGAGCGGAAGCAGGCGGCCGAGCCCCGCCACTTACCGAAGCAGCAGGCCCTGAAGCAGCAGGCACCCAAGCAGCAAGCCCCGAAGCAGCCGGCGCCCAGGAAACAGGCGCCCACGAAACAGGTGCAGAAGCAGGCCCCGGCGCACCGGGCCGGTCTGAGCGCCCCCGTTGCCGCGTCCACCGGAACCCCGTACCGCAAGGCCGGTTCGTCCTGGTCCAGCGGCTATCACACCGGCGTCGACTTCCCGGTCCCGACCGGCACGTCCGTCAAGGCCGTCGCCTCGGGCCGGGTCGTCTCGGCCGGCTGGGCGGGCGCCTACGGCTACCAGGTGGTCATCCGGCACGCGGACGGCAAGTACAGCCAGTACGCACATCTCTCGGCGCTCACCGTGCGCTCCGGCCAGCAGGTCGGCACCGGTCAGCGGATCGGCCGGTCCGGCTCCACCGGCAACACCTCAGGACCGCATCTCCACTTCGAGATCCGAACGGGTCCGGGGTACGGGTCCGACATCGACCCCCTTGCCTACCTCAGATCGGGCGGCGTCCCGATCTGAGCCCTGGGCCCGCAGCCCGGGCACCACGGCGCGGATCTCTGAGGACCGGCGGTCCGGTGAGGGCGGCGAGGAGTCGGCGGGCTCCTTGGTGCGGGCGGCCGCGAGGCGCTCCGTCGTCAGCAGGATCAGGCCGCCCGCCGCCAGGATGCCGGAGCCGAGCGCGAGCAGCGTGCCCGCGATGCCGTACCGGAAGGACTCGCCGAACATCGTGAGTCCGACGACCGCCGCGATCACCGGGTTGACCACGGTGACCGTCGCCAGCGGCGCGGCGAGACCCGCGCCCCGGTAGGACGCCTGGGAAAGCAGCAGTCCGCCGATGGCGAGCACCGCCACCACGAGCAGGCTGGTCCACTGGGCGAACGGCACGGACCAGGACCAGTCGACGGCGACGGTCTTGGTGAACACCGAGGCGATGCCGAAGGCCACACCGGCAGCCGCGGCGAGCAGCACACTGCGCAGGACCGGCCGGTGCACGGTCTGCGCCACGAGGAAGAGCAGCGCCACGCCGCCGAACGTCACCGCGGCGAGCATCCCTCGCTGACCGCTGCCCAGGGAGTGCGCGTCGGACGTCCCGGTCAGCGCCAGCAGACCGGCGAGCCCGACCGTCGCCATCAGCGCCCCGCGCCAGGCGGTCGCGCCCGCACTGCGGCGCACGAACAGCGCGGCCATCGGGAGGGCGAAGACGATCGTCAGCGCGCCGAGCGGCTGGACCAGGCTCAGCGGCCCGAATGCCAGGGCCAGTACATGCAGCACCGCGCCGAGGCCGTTGAGGGCGACGGCGAACCACCACCCGGCGTGATGCAGCGGGGCATACGGCCGGGCAGGGGTGGTGGCCGCAACATGCTCCTGCATGATCGCCCCGGCCGCGTAGGCGACCGCGGAGACCAGTGACAGGACCACTGCCAGCACAAGGGAACTCATAGAGACCACGATCTCCCTGTTCCGCGTTCACGTCGTCGTCCTTGAGCAGGCATTCGGACGTACTGCCGACGTAGTACGAGCGTAGGTCAAAAGTCCCCCGCACGGCGGTCGGGCAGGTCGGCGCGGAGGAGTGTCGTCTGCCGACGCTACGGTGACCGATGGTGAGCAACGCTTGAGAAACGCTTGAGAACACGGGGTGAGCGGCACGTGGACCTGCGGGAACTGGACTCCGTCGGCGGATTCTTCGCCCTGCGGACCGGTCCGTCGCGAGGAGGAGCGCCCCTGGCGCGGCTGTACGCCGGGGAGGACGGGCCGCTCGCGGCCCGGGTGGAGACCGTCGCCGCGCGGCTCGGCACCCCCGAGCGACGGGTCGCCGCATCCGTCGCGCATCTGGGCCTCGCCGCCCGCCTGTGGTCCGTCGCGCTCGGGTCCGCCGCCCTGTACGGCGAGCTCCCCGATCTCGACCCGGCACGGCTGTGCTGGGACCCGGAGAGCAACGTCCCGGACGATCTGTGCCTGACCGGCTTCCGCTCACTGTCCGCGACCGCTGTCACGGTCCGTGAAGTCGTCCTGGACGGCCATCTCGTCCCGCTCGCCGACGCCCTGCGCCGCGACACCCGGATCTCGGAGCCGCTGCTGTGGGGCAACGCCGGCTCGGCGCTCGCCGGGGCCGTGCGCGGGCTCGACGCCTGGGCCCGGCAGGCCGGCCGGGCGGACGTGTCCGGGCGGGCCGCCGCGCTCGCGGCCGAGCTGTTCGGCCACCCCCGTCTCGCCGGGACCGTGCAGGGCCCCGCGATGCGCCGCACCAGCTGCTGTCTCTACTACCGCGCGCCCGGCGCGGGGCTCTGCGGCGACTGCGTCTTCGACCGCCCGCCACGCCGGCCCGTGCGGTGATCCCGGCGGCGGTCTTCCCCGCACGCCCCGCGTGGGTGACCATCGAGGGGTGAAGGTCGGACTGCTCACGCGCGAGTACCCGCCGGACGTGTACGGCGGCGCCGGGGTCCATGTGGAGTTCCTGGCCCGCGAGTTGAGGGCGCTGGCCGAGGTCGAGGTGCACTGCTGGGGTGAGGGTGAGGCCGAAGGGGTGCTGCGGCACACGGCACCCGCCCAGTTCGACGGGGCGAACGACGCACTGCGCACGTTCGCCGTCGATCTGGCGATGGCCGCCGAACTCGAAGGGCGCGAACTGGTCCACTCCCACACCTGGTACGCCAATCTCGCCGGCCATGTCGCCAAGCTCCTGTACGGCATCCCGCACGTGGTGACTGCCCACTCCCTGGAGCCCCTGCGGCCCTGGAAGGCCGAACAGCTCGGGGGCGGGTACGCGCTCTCCAGCTGGGCGGAGCGCACGGCGATCGAGGGCGCGGACGCCGTCGTCGCCGTCTCCCGCGGTATGCGCGACGACATCGTCGCCTGCTATCCCGCCCTCGACGCCGCGAAAGTGCACATCATCCACAACGGCATCGACACCCGGCTCTACCGCCCCGACCACGAGACGAGTGCGCTGACCCGCATCGGCATCGATCCCGACCGCCCCTACGTCCTGTTCGTCGGCCGCATCACCCGGCAGAAGGGCGTACCGCATCTGCTGCGCGCCGCCCGCTCGTTCGATCCGGACGCGCAGCTGGTGCTGTGCGCCGGCGCGCCCGACACCCCCGAGATCGGCGCCGAGTTCCGGGAGCTGGTCGACGAACTGGAGCGGGTCCGCGACGGGGTCCACTGGGTCCCCGAGATGCTGCCACGGCCCCAGGTCATCCAACTCCTCAGCCATGCCGCCGTGTTCGTCTGCCCCTCGGTGTACGAGCCGCTGGGCATCGTCAATCTGGAGGCCATGGCGTGCGGCACACCCGTCGTCGCCTCGGCGGTCGGTGGCATTCCGGAGGTCGTGGACGACGGGCGGACGGGACTGCTGGTGCCGTACGACGCCCGGCACGCGGAGGACTTCGAGTCGGGCCTCACCCAGGCCGTCAACCGGGTGCTCGACGACGCCGCGGAGGCCGCGAGGATGGGCGCGGCCGGACGGCAGCGGGCCGTGCGCGAGTTCGGATGGGACCAGGTGGCACGACGGACGCACGAGCTGTACCAGGACTTGCTCGAGCACGTGTGACGGACAGGCGCGACGGGCAGGTGACAGGCACTCGGCAGGCATGAGGGGGCGGCGATGCGCGGTGGACCTTCTGTGCTCGGGATCGTACTGGCCGGCGGGGAGGGCAAGCGGCTGATGCCGCTCACCGCCGATCGTGCCAAACCGGCGGTGACCTTCGGCGGCATGTACCGCCTCGTCGACTTCGTGCTCTCCAGCCTCGTCAACGGCGACATCCTGCGGATCTGTGTGCTCACGCAGTACAAGTCGCACTCGCTGGACCGCCATGTCACCACCACCTGGCGGATGTCGAGCCTGCTCGGCAACTATGTGACCCCGGTGCCGGCCCAGCAGCGGCTCGGCCCGCGCTGGTACCTCGGCAGCGCCGATGCCATCCTGCAGTCGCTCAATCTCGTCAACGACGAACAGCCTGACTACATCGCCGTGTTCGGCGCGGACCACGTGTACCGGATGGACCCGCGGCAGATGCTGAACCAGCACATCGCGGGCGGCGCGGGTGTCACCGTCGCCGGCATCAAGGTGCCGCGCGCCGAGGCCTCGTCGTTCGGGATCATCACTCCGGCGTCCGACGGGTCGCGGGTCGAGCGGTTCCTGGAGAAGCCCGCCGACCCGCCCGGGCTGCCCGGCGACCCGGAGCGGGTCTTCGCCTCCATGGGCAACTACCTCTTCACCACCAAGGTTCTCGTCGACGCCCTCCACCGCGACGCGGAGAACGAACGCTCCGTCCACGACATGGGCGGCTCGATCCTGCCGATGCTCACCGAGCAGGGTGTCGCGCAGATCTACGACTTCAACGAGAACCATGTGCCGGGAGAGACCCCGCGGGAGCACGGCTACTGGCGGGACGTGGGAACCCTCGACTCGTACTACGACGCCCACATGGATCTGATCCCCGACCGTCCGGTTTTCGACCTCGACAACCGGCGTTGGCCTTTATATACGCATTTCGACCAGCTGCCCCCGGCCCGTTTCATCGGCGCTGGCATCGCGAGCGAGTCCGTCATCAGCCCCGGCTGCGTCGTGCGTGGGCAGGTCACCCGGTCGGTCCTCTCGCCCGGTGTGGTGGTCGGCGAAGGCGCGGTGGTGCAGGGCTCGGTGCTGCACGACAACGTGCGCATAGGCAGAGGCGCGGTCGTGCGCGGCTCGATCCTGGACAAGAACGTGGATGTGCCCGCCGGCGCGACGATCGGCGTCAACCCCGAGCGTGACCAGGAGCTCTACACCGTTTCCAAGAACGGGGTCATCGCACTCGGCAAGGGGCAGCTCGTCCTGTGACCCGGCCGTGAACCCGGCGCGGATTGCGGATCACCCCCTGCGGGCACCACAGAGGAATGGGGCTCGTCGTTGCGCGCACACCGTCGTGTACGACCGCCCCGCTCGACTTCCACGGCCCTGCCCACGACAGGAACGGAGTGATGAGGATGCGTACGCAAAGGCGCACCCGACGGCGTGCCGCGCGTGCCACGTATCTGCTGCCGCAGGCGGAGACCTCCGCCCGCTGGGCGCGCCATCTGACGACGGTCTTCCTCACCCGCGGCTGCCGCGGAACGGTGACGGGCGATCAGATCGAGGATGCCACGCTTGTCGTCTCCGAACTGGTCACCAACGCCACCCGGCACGGCCGCAGCGGCTGCCGGCTGCGGCTGCACGTCGATCCGGGCATGGTCACCGTGGAGGTGGAGGACGCCAGTCCGATACACCCGAGACTCTGCTCTCCGCTGGAGAGCGACGAGAGCGGGCGCGGCATCGTGATGGTGCGCGAGCTCTCCCGCCACTTCGCGGTACGGGGAGGGCCCGGCGGCGGCAAGACGGTCCAGGCCGTGCTCGCCGCCTCCTGACCGGTCCGGCCGCAAGCCTCAACAGGGCTCGATCGTGAACAGCCCAGGCGGTCGACGATCTCCGGCGGGTCCAAGATCCCCGAGGGCGGTCCGGGACCCACAAGATCATGGGATTTTGTCGTCACCCTTGTGCTCAGTAAAGTTGCGCTTTTGAAACCCCCAAGAGCGCGAGTGATCGAGGAACGGCACAGGCCATGACGGTGACAGAGGACAGCCCCGCGTTCGGCCCGGGCATCGACCCGGAGCGTCTGGCCGTCTGCCTGAGCGTGCTCGACGAGCTCGACAAGCTGGACGTCGACCACCCCGACGCGATCGCGGTCCGCCGTGCCACCGCCGGTGTCTACCGCACGGTGAAGCAGCGCCGCCGCCAGGAGCGCCGGGCCGCCAAGACCGCCCACGACAAGTCGGTCACCGAGGCCACCGCCACCGGTTCCGCGGAGCGGATCGACGACGAGACCGAGGGTCTGCTGCCGTCCTCCTCGGTCAGCGGGGAGATCGCCGGCATACTCCAGCGCCCGCGCTCCTGCTACATCTGCAAGACCCGCTACGTCGAGGTCGACGCCTTCTACCACCAGCTGTGCCAGAAGTGCGCCGCCGAGAACCGCGCCCGCCGCGACGCCCGCACCGACCTCACCGGCAAGCGCGCCCTGCTCACCGGCGGCCGCGCGAAGATCGGCATGTACATCGCGCTCCGGCTGCTGCGCGACGGTGCCCACACGACGATCACCACACGCTTCCCCAACGACGCGATCCGCCGCTTCAAGGCGATGCCGGACAGCGACGAGTGGATCCACCGCCTCAAGGTCGTCGGCATCGACCTGCGCGACCCGGCCCAGGTCGTCGCGCTCGCCGAGTCGGTGGCCGCCCAGGGGCCGCTGGACATCCTGATCAACAACGCCGCGCAGACCGTCCGCCGCTCCCCGCAGGCCTACGGCGAGCTGGTCGCGGCCGAGTCGGCCCCGCTGCCCTCCGGCGAGCTGCCGCCCGCCCAGGTCATCGGCACCTTCGGCAGCGGCGCCGTGGACTCCGTCGCCGCGCTGCCCTCCGCCTCCGGCGAAGGCCTCACCGCCCAGGACGTGACGGAGCTCGCACTGGTCAGCGGTTCGGCCTCGCTCGAGCGCATCGCGTCGGGCACGGCGATCGACGCCGGCGGTCTGGTGCCCGATCTGCACCACACCAACAGCTGGATCCAGACGGTTTCCGATGTCGACCCGGTCGAGCTGCTCGAGGTCCAGCTCTGCAACTCCACCGCGCCGTTCATCCTCATCAGCCGACTGCGCCCCTCGATGGCCGCCGCCGAGGCCAAGCGCACCTATGTCGTGAACGTCTCCGCGATGGAGGGCGTCTTCAGCCGCGGCTACAAGGGCGCCGGCCACCCGCACACCAACATGGCCAAGGCGGCGCTGAACATGCTGACCCGCACCAGCGCCCAGGAGATGTTCGAGTCCGACGGCATCCTGATGACCGCCGTCGACACCGGCTGGATCACCGACGAGCGCCCGCACCCCGACAAGATGCGGCTGGCGGAGGAGGGCTTCCACGCCCCGCTCGACCTGGTCGACGGAGCGGCCCGCGTCTACGACCCGATCGTGCGCGGCGAGTCGGGCGAGGACCTCTTCGGCTGCTTCCTCAAGGACTACGCTCCGGCGAACTGGTAGTCCGCAGCTGTTCGTGGACGGCGGACGCGCCGGTTCCCGCCGCCGCGCGGACCCGCGTACCGCCGTCCACGAGCAGATCGGTCCCGGTCACCCACTCCGCCTCGTCCGAGACGAGCCACAGCACCGCGCGTGCCACGTCCTCGGGCTCGCCGATCCGGCCGAGCGGCAGACTCCCGGCGATCCGCTGCTCCGCACCGCCCCAGACGAACCGGGCCATTTCGGTGCGAACCAGCCCCGGTGAGACCGCGTTGACCCGTACTCCCGGGGCGAGTTCCCCGGCCAGCTGCCGGGTGAGGTGCAGCAGTGCCGCCTTGCTCGTGCCGTACGCGCCGACGTTCGGGCCCACGCCGTGCGTGCCCTCGGTGCAGACGTTCACCACCGCGCCGCCGTGCTCGGCCATCCACAGGCGCCAGGCGATCTGCGTCAGCCGCAGTGCCGCCTCGACGTTCACCGTGAACGCCTCCCGCCAGCGGTCCGGGTCTGCCTCCATCAGCGGGCCGTAGGGCGCGTTGGTGGCCGCGTTGTTGACCAGGATGTCCAGCCGGCCGAACTCCCGCAGCGCGAGTCCGGCGCACCGCTGAAGGTGCTCCGGGTCCGCCACGCTGCCCGCGCAGCCCACCACCTGGGCACCCGCCTCCCGAAGCCCCGTCACGGCGGCCGCTACTCCATCCGGGTGTCGGGCTGTGAGGACGATTTCCGCACCCTCCGCGGCCAGGGCCCGGGCGACCGCGAGACCTATGCCGCGTGAGGCTCCGGTCACCAGTGCCGTACGGCCGTCGAGGCGATGAGGCGATCCCCCGGAAGTCATCCGCGCACGATCCCACGAAGCCCCGTGCAGGCATAGATCGTTGGCCGGATTTGCGTTGATTTTACGGCCCCATAGAGCGGGCCTCTGCTCATTTGGTTAGTCTGAGGCGAACGGACGCCACCAAGGGGTTCACGAAAACCCCCTGGCCGTCCTGGGACTGGTCTGCAACCAGGCTGCGGTCCCGCCCGAGTGCCGGCGCCACCGCGACCGAACTGCCCTGTCCCAGTTACGCGACACAGAGGAGTGCGCGGTGACCCCTGATGTGAAGAAACACGAGCAGCGATCGTCGGATCCCGGCGGCGAGCGAACCGCCCGGACCGACGAACTCGGCAGCCTGGAAGTCTGGGCCCGGTCGGCCCCGATCAGGCTCGCTGGCTACGAGGACGACCTTGCCGAACCGCACATCCTGCCCAGCATCGACTGAGCGGATCGCGTGACCCGTGCCCCCTGCCCATGGCAGGGGGCACGAACGGTCAGAGGGCCCTCCGTACTCCTCGACGAGCAGTGCGGGGGCCCCCGGCCGACTGCCCCTCTCCCGGGGATTCATCCGATGCCTCACGGCAGAATCTGACATCGAGCCGTGTGAAGTGTATTGACATGTCCTTGACGCGCTTCAATCATCGGATCTCATGACCGAACTTCCCAGGCGCCATGTACTCGGAATGACGGCGGGAGCGGCAGTCGGCGCCGCTCTCATCACCCCGGCCACGGCCGATGCGACCCCCACCGACCCCCCGACCCCGCGCACGGCACCCGACTCCGCCGCGGACGGCGACTGGGGCACGGTCCCCGCCGCCGTACCCCTGCCGCTGGACCGCTGGTTCGACAACGACGGCATCGACACCGCGGACGCCCGCGGCGGCAACTTCGACGGCTCCGGCTACACCTTCCCCGGGGAGGAACTCCCCACGGGCAGGGTGGAGATCGACGGGATCGCCTACCTCTTCCCCGCCGCCCCGGCGGGTGCCAGGAACAACATCGTCGCTCTGGGGCAGCGCATCGACCTCCCCAAGGGCCGTTATCTCTCGGCCCTGTTCCTCGTCTCCAGCAGCTACGGCGCCGCCTCCGGCAAGGCGAGCGTCCACTACGCCGACGGCACCAGCCAGGCCGTGGCGCTCGGCGGACCCGACTGGTACTCCGGCGGCGGCGCGATCACCGCGCCGTACCGCTACGACCCGTCCGGGAACAAGGACCCGCACCAGGTCGCGATCGCTCCTGTCGAACTGACCATGGACGCCACCAGGGAAGCGGTGGCGCTCACGCTGCCGGTCACCAGCGCGGCCGAGCCGGACAAGAGCTCCCTGCACATCTTCGCCCTCACCCTGCAACCGGCCGCCCGGGGGAGGGCGCTGGCGCTGCGGGACGCACACTCCACGACGTCACTGCTCGACGCGGGAGCGCAGAGCGTCGAAGCCACCGTGATCAACGCCGGCACCGTCGGTGTGACGGCCTCCGACCGCCTCGCCCTCTCCGTCGACGTGCCCGGCGCCCGCACGGTCGCCCCCGCCACCGTCAGCCGCCTCGCTCCCGGCGAGCAGGCTCGCGTCCGCATCGGCATCCGCCGACGGGCCGGCACCGCGCCCGGAACGGTCCAGGACGGCACGGTCCTGGCACAAGGTCGCGGGCAGCGCGCCGCCTCCGTCCGCCGCTCCCTCACCCTCGGCGTCCCCGACTACCGGCCCACCGACGCCTCCCTGAACACCCACCAGGCGCCGTACTGGTTCCAGGACGCGAAGTTCGGGATCTTCATCCACTGGGGCGTCTACTCGGTGCCGGCCTGGGCGCCCGTCGGCAAGCAGTACGCCGAGTGGTACTGGAGCCATCTCCAGGACCCGAACAACCCGACCCACGCCCACCACCGCGCCACGTACGGGGAGTCGTTCGCGTACGACGACTTCATCCCGCGCTTCCGGGCCGAGCGCTTCGACCCGCGCTCCTGGGTCGAGCTCTTCCGGGACGCCGGCGCGCAGTACCACGTGCTGACCTCCAAGCATCATGAGGGCTTCGCCCTGTGGGACACCAAGGTCAGCGACCGCAACTCGGTGAAGATGGGCCCCCGCAGGGACCTCGTGAAGGAGCTCTTCGACGCGTCCCGCCGGTATGCGCCCGAACTGCACCGCGGGCTCTACTTCTCGATGCCGGAGTGGTTCAACCCGGACAACCCGTGGTCCGGACACGCACCGCGCAATCCCTACACCCGGGAGCCCGTGCCGTACACCGGCCACCGCCCGGGCGACTACATCAAGGACCTCCAGGCCCCGCAGATGCTGGAGCTGATCCACGGCTACGACCCCGAGCTCCTGTGGTGCGACATCGGGGGCGCCAACGACAGCCACCGGGTGCTCGCCGAGTACTTCAACCATGCCAAGAACCGGGCCCGGCCTGTCGACGTGACCGTCAACAACCGCTCGGGCATCGGGCCGCACGACTTCACCACGCCCGAGTACACGACCTACGACTCGATCGTCACCGACAAGTGGGAGTCCAGCCGCGGTCTCGATCCGTTCAGCTACGGCTACAACGCGGCCACGCCCGACGACCGCTACATGACGACCGAGGAGGTCGTGCACTCCCTCGTCGACATCGTCTCCAAGAACGGCAACTTCCTGCTCGACATCGGTCCGCGTGCCGACGGCACCATCCCCGAGATCATGGAGCGCCGGCTGCGCGAGACGGGCGACTGGCTGAAGGTCAACGGCGAGGCGATCTACGGCAGTACGTACTGGGGGCGCATGCCCCAGCTCGGTGAGGATCTGCGCTTCACCGTCCGTCCGGACAAGGCCTTCTACATCCACTCGCTGGCCGCCCCCGGCAGCACGCTCACGGTCGAGGCGCCCGTACCCGTCCGCGCGGGCGACCGGGTGACCATGCTCGGCCACGACCGGCCGCTGAACTGGCGCGTCACGGGAGGCAAGCTGGTGATCGATGTGCCGGCGGCGGCCCGACGGGCCGGCCGGCACGTCTGGGTGTTCAAAGCAGCCTGGTCGGCCTGAGGAACTCGCGCACGTGACTGCGGTGCCACCAGGCGCCGGTGGCCCGCAGTTCGTGCCAGGTCGTGAAGCGGTAGCGGTACAGCCTGGCGCGGACGTACGCGGGCGGTGCGTCGGGGAAGGGGTTGTGGCCCATCAGCCGCAGTGTGTCCCGGTCGCCGTCCAGCAGCCGCTCCACGAACGGTCCGAACCAGGAGCGGGCGTAGGCGGGTGACAGGGCGGCGAACCACATCATCCAGTCGAGCCGCAGATGGTAGGGGGCGAACTGGCGCGGCATCCGGCGGACATCGGTGGGCTTGCCCCGGAAGCCGTACTCCTTCCACACCGTGCCCTCGTGCAGCACCGGCTCGTCGGTTCCCTCCACCACCACCTCCAGGCGCACCCGGCTCACCGTGCCGAACGCGCCGTAGGCGTTGACCAGATGGAACGGATCGTAGGAGTGGTTCATCTGCTGGCGCCGGGACAGCAGATTGCGTGCCGGGCGGTAGCTCAGGCCGAGCAGCAGCACGGTCACCGCGATGACGAGAATCTCGTACCAGAGCGGAGCGCCGGGCAGGGCAGGCGGATCCGCGAGCGTCGAGGCGTCGACGGCGGAGAGCGCGAGCACGATGGTCAGCCAGTTCAGCCAGGAGAAGTTGCCGGAGAGCACCAGCCAGAGCTGGGTCACCACGATCAGCAGGGCCGCCACGCCCGCGATCGGCTGCGGGGTGAACAGCAGCACCGGCACGAGGAGTTGGGTCACATGATTGGCCGCCACCTCGCCCCGGTGGAAGGGTTTCGGCAGATGGTGGAAGAACCAGCTCAGCGGGCCCGGCATCGGCTGCGTCTCGTGGTGGTGGTACAGACAGGTCAGCCGCCGCCAGCACTCGTCCCCGCGGATCTTGATCAGCCCGGCGCCGAATTCCACCCGGAACAGCACCCAGCGCAGCAGGAACAGCACCAGCACCGGCGGCGCGGTGCGCTCGTTGCCGAGGAAGACGGCGAGGAAGCCCGTCTCCAGCAGCAGTGACTCCCAGCCGAAGCCGTACCAGGTCTGCCCGACGTTGACGATCGACAGATACAGCACCCACAGCAGCGCCCACCAGGCCATCGCCGCCGGGAGCGGAATGTCGTCGGCGGCTCCCGCGACCAGCGCCGCCGAGAGCGCACAGCCGGCCCAGGCGCAGAGCGCGAAGAGCCGGTCGGAGTAGCGCAGTTGGAACAGGCCCGGGGCGACACGCATCGGCACCCGGCGTACGAACTCGGGCACCGGCAGCATGCCGCGTTCCCCGATCAGCGCCCTGAACTGCAGGGCGGCGGTGAGAAACGCGACCAGGTACACGCCGGCCAGAGCCCGCTGGAAGACCAGCCGGCTCAGCCAGTAGTCACCGTCGCCGAACCATTCCATCCCCACCAGTATCGGCCGTGGCGAGGCGTCGCACCGTACGACCGAGCCACCGGGCGTACGCCTTCTGCAGCACGGGCACGAGCGGTCCGGCGAGCCGGGTGAGCCGGATGGCCGGGCGGCTGAAGGCCATCACGGTGA
Organism: uncultured Actinomycetota bacterium; assembly: GCA_963836215.1. Taxonomy (GTDB): domain Bacteria; phylum Actinomycetota; class Actinomycetes; order Streptomycetales; family Streptomycetaceae; genus Streptomyces. The sequence continues at coordinate 995,796 of CAWIIU010000006.1, forward strand.
ACCACACCGAGCCGTCGTCACGGATGTCGACGACGAACGACTCCTCACCGCACTCCGGATGCCCCTGCAGCGTGCCGTATCCGAATCCCGCCCGGTCCCGGCCGAGCTCCGCCCACACCACCTCGCACGGCGCCGCGATCCGCAGCGGGCCGATGCCCGCCGAGACCTCGACCCGGGCGCCGGGCTCGGCCCGCCGGGCGGTGGTGCGCAGCCGGACCCCCGACGCCCGGTGCATGCGCCAGGTGGTGACGGCCTCGCCGGCCGCGTCGAACACCTCCCGGCCGCGGCCTATCCGGGTGGTGTGGTGCAGATGGTGGTATCCGTCCGGCATCGGTCCGAGCCGGGTGGCACCTGCCTCCGGGTAGCTGAGCCTGCTGCCGGTCGCGTGTTCGGCGCTGTTCATGCCGCCATCTCCTTGAGTCGTCGCCAGGCAAGCACCGAGCAGAGGGCGAAGCCGAGGGCGTTGCCGAGGCCGTGGGTGGCGGCCATCCAGGTCAGATCGGGGTGCGGTACCCCGGTGGCCTCCCCGAGCGCCCAGCTCAGGGCCAGCAGCATCGTCGCCACCAGGACGACGGCCGAGACGGCCAGCAGTGTGCGGGTGAACCGGTCCCGGCCGCCGGTCCTGATGTCACGCCACGTCAGCAGCGCCACCGCCCACATGCCCGCGGCCAGTACGAGTGCCCCGAGCAGCTCGGCCCAGTCGTCCACGAAATAGCCGGCCAGCACGAGCAGGGTGCCCAGCGGCACGCTCAGCGCGGCGAAGCGGCCCACCGGGCCGGTTGTCGCACGGCAGACGAGCCCGGCCACCAGGGCGGCGGCGAAGCCCGCGAAGTGGAAGTGGGGGACCGTCAGCGCCAGGATCGGCAGACTGAAGCCGAACAGCTCATGACCCGAACGTTCCGCGACGAGGGCGAGGCCGGCGACCGACGGGGTCGCCAGCGCGGTGAGCACGGCGATCCCGGCGGGCGGGAACGAGCGCATGCGGACCAGGCGCCGCACCGCGTGCAGGGCGAGGACCAGGGTTCCGAGCGCGTAGACGGCGGCGAGTACGGTCGCGACGGCCCCGCGCGGCAGCCACAGGGCGACGGCTCCCGGTACGGCGAACAGCGGCCAGGTCCGCCGAATGGGTGCGAGATCGCCCGAATCGATCAAGCGCAGTCCGACGGGCACGATCACCAGCATCCCGAGCATCACGATCAGGTTGACCAGTACGGACATCACAAACCCCCTCCGGAGTTGAACGTGTTCAATTCCCTGGAGGTGAGACTAGGCCCTCGAATGAACGCGTTCAAGTCGCGCGGGGGACGGTCATCCGGCAGAACTTGAGAAACCCATCGGGCTGAGAAGGCGGGAGAGGTTCGTGCGCCCCATTCGTCGTCGCTACTCCGCGGCCATGACGCTGTCCGTCGCGCTCTCCCTGGGGCTCCTGATGTCCGGGTGCGGCGGCGACAGCAGCGCGGCGACGGACACGGACACGGAGGTGTTCCTCACGCCGGTCGCCGCACCCGGTCCCGACCCGTTCACCACGTCGACGGCCCGCTCTCTCTCCGCTCCCGAACCGCCCGCTCCGTCCGGCTCGGCGACCAGCCCGCCGTCCAGGGGGCAGACCCTGCGCACCGTCTCGGGCGCGACCCCCGGCCTCTACGGCGGCACGCAGTCCATCGGCAGCTGCGACGTCGAGCAGCAGATCACCCTCCTGAACGCCGACGAGGCCAAGGCCGAGGCCTTCGCCAAGGGCGCCGGGATCTCCGAGGGGAGCATCCCGGCCTTTCTGCGCGGGCTGACCTCGGTCGTCCTGCGCGCCGACACCCGGGTGACCAACCATGGCTACCAGGGGGGATCGGCAGAGAGCTACCAGGCCGTGCTCCAGGCGGGCACCTCGGTCCTGGTCGACGAGCACGGCGCACCACGCGTCCGCTGTGCCTGCGGAAACCCCCTCAAGCCGCCGGTCGCCGTCGAGGGCGCCGTGGTGCAGAAGGGGACGGTGTGGACCGGCTACCGGCCCGACCAGGTCGTCGTCGTCAAGCCCGCCGCCCAGGAGCTCGACAGCCTGGTGATCGTCAACATCGTCAACAACACCTGGATCGAGCGGAAGGCCGGGAGCGACGGTGAGCAGGACAAGAGGCCCGAAGTGCTCCCGCCCGTCGCCCCGGACGACATCTTCACCTACCCGCCCGTCCAGCCGGACCAGCCCGACGACCCGGCCACACCGAGCACGCCGAGCGAGCCCGTCGTGCCCGGTGACCCCAGCGACGGGACCTCGCCCGTCGACCCGCCCGTACCCAATGACCCGAACGTCGCCCCGCCCGTCGACCCGCCGAGCGAGGAGCTGCCCCCGGTCGATCCCGGAGTGCCCACCGACGGCGGGTTTCCGCCCGATCCGGACCTGCTCCTGCCCTCCGAGCTGCCGGCCGAGCCGGTCAGGTTCGAGGGCTGAGCAGGCCCCGCGAACCGGTCGAAGAATCGGGCAAATGATGGCAGAGTGGCCCCATGGTTGACCGGGCAGCGGGGGCCCTGTCGCTACCCGAGGACTGGCCTGCCGACCCCGATCTGAGCCTGACCCTGCATCGCATGGGGATCTGGGACTGGGACCTGGTCAGCGGGTTGATGCACATGGACGAGCCCGCTCTCAAGGTGTTCGACGTCCGTGCCGACGAGTACGACGGCCGGCCGGAGAGCCTTGCCTTCCGGGTCCCTCCCGAGGAGGCGGGCCGGCTCGACGCCATGGTTGCCCAGGCGCTCAAGAGCGGCAGCGACCACTACGGCGCCTACTTCCGCATCCGCCGCCGGGACGGCAGCCTGCGCTGGACGCACACCCAGGGCCGCGTACGCCGCGACGGCACCGGCCGGCCGGTGCGGATCATCGGCATCGTCCGCGACGCCACCGAGGAGCTGGCCGACTCCACGGCGCGCGTGGAGATCGACGTCGAGCGCCGGCGGCAGACCAGCATCGTCGAGAGCACCACGGCCGCGCTCGCCCACGCCAGGACCGTGCAGGACGTCATCGCCGTGCTCAAGGACTCGCAGGGCCTGGAGCACTTCGGCGCGACCAGCCTGGTGATGGGACTGCTGGAGGCGGGCGGCCGCATTCATCTGGTCGCGGAGGGGCCGGAGGGCGCGTTCGTGCCGGGGACGCGCTGGACCCGGGTGGACGAGCAGTACCCGATGAGCGAAGTGGTGCGCACCCTCGCGCCCCGCTTCATCGAGTCCCCGCGCGACTTCGCCGAGTCCTATCCCGTGCTGTGGCCGCACATCAAGGATCTGGGCATCGTGGCCGCCGCCTATCTGCCGCTCATCGCCCAGGCGCGGCCGATCGGGGCTCTCGGTCTTCTCTACCGCGACAAGTCGGGATTCAGCTCCGAGGACCGCAATCTGCTGGTCGCGCTGGGCAGCAGCATCGCGCAGAGCCTGCAGCGCGCCGTGCTCTACGACCAGGAGCACGACCTCGCCGAGGGGCTGCAGCAGGCGATGCTGCCGCGCCGGATCCCCGATGTGCCCGGCGCCCAGATCGCCGTGCGTTACCGCTCGGCACGGATCGGGCGGGACATCGGCGGCGACTGGTACGACATCATCGCGCTGCCCGGCGGCCGGGTCGGCGCGGTCATCGGCGACGTACAGGGACACGACACGGACGCCGCGGCCGTGATGGGACAGCTGCGGATCGTTCTGCGGGCGTATGCGGCCGAGGGGCACACCCCGGCCACGGTCATGGCGCGTGCGTCCGTCTTTCTGCACGAGCTGGACACCGACCGGTTCGCCACCTGCATGTACGCCGAGGCGGATCTGACGACGGGTGTGGTGCAGGTGGTGCGCGCCGGTCATGTCGATCCGCTGATCCGGGAGGCGGACGGCACCTGCCGGCGCGTGCCCGTGGAGGGCGGGCTGCCGCTCGGTCTCTCGGCGGAGTTCGGGGAGCTCGAATACCCCGTCAGCACGGTGGAGCTGGACCCGGGGCAGACACTCATCTGCTACACCGACGGTCTCGTCGAGGTGCCCGGCGCCGATCTCGACGACGGCATGCAGCTGCTGACGGCTCTGGTGCACGAGGGCCCGCGCGATCTGCAGCTGCTGGCGGACCATCTGTGCGACGTGGTGGACGAGCGGGGCGGGGAGGACGACGTGGCGCTGCTGATGCTGCGCCGCAAGGGCGCGTCGACCCCGCAGTCGGGCGGCCGGCTGCAGCAGCACGTCGCCCAGAACGACCCCGAGGCGCTGCGTTCGGGGCGGCACATGGTGCGTGCGGCCGTACGGGCGTGGGGCGCGCGCGAGCGGTCGGACGAGATCGAACTCGCCGCCGACGAGATGATCACCAATGCGCTGATGCACACCGATGGCGGTGCGATCGTGACGGTCCGGGTGCTGCCCGGGGTGCCGCGCCGGCTGCGGGTGGAGGTCGAGGACCGTTCCAGCGCGCTGCCGCGCCGCCGGGACGCAGGGGAGTCGGGAGTCTCCGGGCGGGGACTGCTGCTGGTCGACCGGCTCGCCGATACATGGGGCGTCGAGTCACGCGGCGGCGGCAAGTGTGTGTGGTGCGAATTCAATGTGCCGGACAGAGCAGGCGAAGAATGACAACGTGATGTTAACTGTCCGTGAACTGATCGTACTTGACCGTAACCGACCAAAGGCGATTGACTGCGCCTCCTTGGCCTCCTAGGACATGAGGACACCTTGAGCAGCGAGCTACTCGCACCCCTCGACCTGGCGTTCTGGCACCTCGAATCCGCCGGTCACCCCATGCACCTCGGCGCTCTCGCCTTCTTCGCCCCCGCGGAAGGGGAGCAGAGCGACGAGGACGTGCTGGAGCTGCTCGCCACCCGCGCCGCCGCGATCCGCCGGCTGCGCATGCAGGTACGGGACGTTCTGCTCCCTGTGGGCGGGGCCGCATGGTCCGTGGCCAAGGACTTCGACGTACGGCGGCACGTCCGTCATGTCCGCCTCCCGGGGAGCGACTTCGTCGCCGAGGCCACCGGCCTCGCCGGCGAGCTCATGGAGCGGCCACTCGAACGAGGACTTCCGCCCTGGGAGATGTATCTCCTCACCGGCGGTGCCGACGGCTCCTTCGCCGTCCTGGTCAAGCTCCATCACGCCCTCGCCGACGGCATGCGGGCGGTCGCGATCGGCGCGGGCATCTTCGACGAGATCGCCGGCCTCCGCAGAGCCGGAACGCGCCGGACCCGGCCCGCGCCGGCCGCCTCCTGGCTCACCGGCCCACGGCAGCTCTTCGGCTTCGCCCGGGGCCGTATCGACGATCTCGGCCGGGCCGTCGGGGTGGGGGCGTCCGTCGTACGGGCCAGCCGCCTCGATCCCCGCGGCACACCCGCCCTGTCGGCCGGCTCCAGCGGCACCCGTCGGCTCGGCACGGCCGTACTCGGCCTCGACGACGTGCAGCGCGTGCGCAAGGCCATGGGCGGCACGGCCAACGACGTCCTGCTGGCGGTCGTCGCCGGTGCGTTCCGCCGCTGGATGGCCGGGCGCGGGGAGCCGCTGCCCACCGCCGACCCCCGGGCGCTGGTCCCGGTCTCGCGGCGCCGGCCGGGCAGCCCGGCCGGCTCGGGCAACAAGTTCTCCGCCTATCTGCTCGAACTGCCCGTCTCCCAGCCCGATCCGCGGGCGCGGCTGGATGCCGTCCGGATCGCCATGGACCGCAACAAGGCGGCCGGGCCGATGCGCGGAGCCGGAGCCGTGGCTGTCCTGGCCGATCAACTGCCGCCGCTCGCACACCGCTTCGGAGCACCGCTGGCCGGCGGCGCAGCCCGGATCCTGTTCGACGTGCTGGTCACCAGCGTGCCCCTGCCCCGTTCCGCCCTGTCCCTGGGCGGCTGCCCGCTGCGCGCGATCTACCCCATGGCGCCGCTGGCCCGTGGGCAGTCGCTGGCGGTCGCCCTGACGACGTACGGCGGGCAGGTGCACGTGGGGCTGGTCGCCGACGGCAAGGCGGTGCCCGACCTCGACCGGCTCTGTGTGGGGCTGCGCGAGGAACTGGACGAGCTGCTCGCCGTCGCATCGGTGTCATGAGCCGGATCGGCCCATAGATCGGACACCTTGCTCGGCCGGTTCAAGATATCTGCCCTGCAGGGGTGTTGACGTCCCTCAGTGATCCGATGAATATTCGTCGGGATCGGTGAAGCGCGGCGACGAGGGGCGGCAGCGGGATGCGACGGAGCAGACTCGGCCGCAGCGGTGTCGAGATCACCGAGCTGTCCTTCGGGGGAGCCGCCATCGGCAATCTCTTCACGCCCGTGGACCCCGCAGAGGCGGCAGCCGCCGTCGACGCCGCCTGGGATGCGGGCATCCGCTCCTTCGACACCGCACCGCACTACGGTCTCGGCCTGTCCGAACGCCGGCTCGGCGAAGCCCTGCGCACCCGGCCCCGGGAGGCGTACACCCTCTCCACCAAGGCGGGGCGCCTGCTCGAACCGTGCCCGACCGCCGGCGACGACCTCGCCAACGGCTTCGCCGTGTCGGCCGACCACCGCCGGGTCTGGGACTTCAGCGCCGACGGCGTGCGCCGCAGTGTCGAGGAGAGCCTGGAGCGCCTCGGCCTCGACCGCATCGACATCGTCTATCTGCACGATCCGGACGAGCACGAGGACGCCGCCTTCCGGCACGGCTACCCGGCCCTGGAGCGACTGCGGGCCGAGGGCGTCGTCGGCGCGATCGGCGCCGGCATGAACCAGACCGCGATGCTGACCCGTTTCGTCCGCGACACCGACATCGACGCCGTGCTGTGTGCGGGCCGCTTCACCCTGCTCGACCGGAGCGCCCTCGACGAACTGCTGCCCGAGGCCGCGGCGCGCGGCAGGAGCGTTGTCGTCGGAGGTGTCTTCAACTCGGGGCTGCTCGCCGACCCCAGGCCGGGCGCCACCTACGACTACACGGCCGCACCGGACGGACTCGTCCGCCGCGCCCTGCGGCTCAAGGCTGTCGCCGAACGGCACGGCGTACCGCTGCGCGCCGCCGCCCTGCACTACTCCCTCGGTCATCCCGCCGTCGCCGGAGCGCTGGTCGGCACCCGTTCGGCCGACGAGGTGCGGGACGCGGCGGACCTCCTCGCGCGCGACGTTCCACCGGCGCTCTGGGAGGAACTGATCGCCGAAGGGCTGCTGAAGGAAGGCCCGGCCGTTTCCGAGGGGGATGCCCGATGAGAGTCGCTCTGCACACCACGGTCCGCCCCGACCGCATCGAGGAGTACGAAGCCGCCCACCGAGAGGTCCCCGCGGAGCTGACCGACGCGATCCGCGCCGCCGGTGTCACCTCCTGGACGATCTGGCGCAGCGGCAGGGACCTCTTCCACCTCCTGGACTGCGACGACTACGCCCTGCTGCTCGCGTCCCTGGAGAAACTCCCCGTCAACATCGCCTGGCAGGCCCGCATGGCCGAACTGCTCGACGTGGTGCACGACTACTCCGCGGACGGCGCCGCCGCCGGACTGCCCGTCGTCTGGGAGCTGTGACCATGGCCGTCGTCGACGCCCACCACCATGTGTGGGATCTGTCCGTACGCGACCAGGACTGGATCACCGGCCCGGACATGACGCCCCTGCGCCGTGACTTCTCGCTCGACGACCTGCGGCCCGAGGCACGCGCGGCCTCGGTCGGCGCCACCGTGCTCGTCCAGACGATCACCGTCGCCGAGGAGACTCCCGAATTCCTCGCCCTGGCCGACGGCAGTGATCTCGTCGCAGGTGTCGTCGGCTGGACCGATCTCACCGCTCCGGGCATCGCCGACACCCTGGCCGAACTGAGCGAACTGCCGGGCGGCGACCGGCTCGTCGGCATCCGCCACCAGGTCCAGGGCGAAGCCGACCCGAACTGGCTGCTCCGCCCCGACGTACTGCGCGGACTCGAAGCCGTCGCGGCCGCGGGACTCGTCTACGACCTGCTGGTGCTGCCCCGTCAGCTGCCCGCCGCGGCCGAGGCCGTGAGCCGGGTGCCGGACCTCACCTTCGTCCTGGACCATGCGGGCAAGCCGCCGATCGCGTCGAAGGAACTGGAGCCCTGGGCGGGCGACATCCGGACGCTCGCCGCCCGCCCGAACACCGTGTGCAAGTTCTCCGGCCTCGTCACCGAGGCGGCCTGGGCGACCTGGACCACCGCCGATCTCGCCCCGTACGCCGAGACCGTCGTCGACGCCTTCGGACCCGACCGTCTGATGTTCGGCTCCGACTGGCCCGTCTGCCGGCTCGCCGCCACCTACGCCGAGGTTGTCGGCGCCGCCCGCACCCTCACCGCGCACCTGAGCGAGGACGAGCGCACAGCCGTCTTCGAGACCACGGCGGGACGTGTCTACGGACTGCCGTAGACCCGAGGTTGCGGCACCCTTGAGTCATGCCGGAGCTGCCAGAAGTAGAAGCGCTGAGGGTTTTCCTCGACAGCCACCTGGTGGGACAGCACGTCGCCCGCGTCCTGCCACTGGCGATCAGTGTGCTCAAGACGTACGACCCGCCCCTGACCGCGATCGAGGGTGCCGAGGTCACCGCCGTGGACCGGCACGGCAAGTGGCTCGACATGACCGTGGGCGGACTCCACCTGGTGACCCACCTCGCCCGCGCGGGCTGGCTCCACTGGAAGGACGAGTTCCCCGCGACGCCGCCGCGCCCCGGCAAGGGCCCGCTCGCCCTGCGTACCGTCCTCGCGTCCGGCAACGGCTTCGACCTCACCGAGGCCGGCACCACCAAGCGCCTCGCCGTTCATCTGGTGCACGACCCGGCCGAGGTGCCCGGCATCGCCCGCCTCGGACCCGATCCGCTGGCCGACGCGTTCGACCGGGATGCCTTCGCCGCCCTGCTGGCGGGGGAGAAGCGGCAGATCAAGGGCGCCCTGCGGGACCAGAGCCTGATCGCGGGCATCGGCAACGCCTACAGCGACGAGATCCTGCACGCCGCGAAGATGTCGCCCTTCAAACCCGTGCAGAACCTCGACGACACCGAGATCACCGGCCTGTACGAGGCCCTGCGCACGACGTTGACCGAGGCCGTCGAACGCTCACGCGGCGTCGCCGCGGGACGGCTCAAAGCGGAGAAGAAGAGCGGGCTGCGGGTTCACGGCCGCACCGGGGAGCCGTGCCCGGTCTGCGGGGACACCATCCGCCAGGTGTCCTTCAGCGACTCGTCGTTGCAGTACTGCCCGACCTGTCAGACCGGAGGCAAACCGCTCGCCGACCGCCGACTGTCCCGGCTGCTGAAGTAGCGCCCCGGCGGCGCGGGGTCAGCTCTTGATGGTGAGCAGCGGCTTGCCGTCGGCGGACCGCACCTCCCAGCGGCCGATCTCGGCGCTCTTGAGGTCCGTACCCCCCTCGATGTCCAAGGGCTGCTCGTGACCGGGGGAACTGGTCCCGTAGCCGCCGGCCGGCACACGCCAGCTCAGCACCGGGTGCTCGATCCCGTCCTTGCCGATCGCGACCAGGCGGCACGAGCCGGGCCCGGCCAGACCCGAGAGCTTCATCGCGACCGCCGTGCCCCAGACCCGGTCCTCGAGCTCCGCGGACGCGGTGACACCCGTCGTGGTGTCCTTCGCGGTCACCTCGTGCTGCCCGGCACGGGTCTCCGGGGTCCGCGGGGACTCGGGGCTGCGCATGGCAAGCGTTCCCACGGGCAGGGCCACGATCAGGGCTGCCACGGCGGCGACCAGCCGCATCCGCCGTCTGCCGCTGCGCCGGCGGAGCACCGCCACCTCGTCGGTGAGACGTTCCAGCAGCACAAGCGAGGGCCGGGTCTCCACGGCCGCCGGGCCCGTCAGACGGGAAAGTGCGGAAGCGATCGCGCTGAAGTCCGAAAGCTGTACTGTGCACATCACGCATTCGGCGAGATGCTCCTCGAAGCTGAATGCGTCCGCAGGCTCCAGGACGCCCAGCGCATAGGCGGCCACATCCTGGTGCCGCTGCTGCATGCTCATGGGCGTCCTCGATTCGTCTCTCGCGGTGCAGTGTCCGTTGCGGTCGGTCAGGGGTGAATACGGATCGGGACCGGGCTCTGCTCAACCGCGGGCACGATGAACAGCAACGAATTCGTCCGAGGCTTTCCGCGGGCGAATCACCCGTGGCCCAGCGCTCGCAGCGCATCTAAACTCCCCAGCATGCTGCGCGTACTGGCGGTCGACGACGAGCAACCGGCGCTCGAGGAACTGCTCTATCTGCTGCGCTCCGACGCCCGGATCGCCAGCGCCGAGGGCGCCACGGACGCCACCGAGGCGCTGCGCCGCATCAGTCACGCGCTGGACGCGGGCCCCGACGGCGAGGACGGCATCGACGTCGTCTTCCTCGACATCCACATGGCCGGACTCACCGGGCTCGACGTCGCCCGGCTGCTCGCCCGGTTCGCCAGCCCGCCGCTGATCGTCTTCGTCACCGCGCACGAGGGCTTCGCCGTCCAGGCCTTCGACCTGAAGGCCGTCGACTACGTGCTCAAGCCCGTGCGCAGGGAGCGGCTGGCCGAAGCCGTCCGCAGGGTCCGCGACCAGGTACTCGCCGCCCGTGAGCTGCGGCAGCCCGACCCGCAGGCGCCGGCCCCGCTCCCGGCCGTGCCCGCCCCGGTGCAGGGCAGCGCCGAGCAGATACCCGTGGAACTGGGAGGCATCACCCGGTTCGTACCGATAGACGACATCGCGTATGTCGAGGCCCAGGGCGACTACGCACGGCTGCACACCGAGGACGGCAGCCACCTGGTGCGCATCCCGCTGTCGACCCTCGAGGAACGCTGGGCCTCCCGCGGGTTCGTACGCATCCACCGCAGCCATCTCGTCGCTCTGGCCCGCATCGACGAACTGCGGCTGGACGCGGGCGCGACGACCGTACGGGTCGGCTCGGCCGAACTCGCCGTCAGCCGTCGGCACGCACGGCAGCTGCGGGACCTGCTCATGCGGCAGGCCGGCGGCTGAGCCCCGGCCCTGACGGGTGCCTGATCCGCCCCGGCCACCGGTCGTGCCGCAGCGACCGTTCGCCTCACGAGGACGGCCGTTCGTCGCCCGGGCGCGGCCGTCCGGCGACCGGCGCCGTCCGCTGAGCGAGCCGCCCCGCGAATCGGCGCACCCGGGTTCGGGCGCCGCCTAGCCTTGATCGAAAGGTGAGGGGTCTGATGTCCGACATCGAAGCACTGCTGGAGGAGCTGCGCAGCATGCCCGCGACCCGGGCAGCCAGCGCCCAGGACCTCGAGGCACTGCTCGGCACGGTCAAGAGCGCGGCGGGCCGGTGGGCCGATGTGCTCTACGAGATCCATGAATCGGCACAGGGACTGGTCGGCCCGCGCGCCGAGGCCGCCCTCGGAGTCGCCTTCCGCAGAGCGGAGGAGTCGTACGTCGAGCTGGAGATCGCGCTGAGCGACTGCGCCCAGCGGACCGGCCCCTGACCGACGTCTACCGTCGGTAATCGCTCCTGCGTAGACTCCCCATCTCCCGAGAGTTCTGTCGACACACGCTGGAGCGGACGACGATGTCTGCAGAGCAACGCCCCCGCCGCGAAGTGGTCACCGGTGTGCCCCGCGGTACCCGTCGCCCGCCCGGCCACGCACCCGCCCGCTCCGAGATCACCGAGCAGACCACGCTCGGCGCCACCTATGTGCGCTCCCTGATGCGCAGCCAGCTGAGGGCCGCGCTCTACGCCCTCGGAACCCTGGCCCTCCTCCTCGGGTCGCTGCCGCTGCTGTTCGCTCTCCCCGCGGCCTTCGGCGGCGAGCTCTCGTCCCCGGAACCCTTCGTCTGGGCGGCCCTCGGTGTCGCCGCCTACCCCGTGATGTGGCTGACCGCCCGCTGGTACGTACGCCGCGCGGAGCGCAATGAGCGGGACTTCGTACGGCTCGTCGAAGGGCGCTGATCCGTGCGCGCGGGTGAACACCGGTGAACCAGACCTACGCGGTGACCGCTGTCACCGTCGTGGTGGTCGCCACGGTGCTCATCGGCGCGCTCGGCCTTCGGATATCCCGCACCACCTCCGACTTCTACGTCGCCTCCCGCACCGTGAACCCCGGCCTCAACGCCGCCGCCATCAGCGGCGAGTACCTGTCGGCGGCCTCGTTCCTGGGCATCGCGGGGCTCGTCCTCCTGCAGGGCCCGGACATGCTCTGGTACCCGGTCGGATACACCGCCGGCTATCTCGTGCTGCTGGTCCTGGTCGCCGCCCCGCTGCGCCGGTCGGGGGCGTACACCCTCTCCGACTTCGCCGAGGCCCGGCTGGAGTCCGCGGCCGTACGCCGCCTCGCCAGCCTCTTCGTCGTCGGCATCGGCTGGCTCTATCTGCTGCCCCAGTTGCAGGGCGCGGGCCTGACGCTCGAGATCCTGACCGGGGCGCCGGACTGGGTGGGCGGGGTGGTCGTCGCCGTCGTCGTCACCGGAGCGGTCGCGGCGGGCGGCATGCGCAGCATCACCTTCGTGCAGGCCTTCCAGTACTGGCTCAAGCTCACCGCGCTGCTGGTGCCCGCGCTCTTCCTTGTCGCCGCCTGGGCCCACGACGACGCCCCGCGGGCCCGCTTCGACGTGCCCGGCATGCTGCGGGAGCACACCGTCGTCCGCATCGACGACACCGTCCGCATCGAGCTGGAGAAGCCGCTGACCCTCGCCGTCAGCGGCGAGGTCGACGGAACGCTCTACGAGGACCGCACCGTCACCCTCGACGAGGGCACCCACCGCATCGACGCCGGGACGGCACTCGGCTTCCCCGAGGGCGCCGAGGTGCCCGCGCGGGCCTCGTCCGGATCCGATCCCTCCAGCTGGTCCCAGCCGCTGTCCGGCGGCCGGGACGGCTATCACCTGTACGCGACGTACGGCCTCATCCTCGCCACCTTCCTCGGCACCATGGGGCTCCCGCACGTCGCCGTCCGCTTCTACACCAGCCCCAACGGGCGGGCCGCGCGCCGCACCACGCTGGTCGTCCTCGGTCTGATCGGCGCGTTCTATCTGCTGCCGCCGGTCTACGGGGCGCTGGGCCGCATCTACGCACCCGAACTCGCCCTGACCGGGGACGCGGACGCCGCCGTGCTGGTGCTGCCCGAGCGGGTCATCGGAGGGGTGGTGGGCGATCTGCTGGGCGCGCTGCTGGCCGGCGGGGCGTTCGCCGCGTTCCTGTCCACCGCGTCGGGGCTGACCCTGTCCGTCGCCGGTGTCATCTCGCAGGACGTGCTGCCCTCGCGCGGTGTTCGCCACTTCCGGCTCGCGACCCTGCTGGCCATGGTGGTGCCGCTCGCCGTCAGCGTGGTGGCGACGAACGTTCCGGTCGCCGACGCCGTCGGGCTCGCCTTCGCCGTCTCGGCGTCCTCGTTCTGCCCTCTGCTGGTGCTCGGCATCTGGTGGCGGCGGCTCACCCCGCCGGGGGCGGGCGCCGGACTCGTCATCGGCGGTGGCTCGGCGCTCACCGCGGTGATGGCCACCCGCGCGGGCATCGCCCCCGAGGGCTGGCCCCACACCCTGATGGCCTGGCCCGCCGTCTGGTCGGTGCCGCTCGGCTTCCTCACCATGGTGCTGGTGTCCCTGGCCACCCCGCGCCACATACCCGACGGCGCCACGGCGATCCTCGCCCGGCTGCATCTGCCGGAGGACCTCGTGGGCCGGGCACAACCCGAAGGAGTGGAGCGATGACCGGCACCGGACTGGCGGCGCTGGCCGCCGCGGGCGTGGTCCTCGTCGTCATCGGCATCGTCGTCGGCCGGCTCACCGCGCGACGCGGGGGCGAGACGGACCTCGACCTCGGCACCCCCGTCGAACGGGCCACCTTCCACACGCTGCACACCGCGTCGCTCGCCGCACCGCCGCTGCGTGCCGGACTCACCGAGGACACCGCCCGCAAGGCCGTCCGCCGACTGCGTTCCCTGCTCGGCACCGAGGCGCTGTGTCTCACCGACCGCGAGACCGTGCTCGCGTGGGACGGGCCCGGCGCCGACCACCACGAGCACCGGGTGATGGGGCGCGTCGCGGAGATGCTGGACTCGGGGCGCAGCCAGAGCGTGCACACCGAGTGCGAGGAGCTGGAATGCCCGCTGCGCTGGACCGTGATCGCACCGCTGACCGGTGAGGAAGGGGTGCTCGGCGCACTCGTCGCCTACGGCTCGCGGGAGTCGGCCGTACTGGTGCGGGCCGCGACCGAACTGGCCCGCTGGGTCTCCGTACAGCTGGAGCTGGCCGAGCTCGACCGGTCCCGTACCCGGCTGATCGAGGCCGAGATCCGTGCCCTCCGCGCCCAGATCTCGCCGCACTTCATCTTCAACTCGCTCGCCGCGATCGCCTCGTTCGTCCGCACCGACCCCGAGCGTGCGCGCGAACTGCTCCTGGAATTCGCGGACTTCACCCGCTACTCCTTCCGGCGGCACGGCGAGTTCACCAACCTCGCCGACGAGCTGCGCTCCATCGAGCAGTATCTGGCGCTCGCCGGGGCCCGGTTCGGCGACCGGCTGACGGTGACCCTCCAGGTCGCGCCCGAAGTGCTGCCGGTGACGCTGCCGTTCCTGTGTCTGCAGCCTCTCGTGGAGAACGCCGTCAAGCACGGGCTCGAGGACTCGCGGCACGAGTGCCGCGTCACCATCGCGGCACAGGATGCCGGCGCCGAGGCCATGGTGACGATCGAGGACGACGGCGTGGGGATGGACCCGGCCGTGCTGCGCGGGATTCTCGCGGGTGAGCACACGGCGTCGCCGGGCATCGGCCTGTCCAATGTGGACGAGCGGCTTCGGCAGGTCTACGGCGACGACTACGGCCTCGTCATCGAGACGGGCGTCGGGGCAGGCATGAAGATCACGATCAGGATTCCCAAGTACCGGGCGGGCGTGCACTCCTCGCCGGACCGGAGGTCCACCGGCTGAGGATGCGGTCGGGTCCGCTCGGGTCCGCTCGGGTCCGCTCGGGTCCGCTCGGGTTCCGTTCAGAACAGATGGATGGCCAGATGGCTCAGCGGCAGTCCCAGCTGCCAGGCCGGAGTCCATATCTGCTCGCACTCGTCCACGGGCACCTCCAGCGGATTCGCCGGATGCCAGGGGCCGCTGTCGCCCAGATCCGCGGCGAGCAGCTCGGTCCCCCTGAGCCACTTCCAGGAGTCCCGCGCCAGCGCCAGATCCGGATCGGCCCTGCCGCCGAGCTCGCGTTCCCGCTCCTCCCGCGCGGCCAGCCGCTCCAGCACCCAGTCGGCCCAGGGGTGTCCGTACGAGGTGAGGTTGAGCCACTCCTCGATCCTGGACACCGCGCGGACACCGGCGAGTTCGTCCGTCCCGTCACCGAGGTAGATGGTGAGGGCGAGCGTCTCCCGCCCCGCCCGGTACTCGAGCGACCCTGCCTCCACGAGGGCCCCGGTGCGGAGCATCTCGTCGGCGATGTACTCGGCGCAGAGCCACGCCATGGGGATTGCCAGCGCGCCTCCGCTGGTGCCGTTCGTGCTCTCTGGGTGCACCCTTCCCACCTGCTTTCCGGACGACTGCATGTGCCGACTCGGAGACGAGCCTCCACCGTGTGACACGGCTGGGGGCGCATCTTTACTCAACTTCACCGTGAGGTTTCGCATACTGCGGCCGATTCGCCGTGGCCCGAGGGAGAGGGGACGACGGACGGGACTTCCGGGGCGTGCGTGACTGGCACCGGACGGCGTTGGTGAGCGGAGCAGGCCGGTCCGCTCAGCCCTCGGGCGTCGCCAGTGCGTGGCGTACGGCGGCCAGGGCGTCCTCGTCCGTGACCCCGAGGGTCCGTGCGGACATCGGCCCGGTGGCCGTCACGGGTGCTTCGCGACGTGCGCCCGGGGAAGGGGCTCCGAGCTGAAGGCCGCCCTAGCCTCGGGCGGTCGCCCGCGGGCGTGCGTAGCCCGGGAGGCAGCGGGAGAGGGCGCGCAGGGCGTAGTAGGAGCGGGACTTGACCGTGCCCGGGGGTATGCCCAGCGACTGGGCCGCCTCGTTGACGCTCAGGCCCTCGAAGTAGATCCGCACCAGCACCGCCTGGTGTTCGGGGCTCAGGGACTCGACCGCCGCGCGGACGTCGAGGACGGCCACGGCCGTCTCGGTGATGTCCGCCGGGTCGGGAGTGGTGGCCAGGACGCCGTCGCCGATCTCGGTGGGGCGGGCGAGCCGGGAGCGGCGGGCGTCGATCGCCAGACGGCGGCCGACCGTGAAGAGCCAGGGGCGCATGGACTCGTACGGGCCGTCGAAGGCCTCCGGGTGCTGCCAGGCGCGGACGAGCGTCTCCTGGAGCAGGTCCTCGGCGCGCTGCTGGTCGCCGTAGGTCAGACCCTGCAGAAAGCTGAGCAGCGCGGGGCCGTGCTCGCGTTGCAGATCCGCGAGGGCCCGCTCGTCGGTCGTCCCGGAAGCGGTCATGGTCGCCGTCGCCATTGCCAACACCCTTTCGCACGGAACTCGCTGCTACGTGGCGTATCCGAACGCATCCGCGCGCGGAGGGACAGACAGCGCACCGCGGTCTTCGGCGAGCGGTCGCACGGAGCGACGAATGGTGCGGTGAACGGGCGGCCGGATCCGGGCGGCCGGAAACCGCGACCGGGCGAACGGCGCCGCTCGACTCGCGACGGCTCCACCCATGCGGTCAGATTGTGGCATTGGTCATGATCTGTACCGGTCGGGAGTTCTCCATGCGCACGCGACAGGGAGCGGCAGCCGTCATCGCCTTACTGCTCGGGGCCACGGCCGCCTGCGCCGGCCCGGACACCGACCCGCCGCCCCTACCGTCCGCGGCGGGGGGTGCGACCCCGGTACGCGGCTTCACGCTCGTCGCGAGCGGTGACGTCCTGCCGCACGACTCGGTCATCCGGCAGGCGCGCGCGGACGCGGGCGGCGACGGCTACGACTTCCGGCCGATGCTCGCCGGGGTACGGCAGGTCGTCTCCGACGCGGACCTGGCGATCTGCCATATGGAGACGGTGTACGGGAAGGACGGCGACTACCGCGGCTACCCCCTCTTCACCTCCCCGCCGCAGGTCGCCCGCGGCCTGGCCGCCACCGGATACGACGCCTGCTCCACCGCCTCGAACCACACCCTCGACGACGGGTCCGCCGGCATCCGGCGCACCCTCGACGCCCTGGACACCGCGGGCATCAAGCACGTGGGATCCGCACGCACGGCGGCCGAGGACCGCCGGCCCGCCTGGCTGAAGGCGGGCGGTGCGAGGGTGGCCCAACTGGCCTACACCTACGGCACCAACGGGCTGAGCCTCCCGGCGGGGCAGCCCTGGGCGGTCGACATCATCGACGAGCGCAGGATCGTCGAGGACGCCCGCGCCGCACGGAAGGCCGGAGCGGACGTCGTGGTCGTCAGTCTCCACTGGGGCACCGAGTGGCAGATCGCCCCGAACGACCAGCAGCTGGGGCTAGGCCGGAAACTCACCGCCTCCCCACCACCGCCGGCCGACCCGACATCGACCTGATCATCGGCACCCACGCCCATGTCCCGCAGGCCTACGAGAAGGTCAACGGCACCTGGATCGTCTACGGCATGGGCGATCAGATCGCCGGCCCGATGACCGGCCCCGACGGCGGGACCGACCCGCGTGGCAACCAGAGCTCCATCGGCCGCTTCACCTTCGCGCCGCCCGCCCGGCCCGGCGGGCGCTGGCCGGTGACCAGGGCGGAGTTCGTCCCGCAGTGGATGGACACCGATGCCGGACGCGTCGTCAACTTGCCGGACGCCCTGGCCCGGGGGACCGACCGGGCCGAGTACCGCGAGGCCCAGGCAGCGGTCCGCAAGGCCGTGCTCGGGCGGGGAGCCGCCCGGGACGGCCTCACGATGGGGCGCTGAGCCCGGCCCCTCAGCCCTGCGGTTCTCCGAAGATCTGGTGTCGCCGATGGCGGCTCATGATGGTGCAGGCCCGGCCGGGGCGGAAGACGCCGAGCGGAATCCGGCTCTCCGATCCGGCCCGCGGCGAGGGGAAGGGCCCTACGGCACGACGGTGACCGGCCAGCGCCCCGCCTTGACCAGGCGTACCGCGACCGAGCCGATGATCCGGTGGCCGGCGGACTCGGACGCGCCCACGACCACCGCGTCCGCCGTGAGCTCGTCGGCGGCGGTCACCAGTCCGCTGTACGGGTCACCCCTGAACGTATGGAATTCCCAGCGCACGTCCCAGATCCCGCGCACCCGCTCGGCGGCGGTCCGGATCTCCTCGACCAGCCCCTGGGCGATCTCCTCGGTGGTGTCCGCGACCGGTACCCCGAGCGCCGCGCCCGTCGACATCACCGGCTGGACGTACACGAGCGCGAGCAGGGCGTTCTGTCTGCGCGCAAGACCGCTCGCGTACGCCGCCGCACGCAGGGAGGAGTCGGAACCGTCCACTCCGGCGACGATCACCTTCGGCCCGTCGGTGCCGCGCTCGAACTCGTGGGGTCGCTGCTCAGTCACGGCATCGAGGCTATCGGCTCCCGAGAGGCGGGCCGCGGCCGGTCTTCGTAAAGTCTGATCATGAGTGTCACCGTGCAGGAACCCACGCGGACGCGCGGCTCACTGCTGAGCCGGGTACCGAACGCGTTTGCCGTGTTCTTCGGCCTGCTCGGCGTGTACTGCATCCTCATCTCCCTGATCCCCCCGCTGCGGACCCTGCTGGCACCCGTCACCCGCTTCCTGGACCGGGCCACCGTCCCCGTCAGCGCCAACCTCGCCTACGCCGTCTTCCTGCTGCTGCTCGCCGCCGCCGTCGGCTCCCGCAAGAAGACCGCCTGGTGGCTGGTCGTCTCCTATCTGTCGCTGGTGCTGCTCGCCGACATCCTCGTGGTGGCCTTCGAACACGAATGGACCTGGATCACCAACCTGGTGCTGTGCCTGCTCGCGGTGGCCGTGCTGATCGCGGCGCGCAAGGAGTTCTACGCCCGGACCAGACACGGCGCCCTGCGCCGGGCGCTGCTGGTCCTGGTCCTCGGGCTGGCCGCGGGCATCCTCGTCGGCTGGGGGCTGGTCGAGCTGTTCCCCGGGACGCTTCCGCAGTCCCAACGGCTGGGCTGGGCCGCCGACCGGGTCCTCGGCGGACTGGTGTCCGCCGACCAGTACGACGGCCGGCCGCCCCGGGGGCTCTTCTTCCTGCTGGGCCTGTTCGGCGCGCTCGCCCTGCTGAACGCCGCCGCCACCCTCTTCCGCTCCCAGCGCATGGAAGCCGCCCTGCACGGCGACGAGGAGGAGCGCATCCGCGCGCTCCTCGGCGCCTACGGCTCCCAGGACTCGCTCGGCTACTTCGCCACCCGTCGCGACAAGGCCGTCGTCTTCTCACCGAGCGGCAAGGCCGCCGTCACCTACCGCGTCGAGACCGGCGTCGCGCTGGCCAGCGGCGATCCGGTCGGCGACCGGGAGTCGTGGACCGCGGCGATCGATGCCTGGCTGAAGGTGGCCAAGCGCCACGCCTGGGCCCCGGCGGTGATGGGCGCCTCGGAGGAGGGCGCGAAGATCTTCGCCCGGTCGGGCCTCGGCGCGATCCAGCTCGGCGACGAGGCGATTCTCCAGGTCGCCCGCTTCGACCTGGACGGACGCGACATGCGGGTCACCCGGCAGGCGGTGAACCGGGTGAAGCGAAGCGGCGCCACCACCCGCGTCCGTCGTCACTCCTCGCTCGGCGAGGAGGAGATGAAGCGCATCGTCGACAAGGCGGACGCCTGGCGGGACACCGAGACCGAACGCGGCTTCTCGATGGCTCTCGACCGGCTCGGCGACCCCGCCGACGGCGACTGTCTGCTCGTCGAGGCCTTCGACGCCGACGGCAGTCTGATCGCCCTGCTCTCCTTCGTGCCCTGGGGCAGGGACGGCATCTCGCTCGATCTGATGCGCCGTGACCGGACCGCACCCAACGGTGTCATGGAGTTCATGGTCGCCGAACTGTGTGCCGAGGCCGGGAAGCTGGGCGTGCGCCGGATCTCCCTCAACTTCGCCGTCTTCCGCTCCGCCTTCGAGGAGGGCGCCCGCATCGGCGCGGGCCCTGTCCTGCGCATGTGGCGCAGGCTGCTGCTCTTCTTCTCCCGGTGGTGGCAACTGGAGGCCCTGTACCGGTCGAACGTGAAGTACCAGCCCGAGTGGTTCCCGCGCTTCCTGTGCTTCGGTGACGCCGGCTCGCTGGCCAGGGTGGGCCTCGCCTCCGGCATCGCCGAGGGCTTCGTCTCCGTACCCAGCCTGCGCAAGCGCTGGGGCAGAGGTCGGTCCGGCGCCGCCAGGGGCGTCACCGAGCCCGTCACCACCGAGGGGCTGCCGCCCATCGAGGCCCTCGGCCTGTTCGGACCCGACTCACCGGCGGAGGTGCGCGAGCAGCGGCTGCCCGAGCAGGTGCGCATCCGACACCACAAGCTGGAGCGGCTGCGGGAGGCAGGCGTCGACCCGTACCCCGTCGGCATCGCCCGGCGCACCGACACCCTCGCCGAGGTCCGCGCGGCGCACCCCGCGCCCGAGCCCGGCACCCGTACGGGGACGACGGTGACGGTCGCGGGCCGGGTGATGGTCGTACGCGACCTGGGCGGTGTGGTCTTCGCCGTGCTGCGTGACTGGTCCGGCGACCTCCAGCTCGTCCTCGACCGGACCGGCAGCGGCGACGCGGTGCTGAACCGCTTCACCGCCGATGTCGACTTCGGAGACCACATCACCGCCACCGGCGAGGTCGGCGTCACCGACAAGGGCGAGCTGTCGGTCTTCGTCTCCGCATGGCAGCTCACCGGCAAATGTCTGCGCCCGCTGCCCGACAAGCGGCACGGACTCGCCGACCCCGAGGCCCGGGTGCGTCGCCGGTATCTGGACCTGGTCGCTAGTCCGGACGCCCGTGACGTCGTGCGCCGCCGCTCCACGGCCGTCCAGGCGCTGCGGCAGGGCCTGCTGGAGCGCGGCTACCTCGAGGTCGAGACGCCGATGCTGCAGCAGATCCACGGCGGCGCCAACGCCCGGCCCTTCACCACCCACATCAACGCCTACGACCTCGACCTCTATCTGCGGATCGCGCCCGAGCTGTATCTGAAGCGGCTGTGCGTCGGCGGTATGGAGAAGGTCTTCGAGATGGGGCGAACCTTCCGTAACGAGGGCGTCTCCTACAAACACAATCCCGAATTCACCATGCTCGAGGCGTATCAGGCCTTCGCCGACTACGACGTGATGCTCGACCTGACCCGCGAGCTGATTCAGGGCGCGGCGACCGCCGCCTTCGGCTCGCCCGTCGCCCACAAGGCGGGCCCCGACGGCAAGCTCGTCGAACACGACATCTCCGGACACTGGCCGGTCAAGACGCTGTACGGGGCAGTGTCCGAGGTACTCGGCGAGGAGGTCGACGCGGACACCGACGAGGCCGAGCTGCGCCGGCACTGCGACCGGGTCGGCGTGCCCCACACGCCCGACGACACACGCGGTGACGTGGTCCTGGAGATGTACGAGCGCCTGGTGGAGGAGCGCACCCTGCTGCCCACCTTCTACAAGGACTTCCCGACCGATGTCTCCCCGCTGACCCGTCAGCACCGGCGTGACCCCCGGCTCGCCGAACGCTGGGACCTGGTCGCGTTCGGTACGGAACTGGGCACCGCCTACTCGGAACTGACGGACCCGGTGGAGCAGCGCCGCCGGCTCACCGCACAGTCCCTGCTGGCCGCGGGTGGCGACCCGGAGGCCATGGAGATCGACGAGGACTTCCTGGACGCTCTGGAGTACGCGATGCCGCCGACCGGCGGTCTGGGCATCGGCGTCGACCGGCTCGTCATGTTCCTCACCGGGCTGACCATCCGCGAGACGCTGCCGTTCCCGCTCGTCCGCCGGGGCTGAGGTCGTCCACCTGCCGCACGGGACTGCTCCCATCGGGTAGTTTCGGCTCCGTACGCGTGTCGATGAGGTGCCCGCCACGACAGCCGTGCGAGCAGTTGGTCATGAAAAAGGATCAGATGCTTACGGGGCGCAGATCGGTACTCCGTATCGCCGCATGCCTCGGCGCGGCCGCCACCGCCGGACTGCTCGTCACCGAGCGGGGAGGCACCTCCGGCAGGGCCGCGGCGCCGCTCCCGGCAGCCGGACCGCAGCTCGCGGCAGGGCCGCCCGTCAAGGCCTCCGCCTACCGGCTGCGGCCCATGACGGCGTACACGCCGCCGCGCTTTCGCCGGGCCCTGCCACCGGTGCGCAGCCGCCCGTTCCTCAGGATGTCGGAAGCCGGCCGCACCATGGTCCTGACCTTCGACGACGGGCCCGATCCCCGCTACACCCCGAAGATCCTCAGCACGCTGCGCGAGTACGACGTGCGGGCGATGTTCTTCGTCTGTGGCGAGATGGCCGCCGACAACCGGGATCTGATCCGTCGGATGGCGGACGAGGGGCATGTGGTGGGCAACCACTCCTGGTCGCATCCGCTGATCCCCAAGCTGCCGCCGTCCGGCATCCGCAGCGAACTGGGACGCACCAGCGAGGTGATCGAGGAGGAGCTGGGGGCGGCGCCGCTGTGGTACCGCGCACCGTACGGGGCGTGGAACAGGCACTCCTTCGAGATCGGTGCGGAGCTCGGCATGGAGCCGCTGGGCTGGACGGTCGACACCCTCGACTGGACCGAGCCCGGCACGAGGACGATCGTGCGCCGGGTGATCGAAGGCGCCGGTCCCGGAGTGGTGGTCCTCTCGCACGACGCGGGCGGCGAGCGTTCGCAGAGCGTCGCGGCCCTGCGCAGCTATCTGCCCAGGCTGCTCGACGACGGGTACCGCATCACGGTGCCGCGCCGCTGAGCCGCCCGACGGCTGTTTGCCGAGGCAACAGCCCCTGTGTCAGCGCGACTTGACCATGCGGGCGAAGACGACGACATTGCCGTCGTAGCCGTTCGACTTCGAGTAGCCGCCGCCGCAGGTGATCACCCGTAGCTCCGCGTACCCCGTGTCGCCGTAGACACGGGCACCGGGGAAGTCCTGCTTGGAGAACACCTCGACGCCGTACACCTCGAAGACGGCCGTCCTGCCGTCGAAGCGTTCCACCTCGACGTGGTCGCCCTTCGCGATGGAGCCGAGACCGTAGAAGACGGCCGGACCGGAGAGGTTGTCGACATGGCCGACGACGACCGCGGTGCCGCGCTGGCCGGGGGAGATACCGTTCTGGTACCAGCCGGCCATGTTGGGGTCCTGGGGCGGCGGGGCCTCGATCCAGCCGTCCGGGTCCAGGCCGACGTTCATGACCGGCGCATCGACCTTGATCGCGGGGATGGACACCCGGGCGGCCGGTGCGTAGGTCAGGGCTTTCGGGATCGCGAGCGGTGCGAACGTCTCACCGTTGGGCCGGCTGAGTGATGCCGCCGCGGCCGGCTGGGGCGGGCCGAGGGAGACATCGACGCCGTTCTTCATCAGCGCGATCCCTGTGAGCATCACCAAGGCCACCACGCCCCAGGGCGAGCGCTTCCTCGACTCCGAGCCGTTGTAGTCCTCGCCCATGATTCTCCTTTTGTCATCTTTTCCAGGCGCCTGTACGCACGCTAGGTGAGCACCGGCGGAGCGGCGAGGAGGGAAGGGCGAACGGGTGGCGACGGCCAGCCGGGGTGGCCCATCCGTGTCACCGGTCGGATAAAACTTCTGACGGTCTGTGACCTGCGGCTCCGTCAGCGCTCACGGCGTGTCGTCGGCGTGTCGCCTCACCGGGGTGGACCAGTGCCGAAATGCGAGGAACGGTGCGTCCCGTGAGGGTTCGTCATGGGAGGCGTACTCGTCGATTTTCCCGGAGCGCCGCTTCGGAGCGCCTTCCACTGGAGGTTCACGATGCGTGCTTCACGCACTCTCGCAGTGGCCGCGGCCGCGTTTGTGGCCGTCGGGCTCTCTGCCCCGCTGGCCGCCGCCGGTGGCGACAGTCAGGACACCGGCCCGATCAACGTCACCGTCAACCCGCAGGCCGTCCACCAGGGCAGCACCCTGACGGTCAGTGTCCGCGGATGCAACCGCGGCGGCACGGTCACGTCCAACGCCTTCCCGACGGTGCGCCTGTCCGAGGCCCGTGGCGGCGTCTCGACCGCCACCGCGCGGATCAACGACCACGCGTCGCCCGGCCAGTACAACCTGGCCGTGCGGTGCAACAACAACCCGATGGTGGCGACCGCGCAGTTCACCGTGCTCCCGGGGCGCGGTGCGCAGGGCGGTCTCGGCGGATCGGTCGGGCCCACCTCGGCCGAGATGGCCGTGGGTGCCGGCCTGGTCGCCTCGGCGGCCGTCGGCGGCACGGTGTTCATCGCTCGCCGCCGCCGCACGATCAGCGGAAGGGCCTGACCGGCCGAACCTCCCGGTCGGCCGAAACCGCCCGTCGCCCCGAGTCCTGGCCAGGACTCGGGGCGACGGGCGTCCGGGGTGCGGGGCGGGAGTGGGGCTGCATGCGGCTGGGCGATGGCGGCATCAGTGGCGGCGGCTGCCCGCCCGCCGGCGTACGACGAAGACGGTCGCGGTGGCCGCGGCGAGCACCAGGGCGCCACCGGCGGCGATCTCACGGGGGTCCATGCGCTCGGCACTGCCGCCGAGGCCGCCCCGGACGCCCTGCGGCGAGGTGGTGACGGTGGACCGGGTGGTGGGGGTGGAGCGTCCGCCGGCGATCGTGAGATTGAACGTTCCGCGGTCGCTGCCGCAGTTGAACTGGACCGAGTACTGGGCGCCGGGCCGGGCGTCCGAGTCCACCACGGCGGTGGCGGAGGTGCCGGGCTGGATGGTCACGGCGTCGAACACACCGGACGAGGCGTAGGCGGTGGTGGTGCACCCGCTGGCGGAAAGGGCGACGCGGCCGCCCGGTGAGACGGTCGAAGGGCTGACGGTGAAGAGGGGTGACGTCTGCTTACCGTCGTCGGCCACCGCGAGAGGGGCGGTGAGGACGAGAGAGGCCGCTCCCAGTAGAGCGGCGGTTGCGGCACGTATCGCGCGCATCGAGATTCCTCCGGGTCCCCGAGGAGCAGTCGCGGAACCGATTTCCACAAAAGGCAGAGAATGCCCCTCGATGATCGAAACGCTAAGAGGGACCGGTTCGCCCCGCGATCGGTGTCCGGCGAATGGGTCATCCGTTCCCTCGGGCGGAGGACACGACGGCGTGTCAGGCTGTGATCTCCGGCGCCGGATGAGATGGGGGTCATGTGGGCAGCGAGCTGTACCCGCCGATCGAGCCGTACGAGCACGGGATGCTCGATGTCGGGGACGGCCACCGCGTGTACTGGGAGACCTGCGGCAACCCCGCGGGCAAGCCCGCCCTCGTCGTCCACGGTGGTCCGGGCTCCGGCTGCTCGCCCGGTGTCCGGCGCTCCTTCGCCCCGGACCGCTACCGGATCGTCCTCTTCGACCAGCGCGGCTGCGGCCGCAGCCGGCCCCACTCGTCCGAACCGGACTCCGATCTCACCCACAACACCACCGAGCACCTGCTCGCCGACATGGAGCGGCTGCGGGAGCACCTCGGGATCGAGCGCTGGCTGCTCTTCGGCGGCTCATGGGGCTCGACGCTGCTCCTCGCCTACGCCGAGCGGCACCCCGGGCGGGTGTCGGAGATCGTGATCGCGGGGGTCACGACGACCCGGCGCTCGGAGATCGACTGGCTCTACCGCGGGGTCGGACGGTTCTTCCCCGAACAGTGGCACGCGTTCCGCTCCGTCGTTCCGGACGCGGAGCCGGACGCCGTCGTCGCCGCGTACGCGCGGCTGATGTCGGACCCGGACCAGCGTGTACGGGAGGAGGCGGCGGCCGCCTGGTGCCGCTGGGAGGACGCCGTGCTCTCCCTGGAGCCCGCGGGCTCACCCGATCCGTACAGCGGCCGCGTCCCGGCCGCACGCCTGGCCCTGGTGCGTATCGCGTCCCACTACTTCGCCCACGGGGCCTGGCTGGAGGAGGGTGTCCTGCTGCGGGACGCCGGCCGGCTGGCGGGCATCCCGGGGGTGCTGCTCCACGGGCGCCTCGATCTGAGCAGTCCGCTCGACACCGCCTGGGAGCTGTCCCTGGCCTGGCCGGACTCCGAGCTGGTCGTCATCGGCGATTCGGGACACAAGGGCAGCGGGTCGATGCGTGCGCAGCTGCGGGATGCGCTGGACCGATTCGGTGCCGAGTAACGGGCGGAACCAGTGGGGCGGATGAGATCGAGCCATTCCTGCTTGGGGTGAAATCCGCTGGTGGAAGCGGAAATTGAACGGTTCGTGACCGTGCGACGGAAGTTTTTTCGGGGCACGTTGAACACTTCACAGCTCCCTGTCCGTACCTAGGACCATGAACGGCGCACCCACGCGCCGCAACAGGCTTAGAGGACAACAGGAGTGGACATGAACACCTGGCGTAACGCCTCCCTCGCGGTGACTGCGGCGGCCGTACTCGCGCTGACGACGGCGTGCGGTCAGGAGAAGGGCACCGAGAACCCCAACGGTCAGGCGGTCGGAGCGGCCAACCCGGCGCAGCAGCCGGGCAGCGGCGGCTACGGCTCCGACTACGGTTCGGGTTCAGGCGCAAGCGCCCAGGGGGCGGCGGCCAAGCCCGCCGGGCAGCTGGCTGTCTGGGACAGCAAGGAACTCGGCAAGGTCGTCACCGACAGTGCCGGCATGACGCTCTACCGCTTCGACAAGGACACCGCCTCCCCGCCGAAGACGAGTTGCGAAGGCGAGTGCGCGAAGACATGGCCCGTGGTGTCCGCCGGAGGCGCTTCCGCGGCACCCGGGATCGACGCCGCCCTGATCGGTGAGGTCACCCGGCCGGACGGGTCGAAGCAGCTCACCATCGGCGGCTGGCCGATGTACCGCTACGCCAAGGACACCAAGGCCGGCGACGCCAAGGGCCAGGGCGTGGGCGGTACCTGGTTCGCTTCCGCCCCCGACGGCAAGAAGGCCGGCGGCGGTGCGGCCGCCGGTGGCGGCGGTGGCGGCGGTGGCTACGGTGACGGCGGCGCCGCGGCGGGCGGCCAGGAAGCCGACCTCGCGGGACTGTCCACCCGCAAGGACCCCAAGCTCGGCGAGATCGTCATCGACAAGAACGGCATGACGGTCTACCGGTTCATGAAGGACTCCGCGTGGCCGATGAAGACGGCCTGCACCGGTGAATGCCTCAAGAAGTGGCCGGTTGTCGCCCCCGTCAACAAGAACGACACCAAGGGAATCCTGAAGAAGGGCTTCGTCACCTTCGACCGCCCCGACGGCGTCAAGCAGCAGACGATCGACTGCTGGCCGATCTACACCTTCGCGGGCGACTCCAAGCCCGGTGACACCAACGGCCAGGGCGTCGGCGGCACTTGGTACGTGGTCTCTCCCCAGGGCAAGCCGGTCGGAGCGCCCAAGTAGTCCCCACGCAGCGCCTCCGGCCCGATCGGCCCGTCTCACGCCTCGCGCGTGATGGCGGGCCGGTTGCCGTGTCGAACACGTGTGACCAAGAACGGACCGCGAATTTCCGTTTGGGCTCGCTCTCTTGGCGGGCGATCAGTAGCCTCGGCTCGAACACTGGCCATGGACATGGCCGACTTCCCCCCGTGGCGACTTGTTGGAGACATCGATGGAGCGTCCCGCCTGGGCACCGCAGGGCATCGACATATCGGTGCCGAGCGTGTCCCGCATTTACGACTACTACCTCGGTGGCTCGCACAATTTCGAGGTCGACAGGGAAGCGGCCCGCAAGGCCATGGAGTTCATGCCGGGCCTGCCGAAGATCATGCAGGCCAACCGCGCTTTCATGCGCCGAGCCGTCACTCACGCGGTGAACGAGGGCATCACCCAGTTCCTCGACATCGGCTCCGGGATTCCGACCTTCGGGAATGTCCACGAGGTCGTACAGAAAGCGGAGCCCGAGGCCCGAGTGCTCTATGTCGATCACGATCCGGTCGCCGTCGCCCACGGCCGGGCCGTTCTCGAGGGGAACTCCAACGCGGCCGTGCTCTCCGCCGATCTGCGCAAGCCGGTGCAGATTCTCGACAGCCCAGAGGTTTCCTCGCTCATCGATCTCGACCGGCCCGTAGCGCTCCTGCTGGTTGCCGTGCTCCACTTCCTCGAGGACACGGACGAACCGCAGGCCGCGGTCGCGGAGTTGCGGGACGCGCTCGCGCCCGGCAGCCTGTTGATCCTCACTCACGCCTCGTACGACGGTGTCCCCGTACCCGAGGAGCAGGCGGTCGGAGCCGTCGACGTCTACCGGGACATCCGCAATCCGCTGGTCATGCGTTCGCGCGAGGAGATCGCGCGATTCTTCGAGGGGTACGAGATGGTCGAGCCCGGTCTGGTGTCCATGCCGCTGTGGCGGCCCGACACCCCCGCCGAGCAGGAGGACCCATATGCCTTCTCGGGGTTCGCCGGGGTAGGGCGCAAGGCGTGAGGGCCGTGTCGGAGGCAACGGGTACGGCGGCGGACCCGGACGACCTCGAGGACAGACTCCGCCGGTTCGCGACGATCTGGAGCCGCGCGGTCTTCCCCGTGACGGCGACATCGCTGACCCGGCCGGAGATCGAGGAACATCTCCTGCCGCTGGCACGGAAGTTGAGCCAGTCGCTGCACGCGCGCGCCTTCGACCCACAGGCCGCCCAGCGGATCGGCGTCGCCCTCGTCGACGCCCACTGCACCGACCCCGAGGCCCTGGTCCGCACGCTCGGCGTCATCGACTCCTACCTGGTGCTGTACTGCGGCGGCGGTGAGAACGAGCAGAGCGCCGAGGAGAGCCGCGCCCGCTGCGCCCGCCTCCAGCACGCGCTCGCCGCCGGCTTCGCCCAGGGACTGCGCGAGCGCACTCTCGCCGAGCAGGAGGCCATCGCCCGCTCCTCGCTCCAGGCGCGCACCGACGCCGTCGAGGCGCTGCACGCCACCGAGACCCGGTTCCGCGCGGTGTTCGAAGGAGCCGCCATCGGCATAGGCATCGCCGACCTCGACGGCAATGTGCTCGAGGTCAACGGAACCCTGCTGCGCATGTTCGGCGGACTCGAGCACCACGTCCGCGGCAAGAAGGTGACCGACTGGGCCCATCCCGAGGACCGGCCCCATGTCTGGCAGCTGTACCGGGAGTTGGTACGCGGCGAACGCGAACACTTCCACGTCGAGAAGCCGTTCTTCCGCAACGACGGCACCGTCCTCTGGACCAATCTGACGGTCTCTCTGCTGCGTGACCCCGAGGGCCGGCCGCAGTACCAGCTGGCGCTGATGGAGGACACCACGGAGCGTCGGCTGCTCAATCTGCGGCTGCGGTACGAGGCCACCCATGACGCGCTGACCGGGCTCCCGAACCGCACGCTCTTCTTCGAGCGGTTGGAGAAAGCGCTCTCGGCGGCCGGTGAGGGCGCCCGCTTCGGGCTCTGCTACCTCGACCTCGACGGCTTCAAGGCCATCAACGACAGCCTCGGCCACGCGACGGGGGACAGGCTGCTGGTGGAGGTCGCGGACCGGCTGCAGAGCTGCGCCACCGCACCGGGCGAGATGGTGGCCCGGCTCGGCGGCGACGAGTTCGTGGCGCTGACCACCGGACCCGACACCCAGCTCCAGGTCGACGAACTCGCCGCCCAGATCCTCTCCGTGCTCGGCTCGCCGATCCTGGTGGACGGCCGGGAATTCACGGTCCGCGGCAGCATCGGCATCGTCGAGGGACCGGCGGGTGAGCGCACCACCGCCGAGGTGCTCCGCAGCGCGGACATCACGATGTACCGGGCCAAGGCGGCAGGCGGCAACCGCTTCGAGCTCGCCGACCCGGAGGCGGACGCGCGTGCCATCACCCGGCACGGGCTGACCACCGCCCTGCCCGCGGCGCTGGACCGCGGTGAGTTCTTCATCGAGTACCAGCCGCTGGTGCACCTGGGCGACGGGAGCGTGCACGGCGCGGAGGCACTGGTGCGCTGGTGCCATCCGCAGCACGGCGTGCTCGGCCCGGACCAGTTCATCCCGCTCGCCGAGCACACGGGTCTGATCGTGCCCCTGGGCCGCTGGGTGCTCCAGGAGGCCGTACGGCAGGCGCGGTACTGGCAGGAGCGGCACTCCGACGGCGGTCCGCTGCGGATCAATGTGAACCTGTCGCCCACCCAGCTCCATCACCCGGGGCTGGTCGCCGACACCGTCGACGTCCTGGAGCGCTCGGGACTCGAACCGGGTGCGCTGTGCCTGGAGGTCACCGAGTCCGCGCTGATCGGCGCGAACGAGGATCTGCTCAAGCCGCTGCGCCAACTCGCCGAGATGGGCGTGGACATCGCGCTCGACGACTTCGGCACCGGCTACTCCAACCTCGCCAATCTGCGCCGGCTGCCGGTGAGCGTCCTCAAACTGGACCGTTCCTTCACGCAGGGCATGCAGAGGCACCCGGCGGACCCGGTCGATCTGAAGATCGTCGAGGGCATCGTCTCGCTGGCGCACAGCCTCGAGCTTGCCGTCACGGTGGAGGGAGTGGAAACCGGCGCGCAGGCCGAGCAGTTGAGAGAACTCGGCTGCGACACCGCACAGGGCTGGTACTACGCCCGCCCCGGCCCGCCCGACAAGCTCCACACGCTGTCCCTCGCGGACGCGGTGTAGGAGCGCGCCAGGTCCTCAGTCGCCGGACGGACCCGCATGCCCCGCCCGTGAGCCGAGCAGCACCCGCTGGAGCTCCCGGGCGGCACGCGGCGGTGCCACATCGCTGCGGTGCGCCAGCGCGATCGTCCGGCGCAGCCCGGGACGCGCCAGAGGTGTGACCCGCAGCCCGGGTCCGGCCCGTTCGGCCACCATGCTCGGCACCACCGCCACGCCCAGACCGGCGCGTACGAAGCCGAGCACCGCGTCCATCTCGCCGCCCTCCACGGTGAAGACGGGCTCGAAGCCCTCCGCGCGGCACGCGGCGACCGTGAGCTCACGCAGGTCGTAGCCGTGCCGGAACATCACCAGGGGCTGATCCCGCAGATCGGCGACACGGACCGGCCGGTGCGGCGGTTCCTGCGCCGTCGAGGACACCACCACCAGGTCCTCATGCAGCAGTTCGACCGTGGTCAGGGCGGGGGAGGCGGGCGGCAGCGGCAGCACGATCAGCGCCAGATCGAGCGCACCGCGCGCAAGCTCCCGTACGAGATCGTGCGAGCCGCTCTCCTCGATCAGCAGCTGGATGCCCGGATGACGGTCGTGGAAGGCGCGCAGTACGTCCGGGAGCAGGCCGGTGCAGAGGCTGGGGGTCGCGCCCAGCCGGACCCGGCCGCGCCGCAGCTGGGCCAGCTCCTGCACCTCGTGGCGTGCGGTGTCGGTGTCGGCGAGGATGCGGCGGGCGAGCGGCAGCAGTGCCTCGCCCGCCTCGGTGAGGGCGATGTTCCCGCGGGCACGGCTGAACAGCTCGGCCCCCAGTTCCTTCTCCAGCGCCCGGATCTGCTGCGACAGCGACGGCTGGGAGACGTGCACCTGCTCGGCGGCGTGGGTGAAGTGCCGGGTCTCGGCGACCGCCACGAAGTAGAGAAGCTGCTGGAACTGCATGCGCTCATCATAGGTGATGGCTATGGACATGAGCCGGATCATGTCTTGGACCTCTCATGGTCTCCGGCCCTAGCGTTCCTGCCATGGCTCTGGCAACGCGGACGGATCGAAAACCGCCGCCCTCGCGCACGTTCTGGGGATCGACGGTCGGCAAGAAGACGGTCATGGCCGTGAGCGGCCTGATCATGCTCGGCTATCTGGTCGCCCATGTGATGGGCAACCTGAAGATCTTCTTCGGCCCCGACGAGTTCAACGGCTACGCCCACTGGCTGCGCACCCTGGGGGACCCGCTGCTGCACTACGAGTGGGCGCTGTGGCTGATCCGTGTCGTGCTCCTCGCCGCCGTCGTCGCGCACGGCGTGGCCGCGTTCCAGCTGAGCAGGCGGGACCTCAGTGCCCGCCCGGTGCAGTACGCGCACAGGCGGAAGCGGGCGAGCTACGCCACCCGCACCATGCGCTGGGGCGGCATCATCCTCGCGCTGTTCATCGTCTGGCATCTGCTCGACCTGACGACCCTCACGGTCAACGAGAACGCACAGCCGGGACACCCCTACGAGAACGCGGTCGCCACGTTCTCCACCTGGTACGGCAATGTCGTCTACATCGTCGCGATGCTCGCCGTGGGCCTGCACGTCCGGCACGGCTTCTGGAGCGCCGCCCAGACCCTCGGGGCCGGCAACGCGGCCCGCGACCGGGCGCTGAAAGCCGTCGCCAACGGGCTCGCGCTGGTGCTGACCGCGGGCTTCGTCGCCGTACCCGTCGGCGTCATGACAGGAGTGGTGAGCTGAGATGACCGACTACGCGCGCTACACGGTCGGCGCCCCGGTCGCCGACACCCGGGCCCCCGACGGGCCCGTCGCCGAACGGTGGGACCGCCGCCGCTTCGAGGCCGGGCTGGTCAACCCCGCCAACCGCCGCAAGCACAGCGTCATCGTCGTCGGCACCGGCCTCGCCGGTGGCGCCGCAGGTGCCACGCTCGCCGAACAGGGCTACCACGTCGAGCAGTTCTGCTATCAGGACTCGCCCCGCCGGGCCCACTCCATCGCTGCCCAGGGCGGCATCAACGCGGCCAAGAACTACCGCAACGACGGCGACTCGATCCACCGGCTCTTCTACGACACCGTCAAGGGCGGCGACTTCCGGGCCCGCGAGTCGAACGTGCACCGCCTCGCGCAGATCTCGGTGGAGATCATCGACCAGTGCGTGGCGCAGGGCGTGCCCTTCGCCCGGGAGTACGGCGGACGGCTCGACACCCGTTCCTTCGGCGGCGTCCAGGTCTCCCGCACCTTCTACGCACGCGGACAGACGGGACAGCAGCTCCTGCTCGGCGCCTACCAGGCGCTGTCCCGGCAGATCGCCGCCGGCACCGTCCGGCTGCACGCCCGCACCGAGATGCTCGACCTGATCGTCATCGACGGCCGGGCCCGCGGCATCGTCGCGCGGGACCTCGTCACCGGCGAGATCTCCAGCCATGTCGCCGACGCGGTGGTGCTGGCCACCGGCGGCTACGGCAACGTCTTCCATCTGTCCACCAACGCCATGAACTCCAACGCCACCGCCATCTGGCGGGCCCACCGCCGCGGAGCGTACTTCGCCAACCCCTGCTTCACCCAGATCCACCCCACCTGCATCCCCCGCACCGGCGACCACCAGTCCAAGCTGACCCTGATGAGCGAGTCGCTGCGCAACGACGGCCGCATCTGGGTGCCCGCGGTGCGCGGCGACGAACGCGCGCCGAACGAGATCCCCGAGGACGAGCGCGACTACTACCTGGAGCGCATCTACCCCTCCTTCGGCAATCTGGTTCCGCGCGACATCGCCTCGCGTGCCGCCAAGAACGTCTGCGACGAAGGCCGCGGCGTCGGCCCGGGCGGCCAGGGCGTGTATCTCGACTTCGCCGACGCGATCAGGCGCATGGGACGGGCGAAGGTCGAGGAGAAGTACGGCAACCTCTTCGACATGTACGAGCGGATCACCGCGGAGAACCCGTACGAGGTGCCGATGCGGATCTATCCCGCCGTGCACTACACGATGGGCGGCCTCTGGGTCGACTACGACCTCCAGACCACCGTCCCGGGCCTGTTCGCCATCGGAGAGGCCAACTTCTCCGACCACGGGGCGAACCGGCTCGGCGCCTCCGCCCTGATGCAGGGACTCGCCGACGGCTACTTCGTCCTGCCGTCGACCGTCAACGACTACCTCGCCCGCACCCCGCTCGGCGACCGGCCGGACTCCTCCCACCCCGTCGTCGCCGAGGCGCTCGCGGACACCGCGGACCGTCTGAACCTGCTGCTCGCCGTCGACGGAGACCGCACCCCCGACTCCTTCCACCGGGAACTCGGCGAACTGATGTGGGAGTTCTGCGGCATGGCCCGCACCGAGGACGGTCTGCGCAAGGCGCTGAGCCGGATACCGCAGATCCGCGAGGAGTTCTGGCGCCGGATCAAGGTGCCCGGCACGGGTGAGGAGTTCAACCAGTCGCTGGAGAAGGCCAGCCGCATCGTCGACTATCTGGAGCTCGCCGAGCTGATGTGCCTCGACGCCCTGCACCGCGACGAGTCCTGCGGCGGCCACTTCCGCGAGGAGTCCAGGACGCCGGACGGCGAGGCCGCACGCAAGGACGAGGAGTTCTCGTACGCGGCCGCCTGGGAGTTCACCGGCCAGGCGCCCGTCCTGCACAGGGAAGACCTGGTCTTCGAGTACGTCCACCCCACTCAGCGGAGCTACGCATGAAGCTCAACCTGCGTGTCTGGCGTCAGCGCAGCGCTGACGCACCCGGCGCCATGGCCACCTACGAGGTGGACGGCATCTCCCGGGACATGTCGTTCCTGGAGATGCTCGACACCCTCAACGAGGAGCTCATCCTGCGCGGTGAGGATCCCGTCGCCTTCGATCACGACTGCCGCGAGGGCATCTGCGGCGCGTGCAGCCTCGTCATCAACGGCGACGCCCACGGCCCGGAGCGCACGACCACCTGCCAGCTCCACATGCGCTCGTTCGAGGACGGCGACACCATCGATGTCGAGCCGTGGCGGGCCTCAGCCTTCCCGGTGGTCAAGGACCTCGTCGTGGACCGGTCCGCGTTCGACCGGATCATCCAGGCAGGCGGCTACATCACTGCCCCGACGGGTTCCGCCCCCGATGCCCACGCGACTCCCGTGCCCAAGCCGGACGCCGAATTCGCCTTCGAGCACGCGGAGTGCATCGGCTGCGGAGCCTGCGTCGCGGCCTGCCCCAACGGGTCGGCGATGCTCTTCACCTCGGCGAAGATCAACCACCTCAATGTCCTGCCCCAGGGCGCACCCGAGCGCGAGACCCGGGTGCTGGACATGGTGGCCACGATGGACGAGGAGGGCTTCGGCGGCTGCACCCTGACGGGGGAGTGCGCCACGGCCTGCCCGAAGGGCATCCCGCTGCCGTCGATCGCCGCCATGAACAAGGAGTGGCTGCGGGCGAACCGGAAGGTCAAGCGGTAGGCAGCGGCCGCATGTCGGCGCCGTAGACCGTCTCGTAGTCGGGCACGACCACTCTCGACGCGGGGCTGTACCGGTGGACACCGGCCACGAAGGCGTCCAGATCCATCGCGGGGTCACGCTGCGGAGGGGCGCTCAGTGGCCTCTCGAAGTTGTCCCAGTGCACCGGGACGACCGTCGAGGGGCTGCCGAGCGTGTCCAGCAGGCGGGGCAGATAGCGGTGCGTCGCCGTCGAGGCGGGCACCGCTGCCATCAGGATGTCCGGGCGCAGACCGTCCGCGTCGCGCCGGGCGAAGTCGCTCGCTCCCATCAGGAACATCGACGGACCGCCGGACACCGTCAGCTGGAACGCGAGCGTGTCGCCCTCCGGCAGATCGGAGATCGTCGTCGGGGGGTGTGCCGGCGGGGCGTTCAGGGTGCCGGGGGCGAAGTAGGAGTAGGCGGCGTTGCGGCTGTGGCGGCTGGAGACGACCTCGACGGTGTAGTCGCCGAAGTCCAGCACCTCACCGCCCTTGACCACACTGATCTGCGCCTTGTCGACCCCGAGGGCCCGCAGCACATGGCAGGTCGTCTCGGTGCCGACGACCCGGGCACCGGTGGACCGGGCGATGTGGGGCACGTCGTTGATGTGGTCCCAGTGGGTGTGGCTGACCAGAACGGTCTCGGGCCGGCCCGCGTGCCGGCGGACCAGGCCGGGGTCCGTGGTCAGTCCGGTATCGGGGTCGAAGCTGCCCTTGGGGCCGAACAGCCCGGTGGGGAACCGGGTGATGTACGGGTCGAACAGCACGGTCCGCCTGCCGATACCGATGCGCCAGCCCGAGGTGCCGAGCCACTTCAAGGACGCCGAGTCCGCACGTACCGTGGCGGGTGCTGCGCCTTCCTCCCCGGCACGCGCCATCGCCGCGGGCAACAGCGGGGCAGCAGCCCCGAGAGCCGCACCCCGCAGCAACGTCCGCCGGACGATGCGGTTCCGGGACATCTCGTCTGCGTCGCTCATGCGTTCAGTCATGAGCGGAGAAGATCAGCCCGGACCGCCGTCCGTCCAAGACCGGAGCCATGCCGGCTCCATACCCTCCCGGGCATCACGCCTGGTCGTGGCGGTGTGAACGGCCCGTGGCGCGCAGGAAATCCACCGCGGTCCGGGCCGCGGTGCCGATGGCCACATCCGTGCCCGTGCGGTTCGCCGCGCGATCCGGGGTGCGCGCGAACACGGCGACGGCGTACCGGCGCCCGTCGCGGTACTCGGCCACGCCCACCTCGTTGTGGAGCCCCGGCAGCGTGCCGGTCTTCGCCGCCACCCGTACGTCGTCGCCGAAGCCGGCGGCCAGCCGGTGGCGGAACACCTGACGTGCCATCAGGCTCCGTACCTGCGCGCAGGCTTCGGGCGGTCCCGCCTCGTCACGCCAGATCATCCGCAGCAGCCGAGTCAGCTCGCGGGGCGTGCTCGCGTTGGTCCGCCGGGGGTCGAGGACAGCGAGCCGGTGCACCTGCTCGGGGGAGAGCGCCGGAAAGACGGCGGCGAATTCCTTCTCGTCCCGTGCGCCCACCTCCGCGAGCATCGACTCCAGCAACTGCCGTGGCCCGCCCACGATCCGCGTGTTCACCAGGCCCAGCTCCCCGGCCAGCAGCTGGACGGTGTCCAGGCCCACGCGGTCGAGCAGCAGATCCGCCGATGTGTTGTCGCTGACCGACATCGCGAAGTGCGCGAGGTCCCGCAGCGACAGCTCCACATCGTCCAGGCATCCCGACGTGCCCCAGCCGCCGAGCCGGTGCTCCGCGGTGATCCGTACGCGCTCGCGCGGATCGAGCTGCCCCGCCATGGCCTGGCGGGCGAACTCCAGCACCAGCAGCACCTTGAACACGGAGGCCAGAACCACCGGCTCGTCGGCGTCACACCCGGTGCCCCTTCCCTCGCCCGCGTCGATGTCCAGGGCGTGCAGGCTTCCCACCGACCCCGACGCGGCGAACACCGCCCGCAGCCTCTCCTCGATCGGCATCCGGTCCCTCGTTCCTGTTGCTCTCGGTCGTGGCTCGCCTAGGCTCGTGGCGTGGATCTCTTGCGCCACCTGCGTATTTTCGTCGTCGTCGCCGAGGAGTTGCACTTCGGGCGGGCCGCCGAACTCCTCGGCATGGCCCAGCCACCGCTCAGCCGAGCGGTCCGGCGCCTGGAGGAGGACCTCGGAGCCGAACTCTTCGACCGCTCCCGACGGCAGGTCGGGCTCACCCCGGCCGGAGCGGTGCTCCTGGCGGAGGCGCGGGAACTGCTCGCCCGGGAAGGCCGTACGCGGGCCCTGGTACGACGAGCCCACGACGGGGAACTGGGCACGCTGCGTGCGGGTGTGCCCCCGGACACATCGGCCGCGGTCCTCGGCGCGCTGCTCACCGCGTGCGCCGAGCGGGTTCCGGGGCTGCGCATCGACCTCCACGAGGTGACCACGGACGAGCAGCTCGGACTGCTGGCGTCCGGCGGCCTGGACGTGGGGCTCGTGCACGGGCCGGTCGACGCCACCGATCTGGTGCTCGGCCCCGAGGTCCATGTCGACCTGGGCGTGGTCCTGCCCAGGACCTCGCCGCTGGCGCGGCTGCCGGAGGTCGGACTCGGGGACCTCGCCGGCCACGATCTGGTGCTGTTCCCGCGGTCCTCGGCACCCGGCTGGTACGACCGGACGCTCGACATCTGCCGGGGCGCGGGCTTCGTACCGGGGCACGTCCGGCACGCCCGCAACCCCGAGTTCCTCATCGGGCTCGTGACCGCGGGCTGCGGAGTCGCCTTCGACCAGGGGCCGGTGGCGCGCAAGGAGCCGAGGGTGGCCTGGCGGCCGATCGCCGGACGTCCCCTCACCCGGCGGATCTGTGCGGCCTGGCCGCGGCAGTCGCCCCATCCGGCGGTCAGGGAGTACTCCGGTATCGCGGTGGAGGTGCTGTCCCGGGACGCGACATCGGCGTGGCGGGGCGGGCAGGCCGACGAAGACGGGTCGCGGCCCTGGTCGGTCGTGTTCGGCTGACGACGACCGTCTTCAGGCATATGTTCCGGACATGTTTCCGATGTGAGGACTGACACAACTTCCAGCCCATGACAACAAATTGTTCACACAAACGACACGATGGCAGCGGAATATTCGCTTCCTTCGTGTGAGGGAGTGAGCGCGAAGCAAGATCACTCTTGTTCAACTCTGCACGGGGTATCCGGACATGTCCGTATGGCGGCCAACTCCCCTCCGCCGACTTCGGATCACGGCACCTCGCCCTGTAGGCATGGCTCGGACGGCCCCGCTCGACCAGCGGGGCGTCTTCCGTACACCGCCGTACCAGGGGGGACACCCATGTCCAGAATCACCCGCCGTCAGGCGCTGACGGCCGCGGCCGGCGCAGCCGCCGGTCTCGCCGTCGCCGGAGCGGCCGACGCGGTCGCCAAGACCGCCGACGCCTCCACCGGCAGGGCACCGAAGCCGGCGGCCGAACCCGCCTCCTTCGACGAGGTCTTCCAGGGCCGCCGCATCCAGGGCGCGTCCTCGCACGCCGGTGGCCACCACCACGGCCACGGCGGCGGCTACCGCGTGCACATCGACGGCGAGGAACTGCATGTGATGCGCAACGCCGACGGCACCTGGATCAGCGTCGTCAACCACTACGAGACGTTCGCCACGCCACTCGCCGTGGCCCGCGCAGCCGTCGCCGAACTCCAGGGCGCCGACCTCGTCCCGCTCGCCACCGCCTGATCCAGGAGCACCAGCCATGACCGTACGCAAGAACCAGGCGGCCCTCTCCGCCACCGAGAAGCGAAACTTCGTCAACGCCCTGCTGGAGCTCAAGCGCAGCGGCCGCTACGACACGTTCGTCACCACGCACAACGCCTTCATCATGAGCGACACCGACAACGGCGACCGGGTCGGCCACCGTTCGCCGTCCTTCCTGCCCTGGCACCGAAGATTCCTCATACAGTTCGAGCAGGCCCTGCAGTCCGTGGACCCCTCCGTGGCGCTGCCGTACTGGGACTGGACGGTGGACCGCACCCCCGCGGCGTCGCTGTGGGCGGCCGATTTCCTCGGCGGCACCGGACGGGCCAGGGACGGCCAGGTGATGGACGGTGCCTTCGCGTTCTCCTCCGGGCGCTGGCCGGTGAACGTCCGCGTCGACGGCCGCAGTTACCTGCGCCGCGATCTCGGTACCGGCGTCCGGCTGCTGCCGACCCGGGCCGAGGTCGACTCCGTGCTCGCCATGGCGACGTACGACACCGCCCCCTGGAACAGCGCGTCCAGCGGCTTCCGCAACCATCTCGAAGGCTGGCGCGGCGCCAATCTCCACAACCGCGTCCATGTGTGGGTCGGCGGCCAGATGGGCACCGGCGTCTCACCCAACGACCCGGTGTTCTGGCTCCACCACGCCTTCATCGACAAACTGTGGGCCGAGTGGCAGACGCGCCACCCGGACTCCCCGTATCTCCCGGCCGCGGGCACACCCAACGTGGTCGACCTGCGCGACACGATGCGCCCGTGGAACGACGTGACCCCGGCGGACATGCTGGACCACACGCCGCACTACACGTTCGACACGGCGGCCTGACGCGGGGCTAGTCAGCTCTGGCCCGTGCCAGATAGGGCGCCGTGCGGCTGTCCGCCGCCGACGCCACATCGGCCGGAGTCCCGGCGGCGACGACACATCCGCCCTCGTCGCCCCCGCCGGGACCGAGGTCGATCACCCAGTCCGCGGCCGCGACCACATCCATGTCGTGCTCCACGACGACCACCGAATGACCCACGTCCACCAGGCCGTTCAACTGGCGCATCAGCACCTCGACATCGGCCGGGTGCAGTCCGGTCGTCGGCTCGTCGAGGACATAGAGGGTGTGGTCGCGGCGCAGCTTCTGCAGCTCCGTCGCCAGCTTGATCCGCTGCGCCTCACCGCCCGACAGCTCCGTCGCCGGCTGGCCGAGCCGCACATATCCGAGGCCCACGTCGAGCAGCGCGCGCAGGCTCCGTACGGCGGCCGGAACACCCGAGAAGAACCCCGCGGCGGCCTCGACGGTCAGATCGAGGACTTCGGCGATGTTGCGGCCCTCGTAACGCACCTCGAGCGTCTCCGGGTTGTAGCGGGCGCCGTGACAGTCCGGGCAGGGGGCGTACGTACTGGGGAGGAAGAGCAGCTCGACGGAGACGAAGCCCTCGCCCTGACAGGTCTCGCACCGTCCACCCGTCACGTTGAAGGAGAAGCGGCCGGCCCGGTAGCCGCGGGACCTCGCCTCGTCGGTGGCCGTGAACAGCTTGCGCACCACGTCGAAGAGACCCGTGTACGTGGCCAGGTTGGAGCGGGGGGTACGGCCGATGGGTTTCTGGTCGACCGTCACCAGACGTCCCACTCCCGGGACTTCGGGTGTGATCGAGCCCGCGAACGTGGACTTGCCCGACCCGGAGACCCCGGTGACCGCGGTCAGCACCCCCAGCGGCAGCCGGGCCCGCAGACCGCGGAGATTGTGCCGGGTGACGGGCCCGAGGGTCAGCCACCCGGACGGCTCGCGCACGGGGCGTACGGGCGAGGGGGCGCGGTCGAAGAGATAGTGGCGCGTCTCCGAGGCGTCGACGCCGGCGAGCTGTGCGACGGGACCGCTGTGCAGCACACGGCCGCCGTGCTCGCCCGCCCCGGGGCCCACCTCCACCATCCAGTCCGCGTTGCGCACCACATCCGGATGGTGCTCGACCACGAACACCGAGTTGCCCGACGCCTTCAGCCGCTCCAGGACCACCAGGAGGGCCTCGGTGTCCGCCGGGTGAAGTCCGGCCGACGGCTCGTCCAGGACGTACACGACACCGAAGAGACCGGACCGCAGCTGGGTCGCCAGGCGCAGCCGCTGCAGTTCGCCGCTGGACAGCGTGGGGGTGGCCCGGTCCAGGCTCAGATAGCCCAGACCCAGCTCGGTGACCGTGGCGATGCGGGCGAGGAGATCGCCGGTGAGCACCCGCGCCGTCTCGCTGCCGGTACCGGCGCCGCCCAGTGCATCGGCGAGCGCGGTGAGCGGCAGGGCCGCGAACTCGGCGATCGTCCGGCCGCCGAAGGTCACCGCGAGCGACTCCGGACGCAGCCTGCTGCCGCCGCACGACGGGCACGGCGCGCTCGCCAGGAACCGCTCGGCCCGGGCGCGCAGCGTCTGGCTCTTGGAGTCGGCGAAGGTGTGCAGGACATAGCGCCGTGCGCTCATGTACGTGCCCTGGTAGGGGCGTTGGATCCGGCCGGCATCCCGCACCGGATGCACCGTGACGACCGGCTGCTCGTCGGTGAACAGGATCCAGTCCCGGTCCTTCCCGTCCAGCTCCCGCCACGGCCGGTCCACGTCGTATCCCAGCGCGTCGAGTACATCGCGCAGATTCTTGCCCTGCCACGCACCCGGCCAGGCGGCGATCGCACCGTCCCGGATCGACAGCGAGGGGTCGGGCACCAGCAGCTCCTCGCTGGTGCGGTGGATCCGTCCCAGACCGTGGCACTCGGGACACGCCCCGGCGGCCGTGTTCGGCGAGAAGGCGTCCGAGTCCAGGCGCGCGGCACCCTCGGGATAGTCGCCCGCGCGGGAGAAGAGCATGCGCAGCGAGTTGGAGAGCGTGGTGACCGTGCCGACCGACGAACGCGACGTGGGGGACGAGCGACGCTGCTCCAGGGAGACCGCGGGCGGCAGCCCCGAGATCTCGCCGACCTTCGGCGCGCCCACCTGGTGGATCAGCCGGCGCGCGTAGGGGGCGACGGACTCGAAGTAGCGCCGCTGTGCCTCCGCGTAGATGGTGCCGAACGCGAGCGAGGACTTCCCCGACCCGGAGACACCGGTGAAGACGACCAGGGAATCGCGCGGGATGTCGACATCGACCCCGCGCAGATTGTGCTCCTGGGCGCCGCGGACACGGACGTACGGGTCATGAGGGCTCTGCACAGCCCGAGTCTAGGTGTCCTGGCTGGTCAGACCGGTGACGCGACCTGATCGGCCCCGGCGAGCCCGGCGAGCCCGGCGACCGCGGCGAGCCTGCGGTAGGAGTCGAGCAGTGCTTCACGGTCGTACGTGCTGGTCGTGACGAGCACCTCGTCCGCGCCGCTGTCCTTGATCAGTGCCTCCAGCGCGTCCGTGACCTGGTCCTCGTTCCCGGCGATGTGGCCGCGCAGCCCCGACTCGTAGAACTCCCGCTCCTTCGCGGACATGGCCTGCGCCTCGATCCGGTCCGGCGGGGCGAGTGGAGGGAAGACGCCATGAGTGCGGGACCACGCCATGGACCACGCCTCGGGCATCAGCAGCCTGCGGGCCTCGGCCTCCGTGGCGGCGACCGCGACCGTGCCGGACACCGTCACGTACGGCTGCCCGGACCAGGCGGAGGGCCGGAAATCCCGCCGGTAGCGGTCGACGGCGGCCATCATCCGGTCACGGCCGCGAATGTCGCCGACGACCAGCGGCAGACCCGCCTCGGCCGCGATCCGCGCGCCGTCGCCCGTGGCCAGGACGTACGCCGGGACGCGCAGACCCTCGGCGGGCCGGGCGTGCACCTGCGGATGCGCAGACTGCTCGCCCGTGAACCAGCCCAGGAGCTCGGCCAGCTGCGCGGCGAAGTCGTCGGCGTCCTTCTTGTCCCGGCCCAGAGCCCTGCGTATGCCGTCCGTGAAGCCGACCGAACGGCCGAGCCCCATGTCGATCCGGCCCGGGAAGAGGGACTCCAGCACGCCGAACTGCTCGGCCACGACCAGCGGTTGATGATTGGGCAGCATCACGCCGCCGGTGCCGACGCGCATTGTCGAGGTGGCCGCCGCCACCGCGGCCGCGAGCACCGTCGGCGCGGAGCCGGCCACCCCCGGCACGCTGTGGTGCTCGGAGACCCAGAACCGGTGGTACCCGAGCCGCTCCAGCTCCTGTGCGAGGCGCACGGTGTCGCGCAGCGCCTCCGGCGCGCTGTGCCCCTCGCGGGTACGGGAGCGGTCGAGCACGGACAGCCGGGTGGACGCGATCACGGAACTCACACATCCTTCAACACGCCGGGGGCGCCAGGATTCCCGGGCAGGCCGGCCGATCGCGGCCGGAGTGCGGCGATCGGCCCCGCGATCAGCGCGTCCGGGAGGCGACGGCCGTCGGCCGCACCGCGCGCCTCGGCCCGCCCGGCTCGCGGCGCACCGCCGAGGGGGTGCCCCGCAGGGCGCGGGAGCGGCCTCTAGGCTGGGGGAGTGACGCGGAACAGCGGGCCACTGGCCGTTTTCGACCTCGACGGAACCCTCGCGGACTCCAGGCACCGGCAGCACTTCCTGGAACGCAAGCCGCGCGACTGGGATGCCTTCTTCGCAGCGGCCCCCGATGACCCGCCGCTGGCCGAGGGCGTCACCAGGTGTCTGGAGGCGGCCGGGGAGTGCGAGGTCGTCTACCTCACGGGCAGGCCCGAGCGCTGCCGCAAGGACACCCTGGCCTGGCTGGCCGAGCACGGCCTTCCCGAGGGCAGGGTCCACATGCGGCGCAACGACGACCGCCGGCCCGCCCGCACCACCAAGCTGCAGATCCTGCGGCGGCTGGCCGGGGACCGGGAGATCCGGATGCTCGTGGACGACGACGAGCTGGTCTGCGCCGACGCGGAGCGGGCCGGCTTCCCGGTCGTACGGGCCGGATGGGCGGCCGGTACGACCGAGACGATGAAGGACGCGCAGGAGCGGGAGGGCCGCACCTGATCCGCCCCACCGGCCGACGAGGCCGGGTCAGTCCCCGTCCTCGAGCCGGAAGCCGACCTTGAGCCCGACCTGGTAGTGCTCGATCTGGCCGTCGACGATGTGGCCGCGGACCTGGGTCACCTCGAACCAGTCCAGACCCCGCAAGGTCTGGTTCGCACGGTTGATGCCGTTGCGGATGGCCGCGTCGATGCCCTCGGGGGAGGTACCGACGATCTCGGTGACCCGGTAGGTGTGATTCGACATGGGTGTCGCACTCCTCTCGATGCGTTCACTCCACGGTGCCCCACCAGGAGGCAGTGCGCGAGGCGTCGGGGGCGGGCCGGTCGTCCGCGGCGGGCCCCAGGGACAGCCGGGAGACGATGCGGTACCGGTCGCCGCGGTACAGGGACCGTACGTACTCCACCGGCCGTCCGCCGCCGTCCGAGGTGACACGGTCGAACAGGAGCGCGGGGGACAGGACCGGCACGCCCAGCAGCAGCGCCTCGTCCTCGCTGAGGACGGTCGGCTCGATGGACTGCACGGCGTGTGCGGTCACCACCCCGCGCTCCGTCCGCAGATGCGCGTTGAAGCCCGACTCCATCTGTTCCGGGGTGAGACCGGGCACCAGGCCGGCGGGGATGTGCAGATACTCCAACGCGATGGGCGCGCCGTCGACCAGCCGCAGCCGGGCCACGTACACCAGCTCGGCGGCGGGCGAGACCTTCAGCCGGCGGCCGATCCGGGCGCCCGCGGTGACGGTGCGGAACTCCAGCACCCGGCTCGACCAGTCGCCGGCGGCCGACGGGGCGGCCGCCGGACGGCTGTCGGCGACCAGTTCCTGGGTGATCTTGGCGGGGGCGA
The DNA here is from genome assembly GCA_963836215.1 of uncultured Actinomycetota bacterium. Lineage (GTDB taxonomy): Bacteria > Actinomycetota > Actinomycetes > Streptomycetales > Streptomycetaceae > Streptomyces. Next base: position 1,040,039 of record CAWIIU010000006.1, read on the forward strand.
CGAACATGCCGCGGCCGTGTTCGCGTACGAGCTGTCCGGTGGCGACGAGTTCGTCGACGGCTGCGCGCAGGGTGGTGAAGATCCGCTACTACTTCAAGTCCGAGGCGGGCGCCTCCTACCGCTTCGCCTGCTCCTGGGCGGTGAAGGGCTGCGCCAACATCACCGGCACGTTCGGCACCCTCGCCCGGTCCACGCCCACCGCCGACCGCTATCTGGAGATCGGCTTCACGGCCGGTGCCGGATCCCTGGCACCGGGCGCGAACACCGGAGACCTGCAGCTGCGCTTCCACCGGAGCGACTGGCAGGCGCTCGACCAGAACGACGACTACTCCTTCGCCGCGTCCCGGACGTGGTACGGGGACTGGGCGAAGGTCACCGCGGCCGTGGGCGGCAGCCATGTCTGGGGTGCCGCGCCCGCAGGCAACGACCCGGACCCGACCGACCCCACCGCAGGGCCCACGCTGTTCGACGACTTCGACTACACCTCGTACACCGACCCGGCGATCAACGCCCACGGCTGGAACGTGCGCGCCAACTCCGGCGGCCCCGGTGTGCCGGGCGCGACATGGGCCCCGCAGAACGTCACCTTCGCCAGGGAGGGGACCAACTCGATCATGAACCTGGAGACGTCCACCGCGGGCACCGCGGAATCCACGCGCCAGACCGAGTTCCTCACCCGGGCCATGAAGTTCAAGAACGGCACCTACGCGGCGCGGGTGCGCTTCTCCGACGCGCCGAGGTCGGGGCCCGACGGCGACCGCCTGGTCCAGACGTTCTTCACCATCAACGACCTCAAGGCCCCGATGGCGGACGACTACGCCGAGTACGACTTCGAGTATCTGCCCAACGGAGGCTGGGGCGAGCCCGCCAACATCCTCTACACCACATCGTGGGAGACGTACCGGCCCGACCCCTGGGAGGCGGTCAACCAGCACTCCGAGGACCGCCGGAGCTTCGCCGGCTGGCACGACCTCGTGGTGACCATCGACAACAGCAACATCACGTACTACATCGACGGCCGGCAGTTCGGGCGCCATGACGCCCGATACCTGCCCGAGCGGCCCATGTCCATCAACTTCAACCAGTGGATCATCGACCTGGCGGGACAGACCAGCACCACCCCGCGCGCCTACGACCAGAAGGTCGACTACGTGCTGCACGTCAAGGACCAGGTGCTGACTCCGGCGCAGGTCAACGCCCAGGTCGCCGCCTATCGCGCGGCCGGGAGGACCTTCGAGGACACGGTGCCCGGCACGCAGTGATCCGGTGCCTCGGGGCGGGTGCAGACCGTGCGCCCGCCCCGCGGCGGAACTCCTGGCGAACATCCGGGGGTTGACCGGAGTATTGGTACATACCAAACTCCAGCCACACACCCGTGCGAGCGCGGAGCGCGCTTCCCCCCATGTCGGGTCGACGCTCCCGTGCCCTCTCGCCGAAGGTGGCCGCTGTGACGAACCGCTCCCTCGCCCTGTCCGCCGCGCTCGTGTCCGTACTCGCGCTCGCCGGCTGCGGGGTCATCCCGGGCACCGGATCCGACACCCGTACCGTCCGGATCTGGCTGATGCAGGACAGCGTCACCGACGAGTTCCTGCAGCGCTTCACGGCGGAGTACGAGAAGGACCACCCCTCCGTGAAGCTCGACGTCACCTTCCAGGAGTGGACCGGCATCGGCAAGAAGGTCACCGCCGCGCTGGAGAGCGAGAAGGGCCCCGATGTCATCGAGGTCGGCAACACCCAGGTGGCCCAGTACGCCGAGAGCGACGCCCTGACGGACCTCACCCTGGAGTCCGTACGGGACCTGGGCAACGAGACATGGCTGCCCGGACTCGCGGAACCGGGAAGCATCAACGGCTCGCAGTACGGCATCCCCTGGTACGCGGCCAATCGCGTCGTCATCTACAACAAGGACCTCTTCGCGGACGCGGACATCAAGCAGATCCCGAGAACCAGGGCCCAGTGGCTCGAGGTCTGCGAGGAACTCGACAGCAGCGGTGCCCAGGGCATCTACCTCTCCGGGCAGGACTGGTACACGCTCGCCGGGTTCGTCTGGGACGAGGGCGGCGACCTCGCGGTCGAACGCGGCGGCGAGTGGCAGGGCGCGCTCGACACCCCGGCGGCCCTGCGCGGCATGGCGTTCTACAAGGAACTCCAGTCGCACGGCAGCGGCCCGAAGAACGCGGACGAGCAGACCCCGCCCCAGGCGGAGGTCTTCGCCCGCGGCGACGTCGCCCAGATCATCGCCGTGCCCGGCGCGGCCACCGTCATCGAGAAGGCCAACCCCGGACTCAAGGGCAAGCTCGGGTTCTTCCCCGTACCGGGCAAGACGGCCGGCAGACCCGGTGTGGTCTTCACCGGCGGATCCGACCTGATCATCCCGAAGAACACCCGCGAACGCGCCGCGGCCGTCGAGCTCGTCACGGCGCTGGCAGGCGAACGCTGGCAGACCGATCTCGCCCGTACGATGCACTACGTCCCCAACAAGACCACGCTGGCGAGCGTCATCAAGGGCGATGAGGGCACGGCCGCGATGGCCGCCGGAGCGGCCAGGGGTCGCGCGACCCCCAACTCGCCCAAGTGGGCCTCTGTCGAGGCCGACAACCCGATCAAGCCCTATATGACCGCCGTGCTCCAGGGGAAGGATCCGGCGCGGGCCGCGCGACATGCGTCCGAGCGGATCACGGTCACGCTCTCCCAGGGCTGAGCGCTCTTCATTCAGCCGTCGCACATCCACGCTCCGCCGGGCTGTCATGTCGAATCCAGCCGGCCACGGAAGAAGTAAGGAGCCGGAACGCCGCACCGGCGCTCCGTCCCCTTCCGTCCGGCACAGGAGACAGCCATGCCCGCATCGCCAGCGCTCGCACCCGCCCCCCTCGCACCACCCACCCCACTCCAGGGCGCGGGCCCCGAGGCCCGCTACGTCGTCTCGCTCGCCCGCGACCAGAAGGACGTACGCGCCGCACAGCGCCTGCGCCACCTGGTGTTCGCCGGGGAGATGGGCGCACAGCTCGAGGGCCCCGAGCCCGGCCTGGACACCGACGCGTTCGACGCGTACTGCGACCACCTGCTGGTGCGCGAGGCGGACACCGGCGAGATCGTCGGCACCTACCGGCTGCTGCCCCCCGACCGCGCCCGGGTCGCCGGACGGCTCTACTCCGAGACCGAGTTCGACCTGACCCGGCTCGCGCCCATCCGTGACGACCTCGTCGAGGTGGGCCGCTCGTGCGTCCACCCGGCGCACCGCAACGGCGCGGTCATCGCTCTCATCTGGGCCGGACTCGCCCGTTACATGACCCGCACCGGTCACAACTGGCTGGCCGGCTGCTGCTCGATCCCGCTCGCCGACGGCGGCACCCTCGCCGCGGCCACCTGGGACACGGTGCGCACGAAGAACCTCGCCCCCGAGGAGTACTGGGTCACCCCGCACAAGCTCTGGAACGCCGACTCCGTCGCCCTCCCCGCCGGGCGCACCGAGCTGCCGGCGCTGCTGCGCGGCTATCTGCGGCTCGGTGCCTGGGTGTGCGGAGCTCCGGCCCACGACCCCGCCTTCGGCGTCGCCGACCTGTATGTGCTGCTCTCGCTGCGCCGGACCAACCCGCGCTATCTGAAGCACTTCCTCTCGCTCGCCCCGGTGCGATGAGCGTCTGGCTGCCGAGCGCCCCCTGCACACCGACCGGCTGTGCGACACAGCAGGGTCCGGTGGCCGGGCGCCTCATCGCCGCCGCCCGGCTGACCGCAGGGATCGCGGCCGTGCTCGCCGGCCTTCTGCTCGGCCCCGTGGTCGCGGTGGCGGCCCTCGTGCTCGGCACCCGGTTCCGGCAGCGGGCGACCCGCTGCTGGGCACGGGCGGTGGTCAGGGCCTTCGGCATACGGCTGCGGGTCGTCGGCCGGCCGTGCGCCCCGCGCGGCTCGCTGGTCGTCGCCAACCACATCTCCTGGCTGGACATACCGCTGATCGCCGCCGTGCTGCCCGGGCGCATGCTCGCCAAGACCGAGGTCCGGCGCTGGCCCGTGCTCGGACCGATCGCAGCCCGCGGCGGCACCTTCTTCCTGGAGCGCGACCGGCTGCGTACGCTGCCCGGCACCGTGCGCGAGATGGCATCGGCGCTCGGAAAGGGTGCCCGGGTCATCGCCTTCCCCGAGGGCTCCACCTGGTGCGGCCGGGGACAGGGCCGCTTCCGGCACGCCGTGTTCCAGGCCGCGCTGGACGCCGGGGCGGACGTCCAGCCCGTACGCATCACCTACCTGCCCACCGGCACGGCGGCCTTCGTCGGCGACGACTCGCTGACCGCGTCCCTGTGGCGGGTCGTGGCGGCCGGCGAGCTCACCGCCGAGATCCGGCTGCTGCCGGCCATCCCCGCGGGGAGCTGCCCCGACCGCCGTTCACTGGCCCGCGCGGCTCAGGACGCCGTCGCGAGGGACAGCGCGAACCTGCCCTCCGTGTCCGTCCACCAGTTGGTCAACTCCATACCGGCGGTGGCCAGTTCCTTGCGCACACCCTCCTGACGGAACTTCGCCGACACCTCGGTACGCATCTCCTCGCCGGCGGCGAAGGAGACCACGAGATCCAGCTCCGGGATCTTCACGATGAGCGCCGAACGCGCCCGCAGCCGCATCTCGATCCACTCCTGCTGCGGGTTCCACAGCGCCACATGGTCGAAGTCGGCCGGGTCGACGTCCGCATCCAGCTCCCGGGCGATGACGCTCAGCACGTTCTTGTTGAACGCCGCCGTCACCCCCGAGGCGTCGTCGTACGCGCGCACCAGCACCTGCTCGTCCTTCACCAGGTCCGTCCCCAGCAGCAGCGCGTCGCCGGGGTCGAGCAGCGCCCGCACGGCGCGCAGGAACACCGCGCGCTCGTCGGGCAGCAGGTTGCCGAGCGTGCCGCCGAGGAACGCGACCAGCCGCGGTCCCGGCGTGTCCGGCAGCACGAGGCCGCGGGTGAAGTCGGCGATCAGGGCATGGACGTCGAGGCCGGGACGCTCCTCGAGCAGCGCGCCCGCAGCACCCCTCAGGGCGCTCTCGCTCACATCGACGGGCACATAGCTGTGCAGCCCCGTCAGCGCGTCCAGCAGAAACCGGGTCTTCTCCGAGGAACCGGAGCCCAGTTCCACGAGGGTCCGCGCGTTCGTCGCGTCGGCGATCTCCCCGGCGCGCGCCTTCAGGATCTCGCGCTCGGCGCGGGTGGGGTAGTACTCGGGCAGCCGGGTGATCTCCTCGAACAGCTCGCTTCCGCGGGCGTCGTAGAACCACTTCGGCGGCAGTGCCTTGGGCGTACGGGTCAGTCCGTGGAGCACGTCGCCGCGCAGGGCGGCGTCGGTGGCGTCCTCGGGCAGGGTGCGGGTCAGCTGGAACGGGCTCACGAAGTGGGCTCCTTGAGCGGTGTGAGAAGAACATCGGTGCGGGTGGCTGCGAGCAGTGTCCGGTCGGGCACCTCCCGCCAGTGCGGATCGTCGTCGTACGGTTCCGAGGCCACGACCGTGCTCCGGCCGGGTTCGGCGAGGTACCACAGCGTGTCGCCCCAGGCGGTGGCCGCGATCGTCTCGCCGTCCGTGAGCAGGAAGTTGAGCCGGGACCCCGGCGCGGCCTCGGCCGCCTCGCGGACCGTCTCGGCGAGAGCCTGACCCGGCTCGTCGCCGTCACGCAGCCGGTGCAGCACCAGCGCCCACAGCAGCGCCGAGTCGCAGCGTGCCTCCAGCGACAGCAGGTCGGTGGCGGGCAGCGTGACGGACAGCGAGGTCATCGACCGGGGCCAGCCCCTGACCGCGCCGTTGTGGCTGAACAGCCACGGCCCGGCGGCGAAGGGGGCGGATGCCGCCTCGTTGTCCGCGCCCGCGGCGGTGGCGTCGCGTACGGCCGCGAGCACCGCCTCGCTGCGGACCACCCGGGCGAGGTCGGCGAACGAGAGGTCCGCCCACATCGGCCCCGGGCGCCGGTACCGGCCGGGCACGGGGTCACCCTCGGCATACCAGCCGACGCCGAATCCGTCCGCGTTGACGGTGCCGTGGCGCTGGCGACGGGGGGCCCACGACTGCCGCAGCAGCCCGTGGGCCGGCTCGGTGAGCAGCTGCCCGAGAGGCAGTGGGGGACCGAGATAGGCGATGTGGCGGCACATCAGGCGACCACCTCGTGACCGTCGGCGTCCCGCGCGGTGCGGAAGCCGGAGAAAATCTGCCGGCGCACCGGAAGGTCCCAGTTGCGGAACGTGCCGCGGCAGGCCACCGGGTCCACGGCGAACGAGCCGCCGCGCAGCACCTTGTGCGCGCCGCCGAAGAACACCTCGGAGTACTCGCGGTAGGGGAAGGCCGCGAAGCCCGGGTAGGGCAGGAAGTCACTCGACGTCCACTCCCACACGTCACCGATCAACTGCCGTACACCGAGCGGGGACTCGCCCTCCGGATAGCTGCCGGCCGGGGCGGGCCGCAGATGGCGCTGGCCCAGATTGGAGTGCCCGGTACCCGGGTCCTCGTCGCCCCACGGGAAACGGCGTGAGCGGCCGGAGTCCGGGTCGTGGCGGGCGGCCTTCTCCCACTCCTCCTCGCTGGGCAGCCGCCGCCCGGCCCAGCGGGCGTAGGCGTCCGCCTCGTACCAGCTGACGTGCAGCACCGGCTCGTCCGCCGGTACCGGCTCGGTCACCCCGAAGCGGCGGCGCAGCCACTCGCCGCCCTCGCGCCGCCAGAACAGCGGTGCGGTGATGTCGTGCTGCCGGATCTGGTCCCAGCCCTCGGGTGCCCACCAGCGCGGATCACGGTATCCGCCGTCCTCGATGAATGCGAGGTAGGCGCCGCAGGTCACCGGCACGGTGTCGAGGAAGAAGGCGGGTACGACCCGCTGGTGCGCGGGCCGTTCGTTGTCCAGTGCCCACGGCTCGGCCGAGGTGCCCATGGTGAACGGGCCGCCCGGGACGAGGACTTCGGCCGGCAGGCCCTGCGCGCTGCCGGCGGGCGGCTCGGGCGCGGTCAGTGCGGCGGGCCCCTTGCGCAGCTGGTGCGTGATGAGCATGGTCTCGTCGTGCTGCTGCTCGTGCTGGGCGATCATGCCGAAGGCGAACGCCGAGTCGGACAGCCGTCCGCCGCCCTCCAGCGGGGTGCGGTCGAGGATGTCCAGGACCCGGCCGCGTACGTCGGACGCGTAGACGCGGGCCTCTGCCGGTGCGAGGAGGGGGAGGGTCGGCCGCAGGACACGCGGATGCTCGAAGGCGTCGTAGACGGTGTCGATGTCCGGCCTCAGGGCCTCACGTCCGCCGACGGTCCGCAGCAGCCACTGCTCCTCCTGGTTTCCGATGTGCGCGAGGTCCCACACCAGCGGTGACATCAGGGGGGAGTGCTGGGCGACGAGATCGTCCTCGTCGACGCAGTCGGTGAGGGTGGCGGTACGGGCCCGAGCGGTGGTCAGCGCATCGAGGGCACGTCGCCTGAGGTCTTCGGTCATGGGCTCGGTTCCTTCCCGAGGGTCGGGATGCGCAGATCGTCGGCGGGACATCGGCCCCGCAGGACATGGTGTTCGTTGAAGGCGGAAACGGCGTCGAACACCGCGTCGGACGCGCCGATGCGCGGCAGCGCCTCCAGAGCCGTGCCGAAGCAGCTGACGGCGGCCGCGTGCAGCTCGGGATCGGTCAGCCCGTCGCGTGCGGCGCTGATCCACAGCGGGTTGCACGGAGCGGGCGTCGAACCGGCGTACTCGGCCAGGGGCTTGACGGTGCGGTAGACCGTCTCCGCCGCCTCGGGATCGTCGAACAGGGCGGTGGTGACCGCGAGCGGCACCATCCAGCCGTCCTCGCCCGGCTGGGCGTCGATCATGCGCAGTTCGAGATGGCCACGCGGCCGCACCGGCGGGAACAGCGTGGTCAGGTGGTAGTCGAGGTCTTCCCGGGTCGGGGGTCTGGGAACGCCGGAGCGTATCCACTGCCGGAAGGTGAGCCCGGCCGGCATGGCCCACGGGCCGTCGGGGCTGCGGACGCACATCACCGGGGCGTCCAGTGCGTGCGCCGCCCAGGCGGCGCGCGGCTCCCGGTCCATCGGCGGTGCGAGCGGCCGTACGGGATCCAGTTCGGCCCACACCGCCTGGCGGGTGGAGCGCCAGCCCGTGTAGTGCCCGGCCCACGCGGGGGAGTTGGCGAACGCGGCGGTCAGGACGGCGCCCAGCAGATGAGCGAGCTGCCAGCGTCTTCCGTGGCCGAGCGGCCCGGGCTCCTCCACGCCGGCGTCCAGGCACACCTGGATGGACGCGGAACTGCACATCATGGCGCGCCCGGCGGGGCCGCTCCGGTCGAGGAAGGCTTCCATGGCGTCGTATCGCGGCTCGCGCAGCAGCCTGCGCGGCGGCTGCCAGGGGTCGAGCCCCATGCCGGTGAGTTCGAGGCCGGCCGGCCGGAGCGCGGAGCGTACGGCGTCCAGGTCGGCGGCGACGGAGTCGATGCACTCCGTCAGAGAGGCGGCGGGAGGCGAGCTGAGCTCGAGCTGTCCGCCTGGTTCGAAGGTCAGGGCGGAGGACAGGTGCAGGGTTCGCACCTGGTCGTACGCCGCGGTGAGGCGGTCGGCCGGGACGGGAGTCCCCGGGTCGCGCTGATCATGAACGAGCCATTCCAGTTCCACTCCCACGGTGCGGGGCGGACCGTTCTTGAAGCAGATACATCGGAGGAGATCCTCTGCTTCTTCCTCTTCTATGGGCCGGCCGTAGTCGGCGGCGTCAGGGGATTGCACGTTCACTCCTCTTTCGCAGGCACTCTGCCAACCTAAGGCCACCGCCGCAGGTTCGCACAAGAGTGCCCTTGGGGCGGGCGTGGCGCAGGGAAATCCGATTGCCACACCTGTCGCAGGTCATCGACGATGTCCGGCATGAGTGCACGACTGCGGGGGATCGCCAGGCACACCCAGGAAATCGTCGAAACAGGCCACTACCAGGCATCCGACGGAAGCACGGTGAGCATCGAGCGGGAGCTGGCGGCCGCGCTCGCGGGAACCACGCTGCACGGGCCCGGGGCCGTGCCGGTCACGCCGGACACGGACCGTACGACGGCCTTCGAGGTCACCGGGGAGAGCAGCAACGAGGCCGCCCGCCGCCTCACCACCGCGGACCCGGCGCCGGTCGCCGTGCTGAACTTCGCCTCGGCACGCAACCCCGGCGGGGGCTATCTCAACGGCGCCCAGGCACAGGAAGAGGCGCTGTGCCGCTCCTCGGCCCTGTACAGCACCCTGCTGCGCGCCCCCGAGTACTACGAGCACCACCGCGCCGACCGCGACCCGTTCTACTCGGACCGCGTGATCCACTCGCCCGGCGTCCCCGTCTTCCGCGACGACAGGGGCCGGCTGCTGGACATGCCGTACGGCGTCGGCTTCCTCACCTCGCCCGCACCCAACGCCGGGGTCATCGCCCGGCGCAACCCCGACCTGGCCCACCGCATCCCGGGCGCCCTCGCGACCCGTGCCGAGCGGGTCCTGGAGACGGCCGCGGCCGCCGGGTACCGGCGGCTGGTGCTCGGAGCCTGGGGCTGCGGGGTCTTCCGCAACGACCCGGCGCACGTCGCCGATGCGTTCAAGGCGCTGCTGACCGGGGGCGGCCGGTTCGCCGGCCACTTCGAGCAGGTGGTCTTCGCCGTACTGGACCGTACGGCCGGGGGAGTGACCCTCGCGGCCTTCCGCCGGTCCTTCGACGGTCAGCTCCAGCCGTAGCGCTCCCGCAGCCTCGCCACCACGGTGTCGAACCGCGGCCTGTCCAGCGCGCACGCCTCCCGGCGCATCCCGGCCTCGTGGACCCGCAGCACCCGGTCCAGGTCGACCCAGGACTCGCGTCCCTCCCGGTCCCACGCCCCGACGCCGATCGGCACCCACTCGCGGTCCCGGTCGTGACGCTTGCTGGAGAGCTGGACGGCGAGCAGGGTGCCTGCCGTCTCACGGGCCACCACCAGTACCGGCCGGTCCTTGCCGCGTCCGTCGTTCTCCTCGTACGGCACCCAGGTCCAGACGATCTCGCCGGGGTCGGGATCGCCGTCGCGGTCCGGGGCGTACGAGGTGCGGACAGGGCCCACGGCGTCGGGGTCGGCCTGTGCAGTCGCCGTCGGGCCGTCGCGGCCGGGCAGCACGCGGTCGTCGGAGGCGCCGGAGGAGCCACGGAAGATCGTCACGCGTCCACGGTACGGCCTGGGGAGAGCAGGCAGGCGCCGGGCGGACGGCGAGGATCCAGCCGAAGTGGGCCTCTTTCCACGCCGCAGCCGATCCGTTCGGCGTCCGCCGGGTCAGCGGCTCCACGGGTGCCGGTTCAACGCGCGTCGACGGCGGCACCGCCCGCGAAGAGCCGCGCCGGCACGCCGCCGAGCGGCTTCCTCGGCCCGGTTTGAGCGGAATGCGGAGGCAGCGGTTCTCGATCTCCCCGAGGTGTTCGCCGGGAACCCGGGGCCGCCTGCGGATCGAGCGGGAAACGCGACGGGGACAGTCGTCGTTGAGACGTGCCACTGACGCGTGTCAACCCTGGCCGGCACTCATTTCCGGCCATACGGCAGACGTCGTTCCGCCCCGTTCTGGAAGGATGCCGAGGGCGATGAGCCAGACACCCAAGCAGTCCGCCGAACGCACCGTTCCCACCAGTTCCGATGTCGCCCGGCTGGCCGGAGTCTCCCGGGCCACCGTCTCGTACGTGCTCAACAACACCTCGGCCGTACGCATCAGCGAACCCACCCGCCGTCGCGTCCGCGAAGCCGCCGAAGAGCTCGGCTACGTCCCGCACGCCGCCGCCCGCAGCCTGCGCGCCGGCCACACCCGGATGGTGGTGCTGCCCACCGCCCAGGTCCCCGTGACACCGCTCTACAGCCAGTTCTTCGACGAACTCCAGCAGTCATTACGCCGCCTCGACTACACCGTCGTTCAGTACGGCAGCCTGGGGCTCGACGGCGACGAGGCCGCCCGCGCCTGGGCGGAGCTGCGACCGGTGGCGGTCGTCTCGCTCGGCGAGGTCGCGCTCACCCCGCAAGGCGTCGACGTCCTGAAACGCTCAGGCGCCAAGTCCGTCATCACGCTCGGCCCGCGGCACGTCGAGGGCGCCCATTCGCTCGTCATGGACCAGAGCCGGATCGGCGACTGTGCCGTCACACACCTGGTCGCGGCAGGACGGCGGGCCATCGGCGTGGTCATGCCCGACGAACCGGGGATGGAACTGTTCTCCGAGCACCGCATGGAGGGCGCCCGAAGAGCCGCAGAGGCCGCCGGGGTACGGGTCGAGCCGCTGCCCCTGGCCTACGACGAGTCGGCGGCGGCCGAGCTCGCCGCCCACTGGCGGAAGCTCGATCTCGACGGGGTGTACGCGTTCAACGACGAGTACGCGATGCTCCTGATGCGCGCCCTGCAGGACGAGGGCATCGACGTGCCGGGCGAGACCGCCGTCATCGGAGCCGACGATCTGCTGCTCGGCAGGCTCCTGAGGCCGCGCCTCAGCACGGTCCACATCGACCTGGTGACCGGCCGCCGCCTCGCCGAACTCGTCGACCGCATGGTCCGTGAGCCCGGTGGTGAGCCGGAGATCCGCGATCTGATGGGTGCCCGGGCGGTGCACCGCGAGTCCAGCTGACGGCCTCTCGCGGACCGGCCGACGACATGCGCCCGCGCGAGCGGTTGTCTAGCGTCGCTTGCATGACCACCGACCCGCAGCGCTTCGAGATCCTGCTGGTGCCCGAGCACGTCAAGGGCGGCGATCCCGCCCTGCTGGCCGACTCGGCCATCCGCTCGGCCCTCGTCCGGGCCACGGGCCAACAGGGGGAGTCCGGCTATCCGCGCTACACGGGCGACGGGCTGGAGGCCGACATCGACCCCGCCACGCGCACGGTCGAGGCACTGCTGGTCGACGGCTCCGAGCTGGACTACGGGCTCTCCGCGCGGGTGCTCGACGCCCCGCCCGCCTGAGCCCCCGGCCCCGGCGGTCCCGGCCTCTCGGCAGGGACCGCTCGGGCCTGTCGTCGGCCTCAGGCCTGCTCGGGGCCGGGCGCCTCGGCCGCCTTGGCCTCGGCCTCCTTGATCGACTGACGTACCTGGTCCATGTCCAGCGCGCGGGCCTGGCCGATGACGTCCTCCAGCGCGGACTCCGGCAGAGCGCCGGGCTGGGCGAAGACCGCGACATTGTCACGGACGATCATCAGCGTGGGGATCGACTGGATCTCGAACGCGGCGGCCAGCTCCTGCTGCGCCTCCGTGTCGACCTTGGCGAACACGAGGTCCGGGTGGCGCTCCGCGGCGCCTTCGTACACCGGGGCGAACTGCCGGCAGGGACCACACCAGGAAGCCCAGAAGTCGATCAGGACGAAGTCGTTGTCGCTCACAACCTGATCGAAGTTTTCCTTGGTGAGCTCAACAGTGCTCATGACGTGATACCTCTCCCTGATGTCCGGTGCGGTGATTTCCGGGGACGACCCCGAACCTCCGGCCGCCCCGGACAACGGTGCCCGGAGCCGCACTATTCCTGCCCCTGCCCATGTGGCCAGGGCGCACACCCGGGACCAGACTGGCTCTATGACGGAACCTGTGGAATTCGACGTCGTGGTGGTGGGCGCGGGCCCCACCGGTGAGAACGTGGTGGACCGGGTCCGGGCCGCCGGGCTGAGTGCCGCCGTGGTCGAGAGTGAACTCGTCGGCGGCGAGTGTTCGTACTGGGCGTGCATGCCCAGCAAGGCGCTGCTGCGCCCGGCGATCGCCCGCGCCGACGCCCGGCGCGTCCCCGGCCTGCGCCAGTCGGTACAGGGCCCGCTCGACGCGAAGGCGGTGCTCGCCCAGCGCGACGAGCAGACGTCCCACTGGAAGGACGACGGCCAGGTCGGCTGGATGGAGTCGACCGGTGCCCGGCTCTACCGGGGCAAGGGCCGGCTGCAGGGACCCAGGACGGTCGTCGTCGAAGGGGCCGACGGCGAACAGCAGGTCCTGACCGCCCGGCACGCGGTGGCCGTGTGCACCGGCAGCCGGGCGGTCCTGCCCGATCTGCCGGGCCTGGCCGACGCGAAACCGTGGACCAGCCGCGAAGCCACCAGTGCCCCCGCCGTGCCGGGACGCCTCGCCGTCGTCGGCGGGGGAGTGGTGGGCGTGGAGATGGCCACCGCCTGGCAGGCCCTCGGCTCCCAGGTCACCCTGTTGATCCGTGGCGGAAGCCTGCTGCCCCGGATGGAACCGTTCGTCGGCGAGCATGTCGCCGCATCCCTGACCGAGGCCGGGGTCAGTATCCGTGCCGGCGTCGATGTCGCCTCCGTCGAACGCAGCGGGGGCACCGGACCCGTCACCGTGGTGCTGGACGGCGGTGAGCGGATCGAGGCCGACGAGGTCCTCTTCGCCACCGGGCGCGCGCCGCGCACCGAGAACCTGGGGCTCGAGACCGTGGGTCTGGAGCCCGGATCGTGGCTGACCGTCGACGACAGCTGTCTGGTCGAGGGCAGCAAGTGGCTGTACGGCGTCGGTGACGTCAACCACCGGGCGCTGCTCACCCACCAGGGCAAGTACCAGGCAAGGATCGCGGGAGCCGCCATCGTCGCGAGGGCCCAGCACGTCCCGCTGCTGGAATCCGACCGCTGGGGCGCGCACGCCGCGACCGCCGACCGCGCGGCCGTCCCCCAGGTCGTCTTCACCGATCCCGAGGCCGCTGCCGTCGGACTCTCCCTCGCCGAGGCCGAGGCGGCCGGGCACCGCGTCCGTGCCGTCGACCACGACATCGCCCGTGTCGCGGGCGCCGGACTGTACGGCGACGGCTACCGGGGCCGCGCCCGGATGATCGTCGACCTGGACCGCGAGATCCTGCTCGGCGTCACCTTTGTCGGCCCCGGCGTGGGCGAACTGCTGCACTCGGCGACGATCGCGGTCGCCGGCGAGGTCCCGATCGACCGGCTGTGGCACGCGGTGCCGGCGTATCCGACCATCAGCGAGGTGTGGCTGCGGCTGCTCGAGGCCTACCGCGGCTGACGTACCGGTTCCGGGTGCCCGCAGGGGGCGGGCACCTCTCCCGGGCCCTCACCGCGGCTGACCACCTCCCGCCCGGGGGCGGCTGAACCGCGTGGATCACCGTGAGGCATGCTGACGCGGTGACCGTGCTCTCCGGCTTTCTGCCCATCTGGGCGATCACCGCCGTCGGATGGGCGGCGGGCCGGTTCGATGTGCTCGGAAAACACGCGCAGAGTGTGCTGGGACGGTTCGCCTTCGCGTTCGCCATGCCCGCGCTGCTGTTCCTGACCCTCTCCAGATCCCGGGTCGCCGATCTGGCGAGTCCCGGCGTCGCGGTCTTCGCCGCCAGCCTCGTGATCGTCTTCACGGCCGGTCTGCTGCTCGGCCGCTGGGTCTTCCCGCGTCGCCGGGCGGACCGGGCCATCGGCGCGATGGCAGGGGCGTACGTCAACTCCGCCAACCTCGGCATCCCGATCGCCGTCCACGTCCTCGACGACGCTTCGTTCGTCATCGCCGCGGCGATGTTCCAGACGCTCTTCGTCACCCCGGTGATACTCACGCTCATAGACCTCGACGTACGGCACGGGGCGCGCGACCGCTGGGGCCGGATTCTCCAACTGCCCCTGCGCAACCCGATCATCGCGGCCTCCGCTGCCGGAGTGACGGTCGCCGCCACCGGCTGGTCGCTGCCCGACGGGCTGACCGCCCCGCTCCAGATGCTCGGCGGAGCGGCTGTGCCGGCCGCGCTGTTCGCACTCGGGCTGTCCCTCAACACCCGGGCGGGGCGGCCCGACGGGGACGGCAGGTCCGAACGCCGGGTTCTCGTCGCCCTGAAGATCGTGGTCCAGCCGCTGCTCGCCTATGCGCTCGCCCGCTGGGCGTTCGGTCTCGGCGGGCACGAGCTGTACGCGGTGGTGCTCTGCGCGGGCCTGCCCACCGCCCAGAACGCGTTCATCTTCGCGTCCGAGTACCGGCTGAACACCGATCTCGCCCGCGACACCATCCTGTTGTCCACGCTGCTGTCGATGGCGTCCCTGTCGCTCATCACATGGCTGCTCGCCTGAACCGTCGCCGGATCCGGAGCGTGGGGACCGGCCATCTCCGCCCGTACGGGATTAGGTTGAGCGTCATGAGCAATCTCGATCGTCAGGCCTCGCTCTCCGTCTGCGGCGGTCGCGGTTTCGTCGTCGCCGAGCCCGTCCGCGAACTCCTCAGCCCCCGCCGTGTCCGGCTCGGCGAATCCACCGAGGTCCGGCGGCTGCTGCCCAACCTCGGCCGGCGCATGGTGGGCGCCTGGGCGTTCGTCGACCACTACGGCCCGGACGACATCGCCGACGAGCCCGGCATGCAGGTGCCCCCGCATCCGCACATGGGTCTGCAGACCGTCAGCTGGCTGCACGAGGGCGAGGTGCTGCACCGCGACAGCACCGGCAGTCTCCAGACCATCCGACCACGCGAACTGGGTCTGATGACCTCCGGCCGGGCGATCAGCCACTCCGAGGAAAGCCCCCAGCCGCACGCGCAGTACCTGCACGGCGCCCAGCTCTGGGTCGCGCTCCCCGACGCGCACCGACACGTGGAACCGCACTTCCAGCACCACACCGCACTGCCGGCCGTCACCGCGCCCGGGCTGACCGCCACCGTCATCCTCGGCTCCCTCGACGGCGCCACCTCACCCGGCGCGACCCACAGTCCCCTGATCGGTGCGGACTTGGCCCTCACCAGCGGCACCGAGGCCGCCCTGCCGCTCGACCCCGACTTCGAGTACGCCGTGCTCTCCATGTCCGGCGAGGCCCACGTCGACGGCGTGCCGGTCCTGCCCGGCTCGATGCTCTACCTCGGCTGCGGCCGCACCGAACTCCCGCTGCGCGCCGAGTCGGACGCCGGCCTGATGCTCCTGGGCGGCGAGCCGTTCGAGGAGGAGATCGTGATGTGGTGGAACTTCGTGGGCCGCTCGCACGAGGAGATCGAGCAGGCCCGCGCGGACTGGATGACAGGCTCCCGCTTCGGCGAGGTCAAGGGCTACGACGGGGGCCGGCTGCCGGCTCCCGAACTTCCGCCGGTGGCGCTGAAGCCGCGGGGGCGGGTGCGCTGACCCGGCGCGGTGCGCCGGGTTGCGGGGACCGAGGCTATCCGTCGTGGCGGGGGATCTCGCGGGTGGCTTCGGCCACCGATGCGTGGAAGGTGTAGGCGCGCCGGAGACCGCCGAGCTTGAAGACCTTGAGGAGCCGCTCATCGGTGCAGGCGATGCGCAGTGATCCGCCGTGGGCACGGATGTGCTTGGTGATGGCGACGATCATGCCGAGTCCGGCGGAGTCGAGGAAGACAGCGGGGCACAGGTCGAGGATGAAATGGCGGTGGTCGGCGTCCAGGAGCTGGCCGACTGTTGTGCGGATCATGGGGGAGGTGTAGTCGTCCATCTCGCCGGTGACGGTGACGACGGTCCAGCCGTTCGTCACGTGGCCGTCCACGGACATGCGGTTGTGGTCAGCGGTCTTCGTATGCACCCTCTCGCTCCTCATTGTTTGTGCAAGGACCCTCTGCGAGCGTCCGGCCCCCGGGACCGGGACTGCCCGCACCACTTCAGGTAACGGGTTCGAGGGTGTGCGCCACAAGAGCAGCGATTTCAGATAGTGAGCGAGAGCCCCCTGGTCACGCGGTCGGCAGTGGAGAGCAGCCGCCTCACGGTGTCGTCGAGGTTCGAGGTGCGGTCGGCACGGAGCGAGACACCGAGTGAGCCGAGTGTGGTCCCCCGGTAGACCGGCACCGCGACGCAGACCGTGCCCAGGGAGTACTCCTCAAGATCCGTGACGGCCGGCGCGTCGGCGGGGGTGTCGAGCCGTCGCAGCAGCTCGGCACGGTGGGTGATGGTCCTGGGCGTGAGGTCGTGCAGAGGGTGTCGGGAGAGGTAGTCGGCACGCGAGGCGTCGTCCAGCGCGCGCAGCACACACTTGCCGAGCGCCGTCGCGTGCCCGGCGTCCTCGAACCCCACCCAGAGATCGACGCGCGGCGCCCGGGGCCCGTCCAGGATCTCCGCGACGCGGATCTCGCCGTCCTCGAAGAACGTGAGGTAGGCGGCGGCCGACAGGTCGTCCCGCAGGGCGGCCAGTGTCGGACGGACCCGGTTGAGCTGTGCCTGATGGCGGCTGCCGCCGTGCAACGAGCCGAGCTTCTCGCCGAGGACGAAGGAGCCGTCGTCGAGCTTCCGCACATAGCCGTCGTGCGACATGGTCCGCAGCAGATGGTAGGTGGTGGCCAGGGCCAGCCCGGTCTCGCGTGCCAGCTGCTTGGCCGGCGCGCCGCCTTCGTGAGCCCCGACGGCTTCCATCAGCCGGAAGGCCCGCTGCACGGAAGCGATGAGCGTGGGACCGTCTTGAGCGCCCATGCCCCCAGCCTGCGCCCGGCACACGGGCAGGGCAAGGCGAACCTGTGTTCGGCTCGCGGCCCGGGTGGGATCGGCGGGACCGGGCGCACCGGCAGGGCGGGAGATCATCCGAGGAAGGAGTCCGGGCATGGGCTTGCGGGCCATGGTGACGTTCGATGCCGCCACCCGCGGCGGGGTCGGGAACGGGCTCGCCGCCTGGTACGGCGCGGCCCTCGCGGGCCCTCTGCAGGAGCTTGTCGAACGGGAGCGGCAGGGGACCGTGTTCACCCTGGCGAACACCCGGGCCGACGAGTACGCCGAGGAGCGGGAGGACCAGCCCCTCTCCACGGGGTGGGAAGCCATGCGGCAGGAGCTGCTCCGTGAGCCCGGACTCGCCCATGCGATCTTCATGCGTGAGCCGCTGGGCAGGCCGTTCGTCCACATCCGCAGCGCGAGCATCGGTGGCCGCCGCCCCAACATGGGGGCGCAGCTGCTGCTCGGCGATGCGATGGGCCGGGCCGGACGACCCCCGGTTCTGCGCAGACGCGTCGATCCTCGTCGCCGCGCTGGACGCCGTGAACCCGGCCTTCGCCTGGCTGGGGGACGACGGGCCCGCCACCGACGACACCAATCTCGACTGTGTGCTCAACCGCAGGGTGCGGGACTCGGTGCGCGAGGCCAGGAACCTGCTCAGGGGCTATTCCTGGACCACGGTGTGCCCCGAGGAGCTGTCACAGCGGCTGGGCGGACCCGGTGCCCTGGCCGGGACCGGGGCGTTCCACCGGGTCGTCCCGGTCAGCGGCGGCGGGGTCGTGCTCCAGGCGACCAGGACGGCGGCGGAGTACTCGGACGACGCCGTGCGCCGGGTCTTCGAGGCCCTGCGCCCCGTCCTGCCGCCCGGCATGCCGCGGCTCGACCCGGCCCACCCGGAGCTCCGCTGCTTTCCCGCGGACGCGTCCCGCTTCAGCGGGTAGGCCGGGCCGCCGGGCTACGGCGCCATCTCGTACTCACCTGACAGTGCCGCGACGCGCTCCCAGACGCGGGCCGAACGGGCCTCGTCGACCACGGGGCGCCGGACCGCGGCGAGTGCCCACTGCTGTTGTGCCTCGGTGGCGGAGTCCTTGCCGTGCAGCTCGACGGCGTGCGCGGAGAAGTCGCGTACCAGGACCGAGAACAGCTCGTCGAGTACGTCCTCGTCCAGGCCTGTCAGTTCGGCCTGCTCCAGGATCAGCTGCCCGTGCACCACCAGCGCGAACAGCTGGCCGACGGCGAGAAGCAGATCCAGGTCGCGGCTCTGCTCCTCGTCGGGCGCGGCCGTGGTGACGAACTCGCACAGGGCGTCGGCCTGTTCCCGGAAGCGGGCCACGTTGGGCACCCCGGAGAACGCGTCGTAGGCGGTGCGCCAGTCGTGGAAGCGCACGGAGCCCAGGCCCCGGGCCGGGCCCTGCTGGAAGAGGAACGCGTCGTCCGCGGCGTCGAGACGGGTCGGCACCGGCGGGTACTCGGCCGGGTTCAGCAGGTGGTTGCGCATGAACTTGAGAATCAGCGCGAGGTTGACGTGGACCGTGCCCTCCAGCTTCGGCAGCCCGCGGATCTCGACCGCCGCCTGGGCGAAGTAGGTGTCCTTCTCGAAGCCCTTGGCGGCGATGACGTCCCACATCAGGTCGATGACCTTCTCGCCCTCCGTGGTCACCTTCATCTTCGTCATCGGGTTGAACAGCAGATAGCGGCGGTCGTCGGGTCCGGCGGAGCGGAAGTAGTCGACGGCGCGGTCGCTGAACAGCTTCATGCCGACGAGCCGGACGTATGCGTCGGCCAGTTCGCGGCGCACGTGCGGGAAGGCGGTGACGGGGCGGCCGTAGAGGATGCGGTTCTGCGCGTGGGTGACGGCCTCGTACATCGCGTGCTCGCAGATGCCGATGGAGGCGGTGCACAGGTTGAACTTGCCGACGTTGACGGTGTTGAGCGCGGCGTCGAAGGCGGCACGCCCGGTGTGCAGGACGTCGTCGGGACCGACCGGGTAGTTCTCGAGGCGGAACTCGCTGACGTACTTGGAGGAGTCGACGACGTTCCGTACGAGCCGGTACGCCGGGTGGCGGCTGTCGGCGGCGAAGAAGACGTAGCCGTCCGGGCCCTCGACGTCCGTGCGACGGCCGAAGACGGAGACCAGTCCGGCGGCGTTGCCGTTGCCGATGTAGTACTTGGAGCCGGTCGCCCGGAAGCCGCCGCTGCCGTCGGGCTCGAGCAGCATGTCGGTCGAGTAGATGTCGGCGCCGTGGGTCTTCTCGGAGAGGCCGAAGGCGAAGACCTCACCCTGGGAGAGGAGTTCGGCCGCGCGCGTGCGGGCAGCGGCGTTGTCGCTCTGCCAGACCGGGCCGAGACCGAGGATGGTCACCTGCCACGCGTACCAGTAGTCGAGACCGTAGAACCCGAAGATCTCGTTGAGGGCGGCGATCCGCGCGGTGTCCCACCGCTGGTCCTGCTGCCCGGCCCCGGCGGCCGATGCCGGGGTGAGGAAGGTGGCGAACAGTCCCTCCTTGGCGGAGAACGCGAGGAAGTCCGCCAGCCAGGCACGGGAGCGGTAGTCCTCGATCAGCCTGCGCTTGCCGCGGTCCTCGAACCAGTCGACGGTGGCGCGCAGCAGCCTGCGGGTCTCGGGGTCGAAGTGCGCCGGGTCGTAGGTGCGCGGGTTGAACAGCAGAGGGTCGGCCATGAGGATCGCCTTCCGGGAGGTCGGTTGCGTCGGTCCCGTGGAGGGGGACCGGATGTTCAGGTGCGTGGGGGAGGCGCGCCGAGCCGGTGCAGGGTGAGGAGCACGTCGTCGAGCCAGGCGATGGTCATCCGCTCGTACGCGATGCCGCCGCGCAGCACGACATGCTGCAGCTCCTGCCCGGCGTCGAGCGACGCCGGGGCGTCGGGCCCGGTGAAGTCGCGCAGTTCGCCGGCGAGGTAGTGCATGAGCCGGTCGGTGTGCGACCGGTGGTGGCGCTCGACCTCGCGGATCAGCGCGGCCGGGTCGTCGAAGGCCGCGCCGCGGATCTTCACGGCCAGATCGTGCCGCACGCTCTCGGGTTCGATCGGCTCGTGCAGCCAGAGGGACAGGGCGGCGCGGCCGGGCTCTGCGACGGAGTACTCCTTCTTGTCCGGCCTGCCCTGTTGCGGCACATCGCGGACGTCGAGCCGTCCGTCGCCCTCCATGCGCTTGAGAACGCGGTAGATCTGCTGGTGGGTGGCGGTCCAGAAGTAGCCGATGGACCGCTCGAACCGCCGGGCCAGCTCATAGCCGGAGCCCGGCTTCTCCAGCAGGGACACGAGGATCGCGTGCTCGAGCGCCATGCCGGAGATCCTGCTATGCAACTCGTTGCATAGGCAAGCGGCGGTGCGCCGGTGAGACGCGGCTCACCAGCACACCGCCGCCGGGCCCACTCCGTCAGAAGTTGCCGTAGTTGACCTGCCATGTGGGCATGCCCATGCGGCGCCAGACGGCGACGACGCGATCGCGGTCGTCGAGGGAGACACGGACCGCGAACCGGTGGCGGACGTGCTGGTCGAAGAGCTCGGCCTTCACGACATCGTCGCGACGCGTGTCGCCGGCGGCGCGCATCCACAGTTCGTCGTACGGGACCTCGTGCCTGCGCAGCCAGGACTCCGTTCGTGCGCGGTGCTCCTCGCCGCGGCCGGAGAGCAGGACGATGACGTCGCCGTCGCGCCGGAAGGACCCCAGGGCGCTGTGCACCGACACATTGAGCCCGTCCTCCTCGCAGCGCGTGAAGTCGTAGGCACCCCGGTCGCCCCTGAGGGCGAGCGTGCCGTCGATGTCGCACATCACCGCCGAGGGGAGCGCCGGGTCCACGGTGTAGGGCTCGACGGTGGGCTCGTCGTTCAACCACGCCTCGGTGAGCTGCCACCCGCCCCTGCGGACCTTCGCGTGCTTGTCGGCCAGAATCCGGATGATCTCCTCGCCGACCGCCTTGTCCCGCTCGGCGTCGCGCCGTACGCACTCCTCGACCGGTACGTCGGTGAAGTCGTGCACCAGGAAGACGGCCCGGCCGGCCACCGCCGCCTTCAGGCGTTTGGGGATGTGGGAGGTCAGGTGGGTGTTGTCCACGACGACATCGAAGCCACCGTCGACGGCCGCCCGCACCGCCGCGTCCTGGACCGCCAGCACGGTCTGCTCGTGCGCGTGCGACCGGCCGCGCCCGGGTGCCGGAATGTCCAGCATCGCCCGCAGGTCGTCGAGATTCACCCGGCGCATCCGGCCCTCGGACTCCGCCTGCAGCCTGCGCGCGGCGGTCGTCTTGCCCGAGGCCGGCAGCCCCGTCATGACATGTACTGCGGGCACGGTCAGCTCTCCTCGTCGGTCGTGAACGGGTCGGCCGCATCCGGCCGGGCGGAACGGTACGTCACGAGCTCGGTCGGACGCCCGTCCAGGCGCAGGAACATGCCGGCCCGCATGTTCACGGGCAGCTCAGCGACGGCGCGGGCGAAGACACCCCGGTCGCCGGAGAGATGGGCGAGGGACCCGTACGCCTCGTCGGTCGCCCGCTCGCGGTCGGCCACCTCGCGCTCGATCCGCGATATCACCGTGCGCACCCAGGCGTCGAACTCGTCGGGTACCTGCTCCAGCAGCGTGTCGAGGGGCCGGCCGCCGGACTCCTCGATGTCCGAGGGCGCGCACCCCAGGGCCTGGGCGACCTGCTTGGCGGGCAGGCCGGCGAAGCGCTGAATGCCGTGACTGCGCCAGATGTCCCGCTCGGTCACTCCGGTGAGGACCTTGTGGAGTCGTATGTACTCGGAGCGCTTGGCCTTGGCCCGTACGCCGGAGGCGAAGCGCAGCACGAAGCCCTCCGCGTCGGTGCCGGTCGCGACGCGGCCGCCGGGCAGCCGGTTGGACTCGGCGAGGCCGAGCAGCTCGGCCAGAGGCATGGCCGGCCAGACGGTCACGACGGAGCCGATGCCCTTCCAGGCCACGGCGGTGTCGGCCAGCGGGATCTCCGCGCCGTCCTTGGCGAAGGCGGCGAGCAGCACCAGGTCACGACGGTCGCCGTAGTCGACGACGATCCGGTTCTGCGGAAAGAGGATCTCGGCGAGGTACGTCACTCCGGGGATCAGCGCGGAGGTGTCCTTGGCGTGGAGCAGGCGCTGCGCCCAGGCCGCCTGGGTGCTGATGAAGGACCCCTTGGACGCGACCTGCCACCGGCCGGCGTAGTGGAACACCACCGCGAGGCTGCCGTCGACCTTGTCGTACACCTCGAACGGCTCGTCCGGGAGGGCGGGCGCGTAGGGCTGACCGGCCTCGTGCTCGCCGACGTTGAAGAACTTCGGCAGCGGCAGCGCGACGATCTCACCGGTGTTGTCGTCGGCGACCAGACCGCGGCATCGGGTCGTCACCCGGTTCCACACGCGCTCGTACTGGCACGTCCGTGTGTACGTGTAGATGGAGAGCGGCAGGTCGGGGTGCGGTTTGCGGGTGACGTGACCCGCGTCGAGCGCCGCGGTCAACTCGGTCGGCGGCAGCAGCTCGTGGAGAGTCAGGTATGCCTGGCTCATGTGTTCCTCCCGGTGGTGATCCGTCATTGTCACGTGGGGGAAGATCGGCGCCCACCGAATTAGTTGCGCGGACTTTGAACATTCCGGTGCGCGCTTCCGTATCCCGTTGGAACCTCCGCCCTGCCCGGGCCGGTCTGAAGCAGAGGAGTTCCCTTGAGAAGCACGACGCGAAGGCGCCCGAAAGGGGCGAGACGCGCGACCGCTGCCTCGGTCGCACTGATCCTGGGCGGGGGTGGACTGATCGCCGTCAACTCCTACGCCTCTGCCACGGAGGAGTGGGGGTCGGCCGGCAACCGGAGCGCGGAACAGCAGAACCAGACCCGTGCGGCCGGGGACTCGGGACCCACGATCAAGTGCCCGGAGGTCGTCAATGGCCTTCCGGACGTGCCGGAGGCAGCCAGGCCCGAGGTGGACCGGGAACTGGCCACGATGGACAGCCAGATCACCGATGCGTATGCGCGTCTGGCCGACGAGAGGGAGCAGACGGAGCGCGATCCGAAGTTCGCGCAGAGCGCGATTCTGGACCCGCTCAAGAGCAAGCGGGCGGCGAGCATCGACCGCATATCCATCGCTCTGGGTCGCGTCTCCGGCCAGCGCCCTCAGGGGCTCGAGTCCATGGCCCCCTGCATCATTCAGGCCGATCAGGACGGTGACCAGGGCGCCGGCGGTGAGAACAACGACGGCCAGGAGGGGAACGGCCAGGACGGCGCGGATCAGGACGGCGGCAACGCCGACGACGGGAACCAGGGTCCCGTCGGCAACGGTCCCGAGGCCTCCGACTTCGCCGACATCAAGTCCGTCGAGCCGAACGTCCGCAAGCCCGCGAAGCTCGGTGACGCCTCCCGGGGTTCCTTCACCACCGAGTGCGGCGTCAACGCGAACGGCAAGTTCAACTCCGACAACGTGATCGCCGCGCCGGGCGTGAGCAACGGCGCGCACCACATCCACGACTACGTCGGCAACCAGGCCAACGACGCCTTCGCGAGCGACGACGACCTCGGCAACGGCGAGACGACATGCCAGGACTCGGGCGACAAGTCGACCTACTACTGGCCCGTCCTGCGCCTGCAGAACGGAAAGGCCGAGGACGACGCCGACAAGGACGGCGGCGGCAAGGACCAGAACACCGGCGAGATCCAGACCCCTGCTCAGGTCACGCTGAACTTCGTGGGGAGCCCGGTCGGCAAGGTCGACGCCATGCCCCGCTTCCTGCGGATCATCACCGGCGACGCGAAGGCCTTCGTCAACGGTGACAAGAATGCCAACGCGTCCTGGAGCTGCACCGGGTTCGAGGACCGCCAGCTCAAGGACAAGTACCCGATCTGCCCGCAGGGCAGCAAGGTCGTCCGCTCGTTCGCCTTCCAGAGCTGCTGGGACGGCCAGAACACCGACAGCGCCAACCACCGCACCCATGTGGCCTTCGCCGACCCCGAGGGCCGCTGCCCCGACGGCTTCCGGGCCATCCCGCAGCTGGTGCAGCGGATTGTCTACGACGTCCCGCCGGGCCCCGGTTTCGCGCTCGACTCCTTCCCCGAGCAGCTGCACAAGCCGATCACGGACCACGGAGACTTCATCAACGTCTTCGACGAAGGTCTGATGAAGACGATGGTGAACTGCATCAACTCCGGCAAGGCGTGCGGAGCAGGTCAGGCCGAGCCGACCGAGCCGGCGGAACCGTCGCAGCCGGCTGAGCCGACGAAGCCCGCGGAGCCGGACAATCCTGCGGAGCCGGACAATCCTGCGGAACCGCCGCAGCCGGCCGAGCCGGGACAGCCCGAGGAGCCGTCCGAGCCGGCCAAGCCCGCCGAGCCCGCGGAGCCGGACAACCCCGCGGAGCCCGAGAAGCCCGCCGAGCCGGGACAGCCCGAAGAGCCCGCCGAGCCCGACCCGGGAGCCGACCAGGACGGTTCGGGCGGTGGGAACGCCGACGCGCCCCGGGAGCAGGGCGCACCGGACACCAAGAGCTCGCCGGGTACGGGTTCCGAGACCGTCAAGGACTCCGGTGCCGGCGCGGCCGCGGCCCAGGAGACGCCGCCGGCCGGTGACAAGAGCCTGACCGGCAACGCGAGCGAGGAAGCACAAGGGACACAGGGTGGGCTCGCCGACACGGGAGCCCAGTTGTGGCCGGCCGCGCTCGGAGCCGTGCTGCTCGCTCTCGGTGTTGTGCTCCTCCGTCGCACCCGTCGTGAGGCCCCCAACCGGCGCTGACGCGGGAGGCTTTCGACGCGCCGACCGCCCGGGGTCAGGACCGGGCGGTCGGCGGTCGGCTGAAGGGGCGGATCACCTCCCGGCGCGTCGGGCAGGTCCACGCCGACGTCGCGACGCGACAGCCGCACCCACCGCCAGCGCCGTGCTCTGCACGGCGAGCACCAGCCAGAACACCGGTGTGCCCGCCCCCTCGTGGTCGGCCGTCAGGGCATAGAGCTGGCCCCCCGCGGCTCCACTGGCCAGCGCCCCCAGGCCCTCCGCCATGCGCACCGTGCCCACGGCCGCGGCAGGCCGGTCCGGCAGCTGGTCCAGGGCCGTCAGGTCGCACTTGAGGAAGATGATCACTTCGCCGAGTGACACGAACACCGTCCCCGCGAAGACGCCCGCCAGTCCGCCGGCGCCGACCACGCCCAGACCCGCGCCGAACAGCGCGAACGAGGCCACCGTCGCCGTACGGAACCGGACCCGGCCGATCCAGCCGGAGGCCAGCGGCTGGATCGTGATGACCAGCACGGTGTTCAGCAGCAGGACGAGGCTGAAGGTGCCCGCCGAGTGGCGGTCCGACAGATACACCACCAGATAGTTCTGGAAGAACATGTAGACATACGTGCCGCACCCCGCGACCAGCATGGGTGGTTTGAGCAGGGCCCTGGCCAGCACTTCCCGGCGCTCGCGGGGAACTCGTGCCTCCGGACGGTCGGGTGTCAGGAGCACCGCATGGGCGACGGCCACTCCGGTGAACACCACCGTGACCCCGGCGAAGACCGGTACGGGCGCGGTCATGATGAACAGCCCCGAGATCAGCGGTCCCACCGCCATGCCGCTGTTCATCGCCGAGTTGGTCAGCGACAGCACCAGCGGGCGACGATCGGGACCGGCTTCCCGGACGACATAGGCCTTGTTCGCCGGTGTGTACAGCGCGTCCCCCGCCGCGGTCAGCAGCAGCGCGGCCACGGCCAGCGCGGGAGCGCCCGGTGACAGGGCGAACAGCAGGAATCCGCCCGCCCGCACGGTGAGACCGGCCAGCATCGTGCGGCGCAGCCCGGCGCGTTCGGCCACCACGCCGCCCACCATGCCGCCGGAGAACTGCACCAGCGACGCCGCACCGATCACCAGGCCCACCACGCTCATGGAGAAGCCCAGACGCTGGCGGAGGAACACCGACATGAAGGGCAGCACCATGAAACTGCCCAGCGGCAGCAGGAAGGCGGAGACCAGGAAGAACTTCAGGCGGGGGTTCAGTACGGGACGACTCGGCGGGGCGTCCTTCGCCGGGGCTCCTCGCGATTCCTTGCCGGGGAGGTCGGCTGTGGCCGGCGCCGGGCTGCGCCCCGTGGTCGTGGTGCCGTCGTCAGAGGACACGGGGCCGCACGATCCGGGCTGCCGCCGCCGCGTTGTGCATGGCGAGTTCGGCGGTCGCCCCCTCGGCCACGACGGAGCCGACACTGCACCTCCAGTCGGTCAGGGAGTCGACGGTCTCTCCGCGCGAGCGCGACGGGCAGAGGCGTGGTGAGCCGGGGTGGTCCGCCAGACGGTCCTCTCCGTCGAAGCCGTCGAACACTCCGGTCCGGTCCGCCATGAGGTCGACCTCGGCCATGCCGCGCGCCATGACCAGAGGAGTGTCGAGCAGAGCGGGACGCAGTCCGACGGCCATGTCGAGGAAGGCCTCGTAGACATTGATGTCGTACGCGTCGCAGATCAGGTGGCCGATCATGCCGCCGCCCAGGCGGGGGTTGATCTCGACGACCTCGTAGCCGTCGTCGGTGACGATGAACTCGGTGTGGGAGAAGCCGCGGTAGCCGATGCCGTCCAGGACGGAGGAGATCCACCGCGACAGCTCCGCGGCCTGTGGTTCGGGAAAGGCGACGGGGAACGCCTCGCCTTCCTCACGGAAGTGCGGCAGCGGCGACAGCAGCCGGCTGCTGATGCCGAGCAGTCGGGTCTCACCGTCCCAGCTCAGGGTCTCGGCGCTGTAGAGCGGGCCCGAGAAGTACGGCTCGGCAGTGAGCACCCCGCTGCGCAGACGGCCGGCGCGGGCGGCGTCGAGAATGCCCGGCACATCGTCCGGGCCGTAGGCGATCCACACCCCTTCGCTGCCGGTACCCGAGGCGTCCTTCAGCACGGCGGGATACGACAGCAGATCCGTGGCGGCGCCGGAGTCGAAGGGGTCCACCGTCACCTGGGACGCCCGCGACAGTCCACTGACGTACAGATGGCGGCGCAGCGCACCCTTGTCCCGGACGAGCCGCACGGCGTGCGACGGCTGGCCCGGCAGGCCGAGTTCGGCGGCGACCTCCAACGACACCAGGCTGCAGACGTCCGTGGTGCTGATGAGTCCGGCCAGGCCGTCGATGGTGCGCAGCTCCTTCACCACACCGGCGGGGTCCGAGGTGTCCAGCATGTGCACGACCAGGGAGCCGGGGGCGCACCGGCGTAACTCACCAGCGTATTCGGTGGGGTCGGCGGTCAGGAGGTGGAGCGTCACGCCGCGCTCGGCCGCGGCTGCGACCGCCCGGGTGAGCCCGAAGGTGAGCCATTCGAGAGCAGCGACGTGCATGCCGGAATCTCCGATCATCGGCCGGGGTGGTGAGAGGGGGAAGTGGGGCGAGTATGTCCCGGCGGCGGAAGCGATCTCCAGGGCTCACGGGGTACATGAAGCTGCAACGCAGGAAGCTGGGGGAGTCGGCCGCAGCCGCGTGGATGTCTTCTTCCGGAAGGTGGCAACTCCCATGAAGCAGCACGCCACATGTGGCTTCTGAGATGAAGCGGAATGCCAGTTGTGCCCTGGTGACGGGGTCGTTGCGTTGACACCTTTCGGTGGGGGTGTTTCTGTGGCGGCTGCTCAGGCGCTGCCGTCGAGGCAGGGGTGACCCTCCCGGGTTCCACTCGCCCCCTGCCGGGTGCGCCTTGTCGCAGGTGAGACCCACTCGACACGTCCCGGTCGGGCACTGCCCGCGCCGGAGAACCTCCCGTGCGCGCCTTGGTGAGCCGTCAGTTCGGCACTCCCACGAGGGTGTCGCCGGATTCCCTCGGCAACGTCCGGCCGTACTCACGACATCCTCCCCACGTCAGGTCGAAGGAGACCGTATGCGCACCCCGTCGGCACTCATGCCCTCTCGGGCGGAGACCGCTCAGCATCGACTCGAGTCGGAGGTACGAAGTTATTCCCGCAGGTTTCCCGCGGTCTTTGCGAAGGGCACCGGCGCCTTTGTCCACGACGAGCACGGGCGGCAGTATCTGGACTTCTTCTGCGGCTCCGGTGCGCTCAACTACGGCCACAATCCGCAGGCGGTGAAAGACCGTCTGCTCCAGTACATCGCGGACGACGGCCTGACGCACGGACTCGACCTCTTCACCGCCGCCAAGCGGGATCTGCTGAACGCCCTGGACGACACCGTCCTCGCTCCGCGCGGGCTGGAGCACAAGGTGCAGTTCTGCGGCCCCACGGGCACGAACGCCGTGGAGGCGGCACTCAAACTGGCCCGTAAGGTGACCGGTCGCCGCGGGATCGTCTCGTTCTTCGGCGGGTTCCACGGCGTCTCCGCCGGCTCCCTCGCCGTGACCGGTGACCTCGCCGCCCGCACGGCCCTCGGTACCGATACGCACGGCACCGTTTTCGTTCCGTTCCCCGAGGGCCCCACCGGTTCCTTCGACTCCCTGGGCTATCTGGAACGCATGGTCACGGACAGCTCCAGCGGAACGCCTCTCCCGGCGGCGGTCATTCTCGAGACGGTCCAGTCCGACGGCGGCATCTACTGTGCGGACCCGGAATTCCTGCGCGGCCTGCGAGAGTTCACCCGCCGGTACGGAATCGTCCTCATCGTCGACGACATCTTCGCCGGCTGCGGACGCACCGGGGACTTCTTCAGTTTCGAGCAGGCGGGCATCGTCCCCGATCTCATCACGCTGTCCAAGTCCATCAGCGGATTCGGGCTTCCCCTGTCCCTGTTGCTCATCTCCCCCGAGCTGGATGTCTGGGCACCCGGTGAGCACAGCGGCACCTTTCGGGGCAACCAACTCGCCTTCGTCACGGCGACGGCCGCGCTCGAGTACTGGAGCGACCCGGCATTCCTCGGGCGGCTCTCGGAGAACGCGGCCACTCTGGAAAGCTTCGGCCGGCAGGTGGCGGAGGAGCACCAACTGGCCGTACGGGGCCGCGGGTTGGTGATCGGGGTGGACACGGAGGACGGCGACAGGGCCCGTCGCATCCAGGAGCAGTGCTTCGACGACGGCCTGATCCTGGAGCGCTGCGGCCGCAGCGACGAGGTACTGAGGGTGCTGCCGCCGCTCACCATCGGCCCCGCGGAACTCGCCGACGGCCTGGAGGTCGTCCTCTCCGCGCTCGCCACCATCGCTCCCGGAAAGGGCCGTCATGCCGACCTCCGCTGACCTGCGGGAACCGTGGACTCGTGGCCAGGCGCGCCCCGGTACACGTCCGGCGGTGCACAGCGGCGTCAGCAGGGGAACACTCGGAGAGCTCTATCAGGGACCGCACTGGGAGGCGGGCGTCCCTCATATCTCCATTGTCTCGCTGCCGGTCGACAAGTTCAGCTGGTGCCACTTCACCCTCGACCCCGGCGGCGCCGAGTTCGACGCCTCCGACCTGCGCGGCCGGGACAAAGCAGCCCGCGCCATGGGCCTCTTCCTGGACCGCTACGGCCTGACGATGCCTCCCGGCCGCATCACCTTCCACAGTGAACTGCCCATGGGCAAAGGCATGGCCAGTTCCACGGCGGACATCGTCGCCACGCTGCGGTGTCTCTTCCGGCTGTTCGCCGTCCCGTACGACCAGAACGTCGTCACCGGCATCCTCGGGCACATCGAACGTGCCGACAGTGTCTTCCTGGACGAGTTCGCCCTGTATCTGAGCGCCACCCAACGCGTGGTGCGGCCGCTCGGTGCCCAGGTGGGCATGTACGCCTGCTACATCGTCGAGGAGGGCACCGTCGACACCCAGGCGGCAGGTCCTGCCCTGCTCACCCACTACAAGCGCCGGCGCGACGCCTACCGTGACTGCGCCGGCGAGCTCATGGCGGCCTTCGCCCGCTCCGATGCCGCGGGTGTCGCCGCCGCTGCCACACGCAGTGCCGCCCTGGCCCAGGACGCCATTCCGAAGCGGACCTTCGGGGCACTCCGCGATCATCGCGCCGAGCTCCGCGCCGACGGGCTGTTCGTCGCCCACACCGGCACCGTCATCGGCTATCTCTTCCGACGTCGACCCGACCAGCAGATGCATGCGCAACTGTCCGAATTCTTCCTCGGCCTGGGCTACCAGTGCCAGTTCTCGCACGTGGGGTGGGGACATGTTTGATCACATTGCCGACGCGGTGAAGCTCCCCGACCTCGTCCGGCTCGGCGACAACCTCGTGGTCGCGCGGTTCGAGACCATGAAGGTCTACTCGGCGCTCGCGGCCGTCGAGCATCTGCTCGACACCGGACGGGTGCGCCCCGGCGACACCCTGATGGACAGCTCCAGCGGCACCTACGCGTACTCGCTGGCCCTGGCCTGCCACAAGTACGGGATGAAGTGCCACATCGTCTGCTCCACCAAGGTCGATCCGTCCGTGGTGATCCAGCTGGAAATCCTGGGAGCCGAGGTGGACCAGGTGCCCATCCCACCGGGGCCGCTGGTGGACAAGATGGACCTGGAGGTGCGCCTGGAGCGGGTGCGCCGGCTGCTCGCCGAACGGGACGACATCCACTGGATGCAGCAGTACCACGAGGACTACCACTACCTCGGCTACCGCGAGTGTGCCCGCCTCCTGCACCAGCAACTCGGCGATGTGCCCCTGACGCTCGTCGGCGGGGTCGGATCGGGCGCCTCGACCGGCGGTCTCAGCACCTATCTGCGTGAACTCCACGCCGACACCGAACTCGTCGGTGTCCAGCCGTTCGAAAGTGTCACCTTCGGCAGCGAACCGGTGGAGGACCCCGTGGCGAGCATCTCCGGCATCGGCAGTCCGGTCCCCTTCCGGAATGTGCGCCATGCCCTGTACGACCGCATCCACTGGACGGCCCACGAACAGGCCATATCCGCGACAGTGGCGCTCTACCGCGAACACGGCGTGTTCGCGGGCATGTCCTCGGGCTGTGCCTACCTCGCCGCGCGCTGGGAGGCGCGCTTCGACACGGCACGTCAGTACGTCTTCGTCGCGGCCGACACCGGCCACCGTTACATGGACACCGTCTACCGCAAGCACACCGAAACGGCGTCGATATCCGGACTCGAACCCAAAGTCATCGACGATCTGTCCGACCTCGCCCTGCCGTGGTCCGTGATGGACTGGCAGCGTCGGGCGTACCCGATGCCCGGGGAGGAGCAGCCACGCTGACGACCCGCCGGGTGCCGGGCACGCAGTGAATCGAACGCGGCGTACGGACCACTCGGAGGGCCGAACAGCCATGGCGGACCAGCGCGTTGTCATCATCACCGGCGGCGGAACGGGCATCGGTGCTGCCACAGCACGGTTGCTGAGCGCGAACGGATACCAGGTCGTCGTCTCCGGGCGGCGGCCTGATCCGCTGCACCGCGTGGCGCAGGAGACGGGGGCCCTGCCTCATCCCGCCGACATCGGCGACCCCGAAGCCGTGCAGGGGCTCGTGGACACCGCCGTCGCCGCGTACGGCCGGCTCGACGGGCTGGTGCTCAACGCCGGCATCGGACGCGGTGGCGGTGTGGGGGAGCTGTCGACCGACGACTGGGATGCCGTGATGCGCACCAACGTCACCGGCCCGTTCCTCCTGCTGCGCGCCGTGCTCCCGCACTTGCTGGCGGCCCGCGGTGCGGTCGTCGCCGTCGCCTCGGTGTCCGCGCTGCGCAACGGCATGGGCAACGCGGCCTATGCGGCGTCGAAGGCCGCTCTCCTCCAGCTCTGCCGTTCCCTGGCCGTCGACTACGGACCGCGCGGGGTGCGGGCCAACACTGTCTGCCCGAGCTGGGTGCGCACCGACATGGCCGACCGACGCATGGCACGCTTCGCCGACGAGGCGGGGCTGACCCCCGACGGCGCGGGAGAGGCCGCCACCTGCACGGCGGAAGCCGGCCTCGACGCGGCGTACGAGATGGCCACCCGGCTCGTCCCCGCTCGCCGCCCCGGCGAGCCGAACGAAGTGGCCGAGGCCGTCGGGTGGCTGCTCTCTCCCGGCGCGTCCTTCGTCAACGGTGCGGTGCTCACCGTGGACGGGGGTGTGACGGCGGTCGACCCCGGGACCGTCGCGTTCGGTTTCGACGTCCAGCCGCGCACGGCCCGCACGGAATGATCCAACCGACCTCACGCCGGGGCCCGTCGGGCGCGTCCGGAAAGCGGCTCGTCAACGTGAGCGGGCAAGCATAGGGTTCTCGGGGTCGTACTCGTTCGTGTCAGCGGAGGGGGCCGACGGGAGATGCCGTTTCCGACAGGGAAGGAAAGCAGACGAGCATGAGCGGATCCCAGTCCAGAGGCGCGGCTCCGCCCTGCGGGCGGAAGATCGACCAGCGGCTGACCACGCTGATCGACGCCCTCTATCCCGACGAGCGTCGGCGACCCGGATACGCGAAGCTCGCCCAGGAGATACGGGAGACCACCGGACGCGCGATCTCCGGCACCTACCTGTGGGAACTGGCCACGGGCAAGAAGTCCAATGTCACGCTCGATCATCTCGAGGCGCTCGCCGAGTTCTTCGGCGTCCCGCTGGAGTACTTCGTCAACGACGGGACGGCCGCCAAGGTCAACGCCCAGCTCGCGCTGGCTTCGGCCCTCGGGGACGCCCAGGTGAGAAACCTGGCGCTGCGGGCGAACGGGCTCTCCGCGGCGAGCCTCGAAGCGCTGCTGGCGATGGTGGACGAGGTCCGCCGGCTCCAGGACCTCACGCGGGCGGACGGTTCACGGACTGCGGCCGCCGGGGCCGACTCTCACGACCAGTAGCGCCGAGGCGCAGTCACCGCCGGAACACGAAGCACGGGGGCACACTGTATGGCGGCCGGATTCGTCAAGCTCCGTCGGCGTTGCGAGGCGCTGCTGGAACAGCTCGACCCACCCAGACCGTTCTCCCTCGACCTGCTCTGCCGGAGTCTGGAAGAGCAACGGGGGCGCGCGCTGCACCTCCATCCGCTGCCGCTCGAGGCGGCGACGGCCGGGGCCTGCGGCCTGTGGCTGGCCACCGGCAGGGACGACCACATCTTCTTCGAGCAGCAGACGACCCGTGCTCACCAGGAACACATCGTGCTCCATGAGATCGGGCACATGCTGTTCGACCATCACTCCGTGCAGACGGACGAGTTGGGCGGTCTGACCACGCTCCTGCCCGACCTCAGTCCCCGGCTGATCGAGCGCCTGCTCGGGCGTACGGACTACACCAGGCGGGAGGAGCAGGAGGCCGAGATGTTCGCCAGTGTGCTGGGCACCTGGCAGGCGGGGTTGCGGGGCGGGAACCCGGGGGACGGGGCCGGGTCCCGGAATCCGCTGGAGGCGGCGCTCGGAGTCGGAAGCCCGCGTGAGCGCTGACTGGAGTTCCCTCGGCCGTGAACTGGAAGCAGGCTCGGTCGTGGTCCTGTGGATCGCTGTGGTGCTGCGGGCCCCCTCGGTCGTCCGCCGGCCCCGGCAACGCGGCCTGTGGCTCGCGGTGGCGACCGCTGCCGCGGCCATGACACTCAGCCTTGTCTCCGGGCGACTCGTGGGGCGCACCGATGCGTTCCACGCCGTGAGCCTGCTCACGAACCTCTTCGGTGTGGTCTCGGCGAGCGCCGTGCTGGCCTTCGTCGTGACGGCGACCGGCAGCGGGCGCAGATACCGGAACGCCCTGTATCTCACGACAGTCGGTGTCATCCTCGCGCTGGTCGGCGTGGACCGGCTCGCGCCCGTCCACGCCGAGCACGGCGTCGCGCAGATGGGCTCCTGCCTCCCCGGCCAGGTGTACTGGCTGATGCTGATAGCCGCGCATCTGGCGGCCGACTCCGTCTGCGCTGCGGTGTGCGGGCACTACAGCCGCCGCAGCGACAACCGCGTGACGAGAGCCACGCTCTTCCTCTTCGGTCTCGGGACGGCGTTCGCCGGGATGTACTGGATCGGTCAGGCGCTACGGCTGGCACTCGGCGTCGACCGGATCGCGGTGCTTCTGCCGTTCTGCCTGGTGCTCCACGCACTGCTGAGAGCCTCGGCCATCATGATTCCGGTGGTCTCGGCGGCCCGGCGGACGGTGCGGCGGATCGTGACGGTCTGGCGGCTCTGGCCACTGTGGCACGACCTCACGTCGCTCGTGCCGCACGTCGTACTCGGCCGGCGCCGCTCACGGGCCGCCGAACTCCTGCGTCCGCAAGGGTCCTTCTCGCTGCTCGAGTACCGAAAGATCATCGAGATCCGCGACGCCCTTCTCGTACTGCAGGAGTACTGCCCGCCCTCCGCCCCCGACCGGGCCCGTGCCCATCTGCGGACGGTGCGCACACCCGCGGTCGGCGAGGACGCCGCGGTGCTGGCATGTGTGCTGCGTCATGCCCGCCGGGCCATGCTCGACCAGGTGTCACCGCAGGCCGCGCCGGTGGAGGCGGTCGCCTTCTCGGCAGCGGACCTCCACGAGGAGGCGTCGTTCCTGGTGCAGGTCGCCGCCGCCTACTTCGCCCCAGGTGTCCGGGACTTCGACGCCACGGAGCCCACCGTCCGCTGTCATGGATGAAGATCCCTCCAGCGAGGGGGATCTCATTCGCCACGGTTGACGGTCTGCTCGATGCGTGCGATATTAAGGACGATCGACCAATATAAGTGACGCTCTATGGTCGTGCCTCTGCCGCGAGCGGGGCAAGTCCTTTCCTGGAGTGCCGTGTGGGGGTCCTTCTTCCGTACGCGGCAACGTCGTTGAACGCGCCGAGGGGGAAACATGCAGGAAGGTCTCAAGACTCAATACCCCGACCTGTTACAGGAGGCCGAAGACCTGGAGGAGCTCTACCGGCTGGCGATCCGGTGCCAGGTCCTCTGCGTCTCCCAGGCGGCGGGAGAGCTCGGCTGGGGCGACGCCCGGATGGACCGGGCGGTCCGGCTGCTGGTGGACGGCGAACTGATGAGGCCGCTGGCCGACGACCGCAGCGTGCTGGTTCCCGTCGCGCCGCGCACCGCGGCCTTCCGCCGGCTGGCACCGCTGCAGACGCAGATCGCACACATGGAGCGGCAGTCGGAGCGGATCCAGGCCGAGTTGACCGTCTTCCAGGAAGTGCATGAACGCGCGCTGCGTGAGTCGTACCTCGCGGAGCCGTTCAGGACCGTCGTGGGAGCGGACGCCATCGCCGCGGAGATCACGGCGGCCGCGGAGGACTGTGACTCCGAGATGCTGGTCGCCCGCCCGGGGGGAGGCCGCAGTGCCGCCGATGCCCTGCAGAACGCCTGGGAGCCCTCCGAGGCCGCGTTGAAACCACACGTCAGGGCGCGGACGCTGTATCAGCACTCCACCCGGTTCGACGCGCCGACCAGGAAACGCGTGGAGCGGATCGGCAGTGCGGGCGGAGAAGTGCGTACGCTGGGCGACTCCTTCGAGCAGATGATCATCTTCGATCGCGAGCTGGCGTTCATTCCGGCGGACAGCAACCGCGACGTGGCGGTGGCCATCCGATTGCCCGGTGTCGTCGACTTCCTGCTGGGTGTCTTCGAACGCACCTGGGTCAATGCGCGGCCGTTCGAGAGCCAGAACCGCGCGGCGGACGTCAGCGAGCTGGTCTCCGGTGTCCGCATGTCCATCATCCAGCTGCTCGCCGAGGGCGAGACGGACGAGGCGATCGCCCGCCGCGTCGGACTGAGCGTGCGGACCTGCCGGACCCATGTCGCCAAGATCTACCAGGAGCTGGGGGCGCGCAGCCGCTGCCAGTTGGGTGTCCTCATTGCGCAGTCGGGGCTTCTCGGCCAGGGATGAGGCGTACGGACCGGTCGCGCGCGAGGCGTACGGAGCCGGGCGCCACAGGCGGACGGCGGCCTTAGGATGCGTGGCATGACAGAGCCGGACCCCTCCACGCCTACCACTGCCTCGCGGGATCCGGAACTCGGTTTCCCGCCACCCGGCGAAGTGCTGCACAGGCTGCGCACGCACAAAGGGATGTCACTCCGTCAAGTGGCCGCGGAGTGCGGCCTTTCCGTCTCCTTCCTGGCGGCCCTGGAACGGGGCGAGACCGATATCGCGCTGGAGCGGCTCGGCCGCCTCGCCAAGGTCTTCGACCATGACGTCGGCTCGTTCCTGGGGTTCTCGCGGGGCCGGGCCACTCCCTCGGTGTTCCGCCGGGAGGACCAGGACCAACTGGTCCGCGCGCCGGGGGTGCTCTACCGGGTGCTGCGCTCGGCGGAGCTCGGATACCAGGTGGTCACCGGGGACTTCGAGCCGCACAGCGGACTCGTCGACGATCTCCAGCACGAGGGCTCCGACTTCATCATGGTGACCAGCGGCACCCTGGTGGCCCGCTACAACGGGCTGGACCACGTCCTGCGGGCCGGGGACTGCGTGCACTGGTCGGCCGGTCATCCGCACAGCTTCCGCAACGACACCGACGAGCCCGCCACGATGATCGGGGTGCTGTTCTCCAGCCTCTACTGAGCCGGAGTCATCGGTCGGGCCGCCCCGACCCGGAGCGCCGGCCTCGCCGCCCGGACCGCCCGGTGCGGCTTCGCCCTCGAACGCCCCACGGACACCCGTCCGTGGGGCTTCTCGCTGTCCGGACGCCGGCTTCGCGATCTCGCCGACTGCACGCAGGGAAAAGGCAGTTGACCCTCGCGGTGAGCGATATTCTGCTCTACAGTGCTTTTTATTGCACACGAGGGGAGTCAGCGGTGAAGAGCCCGAACCCGCCCGTCCAGGGGCCCGAACGGCCCGCGGCGCCGAGCGGCGCGCCCGACCCGGTGACCGCGAAGCCCGTTGCCCGTCTGGCCGACCTGTCCACCCGGACCGCACTCGTGGTGGTCTGGAGTTCGGGGTTCGTCTCCGGCAAGCTCGGCCTGCGGCACGCGGCGCCCTACACCTTCGCGGCGTTACGCTTCGCCATCGCCGGCCTGGTGCTCCTGGCCGTCGCGGCGATCCGGCGCGAACACCTGCCCCGCGGACGGCGGCTCCTGCATCTGGCCGTCGCGGGCACCCTCGTCCAAGGGGTCCAGTTCTCCAGCATCTACATGGGGATGGACCTCGGCGTGCCGTCCGGTCTGGCGGCCCTCGTCATCGCTCTCTATCCGCTGACGGCATCGCTGCTGGCCGTGCCACTGCTCCATGAGCGGGTGTCCGCCGGCCAGTTGCTGGGCCTGGTACTCGGGCTCGGCGGCGTCGCCCTGGCGGTCGCCGACGGGATCCGCTTCTCCGGCGGCTACCTGCTGGGCCTCGGCTTCCTCGCCCTGGGGCTGCTGGGCATCTCGGCCGGCACCCTGTACCAGAAGCGCTTCTGCGGCCGGATGGACCCGGTCGGCGGCAATGCCGTCCAACTGCTGGCCGCCGCGGCCGTCGTACTCGTACCCGCTCTCCTGGTCGAACGGTGGGACGTGCACCTCACCGGCGCCTACTGGCCGGTGCTGCTGTGGAGCGCGCTGATCAACTCCATCCTCGGCGTCGGCCTGCTCTACCACCTGCTGCAACGCCAGGGGACGAGTCAGGTCAGCAGCCTGTTCTACCTGGTCCCGATGAGCACGGCCGCCCTGGGGGCGCTGCTGCTGGGCCAGCGGATCGGCCCGCTCACCCTCGCGGGGCTCGCCCTCGCCACCGCCGGCACGCTCCTCGCCAACCGTGTCCGCCGCTGAACGCAAGGAGGGCCGGGCACCCGGCCCGGCCCTCCTTCCGCCTCCTGTCTCCGGTCTGCCGCCCGGCCCCCTCATCGTCCGGTGGCCCGTGGCGTGGGGTCAGGAGCGGGCGCTGCGCACCGCTGCCCGCTCCCGGCAGTCGGCGATCAGATCCTCGATGTCATGGGCGCAGTCGCCGCAGCCGGTGTTCGCATCCGTCGCCTCACGAACCGACGGCAGGTCGTGCGCCCCGCGTTCGACCGCCTCGGCCACCTCACGCTCCGTCACGTGGGCGCACAGGCACAGCAACGGGCTCGGCCCGGTCGCGTGTGTCTCCATCACAGTCCCCTTCCCAGCTGCTCGGCATGCGGTGGACGGACCCCGGTGTCTCCGGACGGTCCCGCAGTTCGGCCCGGCGGATCTTGCCGGAGGGCGTCAGCGGCAGCCGGTCGGTGAACTCCAGGAGACGCACCCACTTCTCGCGGGGGAGTTCCTCCACCACGTGACGGAACAGCGCCCCGGCGCTCCCGGTGTCCTGCTCCCGGCCGGCCGTGAGAACCACGAACGCCTTCGGTTCCCACAGGCCCACCGGGTGCGGCACCGCCACGACCGCGGCGTCGGCGACCAAGGGGCTGCGCAGCAGCGCCCGTTCAAGCTCCAGAGGGGAGATCCGGTGATCGAACGACTTGAACATGTCGTCGGTCCGGCTGACATAGGCGAAGCCGCCGTCCTCGTGGCGTACCACCAGATCGCCCGTGTGGTACAGGCCGTTCGCGAACGCCTTGGCCGTGCGCTCCGGGTCGCCCGAGTACCCCGTCATCATTCCGGCGGGGCGGGGCGACAGGCGAACACACAGCTCGCCGGGCGTGCCGTCGGGCACCTCGGCACCCGTCTCCCGGTCGATCAGCACCAGGTCGTAGCCCGGCAGAGCCCGGCCCATCCGGCCCGGCACGGCCTCCCGTCCCGGGGTGTTGCCGATCTGGGCGGTCGTCTCGGTCTGGCCGAACCCGTCGCGCACCGGCAGACCCCAGGCCTGCCGGACGGCATGGAAGAGCGTCGGCTCCAGCGACTCCCCGACGGCAGCGGCTTCCCGCAGCAGCTCCGGCCGCTCGCCCAGACCCTGCCGGACCATGCCGCGCCACACGGTGGGCGGGGCGCAGAGCGTGGTGACGCCGGTGGTGCGCAGCGTGTCCAGCACAGTGCCCGGTCCCGGTCGCGGGTCGGCGAGGGCCACCACGG
This sequence comes from uncultured Actinomycetota bacterium, assembly GCA_963836215.1. Classification (GTDB taxonomy): domain Bacteria; phylum Actinomycetota; class Actinomycetes; order Streptomycetales; family Streptomycetaceae; genus Streptomyces. The sequence continues at coordinate 1,079,008 of CAWIIU010000006.1, forward strand.
TGGCCTCGGCGTTCCACGGCACGAAGAACGAGCTCCAGGCATGCTTGGCCCAGCCCGGAGCGGAGACGTTCAGATGGACGTCGCCCGGGCGGACACCGTTCCAGTACATCCCCGAGAGATGACCGACCGGGTAGCTGAGATGGGTGTGGGCCACCATCTTCGGCCGCGAGGTCGTGCCCGAGGTGAAGTAGCAGAACAGCGGGTCGTCGGCGCGCGACCGTCCGCGCGGGGTGAACTCGGCGGGAGCGCCCGAGGAGTCGGAGTAGGGCACCCAGCCGGGCCGCCGCGCACCGACCGCGATGCGTGTCCAGTCACCGGGAATCCCGGCCAGCCGGTCCACGAGGGCGGAGGACGCCACGACGTGCCGCACGCCGGCCCGGTCGATGCGGTCGGCGAGTTCGCCCGGTGTGCTGGTGGTGTACGCCGGGACGATCACCGCGCCGAGTTTGATGGCGGCGAGCATGGTCTCCCACAACTCCACGCGGTTGTCGAGGAGCAGCAGCAGGGGGTCCTTGCGGCGGATGCCCAGGTGCTGGAACCAGGCCGCCACCTGGTCCGAGCGGCGGGCCATGGTGTCGAAGGAGAAGTCGGTGGCGCCGTCCGCCCCTGTGACCCGCAGTGCGGGCCGGGCGTTGTCATGGGCCACCACGTCGAACCAGTCGAGTGCCCAGTTGAAGTGTTCCGGTTGCGGCCACCGGAACAGACGGCGTGCCGTGTCGAGGTCGGTCCGATGGGTGAGCAGCACATCGCGCGCCGCGCGGAACGCGCCTGTCGCATCGGTCTCGGGACGGGTCATGGATGGTGTCGCCTTTCATGGTGGAAGCGGTACGGGGACGACCTAGCCCTTGACGCCGGCGTCCTGGCCCACGAGGACGGCTCGCTCGGCGGCACCGGGGCTCTGTTCCTGGGTCGGGCCGGCCGCCGTGAGGGGACCGAGGACCTCCCTGGCGACCGTGTCCGCCACCTTCAGGAAGTCGGTGGCAACCCCGGGGCGGCCGTTGCCGATCTGGGTGAACCAGCGCACGTGCTCGGTGGGGACGCCCAGGGCGAACAGCCCCGGGTGCGCCGCTCCCTCGGCGTCGCGGACCTGGAAGGTCCTGCGCACGATGTCGAGCCCGCCGGTTGCGAACTCCGTCCCGGAGGGCCTGTCCGCGTTGACGAACTCACGGATCACCGCGCTGCCCAGCAGCTGACGGGTGAGGGGGGAGCTGTCGCGCGGCAGGGCCGGCGAGGGAATGCGTGCGTCGATCAGCACGTCGGCGGCCCGCCGGGAACCTCCCACCTGGGGCGAGTGGACCGTGAAGGTGCCGGTCTCCTCGTCGGTGCCGAACCTGGTGTCCGGACCCACGATCTCGACCAGCCCCTCCTCCATGAGTGCGATCAGCTGCTCGGTACGGACCATGGGCGGCCCCGCGGACAGCAGGGCGTTGACCGGGGCGTAGCTCCCGAGAAACGCGTCACGGTGGGACATGGGCAGCAGGCCGCCGTAGTCGATGGCCGACCGTACGATGCCGCGCAGATCCCGCAGGGCATCCAGTGCGGCCTTCAGCGGGCCGTCCAGTGTGCCGAGGGCAGCCTCGTCGAGATCCCGGCGCAGCACCGAGAACAGACGCTGCTGCCACGCGTCCCGGCCGGGGAAGGTCTCGCCCGCGAACGGGCGGGCCAGCGCCCGCAGATCCAGGGCGGGGACATCCTCCAGCCCTGCCTCCTTGAGCAGGACGGAGGTGTCGTCGTCCGCCGCCAGCAGCGCCGCGTGCGAGCGGGCGAACCGCTCCGCCTCCTCGGCCCCCGCCAGCGCCCGCACGTGCGTCGTGCGGTAGACGTGCTCGACCTCCTTGAGGAGCAGCGGCAGGATGTCCTCGTCGAAGTCCAGGCGTGTGCTGCCGGTTCCGGCCCGGCGGCGTGCCCGTGCCTGAGCGACAGCCTCCTGCGTCAGGAACAGGGCGGGGTGGACGTGGCCGGGCTCCTTCTGGTTGCGTCCGCGCGCCGGGATGGGCAGACCGCTGCGCGAGCCGGCCACGATGCGGGGCTCGCGACCACTGGGCACGTAGCGCAGGTGTCCGTCCCCGTCGCGGGTGAACGAGCCGCCCCGGCCTACGGTCAGCGACAGCAGGACGTCGTAGAAGGTGAGGCCCAGGCCGCGGATCGCCACCGTGCAGCCGGAGTTCACCCCGGTGCCCAGGTCCATGTCCGCGGCCGAGTCGCCGCCGATGTAGCGCACCCCCGGCCGGCCCTCGGTGAACCGGAGCATGGACCGGTCGACGTCGTCGGGCTCGTTCCTGGGATGCCCGGTCGCCAGCACGACACGGTCCGCCGTGAGGCTCCAGGTGTCGTCCAGGGTCACGTCATAGCCGCCCCGCGGTTCCGGCCGGACGGCACTCACCCGCGCCCGGACGGGGATCAGCCGGACGTGGGAGGGCAGTTCGTCGGTGATCGTGCGGTAGACGAACCTCAGGTACCGCCCGTAGTCGCGGCGGGAGGCGAAGTCGTCCGGGCCGAGGGCGGGCCGGTCGCCCCGCCCCGGCGTGGCGTCGGCCAGCCACTGGCCGAGGGAGGGACCGGCGCCGGGACGGGCACGGCCGCCGTCGGGCTCACCGGAGAACATGGTGACCTGTCCGACGACCGTGTTCATCGTGTACCAGTCGTCCTGGTCGGTCCGCCAGACGCGTCCGGCACCGACCTCCACGTCGTCGACGGCGTAGATGCGGACGGGCCGCGGGCTCGTGCCGCTGTCGCTCAGCAGGACGGCGAGGCGCTCCAGGACGGACAGGCCCCGGGGGCCGGTGCCGACGACGACGACGGTGAAGGCGTCGTGCGGGGGTATGGGCAGGTTCACTGCGATTCTCCTTGCGCTACGAGGGTTGCGGCACAGGCCGCACGGATCGGTAGCCGTGGGGGGACGAAAAGCGGAGGGCGGCGGGGCGTGCGCCGGGCCGCTGCCCGGGGCCCGCTCCGCCTGGCGCGGTCACGCCCACGCGAGGGCGGCGCCGTCGAACGTCGACTGGACGTGCGAGAGCATGCCGAGCAGGTCGTCGGCCCGGAGCCGGGAGCTGCGGGGCGGGGCGGCGCCGCGGATCGGCATGCCGCCCACGGACAGCCACCGCAGCCGCCCCTCGCCGTCGATGTAGCTGCGGGAACGCTGGGCGTTGTCGGCATGCAGGCAGTACGGAACATCCAGGACGCCGCGTGCGAAGGCTCTGACGAGCGCCGTTCCGACGTCCGGGTGGAGTTCCAGGACCGCCTCCACCAGCGTCCGGGCCTCTTCGTACACCTCGTCGTCGGCCGTCTCCCGCGCCGGTGCGGTGACGGTGTCCGCCGCCGCCCGGGCCGCCTCCTCCAGCGCCCGGACGTTGTCCTCCACGGTGGGGATGCGATGGGCCTCCGCCGGTGTCTTGACGATGAGGCGTTCGACTCCGGCGTGGGCGGCGAGCGAGGCGCTGTGCCGCAGCAGCGCGAGCGCGCCCTCCTCGGTCCGGGGAAAGACGCCCATGTACGTGTAGAGGACGATGTGCCAGGAGGAGCGGGTCAGTCGCTCCCCGCCGAGCCGGCGCAGCGCCGCGATCGCGGCCACGTCCTGGCCGAAGTCGGTCTGCTGGGCGTAGCTCAGGGAGATGTCGCGCAGGCCGTGCTGCTCGAAGAACATCCCTTCCAGGACGGTCATCGCCACCAGAAGTCCCGGTGGGCAGAGCTGGCCGAGCAGACAGCCGCCGAAGCTCTCCAGGTGCGCCGTGGGCGACCGTTCGGCCAGCAGCTCGCAGCAGCGGGCCCAGGCGTCCACCGACTGCGGCAGCGGCGTACGGCTGTAGGGCAGGCAGTACGAGACCGGTCCGCCCTCGGTGGCGTCGAGCCCGGAGTCGAGGAGTGCCCGGAAGATGTCCAGGGGCAGCGGCGAGCCGTGACGCACCTGAACGGCGAAGTGCTGTCCGCCCAGTCCGGAGGCCAACCGACGGGTGGCGACAGGGCCATGGGCGACGACCGGGTACCCGTTGAGGCCCTCCCCGTCGTCCAGCGCGCGGCGTGCCGAGGTGTGATCCCCGACCCGGGTGTAGCTGTCCAGCGTGATGGTGCCGACCGTTCGCGACGGCACGTCCCGGACCGCCTCGAGACCACGCCGCATCGCCGGTCCGGTGGGAAACCCCATGCGGGGCTGGACGACCAGTTCACCGGCGGCCCGGGCCGCGGCGACGGCCGCGCCGAAGGGCGGTGCGGCCCGCCGGAAGGGACGGCCGCCGCGCGGAAGGCCCGTCATGCGACCGCTCCCGCCATGGCCGGGGGCGCGGCACGGCCGCGGTCGCCGCTCGGCGTCACATACGCGCGGAACTCCTCGACGGCGGCATCGCCTTCGAAAACGGCGGTGAATCCGGCAGCCAGCAGTTCGGGGCCGTACGTGCCCTCGGCCGCGCCCTCGGTGCCGAGTTTGCCGCCGATGACGACGGGGAACTCCGCGAGATCGGGCATGCCGCGAAGCCGGGTGATCAGCCGCCGCCCGTCGAGGAAGCCGTGGCCGTTGACGCTGCTGATCACCAGCAGGTCCGGTCGGTGACGTCGGCACTCCTGGACGAGGAGGTCGTCCGGCACACAGGCGCCGACGTTGCGCACCTCGTGGCCCAACTCCTCCAGCAGCAGCTGGAGATAGACGAGGTTCCAGGTGTGGGAATCGGACGAGACGCTGGACAGAAGTATGCGGTGAACACCGGTCGACGAAGGGGTTTCCCGGCCGGACACGGCCGCAGAAGAAGGCATGGAGATTCGCTCCCATGAAATGGAGGAGGTCGGCGGGCATTGAATGTCCGTGCAGGCGCGGGCCGTTCGTGTGCCCACCGCTCGTAAAGGATGTGCGGCCCGGCACGGTGAGAATAGGCACGGGACCCCCGCTTTCCGCTCCTTCAGCAAGCTGCATTGCAGCTTCATGACCATGATCCGGACTGGATACCGGGCCGGTGGCGTCCCAGAATCGAGGAGACCGCGCTACCGAAGAGGGAGCTTTGAGCGATGAGTTCGACAGAACCTGCACCCGGTGTGGAACCGTTCGAGCCGGACGAGAACGGCATGCGACCGGTGGAGGTGCACTGCCATGGATTCGGGGACGTGGACTTCTCCGACTTCACCCGCGTCGACCTGTCCCGCCTCGACAAGTGGTGTGCGAGCGAGGGCGTACTGGCCCTGCCGACGATGTACCTGCACCGCGACCGCCTCGGCGAGTTCGAGGAGTTCATGCGGGACTACGCGAGCATGCGCCGGGACGGGCTGCTGCCCCATGTGCCCGGTGTGGCGCTCGAGGGCCCGCTCCTGTCCCACCGTGGCGGCACCCCCACCTCCACCGTCTGGGCGCCGAGCCGGCAGGAGTGGGAGAGGCTGGCCGGACTCGGTGAACACGGCCTCGTCTACACGGTCGTCTCGCCCGACGCCTATTCTCCGGAGTCGGTCCTCCACGACGACCCCAACCTGCGCACCAGCGACTTCTCCTGGATCGTGCCGACCCTCCTGGCCCGCGGCGTGCGCCCGGCGCTCGGACACTTCACCCGGGACGACCCCCGGCGCAGCGCCGACACGGTGGACGCGATCGTGGAGACGGCCTACCAGTCGGAGTGGAACGGCACCGGGGTGCGGGTGACGACGGATCACCTGTTCAACGACATGCCGCTCAATATCCGGCACGCCTTCCGGACGGAGCGCGCCCGCCGGGAACGTGACCGGATCATCGAGTCGTACGACGTGCCCAACTGGACCCTGGACAACATCAGCGAGGTCGCCGGCCCCGTGCCCGGAGCGATCATCCGGCAGGCCGTCAACTGCCGTATCTCCGCGTGCATCAACTTCGACGGCGAGCACGTGGACCTGGCTCTCGCCACCCGCGCCGTCCAGCTGATGGGCCCCCGCAACGCAATGATCATGACCGACCGGTGCGACTCCGCCCGGCTCGGCGGCCGGCCACTGCACCACACCGGCGACAACGGCCTCTGGTACGAGGAGAACGGCGTCGTGGCGGCCGGCTCGCAGCCGCTCGCCCTGCACATCGCCAACGCGAAGGCCAACGGACTGTCGGACGAGGACATCCGCTTCCTCACCACCCGCACCGCGTACCGCACCTTCGGCATCACGGCCGGCGCGGAGGCCGTCGCCGTCTGATCCGTCGGCCCTCGGCGGCGCGGCCGGCGTATTCCCCCGGCGTCGGCCGCGTCCCGCTCGGAAAAGGCCGGTTGAGCCTTTCCGTCAGTTCTTTCCCGATGGTCTCTCCGGATTCCGGAGGGGCGGGATTTTCCATGCCCTTTCGACAGAACAGGATCGGGTTGTGTTCGATCACATCGCGGACGCGATGAAGCAACCGGATGTGGTCCGGCTGGCGCCGAACACCTTTGTGTTGCGCTTCGAGATGATGAAACTCCATTCGGCCCTCGAAGCCGTCCGGAATCTGCTTGCCACCGGCAGGGTCAAACCGGGCGACACGCTGATGGACAGCTCCAGCGGCACCTATGGCTATTCCCTCGCGCTGGCCTGCCTCAAATACGGGATGAAGTGCCGCATCGTCTGTTCCACCAAGGTCGACGACCATGTCCGGCGTCAGTTCGAGTTGATGGGTGCCACGGTCGACCAGGTGGAGATCCCTCCCGGTCCGCTGGTCGACAAGATGGACCAGGGCGCCCGCATGGAGCGGGTGGCGCGCATCCTCGACACCGAGGACGACGTCCACTGGATGCAGCAGTACCACGACGACGTGCACTATCTCGGCTACCGCGAATGCGCCGAGGTGCTGCAGAAGGAGTTCGGCGGTGAGCCGCTCACCCTGGTGGGCGGCGTGGGCACCGGTGCCTCGACCGGCGGCCTCAGCACCTATCTGCGCGAGCTCAACAGTGACGTCGAACTCGTCGGCGTCCAGCCCTTCGAGAGCGTCACGTTCGGCAGCGACCCGGTCGAGGACCCGGTGGCCGGCATCTCGGGCATCGGCAGCCCCATCGTCATGCGGAACGTGCGCCACGAGCTCTACGACCGGGTGCACTGGATCGGCTACACCAGCGCGGTGACCGCCACGGTCGACCTCTTCCGCCGCCACGGCGTCTACGCGGGAATGTCGTCGGGCTGCAACTACCTCGCCGCCCGGTGGGAGGCCGCCCGTGCACCCGAGCGCCCCTGCGTCTTCATCGCCGCCGACACCGGACACCGCTACGCGGACACCGTCTACGCCCGGCCCCCGGTCACCGCTGGCGTCGACCGCCTGACGCCCACCCGCATCGACGTCCTGGAACAACTGGCCTTTCCCTGGTCGGTCATGAACTGGGGACGCCGGCCCTTCCACCCCCGAAGCAAGGAGATCCACCAGTGAGCACACCACCGGGCCGGAACGTCATCGCTCTGGAGTGGCTGCAGTTCGGGCTGGGACGGCTCGTGGCGGCGGCGGCCGAGGAGGACCTGACCGTCCACCTCCTGACCTGCGACCGGTCGGAGTATCTGCACGAACTGTCCACGGTGGACAGCCCCCACCTGGTCGTCCACGACGTGAACACCCACGATGTCGCCGAGGTCGTCGCCACGATCCGCGGTATCGGAGACGTGGCAGGCCTCGTCAACACCACCGACAGCTGGAGCCTGGTGTCGCTCGCCGTCCGCGAGCAGCTGGACCTCGCCGGGCAGGACCCCGTCAGTGTGCGCCTGGTCCGTGACAAGGCACGGCTGCGCCAGTGCCTGCACGACCACGGGCTCTCGCGCGCCGACGGATCGCTCGTCGACACCGACGACGGCGCCGGCACGCTGGCCGCCCGCATCGGCCTGCCCCTCGTCGTCAAGGACAGTGCGGGAACCGGCAGCGAGCACGTCTGGCTGGCGCGCACCCGCGGCGAACTCGCCGCCGTACTGGCCAAGGCACGACGCCGCACCCTGCGCGGGCAGCTGACCGCCGAACCGTACTTCCTCGGACCGCTCTACAGCATCGAGACCCTCAGCTGGGAGGGCCGGACCAGGGTCCTGGGTGTCAGCAGCCGTGTCCTGTCGCCACCGCCGGTGTTCCGTGAGGAGGCGCTTGCGTTCCCCGTCGCGCTGCCACCCGCCGTGGCGAAGGAAGCCGAGCACTGGATCGAACAGGTGCTCAAGGCAGTGGGGTACACCGAGGGATTCGCCCACACCGAATTCATCATGACCGACCAGGGCTTCGAGGTCGTCGAGATCAACCCCCGGCTCGGCGGCGCGCTGCTCGGCGAGGAGATCTCACAGACCCTCGGCGTCAACATCTACTCGGCGTTCCTGGACATGGTGCGTCGGCGTCGTCCCGCACTCCTCGACGCACCCCTGACACCGGCCCACGGCGCCGCCCACGCGCGGCTCTACGCCCCGCGGCCGGGGGTCTACACCGGCTGTGAAGGCCAGGAGACGCTCACCGGACACCCGGGCGCGCCCGCCTACCACCCGGCGCTGCCCGGCGGCGCGACCGTCAGCACCGTCTCCCACCAGGACGGCTGCGTCGCCGTGCTGCTCGCCACGGGTGCCACATCGGAACTAGCCCTGCAGAACGCGCTGTCCGCCGCCGGCGAGGTCCGCGTCCGGATGGAAGGTGACGACCGTGGCTGAGCGCGCCCCCCATCTTCTCGTCCTCAGCGGCTGGGCCGGAGTGCTGGAGACCGCACTGTCCCTCGGCTTCGACGTCAGCTTCATCGGCGCGACCGACGAGTTCAGCCTCCGCGACCGGGAGGTCCTCGACCGCTGCCGTTTCGTGCACGAGACACCCGCCGAACAGGTCGTCGCCGCGCTGGCGGCCGCCCGCGCCATCCACGCCGAACACCCCCTGGACGCCAGCGTGTCCTTCGGCGAGTTCGGTCTCGAGAGCTCCGCCGTCATCGCCGACGCACTGGGCATCCGGGGCCTGCCGCTGGCCTCCGTGGCGGCCACCCGCTACAAGGACCGGATGCGCGGCATCCTCGCCGATCACCCGCAGCTCGCGATCGGCTGGGCCCGCGTCGCCGAACCGGCGGACCTCGCCAAGTTCCACGCCCGTCACGGCCTGCCTCTGATCGTGAAGCCGGTCGCCGGGTCGGGAAGTGTCGGCGTACGCCAGATCACCACCCCCGACGAGCTGCGTGCCGTGCTGGAGGACAGCGGGCTCTGGATCGAGGAGCCCTGCCTGGCGGAGGAACTCGTCGAAGGAGACGTGCTCTACAGCGTGGAGACCGTGACGCTCGGCGGACGCCATGCCGTCGCCGGCGTCTCGCTGTGCCGTCTGGCCCCGTACCCCAACCTGGCCATCACCGAGATCGCCGTGCCGCCGCCGGCACCCCACGACCGGCACATCCCGGGCATCAGCCGCACGGTCATGGAGTTTCTCGACGCCATCGGGCACACCTGGGGCCTCACCCACACCGAGGTCAAGGTGGCTCCCGACGGACGGCCCGTGATCATCGAGTCGCAGACCCGCATCGGCGGCTTCCGGATCTTCCGGATGGTCGAACACGCCGGGGGAGTCGACGAGATCGCCACCGTGCTGCGCAGCCTGCTGCCCGGCGGCGAGCCGGTGACCTCGCCCCATCTCCCGCCGACCACGGCGGTGGGGATGGTCGTCTCCCTGATCCCGCCCGCGAAACGGGTCCGCCGTACCGCCGACCCCGAACTCCTGCGCGCCGTCGACGGAGTGGAGGACTTCGAGATCGACATCCGTCCGGGCGAGGTGCCGCTGCCCGTCGCCGCCAACACCAAAAGGCCGGGGCTGATCTGGCTTCGGCTTCCCGACCACGGGGCGGCGGAGCGTACGAAGCGGGAGGTCGCGCGGACCTACTGGGTCGAGTTCGAGGACGGCGATGTCTGGCACCCGTCCTTCTGAGGCCTGGGCCGGCCCGGCCCCCGCCCCGGCCCCGGACCCGACGACCGTGACCCGGCTGCGCTGGGCGATCAGCCTGTTCTTCGCCCTGGACGGATTCGTGTTCTCGGGCTGGGTCGTCCGTATCCCCGCCGTCAAGGAGCAGGTCGGCGCATCGGCCGGCTCACTCGGACTGGCCCTGCTCGGTGTATCCGTGGGCTCCGTCGCCACCATGCTGCTCGCCGGCCGGCTGTGCAGGCGCTACGGCAACCACACGGTCACGGTGGTCACCGCTGCCCTGCTGTCCCTGTCCGTCGCCCTGCCTCCGCTGGCCCACTCCGCTCTGCAACTCGGTCTGGTGCTGCTGGTGTTCGGCGCCGCCTACGGCGGGCTGAACGTGGCCTTCAACGCGGCGGCCGTGGAACTGGCCGAGGCCGTCAGGCGCCCGATCCTTCCGTCGTTCCACGCCGCCTTCAGCGCCGGCGGACTGGCGGGCGCGGGACTCGGCGGCATCCTCGCCCCCCATCTGAGCCCGCTGAGCCATCTGCTGCTGCTGACCCTCCTGGGGCTCGTGGTGACCGCCTGCGCGGGCCGCGTGCTGCTGGGCACACCGGAACCGGACGCCGGGACGGGCCGGCGCCCGGACCCGTCCACCGTCCCGGCGGAGAGCGCACAGCCCGGCCGCGCCCGGCTGTTCATCACCGTCTACGGGCTCATCACCCTCTGCACGGCCTACGGCGAGGGCGCGATGGCCGACTGGGGCTCGCTGCACCTCTCCGAGGACCTGCACACGGGACCGGGCACCGCCGCCGCCGGATACGCGGTCTTCGCACTGACGATGACCCTCTCCCGGATGTCGGGCACCTGGCTGATCGAACGGCTGGGCGGCGCCCGGGTCCTGGTCTGCGGAGGCATCCTCGCCGCCCTGGGGATGCTGGCGGGAGCCCTGGCGCCGCAGCTCTGGCTGGTGCTGGCCGGCTACGCGCTGACCGGGTTCGGCCTCGCCAACGTCTTTCCCGTCGCGGTCGGCGCGGCCGGTGCCCTCGGCGGCTCCCAGGGCGTGGCGGTGGCATCCACCCTCGGGTACTCCGGCATCCTCCTCGGCCCGCCGTCCATCGGGTTCCTCACCGAGGGCTTCGGACTTCCGAGGGCCCTGACCACGATCGCCGCGCTGGCCGCCGTGGCGGCCCTGCTCGGGCACCTCCTCCACCACGGGCGCCGCGGACGGGCGCCGACGTGACGCCACGGACCCTGCCCCACGACCGAAGCACACCGCGGCACCGACAAGGAGCCCCCATGGCCGTCAAAGGCTGCCTGTTCGACTTCTCCAGCACCCTCTTCCACCTGGAGGACGCACAGACCTGGCTGCGCGCCGTCATCGCGGAGTCCGGCCGCCCCGTCGCGGAGCACGACGTGCGTCAATGGGCGCGCCGGCTGCGTGACTTCGGCGCTGTGCCCGGGGGGCCCGCGCCCCGTGAGGCGGACCCGGAGCTCCTGCGGCTCTGGCAGGAGCGGGACCTGGACGCCGTACGGCACCGTGCGGCGTACACCGGTCTGCTGCGCGCGGCGGGACTGCCGTGGCCCGAGCTGATCGACGCCCTCTACGAACGCCACATGACCGCGCCCGCCTGGCAGCCGTACCCCGACACCGAGGAGGTGCTCGCCGCGCTGCGCGCCCGCGGGGTGAAGGTGGCGGTGGTGAGCAACATCGGCTGGGACCTGCGCCCCGTCTTCGGCCACCACGGGATGGACGCGTACGTGGACACCTATGTGCTGTCCTTCGAGCACGGGATCCAGAAGCCCGACCCGCGTCTGTTCCGCGCCGCATGCGCGCAACTGGCCCTGGACCCGCACGACGTGGCCATGGTCGGCGACGACCGGGTGGCCGATGCCGGAGCCGCCGCTCTCGGCTCGCGGGTCCACTTCGTGGACCCGCTGCCCGTCGCCGACCGGCCCGACGCCCTGCGCGGACTTCTCGCGCATCTGCTGTGACCCGCCGGCAGCGCACCACATCGACCACCCGCTGACACCGGACCCCTTGGGAGAGCAGGACCATGCCCCTCACCCCCACCGACACCGCCCCTCGTATCGCCCTGGTGGGCGCCACCGGCGCCGTCGGCACCACCCTGATCCGGCTCATCGAGGAACGCGGGTTTCCCTATCGCGAGATCCGGCTCGTCGCCTCCGCGCGCTCGGCCGGCCGGGAACTGACCGTCGACGGACGCACCCACCCGGTGGAGGCACTCGACACCTTCGACTTCTCCGCCGTCGACCTCGCCTTCTTCTCGGCGGGCAGTTCGGTCAGCCGGAAGTGGGTTCCCCGGGCGACCGCGCAGGGCGCCCTGGTCATCGACAACACCAACGCCTTCCGGATGGATGCCGGGACCCCTCTGGTCGTCCCGCAGGTCAACGCCGGCGAACTGGACCGGCGACCGGCGACCGGCATCATCGCCAACCCCAACTGCTCCACCATCCCCCTGGTCCGGCTCCTTCGGCCCGTCGAGGACCGGTGGGGAATCCGGCAGGCCGTGGTGAGCACCTACCAGGCCGCGTCCGGGCGGGGCCACGCAGGGATGGCGGAGCTGAAGGAGGCCAGCCGGATCGCCCTGGACGATCCGACGGCCCCCGCCCCCGCCGTGGAGTTCAGCCCCCCGCTCGCCTTCGATGTCATCCCCTTCATCGACGAACTGCTGGACACCGGCTTCACGCTGGAGGAGCAGAAGATGCTCCAGGAATCCCGCAAGATCCTCGGCCTGCCCCACCTGGACCTGACCACCACGTGCGTCCGCGTCCCCGTGGTCAACAGCCACTCCGAAGCCGCCTGGATCGCATGCGACGACGTCGTCGAACGCGACGAACTGGTCCGCCTCCTCGCCGCTCAGCCCGAGGTCACCGTCCACGACAGGGAGGTGATCGGTGCCTTCCCCACACCTCGTACCGCCGGGACACCCGACCACGTCCATGTCGGCCGGATCCGCGTCTCCCCGCACAATCCGCGCGGCTTCTGGCTGTGGGTCGTGGCGGACAACCTGCGCATCGGCGCCGCCCTGAACGCGCTGCAGATCGCGGAGGCACTCACCGAACGGGGAACCCTGTGACCGCCGCCGTCCCCGCGCCCGCCGTGCTGAAGTTCGGCGGCTCCAGCTTCGCGTCACCCGCCGCGTACGGGGAGTTGGCCGAGGCGCTGTCCGCACGCGTCGACACCGAGGCGCGCCCGCTCGCGGTCGTGGTCAGCGCGATGCCGGGGGAGACCGAGAGGCTGCGGGAGCGGCTCCACGAGATCGACCCCCACCCCTCGGACGACCGGGTGGCCGGCCTGCTCACCCTCGCCGACACGGTCAGCGCCCATCTGCTGACCGCCGCGCTGCACCGCACCGGCAGGCGGGCCACGGTGCTGGCCGGCCACGAGACCGGGTTCACCACCGACCAGGGCTTCATGTGGGCCCGCCTGCGGCGCATCGACCCGAAGCCCGTGGAGCGTGCCTTCGCCGGCCACGACGTGGTGGTCGTGCCCGGTGGGCAGGCCGTCGACGGCCGGGGACGGCCCACCTGGCTCGGGAAGAACAGTTCGGACCTGTCCGCGGTCGCGCTGGCCGTCGCCCTCGGCGCCGAGCAGTGCGAGATCCACTCCGACGTGGCGGGCATCCACAGTTGCGACCCGAACAAGGTCACCGGTACCCGGCTGCTGGATCACGTCTCGTACGACGACGCCGCGACCATGTCGCGGCACGGCGCCAAGGTGCTGCACCGCCGTGCCGTACGTCTGGCCGAACGGCACGGCGTCACGATCAGCTGCCGTCACAACAGGCCGCCGTTCCCGCCCGGAACCCTCATCGGAGCCGGCGGCGCCACCGCCGACGCGGTGGTCCTCAACACCCGGTCCCTCGTCCTGCGTTACCCCGATCACGAGTCGGCCGACCGGGCACACCGCGCGTTCGGCACCGACGGTGTGGACACGGTGAGGCTGGACGACCGCCCTGCGGTGGCACTGATCGGCGGATACGTCGACCAGGAGACGTCCCGGCGCCGCCACGGCCTCGTACCGGGGGAGGCCGCCGGCATTCCCGTGACCGAGATCAGAAGAGGGCGCACGACCGTCCACGTCGCGGCCGACGAGGACGAGGCGGTGCGGCTCGCCCGGACCCTCCACGACAGCCTCCCCGGCACCGGCGAACCACCGGCTTCCCGACGACCAGCAGGAGTACGCACATGACCGTCAACGCCTCCGTGACGACCACGCCTCCCACGCTCATCGAAATCGACGTCCCCGACGGTGTACGCGCCGGCCTCGGCGCCGAACTGGCGGCCCTGCCCGACCCGACACGGGACATCGACCGGTCCATGACCAGGTACCACCAGATCTTCGCCCAGCTCCCCACCGGCACCCTGCAGCAGATCCTCGACTTCGGCCGCCACCCCGACACCCCGGGCGTGGGCCACGTCCGGGGTCTCCCCGTCGATCCACGGCTGCCCCGAACGCCCGGGGACGGCTGGCCCAGCCCGGACAAGCCCACCTACGTGGCCGAGGGAGTGCTGCTGGGGCTGAGCGGTCTCATCGGCGAACCGGTCGGCTTCCTGACGGAGAAGAACGGCCGGCTGGTGCACGACGTGGTTCCCGTCGAGGGGGGCGCGACGACCCAGACCAACCAGGGATCGTCGGTCTTCCTCAACTTCCACAACGACATCGTCCATGACGCGACCGGCCGCTACGACCTGGCCAGCCCCGACTTCCTCGTCCTCAGCTGTCTGCGCGCCGACCACGAGGGCAGCGCCGGCACGTACTACGCCGATGCCCGCGACATCTGCGGTGCCGTCGACGAGCGGACGCGGGAGACCCTGCGCAGCCCCCTGTTCCGGATGAACGCCCCCGGCAGCTACGTCCGTGATGTCGCGGGCGGCGGCGAGGTGCTGTCCGATCCCGTGCCCATGATCAGCGGGCCCGAGGCGTTTCCCGAGGTCGCCGCCGCGGCCAACGGCATCCGCCCCCTGAACGACGAGGCGCGCTCCGCCCTCGACCGTCTCCAGGCCGCCTGCCGCGAGGTGGCGCACGAGGTGTATCTGCGCCCGGGACAGGCCCTCCTGATCAACAACCGCAAGGGTCTGCACGCCCGTTCGCGCTTCACCGCCCGGTACGACGGACAGGACCGCTGGCTGCAGCGGACCTATGTGCGGCGCAACCAGTGGGACATCCGGTACCGCGCCACCGCGGACGACCGACGGGTCCACTGACTTCCCGACCCGCACGCCCACGACCCCGAGGCCGATGCCCCATGACCAACGTCGCAGTGATCAACTACAGTCCGTACCTCGACTACGCAGCCATGTTCCCGGACCTGGCCGGCCGTCTCCAGGTGTTCAGCCACCACGAGCTGAAGAACACCGAGGCGCTGGCCCGCTACGAGTACGTCGAGGACTGCGAGTCCGTGCCGTACGTGGAACTGATGATCCGCCGACTGGCCCGCGAGAGGCCGTTCACCCACATCGTCACGGACAACGAGTACGACCTCGAGCGGGCCGCGCGGATGCGGGAGGACCTGGGCATCCCCGGCCAGTCGTCGGCCAGCGCCTTGTCCTTCCGCGACAAGGTCGTCATGAAGGAGGTCGCCCGGCGGACCGTGCCCACGCCGCGGTTCGCCCGCCTGACCACGATCGTCGACCTGACCGGCTTCATCGGCGACGGCGCGTACCCCGTTGTCGTCAAACCGGTGAAGCAGGGCGGCTCGCGCGACATCGTCGTCCTGCGCGGCGAGGAGGACCTCCTGGCGTTCAGCCGAAGGCCCTGGCGCGAGGACCTGATGGTCGAGGAGTTCGTCGAGGGCCCGATGTATCACGTCGACGCGGTGCTGGCGGACGGCTACCGGTTCGTCGCCTCCTCCCGCTATCTGCGCAGCTGCCTGGGCGTGTTCTCGGGGCAGAACAACGGCTCGGTGCAGCTGCACCCCGAGGACCCGTTCGCGGTGCGGCTCGAGAAGTTCTTCGACCGGGTGCTCGACGCCTTCGACACCCCGGAGGTCAGCGCCTACCACCTCGAGGTGTTCCACACACCCGAGGACGAGCTGGTGCTGTGCGAGATCGCCTCACGCGTCGGCGGTGACCGCATCCCCGCCCTGACCCGCGCCACCTACGGAGTGGACCTGCACACCGCCGTGCTGCGCCAGTCGTGCGGAATGCCGGTCGACGCGCCACCGGCCGTCCTGCCCGCCCAGGTGCACGGCTCGGTCTCCGTCCTGCCGCAGGGCCGCCCGGTGCGGGCTCCCGGCAGACCACCCTTCGACTGGGTCCGGCACTACGAGGTCAACGAACAGCTCGCACTCGGCGCGGAGACGACCTACAGCGCCTCGCACCTGTGCTTCGTGATCGTGAGCGGTGACGACGCCTCGCAGGTGGAGGCGAGGCTCCTCGAGGCCGAGGCCTGGCTGCTGGCGCATCTGGAGGACGTGCCGTCCGCGTGAACGACATCCCCGTCGCCGTACCCCGCCCGAGAAAGGCCACTTCCTTGCCGTACAGAATTCTGGTCCTGGTGTCGGAGGCGTCCACCTTCAGGCTGGACAACCACTCGATCATTCCCAGCGCCCTCCACCGTGAAGGCCACGACGTCCACATCGGTGACATCGACTCGCTCGGTGTGCACGACTCCGTTGTCGTGTGCGACCGGATGAAGCTGTCGGAGGAGTTCGTCAGCGGCGGCGCCTTCCCGCAGCTGAGCGAACCCCATGCCTCCGCCGAGGACTTCGACCTGGTGTGGGTCCTCGCCGGTACGCATCCCGAGGCGGCGACCGACTACTTCCAGCTGCTGTGGCTGCTCAACCAGCGGGTCCCCTTCGTCAACGACGCGACCGCTCTGTTCTACCTCAACTCGAAGATCAACCTCGGTGCCGTCGTTCCCCGTGAGCATCTGCCGGTCTCCCATGTGTCCAACGACTTCGACTTCCTCAACGGGCTCATCGAGTCCGACAGCGACCGGTCCTGGGTCGTCAAGCCGACCAACGCCGGATGCGGCGCCGATGTCTTCGTCGTCAACGAGAAGGACCGCAACCGCTCCGCCCTCCTCAGCTCGGCCACCGGCAACGCCGGCTCGCGGTACGTCAGTTACGGCCGCGAGATCATCGGCATGGCGAAGCGCCACGCCGCGGTCCAGGAGTACATACCCAACGTCCGGACCAACGAGAAGCGCGTGATCATGGCGGGTGACACCCCGGTCTCGGGCTTTCTCCGCTTCCACCGCGAGAACGACAACCGGGCCAACGCCACGGTGGGCGCGCGCTACGAGGTGCTGCAACTCGACGCGGCAGAGCGGGAGTTCCTGCACCGGCTCGGCAAACGTCTGATGGACCACGGCATCTTCTACGTGGGCGTCGATCTCGCCTTCCCCTATGTGATCGAGGTCAACATGGAGAACCCGGGCGGCCTGAACTACCACCGGCGTGTCACGGGGGAGGACCAGTCGTCCGAAGCCGTGAACACGGTGCTGGCCGCGCTGCGCACCGCCGGCAAGCTGCCCTAGGGGGCCCGGCCTGCCGCCCGGTCCGGGCCGCCTCAGCCCCCGAGATCCAGCCCCGCCAGCTCCTTCCGCGACCCCACGCCCAGCTTGGGATACGCCTTGTGCAGGTGGTACTCCACCGTGCGCGGACTCAGGAACAGCTGAGTGGCGATCTCGCGGCTGGAGGCTCCGGTGGCGGCGAGGCGCACCACCTGGAGTTCCTGAGAGGTGAGGGACCCGGCGGGGGAGGACGGCGGGCTCTGCGTGGGCGCGTGCACGCCTGCCGCGCGGAGTTCCGTACGCGCCCGGTCCGCCCAGGGTGTCGCCCCGAGCCGGTCGAAGAGCGCGGCCGCGCTGCGCAGCTGTACGGACGACTCGGCGCCGCGCCGTGCCCGTCGCAGGGTTTCGCCGTAGAGCAGCTGCGTGCGGGCCTGCTCGAAGGGACGGCCGGCGGACCGGGCCGTCCGCGTGTGCTTCCAGGGCCCGTTCGTAGAGCGCGAGGTCCTGGGTGAGCATCGCCTCGATGCGCCATGCCGTACCGCGCGCCCAGGGCCGGCCACTCGCGGCCGCCCACGCGGTGAACCTCCGCGCCGCGCTCTCGGCCCGGCCCGGGTCACCCAGCCGGACCGCTGCCTCGGCCGCGTCCGCACAGGCGAGGACGAGCGCCATGGAGTGCCGGGCTCCCTGGCGTTCGGCCTCCTCGATCCGGCGCAGGACGTCCTCGTACCGGCCCTGGCCGAGGTCGAGGAGCACGAGGGCAGCGACGCCGTGGCCGCCGTCGACCGTCGGTCCGGGGCGGGCGAGCGTGCGCACACGGGCGGCGTCGCCCTCGATCGCCGCGATGCGTGCCAGGACGTGGTCCAGCTGTCCGATGCGCTTGTGCAGTCCCGTGTCGCGTGCGAGTGCCGCCGCCTCCGCGATCGTGGCCCTGGCGTGCCGGTGCTCTCCCGCGTACACCTGCAGGCGACCGAGCACGCCCAGCAGGAACGGCAGCCGTACGACGACACCGTGCTGCCGGGACCGCGCCGTCTCCGCCTCGGTCACCGAGCGCAGGCGTGTGTCGTCCCCGAGCAGCAGACCACCGGTGATGGCGTGCGAGCGGCTGCGGTCGTCGATGCTCTCCGTGTCGTCGAGCAGTTCGGACAGCAGTGGCAGGCCCTCGGCGAAGTCGCCCGCCGCCACCAGGGCGAGCCCGCGGACCGCCCGGTCGACGGGATGGCCGGTCTCGCCTTCCGCCGGCTCCGCGCACCGGCGCAGCGCGTCGAGATCGCCGTTGTGCCAGGCGTAGAACGCGGCCGTACGCCTCATCTCGGCGCCCAGGGCGGGCGAGTCGGGAGCGTGCTCCACGAGCAGCCGTACCGCGTCGGCGACGGAGTCCTTCTCGAAGAGGGCGAACGAGCGGACGTACGCCAGTTCCGCGGTCGCCGACGGATCCTCGCTGCCGTCCGCCGCGTCGTCCGCGAGCTCACCGGCCCGCTCGGCCAGACCCGCGTGATGGGCGGACCAGGCGGCCAGGGTGAGTCGTGCCGCGCGGGGTCCGGGCGCGGGCGTCAGCCGCGCCGCATGTGCGTAGGCGTCCGCCGCCGACGAGAAGCCGCACCGTGCGCGGGCGCGTCCGGCCAGCGCCTCGAGTCCTGCCGCGGCTTCCTCGTCGGGGCCCATCGCTGCCGCCGCGCGGTGCAGGGCACTGCCGTCCGGTGTGCCGGCCGCATCGGCAAGCGCCCTGTGCACGGCGACGCGGTCCGCCAGCGGCGCGCTCTGGTAGACCGCCGAACGGATCAGAGGATGACGGAAGTGGAGCCGGTCACCGGTGACATGGATCAGCCGCCGCGTCTCCGCGGGTGTCAGATCTCCCGGATCCACGTCCAGACTCCGGGCGGCTTTCATCAGGTGCGCGAGCCCCGCCTGCGGCTCCGACGCGGCGATCAGGAGCATCGTCCGGGTGGGCCCGGGCAGCGCCGAGATGCGCGCACGGAACGACGCGAGCACCCGGTCCGGCGCGGTGAGCGGCGCGGCGGGCGCCGGGTCGTGCGCGGTGCCGGCCGCGAACGCCGCCAGCGCCAGCGGATTGCCGCCGGACTCCTCGATGATCCGCTCCCGCTGTCCGGGCGCCACATCGAGGGCCCCGAGCAGCATCCCGGCCTCCTCGCGGCCCAGCCGGCCCGGTCTCACCTCGGTCAGTCCCGGGGCGAGGAAGTCCTCGTCGCGTGCGGCGAACGCCATGACCACGCCTTCCGCGGTCAGCCGCCGGGCCGCGAAGAGCAGCGCCTGCGCCCGAGGGCGCGTC
Organism: uncultured Actinomycetota bacterium; assembly: GCA_963836215.1. GTDB lineage: Bacteria > Actinomycetota > Actinomycetes > Streptomycetales > Streptomycetaceae > Streptomyces. Next base: position 1,098,553 of record CAWIIU010000006.1, read on the forward strand.
CATCCAGTGCGCGTCGTCCAGCAGGCACAGGACCGGGCGGTCCTCCGCGGCCTCGGCGAGCAGGGACAGCACGGCGAGACCGGTGAGGAACCGGTTGTCCGGCCCGGACCCGCCCTGCCCCAGCGCCGCGTGCAACGCTCCCGCCTGCGGCTCGGGCAGCGCGTCGACGAGGTGAGCGACCGGACGCAGTAGCTGCAGCAGAGCGGCGAAGGCCAGATCGGACTCCGGCTCGACACCCGTCGCCCGGAGCACGGCCATGCCGCCGGCCGCCTTCTCGAGGTGCGCCAGCAGACTGGTCTTTCCGATGCCTGCCTCGCCCCGCAGGACCAGCGCCGAACCGGCCCCCGCCCGGGCGGCGCTCAGCACCTCTGCGAGTGCGGCCAGTTCGCCATCCCGCCCGTACAGCACAACGATCCCCGTTCGGACTCACGTAGGTATTACTGAAGCGCTACGGATTCGGCGCGACATGTGCCCGCCATAGCTTCGCGGTCATGGTGATGGCACTCAGGATCAAGGAAACCGCTGCGACGGGCAAGCGCCTTCTCCCGCCGCGCGGACCCCAACGCCTGCTGGCGGCAGGCGTTCTGGCCCGCGCGGTGGGCCTCGGCGGCATCCTTCCCACCGTCGCCGTCTTCTTCATCCACTCCGTCGGGCTCGGCGGCGGAGAGGTCGGCCTCGGTACGTCGGTCGCGAGCGTGCCCGGGCTGCTCGTGGCCGTCCCGGCGGGCCGGCTGGTGGACCGAGTCGGTGCGCGACGGATGCTGACGGGGCTGCCCGTGGCGAGTGCGGCCGTCTTCTGCTCGTACGCACTGGTCCGTTCGTTCCCCGCGTTCCTTCTGTGCACCGGCGCGGCAGCGGTTGCGTGTACGGCATGGGCCGCTCGCTGGCCGACCTCGTCCCCCCCGGCCCTGGCGACAGGGATCGTCGCGCTCGGCACGACCGGCTGGGTCCTGGCCGGCCTGTACTTCCTGCTCCTCGCCCTCCTCACCCGGCTCGCCGTGAGCCGCTCGCTGCGACGCGCGCGGTGGGCTCCGGCACTCCCATGACCAGCACTTCAGACCCCGACGAAACACCCTTCACAGAGAGAGAAGCCCGCATGACCGAGAACACCGGCACCGCGTACCACCAGCCGCCGACCCGTGACAACACCGCGGTCCTGCTCGTCGACCACCAGGTCGGCCTGTTCACGGGTGTCCGCGACATCACCGTGCAGGATCTCAAGCACAACGTGACCGCCCTGGCGCGCGCGGCAGCGTGTCTGGACCTGCCCGTCATCGCCACGACCACGGCCGCGGACAGCATGTGGGGTCCGCTGATCCCCGAGCTGACCGACGCCCTGCCCGTCGGGCAGAAGGTCATCGACCGCAGCACCGTCAACGCGTGGGACGACGCCCGGGTGCGCGAAGCGGTCGAGGCGACCGGCCGCTCCAAGCTCATCGTCGCGGGCGTCTCGCTGGAGGTCTGTGCCGCGTTCCCCGCCCTGTCCGCCACCGCCGCGGGCTACGACGCCTATGCGGCCGTCGACGCCTCCGGCACCCTCTGGGCCAAAAAGCGGGACACCGGCCTGCTGCGCCTGCAGCAGGCGGGAGTGGTCGTCAGCGACTATGCGTCGCTGATCGTGCAGATACTCGCCGACAACGCGGACCCGCTCGCCGGCGAGGTCTACGGCGCACTCGACATGCCCTTCGCCACTCTGGTCGGGCAGTTGGCGGCGGCGCTCGGGCACCGCGACGGCTGACGCGGCCCAGGGGGCGGTGCCGAGATCCTCGGCCCGCCCCCCTTCCCGCGCCGATGGGTTCGCACGCAAGAGACATACCGGGTGTGAAGCGTCCACGGCATGCTCGTAAGCTGACGCGCCATGGACACCAGGGGGTCGGACAGACGGCTCGTCGACGGCCGTTTCGAACTGCTCGGCAGACTCGGCAGCGGCGGCATGGGCACGGTGTGGCGGGCCCGTGACATCGTGCTGCACCGCGAAGTGGCGCTGAAGGAGGTGCGCCCCCCGGACGCGGCGATGCAGGACGTGGACCCCGAGCGGGCGCGGATGCTCGGTGAGCGCGTGCTGCGCGAGGCCAGGGCGCTCGCCCGGCTCGCCCACCCGCATGTGGTCACCATCCACCACATCGTCGAGAGCGGCGCCGGCCCGCACCCGTGGATCGTCATGGAACTGGTCCAGGGGCAGTCGCTCCACGAGCGGCTCGCCCAGGGCCCGTTGACCGTCCCCGAGGCGCTCACGGTCGGCCGGGGCGTCCTGTCCGCTCTCCGGGCCGCGCACGGCGCGGGCATCCACCACCGGGACGTGAAGCCCGCCAACGTCCTGCTCAGGCCGGACGGCAGCCCCGTCCTGACCGACTTCGGCATCGCCGCGCTGCGAGAGGCCCCCGGCCTGACGGCGACCGGTGACCTCATCGGCTCCCCCGAGTACATCGCGCCCGAACGCATCCGCGGCGAGGAGGGCAACCCGGCCTCCGACCTCTGGTCGCTCGGGATGCTGCTCTACGTCTCCCTGGAGGGCACGCACCCCCTTCGCCGCGACACCAGCCTCTCCACGCTGGTCGCGGTGCTCGACGAACCGATCCCGGCGCCGGTGCGCTCCGGGACGCTGACACCCGTGCTCAACGCTCTCCTGGTGCGCGACACCTCCGCCCGCCCGGACGCGGAGCGGCTGGAGCGGATGCTCACCGACGCCGGCCGGCAGGTGACCGACCGGCCGCCGGTACCGCACGCCGCGGTGCCCGGCCCGTCGCCGTACACGGCGCACACCCCGCCGGGGCCGTACGCGATGCACGGGACACCGTCGCCGTACGTGCCGCACGGCACGCCGCCGCCCGGTTTCGGCCCTCCGCCCACGGTGCCCCAGGCGCGTCCCCAGCGCCGGAAGGGTCTGTTCGTCGCGCTCAGCGCGGCTGTCGCGGTCACCGCGGTGTCGGTGCTCGCGCTGAAGGTCCTGCCGCTGGACGGCGACGACGGCGACGGCAAACCGACCGCGAAGTCGTCGTCGTCCGCACCGGGCGCCACGGGCGCGGCGGACAGGACCGGCGGCGACCAGGGGGACGAGACGGCTCTGCCGCCGTCCAAGGAGACCAGGAACCTGCTGACGCCGGACGGCGTGCGGGCCGCGATCAAGGCGTTGCAGACCAAGACGCACACCACCGAGTACTTCGAGCTCGTCGTGTACCCCGAGTACGCGATCGCCGAGGTACCCGTCAACGGCAGCCGGACGAAGTACGACCGCTATGTGTTCCGCAACGGATACGCCGCGAAGGAAGGCCCGGGCGGAACGGCCATCGGCTCGGACGAGGGCCCGATCGACGTCGGCAAGGTCGACTGGAACAAGCTCCCCGCGCTCGTCAAGAAGGCCGAGGCGGAGCTCAACATCGCCAAGCCGACGTCCCGTTACGTCATCGTCCGCGGCCCGGTCTTCGAGAAGGTGCCCACGGTGAACATCTACCTCTCGGACGAGTACAACGCCTCGGGGTATCTCGCCGCCGACTTCGACGGCGCGGTGCTCAACAAGGTGGCGGCCGAGAACTGACGGCGCCCGGCGCCTGCCGCCCCCCGGGTGCAGTGCAGGGTGCCGGGACGACGACACCCCGTCCGCGTGTTCCCGTAGGGTGCCGACGCTGTCCGGCATTCCGCTGCTGCACCAGCCGGGTGACGCCTGGCTCTACAACACCAGTTCGGACATCCAGGGCGTACTCGTCTCCCGGGTCTCGGGGCGCACTCTGCCCGAGTTCCTGGCCGAGCGGATCTTCGAACCGCTCGGCATGGCCGACACCGGATTCGCGGTACCGGCCGGCGAACTCGACCGCTTCACCAGCTACTACCGGCCCGCTCCGGCAGGCGGCCTCGAGCACATGGACGCCCCCGGCGGGCAGTGGAGCAGCGTGCCCGCGTTCCCGTCCGGTGCCGGGGGACTGGTTTCCACCGCCGACGACTGGCTCGCGTTCGGACGCATGCTGCTCGGCGGAGGAACGCCGGGCGGTACCCGGCTGCTGTCACCCGAATCGGTCCGGCAGATGACGACCGACCATCTGACCCGGCCGCAGCGGGAGGCGGGCGGCTTGTTCCTGGAGGGCCAGGGGTGGGGCTTCGGCGGCTCGGTCGACGTCGAGGACATCGATCCCTGGAACGTGCGGGGACGCTACGGCTGGGTCGGCGGCACGGGCACGGCGGCGCACATCGTTCCGTCGACCGGTACGGCCACGATCCTGCTGACCCAGGTGGAAATGACCGGACCGACGCCGCCGGATGTGATGCGCGACTTCTGGCGGTACGCGGCCTAGTCCCGGGACGGAGGGCCGGAGTGCAGACTCTCCAGCCGCCGCTGCAGCACCTGCAGGGCCCCGCGCTGACGCCCCGGAACGCGCCGCCGCAGAGCGACGAGCCTCGGCGCGACGGCGCGCGCCCGCGGCAGGTCCCGGATCTGCTCCCACTGGTGGTGGGCGCGATCGACGGCACCCTCCACGTCGGGATCGTCGGTGGCCTGCTCCCGGGTGAGCCGGGCGTCCGCGGCAGCCATCCACAACTCGCAGCTGAGAGCGGGGTCCTGGGCGAGCCGGGCGAGATCGGCGCGTACCTCGACCCAGTGAATGGCCTGCTCGGACGCGGGCCCGTGCACGCGCAGTGCCTCCTGCCCCCAGGCCGTGGCGGCAGCGGCGGCCTCATGGTGCCGCCCGGCGTGGGCGGCGGCGAGGATCGCGGGGTGGGGGTCGGGGGCGGGTGTCTGCGGGGGCGGCGGTGTGCCCGGTCCCTCCGGACCGGTCACCTCCGTGCGCGCATGCGCCCCCGGCCGGGGGACGCCTTCGCTCGTGGGACGGGTGCCCGGGGCCACGGCGGCCGGTCCGCCTGGTGCGGGCGCGGCACCGGCGTCACGGCTGATCGAGGCGGCCGAGGCGGCGTCCGTTCCGTTCGGGCTCACGGGCGCCTGGTGGCCCGCATCCGCATGCGCGACCGGAACCATCGCGGGCGTGCCGTCCGCGACCGGGGTCGCGAACCGGGCCGTGGGCGCCGGAACCGCCGCCGTGGCCACGGCAGTCGGCCGGTCGCCCGGCAGGAATCCCGCCTCCGCGCGCGCGACCGGAACCATGGTGCCGGCCGCGACCACCGCTCCCGGCATCGGCCCGCCGAAGCTCTGCACCGGCATCGGGACCTGCCCGCCCATGGCGCCACCGTGACTCGGCGCTGGCACCTCGCCCGACAGCAGCAGCGCACCCTCCGCCCCCGCCTGGGCCGCCGCCTGTTCGTGCAGCACAGGCAGCGGCGGCCGGGAGCCGCTGCGCCAGATCGACGCGAAGGTCTTGAGGTACTCCGGGCTCGCGCACTCCCGCTTCGGCGGCTGCGCCACCCGACCGTAGGCGCGCACGCCCGGGCCCAGGCCGAGGCCCTCCTGCGCCACGCGCTGCCATGCCTCCGGGTCCGCGACCAGGTCGACGACGGCCGTCGTCGTACCCGGCCGCCGGATCGCCAGTTCCGAGGCGAGCCAGTGCCACGGCAGCGCGGTGTACCGCAGGGTGGACGGCGTGGTGCGGGCCAGCGCCAGGTGCGGAAGGCGCTGCTTGCGGTCGAGCTGGAGCTGCCCCGCGACATACAGGAACAGCGGTCCCTCCGCGGTCGCCGCCGCCCGGATCCGGGTCAGCACCGTCTGCGGATCGAGGGGGTCCGCCAGTTCGACCACCGTCGCGGCGGGCGTACCCGTGAGCACCCCCGGCGGCACGGCGGCCAGCGCGGGCAGCACCGAACTCGCGTCGATCAGACGCCCCTTGCCCGCGGGCGCTGCCGCGATCAGCAGCGCGGTGCCCTGCGCCGTCGAGTCCCCTCCCGTGATCACCACACCCAGCACCGTAACCGACGCCGACGACACGAACCGCCGGGTCCGCTCCCATCGGCACGTCACTCACAGGTACTCAGGGTGCCAACACGCCCCGCAGCCACCGCAGTTGAGCGGCCTGCTGGAACGGCCCCCCGCCCTCGTGGTCGTTGAAGTCGTAGACCTCGATCTCCTTCGGGCCACCGGCGTACGCGTTGAACGCGGCGAACACCGTCGACGGCGGACACGTCAGGTCCTCCAGGGCCGCGGAGAAGAGTGCCGGCGCCCGTCCCCGAGCCGCGAAATGCACTCCGTCGAAGTACGCCAGCGTGTTCCGGATCTGCTCCGTGCTGCCCCGGTGCGTCTTGAGGTAGTGGCCCACTTCCCGGTACGGCGTGCGGTCCGTGATCGTCGTGGCGCGCGGGAAGTCGCACAGGAACGGCACGTCCGGCGCGACAGCCACCAGGTCCGGCACGAGTGCGCCGACGGCGAGCGTGATCCCGCCGCCCTGGCTCACGCCCAGCGCCACCGTGCGTGCCGCATCCGTCAGAGGATGGGAGCGGGCCGCCTCGACGGCTCGTATCCCATCGGTGAACACACGACGATAATAGTAGGTGTGGGGGTCCGCTATGCCCCTGGTCAGAAACCCGGGGTAGGACGGCCCGCTGCCCACCGGGTCGGCCGTGTCCCCGCCGGCCCACCCGCTGCCCTGGCCGCGGGTGTCCATCACGAAGTGCGCGTATCCGGCCGAGGCCCAGAGCAGATGCGTGTGCGGGAGCCCGCGCCCGCCCCCGTAGCCGACGAACTCGACCACCACCGGGAGTGGTTCGCCTGCCCCGGCGGGGACGACCAGCCAGCCCTTGACGGGGTGCCCTCCGAAGCCTGCGTACGTCACGTCGTACACCTCGACCGTCGTCAGGCCGGTCGGCACCGGCTCGAAGCGCGCGTCGAGGTCGTGGTCCCGGGCCTCTTCCAGCGTCCCGGCCCAGAACGCGTCGAAGTCCGCGGGCTCGGCCGACCGGCTGCGGTACTCGTGGAGTTCGTCGAGCGGGAGGTCGAAATGGGCCATGAAGCACCGCCTTTGGCTGGGGAACGGCGTGCGGACTGCCGGGAGCGAAGTCGTGCCGGATGTCTTGACCGATGGCCGGGCGGCCCTCACAGTACTCGTTGATGCGCTTACTAATACGCATTAACGACCTGGAGGAGCAAGGGTGGAGGAACCTCGAAAGCGCACCCGGCCCGGCCGGGTGCCCGCACCCACGGGCCGTACGTCGCGGCCCAGGCAGGCCGAGGTCGCACGTCTCGCGGGCGTTTCGCAGGCCACGGTCTCCCTGGTGCTGGCGGACAAGAAGCAGGGCGCGACGATCTCCGACGAGACACGGCAGAAGGTGCACGACGCAGCCCGCGAGCTGGGGTACGTCCCCGACCCCGCGGCCCGCCGCCTCGCAGCCGCGCGCAACAACCTGCTCGGCGTCTTCAGCTTCACCGCCACCTTCCCCACGGATGTGCAGCATTCGTACTACCCGTTCCTGGTGGGCGTGGAGGAGGAAGCCGCCGCCCGCGGCTACGACCTGGTGCTCTTCACCGGCTCCAGCAGCGGCGGCGCGGGCGCGGGCGGTCCGGACGCCCTGAGCCGGGTGCGGCTCGCCGACGGATGCCTCTTCCTCGGCCGTCACGCACCCGCCGACGAACTGCGCCGGCTGGTCGCCGACGGCTACCCGGTGGTTCATCTGGGCCGCAGGGACGAGCTGGAGGGTCTCGCCTGGGTGGGTGCCGACTATGTCAGCGCCAGCCGCGATGTCGTCGGGCACCTCGCCGACGCGGGCCACCGGCGCATGGTTCTCGTACGCGAGGACGACGACGCCCCGGCCTCCACCGATCGTGAACACGGCTTTCTCAAGGGCCTCGAGGCCGCTGGATTGCCGGCCGGGCCCGCGGCCGTGTTCCGCTCGGCCGACCCGGAGCGCGAGCTGACCGCCGAACGGCTCCGCGGGTGGCTGACGGACGGGGTCACCGCGTTCGTCGCCGAGGAGACCGACACCGGCGCGGCCTGGCGGGCGCTGCGCAACGCCATGGGGGAGGCGGGCCTCGCATGTCCGCGCGACGTCTCGCTCGCGCTGCTCGGCAGCCCGCCCGCGGATCTGGCGGACGGGCCGTGGCCCACCGGGTTCGACATACCGCGCCCGCAGCTGGGTGCCGCCGCCGTGCGGATGCTCGCCGCCCTGATGGCCGGAGAGGAGGCGCAAGAGCCTCTGGTGACCTGCGTCTTCAGGCCCGGCACCACCGCGGGCCCACCGCCCGTCCGGACCTGATCCACCATCCGAGTACCAGAAGGAGCCTTGTGACACCCGAACCGGACATCCTCGTCGTGGGCGGCGGACTGGGCGGAGTGGCCGCGGCGCTCGCCGCCTGTCGCGCCGGGCGCACCGTCGTCCTCACCGAGGAGACCGACTGGATCGGCGGCCAGCTCACCTCCCAGGCCGTGCCGCCCGACGAGCACCCCTGGGTCGAGCAGTTCGGTACCACCGCGAGCTACCGCGCCCTGCGTGAAGGCATCCGGGAGTACTACCGCCGCTGTTACCCGCTGCGGTCCGCGGCGCTGGCGCTCACCGACCTCAACCCGGGTGCCGGGCGCGTGAGCAAGCTCTGCCACGAACCCCGGGTCGCGCTCGCCGTGCTGGAGTCGATGCTGGCGCCGCACCGGGCGGCGGGCAGGCTCACCCTGCTCACCGAGCACCGGCCCGTCGCGGCCGAGTCCGACAACGATGTCGTACGGGCGGTCACCGTCGAGGACCTGCGCGACGGCGGCCGTCGCACGGTCACCGCGCGCTACGTCATCGACGCCACCGAGACCGGTGAGCTGCTCGAACTCGCAGGCGTGGAACACACCGTGGGCGCCGAGGCCCGCTCCGAGTTCGACGAGCCGCACGCCCCCGACCGGGCCGACCCGCTCAACCAGCAGGGCATCACCGTCTGCTTCGCGCTCTCGCACCACGAGGGCGAGGACCACACGATCGACCGCCCGGCCGACCACGAGTTCTGGCGCTCCTACCGGCCTGCCTTCTGGCCCGGCCCGCTGCTCGGCTTCGAGGCCCCCGATCCGCGCTCCCTGGAACCCGTGCCGCGCACCTTCGTCCCGAACCCCGCGCAGGATCCGCTCGACGTCACCGCCGACCAGAGCGCGGACGCCGGCGACAAGGAACTGTGGGGCTTCCGGCGCATTCTCGCCCGCAAGCTGCACCGGCCCGGCGCCTTCGACTCCGACATCACTCTGGTCAACTGGCCGCTGAACGACTACTGGCTGAAGCCCTACATCGGCCGGCAGGCCGAAGCGCTGCACGAGGCACGGCAGTTGTCGCTGTCGCTGCTGTACTGGCTGCAGACCGAGGCCCCGCGTCAGGACGGCGGAACCGGCTTTCCCGGCCTCAGGATCCGCCCCGACGTCACCGGTACGCCCGACGGCCTCGCGAAAGCCCCGTACCTGCGCGAGTCCCGCCGCATCAAGGCCGTCACCACCGTCACCGAGCACGATGTCGCGGTCGACCTGGTCGGCCCGTACGGCAGGACGCGGCACCGCGACGCGGTCGGCATCGGCAGCTACCGCATCGATCTGCACCCCTCCACGGCCGGCGACAACTACGTCGACATCGGCTCCGTGCCGTTCGAGATCCCGCTCGGGGCGCTGCTGCCGCGGCGGGTGCGCAATCTGCTGCCCGCCGGCAAGAACATCGGCACCACGCACATCACGAACGGCTGCTACCGGCTCCACCCCGTGGAGTGGAACGCCGGTGAGGTCGCCGGCGCGCTGGCCGCCCACTGCCTGACCGAAGGCGTGGAACCCCACCAGGTCCGTTCCGAGGAGAAGAGGTTCGAGGAGTTCGCCCGGCTGCTCGACCGCGACGGGGTCCAGCGTCACTGGCCCGACGTACGCGGCTACTGAACAGCCACCTGCCGACGGGACGCGCGCCGCGGATCGCCGGGTGGGGCAGCTCCACCTGTCCCACCCGGCCCGCCCGCACACCCCGCCGACCCGCACAAGGAGGTGCCCAACCATGACCACCCACCGCATACGCGTCGGCATCGACGTGGGCGGAACCTTCACCGACGCCGTGGCCGTCGACGCCGCGACCCTGGAACTGCTGGGACAGGTGAAGGTCCCCACCAGCCACCGTCACGAGGACGGAGTCGCCCACGGCATTGTCGAAGCGCTCGACCGGCTGCTCGCGCAGACCGGACACACCCCGCAGGACATCGCGTTCTTGGCCCACGGCACGACCCAGGCTACCAACGCCCTGCTGGAGGGCGACGTCGCCACCGTCGGCCTGATCGGCATCGGAACCGGGGCAGGCGCTGCCCTCACCCGTCGGCTCGCCGCGCTCGCGCATCTCGAACTCACCCCCGGCAAAAGGCTTCCGCTCGCCTACGCCCACGTCGCCGAACCCGGTGACGCCGACGCCGTGCGCGCGGCCGTCGACACGGTTGTCGGGAAGGGTGCCCACGTACTCGTCGCCAGCGAGCCGTTCAGCGTCGACCGGCCCGACGGCGAACAGGCCGTGCTGGACGCCGCCCGTGCCCACGGTCTGCCGATGACCGCGGCGCACGAGATCACCTCGCTGTACGGACTGCACAGACGGACCCGTACAGCCGTGGTCAACGCGGCTATCCTGCCCCGGATGCTGGCCACCGCCGACCTCGTCGACACCGCGGTCACCAAAACCGGCGTCGGCGCCCCGCTGATGGTGATGCGCTGCGACGGCGGAGTGATGTCGCTCGACGAGATGCGGCGCCGGCCGCTGCTGACCGTGCTGTCGGGACCCGCCGCGGGTGTCGCGGGTGCGCTGATGCAGGAGCGGCTCAGCGAAGGTGTGTTCCTGGAGACGGGCGGCACCTCCACCGACGTCAGCGTCGTACGGCGCGGGAAGGTCGCCGTACGGCACGCCACCATCCTCGGGAAGAAGTCCTGCCTGAACGCCCTGGACGTACGGACGGTGGGTGTCGGCGGCGGCTCCATGGTGCGCGTCCGCGACGGCAAGGTCACCGGGGTCGGCCCGCGCAGCGCCCACATCGCGGGCCTGCCGTACGCCTGTTACGCGACGCTCGACGAGCTGCGAGACGCGACCGTCACCCTGATCCGGCCGATGGACGGAGACCCGGCGGACCACGCCGTGCTCGACGCGGCCGGCGGACGGTTCGCCGTCACGATGACCTGCGCCGCCAACGCGCTCGGCCGTGTTCCCGAGGGTGACTTCGCCCGCTGTGACCAGGACGTCGCCAAGGCATCCGTCGCACCGCTCGCGGCCCTGCTGGGCGTGGACGTCGCCACGGCCGCCGCGCGGATACTCGACGCCGGCACGGCCCAGGTCGAGGCGGTCGTCGAGGCGATGATGCGGGACTACCGCCTCGACAAGGACACCGCCGTACTGGTCGGCGGGGGAGGGGGCGCCGCGAGCGTCACGCCCCATCTGGCCGCCGCCACCGGCCTGGAGGGGCGCATAGCCCGGCACAACGAGGTGGTCAGCCCCATCGGCGTCGCCCTCGCGCTCGTCCGCGAACAGATCGAGCGGATCATCCCGGGCGCCGGCCAGGAGCAGATTCTCGCCGTACGCGCGGAGGCCGAGGCGGCCGTCGTCGCCCAGGGCGCGGCGGCCGACGCGGTCGAGGTCGAGGTGACCGTCGACCCGCAGACCAGCACCGTACGGGCCGTCGCCACCGGCGCCACCGAACTGCGCACCCAGGACCGTGCCCACCGGGCCGACGAGGACGAACGGCTGCGCACCGCCGCCGCCAGCCTGAAGGCCGACCCGTCCGCGGTCCGCAAGCTGGCCGGCACCTCCGCGCACACGGTGTACGGCACCGAGGCCCGCCGCCGCTTCCGCGCCACCCGTCATCCGGTGCGGGTCGTCGACTCCGACGGTGTGGTGCGCCTCCACGCGCCCGACGCCCGGGTGGAGACCACCACGGTGGGCAGGGCACCCGAAGTGCTCGCCGCGCTGGTACGGGAAGCCACCTCGTACGGCGACGGCGGGGTGCGCGCCCCGGCGCTGCGGCTGCTCCTCGGGTCCCGCATCGCCGACCTGTCGGGCGTACTGGAGCCCGAACCGCTGCTCGCCCTCGCCCGCAGCGAACTGCGCGTCCGCGCCGCGGACGAGCCGGTCGTCGCCGTGCTGGAGGTGCGGTCATGACCGCGCCGGTGGAACACCGGGCAGCGACGGACGATCTCGAGCTCGCGATCGATCTGCTGGCCGCCACGCCGACCCATGAGGGCCGTGACCGGGAACTGCTGCGTGCATGGGCCCTGGCCGCCGACGCGTTCGGGGCGGCGATCCCGGCCGTGCCCTCGCGCGCCCGGGTGGTGGAACGTCACGACGGTCTGGAGCACGGCCTGCTGGCCCGCTACACCTCCCGGCCCGTTCCGACCGTCGAGCTCTGCACCGACACCCTCGCGCTGGCCGAGACGCTGATCGACGAGCGCGAGTGGCGGCACTGGTACCCGCACGGCTCGGTACGCGCCGCCGCCCTCGCCCATGAGGCCGTTCACGAACACCTCCACCACGGACCGGCCAGGGCCGCCCTCAAGAGGTCCCTCGGTCATGTCGTCCTGCGTGCCGGGCGCCACCGGCTGCTCGGCCATGTGGCCGGGGCGGAGGAGATCGCCGCGCATGCCCACGCCCGAACCGTCTGCGGACTCGGCCGCAGTCCCCTCCTGCTGACCGCAGCCCTCGCCTCGTACGGAAGAGAGAACTGACCGCCATGGGCATCGTCATTCTGATCGTCATGGCGGCCGGTGTCGCCGCGATGCTCACCCGGAAACTGCCCACCGCCTTCGCCCTCGTGGTGCTGGCTGTGGTCATCGCCCTGGTCTCCGGTGCGCCGCTCACGGGCAAGGAGAGCGTCCTCGACACGGTCCTCCAGGAGGGCGCCCCGACGCTCGCAGCCACGATGATCGCGGTGCTGCTGGGGTCCTGGCTGGGCAAGCTGCTCGACGAGACCGGCATCGCCGGCACGCTCGTCCGGAAGATCGTCGAATTCGGCGGTGACCGCCCGACCGTGGTCGCGCTCGGTGTCCTCGGGGTCTCCGCCCTGGTCGGCACCGTGACCGGCTCGGCGCCCGCCGCGATGCTGGCGGGCATCATCGGCATCCCCGCCATGATCGCCGTGGGCATTCCCAAGGTCACCGCGGCCGGCACCATCCTGATGGGCATAGCGGTCGGCATCCCCTTCGAACTGCCCATCTGGCAGTTCTTCTCCACCGCGCTCGACCTGCCGGTCCCGACCGTGCGCGGGTTCATGGTGAAGCTGTTCCCCTTCGCCCTCGTCGCTGCGGTCGCGTTCGTTCTCGTCGAGTCCCGCCGGCGCGGGGTGGAGCACGCCTGGTCGCTCAAATCCCCGGCGGCCGGGCCGCGGTCGCGCCGCGAACGGCTCGGGGACGCGCCCTGGTACGCGCTGCTCACCCCGCTCGTGCCGCTCATCCTCGCTCTCGGCTTCGAACTGGCCATCATCCCGTCGCTGTTGGCGGGGGTGCTGTACGCACTGGTGACCACGACACGGCCACGGGACATGAACAAGCGCCTGCTGCGCACGCTGTACGGAGGATTCGAGATCGCCGCCCCGCCGATCGCGCTGTTCATCGCCATCGGCATCCTGCTCGCCGCGGTGAAACTGCCCGGCGCGGTCGAGGCGCTCGAACCTCTCGTCAAGGCCGTCAGCCCGCAGAACGCGGTGCTGTTCGTCCTCGTCTTCACCGTGCTGGTGCCGCTGTGTCTGTACCGCGGTCCGCTCAACGTCTTCGGCCTCGGCGCGGGCATCGCCGGTGTCCTCATCGCCGCGGGAATCTACCCCGCGACGGCCGTGCTGGGCCTCGCCACCTCCTACAACCAGGTCTTCGGCGTGGCCGACCCCACCAGTACCCAGACGGTGTGGAGCGCCCAGTACTCGGGTGTCGGCCCGCAGCAGGTCATGGTGCGCACCCTCCCGTACGTGTGGGTCGTCGCGCTCTGCGGGTTCTGTGTCACCGCCGCCACCTACCTCTGATCGGCAACTCCCGGGACGGAGTCACGACATGCACGAGCCGCACCACCCCGGCCGGCGCCTGTTCCTGCGCGGCGCGGCCGCCACCGGCAGCATCCTCGCCCTCGGCGCTACGACGTCCGGCAGCGCCGCCGCGGCCCCCGGCGGATTCCCCGACCACCGCTATCTCAAGACGCTGCTGACGCCCTCTCAGCTGCGGTACAACCCCACCGGCGAGATCATCTTCCCGTGCATCCGGGGCGCAGCGGGCCGCGTCCCCTCGCCCCTGGCCCGCTACTACCTCTACTACGCGCCGCACGACGCCCCCGGGGGCATCTGCCTGGCATACAGCGACTCCATCGAGGGTCCGTTCACGGAGTACCCGGCCAATCCGGTCGTCTCCAACAACTGGCAGCCCCACTACCGCGTCAGCCATGTCTCCTCGCCGCACGTCCTGTGGAACGAGGACGCCAAGGAGATGTGGCTCTATTTCCACGGCGAGAACACCACGACACGGTTGGCCCGTTCCAAGGACGGCATCCACTTCACGTACGACAAGGTCGTCCTGAGCACCTCGATGATGCCGCCCGGCACCACCGAGAACTCCTACGCCCGGGTGTTCCGGCACGACCTGCCGGCCAAGGGCGCCCGCTACGTGATGCTGTTCATGCTCAACAACACCACCGACCACCGGGACATCTGCTGGGGCTGGTCGCCCGACGGCCGCACCTGGACCTTCGACCAGCGCCCGCTGGTGCGTCACTCCGACGTCGGAGCGGTCAACATCGGCGGCCCGCACCTGCTGACCCGCGGCGGCAGCGCGTACGTCCTCTACAACAAGGACAAGGGCAGCGGCGGCGACCTCATGATCACCGAGGTCGGCCAGGACTTCTCCCGACGCAGCCACCTGGGCGTCTTCCACAACTCGCTGAACGGCCCGCCGGACAACGGCCGCGTCGCCGCACCGTCGTTCGGGACGCAGGACGGCAGGGAGTACATGGTGTACGAGGCGGGGGAGCGGCTGCAGGGCGCTATCGCCCTCGCCCGCGCGCTGTAGGGCGCACGCCGTGTGCCGCGGGCGGCTCCGCCGGACGGGCCGCCCGTGACCTACGCGTCCGCGACGGAGTCGAACTCCACCGCGTCGCGCGCCACACCCCGGGCGTCCGCGTCCACCGAACGGCGCAGCGCCTCATGCAGTTTCGCCGGGTCAGCACGCCCACGGAACGGGACCGTCCACGACGGCCACCCAGCCCGCGTCGTGCTGCAGCATCTCGCTGAACGCCTGCTTCAGGGGTGCGCCGAGCGGTACCCCGGCGTCCTTCCGCCGCGCCGGCCCGCCGACGGTGCCCCGGTCGCCGGCGGTCGCCAGGGTGTCGGCGGACACCCAGCCGTGCAGGTCGCCGCCGGTGCCGAGCACCACGGCCCAGCGCGCGTCCTCGTCCCGGAGCCTGGCCGCGGCCGCCCGCGCGCTCTCGTCGAGGCGCGCGACCGGCGGCTGCTCAGGTCGTCCTCCTGCTCGAACCGGATCATGCCCCCACGCCAGAAGTGGCTGGGCGGCGCCGCACACGGGCCGCGACTGTCCGAGGTGCGCGAGCCGGGGTCCTGCCTTCGAATCTTGTCATGACCCTTGCAGCGGGGAGCGAGCACTGCTATTCCATCCGGTTAGGAAAGTTTCCTTTTAGTCCGGGCCCCCACAACACCAGGCAACGGAGACCCCATGAGACCGTCAAGGAACCGGCTGCGCTCGCTCGGCGCCGTCGGCACCCTCGCCGCCGCCCTGCTCCTCGGCCTCACCTCGGCCCCCACCGCACCGGCCGCCTTCTCGGCCGCGAAGGCCCCGGCCGCCGCCGTCACCCACGAGGCCGAGAACGCCGTCGTCTCGCAAGGAGTCGTGGAGTCCAACCACGCCGGCTTCACCGGCAGCGGCTTCGTCAACTACGACAACACCACCGGCGGGTACGTCGAGTGGACGATCAACGCCGCCCAGGCCGGCAGCGCCCCGCTGACGCTCCGCTATGCCAACGGCACCACCGTCAACCGCCCGATGAACATCGCGGTCAACGGTGCGGTCGTGGCCGCGAACCGCGCCTTTCCCGGGACCGGCGCCTGGACCTCCTGGACGACGATCACGCTGAACGCCGACCTCAAGGCCGGCAGCAACACCGTCCGCGCCACCGCCACGACCGCCAACGGCGGCCCCAACGTGGACAGTCTCGCCACCGACGCGGGCGGCCCGCCGCCCGCCGACGGCACCCCGGCCGAGATCAACGGCCGGCTCAAGGTCTGCGGCACCAAGCTGTGCAACGCGTCCGGCAACCCCGTCCAGCTGCGCGGCATGTCCACCCACGGCCTGCAGTGGTACAGCCAGTGCGTCACCTCCGGCTCGTTGAACGCCCTGGCGACCGACTGGAACGCGGACGTCCTGCGCATCTCCATGTACATCCAGGAGGGCGGCTACGAGACCAACCCGCGCAAGTACACCGACTTGGTCCACTCGATCATCGAACAGGCCACCGCGCGCGGAATGTACGCCATCGTCGACTGGCACATGCTCACCCCCGGCGACCCGCACCACAACCTCGCCCGCGCCAAGACGTTCTTCACCGAGATCGCCCAGCGCCATGCGAACAAGACCAACCTGCTGTACGAGATCGCCAATGAGCCCAGCGGCGTCAGCTGGTCGAGGATCAAGAGCTACGCCGAGCAGCTCATCCCGGTCATCCGGCAGAACGACCCGAACACCCCGATCCTCGTCGGCACCCGTGCCTGGTCCTCCCTCGGGGTCTCCGAAGGCGCCAGCGAGACCGAGATCGTGAACAGCCCGGTCAACGCCTCCAACATCATGTACACCTTCCACTTCTACGCGGCGTCGCACGACAGCGAGTACCTGAACACGCTGTCCCGCGCCGCCGACAAACTGCCCATGTTCGTCACCGAGTTCGGCACCCAGACCGCTTCCGGCGACGGCGGCAACAACTTCGGCCGCGCCCAGCAGTACATCGATCTGATGGCGAACAAGAAGATCAGCTGGGTCAACTGGAACTACTCCGACGACAGCCGCTCCGGCGCCGTCTTCAAGAGCGGTACCTGCGACAGCAACGGCCCCTGGACCGGCTCCGGGCCGCTGAAGCCCGCGGGTGTCTGGGTCCGTGACCGGATCAGGACGCCCGACAACTTCCCCACCGGCTGACCCCTGTTCCCCGCGACCCGCGCCCGCCCGTGTGATCCCATGGGCGGGCGTGGGGCGCACAGAACAGGAGCACCAGTGACCACATACCGCCAGCCGGGAGTCGTTCTCACCGACCGGCACTTCACCGTCCCGCTCGACCACGCGGATCCCGGCGGTGAGCAGCTCGATCTTTTCGGCCGCGAGGTCGTCGCCACCGGCCGCGCCGGGGCCGAACTGCCCTGGCTCGTGTATCTCGAGGGCGGCCCCGGCTTCGGCGCACGCCGCTTCGTCGGCCGGCAGGCCTGGCTGGCCCGCGCCGTTCAGGAGTACCGCGTGCTGCTTCTCGACCAGCGCGGCACCGGCCGCTCCAGTCCGCAGAACAGGCAGACACTTCCCCAGCGCGGCGGACCGCAGGAACAGGCCGACCATCTGGCCCGCTTCCGGGCCGACAGCATCGTGCGCGACTGCGAGACCATCCGGTACCGCCTCACCGGCGGCGCACCCTGGACCGTGCTCGGCCAGAGCTTCGGCGGGTTCTGCGCCACGCACTACCTCTCCACTGCGCCGCACGGACTCGACACCGTGCTCATCACCGGTGGACTCCCCTCACTCGACTCCCACGCCGACGACGTCTACCGCGCGGCCTACCCCCGCATCCAGCGCAAGGCCGAGGCCCACTACACCCGCTACCCGCAGGACGTACGACGGGCCCGCCGCATCGCCACGTATCTCGCCGACCACCAGCCGGTGCTGCCCGGCGGCTACCGGCTCACCCCCGAGGCATTCCAGTCGCTGGGCATCCTGCTCGGCTCCGGCGACGGAAGCCACCAGCTGCACTACCTCATCGAGGACGCCTTCGTCCGCGTCGGCGGGCGGTACGTGCTCTCCGACGCCTTCCAGGAGGCGGTGCTCGCCGTTCTCTCGTATGCCGCCCACCCGCTCTACGCCCTGCTGCACGAGGCGATCTACGCCCAGGGCAAGCAGCCGACCCAGTGGGCCGCCGAACGTGTGCGCGGCGAGTTCCCACAGTTCGACCACGCCGCGGCCCTCGACGGCGACGGGCCGCTGCTCTTCACGGGCGAGACCGTCCACCCCTGGCACTTCGAGGTCGACCCCGCCCTGCGCCCGCTGCGCGAGACCGCGGACCTGCTCGCGGCCCGCACCGAGTGGTCCCCGCTGTACGACGCCGAACGGCTCGCCGCGAACCAGGTACCGGTGGCCGCGGCCGTCTACCACGACGACATGTACGTCGACACCGGGCACTCGCTGGGCACGGCCCGCACCGTCCGAGGACTGCGGACCTGGGTCACCGACGAGTACGAGCACGACGGCGTCCGCGCGGGCGGCCGACAGGTCCTGGACCGGCTGTTCTCCCTTGCCCGCGGAGAGGTCTGACGCCTCCTCAGCGGCCCGGCCGCCGTATCCTGCGCCCATGACCGATCAGTTGCAACCCATGCCCGACGACTGGCAGCGCGCACTGGCCGTCGTCGCCCACCCCGACGACCTGGAGTACGGCTGCGCCGCGGCCGTCGCCGGCTGGACCGACGGCGGGCGGGAGGTGTCCTACCTGCTCGCCAGCCGTGGCGAAGCCGGCATCGACACCATCGCGCCGGCCGAGTGCGCCCCGCTGCGGGAGCGGGAGCAGCGGGCGAGCGCGGCGGTGGTGGGCGTGTCGACCGTGGAGTTCCTGGACCACCAGGACGGTGTCATCGAGTACGGCACGGCACTGCGCCGGGACATCGCCGCGGCCGTCCGGCGCCACCGGCCCGAACTGGTCATCACCCTCAACCACCGTGACACCTGGGGCGGTGTCGCATGGAACACCCCCGACCACCGGGCCGTGGGCCGGGCGACTCTGGACGCGGCGGCCGACGCGGGCAACCGCTGGATCTTCCCCGAGCTCATCTCCGAGCAGGGGCTCGAACCGTGGAACGGCGTCCGCTGGGTCGCCGTCGCGGGCTCCTCCACGCCCACGCACGCGGTCGACGCGAGCGCGGGCCTGGAGCGCTCCGTCCGCTCGCTCCTGGAACACCGCACGTATATCGAGGTGCTGACCGACGAGGACCCGGAGAAGTACTGCCGGACGTTCCTCACCGGCAACGCCGAGGCCGCGGGAGAGCGCTTCGGCGGCCGGCCCGCGGTCACCTTCGAGCTGTTCGGACGCTGACAGCACGGGGCCCGTCCGGGGAAGTCAGCCCTCGAACGGGCCCCGCCCCAGCTGTTCGCGCACCGTCACCACCGGCTCGTTCACGAGCGTGCGCCGCTGCCAGTTCGCGCCGTCCACCACCAGCGTGTGCCCGGTGATCAGCCGCGCGTACGGCGACGCCAGGAAGGTGGCGGCCCAGCCGATCTCCCTCGGCTGCCCCACCCGCAGGGCCGGCTGCCGCACGTCCTTGTCCTCCGCGCGGTCCAGACCGCCGCGCAGGTCGGCGCTCATGTCGTCGTGCGGCACCAGCCCGGGGACGAGCGCGTTGATCTGGATCCCGTACGGCCCCCACTCGACCGCCAGGGTCTCCACCATGTTCTGCACACCGGCCTTGGCCGCCGCGGAGTGCACGAACCCGGGGCCGCCGGTCCAGGCGTACGACGCACCGAGGTTGATCACGGAGGCGGTCGAACCCGCGGCGAGGTGACGGCGGCCGAACTCCTGGGTCATGAACCAGGTTCCGCTGAGCGTGATGTCCACGACCGTGCGCCAGCCGTTGGCGGACAGCTCCTCGGCGGGGACGGGAAAGTTGCCCGCGGCGTTGTTGACCAGCACGTCGGGGAGGCCGAACGCGGCCTCGGCGGCGTCGAAGACCTCGGCGATGCGGTCGGGTTCCCGTATGTCGCAGACCGCGGCGGCGACGCGGCCGCCGAGTTCGGTGAGCTCGTCCTGCGCGGCCTTGAGCCGGTCGGCCTTGCGTCCCACGATCATCAGGTTCGCGCCGAGCCGGGCGAACTCGGCCGCAATGGCCTTGCCCAGCCCGGACCCGCCCCCGGTGACGATCACGCTCCTGCCCTCGAAGGTCCCGGCGGGCAGCGCCGTGGCGCCGAGCGGCGGGGGAGCGGGTATGCCGAGGCGGTCTGTCATGAGGGCATGAGTATCGGGTCCGGAAGGAATCGTCCATGGGCTTGCACGGATCTTTGCGGAAGATCACGGGCGGTGTGCGAGAGCTCGCATGCCGCGACGGCCCACCGAGGTCCGGTTGACAAACCCGCTTGCTGTTTCTGCAATGGAGACCATGAACGACACCCCACCCCTCGAGACCGTTCTCGACCAGGTCGGCCCCCGTCTCCGCCGTATCCGCCGCGACCGGGGCGCCACCCTCGGTGCGCTGTCCGAGGCGACCGGGATCTCCGTCAGCACCCTCTCCCGGCTGGAGTCCGGGCAGCGCAAGCCCAGTCTCGAGCTGCTTCTGCCCATTGCCCGCGCCCATCAGGTCCCGCTGGACGAGCTGGTCGGTGCGCCGGCCGTGGGTGATCCGCGGGTGCGGGCGCAGCCGATCGTGCACCACGGCAGAACCATGCTGCCGCTCACCCGCCGGCCGGGCGGCCTTCAGGCGTACAAGGTGGTGCAGGACCCCGGCGGCCCGGAGCCGGAGCCCCGGACGCACGAGGGGTACGAGTGGCTGTACGTCCTGTCCGGGAAGCTCCGGCTGCTGCTCGGTGAGCACGACGTGGTGCTCGGCCCGGGCGAGGCCGCGGAGTTCGACACCCGGGTCCCGCACGGGTTCGGCCCGGCCGGGGACGAGCCCGTGGAGTTCCTGAGCCTGTTCGGTCCGCAGGGCGAGCGCATGCATGTGCGGGCGAGACCGAAGCGGGGCTGACGCGGCCGGAAGGGGGACTTCCCGAGCGGCAAGCGACCGCTTAGTATGCAACCGGAGCGCAGTACTGCCTACGGTTTGTGGAGGCCCGGAAATGCAGGCATGGCGAGTGCACCGCAACGGCGAGCCGAGCGAGGTGATGCGGCTCGAAGAGGTGGACCGGCCCACACCGGGCGAGGGGCAGCTGCTGCTCAGGGTCCGCGCCGCGAACATCAACTTCCCCGACGCGCTGCTGTGCCGCGGCCAGTACCAGGTGCGGCCGCCGCTGCCGTTCACGCCGGGTGTGGAGATCTGCGGCGAGACCGAGGACGGCCGCCGGGTCATCGCCAACCCCGCCCTGCCGAACGGCGGACTCGCCGACTATGTCGTCGCCGACGCGGCCGCGGTGCTGCCCGCCCCCGATGCCCTCGACGACGCCGAGTCCGCCGCCCTGCACATCGGCTACCAGACCGGATGGTTCGGCCTGCACCGCCGGGCCCGCCTGCAGCCGGGCGAGACGCTGCTCGTCCACGCGGCCGCGGGCGGCGTCGGCAGCGCTGCCGTGCAGCTGGGCAAGGCGGCCGGCGCGCGCGTCATCGGTGTCGTCGGCGGCGAGGAGAAGGCCCGCATCGCGCGCGAACTGGGCTGCGACCTCGTCATCGACCGGCGCGCCGACGACATCGTCGCCACGGTGAAGGAGGCGACCGGCGGCCGGGGTGCCGATGTGGTGTACGACCCGGTCGGCGGTGACGCGTACGCCAAGTCCGCGAAGTGCGTCGCCTTCGAGGGCCGCATCGTCGTCGTCGGCTTCGCGAGCGGCGAGATCCCCAGCCCCGCGCTGAACCACGCGCTGGTGAAGAACTACGCCGTCCTCGGCCTGCACTGGGGCCTCTACAACCTGAAGGACCCGGCCGCGATCCTCGCCTGCCACGAGGAGCTGACCAAGCTCGCCGCCGAGGGCGCCATCAAGCCGCTGATCAGCGGACGCGTCGCGATGAAGGACGCGGCCGACGCCGTCCAGCGCGTTGCCGACGGCACGACCACCGGTCGCCTGGTCGTCATCCCGGAAGGAGAGGCCCGATGACGGACGCCGCCGAACTGCGCACCCGCACCTCGGAGTTGCTGGCCGCACATCCCCCGGCCTCGACCGAACGCACCGACTTCCTGCGGGCACGCTTCGATGCCGGACTGGCCTGGGTGCACTATCCGAAGGGCCTCGGTGGCCTGGACGCCCCGCGCTCCCTCCAGGGCGTCGTCGACGCCGAGCTGACAGCCGCGGAGGCGCCGGACAACGACCCGCGCCGTATCGGCATCGGCCTGGGCATGGCCGCCCCGACGATCCTCAAGTACGGCTCGGAGGCGCTCAAGGAACGCTTCCTGCGGCCCCTGTGGGTCGGCGAGGAGGTGTGGTGCCAGCTCTTCAGCGAGCCCGGCGCGGGCTCCGACCTCGCCGCGCTCGGCACCCGGGCCGTACGCGACGGCGACACCGGCGACTGGGTGGTCAACGGCCAGAAGGTGTGGACGTCCAGCGCCCACGTGGCCCGCTGGGCGATCCTCATCGCCCGCACCGACCCGGACCTGCCCAAGCACCGGGGCATCACCTACTTCATCTGCGACATGACCGACCCCGGTGTCGAGGTGCGGCCGCTGCGTCAGATCACCGGCGAGGCGGAGTTCAACGAGGTTTTCCTCACCGATGTGCGCATCCCCGACGCGCACCGCCTCGGCGAGGTCGGCGAGGGATGGAAGGTCGCCCAGACCACGCTGATGAACGAGCGCGTCTCGATCGGTGGCAGCCGCATTCCCCGCGAGGGCGGCATGATCGGACCGATCGCACAGACCTGGCGCGAGCGCCCCGAGCTGCGTACCCACGATCTGCACCAGCGTCTGCTGACCCTGTGGGTCGAGGCGGAGGTCGCCCGGCTCGCCGGTGAACGGCTGCGCCAGCAGCTCGTGGCCGGTCAGCCCGGGCCCGAGGGAAGCGGCATGAAGCTCGCCTTCGCCCGTCTCAACCAGGAGATCAGCGGGCTGGAGGTCGAACTCCGCGGCGAGGAAGGCCTGCTGTACGACGACTGGACGATGCGCCGCCCCGAACTGGTCGACTTCACCGGCCGTGACGCGGGCTACCGCTATCTGCGCTCCAAGGGCAACTCGATCGAGGGCGGCACCAGCGAAGTGCTGCTGAACATCGTCGCCGAGCGCGTACTCGGGCTGCCGTCCGAGCCGCGCAACGACAAGGACATCGCCTGGAAGGACCTCACCCGATGACCAAGTTGACGCAGGCGCCGGCGCAGAACGCGCAGCCCGATCTGCTCTACTCCGAGGCCGAGGACGATCTGCGCTCCGCCGTCCGCTCCCTGCTCACCGGCCGGGGCGACACGGGGTCGACGCTGACGCGGGCCGAGACCGGAGCCCCGTACGACTCCGGCCTCTGGAAGGCGCTCGCCGCCGACATGGGTGCCGCGGGGCTGCTCGTGCCGGAGAAGCTCGGCGGGCAGGGCGCGAGTCACCGCGAGGCCGCGGTGGTCCTCGAGGAGCTCGGCCGCAGCGTCACCCCCGCGCCGTACCTCACCAGTTCCGTCATCGCGACCGCGACGCTGCTCGCCCTCGACACCGAGTCGGAGGAAGTCGCCGGTCTGCTGGCCGAGTTGGCCTCGGGCCGCAAGGTCGCGGTGCTCGCCGTACCGCTGTCGGCGTCCCCGCACGGCCCGCTGGCCGTCGACGCACCCCGCGTCACCGGTGTCGCCGACGCGGTGATCGCCGATGTGCTGCTGGTGCTGAGGTCCGACGGGCTGTACGCGGTCGACGCGGAGGCCGTCACCGTCGAGGCACAGACCCCGCTCGACCTGACCCGGGCGCTCTCCGCGGTCACGGTCGGCGACGCGCCGGGCACCCGCCTCGCCGACTCCCGTACCGGCGAGGCGGCCGTGCGCCGCGGGCTGCTGGCCGGTGCCGGACTGCTCGCCTCCGAGCAGCTCGGAGTCGCCGAGTGGTGCCTGGAGGAGACCGTCCGCCACACCCGTGAGCGCCATCAGTTCAACCGGCCCGTCGGCTCGTTCCAGGCGCTCAAGCACCGCATGGCGCAGCTGTGGCTGGAGGTCGTCTCGGCGCGCGCCGCCGCGAGGAACGCCGCCGACGCCCTGGCCGCGGACAGCCCGGACGCGGCCGTCGCGGTGGCCGTGGCGCAGGCCTACACCTCCCGCGTCGCCGTGCACGCGGCCGAGGAGTGCGTCCAGCTGCACGCCGGCATCGGGATGACCTGGGAACACCCCGCGCATCTGTATCTCAAGCGCGCCAAGTCCGCGGAGATCGCCCTCGGCACTCCCGGCAGCCACCGGGAGGCCCTGGCCGAACTGGTCGACCTCGAGGCGCCGTAGCGGACCTGGGTACTCCACACTCCTGCACTTGCTGTTTAATTGCGAATTGCTCGCAATAACAGGTGGATCTGCAGGAGGGGTGTGGGGCCCATGGACGCCCGATCGATACGAAGGCCGGCCGCTGTGGCCCTGGCCGCCGCGCTGACCGCAGGCGCGGCGGCCTGCTCCGACCCCGACAGCGGAACGACAGCCGGCAAGGGTGCCAAGGACACGGCCGTCGTCGGTATCGCGTACGAACCCGAGAGCCTCAGCCCGCTCCTCGGCTACGGCAAGGACGGCAACTCGAAGATCTTCGACGGGCTGCTCGCCTTCGACGGCGACATGAACCTCGGGCCGGCGCTCGCCGCCGCGCTGCCCGAGCGGAGCAAGGACGGGCTGACGTACACGTACAGGCTGCGCCAGGGCGTGAAGTTCAGCGACGGCACGCCGTTCAGTGCCAAGGACGTCGTCTTCACCTACCGCACCATCCTCGACAAGAAGACCAACAACGCGTCCAAGTCCGAACTCGACGCCGTCAAGGACGTCCGGGCCACCGCCGCGGACACGGTCGTCTTCACCCTGAAGTACCCGTACGCGCCCTTCGCCGAGCGCACCGTCCTGCCGATCGCCCCCGAGCACATCGCGGCCCGGCAGGACGTCAACACCGGCCCCTTCACCACCAGTCCCGTCGGCACCGGACCGTATGTCCTCACCAAGTGGTCCAAGGGCGAGAAGCTCAGCTTCAAGGCCAACCCGGATTACTGGGGCGGTGCTCCCGCGGTGAAGAGATTCACCATGGCGGTCATCAAGGACGACGACATCCGGGCCACCCGGCTGCGCGCCGGTGACCTCGACGGGGCGATCCTGCCGCCGAATCTCGCGAAGGGCTTCAGGACCGACAAGGCGAAGAAGACCTGGGCGGCCAGGACCTACGACTACCGCACGGTGACCCTGCCGACGCTCAACAAGGTCACCGGCGACATCGCGGTCCGGCAGGCGCTCGACGTCGCCGTCGACCGGCAGACCATGGTCGACAAGATCCTCGAAGGCGCCGGCAAGCCCGCCTACGGCCCCGTCCCCACCGGCAGCGAATGGTTCGCCAAGGGCACCCACCGCTCCCACGACCTCACCCGCGCGAAGAAGATCCTCGACAACGCCGGCTGGAAGCCGGGCAAGGACGGGATCCGCGTGAAGAACGGAGTCCGGGCCGAGTTCCCGCTCTGGTACGTCTCCGGGGACAAGCTCCGCCAGGACCACGCGCTCGCCTACGCGTCCGATGCCAAGAAGGCCGGTGTCGCGGTCACGACCCAGGCCGGGACCTGGGAGGTCATCGAGCCGCGGATGAAGGACGACGCCGTGCTCGCCGGCGGCGGCTCACCCGGCGACCCCGACTTCGACCAGTACACACTGCTCCAGTCCTCGCTCGGCGGAAACGGCTTCAACAACATGGCCAGGTACGACAACCCGGTCGTGGACAAGGCGCTCGACGCAGGCCGCAGAAGCGGTGACAAGACCGTGCGCAAGGCCGCGTACGACACCGTCCAGCGCGAGCTGCTGAAGAACCCCGGCTACACCTTCCTCACCCACATCGACCACGTGTACGTCGTCAACGACACATGGGACCACCTGAGCACCCAGATCGAGCCGCACGACCACGGTCTCGCCTCCGGCCCCTGGTGGAACGTCGAGGACTGGACCCCGAAGAAGTGACCCCACGCCTCCCCTGGGGGCCGATGGCACGGATGGCGGGGCGGCGGACACTCTTCGCCGCACCCGTCCTCCTGGTGGTGACCTTCGCGGTCTTCGCCGTCGCCGCGGCCTCGCCCTTCGACCCCGTCAAGGCGTACACCGGCACCGCCGGGCTGACCGCCTCCCAGGAGAACCTCGACCAGATCCGGGCCAACCTCGGCGCCGACCAGCCGCTGGTCACCCGGTGGTGGAACTGGCTCACCGCCGCGCTGCGGGGCGACTTCGGGGACTCCAGCGTGCTGCGCCGGCCCGTCGCCGAGGTCATCGGCGAGCGGATCGGCTGGTCGGCCCTGCTCGCCGTCACCGCGTTCGCCGTCGCGATCCTGCTCGGCACCGCTCTCGGCGTGCCGGCGGCGCGCCGCCGGGGCGGCTGGCTCGACCGGTGCGTCAGCTCCGCCGCCTACACCCTCGAAGCCGCGCCCGCCTTCTGGCTCGGACTGCTCGCGATCTGGTTCTTCGCCGTCCGCCTCGGCGTCCTTCCGGCCGGCGGACTCACCGACACCGCCAGCGACGTCGTCACCTTCGGCCAGGTCGCCACACACCTGGTGCTGCCCGCGGCCGTCCTCGGGATCTCCCAACTGCCGTGGTTCTTCCTGTACGTACGCCAAGGAGTGGCCGACGCGCTCGACGAGGACCCCGTGCGCGGGGCGCGCGCACGCGGGCTGAGCGAGCCCGTCGTGCTGCTCGGGCACGCGCTGCGCTCCGGGATGCTGCCGATGCTCACTCTCATCGGCTCACGCGTTCCCGAACTGATCACCGGCGCACTGCTCGTGGAGACGGTCTTCAGCTGGCCGGGTATCGCCGCCGCCACCGTCCAGGCGGCGACCTCCGTCGACTTCCCGCTCCTCGCCGCGCTCACGGTCCTCGCGACGGCCGCCGTGCTCGCCGGCAATCTGCTGTCCGACCTGCTGTACGGACTCGCCGACCCGAGGGTGGGCTTCGATGGCTGACCGCACCGACGTCCTGTGGCGCTCGCACGGCCGCACCCGGCGCTCCACACGCACCGTCCGTGTCGCGGTCTCCGCCGTCATCGCGGCCGCCGTGGTGCTCGCCGTCCTGATCGTGCCGCCGCTCGCGCAGCTCGACGAGCAGGCTGTCGATCTGTCGATGAAGCTCCAACCGCCGTCCCTCGCCCACCCCTTCGGCACCGACGACGTCGGCCGCGATGTGCTGCTGCGTTGTGTCTACGGACTGCGGATCTCGCTCCTCGTCGGACTGGTCGCGGCCCTCGTGGCCACCGTCATCGGCACCCTGGTGGGAGCGGCGGCAGCGGCCTTCGGAGGCTGGGCCGACCGGCTGGTGATGCGGCTGGTGGACACCTTCGCCTCCGTGCCGCATCTGCTGCTCGGCATCTTCATCGTCGCCATGTTCCGGCCCGGGGTGTGGCCCGTCATCGTGTCCGTCGCGCTCACGCACTGGCTCTCCACCGCCCGCATCGTCCGCTCGGACGTGCTCTCCCTGCGCTCGCGCCCGTACATCGACGCGGCCGTATCCGGAGGCGCGTCGCGATGGCGCGTCACCGTGCGCCATCTGCTGCCCGGCGTCCTCCCGCAGGCAGGGCTCGCGGCGGTGCTGATGGTGCCGCACGCCATGTGGCACGAGTCCGCGCTCTCCTTCCTCGGCCTCGGCCTGCCGACCCACCGGGCGAGCCTCGGCAACCTGGTGCAGAGCGCACGCGGTTCGCTGCTCGCGGGCGACTGGTGGCCCACGCTCTTCCCCGGCCTGTTCCTGATCGTCCCGACCCTCGCCGTCGCCGGTCTCGCCGGTGCCTGGCGCGAGCGGATCAACCCGCGCCGACGATCGGAGCTGATGCTGTGACCGTCCTTTCCGTACGGGATCTGTCCGTACGCTTCCGGATGCGCGGCGGACGGCACATCGCCGCCGTCACCGGCGCCGCCTTCGACCTGGCGGCCGGGGAGTGCCTCGCGCTCGTCGGCGAGAGCGGCTGCGGCAAGTCCGTGCTCGCGTCGGCACTTCTCGGGCTGCTGCCGGGCAACGCACAGACCGCGGGCACCGCGACACTCGACGGCATCGACCTGCTCGGCACCGACGAACGCACACTCGCCCGCACGGTCCGGGGCCGCAGGATCGGACTCGTGCCACAGAGTCCGGCGGCGCATCTCACGCCCGTGCGCACCGTCGGGTCACAGCTCGGGGAGACCCTGCGGGCACTGGCCGGCACACCGCGGCGCGAGGTGCCCGAGGCCATCGTCGCCGCCGCCGAACGGGCCGCCTTCCCCTCCGACCACCTCGGCCGGTACCCGCACGAGCTGTCCGGAGGGCTTGCCCAGCGTGCCGCCACCGCACTCGCCCTCATCGGCGACGCGCCCCTGCTGCTCGCCGACGAGCCCACCACCGGACTCGACCGCGACCTGGTGAACCGTACGGCCGACGAACTGCGCCGCCACGCCGACGCGGGCCGCGCCCTGCTGATGATCACCCACGACCTCGCGGCCGCGGAGCGCATCGCCGACCGGGTCGCCGTGATGTACGCGGGACGGATCGTCGAACTCGCTGACGCCGAGGACTTCTTCGGTCCGAGGGGGCCTCGCCATCCGTACGCTCGAGGGCTGCTCGCGGCGCTCCCCGAACGGGACTTCACCACCATCCCCGGGCTGCCGCCCGAACTGGGCGACCTGCCCAGGGGGTGTGCGTTCGCGCCGCGCTGCGACCGTGCGAGCGATCGGTGCGGAACACCACCCGCCCTGGCGCGCGGCGTCGAGTGCCACCACCCGATGAGCGTGACGGACATCCGGAAGGCCTCCCGTGCTTGAACTCGAAGCGATCACCGCCGGATACGACCCGAGGGCACCCGTGGTCCGGGACGTGTCGCTCGCTCTCGCCCCCGGCGAGGCTCTCGGGCTGCTGGGCCCCAGTGGCTGCGGCAAGTCCACTCTCGCCAAAGTCGCGGCGCTGCTGCACCGCCCCTACGGAGGCCGGGTCGTGGTCGACGGCCAGGCCGTGGGCGGCTGGCGCCACGCCGCGCCCCGCGCCCTGCGCACCGCGATCGGCGTCGTCTTCCAGCAGCCGAGGCTCTCCTCCGACCCCCGGCTCCCGCTCCGCGATCTGATCGCCGAACCGCTCCGCGCGACCGGCAGGCGGCGCGAAGCCCTGTTCCGCGTACGGGAGCTGGCCGACGCCGTCGGGCTCACCAGTGAGCTGCTCGGCCGTCGTCCGCACGAGGTGAGCGACGGGCAGCTGCAACGCGCCTGCCTCGCACGGGCGCTGATCCTGCGGCCGCGCTGGCTGATCTGCGACGAGATGACCGCGATGCTGGACGCGTCCACAACGGCCGCGCTGGTCGCGGTCGTCGAGGGGTACCGGCGCGACCGGGGCGCCGGGCTTCTCGCCGTCGGCCATGACAGCGTCCTGCTGGAACGCTGGTGCGACCGAACCGTCAACTGGCCTGCGTCCGACAGGCATTGAGCGGCCGGTTGATCATCGGACGACGGATGGCCGAACTCTTCGCGGCCCTCTGCCCATCGGGCCGCCCCCGCCGGATACTCAGGTGTCCCTCCCGACCCCTGAGCGCCCGGAGGCCCCACCGTGCCGACCACCCGCCGCAGAGCCGTCACCACCGTCGCCGCCGCGCTGGCCGGCGCCATCGCCGTACCCACCGCGGCGCAGGCCGCCGAGAGCCGGGGCGGGAAGCACCGCCCGCGGCCGCTGCGCCGGGCACACGCGCACAACGACTATCTGCACGAACGGCCGCTCCACGACGCCCTGTCGCACGGATTCACCAGTGTCGAGGCCGACATCTTCCTGGTGAACGGCGATCTGCTCGTCGCCCACGCGCCGGAGGACCTCGACCCCGCCCGTACCCTGCGCTCGCTGTACCTCGACCCGCTGCTGGAGCGCGTGCGGGCCAACCACGGTTCCGTGTACCGCGACCACCACCGGCCCCTCCAACTGCTCGTCGACATCAAGACCGACGGCGCCGCCTGCTACCTCGAACTCGACCGTCAGCTGCGCCGCTACGGCCGGATGCTGAGCAGCTTCTCGCACGGCAGGGTCCGCCTCGGCGCCGTCACCCCGGTCGTCTCCGGCGACCGTGCCGCCCGGGTGCCGATGGAGGCGCAGCCGCAGCGGTACGCGTTCTACGACGGCCGTCTCGAAGACCTCGGGGCCCCGGCCCCGGCGTCGTTCATCCCGTTGATCTCCAGCAACTGGACGCAGAGCTTCAGCTGGCTCGGCACGGGTCCGTTCCCCGCGGCCGAGCGCACCAAGCTGCACGCGCTCGTCGCCGCCGCCCATGACCGCGGTCAGCGTGTCCGGTTCTGGGCCACGCCCGATGTGGCGGGTCCCGAGCGTGACGCCCTGTGGAGCGAGCTGCTCGCCGCGCGGGTCGACCACCTCAACACGGACGATCTGGCCGGGCTCGAGCGCTTCCTGCGAGCGCACAGCCAGTAGCCGAGTCGCCTCGGACAACACCCGTACGGCGGACACGCCAGTCGGCCGTACGGGCCCTCCGCTGCGCCAGACTGACGGCGGAATGCCGCAATTCCGGCGCGGCGGTGGAGGTTGGCGATGGCTGTCTCGATTTCGGTCGTACTGCTGCTGGTGGTACTCGCAGTGATCTTTCTGCGCAGCGGCGGGCTCAAGCTCTCGCACGCGATCGTGTGCGGACTGCTCGGCTTCTTCCTCGCGGGCACGAGCATGGCGCCGACCATCCAGGAAGGGGTCGCGGCCACGGCGGAAGTGGTGGGCAGCCTCAGACCCTGAACGCTCCCGCCGACAGCCCCTCCACCCCTGACCGCGCGCTCACCGCAGGGCCGTTGCCAGCTCCGGGAGATAACCGGCCAGGAACCCGAGGTCGGTGGCGCGGGCGAAGTCCGGGTGGTCGCGGTGCCAGGGCAGCCGGGCCAGCGCCTTGCGCCCGTAGTAGCCGGTGCCCTCACTGTGGCTCGGCCGGGTCGGCTCCCCGGCCCAGGCGGGGTCGACCGCCACCAGCGGCAGGCTGCGCACGAACAGATCGTGGCAGACCCGCAGTCCGCGGCGCAGCACCACGTGGTACGGCTCGTCCGGGCCGATCGGGTAGGGCTCGGCGGCCAGCGTGGGGCCGGTGTCGATTCCTTCGTCCACCTGGTGGAGTGTCGCGGCGTACTCCTGCTCGCCCCGCAGCATCGCGTACACGAGAGCCACTTCGGGCATACCCCGGTAGGCGGGCAGCGGGCCGTGGTGGATGTTGAGGATGCGCAGCCCGGCGGAGAGCACCGGCGCCCGGAAGATCATCCGGTTGTTCAGCGACCAGACGACGCCGCCCGTACCGGCGGCGGCCAACTCGGCCGCGACGGCGTTGATGTCCGTGACGGCGCGAAAGGGAACGTCGGGACGTGCCGCCGGTTCGACCTCGGCGGGACAGCAGACCAGATCCACGGGCAGGTTGCTGTCGAGCGTGTGCTGCACGGCGCGCCAGAGCAGCGAGCCCTCTCCGACGAAGATCACGGCGTGCTCCGCTGCGCCTCGACGGCTCCGACGATTCGGCCGAGTGTCAGATTGCGGCTCAGAGACCCGAGCCGGTCCAGGAACTGCTGTTCCGAGGATCGCTCCAGCACCTCTTCGCCGAGGGCGGTGAGCATCTCCAGGACGGCGAGCGAATCGCCGCCCAGCCGGTGGAAGTCGGACGACGCATCGAGGTCCGCTGCTTCACAGCGCAGAATGCGGGCCCAGATCCCGGCTGTCACCGCCATGATGTCGGGCCCTTCCGGCGTGGCGGCCGTTCCCCCGTCTCGTCGGTCTCGTCGGTCTCGTCGGTCTCGTCGGCCTCGTCGCCGAACGGGTTCGGCAGTGCGTTCCGGTCGGTCTTTCCGCTGGCCGTCATGGGCAGCCCGGGCACCGCGCGGATCACCGTGGGCACCAGGTGGGACGGCAGTGACTGCCGCAACTCCGTCCGCAGCGCGGCCTCGTCGAACGCGCTCGTGCCCTCGGCCCGCACCACGAAGGCGCACAGCGCCTGCGCGTCGGAGTCGGAACGGTGCCGGGCGACCACCGCGGCCTGCGCGATCTCCGGCAGAGCTGTCAGCGCCGACTCGACCTCGCCCGGCTCGACCCGGTGCCCCCGGATCTTCACCTGCGAGTCGATCCGGCCCGCGTACTCCAGCTGCCCGTCGGGCCGTCGGAGCACCAGGTCACCGGTGCGGTAGGCGCGCCGCCCGTCCCCGAGATACACGAAGCGGTCGGCCGTGAGGTCGGGGCGTCCGAGATAGCCGCGGGCCAGCTGTACGCCGGTCACATGGAGCTCGCCCGGTTCGCCGTCCGCGACGTGGTTCCGCCGCTCGTCCAGTACGGCCACGGATGTGCGGTGCACGGGCACTCCGATCGGCGCGGAAGTGCGCCCGAAGCCGCCGTCGACGACCGCCACGGTGCAGGCAACCGTGGCCTCGGTGGGACCGTAGATGTTGACGAACAGGCAGTCGGGTCCGAAGGCTTCGCGTGCCCGGCGGCCGGTGGCGGCGGTGAGGTTCTCGCCGCCGGACTGCAGTGCCCGGATGCCCTCGGGACGGATGCCCAGGCGTGCGGCGAGGTCGAGGTGCGTCGGAGTCAGCCCGAGCGTGTTGGCCTGTCGTCCGGAGAACATCTCGCGCAGCTTGAGGTGGTCGAGCTCGCCGGGCACCGGTACGACGGCGCCGCCGTGCAGCAGCGGCGGAAAGATCTGCGTGATGGAGAGGTCGAAGCCGGGGGAGTACGAGTAGGCGGCCCGGGTGTCCTCGTCGCACCGCATGAAAGGAGCGATCCAGCCGACGACGTTGGTCAGACTGCGGTGCTCGACGAGTACGCCCTTGGGCTTGCCGGTGGAACCCGATGTGTAGAAGACGTAGGCCGGATCGTCCGGGCCGGGAGCGGCCGCCACGATGTCCGCCCGGTCCTGCTCGCCGGCCCCCGCCCCGTCGCCGGCGATGTCCTCCAGGAGGATCGTCGTGCAGTCGCCGCCCTCCGCCAGGGCGCACGAGGTGATCTCCGCGAGACAGAAGCGGGCTGGCGCGTCGTCCAGCAGTTCTTCGACCCGGCGCGCCGGATTGCGGACGTCGATGGGCAGAAAGGCCGCACCCGCCTTGAGCACGCCCCAGACTCCGGCCAGGCCGAGTGCCGAGCGGTCCGCCAGGACGCCGACGATCTCGCCCCGGCCCACGCCGCGGTCCAGCAGTTCGCCCGCGACGGCGTCGGAACGGCGGTCCAGCTCCGCGTACGACCACTCCGCCTTGTCGCCGAGCACGGCGGGCGCGTCCGGACGGCGGGCGACCTGCGCCCGGAACAGCTGCACCACCGTGGTGTCCAGCGAAGGGAGCCCGCCCGGGCCGGGGTCCAGCAGCCGCTCGGCAGCGACGGGCTCGCGCACGCAGGTCACGGGCGGCGCGTCCGGCTCCGGTGCCGCGGCGTCCAGCGCGGACTCGATGCGGTCCAGCAGCGCGTCGCAGCGTTCGCCGACGTCCGCCGCCCCGCGGGCGGAGACCACCAGCTCGGTGTGCCCGGGCAGTTCCAGCAGAGCGATGCTGACCGGGATCAGGGGCGCGTGCACCGGAAGGGCGTACACGGTCGTGGCGCTGAAGTCCCGGGTGCTGAAGTCCGACGGGTCCGTCCGGCCCGCGTTCGACACGATGGCCGAGGCCAGATAGCGGTGCCGTGCGGTGGTGGCGGCACGGGAGGCGCCGACCAGTGCGGCGGCCGCCCGAAGGGGCAGGCGGGCCAGTGCCGACTCCGAACCGGCCGCCAGTTCCTGACGGGAGGCCAGCGCGTCGAGCAGGCGCCGGTGGACCGCGTCCGCGCCCTGGCCGGACGGGATGTCGACGAAGACCGGCAGCGCCAGATTGGCCGTCGACGACACCCCGGGGGCGTGCCGGCGCACATCCACCGGGACCATGATCCGTGCCGTGGAACCGGGTACGGCTCCGGCGACCGCGGCTGCCACCTTCGCGGCCAGCGCCGGGTGCCGGCCGGCGAACGTACGCCGTCGCCACACCGAGCCGTTCCCCGGGCGTCCGCCCAGCGGTGAGCGCTGGTCGGGCCCGAGGCGGGGCCGCTTCCCGGTCCGGCCCACGGAGTCCAGCAGCGCATGGTCGGCCAGCGCGTCGCGGGCGCCGAGCAGAGGCTCACCGCGCAGCGCGCGGAACACCTCCGCGGCCCACATCGAGAGGCCCTTGAGGTCCATCACGGCGTGGGAGGCGCGGAAGACCACGGTGCCCGGTTCGCCGGTGAGCAGCAGCACCTCACAGGCCGGCCGGCTCTCCGACTCGGCCAGCGGGGCGGTGAGTTCCGGCAGGCCCGTGAGCGTCGTACGGTCGGTCTGCGTGCCGTCGGCGACCACCACCCGGGCGGGACGTCCGCTGTCGACCCACATCCTGCCCCGGCGTACCAGCCGTGAGCCGGGGCAGACCGCAGAGGCCTCGGCCACGGCGCGGCTCAGGGCGAGGGCGTCGACGCGCCCGGTGCCCTCGATCACCAGCTGGAGCACCAGGAGCTCACCGAGCCGGGTGGCGGCGAGATACGACCACTCGGTCGGGGAGACGGGCCTGCGGAAGGTGCTTCGGCCACGGGGACCGGACCCGGCACCGCCGCCCACGGCGGCATGCTGCGCGGTCATGACTACTGCACCTTCCTGATGTACTCGTCGACGCCGCCGATACCGGCGATCCAGGACTCCAGCTCGGCCATGCCGGTTTCGTGGTCCACCGGCGGCGGGGCCAGGTCCCTGTGCGCCGCCGAAGTGTCGTACGTCGCCGACCGGGTCAGCAGGGCCAGCGTGTACCGGGACAGCGGTGGCGAGAAGTTGTGGGCCAGGGGCGGCAGTTTCCAGACCATGTCCGCAGTGAACGCGAGCGCCCGCAACAGACCGTGCGGGACCTGCTTGGCCGGCGGTTGGCCGCCGAACCGTTCGGCGAGGAGAGCGAGCATGCTCCAGACCTCGACGGGCTTGTCGTCGGCGATGAAGTACGCCCGGCCGCCGACGCCTTCGGCGCGCGCCGCCCGCACACAGGCGTCTGCGGCGTTCGTGCAGTAGCACAGCGAGGCGTACACCTGCCGGCCGCCGGAGAGGTCGGGCAGACTGCCCTTCCTCATCTTCGCGATCAGCCGCGGCATGAAACCCGAGTGGTCACGCGGGCCCCACACGGCCCGCGGGCGCAGCGCGACGGTGGTGAAGTCCGCCCGGTCCGCGGCCAGAACGAGGCGCTCGGCGGCCGCCTTGGTCTCCGAATAGAGATTGAGATGGCGTGCCGGGTAGGGGACGCTCTCGTCGATGTCGATCTGGTCGCCTCCCCGTACGCCCATCAGCGCGCTGGGGCTGCTGATGAACACGAAGCGCCGTGCCCCCGCCGCCCGGGCCGCCGCCATGAGGCGCTCGGTGCCCGCGACGTTCTCGTCCCGGAACTGCGCCCGGGTACCTCGGTCGGTGACCCGGGCCGCGCTGTGGTGCACGACCTCGATCCCGTCCATCGCACCGCGTACCGAAGCCGCGTCCCGCAGATCCCCGTACGCGAACTCGACACCGGGAACGGTGCGCAGATAGGTGAGGTCGCTCTCCTTGCGCACGAGGACCCGCACCTCGTCGCCCGCGCGTACGCAGGCGTCGACTATGTGGCTTCCCAGAAACCCGGAAGCGCCGGTCACCAGCACCTTCACGCGGCAACATCCTTCGGTTCGCGGCTGCGCCGACGCCACCACGTCGCGCCGAACAGCATGGTGAGGGCGGCGGTCGCCCACGGCCGGCGGCCGGTGGCCAGTTCCTGCTCGGCGCGCAGCGCGGCCGGTATCTGGCCCGCGTGGACGACGACGCTCAAGAAGGCGTCGACCCACCACAGGACGGTGAGCGCCGTATGGTCCCAGGGCAGCAGTGGCCAGGCGGCGAGGTAGGCCCACCCGAGCAGCGGCACGGTGCGCAGCGCCCAGTCGGCGGCAGTCGGACGGCGGCTTCCGGTCAGCCGGTCCTCGGCCCAGCCGGCCAGCAGCTCCCGGCGGATCTTCGCGTTGTGCCGGACGTCGACGGGGAGCGCCGGGTGGAGCAGGAAGTCGTCGATCGTCTTGGTCACCGGATTGTTCGCGCCGGCCTCACGCAACTCCCGCTCGATCCGCGGCCAGTGCTCGCGGTCGGTGCCCGGGACGAGTTCCACGCACAGCACGGGCCGCTGCTCGCCGTGCGGGCCGAAGCCGACCAGCGCGGTGCGCTCGACCTGTGGATGGGCGTTGAAAATGCCTTCGCAGCGCACCGTGTGCAGGTCGCCGCCCGCTGCGCGGACGCGGTGGCTCTTGCGGCCGCAGAACCAGATGCGGCCCCGGCCGTCGATCCAACCGACGTCGCCGGTGCGGTGCCAACGGAGCCCGCCGTCCTGGATCTTGTGCTCCTCGTCGGCCCGCGGCGACTGGAAGTAGCGCGGGCTGACCGCCCTGCCGCTGACCACCATCTCACCCAGTTCACCGGCCGGCACCGACAGTCCGGGCGTCCACTTCGGGACAGGGCCGTCGCTGATGGCGATGGCGTCGACCGAGGTGCCGGGCGCGGGCAGGCCCACACAGACACCCAGGCCGTCCGCCGGTCCGTCGGCCGGTCCGGCCAGTGCCTCCCGGCTCTCGACCAGCGCGATCGGCAACGCCTCGGTCGATCCGTACGTACTGAACACCCGTGTCTCGTCGGGCAGTACCGCGCGCAGCGCGCTCATCAGCTGCGGGCTCACCGGCGCGCCGCCGGAGACGATCATGCGCAGCGACGGCACCCGGGTGCCGGTCCCGGTCAGATGGGCCGACAGGGGGCCGAGCAGTGCGGGGGAGGCGAACATGGCGTTCACGTCGAAGCGTTGGATCGCGTCGGTGAGCAGTGCGGGGTCCGCGGCGCCGACCCGGCCCATGTTCATCTTCGGCACCACGACCGTACGGCCCGCGGCCAGGTCGAACACGCCCATCAGCGGCATGGTGACCAGCGTGCTGGTCATGTCGGCGGTGAAGTGCCCCGCCTCGACGCCGTGCGCCATGCCCAGCAGCATGCCGACCGTGATCTCGACCGGCTTGGCCGGGCCGGTACTGCCGGTGGTGTAGCCGATCAGTGCGAGATCGTCCGGTCCGGCCTCCACGGGAGGCAGCGGCGGCCTGCCCGCGCCGAGGGCGGTCAGTTCCGCCAGCCCGCTGCCGTCGACGCGGCCGACCGTGATGACGCTCTTCACTCCCGAGAAGGCGCCAGGGCGCAGCCGCCGCAGCAGGTGCGCGGACGGCACGCCGATGAAGGCCTGGACCCCCACGCGACGGATGCAGTCCAGCATGCGGCCGAGTCCCATACCGGGGTCGACGACCACCGGAACCGCGCCGATGTGCATCAGCGAGAAGACCAGGGTGAGCAGATCGGCGCCGGGCGTCACGAGCAGCGCCGTACGGGTTCCGCGCCCGATGCCGCGCTCCGCGAGCCCGGCGGCACATGCGGCGACGTCGGCGGCGAAGCCGGAGTATCCGACCGAGGTGTAGCCGGGCCGTCCGCCCGGCTCGGTCCGGCCGTCCGGATGGATCACGGCTGCCCTGTCGGGCGTACGGGCGGCATGCCGGGCGAGGAGCTCTGCCAGGAACGCGTCCTGGCGCAGGCCCGTCGTGGTGCCGGGCCTCACAGCGCGGCTCCCCTGCTGTCGCCGCTCAGGTGGTACAGCGCGGCTGCCGAAGTGAGCCCCGCGCCGACGGCGAGGAAGAGGATCCGGTCATGGCCCGCGAGCCTGCCCGCGTCCTGTGCCTGACGGAAGCCGTGGCTCAGCGCCGAGGTGTGCGGATCGCCCGTGAGGCCCTGGACGGTGACGGCGGCGTCGGACGCCAGGCCGAGGCGCTTGGCCAGGCGCGCCGCGAAGTCCGGCGACGGCTGGGAGGTGATCAGCAGCGTACGGTCCAGAGCCGTGTGCGCGCCTGTGGTGTCCGTGCCGTATTCGGCCGTCAGGCAGCCCTCCACCGAGTTGACGGCCAGGTGGAGCATCCGCTCCACCACGCCGTCCTCGCGCTCGACGGTGATGGTGTTCCGGCCCTCGGAACCCGCCTCGGCCAGGGGTATGTATCCGTTGACGCCGTGCCCTCCCGGCAGCGACCGATGGTGCACCCGGCCGAAGCCGCGGGCGTCGTCGGTGCGTTCCAGCAGCAGTGCCGCGCCGGTGCTCGCGTACGGGAAGGCCTCGGTGCCCGCCTTGGCCGGGTCCATCGAGGGGTGTGTGTCGGCCGAGACCACGAGCACCCGGCGGGCGCTCCCGGCTGCGAGCAGCGCACCACCGGCCTGGACGGCGTTGAGCACGCCGCACGCGCCGTTCATCAGGTCGAAGGAGAAGGCGGCCCGCCGGTCGGGGTCGTGCAGGTAGTCCAGGTTGATGCCGATGCGCTTCTGGATGAGCGCGGCGACGGACGGCTCGGAGATGTTCGAGTCGCGGTAGACACCGACATTGATCAGAACGTCGATGTCCGCGGGCGAGAGTCCGGCCTGTTGGAGGCAGGCACTGCCTGCCGAAGCCGCGTACCCGATCGCACTGCCGGTGTCGTCTGCGGGGCTGATCGCGGTGGACGTGATGACGGTGGCCATGTCATACCTCAAGGGAGGAGACGGTCGCGGAAAGGAACCCGGTCACGACACCCGAGGCGGCAGGCACCAGAAGGATCTTCGATCCCCGGGGTATTCGGCGTTCTGCCAGCGCCTGGTGCAGCACCAGATAGTGGGACGTGGTCGCGGTGTTGGCGAATCTGTCGAGCACCGACAGCGACTGCGGCATCGGTGCCTGGAAGATGTTCTCGCCCACCGCGTTCATGAAGTCGACAAAGCGGCTGCCGACCTGGTGCTGGACGACGAAGTCATATCCCTCGTCGGCGAATTGACGCCCGTCGTCCGCCAACGTGTCGCGCTGGAAGGTCGGCCACAGGGCGAGACGGTCCTCGGCGTGCATCACCTTGTTGTTGGTGTACATCGCCAGATCGCCGGTCTCGTCACTGGGCATGCCGATGCACAAATGCGAGTACTCCGAGCAGGTCATCAGCTCGACGTCGTGAATGACATCCGCGTCGTCGGTGGCGCGGTCCACGATCACGGCCACGGCCGAGTCGCCGACGGAGAGGGAGGCGAACTGAGGGTCCCGGCTGTCCTCCATCTCGCGCGCGGCGGTGAGGGCGATCGGGGTGATGTGCTCCCCGCTCAGCACCAGACCGTTGCGCACCTCGCCGGACCTGATCATGCGGTCCAGCAGATAGACGCCGGTCATCATGCCTGCGCAGGCGTTGGACACGTCGAACCGAATGGCGTCGGTCGCGCCCAGCTCCTGGGCGACGCGATGGGCGAACGACGGCTCGAAGTGATGGCGCCGGCCGTCCGTGGTGCGGCTGATGGAGCAGGAGATCACGACGTCGATCTCGTCGGCGGCGTACTGCGAACGCTCCAGGCACTCGCGGGCCGCCGAAACCGCCATCGTGAGACAGTCCTCGGAGACGTCGCCCGTGTCGTCCGCGACACGGCGCTCGTTCATTCCGGTTATTTTGAAGAGGTCGAATTCCGGTGTTTTCTCCATGCGGTTGAGGAGTTCCGGAGTGGTCATGACCGTCGAGGGGAGATACGCCCCGATGGCCTCTAAGCGACTGCTGTACACAAACCTCTCCTGATGGCTGCTCGTTCATGCAGCGCGTCGACACGGCGAATGGTGAAGGGACGTCAGACAGTCTCTGTCCGCGTCGTGTTCATTCCGGTGAAGGCCTCAATAACTTCTGGTTTCATCACCGAGCCGGCCTGGCCCCGTTCACGGAATCCCGGACATCGGGTGCGCGCTCCGGCGACGTTAGCGCACCGGTCAGCGCGGTCTCACGCCGAGAGCCTGTGATCATCACCACTCGGGGTTCGTGGAGGGTTGCCGAGCGTGATGGCCGAAAAGGCGACGGCGGCGCGAAGGGGACGTTCAGCGAATTGCCGCGGGCAGCGTGAACCAGCTGCCCTGCCGGTCGTCCACATGCACCACGTGCCGGCCGACGCGGACGATCTGCGCGTCTCCCGCCCGCCATGACCCGCAGGGGCCTTCGCTGTCCCGCAGCGGCGTCCAGACCTCGAGGAACGTACTGCCGTCCGTGTTCACACCCGTCTCGGTCATGCCCTCGGCCGACGACTCCAGGCGTCCCATGTCCTCGCCGGGCTCCCCGACGTCATGGTGGAAGCAGACCTGTTCGCCGTCGTACGTGGTGACACCGGCGAAGCCCCGGCTGTCCGCGTAGCAGTCGTCGATCTGCAGCCAGACCACCTGGTCGTTCTCCTGCAGCGGTCCGCCGTTGCGGCTGATTCCGGCGCGCAGCCATGCGCCGCGAGTGGGGGCGTTCACCGGTACAGCATGTCAGCAGGCACGCGGCCCAGCGGTTTCTCAGGCACCCACCACATGGGACCTGATCAGGAACCGCACCCCTTCCGGCGCCTCGAGCGAGAAGCCGCTGCCGCGCCCCTCGACCACGTCGACGACAAGCCGGGTGTGGGCCCACAGCTCGTACTGACTCCTGGAGATCCAGAACGGCACGGCCTCCGCGACACCCTCCAGCCGGAGGTCCTGGAGCAGGATGTCGGACCCGCCGGTACGGAACTCGCCCTGCGGATAGCACATGGGTGCGCTGCCGTCGCAGCAGCCGCCCGACTGGTGGAACATCAGCGGCCCGTGCGCCGCACGCAGCAGACGCAGCAGATCGGCGGCCGCGGGGGTGATCTCGACACGCGGGTACTCGGTCATGGCGCCAGCCAAGCACCGGTGAGGTTGCAACGCCGTTGCGGTGGCACCCGGACGGTGCTTCTGCGCCATCCGTCCGCGCGGGGGAATGATCGCGTGGTTCCGGTGCGTTTGAATACGACAGCAGAGTCTCTTCGAGGACGGGATGGATGCCATGCCTCTTGAGGGCGAGTACGAGCCGAGCCCCGAGAAGTGGGTGCGTGACCAGGTCGAGCTCTACGAGAGCTCCGCCGGCAGCAAGGGCACCACGATCCGGGGGCTGCCCGTCATCATCCTGACGACCCGCGGCGCCAAGACGGGCAGAATCCGCAAGTCCCCGCTGATGCGAGTGGAGCACGAGGGCCGGTACGCGGCGGTCGCCTCGCTCGGCGGAGCGCCGAAACACCCTGTCTGGTACCACAACGTGGTGGCGGATCCCCGGGTGGAGCTCCAGGACGGCGCGGTGCGCCAGGACATGACCGCCCGCGAGGTGACGGGCGAGGAGAAGGCGATCTGGTGGGAGCGCGCGGTCGAGGCGTACCCCGACTACGCGGACTACCAGAAGAAGACGGACCGCGAGATCCCGGTCTTCGTCCTGGAGAGGGCGCCGGAGGGCCACTGACGTCGCGGGCCCCGGCTCGCGAGGGCCGGGGCCGCCGCCGTCGGATTCTTGGCCGCGCGGCTCACGGGCAGGTTCACGGCGCCCGGTGTGCGGGAACTTCGCCGCGCCCGCCGACTGCCGGCCGGTGAGGCCTAGTTCATGCGCTCCACGGCCTGCTCGGCCTCGCTGAGGCCGACGCCGGTGGCCTCGCGGTAGGCCTTGATCGCCTGGATCTTCTTGCCGTCGCGCGCGAGCGCGGCGACGTGCTCCAGCTGCGGGTCGTCCTGCCGGATGGCGAGGTGATCGAGGATCAGGTCGAGCTTCTGCTCGATACGGGCGGCTCTGCGGTCCGTCCGGCTGATCTTGCTTTCCACGCTCGCGAATCCCGCGATCACTAGCCCGGCGACGATGAAGAGACCCAGTATTTCCATGGTCGGCAATCCTAATCCCGACCATGCGGACTCTGTCCCGCCCGGGCAGGGACCCGTCGCCCGGCGAGCGCCGCCCCTGGTCGCCCCGGCCCACCTGTCGTGCGGCGACACCTGCCTGCGCCGGGCGCGCTGGGCGGAGCCGGTGCTGTCGGTGTCCGTCACAGGTCGTGCGGGGTTCCGTCGATGGCTGGTCCACAGTTGTCGGGCAGGTTGGCAACGATGAGCTCGACGGCTTCCGCCACGGTGTCCGGTTCGCCGAGCACTGTCCGGTCGGAGTGCCGGAACACATGGAATCCGCCGGGACGGGGGAACAGGGCGGCCACGTCGTGGGTCCACGGGTACTGGGTGCACCGGCCGAAGTACAGCGCCCCATGGCTGACCATGGGGAACAACTCCCGCAGCCGGGGATGCGCATGAGCCGCACGGGGGACCGCGGGATCGATGCGCCTCTCGCTGAATCCAAGGATTCTCTGCCACACCGCAGCCACGATCTCTGACGCCTCACGCGGGGGATCGCGCGGGGGTTCGCTGTTCATCGTGCTCCAACGTCACTTGTTCTTCTTGATGGCAACGTGCGGGTCGATCTCGGGGATGTCGGGCTTCAACACCTTGACAGTCATCGCTCGACGCCGACATGTGTCGATCGCACGAGGCGCCTGGAGAGGGCATCCCCTCTCCAGGCGCCGGACTCCATTGACTCAGAAGAACCCGAGCTTCTTCGGCGAGTAGCTCACCAGCAGGTTCTTCGTCTGCTGGTAGTGATCCAGCATCATCCTGTGGTTCTCACGGCCGATGCCCGACTGCTTGTAGCCGCCGAACGCCGCGTGCGCCGGGTACGCGTGGTAGCAGTTCGTCCAGACACGGCCCGCCTGGATCGCCCGGCCCGCGCGGTACGCGGTGGTGATGTCGCGGGTCCAGACGCCCGCGCCCAGGCCGTACAGCGTGTCGTTCGCCGTCTTGATCGCGTCGTCGAAGTCCGAGAACGAGGTGACGGCGACGACCGGTCCGAAGATCTCCTCCTGGAAGACGCGCATCCGGTTGTCGCCCTCGAAGACCGTGGGCTGGACGTAGTACCCACCGGCCAGTTCGCCGCCGTGCTCGATCCGCTGACCACCGGTCAGGATCTTCGCGCCCTCCTGCTGCCCGATGTCCAGATACGAAAGGATCTTCTGGAGCTGGTCGTTCGAGGCCTGCGCACCGATCATCGTGTCGGTGTCCAGCGGGTGACCGGGCACGATCTTCTCCGTGCGGGCGATCCCCGCCTCGAGGAACTCGTTGTAGTGGCCCTGCTGGATCAGCGCACGCGACGGACAGGTGCACACCTCGCCCTGGTTGAGCGCGAACATGGTGAAGCCTTCGAGTGCCTTGT
The DNA here is from genome assembly GCA_963836215.1 of uncultured Actinomycetota bacterium. Lineage (GTDB taxonomy): Bacteria > Actinomycetota > Actinomycetes > Streptomycetales > Streptomycetaceae > Streptomyces. Next base: position 1,141,492 of record CAWIIU010000006.1, read on the forward strand.
CGCGCAGGTCGTCGTCGGCGGCCGAGACGTCGTCGAAGAAGATGTTCGGCGACTTGCCGCCCAGTTCGAGGGTGACCGGCTTGATGTTCTCGGAGGCGTACTGCATGATCAGCCGCCCCGTCGTGGTCTCACCGGTGAACGCGATCTTCGCGACGCGCGGGCTGGACGCCAGCGGCTTGCCGGCCTCCACACCGAAACCGTTGACGATGTTGACCACGCCGTCCGGCAGCAGATCGGCGACCAGGCTCATCCAGAAGTGGATGGACGCCGGGGTCTGCTCGGCCGGCTTGAGGACCACGGCGTTGCCCGCCGCCAGCGCGGGCGCCAGCTTCCAGGTCGCCATCAGGATCGGAAAGTTCCAGGGGATGATCTGGCCGACCACACCCAGTGGCTCGTGGAAGTGGTACGCGACGGTGTCGTCGTCCACCTGGCTGAGTGACCCCTCCTGGGCGCGCAGCGCACCCGCGAAGTAGCGGAAGTGGTCGATGGCGAGCGGGATGTCGGCGGCCAGCGTCTCACGGACCGGCTTGCCGTTCTCCCAGCTCTCGGCGACCGCCAGCTCCTCCAGGTGCGCCTCCATCCGGTCCGCGATCCTCAGCAGGATGCCGGCACGGTCGCCGGCCGCGGTGCGGCCCCAGGCGGGCGCCGCCGCGTGCGCGGCGTCCAGTGCGCGTTCGACGTCGTCGGCGGTGCCGCGGGCGATCTCGGTGAACGGGCGGCCGTTGACCGGGCTCGGGTTCTCGAAGTACTCGCCGCGGGCCGGCGGCACGTACTGCCCGCCGATCCAGTGGTCGTAGCGGGGCTGGTACGAGACGATCGCGCCGTCACTGCCCGGGCTTGCGTAGCGGGTCATGTCCAGGGCCTCCCGGTGAGGGTGCCGCCCACCGTCGGGCGGCGCTCGCCGAGAGGCTAGGAGCGCGGAGGTTGCAACGAGGTTGCGCCCGGGCCGCGCCCGGCCCGGCTCAGGACGCCTTGATCATGTCGGCGCACTTCTCGCCGATCATCATGGTCGTGATGCACGGGTTGACCGCCGGCAGGAACGGCATCACCGACGCGTCGGCGACCCGCAGCCCGGTCACGCCCTTCACCCGCAGCTGCGGGTCGAGAGGCGAGTCCGCGTCGTCCGCCGCCCCCATCCGCACCGTGCCCGCCGGGTGGTAGACGGTGTTGTGGGTCTCGCGGATGTACGCGAACAGCTCGTCGTCGGACTGCAGCGAGAGACCGGGCGCGAGTTCCTTGCCCGCCCAGGGCTCCATCGGCGCCTGCGACACGATCTCGCGCGCCAGCCGCAGCCCGTACGTCATCACCCGGATGTCGTGCTCGTGCGTGAAGTAGCGCGGGTCGACCTTCGGCTTGTCGCGGAAGTCGCGCGTACGCAGCCGCACCGTGCCCATCGACCGGGCACGGGTGACGTTCGGCGTCAGACAGAACGCGTTGTCGGTGGTCGGGTAGCCGCGCCGGTAGGTGTTCAGGTCGAACGGCACCGAGCCGTAGTGGAACATCAGATCCGGCCGGTCCAGGCCGGGTTCGGTGTCGGCGAAGATACCGATCTCCCACCACTGGGTGGACGAGGTGACCATGGGCTGCTTCGCCTCCCACATGATCACCCCCTCCGGGTGGTCCTGGAGGTGGGAGCCGACACCCGGGGAGTCCACCCGTACATCCACTCCGACGTCCCGCAGGTGCCCGGCGGGTCCGATGCCCGAGAGCATCAGCAGCTTCGGCCCGTCGATGGCACCGCAGGAGACGATCACCTCGCGCCGCGCCGCGACCGATCCGGTGTGAATGGTGTCGGGCTCCAGGTACTCCACCCCGTTGCACCGGCCCTCGTCGCTGAACAGCAGCCGCTTGGCCTGCAGTCCGGTGCGCACGTCGAGGTTCGGCCGCTTGCCGAGAATCGGGTGCAGATACGACACCGACGCCGAGGAACGTGTGCCGTCCTCCTTGCAGTTGATCTGGAACCAGTTGGCGCCCCGGATCACCGTGGAGCCGCTGTTGAACGGCGTTCTCGGAATGTCCGCGGCCGCGCAGGCCTCCAGCAGCGCCACCCCGCACGGGTCGTTCGGCGGGACGGTGCGGATGGTGACCGGACCCGAGCGGCCGTGGTGATCGCCGGGCGCGTCATTGGTCTCCAGACGCTGGTAGAGCGGGAAGCAGTCGCCGGCGCTCCAGCCCGTACAGCCCAGGGAGCCCCACTCGTCGAGGTCCTCCGCAGGAGCCCGGAAGGCGATGCAGGAGTTGTGCGACGAGCAGCCGCCGAGCACCTTCGCCCGGGCGTGCCGCATGAAACTGTTGCCGTTCTCCTGCGGCTCGATCAGATAGTCCCAGTCGTAGCCCGACTCCAGCAGAGCCATCCACCGGTCGAGCCGCAGGATGTTGTCGTCGCCGACGTCCGACGGTCCGGCCTCCAGGACACACACGCTGACGTCCGGGTTCTCGGACAGCCGCGCGGCGATGACGGCGCCGGCGGTGCCGCCGCCGACCACCACGTAGTCGAACTCGTGGACGGGGCTCTGATCGGACATGGCTTCTCCAGGACTGGATCGTGGGGGAGAGTCAGGCGGACGGGCCGGGCGGCTCCTCGGTGCCGGTCGCGGCGACGAAGCGGTGCTCGTCGAGCACGCCGGTGCGGTGCCGCTGCACGAACCAGTAGTAGGCGAAGCCGCCGCCGGCGACGATGCCGACGAACAGGAACGCGCCCCAGCGCAGGTACCAGTGCTGCGGACCGGTGGCGTTGTAGACCTCGGCACGCGGCCAGGCGAGGTTGATCGACATCGCCACACCCCACAGCACCGCGACGATGTTGATGGGCAGTCCGAACTTGCCGAGCGAGAACTTGCCCTCGGCCGGATGCCAATTGCCGCGCAGCCGCTGGATGAGCATCGGTGTGGTGACCAGCAGATAGGCCACGTAGATCATGATGATCGCGATGCTGGTGATCACCGAGAAGATCTGCGGCTGGTTGATGTTGACCACCAGGATCACGAACGCGACCACGCCGATGACGACGGAGGGGATCACGGGGGTCTGGAAGCGCGGGCTGACCCGGGCGAGATGCGTGCCCGCCGGCAGGTTGTTGTCCCGTGCCATGGCGAACATCAGCCGGATGCCTGCGGCCTGCACGGCCAGCACACAGACGCTGATCGCGACCACGACGCACCAAAGGAAGATCTCTCCGATGGTGTCTCCGAGGGTCTCCAGGACGACGTACTGCAGACCGCCGGTGGAGAGCTCCTCCGCATGAAGGTTCGGCACGGCCATCAGCGCGAAGAGCAGGATGAACCCGCCGATGATGAACGAGGCGATCAGGGCCCGCAGGATGGCGCGGGGAGCGTTGCGGCTCGGGTCGTGCGACTCCTCGCCCAGTGAGGAAGCGGTGTCGAAGCCGTACATCACGTAGGCCGAGGCAAGCGATGCGGTCAGGAACGCGCCGAAGTAGCCGAGGGTCTCGCCCGTCCCGAGCCCGTTCGTGTCGGTGAGGACGGTGCTGGGGCCGCGCGTGATGTGGGCCGCGAGGAAGATGATCAGAGCCACGGCGGCGATGAGCTCGATGAACACACCGGCCGAGTTGATCCGGGCCATGAGCTTGACGCCGAAGGCGTTGACCAGGGTGGAGAAGAGGATGAGCACGCCACCGAGGAGGACGGCGTTGGCCGCGGCGTCGTTCTTGCCGCTGCCGTCACCGACGAACTGGAACCAGTCGTCGATCTGCGGCAGCGTGATCTGGTAGGCCAGCGCCACGGCGGAGAGCGTCACCATGGTGGCCGTCATCATCATCCAGCCGCCGAGCCAGCCGACGTGCGGACCGCCCATGGTCTTGGCCCAGTTGTAGATGGACCCGGCCACCGGAAGGCGGGCCGCCAGCTCACAGAAGCACAGGGCCACCATCAGCTGTCCGGCGAACACCATCGGCCAGGACCACCAGTAGGCGGGCCCGCCGAACGCGACACCGAAGTAGAAGAGCTGGAAGGTGCCTGTGAGGATCGAGATGTAGCTGATACCGGCGGCGAACGTGTGGAAGTTGCCGAGGGTGCGCTTCAGCTCGGGCTTGTAGCCGAGTACGCCGAGCGCATCGTCGTCGTCCTGGCTCTGCCTACTCGCAGCGTCCGCTCTGCCCGTGGGATCGGGGCCGCGGCCGGCATCCGTACTCATTGGAACCACCTCTGTGGACTCGGTGAGAGATTGCGCCAGATGTGTTTGGCCTCCTGGTACTCCGCGAGACCCGCGGGGCCCAGTTCACGGCCGAAGCCGGACTGCTTCATCCCGCCCCATTCGGCCTGCGGGACATAGGGATGGAAGTCGTTGATCCACACGGTTCCGGCACGCACCCGTGAGGCCACCCGGTGGGCGCGGCCCTCGTCCTGGGACCAGACCGCGCCGGTCAGGCCGTAGACGGTGTCGTTGGCCAGTGCCACGGCCTCGTCCTCGTCGCGGAACCGCTCGACCGTGAGCACCGGGCCGAACGATTCGTCACGGACGACGGACATGCCCGGTGCGCACTCGTCCAGAACGGTCGGCAGGTAGTAGAACCCGTCCCGCAGCGCCGGGTCGTCGGGGCGTTTGCCGCCGCAGCGCAGCACCGCGCCTTCGGCCAGGCCCGCCGCCACATAGGCCTCGACCTTGTCGCGGTGCTGGGCCGAGATCAGCGGACCGGTGCGCGCGTTCTCGTCGAACGGGCCGCCGAGCCGGATCTGCTTGGCCTGCGCCACCACCGCGTCCACGAACCGGTCGTGCAGCTCGTCCTGGACCAGCAGTCTGGCCCCGGCCGAGCACACCTGGCCGGAGTGCAGGAAGATCGCCATCAGCGCGTAGTCGACGGCGGTGTCGAAGTCGGCGTCGGCGAAGACGATGTTGGGGTTCTTGCCGCCCAGCTCCAGCGCGACCTTCTTCACCGTCGGCGCGGCGGCCGTCATGATGCGCCGTCCGGTGACCAGGCCGCCGGTGAAGGAGACCATGTCGACCCGGGGATCCTCGCTGAGAGGCGCTCCCGCGGTGGGGCCCGCCCCCAGGATCAGGTTGGCCGCCCCGCCCGGCAGTCCGGCCTCGGTCAGCAGGCGCATCAGCAGGATGGAGGTGTGCGGGGTCAGCTCGCTCGGCTTGAGGACGAACGTGTTGCCCGCGCCGAGCGCCGGGGCGACCTTCCAGGCGGTCTGCAGCAGCGGATAGTTCCACGGAGTGATCAAGGAGCAGACGCCGACGGGTTCGTGGACCACCCGGCTGTCCGCGTCGGGGTTGCCCGTGTCGACGATCCGGTCCTCGCCGCCGGAGGCCGTCAGACTGCCGAAGTACCGGAAGCAGTTCGCGATGTCGTCCATGTCGTACTCGCTCTCCACGAGCCGCTTCCCGGTGTCCAGGGATTCGGCTCGGGCGAACGTGTCCTTGTCGCGTTCCAGCAGGTCGGCAACGCGCAGCAGCAGCCTGCCGCGCTCCGCCGCCGGTGTACGCGGCCACGGACCGCGGTCGAAGGCGTCGCGGGCGGCGGCGATCGCCGCGGCGGCGTCCTTCGGACCGGCTTCGTCGACGGTCGCGACAAGGGTGCCGTCCGCGGGGCAGCGGATCTCACGTACCTGCCCGTCGAGCGCGGCGGTCCATTCGCCGCCGATGAACAGCTCCGGCATCGTGCTCCTCCGGTTTCGGACGGTCGGGCTGCCCGGCTGCGCCGCACGGCCCATGGTGCTCCATCAACTGACAGTAAGGAGAAGTGGCGGAATCCGCAGTGCGGGAGCGGTCATCCGGTGGGGGAGTCGGTCAGTCAAGGGACTGGTGGTGCGTACGGAGGGGGTGTTACGAGCCCTGCCAGGCGTCGAGCTCCCGCACCCGCGCGAGGGCGGGCGGGCGTTGCGGTAAGGGGAGCGCGCGGGCCAGAGCCCGCCAAACCGGCAGGTCGTCCTCACCCCAGGGGCTGTAGGCCCAGTCGGCCAGCAGCCCCGGGTCGCCGCGTGCGATCAGGGCGGCCCGCAGCTGGTCCGCCAGCCGTCGGCGCAGGCGTGTGACGGCCGGGGCCGCGGAGGCGGGCAGCAGGGGACCGGCGTAGGCGCTCAGCGCGCCCGTCACGGCACCCGAGGCGAGCCGCCTGAGGACCGTGTCGAAGTCGGTGTCGACGCGGGCGGCGAGCCGGTACGGCCGGGAGCGCAGCAGCTCCGGTCCGAGGACACCGCGCAGCCGGGACAGCTCCGCCCGCAGGGTGACGGGGGTGACCGACTCGTCCTCGTACAGCTCCATCAGCAGCTCGTCGCCGCCGACGCCTTCGGGGCGGTGGGCGAGCAGCACCAGGATCTCGCTGTGCCGGCGGCTCAGCCGCACCTTGCGCCCGCCGGTCAGCAGCAGCGCCTCGTCCCGGCCCAGTGCCGACAGCTGGACGCTGCCCAGCGCGGGGGGCGGAGCGAGCAGGGCCAGCTGGGACTCGGCGGCCCGTGCCACGGCTCCGACGAACGCCAGGCTGTGCGGATGCGCGAGCCGGTCACCGCCGGTGATGTCCACCGCGCCCAGCAGCCGCCCGGTGGCCGGGTCGTGGATCGGTGCCGCGGCACACGTCCACTCCTGCACCGGACGTCGGAAGTGCTCGGCGGCGAACACCTGTACGGGGCGGTCCACGGTGATCGCCGTGCCCGGGGCGTTCGTCCCGGCGACCGCCTCGGCCCAGCGGGCGCCGGGCACGAAGTTCATCAGGCCCGCCCTGCGGCGCGGGGCGGGCGGTCCCTCGACCCACAGGAGCCTCCCGTGCGCGTCGCAGACCGCCACCAGATGCTCGCCGTCCTGCGCGTACGCGCCCATCAGCTCCCGCACGAGAGGCATCACCCGCGCCAGCGGATGGCCTTCGCGGTAGGCGGTGAGCGCGTCGTCGTCCAGGTCGACGCCCGCGGTGCCCTCCGGGCTGACCCGGGCGCGCGCCGAACGCCGCCACGAGTCGGCCACCACCGGACGCACCGGCCGTTCGACCCGGCCCGCCGTCACATACGCGTCGTACGCCCTGTGCAGTGCGGCGATCCGCGCAGACGGATCCACGCCCGGCTCGAGGGCCACCCATGTGTCGCTCAACTCGGCCTCCCCGCCCATCGTGGCCCAGGCGGACAGGCGCCACAAGCGTCCCGGCGTCAGGCGAAATTGACCAGGCGGATGTAGCGGCTCCAGTCCCAGAGCTTGCCGGGGTCGGAGTGTGTGGAGCCGGGGACCTGGCTGTGGCCGATGATGTGCGCACGGTCCTTGGGGATGCCGTACCGGTCGCAGACCGAGGCGGTGAGCGCCGCGGACCGCTCGTAGAGGGCGTCGGTGAAGTACTCCGGCTTGTCCACCCAGCCCTCGTGCTCGATGCCGATGCTGCGGGTGTTGTAGTCCCAGTTCCCGGCGTGCCAGGCGACGTTCCGCTCCCGCACGCACTGCGCCACCCGGCCGTCGGAGGAGCGCACCACGTAGTGCGCGGACACCGCCCGGGCCGGGTTCTGGAAGATCGTGATCGTGTCGCTGAACGTCTCCTGGGTGACGTGGACGACCACGAAGTCGACGCGATAGGCCGAAGGACGGGACGAGGCCGTGTAGTTGGAGGCCGTGGCCGGCAGCCAGTCGGCCGACGGGTAGTCGGTGTCCTCGAGCGAGGCGGCGTGCGCGCGGGTCGTCGGCAGCAGGACACCGGCGGCAGCCGCGGCGGCGGCACCCCGGAGCAGTGTTCTACGGTCCATCGGGGGCCTCTCCTGGTGGGGGTGTCAGGATCTCCTGCCGTCGGCCATTCCTTGCGGAACTCGGGGGTGCGGGTGTGGCTGGTGTCGCGGGCAGGGACCGGCCCGACCCTCCGTCAGCAGGCCGTGCCGGGGCCCCGGTAGAGGTGGGAGGGACGCCCGGGCGCGGCCAACTCTCATGGAAACAGAGAGGGTTGGCCGCGCAAAGGGGTCCCGGGGGTCCCTTCAGCCGGTCTCGCCCAGTGCCCCCGCGAGCGCCGACGCCGGTTCGGGGTCCGCCGGGCCGGCGGGAGCCCACCGGCCCCTCTCCTTGCGGAACGGCCACCAGCGGCCGTCACGGCCGAGGCGCAGCTGCATGTCCGCACCCACCACCGTCCAGCGGCTCGCCCCGGCCGCCCGCAGCCGTGGCCGGTCCGCGTCCTCCCAGGCCCCGTCGAGCAGAGCTTTCGCCCGTGCGAGCGCCTCGGGCGCCGGGGTCCAGTCCTCGTCGAGCGCGGCGAGCCCGGCCGCGCCGCCGCTCTGCCAGGCGCGTACGGCCAGCTCCAGCTCGGCGCGCTGCCGTCCGGTGCCCGCGGCCAGACGCCCCGCGACCAGCGGCCCCGGCCCCGAGGCCGCCATCCGTACCGCATCCTGATCCGGTGTCAGGACGGGCTCGGCGGGTTCCCCTTGATGTCCCGGCGCGAGGGCTGCCACGAGCAGGCGATGCGCCCGTGCGGCCGCGTCCGCGGCGAGGAACTCCAGCGCATCCGCCTCGATGCCCGGCACCGGATCCGTCTCGGTGTCCAGGGCAGGCGGCGGCCCCGGCTCGTCCGGGACGGGCGGCGGCGCGGGCAGCGGCGGCAGTATCTCCCGTGCCGCGAACGCGTCGACGGCCGGGACGCCCTCCGGTGACCGTGCCGTGTCGCCGCTCGGCGCATCGGCCGTGGCCCGGGCCACGCTCCGGGCCTGCAACTCGTCCAGCAGCCGCCGCTCCCCGCGCCCCCGCATCAGCAGCAGGACGAACGGGTCCTGGTCGAGCAGCCGCGCCACCTGGTAGCACAGAGCCGCCGTGTGGGGGCACAGATCCCAGGCGCCGCAGGTGCACTCGGGCTCCAGATCGCCGATCCCCGGCAGCAGTTCGACACCGGCCGCCGCCGCGTCCTCGACGAGCAGCGGCGGCATCTCCCGGTCCAGGAGCGCCGCGATGTGCCCCGCGCTGTCGACCGCCATGCCGAGGAAGCGGTCCCATGCCTCCTCGCTCAGCTCCTGCAGCAGAACATCGCTGCGCTGCCCGGTGCCGTCCCGGTCCCGCACCACTGCGGTGATGCGGCCGGGCCGCACCGACACCGCTCCGACGGCGCCCGCGCGCGCCTGACGGCGGCCCCGCTTCAGCTGCTCGGACTCGAGAGCCGTGTCCTCGAGTGCCTTGAGCCAGGCCTGTCCCCACCAGGTGTGGGCGAAGCCGCGGCCGTGCGCCGGCGGCAGCGCTTCGAACGTCCGCTCGTTGTCGTCCCCGCCGCTCATCGCGTTCCCCCTCGCAGCTCCACCAGATCCGCCAGCTCGGCGTCCGACAGTTCGGTCAGTGCCGCCTCGCCGGAACCGAGGACCGCGTCGGCCAGCTCCCGTTTGCGGGTCAGCATGTCGGCGATGCGGTCCTCGATGGTGCCCTCGGCGATCAGCCGGTGGACCTGTACCGGCTGGGTCTGGCCGATGCGGTATGCGCGGTCCGTGGCCTGTGCCTCGACGGCCGGGTTCCACCAGCGGTCGTAGTGCACGACATGAGCGGCGCGGGTGAGGTTGAGCCCGACTCCCGCCGCCTTCAACGACAGCAGGAACACCGGCACTTCACCGTCCTGGAAGCGGTTCACCATGGCCTCGCGCTCGGCGACGGGTGTGCCGCCGTGCAGGAACTGCGTCCGTACGCCGCGTGCCGCCAGATGCCGCTCCAGCAGCCGCGCCATCTGCACGTACTGCGTGAAGACCAGCACGCTCGCGCCCTCCGCGAGGATCGTGTCCAGGAGCTCGTCGAGGAGCTCCAGCTTGCCCGAACGGTCCGCGATCCTCGGCTGTTCCTCCTTGAGGTACTGCGCCGGGTGGTTGCAGATCTGCTTCAGCGCGGTCAGCAGCGTCATCACCAGACCGCGCCGCTCCATGCCGTCGGCCTCGGAGATCGTGGCCAGGGTCTCGCGCACCACCGCCTCGTACAGGCCGGTCTGCTCGGCGGTCAGGAACACGGCACGGTCGGTCTCGGTCTTCGGCGGCAGCTCGGGCGCGATACCGGGATCGGACTTGTGCCGCCGCAGCAGGAACGGCCGTACCAGCGCGGCCAGCCGTCGGGCGGCGGCCGGGTCGTTGCCGCCCTCCACCGCCTGCGCGTAGCGGGTACGGAAGGTGCCGAGGCGGCCGAGGAGCCCGGGCGTGGTCCAGTCGAGGATCGCCCACAGTTCCGAGAGGTTGTTCTCCACGGGGGTGCCGCTCAGCGCGACCCGGGCCTTGGCGCCGATGGTGCGCAGCTGCCTGGCGGTCGCGGAGTACGGGTTCTTGACGTGCTGGGCCTCGTCGGCGACGACCATGCCCCAGGCGACCTCGCCGAGCCGGCCGGTGTCGAGCCGCATCGTGCCGTACGTCGTGAGCACGAACTCCCCGCCCGCGAGGTCGTCCAGACTGCGCGACGAGCCGTGGAAGCGGCGTACTGGGGTGCCGGGCGCGAACCTCTCGATCTCACGCTGCCAGTTGCCCATCAGGGACGTCGGGCAGACGACGAGGGTGGGCCCGGCGGCGGACTCGTCGGTCTGGCGGTGCAGATGCAGAGCGATGAGGGTGATGGTCTTGCCCAGACCCATGTCGTCGGCGAGGCAGCCGCCGAGACCGAGCGATGTCATGCGGTTCAGCCAGTTCAGGCCGCGCAGCTGGTAGTCGCGCAACGTCGCCACCAGCGCCGCCGGCTGGCCGATGTCCTGACGGCCGCCCTCGGGGTCGGCGAGCCGGTCGCGCAGACGCGCCACCCAGCCCGACGCCTGGACCTCGACGCGACGGCCGTCGACCTCGGTCGAGCCGGTCAGCACCGCACCGAGCGCGTCGACCGGGGAGAGTTTGCGGTCCTGGCGGTCGCGGACGCGCCGTGCCTCCTCGGGATCGATGAGCACCCACTGGTCGCGCAGCCGTACGACGGGTCTGCCGGCCTCCGCCAGCCGGTCGAGCTCTTCGCGGGTCAGCTGCTGATCGCCCAGCGCGAAGCGCCAGTTGAAGGCGAGCAGGGTGTCCGCCGACAGGAAGGAGGGCAGCCCGGATCCGCTGGTGTCGGCGCTCCGGTCGCCCGACCCGGTGTCGGGCGGGCCGATGACGGCGCGGGCCGTGAGCCGGTGCGCCATCTGCCGTGGCCAGTGCACCTCGACCCCGCAGGTCGCGAGCGACCGGGTGGCCTCGCCGAGCAGTTCGGCGATCTCCTCGTCGTCGAGGTCGATCGCATCGGGCACGGCGGCCCGCAGCAGCGGATCGAGCGGCGGCCAGGCGTGGGCGGCGCGGCGCAGCGCGAGCAGGGCGTCCATCCGGGCGCGCGGCCCGAACGCGGTGTCCGGCCCTCCGTCCGCCCAGAGACCCGCCGCGTCGACGACCACGCCCGGATCGCTGACGCTGTGCATCTGCAGGACGGCGCGAAGGCCGGGGCCGGCCTCGGACAGCGGGCCGGTGAGCTCGATGCGCAGGGAGAGGCGTACGCCCGCGTCGTGCCCGGCGGCCACGTCCGCCGCCCAGGCACGCGCGGCGGGCAGACGCTGCGGCTCGAGGGCGGAGAACGCGGGGCCGCCCGCGGCGAGCGGCGCCGCGGGCGAACGCGGCAGTCCGTCGGCGACAGCATCGAGGAACGACCGCAGCATGCGCTCCGGTTCGGGCAGCAGCAAGGGTTCGGCGGCCGGGTCGAGCGGCACGGCGTGCGCGGCCGGCGGCATCGACGCCGCGAGCGTCCGCATCCGCTCCAGGTCGTCGGCAGTGAGCGGGCCGATCCGCCAGGCGTCGTGATCGCTCGTGGTCAGGCCCGGCAACAGCAGTCCGCGGGCCACGAGTTGGAGAGCGAGCACGGTCGCGGCACCCCAGAACGCGGCGGGCGCAGAGGCGTCCGCAACGGCGCGCGCCCTCGTCAGCGCCGGCAGCGCGTCGCGTACGGGCAGCAGCAGCGCGGGCACGGTGTGCAGGAGCGCGTCGTCCCCGGCCACGGTGAGGGTCTCGACAGCACCGGGCACATCCGGGAGCGGACCGCCGCCGGGCCGCCAGAACGCGATACGGCCGGTGCGGGCCGGGTCGCCGGGCAGGAAGACGGCCGAGCACCGGGCGAGTTCGGAGAGGACGGAGGCGGGAAGTGCGGGGGAGGAGCGGAGGCCGGTGGTCGTTGCCGCGGAGGCACTGTGCACAGCGATGACGCATTCCTCAAATTTGACTACTGGGGGACCGGAAGCGCCGAGGGTACCTGACGCCGCAGTCTCCACGACGTGGCTCCGGCTGTGATCCGGGTCACCTGAACCCGTAAGGGTGTACTCAGCACCCCCGGCCCCCACCGGTCTGCCCCCACCGGATCCGGGTGGTGGCTCCATGGTTCCCGGCCTTCGCCCGCACCTACGTTTGCCGAGGTGAACACGCCCGCGCCGCTCCGTACGGCCCGACAGACCGGAGACCTCCATGCCTCAGGCCACCCTCGTGGAACCGCAGTCCGCGCCGGACGCACCCGGAACCGGGGCGCAGCGGACCGCCGGAAGCGAGTTCGCGCCGCTGCTGCGGGCCGTCAAGGGACAGGGACTCCTCGAGCATCGCCCGGGCTGGTACGCCCGCAGCATCACGCTCAACCTTCTGGGTCTCGCCGCCGTGATCACCGGCACGGCTCTCGTCGGCGGCTCCTGGTGGGTGCTGCTGCTCGCGCCGCCGCTCGCCGTGCTGTCGTGCCGGACAGCCTTCTTCGGTCATGACGCCGGGCACGGTCAGATCACCGGCGACCGCGGCAGAAGCCGGATCATCCAGCTCGTCCACGCGAATCTGCTGCTCGGCATGAGCCAGGAGTGGTGGAACGACAAGCACAACCGGCACCACGCCAACCCCAATCACCTCGACAAGGACCCGGACGTCGCCGCCGACATCCTCGTCTTCACCCAGCAGCAGGCGGCCGGCCGTGACCGGTTCCGCGGCTGGCTCACACGCCACCAGGCCTGGCTCTTCTTTCCCCTGACCACCCTCGAGGGCATAGCCCTGAAGGTCTACGGCTTCCGGGCCGTGTTCACCCGGGGCGGCCCCCGCCGGTCCGACCGCTCGCGTGCCGTCGAAGCGGCCCTGCTCATCGCCCATGTCGCCGGGTACGCAACGCTCCTGCTGACCACCATGACGCTCGGACAGGCAGTGGTCTTCGCCCTCGTCCACCAGATGTTTCTCGGCCTCCACCTGGGCATGGCCTTCGCACCGAACCACAAGGGCATGGAGACACCCGCCGAGGGCTGGGGCCATCTGCGCCGGCAGGTGCTCACCTCCCGCAACATCCGCGGAGGCCTGCTCACGGACTGGTTCCTGGGCGGCTTGAACTACCAGATCGAGCACCACCTCTTTCCGAGCATGCCCCGGCCCAACCTCGGCCTCGCGCAGCCGATGGTGCGCGCCCACTGCCGCGCCCTCGGCGTTCCCTACACCGAGACGGGGCTCGTGGAGTCCTACCGGCAGGCACTGACACACCTGCACGAGGTCGGCGAACCGCTTCGTGCGCGCGCATAGTGGAACCGACGGGTGCGCTCACGCGTTCCCACAGCAGGAGCGGCCGAGGCCGCGAAGGAGGCGTCGAGATGTCGACACGTACGAAGCTCGTGATCGGGGGAGTGGCCGTCGGCCTGATCCTGATGCCTTTCATCGGATTCTGGCTGTCGCTGCTGGTCGTGATCGGTGTGCCCACGGTGGCGTATCTGATGCTCGACCCCAGCCAGCGCCGTCGCCTGCGGAGGGTGTCCCGCAAGGAGATCGGCCGCTGACCGGCGCGGCAGACATGACCGGCGCGACGGTCACGACGGTCAGCAGCAACGAGGTGTACTCCTTCACCAAGCCCAACCGCGAGAGCATCACGCTGCTCGCCGGACTGGGCGTGGAGGGGGATGTGCACGCGGGGGTGACCGTCAGGCACCGTTCCCGTATGGCCCAGGACCCCACCCAGCCGAATCTGCGGCAGGTGCACCTCATCCATGCGGAGCTGTTCGACGAGGTGGCGGAAGCAGGGTTCACGGTCCGGCCCGGCGATCTCGGCGAGAACGTCACCACCCGCGGAATCGATCTCCTCGGCCTGCCCGTCGGAACGCTGTTGCGGTTGGGCGGCGACGCCGTCATCGAGGTCACCGGACTGCGCAATCCGTGCGTGCAGATCGACGGGTTCGACAGCGGTCTGCTCAAGCAGGTCGTCGGCCGCGACGCGGCGGGCCGGACGGTGCGCAAGGCCGGGATCATGAGCGTCGTCAGGACCGGCGGTGTGGTCAGGCCGGGCGATCCCGTCGCCGTGGAGCTGCCCGCGGAGCCGCGCCGCCCGCTGGAACGGGTCTGAGGACATCCGTGGAGCGCTTGTCCCCTTGATCGTCCGGCGGACCCCCCGCGGCGCCGGTTCAGGACGGGCGCACCGCCAGCTTGTCGAGCGCTTCGAGCAGCCCCGGCAGCTCGGGCCCGCGGCCCACCGGCAGTACCTCGCAGGGCTCCTCGTCGAGCAGGATGAAGGCGATGTCGTCGGTCCGGGCCACCAAGGACCAGCCGGGGCCGTCGGCGCGCAGGGTCCGCGCCCCGCCGGGCGCGAAGCTGGAACGGATGCGGCCGACCGGCGGCGGCGTATCGACGTAGGCGCGGGCTTGGTCCAGCACCCGCCGGATCCCCGCGTGCGATTCCTTCGGTTCCTCGTCCGCCGTGTCCGCCGTGTACGCAGCATCTGCCGTGTCCGCAGCGTCTGCCGTGTCCGGGGAATCCTGCGGAACCGGGGTGGGGAACGCCTCGTCGTCGTCGATCTGCTGCCGCCACTCCACCCACTGGAGCGCGATCTCGTCCGCCCCCAGCCGGCGCTGCGCGGGCCCCCAGCTCTCGGTGTCGGGCGGTGAGAGCGGCGGCCGGTCGTCGTCCCCCTCGAGAGCCGGGTCGTGCGGCGGCGGCACATGCGGCGCGGCGACGGCCACGGCCAGCGGCCAGCCGGGCAGCGCGACGACGACCGTGCGCTCGTCGGGGGAGAGTTCGTACTCCATGCCGCAGTCCCACGAGGCGATGGCCACGGCGACGAGCGACACGTCGTCGATGACGACCGTCCAGCGGGCGCCGTCGGAGTCCTGGCCGAGCACCAGCCCGTACCCCTCGGCATACGGTTCGAGGGAAAGCGCCGCGCATGCGGCGGGGTAGTCGTCGCCGAGCACGCTCGGGAACTGCGCCGGTGTCAGGAGCACAGCAGTCAGCACGAACAGCGCGTCCTCGTCGACGGTGTCCTCCGTCCCGGTCACATCACCCTCCCCAGTGCGATCGTCCGGCTCGATCGTTCGTCGGCGCACCTTAACCAGTGGGTAACCCGCACGTCGAGAGGGGTCGGAGCGGAATGTGACAGGACCCGTTCCGTGCGGAACGCGACGGGGCTCGCTCCGTCAGGCGGGGGGCAGCCCCATGAGGCTGCGCGCCACGGTCTGCGGATCCTCGTCCCGCTCGCGGGCCAGGGCTATGACCGCCCGGCATGCCAGCTCGCTTATCCCGAAGGACAGAGCTTCCGGCGACACCCACCCGACGGCCTCGTCCATCCGGTCCTGATCGTCCTCGGCGCACCCGGACACATAGGAGGCGGCCGCCTCGAAGATGTTGTGCTGCCGCGAAGGGGCGGTCGCCGTCGCCGTCGCCGCCGGCCGGTGGGCAAGGAACTCACGAAGCCTGTGAAGTCTGTCGATCACTTGGACCACCTTCCCCGAGGCGGCAGTCGCCGCCGAACTGTTACGTCTGGTATTCCCGTTCAGTCCTGACGAACCGCCAGGGTGAGAAATCGCGCCTCCTCGTCCACGTACGACATCATCCGCCAGCCCGAACGGCCCAGCAGAGGGCGGAGGTTGGGCTCGGCACGCAGATCGTCGCCGGTGATCTGCCGTCCCTGGCGCGCGGCCAGCGCCTTTCTGCCGATCGGGTGGAACAGCGCCAGCGTTCCGCCCGGCCGCACCACGCGCGCCAACTCCCGCAGATTCGCCTCGGGTCGGGGCAGATGCGCGATCAGTCCCGCGGCGAACACGGCATCGAGCGACGCGTCCCGCAACGGCAGTCGTGCGACATCGGCGAGCAGCAGGAGTCCGTGCGCGTCGCGCCCCGACCGCGCAGCGGCGGCCAGCATCGCGGGCGTGAGATCTGCCCCGAGCACCGTGCCCCGGGAGCCCACGGCCGACCGCAGCGCCGGCAGCGCCCGGCCCGTGCCGCATCCGGCGTCGAGCACCGCGTCGCCCTCGCGGAGCCTCAGTTCGGTGACGGCGGTGGCATAGGCGGGCCCGTCGTCCGGGAAGCGCGCGTCCCAGTCGGCCGCCCTGGCGCCGAAGAAATCCTGCACATGTGTGTGGTCGTCGGACATAGGGACATGATCCCTCGGTATCCCACGCGACCGCACAGTGCACACGTTCGAGCTCTGCACGATCGTTCAGAAGCAGCTCTCTGTCATATTCCGGCAGCTTTCGAACTGAGCCCCCAGCGTCCGCCCCCGGCGGGTCTAGCGTCCCTGAGCCATGGGACATCTGGACCACGCCTCCTTCGGCCTGCTGACCCCCGTGCTGTCGTACGCGATGGCCGTGATCGGCGCCGCCCTGGGACTGCGCTGCACCGTACGTGCGCTCGGCGCGAGCGGACGGTCACGCCGCAACTGGCTGATCACCGCCGCGTCCGCCATCGGCACCGGCATCTGGACGATGCACTTCGTCGCCATGCTCGGCTTCTCCGTCCGCGGCACGGACATCCACTACAACGTTCCGCTGACCATCCTCAGCCTGCTCGTCGCCATGCTGGTCGTCGGCCTCGGCGTGTTCTGCGTCGGCTACGGCCGCGCACGCGTCCGTGCCCTGCTCATCGGTGGTCTCACCACCGGCCTGGGCGTCGCCAGCATGCACTACCTCGGTATGGCCGCCCTGCGGCTGCACGGCTCGGTGCACTACGACCCGCTGCTCGTCGCCCTGTCCGTGGCCATCGCCGTCATCGCCGCGACCGCCGCGCTGTGGGCCGCGCTCAACATCAAGTCACCCGTCGCGGTCGCCCTCGCCTCGCTGGTCATGGGCGCGGCGGTGAGCAGCATGCACTACACCGGCATGTTCGCGGTCGACGTGCGCATCGACGCCTCGGGCGGTGCACTCCCCGGCGCCACGACGATGCAGTTCATCTTCCCGCTCGCCGTCGGCCTCGGCTCGTATCTCTTCGTCACCTCCGCCTTCGTCGCACTGTCTCCCACCGCCACGGAGCACGCCGACTACACCTCGGCCGAGCAGCAGACCGAACAGGTCTCCACCGAACCGGAACCGGCGTTCGGCACCCCTCCGGCCGTCGGCACCCCGCCCGCGAGCGGGACCACCAGGGCGGGTGACACCGCGAACACCGCCACCGCCTGACCGAACCGCTCCCGCACCCCAGCCCCGTATCCGGAACGAGGAGGCCATGCGTACACCCCGCAGGAACCAGGGCGCTGCCCCGCTACAGCCCTCGACGCCTCCCGCACCCGCGCAGCCCGCCCGCGGCCGGCGCGCGCACGCCGGGCCGCCCGCGGTCGAACACACCGGTCAGCAACCGGGCCCCGATGATGCGCCGACGTCCCCCGGTCCGGCCGAGCGCGGCCGGATGCTGCGCCCCCGGACCGTCCGCGCGAAGATCCTCTCGCTGCTGATGGTTCCGGTCGTCTCCCTGCTGGCCCTCTGGGGATTCGCCACGGTCTCCACCGCTCAGGACGTGGCGCGGCTGCGCCAGTCCCAGCGCCTCGACGCCGAGGTCGGTACACCGGTCGCGGCGACCGTCGCCGCCCTCCAGGCCGAACGCCGCGCGGCGGTACGGCAGGTGGCCGCGCCCTCGGACGAACGTGCCGCCATCCTCGAGCAGGAGGGCCGCCGTACCGACCAGGCCGTGCGCAAGCTCCGCGTCGACGGCACGGCGACGGTCGCGGCCGGAGACGGCTTACCGTCGACCGTGGCCGCACAGGTCGAGACGTTCGTCGGCAAGGCGGAGCAGCTGCGGACGCTGCGTACCGCGGTCATCGGCGGCAAAGCCACCTGGGACGCCACCTATCAGCAGTACACCGCCGTCGTCACCGACGCCTTCGGCGTCTCGGGCACCCTGGCGGGAATCCACGACGCCGGGACCGCGTCCGACGCCCGCGTGCTCCTGGAATTCGCCCGGGCCGGCGAAATGCTCGCCCAGGAGGACGCGCTCCTCGGCTCGGCCCATCTGAGCACGTCGATCGCCGCGCCACGGCTGCGGCTGTTCACCGGAGCCGTGGCGACCCGCAGGACGTTCACCGCCTCCGCCGCCACCACCCTCCGGGACCCCGAGAGCACGGCCTGGCGGCAGCTCGCCGGTTCGAGCGTCCACCGGCAACTGCAGACCGCCGAGGACAAGGTGATGGCAGCACCCGCCGGCCGCCGGGCCGCCGGAATCGTCCCGGCCGGGGAGTGGGAGAGCATCCGCACGGCGGTCGGTGACCGGATGCTCGCGATCGAGACCGACGCCCGCCGGACTGCCGCCGACCGCGCCGACCCCGTCGAGGACGGCCTCCTCACCCC
Source organism: uncultured Actinomycetota bacterium (assembly GCA_963836215.1). GTDB lineage: Bacteria > Actinomycetota > Actinomycetes > Streptomycetales > Streptomycetaceae > Streptomyces. The sequence continues at coordinate 1,159,904 of CAWIIU010000006.1, forward strand.
GGCCGGAGCCGCCGTTCTGCTCGGACTCGCCGCGGTCGCCGCGTCCCTGGTGATCTCCGTACGCATCGGACGGGGCCTCGTCGTCGAGCTGACGAGCCTGCGCAACACCGCGCTCAGGATCGCCCGGCAGCGGCTGCCGCACGCGATGAGCCGGCTCCGTACCGGCGAGGAGATCGACATCCCGGCCGAGGCACCCCAGGGGCCGCCGGCGGAGGACGAGATCGGTCAGGTCGGCGAGGCGCTCGGCACCGTCCACCGCGCCGCCCTCCGTGCGGCCGTCGAACGCGCCGAACTCGCCGGCAGCATCTCCGGCGTCTTCGTCAACCTCGCCCGCCGCAGCCAGGTCCTGGTCCACCGCCAGCTCACCCTGCTCGACACGATGGAGCGCCGCGCCGACGACCCGAACGAGCTCGGCGACCTCTTCCGGCTCGACCACCTCACCACCCGGATGCGGCGGCACGCGGAGAGCCTCATCATCCTGTCCGGTGCCGCCCCAGGCCGCGCCTGGCGCATGCCCGTTCCGCTGACCAGCGTCGTACGGGCCGCCGTCTCGGAGATCGAGGACTACGCGCGCGTGGAGGTGCGGCAGCTGCCCGAGACCGCGATCGTGGGTGCGGCCGTCGCCGACGTGACCCATCTGCTGGCCGAACTCGTCGAGAACGCCGCACAGTTCTCGCCGCCGCACACCAAAGTGCGCGTGACCGGCGAACCCGTCGGCAACGGCTACGCCCTCGAGATCGAGGACCGCGGCCTCGGGATGGGCAAGGAGGCGCTGGCCGAAGCCAACCGCCGTCTCGGAGAGTCCGAGGCACTGGACCTCTTCGACAGCGACAGACTCGGACTGTTCGTCGTCAGCAGGCTCGCACTGCGCCGGGAGATCAAGGTCCATCTGCGTACCTCTCCGTACGGCGGCACAACAGCCGTCGTCCTGCTGCCGACCCACCTGCTGCAGAGCGCCCTCACCGCCCCGACGGGGGCCCGCGCGAGCACCGGTTCCGCGGCGGACCACGAGCCGGCACAGGAGCCGGTGAACGAGCCCGTACGGAGCCCGAACGGCAGCCCCGTGTCCGCCGCTGCCCACCGCCCGGCGCTGGCCGCCCGGACGGACGGCCAGCCTCCGGGCGTCACCGCCCTGCGGCTGCGCAGCGCCCCTCCGCCGGCCGACGACGGTGAACTGCCGCGCCGGGTCAAGCAGGCCCATCTCGCCCCGCAACTGCGCGAGGCACCCACGACGGACGCCCCCGACGACAGCGCGCCCGGCCCCGACGATCTGCCCGAGCGCTCGCCCGAACAGGCACGGGACCGCATGACCGCCTACCGCAACGGCTGGACCCGAGGCGGTGGCGGTGCGCCGGGATCCGCCGCGCCCGGCACTTTCACCCCCGGCACCGAAGGAGACAGAGCATGACTGCGTACGAGTCGGCAGCAGCGAGCCGTTTCACGGGTGATCTGGACTGGCTGCTGGACGACCTCGTCCTTCATGTGGGCGAGGTCCGGCACGCCGTGGTGCTGTCCAACGACGGTCTGCCCGTGGGGGCTTCGCACGACCTGACGCGGGAGGACGCCGAGCATCTGTCCGCCGTCGCCTCCGGGTTCCACAGTCTCGCCAAGGGCGCGGGGCGGCACTTCGACGCCGGGGGCGTGCGCCAGACCATGGTGGAGATGGACGACGGCTTCCTCTTCGTGGCCGCCGCCGGCGACGGCTCCTGTCTTGCCGTCCTCACCTCGGTCGTCGCCGACATCGGGCTGATCGCCTACGAGATGGCGCGCCTCGTCAAGCGGGTCGGCGAGCACCTCCGGACCCCGCCGCGGATCAGCGCGACCTGATGAAGGGCCGAGGCGACAGATCATGAGTGAGGCGATGCACCCGGACATCCCCGGCAGCCAGTGGTACGACGCCGATGCCGGACCGCTCGTCCGCCCGTACGCGATGACCGGCGGCCGGACCCAACCCGGCCCTGGCAATGTGGGGTTCGACCTCATCGCCCTGGTCGACATCGCGGCGGACGCGCCCGGTCCGGCCGAGGAGTCCCTCCTCGGTCCGGAACACCGCGCGCTCCTCGCTCTGTGCCGCGTCGAGACGCAGTCCGTGGCGGAACTGGCCGCCGAAGCCGATCTCCCGGTCGGTGTCGTCCGCGTACTTCTCGGCGATCTCCTCGAGGCCGGCCATGTCGTCGTCAGCCGGCCCGTACCGCCCGCGCAGCTGCCCGACGAGCGGATTCTGCGGGAGGTGATCGAAGGGCTGAGAGCCCTTTAGCCGCCCGACGGCCATTGCGCTGCGCGTCGCATGACACAAGGAAATGCGCAGTGCCCAGGATCAATTCAGAGAGAAGTGACAGATGGCCTCTGAAAGCTCGCACGCCGCCGATGGGGATTCCATGGCCCTGGCATTGAAAATACTGGTCGCCGGCGGCTTCGGTGCGGGGAAGACCACGCTTGTCGGCGCGGTGAGCGAAATCCGCCCGCTGCGTACGGAAGAACTGCTCAGCCAGGCGGGGAACGGGGTGGACGACACCGGGGGAGTGGACCAGAAATCCACCACGACCGTCGCCATGGACTTTGGACGTATCACCATCCGTTCCGGATTGTCCCTCTATCTTTTCGGGACACCCGGGCAGGATCGCTTCTGGTTTTTGTGGGACGAATTGTCCCAAGGCGCCCTCGGCGCCGTCGTTCTGGCCGATACCAGGCGCCTCGGGGACTGCTTTCCCGCGGTCGACTACTTCGAGCACCGGCGAATCCCGTTCGTGGTCGCGGTCAACTGTTTCCCCGGCGCGCGGACCTATGGCGCGCACGAGGTTTCCCGAGCCCTCGATCTGGAACGCGGAACGCCGGTGGTGCTCTGTGACGCGCGTGACCGCGACTCGGGGAAGGAGGTGCTCGTCCGTCTCGTCGAATATGCCGGACGGATGCACACCGCACGGCTGCTCGATTCGGTGGGGTAGTTGCACCTTGCCGTGCCGTCCCGGGTGCGAAAGGCTATCGGGCAACACGGGGAACGCATGAGCGGGGAAGGAACGACCATGTCGCTGGACAAGGGACTTGACTGGCTGCTCGACGACCTCACCCAGAGGATCGCGCATATCCGGCACGCGCTGGTGCTGTCCAACGACGGGCTGGTGACGGGCGCGAGCACCGGACTGGTCCGCGAGGACGCCGAGCACCTGGCCGCAGTCTCCTCCGGCCTGCACTCACTGGCCCGCGGCTCGGGCCGTCACTTCCGTGCGGGCAGGGCCCGGCAGACGATGGTCGAGTTCGACGAGGCGCTGCTCTTCGTCACGGCCGCCGGGGAAGGCAGCTGTCTCTGTGTGCTGAGCGAGGCCGAGGCGGATGTCGGCCAGATCGCGTACGAGATGACGCTGATGGTCAACCGGGTCGGTGAGCATCTCAGCGTTGCGGCCAGGGAACCGGGCCCAACCACCCTCTGAACTGCGGCGATCCAGTCGTTCCCGGCCGACCCGATGGGTTTTCCACAGGCCGGGCGGGATGTCACGGAGTCGGGCTACGGTCATCACCGAGAGTATTCGGACCTCACGGGGAGACCGTCATGGCAGTGCACGGAACGACCACCACACGCACACTGGCCCTGAGCCGGGCCGCGCAGGAACTGGACCTGAAGCGGAGCGAGTTCGACCTGGCCGTACAGCTGGGGCACATCCGCGCCACGTCCGGGGCGAGCGGCGGCCCGCCGCGCGTCGGTCAGGACGAGATCGACCGGCTGCGGGCTGCCGAGAAGTTCCCGGGCGCGCTGCGAGCGCGGTTGCGGACCGTCGGGACCCAGGAGGGCGCACAGCTCGTCTCGATCAGCGCCGCCCGCTTCACCCGCCTCGCACGCACGGGCCACTTCACTCCCGTCCGTTTCTACCTCAACCGCTACCGGGCGGTCGTCTGGCTGTATCTCGCCGAAGAGCTCCAGGAGTTCGGCCGCGCCCACCCCGCGCTGCTGACCGGCCGCACACCGCCGCATCTGCGGGCCGGGCTCGACCAAGGGGTGGACCGGCGGGCCCGGAACTGGCGTGCGCGGAGGCTCGGACTGCTGCTGCGGTCGACCGAGGACCCGTGGGAGCGGGCGGCGGTCATCGCCTCCGTGCTCGACGCGGTCACCCTGTCGGAAGTGGTGACCGACCCCGGTGAGCGGTCCCATCTCCGCGTCCTGCGGCCGCAGCTCGTCCCCGCCCGTCCGGAGTCCCCGGCCGCGCACGACGTGGTGGAGCGCCTGCTGCTGGCGGACCATCCGGACGAGATCCTGTGGCACCGGTCGAGCCTGGCGGACGCCGTGTGCGCGGCCCGCCAGGTGCGCCCCGCGCCCCGGCCGCCGGGTGCAGCGGGTGCAGCGATCGAGCCTCGCCCGGTGCCCCGGGGCGTGCGGCCGATCCCCAACCTCCGTACCCCGCGCAGGGCTTCGCCAGGGCGAGGGCTCCTGCGGCGATGGCGCATCCGGAGGCGGTCACGGAGCGTTTAGACCGGCATTCGGGCAGAGCGGCGCATCAGGGGCTGGCGCTCGACACCCCCAAAGGCTTCATACTTTCTCTACGAAACAAGCCCCGCAGAAGTCTTGAGGAGGGAGACGGGGCCGCTCCCGCCGCCGAGTGCGGCGTACGCCGAGGCCGCCCGCCGAGGGAGGCACCAATGGGACACGGGTTGTGCCTTGAAGATCCTTGTGGTCGACGATCGTGAGGACAATCTCTTCGCGATAGAGAGTCTGTTACGCCCCCTGGGGCGCCCGGTGTTACGCGCCCACAGCGGCGACGAGGCGCTGAAGACCGTGCTGCGCGGCGGTGTCGCGGTGGTCGTCCTCGACGTCGTGATGCCGAGGATGGACGGCCTCGAGGTGCTCGCCTACCTCAAGCGCCTGGACAACACCCGCAATCTGCCGGTCGTGCTGATGACCGGACTCGGCAGGGACGACGATCTGGCCGCCCGTGCCTACGCACTGGGGGCCGCGGACTTCCTGGTCAAGCCCGTCGACCCCTGGGTCGTGCGCACCAAGGTCAGAGCCCTGGCGGACCTGTACGCCGAGAACCAGAACCTGCGCGCCCGGATCGGTGCTCTCACCGGCCCCGCGGCCGGTCCCGCGGCGGTCCCGCCCGGCCGGATCGAGGCCCATGTGCCCAGCCAGCCCGCCGGCCCACCGGACAGGGCGGGGAGTGTGCCCGCGGTCGAATGAGCGGGCCGGAACTCGGTGAACCCTGACGCCCCTGGCGCCGACGCCGCGGAGGCGCAGGCCTACGACGCCTCCTGCGGCAGGTACGGCACGGTGGCCGCACCGCCGTCCTGCACGGCCTGCACCACGGCCTGATGGAGGTGGCGGCTCTCCTCCTCGGCATGACAGGGCGCGGGACTGCCCGTCATCGTGAACCAGTCCGACGCGCCGCTGTACTGCACGGCGATGCGTGCTTCGTCGCCGGCCCAGGTCGTGTGCACGGTGAGATCTCCGGTCAGCACGCCGACCTCGTCGGTGAGCACTCCTCCACGTCCGGAGAACACTCCGGTGGTCGTCCACGATGCCCAGCCCATACCCCCAGGCTCGCACTCCGCTCCCGCATACGCGAGTGATGCCGCGCCCGCTGTTCTCCGGGCAAGATCACGCGCCGGTCCGGGCCGGGCGGCTCGATACGCTCTGCCGATGACGAGCGAGCCAGTGGAAGAGCTGCCGGAAGCCGAGTACGACACCGTCTGGGACCGATTTCGCGCGGAGTTCGCCTTCCGCCCCAGCGTCGATCCGGCACAGTGGCCTGCCATCAAGGAGCCGACGGACTCGGTCACCTGGAGCCTGGCCGCACTCGACGAGGACCCGGGTCATGCGCGACTCGATCAACTGGTCGCGGCTGTCCGGCAGGGACTGACCAGGTGCGTCGCTCCGCAGGCCACGCTGCTCGCCCTGGACTGGCAGCACACCTCGTACCGCTTCTCCCCGCATCACGCCGGAGGCCCCGCCCAGGACCGGTGGCCCCTGAGCCCCTACCCCGACGGTGACTACTACATCTATCTGTCGGAGGACTTCCGCCTCGGCAGCTTCGGCCACCCCTGGGAGCAGTCGCTGTGCCTGTTCGGCAGGGACCTCCTCGACGTCGCTGCGGCCGAGGTCGACGCCGTCCTCGGCCCCCCCCTCCGCCGCTCCGGCCGGCCGGCGTAGCGCGCCTGTCGACCACCGGAACGATCCGCTCCGGACCATTCGTCGCCAGAGGCAACTGTGGGCGCACCCGCCACATGAAGCTCTCCTGTTGGCCCGCTTAAGAAATCCTCGATGGACTACGGCCGCCGAGCTGGGCAGATTGGTGCAGGTCCCGTGAGCGGCGCTGTCATAGTTTGTCTTGGTTGCCGTAACTGTCGCAGCCGCCCTCGGTCCCTTCGCCACCATGCCTGGAGCCCCCGATGAAGGCACTTGTCAAGCAGCACGCCGAGCCCGGTCTGTGGCTCATGGACGTGCCGGAGCCGGATGCCGGACCGGGCGATGTGCTGATCAAGGTGCTCCGTACCGGCATCTGCGGCACGGATCTGCACATCCGTTCCTGGGACGCCTGGGCGCAGCAGACGGTCGGCACGCCGCGCGTCCTGGGCCACGAATTCGTCGGCGAGGTCGCCGCGATCGGCGCGGACGTCCAGGACATCGCCGTGGGCGACATCGTGAGCGGCGAGGGCCACCTCGTCTGCGGCAAGTGCCGCAACTGTCTGGCCGGCCGCCGCCACCTGTGCCGCAGCACGATCGGCCTCGGCGTCGGCCGCGACGGCGCGTTCGCCGAGTACGTCGCCCTGCCGGCGTCCAATGTGTGGGTGCACCGCACGCACGTGGACCTGGATATCGCCGCGATCTTCGACCCGTTCGGGAACGCCGTGCACACCGCGCTCTCCTTCCCGCTCGTCGGCGAGGACGTGCTGATCACCGGCGCCGGCCCGATCGGGATCATGGCCGCGGCCGTCGCCCGTCACGCCGGTGCCCGCAATGTGGTGATCACCGATGTCAGCGAGCCCCGGCTGGAGCTCGCCCGCAAGGTCGGCGCCACCCTCGCGCTGAACGTCTCCGAGCACGGCATCGCGGAGGCTCAGCGCCGGCTCGGGCTCAAGGAGGGCTTCGACATCGGCCTGGAGATGTCCGGCCGCGCGGAGGCCATGCGGGACATGGTCGACAACATGACGCACGGCGGCCGGATCGCGATGCTCGGCCTCCCCGCGCAGGAGTTCGCCGTCGACTGGTCCAGGATCGTCACCTCGATGATCACGATCAAGGGCATCTACGGCCGCGAGATGTTCGAGACCTGGTACGCGATGACGGTCCTGCTCGAGGGCGGCCTCGACCTCAGCCCCGTGATCACCGGGAGCTACGGCTACCAGGACTTCGACGCCGCCTTCGACGAGGCCGCCAACGCCCGCAGCGGCAAGATCATTCTCGACTGGACCCGCTGACCGGCGTCTGCCCGCACCGCACGGCCCCGCCCCGACCACCGCTCAAGGGAGCAGCTCTCATGTACGCGTCCGTCCGCGACGACCTCATCGCCACCCTCGACGAGATCCGCGAAGCGGGGCTCTTCAAGCCCGAGCGGGTCATCACCACCCCGCAGAGCGCCTCCGTCTCCGTCGCCTCGGGCGAGGTCCTCAACTTCTGCGCCAACAACTACCTCGGCCTCGCCGACCACCCCGAGGTCGTCGCCGCGGCCAAGGAGGCGCTGGACCGCTGGGGCTACGGCATGGCGTCCGTGCGCTTCATCTGCGGCACCCAGGACGTCCACAAGGAGCTCGAGGCGCGGCTGTCCGCGTTCCTCGGCCAGGAGGACACGATCCTCTACTCCTCGTGCTTCGACGCCAACGGCGGAGTCTTCGAGACCATCCTCGGCCCCGAGGACGCCGTCATCTCGGACGCCCTCAACCACGCCTCCATCATCGACGGCATCCGGCTCTCCAAGGCCCGCCGCCACCGGTACGCCAACCGCGACCTGACCGATCTGGAGCAGCAGCTCAAGGAGACCCAGGACGCACGCCGGCGCCTCATCGTCACCGACGGCGTCTTCTCCATGGACGGCTATGTCGCGCCGCTCGCGGAGATCTGCGACCTCGCCGACCGCTACGACGCGATGGTCATGGTCGACGACTCGCACGCCGTCGGCTTCGTCGGCCCCGGCGGCCGCGGCACCCCCGAGCTGGCCGACGTCATGGACCGCGTCGACATCATCACCGGCACCCTCGGCAAGGCGCTCGGCGGAGCCTCCGGCGGCTATGTCGCCGCCCGTGCGGAGATCGTCGCCCTGCTGCGCCAGCGCTCCCGCCCGTACCTCTTCTCCAACTCCCTCGCCCCGGTGATCGCCGCCGCCTCGCTCAAGGTCCTCGACCTTCTGGAGTCGGCGGGCGACCTGCGCGAGAAGCTCACCGCGAACACCGCGCTGTTCCGTTCGAAGATGACCGAGGCGGGCTTCGAGATCCTGCCGGGCGACCACCCCATCGCCCCGGTCATGATCGGTGACGCGGCGGAGGCCGGGCGGATGGCGGAGCTCCTGCTGGAGCGGGGCGTCTACGTGATCGGCTTCTCGTACCCCGTCGTCCCGATGGGCAAGGCCCGTATCCGGGTCCAGCTCTCCGCCGCGCACTCCACCGAGGACGTGGAGCGGGCCGTCGCCGCGTTCATCGACGCACGCCAGGCGCTGCAGGGCTGAGCGCACCTGGCAAAATGGCCGGGTGATCGACCCCCGGCGGCTGCGCATCCTGCGGGCCGTGGCGGACCACCGTACGGTGACCGCCGCGGCCTCAGCGCTGTATCTCACCCCCTCGGCCGTCTCCCAGCAGCTCAACGCGCTCGAGCAGGAGACCGGCCACGCGCTGCTGATCCGCAGCGGCAAGGGGGTGCGTCTGACGGCCGCAGGAGAGATCCTGCTCGCCCACACCCATGCCGTGCTCGCCCAGCTGGAACGGGCCGAGGCGGAGCTCGCGGCGTACGCGGGCGGGGCGGCCGGTGAGGTCACGGTGGCTGCCTTCGCCACCGGCATCGCGGAGGTCGTCGCCCCGGCCATCGGGCGCCTCGCGACCGCTCATCCCGGCATCCGGGTGCGCGTGCGGGACGCCGAGGGCGACGAGAGCCTGCCGCTCGTCCTCGACGGGGAGGCGGACCTGGCAGTGGCGGTGGAGTACCGCGGGGCGCCCGGCGAGGGCGACCGGCGGCTGGCGCGCGTACCGCTGTACGCGGAGCCGTTCGACGCCGTCCTGCGCGCGGACCACCCGCTCGGCCATGCGGAGCGGGTGGAGCTCGCCGAGCTCGCCGACTGCGACTGGATCGGCCCCTATCCCGGCAACCCCTGCCACGACATGGTGCTGCTCGCCTGCGAACTGGCCGGGTTCCAGCCGCGGGTGGTGCACTCCTCCGACGACTTCCGTGCGGTCGTGGCCCTGGCCGGGGCAGGTGCCGGGGTCGCCCTGGTGCCGCGCTCGGCACTGCGCGGGATGGAGTTGACGGACACCGTCGTCCTGCCGGTGGCGGGCCCGGCGGCCACCCGCCGCGTCTTCGCCGCGGTACGCCGCGGCGCCGAGCAGCACCCGCTGTTCAGCCCGGTCCTCGCCGCGCTGGCCGCCGCTGCGGCGGGACTCTCCACGGACTGACCCGGGCGCCCGAAGGCCCGCAGCGGTGTCGGGCACCGCCAGCAGCCGGACCGGAACCCGGGCGCCCCGCCGTGCCGGCCGTGGCAGGCAGGCCCACGCCTCCGGTCCCGACCAGCCTGATCGGCCGGTCGCTGACCGAAGGAGCCGACATGCCGCGCCGTTCGGACCCGGGACCTGTTTCGCGAAGTCGACAAGCCCCGCCGGGCGCCTCGGGGAGCTGTTTCGCGCTGTCGTCCGGCACGCGCCGATCCACTCGGCCTCGCCCCGTCATGAGGCGGTGGGTGCCGCCTCCATCGCCTTCTTCAGGTTCCGCAGGGTGATCCGGATGTTCTTGCGCTGGAACTCGGCGAAGGTGTGTCCTCGGGTCGCCAGCTTGTCGAACGAGTTGGCTATCGCGTCGGGCCACGACCGCCGGTCGTCGGTCCAGGTCTCGGTGACCCGCGTCCCGCCGTCGACGGCCTCGAACCGGTACTCCCACGTGGCGATCGGGCCGCGCAGGACCGGCCGACGCCGCCCGATCGCGTGCACGCGGAAGGCGAAGCGCTCACCCGGATCGGCCGCCGTCACCGTGCAGCGGGTCGTCCACTTCATGGGACCGCGCTTGTTCCGGCCGTCGAACACCATCCCCACATGGGCGGCTCCGCCGCCGCCCGTCACCGTCGCGCCCCGGTTCTCCGGGCTCCAACGGCCCATCAGAGCCGGGTCGCTGACCTGTTCGTAGATCGTCGAGGGCTGTGCGTCGATGACGATGCTGTCCGAGACCGTCAGGGTGCGTGCCATGTTGTACGACTCCGATCCGTTGGTTGCTCCGGTGACGGGCGACGCGTCGGGGATTCAGTACCGAGGCGCCCCGGCGCCGGTGAGGATCGACACGTCGTCCGCGTCGTCGTCCAGCGCCTGCTGCTCGTCGGTACCCGTCCTGTCGGTGGTCATCCGGGTCGCGATCCAGCCCGCCAGGAAGCCGAACGGGATCGAGAGGAGGCCCGTCGTGGTGTACGGGAACCAGGTGAAGTCCGCGTCGGGGAAAATGGCTTGGGGTGAACCGGAGACCAGGGTGGTGCCCGTGATCAGGATCAGTACCGCCGCGGTGCCGCCGATCAGGGTGCTGAGCAGTCCGGCACGGTTGAAGCGCGGCCAGAAGAGGCTGTAGATCAGCGACGGCGCGATCGCGGAGGCACCGAGGCAGAACGACAGCGTGACCATCGCCTGCAGATTCACGTGCCGGGAGCCCGCCGCGAGGACGATCGCGAGCAGTCCGACAGCGGCCGCGGTCAGCCGTGCCATCAGCATCTCGGTACGGCCCTGTACGGCCTGCCTGCGACGCAGACCGTGGGTGATCAGGTCGTGCGCCAGGGAGTTGGCGCAGGCGAGGGTGATGCCGGCCACGGACGCCAGCAGCGTCAGGAAGATCGCCGTCGCCATCGCCGTGAAGAGCAGCGTCTCGAACATGGACACGTCCTTGCCCATGACGGCCTGACTGACCTGAAGAATCGAGGTCTTGCCCTGCGGGTCGCCCTGGGTGATCGCCTGGCGGCCGACGATGGCCGCGGCCCCGAAGCCGATGACCGCGCTGAGCAGGCACACCACGACCACGGTCGACACGGCCCAGGACATCGAGCGCCGCACCGCCTGCGTGGTGCGCGAGCTGAACATACGCATCGTGATGTGAGGGAGGCAGGCCGCGCCGAGGACCACCGTCAGCTGCGCGCTGATCATGTCGAGCCCGTCACCGTCGAACTGGAGCCCCGGCGTCAGATAGGCGTCGCCCGCACCGCTGCCGCGCGCCGCGGCGTCCAGCAGGGCGGAGAGGCTGAAGTCGAAGCGGTTCAGGACGAGGGCCGCGATGGCGACCGCCGCACCGAGCAGTGCCACGGTCTTCACGATCTGGATGAACGCCGTGCCCTTCATGCCGCCGATCGCCGCGTAGATGATCATCAGCAGTCCGAGCAGCACGATGGACCCGGTCTTGAAGCCCGCGGAGTCGAAGCCGAGGACGATGGAGAGCAGATCGCCTGCGCCCGCGAGCTGGAAGATCAGCAGCGGGAAGAGGGCCACGAGCGTCACGACGCACGCGGTGATGCGCACGGCCGCGCTGGGCGCCCGGCGGGTCAGTACGTCACCCATGGTGAACCGGCCCGCGTTCCGCAGCGGTTCGGCCAGCAGGAACATCATCAGCACCAGGGAGAGCGCTGTGCTGAGGGAGAGAACCAGTCCGTCCTGGCCCACCAGGGAGATCACGCCGATGGTGCCGAGCACGGTGGCCGCGGAGATGTAGTCGCCCGCGATGGCCAGTCCGCTCTGCATGGGGGAGAGCGAGCGCAGGCCGGTGTAGAACTCGTCCAGGTCGTCGCGGTCCGGCCCGGTCATCACGCACAGCAACAGGGTCACGGTGATCACGGCGATGAACGCGACCAGGGACATGGTCTGGGCATCGGAGCCGAATTCGGTCATCGGCGTGCTCCCTGCTGGCTCTGTGCGGACTGCTCGGTGTGGAGGCGTACGGCTTCGGCGAGCGGGTCGACCCGGCGGCGTGCGGTCCGCTCGTAGACGGCGACGGCCGCGAGGGTCACCGGGAGCTGCAGCAGGCCGAGCACGATGCCGAAGCTGAGGCCGCCGGCGAGATGGCCGGCCATCAGATCGGGGGCGTACGCGGAGAGCACGAGGAACAGCACGAAGTACCCGAGGGCCGACAGGGTCGCGACCCGGCGCAGTCTGCGGTACGCGGCGCTCAGCGCACGCACCTCGCGCCGGACGCCACCGGGCTGCACGGGCTCGGCCCGCTGGTCGTCCGGTTGCTGCCAGGAGTGCTGCTGCCAGGCGGGCTGGGAGTGACCCGGTTCCTCGGGGAACGAGGAGTAGTCGGGAAACCCGGGGTATTGAGGCTGCTGGGAGTAGCGCGGCTGTGGGTCCTGGTAGGACACGTTCGGGTCCTCGAATGCCTTCGCGGTGGGCCTGCGGCGGCTGGGCATGCCGGTGGAGCGGCATACGTTACCCGCCGGTAGGAGTGCCGGTGCATTCTTACATGAACTGATTGGTCGGTCAGTTGACCCGTTCTGTCCGGACTCGAGGCTCTCCTGCGTCGGCCGCTCTCGCGTCCTCCACCAGCGGCGACGAAGCGTTTGTCCGCTTCTGTCGACGGGTGAGTCCGACGCCGACGAGCACCACGGCCATCCCCGCGACGACGCGGAATGTGAGCGATTCGTTAAGCACGACCGCTCCCAGGGTCAGGGAGACCACCGGCAGCAGATAGCCGACCGTGGCCGCGCTGGTGGCACCCTCGTCGGCGATGAGCCGGTAATGGAGGGCGAAGGTGAACCCGGTGGCGAACACACCGAGGACGACGACGGCGACCACGCCGACCGGCGTGATGCCCGAGGCCTCGGTCCCGCCGGCGGGCAGCGCGAGCGTGCTCAGCCCGGTCGCTGCCACGAGTTGGGCGGCCGAGAGCGCGATGGGGGCGGAGTCCCCGCCGGTGAGCTTGCGCCCCATGTAGGCGAAGGCGACGGCGTAACTCAGCGCCGCCCCGAGGACCGCGAGCGCGCCCGCGCTCATCAGCCCGTTCTGCTGCCAGGGCGCGAAGATCAGCAAGGTGCCCGCGAAGCCGAGCAGCAGTCCGCCGAACCGGACCGCGCTGATGCCCCGTTCCGTCCCGATCGCCAGGCCGATCAGCAACGACCACAGGGGAGTGGTCGCGTTGAGCGCCCCCGCCACCCCCGAGTCGACGGTCTGCTGGCCGACGCTGAACAGCGCGAACGGCAGAGCGTTGCAGAAGAAGGCGGCGACCAGCAGCCGGCCCCAGGTCGCACGGGCGCGCGGCAGGCTCTTGCGGGCGGACCGTGCCATGGCGAGCAGCACCAGGGCGCCGAGTGCACAGCGGACGAACGTGATCTGTGCGGGGGCCAGCCCGTTGTCCAGGGCCAGTTCGATCCACAGGAAACCCGACCCCCACAGCAGGGCGAGTACGCCCATGCGCACCAGCGTTCCTCGTCCACCGCTGACCACGTCCGTCTCCTCCGCAAGGCCATGAGGCCGATGTCTGTGGGACCACCGTGCCTCAGCAAACCTGACAGCACCAGTGAAAAGTCATGCATGGAGCGTTAACCTCAGCTACATGCTCGATGTGCGCAGAATGCAGGTCCTCAGGGCCGTCGTCACCAGCGGATCCGTCACCGCCGCCGCCGCGAACCTCGGCTACACCCCGTCCGCCGTCAGCCAGCAGGTCGCGGCACTGGAGAAGCAGGCCGGTACCGCCCTGCTCGAACGGGTCGGCCGGGGGGTGCAGCCGACCGTGGCCGGGCGGCTGCTCACCGAGCACGCCGCCGTCATCAGCCGGAACGTCGCGGAAGCGGAAACCGCTCTGGCCGACCTGCGGGAGGGCCGCACCGGGCGGCTGGCGGTCCGCTACTTCGCCACCGCGGGGGCGACCATCGTGGCGCCGGCGCTCGCGGAGCTGCGCCGTACGCATCCGGGGGTGCGGATCGATCTCCAGCTGATCGACCCCGAGGACCCGCTGCCCGAGGTGAAGAGCGGCCGCGCCGACCTGGCCGTCGTCGTGCAGCCGACGGACCGGCAACGCGACGACGTGCGGCTCGTGCATCTTCTCGACGACCCGTACCGCGCCGTGCTCCCCAAGGGACACCGGCTCGCGGCGCGGCGGGTCATCGACCTGGCCGATCTCGCCGACGAGCCATGGGTGGGCAGCGAGTGGCCCGGCCCCTGCCGGGAGATCGTGCTCGACGCCTGCGGAGCGGCCGGGTTCGCCCCCGATCTCGTGGTGCAGAGCGAGGACTACGCGACCGCGCAGGGCTTCGTCGCCGCCGGACTGGGTGTGGGCCTGATGCCGATGATCGGGCTCGGCAACCGGCATCCCGGTGTGGTCCTGCGCAGGGTCCGCAGACCGGAACCGGTCCGTGGCATCCATGCGGCGGTACGCGGGACGTCCCCGGCCCAGCCGGCGCTGCAGGCGTTGCTCGACGCGCTCCGGCAGGCCGCACGTCAGTAGGCGCCGGGGCCCGGGCGGATCAGCGGTGGTTCCACCGGGTCAACCGCCCGCACCTCCGAGCCACTTGATCCCGTCGATGAGGAAGCGGTTCTGCGTGGGACTCGCGAACGTCGAGGACAGCGGCGTGTTGGAGCCGTAGTCCATGGCGTTGTGACCGAAGTTCGCGTACAGCATCCTGTACCGGGCGTTGCTCCACAGGATCGGGTAGTAGCCGTCGTACCAGGACTGGTGGGGGTCGGTGCCCAGCGGGAAGCTCACCGGGTCGACCGATGCCAGGATCTTGATGTCCGGGTTCTTGCGCAGATCCTTCGACCAGCTGTACCACTCGCTGACCGACGAGGTGAAGGTCGCGGGCAGCCCCGCGGTCGAGGGATGGGACCGGTCCTCGGTGCGCAGAACCGCGGTGGTCGGCCCCCAGGTGTTCGACGCGAAGTTGCCGCTGCCGAGGAACTGGCTGTAGAACCAGGGCCATTCGGCGGCGTCGGTCGTGAACGCCGAGACATGGAAGCCCATCCAGCCCCCGCCCGCCCGCACATACCGTTCGAAGCCGGCCCGCTGCGCCGCCGACTGCGGTGCGTCGTCCAGGAACAGGACGACCTGATAGTCGTTCACCCCTCCGTTCGCCAGCAGCTGCCAGTCGGTGGTCGCCCGGTAGCTGAAGTTGTTCCGCGCGGCGGTGCGCGGAAACCACTCGTTGGCCTCCTTGACGAAGCTGATGTGCGCCGCGTCCCAGGTGCCGTTGTAGAAGGCGATCACCTTGAAGGCCGGGGCCTCGGGTCCGGCGTGGGCCGGTGCGGCCGTCATGCCCAGCAGCATCGCCAGCAGGATCAGCAGCCGTGCTCCGAGCCGCCTCACGGGTAGCTCACCAGGTTGGCCACATTGGTGGACGAGTTGGACGGTCCGCCCCGGTCGTTGATGACGTGCCGGATGGTTCCGGTACCGCCGAGCGATACCGTCACCATGTTCTGGAAGCGCACATTCGGCTTGTTGGGGACCTCGAAGGCGCGCTCGGCGGTCACACTCTTGTTGACGTTGAAGAAGCAGTAGCTGCCGAGTCCGTACGCCTGGTGGCTGGTCACGTTGTCCGCGACCTTGTACGCCGCGTAGCCCTGGGTCGAACCGTTCATCCAGGCGGCCTGGTCGGGCGGGTCGTAGGGCATCTCGTTCTGGTAGAAGTACGTCCGGCCGCCGTTGCCGTTCCAGACGGTCTGGTGCTTCTGGTAGTGCTCGACGAAGAGGCCGTACATCGTCACGTCGTCTCCGTTGACGACCACACCGGTGTCCGCGGTGTTGCTGTTCCATCCGATGCCGTTGCCGTGGTCACCGCGCCACACCCACATGTGGTCGCCGATGACGTGGTCGCTGTTGACCACGAGGCTCGTGGTCGCCTTGCCCACCGCGGCGCCGCCGACCCGGAAGTAGACGTCGTGCAGCGAGGTCGGGTTCGCGGCGTGGCTCGCGGAGGCACCGGCGGGGCCGAGCTCCATCAGTGTCTGCGAGTTGGTCGTCCCGGCGTCGAAGAGGACACCTGCGACCTTGACGCCGTCCACGTCGGCGACGGTCATCGCCGTGACCCCGTTGTCAGGAATGAACGTGGCCAGGCCCAGACCGAGAACGACGGTGTCGGGGCGGGTGACCTTGAGGGTCTGGTTCAGATGGTAGACACCGGGCGTGACCAGGAGGTTCTTGCCGTCGGCCAGTGCGGCGTTGATCTGCGCGGCGGTGGCTCCCGGCTTCACCACGAAGAACTGGTCCATGCCGAGCGAGCTGCCCGCCGCGTTGCCGTTCGCCCAGGTGGTGGCCGAGGAGTTGGCCCGCAGCGAGGGCACGAACACCTTGTACGCGCCGGTGTTGTCCACGTACAGGAAGGGCTTCTCACGGACCGTCGGGGTCTGGTTGACCGTGGTGTACGGCGGGTTGGGGAAGGAGTTGCCCGGCACGCCCTGGCTGCCGACGAAGACCATGTTCCAGTTCGACCCCGTCCAGCTGCCGAGCTGTGAGTTCCTGGTCAGCCACTGCTGCTGTGTGCCGGACCGCACCTGACCGTCGATCTTGGAGTCGGCCATGAAGCCGCCGCTGGACCAGCCGCCGTCGCTCAGCTCCAGATTGCCCCGCACATGGATGCGCCGGTATCCGGACGCCTGCGAGACCGCCCAGCGATCGGTGCCGCCCGTCGGGTTCACCGACAGGTTCTCCGCACCGCGCCAGAAGTTCTGTGTGGCGTTCTGCGGTGGGAACCAGTCGGCCTCCACATGGACCGCGCCGTTGATGGTGACGGAGTCGGGCGACTGGCCCAGACCGAGGACCTGGGTGTAGAAGCCGACGTTGACGTCGGCGCTGTAGGTGCCCGGCTTGAACATGACCGCGTAGCGCTGCGAACCGAACTGGTTCGTCTCCTGCTGCTGGAAGATCGAGTTCAGCCGGCTCTGGATGGTCGACGACGGCATCGACGGATCGAAGACCACGACGTTCGGGCCGAGGTCCACATCGCCGGGCGCGGTGTTCACGGGTGCCACCTGGAATCGCTGTGCCGCTGTGCCGTTGCAGGTGTACTGCACCAGCTGGACACTGTCGGCCGTCGACGCGGACGGCACGTCCAGGCACTTGCCGCTGTGCCGGTTGACGAAGTGGTAGGCGCCTCCGCCCTCGTCGACGGCCTGCCACTGCTGGTTGTTGCCGCCGCCGTACGTCCACAGATGCACGGCGGCGTTGTCGGCCGTGGAGGTGTCGCTGACGTCCACGACCTGGTTGGCGTCGTTGCGGCTGTTGATGCGCACATGGCCGTCGGCGGCTGGTGTGAAGCTCCACTGCTGAGCGGTGCTGGAGTTGCAGCTGTACTGCTGCACCGCGGTGCCGTTCACGGTGGCGGCCGAGCGGGCGTCCAGACACTTGCCGCCGGCGCTGTTCACCACCGTGGCCCAGCCGGTCGGCAGGGCTGCTGCCGCCTTATCGGGTCCCCGGGGGGTGGCCGCCTGGCTGGACTGGACGCCGGTCAGCACCGCGGCGGCGGAGGCAGTGGCCACGAGGGTCGCGATCCAGGGCCTGGATCTGCGGATCGACGTCGCACCATGGCGACCCGGTCTGGGCGTTCGCAGGGATCGGAGCACGGTTTCTCCTGTGCCGACGGGACGGCGTGAGTGGGGAGTTGGGGAACGGAGGGTGGAGTCGTGGGGCAGGGTGGGTCAGCTGACCCGGACGTAGTCCACGACGAGCTGCTGGGGGAAGGTGGTGCTGCCGTCGGGGTCACCTGGCCAGTAGCCGCCGACCGCGAGGTTGAGGATCAGGAAGAACGGCTTGTTGAAGACCCACTGGCGGCCGCCGAGGTCGGCGGGCGTGCGGCGCTGGTAGACGTTGCCGTCGACCGACCAGGTCACCGAGTCCGGGCCCCAGTCGACGGCGAATGTGTGGAAGTCGTCGGCGAACGCCTGCCCGCCCGGCAGGGTGTAGCCGGCGCCGATGCCGCCGGAGCCCGAGTAGCCGGGGCCGTGCAGTGTGCCGTGGACGGTGGACGGCTCGAAGCCGACGTTCTCCATCACGTCGATCTCGCCGCAGGCGGGCCAGCCCACCTGTCCGATGTCATTGCCCAGCATCCAGAACGCGGGCCACATGCCCTGCCCGCGCGGCACCTTGATCCTCGCCTCGACCCGGCCGTACGTCGAGGTGAACTTGCCGGAGGTGTTGAGCCGGGCGGAGGTGTACTCGCACCTGCCGTACCAGCACTGGTAGTTGTCCGGGTTCTCGCGGCGGGCGGTGATGACCAGATGGCCCTGGCCGTCGAGGGCGGCGTTGCGGTTTCCCGCCGTGTAGTACTGGCGCTCGTGATTGTTGACGTTGTCGCCCGTCTCGATCTGCCACTTGTTGCCGTCGACGGCTGAGCCCGCAGGGCCGTCGAACTCGTCCGAGAACGCGGCCGCCGCCGCAGGGCGTGGGGCGGGTGGCTTCGCGTCCGGCGCGGGCGCGCCCTGTGCGAGACCGGTGGACAGGCACGCCAGGGTGAGGACCGAGGCGAGGGGCAGAATCAGTCGCCGGGTTGTGCGCGGGGAGTCCATGACTCTCCCTTCCGGGTGGGGCATGTGCGGGGGGAGACCTGCCACTGCGGTATGGCATGCATATGACAGGCGATTGGGCGCATGCGGAACGGTGGGGGTGCTGCGCCGACCAGGGTGGGGGGATAGCAAGTGGAGCTGGGGGGTGCTTAGTTCACTACGTGATTTAAGAAGTGAACAAACGCTCTGTCAAGACCTTGGTATGGACCACGTGCGCGAACAAGAGGTGATGGCGGACGAGGTGCGTGCGGGCGCCGATAGAGCGCGCTTGCAAGTAATGGCGCGTGCAATTATTGTGGACGCTCGTAAGGCGCTGAAGCAATCGTCCGGAGGTTTCCCCCATGCCACTCGCGCTGCTCGCCCTCGCCATAGGGGCCTTCGGGATCGGCACCACCGAGTTCGTGATCATGGGCTTGCTGCCTGACGTCGCCACGGACTTCGGGGTCTCGATTCCGACGGCCGGCTTCCTCGTCACCGGCTACGCCCTCGGTGTGGTGCTCGGTGCCCCGCTGATGACCGTGCTCGGCACCAAGGTCTCCCGCAAGCGGATGCTCATGGTCCTGATGGACCTGTTCATCGTCGGCAACCTGCTGTCCGCCCTGGCGCCCTCCTTCGGGCTGATGCTGATCGGCCGTGTCGTCGCCTCGCTCGCCCACGGAGCCTTCTTCGGCATCGGATCGGTCGTCGCGGCCGACCTGGTGGCCCCCGAGAAGAAGGCCGGAGCCATCGCGATGATGTTCACCGGCCTGACCGTCGCCAATGTCGTCGGCGTCCCTCTCGGCACCTTCGTCGGCCAGAGCGCCGGATGGCGCGCCACCTTCTTCGTCGTGGCCGCCCTCGGTGTCCTCGGACTGCTCGGCGTCGCCAAGCTGGTGCCGGAGCAGCCCAGGCCGGAAGGAGTACGGCTGCGCCACGAGCTCGCCGCGTTCCGCAATGTCCAGGTCCTGCTGGCCATGGCCATGACCGTGCTCGGTTTCGGCGGGGTCTTCGCCGCCATCACCTACATCACGCCGATGATGACCGAGGTCACCGGCTTCGCCGACTCCTCCGTCACCTGGCTGCTCGTCCTGTTCGGCCTCGGAATGGTCGGCGGCAACCTGATCGGCGGCAGGTTCGCGGACCGCGCGCTGATGCCTCTGCTCTACGTCTCCCTCGGGGCCCTGGCGCTCGTACTCGCCCTGTTCACCCTCACCGCCCACAACGCGGTCACCGCCGCGATCACGATCGTCCTGATCGGCGCGCTGGGCTTCGCGACGGTGCCGCCACTGCAGAAGAGGGTCCTCGACCAGGCCGCGGGCGCCCCGACGCTGGCCTCCGCCGTCAACATCGGCGCCTTCAACCTCGGCAACGCGCTCGCCGCCTGGCTCGGCGGCATGGTGATCGCGGCCGGCTTCGGCTACACCGCCCCGAACTGGGTCGGCGCCGCTCTCGCCGCCTCCGCGCTCGGGCTCGCCGTCCTCTCGCAGGTCCTCGAGCGCCGTTCGGCCGCCACCGAGAGCCGCACCGTCCTGGCCGGTACGCCGGAGCCGTCCGCCGTCCCCGCCGGCCGTCACTGATCCACCGTCATCACCACCACTGCCGCAAGGAGCAACCCATGACCACCGTCACCGCTGTCGCCCCCCTGACCACGCAGGACGCCGAGCTTCTCGTCGATGCCGCACGCAACGCCGCCGACACCGCCGGAGTGGCCGTCGCGGTCACCGTCCTGGACGCGGGCGGCCACCTGCTGGCGTTCCGCCGGGACGACCGCGCCGTACTCATCGCCGGGGAGACCAGCACCCGCAAGGCGTACACCGCACTGCAACTGAACTCGCCGACCGCGGACCTGGTCGACGCCGTCCGGCCCGGCGGCCCCTTCCACACCCTGCCCACCGCCCTGGACAAGCCGCTGCTGTTCATCGCGGGCGGCGTCCCGGTCCGGCGTGACGGCCGGCTGATCGGTGCGATCGGCGTCGGCGGGGGAGCGCCCGAGCAGGACCACGGGTTCGCCACCGCGGCCGTGGAGGTCCTCACCGGGTCGTGACGACGTCCGCCACTCGCCGGCCCGCGAGCCGCTCCGGAACCTCGGAGCGGCTCGCGGGCCGGTCGCATGCCACCGGCCGACGGGTTGCGACGAGATCCGGGATCTGTGTGATCCGGCTGTGCGTTTCGAGCGAGACCGAAATGCGTGACGGCTCCGGAACCCCGCTGCCAGCATGAAGTGCGGCTCGCTCCCGGGTCCTTGTCCTGGGTGCGAGCTCTGTCGACACACATGCAAAGGAGCTACCGTGCGCAAGCGCATGATCGGTACCCTCGCCGTCGCCGCCTCGTTCGCCGGCCTCATGGCCACGGCACCCTCGGCATCCGCGGAGCCGAATCCGCCCGGTTGTCCGAAGGGCTATTTCTGCGCCTACAGCGGAGAGAACCAGACGGGCACCCTCGTGGTGAAGACCGCGGGCAACTGGTCGGGCAACAAGCAGTTCCGCTCCGCCTTCAACAACGGGGTCCGCTTCCCGGGCGCCGACCACGTGGACATGACGTACGCGGTGCCGGGCGGCGGTGAGACCGCGTGCCTCCACTACAACCCGGGCCCCGGCACCTACAAGGGCAATGCCGCCCCCGGAACCGCCATCACCAAGGTGGTGTGGCGCGGCGAGTGCTGATGCCGCCCGCCCGTTGACCTGCGGGGCCTGCCACCCGGACCGGCAGGCCCCGCAGTCGTGCCGCGAGGTCGTCAGGCCCTGGACCAGCTGAGGTGGGGCGCTTTCCCGAGCAGCGCTTCCATGCCGCTCACCCGCAGCCGGTAGGGGTCCAGCCTCAGCAGGGACGTGCTCTGCCCGCCCGGACCGTCGGGAAAGGCGCTCCAGAAGTCGAAGCCCAGCGGCTCCGGCGCGTCGCGGAAGAGCTCCCAGATCCGCGTCCGGGTCACCTCGTCCTCGGCCCACTCCACCTCGCAGTCCGCCAGGCCCACGTCATGGGTGGAGTCCCAGTAGGAGCAGGTGACATAGGGCGTACGCGCCAGATGCGCGACCTTGACCGGGGTGGGCCGGGTGACGATCCAGCCCGTCAGACCACGCTCGTCGTACTCCCACAGCGGGTGCAGGATCCGGCCCCGGGGACGTCCGCGGCTGTCGACGGTGGCCACCGTGCACCAGACGATGCGATGGGCCACAGCGATGAACTCCCCGGCGATCGACGCCGGGACAAGGAGGCTCCGGGTCCTCGTATTTTCCACAACCATGGTTGTACTTTATCTGATACACAACCTGGGTTGTACTGTTCTTGGGGTGACCGATTTCGACCCGGCCGACGCCGACCTGTCGCTGCTCTCGCTGTTCGCGGGGTGGGGCCTCGCCGACGAACTGCAGCGGCGGCTGGCAGCCGACGGCTACGACGACAGCCGATTCGCCGACGGCGTGGTGTTCCAGTACCTCGTCGAGCGCCCGGTGCCGATCGGCGTTCTGGCCGAGCGGCTCGGCGTCTCCCAGCAGGCCGCATCCAAGTCCGTCGCCGATCTGGAACGCCGCGGCTATCTCGCCCGCCGGCCCGATCCCGACGACGCCCGGACCCGGCTGGTCCGGCTGACCGACCGGGGCCGGGGCGTGATCGCCGCGGCCCGGCGGCGCCGGGCGGAGGTCGAGGAGGAGCTGACCGCCGCCCTGGGTGCCGACCGGACCGAGGCCGCCCGTCTCCTTCTGGCCGATGTCCTGACCCACCTGGGCGCGGACGTCCCGCTGCGCGTCCGCCGCGTCAGGCCGCCGCGCTAGATCGCGCTGCGGTGACGGCGGCCCTGTCGGGCCCGCCGTCGGACCGCATCAGCGAAGCGCAGCGAACGCGGGCAGGGCCGGGATGTCGGGCAGCGTCATCGCGTCGGCGATCAGTGCCGAGGTGTCGAAGGGCGTCATGGGGTCGGCGATCAGTGCCGAGGTGTCGACGGGCGTCGTGGCGTCGGCGAGCAGCGCCGAGGTGTCGACGGGCAGCGCCGAGGTGTCGGCGGGCAGCGTGGTGGCATCGGTCGGCAGCGTGGTGGCGTCGGCCGGCAGAGCCGGCAGGCCGATGCCCGACACCACTCCGGCGAGAGTGCCGACGACCGTGTCGAGCAGACCGGTCACGAGGGACACCACCGAGCCGACGAGGTCGGTGAGCCCGGTCGTGGCGGCGGACAGCAGGTCGTCGAGGGCCGTCTGCAGAGCGGTGAGCGTGTCGCTCAACGCATCGGCGCGCACAGCCCGGTCCGCGCCCGTCGCCCGCATCTGGGCGAGCGCGATCTCGACCTTCACCTTGTGCCGGATGGCCGTGGCGAGTGACATCCGCTCGCCGTCGGCCTCCAGCGCGTCATCGAGCAGCTCCGTCACGGCGGCCGGAACGCCCGGCGTGTGACGCAGGAGTTCGACGCGCCGGCTCAGCTCGGATGCGCCCGGCACGGACGACCCGGCCGACGCCGCAAGGGGGGCGGGCTCGGGCACGGTGGTGAGTGCGGCCGCGGGACCGACTGCCGTGAGGACGATGGCGGCACACAGGGCGGGCGGCACCAGTACGCGGGTCATCGATGTGAGACGCATGCGGGGGGTTCCTTCCGGAGATGGGGCATCGCACTCACCGTGTGGAGATCGGTGACCCAGCGCAACCGGATGTGTCCCGGTTCCGGCGGTCCGTGGCCTCCGTTCTCCGCCCCTGACCATGGCGTTCCTGCCGGGGTGCCCCCGGGGTTGCGTCTGCTGCATTCGTGTGAGCGTCACGCCGGGTGAAGGCCGCTGCTCAGCGTGGTGCAATGCTGGGCGGGGCCGACGCGGGTGAGGCCGTTTCGCCGCCGCCCAGGGCCTCTTGGGAGTACGCGCCCCAGATCTTGGCCGGGTAGCCCTCTCCGATGGTCTTGAGGGACACCTGCTTGCCGGTGGTGACGTCCTCACCGAACAGGCCGATCGTGGTGAGGAGCGTGTCCGTCGAGCCGACGAACCACTCGGCCTTCCGGTCGTCGCTGCGGCCCGACTTCTGGGTGACCTGCTGCCAGCCGTCCTCGGTCCAGACCCCCGACGTCGCGTCGTCCCGGCCGGCGTCGCTGTTGAGCACCTCGGTGACCGTCTCGGCGGCCAGCGAGCTGATCGCCCTGCCGCCGACGGGATCCCGCAGCCGGGTGTTCTCGCCTTCCCGCTGCGCCGACTTCACGATCGACGGAGTGACCTTGTCGCCGTCGTGGCGGAAACTGGCATAGACGCCCGCGAGTTCCATCGGACTTGCGCCCATCAGCCCCAGTGACAGCGCCTGCGGAGACGCGAGGTCGCTGCTCTCCAGGTCCATTCCGAGCGCGTTCGCCGTGTCCTTGACGTCCACCGGACCGGCTTGCCGGGACTCCTCCGACTTGGCTTCCATTGACGCGGCCAGCACGACCGGTTGGAAGGTGGGGCCTGCCTGGTAGTCGGATCGGGTGGCGTTGCTGAGGTACCGGCGCTTGCCGTCACCGCCGTACAGGGCCACGACATGCCCGTTGCGCGGATCCACCGACACCGCTCCGGCCTGCATGTTCTTGTCCACCGGCCCGCGACCGGCCTCCGCTGGGTTCCCGGAAGCGTTGCCGGATTCCGCCCGCCCCGTCGCCGCCGAGACCGCCTTCTCCAGGGCCTGTTGCCTGTCCGGATCGATGTTCAGGGTGATCCGCCAGCCGCCGCCCGCCAGTTCCTGCTCACTGACCCCGGACGCCATCAGCTCGCGCCGTGCGGCGTCCACGAGAAAGCCGGTCTGCCCCGAAAGACCCGCCGCCGGGTTGGGAGCCACCGGGACCGGGAACGTCATCCGCTGTCGCGCGGTCCTGTCCAGCCACTTCTGGCCGACCATATTGTCCAGCACATAGTTCCAGCGCTGGGTGACGAGCTTCTTGCCCTGCGGGCCCGCGATGGCCCAGTCGTACTGGCTGGGTGCCTGCAACAGGGCTGCGAGGTAGGCGCCCTGTTCCACCGTCAGCTGCTCCACCTCCCGGTGGTAGTACGCGCGTGCCGCGGCCTGGATGCCGTACGCCTGACGCCCGTAGTAGCTGCTGTTCAGATACCCGGCGAGAATGTCGGACTTGGCGTTCCGCTGGTCCACCTTGAGCGAGATGATCAGCTCCTTCACCTTGCGGGTGACGGTCTGTTCCTGGCTCAGGTAGAAGTTCTTGACGTACTGCTGCGTGATGGTCGAACCGCCCTGGGTGCCCTGGCCGGTGAGGGTGTTGAGGATGCCGCGTGCCGTGCCGGAGAAGGACACACCGGAGTCGGTGTAGAAGTCCTTGTTCTCCGCGGCGACAAAGGCGAGCTGCACATTCTCCGGGACCCGGTCCAGCGGAACGGTCTCTCGGTTGATCTCCCCGGTGCGGGCGAGGCGGCTGCCGTCGCTGAACAGGTAGACGTTGCTCTGCGCCTTGGCCAGTTCGTTGGCCTGCGGGATGTCGATGGCGACATACAGCGCGGTGAACGTACCGGCCAGCAGCAGACATACGGAGACGACGGCGGCCAGCGCTTTCCGCCAGGTCAGGAAGCGGCGTATGCCGCGGCGCTTCGGCGGCACCACCCGGTCCGGGCGCCGTCGGCCGCGGCCGACGGCCCGACTCCACACCCGTCCGGTACGGCGGTGCTCCAGAGGACCGGAGACGTCTCTCACCTCGGCGGACGCTCCTGACCGGTCGGGCTCGCTCGCGTTCTGCCAATCCGCTGTCCGGTCAGGACTCCCACTGGTACGCATGGCGTCATCTTCAGCGCCGAAGATCTTCGTCAACCCAAAGGCAGCCATCGGCCTTGCCTCGGAGATGTATCAGCCGTGTATCGGCCGGCTCTCCGGAAGCCGGAGGGTCGCCTGTGCCCCGCCGCCCGGAGGGTTCGCGAACTCCAGCCGCGCACCGATGAGTTGGGCCTGGCCGAGGGCGATGGTCAGCCCGAGGCCATGCCCGGTGCCGCGTTCGCGGGCACCGGTGCGAAATCGCTGCGGCCCGTCGTCGAGCAGCGTGTCCGGGTAGCCGGGGCCCGCGTCCCGCACGGTCACGGTCCTGCCGTCGGACGCCACCCTGACGGTCACCGGCCGGCTTCCGTGCCGGTGGGCGTTGACGACGAGATTGGTGAGAATGCGTGCCAGACGGCGGGGGTCGGTCCACAGTTCGGCCGTAGGCGTGCCGTCCTCGACGACGAGTTCGACGGGCTCCGTGGGCAGGCCGTGGCGCTCGGTGATCTCCTCGACGAGACAACTGAGCACACAGGACGAGAGATCGGCCTGCTCGGCCCCTGCGTCGAGACGCGAGATCTCCAGCAGATCCTCCACCAGCGCCGCCAGGACGCGTACCCGGTCGCGTACGAATCCGGCCGCTTCGTCGTCGGGAAGCAGTTCGGCCGCCGTGAGGAGACCCATCAGCGGAGTCCGCAGTTCATGGGCCACGTCGGCGGTGAAGCGCTGCTCGCTGCGCAGCCGTTGCTGCAGCGCGGCAGCCATGGTGTCGACGGCGGTGGAGATCTCGGCGATCTCGTCCCGGGGGCGGGCCGCCGCCTCGATGCGTGCGTCGAGGTCGCCGTCCGCGATACGCCGCGCCGTCCCGGCGGCCGCGCGCAGCCGCCGGCTCATCCGTCCGGCGCTGACCACGCCGAGCGGCAGTACGGCCGCGGTGGTCAGCGCGCCGGCCCAGGCGATCGTCGTGTCGAGCGCGCTGATGTCCCGCAGAGTTGTCGTCATGTCGATACGGACGGACAGGACCTGCTCACCCGCGGGCCGTGCGGCCCACATGGCCGGCCCGGTGGGCCGGGTGGAGAACTCGGTGCCCTGGTGGGCACGGGCCGCGAGCTTCTGCAGCCCCGCCGGGACGCCTGGCGCGTCGAGCACGGCCCCGGTGCCCTGCACCGTGCCCGTGCGGGCGTACGTCACGGCGGCCCGGTCGAGCGTGGTGCGGGCCGCGTCGCGGGCCTGGGTGAGCTCACGGTCGCGCGAGGCGTGGTGGACGAGGACACCGACGGCCGCGGCGACCGCGCAGATGGCCGCGGCGACAAGGGCGGCGATACGCCATCTCAACGGCACGGTCAGCGCCTGAACTTGTAGCCGAAGCCGCGGACCGTCTCGATCCGCTCGGCACCGATCTTGACCCGCAGCCGCTGGACATGGAGGTCCACGACACGGGTGTCGCCGTGCCAGGCCTGATCCCATACGCGACTCAGCAGCGTCCGGCGTTCCAGTACGACCCCCGGCGCGGCGGCGAATTCGAGCAGCATGCGCAGTTCGGTGGGAGTGAGGGCGAGCGGCGTCCCGTCCCGCATGACATCCATCCCGCGTGTGTCGATGGTCAGATCACCGAAGGTGAGAACAGTCGTGTCGGGAGTCTGCTCAGGGGTCGGCGTGAAGCAGGCGCGGCGCAGCAGCGAGCGGATACGGGCGACGAGGACGGAGCTCTCGCACGGTTTGACGACATAGTCGTCGGCGCCCGCCTCGAGGCCGGAGACGACGTCGAGCGAGTCGCCTCGCGCGGACATCATGAGAATGGGGACGAGGCTGAACTCCCGGATACGGCGGCACAGTCCGATGCCGTCGAGGTGGGGCAGCATGACGTCGAGCAGCAGCAGGTCCGGGCTCTTCTCCCGGAACACCTCCAGACCGGTCAGCCCGTCGGCGGCGGTGGAGACCGTGAAGCCGTAGCGCTCGAGGAGCATGCGGACGGTGCTGCGGATGACCTCGTCGTCCTCGACGAGCAGCAGATGCGCCGCGTCGGCCGTGCCGGGGGATATGTGAGGGTTGGTCATCGGTCCGTCCTGGAGGAGGGGAGCGGTGACGCGGAGGGTTCGCCGGCCAGCGTGTCCGGTGGTGGGGCCGGTACGAGTTCGGTGCCGTTCCACCGGTATCGCGTGGTGAACCGGCCGTCCTTGCCCGTCGAGGTGAGCACCATGTCATGCCCGAAGGTGACACCGGTGACACCCAGCGGGCTCCAGCTGACGAGGATCGGCCGCACGGCCGTGCCGAACACCCGGTAGACCTGGATCATCGTCAGCCCGCCGGCCTCGTCGTCGAGCGCGACCACCAGCTCGTCCCTGCCGTCCTCGGTGAGGTCCCGGTACACGGGCTCGCGCAGACCGCAGGCATCCCCGGGGCAGTCGAGCATCGCCGTGCGGACCAACTGCGGCACATTGGGGTCCTGTTCCAGCAGCTGCTTGACCGGTATCCGCCGCAGGTCGCCGCCGCGCACCTCGACGTCCTTGACGTTCACATAGCGCCGATAGGGAGGTGTGGGCTCATCGCCGGCCGGGGTCGGCGGTGTGTACCGCGGCCACAGCGGCGAGGCGGTGACGGGCGGCGACAACTGCGGCGCGGCCCCGTCGTCGCGGGTGCCGGTGTCCGCCGCGCAGCCGGCCGCTCCCACGGCCAGCGCGCACAGGACGACGGCAGCCAGGGCAGGGCGCCCGAAGGGGTGGGGACCGGTGCGGGGGGAGCGGTGCATAGGCGTATCACCCTACCGGCGGGCGGAGATGGCCCAGGGGGTGCTGTGCGGAACGAGGCGTGAAGGGGTTACCAGCGGTGGTGGACCTGGGCGCGGACGCGGCGGTCGTAGAGGTCGCGCACCGCGTCCAGCGTGGGCTGCGACAGCGGCTCCAGCGCGGCCGCCGCGGCGTTGGCACGGGCCTGCTCCGCCGAGCGCGCCCCGGGGATGACGCTGCTGACCCCGGGCTGCTGGATGATCCAGCGCAGCGCTGTCCCGGCGGGCGTCGCACCCTCGGGAGCGAGCGCGGCGAACTCGGCCGCCGCCTCGACACCCGTTCCGCAGTCGAGGCCGGAGAACGTCTCCCCCTGGTCGAAGGCCTCGCCGTGCCGGTTGTACGTGCGGTGGTCGTCGGCCGGGAAGACGGTGTCCTTGGTGTACTTGCCCGACAGCAGCCCGGAGGCGAGCGGCACGCGCGCGATGATGCCCACGCCCGCATCGGCGGCCGCGGGCAGCACCTCCTCCAGCGGCTTGAGCCGGAACGGATTGAGAATGATCTGTACGCTCGCCGTGCCCGGCCGGGCCATGGCGGAGAGCGCTTCCCCGCAGGTCTCGACGCTGACTCCGTAGGCCGCGATCCGCTTCTCGGCGACCAGGGTGTCGAGCGCGTCGAAAACGGCGTCGGAGGAGTGGACGGGTGTCGGCGGGCAGTGCAGCTGCACCAGGTCGAGGGTGTCCACGCCGAGGTTCCGGCGGGAACGGTCGGTCCAGGACCGGAAGTTGTCGAGCACGTAGTTCTCGGGAAGCTGGTCGGCGCGGCGCCCCATCTTGGTGGCGACGAAAATGTCCGCGTCCGGCCGTTCGCGCAAATAGCGGCCGATCAGCTGCTCGCTGCGGCCGTCGCCGTAGACATCGGCCGTGTCGAAGAAGGTGACGCCCCCCTCGACCGACGCGTCCAGGACGGCGAGGGCGTCCTCCTCACGCACATCGCCCCAGTCCGCGCCCAGCTGCCATGTACCCAGCCCGACGACGGAGACGTTCCGACCGGTCCTGCCCAAGACCCGCTGCTCCATGCCGCGCATCCTATGCGGCCCCTTGCTCGCGGGGCCCGGCCCCCGGCATCCGGAGACTGCTCACCGGCAGCTCTACACATAAGGAATATATAAGAGCAAACTGAAGGGGTGCGAACCATTCGCGCAACGCGGTCGAGACTTGCAGCGAGAAGAAGGAGGCGAGTCGCATGGCCGATGTCTCACACAGGGGAGACCTGGCGGGTCATCCCGACATCACCGAAATGCAGAACCGCTACGACCGCATGCTCGGAGGGCGCGATGTGGCGCTCGTGGACGGCCCGGTATTCCTGGTCGGCCTCGCCTGCGCGACGTCCCCCTGGATAGTCCACTTCTCGGGCAACCAGCCCGCCCTCGCCACGCACAACCTGATCATGGGCATCGCGATAGCCGTGCTCGCCATCGGGTTCACCGTCATGCCGGAGAGGATGTACGGCCTGAGCGGTGCCATGTGCGCCATGGGCGTGTGGATGATCATCGCGCCCTGGATCGTCGGCAGCAGCCCGGACGCGGGAGTCATCTGGACCAACATCATCGTCGGCGGTCTGACATTCCTGCTGGGTCTGGCCTGCGTCGCCGCGTCGATGCGGAGCGGTCGCACCACGGTCTGAGCACGCCGTCGTCCGACGGGACGTGCCCGGCACGCCAAGGCCGGCCTGCCCCTGCGGCAGGCCGGCCGACGTGTTCCGGCACGCACCGTCTCGTGGGCCCGACCTGCCTGACCCGTTCTGCCTCTCCGGCCTCAGCGGCGGATGCGTATCCACACCGGCGCATGGTCCGAACCCGTCGCATCGCGGCGCTCGGCGGGGGACTCGTCCACCGAGGGCAGCGGCGGCGGTTCCGCGGCGCCGATGATCCCGGTGCCCGCGGCCTCCACCCGGTCGAGGAGCCGATGGCTGATCAGTATGTGGTCGATCAGCTCGGGCTTCTTGGCCCGGGCGTCCGTGCGGCCGGAACCGCGCCGTCAGGAGGCCTCGACCGCGGTCTTGATCCGCCCCGCGAAGGCGTCGGCGTCCTTGCGCGCCGCACTCAGCGCGAGGCCCGCGAGCGCCTTGCCGACTCCGTGGCCCTCGAGCATGTTGTAGACACGCAGCCGGGTCGTGCCGGGACCCGTGGACTCGAGGTCGTACCCGCCCTCTTTCGCGGTCACCAGGTTCTTCGACAGCTCGGCCCAGCGGATCCTGGTCGGCGGCACGAACTCGGTGATGCGGAACTCGCGTTGGGTCGTGAGACCGGCGTCCTTGACCGTGCTCGCATAGACGGTGCCGACAGTGGTCGGGCCGTCCGTCTTCTTCGTCATCTTCTGCACTCTGGGGCTGAACCTGGGGTCGTTCTCGCCGTCGGCGAGGAAGGCGAACACATCCTCGACGGGACGGTTGATCTCGACGGTCGCCTCGAACTGACCTGCCATGAGTCCTCCACTGATAGCTCGTCGCGAGCTGCGAAGTCCCGGCAGCTCCTCGGACCCCATCCGAAGTCTCCCAGCACCTGGGCATACCGGCGCCGTGGCGACGGGGGCCCGTCTGCCATCGGGGTGAACACTCCGGGCGGCGGGCCCGTAATACACGGCAGCTGTCGGGTCAACGAGGAGGTCGCCGAGAATGACCGGCCATCGCACTGCCGCCGTCGCCGCGTTCGTCGGCGTCGTACCCCTCCTGCTCACCACCGTCGCCACGGGGGTCGCTCAGGCGCACGGGGCACCCACCGACCCCCTCAGCCGGATCGCCGCCTGCGGCCCCGACGGGACGCAGCGGGGATCGGCGGCCTGCCGCGCCGCGAAGGAGGCCAACGGGGGCGTGGAGCTCGGCGCCTGGGACAACCTGCGCGTGGCCGACGTCCGTGGCCGGGACCGCCAGGTCATCCCGGACGGAAAGCTGTGCAGCGCAGGCCTGCGCGAGTACAGGGGACTGGACGCCACCCGGGTGGACTGGCCCGCGACATCGCTGAAGGCGGGCAGCGACTTCACGCTGACCTACCGGTCGACGATCCCGCACCGTGGCACGTTCAGTCTCTATCTCACCAAGCAGGGCCACGATCCGGCCGCGCCGCTGCGATGGTCCGACCTGGCGGCGGAGCCCTTCGCGAAGGTGTCGGATCCGGCGCTCCGGGACGGCGCGTACCGGATCAGCGGCAAGCTCCCGAAGGGGCTCACGGGACGCCATGTGCTGTACACGGTCTGGCGGAACACCGACACTCCGGACACGTACTACTCGTGCTCGGACGTGGTCATGAAGGGTGCTGCCCGCCAGGCGCCCGAGCAGAAGCCTCCGGAGCAACAGCAGCAGCCTGCCGCCCCGCCGGCCGCCGAGGAGCAGGAACCGCAGCAGCCCTCGCCCGCCGGGACGCCGTCTTCCGCTCAGCAGCCCGAGCCCGCGCCGTCCACTCCCGCGCAGCAGCCGATCGTCGGGGGAGCCGCAGGGGCCCAGGCCGTGGCGGACAGCGAGAACGACAACTCGACGCTGCTCATCGGCGCCGCGGCCGCCGCTCTCGCGCTGCTCGCCGTCAGCACGTCGGTCCTGATGCGGCGCCGCCGGAGGTAGGCACACCAGCGTGCGACCGTCCCCCGATCAGCGGCGTCAGGACGTTACCGGCCGCCGGGACGGGGTACTCCTGCGCGGACCGGAAAGCACGACGGGCGAGGTGCTCATGAAGATCGGCTACAAACTGGCCGCCGAGGCGTTCGGTCCGGCGGAACTGGTACGGCAGGCGGTACTGGCGGAGCAGGCCGGCTTCGACTTCGTGGAGATCAGCGACCACTTCCACCCGTGGCTGGACAACCAGGGGCACTCCCCGTTCGCCTGGACCGTGCTCGGCACGATCGCCGCGAAGACCGAACGCATCGGGCTCGCCACGGGCGTGACCTGCCCGACCGTCCGCTACCACCCGGCGATCATCGCGCAGGCCGCCGCGACCCTCGCGCTCCTGTCGGACGGCCGCTTCACCCTCGGCGTGGGCTCCGGCGAGCGGCTCAACGAGCATGTCGTGGCCCGGGGGTATCCGGCGGTGGCCACCCGCCACGAGATGCTCAGGGAGGCGCTGGAGATCATCCGGCTGCTGTGGAGCGGCGGCTATCGCTCGTACGACGGCAAGCACCTCAGCCTGGAGGACGCCCGGGTGTTCGATCTGCCCGACGAGCTGCCACCGATCGCGGTGGCGGCCAGCGGCAAGGCCTCGACACGGATCGCGGCGGAGCTGGGTGACGCGCTGTTCGCCACCGAGGCCGAGCCGGAGATCGTGCGGCAGTACCGCGACGCCGGAGGCACCGGACCGGGCTATGTCGAGGTTCCCCTGGCGTGGGCGCCCGATGAGCACACGGCCGCGCGGGCCGCCCTGGAGACCACGCGCTGGGCGCTGACCGGCTGGAAGGTCATGAGCGAGCTGCCCAACCCGGTCAACTTCGAGGCGGCCACGGGCACGGTGCGCGAAGAGGACATCCTGCAGAACTTCGCCTGCGGCCCGGACGCCGAGCGGCATGTCGAGGTCGCGCAGCAGTTCGTCGACGCCGGCTACGACCGGCTGGTCATGATGAACTCCGGGCCGGACCCGGACGGCTTCATCGACTTCTACCGGCGCGAACTGGACAGCCGTATCAGGAAGCTGACCCCGAACGGCACATCCTGACCGCCGCTCGCTGACGGTTCATGAGTCGCTCAGCAGCCGACTCCGCGGCGACCGGTGCCGTGCGGTGTCGAGCAGGGTGTGGATCCGTTCCCCGGCCTGGTCGACGTCCTTGATCGGCGCGTGGAAGGCGATGCGGGCGTCCGTGTGCGACGTCGCGTACTCCAGGCGCAGCGTGATGCCGTACCGGTCGATGGCGACGGGCAGCGCGCGCCGCACGCCCTGGACCAGCCGTGGCTTCACCAGACGCAGCAGCGTCCCGATGATGTCGCTGTGGTCGTCGACCAGATGCGTGAGCATGCCGGCCTCGCATTCGGCCAGCGGATCGGTGTCGGCCTCCATCAGCTCTTCGAGGCTCACCGTGGTCCGCGTCTCTCCCGTGTCGAGTACGGCGTGCAGGAACTCCATGCACCGGCTTTCCCTCGGCGTCGGATGCCGCGAGTCCGTGACCAGCCATCCGGCGAGCAGGACCCGGGCACGCACACGATCGCGCACCTGGGTGGGAGCGATGTCGGTGAACTCCAGCGTGGCGCGCACCGGGCCGTCCGCGGGGGAGTCCTGGCCGGATTCCCCCGTGCGGGCCGTCGGAGGGTGGAGGTGGATGTGCTCGGTGGCACCCGGCCCGTGCAGCCGGGAGACCTCCATGCGTCCCTCGTCGGTGACGACGGTCATCGAGTCCGCGGCCACCAGGATCGACCGGACCCGCTCGGCACTCGTCGGCTGCACTGCGGCGGCGTTGAACAGGCGCATCCAGATCTCCACTCCACGACTACTTAGGTAAACCTAACCTAACGTCCGCGGGCTGCCTGTGCCAAGCCCATGCGCTCCGTGGCGCGGTGAGCCAGACTTGACCGGACGCGGGCCGACGGAGGGGTGCATGGAGACGTTCGACGGGGTGGAGATCCTCTCTTTCGAGGACGCGAGCGGGCTGGAGTCCTGGCTGGAGAAGAACCACGGGCTGACCACCGGCGTATGGCTGAAGCTCGCCAAGAAGAGCTCCGGCATCGTCTCGGTCCGCGCCGACGAAGTCATCGATGTCGCCCTCTGCTTCGGCTGGATCGACGGCCAGCGCAGATCGCACGACGAGACGCACTACCTGCAGAAGATCACGCCCCGCCGGGCGAGAAGCCAGTGGTCGCAGGTCAACGTCGACAAGGTCGAGGCGCTCGAAGCGGCCGGGCGGATGCGGGACCCGGGCCGCGCGCAAGTGGCCGCCGCCCAGGCGGACGGCCGGTGGGACGCGGCGTACGCCTCGCAGAGGACGGCCACCGTCCCACCCGACCTCGAGGCCGCGCTCGCGCGCAGCGAAAAGGCAGGAGCGTTCTTCGAACAGCTCAACAAGACCGACCGGTACGCCGTGATCCTCCGCCTGCTGCGCGCCCGGACCCCCGAGAACAGGGCGGCCAGACTGGAGTCGATGATCGCCCTGCTCGAGGCGGGGGAGAAGGTCTCGTAGGCCTGGCCCCCGCTGTCCTCACGCGCCCTGGCGGCTCCCTCCGACGCGCCGCTGGACCTTCAGCAGATACTCCTTGCGATGCAGCGGATCATGGTCCGTCCGCGATCGCGCCGGAGGAGTGCCGGCCACCGGCCGGTAGCGCTCGAAAGCCGTCTCGAGCATGCCCTCGCCCCGGCTCAGGGCGGGCAGTTGCTGCTGCAGAGCGTGCACGCAGGCGGCCGGGATCTCGCCCTCGACGACGTACGAGGCGCCGTGCGGAACGGGACTCGCGGCCGTCGCCCGCAGCCGCCCCAGCACGGGCAGCAACTGCCCGAGCGTGTCCGCCGGGAATTCCAGCCGGAACCGGTGCAGGGGCTCGTGGACCGTCGTACCCGCCTCTTGCAGCGCGCTCATCAGAACGAGCGGCGTCAGACTGCGGAAGTCCCCGGCCGTGCTGGACATGCTCTTGTCGAAAACGGCGTGGGAATGGCTCTGCCGCGGCCAGTAGCCGGAATGAGTCATCGTCACCGTGCAGTCGGTGACCTCCCATCCGTGAATCCCTTGCTGCAGCGTCTCCTTCACCGTCTCCTCGACCGCCGCGATGAAGGCGTACGGCATCGATCCCAGCTCGATCCCGAGCCGGAATGCGACCCCCGCGCCCTCCGGAGCGGGGTCGACCCGCAGCCCGACCGTGGCGAGAAACGGATTGGGGTCCTTGTCGATGATCTCGAGCGCCGAACCCGTACCCGCCGGCCGTTCCTGACAGATCGTCGTCGTCTCCCGGAAGGTGACGCCGACGCCGAAGTCATCGGCCAGCGTGGCCTGGATGACTTCCTTCTGCACCTCGCCGTAGAGCTTGACCGACACCTCCTGACGGATGTCGTCCTGGCGCAGATCGATCAACGGATCCTGTTCGGCGAGCCGGCTGAGCGCGGCATGCATCGTGCCCTTCTCGCCGGGGCGTTCCGGCACGACGACCGTCTCCAGCGTCGGCGGGGCGAAATGATGCCCGTCGGCGCCGGAAGCGGGCGGGACGCCGATCGCGTCGCCGATCCTCACATCACCCAGGCCCCAGAGCTTTCCGATCTGCCCTGCCGACACCGAAGCGCTGCGCACGGCGGGCCCCCGGTCGAACACCTCGACCGCCGTGACCTTCCCTTCGGCATCACCGACGGGCAGCCGGTCACGGGTCCGTACGGTGCCCGAGAGCATGCGGACGTAGGCGATCTTCTCCCCGGCCGGGCCGCGCTCGACCTTGAACACGGTCCCCGACAGCGGCCCTTCGGCGTCACCCTCGTCCGCGGGCAGCAGCTCTCGCACACCGGCGACGAGTTCCTCCACGCCCGCGCCCGTGATGGCTGAGCCGACGTACACGGGATGGACCAGCGCCTGCTGCGTCTGGGCGGCCAGCGCGGCGCGGAGTTGTCCGTACGAAACGCTCTTCTCGTCCGTGACGTAGGTCGCGAGCAGGGCGTCGTCATGACCGGACAGGAGGTCGACCAGCCGCGTCACGAAGGCGGAGTCGGCCGGGGTGTGCGGCACCACGAAGGCGTCACGGGTGCCCTGGGCGCCTGCCCTGCCCATCGGCACCACGGACCCGGTCAGATGCTCGGAGATGCCGCGAAGGACGCGCTCCGTGTCCGCGCCCGCGCGGTCGATCTTGTTGACGAAGACGAGGGTGGGGATGCGCAGCCGCCGAAGCGTCCGCATCAGCACCCGTGTCTGGGCCTGTACGCCCTCGACGGCGGAGACGACGAGCACCGCGCCGTCGAGCACACTCAGCGCCCGCTCCACCTCGGCGATGAAGTCCGGATGGCCGGGAGTGTCGATCAGATTGACGGTGATGTCGTCGACGGCGAACGACACGACGGCGGACTTGATGGTGATGCCGCGCTGTCGTTCGAGCGCCAGGGAATCGGTCTGGGTGTTGCCGTCGTCGACGCTTCCGATCGCGTCGATGACTCCGGCGGCGTGCAGAAGCCGCTCGGTCAGGCTGGTCTTACCGGCGTCGACATGCGCCAGAATTCCCAAATTCAGTGTGTGCACGAACTGCCATGTCCTTGGGGTAGATGGAAATTCCCTTCGTGATGGACATGAGAGTTCCGCGCATAACCGTCTCCTCGGTCGTCAGGACGTCGCTGTCGACTACAGCAGCGGGCCCCCGCGGTCGCAACCGAATTAGTCGCGGCCGTCCGCCGGATGGTGAAGGGCGCCGGCCGGCCGCGTGGCCTCGCACGCCTGGCCGCACGGGCGACGGTGGCTGACGAGACGTGCGAAGTTGTCGCATCGACGACCTTGGCGTGACTGTTCACGTTCGCTACTGTGCGGGCCTGTTGGTTCTGGAGCGATGAGGCTTGCCAGGAGGGTGGTTCACTGATGCACCGACTCCGCCGTACGTTCCGAGGGCTGGCCGTACTGGCCCTCGCAGGGGCGCTGATGGCGCCCCTGCCCGCTGCGGCGGTCGCGGTCGCGGACCCGCCCGACGACGTGTACCGACTGCTCGAGGACCCCGAGGCGACCGCGGTCGGCCAGGAGCCGCCGCACGCCGAACTCACCCCCCACCAGGACGCCGCGAGCGCACGCGAGGGCGACCGGGACGGCCCGTGGACCGCATCGCTCGACGGGACCTGGAAGCTCCACATGTCCGAGCGGCCCGAGGAGGTCCCCAAGGGCTTCCACGCCCCGGGGTTCGACACCGGCTCCGACGGCTGGCGCAGCGTCAAGGTGCCGCACACCTGGCAGACCGACGGCCTGGACCACCCCCTCTTCCGCAACATCCCCACCGAGATGTACCCCGACGACCCGCCCAAGGTCCCGCACGACGTCAACCCGACCGGGGCGTACGTCCGCACCTTCGAGCTGCCCGACAGCTGGCAGCAGCGCCGGACGTTCGCCCGCTTCGAGGGCGTCACCAGCGGCTATCTGATCTGGGTGAACGGCGCCTACGCGGGATACGACCAAGGCGGATACACCCCGGCCGAGTTCGACATCAGCGAGCATCTGCGCCCCGGGAAGAACACCATCGCCCTGCAGGTCCACCGCTGGGGCTCGGGAGCGCATCTCGAGGACTACGACCAGTGGCGCTTCGCCGGCATCTTCCACTCGGTCGAGCTGTACTCCACCCCCGCCACGTATCTGCGCGACATCACCGTCAGGACCGACCTGGACGCCGACCACCGTGACGCGCGGCTCAGCGCCGAGGTCGAGGTGGCCTCCAAGGAGGCGGCCGCCGGGGCCCGCAAGGTCAGCGGAACGCTCTACGACCGCCGCGGCCACCAGGTGACAACGATGTCCGGACAGGTTGAGGGCTCCGGCACCACCACGCTCTCCGCGGACGTCCCCGACCCTGCCAAGTGGACCGACGAGACCCCCGAGCTCTACACGCTCGTGGTCCAGCTGGCCGACACCGGCGGCCGGGTGACACACACGACCGCCCAGCCCGTCGGCTTCCGCGAGATCGAGATAAAGGACAAGCAGCTCCTCGTCAACGGCAAACGCATCCTGATCAAGGGCGTCAACCGCGCCGAGACCGACCCGAGGACCGGCCGCCACGCCACCCGCGAACGCACGGCGTCCGACATGGTGCTGATGAAGCAGCTCAACATCAACTCGGTGCGGACCTCGCACTATCCGTCCGATCCGCATCTCTACGAACTGGCCGACACCCAGGGCATGTGGATCGACGACGAGGTGGACATCGAGACGCACCACCACGACGGCTGCCCCGACAACTGCCTCGCCGAGCGTCCCGAATGGCAGAAGGCCTTCATGGACCGCTTCACGGCGATGTACGAGCGGGACAAGAACCACCCCAGCGTCCTCATGTGGGACACGGGCAACGAAGCGGGACTGGGCAAGGCGCACTACGCCATGGCCGACTTCCTCGAGAAGAACGATCCCTCGCGCCCGGTCTACCACCAGCCGAACGTCCCCGACGGCGACGCACCGTTCGCCGATGTGTGGGGACCGCGCTATCCGTCGCCCGCGAGCCTGGAGAGCAAGGCGAATTCCACCACCAAGCCCATCATCATGGGCGAGTACGCCCACGCCATGGGCAATTCGCTGGGCAACTTCCGCGAATTCTGGGACGTCATGCGCAAGTACCCCCAGGTGCAGGGCGGTTACATCTGGGACTGGGCCGAACAGAACATCACCCAGCCCCTGGTCACCACCCCCGACGCGTCGAAGAACGGCATCCTCGCTCATCTCAACGGCAAGCCGGACCACGTCGCCGGGCACCAGGGCAAGGCACTCGCCCTGTCCGGTCTCGACGACTTCGTGGAGGTCTACCGCGATCCCGTACTCGACACGGTGTCCGACGCCCTCACCCTGGACGCCTGGGTCGAGCCGGCCGACTGGACCGGTGACTTCACCGTCATCGCCAAGGGCAACCACAGCTACGCGCTGAAGATGAAGGACAAGAACACGCTCGAGTTCTCCGTCTATGGCGCGGGCACCTGGCACGCCGCCACGGCGAAGGTCCCCGCCGACTGGTTCGGCAACTGGCACCGGATCTCCGCCACCTTCGACGGCTCCGTGCTGCGCCTGCTGATCGACGGCAAGCAGGCTGCTGCCACCGAGTGGAAGGGCACCATCGCCTACTCCGCACAGCCCGTGAACATCGGCCGCGACCCGGAGACCGGCCAGGAGAACATCACCACCCGCATGGCGCACGGCACCGTCGACCAGGTACGCGTGTACCACCAGGCACTTGCCCCCGAGCAGTTGGACAAGGACCCCGCCTCCGACGCGGTGCTCGCGCTCGACTTCGACACCCTCACCGAGCAAGGCGAGTACGACAGCTACGGAGCGGGCACCGGCGGTGTGGACGGAGTCGTCTCCACGGACCGTACCGTCCAGCCCGAGGCCCGCGCCATGGCCACCGTCCACGCACCCGTGCGCATCTCGGCAACGGACGCCGGGGCCGGGAGGATCAGGGTGCTCAACGAGCGTTCCTTCACCGGCACCGGAGACCTGCGGCTGCGCTGGAAGATCACCGAAGGGGACAGGACCCTTGCTCGCGGCACGCGCCCCTTCGCACTGCGCCCCGGACAGCAGGCCGGCATCCAGCTGCCCCGGCCGCCGGCCAACCCCCAGGACGCCGACCGGCAGCTGACGGTGGAAGCCGTACAGGCGGGCAGGACGCCCTGGGCGAAGGCCGGACACAGCGTCGCCGTCGAGCAGTTCGACATCGGCGGACGGCAACTCGCCGGTGTGCTCACCGCAGAGGCGCCGGGCCGGGTGAAGGCGACGCAGGACGGTGACCGGCTCACCGTCACGGGCAAGGGCTTCTCCTACGCCTTCGACCGCAGCAGCGGTGAACTGCTGTCCATGAAGGCCGCCGGACGTGAACTGCTGGGCGCGGGACCGGAGCTGGACGCCTGGCGCCCTCCCGTCAGCAACGAGATCGGCTCGGAGGAGGGCCCCTGGCGCGAGGCGGGCCTGGACCGGCTGAAAACCGTACCGGGCAAGGTGGCCGTCGCCGAGAAGGACGGTGCCGTTACCGTCACTGTGCCCAGCACGGCAGCCGCCCCGGGCGTACGGGACTCCTCGTTCGCGCAGACCATCCGCTACACGGTCACCGGCACCGGCGAACTGGCCGTCGACCACCGCGTCGAGGCCCGCGGCAAGGCCCGGGCGGTGCCCTACCTGCCCCGGATCGGGCTGTCGCTGACGGTCCCGGACCGTTACGACAACTTCTCCTGGTACGGGCGTGGTCCGCAGGAGAACTACAACGACCGTACGGACGGCGCACCCGTGGGGGTGCACTCCGTCGGCGTCGACCGGCAGTTCTCCGGCTACACCAGGCCGCAGGAGTACGGAAACCACGAGGGCGTCCGCTGGGCCGCTCTGTCGGACGGCACCGCCGGCCTGCTGATCTCGGGGACGGAGCACTTCTCGGCCGGGGTGACTCCGTACACCGGTATCGACCGGGCGGCCTATCCGTTCGCGCTGAAGAAGGACCCGCGGGGCAACACAATCCACCTCGACCACGCTGTGAGCGGGGTGAGCGAGACCTTCCACACGGTGCTGCCGGAGTATCAGGTGCAGCCCGACCAGGAGTACGCGTACACCCTGCGGCTGCGTCCCCTGACCGGGGCCGAGGCGGGCGCCGGGACTCCGCGAGGGCCGGTGGTCTGCACTCCGGACGCGCGATTGACCGCCGACGACAGCACCCTGTCGGCGGGTGATTCCACACCGGCGAAGCTGACGGTCACCAACCGCTGCGACACGGCTCTGAAGAACGTCACGACCGCTTTCGAGCTGCCCACCGGCTGGACGGCCGACCCGGGCACCGACGCCATCGGCGACCTCGCCCCCGGCCGGTCGGCGACCGTCACCGCCGTCGTCACCCGCGGGCAGCAGACCCCGGACGGCACTCGTCCGGCCGCCGCCAGGATCTCCGCGTCGTCCACGGGCGGGGCGCGGGTCACCGGGACGGCGGCAGTCGACATCGACGGGACGCCGCCCCCGCCGCGCGGCGATGTCCGCGTGTCGGCGATGGACTTCATCACCGCTGACAACGCCTGGGGCCCGGTCGAACGGGACACCGCCAACGGCGAGTCCGCTCCCGGCGACGGCAAGGCTCTCACCATCGGCGGAACGACCTACGAGCATGGTCTCGGTGTGCACGCCGACTCGAGCGTGGAGGTCTTCCTGGGCGGCAACTGCTCGACCTTCACCGCGCAGATCGGCGTGGACGACGAGACGGGCGCGGACGGCAGTGTCGTCTTCGAGGTGTACGCCGACGGCGAGCGCGTCCATGAGAGCCGACGGCTCACCGGCGACGACAAGGCCGTCGCCGTCGAGGCGAAGGTCGCCGGGGCCCAGAAGCTCCGGCTGAGGGTGGGCGACGGCTCCGACGGGAACGCCCACGATCACGCGGACTGGGCCGATGCCACGGTCCACTGCGGGACGGGGTGACACCCTCTGTGAGCTACCCGTCACGCAGATGTCACAGGGTGATGCTCTCTCGCGGATCCCTCGGGAACCGACTGAAGAAACGCGCACCGGGTATCCACAGGAAAAGCGAAATCCGGCGCTCGCCCGACGAATCCGCCGGATGTCGCGCACACTGAAGGGGGAGGTGCCGACCGGTGAACGGTAGGCACTCGACCGCTGAGGAACCGCCGTCTGCGAGCGTAGGGAGGCACCGGTCATGGATGAAGCCGGACTGTCGGAACCCGAGCGGTTGATGCTGGCCGAGATCGAGCGCGAACTGCGCACGGACGAAGCACTGGACCGCCGACTGCGGACCATGCGCCCCGCGTCACTGGTGGCGGGAACCTTCGAAGGACTGCGCGTCTTCCGTCTGGCAACGGTGGCGGCCCTGCTGTCCGTTGTGGCCGTGACGCTGTTCGTCATGGCCGCCTTCAGTTCAACCTCCGTTCTGCTGTGGGTCTTTGCCGGTGTGTGGGTCGTGACGGGCGTCTGCCTGCTTCAGCTGGCCTGCCGCTGGGGTTCGCGACGGCTCACGGCCAGGGCAGGGCGCGTCAAGGACACCCCCTCCTGAATCTGCCGCGCATCTGCTCGGGAGCGACGAAGAGCGGGTCACGCCGACCCGCTCTTCACCGTGCGCGGTTGCGTCAGCCGCCGAGGCCTCCGCTGCCGAACGAGCCACCGGAGTCGTCGGACCGGCGGGGGCGGTCCGGCGGTGCGGGCCTGGAGCCCACATTGCCGTAGCCCTTCATCTGGTGCGGCGTCAGCCGTTCGCCGTCCTGCGGGAACTCGTCGGGCTCCCGGACGGTGTCGACATGCGTGGGGTGGTCGGGCCGGCGCGGCTGCTCGTCCGGCCTCGGCGGGCGCGACCGATTTCTGCGGGCACCCACCCGCCAGACCACGCCGATGAGCAGGACCAGCAGCGCGGCCGCGATCAGGATGAACAGGGCGACGGGCAGTGCACCCTCGCCCGCGGCGAACTCGGTGAGACCGTCGCCGGCAGGTCGACTGAGTGAAGCCATGTGATCGAAGGTGGTCATGCAGCCCGGGTACCCGCCCTGCGCCGCATTCCGCAGGCCGTGGAATGAATCACCGGACGTAATCGTCTGCGCGCGATCCGTGTTGCACTGATGTC
This sequence comes from uncultured Actinomycetota bacterium, assembly GCA_963836215.1. GTDB lineage: Bacteria > Actinomycetota > Actinomycetes > Streptomycetales > Streptomycetaceae > Streptomyces. The sequence continues at coordinate 1,202,125 of CAWIIU010000006.1, forward strand.
GGCACGGCAAAGGCTTCTACCGTACGAAGGGCCCGCCGGATGGAATGCCCGGAACCGGGTACTCAGCGGCCAGTGGACCCGCCTCTGATCGACTCAGCCTCTACTTCTGGACACCGAGCGTGATGGACAAGAACACGACACCGGAGACGGCCCCAGGCGTCACGACGAGCCACGAGGTCTTCGGCGCGCCGTGCTGGATCACCCTGATGGCACGCGATCTGCCCGCCGCGCAGTCGTTCTACGGCGCCGTGCTGGGCTGGGACTTCAGGCGCGTCAGGCTCGGTGACGAATTCAGCCTCGCGCTGTACGAAGGCACGCCCGTCGCCGGCATCGGCGCTCTCGCCCCCGCGCTGCACGTCCCGGTCGCCTGGACGCCGTACTTCGCCGTCGCCGATGTGGACGTGACGGCGGCACGGATCCGGGAACGCAGCGCCACACTCGCGGTCGGCCCGCTGCGCTTCCCCGTGGGCCGCGGAGCCCTCGCCGCCGATCGCGACGGTGCCGTCTTCGGTATCTGGGAGGGGCAGCTGGTCAGCGACTGGCAGGCCTGGCGCAAGAACGCGCCCGCGTGGCTGCGGCTGCGCACGCGCGACGCGTTCGATGCCGCGATCTTCTACGGGGAAGTGCTCGACTGGGCCTGCGACCGCCCCGACTGCTGCCAGGTCGACTACGAGGAGGGCGAGGTCGTCCTGCACCAGCACGGCGAGGTCCTCGCCCGGCTGAGCTCGGGCGCTGTCGACACCACGCCCGATCCGCTGGTCAGGCCCCGGTGGCACATTCACTTCCCGGTGGCGGACGTGGCGGCGACGACGGAAGCCGCCCGGCGTCACGGCGGCACCGTCCTGCGGGAGGGGCCCGCGCTCTACGGAGTGGAGGCGACCCTGCGCGATCCGGACGGTGCGCTGTTCACCGTCACGAGCCGGCCCGGCGGCGCGGAGGACGGCCGCTGAGCGCGTGACGCGATCCGCGCTAGGAGCTGAGCGAGCGCACGGTCACGGGCATGCCGGGCGCCTGATGCCCGCCGCTGGCCAGCATGCGTACCTCTCCGCGGTCGCTGATCTCGGCGCGCACGATGCCGGTGTCGTCCTCGTACACCGGCGAGCCGCTCGCGCCCGCCCGGTCGGTGCGCCGGACGATCACGGTGTCGTCCTCGACGGCCGAGGCACGAAACACCAGCTCATAGCTTTCCGGGTAGACCATGGGGCCTCCTGACGGGGGTGTGCAGGGGCCGTTCCTGCGTCTTTCCATCGTCGCCCAGGTGCGCGCGAGCCGCCTCAGGAGGAGGTGCCCGGGCCCTCGGTGTGCAGAGCCGTGAGCGCGGCACGTCCGCGAGGGGAGATCCGGTAGCCGACCTCGAGGCTCTCCGTCAGGCCGAGCTCCTTCAGCTTCCGCACGTCCGCCTTGAAGGGGAGTCGCTCACGCCCGGTGAAGGGCGCGAGCACGGCGGAACTGGTGCCCGGGTAGTCCGCGATCAGCGTCAGTACCTGCATCGTCCAGGGTCCGTGCCGGGACGCCGCGTCGAGACGGGCCAGCCGGCGGCGCAGCTCCGCGATCGCCGCGTCGTCCAGATCGTCGTCGAGGCGCAGTTCCACGCGCGGATCGTCTCCCGTCCGCCGCAACTCGATGCGGTACGGCGTGCCCTCGCGTCCGCGCAGGAACGACAACAGCGCGTCGAGCGACGGGGATCCGGCGCGTTCGGCGTCCCGTGCGGTCACGGCGTCCAGGCCGACCGGCTCGACGGAGATCACCTCCACCACGCCGATGGCCGTGCGCATATGGGTCCCGGCCCGCACCCGGGGCGTCTGCCACGTGCGGAATGCCATGTCGACGCGGCCCTCCGCGATGCCGTCCAGCACGGCGCGTGGAATGAGCACGACGGCCTCCTCGGGACCCGGGTCTGCTTCCATCCTCTGCCCTGCCGAGGTTCGGGTGCATGCTGGGCGTATGGGCGAGCTTCTCGCAATATCGGCGGACGGGCTCCCGGTCACGGCGCGCGCGCAGGGCAGCGGCCCGGTGCTGCTGGTCGTGCACCCGGGCGGCGGCCCTGCCGCCTCCTGGGACGCGGTGGCCGCGCGCCTCGCCGACCGGTTCCGCGTCGTCCGCGTCAATCGGCGGATCTATGCCTCGCCCCGCCCATATCTGTCACCGATCCACTCCATGGCGACCGAGACGGACGACGTGCTGGCGGTCGCCGCGCTCCTCGACGGACCGGTGGCGTTGGTCGGGCACTCCTCCGGCGCCGTGGTCGCTCTGGAGAGTGCTCTCCGCTCCTCCTCGGCCTTCACCGCTGTCCTCGCCTACGAACCCCCGATGCCCACCAGATCGCTCGCGGCGGGAGAAGCCGGCCGCCGGGCCCGCAGCGCGCTCGACGCCTCCGATCCCGTCGAGGCGATGCGTATCCACCTGCGCGACATCGCCGGGATGCCCGCGGAGATCGTGGAGGGCATGCTCGCTGACGCGGCGGTCCGGGACGCCGTTGCCGCGTACGCCGCCGCACAGATCACCGACAACGAGGCGATCGACGCGCTCGGCGTGGGCATCGGCCGCTACCGCGCGCTCGCACTGCCGACGACCCTTGTCCAGGGCGACCGCAGCCCGGAGCACCTGCGGGAGCGGGTGGCCGACCTCGCCGCGACCTTGCCGGACGTACGCGTCGTGACGCTCGCCGGCCAGGGTCACACCGCACACCGGGACGCTCCCGATCTGCTGGCCGACACGATCCGGGACGCTCTGCGCACGCGCGGCCCTTCATGAAGGACTCCCCCCGGTCCCGACGTCCGGCACGCCGGTGTCACCTGCCGGCCCTCGGGGTCCGCGGCGGCGCTCGCCGCCGCTCGCGATCAGCACGGCACAGGCCAAGACCCGCAGCCGGAGCGGCCGCCAGGCAGCGGTTGAGCCCCAACTGGTCGGCGATGGCGACGACATCACCGGCGGCGACCCTGCGGCCCGAGTGCCGGCAGGACTCGCCGCACCCACACCCGTGGCCTCCCGTCGCCGGCGGCTTCAGCCGGAACGGCCCCACCGGTCCGGAATGCTGGACCGATGGGGCCGTTGGTGGCGCTCCGAGCCGCCGAGTTGCCCGGACAGGGCCGCGGTGGCCGCAGGGTTCGCGTCACTTGTCCGTCAGCAGACCGTTCCGCAGTCCGGCCAGCGTCCGCGACAGCAGTCGGGAGACATGCATCTGGGAGATACCGAGTTCCACGCCGATCTCCGCCTGCGTCATCTCCTGGCCGAAGCGCATGGACAGGATGCGACGCGCACGGTCGTCCAGCTGCTCCAGCAGCGGGGCGAGGGACTGGAAGTCCTCCACCAGATCCATGGCGTGGTCGCGGTCGCCGAGCATGTCGGCGTACGAACGGCCGGTGCCCGAGCTGTGGGCGGGTGTGTCGTCCGATTCGGTGGCGGGGGTGTCCAGCGAGCTGGCGGTGTACCCGTTCGAGGCGACCAGGCCCTCGTTGACCTCCTGCTCGCTCAGCTCCAGCAGCTCGGCCAGTTCCTTCACGGTCGGGTCCCGGTCCAGGACCAGGGCGAGTTGTTCCTTGGCCTTGGCCAGCTCGACCCGCAGCTCCTGGAGCCGACGGGGGACGTGCACGGCCCAGGTGCTGTCGCGGAAGAAGCGCTTGATCTCGCCGACGATGTAGGGGATCGCGAAGGAGGTGAACTCGACCTCGCGACTCAGGTCGAAGCGGTCGATCGCCTTGATCAGACCGATCGTGCCGACCTGGATGACGTCCTCCATCTCGCCGTTGCCCCGGTTGCGGAACCGGTTCGCAGCGAACTGGACGAGCGACAGATTCATCTCGATGAGCGTGTTGCGGGCGTACTGGTACTCGTGCGTGCCCTCTTCGAGGACCTGCAGCCGGTCGAAGAACAGCTTCGACAGAGCGCGGGCATCCTTGGGCGCGACCTTCCCTGCGTCCTCGATCCACGGCAGATCGCCGACCGCGGGGGCGGTGGCCCCGGGGGCGGCGGAGTCCGACCCCGTACGGACCCGGTTCGCGGACGGTGCGACGCTCGACATGACGACATCCCTCCCAGCTGTTGTCAGTGGCAACCATGCGCCTGCCCTGAGGAAACGTCATCACGCCTGCGAGTTGCCACCTTCCCGATGCCGGGCCGGGGCCCACGCGTACGCAGCTAGGGTGCTGCCATGAACACGGGCAGCCTTCCTGAGATCACCCGCACCGAATGCACCAGGTGCGGCACGGAGGTGCGGGGCATCAACGGCCGCTATGCCTGCCCCAACTGCGAGTGGGTCAACCACTGGAGCGACGGGCACAATCAGCTGCCGAACGCCCAGGACGACCCCGACTGTCCCGTGTGCAGGTAGCCGCGTCCAGTCTCCTGGCCGCCCGGTCTCCTACGCGATCGGTCCCCCGTCATGATGAGCGGCGCGCTCTCCCTGGACGAACGGGTCGGTGTCGGGGTCGTAGGCGCCGGCGTGGTCGGCCAGCGCCTCCACGATGCGCTCCCACTCCTCGATCTCCGCGGCCGTGCGCCCGTCGTCGGCCGTCTCTTCCTCGGTCGCGTTCTCCTCGGCGTCGTGCCGTGCGGCATCGAGTGCGGCCTTCGCCTCATGATGGGTCATCCCGGTCGCCCGCTGTTGCACGGCGGCCCAGCCGGCCTTCTCCTCCGCGGTGGGCTCGGGCGCCTGCTCCCCGGAGGTGTCGGGGGACGGGGCCGGTTGCGTGTCCATCGGGCTTCCTCACGTCGTGGGCGCCGCCTCTTGCGCGGCCTGACAGGCGGATGTCCCCGGGGTGCGGCTTCATGCGTCCGCATCCGCCTGCGGTGTGCCGGGCCCTGGCGGGCGCCGGTGCCCGCTCACGCCGTGGCGGCAGACGCTCCCGCCCGGTCGCGGATCATCCGGTGCAGACGATCGGCGGCCGCCCGGCCGAACGCCGGGTCGTTGATGTGCGTGTCGAGTGTGCGGACCTGCACAGCGCTGCCGTTCAGGCCCGCCGCCAGCGCCGCGACCAACGTGGCGTCGGCCTGGGGGTCGTGGTACGGACCGGTCGGGCCGCCGAGTGTCGACAGGCCGCGCAGGGGAGCGAGGACGGTCGTCGGGCCGGTCGCGGTCCGCAGTTTCGCGGCGATACGGCGGCCCAGCTCGGCGCACTCCGTCGCCGAGGTGCGGACGACGGTGATCGACGCATTGTGGACACGGACATGGCGGTCGCGGAACTCGCGGGGGACGCTGTCGAGGGGCCCGAACTTCACCATGTCCAGGGCTCCCGGGCTGACCAGCTGCGGTACGCCCGCGCGGCCCGCTGCCTCCAGCCGGTCGGGGCCCGCGGTGAGGATGCCGCCGATCAGTTCGTCGGCGATCTCGCACAGCGTGAGGTCGAGCACGCCGGCGAACAGCCCCTGTCCGGCCAGCGATTCCAGCGACCGCCCGCCGGAGCCGCTCGCGTGGAACACCAGCACCTCGTAGCCGAGTTCGGTCATCCGCTCGCGCGCCGCGTCGACGCCCGGTGTGGTCACGCCCGCCATGGACGCCGCGATCAGCGGCCTGCCCCGCGCCGCCAGGTCCTCCGGGCGGACGGCGCGAGGCTCGCGGGCGAACCCTTCCGCCATGCCCGCGACGGCGTCCGCCGCGTTGGCGAGGAGCGGGGCCGAGATCCGGTTGACGCCCGCGATGTCGACGACGCTGTACATCAGGGTGATGTCGCTGGCTCCGACGTACGGGGCCACATTGCCCGACGCCATCGAGGACACCATCACCTTCGGCACGCCCAGCGGCAGTGCGCGCATCACCTGCGTCGCCATGGAGGTTCCGCCGCTGCCGCCGAGGGCGAGAACGCCGTGCAGCCGGCCCTCGGCGTACAGGCGCAGGACGACCTTCGTCGCACCACGGGCCATCACGGTCACCGCCGCGCCCCGTTCCTGCGTACGGACGTCGGCGAGTTCGAATCCGGCGGCGCGCGCCACGTCGGCGCCGGGGATGTCGGCGGGCACGCGCGGCTGCCCGGAGGCTCCGGTGTCGATGAGGACCGTCTCGATTCCCCGCCGGTGCAGATGCTCACGGAGCAGCCCGTACTCCGTGCCCTTGGTGTCCAGCGTCCCCACGAGCGCAACGATCGCCATGGCACTTCATCGTCCTGGTGACCCCGACGCGGGACAAGGCGCACACCCCAAGCGTTCGCATCACACCCGGTGCACGGAAGGCGGCTCAGGTGGCCACCGCCGGTCGCCGGCCGAGGACTTCGCCGATGATGAAGCCGAGCACCGAGCACATCACCAGCAGGGGCATCTGATTGTGGGCGTCCTGCCCGAGGAGCAGGACGGTCAGCACCGCGCTGGTCACCGGGAGCCGGGTGACCACGGAGGTGGCCGTCGCCACGCCGAGCGCGAGCGCCGGCGTCGGGCCGAGCCCGGGCAGGCCCGCACAGGCCATACCGGCAGCCGCGCCGATGAGCACGCAGGGGAAGATCGGGCCCCCGCGCAGACTGCCCAGACTGATGCCCCAGGCCACGCCCTTGAACAGAACGAGCAGCAGCAGCGCGCCGACGGAGAAGGACTCGGGATGCTCGGCGAGGGTGGCGAGCGTGGCCTGCCCGGACAGCGCCGCCTCTGCCGGGGAACGTCCCGTGGTCAGCGCGTACGCGGCGATGCTGACGCCGACGGCCACCGCGCACAGCACCGTGCGCAGTCCCGTGTGCCGGGTCGTCCAGGCCGCGGTGAGGTAGCCGAGCCGGTGTGCGGTCGAGACGGCCGCGGCGATCACCACCGCCAAAGGGATGCCCCACAGGAAGTCCCAGGCGTCCGGGGTCACATCGGGAGGGACCTCGGGCAGGGTCAGGGCTCCGATCGACAGGCCGGTCCACTGGCCGATTCCGGTGAAGACCAGTGCTCCCGTGCCGCTGGCCAGCAGGCAGGGCAGCAGCAGCACCACGAGCTGCGGTCCGGCGCTTGCGGCGGCTTCCAGCACCAGCACGGCTGCCACCACGGGACCGCCCAGGATCGTGGAGATGGCGGTGGTGGAACCCGCCGTGCCCAGCAGCAGTGCGGCCTTGGGCTCCTCGGCCCGCTTGGCCCGCCGCAGGGCGAGGAGCGCGAGCCCGCTGCCGAGCGCCATGAGAGGCGCCTCCGGCCCCAGCACCACACCCAGTGGCAGTGTCGCAGCAGCCGCGAAGACGACGCCCGGCACCTCCTTGGGGCCCAGCATGGGGCCGCCCATACCGTTCACCGGCACATGCCCGCCGGTCCCCGGGACCCGTGTGATGACGGGGGCGAGCAACAGGCCCGCCAGCAGCAGGGCCGGAAGGGGCCACCACCAGGGAGGCCGGTCGTAGCCCGCGGCCTCCGGCAGAGACTCCCAGACATAGTGCTGCAGCTCGTGCTGGAGGCTCACCAGACAGAAGCCGGCGAACGCGATGGGCACGCCCGCCACGACCGAGAGCAGCAGCAGCTTCAGATACCCCCGGCTCGTCAGCGTCTCGCGCAGCGTGGGGGTGGGCGGGGCCTCTGCCGGTGGCGTGGTCATACGGCTCCTCCGGACGGGCCGAACGGTTCGTGCTGGCCGCACGATGCATATCCGGGCCCGCCGACGGGGGCCGCCGCACGCGCCGCCGGTTCACGGAAAGGGAGGCAGGGACACCCGAACGGGCGCGGCCGAATGGCGGCGCGCCAGTCCCCGGCCGACGCTCGAAGCCCCGTCCGCTACCGGCGTGCGGGACGAAGAAGGGTTGGCCCCATGCAGCAGACTCATCCGACCGGCACCAGGCCGCCCGCGGGCGACGGGCCCAGCGGCTGGGTGACCGGCGGAGTGGCCTTCGCGGGTGTGCTGTTGCTGTGCAACGGCGTACTCGCGGTCCTCCAGGGCATCGCCGCCATCGTCGAGGACGAGGTCTACGGCGATGTCGGTGACTACGTGTACCGGATCAGCCTCACCGGCTGGGGCTGGATCCATCTGATCCTCGGCGTGGCCCTGGTGTTCACCGGTTGGGGCGTGCTGGTCGCCGCTACCTGGGCCCGCTACCTGGGCATCTTCTTCGCCGCGGTCAGCCTCGTCTTCCAGTTCATGTTCCTGCCGTACGCGCCGGTCTGGGCAGTGATCATGATCGCGATCGATGTGTTCGTGATCTGGGCACTCGCCTCCTACCGGTCGACGGGCCCCACGAGCAGAGCCGCCTGAACGCGACGGGCCCGGGTGCCGGACCGATCAGGCACCTGGGTCCTGTGCCGGTGCGTCCCCCTCGATCCGGCGCAGACGCTCCGTGTCGCACATGCGGGGACAGGTTCCGCAGGCTTCCGCCGGACGGATCGAGTAGTAGAGGCAGCAGCCCAGCCGCGTGCGCGTCGCGTGCGACCGTCCGTCGCTGCCCGTCAGCCGGCGGAACTCGGCGCCGCCGAGAAACGGCCCGACGGGCCCCGGCAACAGCTCGCTCGCCTCGCGGATGCCGCGTTCCTCGTCGCCGGTCGACCGCCCCAGGTGCCAGATGCCGGACACCAGGTCGTCGCCGACCATGCCCCACAGGGTTCGCGGGCCGCGCCGCAGCCGTGGACCGATCGCCGCGAGCAGCGGGCGCACATGAGCGGCGACCGCCTGCCGCAGTTCGTCGCGCAGCGCGTCCTCGTCCGGCAGGACGCGTACGCCGGGAAGCCCCGCAGCCGGATCGTCCGGCAGGCAGGCGAAGCCGCCCGGGACGACCGCGTACGCATCCGCCGTCCGGCTGATCCGGACATCGCCGGGACGGATGCCCGGCACCCGCCGTTCCAGGTACCAGGGGCCGCTCATCAGCAGGCTGACGGACCACAGATAGCCGTGCAGCGCACGGGAGGCGACGACATCGGGCCGGGGTGTGCGGGCGTACCGGTCCCGGATGCCCGAGGCCTCCGCGTCGAGGAAGGCATCGAGGAGTTCCGGTCGGTACGCCAGTTCGGCGCCGTCGATCCAGTCCTGCCCGGCAGGCGAGCAGGGTTCCGCGACGTCGACGTGCAGCGCTGGACACAGGGCCGTGAGCCGCCGGTACGTCGATGCGAGAAGACGGGAGCAGCTCGGGGCAGCTCCGGAGGGTGCCCATGCCGGGGCCAGGATCAACGGGTACTCCTCAGCTATGGAGGGGGCGTCTGGGACAGAAGTGACGTCAGAGGTTGAGGGGACGTCAGGGGTTCAGGTAAGGCTAACCTTATCCACGATCGCTTGAGGGTCGGTCAATCGGGGTCGCGACACGGCGAATTGGCACTATTAGGGATGCCTAACCTAAGCTCCCGCTGGTGATCCAGATGCACATGCTCGCCCTCAATCCGACCGACTCGGTCTCCGAGGGCTTCCTCCCCGCCGCCCGCAGGCTCGGCCTGAACGTCACCCTGCTGACGGATCAGCCGGAGGCGCACCGCACCCGCCACCCGGACCTCGAGATCCTGGAATGCGACGTCCGCGATTTCCACGCGGTCATCAGCCGCATCTCCGCGCACCGCGCGCCGGACGCGATCTTCAGCAACAGTGATCACCTGCAGACCCAGACCGCGCTCGCCGCAGGCTACTTCGGCCTCCCGGCGAAGAACTGGCAGGTCGCGCTGCGGACCAAGGACAAGGCACAGATGCGCCGGCACCTCGCCGCCGCCGGAGCCGGCACCGTCCGTTCGGTGGAGCTCGCCGCGGGACAGGATCCTGCTGTGCTGTCCTCGCTCGACCTGCCGTTCCCCTGCGTGGTCAAGCCGCGCGAGGGCGTGGCCAGCGAGGACGTGATCTGTGTCGAGGACGCCGCGGACCTGGTGCCGCGGTGCGCGGAGATACGGCGCCGCCGGCCGGACGCCGCCCTGGTCGTCGAGGAGTATCTGCGCGGGGAGCTGTGCACCCTGGAAACCCTCGGCGACGGCGAACGGCTCCATGTGCTCGGCGGCTTCCGCACCGAGCTGTCCCCCCTCCCGTACTTCGTCGAGGAGCGGATGTCCTTCGTCCCCCTCCACCCCGGGCCCGTCACCGCCCAGGTCCTGGCCCAACTGGACGCACTCGGTGTCGGGTTCGGCGCCTGCCACACCGAGTTCGTCATGGAACAGGGGCGCGTACGCCTCATCGAGGTCAACTACCGTGCCATCGGCGACCAGTGCGATCTGCTGCTCGCCGAACTGCTCGGGATCCCGCTCTTCGAGCACATCCTGCGCACCCACCTCGGCGAGCCGCTGCCGGCGGACCTCGGGGCCCGGGCCGACGGCGCGGCACGACTCGCCTACCCGTGCGCCGCCCGCGCGGGCACCCTGACGGCCGCCCCCGGCCCGGCCGACCTCACCGCCGAGGGCATCAGGCTGACCTACCGGCCCGTCCGTGACGTGGGGGAGCGGCTCGAACTGCACCACACCAATCGTGACTTCCTCGGTATCGTCAGGGCCATCGGCACGAACCAGGAGTCCGTGGACCGGGCCGTCGCCGAGTTCCTCGCCCGGCAGAGCTGGGAGATCACACCGTGACGGTGACGAGCCCGGGGGGAGCGAGCGTCGACACCACCACGGCCGAGGCCGAACTGCTCAGGAGCGTGCTCGACACGCTGCTGCGCGAAGACGTGGTCGGACTGCGCACCCGCAGCACCCCGCTGGAACGAGCCGACGGAAGCTGGCTGCGGCTCCCCTCGGGCGGTGACGCCCTGCTGTCGCCGGTCCGGTCGGCGAGACCCGGTTTCCAGAGCGGGACCGAGGTCCGACTGCCCCTGCTGCGGCAGGAGTCCGACGGGGCGGAGCTGACCGACGCGGACACTGTCCTGGCGGCCCTCGGTGACCTTGCCGACCCCCTGGACCGCGCCGGTTTCGCCGCCTTCGCCGCCGAGTGCCGGCAGGCCCGAAGAGCGCTGCGCCTGCACGCGGCGACCCGCGCCGAGGTCACCGCACGACTCACCGCCCGGTACGGGCCTGATCCGGCGGACTGGACGGGGCTCGACGGCGGGCTCGCCCTCGACACGCTGGCCGCGCGTCTCGACCACCCCGTGTATCCGACGGGACTCGCCCGCATCGGCCTCTCGGACAGCGAACTGCGGGCGTACGCACCAGAGTTCCACCCGAGCTTCCCGCTGCGCTGGCTGGCCCTGCCCCACGACGCGGTGACGGAGCAGTCCCCGACGACGGATCTGTGGCCCGCGCCGTCCGCCCTGGGACTGCCGGCCTCGCTCGACCACAGCCACCGCGTTCTGCCCGTCCACCCGCTGACCGCGGGCGAACCCCTGCGGGACGCCCTGCGCGACACGGGCCTCCACACCAGCGCGTTCCTCGCCGACCGGCCGTACGCACAGGCCGTGCCCACCCTGTCGATGAGGACCGTGGCGCTGCCCGGGCATCCCGGCATCCACCTCAAGCTGCCCCTGTGCACCTCCACGCTGGGCCTGCTCAACCGCCGTACCGTCAAGCCCGGCACGCTCAGCGACGGCGCGGCCACCCAGCGGCTGCTGCAGACCGTCACCGCCCGGGAACCCCGCTTCCGGGACACGGTCCTGCACGCGGACGAGACATCCTTCGCCCACGCGGGACACGAACTGCTCGGCGTCCTCGTCCGCCGTCACCCGCCCGGCCTGGACGACACCTCGGTCGTACCGATGGCGGCGCTGCTGAGTCCGGCCCCCGGCGGCGGGCTCGTCATCGACCGCCTCGCCGACCGCCACTACGACGGCGACCCGCTCGCCCTCCTCGACGCCACCCTCACCCTGCTGTTCGACTGGCAGACCACCCTTTTCGGCTACGGCATCGCCCTGGAGTCCCACCAGCAGAACATCTCTCTCCTCCTGGACCGGCCCGACGGCCGCACCCGCCTGCGCCTGCTGTTCAAGGACAACGACGGTCCCCGCATCAACACCGTCCGGATGAGGGCAGCCCTCGGCGAGGACGCCCCGGATCCACGGGAGTTCGACGACCGACGGATCTTCACCGACGGTGACGGCCCGGTCCTCGACCTGTTCACCACCATCACCGTTCATCTGTGCGCCGGGGCCTACGCCTTCGGGCTCGCCCGGCACGGCCGCGCCCCGCTCGGCCTGCTGCTGACGCTCGTACGCGACCGGCTGGGCGAAGCCGTCGAGCGACTCGGCACGGGGAGGGGCGAACCGGGCGCCGCACTGCGCGCGCATGTCCTTGACGCGCCGCACCTGCCCGTCAAGGCAATGGTGACCGCAGGGACACTGCTGACCAAGAAGAGATCGGGGGCGTCGGACATCAACAAGCACTACAGCGAGGGCCCCAACTACCTGCTGCCGGGAGCGTGAACTGCGATGACCAGCATCACCCCGGACCGCTCGGCACCGTCGCCGCAGCCGCCGAACGGGCCCCCGACCGCCGACGAGGCCGTCGCCCACACCCTCCTCAACTGCCTGGTACGGGAAGTGTCCGGACCCGAGCACCAGACCGCCGTCATCGACGGTCATCTGCTGCTGCGGCTGCCACGCCGCGGTGTGCTGCTGCGCGTGGCCATCCGCCGTACGTCGCTCATCGGCGCCCACCGCTTCACCGGGCCGGTCACCCGGCAGACCGACAGCGGCTGGGCCCGCCTGGACTGGCTGCTGCTCGCCGAGTTCGTGCAGGCGGAGCTGTCGCTGCGCACCGGCGCGCACAACGACGAGTTCCTGGAGCAGATCGCCGCCGGCCACCGGGGCGTCGACGCAGCGCTCTCGGCGAGCGGCCGGCGCAGGCGCCCCGCGGACGGCGACGCGCTCGCCACCTACCTCGCCTCCGAGCAGTCACTCGTCCTGGGCCATCGATTCCACCCCACCCCCAAGGCGCGCAGCGGCGATCCCGCGTCCTGGTCGGCCTACGCACCGGAGGCCGGGGCCTCGTTCCCGCTGCGGCTGCTGGCCGTCCGGGAGCACCGGATCGCCCAGGAGTGCGCCGAACCCGGCGCCGCCGACCCGCTGGACCGGCTGGGGGACGCACCCGAGGGTTACCGGCTGCTGCCCGCCCACCCCTGGCAGTACGAGTACCTCCGAGGACACCCGGTGCTGCGGTCGGCCCTCGATCGCGGCGACGTCCTCGAACTGGGCACCGGACGCCGGCACTTCACCCCGACGGCGTCGGTACGGACCCTGTACGACGGGGAGACATTCCTGAAGTTCAGCCTGAACGTCCGCATCACCAACTGTGTACGGAAGAACGCCCACTACGAGCTGTCCGGCGCGGTGGCTCTCACCCGGCTGCTCGCCCCGGCGTTCGGCGACCTGGCGGCCCGCTTTCCCGGCACCCGGATGCTCCGCGAGCCCGCCTACCGCAGCGTCGCGCTCCCCGGACCGGACGGGCGTCCCGACCGCGCGATGCTGGAAGGCTTCGGTGTGATCGTCCGCGAAGGACTCGCACGGCACCTGCGGCCGGGCGTCACCCCGCTTCTCGCCGCGGCCGTCGCCGACGAGTACCCCAGCGGTCCCGGACACGTGTCGCGGCTCTCCGCCGCCACGGACCCGGCAGCGGCCCTCGCCTGGTGGCGCGACTACCTCGCCCTCCTGGTCCCCCCGGTGCTCGCCGCCTACTTCGACCACGGTCTGGTCCTCGAACCCCATCTGCAGAACGTCGTCGTCGGCGTCGACCCGGACGGCAGTCCCGCCCAGATCCTCTTCCGCGACCTGGAGGGCACCAAGCTCCTCGCCGAGCACCACGCCCATACACTCGCCGCCCTGCCCGCCGACGTGGCCGGCCCGCTCACCTACGACGCCGGCCGCGGCTGGGACCGTGTCGTGTACTGCCTGGTCGTCAACCACATCGCCGAGATGCTCGCCGCGCTCGCCGATCTGCACCCGCAGACCGAGGCAGCCCTCTGGTCGCAGGTGCGCCGCACGATCCGCACGTATGCCGACGAATGCGGCTGCCCGCCCCGTCTGAGCGCCCTGCTGGCCGGAGTACCACTGCCCGCCAAGGCCAATCTGCTCGCCCGCTGGGAACGCGCGGCCGACCGGCGCGCGGGATATGTGCGCCTGCCCTCACCACTGGCCGAGGACGTACTGACCGAAGCGATCCGCGCCGACGCCGACTGGAGCCCCCGATGACCCCACCGACCGCCGCGGTGCGCGAACTCGCCCTCTCGCTCCCCGCCGACCGGCTGCCCGCGTACGTCTACGATCTCGACGCCCTGCGCGAGCATGCCGCGTTCGTGCGGTCGGTGCTGCCCCGGACCGTCGAGCTGTACTACGCGGCCAAGGCCAATCCGGAAGCGGAGATCCTGGCTGCCCTCGCGCCCTGCGTCGACGGCTACGAGGTCGCGTCGGGCGGGGAGCTAGCCCATGTCAGAGGGGCAGTTCCGGGTCGCCCGCTCGCCTTCGGCGGTCCGGGCAAGACGCCCGAGGAGATCGAGTCGGCCCTGCGGCTGGGCGTGGAGCGCTTCCATGTGGAGAGCGCCCACGAGCTGCGCATGCTGGCGCACCTCGCGGCCCGTTCGGCGCCCGGGGCCCGTATCGCCGTCCTCCCGCGCTTCAACCTGCCCGTGCCCGCCGGGTTTCTGGAGACGAGCGCGCTGGCGATGGGCGGGCGGCCTGCGCCGTTCGGGATCGACCCGGGCGAGGCAGACGACATCGTCCGGCTGCTGACCGACGGCACCTGCCCACAGCTGGAACTGCGCGGTGTCCACGCCCATCTGGCCAGCGGCCCGGCGGCGCCGGACCTGCTCGCCGTCGCCGAGTCCGTCGTGACATGGGCGTCGAAACTGGCCGCGGACCACGGCATGGGGCTGCGCGAGGTCAACGTGGGCGGCGGCATGGCGGTCGACTACGCCCACCCGGAGCGGCGATTCGACTGGGTGTCCTTCGGCGAAGGCCTCGCCGCGCTCGCCGACGCCCACCCGGAGCTGCTGCTGCGCATCGAACCGGGCCGCGCGCTCACCGCGTACTGCGGCTGGTACGTCACGGATGTGCTGGACGTGAAGAACAGTCACGGCGAGGAGTTCGCCGTCGTCCGCGGCGGTACGCATCACCTCCGGACGCCGGCGACCAAGGGCCACGACCAGCCGTGTGCCGTACTGCCCGTCGACAAGTGGCCCCACGCCTGGCCGCGCGCGGTGGGCGGCGGTGAACAGGTCACCATGGTCGGCCAGTTGTGCACGCCGAAGGATATTCTGGCCCGCCGGGTCCCCGCGGCCGGCCTCCGGGCGGGGGACCGGGTGGTGTTCGCGATGGCCGGGGCGTACGCCTGGAACATCTCCCATCACGACTTCCTCATGCACCCCCGGCCCGGCTTCCACTTCCTGGGGGCGACTGCGACGTGACCGCGCGCGCCGGACGCGCCAGGTCCTGAAGGCCAGGCTCTACGCTCGGCACATGCTGTACGAGCACCGAGGCAAGAAGCCGGTCGTCCCCGAATCCGCGTACGTCGCCCCTTCGGCGGTCCTGTGCGGTGCGGTCGTTCTGGGCGAACGGGCCCGCGTCCTGCACGGCGCCGTCCTCACCGCAGAGGACGGCGAGGTGCGCACGGGCGCGGATGTGGTGGTGATGGAGAACGCGCTGATCCGCGGCCGGTCCGCGCATCCGGCGGTGCTGGGCGACGCCGTTCTCGTCGGCCCGCACGCGCACATCAACGGCGCCCTCATCGAGGACGAGGTGTTCGTGGCGACGGGCGCCGCGGCCTTCCCCGGGTCCGTCGCCGGTACGGGTTGCGAACTGCGCATCAACAGCGTGCTGCACGTGAACTCCCGGCTGGAGCCTCGGACGGTCCTCCCCATCGGCTGGATCGCGGCCGGCGATCCGGCGGAGCTCTTCTCGCCCGACCGGCACGACGAACTGTGGGAGATCCAGCGCGACCTGGACTTCCCCGGCACGGTCTACGGCGTCCCGCGCGGCACACCGATGCGCACGATCATGGCCCGTCAGACCCGCTTCTACGGCGAGCATCCGGGCGACCGCCGCCTCGACGGCTGAGCCGGACTCGGAAGCCTCACCCTGCGGCGTGTGTGAACAGAAAGAACTCAAGCTGTACGGCCCGCCGTCGGTCGTCGAAAGTCTCAGCCACCACATTGATCCGATGTGCCACGTCCGCCTCGGGCGGACCGATGCGGAGGACATGAGACATGCTCGCGATCAGCAGACATCTGAGGTGTGCCGGAGCCGCCGCGGCAGCCATGACACTCGTCGCGCTGGGGGCGCTGACCGTCCCCGACGCGCGTGCGGCGCAGAACGACGCGCAGCGGGAGACGAACGAGCCGGTACGGACGACCGGTTGCCGTACGGCACCGGCCGTGACCCCCGGGGTCACCACGGTGCAGGAGATACGGTCCGGGGACCTGACACGGACGTACACCGTCCATCTGCCCGAGAGCTACAACCCTCGCCGGGCCTACCCGGTGGTCCTCTCCTTCCACGGTCACAAGCGCACGTCCCAGTGGCAGGAGGAGCTGTCGGGCTTCTCCGCCCTCGACACGATCGCGGTGTATCCGCAGGGCCTGATCGGCACGGACGGCGAGTCGGCCTGGCAGGGGGCGCCGTACTCCGCCGACGCCGACGACGTGCGTTTCACCGGTGACGTACTCGACCGTCTGCAGCGGGAGTTCTGTGTCGACAACCGGCGCATCTACGCCGCCGGGAAGTCCAACGGCGGCGGCTTCGTCGGAGTGCTCGCCTGCCGTTTGCCCGGGCGGATCGCCGCGTTCGCCCCTGTCGCAGGCGCCTACTACCCGCAGAGCGGGCCGTGCGAGCCGTCCCGTCCGGCCTCGACCCTTGCGTTCCACGGCACGGCCGACCCGACCATTCCGTACGAGGGGAACGCCGCCAAGGGGCTGCCCTCGCTGCCCCGCTGGCTCGCGGACTGGGCCGAGCGCGACGGTTGCCGCCCGCAGGCGCGGACCAGCCGTCCACAGCCGCAGGTGGAGGTCCAGCGGTGGACCGGCTGCGACAAGGGGTCCCGTCTCGTCCACTACCGCGTCGACGGTGCGCAGCACGTGTGGCCGAGCACCACGCCCAACAACGACTCGGCCACGCCCACGGTGATCGACGCGACGCCCGTGATCTGGAAGTTCTTCCGTGGCAGCACGCTGAATGAGACTGAGCACTGAGCACTGAGCACTGAGCACTGAGCACTGAGCACTGAGCAAAGAGCACCGGCCGCCGGCGTGGCAGGGACGACGGGACTCCCCGCCACCCGGTCGCCTAGGACATGCGGCTCTCCGAGTCGCGCGGTGACGGGGCGCGCCTCTCCGCCCCGTCACCGTCGCCATCGCTGTGCTTCTCGGCGGGAAGCGGGGGCGACGCAAGGATCTTCAGCAACGGCGCGATGTCTCGGTCCTCCTCCGCCGGATGCCGGAAACTGCCGCCCCTCAGCTGGTACTTGTTCCGCCGGCCTTCACGCGTGTGCGTCAGATAGCCGGCTTCCTCGAGGTCGGCGATCACGGCCTGCACGGTCCGCTCGGTGAGCTGGAGCGTGGCGGCGAGATCGCGAATCCGGGCCCACGGATCGCGGGAGACGGCCGAGAGCACTCGCGCATGGCTGGTGAGAAACGTCCATGTACTGCGGGGTGTCCGGTCTTCGTCCATGCCGTTATCGTACGACGCACCATGCAGGGTTTGCAGTACATGAAATGTGATTCAGGTATCTCTTGACGTATGTCCCGCGACGGCTCAGCATGAGGCGAGGATGTATTCCGTTCGAGGGAGTTGACCGATGGCTTCCCCAGTCGGCGGCGATCAGGGGCCGGACCCGGCGCGCCGGTGCAACGGCTCCGGGCGGGCGCGCGACCCCCGTCTCGCGCTCACGGTGACGAGCGGCGAGCACGGCCGCTCCCGCGTGCTGGTGGTCGGCGAGATCGACCTGGACGTGGCCGAGGAGTTCCGTCGGACCCTCCTCGAGGCCCTCGAATCCGGCGACGGCCTCGAACTCGACCTCACGCGCGTCTCGTTCTGCGACTGTTCGGCGCTGCGCGTCCTGATGGAGCTGCGGGACAGGGGTCTCGCCGCCGGCCGGGTCGTGGTCGTGGTCGAGGCGAGCTGGTGCGTCTGGCGGCTTCTGGAGCTGACCGACACCGGTGATCTGCTGGCGACGAGCGGTACCGGGCACCCGTAGCGCCGCTCCTTCCTGCCCCATCCCTCTGTGTACCCCCGCCGCGTAGCGACGCTACGCGGCGGGGGTAGCGGTGCTAGCCGGATCGTGTTAGCGTTGCTAACACGAAGCGAGAAACACCGCTACGCACGCCAGGGAGCATCGTCATGACAGAGCAGCCCACCACCCGCGTCGCGATCGTCACCGGCGGGTCCCGTGGCATCGGCCGCGAGAGCGCCGAGCGACTGGCCGCCGACGGACTGGCCGTCGTCGTGAACTACGCGGGCAACCAGGCGGAGGCCGAGGCCGCCGTGGCCGCCATCACCGCAGCCGGCGGCCAGGCCATGGCCCTCCGGGCCGACGTGGCCGACGAGACGGCGGTCGCCGCCCTCTTCGACGCCGCGCAGGACGCCTTCGGGGGAGTCGACGTCGTCGTCCACGCCGCAGGTGTCATGACCCTCTCGCCGCTGGCCGACGCCGACCTGGACGCCGTGGACCGGATGCACCGCACGAACATCCGGGGCACGTTCGTCGTCAACCAGCAGGCCGCGCGCCGGGTGCGCGGCGGCGGAGCGATCATCAACTTCTCCACCTCCGTGGTGGGCCTGAACCTGCCCGGCTACAGCGCGTACGCCGCCAGCAAGGGCGCAGTCGAGGCCATGACCAGGATCCTCGCCCGAGAGATGCGCGGACGGGACGTCACCGTCAACGCCGTCGCCCCCGGGCCCACCGCCACCGACCTGTTCCTGGACGGCAAGGACGAGGAGACGATCGCGCGGATGGCGGCGCAGCCGCCGCTGGAGCGCCTCGGCACCCCCGGGGACATCGCGGAAGTCGTCTCGTTCCTCGCCGGGCCCGCCCGCTGGGTCAATGCCCAGGTGCTGCGCGCCAACGGCGGCATCGTCTGACCCGCGCCGTTTCCTCCTGCCGTCCTCCCGCCCACCCAAGGAGCTCAGTCATGGGCAAGACCGTCGTCATCACCGGTGCCGGATCCGGTTTCGGTGCCCTCGCCGCCCGGGCGCTCGCGCGCGCCGGCCACACCGTCTACGCCGCCATGCGCAACACCGAGGGCCGCAACGCCGGCCGTGTCGCCGAGGCGAAGGCGTACGCCGCAGAACACGCCGTGGATCTGCGCACCGTCGAACTCGACGTCCTCTCCCAGGAGTCGGCCGACGCGGCCATCGCCACCGTCCTCGCCGACGCCGGATCGCTCGATGTGCTGGTGCACAACGCCGGCCACCTGGTCACCGGCCCCACCGAGGCCTTCACTCCCGAGGAACTGACCGCCGTCCACGACACGAACGTGCTCGGCACACAGCGCGTCAACCGGGCCGCCCTCCCGCACCTGCGGGCCCGGCGAGCACGGGCTCGTCGTCTGGGTCGGATCCACCTCCACCCGCGGCGGCACCCCGCCCTACCTGGCCCCGTACTTCGCCGCCAAGGCAGCGATGGACGCGCTCGCTGTCTCCTACGCGGCAGAGCTGGCCCGGTTCGGCATCGAGACGTCCATCGTGGTGCCCGGTGCCTTCACCTCCGGCACCAACCACTTCGCGACCGGCGGGCACCCCGCCGATCAGGATGTCGTGGCCGCCTACGAGACGCGCTACGCGGGACTGATGGATCAGGTCTCGGGGCGGCTGGCCGCCCTCGCTCCGGAGGACGCCGACGTCGCGCAGGTCGCCGAGGCGATCGTCGGGATCGTGGACGCGCCGCACGGTTCCCGTCCGTTCCGCGTCCATGTGGACCCCGCGAACGACGGCTCGGAGGAGGTGAGCGTCGTGGCCGACCGCGTCCGGAGCGACTTCCTCACCCGCATCGGCCTCGCCGACCTGCTGGCCCCGCACACCGGTGCCTCTCGTGCGTAGCGCCGCTACCCCACTTGGTAGCGTCCGTCGGATGAGTACACGAGCGCGCATTCTCGAAGTGGCGGCCGACCTCGTCGCCCGGTCCCCGGACGGGGATGTGTCCACCCGGGCCGTCTGTGAGGCGGCGCAGGTCGGTGCACCCGCGCTGTACCGGCACTTCGGGGACAAGGAGGGCCTGCTGTCGGCGGTCGTCGACCACGGATTCGACCAGTACCTGGCGACCAAGCGGGAGCACGCGCCCGGTGCCGATCCGGTCGAAGACCTGCGCGACGGCTGGGACACCCACGTCGAGTTCGCCCAGCGGAACCCCAACCTGTACCGGTTGATGAACTCACCCGCGATGCGCCGGCCGCCGGCCGCCGCGCTCGCGTCCCACGCGATCCTCACCCGCGACCTGAAGCGGGCCGCGGCGCAGGGCAAACTGCGCATCGCTCCCGAACTGGCCGCCCAGATGGTCATGTCGGCCAATGTGGGCGTGGCGCTGATGCTGGTCGCGCGCCCGGCGACGTTCACCGACCCGACGATGTCGCGGCGTGTGCGGGACGCGGTCCACGCCGCGATCTTCACGCCCGACGTCTTCGCCGACGGACCGGACACGGCGGGCGCTGCGGCCGAGACCGAGGCGGTGCGGGTGCCCGCCGCGGCGGCGCGGTTGAACACGCTCCTGGCGGAGGAGCCCGGTGCGGAGCTCACGGCCGCCGAGGGCGCGCTGATGACGGAGTGGCTGGACCGCCTGTCGAACACGGCTGAGAACTCGCGCGGATAGGCTCGATGGGGCACCTCGGAAGCAGAAGAGGCACGGGGCTGGCGATCATGGAGTCTCCCGGTGATCACCGGGAGACTCCTTTGCCGGTCTTGGAACTCAGGCACTGCAGGGAGTCGCGGCGGGACGCCGCCCCGCGGTGAACGCGGCCGGCGGGACTCCCATGAAGTGGCGGAACTCGGCCGTCATATGGGACTGGTCGTAGTAACCCGCCGTCGCGGCGATGTCCGACCACCGGCCGGCATCGGCCGCGAGCACGGTGCGAACGCGGTCGATGCGTGCGAAGTGCTTGGGGGACAGGCCGGTGCCGGCGGTGAACAGGGTGTGCAGGCGGCGCTCACTGATGCGCAACCGGGCCGCGGTCGTGGCGACAGTGGTGCCGGCCAGTAGGCGTGCCGCCTCTTCGAGCCGCTCCGGAGGTTCCGGCCGATCGGCCAGTGCTTCTTCGAGAGCGGCGATCGGATCGGCGGCGAGCCGGTCGACGTCCAGGCCCGGTAGTTCGCGGAGCGGCAGGGCGCGGTCGGCGAGATCACGCAGCGGACGGCCGAGCAGGGCTTGGGCGCGACCCGGCCGCATGCGAACCCGCACGCACGAGTGGCTGGGCGCGCCGACGTGATAGGCGGCCCGGGTACGGGGGCCCATGACGATCAGCTCACGCTTGTCGCTGCGCAGGACAAGCGTGGTGGCGTGATCGGGCACGTCGACCGCTGCCGGTCCGGCCGCCGTGGCGACATCGATCCCGGCCACCCAACGCACAAGGGCAGGCGGCATGTTGAGAGAGCTCACGCGGCCCACGATAGTGCCGAAACTTCCTATCACGCGGGGTGAGAGCGATGCGAGCGTCGGGACATGATCCTTGTTACCGGTGCCACCGGCACCATCGGTAGTCACGTCGTGCGTCTGCTCACCGAACAGGGCGTGCCGTTTCGGGCGATGTCCCGCCGCGCACGGCCCGGAGGGGTGCGGGCCGACTTCGACGACCCGGCGTCGCTGGCGCGCGCGTTGGCCGACGTCGACACGGTCTTCCTCGTCACCGTACCCCCCGTGCCGACCGCGGACCACGACATCGCCCTGGTCACGGCCGCGCGGGCGGCGGGCGTCCGTAAGGTCGTCAAGCTGTCCGCGATCGGCAGCGGCGAGCGATTCGACGGGGCGACCGTTGGCGCGTGGCACCGTTCCGCGGAGGAGGCGATCGAGGCCGGCGGGCTCGTGTGGACGATGCTCCGCCCGCCGAGCTTCGCCTCGAACTTCTTGTGGTACCGGGCGCTGGTCCAGGCCGGGGAGCCGATCCCGAACCTGGTCGGCGACTCCCGGCAGGCCGTCGTCGACCCGAGGGACGTGGCTGCGGTCGCCGTCGCCGCCATGACCAGCGATGCGCACGACGGGCAGCGGTACGACCTGACCGGGCCGGAGCTGCTGACGTTCGCAGACCAGGCGGCGATCCTGGAACGCGTGCTGGAACGGCCGGTCAAGATCACCGACACGGATGCGCTCGAACAGTTGCCGGCCGGGATGAGGACCGGCATCGGCTGGGCGCGCGCCGGCGGTGCGGCCTATGTCACCGACCACGTGCCGCGGGTGCTCGGCCGACCGGCGGGCACGTTCGAGCAGTGGGCACGCGATCACCGGGAGACATTCGCGGCGATGACGTAACCCGCCGCCGACGGCCACCGGCTCGCGGGCAAGAGGCAGCAGCTTGTCGAAGACGGTCCGGTCGCTGATGCGCGCGCGGTGGCAGCCCAGTGGGTGGGGTGGATCGTCAACGGGCCGCTGTGTGGCAGCAGCGGCCGCGAGTTGGTCCCACAAGGGTTCGGTCAGCCATGGTGCCAAGGCAGGCACACTCCCGGTGATCACAGAGCGTCGCCACTCTGTGATCACCGGCTGTGCGAGTTCTTACGCCGCCTCGCCCCGGCTCTCCTGGTCCGCGTGCTTGAGGGCCATCCGGGCGTCGACCACGCCCGTCCTGAGCTCCGTCCAGTACGGATGGGTGCTCACCGTCACCGACAGGGCGAGGAGCCGTCGGCGGAGCTCGCGGACCAGCGCCAGCTCCTGTGCCGTGTATCCCGGACTGTCCGGGAACGACACCGTCCGGTCGTTGAGCATCTGCTTCTCACTCGTCCAGCCCGGTTCGGGAGTCACCGACCACGGCAGCCGCCGGCACAGGGCCCGGTACTCCGCCTGCGCCCGGTGCAGCTCCAGCTGGGCGGCGCGGAGGTCGTCGGGGAAGTCGTACGTCTCGGCCACACCGGAATGATACGTCTGTTCGAATTCAAAGTGCGAGCGCAGGGCCGAGAGGTCGCCCGATGGGCGTAACGGGGTCGGCGCCCGGCGGGCCTGACGGGCCCGCTCGGGCGATCTGTCGTGCGGCCGGTGAGGGGCTATTCGATCGGGCGGCCGTCTTCGGCCAGGCCCTTCTCCACCTCGCTCTGATCCTGCAGCCTGCGGGCCTTCTCCTGGAGCCGCTGACGCCTCTGCGGGTCCGTCGACTGCTCGGCGGCCTCTGTCAGCTGCTGGGCCTTGTCGCGCATCTGCTGGGCTCGACGACCGGGTTCACCTGCAACGCTCATCGTCACTCCTGCTCAAACCGTGGTGGGCCTGCTCCCTCGCGGGCGTACTCCGAGATAGCTCTCCGCCAGGCGGACCGCTTCCAGGGCGGTACGCCTGCCCATGATGACGCACAACGTGGCAGCCGCGTCCCGGAATCCCGCGGCGATCTCGGCGTTCGCCGGATCGCGCAGCATGCGGCGTTCCTGCAGCCGGTAGTTGCTCAGCAGCTCGGCGACCACAGGCTCACTCGGCATCAACATGTCGACCTCCCCGAAGTCGGGCCAGGTCCATTGTTGGCCGCCGCACCGCTCCTCGCACGTCGGAAAACCACGGGCCCCCCGGACCCCGCTCTGCTACGGTCCCCGGCATGAAGCGCGCAGCAAGGACGACGACGCCGGAGAGTGTCCCGGCGCGCTGACAGCTGACCAGTCGAAGCCCCGGGGCGAGTGCCCCGGGGCTTCGCCGTGCGGTCACTCGCCTCCCTACGGCGAGGAGACCGCCATGCACGACCACCGCAAGCTCGGCCGCGAGCTGGATCTGTTCGACACCGACCCGCTGATCGGCGCCGGGCTGCCCTACTGGCTGCCCGACGGGGCCGTGGTGCGCCATGCCCTGGAGGAGTACATCCGCAGCGCCGAGCAGAAGGCGGGCTACCGGCATGTGTACTCGCCGGTGCTCGGGAAGCGGGAGCTGTACGAGATCTCCGGGCACTGGTCCCACTACAGCGAGGACATGTTCCCCCCGATGGACCTCGGCGGTGAGCAGGCCGTCCTGCGACCCAGCCTCTGTCCCCACCATGCGCTCATGTACCGCTCGCGCTCCCACAGCTACCGCGAACTCCCGCTCCGGATGGCCGAGTTGGGAGGCATGTACCGCTCCGAACTCTCCGGAGTGCTCGGCGGGCTCACCCGCGTACGGGCCATCCACCTGAACGACGCCCATGTCTTCTGCACCCTGGACCAGGCGGCCGGCGAAGCCCGCGCCGCGCTGGAGCTGATCCGTCAGACCTACGAGGTGCTCGGCTTCCGCCCCGTGCGATACCGGCTCTCCCTTCCCGGTGAGAGCGGCAAGTACGTCGCCGATCCCGGGATGTGGCAGCGGGCGGCGGCGCTGCTGCGCCAGGTCCTGGACAGCGCGGGAGTGGCCTACGAGGCCGCCGAGGGCGAAGCCGCGTTCTACGGGCCCAAGATCGACGTCCAGATCGCCGACAGCGCGGGCCGCGAAGCGACCCTCTCCACCGTCCAGATCGACTTCCACCAGCCCGAACGGTTCGACCTGCACTACATCGGTCCCGACGGCGCGAAACACCGGCCGGTCATGGTGCATCGCAGCATCATCGGCAGCGTGGAGCGCGCTGTCGCGCACCTCGTCGAGCTGTACGGCGGCGCCTTCCCGGCCTGGCTCGCCCCCACTCAGCTCGTGGCGCTCCCGGTCTCCGATGCGCAGGTGCCCCAGGCCGCCGAACTGGTCCGGCGCTGCGTCGAGCAGGGGCTGCGCGCCGAGCTCGCAGGTCCGGAGCACGGCACCCTGGGTGCCCGTGTCCGGGCCGCGCGGCTGGTGCCGTACCAGGCGGTGATCGGCTCCAGCGAGGCCGCCGACGACCGGGTCGCGCTGCGGCTGCGGGACGGCCGCCGACTGGACAGCCGGCCGGCGGACGAGGTCCTGGCGCGCATCGGCGCCGATGTCGGTGCCCGCAGCATCGCGTTGTGGGACGGCCTGTAGGACCCGACCGCGGCCCGAGTGGTGGGACATGGCGCGGCTCGGCCCCTGCCGGGTGCGGCGTCAGTCGTCGCGCCGCCACTCGGCCGCGTCCGGATCGGACGCCATCTGCCCCAGGGTCCGGCCGCTGCGTGCCGAACGCGCCCGGTTCGGGGCAGGGGCGTCCTGTCCGGACGACTGGGAGTCGCGGCGCTTCACCAGCATCCAGGCCTCGCGGGCCCCGTCCTCGCCGCCGCGGAACCGGGTGAGCGCGTAGCCGCCTTTCAGCTTGCGGCCCTCGAGCCAGAACGACGCATGCCCCTTCTCGAGCGCCTTCTCGAACTCGCTCTCGCTCTTGTCGGTGCGGTACGTCCCCTCGTCCCAGATGATCACCGTGCCGCCGCCGTACTCCGCCTCCGGAATGACCCCTTCGAAGTCTCGGTAGTCCAGCGGGTGATCCTCGGTCGGCATCGCCAGACGCTTGTCGTTCGGATCGTGCGACGGACCCTTGGGGATCGCCCAGGACTTGAGGACGCCGTCCACCTCCAGCCGGAAGTCGAAGTGGATGCTCCTCGCGTCGTGCAGCTGGACGACGAACCGGGGCTTCCCGCCGGCAGCGGTGTCGCCCCCTTCGGGCTCGCGCGTCCTGGCGAAGTCGCGCTTGCGGCGGTACTCCGCCAGTTCGTCCTTGCCGGCCATGCCGTCACCCGTCCTTCCTGCCCGCCCGCGCCGCTCCGCGGTTGTGTCAGCCGCTCACCGGCTCTTCTCTGACCACGTCCGCCGCCTGCTTGTCGTCGCGCAGACCGAGGAATCGCGGATGGCGCAGCAGGCCGTCACGCGTCCATTCGGTGAAGCCGACCTGCGCGACCAGACGGGGCTCGACCCAGTGGACTCCCTTCTCGCGCACCCGTCCCGAGAAAGGGGACCGCCGGCTCTCCAGCGCGTCGAGCAGGCCGCGCAGCCGGTGGAGCGTGGCCTGGTCGTAGCCGGTGCCCACCTTGCCCGCGTACCGCAGCTCACCGTCCGCGTGGTAGCCGATGAGCAGCGCACCGAAACCGACGCGGCTGCCGGCGGGCTCGGTGAAACCGCCGATCACGAACTCCTGCCCCTTCGCGCACTTGAGCTTGAGCCAGTCGGGCGAACGGCGGGGGACGTAGCGCCCGTCGGCCCGCTTGGCGATGAGCCCCTCCCAGCCACGCGCGCAGGCATCGTCCAGCTGCTCCTGACCGCCCTGGTTGCGGTGCGGGGTGAAACGCAGCGGATCGCCGAAGTCCAGAGCGCGCCGCAGCAGCGACTTGCGGGTGCGCAGCGGCAGACGCCGCAGGTCCTTGCCGTCGAGGGTCAGCAGATCGAAGAGGTAGTACGTCACCACGACCCCGCTCCCACGGGCCCGCCGCGGGTCCGTCAGCTGCATGCGCTGCTGCAGGAGGGAGAAGTCGGTCCGGCCATGGGAGAACGCCACGACCTCGCCGTCCACGGTGAAGTCGTCGCATGCCTGGCCCGCGAGCGCGTCGACCAGTTCCGGATAGGCGGCGTTCATCGGACGGGCCGTCCGGGACAGCAGCCGTGTTCGCTCACCCTCGCGGACGGCCAGCGCCCGGACGCCGTCCAGTTTGCGTTCGAAGACCCACTCCTCGCCGAAGGACCGCCGGTCGCTCAGCGTCGCCAGCATGGGATGCGCGGCGAGCTCCCCGCCCGCGGGAGCCGGTGCGAGCAGGCTCTGCTGCGCTGCGGGGAGCGTCGTGAGAAGACCGCTGCTCATCGGCACGTATCCGGATCCGCGCTCAGCGGCCGAGGGCCCTGGCCAGTTGCTGCTTGTTCATCGACGACCGTCCGTCGATGCCCTTCTTCCTCGCCTCCGCGTACAGCTGGTCCTTCGTCGGACCCTGCGAACCGCTGTGGGAACGCTGCCCACCCCGCTCGGAGGCGGACTTCCTGTCGCGCGTCGACGTCTTGCTCGCGGTCCTGGACTCACCCGAGCGGGCCCGCTCCTTGTTCACCGTGCGTGCGGCGATCTCCTTGGCGCGGCCGGTGGAGGCACCGCGCTCTTCGGCGCTCTCCTTGATGTGCTCGTACTGACGCTCTCTCTTGGGGCTGGAACCTCGCGGCATGATCCTCTCCTCACACATCCGTTCAGTGCCGGTCCACAGTCCGGCACTGCCGGTGGGTACCCGCATCGCGGCCGGGAACACACCCACCCTCCACCGACGGGCGGCGACCCGCCCGCCGAGGGCTCGCCCGGACACCTGCCCCGGCCGGCGGTACCGGGGACGCGCTGCCGCCCCGGAACGCTTCCGCCGCTCTAGGCTGTTCTCATGGCCAGGATCAATGACGTGGGCGGCATGCAGGGCTTCGGTCCGATCGACACCACCGATGAGACCGAGCCCTTCCACGCGGACTGGGAGGCCAGGGTGTTCGCCCTGAACGGGGCCCTGATCGCGGGCAAGGTCTTCAACCTCGACGAGTTCCGTGACGCCGTCGAGTCCATGCCACCCGCCGAGTATCTCGAGGCGTCGTACTACGAACGCTGGTTCCACGCGATCGTCAGCCTCCTGGAGACCAAGGGCGTCATCGTGGCGGGTGAGCTCGATGACTGACGCCACCGACCGCTTCGCCCCGGGCGCGCGGGTGCGCACCGTTCACCAGGACCCGCCGCACCACACCCGGCTCCCGCGCTACGCCCGCGGCAAGCTCGGCGTCGTCGTCGAACCCGAGGGCCGCGGGCCGCTCGCCGACATCCGCTCGCAGGGGCGCGACGACGCCCCCGTCGAGCAGGTCTACGCCGTGCGTTTCGCGGCCCGCGACCTGTGGGGCGACGGCGACCACCACGTCGTACTGGACCTGTTCGAGAGCTATCTGGAGGACGACCAGCCGTGACCGGAACCCACGCCGACGCGGTGATCTCCCGTCGCGTACGCCGACTGGAGACGCTCCTGGAGGAGCGCGGGATCGTAGCGGGCGCCGCGATCGACGAGATCATCGACGCCTTTCTGTCCGGCGCCTCCCCGGCCAACGGCGCCCGGGTGGTGGCGAAGGCCTGGACGGACCCGGCGTTCCGCGCACGGCTGATCGAGGACGGTACGGCCGCCGTCGCGGAGCTCGGCTTCGTGACCGGCGGAGTGCAGCCCCAGCGGCTGCGCGTGGTCGAGAACACCGACCGCACCCACAACGTCATCGTCTGCACCCTCTGCTCCTGCTATCCGATCCGGCTGCTCGGACCGTCTCCGAGCTGGTACAAGAGCGAGGCCTACCGTTCCCGTGTGGTCCGCGAACCGCGCGAGGTGCTGCGGGAGTTCGGGCTGGACCTGCCGCCGGAGGCGGAGATCACGGTCTGGGACTCGACCGCGGAGACGCGCTACATGGTCCTTCCGCAGCGGCCGCACCACACCGGCGCGCTCACGGAGCCGGAGCTGGCGGCGCTCGTCTCCCGCAACGCGCTGATCGGCACGGCGGCCATCTGACCTCCGCAGGTGCCGTCACCCCTCAGGGCGCCTCCGCGCCCTGCCGCTCGTCGGGAGCGACCAGCGACTGCGTCAACGGGATCCGGGCCAGCGCGAAGACACCTGCCGCGATCAGGGCCAGGCCGAACAGCTGGGGCAGCAGCCACCAGCCGGACCGGACGTGTTCCTCGAACAGGATGATCCCGAGAGCCAGACTCACCGTGGCGTCTCCGAGCGTGAGCGCGGGCTGGGAGGCGACCAGCGGGCCCGCCTGCATCGCGTGCTCCAGCAGGAACAGCGCGACGAGCCCGGTCGCCGCGAACGCGTAGGTCTGCCACGCGGTGAAGAACGCCTCGACCCCCTCGTCGTCCAGGATGTGCGTGGACGCCTTCATCAGCGCCGCCGTCACCGCGTAGCTGATCGCCGTCCCCGCGCCCAGACACGCCGCCCGCGCCCGGCCCTCCGGACGGCGCAGGGCCACCAGCGCCAGGACGACGACCGCCCCCGCGCACACCGCGAGTGCCGGAACCCAGCGCTCCAGCGCCACATGGGTGCGGTTGCCCGTGGGGGCGGCGGCGGCGAGCGCCACAGCCAGCCCCACCACCACCACGGTCACAGCCACCCACCCGAGTCGCGGAAGATGCCGGTGCATCAGGACCGAGGCGACGATCAGGGTCAGCGGGAGTTCGAGGACGAACAGCGGCTGCACGATCGTCAGCGGTCCGGTCGCCAGAGCCACCGCCTGACAGACACCGGCGGCGATGACGGCGAGGATTCCGGCGAGCCATACGCGCCGCCGCAGCAGATCGAGGATCAGTCCCGCACGCAGGCCGTCCGACCGGGGCACGCTGAGAGCCGCCTTGCGCTGCAGCACAGTGGCGACGGCGTTGCTGAACGCCGCACAGAGCGCGAAGACCACGGGGAGCAGGGTGTGCAGCGTGGTGTCCTCCCGGGGCAGGCGTGGTGCGGCGTACGTGAGCACCTTCCTGCCATGGTGGCCACGGCCCCGGCGCGGCGCGATCCGGAGCGGCCGGGCTGCGTACCGGTGATCGCGAGCCGACAATGGGACAGGCGCACACGACGAGCCGTAAGCGACGCCGACCGGCGCCGCGCCGGCTGAGAGGAACGTGCCCATGCCGGTGCCCGAACGCAGCGAGATCGTGCACCGCGCGATCCGGGTGACCGTGGCGGCAAGCGTCGGCTTCTACCCGTTCGTGTACGCGGTGGATCAGTCGGCGTCGGCCCTGTACGCCCTGTTCGCACCCGTGGCCCTCGGCATCCTGTCGCCGATCCCCGGTTCCGGGCGCCAGCGGGCCACGGTCATGCTGCGCGCGCTGCCCGTCGGCCTGGTGCTGGTCACCCTGGGGACCGTGCTCGCCGTCGACACCTGGGCGGCGGTCGCCGGCATGGTCGTCGTCGGCTTCCTCCTCGCCTTCGCGGCCGTCGCCGGACCGCTCCCGGCCGGTGCGGCGCCCGGCCTGCAGCTCTTCTACATCCTGGCCTGCTTCCCGCCGTACGCACCGGACGAACTGGGCGCCCGGCTGATCGGACTCACCCTCGGCGTCCTGCTCCTCGCCGCCTGCGAGGTCTACCTGCTGCCCGCGCCCACGACCGTGACCTACCGGGAGCTGCTGGCGGACGCCGTGACCCTCGCGGGGCGGACCGCGGCGGCGGGGGCCGGGTCCGTCGACGAACTGCGGACGACCGGTCAGCAGCTGCGGATGTCCCAAGTGCCGCCCGCCGAACGGCCGGCCGGACCGGGACGGGTCGACCGTGCCATGGCCCAGGCCGGTGCCGCGGCCCGCAGACTGCTGGAGCAGCTGGCCCGGCTGCCCGACACTCCACCGGCCGTCCCGGCAGCGGGAGAGAGCCCGGCGCCGGCCGCGGACGCCGCGTCGGACGCGCTCCTCGGCCGTGTCGCCGCGGTCTGCGCCGCATCGGCGGCGGCACTGCGAACGGGCCGGCCGCCCGGGGACGAGGGGCCCCTCTCCCTGAACCGCGCGATCACGGACTTCCAGTCGCTGCGCATCGCCCAGGCGACCGGACCGCCCGGATCCGTGCCGCCCGTCGCGGCTCTGCGCCGACAGGCCGCGGTGCTGGCCATCGCCGCGTCGGGCCGGATCCTGGAGACGGCCGTACGCCTGGCTCTGGACGGCAGGCGAACCGCGCCGATCCCCCCGCTGGAGTTCTTCTGGTACACCCACATGAGCACGGCCCGCCTGTGGTGGCGGCGACTCACCGGCAACACGACGCTGCGTTCGGTCCGGTTCCAGAACGCCGTCCGGACCGCGCTCGGGCTGAGCGCGGCCCGGCTCGTGGCCGGCTCGCTGGATCTTACCCACGGCTTCTGGGTGCTTCTCGCGGTGCTCACCCTCGGCCGGACCACGGCCGTCGAGACCTGGTCCGCCGTGCGCTCCGCGCTCCTCGGCACCCTCTTCGGCGCGACCGCGGCAGGCGGGCTGCTGATCGTCGTCGGACGGCACACCGACGCGTACGCGGTGGTGCTCGCACCCGCGATGCTGGCCGCGTTCGCACTCGGTCCGCTGCTCGGGGTCGCCTGGGCCCAGGCGTTGTTCACGCTGGTGGTGTCGGCAGCGTTCGCGCAGATCGCGCACACCTCGTGGCAGCTCGCCGAGGCGAGGATGTTCGATGTGCTCACCGGCAGCGTGATCGGTCTGCTGTGCGGGCTGCTCGCCTGGCCGGCGGGCGCCCGGCGCGAGGTGCGAAGAACGATGGCCGGGCTGCTGCGTGCCGCGGGTCCGCTGATCCCCGGCACGGTGCGGGTGCTTCTCGCGCCGCCGGGGGGTTCCCGGGCGGAGCCCGCCACGCTCCCCGTTGTGCGCCGGGTGCGGCTGGCCGAGGCCGCGTACGTCCAGTACCAGAGCGAACCCGGCGACCGGCCGACCGCGCCCACGGACTGGCACGCCGTGCTCATCACGGCCAACCACCTCATCGTCGGTGCGAACTGGCTGCCGCGCTTCGATCTGCCCGCGACCGCGGTCACGCCCGAAGCCGTCGCCTGGGCGAACGCGGCAGCCGAACGGCTGGCGCTGACCGCGGACCGGGTCGCGGCGCTGTGTGCCCACGAGAATCCGCCGCCGGAGCCCGCGTACACGGGCGCCGGCTCACCTCTGGGAACACCCGGCGGTCCGCCGCTGCCGCTGCTGATGGATCTGGAGCACTGGCTCGGCAGCCTCACTGCCGAGCTCGCGCACATCGAGAACTCGGCGACGCGCGGCTGGTGAAGGCCTCACGAACGGCTGTGTCCTACCCGTCCGTCCGGCGCAGTACCAGGCAGACGAAGCCCCAGGTGTCCCGGTACACGCGCAGCCACTCGGTGCGATGGACCGACGCGGTTTCCAGGGCCTGAGCGCTGTGCGGATCGTCGGGGTGGTCCAGTGCCCAGGCGGCCAGCGATCCGGTCCAGGACCACTCGTAGGCGTCCAGTTCGCCCCGTGTGCTGACATGCGCCTGGACCGGCGTCCAGCCGGCGGCGGTCACCCGGTCCACCGTCGTTGCCAGATCCGCGAAGTCGCCGAGCATCTCGACGGCTTCGGGCGAGGGCTCGCGCTCCCAGAACCCGTCGCCGACGATGACACAGCCGCCCGGGGCGAGGTGCCGCCGTGCGGCCTCGAGCGTGGGCAGCAGACCGCCGAAGGCGTGCGTGGCACCCACGCTGAGCACCAGGTCGAAGGAATGCGGAGAGGTGAAGTCCCCGGCATCCTGCCGGTGCCGGGCGAGCCGTTCGTGAACTCCCAGACGGCGCGCGGCCTCGCCCGCATGGGCCAGGGCGTCCTCGGAGAGGTCCACACCCTCAGCGCGCAGCCCCGGGTGCGCCTCCAGCGCGCGCAGCAGCCACTCACCGCCGCCGCAGCCGAGATCCAGTACGTGTTCGTCGCCGCGCCGGATCCCGGCGCCGAGCAGCCGGCGCACCGACTCGTCGGAGAGCGGCGCGGCGATCGGATGGCCGGTGTGGGCGAGTCGGGAGATCTGTTCACGATTCACCGGCGCAGCCTGTCACCGAGGGCTACGCGCTGCATCCGAATATTCGGGCCGCTCGCTCCCGACATCCGTCGGTTGTCGGGGGGCACTCGCTTTTGCGGCAGGTGTGAGGGAGTCGCTGTGACGTGTGTGACCTGTGGTTAAACCGAGATTGATGTGATTGATGGGGCGGAGGTGACGGAGGTCACGCACCAGGTTGGTGCACGGAATCCCTCCCTCAGGCGTCTCTACTTATGTCAGGGGGGCGTCAACGGCCGGTGTGCACAGGCCTGTTCACGAGCCGGATCTGCGGACCCGCTCGGATCTGACGTCCGACTGGCGGGCAGTTTCCGAAATTTGACGGTATGTGATGAAACCACTACATCATCTGCACGTATTGCTCACCGTGAGGCCACACAGTGGCCCCAGACAGCCCCTTGAGGGTCAGGGAGAGAAGATGAAACCGTTCGCGTGGAACTACGCACGTCCGGCTGAGCTGTCCCCGGTGGTCGACCAGTACTCGTACGACTCCACCCTGCAGCTCAACGTCCTGCCCGACGGACGCCCCGCCATCATGGACAGGGCCCTGCTGGCGGCTGTCGGCACCACGACCTCCACGGCCGGTTCCGCGACCCACTTCGACGACTGACCTGACGCGCACGATGACGGTGCTGATCCTGACCTGTGAGCAGGATGTGACCGCGGACATGGTGGTGGCCCAGTTGCACAGGCAGGGCGTCCCCCTCGTACGGTTCGACCCGGGCGACCTGCCCGGCGAAGGTGCCCTGTCCGCCGAGTACGTACGGGGCGAGTTCCGCGGCTATCTGTCCACGGGCGGGCGTGTGGTGAGCATGGACGGGCTGCGTTCCATCTGGATCCGCAGGCCCAGTGAACCTGCTGCGCATGCCGCCGAACCGTCCGCCTGGCTGTCCGCTGAGAGCGGCCAGGCGCTGTACGGGATGCTGGACTCCACGGCAGCCCGTTGGATGAACGACCCCGCCGCCGCGGCCAAGGCGCGTCTCAAGCCGTGGCAGTTGCGCCATGCCCACCTCAGCGGCTTCCCGGTGCCGGCCACGGTCATCACCACCTATCCGCAGGTCGCGCGACGATTCGCGGAGCAGTACCGGCACGTCGTGGTGAAGGCCGTCTCGGGCAAACCGCCGAGCGACCCGCCGATGGCGCTGCCGACCACGCTCGTGCCGGCGGACGCCGACTTCTCCGGCGTCGCGGCGGGCCCCACCCTGCTGCAGCGCTACATCGCCAAGCGCGCCGACATCCGGCTGACCGGCGTCGGCGACGAGCTGTTCGCCGCCCGCAAGGTCGCCGAACCGGGGCAGGTGGACGGGCGGTACGGAGAGACGGGGCACGACTGGAAGCCCGTCGAGGTGCCCGCCCCCGTGGCCCGAGCGGTCGCCCTCTACAAGAAGCAGGCAGGGCTCGCCTACGGCGCCTTCGATTTCGCGGAGGACGCCGACGGGACGTGGTGGTTCCTCGAATGCAACCAGGGCGGCCAGTTCGGCTTCATCGAACTGCAGACGGACCAGCCGATCGCCGAGTCCGTCGCCAACTGGCTGAGCGCGGAGGCCTGATGACGTTGTTCGCCCGCCCGCCCCGACGTACGGTGTACGACCACTTCACACCGGGCATGTGAGGTGAACGCACGACAACGGGGGATGCGAGAGGGCAGGGTGCGGGTGTGAGTGCTGACGAGATGACAGCCGGCAGCGAGCGAGGGAAGGATCTGCCGCGCGCGGTGCCGACGAATGCGGCCGGTGCGCGTGACGTGGTCCAACTGCTGCTGGACGACTGGTTCTTCCGTGCAGGCAAGGGCGCGCTCGACAACCGCGACAACCTTGTGCTCGCCGATGCCCTGCTGGTGACCACGGAACTGGTGACGAACGCGATCCGGCACGGCGGAGGTCTCGCCGCCTTCGCCGCGGAGCTGACCCCCGAGGGTCTTCGGCTGACGGTGGGCGACCACAGCGAGGCCGTGCCGGCGGTCATCAGAATGACGAACGCGGCGGGCACGGTGCAGGTGGGCGGCTACGGCTGGCCCCTGATCCGACGCCTGGCCCGCGACATCGGCATCACCCCCGAGCCCGGCGGAAAGAGCATCACCGTCCTGCTGCCCCTGACGTGACCGCCGGCCCGCCGGACCGGGCGCGGGCGGGCCCGGGTGCCCTTCGTGACGCGGCAACCAGGCCCGTGCCGGTCAGCGCGGGGCGACGATGTTGACCATCCAGGTGATGCCGTACTTGTCGTTGCACATCCCGAAGATGTCGCCCCACACCTGCTTCTCCATCGGCACGGACACCGCGCCGCCGTCGGACAGCTTCTCCCAGTAGCCGCGCAGCTCGTCCGCGTCGTCGCCGCTCAGACTCACCGCCGAATTGGCGCCGGCCTTCTCCATGGCGTCGGCGCCCATCAGGGTGAAGCCGCTGGGGGTCTCGAGCATGCCGTGCATGACCTTGTCGGCGAGAGCCGGCTCCTTGTTGCCGAACTCACCGTAGGTGTTCAGGGACAGATCGCCGCCGAAGACGCTCTGGTAGAACTCCATCGCCGACCGTGTGGTGCCGTCGAAGCTCAGGTACGGGTTGAGGCGAGATGTCATGGTCTGCTCCCTTTCGAGGCATTCAGGTTCCCGCAGGGTAGCGGCAACGGACCCCGAGGGGGGAGCGGCCCGGCCATGTGTCAGCACTCGTCCGGCACCTCGAACCCGTCCTCGCGCACCCGGAGCGCCAGATCGATCTTCGTGTACGTCGGACGCCCCGCCTGCTGATACTTCTCCTTCACCCGGTCGAGGTAGTACTTCGCCGTGTTGGGGGTGATCCCGGCGCGGCGTGCGGTGGTCTTGAGGGTCAGCCCCGAGGCGTAGTCGAGCAGTACCTGAAGCTCCTTGGGCGACAGTCGGGGCCGGGTGGGGCTCTTGTCGTGAGCCCATGCGAAGGCCAACTCGGGGGAGTGCACCGTGCCTTCTTCGGCCACCTCCTCCAGCGCGGTCACCAGGGTCCGCAGATCGTGGTCCTTGGTCAGATAGCCGCATGCCCCGGCCGTCATCGCGGAAATGATCCGCGACCGGTCCGCCACCGTGCTGATCATCAGCACCCGGCTCCCCGCCGTCCGCAGCCGGCGGATGTTGTCCGCGGGCACCGAGCCGTCCCGCAATACCAGATCGAGCAGCACCACATCAGGCGGCCCGTCCTCATCACGCGCGTCGGCCAGCAGCTCGGCCACCGTGGGCACCGCCGCCACCAGCCGCACCCGGGGGACGTCCCGCAGCCAGGACCGCAGGCCTTCCAGCAGCATCCGGTCGTCGTCGACGACAGCCACCGTGATCATCCGGGCCAGCGCAGCTCGACCCGGGCCCCTTCGCCGGGGGCGCTTTCCACCAGGGCGACGCCGCCTATCGTGCGCATCCGCGCATGCACCGAATGGCGCAGGCCCATACCGCCGGTGACCACCGCGGGATCGAATCCGGCCCCCCGGTCGACCACGGTGACGACGACATGCCCGTCGTCCCCCGTGGCCGTGAGATACGCGTGTCCGGTGCCCGCGTGGCGCAGGACGTTGTTCAGTGCCTCGCTGACGGCAGCCGCCAGCGAGGCGGCGACATCGGCGGGCACCGTCGGCAGATCGCAGTACTGGGCCGTCACCCGGAGATCCAGACTCTCCGCGGAACGTACGGACTCCTCGAGCGCCGCGCCGACCTCCGGATTGGACTCCGCATCGGCGTGCTGCTGGATCAGCCGCCGCAGATACGCGGCCTCCCGGGCGCAACGGCTACGAACCCGGGGGGTGTTCGCGTCGATCCCGCCGCCCGCGATCGTGGTCAGGGTGGCCAGCACCGTGTCGTGCAGCGCCCGGTGGTGCGCGATGCGCTCGGCGTACCGCGCCTGCTGCGCCTGCGCCGCCAACGCCTGCTCGGTCGCGGCGTCGAGCAGGCTGCCCTGCCGGCGCAGATACCACCAGAAGACCCACGCCATGACCGCCGACGAGACCACCGCGTTGACATGCCCGCCGACCACCGCGATACCGGCGCCCGTCATCCGGTAGCCCACCACATGAGTCGCCACCAGCAGCAGGACCGCACCCGCGACCAGAGGCCGGCCGAAGGACACGGCGGCGGCCGCACTCGCCGACCCGCCGAGCAGCATCACCCAGGCGATCGACGCCGGCTGCTGGGCCCCGCTCCACAGGTAGGCGACGAACGGCAGCGCGCAACCGGTGAGCAGGACGTCGATCCACACGAGGCGCGGCACGAACCAGCCACGCGATCGTGCCGTCGCGTACACCAGCACACTGCATCCCACGGCCGCGGCCAGCACCAACCAGGAGACGGGGCGGTGTCGTTGATGCTGGACGACGGCGACGAGCCCGACCATGAGATGGCTCGCCCGGTACAGCATCGTGGCCAGGATCATGAACCCCTGAGCCCGCTGAAGCCCCGAGCCCAACCTCACCACACGCCTCCTCGCCGGTGTGCAACCCCCCTGAACCGGTGGTACTGCCGTGCGCCCGGCATCGCTACGTTCGTGCACGTTCACACCACCGCGGCAACCAGTGACGCGGTGGGCACGGTCAGTGGGCGCCGGCCAGGGCCATCAGATCACCGCGCCGTGCGGCAGCGCCCTGCCATTCGTGAAACAAGGAGACAAGGTGGCTCGAATCCTGCACCGCGGCGCCGTCGCAGTCCTGATGTCGCTGTTGGTTCTGCTGCTCCCCACCCCTGCCAACGCGGCCGACCCGGCGATCCGTTACACGACATCGCCCTACAACGCCGCGATCTACGAAATCAGAGCGTCGTACTCGTGGCAGTGTCTCGACGTACGGAACGAATCCCAGAACCCGGGCGCGGTCATCCAGAGGTTCGACTGCAAGGGCAGACTCCACCAGCGGTTCTACTTCATGCCGTCGGGCACGCCCGGCCTCTTCCACATCGGTGTCTTCGGCAAGTACTGCATCGGCGCCCAGGGCGCCTCCACGGCTGAGAACACACCCATAGTCCTGGGCCACTGCCAGGGCCCGGGCCAGCACTTCCGCTGGGTCGACCAGGGCAACGGCCACTGGGAGATCGTCGAGGCCGCCAGCGGGAAGTGCCTGCACGACACCGGTCGCCGATCTGAGGTCCGCCTCCGGGCCTGCGGCAACATCCAGGAGCCGTACCCGTCGCTGTGGACCCCGCGGTACGACGGTCAGTACAACTACGGCAGCGTCTGGGGCTGAGCCTGCCGGCACACGGGGGAACGGGGGATCCGGGTGTCCGGGCGGCGGGGGAGAACCGCCCGGACACCCGGCAGTCGGTCAGGCGTCGTCCTTCGGCGGCGGAGGGGCGCCGGTCCCCTCTTCCGGCCGGGGCTGCTCCTCCTCCGCACGGGCCCGGCGCTCCAGCCGGGACGACTCGACGTCCCGTTCCAGCGGCGTCCTGTCGACGGCGTCCGTCAGTTCCTCCAGGGACCGAAGCAGTACTTCGGCCCCCGGCCGCACCACCGGATCCGGGGAGTCGGCGTCCTCCCAGGCGTCGAGCGCGTCCTCCACCCGGTCCCAGCTCGGGGTTCGCCTTTCGCGCAACTCCCGCGCCGCCTGTGCGGTGTCGGCCTCCAGGGCCTTCGCCAACCGCGCGGCTCCGGGATCGGGCCGCGCACGCCGATCGGGCAGGTGGGTCTCCAGCACGGTCGTCGCCCGGCCGAGCGAGCTGAGTGCTTCCTCGGCGTCCTCCGCCTCCCTGCGGTTGAGGCCACGGTGACGTACGGGCTCCTGTTTGGCCCGGTCGAAGGACTCGTCCCAGGCGGCCTTCGCCTCACGGGTGGCGAGCAGAGCCTGCCGCACGGCCCCGCGGCGGCGCCCCGCCGGATCGCCGTAGCTGCCGACGACCACCGCCGCGTACCGCCCGGTCGCGGCCAGAAGATCAGCCATCCTGTCCAGCAGGCGCGGTGTCTCCCAGGCCGGGAACACCACGTACGCCAGCATCGCGAGTACGCCGCCCAGCAGGGTGAGGAGCGCCCGGTCCCGTACGGTCTGATGCCACTCCTCGCCGCCCATCCCGAGGAGGAAGACGACATACGCCGCCGTGAAGGACTGTGAGACCACATACCCCGTGCGCATCAGCAGGTACGTCAACGCGACCGAGACAACGGCCAGTCCGCCGGACAAGTACGCGTCGGGGTGCGCCAGTTGTACGACGCCGGTGGCGAGCGCGACGCCGACCAGGGTGCCGGCGAAGCGGGCCACGGCACGGGCGTACGTCTGGTGGAAGTCGGGCCGCATCACCATCACGGAGGTCAGCGGCACCCAGTAGCCGTGGCCCAGAGGCAGCACGGACCCGAGCAGGTAGCCGAGGGAGGCCACTGCCGCGAGGCGCACCGCATGCCGAAGCACCGGTGAATCACGGTGGAGTTCACGGTGTGTGGCGCGCAGGACGACCGGCACGAGCCGGAACATCGTCGGGCGCAGCAGCGGCGCGCCGCCCGACGCACCGGGAGCGGGCTGCGCATGAGCGTCGCCGCTGTCAGCGGTCTCGAGCACCTCGACGAGCAGGCTCTCCAGCTTGGCGGCGGCCTGTCGCGCGGGCCCCTGGAGCGGCTCGTCCGACGCCTCGACGCCCAGGACCTCCATGGCCTGGGCGGGCACCTGGACGGGGACGCCGCGACGGATCGAACGGGCGGCGGCGTCCAGGACGGTGGCGGCGGCCTGCAGCAGCTCCCGCGCCCGGTCCCGTTCCGGACCTTCCGCCGGAGCGCCGACACGGGGGTCGGCGAGCGACGCGACGGCCGGGATGATCCGTTCCGCCAGACCGCGGGGGCCGTGCAGGACGGCGGGCCGGCTGCGCGCCTGGGACGGTGTGACCGTGGCGGCGCTGCGCGCCCGCATCATGGGCTCCGGGTCGAACGAGACCTTCGGGTCGTGCCTCAGCCGCCGGGCGTAGTCGGACACGGCTGCCAGGGCGTCGGCGAGCGCGTCACGGTGCGCGCCCCATCTGCGGATCGGGAACACCCAGATCAGCGCGGCCTGCACGGCACCGCCGAACGCGATGACGGCGGCGTGCTCCAGCGCCTGCCCGACGCTGGTCGGCAGAGTGACGGTCACCGTCATGATCGCGACGGTGGCGGCCGCGACGATCCCGGCGGTCGGCCCGACGGCCCAGGCCATGCCGGCGAGAAAGGCCCACGCGGCGAGCAGCAGCAGGAACGACACCGTGCTGCCGACCGCGAGGTAGCCGAGGAAGGTGCTGAGAGCGAGACCGGCGCCGGCGCCCAGAGCGATCACCTTGCGCGGCCGCCAGCTTCGCTGAAACGTGGCCGTGCCGGCCGAGAAGGCGCCGAACGCGGCGGACGCGGCGTACGCCGGGGAGACCAGCCACAGGGCGAGTCCGATCACGATCGCGACTCCGGCCGCCGCCCGCAGCGCGAGCAGAGGTTCGAGCCGCGTCCGCTCGAAGGTCAACCCGGAACGCACGACCTCGTTCAGCGCCCGCAGCCACGTCACGGTCCCGATCCTAGACGGAATGCCGCCTTGGTGCGCATAGATCCGCAATGCGTTGCTTGTCGGTTGATTCCGCTCGGAAGTCGACTCTGCGGCGGGGTTGTCCGATCAGCGGACACGGCTCCTGTTCGCCGTCCGAACCCGATCCGGCCATCTCGAAGACGGCCGGACGTCGCCCCCTCGCCGCATCCTTCCTGACGGACCATCAACATGGCCCCGGTATCTCCTGTCCCCGATACCCAAGGAAGCATCAGTGAGACTCAACCGTCCCGCACCGCGCACGGCTGCCACCGCCGCCACGGGCGCCGCCCTGCTGGCCCTGCTCGCCCCGTCCTCCGCCCAGGCGGCACCGCCGCCGCTGCCCACCGTCACTCCCACCTCGGAGACCGGCGCCCTGCACGACGACGAGGCGGGCGGCAATGCCAACGCGGACGACCCGGCGATCTGGCGCAACGCGGCGGACCCGGGGCGAAGCCTGGTCGTTGCCACGGCCAAGGAGGGGGGCCTGCGCGTCTACGACCTGGATGCCGAGCTGGTCCAGTCGATCGCTGCGCCCGCGCCTCCGACGCCGGAGGACGCACCCGGACGGTTCAACAACGTCGACCTGGTCACCGGACTGCCTACGCCGGCCGGCCGCAGCGACGTCGCCGTGGTCAGCGACCGCGGCCGGGACCGGCTGCGCTTCTACCGCATCGATCCCTCCCGGCCGGGGGGCCCGCTGGTCGATGTCACGGACCCCGCCGCCGGGCCCGTGTTCTCCGCGAACGAGTCCGAGATCAACGAACAGCGCACCGTGTACGGCCTGGCCACCTGGACGGACAAGGCGACAGGCCGCTCCTACGCGCTGGTCAGCCGCCGCAGCACGACGGCCGTCGCGCTGCTCGAACTCCGGCCCTCGGCAGCCGGCAAGGTCGGATACCGGAAGATCCGTACGATCGAACTTCCCGCTTCCCACCGCCTCCCCGACGGCGCGACCTGGAGCCCGTGCGGCGATCCGGGCGAACTGCCCCAGGTCGAGGGCATGGTGGTGGATCCGGCCAACGGTGTCCTCTACGCGGGCCAGGAGGACGTCGGTATCTGGCGCCTCCGCGTGGACCTGACCGGAAAGCGCGTACTGGTCGACAAGGTCAAGGAGTTCGGTGTCCCCGGCGTGTACGACGAGGAGACCGAGGAGTGCACACCGGGAGCCGACCCGGGCTACGGCGGCAAACACCTGTCGGCCGATGTCGAGGGCCTGACACTGTTCCAGGAGCGCGACGGCGACGGCTATCTGATGGCGTCCAGCCAGGGCGACAACACCTTCGCGCTGTACGACCGGGAGATCGCCGAACGCAACGAGTACGAAGGCGGCTTCCGCATCGGCGCCGCCTCGGCCACGCTCGACGGCAGTGAGGAGTGCGACGGCGCGGCGGTGCTCAACGCACCGCTCGGCGCGCGCTATCCGCACGGCCTGCTCGTCGTCCAGGACGGTCACGAGACCCCCGTGGCACCGGACGGCGAGGGCGGCGAGCGTGAGTCGACGGGCTTCAAGTTCGTCGACCTCGGCAGGGTGGTGGACGCCACGGGCATGTGACGCCCGGCTTTAGGCCCGGAGTGCGGCGGCGACCTGCAGGCTCCGGGGCTCGACGGCCCTACGGGTGTCGGCGGCGACCAGGTCGGCGTTGATCGCCGCCGCCGCCCGTACGCCCGCGGCCGCCGCGCCCACCACCTGGTCGGTGAGGCTGGTGACGTTGCCCGCGACCCACACTCCGGGCACCTCTGTCGCTCCGGCCGCGTCGGCCGGGACGTGGCTGCCGATCACGGCACCGTTCATCTCCAGGTCGGTGGTCCGCAGCCCCAGTGCCTCCAGTACCCGGGCACGCGCTGTGAACCGCGGGGCCACCACCATGGCCTGACGGGCGATCACCCGTCCGTCGGCCAGCCGCGCCCCCGCGAGCCGCCCGCCCTGGGTCTCCAGACCGATCACTTCCCCGTCGACCACCGCGATGCCACGCGCCGCGAGCTGTTCGTACTCGTCCTCGGCCGGCTCGGGTGCCGTGTGCAGGAAGAGCGTCACGTCGCTGCTCCACTGCCGCCACAGCAGAGCCTGGTGCACCGCGAGCGGGCCTGTCGCCAGCACGCCGACGGCCTGGTCGCGCACCTCCCAGCCGTGGCAGTACGGGCAGTGCAGCACGTCGCGGCCCCACCGCTCGGCCAGTCCCGGTACATCGGGCAGCTCGTCGACGAGCCCGGTCGTCACCAGCAGCCGCTCTGCCAGGGCGGCGGTCCCGTCGTCGAGGGCGACGCGAAACCCACCGTCCTCCAGCCGTTCGGCCGCCACGACCGTGCCTTCCACGATCTCTCCGCCGTACCCGGTCACCTCCTCACGCCCCACCGCCAGGATCTGCAGGGGCGGCACGCCGTCGCGGGTGAGGAAGCCGTGGGCGTGGGCCGCCGGGGCGTTGCGGGGTCTGCGGTTGTCGATCACCAGTACCGAACGCCGTGCCCGGGCCAGGGTCAGTGCCCCGCTCAGGCCGGCGGCGCCACCACCGACGATCACCACGTCGAATCGGCGGGCCTTCGGCGTCATGCGCATGTGCTCATCCATGTCCCGTACCTCCATTCGGGACCGATGATCGCCCGGAGGTTCGCGCAACGACAAACATCATTGCGGAAACAGCAAGTTCGGATCAGGCACCCGGTCCGGGGTCCGGACGCACGGCGTCGGTGACACCGGCCCTCGCCGCCTCGAGCTGAGCCGCGAACGCGATGCCCAGGAACAGGGCGACACCCGTGACATTGGCCCACAGCAGCAGCGCCACGAAGGCCGTGAGCGGGCCGTACACCGCTCCGAACGAACCGCTGTGACCGATGTAGAGCGCGAGAAGCCAGGTGGCGGCCACCCACAGGACCAGATGGATCCCGGAGCCGAAGACGAGCCAGGTGTAGCCGGGTTGGACGCGCCTGGGGGACCAGCGGAAGATCACCGCCGACGCGAGGCACGCGAGCAGGACGCCCACAGGGATGTGCAGCGCATGCCACCAGGGGAGCAGCGAGGGGGACCAGTGCAAGGCCTGCACCACCGACGCGCCGACGTCCCGGCCGGCGACGATCGCCAGGAAACCGCCTCCCAGCGGCAGCCCCGCACACAGAGCGAGCAGGACGCCCCGTCCGTACTTCACCGGGAAGGGACGGTCGCGCTCGATGCCGTAGATGCGGTTGCAGCCGCGTTCGATCTGGCCCATCGCCGACGCCAGATTGATCACGGCGAAGGCGAGCCCCAGCCACATGGCGACAGCGCCCGCAGCGTCCGCGTCGGCGCTGCGCCGGGTGTCGGCGAGCGCCTGCTGCACGATGCCGGAACTGTCACCGGGCACGATCCTCCCGAGAGTCAGCTCGACGATCCTGCCCACGCTCTCCGTGTGTGTGGAGGACGCGATGCCCACCAGAGCGATGGTGAAGGGCACGATCCCGAGGACCACTTGATAGCCGAGAGAGCGGGCCGAGCTGAACCCGTCCGCATACCGGAAACGCGCGAACGCATCACGGAACAGCGTGCGCCCGCCGTAGTGCCGCAGCGCGGTGAAGGCCTCGTCCCCGGAGAGCTCCTCGCCCAGCATGTCCCTCGTCTGCGGTACATGAA
Organism: uncultured Actinomycetota bacterium; assembly: GCA_963836215.1. Taxonomy (GTDB): domain Bacteria; phylum Actinomycetota; class Actinomycetes; order Streptomycetales; family Streptomycetaceae; genus Streptomyces. The sequence continues at coordinate 1,245,439 of CAWIIU010000006.1, forward strand.
CCGCCGTTCCCATGATCCTCCTCCGCCGGTGCCCGGGCCGGGCGATGTGCCGCGGGCCTCTGTCCTCGGCTTCCCCGAAAACCGCGGCTGATCTGGCCAGGGGCGAGCGGCAGTCGCTTACGATGCCACGCAGGAGGTCCGGCATGACGTTTCAGGTTTCCCCACTGAGGATTCATACCGTGCCCCTGGAGGCGACGGCATCCGAGGTGCGGCTGCTGCGGGTGGAGGGCACCGCCGCCGGCGCGGCGGGCGAGGAAGCCCTGCGCGATGCGCTGACGGCCCACGACGACGGCATCGCCTCCCACTTGGTGATCGACGTCGGCGATGCCACCCGGCTGTCCGCCGCGGACATCACCGCACTCCTGCGGCACGCGGCCGAGCTCACCGCGCGTAACCGACGGCTCCTGCTGGTCGGCAGGTCCGCCGTGGTGGCCCAGGTGCGGGAGTGGACCGATACGGCCCCGGTCCTCGAGGCGTTCACGACGGTGGACGCAGCGCTCACCAGCTGCGCACCCGTGACACCCGCCGACGGCTCCGGATCCGGCAGCGGAGACGACGAGTTGGACCGGCTCCGCAAGGAGATCCGCGATCTGAGGGCCCAGGTGAAGTCCCGCCCTCTCATCTCCCAGGCCCAGGGCATCCTTCAGGAGCGGTACGAACTCCCCGACGCCTCGGCGGCCTTCGCGCTGATGCGGGACGCCTCGCAGCGGTTCAACGTCAAGCTGCGGACCGTGGCCGACGCGGTGGTGCGTGTGCCGCGCCCCGATACGGACAAGGCACTGTGGTTTCCGGGGCGCGGGCGCCGGGCGGCGCCTCCCACGACGTTCCTCGACGAGGCCCGGCCGAACCGCAGCACGGTGATCAACGGTGTGCTGACCGAGGCTCTCACCGTCCTGGACAGCGACATGGGCGACCTGCAGCTCATCGAACCGGGCGGTGCGCTGAGGATGGAGCAGCACCGCGGCTTCGACGAGGACTTCGTGGACTTCTTCTCCCGCATCGACGGTGGTGACACGTCCTGCGCGCAGGCAGCGGCGCGCAGGGAGACGGTCACGGCCGACATCCGGACGGACCCCGTCTTCACCTCGCCGGCCAGGGAAGTGATCCTGGCGACCGGCTCACGCACCGCGTACAGCATCCCGATGACCGGAGCCTCCCGCGATGTGGTGGGTGTGTTCTCCGTGCATGTGACGCGCGCCGGACAGTCGCTGTCCGCCGCCCAGCAGCGCAGGCTCGGCGAAGTCGCCGGGCAGGCCGGTGCCTGGCTGGAGTGGCATCAGCGCACGGTCGTCCTGGACGCGCTGGAGTATCTCCACCGGCGGGGGAGCACCCTCGTTCTCTGAGCCGCGGCCCCTGGACCCGCTGACGTGCGTGCATCGCCTTCAGCGTGCGGGCCGACGACCCGTGCGGCGCCACAGAAGAGCCGCGAGGACCAGGGCGGCGACAAGGACGAAGCTGCCGATGAACAGCAGATAGGCCAGTCCCTCGGCCACGACGCCGATGATGCCCAGGACGAGGGCCACGATGATGAGAAGCAGAATCAGGGCCATGGCTCGGCCTTTCCACGAGATCCGACGTTGCCTGCGGCCGGGCTTTCGGCCGGCAGAGGGCCGAGGTCAGCGGCGGGCGAGCTGTCGCTCACCGTTCGCCCCCGGCTGATAGGGCAGTTCGTAGTGCGCGAAGACGGACTTCTCGTCCTCGGCGGGCAGCACATCGTCGGTACCGATCGACGGCGCGTCCTTCACCAGGGACCTCGGGTACGCGACCCGGACGTATCCGGGCCCGACGACGGCCCCCGTCAACGGCACGAACACCAGCCGGTGCCGGGTCGGCAGCCCGACGAGCACCGTGGCCATGGCCGGTTCGTCGGTCTTGGTGTCGACGTAGACCGCCTCCAGCGAGCCGATCTTGCGCCCGTCGGAGTCGACCACGCTGTGCGTGCGCCATTCCCGGATGTCTGCGCTCTCGATCACGTCGGTTCTCCTCGTCCCGCCCCCTGCCGGGGGCGCTCGGCAGGCTCCCTCTCGCGGGCGCCTCACCTGCGATCCTTCCGCACACAGGACGCGCACGACGTCAACGCCACCCGCCCGTTCCCGCCGTGTCACCGGGCCCGCCACCGGGCCCCCGCTCCGCCGTCGACGTCGCGCCGCACGCCGCACCGTTGCCGAAGGCGTCGCTGCGATCCTCGCTTTTAGGGTGACCGCTCAGCTCCGTTCCACTCGGGCAACACGCAAGTGGCCGGGCGGCCCGCGACCGTCCGGACAAGCAGGACCGGTGCCGGCCGCACTTTGCCGCGAAGGGCGCAGGCCCGGCGGTCAGCCGCCCGTGGTCAGTCCGGCCGGCCTCTGACGGCGCACCAGGGTCGCCGCGGCGAGTACCACCGCGAGCGCGGCGCAGCACACCGCCGTTGCCTTCGCCCAGGCGACGCCCTCGCCGAGCGTGTTGGCCAGGATGTCGACCGTCCCGAAGCCGGAGAGCGAGTAGGCGGCGAGGACCCCGGCGCATGTCGCCGCGGCCGCGGCCCAGGTCCCCGTCGACTCCTGCACCGCCAGCCAGAGGCCGAACACCAGGCAGAGGGCGGCGACGGCGAGGCTCAGGACATCCCCGTACCCGGCGTGGCGCAGGCCGGAGACGTCCGCGGGCAGGTGGAGCGCGCCACAGGCCACCAGGGCCGCGGCGGCGGTCCAGCGGGGGAGGGATCGCAGCACCGCCGACCCCACGCGGGTCAGCGATCCGCCGTTGCCGTGAGCGGTGGCCGGGAGGCTGAGCGTCAGACCGAGGGGGACGCCGTACGCGGCCAGGACCAGGCTCTTCTTCGCGCCGGCGCGCAGGTCACAGGCGGGCCAGCCGTCACCCTCGGCGGAGTGCGTGCTGTCGCTGACGTCGGGCAGCGGGTCGACGGGCGCGAGGAGGGCGGCCGGTGCCCCCTGGCCGTTGCCGGGCACCGGGTCGGCCGTGGTCCCGCCTCCCGAGGTGTCGTTCAGGTCCGGCAGCGGGTCGACGGGAGCCGTGGGCGTGCCGCCTGCGCCGAGGATCGACACCAGCTCCGCCACTTCCTCCACCGGCCGCCCGACCGCCGCGGCCCGGAGCGCCGTACCGGCCTCGCCGATGTCGAGGGGCCCCTCGCCCAGCAGCGTGACCAGGTGCCGGACCTCGTCCAGCGGTCGCGCCACGGCGGCTGCGCGCAGCGCCTCGCCGACCGGGCTCGTGACGTCGCCGCCCCGGTTGAGCAGACGGATCAGTGCGGCGACCTCTTCCACCGGCCGCTGCGTCGCCGCGGTCCACAGCAGGATGTGTATCGGATCCTGGCCACCGTCCGCGTGGAGCACGTCGTGACGGTCTGTCGACAAGGGGGGCGGATCAACAGACATGGGGGCTCCTGTGCGGGGTCCACGGGTCGGGGCACACCGTGATGGGCGCCGGTGCGCCCATCGGGGCACACACGTGGCTTCATCCAAACGCCAGGGCTGGACGTACCGCCATCCGGGACCGGCATTCGGGGGTCGCGACGACCAGCCACCTGGCGTCGGCGCACGGGCGGAACCGGACGAGGGCCGGACCGGGAACGCCCGGTCCGGCCCCCACCTGGCTGCGGTTCCTCCGTCAGGGCGTCGCCGGGCCGCTCCAGCCGGCGGTCACATGCGCGATGCGTACGCGCTGCGGATGGTCGCCGACCGGCACGGACGTCACCTTGCGGCCCGTGGCGAAGTCGATCGCGGTGACCTGGTCGGCGCCGGCTTCGGAGATGACGCAGGACGCGCCGTCCCCGCTCACCGTCGCCCAGTACGGCTTCGACGCCGTCACCAGCGGCCCTTCCTGGAGTGTCGCCCGGTCGACGACCGTCGCGTAGTCGTCCATCGTCCCGGCGACGCAGAGTTTGTCGCCGGCGGGGCTCATCGACATGCCGTGGTGGCGGGAGTCGTTGACCCACGTGGTGCGGTCCTCGCTCGTCGCCGGGTTCTTCGGCAGCGTCTTGAGGCGGGTGATCCTGTCGGCGGTGATGTCGTATTCGAGGAAGCCGTTGAAGAAGGAGACCTGGAAGTAGAGCTTCGACTCGTCAGGCGTGAAGGCGACGGGCCGCACCGAGTCGGACAGATCCTTGCGCCCGAACGCGTCCAGCCGCCGGCGCATGTCGATCACCTTGACCTCCTTGAAGGTCTTGGTGTCGACGACGGTGATGCGGCGGTCGCCCTTCGTCCAGTCCATCAACGGGTCGTCGAGGGCGGTGTTGACCTCGCCGATGGACATGTTCCACAAGTACTTGCCGCCGTCGGTGAAGACGTTCTCATGAGGTTTGTCGCCGGTCTTGAAGGTGCCGGCCTGCCGGCCCGTGCGTATGTCGAGGACATGCACGGTGTTGGACGTCGAGGCCGACACGGCAACCCGGGTGCCGTCGGGGGAGACCGCCATGTGGTCCGAGCGGTAACCGGACACGGGGAAGCGCCAGTTGATGCGTCCGCTGGCCAGGTCGATGGAGACGACGTCGGCGAAGCTCGGCCGGGAGACGACCATCGCCTTGCCGTCGGGTGTGGCGTACATGTCGTCGACGAACTGGTCGTGCCCTTCTCCGGGACCGCTGCGGATGCCGAGGAAGTAGATGAGCTTGATCGGGTTGAGGTAGATCTCGGTCATCCGCTCGTCCTTGTCGGGGATGACGTTGATGCGGCCGATCCTCGCGAAGTCCCCGCGGGACTTGATGACATCGGCGGTGCCGTCCCAGTTGTTCCCGACGAACATCACCTCCTGCAGACCGGAGCCGCGTTCGTTCGCGGGAGCAGGTGCCGACGGTGCGGCCAGCGCCGCCGCGGAGCCCGTGGCGGCGAGGGCTGTGGCGGTGGCGAGCGCGGTGAGGGCGCGCAGTAACGGCCGGCCCGAGGGAAGGTGCGCGGAAACAGTCACCGATGGACGCGGGCGTGCGGGCAGGGACATCTTCGGTCCTTCCGTGGGGGCGGGTCGGGCCTCGCGATGCGGGGTTCCCTTGAGGGGAAAGGAGGTTGACGGAGAATCTGAACACGAGCACTTTCAGAGTTGGCTACTGGAAAGTAACGACAGGGGGCGTGCGCCACAAGACTCGTGACAGGAGAAAATGGCGCGTCCGTGGAAAGGGGGAGCCCGTGACCGGCAGGCTCAGACGACCGACCGGCCGTTACGGGGGCCGCTCCGCCGAGGAGCGGCAGGCCGAACGGCGCGGGCGGCTGCTCGACGCCGGGCTCCAGCTCTTCGGCGACAGCCCCGGCTACCGCGCAACGACCGTTGCGGCGCTGTGCGTCGAGTCGGGCCTGTCGACGCGTCAGTTCTACGAGGAGTTCCGCACTCTGGAGGACGTGCTGGCCGCGTTGCACCTCCAGGTCAACGACTGGGCGGAGGAGGCCGCGCTCGCCGCGCTCGCCGACGCCGACGGCCTGGCGATCGCCGAGCGTGCCGCGGCGGCCTTCCGCGCCTACGCCGCCAACGTCACCGGCGATCCGCGGCGTCTGCGCATCACCTTCGTCGAGATCATCGGGGTCAGCCCACGGCTGGAGGAGCAGCGGCTGTCCCGGCGGTCACGATGGGTCGACCTCATCTGCGCCGAGGCGGCAGCGGCGGCCGAACGGGGTGAGGCCGCGACCCGCGACTACCGCGTCGCCGCGGCTGCGTTCATCGGCAGCGTGAACGGTCTGCTGCACGACTGGCGCGCCGGATGGGTGGACGCGACGCTCGACCAGGTCGTCGACGAACTGGTGCGGATACTGCTCGGCATCGTGCGCCCGCCCGGCTGGCAGCCCGGTCAGGGGCCCTGACGACCCGGCCGCGGCGGGGGAGGCGTCAGTCCAGCTCCGTGCGCCCGGGTTCGCGCGTGACGAACCCTCAACTACGAACAAGCTCAAACGAAATCGGACGGCGCACCCTCAGTGACCACAGCCATCTCCCGATGCTGTAAACCCCTCGCGTCACACCGGGTGGCCCCCGGAGGGAGTAGGGGTAACCCTGATCGAATTCGGGGGTGAACCCCATCGCTGGGCGGACGCCCGGCCCCTGGGTTTTCGACTGGAATGGAGCAAGCAGCCCAGACCCTCGTCGGACCCGTAGTGGAGGCCCTCCCGTGACCGCGCAGTCGATCCAGCCGAAGCCGTCCAGTCATCTGGCCGCGGCCTTCGTGCGCTTCGTCGTCTGCGGCGGCGGTGTCGGGGTGGCCTCGAGCGGTTTGCTGCTGCTGTTGGACGATGTGCTGCCGCTGGTGGTGGCCAACGCGGTGATCACCCTTGTGTCCACCCTGATCGCGACCGAACTGCACCAGCGCATCACCTTCCGCAGCACACACGGCGGTTGGGCCGTCCATCTGCATTCCGCCCTGACGGTGGCCGTGAGCTATGCCTTCACCACCGCGGCGCTGCTCGTTCTGCACGAGGTGCAGTCCGCGCCGTCCTCCTGGGCCGAACAGGGCGTCTACCTCTCGGCGTCCGCGCTGGCGGGGGTCGCCCGGTTCGCCGTGCTGCGCGTCGTGGTCTTCGGCGAGCGGACGACCCGGCGCGAGCGGCCGGTGCTGGCGCAGGCGAAGGTGGCGATGGCGGCCTAGCGGAGGGCCTTGACTCCTTCGGAGACACGGTCCACGCTGCGCGCACGGGCAGCTTGCCGCCGCATCACCAGCAGGGTGAGGATGGGGGTCCCGATGCGTCGGTGGTTCAACCGTCTGGACGGCCGCCGTGGCGCTGTCGCGACGCCTGCGGAGGCCACTGGGGCGGCGGCGCCGGGAGCGTGGGCGCCTACCGCACCTGGATCGCCACGTTCGCGGCCGCCGTCGGAACCCGGCCCGCGGTCGTGGTCATCGAGCCCGACGCACTCGGGGACTTCGGCTGCATGAGCGACACGGCAGTCCAGGAGTGGCTCGGCATGCTGAGGTGTCCAGAGCAAGCTGGACGCCGTGTTCAAGGAGCAGGAGTCGGCCCAGTTCGGCAACGGCCGGCATGCCTTCCTCTTCAAGCCGGGCACCTACAACAACCTCAATGCCCAGCTCGGCTTCTACACCTCCATCGGCGGGCTCGGGCTGAACCCGGACGACACCACCATCAACGGTGATGTCACCGTCGACGCAGGCTGGTTCAACGGAAACGCGACGCAGAACTTCTGGCGGTCCGCCGAGAACCTGGCACTGAACCCGGTCAGCGGCACCAACCGCTGGGCGGTCGCCCAGGCCGCGCCGTTCCGCCGTATGCACGTCAAGGGCGGGCTCAATCTCGCGCCCGACGGATACGGCTGGGCCAGCGGCGGCTACATCGCCGACAGCAAGATCGACGGAACGGTCGGACCGTACTCGCAGCAGCAGTGGTACACCCGTGACAGCTCGGTCGGCGGTTGGACCAACGGCGTCTGGAACATGACCTTCTCCGGTGTGCAGGGCGCCCCGGCCCAGAGCTTCCCCGAGCCCCCGTACACCACGCTGGACACCACTCCCGTGTCGCGCGAGAAGCCGTTCCTGTATCTGGACGGCAACGAGTACAAGGTGTTCGCCCCCGCCAAGCGCGTCAACGCACGCGGCACCACCTGGGGCAACGGCACACCCCAGGGCGAGTCGATCCCGCTCAGCCGGTTCTACGTCGTCAAGCCCGGGGCCACCGCGGCCACCATCAACGCGGCGGTCGATCAGGGTCTGCATCTGCTGTTCACGCCGGGGATCTACCACGTCGACCGGCCCATCGAGGTCGACCGCGCGAACACCGTCGTGCTCGGGCTGGGCTACGCCACGATCATCCCCGACAACGGTGTGACCGCGATGAAGGTCGCCGACGTCGACGGCGTGAAGCTGGCCGGCTTCCTCATCGACGCCGGACCCGTCAACTCCGCGACGCTGCCGGAGGTCGGCCCCGCCGGCGCCGCCGCCGACCACGCCGCGAACCCGACCACGGTGCAGGACGTGTTCATCCGGATCGGCGGAGCCGGGCCCGGCAAGGCGACCACCAGCATGGTGGTCAACAGCGACGACACGATCGTCGACCACACCTGGGTCTGGCGCGCCGACCACGGTGACGGCGTGGGCTGGGAGACCAACCGGGCGGACTACGGCGTCCGGGTCAACGGTGACGACGTACTGGCCACCGGCCTGTTCGTCGAACACTTCAACAAGTACGACGTGGAGTGGTACGGCGAACGCGGCCGGACCATCTTCTTCCAGAACGAGAAGGCCTACGACGCCCCGAACCAGGCCGCCGTCCAGAACGGCACCACCAAGGGCTACGCGGCCTACAAGGTCGCCGACTCGGTGACCACGCACGAAGGCTGGGGGATGGGCAGCTACTGCTACTACAACGTCGATCCTTCGATCCGTCAGGACCACGGTTTCCAGGCCCCGGTGAAGCCCGGCGTCAGGTTCCATGACCTGCTGGTCGTCTCGCTGAGCGGCATGGGCCAGTACGAGCACGTCATCAACAACACGGGCTCGCCCACCTCGGGAACGACGACGGTCCCATCCGTCGTGGCCAACTTCCCCTGACCGCACACCGGGACGGTCCGTAGCGGGAATCCCGGCGCAACTGTGCCCCTGGGCAGGAGCAGCGGCTCCTGCCCAGGGGCCTTGCGCGTCGGGGACGCATGCCGGCGCAGCCCTGGTCTACTGCTCAGCAGCAGCCCTCGGCCCTACCGGAGAAGAAGACGCGCCATGACAGTCAACCGTGTAGGACTCGTCGTTCACCGTGGCCGCCCGGAAGCCGTCACGGTCGCGGACACCGTCATCCGCTGGTGCGCGGAACACGGCATCGGCTGCACCGAGATCGACGTGTGGAGCGAGGGCGGACGGCACAGCGCCCGCGAGGAGGTCGAAGCCGCCGGACGGCCCGATCTGGTCGTCACCCTCGGCGGAGACGGTACGTTCCTGCGCGGCGCCCGCCTCGCGGCCGAGAGCGGCGCCGTCGTGCTGGGAGTCGACCTCGGCACGGTCGGATTCCTCACCGAGGTCCCGGCGGACGGTGTGGAGAACGCTCTCCAGGCCATCCACCGCGGCGACGCCAGGGTCGAGACCCGCATGCTCCTCACCCTGCGGGCCTCACGCCCCCTCGAAGTCCCCCACGGCATGGAGTCGCTGCTCAGCTACGGCCGCGGCCCCATGCTGCCCCCGCCCGCGGCCCGTCCGGAGACCGACGACGGCGGCTGGGGAATGGCCCTGCACGTACGGGCCGTCAACGACATCGTCCTGGAGAAGCTCACCCGCGACCGGCAGGTTGCGGTGGGCGTCTACTTCTCCGGCCGACTGCTCGCCTCCTACTCCGCCGACGCCGTCCTCGTCGCCACCCCCACCGGCTCCACCGCCTACAGCTTCGCCGCCGGCGGCCCGGTCATCTCACCGCACGCCGAAGCGGTGGTGTTCACCCCCGTCGCTCCGCACATGACCTTCAACCGCTCCGTGGTCGCCGCCCCGGACGAGCCGATCGGCCTGCGGGTCCTGCCGCACTCGGGACGGGCGGCCGTCAGCGTGGACGGCCAGCTGCGCGGAGTGCTCGACCCGGGCGACTGGATCGGCGTCTTCGCGGCCGAGCGGCGGCTGCGGGTGATCAGGCTCGGCCCCACCGACTTCTACGGCCGGGTGCGTGACCGTATGCGGCTGACCGACGCGCCGGCGGCAGCCGGCGAAACCGCGTCCCTGTGGCCTCTCACCGGCCCGGTCCCCGACGACCTGCGCCATCTGCGGCTGCCCCCGGTGGACGACATGTGACCAGCCGGATCCCCGGTCACCCGTGACGCATCCGTCCCCGCCCGATGTGCGGAAGCAGGAAGGGAAGGAGACGGTGGACCGGAGCAGGACGGCGCGAGCGGGACGGAGACGGCCATGAGCGGGCAGGGCGAGCAGATGACGTGTCTGGTGACCGGTGCCACCGGCTACATCGGGGGCCGTCTGGTGCCCGAGCTACTGGCCGAGGGGCACCGGGTGCGCTGCATCGCCCGGTCGCCCGCCAAGCTGCGGGACCACCCGTGGGCCGACAGCGTCGAGGCGGTGCAGGGCGATGTGACCGACGCGGAGTCACTGGGAGCCGCGATGCGCGGCATCGACGTCGCGTACTACCTGGTTCACGCGCTCGGCACCGGCCGGGACTTCGAGGAGACCGACCGCAGGGCGGCGCGGACATTCGGCGAGCAGGCCCGCGCCGCGGGTGTAAGCCGTGTGGTCTACCTGGGCGGACTGACACCGCGCGGTGTGCCGCCGGAGCAGCTCTCGCCCCATCTGCGCTCGCGTGCCGAGGTGGGGCGCATCCTGCTCGACTCGGGCGTGCCGACCACCGTCCTGCAGGCCGCGGTCATCATCGGGTCCGGTTCGGCGTCCTTCGAGATGCTGCGCTACCTCACGGAACGGCTGCCGGTCATGGTCACCCCGAGCTGGGTGCGCACCCGCATCCAGCCCATCGCCGTACGGGACGTCCTGCGCTATCTCGTGGGCAGCGCGCGCATGCCGGACGAGGTGAACCGCACCTTCGACATCGGAGGCCCGGACATCCTCACCTATCGGGACATGATGTACGGCTACGCGCGGATCGCCGGGCTCCCGCGGCGGATCATCGTGCCCGTGCCGGTGCTCACCCCCACGCTCTCCAGCCACTGGGTCGGACTGGTCACCCCGGTACCCGCCTCCATCGCCCGTCCGCTCGCCGAGTCGCTGCGCCACGAAGTCGTCTGCCACGAGCACGACATCGCGCGGTACGTGCCCGACCCGCCGGGCAGGCCCGCCGGTTTCGGGGCGGCGGTCTCCCTGGCGCTGCGACGCGTGCAGGACGCGCAGGTCACCACGCGCTGGTCCTCGGCTTCGTACCCCGGCGCCCCCAGCGATCCGCTGCCCACCGACCCGGACTGGGCGGGCGGCAGCCTCTACTCCGACCGGCGCGAACGCGAGGTCGACGCCTCACCCGCGGCCCTGTGGCGCGTGATCGAGGGCATCGGGGGCGAGAACGGCTGGTACTCCTTCCCGGTCGCCTGGGCCGTACGGGGGTGGCTGGACCGGCTCGTGGGCGGGGCCGGACTGCGCCGTGGGCGGCGGGACGCCGAACGGCTGAGGGCCGGCGACTCGCTCGACTTCTGGCGCGTCGAGGAGATCGAACCGGGCCGCCTGCTGCGTCTGCGTGCCGAGATGCGGCTGCCGGGACTGGCCTGGCTCGAGATGCGGGTGGACACCGGCGACGACGGGAGGACGCGCTACCGGCAGCGGGCGCTCTTCCATCCTCGGGGCCTGGTCGGACACCTCTACTGGTGGAGTGTCTCGCCGTTCCACGCCGTCGTGTTCGGCGGTATGGCCCGCAACATCGCCGAGGCCGCGAGGACACACCCGGTGCCCGGGGCGGTCACCGGTGACGCCTGACCCGACGGCGTCCCGCGCGGCAGACGACAGCGCTGCGGAAGCGGCCCGGAAACAGAGCCGTGGCGGCGGCCCTCAGACAGAGACCCTTGCACAGAGAGGTGAGAGCCGGTGGTGAAGAGCACCCGGGCCAACCCGGACGTCCTCGTGGTCGGCGCGGGTCTCGCCGGCCTCGCCTGTGCCCTCGACCTGATCCGCTCCGGCGAGTCCGTACGGGTGCTGGAGGCTTCCGACGGCGTCGGAGGCCGGATGCGCACCGACCGGCACGACGGCTTCCTGCTCGACCGCGGGTTCCAGGTCTTCAACACGTCCTACCCGCAGGTGAAGAAGCGTCTGGAGCTGCGCGAGCTGCGGTTGCGCCCCTTCACACCGGGCATGCTGCTGCACCGCGACAGCGGGCGCCTGCGGATCGCCGACCCCACCCGGCAGCCGCGTTCCGCGGCCGGACTGCTCCCCGGACGTCTGGGCTCCGTCCGTGATGTGCTCGCCCTTGCCGCACTGACCTCGAAGGACACCCTGCTGCCCGTCGGCGCGCTCAAGCGGCGGCCCGAACGCACGACACTGACCGCGCTCGCCGACGCAGGGGTGTCGCAGGAGATGACCGAGCACCTGCTGAAGCCGTTCCTGTCCGGCGTCTTCCTCGAGGACGACCTGGAGACCTCGTCGCGCTTCTTCCATCTGGTGTGGCGCAGCATGGCCCGCGGCAGCCTCTGCCTCCCCGAGCGCGGCATCGGCGCTGTGCCGCAGTGGCTCGCCGACAGGCTGCCCGCGGGAACGGTGCGGCTGGAGACCCCCGTACGCGCCGTGCACGACGGAGGGGTCGTCCTCGCCGACGGCACGGAACTGGCCGCACACGCCGTGGTGGTGGCGACCGGCCCGGACGCGGCGGCCGAGCTGCTGCCCGGACTGGACGTCCCGGACACGCGGACGGTGACGACCTACTACCACGCGGCCGCCGGTCCTCCGCTCGCTGAACCCACGCTGCTCGTCGACAGCCGGCGCAGGTTCCTCAACACCTGTGTCCTCAGCGAGGTCGCGGCGTCGTACGCCCCGGCCGGCCGCTCCCTGGTGTCGACATCGGTGCTCGGCGCGGACCGCTCCGGGCGGGAGGCGGAAGTGCGCGCACACCTGGCCGATGTGTACGGGACCGCGACGGACTCCTGGGAGACGGTGGCGACGTACACCGTGGACAGCGCTCTCCCGGCCATGCGACCGCCGTGGCCGCTGAGCCGGGAGACCCGTTTCGCGCCGGGCCGCTACGTCTGCGGGGACCACCGGGCGACCGGCTCGGTGCAGGGAGCCCTCGCGTCCGGGGCGAGGGCCGCGCGCGAAGTGGCGGCCGACGCCGGCCTCCGGCCCTGAGCCGGAGAGGCGAGGGGGAGGGCTCCATCAGTGCGGCGACGGTGGCGAGACGAACGACGAACTCTCTGCAGCGGCGCGAGAAGGGCTGACGGCGGGGCGCGTCAGCGCCGGGAGAGCGCTGCCTCCAGCACGTCGAGCGCCTCGCCGAGCCCCACCGGGCGCACCGTGCCCGGGACATGGGGGCCCGCCCAGCCCGGCCCCGCTGCGAGCAGCACCGGATGCCTGCGCGCGCCGCGCACACCCCAGGTCATTCCCGCGATGTGCTGGGCCAGGGGGCGGCTCGCCGTCGTCCGCGACTGGGCCCACAACACGACCGCCGCAGGTCCGGTGCGGCGTACGGCACCTTCGAGTGCGTCGACGGGAAGAGCGGCCCCGAACATACGCACCGGCAGGCCGCGCTCCGTCAGCGCCGCCGCGAGGGCCTCCAGCGGAAGGGTGTGACTCTCGCCCGGTACGCAGGCGAGCAGTGCCGGCGGCCCCGAGGGGCCCACGTCGGGGGGCGTGGTGCCGCGCTGCAGTGCGCTGGAGACGTGCCAGGAGAGCAGATGCTCGACCTCGACGTACTTCTCGCCCGAGGTCTGCCACTTGCGTCCGACGGCCCGCAGTGTCGGGATGATGACCTCGTTCCACGCGACGACGAGGCCGTGCTGGTCGATGACGGACGCGAGCAGGCGGTCGACGGCAGCCGCATCCAGCCGCAGCGCGGCTCGTGCGAGTCCACGGCACTCCTGCCGGACATCGCCGAGCTGAAGTCCCGTACGGGCAGCCGCCTTTCGCCGAGGGGCGGGTGCTGACGTCTCGGCCGGGGCTGCGGAAGGCGGGAGGTCGGCGACGGCCTCCACCGGCAGTCCGGCGTCGGTGCCGGAGAGCGCACTCCGGGCGGCCTCGGCCGGGGGCACTCCGGCACTCGTGAGCGCACACATCCGTTCCAGGACAGCGATGTCCTCGCTCGTCCAGCGGCGATGCGTACCGCCCGTGTGCGCCGCGGGTCCCATGCCGTAGCGCCGGTCCCAGGTGCGCAGGGTCGTGGGCGCCACGCCGAGGCGCCTGGCCACGGCACCGGTGGTGAGCCCTGCGGACGGTGCAGGAGTCCGGTCTGCGGATCGGTTCACCTCTCCACCATACGACGCAAAAACGACGCATGTTGCCTGCCCGGAACACGGCTGCCGAGACTGAGCGAACCGTTCGGACCACGGACCGGCGGCAGGGCGGCCCTGCGGAGCAGACGGCGGCGGACGTCCTCCCGAGACGCACGGGTCGGTCGGAAACCGGCATGAGGAGCGAACCCATGAGAGCGACAGCGCCGCCCACGTACGCCGCACCGCGGCATCCCCCTGTCGAGGAGACGCTGGAGACCGAGCGGCTCGCCGCCGGGCTTCTCCGGGGGGACGAGCAGAGCTTCGAGGCGATCTACCAGCGCTTCGGCCCGCTCGTCCACACGCTGGCAGCGCGTTCCCTCGGGGACGCCCGGGAGGCGGAGGACATCACCCAGCAGGTCTTCCTCGCCGCGTGGCGGGGGCGGGCGAACTTCAGGCCGGACAGGGGCGCGCTCAGTGCGTGGCTGGTCGGCATCACCCGGCGCAAGATCGCCGACGCCCTCTCCGCGCGCACCCGGCGCTGCGAGATCGCCGCGGCGGCTGCGAACGCCGCCTCGACGGCGACGCGCCTCGTGGCAGCCGGCGCCGGAGCATCGCCGGACGGCGCGCTGGACCGGGTGCTGCTCGTCGAGGAGATCGGCAAACTGCCGCGGTCGCAGCGACGCATCCTGTGTCTGGCCTTCTACGAGGACCTCACCCAGGTCCAGATCGCGGAGCGCACCGGCATCCCGCTCGGCACGGTCAAGAGCACCGTCCGGCGCGGCCTGCACCGCCTGCGCCGCTGCCTCACGCAATGACGGGAGCACCTTCCGCACTCACGGCCACCCCTTCCCACCAAACGACGCACCAACGATTCGTCGTCCGATTCTCTCGCACGGCTCGGATGCAGGGGGCGGACCCGTTTTCCGAGGCAGGGACGGTGATCCGGCGGGAGACCTCCACCCCCGATGGGCTGCCGCGGGCATTCCGTCCGTACCCGCCCGCATCCGGAGACCGACGGGGCCGGGAAGTGACAGTGAGTCTCCGCGACAGACGGAGTCCCCCGGAAGGGAAGTCCGACGATGCACTCCCGAATCCTCTACCCGATCACCGCCTCCCTCGGTGCCTGCGTCCTCGCGCTCGGCGTGGCCGCGCCGGCCGGTGCCTCGACCGCCGATGACGAGGACCAGGCGATGGTGTCCGTTCTCCACGGCGTACCCGGCCTCACCGTCGACGTCTACGCGAACGGCGAAGAACTGCTCTCCGATTTCAAACCGGGCACGCTCACCGAGCCGCAGGCCCTCGAAGCCGGAAGCTACGACCTGAAGGTGTTCAAGGCGGGCGAGGGGCCCGACGGCACACCGGCCGTGCAGAAGAAGATCGATGTACCGGCAGGCGCCGATGCGACCGTCGTCGCCCATCTGTCCGCAGACGGCAAACCCCAACTGGATGCCTTCGTCAACGACATGTCCAAGGTCCCGGCCGGCAAGGCCCGCCTGACCGTGCGTCACGTGGCGGCGGCTCCCGCGGTCGATGTACGGGCCGGCGGACAGCCGGTCTTCAAGGGCCTGGAGAACCCGAAGGAGGCCACTGCCGAGGTCGACGCGGGCACCGTGTCGGCGGACGTCGTGCTCGCCGGCACGGACACCGTCGCCATCGGCCCGGCGGACCTTGACCTGAAGGAGGGCACGAGCACTGCCGTCTACGCCTGGGGCAGCGCCAACGAGAAGAACCTCGCGCTGAAGGTGCAGTCGTTCGATGCGATGGAATCCGCCCCCGCGGCCGTCGGAGCCGGAGGTTCGGGCGCGGCTGCCGGTGCCGCCAACTCGTCGGACACCTGGATGGCCTGGACCGCAGGGGCCGGTCTTCTCGCCCTGACCGGCGCGCTCACCGCACGCCGCCTCGCCGGTCGCCGTGCCTGAGGCAACCGCCTCCCCGCAGGTCGCCCTGGTGCGGGCCCGCTGGTTCGTGCCCGGCGTCGTGGCTGCCACGACCCTGGGCACGGCCCTGCTGCTCGGGCCCCCGTCCGGTGCAGCCCCGGGCCCACCGGGCCTGGCGAACGGCTGGGGTGCCACCCCGTCCGCCGTCCCGTCGCGCATGGAGACGGACGCGCGTGCCGCAGCGGCCCCCGCCGTCGCGGGCTCCCCTGCACCCCCGCCGCCCGGCGTACCCGTACGGGTCGCCGCGTCCGCCGTCGGGCTCGACTCCGGTGTGATTCCGGTGGGGGTGACGGACAAGGGCGACGTCGCCGTTCCCGCCGACCCGGCCCGGGCGGGTTGGTATCGCTTCGGGCCGGCCCCGGGGGCCACACAGGGATCCGCGGTGCTCGTCGGCCACGTCGACAACGACGACGGCGACATCGGCGAGTTCGCCGCGCTGTACGACATAAGGGCGGGCGACTCGATCGAGGTCGAGGTGCGGCCCGGCAACCCGCCGGGCTCGGCCGACGACCGCAAGGGGGCGGGCACGCACACGCTGGACTATCGGGTGACGGGGCGTTTCACGGTCGCCAAGGAGCAACTGCCGGACGCGGTCTTCCGCCGCAGGGGCACCCCGGTGCTGACACTGATCACCTGCGCGCCCCCCTTCGACCGGGCCCATGGCGGCTACCGGAACAATCTGGTGGTCACGGCCGTACCGGTGGTGTGACGACGCGCTCTCCACGCGGGCGAGGTCCCCGGCGCATCGCTGAGACGTGGAGAGGAGGAACGCGGTGGCTGATCATCTCTCCCCGGCAGACCTGGCCGAGCTGGCCCTCGGCCACGGCACCGGATGGGTCCGCGGACGGGACCACTTGGAGCGGTGTCCGGCCTGCCGCGGTGAACTCACCCAGATGCGACGGGTGGTCGACGCCGTACGGGCCGCCACTTCCACGGACCTTCCCTCGGCGCCCCCGGGCCGGGTGTGGCAGTCGATCACCCACGAGCTCGGCTTCACGGAGCGGGCGGGGAAGCCCGAAGGCCATCGGGCACGGGTCGTCCCCTCCGTCCCCGCGCGCTCGCGCCGCCGGTCCCGGCGGGGCTTCGCCGCCCTGCTCGCCGCGGCGTGTCTCGCCGGCGGCGCGGCCGGCAGCGCCGCCACCTGGTGGCGGCTGCGCGACACACCGGCGGTGGTACGTGCTGACGGGGCGAGCCGGCTCGAAGCCCTCGACGCCCCCAACGCGTCGGGCACCGTCCGCCTGGTACAACGCCACCCCACGGTCCAGGAGTTGCGGATCAGCGTTGACGGTCTGCCGCCGACGGACGGTTACTTCGAGGTGTGGCTCATGGACAGCTCCCGCACCAGGCTGATCGCCGTCGGAGCGCTGGCCGCGGACGGATCGGCGACGCTGCCCGTGCCCGCGGGGGTCGACCTCGCCGCCTATCCGCTCGTCGATGTCTCGGACCAGGCGTACAACGGCAGTCCGGCGCACTCGGGCAGGAGCGTCGTCCGCGGTCCGCTCCACGGCTGAACCGGGCGTCCGTGCACGGGGCTCAGCGGAGGCACGCCCGCTCGTCAGTCGCGCCCCCGCGCGTGCTGGAAGCGGGCCAGCCCCTCGGACAGCTCCACCAGGGGTTCCGGGTAGTCGAGCGCCGCGCGCTCCGCGCCCTCCAGACGCCACGGTTCGTGCACCGCCGGGCCGCTCAGCCCGGCGAGTTCGGGCACCCAGCGGCGTACGTACGCACCGCCCGGGTCGAACCGCTTGCCCTGCACGACCGGGTTCAGCACCCGGTTGGGACGGGTGTCGGTGCCGGTGCCCGCCACCCACTGCCAGTTCAGCTGGTTGTTGGCGATGTCGCCGTCCACCAAGAGGTCCAGGAAATGCCGCGCGCCGATGCGCCAGTCGACGTAGAGCGTCTTGGTGAGGAAGCTCGCGGCCAGCAGACGGCCCCGGTTGTGCATCCAGCCCTCGTGGCGCAGCTGACGCATCGCCGCATCGACGACCGGATACCCGGTGCGCCCCTCCTTCCAGGCCGAGATGTCTCCGCGCGCGTCGGTTCCGGAGCGCCAGGCGTCGTGGCGGGTGCGGTAGTCGTCGGTGGACGCGGCGGGCCGCGCCGCCAGCACCTGGTGATGGAAGTCCCGCCAGCACAGCTGTCGTACGAACGCCTCGCCGCCCGGTCCGCCGTGTTCGCGGGCACGGTGCACGAGTTCGACGGGGGAGAGCGCACCGAAGTGGAGGTGGGGCGACAGCTTCGAGGTCGCGTCGCCGGGGAGATCGTCGTGCCGGTCCGCGTATGCGGCGAGCCCGCTGCGCTGCCACGCCGTGACGCGCTTGCGGGCCCGCGTCTCGCCGCCGCGGGCGAGGCCCTCCGACACCCCGCTCACGTCCTCGCGCGACGGCAGGTCCTCGGAGCCGACCGTGCGCGGCACTCGCACCACGCGTGGCGCGCTGCGCGGTTCGCGGAGCCGCTCCTGCGACCAGCGGCGGAAGTACGGGGTGAAGACGGCGTAGTGATCCGATCCGGCCGGGACAACGCTCCCCGGCGGTACGGCCGTGATCACCCCGTCGTGGACGACCAGTGCGCTGCCGCGTGATTCCAGCGCCTCCCGAAGGCGCTCCTCACGGCGGGAGGCGTAGCGCGTCACACCCGCCGCGATGTGCACCTCGTGGGCTTCCGTCTCGGCGACGACCTTGCACACCGCCTTCGTCACATCGCCCGAGCGGACGACCAGCCGGCCGCCCCGTGCGCGCAGCCCATGGTCGAGATCGTGCAGACAGTCCGCGAGGAAAGCGCGTCGATTGGGGGCGTCGAAGCCGGCCGCACGGATCTCTCTGTCCATCACGAACAGCGGGACCACCTCGTCGGCGGAGCCGAGCGCGGCACGCAACGGGGGATGGTCGTGCAGGCGCAGATCCGAGGTGAACAGGACGACGGAGACCGCCATGGCGCCACTCCTGGTGGATTCGGGGACGTCTCAGCATGCTTCGCCCCGGGAGGGGGCGGCGGATGCGGGAGCCGACGAGTCGGCGCATCGTCCACCGTGCGGGTGACGCGGAAGCGGCCATCTGACCCGGATGGTCCGGGTCGCACTTCGCGAAGTCTCAGCGGCGTGCCTCAGCGGCGAGTGGGAAGCCGCACCACGCTCACGAAGAAGTCGTCGATCTGACGCACCGCCGCGATGAACTGGTCGAGGTCCACCGGCTTGGTGACATAGGCGTTGGCGTGCAGCTTGTAGCTCCGCAGGATGTCCTCCTCGGCCGAGGAGGTGGTCAGCACCACGACCGGAATCAGGGCCAGGTCGTCATCGGACTTGATCTTCTCCAGCACCTGCCGGCCGTCGTACTTGGGCAGGTTCAGATCGAGCAGGATCAGGTCCGGGCGGGGTGCCTCGGTGTACTCGCCCCGGCGGAAGAGGAAGTCGAGGGCCTCTTCACCGTCGCGCACCACGTGCAGGGTGTTCTGGATCTTGTTGTCCTCGAAGGCTTCCCGGGTCATCAGCTCGTCGCCGGGGTCGTCCTCGACGAGGAGGACTTCGATCGGTTCCACAGGAGGATGGTTCACGGGGTGCTCCAGGGGGAGTCGGTGCGGGGACATGCCGGGTGCACGGCCGGGGCCGCGTCCGGTCGTTGGCGTCTAGTCGTTGGCCGGGAGGGTGAAACGGACGAGCGTGCCGCCGCCTTCGGGACTGTCGATGGAGATATGACCCCCATGATGCTCGATGATCTTGCGGCAGAGAGCGAGACCGATGCCGGTTCCTTCGTACTCCTCCCGGCTGTGCAGCCGCTGGAAGATGACGAAGACCTTCTCCGCGAACTCCGGCGCGATGCCGATCCCGTTGTCGCGGACGGTGAAGGTCCACTCGTCGTCCGTCCGCTCGCAGCCCACCTCGATCGTGCAGGGCCGGTCCGCGCCGCGGAACTTGATCGCATTGCCGATCAGGTTCTGCCAGACCATGGTGAGCAGGGTCGGATCGCAGGTCAGGGTCGGCAGGGAGTCCTTGCGCACGATCTCGGCGCCCGAGTCCTGGACCGCGACCGACAGGTTGTGCAGAGCCCGGTCCACGACGGTGTCCAGGTCCACGGAGGCCGGGTTTTCGTCCAGCCGGCCCACCCGGGAGAACATCAGCAGATCGTTGATCAGCACCTGCATGCGCTTCGCGCCGTCGACCGCGAAGTCGATGTACTGCTTTCCCCGGGCGTCCAGTTCGGAGGCGTACCGCTTCTCCAGCAGCTGGCAGAACGAGGCGACCTTGCGCAGCGGCTCCTGGAGGTCGTGCGAGGCGACGTAGGCGAACTGCTCCAGTTCGGCATTGGACCGGCGCAGATCGGTGGCCTGGGCGTCGAGCTCCTCGGTCTGTTCGGCGAGCAGCTTCTCCCGGGAGCGCGCTGCCCGCAGCGCCTCGACGACCCTTCGCCGCATGTCCTCGACCGCGACACCGACCGCCCGTAGATCCGCCGGGCCGTCGATCGATATCCGCTCGTCGAACGCGCCCTCGCGCACCCGGGAGGACGCCAGCTGCAACTGGTCCAGCGGACGCCCGACCATGCGGCGGACCAGCAGCGCCAGCAGGACGACGGCACCGAGAATGGTGACGACCATGACGGCGAACGCGACATTGCGCTGATTGCGGGCATCGTTGAGTTCGGCGCGGGCGCGGTCGCGCACGGCATCGGTGTCGCGTTCCTGCTGCACGAACAGCGCGCGCAGTTCGTCGAATCCGGCCTTGCTCTGATGCAGCGCGGCGTCCGTGCTGCCCCCGGGACCGCGGGACTTCACCGCGGCGATCAGCGGACCGGCATTCTGCGCGCGCCAGTTCCGCGCGGATGTCTCGATCGCCTCGGCGTCACGGGTGAGCCGGGGGTACGCGGCGATCAGTTTCCTCAGGGTGGCACTGTGGGCCTTCTCGTCCCGCAGGCCCTGTCCATACGGTTCCAGGAACGCCTCCTGCCCGGCCAGAGCGAAACCCCTGACACCGGTCTCCTGGTCGAGGAGGGCCTTTTGCACCTGGAAGGAGGCGGACCGGGCCGGCTGGAGCTCGTCCACGATCTGGTCCGTGCGGTCCTGGGTCTGTACGAGCAGCTGTGTGCCGACGATCGCGCACACGATCACCACGGTCGCCATCAGCGCCAGCACGGCGTGGAACCAGCCCTGGACCGTCAGCCGCCCGAGGCGGAACGGATTGCGGACGGAGCGGGTGTCGCCGGTGCTCATGCTTCTCTTTCCCAGGTGAGGTGCAGTACCGCGATGTCGTCGGACAGCCCGCCGTACGGTCCGGCGCCGGCTGCCACCTCGTCCACGAGGGTGTCGACGAACGCCTGCGCGGGCAGGTCGGCGTGCCGGTTCGCGGCAGCCAGCAGTCCCTCCTCGCCGAGACGGCCGGCCGGAGCGACCCGCCCCTCGAAGAGACCGTCGGTGAAGGCGACCACGCTGGTGTCGGGTGTGATCGGCAGTTCGCTCTCCGTCCACCGGGCCTTGCCGGGCACGAATCCGAGCGCCATCCCGCCGGGAGCTTCGTACCACTTCACCCGGCCGCCCTCGCGGATCATCATGCCGGGGTGCCCGGCCCGCACGACGCGCAGGGACGAACGGTCCGGTGAGAATACACAGCTGGTGAGGGTGGCGAAGAGATGGTCACCGCCGCGCTCGGCGGCGAGGATCTCCTCCAGCAGACGCATCTGGTCGGGACCGGTGCGCCCGCTGAGCACCGCGGCCCGCCAGGCGACCCGCAGGCACACCCCCAGGGCGGCCTCGGCGGCGCCGTGGCCGGAGACATCCCCTATGACGGTGTGCACGGCGCCGTCCTCGGTCTGTACGACGTCGTAGAAGTCGCCGCCGAGGATGCCGTGGTCACGGCCGGGTTCGTAGCGCGCGACCACCGAGAAGTCCGCACCACGCAGCAGCGGCACCGGCAGCAGACCGCGCTCGAGGCGCGCGTTCTCCTGGGCCCGCAGCTGGCCGGCCTGGAGTTCGACGATCGCCTGCTGGACCTGCTTGCGCTGCAGGGCGTAGCGAACCGCCCGGCTCAGACCCTCGGCGTTGAGCCGGGCCTTCGACAGATAGTCCTGGGCTCCCTCGGCGACGGCGGCGAGACCCGAATCCGCCTCGGCCAGCCCGGTGAGGACGACGATGGCGGCGTCCGGCGCGAAGTCGAGCGTCCGGCGGACCGCCGTCAAGCCCTGCGCGTCCGGAAGGTGCAGATCCAGCAGCACGCAGACGCCCGCGGACTTCCTGTCCAGCAGCGTCTCGGCCTCGGCCAGCGTCTTGCACCACGTGAGGTCGGCATGGAGGTCGGTGTCCGACAGGACCTCCTCGAAGAGCAACGCGTCACCGGCGTCGTCCTCGACGAGCAGAATCGAAACGTCCTGCTCCCACAGCGCCGTGGCAGCCGCCTGTCTCGGTACCGTCGCCCGGTTCTCTGCCGCCAGTTCCACCCCAGCCTCCCCATCCATGTCACCGGCACACCGGGTGTTCGGCAGAGAGTAACGATACTGGGGAGGTCGTGTGCTCTGATCAGCGGATCGAGTCACCTCCCGCCCCTCCCGCCGCTCGCAAGTGCCTCACATGGAGACGGCGTTCGAGGGTAGACGGGCGATGCCGAACCGATCGCAGCTGGAGGAATCGTGGCCGGAATCATGGACCGCATCATGTCGTTCGCACGCAGCCCCAAGGGCCGCCGCGTCATCGAACAGGGCAAGAGGGCCGCGGCCGATCCCCGCAAGCGGGCCCAGGCGAAGGAGACACTGCGCAAGTTCCGTTCGCGCCACTGACGCCGCCGGTCCGCGGGGGCCGGCAGCCGCTGACCCGGGGCGCCCCCGGACCCGGGCGTCCGTCCGCGGTACGCCGCCGTCACGGCAGCTCCATGTGCAGGCGCACGGTGGTCCCCGTCAGGGGTGCCGAGCGGACCTCGACGAGGTCGCACAGCTGGTGCACGAGCCACAGTCCGCGCCCACCCAGCTGGTCGCGGGCCGGCCGGATGCGCCCGGCGAGCGGATCGTCGATGTGGCCGGTGTCGCGGAACTCACACACGAGGGTCCCGTCCTGCGCCCAGGTGCGCAGGGTTCCGTGGCCGTCGGCGTGCCGGATGCTGTTGGAGGCGATCTCCGTGGCCGCGACGGCGAGTTCGCTCAGCCGCCGGCCGGTCAGCCCGTGATCTTCGGCACATCGGGTGATCTTCTTCCGTACGGCTGCGAGGTCTCCGTGTGTGTAGTCGAGCGCCTGCAGGGGGCCACAGGGGTCGCCGAGGTCCTCGAACGCGAAGGGCTCGTCGGGGACCCAGTCCTCCGACGACACCGGCCGGCCGTCGCGACGGATCAGCGGATGGCAGCGGGACAGCGACGACAGGGCAGCGGGGTCGGTGCCGTCCGTGTCGTACGGACACAGCAGCCACCAGGCCGGGCTGTGGGCGAAGGCCAGGTTCAGCAGCCACTCGTGGTAGCGCAGCTCGGCCACTTCGGAGCTGGTGCGCGCCTCGCGCCACGCTGTCTCGCCGATGCCGCGCACGGTGCGGCCGGCCTCGGTGAGGGCGCCGATCCAGCTCTGCCAGGCGGCGATCAGCCGGCCGGGGTTGCGTCCCGGCGCTGCCGCGTCGACGAAGGTGACCGAGCCGGAAGCCGGCAGCTCGGAGCGGAGCAGCGTTTCCCTGGCCCGCGGGACGGCCACGACGACGGCCTCGTTGCGCTCCAGCGCCTCGCGGACGAAGCCGAGCGTGCCCGACAGGAACTGGTCCTCACCCGCGTACGGATACAGCTCGTGCCGGAACGCGTTCCTGTCGCGCTCCAGGCGGCTCTGCCGCGGGGTGGTGATCATGTCCTCGTCTCCACGGCCGGTGCGTCCCGCAGGGACTGTTCGAAAATCGGGCTCTTGATTCCACGGCTGCCCAGACTTTGCGGATGCACGCCCTCCACCTGTTTCCCGGGCGCAGGTATCCCCCAGGGCGGGGGGTCGGCTACCGGTGCGTAACATCCGGGCATCGGGCGGTTTGATCGATCGCCACTCGGGAACGGTGCGGCACATGCTTCGCACCACCCGTTTGTGCCCCTCCCCTTCGCGATCTCCGTGGAGCGGTCGGGTACGGTGTCGACCGCTCCGGGCTCCAATGGCCGCAGTCCGGCAGTCTGACCAGCAAACTCATCGACACCGTCCATGACGACACCGGATTCCGACAGGCACCGGTAGTGACTTCGCCCGTCCCGAGGCACCGCGCCCGCGACACGACAGGGGAGTTTGATGTTCGGCAAGGTATTGGTCGCCAACCGCGGAGAAATCGCCATCCGCGCGTTCCGTGCGGCATTCGAGCTCGGGATCTCGACGGTCGCGGTCTTCCCCTACGAGGACCGCAACTCGTTGCACCGGGCCAAGGCGGACGAGGCGTACAGGATCGGTGAACGCGGCCATCCCGTGCGTGCGTATCTGTCCGTGGACGAGGTGATCAAGGCCGCGCGCAAGGCGGGCGCGGACGCGATCTACCCGGGTTACGGGTTCCTGTCCGAGAACCCGGACCTGGCCGCGGCCTGCGAGGAGGCGGGGATCACCTTCGTCGGCCCGCCCGCGTCGGTCCTGCACCTGACGGGCAACAAGTCCCGCGCGGTCGCCGCCGCACGCGAGGCCGGTGTGCCGGTGCTCAAGTCGTCCGAGCCCTCCACCGACGTGGACGCCCTGGTCGCCGCCTCCGATGACATCGGATTCCCGGTGTTCGTCAAGGCTGTCGCCGGCGGCGGCGGGCGCGGCATGCGGCGCGTGGCCGAGCCGGCGGACCTGCGCGAGTCGATCGACGCGGCGATGCGCGAGGCACAGTCCGCATTCGGCGACGCGACTGTCTTCCTCGAGCAGGCCGTGGTGAACCCGCGCCACATCGAGGTGCAGATCCTCGCCGACGCCGAGGGCAATGTCGTGCACCTCTACGAGCGGGACTGCTCGGTGCAGCGCCGCCACCAGAAGGTCGTCGAGATCGCTCCCGCCCCGAACCTCGACCCGGAGCTGCGCGAGCGCATCTGCGCCGACGCCGTCGCCTTCGCGCGCCACATCGGGTACGTGAACGCGGGCACCGTCGAGTTCCTCGTCGACGAGCGCGGCAACCATGTCTTCATCGAGATGAACCCGCGCATCCAGGTCGAGCACACGGTGACCGAGCAGGTCACCGGCCGTGACCTGGTGATCGGACAGCTGCGTATCGCCGCCGGGATGACACTGCCCGAACTGCATCTGACGCAGGACGACATCGTGCTGACCGGTGCCGCGCTGCAGTGCCGTATCACCACCGAGGACCCCGCCAACGGCTTCCGGCCCGACACCGGCACCATCTCCGCGTACCGCTCACCCGGCGGTCCCGGGGTCCGGCTCGACGGCGGCACCGTGCACACCGGTGCGGAGGTCTCGGCGCACTTCGACTCCATGCTGGTGAAGCTCACCTGCCACGGACACGACTTCGCCAACGCCGTCCGCCGTGCGCGACGGGCCATCGCCGAGTTCCGCATCCGCGGCGTGGCCACCAACCTGCCCTTCCTCGGCGCGGTACTGGACCATCCCGAGTTCGGGGCCGGGCGCATCACGACCAGCTTCATCGACGAGCACCCCGAGCTGATCCGGGCCCGCCCGTCCGCCGACCGCGGCAGCCGCATGCTCAGCTACCTGGCGGAGACGACGGTCAACCGGCCGCACGGCGCCCGCCCGCAGGTCATCGACCCCGTCGACAAGCTTCCCGCGACCTCCTTCGGCACACCGCCGCCCGACGGCTCCCGCCAGCGCCTGGCCGAACTCGGGCCGGAGGCCTTCGCGGCGCAGCTGCGGAGCCAGAAGGCGGTCGCCGTCACCGACACCACCTTCCGCGACGCCCACCAGTCCCTGCTGGCGACCCGGGTGCGCACCCGGGACCTGCTGGCGGTCGCCCCGCACGTCGCGCAGACGGCACCTGAGCTACTGAGCCTCGAATGCTGGGGCGGCGCGACGTACGACGTGGCGCTGCGCTTCCTCGCCGAGGACCCGTGGGAGCGGCTCGCGGGCATCCGCGAGGCGGTTCCCAACATCTGCACCCAGATGCTGCTGCGCGGACGCAACACCGTCGGCTACACGCCCTATCCGACGGAGGTCACGGAGGCGTTCGTCGCCGAGGCCGCGAAGACCGGAATGGACATCTTCCGTATCTTCGACGCGCTCAACGACGTCTCGCAGATGCGGCCGGCGATCGACGCCGTACGGGCGACGGGCACGGCACTCGCCGAGGTCGCCCTCTGCTACACCGCCGACCTGTCGGACCCGAACGAGTCGCTCTACACGCTCGACTACTACCTCCGCCTGGCCGAGCAGATCGTGGACGCCGGCGCGCATGTGCTCGCCATCAAGGACATGGCCGGCCTGCTGCGCCCGCCGGCCGCCCGCACCCTGGTGACGGCCCTGCGGGAGCGGTTCGACCTGCCCGTGCATCTGCACACCCACGACACGGCGGGCGGGCAGCTCGCGACGCTGATGGCCGCCATCGACGCGGGAGTCGACGCCGTCGACGCCGCGGTCGCCTCGATGGCCGGCACCACCAGCCAGCCGCCGCTGTCGGCACTGGTCGCAGCGACCGACCACAGCGAGCGGGCCACCGGCCTGTCGCTGCAGGCCGTCGGCGACCTGGAGCCGTACTGGGAGGCGACCCGGAAGGTCTACGCGCCCTTCGAGTCCGGGCTCGCCTCGCCCACCGGCCGGATCTACCACCACGAGATCCCCGGCGGCCAGCTGTCGAACCTGCGCCAGCAGGCGATCGCCCTCGGCCTGGGCGACCGTTTCGAGCTGATCGAGGACTGCTACGCGGCGGCCGACCGGATGCTCGGCCGCCTGGTGAAGGTGACCCCGTCCTCCAAGGTCGTCGGCGACCTGGCGCTGCATCTCGTCGGAGCCGGTGTCGAAGCCGCGGACTTCGAATCCGACCCGGGCAAGTTCGACGTGCCGGACTCTGTCATCGGGTTCCTGCGCGGCGAGCTGGGCGACCCGCCCGGCGGCTGGCCCGAGCCGTTCCGCACCCGGGCGCTGCACGGCCGCCCGGAGAAGGCCGAGACCCCGACGCTGTCGGAGGAGGACCGGCGTGGCCTCGCCGAGACTCCCCGGGCGACGCTGAACCGGCTGCTCTTCCCCGGCCCGACCAAGGAGTTCGACGCCCACCGCGAGTCGTACGGCGACACCTCCGTGCTGCCCACGCGGGACTTCCTGTACGGGCTGGAGCCGGAGACCGAGCACACGGTCACCCTCGAACCCGGTGTCACGCTGCTCATCGAGCTGGAGGCGATCTCCGAGGCCGACGAGCGGGGCTTCCGTACGGTGCTGGCCACGCTCAACGGCCAGATGCGGCCGGTGTCCGTGCGCGACGAGTCGATCGCCACGGAGGTCAAGGCGGCGGAGAAGGCCGAGCGCGGCAACGACCGCCATGTCGCGGCCCCGTTCGCCGGGGTGGTCACGCTGCAGGTGGAGGAAGGCGCTTCGGTGTCCGCGGGTCAGACCGTCGCCACCATCGAGGCGATGAAGATGGAGGCGTCCATCACGGCCCAGGCCGACGGCACGGTCGGCCGCCTCGCAATCGGGAAGATCCAGCAGGTCGAGGCCGGGGACCTGCTCATCGAGATCGCCTGACGGCCACTGCGCGAACGACGGCCCGGCACCCTGTTACGGGAGTGCCGGGCCGTCCGTCGTCTCCGCCGACGGGCGGTGAACGGGCCAGGCGTTGAGCGCGGTTGCCAGCTGCGCACGCGAACGCACGTCCAGCTTCTGGTAGATGCGGGTCAGGCGTGCCTCGACCGTCTTCACGCTCAGATAGAGCTTGGCTGCCGCCTCCTGATTGCTGGCGCCCTCACGGACCAGTTGCGCCAGCCGCAACTCGGCGTCCGTGAGCGCCGAGGGTGCTCCACCGCGCGCCGGGTCGGGCTCGGCCGTACGCGACGGTGTCTCCGCCGCCAATGCCAGCCACGGCAGCGCCCCCGCCCGCTCGAAGACAACCGCCGCCGTGTGCAGCGCGTTCTGCGCGGGCGAACGGCGGCGCCGGCGGCGTTCGACCCGGGCGAGCGCGATCAGCGCCCGGCCCCGCTCCAGCGGCAGACCGGCCGCCTCGAAGCGGTCCGCCGTCTGCGTGAGCAGCTCGGCGGCCTCCTCGAACTTGCCGCACGCCGCCAGGTACAGGGCATACGCGCGGTCGCAGCCGAGCAGCACCGTCGACCGATCGAGCCGCTCGGCCACCGGCCGTACGCCGTCGAGCAGTGACGCGGCCTCCTCGGGGGCGTCGTTGGCCACCAGGGCCTCCGCCAGTTCCTCGTGCCAGCGCAGCATCGAGGGATCGACGGCCGACTGGGCGCGCTCACTCGCCTGGACGCGGCGCAGCGTCTCCAGGGCGTTGGCCACATCTCCCGAGACGAGTTGAACCCTGCCGAGCGCGTACAGGCTGCGGGAGAGGAAGACGCTGTCCCCCTCCTCCTCCGAGGCCTGCGCGCTGCGACGGGCGTAGCTCGCGGCGCGCGCGAAACTGCCGCCCGCCGTCTCGGCCAGCGCCAGTGCGTACCAGGCGGGGCCGGGGGAGAGCCCGGCCTCCAGCGTCAGGGCCAGGGAGCGTCCGGCATGCGACACCGCGGCGGCGCACAGCCCCTGGCGGGCCTCGATCTCGGCGAGCGTACGGAACAGTTCGATCGCGTCCTCGACCGTCCCGCGCCGCTCGACCAGGGGCAGCAGAGCGTTCAGCTGGTCGCGGGCGTCGGCCAGCCGGTCGTCGAAGAGCGCATGACGGATCGTCAGGATCTGGGCGGCGTTACGGATGCCGAGCGGGCGCTCGACCAGTTCGAGTGCGTGTGCCTCCGCGAGGACCCGCTCCGCGTCCGCCGAGCCCAGCACCCGTTCCATCCGTGCCTGCACCATCAGTGCCCGCGTCGCCGTCAGCCGGTCGCCCACCGAGCCGGCGAGCGCGGCGGATTCGACGGCCGCTTCCCGGGACCGTACGGGATCGCCGTCCGCGAGCACGTACTTGACCGCGAGCCGCAGCTGGACGGCGGCCCGCAGGGCGGTGTCCCCTTCCGAGTCCTCCATCGCGTGCACGTAGATCTCGTCCAGGTCGCCCAGCCCCTGACCGGCCGTGTCCAGCACCGCGAGCCGGGCGCGCACCCGGTCGGCGGGCGTGGCGTCGCGGGCCAGCAGATCGGTCGCGGCACGCATCGCGAGGTCCGCCCGGGCCGCCCGGGCGGCTTCCTCGGCGGCGTGGACGAGCCGGGCGATCCGCTGCGGACCGTGCCGGCCGGGCGTGGACTCCGCGGCGAGGAGGGCGAGTTCGGCCGCCAGGGTGCTGTTGCCGCGGCGGCGCGCGGTGTCGGCGGCGGCGGCCACCTCACGGGCCAGCTCCTCGTCGGGGGTGTCCGTGGCCAGGGCCCGGTGCCGTACCGCCTCCACGGGGTCGTCCACGACGAGCGCGAGCGCGGTGTGACCGCCGCTGCGCTCGTTCCAGCAGGCGTCGTGGACCAGCGTGGACGGCAGTACCCCGGCGGTGAAGGCGACCGTGCCGTCCTCGGTGAGCGAGATCAGGTTGGCCCGCTCGGCCGCGGCCAGATCGGCCTCGGCCGTGGCGCGGCCCGCGCGGCGGATCAGCGATGCCGTCGGACGCAGCGCGAGAGCCGCCAGCAGCAGGGTGTCCCGGACGGCGGGGGAGGCCGCGCCGAGCAGCTGACGGGAGAAGTCCCGGGCCCGGCCCGACAGGGACAGCGCCTCGGCGTGGTGGACGGGTGTCCGGGCGTCGGCGAGAGAGCGGCCGACGGCGAGCGCCAGACGGGGGTTGCCGCCGCTCGCCTTGTGGATGCGACCGGCCATGCGGGACGGCAGACGGTGGTGGACGAGGAGTTCGGCGATCTCGTCGGCGTGCAGAGGGGACACGAACAGGACGTCGGCCTCGGACGGTACCCACAGGGCTTCCGGCACCGCCGCGTCCAGGAGCGACGTACCCGGGACAGGCGTACTGGGGGTATAGGCGGCCGGTGTCTCCACCGCCACGACCCGCAGGGCGGGCGGTGCCAGGTGGAGGGCGAAGCGCAGCAGATCGGCGCTGTGGGCGTCGATGTGCTGCACACCGTCGACGACGAGCAGCACCGGACCCTGCGCGGCGAGCGTCCGCAGGATCTGGGCGAGTGCCAGCCTGAGCGCGATGGGGTCCCAGCCGCCGTCGGGGATGGGCGCCTCGCGGCAGAGCATGGCGACCGCGGAGCGCTGCGGACCGGGGAGACGGTCGACGGCGTCGAACGCACCAGGAGCCCCGGAAGTACCCGCATCACCGGGAGCGCGTTCGGCGGGCCACGACACACAGGCTCGTATCGACGCGAGAAGTGCGGCGGCACAGGCGCCCGGTATGTCCCGGTCGGCGGGCAGGGTGGCGAGCCACAGAACCGTCTCGCCCCGGGACTCCGCCTGCGCGGCGGCCGCCAGGGCGACCTCCGTCTTGCCGATGCCGGGAGGTCCGGTGAGGAGCGCGCGCCCGCGCGTGTTCAGGACCCGTTCCAGTCGCGCGAGGAGTTCCGCACGCCCGACCGGTGAAGGGCGGTGCGCCGCTGTCGTCACGCCTCACCACCCCCCTTGTGACCTGCGCGAGTCTCTGCCCGTGAGTGCAGAGCATACGAATCAGGCCACCGCAGTCCAGGCCCTGTGTCCGCCATACGGACCGGTACACGGGCAAAAGAGGGGAGGCGCGCTCCCGGCGAAGTGCCGTGAACGCGCCTCTGACCTGCTGTGTTACCTCTGTGGGAGGTGTATCAGAACGTGAGACTCCAGGAGTCGATGAAGCCGGTGTCACCCGACGCCACATCGCGGACCTGCAGCCTCCACGTCCCGTTGGCCACCTCGCTGGAAGCGTCGACGGTGTACGTGGCGACGACATTGTCGGCACTGTCCGAGGACGACGAGGCCTTCAGGTTGCGCACCGTGCCGTCGGGAGCGACGAGGTCGACGACCAGGTCCCCGCGCCAGGTGTGCTTGATGTCGACGCCGACCTTGAGGGCGGCGGGCGCGTTGCCCGTGCGTCCGGAGACGGCGATCGAGGAGCTGACGGTCGCGTTGTCCGAGATCGTCACATCTGCGGCGTTGCTGAACGTCGTCCCGCCGCCCGTGGTGCCGGTGACCGCGTCCACGGTCTTGGCCGCGTCGGCGATACCGCTGCCGCATCCGCCGGTGCACGTACCGGGCAGCGGGCGGGCGTTGGTCTTGATCGCCGACTCGATGTCGGCCGGGGTCAGCGCGGGCTTGGCCGACTCGAGCAGTGCCGCCAGACCGGCGATGTGCGGGGCGGCCATCGACGTGCCCTGGTAGGGCTTGTAGTTCTCCGCCGACTGCGTCGTGGCACCGGAGTTCAGCGTGGAGAGGATGCCGTTCTCGGGAGTGGTGACGGTACCGGGCGTGTCGGTGGCGCGGCGGGTCTCGCCACCGGGCGCCGCCACGTCGACGATGCTGCCGAAGTTCGAGTAGAACGACCGGTTGCCCTCACGGCTGGTCGACGCGACGTTGATGATGTTGGCGCAGTTGGCGGGCGTGAAGGCGGAGGCGTTGGCATTGCTGTTGCCCGCCGCCACGACGACCGTCGTGCCACGCGACACGGCGCCGTTGATGGCGTTCTGGTACACGCCGGGGCAGGTCGGGCTCGAGCCGCCGAGGCTCAGGTTGATGACCTTCGCCGGGGTCGTGTTGGCCGGGACGCCCGGCACGCTGCCGCCCGACGCCCAGGTGATCGCGTCGGCGATGTCCGCGGACGAGCCGCCGCACTTGCCGAGCACACGGACCGGCTGGATCTTCGCGTTGTACGCGATACCGGCAACGCCCTTGGCATTGCCCGTCGTTGCGGCGATGGTGCCCGCGACGTGCGTACCGTGCCAGGAGGAGTTGCTCGCCTTGGATCCGGTGCCGCACTCGCCGTCGGTGGCGTTCCAGTCGCCCTCGTCCTTGGCGTTGTTGTCGCGGCCGTTGCCGTCGCGGGCATCGGGGGAGGAGGAGATGAAGTCGTAGCCCGCGACGACATTGCCCGCCACGTCGGAGTGGGTGGCGTAGCCGGTGTCGATGACGGCGACGGTCACACCGCTGCCGGTCGCCTTGTCCCACGCGCCGGGCACGTTCATACCGCCGGTGGCCTCGAAGAGGTCCCACTGCTTGGCGTACTCGGTGTCATTCGGGCTGACCGCCATCGCGTACGCGCGGATGTCGGGCTCGACCCTCGCGACGGAGGGGTCGGCGCGGAAGGCGTCCATGACCTCGGCGAGGTCCTTCTTGGACGTCTCGGCACCCAGGTCCACCAGGGCGGAGCCACCGGCGAGCCGGCGCTCGAACGACAGGCTCTCGCCGGTCTTCGAGGCCTTGGCCGTGGCGTCCCCGGCTGCTGCGGTGTTCGAACTGGCCTCGGCCGCAGTGGACTTGTAGGTCACGATGACCTTGTCCACGGGCGCGGCGGGCAGGCTGGTCATGGCCTGCGACGCCGGAGCCGGCTTGGGCGAGGGGGTCGGGGTGGCGGCGAGTGCTGCGGAAGATGTGGCGGCCACGGCGGCGATCGTGGCGCTCGCTGCCACGACGGATATGAGTCTCCGTCTGGAACCGTTCAAGATGTTCCCTTTCACATGACGGCGCGGAGCGCGGCAGGGGGCGCCAGGAACCGCGGTTCGCTGTGGGGGTGCGACCCGCGGTTCCCTGGGCCGGGTCGCCCGCGCGCCCCCGCCGTCGCGACGGCCCCTGGTCAAGGGCCGTCAGTACCGGCAGAACCCCTGAATTCCGTGCATCCGACTCCGAAGGGCCGGGACACCAGATCTGCCGGTGCGGCAGACAGTAGGGAACGGCGAGATGAACGCGATACGGGGAAAACCCTTGTCACCCCGTGCGGGGTCCCCCGGGCCCCTGAGCGGGACAGCACACTGGGGTGAGGGGTCCACACCTCTGTCCATGACGAGAAGGAGACGCAGCATGAGCCGCCTCACCGGCAGTGACGGCACCACGGGCGACGGCGGGAAGGCCGGTTCCGAGGGTGACGCCGGGCAGGGCAGGAAGCGCTTCAAGCGGTCGTCCAGCCACTTCTCGGACCGCATCACCGCTGATGGGAGGGATGGCTGGCCCGTCGAGACCGGCCGCTACCGCCTGGTTGTCAGCCGCGCCTGCCCCTGGGCGAGCCGCTCACTCGTCTCACGGCGTCTCCTCGGTCTGGAGGGGGCACTGTCGCTCGCCGTCACCGACCCGATTCAGGACGCTCGCAGTTGGCGCTTCACCCTCGACCCCGACGGCCGTGATCCCGTACTCGGCATCCGCTTCCTCGGCGAGGCGTACGACGCGCGTGAGAAGGACTATCCCGGCGGCGTCAGCGTGCCCGCGATCGTGGACGTGCCGAGCGGCCGGCTGGTCACCAACGACTACCAGCGGATCACTCTGGACCTCGCGACCCAATGGACGGACCTGCACCGGCCCGGCGCACCCGACCTCTATCCCGAGCGGCTGCGCGACGAGATCGACGAGGTCATGGAAGGCATCTACCGGAACGTCAACAACGGTGTGTACCGGGCCGGTTTCGCCTCGGACCAGCGCGAGTACGACGAGGCGTACCGTGATGTGTTCCGTCAGCTGGACCTGGTCTCCGAGCGGCTCGCGGACCGCCGCTACCTGGTCGGGGACACCCTCACCGAGGCCGACATTAGGCTGTTCACCACACTGGTGCGCTTCGATGCCGTCTACCACGGTCACTTCAAGTGCAACCGGTCGAAACTGACCGAGGACCGGGTGCTGTGGGCCTACGCGCGGGATCTCTTCCAGACACCCGGCTTCGGCGACACCGTCGACTTCGACCACATCAAACGCCACTACTACCAGGTGCACACGGACATCAACCCGACGGCCATCGTGCCCCTCGGACCCGACACATCGGGATGGCTGACGCCGCACCACCGCGAGGAACTGGGCGGCCGGCCTTTCGGGGACGGCACACCGCCGGGCCCGGTGCCGGCGGCGGAGGAGGTCTCCGACGCGGGCCGCGCCTGAGCTCTCCTCGCGGAGAGCGGCGCACGGGCCCGAAGGTTCGGACAGGGGGCGGCAGCCGCCGTGGCTCAGCCGCTCTTACGGGCAGTGACCAGCAGGTACTCCCAGTCCGTGCTGCCGCCGTTGTGGTGGCGCCGGGCCAGGTCGGCGAGTTCGCGGT
Organism: uncultured Actinomycetota bacterium; assembly: GCA_963836215.1. GTDB lineage: Bacteria > Actinomycetota > Actinomycetes > Streptomycetales > Streptomycetaceae > Streptomyces. The sequence goes on from CAWIIU010000006.1 coordinate 1,279,261, forward strand.
CCAGGGCGGCGGTGCGGTCGGGATCGTCGGCGATGTTCCGGTACGTGGCGATGGTCGGACCGTAGTTCGCTTTGAAGTACTCCCGGAAGTCCTCGGGCTTCGCGAAGGGGACCCGTACCGTCCGTCGCTGGGCATCGAAGTCGGTCACCCGGTCGCCGAAGAGCTCGCGGACGTGGTCCGGCCGTCCCCACAGCGGCGGCGGCTGAGCGCCGGGCGGGGGAGCGGGGGCGTAGGGCTTCATCGTCGCGAACATCTGGCCGATGAAGCCCTCCGGCGTCCAGTTGATCAGCCCGATGGTTCCGCCCGCCCGGCAGACGCGGAGCGCCTCGTCGGCGCTCGCCTGGTGGTGCGGGGCGAACATGATCCCGACACAGGACATCACGGTGTCGAACACGCCGTCGGCGAAAGGCAGCGCCTCGGCGTCGGCCTCGCGCCACTCCAGCTCCGCACCCTGCTCGGCCGCCAGCTTGCGTCCGACCTCCAGGAGCTCCGGCGTCAGATCGCCGGCGACGACGTGCGCGCCGGCCAGGGCCGCGGGGACGGCGGCATTGCCCGAACCGGCGGCGACGTCCAGGACCCGGTCACCGCTCTGCACGTCACATGCCCGGACCAGGACCGGCCCGAGTTCCGGGATGAGCTGGGTGGCGACGGCCGGGTAGTCGCCCAGTGCCCACATCTTCCTGTGCTTGCCCTTCAGCGCGCGGTCGGCTTCGACTGCGTCGGTCATTTCCGTCATCACGGCTCTCCTCCGGAGTACTGGATCGCATCGTTCGTGCCGCGCAACCAGCGTAGGAAGCCGACCGGGTCCGCTCCCAGTACGAGATCTGTACCGGCAGCCGCTCGGCCGGGATCCGTAGGCCCGGCGCCGGGAGTGGTCCAGCCGGTGGCCGGGGCATAACCTGCCCTCATGGGGTCCTCGTACTACCAGTTCTGCCCCGTCGCCAAGGCGATGGAGCTCCTGGACGAGCGCTGGACGCTCCTCATCGTCCGCGAGCTCGTGACCGGCACCGAGCACTTCAACGACCTGCGCCGCGGGTGCCCCGGATGTCCCCCACCCTGCTGTCCAAGCGGCTGCAACAGCTGGCACGGGCGGGCATCGTCGAGCGGCGCGCCGAGGGCAAGGACGTGCGTTACGTCCTCACACCGGCCGGACAGGAGCTCCGGCCGCTGGTCGAGGCGCTGAGCGTCTGGGGCATCCGCTGGATCGGCGAACTCGGCGACGAGGATCTCGACCCCAAGCTGTTGCTGTGGGACATGCACCGCCGCATCGACCACGACGTGGTACCCGACGGCCGGACGGTCGTCCGCTTCACATTTTCGGACGTGACCACACGCTCCCGCAACTGGTGGCTGGTGATCACCTCCGCCGAGGCCGATGTCTGCGACATGGACCCGGGCTTCGAGGTCTCGGTGACGGTCTCGGCGAGCCTGCGCGGCCTGGTCCGGATCTGGCGCGGCGACCTCGGCTGGTCCGACGCCCTCCGCTCGGGCTCGATCGAACTCCACGGCCCGGAGGCCCTGCGCCGAGCGGTCCCGGGCTGGTTCACGCTCCCCCCGTTCGCGGCGGTGCCCCGGCCGGCGTGAGGCCCGGGCTTACGCGGGAGGCTGCCAGACGTAGCGGACGTCGGGTTCGCGTTCCTCGTTGCGCGAGCCGTCCGTGCGCTCCGTCGCGGTGAATCCGTGGCGCTCGTAGAACCGCTGGGCCGGCTCGTTGACCTGGAACGCCCACAGGGCCAGTCCGCCCGGACAGCGTTGTTTCGCCAGGCCGACCAGACGGTCGCCCAGGCCGCGTCCGCGCCACGCGGGATCCAGGTAGAGCTCCTCCAACTCCCCGCCGTCGAGCACCAGAAGCCCGACGACCGCGCTGTCCGCGACCGCCACCCATGTCTCGTGGTGGGGGACGACCACGTGCGTGAACCAGTCGCGTACCTCGTCGTCCGTGTGTGCGCGGTGCACCGTCGGCAGCGCAGCGGTGAAGGAACGGATCCACACGTTGGCCGTCTCCACGGCGTCGGAAGTGTCTGCCCGCCGGATGATCACATCGTCGCTCGTCACAGCGCACGACTCTCGCAGACGGGCCGAGCATCCGGTGCACCGGGCCGCGACTCGGGTCCGAGCGCGGCACGCGGCCGAGCGGCGGTACTTTCCCGGGCGGGGCTGCGAGCATGTGGTCCGGACATCGACACCGGGGAGACGGCATGGGGGACTCGGGACCGACGTCGGAATTCCACGCGAGGAACATCGTCCCGTCGAGCGTCGAGCGGCTCGTCTTCGCGCTCGACGCGCAGGAGGCGAGCGACGGTGTACGCAGGCTGCGGGCCTGGGCCCACGCGGGCGTTGCCGCGCAGCCCGGGGAGCGTGCGGTGGACATCGGGGCCGGTACCGGGTCGGAGACCCGGGTGCTCGCGGCCGCGGTCGGGCCCGGCGGTGAGGCGATCGGGGTGGAACCCAACCCCGGTCTGCGCGCGGTGGCCGAGCAGCGGACCGCCGAGGCCGGCAGCGCCGCCCGGTTCGTGGGCGGCGACGCCCTCGCGCTCCCGGTCGGCGACGCCGAGGCCGATGTGGTGTGGTGCGAGCGGGTGTTCCAGCATCTCGACGAGCCGGAGCGGGCCGCCGCGGAGATCGCCCGCGTCCTGCGACCCGGCGGCCGGGTCGCTCTGCTGGACACCGACTGGGGGACGACGATCGTGCACCCCGGCGAGCCCAGGGCCGTCGCCGCGCTGACCAGCGGCGCGCTCACCGCAGCGGCCGACCCGTACTCCGGGCGCAAGCTCTTCGAGCAGCTGACGGCCGCCGGGCTCGAGATCGAGGACGTCGGCTCGCAGGCGCTCATCCAGGACCGCACACAGGTCACCTGGCCGCTGGTGCAGATGCTCGGTGACACGGCCGTACGGCGCGAACTGATCACGGAGGAGGAGCGGGACCGGCTGTATGCCGACCTCTCCGCGGCCGCCGATCGGGGCACGCTGCACATGTCCGTGACGATGTTCGGCGTCGTCGCCCGCCGTCCCGGCTGACCTGCTCACGGCGGTGACCTGAGCCGGGGCACAACAGGACGCCCGGCCGGTCAGCCGGTCGTGCGGCACAGCAGAGCGCCCGGCTGGTCAGCCGGTCGTGCGGCACAGCAGGGCGTCCGGTGTTCTCGCCGACCCGATGCGGCCGGTGTACGCGATCCCGGCCGCGTACTCGTCGTCCGCGCACTGCCCCTTCAGCCGCCCGTGGGCGAAGTCGCCGCCCTTCGCCGCCGGCGGGCGGCTGTCACCGCGGTCGAACCACACGGTCCGCGCTCCGGTGCCCAGCGAGGAGTGCGCGGCTGCGCACAGGGCGGCCGAGACCGCGGCTCCGCGGACGCTGTACCCGATCAGGAAGTGGCGGGCCGGGCACTGGAGTTTGGTGTACCCGGACGCCCAGTCGCCGCCCGCCTCGACATGCCGCTCGTCCCGCACCACCTCGTACGCACCGCCCGGCGCCCACAGATCCCGCGCACCGGCGTCGGTGCACAGCCCGCGGTTGCCGGTGTGACTCAGCCCGGCCAGCCGCTGCCCGTCGGGGCATGCGGCCTTGCGCGCACCGGAGTCCCAGTCCGGCACGCCGCGCATCCGCAGGGACTGGACGAAGTCCCCGTGATCGGGGCTCAGCATCGACCACCGGTCGGCAGGAGCGACCTGGCCGGTCTTCCCGTCGGCGTCGATCAGCCGGGTCCAGGCCCCGGCCCGCCAGTCGTCCCCGTCGAAGACCCCGATCCGGTTGCCCCGGGCGTCCCAGTGCAGCAGCGCCCAGCCGTTGCCCTTCTTGTTCTCGTGCCAGCCGACGAGCGGCCAGTACGCGAAGTCGGCATCGGTCGCGACCAGATGGTCGACGAAGTTCTCGAACCAGGCCCGGGGCTTCTCGCCGTGCTCGTCCCGGCCTCCGGCACCGAATTCGCTGATCCACACGGGTGCGGTGAAGTGCCGGTCCCGCTCGGCGGTGACGTAGAACGCCTGCCGGTGCAGTACCTCGTAGAGCTCCGCGCGGGTGAAGTCCCGATAGCGGTTGTCGGAGGTCTCGCCGGTGCCGGTCGCACCGGTGTGGTTCGGTCCGGTGTAGTCGTAGAAGTGGGCCGAGTAGACAAGCTTTCCGGACCGGACGAGGGTGTGCGAGAGCCGCTGGACGGGCTCCAGGGTGGGGCGCCCGTGGGGGAGTCCGTCGACGGGGATGCCGGTCCAGTTGATCCCTTCGACGATCACCAGAAGGTCCGGGTTGGCCTCCTGGAGGATGCGATCGCCCAGCCGCTGCGTCGCCGCGAACCAGTCGTGCCGGTCGCCCAGACCCCAGTTGGGGTCGTCCCACACCGAACGGCGCACCTCGTTGTAGAGGTCCGCACCGACGACGCGTGCGTTGGACCGATAGCGCCGGGCCATGAGGAGCCAGTCGCTCTCCCATGTCTCGTCGCTCTGGCTCGCGTTCCACCGCTCGTTGCCGTCCGCGCCGCAACACCAGCGGGTGGTGTTGGTGTGGTTGTTGAGGATGACGGCGAGGCCGGCGCCGGTGAGCGCCTGGACCGCGGCGTCGTAGACCTGAAGCGGTGTTTTGCCCCGCAACGACGGGTTGGCAGCCACCGATGCGTCGGCCACGGGGCGCTGGTCGTGCACCATCTCGTTCGAGAAGGGCAGGCGGACGCTGTTCAGCCCGAGCTCGCGGAACCCGGCGACGATCTCGGACATCGGGGCACGGTCCAGGCCCAGCGGCATCCGGTCGGACTTCTCGCCCGCGTGGTTGTCCGCGGGACTGTCGGCGCTGCCCGATCCGGTCCAGGTGCCGCTGGCGCCGTGCCAGTTGCCGGACTTGAGTTTGAAGCGGTTGCCGTCCGCGTCGACCACGTACCGCCCCCGGGTGCTGAGCGGGGGCGTCCACGCAGCTGCCGGCTGTATGGCCGCGACGTTCGGGGAGAGCGCGGGCGGAGCCTCCGCCGCACGGGCGGGCACCAGGGCCGTGCCCGCCAGGAGGGTCAGAACCGAGGCGACCAGCGCCGACTTCATCAGGGACCTGTTCACGACCATCCACTTCGACGCGCGCCGACTGCACGATCACCGTTTGACATGCCTGCGCCATGATGGCGGGAGTGGAGCGAGCTGACCAGAGATTCCACGCCGCCGATTGCGCAGAGCCGTCGACCGACCGGATGTCGCCCAACGATGTCTCAGGGACGCTCTGTTGGCCGAGGTTGGCCATAATGCTCGGATGGCTGACGCTTCCTCCTCCTCACCCGCCCAGCGCACCCGCGTCGTCGTCGTGGGTGCCGGACCCGCCGGTCTCACCGTCGCCAACATCCTGCGCGCCGCTTCCGTCGACTGCGTACTGCTGGAGACGGAGAGCAGACAGTTCATCGAGCAGCGGCCCCGCGCGGGGTTCATCGAGGAGTGGGCCGTGCGCGCCCTCGAACGGCGAGGGCTGGCCGATCGACTGCTGCAGCACGCCCAGACGCACAGCGAATTCGAGTTCCGCTTCCAGGGCGGGTGCCACAGGTTCGACTACGGCGAACTCTCCGGCCGCCACCACTTCGTCTACCCCCAGCCGCTGCTGGTGACCGATCTGCTGCGGCACTACGCGGATGACGGGGACGGTGACGCAGGTGGGGACGTCCGCTTCGGTGTACGCGACGTGGAGCTGCACGCCGTCGACACGGACCGCCCCTCGGTGTCCTACACCGACCCGGAGACGGGCGATCGCCGGCGCATCGACTGCGAGGTGATTGCCGGATGCGACGGCGCCCGCGGTGTGACGCGCACCTGCATGCCACCGGAACACACCACCGTGGCCCGGCACGACTACGGCATCGGCTGGCTGGCCCTGCTGGCCGAGGCTCCGCCGTCCTCGGACTGCGTCGTCTTCGGCGTCCATCCGCGCGGCTTCGCCGCCCACATGGCCCGCAGCCCCGAAGTCACCCGCTACTACCTCGAGTGCCCGCCCGGCGACGACCCGGAGAACTGGCCGCACGAGCGTGTATGGACGGAACTCCATCACCGACTGTCCGCGGACGGAGCCCGCCCGCTCACCGAAGGGCGGCTCATCGAGAAGCGTGTCCTGGACATGCACAACTACGTCGTGGAGCCGATGGCGTACGGCCGGCTGTATCTGGCGGGCGATGCGGCCCACCTCGCCGCGCCGATCGCGGCAAAGGGCATGAACCTAGCCCTGCACGACGCGATCCTGCTCGCCGACGCACTCGTCGCGTACTTCGGCAAGGGCGACGACGCCGGTCTGAACGGCTACTCGGACGCCTGTCTGCGCCGGGTGTGGCAGTACGAGGAGTTCTCGCTCTGGCTCTCGGACGTGATGCACGGGGCCTCGTCGGGCGACAGCTTCCGCGCCGGTACCGCCGGTGCCCGGCTGCGGCGCATCTTCGAGTCGCCCACGGCGGCGGCCGCGTTCGCCGAGCTCTACATCGGCAAGGACGTCACGTGCTGACCTGCCGCCGCGCGGAGGCCGCCGCATCGTGACGTACCACCTGCGCGGAACGGTCCTCCCGGACGGCGTTGTGCGCGATCTCTGGCTGCTCGGCGACCGCCTCACCTTCGACCGGCCCGCCGGCCCCGCCGACACCGTCGCGGACGGCGGCTTCCTGCTGCCGGGGCTCGTCGACGTGCATACGCACCCCGGATCCGGGGCGGGTGCGGATGCGGGCGATCCGCGCTTCGATCCCGAGACGTTCGGCGAGCAGATCGCCGCCCACCGGGACGCAGGGGCCACCCTGCTGCGTCTCCCCGGCCTCCTGGGCCCGGTGCCGCCCGCCCTGCGCACCGCGCCCGACGCACCGCGGATGATCACCGCGGGCCGGTGGCTGGCCTGGGCAGGGCTGTCGAAGAACGCCGCGTTCCACACGGTCGCCGACGATCTCGTGGCCGCCGCGGTCAGGGAGGCGAAGGCGAACGACGGCTGGTGCAAGCTGATGGGCGACTGGGACTACGAGGCGCCGCCGGTGCCGTACGAACTGCTGAGGGACGTCACGGAAGCCGTGCACGCCGCCGGGGGACGCGTCGCGGCCCACTGCCAGTCCGCCGACGGGGCGTTGAACGCCGCGCGGGCAGGCATCGACTCCATCGAGCACGGGATGGGCATGCCCGAGGAGTGCGTACCGCTGATGGCGGAGCACGGCACGGCGTACGTCCCCACCCTCACCGCCTTCGCGCGCAGCGAGCCCGGGATGAGGCAGCGGGGCACCGCGCGGGCAGCGCTGTGGCTGGCCGGCCATCGGACGATGATCCGGCGCACACGCGAGGTGCACGACGCGGGCGGCACCGTCCTGGCGGGCACGGACTCCGCACCCTTCGGCAACGTCGCCTCCGAGGTGGAGCACCTCATCGCCGCGGGGCTGCCGCCCGAGACGGCCGTCGGCGCCGCGAGCTGGACCGCGCGGGAGTTTCTGGGCATGCCCGGGCTGGCGGAGGGCGGTCTCGCCGATGTCACCGTCTACGACGCCGACCCCGGCGCGAACCCGGCGTACTCCGCCACCCCCGGCGCATCGTCCTGCGTGGCCGTCTCGTCCGCTGACGCAATGGACGCGGTGACTCAGCGTTCGGAGGCCGTCTGCAGCGCCGCTTCGGACACGACCGGCGGGGCGGTGACCGCGACCCTGCCCGGCCGCCGGCCCGCCAGGCGGCAGCCGAGACAGTCGGGGTGGCCCTGGCGGGCTGCGATGTCACGGTCGCGCCAGGAGCTGCGGCCCACAGGCCGGGGTCCGGTGGGTTTGCCCCATCCGGCGAGGTGCAGCAGCCATGTGGTGAGCGCGGCGAGCACGACCACCGTCGCACCCAGACCCAGCCCGGCCGGTGAACCGGCGACCAGGGCCACGCCCAGCACCAGGCTTCCGGTGACGCCGATCGCCGTGCCGGTCCATCCCGCGACCGTATGGCCCAGGTCGTGGTCGCCGTGCGCACTCATGTCGGCTCCTTGGGAAGGTGTGATAGATCAGCGATCTGTGGCGACGGTCCGGCCACAGAGGTACCTTACTAACTAAGTAACTTAGATGCTAAGGGGATATTCGGTGGAGGGCAAGGCGCGCCCACAGGCGACGGCCGAAGAGGCGCTGTACGCGATGGACCGCATGATCGCGCTCGCGCAGTTCGGCCAGCAGGACATCGCGGGACGGCTCGGACTCAACGTCACCGACCTCACCTGCATCGGCTTCCTGGTCGAGGCCGCGCTGGCCGGTGAGTCACTGGCGGCGGGGGACCTCGCCGAGCGGGCACGGCTGACGACTGGCGCGGTGACAGGTGTGCTCAACCGGCTGGAGAAGGCCGGCTATGCCCGCCGCGAAGCCGATCCGGCGGATCGCCGGCGGGTTCGGGTGGTGATGGAGGAGTCGGCCCAGGCGCGGATTCTCGAGGTCTACGGCCCGTTCTACGGACGCCTCGGAACGCTGTTCGCCGACTACACGCCGGACGAGATCGCCGTGCTCGCGGACTGGTTCACGCGGGCGAAGGGGGCGCTGCAGGGCTCGCTGGACGAGATCCGTCGCGGCGGCCCGGAGGGCGGCACCGAAGGCGCGTCCTGAGCGCGGAAGGTCAGGGTCTGCGCGTCAGGAGATCCGCGGGTGCAGGGGGAGCGTCGCCCAGACGGTCTTGCCCCGCGGCGGTGTCGGTGACCACGACCAGCTGTCGCTCAGTGCGCCGATGAGCTGCAGACCCCGGCCGCCGAGCGCGCAGGCGTCGGCGCTGCGGGGGCGCGGCGGGGTGGAGCTGGGGTCGGTGACCGCACAGACGAGATCCCCGGGATGCAGAAAGATCCCCAGCCAGACGGGGTAGTCGCCGTCGTCGGTCGAGGCGGGGTCCAGCGCGTGCTGCACGGCGTTCGTGACGAGCTCGCTGACGACGACTGCCGCATCGGGGACGAGGCCCGGCAGGGCCCACCCGTTGAGGGTCAGGGTGACGAACTCCCGTGCCTGGGCGGCGTTCCGGAGCTGTCCGTCCAGTCCGCAGGCGGCGAACCCGGACGGTCCGGCGCCGCGCCCCGCTTCCCGTCGCGTCCCACTGGACCGAATTAATCCGGACAGCGAATCCACGCCAGACTCGGTGCCGCGGTACCGGCTCTCGCGCCTGGTGCTCGTGCTCGGTGAGGCTGACACGTGAGTGGTCACTGGTCATGTCCCCCTGGAGGTAATGGACGTCGACGCTGCGGGAGTCGCCGTGGACCGAGTATGGTCTGGCGCCACCCGATAATGCAATTGCATCTGGGATTGCATTGGTTGGATGTTGAGGCGAACGAACACACGAAGGCAAAGGGGGCTGTTGCAGTGGAGTCTTTCTTCAACGGCATGCGGGCGAGTGCACTGAGCTCGGTGACATGGACCAAGAGCAGTCACAGCAACGCGACGGGGAACTGTGTGGAGCTGGCCGAGTTGCCTGGTGGGCGAGTGGCGGTTCGTAACTCCCGTGACCCACAGGGACCCGTGTTGATCTACACGCGTGATGAGATTGCAGCGTTCGTGGCGGGCGCACGGGGCGGCGACTTCGACTATGTCATCGGCTGAAAATCGCCGTAGGAACGACGCGTTCCGGACCTGAGGCGGGCCGGTGATGGATACTGGCGTCTTCCCCGCGTCCGCAGGAGCGCTCGATGGTTGCAGCCGATCCGAATGCGTCGTTGTTCGTACGACCGCTAGGGGCGGTGGAGAACAATCCGACGGCGTTGAAGCTCATCCTGGGCGGCAAGTTGCGCGAACTGCGCATTGCCGCCGGGCTTGATCCTGCCGATGTGGACGGTCAACTCGGCTTCTCCCGATCGAAAACCAGCCGAATCGAGCTCGGCAGGCATGGCTGCAAGCGTGCCGACGCCATGGCGCTGCTGAGCCTGTACGGAGTGGTCGGCGACGAACGCATCGACGAGTTCCTCCACCTGGTGGACCTGTCCCGTCGGCCCGACTGGTGGCGCTCGTTCAACGACGTCCTCTCCGACTTCTTCGAGCCGCTGGTCGCCCTCGAAGGGGCGGCCGAGCGCATCCGCACGTACGAACCGTTCTATGTGCCCGGACTGTTGCAGACCCCGGAGTACACACGTGCCGTGGTCCAGGCAGGACCCGGTGAGCTGCTCACCCACGATGTGACGCGCCGGGTCGATCTCCGGCAGGAGCGGCAGCGCCAGCTCGACCAGCCGGACGCGCCACGGCTGTGGGCGGTGATCGACGAGTCCGTGCTGCTGCGGGCGGTCGGCGGCCGGGACGTGATGCGCGCGCAGCTCGAGCACCTCGTCAAGATGATGGAGCGCCCGCGGATCACGCTGCAGATCGCCCCGCTCGACGTGACCGCGGCGGTCGGCGTCGGCACGGGCGTGTCGTATCTGCGCTTCGCGCTGAGCGACCTCAAGGACGCCGTCTACGTTGAGCACCTGACGGACTCGACGTTCACGCAGAAGCCGCAGGTCGTCGAGCAGTACCGGAACATGCTGGACCGGCTTGGAGCGTGCGCGCTGACGCCGGCCCGCTCGCTGGAGATCCTGCGCCAGCGGATTCTCGCCCTCTGAGCCCGCTGCCCTCCGACGGGCAGCGCCGGAGCCGGAAAGCGGCCCGGGCCACACGCCTTCGCGTGTGGCCCGGGCCGCTTCCTGCGAGGTGGGCGATCGGGCTGGTTCACCCGAGCCGGGCGACGCCACCCCACTCGATCCACTCGTCGGTCTGCTGTGTCGGCGCCAGCTCGTTGTCCGGTCGCCATGTCGACACTTCCACCAGGCCCGGCTCGAGGATCTCCAGGCCCTCGAAGTACTCGGTGACCTCGCTCTCCTCGCGCACCCTGCCCCAATTGCCGCCGGTGGCCTCGGCCATGAAGTCCGTGACGAACGTCCGGATCTCCGGCCGGTCGCTGACCAGCTGGCACACCACGAGGAAACTCCCCGGCGCGAGCCGCTCGGCAACGCGCCGCACGAGCGCCCCCGGGTCGTCCTTGTCGGGAATGCAGTGCATCACCGACACAAAGAGGGCCGCGACGGGTTGACTGAAATCGATCAGTCGCTTCGTCTCCTCATGGCCGAAAATGAGGTCCGTCTCCCGCATGTCGGCCTGGATGACGGCGGTGTTGTCGTTCTCGTCGAGGAGCGCCCGGCCGTGCGCCAGCACGATGGGATCGCTGTCGACGTAGACCACCTTCGAGGTGGGGTCGACGGCCTGGGCGACCTGGTGCACGTTGTCCTGCGTGGGCAGGCCTGAGCCGTGGTCGATGAACTGCCGGATGCCGTACTCGTTCGCCAGCATGCGCACCACGCGCTGCAGGAACCGCCGGTTGTTGACCGCCAGCACCTTGGTGCTCGGCACCTGCTTCAGCAGTTGCTCGCACGCGTCGCGATCGGACTGGTAGTTGTCGCTGCCCCCCAGGAAGTAGTCGTACATACGTGCCACGCTGGGCACCGTCGTGTCGATGGCGTCGGGGCGCCACGACTCCTCGCGCATCCAGTCCTCACCCGCGTCAGTAGAAATCGGGACCTCTTGGGCGCTCATGCTAGGGAGCGGGGGGGCGTCCGGGTAGGCCATTCGAGGGTGAACAGGCATACGTGATGCCTTTTCAGCCACCTCTTGTCCGAAGATGGTTGGGCGCTTTCGCGCCGCGCGCGAGGATGTCGACGACGGGCCGCCGTCGTGCGGCGGCGATCGGAAACTTGGCGGGAATGTCCGTTTGCGGCCGGATCGTGATCCTCAAATTCAGCTCAGATCTAAAGACATCGACCGCATTGCGACCCTATTGTCCTCCCCAGCTCATGCGTGACGTCCCGCGGCGATGCTGCCGTGGCTCCACCGCAGTACCAGCGCAAACCGGGACATGGGGTTGTTTGATCATGAAGGTCCGCACGTCCGCCGCGACCGTGGCAATCTCCGTACTGGCTCTGATGGCGACCGCCTGCTCGGGTGAGTCCGAGAAGCCGGCCGACGAGGAAGTCGCCGGCCCCACCGGCGGCAAGTACGACCCCCGGCTGCCCACGTACAAGGTGGCGAAGAACGTCGAACTCGACTCACCCGCGGTGGAGAAGGCCCAGAAGGCCGGCAAGATCGTCATAGGCACCAAGAACGACATCCCCTACCTCGGCTTCGAGGACGCGAAGGGCGAGCGGTCCGGATTCGACATCGAAGTCGCCAAGATGGTCGCCGCAGATCTCGGCTTCGCACCGTCGCAGATCGAGTTTCGCTCGGTGCAGTCCAGCGTCCGCGAGAGCGCCATCTCCAAGGGTGAGGTCGACCTCTACGTCGGCACCTACACGATCACCGAGAAGCGCAAGAAGCAGGTCGCGTTCGCCGGGCCGTACTTCATGGCGGGAGCGGACCTCCTGGTCCGCAAGAACGACAAGACGATCTCGGGGCCCTTCTCCCTCCAGGGCAAGACGGTCTGCTCGGTCAAGGGCTCGACCTCGATCCAGGAGATCCAGAAGCCCGACTACGGGACGCAGACGGTGGAGCTCTCCAAGTACTCCGAGTGCGTGGACCAGCTGATCGGCAAGAAGGTCGACGCCGTCACCACCGACGACGCGATCCTCATGGGCTTCGCGGCCCAGCGCCCGTCGAAGCTGCGTGTCGTCGGCAGGCCGTTCACCGAGGAGCCCTACGGCATCGGCATGAACAAGACCGACAAGGTCCTGCGGGGCGCGGTGTCGGACGCCCTGGAGGCGCACGACAGGAACGGCGACTTCGACGCGGCGTACGACGCGACGCTCGGACTGTCCGGCGCCCGCTGGAGCGGACCCCCGATGCTCGACCGCTACTGACGCGAGCGCTTCGGGCGCGACGACCGGGCCCGGCAGCGTCGCTTGACCGGATCGGCCCGCTTCCCGACCCCCTGTGGCCTGTTCGGACCGTGTCCAGGCAGATCAGACTGGGGGACATGAACCGAGCACTGATCGTCATCGATGTCCAGGAATCCTTCCGCGCCCGTCCGCTGTGGAGCACCATCTCCGATCCCGGCATCGCCCATCGGGTCGACCGGCTGGTGCGGGCCGCGCGCCGGGCGGGGGACCTGGTGGTGTGGGTCCTGCACAGCGAACCGGGCAGCGGCGGTGTCTTCGATCCAGCCCTCGGGCATGTCCGCCTGATGGAGGAGCTGCGGCCCCTCGAAGGCGAAGCGCTCATTCACAAGACCTCGCACAACGCCTTCACCAGCACCAACCTGCAGCAGATCCTCACGCAGCACGGGATCGGGGCGCTCGCCGTCTGCGGCATCCGCACCGAACAGTGCGTGGAGACCACCGCGCGGGTCGCGAGCGATCTCGGGTACCAGGTGACGTTCGTCGTCGACGCCACCGCGACCAACCCGATCCCCCATCCGGACGCCCCCGCCGACCAGAGCGTGGAGGACATGATGGCCGACCCGCGCACGCTCAGCGCCGAGGACGTCATCCGGCGCACCGAGTACGCCCTCGCCGGACGCTTCGCCACCATCGCCACGGTCGACGAGGTGGAGGCGGCCGTCCCGGGCATCCTGACCGGATCATGAGCCGCGTCGCCTTCCTCGTCCTGCCCGGGGTACATCTGCTCGACCTGGCGGGTCCCGCCCAGGTCTTCTCGACGGCCGCGGGCTTCGGCCACTCCTATGACCTCGACTATGTGTCCGAGGCGAGCCGGGTGGTCTCCGCGCAGGGACTCCCGCTCGTGACGACCGAGGAGTGGCCGGAGCTCGGTCCCGGGGACCTGATCGTGGTGCCCGGCTGGCGGGCGCGGACCCTGGCCGACAGCCCGGTCCTCGGGGAGGGCTCGCTGCGTGCCCTGCGGGAACACCACGCCAGGGGCGGGACGGTCGCCGGCGTGTGTTCCGGCGCCGAGGCGCTCGGCCAGGCAGGACTGCTCGACGGACGGCACTGCACCACCCACCACGAGGTGCAGGACGAACTCGCCGAGCGCCATCACGCGGCGGTCCTCGTGCGCGACGTCCTGTTCACCGCCGACGACCGGATCGTCACGTCGGCCGGTATCGCCAGCGGCATCGATCTGTCCCTGCATCTGATCGCCACCCGGCACGGCCCGGCCGCGGCCGCCCAGGTGGCCCGGAGCATGGTCGTCTACTCCCGTCGCAACGGTGACGAACCGCAGGCCAGCGCGATGCTCCGGCACCGGTCGCACCTCAGCGACACGGTGCACCGCGCCCAGGACCTCATCGACGCGCACTACGACCAGCCGTTGCGCCTTCCCGCGCTGGCCGCGGCCGTCGGCGTCAGCGAGCGCACGCTCGCCCGCTCGTTCACCCGCGTCACCGGAGGTCTCACCCCGCTGCGCTACCAGCAGACGCTTCGCCTGGAACGGGCCGAGCACCTGATCGGCCAGGGCGCGACCGTGCACGCGGCAGCGCTCTCGGTCGGCTTCCAGGACGCACGCACGCTCCGCCGTATGCGGGCACGGGAGAGCTGAGCGGCAGGAGCAGTCCGCAGGCTGCCGTCCGGCGCGACGCGAGCGCAGGGCAGTAAGCGCAATGGAAATTCACCCGATCTAGCACAAATCGACCGGATTCGACACCGATGAGAGGCCCCGGGGGAGAGATCAGCAGACGCTCGGCGGCCTTCCGGCCGTGGCCGCACTGCGCCGCGGACCGGTACCGGGTGCACTGCGCCAGGAGCCGCCATTCCGATTCTGTGTAGGAGATCGATCCATGGCTCTGATCAAGACTGCTGCTGTCGCTGCCGGTATCTGCACTCTTGTCCTCGGCGGTGCCGGCCTGGCTGTCGCGGACTCCGACGCCGACGGGGCGGCTCTGGGCTCGCCCGGCGTGCTCTCCGGCAACGTCGTCCAGATCCCGATCGACGCGCCGATCAACCTGTGCGGCAACACCGTCAACATCTTCGCGGCGCTCAACCCGACCGGTGGCAACTTCTGCCTGAACGACTGACCGCTCGATCATTCATGGCCCCCGGATCCCTTTCCGGGGGCCATGTCCCTGTGGGGAGCCGAGCGAGGGCCTTCGCCACGGAGTGTGCGCCCGGCCGGGGAGTGGGACGCTGGGGGAGGGATCTGTCGAGGTGACTCGGGAGGGCCGATGGGACGAGACGTCCCGGCGCGGGTCTTCACCCGTGAGGACCGCAGCCGGTACCGGATCAAGATGCAGGAGTGCCTCGACGCGTTCGCGCAGATGCTGCGCGAGTCCCGGTTCGAGTTCGAGCGGCCCCAGGTGGGGCTGGAAATCGAACTGAATCTGGTGGACGAGCGCGGCGAGCCGACCATGCGGAGCACGGAGGTGCTCGAGTCGATCGCGGATCCCGCCTGGGACAGTGAGCTGGGCCGCTTCAACCTGGAGATCAACATTCCGCCCCGGCGGCTGACGGCCGGTGGCCCCGACGCATGGGAGGAGGAGATCCGGAGCGCCCTCAACCACGCGGAGGAACGGGCCGCCGCGGTCGGAGCGCATCTGATCATGGTGGGCATCCTGCCGACGCTGCGGCAGCCCGACGTGGGCGAGGCGGCGCTGTCGGAGAACCCGCGGTACCGGCTGCTGAACGAGCAGGTGTTCGCGGCGCGCGGGGAGGACCTGCGCATCGCCGTCGACGGGGTGGACCGGCTGCGTACGTACGCGGACACCATCACGCCCGAGGCGGCGTGCACCAGCACGCAGTTCCATCTCCAGGTCTCGCCGAACGAGTTCGCCGGGTACTGGAACGCGGCGCAGGCGATCGCCGGGGTCCAGGTCGCCCTGGCGGCCAATTCGCCTTTCCTGTTCGGGAAGGAGCTCTGGCACGAGACCCGTATCCCTCTCTTCGAGCAGGCCACCGACACCCGCTCGGAAGAGATCAAGGTGCAGGGGGTGCGGCCGCGTGTGTGGTTCGGTGAGCGCTGGATCAACAGCGTCTTCGATCTCTTCGAGGAGAACGTCCGCTACTTCCCCGCCCTGCTGCCCCTGCTCGAGGAACAGGACCCCCAGGAGACCCTCGACGGCGGTGACATCCCCGACCTGGCCGAATTGACCCTGCACAACGGCACGATCTACCGCTGGAACCGTCCCGTCTACGCCATCTCCCACGACAAGCCGCACCTGCGGGTCGAGAACCGGGTGCTTCCCGCCGGCCCCACCGTCGCGGACGTCCTCGCGAACGGCGCCTTCTACTACGGGCTGACCCGCGCGCTGGTCGACGAGGAACGGCCGGTCTGGTCCCGGATGTCGTTCTCGGCCGCGGAGGACAACCTGCACGCCGGTGCCCGGAACGGGATCGACGCGCGATTGTACTGGCCGGGAATGGGCGAAGTCCCCGTGGCCGAACTGGTGCTGAGGCGGCTGCTGCCGCTGGCGCACCGCGGTCTCGAGCAGTCGGGCATGGACGCCGCCTGGCGCGAACCGCTGCTGGGGATCATCGAACAGCGGTGTGTCACCGGGCGCAACGGGGCGGTGTGGCAGAAGGAGATGTTCCACCACATCAGGGACACCACCCCGGTCGGGCATCACGAGGCACTGCGGCGGATGACCCGGCAGTACATCGACTACATGCACCTCAACGCCCCTGTGCACACCTGGCCGGTCGAATGAGCGGCCCGGCAGACACCGGGGCCCGGCCACGCGAGGGCGTGACCGGGCCGTGGTGCGTCACACGAAGAGCGTCCCGTCAACGGATCAGTGGGATCAGACGGATCAGGGGGCGTTGACCAGGTCGTGCGGAGGCACGGTCACCTTGCGGGCGCCCTTGGTGCCGCTCAGGACGACCTTGCGGAGCGCGACATTGTTGGTCAGGTCCGTCTCGTACAGACGCTTCTCGGGGTTCGCTATCACCTGGATGTAGTAGGTGCCGTTCGGCAGGTCCGTGACGTCGAACGACTGCCCGGGGCGGTACTGCGTGTAGGTGTCGCCGGAACCGACGTCCAGCACCTCACGGACGGAGAGCGAGCTCTGCTGACCGCATGCCGTGGACAGATCGGTGTTGAACGGGTGCCAGTTGGCGTTCTTCACCGTGTAGTCGATCGCGTCCGTGTTGGCCAGACAGAAGGCCTCCTTGCCGCTGCGCACGATCTCCTTCTGGTTCGCGCTCAGGAGGCGGTAGCTGGCGAAGTCGGTGAAGTGCCAGTGCTCGTGGCCGACCCGCGGATCCCACTCCATGGTGCCCGTGGGCTTGTATCCGACCTGCTTGCCCTTGGCGTCGTAGAAGTACTGATAGGCGTCCATCAGGTCCTTGCCGGGCTTGCGGAAGCCGTCCACGACCAGCGGCGCGGGGCCGGCGTTCCACACGTTGGCGCTGAAGACCATGTAGTCCTTGCCCGCGACGTCACCGTCCTCCCCGTCGCCGATGCCGATGTCCCAGGCAGGCAGCGAGCGCAGATCGGGCTTGGGCACATCGGGTACCCTCGCCGGGCCTGCCGGACGCCTCGCGTTGGGTTTGAGCGCAGGAGCGATACGTGAGCCGTCGGTGCGCCCGACCCCGTCGGCCGGATGACCGGCCGCACGTGCGGCCTTGAGCGCGTACGGCAGAGCCGGCGGCGCGGGCGCGTCCGCCCCCCGGCCCTCGTGGTACGCGTGGCCCGAAGCGCCCGCGGAATGACCGGTGGTGCCTCCGTGGCCGGCGTGCCCTGTCTTCGCGGCACGGGCACCCGCCCCGTCGCCGGGGGCGTCGCGCACCGTCACCTTGATCGTCCGGGACTCGTTCGGCAGTCCGAACAGATCACGGTACGGCTTCGTCACGGACACCTTGGCGGTGTACTGCCCGACGGCCAGGTCGACCGGCGCCGAGTAGTAACCCAGGTAGGTGTTGGACGCCCAGCCGTTCTCCACGCCCCACACCGAGCCGAGCGTGAAGGGGTTCGTCGGGCAGCTCTCGGGATACGTCGACTTCGCGGGGGCGTCGGGGCGGACGCGGCCGGACGCGTTGTTCGGACAGAACGTCTCGGTCTTGTCCAGAACCTTCTTTCCCGCGGCATCGGTGAACGTGACCTGCACGAATCCCGACAGACCGGAGAAGTCCTTCACCAGGCCCTTGGGCAGCGTCTTGGTCCGGGTCGTCCTGCCGTCACGGATGATCTGCTGGGCCACGACGGGTGTCTTGTACGACGCGCGTTTCACGGAGAATTCGAAGGGGCCGCCCTCGGCGGTGATGTAGGTGCCGAGATCGAGATAGACCCCGGACCCTTCTTCCCGGTCGAGCGTCACCGCGTTCGACGCGGCGATCAGGCTGAGTCTCGGTGTGGCCTTCGGCGGCGCTGCGTCGGGCGCGGCGGCGACCACGCCGGCGACAACGGTGAATGCTGCGGATCCGGCAAGTGCCGAGCGCCACAGGCGACTGCGGTTCGGTCTGGTCATCGGTTCCTCGTCTGCGAGTGCCAGTGGGCAATGGGGCAGAACAGAAGCGGCACCGGCATTCCGCCGGGCCGGGCAACGGTCCGGCAGATCTGACCGGAGCCGTCGCCGACCTGAGAGAAGGGCTGGGCGTCGTCACTGGTTGTCTGCAGCCCCTCAAGTAACCGATCGTTGTCCGGAATTGGGTCATGGCTGCGCAATCGAGTCGTCCCGCGTGCGTTTCGGCTCCGCTTTCCCAGTGGGTGTGGTAAATGCCTCACGCGGCGCCGGGTACGAGGAGTTGCGCGCTCGGCGCCCACCAGCCGGCCAGCGGCCCTCCGCCATGCGGAGCATGGAACGGCCGTCCACCTGGGCCCGCCGGTTGTAGCGGACCGGCGTGTCCTTCGCGTACGTCACCGTCCGGGGCCCGTCTCTGTGCCCGGGCCCGGATGGCAGACCACGCTGACGCCCGCCCTGAACACGGTGCGTCGCGCGGGCCGGTAGTCCGCACCGCACCACTCACCGTGCAGACGGACCGCGGGAAAGCGCTCGGCCACGTACCAGTCCGCCTCCGGCCCCTCCGCCAGGGCCACATGGATGCCACGGCCCTTGACACGGGTCCGGTGCGACGCCGTGAACTGCCGGGCTCCGCGCAGCTCGAGCGTGCGCGATGCGGTGACGGCACCGTCGTCGGAGAAGCGGAGCAGGGTGTGTGCGCCCTCGTCGAGGGTGACCGCCCACCCGCCGGGCCCAGGGACGGCGACGGAAAGTCCTCCATCAGCAGGTCCGACCGGGCGGCGAAGCGCTCGCTGCCCGACAGCCACGACAATTGGAGCAACAGATCGACGTGCACCGGGTGGTAGCTGCTGCTCGGGATGTCGCGCGTCCGGCAGTAGTGCGAGAGCCAGCCCGGATTGCGCAGGGCGGGGAAGTACGCGTGGAGTGTCGTCGAGGATCCGTCGAAAAGCTGTTCCGCCAGCGGGTTCCTGCTCATTGCGTAGTAGTCCCAGAGCCCGAGGGCCGCGAACATGAAGCCGTTGTACGTGTAGTCGTAAGTACCGGGAGCGTCGATCGGATACTCATGGATCCACAGATGGGCCCGCTCGTCCCGCGCGACCACCCATGGCAGCCGGTCGTTCCCCACCAGCAGGGACGCGAACGCCTTGTGGGCCGCGGCCCGGTAGCGCGCGCGGTGGGACGCCGAGAGAGGGGCGTACCGGGCCAGTTGGGAGAACAGGCTGAGCGCCTCCCCCTGGGCCATGCCCGAGAACCAGGGTGCCCGGTAGGCGACGCCCTGGTGCACCTGGTGCCGGAAGTCGAAGGGATACGGGAAGAACCAGGCTCCACGCTCCTCATGCCGCCGCCGCACGACCCGGTCCGCCTGAGCCAGCGCGCGCCGGAGAAAGACCGCCTCCCCGGTCCGCCGGTCTCGCCAGGTTGGCGAGCCCGAACTGGATCTGGCCCACGGGGTGGTCGTACAGCCGGCCGCCTGCCGGGAACATCCGGACGCCCGCGGCGTCGTGCGGGGCCTTGTCGGTCCGTGTCGCCGTCCGGCTGCGCCAGGGCTGCATGCCGTCGGGCACGTCGAGCGCGGCACGATAGCCGCCCGTGCGGAAGGCGAACGGCAGACCGTTCGGTGGTGTCGAAGGCGCTACAGCGGATGCTCCGGTCCGCCGGCCCACCGCATACCCGCCTCCGGTCATCGCGGCGACCGCCACGGCGCCGCTCACGGTCCGCAGAAAGCGCCGACGGCCGGGCCCGAAGCCGAGATCGCGGGGCGATGCATTATCGACACGATTGGCTGGCATGAAGGAACTCCCGGGTGTTGGCTGCATGCGCGAGGGCATGACGCATCGCCCTCGCGGCTGCGGTTGGCAGCCGCGGAGGAACAGAACTCGGACGGCCGGTACGAACATGGCGGGGAAGCCGCCGAATCGGTGGCGCAAATACGTAACCAGGGCGCTGATCAGCGCGGTTGACGAGGCGGGCCGAGGGAAGGCGGATTCGCGCAATGAGGGCTGCGAATGCCGAGGAAACCTCGTCGAAGCACTCCGTCAGCCCCTCCCGTCCGTTCCCCCACTGTCCTTCATTTCGTTGATGCGCTGAAGGCTGTGGAATGTTTCAGGGGTCGGAAGGCGAACGCGAATTCATGGCGCTCCCGCACCATCCCGGCGCTCGTAGTGGCGGCGGCAGCGCCCCGGCTCCCGGAGAATGACCTCACGGGCCTGGCGACCCGGTACCAGGACGGGGGAGACCGACGCGGTCTGGTTGTTCCTCGTGGCCGCCGGTGCGGGGCTGAGCGCCGTCGGCTGAGGGCCTCGGGCTGATGGCGGTGCTGACCGTGGTCACCCTGCTCGACGACGTCAGCGCGGGTGCGCGCCATCGGCCCGCCTTCACCGGCGGGCCGCTGGTCTGGTGGTCCGTCGACAAGGCCGTACGGGCCGGGCTGCCCGGCGGCTCCGGCTGGTACGAGTACGCCGGTCTCGCCGGCGGATCGTCCGCGGCCCTGGCGGTCTTCGTCGTGATCGCCCGGCTCCCGCGCGGCGAGCGGGCGGACCAGGCGTCCTGACCGCGGCCGGTGCAGGGGCGTGCGACCGCGGTCGGCGTGCTCTCACCTGTGTGTCAGAGGCTCGTACCGAACGCCTGCGTCCACCACGGTCCGCCCTGCCCCTGGTGCATCCCGAGGCCCATCTCCTTGAAGTCGCAGTTGAGGATGTTGGTCTTGTGGCCGGGGCTGTTCATCCAGCTCTCCATCACCGACGCGGGCGTCTGTTGGCCCCTGGCGATGTTCTCGGCGTAGGTACGCCACCGGTAGCCGGCAGCCGTGATGCGGTCGCCCGGGCTGCGGCCGTCCTGGCTGGTGTGCGAGAAGTAGTCCCTCGCCGCCATGTCCTCGGAATGCAGGCGCGCCGCGGTGTCCAGCTTGTCGTTGCCGCGGACCGGGCCGCATCCCTGCTTCGCGCGTTCCTTGTTGACCAGCGCTACGACCTCGCCCCCGGGTCCCGGCCGACGTCCTGCGGTGTCCGGACCCGGCGCGGGTGCCGGCGCCTCCGCCGACGGGCGGCGCGGCGCGGGCTTCCTGCTCACCGGCGACTTCTTCGGCGAGAGGCTCGGCGAGGGAGACGGGCTCGCGGTGCTGCGGGCGGGTGACGGCTCGGCCGATGGGGTGGCCGCGGCGGACGGCGTCCGCGGCAGCACGGCCTCGGCCTCGGTGACCGTTGACGGTCCTTGCGCCGCACTGCCGTCGTCGTCCGTGTGGAGCTGTATCGCTCCGCCCGCGGCGACCAGCAGGGCCACAGCCACGGCAGCGGTGGTCGTACGGCGGCGCCGCCGGGCGCGCTCGGCGCGGCGCTGGGCCTCCCTGCCCCCGGCGCGGCCAGGACCCGTCATGGGCCCGGGAATTCGGCCCTGCGCGGCGGCGAGCGTGAGATCCGGATGCGCGGAGAGCGTCAGGCCGGTCGCGAGAGGGACGAGCGCCAGCCCGACCAGGAGCCGCTCCGCCGGAACCAGCCCGGTCGAGAATCCGGAACACACCGTGCACTCCCGGGCATGGCGGGCGATGCGCTTGCGCCACAGAGCGGAGGGCATCCCGTCCCATTCCTCCAGCAGCGAGTCCAGCAGGACACAGCGCGGTTCGGCCGACAGGGCGCGTACGACCACGCGGGCCGCTTCGAGCTGGGCCTTCATGCGCTGGACGCGCACGGCGGTGTGCTGGGCCGTCAGCTCCATCGCGTCGGCGACCTCGGCGCGGCTGAGCTCGCCGGTGGACTCCAGCCACCACAGCGACAGCAGCGAGCGGTCGTCCTCGTGGAGCCAGCGGGTGGCCTGCGCGACCTCGCGACGCTGCCCCGAGAGCCCGAGTCGCGCGATCGTCAGATCGACGAAGTCGGCGCCGGGGTCGGCGAGGTCGTATGCGTCGTCCAGGCCGGAGCCCACCGGCGTCTGCTGGTGCTGACGCCAGTGGCCGCGTATCTGATTCACCGTGATGGCCACCAGCCACGAGCGGAAACTGCCCGGATCGCGCAGCGAGCCCAGACCGGCGAGAGCACGGAGCATGGTCTCCTGCGTCACGTCGTCTACATCGGCATGACCGTGCAGCGCCCGGCCGACGATGTTGTAGACGAGGGGCAGGCACTCGGCGACGAGCCGGTCCTGGGCCTCCTGGTCCCCGGACTGCGCCGCCACGACCAGTGAGGCCTTGAGGTCTCCGCTCACGTTCTTCTCACTCCTTGCTCCCGGCTCGGGCCGCTTCCGCCCACACCTGGGAGATGTCGTGAGGCAGGACCGATAACAGAAAAACCTACGCCGCCGTGAGATCAGGTGCTCAGTGAGGCTGATGGGGCGACAGCTGTGCGGCCGCCCGCAGGCATTCGGTCTTTTCGTGCGGCTACTCCGGCCGGGTGCCCGGCTCCGAGGAGAGTTCGGCCGCTTGGATGGAGAGGTAATGGCGCTCCGGGAGACTCGCTGTGCGGCCCGCGGCGGCGCGGTAGTTCTCGACCGCGCCCTCCCGGTCACCCGCCACCCTCAGCAGATGGGCGCGCACCACGAACAGCCGGTGGTGGTCCTTGAGCCGTGCGTCGGACGCCAGGACTTCCAGAATCTCCAGACCGGCGGCCGGGCCGTTCACCATCGCGGCGGCCACGGCCCGGTTCAGGGAGACGAAGGGGTTGGCGGTGATGTGCTCCAGCACTCCGTACAGCGCGAGGATCTGCGGCCAGTCCGTGTCCTCGGCCGTCGGTGCCTCGTCGTGCACCGCGGCGATGGCGGCCTGCACCTGATAGGGCCCGACCGGACCACGGGGCAGCGCCGCGGTGATCAGCGCGACGCCCTCCGCGACGGCTTCGGCGTTCCACAGACTGCGGTCCTGCTCCGCCAGCGGGATCAGTTCGCCGGCCGGGCCGCTGCGCGCCGGCCCCCGCGCGTCGTTGAGCAGCATCAGCGCGAGCAGGCCGGTGACCTCGGCGTCGTCGGGGAGCTGGGCATGCACCGCGCGGGTCAGCCGGATCGCCTCATGCGTGAGGTCGACGCGCTGCAGATCGGGGCCGGCCGTGCTCGTATGGCCCTCGTTGAAGATCAGGTACAGCACCTGGAGAGCCGCGTCGAGCCGGTCGGGCCAGTCGTCGCGGCCGGGCATGCGGAAGGGGACGCCGGACGCCTTGATGCGCTGCTTGGCCCGGCTGATCCGCTGACCCATCGTGGCTTCGGGGACCATGAAGGCGTGCGCGATCTCGCTGGTCGTCAGTCCGCCCACCGAACGCAGCGTCAGGGCGATCGCCGCCTCCGGCGACAGTGAGGGATGGCAGCACAGGAACAGCAGCAGGAGCGTGTCGTCCCGGTCCGCGGTGTCCCCGGCGTCCGCGGCGGGCGCCGCCCGGCGGTCCGCCGGCAGCTGAGCGGCGACCGTCTCCTCGCGCCGCCGCCGGGCCTGTTCGCTCCTGACCTGCTCCGTCATACGCCGCTGCGCGACCCGGATCAGCCAGCCGCGCGGGTTGCGGGGCAGGCCCTCGCCGGGCCACTGCTTCGCCGCGGCCAGCAGCGCCTCCTGTGTCGCGTCCTCGGCGGTCTCGAAGTCTCCGAAGCGACGGGTGAGCACACCGACGACCTGCGGCGCCAGGCGGCGCAGCAGGTCGCTCACGGATTCGGGTGTCTCGATCAGAAGGTGTCGTCCTTACGGTGCTCGTGCCTACAGGTCGTCCGTCGGTGCCGACATGACCTGTCGTACCTCGATGGGCATGTTCAGCGGAGCTCCGCCGGGGCCTGGGGCCGCCGAGGCGGCCGCCGCGATCTCGACGGCCCGCTCCGGGCTCGCACAGTCCACGATCCAGTACCCGGCCAGGAACTCCTTGGTCTCCGGGAAGGGACCCTCGGTGATCACCGGCGCTCCCCTGCCGTGCGCGCGAACGATCTTCGCCGTCTCCGGCATCGCCAGACCCTGCGCGTCGACGAGCTCGCCGTTCTTCGTGAGCTGCTGGTTCGTGTCGTGCATGAAGGCGATGTGTGCCTTGACCTCGTCGGCCGACCAGGTGGTGATCGGCGGCAGCGCGCCCTCCATGTCTGAGCTGAACTGCATCAACAGCATGTATTTCATGGCGTTTCTCCGTCTGTCCGTGGAACCCCCGGTGGGGCGCCCTCACGGGTAGGTAGAAGCACGGGCCGCGTTTTCGACAGCTTCCGGGAAAATCTGCCGAGCAATCCAGCGGGTGTCCGGTCCGCCCGCGGTCGGTACACCGATCGTGCCGCGCGGGAGCAACGTGCGGTCGGCGTCCTCACACATTCCCGTCGCGTTCGTGATCGGCGCGACGCATCATGGAGGGCATGGCCAAGCCGACCATCCTGACCGTCGACGACGACCCGGGAGTCTCGCGAGCCATCGCCCGTGACCTCCGGCGCCGCTACGGCGACCGGTATCGCGTGCTGCGCGCGTCCTCGGGCGACGAGGCGCTGGAGGCGCTGCGCGAGGTCAGGCTGCGCGGCGAGCCGGTCGCCGTGATGGTCGCGGACTACCGCATGCCGACCATGAACGGGGTGCAGTTCCTCGAGGCGGCGATGGACCTGTTCCCGCGCGCCAGGCGCGTGCTCCTCACCGCGTACGCGGACACGGGCGCGGCCATCGACGCGATCAACATCGTCGACCTCGACCACTATCTGCTCAAGCCGTGGAGCCCGCCGGAGGAGAACCTCTACCCCGTGCTGGACGCGCTGCTGGAGGTGTGGGAGACGGCGCCCGACCCGGAGGTGGGGGAGACGCGGATCGTCGGCCACCGCTGGTCGGCCCCCTCCTTCGCCGTGCGGGAGTTCCTCGCCCGCAACCTCGTCCCCTACCGCTGGATCGCCGCGGACGACCCCGAGGGCCGACAGCTTCTGGAGGCGGCCGGGTTCGGTGCCGACGACGTGCCGCTGGTGATCACCGCCGAGGGCAAGACCTTGCAGGCCCCGACCGAGGCCGAACTGGCCACACAGGTCGGCCTGAGCACCACACCGGCCGCCGACTTCTACGACGTGGCCGTCATCGGCGCGGGCCCGGCGGGACTCGGCGCCGCCGTCTACGCGGCCTCCGAAGGGCTGCGTACGGTACTGGTGGAGCGGAGCGCGACCGGCGGGCAGGCGGGTCAGAGCAGCCGCATCGAGAACTATCTGGGCTTCCCCGACGGAGTGTCCGGCGCGCAGCTGACCGACCGGGCGCGCCGGCAGGCCACCCGTTTCGGCGCCGAGATCCTCAGTGCCCGCGAGGTCGTGGCGCTGGAGGCCGCGGGCGCCGGCCGGGTGCTGAGCTTCAGCGACGGGACCTCGATCGGCGCGCACACCGTCGTCCTGGCCACCGGCGTGTCCTACCGGCGGCTGGAGGCGGCGGGTCTCGACGGCTTCACCGGAGCGGGCGTCTTCTACGGTTCGGCGTCCTTCGAAGCCACCAGCTGCACGGGCGAGGACGTGTACATCGTCGGCGGGGCCAACTCCGCGGGCCAGGCCGCCGTCTACTTCTCCCGCTACGCCCAGCGGGTCCACCTCCTCGTCCGGGGCGACGACTTGACCCGGTCGATGTCGCACTACCTGGTGCAGCAGATCGAGAGCATCCCCACCATCGAGGTCCATCCGCACACCGAAGTCGCCGCCGGCGAGGGCGACCACCATCTGGAGCGCCTGACGCTGCGCGACAACCGTACGGCCGCCCTCACCACGGCCGACGCCTCGTGGCTGTTCGTCTTCATCGGCGCCGAGCCGCCCACGCAGTGGCTCGACGGC
Organism: uncultured Actinomycetota bacterium; assembly: GCA_963836215.1. Classification (GTDB taxonomy): domain Bacteria; phylum Actinomycetota; class Actinomycetes; order Streptomycetales; family Streptomycetaceae; genus Streptomyces. The sequence continues at coordinate 1,305,189 of CAWIIU010000006.1, forward strand.
GTCGTCTCCCGCGACGACCGCGGCTTCCTGCTGACCGGCCCCGACCTGCTGGCCGGCGGCGCGCGCCCCGCCCGGTGGCCGCTGTCCCGGGATCCCTACCACCTTGAGACCAACGTGCCCGGAGTGTTCGCCGCCGGCGACGTGCGCGCCGAGTCCGTCAAACGAGTCGCATCCGCGGTGGGGGAGGGGGCCATGGCCGTCTCCCTCGTCCACCGCTACCTGGAGGCGCAATGAACACCCCGGATCAGCGCACCGGGCTCAGGCCGGACGAACTGCGGGAGCTCTTCCTCTTCGAGGGGCTCGACGACCAGCAACTGGACTGGCTCGCCGAACGCGGCCGTGTCGAGGTCCGATCGGGCGGGACGGCCGTCTACAACCAGGGCGAGGACGCCACCTGCTTCTTCGTCCTCCTCAGTGGCACGGTCGCCATCGGCCGCCGTCTCCACGGCGACGACATCGAGCTCAACCGCACCGACCAGAAAGGCGTCTACGGCGGCGCCACGCAGGCCTATCTCGGGGACCGGGTGGACCAGGTCTACCCCAACACCCTGCGGGCGATCACCGACGCGAAACTCTTCGTGCTGCCCGCCGAGGAGTTCGCCCACGCCGTACGCACCTGGTTCCCCATGGCGCTCCATCTGCTCGAAGGCCTCTTCTTCGGCACGCGCGCCAGCAACACCATCATCGGCGAACGGGAACGCCTGGTCGCGCTCGGTTCGCTCACCGCGGGGCTCACGCACGAGCTCAACAATCCGGCGGCGGCAGCCGTACGCGCCACCGACACCCTGCGCGACCGGGTCACCAAGATGCGCCACAAGCTCGCCCTCATCGCCGACGGCCGCGTGGACGGCACCCGGCTGCACCATCTGGTCGAGATGCAGGACGCCGCCGTCAAGCGCGCCGGCACCGCCCGCAAGCTCTCGGCGATCGAGGCGTCCGACGCCGAGGACGAGCTCACCGACTGGCTCGAGGACCACAGCGTCGGCCGGGCCTGGGACATCGCCCCGGTCCTGGTGGCCGGCGGCATCGACTCGGCATGGCTGGCCGAGGCGACCGACAGTCTCGGCGACGAGAACCGGCAGGCAGCGGTGGGCTGGCTCACCTACACCATTGACACCGAACTGCTGATGGGGGAGATCGAGGACGCCGTCAACCGCATCTCGGGCCTCGTCGAGGCGGCACGCCAGTACTCTCAGCTCGACCGCTCGGCCCAGCAGCCGGTCGACGTCCACGAACTCGTCGACGCCACCCTGGTGATGCTCCAGGCCAAGATCCCCTCGGGCGTACGGGTCGTGAAGGAGTACGACCCGGATCTGCCGCGGATCCCCGCGTACGGTGCGGAGCTCAACCAGGTCTGGACGAACCTGGTCGACAATGCGCTCGGCGCGATGGACGGCAGCGGGACGCTGACGATCGCCACCTGGCGCGACGACGAGCAGGTGTTCGTCGAGGTCCGTGACACCGGCCCCGGCATTCCGGACGACATCCGGCCACGGATCTTCGAACCGTTCTTCACGACGAAACCGGTCGGCGAGGGCACCGGCCTGGGCCTCGACATCTCCCACCGCATCGTCGTCAACAAGCACCACGGCGACATCAGAGTCGAGTCACAGCCGGGCGACACGCGATTTCGTGTCTGTCTGCCGACCGGCAGCGACACCTGAACCGGACCCGCCCCTAGGGTGGTCACGACGTTGGGCTGCCCAGGCTGGTGATGGGGATGGCAGATGATCTGGAGAACGTTCCGCTGGTCGTTCGGGGTGACCGCGGTCGGCCTGGTGGCCGCGGTGTTCTACGGCGGGTGGGCCGGGCTGGGGGTCGTGGCGATCCTCTCCGTGCTGGAGATCTCGTTGTCGTTCGACAACGCGGTGATCAACGCCGGGATCCTGAAGAAGATGAGTGCCTTCTGGCAGACGATCTTCCTCACGATCGGCGTGATCATCGCCGTGTTCGGCATGCGGCTGATCTTCCCTGTCGTCATCGTCGCCATCAGCGCCAGACTCAGCCCGGTCGACGCGGTGCACCTCGCCGTGACCGACAAGCCGCGCTACCAGGAGCTGGTGACGGACGCTCATCCGTCCATCGCAGCGTTCGGCGGAATGTTCCTGCTCATGATCTTCCTCGACTTCGTCTTCGAGGACCGTGACATCAAGTGGCTGCGCCGGATCGAGGTACCGCTGGCGAAGCTGGGCAGGGTCGACATGCTGTCGGTCTGCATGGCCCTGATCGCCCTGATGATCGCGGCCACGACCTTCGCCACCCACGCCCATCAGCACGGCGGCACGCATGCCGACAAGGCCGAGACGGTGCTGATCTCCGGTGTCGCCGGTCTCATCACCTATCTCGTCGTCGGCGGCCTCTCCGGCTTCTTCGAGCACCGGCTCGCAGCGGAGGAGGAACGTGAGCAGGCGGCCGAGGAGGAGGCACGGCGCCGCGGCGAACCGCCGTCCGCCGCCGTCCTGGTGGGCAAGGCCGCGTTCTTCATGTTCCTCTACCTGGAGGTCCTGGACGCGTCGTTCTCCTTCGACGGTGTCATCGGCGCCTTCGCCATCACCAACGACATCGTCCTGATGGCGCTCGGCCTCGGCCTCGGCGCGATGTACGTCCGTTCGCTGACCGTCTATCTGGTCCGCCAGGGCACCCTGGACGACTACGTCTACCTGGAGCACGGCGCGCACTACGCGATCGGCGCGCTCGCCGTGATCCTGCTGGTCACCATCGAGTACCAGATCGACGAGATCATCACGGGGCTCGTCGGCGTCGTCCTGATCGGCTGGTCCTTCTGGTCCTCGGTGCGCCGCAACAGGGCACTGGCGGCAGAAGGGTCCTGAGTTCAGGGCGTGGGGATGCCGCCGGGCCGGGCGGGCCGGCCGAAGCGTACCGGGACGCCGGGCGAGTACAGCACGCTCACCGGGGGCCCGTCCGGCGCCGGCAGGCCGGCGGCCGTGATCAGCGATTCGTCGCACTCGAGCAGCTCGGCGCGGTACAACGGCCAGCGGGGATGCGAGTTCGGCAGATACAGCTGCCGGCCGAAGAACGTGCTGTGCATGCCCCAGCGGGCGGTCAGGAAGTGTTCGACCTCCGTCGGGGCCCCGATGCTCTCGCCCACCCGGACGGTGATCCTGCTGTGCGCGCCGCGAGGCCCCGGCCAGCGCCGGCTGCTGGTGTAGCCGATGGTGTCCTCGCTGCGGCGGACCGACATCCGCGACCACACGTACGGCAGCCGGAAGGCGGCCCGTGCCACCGCCACGGGAATGAGGCGGGACGCGTCGAGCGAACGGAAGACGACACCGCGCCGCCCGTGCTCGTCCACCGAGTAGAGCCGGACGTTGGTCTCGGGGAACGACCCCAGATAGGGCACGCCCGGCAGCCGGAACCAGCCCACGCGATGCATACGGAAGGCCACCAGCCCGACGTAGGTGACCCCGTCGTGGGTGTCGGGAGCGGTTCCGGACGGCAGCAGCGGCGCCACGACAGCGGGGTCCACGGCCCAGTGCAGAAAGGCGAGGTCGCGCCAGGACTGTGTGAGCAGCGGACGCGCCGGGACATCGGGCGGATCCGCCGACACGGGGCCACCGGCGAACGAGGGGAACGACACCACGCCAGCATCCCAGAACGCCCGCCGGCTCATGACGGCGGCTACGGTTCCAGGTGTGACTGATCGTCAGAACACCATGCCGGACCGGCGCCGGGGCGGCTATCTCCGGGCCGCCGGCGCCTTCGCGGTGTGCATGGCCGGCACCACGCTCCCCACGCCGCTCTACGGTCTGTACCAGGACGAACTCGGCTTCTCCGAGCTGATCGTGACGGTCGTCTTCGCCGTCTACGCCTTCGGGGTGATCGGAGTCCTGCTGCTCGCGGGCAATGTGTCGGACACCGTCGGCCGCAGACCGGTCCTGCTCTGCGGACTGGGACTCGCCGCCCTCAGCGCCGTGTGCTTCCTGTCCGAGGGCGGCCTGCCGCTCCTCTATCTCGGACGGCTGCTGTCGGGACTGTCCGCCGGGCTGTTCACCGGCGCTGCGACGGCGTTCGTGATGGAGTGTGCCCCGCCGGGCAAGGAGGGCCGGGCCGCCTTCGCCTCGACCGCGGCCAACATGGGAGGCCTCGGCTGCGGCCCGCTGCTCGCGGGGCTGCTCGCCGAGTACGCGCCGGGACCGCTGTACCTGCCGTTCGTGGTGCATCTGGTCCTGGTGGCCGTCGCGTTCGCCATGATCTGGTCCCTGGCCGAGACCGTGCGCGACCCGCGGCCGCTGCGCACGGCACGACCGCAGGGACCCAGCCTGCCGCCGGAGGTCAGGAAGGTCTTCGTCCCCGCCGGACTCGCCGCCTTCGTCGGCTTCTCCCTGCTGGGGGTGTTCACCTCCGTCTCCCCGGCCTTCCTCACCCGGACTCTCGACGTCACGAACCTCGCCCTCATCGGGCTGATCGTCTTCCTGGCCTTCTTCGCCTCCACCATCGGCCAGCTCGTGGTCGGCAGGCTCGGTGTGGCAAGGGCGCTGCCGCTCGGCTGCTTGCTGCTGATCGTCGGTCTGGCCCTGCTGGCCGGGGCGTTGACCTGGGAGAAGCTCTATCTGGTGGTGCTGAGCGCACTTGTGGGCGGAGCAGGCCAGGGACTCGCCCTGCGGGCCGCGGTGGCAGCCGTCGCGGGCGCCGCCCCAGAGGCGCACCGGGCGGGCGCCATCTCATCGCTGTTCGTGGTCGCGTACACGGGCATCTCGATCCCGGTCATCGGCATCGGCGTGCTCTCCGAGGCACTCGGTCTCGAGGACGCCGGACTTGTCTTCATCGGGGTCATGGTGGTGCTCGCCGCTGCCGCCGGTGTGTATCTGACGCGGCGCCCGGCTGTCGGCGCACGCGACGGAGGATCGTGACGGGTCCTCAAAACGGGCTGTCTGCCGCCGGATGTCGGCAGTCGCAGGCCGGGCCGCGGATAAGGTCCGAGAGACAGCAGAGGACGATCACGAGGGGCTGCGGTGGGGATCAGTATGAGTGACGGAAACGTGCGTGAGTGGCTGCGTGGCCTGGAAGTGTTCGCCGGAACACTGCCGGACTTCGACCCGTCGGGCGCTCCCGCCGAGCCGGTCGAACTCTTCCTGTCCTGGCTTTCCGAGGCGGTCGAGTCGGGCGTCCCCGAGCCGCACGCCATGACGCTGTCGACCGTGGACGCGCTCGGCGAGGCCTGCGCCCGGATACTGATCCTCAAGAACGTGGACGCGGACGGCTGGCAGTTCGCCGGACACGCCGGCAGCCCCAAGGGCCGGCAGCTCGCGGTACAGCCGTCCGCCGCGCTGACCTTCTACTGGCCGGCGCAGGGACGGCAGATCCGGGTGAGGGGTTCGGTGACGCCGGAACCGGCCGAACACAGCGCCGAGGACTTCCTCGCCCGTTCGCCCTCGGCCCGGGCGGAGGCACTGCTCGGCTGGCAGAGCCGGCACCTGGGCAGCATCGCCGAGCGGGACCGGGCGCTGGGTGAGTCGCTGGCGCGCGTGGAGAAGGAGCCCGGGCTCGTCGCCGACCAATGGACGCTGTACACGCTCGCCCCGGTGGAGGTCGAGTTCTGGCAGGCGGACAAGAGCCGCGTCCACACCCGGCTGCGGTACGAGCGCAGCGATCCGGGCTCCGACTGGCAGCAGTATCTCCTCTGGCCCTAGAGCCGCCGGCGGCTCTGCCGCCGAGCCGGCCGACCACGGCCTCGGACGCTCGCGCGGCGGCCCGGCCGCCGAGGTGCACCTGGCCGTCGAGCAGCGAGAGCAGCCCTTGCCGGACGTCATCGGCGCCGGACGGCGGGGTGACTGCCCGCAGTTCGAGGTCGTCGTGTGTCCGGGGCCGCGGCCCCGGACACGGCCGCAGCGGTCCGCGCCGGTGGCCTCCGGTGCGCCGTCCCGGGCAAGGCCGGCCGGCCAGTCGCCCCCGGGAGGCCTGCGATCCGCGACGAGGCCCGCGACGAGGCGACCGTCCTCGTCGCGGGCCCCAACACATGGCTGCGACCAGCCCTTTCACGACCTACATGATCCCAGAGCGCCGTAGTTCCGGACCACGCCCCGGGGCCCTCAGGAACTCTCCTCGCTCTCCGGGTGATCGCCCGGGCCGCGGTGCCGGTCGGTCAGCGGCGTCGGCGAGAGCGTGGTGCTCTCCTCGCCCGGCTCCAGCAGGGTTTGCGCAGCTCCGACGATCAGGGGGTCGGGCCGGCCGATGGCCTTGTCGTCCTTGTTCGCGTAGTCCAGACGCCACAACAGGCTGCGCATGGCCTCCAGTCGGGCACGACGCTTGTCGTTGCTCTTCACCACCGTCCACGGAGCGTGCTCGGTGTCGGTGGCCCGGAACATGTCGACCTTCGCGGTGGTGTAGTCGTCCCAGAGGTCGAGCGATGCCACATCGGTCGGGGACAGTTTCCACTGCCGCACCGGATCCACCTGGCGAATGGCGAACCGAGTGCGCTGCTCTGCCCTGGAGACGGAGAACCAGAATTTGACCAGCAGGATTCCGTCGTCCACCAGCATCTGCTCGAACTGCGGGCAATGAGCCAGGAACAGCTCGTACTCATCCTGGGAGCAGAAGCCCATGACACGTTCGACGCCGGCGCGGTTGTACCAGGAGCGGTCGAAGAAGACGATCTCGCCGGCCGTCGGCAAGTGGGCGACGTACCGCTGGAAATACCATTGACGCGCTTCGCTTTCCGTCGGCTTCTCCAGGGCGACCACGCGCGCACCACGCGGATTGAGCCGCTCGGTGAACCGCTGGATCGTGCCGCCCTTGCCCGCCGCGTCACGGCCTTCGCAGATGACGACGAGCCGCTGCCCGGTGTCTTTCACCCACCGCTGCATCTTCAGCATCTCGATCTGCAGCACCCGCTTGAGGCGCTCGTATTCGGCGCGCGGCACTCTGCGGTCGTACGGATAGTTCTCCCGCCAGGTCTTGATGGCACGACCCGACCGGTCGAGGAGCATCGGGCGCTCCGGCCGGCTCTCGTCGACGGTCAGCCCGTCGAGGAGCTCGGGAGCCTCTTTGTCCTGGTCGTCTGCATCGCTCACTAACAGCACCTGTCTCGCGGCGGCTGGGAACTGAAGGATAGGCACACGGCCGGACGAATCGGCCTGCTACAACGGGGGACCCGGCTCTCCGATGCCCAGCATGTTTCCCTCGCTGTCGCGGAACCAGGCGGCGCGTTCACCGCGTGTGCCTTTGCTCGGATAGTTCCCCTCGATCTCGGCGATTTTGTTCTCGGTGCGCATCCCGGGCAGGTCCAGGTCCTCGAACTCCACGCCCCGCCTTCGAAGTTCCGCGACGACTGCGTCGATGTCGTCCACCTCGAAGGCCATTTGGGTGAACGTGCCCGGCGAAGCGCCGGCGGACCGGAACACGGCGAAGTCCACACCCCCGCAGCGGTACAGCAGTCCGCCGGGGCGCTCGTCGACCGGATCCAGGCCGAGCCGCTCGGAATAGAATCGCCGCGCCCGGTCCAGGTCCTGGGCGGGAATCCGGGTGGCCACACCGGCATCGCGCAGCGGGTGGGTCAGGCCCTCGTCTGTCGTCATGGTTCCACTGTGCTCCCGCCATCGTGATCATCAGGGTTGGCACGCGCAGCGGCCAAAAATAAGCATAACGCCTTCAAAACGGACAATAGCCACGCAATGTGGGCGGTTGAATGTCCGAAACAGGCGAGTAAAAGCAGTTTGCCGCTATAGGGCCTGACGTCACCATCGTGGGCCTCTCATGGCTATTTGCTGCCCTTTCGAATGATGCCGCGGTAAAAGCCCCTCTCGGTCCCACCCAGTGATTTGGGTCACGCGCCGAATGTTTCGCGATCAATAGGGCCGGGCCCCAGTTCCGTTCCGCAGAAAGCTAGTTGAGTTTGCGTCCCCGAACGCTTCGTCACGATTTCCTTGGTCAAGAACGGGATATGTATTGCGCCCCGGAATTCGGGGGTTGTTTCGTCTGCCGGGTCTCGCTTACCTTCACCTTAAATCCGGATGGACCGCCGAATCCTGCCGCCGTCCGGAAAGCAACCGACCTACTCACGTACGGCAGGAGCGGGGGACCCAGGTAAGCCGCCGATCCATTGTCCGGACCGGCTCGGGGTGAAGTCGCACGCAATGCGGCCGGACATCTCCAGTCCGAACCCGACAGCTCACCTCGCAGGCGACGGAGAGGAATTTGTTATGCCCGGAAAGGGTAAGCACCGTCGTCCCAAGTCCCGTTCGCTGCCCCGTGGATTCGTCGCCGCGGGCACGGGTGGAGCGGCCCTCGCACTGCCGATCATCGGTGCCACGTCCGCCGGTGCGGCGCCGAGTGCGGCGCACGCCGCCACCGCGGAGAAGGCCGTGGTGGCCGCCCCGCCGCTCGCCGCGAAGAAGGCTCCCGTGACCTACTCGGTCGTCGCGGGTGACTCGCTGTCCAAGATCGCGGCAGAGCACCGGGCGAGTGGCGGCTGGAAGAAGCTGTACCAGGACAACCGGAAGGCCGTCGGCGACAACCCGTCGCTCATTCACCCCGGTCTCGAGCTGACCATCGGGAAGAAGGCGCCGGCGAAGGCCAAGGCCAAGGCCGACCGGGCCAAGGCCGACCGGGCCGACCGCTCCGAGCGCAAGGCCGCGCCGACCGCCGGCAAGAGCGCCCCCGCCGCCAAGGCCGCCTCGTACACCAACGACCTCGACGGCTGGATCAAGGAGTCGCTCGACGTCATGGCCAAGCACGGCATCCCCGGTACGTACGAGGGCATCCACCGCAACATCATGCGGGAGTCCTCGGGCAACCCGCTCGCCATCAACAACTGGGACTCCAACGCTGTGGCCGGAACCCCGTCCAAGGGCCTCCTCCAGGTCATCCAGCCCACGTTCCTGGCCTACCACGTGCCCGGTACGGCCATGGACTCCTACGACCCGGTCGCCAACATCACCGCCGCGTGCAACTACGCCGCCGACCGGTACGGCTCGATCGACAACGTGAACGGGCCCTACTAGGACGCGAATTCGCGGTCCAGCCACCTGACCGGCTGGACCGCGAACGCATGTCGTGACTCCTCCCGCCCCGGGGCGATCCTGTCGCAGGCGCCCTGCCTGCGGGCATACTTGCCGGGTGCCCAGTCCTTGTACGCCAGCAGACGACGAACGCCCAGCGCTCCACCCGGTGCCGGGCCCGGTGCTCGGGAAGCAGTACGCGGCGAACGGTGCCTGGGTGATCACGATCCAGGGCGATCTCGACGTCGACACGCTCGCCCCGCTCCAGGCCGCCATGGACAAGGCCGCGACGGCCCTGCCCGTGGTGGTGCTCGATGCGACCCGCGTCACCTTCGGCGACTCCAGCTTCCTGAACCTCCTGCTGCGGTTCCATCAGAGGACCGCCTTGCGGGTCGCGGCGGTCCCACCGCAGCTGCAGCGGTTGTTCGAGCTCACCGGCGCCGATCAGGTGCTCGACATCCGCCCCAGCGTCGCCCGGGCCACGGCCCCCTGACCGGGTGCCGCGCCTCCGCTGACCCTTCGAATCATGCGACGTCGCCCGCCGCGAAGGCGGCGATCGCCCTCGCCGTCGGTTCGGGGGCGCTGAGCTGGGGGCAGTGCCCCGTGGCATCCAGGGTGACGAGCCGGCTGCCGGGGATGGCGGCGTGCACGAAGGCGCCCACCTCGGGCGGGGCGATGGCGTCGTCGGAGCACTCCAGGATCAGCGTCGGCACGCTCACCTTCGCCAGATCGGCGCGGTTGTCCGAGAGGAACGTGGTGCGGGCGAAGACCCGGGCGATCCGCGGGTCGGTGGCGCAGAAGCTGTTGGTCAGCTCCTCGCCCAGCTCGGGGCGGTCGGCATTGCCCATGATCACCGGCGCCATGGCGGCGGACCAGCCCAGGTAGTTGCTCTCCAGCGACTCGAGCAGCTCGTCTATGTCCTCCCGCGTGAAGCCGCCGCGGTAGTCGGCGTCGTCGATGTAGCACGGGGACGGAGTGAGCAGCACGAGCCTGGAGAACCGCTCCGGCTCCCGGGCCGCCGCCAGGACGCCCATCATGGAACTCACCGAGTGCCCCACGAACACGACCTGGCGCAGGTCCAGGTCCCGGCAGATCTCCAGCACGTCATCCGCGTAGCCGTCGAGCGTCGAGTACTTCTCCGCACTCCACGCCGAGAGGTCCGACGCGCCGGCGCCCACATGATCGAAGAGCACGACCCGGAACCGCTCGGCCAGTGCGGGGACCACCAGGCGCCACATGTTCTGGTCGCATCCGAACCCGTGGGCCAGCATCAGTACGGGCCCGTCCTGCCGGCCCGTCTCCACGACGTTGTGCCTCGTCCGAACGCCGCTGCTGCCCATGGTTCCGCTCCCGCCGTCGTATCCGTCCACGTGCCCGCGAGCCGTGATCGCGTGCCTGCGACCCCCCTGACTCCGGTCGGGCCGAATGGAGGTTACCTGATATCGACAGGAAGGGAAATCTATTCTGTTCGGAGTAGATACCATCGGTTGTGATCATGAGACTTCCGGTGGCGGCCGACAGGCCGGAGCGCCTCCCTCGGGCAGGTCAGGCGACCGCGGTCCCCCGCACCAGAAGCAGCGCCAGATCGGCCGCCGCCACGGCGACCGTTCCCGCGAAGGCCGCCTTGCGCCAGTACCGTCCCAGCGCGAGCCCGGCCACGGCAGTCACCGGAGCCGCTGCCAGCGCGGCCGTTCCCCATGCGCCCGCCGGCCCTGCGGGTCCCAGAACCAGCACGGCCGTCGCGGCCACCAGTGGCACCGGCAGCAGCAGCCGGGTGGCCACCGGACCCAGCCGGTGCGGCATCCCGCGCACCCCGGCCGCCAGGTCGTCGGCGATGTCCGGCAGTACGTCGCCCAGATGCGCCCCGATACCGAGCAGCGCTCCGGCCGTCACGGCCCACCATGCGGGCCAGGGGCGGCCGGGCATGCTCAACGACACGACAGCGGGCAGACTGCCGAACCCCACGACGTACGGCACCCATGACAGCGCCGTCGCCTTGAGCTTCAGGTTGTAGAGCCACGCGGTCGCCACCGCGGCCAGGTGCACCGAACCCGCGAGCGGACCGCAGGCCAGGGAGAGGGGCACGCACAGCAGGAGGGCGGTGAACGCCGCCGCCCACACCGTGCCGCGGCCCACCGCGCCGTCGGCCACCGGCTTGCCGCGCCGCCCCGCCGCCGCATCACGGCGGGCGTCCACGGCGTCGTTGCACCACCCCACCGAGAGCTGTCCGGTCAGCACGGCCGCCCCGATCAGGGCGCAACGGGCGCCGCTCAGGCCGACGCTGACGGCCAGTGCGGTGGCCAGCACGGTGACCGCGACGACCGGTCCGGGATGGCACGACAGCGCCAGCCCCACAGGGCGGCGGAGCGGCCAGGCGGCCGCGCCATCTGCTTGCGACTGATCCGGAGTGCCCACCGTGCGATGGTAGGGCGCGCGGTCCGTACCGGCGCCGCAAGCGCACAGGGATGGCAACCGCATGGGCGACTTACGGTGTCCCCCCGGCCGGGCGGGGGCAGGGATGGCTCCATGACCCCTCCGCAGCGGGACCCGGGATGACACGGATCGCAGCCGTTCACGGCTCCCTTGCACCTCACCGGCACACCCAGCCCGAGATCACCGACATGGTGGCCCGCACCTGCCTGCCACCCGGTTCCGACCGCCGTGTCCTGGACCGGCTCCACAGGAACGCGCGGGTGCGCACGCGCCACATGGTGCTGCCGCTGGACCGCTACCGCGAACTGGACGGCCTGGGCGCCGCCAACGACGTCTTCATCGGCGCGGCCGGCGACCTGGGGGCCGAGGCGATACGCGGTGCGCTGCGAACAGCCGGACTGCGCCCCACCGATGTGGACCTGGTGATGTTCACCTCCGTCACCGGTATGGCCGCGCCCTCCATCGACGCTCGACTCGTCGGACGTCTCGGCCTGCGTCCCGACGTGAAAAGGCTGCCGGTCTTCGGCCTCGGCTGTGTGGCCGGGGCGGCCGGTGTGGCCCGCCTCCACGACTACCTGCTCGGCTGGCCCGGCCACGTGGCCGTGCTGCTCTCGGTCGAGCTCTGCTCCCTGACCTTCCAGCGCAACGACGCGACGCCCGCCAACATGGTGGCGACGGGGCTGTTCGGCGACGGGGCGGCAGCCGTCGTCGCCGTGGGGGAGCGCCGGGCGGGGGGTGCCGGACCCGAGGTCGTGGCGACCCGTAGCCGTATGTACCCGGACACCGAACGCGTGATGGGCTGGGACATCCGGAGCTCCGGATTCAAGGTGGTGCTCGACGCGGCGGTGCCCGACGTCGTGCGCCGGTACCTCGCCGACGATGTGCACGGCTTCCTCGAGGAACACGGCCTCAAGCCGAAGGACGTCGCCCACTGGGTGTGCCATCCCGGCGGCCCCAAGGTGCTGGAGGCCGTGTCCGATGTCCTCTCCCTGCCCGACGGCGCGCTCGACGTGACGTGGCGCTCGCTGGCGGATGTGGGGAACCTGTCGTCGGCATCGGTCCTGCATGTACTGCGGGACACGATGGAGCAGCGGAAGCCGGAACCGGGGACGCCCGGACTGCTCATGGCCATGGGGCCCGGCTTCTGCTGTGAACTGGTTCTGCTGCGCTGGTAGTTCGGAGGACAGATGATCTGGTACACCGCGCTCGTGCTCGCTGTCGCGGGCGAACGTTTCGCCGAACTCGCCGTCGCGCTGCGCAACCAGCGCTGGAGCACGGCTCGCGGCGGCACGGAAGCAGGCCGCGGGCACTACCCCGCGATGGTCGCGCTGCACACCGGGCTGCTGGTGGGCTGCCTCGTCGAAGTCCACCTGGCCGACCGGCCGTTCCTGCCGCTGCTCGGCTGGACCATGGTGGTCGTGCTCGTCGCCGCGCAGGCTCTGCGCTGGTGGTGCATCCGTACGCTCGGACACCAGTGGAACACCCGCGTCATCATCGTGCCCGGACTGCCCCTGGTGACCGGCGGACCCTACCGGTGGATGCGCCACCCGAACTACGTCGCTGTCGCCGCCGAAGGCCTGGCGCTCCCGCTGGTCCACGGTGCATGGGTGACCGCGGCCGTCTTCACCGTGCTCAACGCGGTGCTCATGGTGGTCCGCATCCGGTGCGAGAACGACGCCCTGTCGTCCATGGCGGCCGCGGAAGGGCGTGCATGATCGACCTCCTGGTGGCGGGCGGAGGCCCGGCCGGCCTCGCCGCGGCCATCCATGCCGCACGTGCGGGGATGGAAGCCGTCGTGATCGAGCCCCGGACGAGCCCCGTGGACAAGGCCTGCGGCGAGGGGATCATGCCCAGTGGTGTGGCCGCACTCCGCGCGCTGGGTGTCGAGGTGCCCGGACACGACCTGCGCGGAATCCGCTATCTGGAGGGCGCCCGTCGCGCGGAGGCACCGTTCCGGGGCCGTCCCGGACTGGGCGTACGACGCACCGAGTTGCATGCGGCCCTGCATCGACGGGCCCTGGATCTCGGGGTGAGGATCGTGCCCGGCAAGGTGGCGGAGGTCCGCCAGGCCCACGACCGGGTCGTGGCCGCCGGGATGACGGCGCGCTGGCTGATCGCCGCCGACGGCCTGCACTCCCCGGTACGCCGTGCGCTCGGCCTGGACGCCCCCGGGAGCGCGTCGCGGCGATACGGGCTGCGCCGCCACTACCGCATCCCACCCTGGACGGACTTCGTGGAAGTCCACTGGTCCCGCCGCGGAGAGGCGTATGTGACGCCGGTCGGGGACGACCTGGTGGGCGTTGCCTTCCTCAGCCGCGAACGCCGGTCCCACGGCGAGCACCTCGCGTCGTTCCCGGTTCTCGACACCCTGCTGCGCGGCCGGGAGGCGAACGCCGTGCGGGGCGCCGGACCGCTGCGCCAGCGTGCGTCGGGGCGACGCGCGGGACGCGTCCTGCTGATCGGTGACGCGGCGGGCTATGTCGACGCCCTCACGGGGGAGGGCATCGCCCTCGCCCTCGCGACGGCCGAGGCGGCGGTCGGCTGCCTCGCGGCCGGCCGGCCCGAGGACTACCCGGCGCAGTGGTCACGGCTGACGCGACGTCACCGGCTGCTGACCGAAGGCCTGGTGCGCGCGGCTCGGTACCCGTCCGTCTCCCGCCTGATCGTGCCGGCCGCACATCGCCTGCCGGCAGCCTTCCGGGCAGCGGTCCACGCGCTGCAATAGCGCCCGGACAGGCGGTAGTCGAACGCAGGTTTGCCAGGGCTTCCGGCGGCAACCCGTGGGTCAGGATTCGCTCCACGATCGGAGAACGCCATGATCCTTCTCGGAGTCATTCTGCTCGTCATCGGTTTCGCGACCGGCATCGGCATTCTGTGGACCATCGGCATCATTCTCGCCCTGGTCGGGGTCGCCATGTGGGCCCTCGGAGCGCTCGGGCACGCGGTCGGCGGACGGCGGCACTACTGGTAGGGCGCGGAGGGAAACGGGCTTGCCTGCCGCCGCTCGGGGCGGCAGGCAAGGGCATCAGTTCCCGTGTGACGCCACGAACTCCTTTGCCGCGGGGAGTTCATGGGTGTCCTCGACCATCACGGTCCCGCCGACCGCCGCCTTGTCGGGCTTGATGATGTACGCGGAGAAGCTGGCGGGACGCTTGACGTCCGAGAAGTCCTGCGGGGTGCCGAGGCCGTTGTCCACGGCCTTCTGGGAGCGGTGAGCCTTGATCAGACCCTCGCGGCTCAGATCCTTGGCCTTGCAGGCGGCCTGGAGGTCGAGACCCATCAACTGGGCCGCGTTGTACCCGGAGAGCACCCCGGAGTCGACCGGAGAACCGGGGTAGGCCTTCTGATAGGCGGCCACCATCTTCTTCACCGCCGGCAGGTCGGAACTGACCGGCGGGATCGCGCTGACGATGCTCAGCATCGCGGTGAGCGCCGGCTCCGCCGGGGTCTTCATCAGCTGAGGGGCGAATCCGGGTGCGCTGCTGACCACGGGAACCTTCATACCGCGAGACGCCGCCACGCCCACCAGGGAAGCCGTCTGGGCCGGGCCCGCGCTGATCAGAATGGCCTTGACGTTGGCCTTCCGCAACGCCGTGACCTGCGCCGACAGATCGGTGTCGGTGGCCTTGATCTTCTGCCCGACCACCTTCAGTCCTGCCTTCTTGCCCGCCCAGGTGGAACCTTCCAGGGCGTTGGCCCCGTAGTCGCCCTCGAAGTACACATGGCCGATCGAGTCGCCCTTCTTCACTCCCTTGGTGCGGGTCAGGAAGTCGACCGCGCTGATCATGTCGATGTCGTAGGTGGTGCCGAGGACCTGGACGGAGTCCTTGCCGAGGAGCGAGGCGGCCCAGGCCTGCGGGAAGGTGAGGACCTTGTCGCGTTCGATGTCGTCGAGCAGGCCGGCGACCACCGGGGATCCGATGATCTGCGGCATCGCCAGGACGTTCGGTGAGATCTCGGTGTAGGCGGCGACGGCCTTCTGCACGTCGTAGCCATGGTCCTTGACCGTGATCTCGACATCGCGGCCGCAGACACCGCCCTTGGCGTTGAGCTCGTCGGCCCACAGCTTCTGGGCCTGCACGATGCTCTTGCCCAGCGTGGCGTACGGGCCGCTGAGGTCGGTCAGCGCGCCCAGTCTGATTCTCTCGGCGGTGACTCCGGGGCCGGACTTCACGCCGTCGGCGCCTTCTTTGCCGGTGTCGGTTCCGCCGGACTTGGTGCTGCATCCGGCCCCTGCGAAGCAGAGCGCGGCGAGGGTTGCGGCTATGGCGGTTCGTGCC
The DNA here is from genome assembly GCA_963836215.1 of uncultured Actinomycetota bacterium. GTDB lineage: Bacteria > Actinomycetota > Actinomycetes > Streptomycetales > Streptomycetaceae > Streptomyces. The sequence continues at coordinate 1,320,859 of CAWIIU010000006.1, forward strand.
GTGCGGTTCACGAGGTGTGCTCCTTGGGTCGGGCAGGCGGGGTGGGCTCCTCGACCGCGGGGGTCGCGGCCGGCGGAAGAGGGACACGGGCTGGTCGGCGGATGCGCTGCCGCGCGCGGCGGGCGAGCCCGTGCAGCCCGTCGGGGGCGTACAGGAGGACGAGGACGATCGCGGCGCCGTACAGATAGCGCGATGCCTCCGTCGGCCCGACCGCGTGACCGGGGGCTCCCGGTGCTGCGACGAGCGGCAGCTGGTCGGCGTACCGGGCCATGAGCAGCGGCAGAGCGGTGACGAAGACCGCGCCGGCGGTCGCGCCCGCCACCGAGCCCAGCCCGCCGATGACGATCATCGCGAGGTAGTCGATGGACAGGGCGAGGCCGAAGTAGTCCGGCACGATCCGCCGGAAGGCCAGAGCGATCAGCACGCCGGCCAGCCCCGCGTACATCGACGAGAGGACGAACGCGGACGAGCGGTGCCGGGCCAGGGCCACACCCATCACCGCGGCGGCGGTTTCGCTGTCGCGCAGTGCCGTCAGAGCCCGGCCCGGACGCCCACGCAGCAGTCCGCGGGCGGTGAACCAGGTGGCGGCGAGCAGGACGAGCCCCAGGTACCACAGGCGCTCCTCGGCACCGAACGGCACGCCGAGAACGACGAGTTCGGGGTCCGTGGCGGCGAAGGTGAAACCGCCCACGGACATCGGTGGCACGGAACGCCCGTTGAAGCCGCCGGTCACCGAGTCGGCGGTGAGCATCAGATGGTGGCCCAGGAAGACCAGGGCGAGGGTGGCGACGCCGAGGTAGATCCCGCGGACCCGTGCGGCGATGGGGCTGAAGAGCCCGCCCGCCGCTCCGGCCAGACAGACCGCGAGGACGAGGGCGACGGCCGGCGGCAGCCCCGGTCCCGGCTCGCCCGCCAGCCATACGTAGCCGTACGCACCCACGGCAAGGAAGAAAGCGTGTCCGAGGGAGAGTTGCCCCGCTGTGCCGGTGAGCAGGTTGAGTCCGATGGCGCCGATGGAGGCGGCCATCGCGAACAGCCCCACTTGGAGCCAGAACGCGTCCACGTACAGGGGCAGCGCGCACAGCAGCAGCAACCCGGCGGCCTTGACGATGCGGTCAGACACGGGCTGTCTCCTTCGAACCGAACAGGCCGGCCGGCCGCACCAGGAGGACCAGCACCATCACGGCGTACGGGGCGACATCCCCGAATCCCTCGCCGAGGGCGGACAGTTCCGCCTGGTAGCCGGCCACCAGCGCCTCCGTGACTCCGATGAGCAGACTTCCGGCCAGTGCGCCGGGCGGTGAGGCCATGCCGCCGAGGATCGCGGCGGGGAACGCCTTGAGGGCGATCTGTCCGGTGGTGCGCTCGAGCCCCGGAGCGGGGAACGCGGCGAGGAAGACCGCGGCCAGCGCGGCGAGCACACCCGCCAGGCACCAGGCCAGCGTGCGGATCCGGGCGAGCCGGATGCCCATCAGGGCCGCCGCCTCACGGTCCTCGGAGGCCGCCCGCAGCGAGAGACCCCAGCCGGTGAACCGGAAGACGGCGAACACCGCGCCGATGACCAGCAGGGACACCGCGATCGCGGCGATCCGGCTGTGCGCGACGCTGACCGATCCCAGGGTGGCGACCGAGCCTCCCCACGGATCGCCCAGCGACAGGAGGTCGCCGCCGATGCGCCGGGTCAGGTCGGTCATCAGGATGACGTCGACGCCGATGGTCAGGATCGTCAGGACATGCGCGGCGTGCGGGTCCAGCCGGCGCAGCAGCACGCCGTCGACGAAGCCCGCGACGGCCGCGGTGGCCAGCAGCGAGACGGCGAGAGCGCCGAGGAAGCCGAGGCTGTCGTGCAGGACGGCGGTGAGATAGCCGCCGAGGAGCAGCAGTGAGCCGTGGGCGAAGTTCATCACCCCCGAGGCCTTGAAGATGATGACGAAGCCGAGGGCGACGAGGGCGTAGACCGAGCCGAGGGCCAGTCCGTTCAGCACGATGTCGAGCACGGTGCTCATGCGGTTCGCTCCTGTGATGCGGGGGTGCCGAGATAGGCGCGGCGCACTTCGGGGTCCTGGCGGACCTCGTCGGGAGTACCGGCCGCGATGCACCGCCCGAAGTCCAGGACGGTGACGTCCTCGGCCAGCCGCATGACCAGGCCCATGTCGTGCTCGACGAGCAGTACGGACAGGCCCAGCTGTTCGCGGACGGTGCGCAGGACCTCGACGGTGCGGGCCCGTTCGGCGCTGTTCATTCCGGCCACGGGCTCGTCGAGGAGCAGGACGCGGGGCTCCAGGCACAGCGCGCGGGCGAGTTCCACCCGCTTGCGGTCGCCGTACGACAGCAGACTGACGGGGGTGTCGAAGAGGGCTGCCAGGCCGGTGAGTTCGGCGATCTCGCGGGCCCTGGCGAGGTGGGTGCGCTGTTCGCGGACGGTGTGCGGCAGTCGCAGTGCCGTGGCGGCGAAACCCGAGCGGGACAGCGTGTGGCGGCCCAGCATGAGGTTGTCGGCGACCGTGCCCGCGGTGGTGACGATGTTCTGGAACGTGCGCGCGACGCCGAGCGTGGCGATGCGGTGCACCGGCATCCGGGTCAGCTCGGTCCCGCCCAGCTGCACGGTGCCCGAGGCCGGCCGGCACAGGCCGGACAGCACGTTGAAGCAGGTGGATTTCCCTGCTCCGTTGGGGCCGATGAGCGCGTGGATGCTGCCCGGCACGACGGTGAAGGACACGGCGTCCAGCGCGGTCAGTCCGGCGAAGCGCACGGTGATGTCGCGCACGTGCAGAGGAGGAGGGGCGGTGGTCATGCGGCGCCCTGCCCTTCGGCTCCGGAGGACACCGGGCCCGGCGCCTGACCCGGGTCGTCGCCCGGTTCCTCGCCGAGGTACAGCCGGCGTACGGCGTCGGTGCGGGCGAGTTCCGCGGCGGGCCCCGAGAGCCGTACCTCGCCGACGTCGAGGACGTATGCCTCGTCGGCCAGGGCGAGGGCCATCGCGGCGTTCTGCTCCACCAACAGCACGGACGTGCCCTGCGAATTGATCTCCTTCACGACCTCGGCGATGCGCTCCACCATCAGCGGCGCCAGCCCGAGCGACGGCTCGTCGAGGAGCAGCAGCCGCGGGGCGGCCATCAGCGCCCGGCCGATCGCGAGCATCTGCTGCTCGCCGCCGGAGAGCAGTCCGGCACGCTGGCCGGTGCGTTCCGCCAGGCGCGGGAAGAGACCGAAGACGCGGTCCCGTGCCTCGCGTACCTGTGCCGGTGCCCGCCGCCCCAGACCGAGGCCGCCGGCCCGCAGGTTCTCGTCGACGGTCAGACCGCCGAACACCCGGCGGCCTTCGGGTACCTGGACCACACCGGCCCGCACCGCCGCGACCGGATCCTGGCCGTCCAGCGCCAGTTCGCCGTAGCGGACGGTGCCGCCGGTGACGGCGCCGTGGTGCATGCGCAGTGTTCCGGACACGGCGCGCAGCAAGGTCGTCTTGCCCGCGCCGTTGGCGCCGAGCAGGGCCACGACACTGCCGTGGGGCACGGAGAGCCGGACGCCCCGCAGGGCGGCCACGGCCCGCCCGTAGTGCACATCGAGGTCCTCGATGTGCAGGGCGGCCGGTCTCTCGGGGGGTGCTTGGGGCATCACGGCTCCTCGGATCCGCGCGAACGGCGGAAGTACGGGGGAAGTGCGGCTACCAGAGCACGGCGGCCCCCGGCGCGTACAGGTTCCGACGCAGGGTCAGGGCCGCTTCCCAGCGTCGGCGCCCGGGGCCTGTGCGGCTGCCCAGTGGCCCGGGCCGTCCGGGCCCTTCGGCCGGCGGCCGCGCATCGAGCCGAGCCGGCACAGGGCGAACCCGGCGGGAATCGTGACCAGGCCGGGGGCCTGCAGCGGGAAGTGGTGGAAGTCGCGGTCCGGGAAGAGAGCGATGGGTGTGCCCGACGCGGCGGGCGAGACCAGCATGAGGAGTGCCACGAGCAGCGGCGCGCCGTACAGGGCCCACCGCGCGCCGTTGGCGTTCATGCCCTTCCAGAAGAGAGTGCACAGCAGAACCGGCGCCAGGGTGGAGGCCGCGGCGGCGAAGGTGAACGAGAACAGGAACTGCGGGTTGCGGTGCTGGGCGAGCACGGACAGCACCACGGCCACCGCACCGACGGCCACCACGGCCCGGCGGGCCCGGGTGACCTCGCCCGCGGCCAGGTCACGGCCGCGCCGCGCGGACCGGGCGGTCAGATCGTGGGCCACCGACGCGGCGGCGGCCAGGGTGATGCCGGCCACGGCCGCGAGCGTGGTGGCGAAGACGGCGCAGGCCACGAAGGCGAAGAGGACGCCGCGTCCGGCCGCCGCGCCCGGATCGAGAGCTCCGGTCACCATCAGCAGCGCGGTCCCGCCCGCCGGGTCGGCCGCGCGCAGCGCGTCGGCTCCGACGAGGGCGGCGGCGCCCAGCCCGACGACGACGATCCCGCCGCACACCAGCGTGACCGCGCCGACGGCCCAGCCCATGGAGGCACGGACCTCCCGCGCACCCCTCGGCGCATGGAGCCGCATGGTCACATGCGGCATACAGGCGGCGCCGAGCGCGAGGGTGAGCTGGAAGCCGAACAGGTCGAGCCGGCCCGTCGCCGAGTCACCGAACTGCAGGCCGGGTGCGCCGAAGTGCGAACCGGCGCCGCTGCCCCGCTCGGCCGCGTCGAACAGCCGCACCGGATTCCATCCGAAACGGTTCAGGACGAGACCGGCGAGCAGCAGGATCGCGGCCAGCACCACCACGGTCTTGAGGATCTGCACGAAGCCGGTGCCGCGCATGCCGCCGAAGGCGGAGTAGCAGACCATCAGCGCCCCGGTGGCGACGGTGCAGCCGGTGAGCGCCCCGTCGGGCAGCCGCAGCATCACCGTCATGATCTTCCCCGCCGCGGCGAGCTGAACGACGAGCAGCGGCAACAGGATCACGACGGTGGCGATGCCCATGGCGATGCGCACCGACCGCTCACGCAGCCGCTCCGCCAGCACGTCCCCGAGAGTGAACCTGCCCCTGCCGCGCAGCGGTCCGGCCAGTACGAGGGTCAGCAGAACCAGCGAGAGAACGGTGGCGAAGGCGAACAGCATGCCGTCGTATCCGGCCAGGGCGACCGAACCGGTGGTGCTGAGCAGGGTGGCGACCGAGATGTAGTCACCCGCGATCGCCAGGCCGTTCTGCGCCGGGCGCGCCGAGCCACTGCCCGTGTAGAACTGTTCGGGCTCGTCCGAGTCGGTCGCCGCCAGTCCGCACAGCAGCAGCGACACCGTCACGAACGCCACGAAGAGCACGATCGCCAGAGCGCGTCCGTCGACGCCTCCGCCGCTCATCGCTGCTCTCCCGCGTCGGTGCCCGCACGGCCGGCGGAGTGGGCGGCGACCGTCCACAGCAGCAGGCCGCAATCGGCGAGGGTGAGCAGGAGCAGCAGGCGACCCAGGAGTTCGTGGGCCCAGGAACCGAGGGTGAGGACGGCCAGATGCACAACGAGCACCTGGACCGCCCGACGGTGGTGGATCGGAAGCGACATGGCGGCCACGGCACCATGCGTCACCGGTCGCGTACAGGCTCCTTCGGCCCTGCGGTGCGCCCGCACTGCCCGCCGCGGCGCACCTTGTGCGGGCCCACAACACTCCTGCTGCCGGTCGTCCCCGCCGTCACGGCCCTCACGCGTGCAACAGCCGCCGGGCGGTGAGCGCGAGGGAGAACTCGACGACATCCGCGGGGCGGGTGAGTGACCGGCCGGTGAGCTGTTCGCAGCGCCGGAGCCGGTTGAGGACGGTGTTGCGATGGCAGTACAGCCGCCCGCTCGCGCGCTGGGCCGACCCCTCGCAGTCGAGCCAGGCCGCCAGCGTGTCCAGCAGCAGGTCCCGGTCGGAGGGGTCGAGCCGGAGCACCGGTCCGAGCACCCGGTCGGCGAGAGCCGTGCCGAGGGCGGGGTTCGAGACGACGAGCGCGGCCGGCAGGTGCTCGTCGAGCAGCACGGTCCCGCCCCCCAGCGGGCATGCGCGCAGCGCTGTCTCCGCGAGACGGCGTGCGTCGCCCACCGCGGCCAGGCCGTCGACGGCGGAGCTGATCCCGATGCGGGCACCGGGCGGCCCCGTGAGATCGCGGGCCAGCTGGTCGAGGCCGGCGTCACCGATCAGCACGATGCCGTGCTCGACGTCGGCGCCGGTGTGCCACAGCACCCGTGCACCGGGGAGTCCCGATGCCGGACGGGCCCCCGAGTAGGCGCCGGTCCGGCCGCAGTCGATCAGGACGACGGCGTAGCGGCCCTGCTCCGGCAGGTCCAGGGCCGCGGACACCTCGGGCAGGTCGGCGATGCGGGTGGTGCCGTCCAGCAGGGTGGCCGCCATCACCCGCAACCGGTTCTCGCGCTGCCAGGTCAGCCGCCGTTCCACCTGGCGATACGCCTCGGCGACGAGGGAGCAGTGTTCGTCGACGAAGTTCCACACATCGGCAGCCACATGGACGAGCAGCCGTACGTCGTCGGGGCGCCGGCGGGCGGTCTCCTCCACGAGGCCCTGCCAGACCATGCCCCCGCCGAGCCGGAAGGCGTGCAGCAGCGCGTCGAGGGGCAGCCCCTGCTCGGCGCGGGATGCGCCGATCTTCCAGGAGCAGCGGTGGGCGGCGTCGCGGCTCTCCCGCGGATCGATCAGTGAGTTGACGCTGTGCCGCAGGGACCGGTGGACCTCCTGCCACACATCCGCCGCGTCGGCCTCGATCGCCGCCCGGTAGGCGGGTTCCTGGTCGCGCAGCGCCGCCACCAGCTGGTCGGTGAGCTCCGGCAGGTCGTCCAGCAGAACGCGCGCGGCGCGGTGGAGCACATCGAGAGCCTCGGCGTTGAGCAGGGAGCGGACACGTGTCGTGCCGCCCGTCGCGGTGTACGGCACTTCCGGCAACGCCCGGATTCGGGTTCGTACGACGTGCTGCATCGCGGCCCTCCGCCAAGGTCGGCTCCGTCCGGCGCATCGAGCGGCCCGCTCGGAGCACCGGCACATCCATGGCTCGAAGAATGGCATACCGTCCGGTCGGTCCCTAGGGGTGCGGGCGACTCTTCTCAGCGTTGTCCACCAGTCGGGACAGTTCGACGCGTGAGCGGACCCCCAGGAGAGCGAAGGCGTTCCGCAGGTGATGATCGACGGTGCGGGGGCTGACAGAGAGCCGCAGCGCCACCTCGCGATTGGTCGCGCCCTCCGCCACACACCGGGCGATCCGCAGCTGCTGCGGGGTGAGACACGCCAGCGGACCGGCCGGTCCCCGCGCGGTGGCGCCGCCGGTCGCGCGCAGCTCGGCCCGTGTCTGATCCGCCCACACGCGGGCGTCCGCCCGCTCGAAGGCGCAGAGCGCGTCCCGGAGCCGGCTCCTGGCCTCGCGCAGCCTGCGCCTGCGCCGCAGCCACTTCCCGTACAGCAGCAGGCTGCGGGCGCGCTCGAAGTCGCCGCCTGCCAGTTCGTGCCGGGCCAGCGCCTGCGTGTACAGCTCTTCGGCCTGCTCCGGTGGTGCCAGCAGCGCGCGGCAGCGGGCGAGCTGGGCCGGAGCCTGCGGGTCGGCGCCCTGAGCGGCCCAGACGGCGAACTCCTCGACGGCGGCGGGGGCGTCGTCCCGTGTCCCGGCGAGTACGGCGGCCTCGACGAAGCAGGGCACCGCGAGCATCCGCACGGCGAAATGACCGCGACGGTGCCCCGGCCGGACCAGCGGACCCAGCCGTGCCACGGCTTCGAAGGCCAGGCCCTGACCCAGATCCGCCCGGGCGCGGGCCCATTCGGCGAGTGTGGCGGCCTGGACGAGTCCGTGCGGACCGGCAAGCGCCGTGGCGGCGTCGGCGTGCAGGGCGACAGCGGTGCTGTCGCCCTCGACCGACGCGACCAGCGCGAGGACGGCGTCATGGTGGGCGGCGACATTGCGCTGCCCTGCCCGGTGCGCGGCACGCAGACCCTCCTCGGCGTGCGCCCGCGCCCGGGCATGCCGCCCGGAGCGCAGCTCGGCGTAGGCGAGGTGCTCGAGCGCCTGCGGGACGAAGCCCGCCGTGCCGCTTTCCCGTGCCACCGCCAGTGCCCGCGCATTGACGTGGCAGGCGGCGGCCAGGTTGCCGAGCACGAGCGCTGCCACCCCGGCGCGCAGCAGCCACGCGGGATCGCCGTCGGTCCCGGCCCGTTCGACGACCCGCCGCAAGGGCTCGCGCGCCTCGCCGAGCCGTGCGCTCAGAGCGGCGAGCATCCCGGTCCGGTAGTCGTAAAACAGTCCGGCGTCGGTACCCGGCGGGCTTGACGCGGGAGCGGCCCGGACATCGGCCCGCACCGGCGCGCCCCGCCCCGTTGCCGCGGGCTGCCCGGGCACGACAGGCGCCGGGCGCTCTGCCGGGACGACGGATGGCTCCTGGACTGCGGGCCCCGCGGACGGGATCCCGCCGAGAGCCACCAGGCAGGCCGGTACGTCACCCGCCGCCCATGCCGCCTCCATCGCGCCGAGGCGTGCGGTGATCGCCCGTTCCCGGTCGTACGGGGAGAGCAGCCCCGCCGCCAGCAACAGGGCCTCGTACGCGTCACCGACCGGACCGTCCCGCAACGACAGTGCCCCGCGCACGAGTTCGGCGCAGCCCCGCACCAGATCGTGCCCCGACCCCTCACGGGCCGTGGCGAGCAGCTCCCGTGCTCTCCGGGGATGTCCCGCAAGCCTGGCGTGTTCCGCTGCGGCCGTGAGCCGGCACATACGGGCGTTGTCGGCGACCGTGAGCTCCGCCGCTCGAGCGAGGGCAACGGACCGTTCCCGATGGGTCGCCCGCACATCGGGGGCAGCCGCCGTGGCGGCGAGAACGGCCGCCAGCCGGGGATCGGGTCCATCGGCCGCCAGCGCACGGTGCAACAGCCGTGCCAGCCGGTGGCGTTCACCGTCGAGAGCCGCCGCGAGCAGGGCATGTGCCGACCGCCGCCACGAGCGGGGCGACGCGGCGTGCACGGCACGGCACACCAGCGGGTCCTCGAACCGGACACGGTTCCCCGCGTGGCGCGCCACGCCCGCCGCCTCGGCCGCATCCAGCGCGGCCGGCTCCAGCCCGGCGGCACGGGCCGCCCGCAGCACCAGGGTCGCGTCGGCGCCGGCTCCGTCCGGATCCAGTTCCTGCGCCGCGGCCACCAGCACCAGCAATCGCCGGGTGACCGCGGGCAGTTCGGCCAGCCGGCCGCCCGCGACGCGCATCAGGACGGCACCGTCGGCCAGTGGCCTGGGCAGCGGGGCGCGCCCGGCGAGCTGTGCCGGCGTCAGCCGGCCGGTCAGAGCGGCCAGCAGGGCGGGATTGCCCGCCGCCTCGTGCAGCAGTTCCTCGCGTACGGCCGGATCGACGGAACTCCCCGTCAACTCGTCCAGCAGGACGTTCGTGGCTGCTGCGTCGAGGGGGCCGAGGCGCACCACCGGCAGCCCGGCGAAATCGGCCGCCTCCGCCTCGTGCCCGGCCACCGACAGCAGCAGCCCGACCCCGGGTAACGAACCGGCACGCCGTGCGGCGAAGCCCAGGGCGGCCCGTGAGGCGGGGTCCCACAGATGCGCGTCGTCGACGCAGACGAGGAGCGGCTCGCAACCGCCCCTGCGCCGCAGAATGTCCATCAGCCCATGCGGGGACAGTCCCGTGCGCAGGATGTCCGACAGGTCGGCGTCGGCGCCGAGCAGTGCGTGCAGCCCACTGCAGGGCAGACCGCGCTCGGCAGGCGCGGCACGGCAGTGGAGGACGGGGCCCGCGTCGAAGTCGCGCGCGGCCCGGTTCAGGAGAGCCGTCCGCCCGAGGCCCGGTTCCGCGGCCAGGACGAGCGCCGCGCCGCGGCCGGACCGCAGCCGGTCCGACAGGGCGGCCACGGCGGCGAGTTCGGGGGAGCGGCCGTGTAGCCGCTGGGCAGTTCGCGCGGTCGCTTTTCCGGTCACGGCCGTGACGTTACTTGCGGGTCAGGAAGGGCGGAAGCCTTCCGTCCGACGCGGGCCGGCGCCCTCCGAACGGGGAGAACGGGTGGTGAAGTGCGTCGTTGGGAGGCCTCCCAGTGGCGCTGCGACAACTCTGTACGTCCGCACAGCGCCGATGGCGGCCGAAGGAGAGCGGCCGCCATCGGTGGAGTCGGAACCCGGCTCGGAGCCGGGCCGGGGTCAGGAGGAGTGAGGGCAGTTGCCGCGGTACTCCTCGATGGTCAGGCTCGGCCGCGGCAGCGGGCACAGGAACTGCTCGTAGCGGGTGTCGTTGTCGATGAACCGCTTGAGCCAGGAAATGCTGTACTTCGCGATGGTCGTGTTGGAGCTGTTCGGCGTGAAGTGCGTCGCGTTGTTCAGCTCCAGATAGGCCTTGTCGAGCGAGGACGGCAGTGACGTGTAGAACGGCTCGGAGTGCGAGGAGACGGGAGCGATCGTGTCGCCGTCGGCCCCGACGACCAGCGTGGGAGTGCGGAGCTCGGGCCAGGACTTGTCGAGGTTCCATCCGGTGAGGGGGATCGCGGCCTGCAGCGACGGCCGGCTCTTGGCCGCCTCCAGCGTTCCGCCACCGCCCATCGAGTGCCCCAGGACGCCGAGTCTGGTGCTGTCGATCCGCGTCCGCACGGCGCTGCGCTGCGTCAAGTAGTCCAGTGCCGCCAGGAGTTGCCGCCCGCGGCTGTCGGGCTGGTCGAGCGTGGTGAGGGTGTCGATGGTGAACACCACGAATCCCTGCGAGGCCAGCCGCGGGCCCAGCCAGGCGATGGACGACTGGGTCGCCGTGTACCCGGGCGAGATGGCCACGGCCCCGAACGTGCCGTCCGCGGTGCTGGTCGGGTAGTAGACGGTGCCGCCGCCGAAGCCGCTGACGCTCAGCGACGAGACGGTGGTCTGCGACACCGCGTAGGAGCCGCGTGCTGCCTCGATGCTCGCCGTGGTCGGCGCGGGGCCGCGCTCGTAGGGGTTGTCGGCGGCCTGGGCGCCGGTGGTCAGGGCGGTGGTCAGGCCACCGAAGGTCACCAGCGCCGCCAGGGCGGCCAGGAACGTCCGGGAGCGGTGCCTTCCGTTCCCGCGGGGCGCTGCGGCCCGCGGACGGTGGGGCGTGCGGGGGGTGTCGTTGTGGAGATGGTGCACGACGGAGTCGTCCTCTCGGTCGTGGCGACCGTTCCGGTGAACCGCTCCGCGCGGCCGGCTCTGGCCTGGAGCTGTGTTCCGGTCCTCCGGATGGCATCGCCGTGTTCGTTGGCGATGCCACTGTCAGGGCGATCCGGGTGGTGCGGCATCGGCGTAATCGCCGGTGTCGGTTCCGCTTCGACGATGCCGTCCCCGCGCCGTGGCTGCCCGGCCGGCCGCTGCGCGCACAACCGGGACCAGAGGTCGGTGGCGCGGTGGCAGGTGCTGATCAGGTGGTGCGCGGAAGCGGACGGGACGGCTTCATGGCCCAGCGGATCGCCCGGGTGAGCGCATGCCCGCCCAGCCGTACACATGTCTCCTCGACCACCGGCAGTCGGGGCAGCCGCAGCGGCTTGCGGGCCCACGGGGGCAGCGAGGACACCGCGCCGGCCGCCAGCAGGGCGTACGGCCCTTTGGCGATCCAGGGCAGCGGCGGCCGCAGCAGGAGGAAGCGCGCCGCCTCGCGGGCCTCCGGCGTGGCACGCAGCTCCGGGCGGTACGCGGCCAGCCGGGCGGCGAGCTCCGCCCGGTCACGCGGAGGGTCGGTCACACCGAGCGCAGTGGCGATCCGGGCGGTGTCGGCGATGTACGCATCGCACCCGGCGGCGTCCAAGGGCCGTGCCCCGTACTGCTGGTGGGCGCGCAGAAAGCTGTCGACCTCGGCGATGTGCACCCAGGCGAGGAGATGCGGGTCCGCGGCGCGGTACGTCTCCCCGGCTGCGGTGGTTCCCTCGATACGGCTGTGCACCGCCCGTACCCGGTCCACCGCCTGCTGGGCGTCGTCGGCCGTGCCGTACGTCGTCACGGCGAGGAACGTGCTCGTACGCTGCAGACGCCCCCAGGGGTCGCCCTGGTAGCCGGAGTGAGCGGCCACGGCGGCCATGGCCAGCGGATGCAGCGACTGCAGCAGCAGGGCCCGCAGACCGCCGATGAACATCGACGCGTCGCCGTGCACGGTACGGATGGGCCGCTCGGGACCGAACCAGCGAGGTCCCGGTGTGTCATGGATGCGGGCGCGGTTGTCCGTGCCCGCCGGACCCGCGACGCGGCGGAACAGGCTGCTCCCGAGTCGCTCCCGCAGATACCCGACCCCGGGTACGGAAAGGTCCATGCACCCAGTGTCCCTCGCGCACGGAGTACCTCATCGGGCTCAGGCGCTGTGTGATGCTGGCGGCGTGACCGATCACCACGACGTCGTCATCGCGCCCTGGCCCCGCTCGGGCGGACCGGCGGAGGACGGCCTGTCCCGGCTGCTGGCCGCCTACCACCTGCGGACCGAAGCCGAGAAGGGCGCGGCCGTCCCTGATGCCGCAGCGCTTCCCACGCGGTACCGGGCGGAGATACGCCACCCGCGGACCGCGTTCGCCGGCGCCGTCGTGCTGGTGGCGACGAGCGGCGACGCCATGGTCGGCTGTGCTGTCGTAACCGCCCCTGTCGACGGCCGTGCGGAGATCAAGCGTTTGTGGGTGGACCCCGCATGCCGCGGCCGGGGCATTGCGTCCGCGCTGCTCGACGCCGCACTGCAACATGCGGCGCGGAGCGGAACGGCGACGGTGCGCCTCTCGGTGTGGAAGTGGCGGGCGAACGCCCTCGCCCTGTACGAGCGATGCGGGTTCACCGTGACGGACCCGTGGGATACGCGGGACGACCTGGTGTGCATGGAGCGCACCGCCTGAGCCGCCGCCGCAACACCGGTGCCCCGCCGAGGAGTCACCGGACCGGCTGCTCCTCCTCGGCACCCGGGCGCTGGAACTGGGTGCGGTACAACTCCTCGTAGCGGCCTCCGAGGGCCAGCAGTTCGGTGTGGGTGCCGCGTTCCACGACCCGGCCGGCCTCGACGACCAGGATCAGGTCGGCAGCCCTGACGGTCGACAGACGGTGGGCGATGACCACCGCGGTACGTCCCTCCAGTGCCTCCGCGAGCGCTTCCTGGACGGCGGCTTCGGAGGTGGAGTCGAGATGGGCCGTCGCCTCGTCGAGGATGACGACCCGCTGGCGGGCGAGCAGGAGCCGGGCGATGGTCAGCCGTTGCCGCTCGCCGCCGGAGAGCCGGTAGCCGCGTTCGCCCACCACGGTGTCCAGCCCGTCGGGCAGCGAGGCGACCAGTTCGTCCAGCCGGGAGCGTCGCAGGGCGTCCCACAGCTCGTCCTCGTCGGCGTCCGGCCGGGCGAGGAGGAGATTGGCGCGGACGGATTCGTGGAAGAGGTGGCCGTCCTGGGTGACCATGCCGATCGCCTCGCGGATCGAGTCGGCGGACAGATCGCGTACGTCGATGCCGTTCAGCCGCACCGAACCTTCGTCGACGTCGTACAGCCGCGGCAGGAGCTGCGCGATCGTGGACTTTCCGGCGCCGGACGAGCCGACGAGCGCGACCATGCGGCCCGGTTCGGCGCGGAAGGAGACATCGTGCAGGACCTCCGTACCGCCGCGGGAGTCGAGGGTGGCGACCTCTTCGAGGGAGGCGAGCGAGACCTTGTCGGCAGAGGGGTAGCCGAAGCGGACCCCGTCGAACTCCACGGAGACCGGGCCCGCCGGCACCGGGCGGGCGTCCGGCTTCTGGGCGATCAGCGGCTTCAGGTCCAGGACCTCGAAGACCCGCTCGAAACTGACCAGCGCGCTCATCACCTCGACGCGGGCGCCCGCCAGTGCCGTCAGCGGGGCATAGAGCCGGGTCAGGAGCAGGGCGAGCGCGACGACGGCGCCCGGTTCCAGGCTGCCGCGCAGCGCGTAGTAGCCGCCGAGTCCGTAGACCAGCGCCAGCGCGAGGGCGGACACCAGGGTCAGGGCCGTGATGAACAGGGACTGCGCCATGGCGGTGCGGACCCCGATGTCGCGCACCCGGTTGGCGCGGGCGGCGAATTCGGCGGACTCGTCGGCGGGCCGTCCGAAGAGTTTGACGAGTGTCGCGCCGGGGGCGGAGAAGCGCTCGGTCATCCGGGTGCCCATGGCGGCGTTGTGGTTGGCGGCCTCCCGCTGCAGACGGGCCATGCGCGAACCCATGCGGCGGGCGGGAATGACGAACACCGGCAGCAGGGCCAGGGCGAGCAGTGTGATCTGCCAGGAGATGGTGAGCATCACGGCCAGCGTCAGCAACAGGGTGACCAGGTTGGACACGACCCCGGAGAGCGTGTTGCTGAAGGCCCGTTGGGCCCCGATGACGTCATTGTTGAGCCGGCTGACAAGCGCGCCGGTCCGGGTGCGGGTGAAGAAGGCGACCGGCATCTGCTGGACGTGGTCGAAGACAGCCGTCCGCAGATCGAGGATCAGGCCCTCGCCCAGGGTGGCGGACAGCCATCGGGTGAGCAGACCGAGTCCTGCTTCGGCGACGGCGATCAGGGCGATGAGCAGCGCGATCCGGATGACGGTGCCGGTCTCCCTGCCCTCGACGATCGCGTCGACCACCCGGCCGGCGAGCACGGGCGTGGCCACCGCGAGCAGCGCGGTGATCACGCTCAGCAGCAGAAAGCGCACCAGCTCCGAGCGGTGCGGCCGGGCGAACGAGCCGATGCGGCGCAGGGTGGCCCGGGAGAAGGGCCTCCGGTCCTGCTGCGCGTTCATCGCGCTGTGCAGCGATGTCCACGCGGTGACTTCCATGCTCATCGGGGTGTCTCCGAAATCTCTTGGCCGACGCGGTTCCCATCGGCCGGCATGGCCCGGGGCGCAGAGAGAACGCTATGACCTCAACCAAGCTTGAGGTCAATTGCTTCCCCTGCGCGGGCACCCGCAGCGGTCGGCGGGGGGAGGCCGCAAGACAAGGGTGGGGCCGCCCGGACAAACTCCGGGCGGCCCACCTCGGTGAATTCGGTGACGCTTCTCGACTACCAGCGGTACCAACGGCCGCGCCTGCCACCGGCGGCGCCGGGACGAACCACAAAGCCGAGCAGCCAGACCACCAGAATGACGACGGCAATCCACCAGAGGGCCTTGAGTGCGAAACCCGCACCGAAAAGAATCAGGGCGAGCAGAAGAACGAGTAGCAGGGGAACCATGGTTATCAACCTCCGGGCCGACTGGTGCCCCGAAGAATTACCGCCACACCTGGTGAATTCTCCGGCAGCTCTGCCGCGTGCCGTCAGCCGGTCGGACGGCCGCCGGAACTCTCGAGTTTGCTGAGTTCGGCGGCGAACTGCGCCCCGGCCAGCAGGGCGAGGTTCGACACCCACAGCCAGATCAGGAACACCACCACACCGGCCAGCGAACCGTAGAGCCTGCTGTAGGTGCCCATGCCGCTCGCGTAGGCGGTGAATCCGGCGGAGGCGGTCAGCCACAACAGGGCGGCCAGTACGCCGCCCGGCAGGGCATGCCGCAGACACCGCGCGGCGACCGGGCCCGTACGGAACAGGACGAGGACCAGCACCGCCACCAGAGCGAGCAGCGCGGGCCACCGCAGCAGACTCCACGCCGCGGTGCCGCTGCCGCCCAGGCCCGCGCGGCGCCCCAGAGCCTCCGCCATCGAACCGCTCAGCACCAGCAGACAGGCGCTGCCGAGCAGCAGGGCGAGCACGGTCAGAGCGGTGCGCACCGTCCGGAACGCCGTGCGCCAGACGGGCCTCGTGTCCGGCGTTCCGTGCAGAGCGTGCAGCGCGCGCCGGAAGACCGCCACATAGCTGGAGGCGGACCACACGGCGCTGACGGCGCCGACCAGCAACAGAGTGAGGGCGGCGGAGCGTTCCTCCGCCATCTCGAGCAGAGCGTCGTGCAGGGCCGCACCCGCTTCGGCCGGTGCCCAGGCGGTGACATGGGCGACCAGCACGTCCGTCGTGGACGCGCTGACCAGACCGACGAGGGAGACGCTCACGAGAAGAGCGGGCAGCACTGCGAGAATCGCGTAGTACGTCAGGGCCGCGGCCCAGTCCGACACATCGTCGTTCCACATCGACAGCGGCGTACGGCGCAGCGCCGCGCGCCGGTCCGCCCAGGTGGACGGGAGGCAGGCGGCGGTGGACTCGGCCGCTGTGTCGGCATATCGGGGTGTCAGTGTTTCTCCCGGGCGTGGTGAGCGAACTGGTGTCACAGATAACGGCGAATGGGAACGACAGCGGCTTCCCGTGCGCGCTGCCACACGGAGCGCCGCTTCCAGCGACCGCCGCTGATCGGCTCGCTCACGGCGACGTCCTCGTCGAAATGACCGTCGAGGGTCGCGGTGAACGACTCGTCCAGCACGGCGAGCATGACCTCCTCGTCGTGCTCCAGGGAACGGCGGTTGAAGTTGGTCGAGCCGATGAGCGAGGCGACCCCGTCGACGGTGATCACCTTCGCATGGAGCATCGTCGGCTGGTACTGGTGGATCCTCACCCCGCAGGCGATGAGGTCCTCGTAGTAGTGCTGCCCCGCAAGTTGGCAGACACGCTTGTCCGTGTGCGGGCCCGGCAGCAGGATCTCGACATCCACCCCCCGGCGGGCCGCCGCGCAGAGCAGGTCGACGAAGTACGCGTCGGGGGAGAAGTAGGCGGTCGCCAGCCGGAAACGCTCCTCGGCCGACTCCAGCATGACGCGGATCAGGGTCTGCATGTCCTGCCAGCCGAAGCTCGCCGAACCGCGGACCACCTGCACGATCGCGTCGCCCTGCCGCTCGTGCTCGATGAAGCGGTCGCGCTTGTCGAAGAGCTCCGCATGACACTCGGCCCAGTTCTGGGCGAACGCCGCGGCCACACCGTCGACAGCCGGACCGTGCACCTCCACATGCGTGTCGCGCCACTCGTTCTCGTTACGGGCGTCTCCGCACCACTCCTCGGCGATGCCCACGCCACCCGTGAAGGCGATCCGCTCGTCGACGATCAGAGCCTTCCGGTGGCAGCGGTGGTTCTGCTTCAGCGGGGACAGATAGAGCGGCTTGCGGAACCAGGCCACATGGACGCCGGCCCGCGCCATCATCTCGAGCTGGCCCTTCTCGATCAGCCGGCTGCCGAAGCCGTCCAGAAGCAGCCGTACGCGCACTCCCGCGCGGGCCCGGTCGGACAGCGCCTCGGCGAACTCCCGGGCGATGTCACCACGCCAGTAGACGAAGGTCATCATGTCCACCGTGTGCTCGGCCGCCCTGATGCGCTCCAGCATCGCTGCGAAGATCGCGTCGCCGTTACGCAGCGGGAGCAGTGCGTTGCCCTCGGTCGCGGCAATGCCGATCAGCCGCTCCAGTCGTCGCCTCAGGCGCTGGATGCGCTGCGCGGCAGGCGTCCCTGTCACGCTGTCGCGTCTTTCGCCGTCTATTCGGGGCTGGTCGTTCGTGCCGGCCGTCATCGATTCATGGCTCCGTACGTAGTGAGGTGGCCGCCGCGTGGGCGGGGGCTGACTGTACCCACTGCCTTTCTGCCCCGAGTCCGAGGATTTCTGCATGCCGTCGACAGGTTTGCCGGGCACCTGAGCGGTCACGCGAAGAGCAGAGCACATGTCGTCTAGTGCAGCTTGGATGTGAATTGCTGTGGCTGAGAACCAGAAGGCCAAGGCCAAGACGGAACAGGCCAAGGGCAAGGTCAAGGAAGTC
Organism: uncultured Actinomycetota bacterium; assembly: GCA_963836215.1. Lineage (GTDB taxonomy): Bacteria > Actinomycetota > Actinomycetes > Streptomycetales > Streptomycetaceae > Streptomyces. The sequence goes on from CAWIIU010000006.1 coordinate 1,338,447, forward strand.
GCCGGCCGCACCGTGGGCAACGAGCGGATGACGGCGGAGGGCCGGGCCGAGCAGGCCAAGGGCGACGCGCGCCAGGCGAAGGAGAAGACGAAGGACGTCTTCGACCACTGAGCACCGCGCAGACCGCCGGGCCCGCCGCACCTCGTGCGGCGGGCCCGGCGTTTCCGCGTGGTGGCGGCCTCACGGGGACCGGGCCGGCGGCACGGGATTGCGGGCCGAACTGACTTTTGATCACGCTTTGGCCCGTTTGGCTTGATCAGTTCTGTGGTGGGTTGGCAGCAGACCGTGTAGCGTCGGTCTCAGCAGTCATGGTTCCGAAGTACCGTTCGCCCGTGAGCGCGAGTTCACGGGCGTTTTTGCTGTTCAGAGTCTGAGGACCAGGGCGATCACCTCCGGTTCCCGCAAAGTGCGGGAGCCGACTTCGAGTCCCCTTGGAGGACACATGGCCAGCGGAACCGTTAAGTGGTTCAACTCGGAAAAGGGCTTCGGCTTCATCGAGCAGGACGGTGGAGGCCCGGACGTCTTCGCCCACTACTCCAACATCGCCACCCAGGGCTTCCGTGAGCTCCAGGAAGGCCAGAAGGTCACGTTCGACGTGACGCAGGGCCAGAAGGGCCCGCAGGCCGAGAACATCGTGCCTGCCTGATCGGCGCGGATGATCGACCGGTGCCCGCCCCCGCTCTGCGGGGGCGGGCACCGGCATGTGCGGCGGCGGGGCAGGCCACGCCGCCGCACGGGGTCAGATGTGTCCCGCTGCTCCGAGCAGGGCCGACGCCGTCTCGAGCGGAGTGGCAGCGGGCGCCGGTGCGGGCGCCACGGGAGCCGGGTGGCAGGTGAAGCCGAGGCGGGTGAGCGCCCTGGTGACCTCACCGGCGCTGAAGTCGCGGCGGTCCTGTCCGGTGATCACCTCGCCCACCTGCTTGACGGGGTAGGTCCGGCGGCCGATGGTCACGGACTCGCCCGTCACCGGTTCGGGCTTGCGGCCCTTCATCGACTCCTGCACGTCGCTCTTGACCAGATCGAAGGGGAAGCGGGCGATGACGCAGCGCATAGTGCCTCAACTAGGTTCGCAGGGGAGAGCCGGCCCGGCAGAGACCGGCCGGGAGGTCAGAGTCCGGGGGTGAGTACGCCGAGGATGTAGCCGTCCTCGTCGACCACCGGCGAGGCGTCGAGTCCGCGGTGCCGCATGGCGCACTCCGCCTCGGACAGCGACGCCTCGGACAGCGTGAACGGTCCACGGTCGTGGACGATGTCCCGCAGCTGAGTGTCCTCCGCGTACCAGGTGCCACTGCGGTACGCGGTGAGCTGGGCCCGTGTGACGAGGCCGGCACAGCGGCCGTCCTCACTGCGGACGATCAGATGCCCGACACCGGCGCCGATGAGAACGGACAGGGCGACGTCGAGCGTCATGTCGTCGCCGACCTGCGGGCCCGGTGAGGTCATGGCCTCGGCGGCCGTCGATGCGGCGTCGTACGTCTGCAGGGGCTGCTCGAGAATCAGCGTCAACGGACACCTTCCGTGTTCTGGGGATCGGCGTGCTGGGGATCGGCGCTCCGGGGATCAACGCCCGGGATCATGCGGCGTTCCGGAACGAGGACTGGCGCTGCGAGGAGCTCCGTCCCTGCGCCGAGCCGGAGGACCGGCGGGCCTGAGCGGGGCGGCTGCGCCGACCGCGCGACGACGAACCGCTGCGCTGGGAGCGCTCCGCGACCGGCGCGGTGATGGTGACCGGGACACCCGAGGGCGCCTGGGCACCGGTGATCCGGCTCAGCTCCGCTTCACCGGAGCGAACCTGCGCGGTCTGCGGCGTGATGCCCGCGTCGGCCATCAGACGCGTCATCTCGCGGCGCTGGTTGGGCAGGACCAGGGTGACGACGATGCCCGACTCGCCGGCGCGTGCGGTACGCCCGCCGCGGTGCAGGTAGTCCTTGTGGTCACTCGGCGGGTCGACGTTGACGACGAGATCCAGGTTGTCCACGTGGATACCGCGGGCGGCGACGTTGGTGGCCACCAGCACGGTGACATGACCGGTCTTGAACTGGGCCAGGGTGCGGGTGCGCTGCGGCTGCGACTTCCCGCCGTGCAGGGCGGCGGCGCGTACGCCGCTGCTGAGCAGGTGCTTGGTGAGCTGGTCCACGGCGTGCTTGGTGTCCAGGAACATCAGCACCCGGCCGTCACGGGCGGCGATCTCCGTCGTCGTGGCGTACTTGTCGGTGCCGTGCACGTGCAGCACGTGGTGCTCCATCGTGGTGACCGCGCCGGCCGAGGGGTCGACCGAGTGGACGACGGGGTCGTGCAGGTAGCGGCGCACCAGGAGGTCGACATTGCGGTCCAGCGTCGCGGAGAACAGCATGCGCTGACCCTCGGGGCGTACCTGGTCGAGCAGCTGGGTGACCTGCGGCATGAAGCCCATGTCGGCCATCTGGTCGGCTTCGTCGAGGACGGTGATGGCGACGCGGTCCAGCCGGCAGTCGCCGCGCTCGATGAGGTCCTTGAGCCGGCCGGGGGTCGCGACGACCACCTCGGCTCCGGCCCGCAGGGCGCCGGCCTGGCGGCCGATCGACATGCCGCCGACCACGGTCGCCAGGCGCAGTCGCAGCGACCGGGCGTACGGAGTGAGCGCGTCGGTGACCTGCTGTGCCAGTTCCCTCGTCGGAACGAGAACCAGGGCCAGCGGCTGACGGGGCTCGGCGCGCTGACCCTCGGTGCGGGCCAGCATGGCCAGGCCGAAGGCCAGCGTCTTGCCGGAGCCGGTGCGGCCGCGGCCCAGGACATCGCGCCCGGCCAGCGAGTTCGGCAGCGTCGCCCCCTGGATCGGGAACGGCACGGTCACACCTTCGGTGCGCAGTGCCGCCAGCAGGGGAGCGGGCATGTCCAGATCGGCGAAGGACTCGACGGCGGGCAGTCCGGGGGTGATGGTGACCGGTACGGCGAACTCTCCCTGCAGCGCGGCCGGACGGCGTCCGCCACCGCCGCCGGAGCGGCCGGGAGCGCCCTGGCGGCCCTGCGAACGGTAGTTGCCGCCCCGGCCGGAAGCGGCGGAGCCGCCCTTGCGGGTGCGGGAGTAGCGGTCGTTCGTGCGAGCTGTGCGGTTCATGCAGAACCTTCCTCGATGTGGCACGTATCGAGGGAGTCCCGGCAGCCGGAAGCGGCGCAGAGAATCGCAAGAACGAGCCGAATAAAAGATGAAAACGCTGTCCGGCCGCCGGGGAAAACGCGGGGACCGGTACGAAAAATGATTGGCGGGCGGCGGAGCGGCCGAGCAGGCCGAATCATGTGAAGCGGGCGGATTGTGTCCAGCAGGGCTGCGGGCGGATCGACCGCCGTACGGTGGGAAAACGCCGTGTGTATCGCGCCGTGCGACATTGCCGCGGCCCGGGAAACCCGGAAAAGCACGAGCTGGGGCCCGCACCCCAAGGTGCGGGCCCCAGCTGCGTCGTACGTGTGGCTGTCAGGCGGGAACGATGTTCTCGGCCTGCGGGCCCTTCTGGCCCTGCGTGACGTCGAACGTCACCTTCTGGCCTTCCTGCAGCTCACGGAAGCCCTGGGTGGCGATGTTCGAGTAGTGGGCGAAGACGTCAGCGCCGCCACCCTCCTGCTCGATGAAGCCGAAGCCCTTTTCCGCGTTGAACCACTTGACGGTGCCAGTAGCCATGTCATATCTCCTTCGGGGCAGTGCCCGGAGTCCGCACTGTGCGAGCTCCGCGTCGCCGCGTTGATTGCCCCGACCGGAAGAACCGGAAATACAAAAGTGCGCGTCCGGCGGGTGAGGCCGAAACGAGCACTTGAAGTCTTTGGGAACCACAACTGCAACTTGGATCAAATGTAGCACGGCGCAAGCGGCTGGGCGCGGCGAGTAATATCACTCCGCCCGTCGCGCCATAAACCTTCATCGTGCACGGTGTGAATATCGGTGCTTGCCGCCATAGATATCTGCCGACGGGTGCTCCTCGGGGGCGATCAGGACGCAGTGGTTCCGTCCGCCTCCGCCGTGGTCCGGCGCAGCTTTTCGTTGAGCTGGAGGGCCTCCTCGAGCTGGTCCTCCAGGATGACGATGCGGCAGGCCGCCTCGATCGGTGTGCCGGCGTCGACCAGCTCGCGTGCGCGGGCGGCGATGCGGAGCTGATAGCGGGAGTAGCGGCGGTGGCCGCCTTCGGACCGCAGGGGTGTGATCAGGCGGGCGTCGCCGACGGCCCGGAGGAAACCGGGAGTGGCGCCGATCATCTCCGCCGCGCGGCCCATGGTGTAGGCGGGGTAGTCGTCGTCGTCGAACCGGTCGGTGGTGTTCGCGGGGGTTTCTTGAGGCATTTGCACCTTTTCTGGAACGCGTCGAGGGGCCCCGATGTGTGCATACACACCGGGGCCCCGAGGGGTTTCAACACCATCTGCCGACGCTGAGCGCCGACTCTCGTATTCCGCTTCTCCGTCGTGAAGACCGGAGGCGCGGGGATCGTGGATGCTCGACCGGGGACCACCTTCCAATCCGGGGCCTGCGGCTACCCGGACGAGCTGCCTCGCCCGGGCGATCCTGATGGCGTCTGCTCCTCTCTTGTTACGGGTACTGCTTCGGTCGTACTGCTTGGCATTCCGGTGTTGCACGGCGACCCCCGTGGGCCGCCCGGCCCGGCAGTCGGTTCTGGGACCTGCTGTGCTTCCCGGCCCCAGGGCTCCACTGCCGTGCCGTGTACTGCTCGTGCCGGTTCGTGTCCGGCGTCTCATTGCTGACTTCTTCGGCTACGGGCAAAACTCTAGTGATCCGGACCGGCAATGTCTACCGCCGCCACGACAGATTTTCCTCGCCCGGAGTGAAAGGTATATGCAACCGATTGCACAGGGTTGCGACGGGCCGGCGGGGGTGCCCCGGCCAGGTCCGGAGAGCACGATGGGGGAATGGACGCGCGCATCGAGGACATCAGCGCACCTGGGCGTCTCGCCGGACCCGACGAAGCAGTCGGGCTGGAGGAGCTGGCGCTCGCGGCCCGCAACCACGGCCTGCCGCTGGAGGCGATGCGGCACGATCTGACGCCGGCCGGGCTCCACTACGTACTCGTCCACTACGACATCCCGTACGCGGACGACACCACCTGGACCCTCGAGCTGGGTGGCCGCGTCGACCACCCGCTCAGCCTGGACATGGACACCCTGACGTCGTTCCCGCCGGCGACGCAGCGCGTGACGATGGAGTGCGCCGGCAACGGAAGGGCCCGGCTCCTGCCCCGGCCCGTGAGTCAGCCGTGGCTGGTCGAGGCGGTGGGCACCGCCGCATGGACCGGCGTGCCCCTGCGTACGCTCCTCGCTCGGGCCGGTCCCGAGGCGGATGCCGTCGAGGTGGTTTTCACCGGCGCCGATCACGGTGTCGAGCGCGGGATCGAGCAGGACTATCAGCGGAGCCTTCCGCTGGCTCTCGCCATGGGGGACGACCCCGGGATTCTCGTCGCCTGGGCGATGAACGGGCTGCCGCTGCCGCCGCAGCACGGCCACCCGCTGCGGCTCATCGTTCCGGGCTGGTACGGCATGGCGCAGGTGAAGTGGCTGCGCGACATCACTGTCACCGGCACCCCGTTCACGGGATTCCAGCAGTCCGTGGCCTACCGCTACCGGCAGTCCGCCGACGATCCGGGCGAGCCGGTCACCCGGATCGCGCCCCGCGCGCTCATGATCCCGCCGGGGTTCCCGGACTTCATGTCCCGGACCCGTGTCGTACGTCCGGGCGAGGTGCGTCTGGAGGGGCGGGCGTGGTCCGGGCAGGCCCCGGTGACGTCGGTCGAGGTGAGCAGCGACGACAGCGCCACGTGGCACGCGGCCGAACTGGCGCAGCAGGGCGAGCACCGGTGGGCGTGGCGGCGCTGGCACACGATCTGGAACGCGACGCCCGGCCTGCATGTGCTCAGCGTCCGCGCGCGCGACGGTGCGGGGGGCGTTCAGCCCGTCGATCAGCCCTGGAACCGGGGCGGGTTCGCCAACAACGCCGTTCAGCGGGTGCCCGTCCTCTGCGTCGAGGCGGACTGACCGGCACCGGCTGTCGTACGCGGAGAGTCACGGGAACCCGCCAGAGGATCTGTCGGCGCGTCACATGCCGTACGGGTTGAGGGCTTTGCGACTTCTTGAAGAAGAGCCGCCTGTGAAGGCCGGCACATGTCAGAGCCCGTCAGGCCATGAGCCTGCGACGGCGTCTCGACATTACTGTGCACGCTGGGTAGTCGGGCCGGTCGCGCCCGAAGGGAACCTGCAGCTGCCAGAGATGGTAGGTGAGCCTTGCCTAATCCCGCAAGGGTGATCCCCGACTGTCCGCGCCTTCCTCACCCTCCGTCACTTCGGTGCCGGGGTACCGCAGAAACTGGGAGAACCCAAGGTGACCACGGTCCACGAGACGCTCACCACGGACGAGTCCGGAACCGATGTCGTCGGCACGGCGACGGCACTCCTCGATGCCTACCGGCACGCAACGGACCGCTTTTTCGCCTCGCCGACGAGGACGCTGCTCGCCCACGGTGTGCGGGCCCATGTGCCGCACGACGCACGCCCGTTGACCGAGCGCGTCGAAGACGCCCTGGACGCCGCCCGGGCGTCGGGCGAGCCGCACCCGGTGGTGCTCGGGGCGATCCCCTTCGACCCTGCCGCACCCGCCGCTCTCGCCGTCCCCGAAACACTGCACCGGGCACCGTCACTGGGCAGGGACCCGCTCATCGCGCTGCCCGCGCCCGCATCGGCGGACACCACCTGGGAGATGCGCCCGATACCCGCGCCGGAACAGTACGGCGCCGCCGTCGCTGCCGCCGTCCACCGGATGAAAGCGGGTGAGCTGAGCAAGGTCGTCCTCGCCCGCGCCCTCGACCTGACGGGCGACCGGGAGCCCGACGTACCCGGGATGCTGCAACGCCTCGCCCGCCGCGACACCCGCGGCTACACCTTCGCCATGCCCACCGGCACGGGCCGCACACTGCTCGGCGCCAGCCCCGAACTCCTCGTGTCCCGACGCGGCAGCGCCCTGGTGGCCAACCCGCTCGCCGGATCGACACCCCGCAGCACCGACCTCGGTGAGGACGTGCGCCGTGCGGCCGCGCTGCTCGAATCGCCCAAGGACCTCCACGAGCACGGCTTCGTCGTCAACGCCATGCGGGACGCCCTCGCTCCGTACTGCACGGACCTCGTCGTGCCCGAGCGGCCGACGTTGGTGAAGACCGCTGCCATGTGGCATCTGTCGACCACCATCACCGCAACCCTCGGCCCGCGGCCGGCCTCCGCACTGGAACTCGCCTGCGCGCTGCACCCCACCCCTGCCGTCTGCGGGGAGCCGACGACGCTTGCCCGCCAGGTCATCGGCGAGCTCGAACCGTTCGACCGGGGGCTGTACTCCGGCGTCGTGGGATGGGGCGATGCCACCGGGGACGGCGAGTGGGTGGTCACCATCCGCTGCGCCGAAGCGGCCGGGGACGGGCTGCGGCTCTACGCCGGAGCGGGAGTGGTGGCGACATCGGACCCGGCAGCGGAGACCGCCGAGACGAGCGCCAAGTTCCGTACCTTCCTCGACGCGGTGGGAGCCAAGCTGTGAGCGCCGGCGCACCGGCCTGGCCCGCCGATCTCGCCGCCCGCTACCGCGCAGCCGGGTACTGGCAGGGCGAGACCTTCGGCCGGATGCTGCGCACACGCGCCGAGCGGCACCCGGACCGGGTCGCCGTCGTGGACCCGGCCGGCGCCGGGCGGCGCTGGACCTACGGCGAACTCGACCACCGCGCCGACCGGCTCGCGGCAGGCTTCCTCGCCGCAGGAATCGGCAAGGGCGACCGAGTGGTGGTCCAACTGCCGAACATCGCCGAGTTCTTCGAGGTGGTCTTCGCGCTGTTCCGGATCGGCGCGCTGCCGGTGTTCGCACTGCCCGCCCATCGTGAGGCGGAGATCGGGTACTTCTGCGCGTTCACCGAGGCGGTCGCCTACGTCGTCGCCGACCGGCACGAGGGCTTCGACCACCGCGACCTCGCCACCAAGGTGCGTGAGCGGACCCCGACGCTCCGCCATGTCTTCGTCGTGGGGGAGCCGGGGGAGCACACGGCGCTGAGCACGGTCCCGCGTGCACCGGTTGCGTACGAGGACGGGCCGGCCTCCTCGGACCTGGCGTTCCTCCAGCTGTCCGGCGGCAGCACCGGCGTTCCGAAACTGATTCCGCGTACGCACGACGACTACCTGTACTCGCTCCGCGGGTCGAACGAGATCTGTGCGATGGACGAGGACAGTGTGTATCTCGTGGTGCTCCCCGCGGCGCACAACTTTCCGCTGAGCTCGCCCGGTTCGCTGGGGACCCTGTGCGCGGGAGGACGGGTGGTGCTGTGCCCGGCGCCGGACCCGGACACCGCGTTCGCCCTGATCGAACGCGAGGGCGTGACGATCACCGGTCTCGTGCCGCCGCTCGCGCTGGTGTGGACCCAGGCCGCCGCGAGCACACCGCACGACCTGCGCAGTCTGGATGTCCTGCTGGTGGGAGGCGCCAAGTTCAGCGAGGAGGCCGCCAGGCGCGTACGGCCCGCACTCGGCTGCACCCTGCAGCAGGTCTTCGGCATGGCCGAAGGACTCGTCAACTACACACGGCTGGACGACGACGAGGAGACCATCGTCACCACGCAGGGCCGGCCCATCTCGCCCGACGACGAGATCCGCATCGTCGACGACGGGGACAACGACGTCGCACCCGGACGGACCGGCCATCTGCTCACCCGGGGCCCGTACACCATCCGGGGCTACTGGCGCGCGCCCGAGCACAACGCACGCTCGTTCACCGAGGACGGCTACTACCGCACCGGCGACATCGCCCGCGCCACCCCGAGCGGTCACCTCGTCGTGGAGGGGCGGGCCAAGGACCAGATCAACCGCGGCGGCGAGAAGATCGCGGCCGAGGAGGTCGAGAACGTCATCCTCGCCCACCCCGCCGTGCACGACGTGTCCGTCGTCGCCGTCCCCGACGCGTACCTCGGCGAGCGCAGCTGCGCCTACGTCATCCTCCGCCCGGACGCCGAACTGCGCCCCGCCCTCCTGCGGCGGTTCGTCCGCGAACGAGGGCTCGCCGCCTACAAGGTCCCCGACCGCGTCGAGTTCGTCGATGTCTTCCCGGCCACGGGCGTCGGCAAGGTCAGCAAGAAGGACCTCCGCAACACCGCCGCCCGGCCCGCCTCTTCCTGAAAGGCCTCCGCTCCCATGGCGCTGCCCGCCATCGCCCCGTACGCCATGCCCGGCGTCGCCGACCTCCCCGAGAACCGCGTCGACTGGACCGTCGACGCGGCCCGGGCCGTACTGCTCGTCCACGATCTGCAGAACCACTTTCTGTCCGCCTTCGACACCGGCGTCTCGCCGGTCACCGAACTCCTCGCCCACACAGCACAGTTGACCGAGGACGCCAGAAGCCGCGGCATTCCCGTCGTCTACTCGGCGCAGCCCGGCGGTCAGAGCCCCGAGCAGCGCGGACTGCAACAGGACTTCTGGGGCGCCGGCCTGCCCGACGATCCCCACGCCGCGGCCATTGCCGGTGCGGTCGCACCCCAGGACGGCGACACCGTTTTCACCAAGTGGAAGTACAGCGCCTTCGTACGGTCCGACCTGGCCGCGCTGATGCGGCGGCACGGCCGCGACCAGCTCGTCATCGCCGGCGTCTATGCGCACATCGGTGTCGTCGCCACCGCCTGCGACGCCTGGATGCGGGACATCCAGGCCTTCGTCGTCGCCGACGCCGTCGCCGACTTCGGCGCGGACGAACATCGCTCCGCTCTGCGCTGGGCGGCGGGCCGCTGCGCCGTCGTGACCACCACCGCCGCGATCACCGAAGGGGCCTGAGCATGCCGCTCACCGTGCAGCAGATACGCGACGACGTGGCCGACGTGCTGGGGGAGGACCCCGCCGAGATCCCGGGCGACGAGAACCTCGCCGACTACGGCCTCGACTCGGTCCGCCTGATGAGCCTCGTCGAACGGTGGCGGCGCGAGCACGGCACCGCCGTCTCCTTCGTCGACCTCGCCGAACGGCCCGCCATCGAGGCATGGATGCCGCTGCTGGGGGTCCAGGAATGACCGCTACGGAGTCGGCGGGCGCCGACGGGTTCCCGCTGACCTCCGCCCAGTCGGGCATGTGGTACGCCCAGGCTCTCGACCCCGGGAGTCCGGCGCTGAACACCGCCGAGTACCTCGAACTGGGAGGTCCGCTGCGCCCCGACCTCTTCGCCCAGGCGCTGCACCGTACGGCGCGCGAGGCCGAGGCGCTGTGTGTCCGGATCGCGGAAACCCCCGACGGGCCACGGCAGTTCACCCTCGAGCCGGGCGTGCCCGGATCGGGCTTCCCGCTGCACACGGCCGACCTGCGAGAGGAACCGGATCCGCCGGCCTCGGCCCGGGCCTGGATGGACGAGGACCTCACGCGGCCCTTCGACCTCGCCGCAGGACCGCTGTTCCGGCACGCGCTGCTGCGGACCGGGGACGAGAGCTGGCTCTGGTACCAGTGTGTGCACCACATCGTCATGGACGGGTTCGGCTACTCGCTGCTCGCCCGCCGCACCGCGGAGACCTACTCGGCCCTCGTCGAGAACGTGCAACCGAGCGGGCGACCGTTCGGCGCCCTGGCCGAACTGATCGCAGACGACGCCGCCTACCGTACGGGCGAGCAACGCGAGAAGGACCGCGCCCACTGGACCGAACTGCTCGCCGACCGCCCGCAGGCAGCTGCGCTCGCCGGACGGACCGCGCTGTTCTCCCGCACCTTCCTGCGGCGGAGCACGCGCGTTCCCGCACCCGTCACCGAGCGGCTGCGGGAACTCGCCGGCGACATGCGGGCCACCTGGCCGGACGTGCTGGTCGCCGCCCAGGCGCTCTACGTCTCACGGGCCACCGGGAGCGCGGACGTCGTGCTGGGCCTGCCGATGATGGGCCGGATGGGTTCGATCGCCCTGCGGATACCCGGCATGGTGATGAATGTGGTGCCCCTGCGGCTGACCGTCGCACCCGACACCACCCTCGCCGCACTGACCCGGCAGGTCGTGCTCGCGGTGCGCGCGGCGCGCCGTCACCAGCGCTACCGGATCGAGGACATCCGGCGCGACCTCGGCCTGCTCGGCGAGGGCCGCGCGCTGGTCGGCCCGCTCGTCAACATCATGCCGTTCGACTACGGACTCGGCTTCAGCGGCCTGACCTCCGTCCCGCACAACCTCTCCGCGGGCCCGGTGGACGATCTCACCGTCAATGTGTACGACCGGACCGACGGCACCGGTCTGCACATCGACCACGACGCCAACCCCGACACGTACACCGGCGAGGCACTCACCGCGCACCAGGCGCGGTTCCTCCAACTGCTCCGCCGGATCGCCGACTGCGATCCCGCCGCATCGCTCGCCGAGCTCGGTGTCGCGACCGACGAGGAACAGCACCGGGTGCTGGTCGAGTTCAACGACACCGCCCGGCCGCTCCCCGCCACCACCCTCATCGGCCCGATCCAGGACCAGGCGCACAGAACCCCCGACGCCCCGGCCCTCGTCTTCGGCGACCGGACCCTGACCTACGCCGAACTGGACACACAGGCCGGCCGACTCGCCCGGCACCTGGCCGGACACGGTGTCCGTCCCGGCGCGCCGGTGGCCGTCGCCCTGCCGCGCTCCGTCGAACTCGTCGTCACCCTGCTGGCCGTCCTGAAGGCGGGCGGCGCGTATCTGCCGCTCGACCCCGGCCATCCGCCCGGCCGGCTCGCCGGCATGCTCGACGACGCCGCGCCGGTCTGCGTCGTCACCGACACGGTCATCGGCTCCCGTCTGCCCGAGTCGGGCCCGCCGTCGATCCTGCTCGACCGTACGGATCTGTCGGCCCTGGCCCCGCTCGACGTGACGCCCGGACTCACACCGCGGCATCCGGCGTACGTCATCTACACCTCCGGCTCCACGGGCAGGCCCAAAGGCGTGGTGGTGTCCCACGCGGCCATCGACAACAGGCTGCGCTGGATGCAGCACACCTACCCGCTGGCGCCCGGCGACCGGGTGCTCCAGAAGACACCCTCCGGCTTCGACGTGTCCGTGTGGGAGTTCTTCTGGGCGCTGCGCGAGGGCGCCACCCTCGTCGTCGCCGAACCCGACGCGCACAAGGACCCGCTCCTCCTGGCCCGTACGATCCAGGAACAGGCCGTGACCGTCTGCCACTTCGTACCGTCCATGCTCCAGGTGTTCCTTGCGGAGCCGGAGGCGGCCGGGTGTTTTGCACTGCGGCACGTCTTCTGCAGTGGCGAGGCCCTGCCGCGCGACACCGTACGGGACTTCCACCGCGCCCTGCCCACCGTACGGTTGCACAACCTCTACGGGCCGACGGAAGCAGCCGTCGACGTCACCCACCACACATGCGAAGCCGGCGAGAGCGGCCCCGTGCCCATCGGCCGCCCCGTGTGGAACACCCGCCTGTACGTCCTGGACGCCGCTCTCAAACCCTGTCCGCCCGGCGTCACCGGCGAGCTCCACCTCGCCGGGGTCCAGCTCGCCGACGGCTATCTGCACCGGCCCGGGCTGACCGCGGACCGTTTCCCACCCGACCCGTACGGCCCTGACGGCTCCCGCATGTACCGCACCGGCGACCTCGCCCGCTGGACCGGTGACGGCGAGGTCATGTACCTGGGCCGCACCGACCAGCAGGTCAAACTGCGCGGCCAGCGTCTCGAACCGGGCGAGATCGAGGCCCACTTGGCGGCCGTGGACGCGGTGACCGGTGCCTGTGTCGTCGTGCGCGAGGACCGCCCGGGAGACCAGCGGCTCGTCGCCTACGTCACCGGCAGCGACGCGACGCCGGACCAGGAGGCGCTGCGCGCGCTTCTGGGCACGCTCCTGCCCGAGTACATGGTTCCGCAGCCGATCGTCCGCCTCGACGCCTTCCCCCTCAGCCCCAACGGCAAGCTCGACCGCGCGGCACTGCCCGCCCCCGAACCCGACACGAAGACGGACGGGCGCGCGCCCCGCAGTCCGTACGAGGAGACACTCACCCGCCTCTTCGCCGACGTGCTCGGACTCGAACAGGTCGGTACGGACGCCGCCTTCTTCGACCTCGGCGGTACCTCGCTGCTCGCCGCCCGTCTCATGTCCCGTATCCGTGACACCCTCGGCACCAGCGCCCCGATCGGCACCCTGTTCCGCGCGCCGACGCCGGCCGCGCTCGCCGACCGGCTCCGCGGCGACAACAGCGCCGACACCGCGCTGGAAGTCCTGCTGCCGATGCGCGCGAGCGGCGACCGCGTCCCGCTGTTCGTGTTCCACCCGGCCGGCGGCCTCAGCTGGTGCTACTCGGGGCTGCTCCACCGTCTCGGTGCCGACCAGCCCGTCTACGGACTCCAGGCACGCGGCCTCGACCGGGGCGACGGGACCCTGCCCGCGACCATGGACGAGATGGCCGCCGACTACGCGGCACAGATCCGGACCGTCAGGCCCCACGGCCCGTACCGGCTCCTCGGCTGGTCCGTCGGAGGCGTCATCGCCCACACCGTCGCCGTCCACCTTCAGCAGAGCGGCGAACGGGTCGATCTGCTCGCGCTGATGGATGCCTATCCCTCCGACCAGTGGCGCGACCTGGCCGGGCCCACCGAGGCCGACGCACTCAACGCCCTCCTGCGCATGGCCGGCTTCGAGGGCGGCGGCGGCCTCACCCGCGAGGGCGTGCTCGCCACCCTGCGCCACGAGGGCAGCGCGCTCGCGGCCCTTCCCGACCGGGTACTGACCGCGGTCCTCGGCATCGTCACCAACAACGCCCGCCTGATGCGCACCCACCGGCACCAACTCTTCGACGGGGGCCTGCTGTTCTTCACCGCCGCGGCACCCCGCGCCGAGCACTGGCTCACACCGCACGCCTGGCGGCCCCATCTGACCGGCCCGCTCGACGAGCACCGGCTGGACTGCCTGCACCCCGAAATGACACAGCCACGGCAGCTCGACGACGTCGCCGCCGTCCTCTCGGCCCGGCTGAAGGCACTCGACACATGACCGCACCCTTCCCGTAGTCGGGCCGGGCCCGGCCGCGACGCACATCAGAGGTGCCACGCACCGGCACCGCATTCCCCTCGTTCAGGAGGCACCACCATGTCCCGCTCCCGCACCGCGATTCCCCGCCGCGTGCTCCTCGCCGCCGCCATATCCGCGACATGCGCGCTCGGCCCGGCAGGCCTGGCGAACGCCGCGGTCCCCGCCCCGGCACAGGCCCACACCCGGCAGGCGTCCTACATGGTCGACTCGGCCGAACTGGGCCAGGGGCTCTACCAGTCCGCGTACTCCGAGCGGAACAACGTCCTGTGGGTCACCAGCTCCGTCGGATACCCGCCGGTGACCCGGTCCCAGCTGCTCAAGGTCGATCCGGGGACCCTGAAGGTGAAGGCCGCGTACACGCCGCCCGTCACGGACGAGGCAACCGGCGCGCGGGAGGCCGTCTACGGTGTGGCCGTCGACGACGCGCACAACACCGTGTGGACCACCAACACCCTGAACAACTCGCTCGCCGTCTACAGCCAGCGCACCGGCCGGCACCTGGCCACCGTGCCCGGGGTGCAGCACGCCCGGGACGTCGTCATCGACCGCAGGCGCAATCTGGCGTGGGCCTCCGGCCTCGAGGACGGCAGCATCGTCGCCTTCGACACCCGTACGTACCAGGAGAGGAAGCGGATCACCGTCAAGGGCGCGGGACCGTCGGGACTGGCGCTCGACGAGCGCACCGGCACGGTCTACGCGGCCGACCTGACGAACGGCCGGCTCATCGAGGTCTCGCTCACGACCGACGAGCCGAGGCTCATCCCCGCCGGCAAGGGAACCATCGACGTGGCCCTGTCCGGCGACGGCCGGACCGCGTACGCGGCCAACCAGGCCAGTGGCACCCTGGCCGTGATCGATCTGCGCGCAGGAGTGGTGAGCAGGGAGATCGCGACAGGTGCGGGGAGCCTTGCCGTGGCAACGGACGTGTGCACGGGCCATGTCTACGTCGCCAACCGGGAGTCCGGTACGACGACGATCGTCGACCCCCGCAAGGGGACCGTCCTGGCGGACCTGCCGACCGGTGTGAACACCGATCACGTCGTCATCACCCGTGGCACCGCCTACGTCGTGGACAAGGCGGCGGTCGGGGCGAACACCATGGACTCCATCCACCGCATCCGCGCAACCGGCTGACACACGGCGGCGCCCGGCCCCTCGTGCACCGGGAGGGCCGGGCGGGCCCCCGGGCGCGGCAGGTGTCCGCTCACGCGATCCGGCGAGCCTCGGACGGGGGGTGTTCGAAGATCCGGATGTGGGGGCAGGAGCCATGTATGACCACCTACGTCATCACCATCCCGGGCACGTTCCTCAGCGAGCTGACCGACACCGCCCGCGCGGCCGTCCAGGAGCAGCTCCGGCCGGCCGACCCGCAGCAGACGTCGCTGGGCAGGATGGAGGACCTGGACATCCTCACCGTCAACGACAACGGCACCTTCAGCATCCGGCTGGAGATGGAGGCGGACGACAGCGGCAGCGCCGAGGAGCGGGCGAAGCAGGCGGTGACGGCTGCACTCGGCAGCGCCGGTCTGAGCGAGGACGACGCCCCGCTCGGCCCCGCCGCGGTGACGGGGATCGATACACAGTCCTGACGGTCGTGCCATGACCGTGGGCAGGAGCCGCCTCGGCGGCTCCTGCCCACTGGTCGGCCCGGCGGAAAGAACCCACCGGACGGAGCTCGATCCGCCGGCGAGGGGTAGACGGCTCCCATGACTCTTCAGCATCCGGCAGACCGGGGAGGCGACCGCCAGGGGCGGTTCTCGCGTCTTGCCGAGAACGCCTCGAATCTGACCAGCTCACCGGCGTTCTTCGTGTTCTGCCTGGTCCTGGTGGCCACCGTCGTCGTCGCGCACGCCCTCAAGCTGCCCCAGGAGTGGCTCCTGCTCACCGGAGAGGCCATGACGGCGGTGACGCTGCTGCTGTTGGCCCTGCTCAAGAACTCCGAGCGCCGGGCCGAGCACGCCATCCAGCGGAAGCTGGACGCGATCGCGGCCGCGCTGCTCGAAATGCAGGAACACGAGCCGGGCGAAGCGGTGCGCAGCCTGAAGGAAGCCATTCGGATGGAGGAGGAGACGTAAGGCCCCGGGGGCGGCGCTTCACATCCCTCCGAGCCGGGCTGCCGCGCTGTCGAGGAGCATGTCGAGCGCCGTGGGGTAGGCACTGTCGTTCATCCGGGCCACCAGCAGATGCGCCGTCGCGGCGATGTGGGGATGGGTCGCGGCGGGCAGCCGGGCATAGGTGGCCTGCCAGACCTCCTGGTCCGCCTCGCGGGCCGCGGCCGGCAGCGCGAGCGAGGCTGCGTCGAGCGCGGCGAAGGCCAGGCTCTGGTCGATGAACGCGTGGTAGATCCGGACGGCATCCGGGTCGGTGAAGCCCGCGGTGCGCAGCACGCCGAGCACCGTCTCGTCGGCCGCCACCTCGTTCTCCTTGCCGGACACGCGGCTGGCGGTCAGCACCGCGGCCTGGGGATGCCCCAGATAGGCCGCGTGGATGCGCAGCCCGAGTTCCCGCAGGTCGGTGCGCCAGTCGCCGGTGGCCCGCCAGCCTGCCAGCGCGCGTCCGACCAGGACGTTCCCGATGGCCAGGGTGAGATCGTCCATCCCGCTGAAGTACCGGTAGAGCGTGCTCGGGTCGGCTCCCAGGGCCAGACCCAGACGGCGGACCGTCAGACCCTCGCTCCCGTGCTCCCGCAGCATGCGCAGCGCGGTGTCCACGATGAGCGCCTCCGACAGAACAGCGCCATTCTTGGTGGGACGGCGCCGTCGGCGGGCCTCCTCCGGTACCACGGGCTTCGGCACGACAGCTCCTTCACAGGGGTCCCCGGCGGTCGCCGGGGCGCCCGGGCGGCTTATGCCAACACGATTGACGTTAACAGGACGCCCGGCGTTGGATCCAGGGTGTGAGGCACCGCGCCCGGAAGCAGGGGCCCTGCAAGCTGTGCCTGGGAATGGAGTTCTGCCATGCGTGTTCTGCTCGTGGGCGCCGGTGGTGTCGGCACCGCCATCACCCGGATCGCCGCCCGCCGGTCCTTCTTCGACCACATCGTCGTCGCCGACTACGACCTCTCCCGCGCGGAGGCCGCCGTGGCGGCTCTGGCACCGGACGGCCGCTTCAGCGCCGAGCGCGTCGACGCGAGCGACGAGGCCGCGGTGACCGACCTGCTGCGACAGCAGCGCTGCGATGTCCTGCTCAACGCGACTGATCCGCGCTTTGTGATGCCGCTGTTCCAGGCGGCACTCGCCGCCGGTGCGCACTACCTGGACATGGCGATGTCGCTGTCCCATCCGCATCCGGAGCGTCCGCACGAGGAGTGCGGCGTGAAACTGGGCGACGCCCAGTTCGAGCGCGCCGCCGACTGGGAGAAGTCCGGGAAGATCGCGCTGGTCGGCATGGGCGTCGAGCCCGGCCTCTCCGATGTGTTCGCCCGGCATGCCGCCGAGGAGCTCTTCGACGAGATCGAGGAGGTCGGCATCCGCGACGGAGCGAACCTCACCGTCGACGGCTACGACTTCGCCCCCTCGTTCAGCATCTGGACGACCATTGAGGAATGCCTCAACCCGCCGGTGGTCTACGAGGCGGATCGCGGCTGGTTCACCACCGCCCCGTTCAGCGAGCCCGAGGTCTTCGACTTCCCCGAGGGCATCGGGCCCGTCGAGTGCGTCAACGTCGAGCACGAAGAAGTGCTGCTCGTGCCGCGCTGGGTGGAGGCCGAGCGGGTCACCTTCAAGTACGGACTCGGCGAGGACTTCATCCGGACGCTGCAGACCCTGCATCTGATCGGCCTCGATCGCACCGACCCGGTGCCGGTACCCGCCGCGGACGGATCGGGCACGGTCCGCGTCTCCCCGCGGGACGTGGTCGCCGCCTGCCTGCCGGACCCGGCGACCCTGGGGGAGCGGATGCACGGCAAGACCTGCGCGGGTACCTGGGTCAAGGGAACCAAGGACGGCAAGGCGCGGGAGGTGTACCTGTACCACGTGGTCGACAACCAGTGGTCGATGCGCGAGTACGGCAGCCAGGCCGTCGTCTGGCAGACGGCGATCAACCCGGTCGTCGCCCTGGAGCTGGTCGCTGCCGGCACCTGGTCGGGCAACGGGATCCTCGGCCCCGAGGCCCTTCCCGCCCGCCCGTTCCTGGACCTGCTGACCGAGTACGGCTCGCCCTGGGGCATGCGCGAGCAGTGAGACGCCGGAGTGCGGGCCCGCGATGACGCCGCAGGCCCGCACACACGCAGGTCCGGACCTCAGCCGACAGTGAAGCCGGGCGATGTGCCGGTGAACGGTGTGATCTTCCCGAACAGGCTCTTCGCGTCACCGTGGTGCACCACGCGGTAGGTGCCGGCAGGCGTGTCGGGAGCGATGTCCCAGGTGATCGTGGCCTTCGATGTGCCGGCGAGACCGTCGAGCCGCGTCCACCGGTACTTCGTCCGCCAGTCACCGTCGTCCAGCACTCGCACCCATGAGCCGTTCACGAGCCGCTGCACCTCCAGGAAGGTGCCGTTGCGGTGCAGATTGTTCTTCGGGTGGCCGGTGACGAACTCGACCGTCGCCGTCTTCCCGCGGGCGTACGACGCGGCAGGCGGGGTCAGTACGGCACCGAACGAGCTGCCCGCGGGCGGGTTGTCGTACACGACACCCGTCTGGAAGGTGAACTGACGCCCCGACTCGTCCGGCGGCGCCGTGCCCTTGTCGAGCGGGGTGCCCTGGCGCAGGGACGCCGCAACCTTGGCGTACTCCTGCTGGTAGGCGGGCAGCGTGTAGCGGCCGTAGAGCGTGGAGCCGCCCTCGTACTGCTGTGCGTCGTACTCCTCGGGCGTCGTCGTGTACTGGCTGTAGGCGTTCGCGTATCCCTGCAGCAGTACGTGGTCGAGCGGGACGCCGAGCTGCTGCGCCACCGTGCGGCGGATGCGCAGACCGGATGTGATGGTGAACTCGCCCGGGCCCGCGACGAGGTGGAGCGGCCCGATCTTGACGATCTGCAGCGGGAGGATCTTCGGCGTCACCGGGTGGACGTTGCTCAGCAGACCGGTCGGGATCAGGCTCGCCTTGGGGTACTGGCAGGTCGCGAGCCACGACGGGGTGTCGATGTTCAGGGCCTTGAGGATGTCGGCGACCGGGGTGTGCATGCCTTCCTCGAAAATGGGGATCGCGGGCCCGTCCTCGACGCTGCCGGCGAGGGTGGACGCACCGACGACCGCGGGGCAGGTGCGGTGCTCCTTGCCGTCCGGTGTGTAGGCGCCGCCGACGGTCACGTTCTCCATGTCGACGTACGTGAGCCGGGAGTCGACGCCGCCCGCGATGGGCTTGGCGCCCCCGTAGATCTCGCGGGCCTTGGTGAACTGGCGCTCGCCGAGGATGCGCGCGTTCTCGAACTCGTCCTCCGTCGGACCCGAGCCCGGCTTGAGGTTGAGGTTCGGCGACATGTCCCCGGCGTTGGTGTTGGGGAACGCGGCCACGAATCCAGGGGTGTTGTCGAGATACCGCACACCCTCCTGGTCGTGCTCCCAGGTGTAGGCGGCATAGCCCTTGTTGTCCGGGCTGATCAGGGTGTTCTTGTTGGTGATCGAGGTGTTGTGGGTCGCGAACCAGCTGATCGCCCCCGCGTCCTTGTCGCCCTGCCGGAACCGCAGCACCGTCATGGCCGGATCGATCGCACCGGGGAACGCGGCCCGGTCGGATGCGGGATTCCGGTCGAAGGCGGTACGGGAGCGGTTGACGCTGGCGTTCGTCAGGGCGCCGGTGCCGAGGCTGATGGTGCCTGGCTTCAGGTCGTCGTGTGCCTTGACGACGGACTCGACTATGCCGTCCACGATGGCCCGGTACGTGGCGCTCTGGAAGCCGAGGACGGAGAGGTTGTACGCGACATGATGCGAGTAGCCGCCGGGGCCGGAGTGCGTGTGCGTGGCGGACAGCAGCACGTTCTCCTCGCCGTACAGGGCGCCGTACCGTGACTTGAGACGGGCGACGACACCCTGCTGTACGGACTGGAAGATCATCGCGAGATCGGCGTTGACGTACACCACGCGCTTGCCGGTCGCCCGGTCGACGACGACGAATGCGCGGGACCGTTGCCGCTGATGGATGCCGGACGTCTTCTGATCGAAGCTCGAGTAGCCCATCATGCCGGTCTCCGCGGCCTCGCCCGTCACATCGGAGATGCCTCGGCCGACGAGATACTCGCCGTCGTCGGCGGCCGAGGCCGGGGAGGGCATACCGGCGGATGCTGCCAGGGTCAGGACCAGCGCGACAAGAGGCAGTCTCCGGCGCAGGCGGCGGTGGGGGGTGGGGGGCATGGAACCTCCTGGGCGGTAAGGCACGTTCGCCAGGTCCCGATCGGCGGCTCACCGCGAGACATGGCGGGGGTGCCCCGACCGTAGGGGGGTGTGACGTACGTCGCATAGATCTCTACCGGCCAGTAAGAGGGCGGTTGGAGGCGACGATGTTTGTCCGGCCGGGCGATTGCGCCCAACGGGGCGCCTGCCGACCGGACATCACCCACCCGTACGGCTGCGACCGTCAGCAGGTTCCGGTCGACCGCACGGCGGTCACTCGGTGGGGAGCACGTTCTCGACGTCTTCGAGTGATCCGTCGGCAGCGATGGGGGCGGCGATCGGCAGGCCCAGCGGAGCTTCGAAGGAGTCGGCGTGCGCGTCGGGGGACGGGGAGATGAGGGAGGCCACGACACCGGTGACGAGAGAGGCAACGGCGGCCATGCTTCGCTTCTTCATGCCGTGGTCAACGTCTGACGCCCGCCGACGTCACGGTGGCTGCATGGATGACTCGAACCGAGGAAGGCCGACTCGCGCTCCACGCTGAGCACCCCCGGCGACGCGCCCACCCTGCTGCGGTTCATTTTCGGCCGCCTCAGCACCCCGCGCAGCGGCACCTCCGACGCCTTCCGCTGCCACCTGTCCGAAGGCCGTGCCCGGGGAACGAGGGCTTCGGCAGGTGTCGGACATCCATGTCGGCCGGCCGCCGAACGCGCGGTCCGACGGCGGTCGGCAGCGGCTCAAGCCGGCGATCCGCATGGCCGAGAAGCATCTACCTCCATCCCGGACGATCCGACCACCGGCCTGCGCACGGCCGATGGGGAGAGACCGGCTGACCGACCTCGGTGCGCGGTGCAGGGGAGCAGCGTCGGGCGCGGTCCTGAATCCGTCGACTGCGGGAGGTCTCTTTCGGGCTGCGCGGGGCACACGCTGTCCACCACTTCGAGGGGAGAAACACCATGCTGGGTATCGCAGCAGCCGTCCTGTTCTTCATCGCGTTCCTCATCAACGCCGCGGAGATCGACACGAACGACACCTTCACCTCCAGCAACGTCATGCTCATCGGGCTGACCCTGCTGGCGCTGCAGGTGGCCGGCATAGGAAGCAACTGGTCCGCCCGGTCGCGCAGACGCTGATCGAAGGAGGGCAAGAGGGGCAAGGAGGCAAGGACATGGGACAGGCCGCAGGAATGAACGGCGAGCCGCTGCCGCCGATCGTCGTGGTGCTCCCCGACGGTCAGGAACTGCGCGGCCTGGTGCACACCCGGGTACGGACACAGCGCTCGGTCATGTACCAGGTCGGTCTGCCGATGTGGCAGTCGACGGCGGAGGAGTGGGTGGAGCCCGCCGAGTACGTGATGTGGGTGCCCGACGCGTACGTACGGCCTGTCGAAGGTGTTCTCTACGACGATGTCTCCACCCGGCATCCGGCCCCCGAGCCCGCCCCGGCTCCGGTGGTGGAGGCGGGGGAGTCCCGGCTGGCGTGGCGGATCGAGCGGCTGCCACGCGAACGGGGCCGCCCCGGATGGAGCGTGGTGCACGTCCACGACTGCGAGGACGCCGATGACGGGGACGTGCTCGACATCGAGCAGGCACTCCTCGTGCTGCAGAGCCCGGGCACGCGGGTGTGCACCAAGTGCGGGGCCGCGAACGCGCTGCCTCCGCTGATGTGACGAGCGGACGCACGGTGCCCCACGGTTCCTGAGGAACCGTGGGGCACCGTCGTGCTCGGCCGTCAGCGGGTCACGGCGTCGTGCAGCCGAGCGTGCCGGCCTCGGCGCCCTTGATCAGAGCCTGATGCGCCGCCCTGAGCCGCCCCACATCCGCCTTGACCACCTTGCGGTCATACGTCAGCAGGCCGTTCAACTCGCCTTCCACATCCGTGATCTGGGTGTAGACGGCGCCGTTGCCACCCTTGCACGCGGCCAGTTGTCCGACCTCCTTCAGCCGGTCGAGGTAGACGTCCGTGTACTTGTCCTTCTCGACACCGACATAGGTGTGCTGGACCGGGAAGGAGTGCCCGGGCACGGCGAGGCCCAGACCGCCGTACTCGCCGCTGACGAGCGCCCTCTTCCCGTCGGGAGCCGGCAGCAGCGCGCTGGGATAGCCGTGGGCGTCGGCGATGTCGCCGTTGCCGCCGTCGACCGCTCCGCAGCAGTTGAGGCCACTCATGTTGTTCACCAGACGGGCCGGGTCGAGCGACTTCGCGTAGTCGGCGATCCTCGCCTGGTCGTACTGGCCCCAGCCCTCGTTGAACGTCACCCACATGATGACCGAGGGGTGGCTGTCGTGCTGCTCGATCATCCGCTTCATCTCGTGCTCGAACTGGGTACGGGCCGCGCCCTGAGGGACCCTGGGCATCGACGGCATGTCCTGCCACACCAGGAGACCCAGCTTGTCGGCCCAGTGGAACCACCGGTCCGGCTCGACCTTGATGTGCTTGCGCACCGAGTTGTAGCCCATCGCCTTGTGCATCTTCAGGTCGTACGCGAGTGCCTGGTCGGTGGGCGCGGTGTGCAGGCCGTCCGGCCAGAAGCCCTGGTCGAGGGTGGCCATGGAGTAGACGGGCTTCCCGTTGAGCAGGGTGCGCTGCTTGCCGTCGACCGTCCTGACCTCGACGCTGCGCATGCCGAAGTAGCTGCCGACACGGTCCTTGCCGACGGAGACCTCCAGCCGGTACAGATGCGGGTCGTCGGGCGACCACAGCCGTGGACCGGGCACCGGGACGGCGAGCGTCTTCCCGGTGGTGCCGTGCGCCCGGCCCACCTCCTTGCGGCCGTCGTACGCGATGGCCGTGACCGGCACACCGGCGCGTACTCCGCGCACGGTGACCGCGACCTTTTCGCCTGCCACATCGGGTGTGGTCTTCACGTCCGTCGCGTGGTCGGCGGCGACCGGCTCCATCCACACGGTCTGCCAGATGCCGGAGGACGAGGTGTAGAAGATGCCGCTCGGGTCGAGGCGCTGCTTGCCCATCGGCGGGTTCTCGCCGCCCGCCGCATCGGTCGGGTCGTAGACGCCGACGATCAGTTCCTGCGGACCCGAGCCCTGGAGCGCGTCGGTCACGTCGACACTGAAGCGGTCGTAACCGCCCTTGTGTTCGGCGACCTTCCTGCCGTTGACGTACACGGCCGTCTGCCAGTCGACGGCGTCGAAGTTGAGCTGCAGCCTCTTGCCGTCGCCGACCTGCCAGTTGCGCGGCACGCTGAAGGTGCGGCGGTACCACATGCGGTCCTCGTGGCGCTGGATGCCGGAGAGCTGGGACTCCACCGGGTAGGGCACCAGGATCCGCTCGCGCAGCTGCTTGCCGAACGGGGGCAGTTCACCGGCTTCCGCTCCGGCGAACTGCCAGTGGCCGTTGAGGTTCTGCCAGTCGGCGCGGGTCAGTCGCGGGCGGGGGTACTCGGGATGGGCGTTGTCCGGGCCGACCTGTCCCGCCCACGGAGTGCGCAACTGGTACGTCGAGTTGATCGGGCCGCTCGTCCAGAATCCGGCGACCGCCTTGCCGTTCGCGCCGGTGAGCCCGCCCTGGCCGTCGTAGCGCACATCGGCCGAGCCGCGGTGACCGCCGACGACGGGCTCGTCGAGCGGGACGATCAGCCGCTTCGGGTCGGAGCCGTCGAGGCGCGCCGCGCCGCGCGGCCACTGCGTTCCGCCGATCTCGATGTCCAGGTGCTCGTCGAGCCCGGCCGGCGGAGCGGCGAGCGGCGCGGCGAAGTCCAGGGTGAGGGTGCGGCCGTCCTTGGCGACGGCGACAGCCGTCGGCCCGTCGTACTCGAAGCCGTCGGGCAGGGTGAACGCCGACTGCGGTACGGCCTTCTTCTCGCCGCCCGGCGGGGTCCAGCGCAGATGCAGGTTGGAGCCGCCGTAGTGCTCGAAGTACTCCACCTTGATGTCGTAGGCGCGGCCCGCGTCCAGGGCCACGGGCCGGGAATGCTGCTCGGTGTCCCAGTCGTCGACCCAGTGGTCGATGACGAGCCCGCCGTCGATCCAGAGCCGGAAGCCGTTGTCACCGATGAGGGAGAAGACATGCTCACCGGTCTTCTCCGGCGTGATCTTTCCGGTCCAGCGGACGCTTGCGTCGTCGGCCTGCCCGGTGCGGGCACGCAGGCGCGGTTCGAGATCGTTGAAGTCGAGGGACGGGTCGACGGCTGTCGCCTTCAAGGTGGCGAAGTCGAAGGCGCCGGGCGCGGACTGAAGGTGGTAGTCGCCCTTCAGGCCGTGCGCGACCGGGGGATCCGCTGCCTCCTCCCGGGCGGCCGCAGGACCGGTCGCCGCCAGGAGAAGGGCGAGGACGGAAAGGAGTGCAACGGCCCAGCCGTGTGGGCCGGGCCGTGGACGAGGGGGTGTACGCACAGTACCTCCGGGATACGGAGAAGCGGGTGCCAGCCATCTGCCGGTTGTTCCCAGCATCTTGTATAACGTTGGAAACAAGGGCAGTTGGCATGAGAGCACGCCTCCTGCGCTCTGTCCAGGTGCATGACAAGCAGGTTGGGGTGTCGGGTGAGGGTGAGTCTCAAGGACGTCGCCGAGCGGGCGGGCGTCTCGATCAAGACCGTCTCGAACGTCGTGAACAACTATCAGCACGTCACGCCGGCCATGCGGTCCCGCGTGCAGCAAGCCATCGACGAACTCGGTTACCGCCCCAATCTCACCGCCCGCCACCTGCGCAAAGGCCGCACAGGCATCTTCGCGCTGGCCGTGCCCGAGCTCGGCAACCCGTACTTCGCCGAACTGGCCGGCGCGGTCATCGACGCGGCCGCGCAGCACGACTACACCGTGCTGCTCGACCACACCCGCGGCAGCCGCGAGCAGGAGGTCCTCGTCTGCCAGGGGTTCAGGTCCCGGGTCATCGACGGGCTCATCCTCAGCCCGCTCGAGCTGGAGACCGAGGACCTCGCGGCGCGCGCCGACGACATTCCCATGGTGCTGCTCGGCGAGCGCCGTTACGACCTGCCGTACGACCACATCGCGATCGACAACATCGCCGCAGCACGGGAGGCCGTTCGTCATCTGCTGGACCTCGGCCGCCGCCGCATCGCCTTCCTGGGTGCCCGCCAGGACACCTCCCATCAGCCCGCCCACCTGCGGCATCTCGGCTGGCAGGCGGAACTGGCCGCTCGCGGGGTGCCCATCGACGAGGCGCTGGTGGTGCACAGCCGCGGCTGGGCGCACGAGGACGGGGCCGCCGCCATGGCCCGGCTGCTCGACTCCGGTGTCATGCCCGACGCGGTCTTCGCGTACAACGACCTCGTCGCGATCGGCGCGATGCGGGTGATCCACGAGCGCGGGCTGCGGGTGCCCGACGACATCGCCGTCGTCGGCTTCGACGATGTCACCGAGTCCCGCTTCGGGGCCGTCAGCCTGACCACCATCGCGCCGGACAAGCAGGCGATCGCGCGGCTCGCGGTCGAGTCGCTGGTGAGCCGGCTCAACCGTGACCAGGACGGGGCCGTTTCGGGCCCGGCACGCCAGCTCCAGCCCGGGTTCACGCTCGTGGAACGCGAGAGCACCCGGGGCCGGAAGGCGTCCTGACCGCCCGTCAACTGCCGTCCGTACGGCACCCGCTGTCGTGATCGCTCGGGGAACGTGATGCTGCGCAGGGTGTTTACAGCGACCTTCCAACGATGTAAAACCGATCCGGATGTGGTCCACCGCCCGGCCCTCGGCGCCTTGAGATGGGGAGTCCCATGAAGCCGCACGCCCGCCTCACGATCACCAAGAGCCTCTGTGTGCTCGGCCTTGCCGCCGGCCTTGCGCTGAGCGCCGGTTGTGCCAAGTCCGAGGACGACACCTCCGGAGCCAAGGACTCGGCTGCCGGACCGACGCAGGACAGCGGCCAGAAGGTCGTCGAGGGCGGCAGCGGCGAGAAGTGCGGCATCGACGCCTACGGGGGCAAGAAGCTCGACCTCAAGGGCGCCACCGTCGGGTTCTCGCAGTCCGAGAAGGAGGCGAACCCGTTCCGTATCGCCGAGACGGCTTCCATCAAGGCCGAAGCGGAACAACGGTCCGTCAAACTGCTCACCGCCAACGCCCAGTCGCAGTTCTCCAAGCAGATCAGCGATGTGCAGGATCTCATCGCCAAGGGCGCCGACCTGCTCGTCATCGCCCCGCTCAACTCCGACGGCTGGGGTCCCGTGCTCAAGCAGGCGAGTGCGAAGAAGATCCCGATCGTCACCATCGACCGCAAGATCAACGCCACGGCCTGCAAAGAGTATGTGAGCTTCATCGGCTCCGACTTCACCGAGCAGGGCAAGCGCGCCGCCGACCAGATGATCGAGGCCACCAAGGGCAAGGGCGAGATCGCCATTCTGCTCGGAGCCCCCGGCAACAACGTCACCACCGAACGCACCAAGGGCTTCAAGGACCGGGTCCAGGAGAAGGCCCCGGGCCTGAAGGTGGTCTTCGAGCAGACCGGTGAATTCGCCCGGGAGAAGGGCCAGTCGGTCACCGAACAGCTCATCCAGTCCAAGCCCGGGATCACCGGCATCTACGCCGAGAACGACGAGATGGGCCTCGGTGCCGTCAACGCCCTCAAGGGCGCGGGCAAGAAGGCGGGCGACGTCAAGATCGTCACCATCGACGGCACCCGCAACGCCGTCCAGGGAATCGTCGACGGCTGGATCCACGGAGTCGTCGAGTCCAACCCTCGCTTCGGCCCGCTCGCCTTCCAGACGCTCGACAGCTTCACCAAGGGGCAGGAGGTCGGCCAGAGCATCGTCATCCAGGACAGCGAGTACACCCAGGGCAACGCCAGGACCGACCTCGGCAAGGCGTACTGACCGTGACGGCGGACGACACCCCGCGCGAGGGCGCGGACCACGTGCACGGCGAGACCGCGGACGAAGCGCACACCGCAGGCGCGGACGATGCGCACGACGGAGCCGCGAACGACCGGGCAGCCCCCCGGCAGGGCGCAGGCGCCGAAGCCCTCGGCGTGCGCGGACTGACCAAACGCTTCCCCGGTGTCACGGCCCTCGACGCTGTGCACTTCACCGCCCGCGCCGGCGAGGTGCACGCGCTCGTCGGGGAGAACGGCGCCGGCAAGTCCACCCTGATCAAGGTGCTGACCGGCGTCCACCACCCCGACGAGGGCGAACTGCTGCACCACGGCGAGCCGGTGTCCTTCGCGACCCCCCTCGCCGCCCAGCAGGCGGGCATCTCCGCCATCCACCAGGAGGTCAACCTCATCCCCTTGATGAGCGTGGCCCGCAACCTCCACCTCGGCCGCGAGCCCCGCACCCGCTTCGGACTCATCGACTTCACCCGGATGCACCGTGAGGCCGACCGGACGCTGCGGGAGTACGGCGTACAGGTCGACGTCCGCAGGCCGCTGCGCGAACTCGGCGTCGGCGCCCAGCAGATGGTCGCCCTCGCCCGGGCGGTCTCTGTCGACGCGCGCGTCGTCATCATGGACGAGCCCACCTCGTCGCTGGAGCCCCGCGAGGTCGAGACGCTGTTCGGAGTCATCCGCCGGCTGCGCGAACAGGGCATCGCGGTGGTGTACGTGAGCCACCGGCTGGAGGAGCTGTACGCCGTGTGCGATGCGGTCACGGTCCTGCGCGACGGACGCGTCGTCCACACCGGCCCGCTCGCGGAGACCGACCGCCTCACGCTCGTCTCCCTGATGCTCGGCCGGCCGCTCGGTGAAGTACGGGCCGAGGGCGTCACCAAGTTCACCGGCGCCCATGCCACGGCGCAGAACCCCGTGCTGCACGCCGAGGGGCTCAGCCGGCGCCACCAGCTCCACGACATATCCCTGGAGATCCGCCCCGGCGAAGTACTCGGCCTCGGCGGTCTCCTCGGCTCCGGGCGCAGCGAGACCGCCAAGGCGATCGCCGGTGCACTGCCGCTCGGCGCGGGCCGGATCACGGTCGCGGGCGCACCGGTACGCACCGGATCGACCCCCGCCGCCATCCGGGCCGGTATCAGCCTGCTGCCCGAGGACCGCAAGGCCGAGGGCATCGTGCCCGGCCTGTCCGTACGCGAGAACATTGCACTCGCCGCGCTGCCGAGGCTCTCCCGTCTCGGCCTGGTCTCCGACAAGCGGGTCGACGCCGTCGTCGACACCTTCATGAGGCGGCTGCGCATCAAAGCCTCCGGGCCCCACCAGAAGGTCGGCGAACTCTCCGGCGGCAACCAGCAGAAGGTGCTCCTGGCCCGCTGGCTGGCCATGCACCCCAAGGTGCTGCTGCTGGACGAACCGACCCGCGGGATCGACATCGGTGCCAAGGCCGAGGTGCAGAAGCTCATCGACGAACTCGCCGACGACGGCCTCGCCGTACTCCTGATCTCCTCCGACGTCGAGGAGCTCATCGAGGGTTCCGACCGGGTGGTCGTCCTTCGGGACGGCTCCGTCGTGGGAGAGCTGTCCGGCGACGACGTCACCGAGGACCGGCTGATGCGGGCGATCGCGGCGGCGGCGGCGGAGGAGGAGGCGCTCACCCATGGCTGAGCTCGCGCTGCGCAAGGCGGTCCCCGCCGACCGGGCCGAACTCCTGCGCCGGCTGCAGGAGTACGGCGTCTACGGCGGACTTGCCGTCCTCCTGGTCTTCAACATCGCCTTCACCGACAACTTTCTGTCCGCGGAGAACTTCCGCACCCAGGCCGTCCAGGTCTCCCCGATCCTCATCGTCGCGCTCGGTATGGCGCTCGCCATCGGCACGGAAGGAGTCGACCTGTCGGTCGGGTCCGTGATGGCGCTGTCGACCTCGCTGCTGTCGCTGTATCTCGGCTACGGCCCGTGGTTCGCTCTCCTGGTGGTCGTGGCCGGTGGCGCGGTCGTCGGTCTGCTCAACGGCTCGCTCATCGCCTTCGTCGGGGTCCAGCCCATCGTGGCCACCCTGGCGCTCATGGTCGGCGTACGCGGACTCGCGCTGGTCCTGCTTCCGCAGCTGAAGGACGTACGCAACCCGGGGATGGCGTCGCTGGGCAGCGGTGACCTCCTGGGCATCCCGTATGTCGTGCTCGTCGCCGTCGCGCTGGCGCTGGTCGTCGGATTCACCGTCCGCCGCACCACATTCGGCAGGCAGCTGCTGGCCATCGGCGACAGCCGGCCCGCAGCCCAGCTCGCCGGACTGCCCGTCCGCCGGGTCCTCATCGTCGTCTACATCTGCGCCGGGGTGCTCGCCGCGGTCGCCGGGTTCCTGGCGACCGCCCGGCTGCAGGCCAGCGATCCGACATCGCTCGGCACCCTGATGGAACTGTCCGCCATCACCGCGGTGGTGGTCGGTGGCACGCCGCTCACGGGCGGCCGGGTGCGCATCGCCGGAACGGTCGCCGGAGCGGTACTGATCCAGCTGCTCACCGCCACCCTCATCAAGCACGATCTGCCGCCGTCCTGGACGCAGATCGCCCAGGGAGCGGTGATCGTGATGGCGGTCTACGCGGCCAGGGAAAGGGGAAAGCGGTGACGGTCATGAAGGAGCAGCCGACCGCTCTCATCTCGGCGGCGGGCGAGGACGCGCACGGAAGCGGTCGCGGGGAACGGCTCAGCGCGCTGGCGCAGCAGCACGGTGCGCTGGTGGCCCTCGTCGTGCTCGCCGCCGTCGCCTCGCTGTCCTTCGACTCCTTCGCCACGGGCGACAACCTCGAGAACATGGCGGTCTCGTCGGCGTTCCTGGCCGTCGTGGCGCTCGGGATGACGTTCGTCATCATCACCGGCGGCATCGATCTGTCGGTCGGTTCGGTGTTCGTGCTCGGGGGAGTGCTGGCGGCATGGGGCTCGCAGTACGGCACGGTCGTCGCGGTGTTGCTGCCCCTCACCGGCTGCGGACTGATCGGGCTGGTCAACGGGCTGCTCATCGCGAAGGCGCGGCTCGCGCCGTTCATCGTCACCCTGGCGACGATGCTCGCCGCCCGCGGCATCATGCTCAACATCACCGACGAAGGCGCGAGAACGTATCTCGTCGACGACAGTGCCTTCTTCGCGCAGCTCGGCCAGGGCAAACCGCTGGGCATCGGCGCCCCCGTGTGGATCACCGTCGTGCTGTTCGTCATCGGCGGCGTCGCGCTGCGGCGCACCCGCTTCGGACAGCATGTGTACGCGGTCGGCGGCAACGAGGACGCGGCAGCGCTGATGGGTGCGCCCGTGGCCCGTACGAAGGTCCTCGTGTACACGCTCTCCGGACTGCTGGCCGGCCTCGCGGGCATGCTCAACGCGGCCTGGCTCACCTCGGGCGTGACGATTCTCGGCGTCGGCATGGAGCTGGACGCGATCGCCGCCGTCGTCATCGGAGGGACCCTGCTGAGCGGCGGCATGGGGTTCGTCAGCGGTTCGCTGGTGGGTGTGCTGCTGCTGAAGGTGATTCAGAACATCATCAACCAGATCGGTTCGCTGGACTCCGCCTACCAGCAGGTGGCCAGCGGCGCGTTCCTGGTGGTGGTGATCATCGCGCAGACCTGGCTGGGCAGACGCCGCCGGGTGTTGTGACCGGCAGCCACGGCAGGCGGGGGCCGGTCGGGCGGGTTCAGCCCGGAAGCCGCAGGTAGTCCGCCAGGCCCTCCAGGAACCGGTCCGCGTCATCCGCGTCGACATAGGGTGCCAGCCCGATCCGCAGACCGCCGGCGTCGCCCAGACCCAGTCGGCGCGACGCCTCCAGCGCGTAGAACGAACCGGCTGGCGCCTGCACCCCGCGCCCGGCGAGGAACGCCGAGGCGGCGCCCGCGCCGCGGCCCTCGAAGGTGATCAGCAGCGTCGGCGTACGCGAGGCCGCCCGCGAGTGGACCGTCGTCCCGCCCAGCGTGGACAGGCCGTCCTCGATCCGCAGCAGCAGCGACCTCTCGTGCGCCTCGAGCGCCGCGAACGAGGAGGTGAGCCGCTCCCGGCGGCTGCGGCCGCCGACGGCCGCGCCGTCGAGACCCGCCAGGAAGTCGACGGCCGCTCGCGTGGCGGCGAGCAACTCGTAGGGAAGAGTGCCGAGTTCGAATCGTTCCGGCACCGCGTCCGACGACGGCAGCAGCTTGTCCGGGGCGAGGCTCTCCAGCAGTTCCGGCCGGGCCGCGAGGACGCCCAGGTGCGGGCCGAGGAACTTGTACGGGGAGCAGACGAAGAAGTCCGCGCCCAGCTGTTCCACGTCGATCACGTCATGCGCGGTGCGGTGCACACCGTCGACGTGGAGCAGTGCCCCGGCGTCGTGTGCGGCACGCGCGATCTCCGCCACCGCCGGGCGGGTGCCGATGAGGTTGGACGCGGCGGTGACGGCCACCAGCCGCGTCCGCTCCGACAGCACTGCACGGACGGCGTCGGTGGGCAGCTCGCCCGTCTCCGGTTCGAACTCGGCCCAGCGCACGACGGCGCCCACCCGCTCGGCGGCCTGGATCCAGGGACGGATGTTGGCGTCGTGGTCGAGCCTGCTGACGACCACCTCGTCGCCCGGCGCCCAGGTCCTGGCGAGCGTCCGGGAGAAGTCGTACGTCAGCTGGGTGGCACTGCGGCCGAAGACGACACCGGACGGGTCCGCGCCCAGCAGGTCGGCCATCGCCTGCCGGGCTCCGGAGACGAGCTCATCCGCATGGCGCTCGCCGGCGGTGCTCCGGCCGCGGTTGGACAGGGGCCGGGACAGCGCATCGGTGATCGCCTCGGTCACCGGCAGCGGCGTCTGCGTGCCACCCGGACCGTCGAAGAAGGCGGTTCCGCTCTTCAGGGCCGGAACCTGGGCACGGACAGCGTCCACGTCATAGGTCATGACCACCTCCTTACACGGCCCGGGCGGCATCGGTCGAGATCAGGAGCGCCGGGGATCACTTGACCGACCCGGCCATCACCCCCTGCACGAAGTGCCGCTGGAAGGCGAAGAACACCACGACAGGGACGATCAGCGACAGGAAGGCGCCCGGCGCGAGCACGTCGATGTTGCTGCCGAACTGCCGCACCTGGGACTGGAGTTCCACGGTCAGCGGCTGCGAGGAGCTGTCCGCGAAGAGCAGCGCCACGAGCATGTCGTTCCACACCCACAGGAACTGGAAGATCGCGAGGCTCGCGATGGCCGGGCGGCCCACGGGTATGACGAGCCGGGTGAAGATCCGCCACTCGCTGCCGCCGTCCATCCGGGCGGCCTCCAGCATCTCGCGCGGGATGTCGGCGAAGTAGTTCCGCAGCAGGAAGATCGCGAACGGCAGCCCGTAGGCGACGTGGAAGAGCACCACGCCCGGGATCGTGCCGAACAGTCCCAGCTGGCCGAAGAGCTTGGCGACCGGCAGCAGGCCGATCTGGACGGGCACCACGAGGAGCGCCACGACCAGGAGGAAGATCCAGTCCCGGCCGGGGAACTCCAGCCAGGCGAAGGCGTATCCGGCGAGCGCCGCGATGACGATGACCAGCACGGTGGTGGGCACCGAGATCAGCACCGTGTTCCAGAACGCCTGGGTGATCCCGCTGTTGTCCAGCAGCGACGAGTAGTTGTCGAACGACAGACTGCCGGGCCTGGTCAGCGTGGTCCACCAGCCACTGGCGGCGTTGTCCTGCGCCGAGCGCAGCGAGGACAGGAGCAGACCGGCGAGCGGGGTGATCCAGACGAGGCCGATGACCACCAGGAACGCCTGGACCAGGCCGTTTCCGAGCCATCGGCCGAGCCGGCCTCCGGAGCCGCGACGCCGGCGGGCGGGCCCGGCCGCCGGCAGCTTCGCCGGCCTCTCCGTCCGGTCGGGGGCGGTGACGCTCATGACTGACTCCTGCGGAAGCGGCGGACGTTGAAGACCATGGCGGGGATCACCAGCAGCAGGAGCAGGACACCGAGCGCGCTGCCGAGGCCCTGGTTGTTGCCGCCGCCGAAGGAGACCAGCCACATCTGGGTGGCCAGTACGGTGGCGTCCTCCTGCACCGGTCCCGGCGCGATGATGTAGACGAGGTCGAAGACCTTCATCACATTGATCACCAGGGTCACGAAGACCACGGTCAGGATCGGCGCCAGCAGCGGAACGGTGATCCGGCGGAACACCTGCCACTCGTTCGCGCCGTCCATCCGGGCCGCTTCGAGCGTGTCACGCGGCAGCGAGGACAGCCCCGCGCCGATGAGCACCATGGCGAAGCCCGTCCAGATCCACAGATAGGCGCCGATGATGGCCGGGGTGACCAGCGCGGGGCCCAGCCAGGAGACCCCCTCGTACGGCGGCGCGAAGTTCTTCGCCGGCAGCTTGACGGTGTACGAACCGGAGTCGAGGCCCTTGAAGCGGAAGGAACCGTCGGCCGCGGTCGTGGCCGTGCCGACGGTCTTCCCGTCGCGCACCGCCTCGACGGACATGCCCGGCAGTCCGCGCTCGGTCTTGTCGACCTTGCCCTGCTCGCCGCCTCCGCCGGAGGTGAAGTCCAGGTAGACGACACCGAGCAGCTCGCCCTCGGCCGCCTTCCGGGAGGCCGCCGCGGACGCGGGCTCGGCGCCCTGAGGCAGTTCCTTGGGACGTACGCCGACGAGTCCCAGGGCGGTCGTGCTGCCGGGCGACACCGCGTCCGCCGTCGTGTACGACCCGTCGGTGCCCTTGGTCAGGCCCTGGCCGTCCCGGGCACGTGCGGCCGGATACGAGGACGAGTCCTTGAAGGCGTCGTGCACGCTGACGACCGCGGCGTTGAGCACACCCTTCTCGGGGTCCTCCTCGTAGGCGAGCCGGAAGATGATGCCGGCCGCGAGGAAGGAGACCGCCATCGGCAGGAAGAGCAGCAGCTTGAACGCGGTGGCCCAGCGGACCTTCTCCACCAGGACCGCGAGCATCAGCCCGAGGCCGGTGAGGAGGGTGGGGGCGACGACCACCCAGATCGTGCTGTTGCGGATGGCCTTGAGCGTCGCCGGGTCCTGGAATATCTCGGCGTAGTTGTCGCCGCCGACGAACCGGCTGCCGCCGGCGTCGAAGAAGCTGCGGCCGATGGAGAACAGCACCGGGTAGACGACGAGCGCGCCGAGAAGCAGCAGCGCGGGCAGTACGAAGACGAGGGCGATGACCCGCCGGCGTCGCTTGGCGCGGCGCCGGGGGTCCGTACTCCGGCCGGCGGAGTCCGCGGACCCTGCGGTCCGTGGCCCCGCGGACCGGGTGGGGGTGGTCGTAGCGGTCATGAATTTCGCCTCAGCCCTTGTACGCCTTGACTGCCGCGGCTTCGAGACGGGCCGCGGTGGCCTTGGGGTTCGAGGGGTCGCGCAGGAAGTCCTGGAGCAGCTTCCACTCGCCCATGCCCTTGGTTCCGCCGAATGCGGCAGGCGCCTGGTCGGACATGTCGAACCGGACCGAGTCGCCCGCCTTGACCAGCGACTCAGCTGTGCGGCGTGTGGTGTCGTCGCCGTACTCGCTGAGTTCGAGCTTCTTGTTCGGGGACACGAAGCCGCCGTCCTTGGCCCAGACAGCCGCGGCCTCCGGGCTCGCCAGGTACTCCATAAACGCCATGGCGGCCTTCTGGTTCTTGCCGTCCTTGAGCACCACAGCGGCATCACCGCCACTGACCACGGGGGCCGCTCCGCCGTCGACCGCGGGAAACGGAAAGAACGCGGCGTCCTCGCCGATCTTCTTGCCGAACTGGTCCTTGGCGACACCGGCGACGAAGTCGCCCTCGTAGACCATGCCCGCCTCGGGGTCGGGGCCGAAGACCTTCTCGACCGAGCCGGGGAAGTCGGTGCTGAGCGCGCCCTTCTGGCCGCCGGCGATCAGCTCCTTGTCGGCGAAGAGGGCGCCGAGCGAGGTCAGAGCCTTCACCACGGTGGGGTCGGTCCACGGGATCTTGTGGGAGGCGAGCTGGTCGTACTTCTCCGGGCCCGCCTGGGAGAGGTAGATGTTCTCGAACCAGTCGGTGAGGGTCCAGCCGTCCTCTCCGGCGACCGCGAAGGCGGGCAGCCCGGAGTCGGACACGGCCTGCGCGGCCTTGAGCATCTCCGCGTAGGTCTTCGGCAGCTCGACCCCGGCCTGGTCGATGGCGTCGGGGCTGTACCAGACGGTCGACTTGTGCGCTGCCTTGAAGTACAGGCCGTAGAGCGAGCCGTCGACGCTGCCGTACTTCTTCCACACGGACGCGTAGTTGGCGTCCACGGACTTCTGTGTCTTCTGGGAGAGCGGCTTGAGCCAGCCCTTCTTCGCGAACTGCTGGAGCACACCCACCTGGGGCACCATCACGACGTCGGGGGCGTTGCCGCCCTCGATCTTGCTGCCGACGACGGTCGAGACGTTGTCACCGGTGGAGACGAACTGGGTCCTGGCGCCGGTCTTCTCGGTGAAGGCGTCCAGCACCTTCTGGAAGTTCTTCTGCTCGGCACCGGACCAGACTCCCGCGACGGAGATCGTCTGGCCGCCGAGCGACTTGTCGCCGCCGCCGGCGGTGGAAACGGGATCGCCGCCGCAGGCGGTGGCCCCGAGCGCGAGGGTCAGTGCGGTACAGCCGGCAAGCATCGTGCGTCGTCGCATCATGGTGAGATTCCTCAGGGAGCGGGATCGGACGGTGGGCGGAACTGCGGTGGGGGTGGGGGGAGTTCAGGGGGCGGTAGAGTCGCTGATCCACCAGGCGGCGGTGGATCCGGGAAGTACTCCGACGGGACAGGGCCCGCTGGACAGCAGCGGGGCACCGGAGACGGGAGCGGGTACGGGGGCGGTGGAGAAGTTGACGGCACACACGAGCCCGTCGCCCCGGACGAAGGCCAGTACGCCGGGCTGGGTCTCCAGCCAGCGCAGCGTGCCTTCGCCCAGCTGCGGCAGACCGCGGCGGAGCTGCAGACCGTCGCGGTAGAGGTGCCAGAAGGAATGGGTGTCGGCGAGCGCCCGGTCGGTGGCGTGCTCGGCGAACCAGCCGGGCTGCGGCAGCCAGGGCTTGGCACCTTCGGCGCCGGAGGTGAAGCCGAACGGGGAGGCGTGCCCCGACCAGGGCAGCGGGACCCGGCAGCCGTCGCGGATACGGGCACGGCTGCCGGTGCGCCGGAATATCGGGTCGGTGAGCACATCGTCGGGCAGGTCGACGACCTCGGGCAGGCCGAGCTCCTCGCCCTGGTAGATGTACGCGCCGCCGGGGAGCGCCAGCATCAGCAGCGCGGCGGCCCGCGCGCGCGGGGTGCCGAGGCCGCTGCCCTCCGTGCCGGACTCGCCGTAGCGGGTGACCGTACGGACCTGGTCGTGGTTGTTGAGGACCCAGGTGACCGTGGAGCCGGTGCCGGCGATGTCCTCCATGGCCTCGGAGATGACCTTGCGGAAGGCGTCGGCGTTCCACGGGGCGCTGAGCAGGTCGAAGAAGAACGCCTGGTGCAGTTCGTCCGGGCGTACGTACCGGGCGTGCTCGCGCGCGGTCGGGACGGAGACCTCGCCGACCAGCAGCCGCTCACGGCCGTCCCGGGCGGTGTACTCCTCGCACACCGCTCGCCAGTGGCGCCACACGTCGTGCACCTCGGGCTGGTTCCAGGCGAGCGGGTTGACCGAGTCACGGGTGCGTGCGTCCGCCTCGGGGTCGGGGGAGTCGGGCAGGTCGGGGTGCTTGAAGAGACCTGCCGCCACATCGATCCGGAATCCGTCCACGCCGCGGTCGAGCCAGAAGCGCAGGGCGTGGTCGAAGTGGTCGCCGACCTCGGTGTTGCGCCAGTTCAGATCGGGCTGCTCGGGCGTGAACATGTGCAGGTACCACTGGCCGGGCGTGCCGTCCGCCTCGACGACCCGCGTCCAGGCGGGCCCGCCGAACATCGCGTGCCAGTTGTTGGGCGGCTCCTCGCCGTCCGGACCCCGGCCGTCGGCGAAGTGGAACCGGGCGCGTGCCGCGCTTCCGGGGGCGGCGGCGAGCGCCTCCTGGAACCAGGGGTGCTCGCTGGAGCAGTGGTTGGGGACGATGTCGAGCAGGATCTTCACGCCGAGCCGCTGTGCGTCGCGGACCAGCAGACCGAACTCGGCGAGGTCGCCGAAGACGGGGTCGACGTCGCAGTAGTCGGCCACGTCGTAACCGTGGTCGTGCTGCGGTGAGGGGTAGAACGGGCTGAGCCAGATGCCGTCGACGCCGAGCTTCTTGAGGTACGGCAGTCCGGCGCGGACGCCGGCCAGATCGCCGATGCCGTCCCCGGTGCTGTCCAGGAAGCTGCGCACATAGACCTGGTAGATCACCGCGTCACGCCACCAGGGCTGCGCTGCGGGGTGCGAGGGGCCGTCGACGACCGGGGCTGAGAGCTTCACCCGTTGACCTTGTTTCTGCGTGAAGGGCATTCGCAGCAGATGGGCTGCGGTTATGCATGCATGTTAAGTAGCAGTGTCGAGAAGGTGTCAACGGTCTGGCGGAAATGCCCTGCAAGTTGAGGGTTATGTCCAGAATTGCGGCTCCGGGGGTGACATCGGAGCGCGACAGGTGATACCTAACATGTAACTAGGATCAACGAGAGAGGCTTCAGCCTCGACGCGCGATGGCCGCCAACTCGTCGGCCAGCCGTCGCACGGCCGCCTCCGGCTCCTGGTGCTGCGCCATCGCGTCGTGCACCACGGCCTGCACCGCCAGGCTCACCTGCTCGTACCGCGGGCTCTTGGGCCGTGGCGCGGCCGACAGCACGCTCGCGCGCAGCGCCGGCAGATAGGGGAACTGCCGGACGAGCGCGGGATCCTGGTAGAGCGACGCCCGCACCGGCGGCAGAGCGCCCTCGGTGAGCACCTTGCGCTGCACCGGATCGCTGGTCAGGTAGGCGATCAGATCGTTGGCCGACGCGGGATGCCGGGCATGGGCGCCCACGGCGAGGTTGGAGCCGCCGAGGACGCTCGTCCCGGACCCGTCGCTGCCCGGCAGCGGTACCGCGCCGAACCTCCCGGCGACCCTGGAGTCCTTGCCCGCGGCGCCGACGTAGGCGTACGGCCAGTTGCGGAGGAAGAGCAGCCGGCCGTCCTGGAACGCCTGCCGGGACTCCTCCTCCTTGTACGTCAGCGCTTCCCGGGGGATCCAGCCGTCGCGCACCCCTCGCGAGAGGAGCCCGATGCCGGTACGGGCCGCGGCCGAGTCCACGGTCACCCGCTCGCCCTCGTTGCCGAGGATCGAGCCGCCCGCCGAATAGACCATCTCCGCCGCGTTGACGGTCAGGCCCTCGTACGGCAGGAACTGGCCCGCGTAACCGCCGACGCCGTACCTCGGCGCGATCGTCCTCGCCTGGCGTTCCAGCTCCGCCCAGGTGCGCGGCGGGCGCTCGCCCTCACGGTCGAGGAGATCCTTGCGGTAGTAGAGCATCCCGGCATTGGTCACGTACGGGACGGCGTAGAGCTCGCCGGCATAGGTCGCGGTGTCGACGACCGGCGGCAGGAAGCTGTTCAGCGGGAACCGGTCGCGCTCCAGCGGCGCGATCCACCCCGCGGCGGCGAACTCCGACGTCCAGGCCACATCGATGTTCAGAACGTCGAAGCGGCCCGCGCCCGAGCGCAGCTCGGTGATCATCTGCGCGCGGGTCTCGTCCGCGGAGTCCGGCAGCTCGACGAGAGTGACCTTCTCCCCGGGATGTTCGCGGTTCCAGCCCTCGAGCAGCGGCTCGAGATAGCCGGTGAGGTCACCGGCCGTGGCAAGGGTCATCGGGCCGCGGTCGCCGTCCCTCGACCCCACGACGGTCCTGTCGTCCTGCGTTCCGGACGCTACATAACCGGTCAGAACCACCGCCGCGATCAAGAGACCCCTACCGGCGGCGCGTATCCACCGCATAGGTTCCTCCCTGTGCACGGGGCTCCAGGCATCGTCGTCCGGGGTCACGGGCATGTATACCCGTTAGGCATGGGCGATACTAGGGCCCGTATCAGTTTACGAGAGCGATCCGGGCCACATTCCGAGCGACGGCGGAGACCTCTCTCGACGAGTGGGCCGACCACCAGGGAGGAGGGAGCGCGCGTGCGCCTGCCCCTCCTGGCTCTTCTCTCCCGGGGCCCGGCCCATGGGTACGAACTGAAGCAGGACCTTGAGCAACTGCTGGGTGCCGCGTACCCTCAGCCCAACGTCGGCCAGATCTATGTGACGCTCGGCCGACTGGAGAAATCGGGTCTGATCGAGGGCGAGGAAGTCGCCCAGTCGAACCGGCCCAACAAGAAGATCTACCGTCTGACCGATGCCGGGACGGAGGCGCTGCGCGCCTGGTTCGAGGAGACGGCGGACGAGGCTCGGGTCCGGGACGACTTCTTCATGAAACTCGCTCTCGCCCCGCACACCGGCCTGGCCGACCAGATCGCCCTGATCAACAAGCAGCGACGCGAGTATCTGAGCACCATGCGCAATCTCTCGAAGCTGTCGACGACCGAGAACCGTGACAATCGCATCGCGCAACTGCTGATCGAGGGAGCCATGCTGCATCTCCAGGCCGACCTCGACTGGCTGGAGCGGTGCCAGGAGGAGCTGGAGGGGCTGGAATGACCCGGTCAGCCGACCCCGCCCCCACCGCCGAGGCCCTGCGGGCCGAAGGTCTGGTCAAGACCCACCAGGGCGAGGGCGCGCCCGCCCATGCCGTACGCGGGGTGGACCTGACCGTACGGCGCGGAGAATTCGTCGCCGTCAGCGGACCCTCGGGCGCCGGCAAGTCCACCCTGCTCCATCTGCTCGGCGGACTGCAGCGGCCCGACAGCGGCAGCATCTGGCTCGACGGAGAGTGCACCGACGCCTACAGCGAGGCGCGCTGGGCCGTGCAGCGGCGGCGCAGCATCGGCATCGTCTTCCAGTTCTTCAACCTTGTCTCGAATCTGACCGTCGCCGACAACATCGAACTGCCCGCACTGCTGGCGGGCACCTCCTCG
The DNA here is from genome assembly GCA_963836215.1 of uncultured Actinomycetota bacterium. Classification (GTDB taxonomy): domain Bacteria; phylum Actinomycetota; class Actinomycetes; order Streptomycetales; family Streptomycetaceae; genus Streptomyces. The sequence continues at coordinate 1,378,408 of CAWIIU010000006.1, forward strand.
AAGCAGGCCCGCGACGAGCGGAAGACGCTGCTGGCGGAGCTCGGTCTCGAGGGCAAGGCGCGCAGCATGCCGGGCGAGCTGTCCGGCGGCGAGCAGCAGCGGGTGGCGCTGGCCAGGGCGCTCGTCAACCAGCCGCGCCTGCTCCTCGCCGACGAACCCACCGGCAGCCTGGACAGCAAGGGCACCCGCGAAGTGATGCGGCTGCTGTCCCGCTTCCACCAGCGTGGTCAGACCATCGTGCTGGTCACCCACGACGCGCGGCTGGCCAGTACCGCGGACCGGGTGATCAGCTTCTTCGACGGCCGGATAGCCGACGACGCCGAACTGGGCGGCACGCCCGCCCGCGGCACCGGCCTGTCCGGTGTCCTCGAGCTGAAGGACTGAGCCGTGCGGGCCACCCTCCGCTGGGCGCACGCCGATCTGCGCACCCACCGCGGCGAGGCGCTGTTCATCGTCTCCGCCACCGCCGGCATCGTCACGGCACTGCTGCTGGCCGCCGCGCTCTTCGGCTACGCCACCAACCCCTGGCAGCGGATCTTCACCCAGTCCCACGGGGCGCATGTCTGGATCCACACCGCGCAGTCCGCGGACCCCGGCCGGCTGGCGGCCCTGGACGACGTCGAAGCCCTGTCCGGCCCGTACCGCACCGCCTCCGCCACCGTGGAGTCGCGCGGCGCCCGGGCCGCCGTGGAACTGCGCGGTGCGGGCGAGGAACCGCCCGCAACCGGACGGCCGCTGGTCACCTCGGGCCGCTGGCTCACCTCCGCCAGCCCCAACGGCGTGGTCCTGGAGAGCAGCCTCGCCCGCTCCCTGTGGGCCGAGCCGGGGGACGTCCTCTCGCTGCCCGGCAGCGGACGCAGCCTGACCGTCCTCGGCGTCGCGGACAGCCCGGAACCCCGCTACCGGCAGGGCGAACGCGCCGGCACCGTGTGGGCGCTGCCGTCCGCCACGGCGGGTGTGGGAAGCCGATCGGGGCAGGTCACCGGGCTGCTGCTGACCGACCCGGACGACACCGGCTACGTGGTCCAGCGCGCCGTCACCGAGCTGGGCGCCAGCAATGTCACCGATGTGTCCAGCTGGCAGCAGGCACGCGGCGAGGCACAGGGCGACACCCGGCTGCTCGGCCAGGTGCTCGGCCTCTTCGGGCTCGGCGCGCTGCTCGCCGCCGCGCTCGCCGTCTTCGGCGCCATCAGCACCCGTGTCAGAGGCCACCTGAGGGACATCTCCGTCCTGAAGGCGATCGGATTCACCCCGGGCCAGGTCACCCGGGTCTTCCTCGTCCAGCACCTGGCCTTCGCCCTGCTGGGTGCCGTCCTCGCGACCGTGCTGACGCAGACCCTCGGCAGCCGTATCCCCGGCAGGCTGGGGGAGGCGGTCGACGTCTGGCAGGGGCTGCCCGGCCACCCCGCGAGCCTTCTCGCCGTGCCGATCGGTGCCGTCCTGTTCATCGGCGCCGCCACCTGTCTCGCCGCCTGGCGCGCGGGACGAGTCCCGCCGGTCCCGGTGCTGCCACCCGCCGCGGTTCCCTCGGGCCGGCTCTCCGGACCGGCCAGAAGAGCACTCGGGCTCGGCGTGCCGCCGGCCCTGGTGCTCGGCTGGCACCGGGCGCTCGTGCGCGGCCACCGCACACCCTCGACCGTCGTCCGGCTGGCGCTGCCCCTGCTCCTGATCACGGTGGCCCTGAGCGCCTGGACCACCGTCGGCCGCTTCGACAGCAAGCCCGAAGAGATGGGCCTCGCCGCCGCCCTCACCGCGCGTGCCGAGCAGGGCCTCACCGACAGCGAGGCACGCTCCGTACTCGAGGGCAACGACCAGGTCGTGGCCGCTCACCCCGGCGTGGAGGTCGCGGCACTGGTGCCCGGACAGACGGGCACCATCGCGCTGCGTGGGCTCGGCACCCGTGCGGAGCCCTACCCGTTCTCCGTCGCCGAGGGCCGCGCGGCGAACGGGCCCGACGAGGCGGTGGCGGGGCAGGGGCTGCTGGACCTGCTCGACGTGAACGTCGGGGACTGGGTACGGATGACGGTCGGCGAGCACCCGCAGATCCTGCACATCGTCGGCCGCAGCATCGAGCCGGAGAACAGCGGCCGGGTCATCTCCACCTCGCTCGACACGCTCCGGGAGAACGACCCGGGGCTGCTCCCCACGCTCTACCAGATCCGGCTGAGTCCCGGCGCCGACCCCGGCGAGGTCCGCACGGCCCTCTCGGACGCCTCGCAGGGGCGCCTCGACATCCACGAGGTCACCGGCCCGGGCGACCGGCTCTCCGCGATGGTGGGCGTCGTGGTCGGACTCGTCGCGGTGCTGGCCCTGATCGGTCTCATCGAGCTGTCGACGGCGATCGGCGGCAGCGTCCGGGCGGGGGAGCGGGACCTGCTGGCCCTCAAGGCGATCGGCTTCTCCCCGGGACAGATCACCGCGGTCACGGTCACGGCCGTCGGCTGCACCGCCCTGTTCGCCGCGGTGACAGGCGCGGTGCTCGGGGTCCCGCTGGCGAACTGGCTGATCGACTCCGAGGGGCGCTCCAGCGGAATCGGCGCCGGGGTCGCCCAGTCACCCTCGCTGCTGCATCTCCTGCTGATGGCGGCAGCCGCCGTCCTGGGCGCCGTCGCGTTGTCCGTTCTCCCCGCCGCCCGCGCGGCCCGCCGCAGACTCGCGGACACCATCGGCGCCGTGGGCTGAGGCCGTCGCCCGAGGGCACTCGGACGGAGGAGTTTGGACCGGTTTGGCGTCCTCTGCCCGACAACGGGTCCTACCGTGGGATCAGCCGCACCGGCCCCGGAGGGAGACGCCCCGTGATCGACCAGGTCCGCGCGCTGTACCGGCAGGTCAGAAGAAAACTGACGGCAGAGAACACCACCGGAATTCCACCGCAACGCCGGAACGATCCGGTGTTCACCGCCGACTTCACCTCCACCACCCAATGGGTCGCGGGCCGTTCCTGGGCCTATCCGGACGGCGGACCCACCAACCCGGACGACAACAAGCTCGACCACCTGGTGTCCGACCCCTCCTACAGCCGCAGCGGCGTCTTCCGCGCGACGCTGCGCCCGGAGGGAACCTGGAGCGCCGGACTGCTCACCACGGAGGGGAGCGACGAGGGCTTCCTGGTCCGCGCGGGCGATGTGCTGGAGGCGCGCGTACGCCTTCCCGTGGAACAGGGCGCGTGGCCCGCGATCTGGACCTGGCGCGAAGGCGGCAACGAGGTCGACGTCTTCGAGTACCACCCGGACAACCCCGACCTGCTGGAGCTCTCGAACCGGGTGCGGAGCAGGGGACGTTACTACCGCCATCCCTCGATCGCGCCGGGCGACTGGTTCGACATCAAGGTCGAGCTCGGAGCCCGGAACGTCGTCTGGTGGGTCAACGGCAACCGGGCGTTCGCCGACGGCAGCGGGGTGGGACGACGCTGGCATGCCTATCTCATCGTCAATCTTTCGGTGTGCGCCGGCGCATACCACCCCCCGCCCGAGGAGACCGCGACAGCCATGTCGTACGAGGTCAGTTCGCTGCGGGTGTACCGCGACTGAGAAAGTGCGCCCCCTGATCCCCCCGCCCGCGCTCCCGTGCGCCTGTTCCTTCCGCCCTGTGCTGGGCACTCGGGAGTGCGTAGCGACAGCCGAGCCCGCGAGGGACAGGCCGGCTGCCGACGGATGGTCAGGTGAAGGGGTGGGAATGATCAAGGTCACCGTTGCGCACGACGAGAGGCTGCTCAGATCGGCTCTGGTGGAACTGCTGAGGACCGACGACGCGCTCGATGTGTCGTCCACGTCCTGTCGTCAGGGAAGACGGGAGCCGCTGGGGGCGGATGTCTGTGTCGCCGACGCCGCGAGCCTGGAGCCGGCGTTCCGGGAGAACGGGGAGGCGGAGCCCCTCCAGGACGATATGGCCGCCCTGGTGGTTCTGGTCACCGCGCGGAAGCCCGGGGTGCTGCGCAAGGCGTTCGACGCCGGGGCGCTGGGCTATGTCGACAAGGACGGCACGCCGTGCCGATTACTCGAGGCCATTCACACCGTCGCCAAGGGCGAGCGATTCGTCGACGAATCGCTCGCTTTCGGCTTTCTCCAGGCCGCGGAGATGCCTTTGACGAAGCGTGAACTGAGCGTGCTGTCGCTGGCCGCCGAAGGAGCCTCGATCGCCGAGGTCGCCCGCGACCTGCATCTGTCGAAGGGCACCATCCGCAACTACATGGCCAGCGTCATCCGCAAGGTGGGAGCACGCAACCGGGTCGACGCCATCCGCATCGCCCAGGGAGCGGGCTGGACCTGACCGCGCCGTGACGGGTGGTCACCGCTCGTGCCAGTGCCCCACGAGATCGCGGTAGAGGGCACAACTCCCCAGCAGTTCCCGGTGCGTTCCGTACGAGGCGCGGGTCCCGTCGAGCACGAGGACCCGGTCCGCCCGCAGCGCCGACGACAGCCGGTGGGCCACCACGACCAGGGTTCCCGGGCGCCGGGCCAGAGCCTGTTCGGCCCGGGCCTCGGCTGCCGGGTCCAGATGGCAGGTCGCCTCGTCCAGCAGGAGCAGCGGCGCGGGGGAGAGGTGGGCACGCCCCAGGGAGAGGAGTTGACGCTCTCCCTGTGACAGGGCGGTGGGGGTCACCACCGCGTCCAGCCCGCCGAGCCGGCGGATGAGGGGGTCCAGTCCCAGCGCGTCGACGGCCGTCCCGATGTCGGCCGTCGACGCGTCGGGGCGGTACTCGCGCAGATTGTCGCGAACGGTACCGGTGAAGACGTACGCCTCCTGGGGTATCAGCACCCGCAGGGACGTCAGGCCGGAGACGGGCCGGCCCGCGAGGGGAGCGCCGTCGAGGCGGACCGTGCCGCGGTCCGGTGTCAGCATCCCCGCAAGTACGTTGGCCAGGGTGGACTTGCCGATGCCGCTCGGCCCGACGACCGCGAGGTGCTCGCCTTCGGCGACGACCAGATCGAGCCCGTCCAGAACGGGCCGGGCACCGGGCCCGTAGGCCACGCGCACCGACTGGACGGCCACGGCCGGCGCACCACTGTGCCGTACGGTCGGCGTACGGTCCGGGGGCGCGGGAAGCGGAGCTGGTGCGTCCGCCGGGTCGCCCGTGAACCGGTCGAGCACGACGACCAGCCGTGTCCCCGCCGCACCCAGCGCGGTCATCAGCGTGTGCAGAGCAGGCAGCAACGCCTGGACGAGATACGTCAGCGCACCTGTCAGAGCGCCGGCGGTCACCTGCTGACGCAGCAGCCAGGGCGTGGCGACCAGCAGCAGGACCACGGGCAGTTGACCGGCGATCCCGAGGGCGATCGTGCGGACCGCGGCCCAGCGTGCGAGCGTACGCGTGGCCTGCTCGGCATCCGCGATCAGCCGTTCCGCCTCGTCCGCCGCGGAGGCCTGTGTCCCGCACGCGACGATGTCCCGCAGGGCTGCCCGGACGTTGCCGCTGTGATGGGTGAGGGCTTCGTCGGCGTTCAGATAGCGGCTCTGGGCCGCCGCCATCGGCCAGAGCGTGGCCGTGAACAGCACAAGCCCGAGCACCAGCGGCGGGAGGACGACGAGGAGGAACTGCGGTGCGAGCGAGAACAGTCCGGCCAGGGCTCCCGCCGCGGTGAAGACGAACGACCGTACCGTGAGCACCAGTCCGGCGAAGCTGTCCCGGGCGATCTCGGTCTGGTGGGCCAGCCGGGAGACGGCCGTACCGTCCGCCGGCGCCGACCCGGTCACCGCCCCGCGGAGGGAGCGCGTCACGGTCCGCGTGACCAGGATGTCCCTCAAGGGCTCGACCAGATGGGACAGTTGGGCGAACGCGCCGCGGATCACGGGTGCGGCGACCAGAACGGCCGCGGCGGCCACGGCCAGCCACAGCAGCCCCGCCGTCGTGTCACCGGCCAGGAAGCCGCTGTCCAGCGCGCGGGCCACGCAGTATCCGCCGAGGAACGTCTGAACGGACTCGACGAGCGACAGCCCTGCCAGCTTGACCAGTACGCCCCGGCGCCGGGACAGGAACCGGCGCGCCGACGGCGTCACACGACGCAGCGCGCCGGGCGCCGCCCAGGCCCGGCCGGCAGACGCGACGTCCGGGGCCCTCACCGGGCGACCCGTTCCCCGGCCGGGGCCGGCACGGCGAACACCGAACGGTACGCCGGGTCCTCCCACAGCTCCTGATGCCGGCCCACGGCCCGCACCCGCCCGTCGTCGAGCCAGATCACCAGGTCCGCCCGGCTCGCCGAGGACAGCCGATGGGCGACCGTCAGCCGTGTGCCGGGCCGGACCTCGTGGGCGAGTGCGCGGTCCACCTGCCGTTCCGTGGCGGTGTCCAGACTGGACGTCGCGTCGTCGAGGATCAGCAGCCGTCCGGCGCGCGCGAAGGCGCGTGCCAGACCGAGGCGTTGAAGCTCACCCCCCGACAGGGGTGCCGTGGCGACGGGTGTCTCGTACGCCTGGGGCAGCAGCTCCACGAAGCCGTCGGCCCCCGCGGCCCGCGCCGCGGACCGGATCCCGGACGCGGAGACGCCCTCGCCCGAAGCGATGGCCTCGGCGACGGTCCCGCCCAGGAACACGGGCCGTTCGAAGGCGTAGGTGATCTCCCGTCGCAACGGGCCGGGCGCCAGGGACTCGAGCGGTACGCCGTCGAGCAGCACATCGCCGCGGTCCGGCGTCGTCAGGCGGCCGGCGACGGCGGCCAGCGTGGACTTGCCCGCCCCGGAGTGTCCGACGACAGCCGCGGAAGTGCCGCCGGGCAGCAGCAGGTTCACCTCGCTCAGCACACGTCTGCCGTCCCGGACGACATCGACGCCGCGCAGTTCCAGGGTGCCGGGCCCGTCCGCAGGCAGCGTCGTGTCCCCCTGCGCGATGCAGGGCAGGTGCTGCAGCTCCGCGGTGCGCCCGGCGGCGGCCCGGCCGCGGACGACGGTGCCGAGCAGGGCGGCGACAGCGCCCACACCTGCGGCAAGGGCGGCGTACCGGGACGCGGCCAGCAACTCGCCGACGCTGATGGACCCGGCCGCGAGCCGCACACCGCCCACCGCAAGCACTCCGGTCGTCAGCAGAGGCATGAGGACACCGCTGCTCGCCACGGCCCGGCCGTGGACCTTCCACATGCGCCGTCCCTCACGGTTCAGTTCGGCCAGCGGCGCGAGGATGCGGGCCCGTTCGCGCTGCTCGGTGCCGGCGGCGGCGATGGTGCGTGCGCCGCCCAGGGCTTCCAGAAGGCGGGACGCGATGTCCGACTGGACCTGCTGGTAGCGGCCGACGCTCTCCGACGAACTGCGGGCGAAGGCGCGCAGGACGAGCAGCAGAAGCGGAAGCCCGGCGACGAAGACCGCGGCGATCCACACGTCGATGACCGCCAGGGCCACCAGCGCCGCGGCCGGCGCCAGGACGGAGGCCGCCAGGGCGGCTCCCGCCGCCGGCACGTTGCCGCCCTCGGTCGCGTTGACCGACAGGCGGGTGGCGACGTCGCCGGGGGAGTGGCGCGAGGCACGGTTGGGCGATGTCGCCAGAAGACCGCCGAGCGCGCGCGTACGCAGCCAGGCGGTCGAGCGGGCGTTGGTCGTTCCCGTCAGCAAGGCCACGACCGCGTCCAGGACCACCTCGGCGGTCAGCAGCGCGGCGCTCAGGACGAGCCAGGAGCCCGCGTCGTCGCGTCGTTGCAGGAGACGGTCCAGCGTGTGACCGACGACGGCAGGCAGGGCGACCGCCGTGGCGGCCGCGGCAAGGGACAGGAGAAGTACGGCAGCGGTCGAGGCCGCGCTGTGCCGGGTGACACGCAGGAGTTCGCGGTCGGCGGGCCCGGAGCGCGCTCTCCCGTTGCTGTCGTCCGACGGCGGGCGCTTGACGGCCATGTCCGGGGTGCTCCTCCTGTGGTGACCGAACGGAGCGCTCTCCGTCGGCGGCGCGGGGCCGCCGACGGAGAGCCGGGAGACCTAGTTACAGGTCGTGACGCTGAGGCTGCTGTCCCCGCAGAGCAGCAGGCTGGCACGGCTTCCGCCGCCGGTCTCGACGTCGCCCATCGCCTCTTCCTTCGGGGTCTCCATCGACTGCAGGTCGAGAAGGTTCATTTTGTGTTTCCTCTCGGATCAGTGCGGGTGGTGCTCGGTAACGGCCCGGGATCGGGCCGGCTCTGGGGCCGCCGGAGCGGCGGGAGGAACGGCAGGTGGGCGGAGTGGTCGCCGTGAGCGGCCGCGAGGGCCAGCAGGCAACCTGCCGTACCGGTGGAAAGGTCCATGGAGAGCCGCATCATCTGCTCGCCGGGGAAGGCCAGATGGCCGCGGTGGGCCAGGGCGTGCCAGGCCAGGACGTCGATCTGCCGCCGGACGTCGGCAGCAGCGGTACCGGGTCCGCCCGCGGTCGTCCGGCTCAGGTACAGGACCATCCCGGCGGCGCCGCGGAAGAGCCCCGGCTGGGCGTAGAACGTGGCCTGTGCGGCTTGTACGATCTCGCCGCGTGCCTGCGCGAACGCGGCATCGTCGCGGTGGGCCAGGAAGTCGTCCAGCACCATGCCGATGCCCACGCTGCCCGCGCCGAGGTACGGCATGGTGCGCCAGCCCTCGTCGACCTGGAGGGTCCCGCCCGCGCCCTGAACACAGCGGGCCAGGTCGCGGCGCAGCGCCGCTTGGGCGAGATCGAGCAGCGCGGTGTCACCGGTGCGTTCGTGGAGCCGCAGGAAGAGAAGCGCGGTGCCCGCGGCGCCGTGCAGCAGTCCGGCGCGTCCCTGTTCACCCGAGCCACCCGGGCTGCTGCCGGGCGTCGTTCCCTCCGAAGCCCGGTGCGCGACCAGTTCCGCGCACCGCAACGCCGCTGTGCGCAGGGCCGTTTCGCCGCTGTCGGCGGCCAGAGCGTCAAAGGCGAGCCCGAGGCCCGCGATGCCGCTGTGCAGTTCGGGGGCGAGGTGCTCCCACGGCTGGTCGAGCACCAGCTCGGCGATGTCCAGGGCGCGTTCGCGATGACCGAGGCGCTGCAGGGTCCAGGCGAGACCGGACAGGCCGTCGTAGAACCCGAGCGGAGTCCCCGGCAGTGGTTCCTTGGTCCCCCGCAGCAGCCACTCCTCGGCCTCGGGGCAGGGATCGGCCCCGGCCTCGCTCAAGGCGTACAGCACGCCGGCCGTTCCGTAACCGAAGGACAGCCCACCGCCGGGGGTGGCGAACTGCGCGATGTCACCGGGGAAGAAGCGATCCTCCCGCGAGGGGGTGGCAGACGCGAGGACGGCGCGCACCATCGAGTCCCGGCTGCGCGGCCAGTCCCCCGGAGAGACCGGCAGATAGCCGGGCGCCGCCGGTGACAGGCCCGGTGCGGTGGACGCGGCCGGGGCGCGCAGGATCTCGGCAACCGCCTCGTCCAACAGGGAACGCTCCACCGGGAACTGATCCGCGATCACCTCTGCCAGATGGCAGGCCTTGGCCCGGTCCACCGCGAACAGACTGGTCAGCGGAATGAACAGCGCGAGCCGCAGACACGCCAGGGCGTAGAGGTCCACCTCGAATCCGCGCCGGCCGGCCGGGGCCACGAACGCCGGGTTCGCCACCGTCTGACGGCCGCCCTCGTCGATGTGGTGCGCGGCCTCGAAGTCCAGCAGGACCACGGACGACTCGTCCTCCGACACCATGATGTTGAACAGGTGCAGGTCGTTGAAGACCACGCCGCGGGAGTGCACCTCCGCCAGAGCCTGCTCCACCAGCCGGTGGACCCGCAGCGCCCATTCCGTGTACTCCGCCAGCCGCTCCGGACCGGGATCGGCCTCGATCAGCGGATGCCGACGGGCGAAGAACGAGTTGAGCGGCTTGCCCTCGATGTACTCCAGGACCAGGAAGTGATGGTCCCCGAGGACGAAGGCATCACGCACCTCGGGCGTGCACGGGAGGCCCGACAGCCGTTCCAGAGCGGCCCGTTCACGATGGAGACGGGCCACGGCGTCGGCACCGTCGGCGGCGAGCCCGGCATGTGGGCGGGCCTCCTTCAGCACGACCTTCTCACCGGTCCGGTTGTCCTGGGCGACGTACACCCCGCCGCCGTTGGAGAAATGCAGCGCGTTCTCGACCGTGTAGGGCATGGCATCGACCCTGACCGCGGCGCGGGCGTCGAGATGGGGCCGGAGGAAGGCGGGCGGTGTGACCCACGCGGGGACACGGAACACGGGCCCGCGCAGATCGGGCACCAGCTCGCCCTCCGCGTTCTCCACGGCGGGACGCAGCACGCCCTGTTCGTCGTAGCAGTCCCGCCGGGTGAAGCTCCCGTACCGCAGGTGCACCGGCCCTTCGCCCCACCGCAGATCGCTGAGGATGTACGGCCCCGGCTCGCCCTCGAGCAGCCCGGCCAGGTCCTCCGCGATAGTCCCGCACTGCGCGTCACCGGCCGGATAGACGGTGATGAACTTGCCGCTGCCGGCACGGTCCGCGTACTTGGCGTTGCGCGTGTGCAGCAGATACCGGCTCGGCACGAACTTGAAGGCGATGCCCCGGTCGACGCAGTACCTCCACACGCGTTCGAGGACCGACTCCGCGTTGTCCAGGCAGGCCGAGACATGGATCTTCCAGCCCTGTGAGGGCAGTTGGGCGTCGGCCGGCCGGAAGGCGAGCCAGTCGCCGGACCGGTGCCGCTGCCAGCCGGCCGGGGCCGGCCGGTCGGCCGCCTCGTACAGCGAGCCCTGGCCGGCGCCGTCGGTGACTGACAGTCGGTGCGGCGCGTCGTAGAAGTGCCGGTCCGCATCGCAGAAGACGGCGTACCCCTTGTTCACGCGCACTCCCTCGGTCGGTGACGGGACCGACGTTGTCATGCACGGGGGAAACGCCGACAGTCTCCGGTGTCACGTTCCGCATGTGCCGAACGCACGGGTAATCAGGGGCAGTTGACCGCGGAAGGGCCCCCTCCTGCGGGTCGTGCTCGTCCGGTTCTCGAGCGCCGTGCGATGCGACGCCCGGAGGGTGGAGGTGCTGCCCGGCCGGGCAGCCCGGCGCCCGGGTACGGGCTGCGCCCCAGGGGGTTTGTCGCGATGACGGTTGGTCGTGCTGAGGCCGCGAGCGTTCCGGATGCGGTGGATCACGCCGAGGAGGACCACAGCGGTCAGCTGATGGAGCTGGCCCTGGGCTATGTGTACTCCGCCGCGCTGCAGGCGGCGGCGCGCTTCCGCATCGCCGACCTGCTGGTGGACGGTCCGCGTACACCCGCGGAGCTGGCCGGGTCTGCGGAGGCCGATCCGGGCGCCCTGGGGCGGGTGCTGCGTTACCTGGCGACGAGAGGCGTGTTCCGTGAAGACGGCGACGGACGCTTCCATCTGACGCCGCTCGCTCAGGGGCTGCGCAGCGATGTCGAGGGTTCGCTGCGGGACTTCGTGGAACTGCGGGGCGAGGACGTCTTCTGGCGGCCGGCGGGCCGACTGCACGAGGCGGTGCGCTCCGGGAGGACCGTCTTCGAGGATCTGTTCGGGGTCCCGTTCTACGACTTCCTGGCGGCCGACCCACGGCTGTCGGCGGCATTCAATTCCAGCATGGGCGCTTTCTCGAATGCCCTGAGCGACGATGTCGCCCGCGCCTGCGATCTCGCCGGTGCGAGCGTGGTGGTCGACGTGGGCGGGGGCCGCGGTGGGCTGCTGGCCACGATTCTCTCCCTCAACCCGCAGCTGAAGGGTGTGCTGTTCGAGCAGGCGTCGGTGCTGGCCGACCATGTGCTGGACGTACCGGAACTCGGCGGCCGCTGGCACACGGTGGCCGGGGACTTCTTCGACTCGGTGCCCTCAGGGGGCGATGTCTATCTCCTCAAGCATGTCCTGGCGAGCTGGCCGGACGAGGACAGCCTGCGGATTCTGCGCTCCTGCCGTCGTGCGATGACCGACGGCGCCCGGCTGGTGGTGGTCAACGCGCTGATCCCGCCGGGGAACGACCCGCATCCGGGCAAGACGATCGACGTGCTGATGATGACGGTGCTGGGCGGGAAGGGCCGCACGCGTCAGGAGTACGAGGCGCTGCTGGGCGCGGCGGGCTTCACGGTCGACTCGGTGGTCGCGCTGTCGCCGCATGCGGCCGTCATCGCGGCGACTGCCCACTGAACAGCCACCGGGCGGCGGTGATGTCAGGCGGCTCGCCGGTGGGAGCGGCGAGCGAGGGCAGTGGTGCGCGCACGGGGTTCGGCGAGGGGTGTGGGCGGGACATTCGTGTGCCGCTCGGGATCCTCCGGACGATCAGCCTCTGCCGTGCCGAGCAGGTGTTCTTCGTAGCTGCCGAGGGCGAGGAGCAGGCACAACAGCAGCGGTGGGATGAGGAGGGCGACGGCAACCACGAGGGATCCTTTCGCGACATCGTGCCGTGCCGAGTAGCCCACCGGCCCCAGGACAAACGATTCTGGCGAGAGGAATACCCCCGGGCCCACATGTGCAGGCAAAGGGCCTGATCAGGAGGGCTGACGACGGCCTGCGACCCGCTCAAGCAAGGCAGGCAGAGCACCCGCTCCGGGGGGCCGGCCCCCGGCCAGGCCTCGCACAGCAGCTGACGGCGGTTCGAAGCCGTCAGGACCACCGGTGAAACCGCGCGCTCAGGCCCGGAGAGCGGCGTCGAGATCGCGGATGAACTCTCCCACGCGCCCGCCTCCGGGAGGTGCGGCGGGCAGACGGCCGAGTACCGCGGTGACCGCTGCCGGTGCGTGATGACGCGCCCATTCAAGGGTTCCCGCAGTGAGACGACGGTCCTCTCCGGATGCCAGCTCTTCTGCTCGTGCCGCATGCGCCGCCGCGCCGAGAATGTGTTTCACCTGATGGGCGTCGGCCAGGGGATGAAGGTACGCGGCGGCGGCCGCATGGCTCGCCGCTCGTGCCGCGTCGACCGCAGCGGGTGAGTCCGCTTCCTGTGCCGCTTTGAACGCCGCCCACGCGATCTGCCGCAGAGCGCCCGTGCGCCGGCCGCCCCCGGCGAAAGCGTCCGCTGCGCCGATGGCGTCGCGAGGGCGCGTGTCAGCAGGAACATGCTGCTCGAAGATCGACAGCGCCCGGCGCGCACAGTCCGCGGCGTAGCCCGCTATCTCACGAAGCTCGTGTTCGCTCAGCTCGATCTTGTCTGACGCAGTCGGCATGGCCCCCATCCTGCCGCAGGTCGCGCATCGCGCGGAAACGCTCCCCTGCGCTCAACTCCACCGGAACGACCGGGCGTCAGCGGTCAGCCGGGGTCGCGACGGTGTCCGTTCGCGCTCCGTCACGGCGTCAGCGGTCAGTCGGGGCAGCGACGGTGTCCGTTCGCGCCCGCGGCAGCGCGCAGGTGGGGCGAGCTGGGCAGACCTGTGACAGCTCATGGCCGGGCACGGGCAGCAGCACCCTGGTCAGGACGGCGGGCAGCGGACCTCATCGGTCAGCAGCATCCCGGTCGGGCGCGGCCGATGCCGGTCGGGCGGCAGACACCAGCGCCCCCGCCCAGGCCGACGGGCCGCACCACGGTAGCCCGAGGGGCATCCGCCCCCTGCGCTCAGGACGAGCTGCGGACGATCAGCTCCGTGGGCAGCATGATCTGCTGCCGGGATGCCTCGGGGTCCGCGATCTCGGCGAGCAGAATCCGCGCGATCGTCGACCCGATCTCCTCGACGGGCTGGCTCACGCTGGTCAGAGGCGGATTCGTGTGACGGGCGATCAGGGAGTCGTCGAAACCCACCACCGCGACCTGCTCCGGAATGCGCAGGCCCTGCCGGTGCAGCTCCAGCATGGCCCCGGCCGCCATCACGTCCGACGCCGCGAACACCGCGTCGAGCTCGGGAGCGCGTTCAAGAAGCGAACGCATCGCCTTCTGTCCGCCCTCCTCCGTGAAGTCCGCCGTCTCCACCAGCCGTTGATCCGCGGCGAGACCCGCTTCCTCCAGGGCGTCACGCCATCCCTGGAGACGGGCGCGGCCGACGTCCATGTCCAGTGGGCCGGTGATCGTGGCGACGGCCCTCCGGCCGCGGGCCGCGAGATGCCGTACGGCCGCCGCCGCCCCGCCCAGGTTGTCGGAGTGGGCATGGCTCAGCGACTCGTCGGGCGAGCGACGCCCCGCGAGTACGGTCGGCAGCCCCAGGCCCTCCAGCAGTCCGGGCAGCGGATCGTGCTCGTGCACCGACACCAGGAGCACGCCGTCCACCCGCCGTTCGGCCACCGAGTCCGTGAGCTGGTCCCGCTCTCCCTTGTCCCGCACGAGCACCAGCTGGAGCTGGGTCCTGGTGTCCGCGAGCCCGGTGCTCACCCCGCGGATGACGGCGGAGAAGTAGGGTTCCGCGCCCAGCCGGCTCTCCGATTCCGGGATCACCAGCGCGATGGAATTGGTCCGGTTGGTCACCAGGCCGCGGGCAACGGAGTTGGGAACGTAGCCGAGTTCGGCGATGGCAGCCAGCACGGCCGCCCGGGCCTCGTCGCTGACGAGCGCCGAGCCGTTGATGACCCGTGAAACCGTCGTACGTCCGACACCGGCACGTACCGCCACGGTTTTGATGGTGGGCCGCCGCTTTTCCCCCATGTCCCCTCCTTGCGGGTCGGCATCGGCACGCCGTTCACCAGCGCATTGTGCCAGAAGGATCTGCCCCTCACGGTGCGTGTGAGCGATGGCCACCGACATCCGTCGGCAATGAAGTCGATTCAAGTTCTTGACACAGCCGCCATGGGGCGGCCAGGCTTCCGGCAATCCAGTGGGCACGTTCCCATCGTCGCCTGATATCGAATGGGCACGTTCCCACTTCATGATCGAGCCGCAGGCAGCACCGACAGTCTTGTGCTCCGGTGCGTCGGTGCCGCCGCTGGGAGGGCGAAAATGAGCAGGGCTCAGAAGCCAGTGCGTACAAGAGTCGTCGCCATGGTGACGGCTGTGGCCGCGCTCGGTCTCGTTGCCGGGTGCGGGGGCAGTGAGGCCGGGGGGACCGGCGGAGGGATCAAGGACGGCAAGGTCACCATCACCATGGGGCTGTTCGGCGTCATGGGTTACAAGGAGACGGGCCTCCTCGACCGGTACATGAAGGAGCACCCGAACGTCACCATCAAGGCCGAGGTGGCCGGTGACGAGCAGACGTACTACACCGCTCTCCAGACGCATCTGGCAGCGGGCAGCGGCCTGAAGGACATCCAGGGCATCGAGATCGGACGGGCCAAGGAACTCGTCGACACCCAGGCCGCCAAGTTCGTCGACCTGTCGACGGTGTCCGGCGTCGATCACTTCCTGCCCTGGAAGCTGAGCCAGGTCACCGCCAAGGACGGCAAGGTCATCGGACTCGGCACGGACATCGGGCCGATGGCCGTCTGCTACCGCAAGGACCTGTTCCAGCAGGCGGGGCTGCCCACCGACCGTGAGCAGGTCGCCAAGCTGTGGGAGGGCGACTGGTCGAAGTACGTCGCGGCCGGCAAGCAGTTCAAGGCAGGGTCCAAGAGGGGCAAGGCCGCCTTCATGGACAGTTCGAGCGGGCTGTTCAACGCGATGATCTACGGCAACTCCCAGCAGTTCTACGACAAGGACGGAAAGCTCGTCTACCAGGACAACCCCGTGGTCACCGACGCCTGGGCACTGGCGTCGCAGGCGGCGACATCGGGACTGACCGCGAAGCTGCGCCAGTTCCAGCCCGGCTGGGACCCCGCTCTGGCCAACAGCACCTTCGCCACCACGGTGTGCCCCGCCTGGATGCTCGGCCACATCAGCGAGAAGGCCGGACCGGAGAACAAGGGCAAGTGGGACGTCGCGAAGGCTCCGAAGGGAGCGAACTGGGGCGGCTCGTTCCTGGGCGTGATGGACAAGAGCCCGGTGCGGGAGGAGGCGAAGAAGCTGGTCGCCTGGCTGACCGCTCCGGAGCAACAGGCGTACGTCTTCGAGAAGATCGGCAACTTCCCCTCGTCGCAGAAGGCGCTGGCCGCACCTCAGGTGGCGAACGCGACGTCCGCGTACTTCAGCGGCGCACCCATCGGCTCGATCTTCGGCGCCGCTGCCCAGCAGATCCCGGACGAGCAGATCCTCGGCCGCAAGGACGGCACGATCAAGGACATCTTCTCCCAGGGGCTGACCCTCATCGAGGCGCAGAACCAGAGCCCCGACAAGGCGTGGAAGACCACCGACGCACGCATCAAGAAGGCCGCCGGCTGATGTCCCATCCGCCCCGGTGACCGCGCCACTGTGCGCTTGCCGGGGCCCGGCCCACTCCGTCCCACGTAAGGATGCCTTCCGGTGGCCACTTCCACCCCGACCGCACCGGCCGACGAACCCGCCCGGAGTTCGGCCGGCAGCGCCGAATCCCCGACCGCGCGGGGCGACCGCGGGCGGCCCCGCCGGCGCATGTCGCTGCACCGCATGGACCTGCGCGGGGCGCCGTACGCCTTCATCGCCCCCTTCTTCGCCGTCTTCGCGGCCTTCAGCTTCTATCCGCTCGTCTACACGGGGTGGATCTCCCTGCACCGGGTCGAGCTGTCGTCCCTGAGCCTCATGGAGTGGGTGGCGTTCGACAACTACGTCACGCTGTGGGAGGACGAGCGCTTCTGGAACGCGCTCTCCAACACCTTCACCATCGGTGTGATCTCCACCGTGCCCCAACTCCTGATGGCCCTCGGGCTGGCGCATCTGCTCAACTACCGGCTGCGGGGCTCCACGTTCTTCCGGGTCGCTGCCCTCACGCCGTACGCGACCTCGGTGGGTGCCGCCGCCCTGGTCTTCACCATGCTCTTCGAGCGCGACTTCGGCATGATCAACTGGCTGCTGAGCCTGGTCGGCGTCGACAACATCGACTGGGAGAACAACAAGTGGGCCGCGCAGACGGCCGTTTCCACGATCGTGATCTGGCGCTGGACCGGCTACAACGCGCTGCTGTATCTCGCGGCGATGCAGGCCGTTCCGCGCGAGCGGTACGAGGCGGCCGCCATCGACGGCGCGTCGCGCTGGCAGCAGTTCCTCAGCGTGACGGTCCCCGGAATCCGCTCCACCGTCGTGTTCACGATCGTGCTGTCCACGATCGGCGCCACCCAGCTGTTCGGCGAGCCTCTGATCTTCGGCCAGGGGCCGAACGGCATCACCGGGGGAGCGGACAACCAGTACCAGACCCTCGGACTGCTCCTGTACGAGGAGGGCTGGAAGAACTACCAGATGGGACGGGCGGCCACCGTCGCGTGGGCGATGTTCCTGCTGCTGATCCTCATCTTCGTCCTTCAGCGCGTCGCCAAGCGCATCGCATCCCGCAGGTCCTGACCAGGAGCAGCCAGCCATGACCACTCAGAGCCTCCGGGCCCACCCCGACGCACGCCCCCGCCCCTTTCCCGTCGCCCCTCGCGTGGCACGGCGGCGCCTGCTGTCGCCGAAGGCGGGACGGCAACATCACGCGGGTCCCGTCGCCTACATCCTGCTCGCCGTCGCCGCGTTGGTGTCGCTGTTTCCCCTCTACTGGACGATGGTGGCCGCATCCAGTGACAACACCCGGGTGACGCAGACCCCGCCACCGTTCCTGCCCGGGCCGCATCTCCTGGAGAACCTCGGCAAGGCATGGCAGGACGCGGCGCTCGGCAAGGCCATGCTGAACAGTTTCATCGTGGCGGGCGTCATCGCGCTGTCGACCGTGCTGTTCGCGACCCTGGCCGGGTTCGCCTTCGCCAAGCTGCGCTTCAAGGGGCGCAACATCCTCCTCGTCCTCGTCATCGGGACGATGATGGTGCCGCCCCAACTCGGCGTCGTGCCCCTGTTCATGATGATGACGGAGCTCGGCTGGGGGCAGCGGCTGCCCGCGGTGATCTTCCCGACCCTCGTGAGTGCCGTCGGCGTGTTCTTCATGCGCCAGTACCTGGCCGAGGCGCTGCCGGACGAACTCGTCGAAGCGGCCCGGGTCGACGGCGCGCACTCGCTCCGCATCTTCTGGAGCATCGTCCTGCCGGTCGCCCGGCCCGCGATGGCGGTGCTCTTCATGATCACGTTCGTTCACGCCTGGAACGACTTCTTCTGGCCGTTCATCGTGCTGGACATGAGCAACCCGACGGTGCCCGTCGCCCTCACCCAGCTCAGCGCGGGATACGTCCGTGACCAGTCCCTCATCATGGCCGGCGCCCTCCTCGGCACGCTGCCCCTGCTGGCGATGTTCATCGTCTTCGGCCGCCAGATCGTCGGCGGCATCATGCAGGGCGCGGTCAAGGGCTGAGCGCGCCGCACCACTCCCGACGAACCCGCTGACAACTCCCGGAAGGACCCCTGTGGTTACCGCTGCCCGACGTGTCGCACCCACTGCCCGGACCGGCGACACCCTCACTTTCCCCCAGCAGTTCACCTGGGGCACGGCGACAGCCGCGTACCAGATCGAAGGCGCCGCCGCCGTGGACGGACGCACCCCCTCCATCTGGGACACGTTCTCCCGGACCCCGGGCAAGGTCCGCAACGGTGACACCGGGGACATCGCCACCGATCACTACCACCGCTGGCGCGAGGACGTCGCGATCATGGCCGACCTCGGTGTCAACGCGTACCGGTTCTCCCTGGCCTGGCCCCGTATCCAGCCCACCGGCCGCGGTCCCGCCGTACAGAAGGGGCTGGACTTCTACCGGCGGCTCGCCGACGAACTGCTGAACCACGGGATCGAGCCGGTCGCCACGCTCTACCACTGGGATCTGCCCCAGGAGGTGGAGGACGCCGGCGGATGGCCCGAGCGATCGACCGCGGAGCGCTTCGCCGAGTACGCCGCCCTGGCCGCCGAAGCACTGGGTGACCGGGTGCGCACCTGGACGACGCTCAACGAGCCCTGGTGCAGCGCTTTCCTCGGATACGCCTCGGGCGTGCACGCCCCCGGACGCACCGAGCCCGTCGCCGCCCTGCGCGCCGCCCACCACCTCAACCTCGGCCACGGACTGGCCGTTCAGGCACTGCGCGGCCGACTCCCCGCGGACGCGCGCGTCTCCGTCACGCTCAACATCCATCAGGTACGCGCCCTCACCGACAGCCCGCAGGACACCGATGCCGCCCGCCGCATCGAGGCGCTGGCCAACGGGGTGTTCACCGGCCCCATGCTCCAGGGCGCCTACCCGGCCGACCTGCTCCGGGACACCGCGCGCCTCACCGACTGGTCCTTCGTGCGCGAGGGCGACTGCGCCGGGATACACCAGCCGCTCGACTTCCTGGGCGTCAACTACTACACGCCGACCCTCGTCTCAGGCGGCGCCGCGGACGGCAGCCACCGCGCCGACGGACACGGCAACAGCGCGCACAGCCCCTGGCCGGGGGCCGACGACGTGGCCTTCCACCTGCCGCCCGGCCCCACCACGGCCATGGGCTGGGCGGTCGACCCCGGCGGACTGCGGGAACTGCTGCTGCGGGTCGGCAGCGAGCACCGGGGTCTCCCGCTCATGATCACTGAGAACGGCGCCGCCTTCGACGACTACGTCAACCCTCGCGGCGAGGTCCTGGACCCCGACCGGATCGCCTATCTCCGCGGGCATCTGGCCGCGGTGCACAGCGCCATCGAGGCGGGCGTCGATGTCCGCGGATACTTCCTGTGGTCGCTGCTCGACAACTTCGAATGGGGGTACGGCTACAGCAAGCGCTTCGGGGCGGTCTACGTCGACTACGCGACGGGAAAGCGCATTCCGAAGGCGAGCGCCCGCTGGTATGCCGACGTCGCCCGCACGGGACAGCTCGCGGGCGACACGACGGGCCTGATGAGTTGAAGAGCCCGGCGGCCCGGTCACCGGACCGGGCCGCCGGGACAGCGTCACGTCCCGTCCGGGCCGAGCACCGTACGCTGCCGGGCGACCTCCACCGCCGCCGTCAGGCTGTCGATGTCGTACGCACCCTGATGGCGGCGGCCGTTGACGAAGAACGTCGGCGTGCCCGTCACCCCGCTGAGGTCGGCGGACTCCACATCGTCGGCGACCCGCCCCGATCCGCGCCGGCGGTGCAGATGACGCCGGAAGGCCTCCGCGTCCAGCCCCAGCTCATCGGCGTAGCGCAGCAGATCCGGAACCCGCAGTGCGTCTTGCCGTGCCATGAGCAGATCGTGCATCTCCCAGAAGGCACCCTGCTCCGCCGCCGCCTCGGAGGCCTCGGCGGCCGACTGGGCGTGCGGGTGCACATCGGTCAGCGGCAGATGCCGCCAGACATAGCGGACGTCCCCGAAGTCGGCGAGCAACTCGCGTACGACGGGTTCCGCCTGCCCGCAGTACGGGCACTCGAAGTCGCCGTACTCGACCAAGGTCACCGGCGCCTCCAGCGGCCCGCGGATCCTGTCGTGCTCCGGATCGACGGGGACGGCCAGATCCGTCAGCGGCTCGCTGGTCCCGAGCAGGGCCCGGGAGCGCCGGCGGGCGGGGAGCAGCCTGATCACGGCGGTGACCGCCCAGCTGACGGCGAAGGCTCCGAGGAGCGTGGAGAGGATGCCGATCTTGGCGTTGTCGAGCTCTTCGCCGTCGAAGGCCAGCGCCGCGATCAGCAGGGACACGGTGAAACCGGCTCCGGCGATGCTGCCGCCCGCCGCGACCGCGCCCCAGCCCACCGTCGGGCGCAGCCGGTGCCGGGTGAGACGGGTGGCAAGAGCCGTCGCACCGAGGACGCCCACGAGCTTGCCGGCGACCATCCCGCACAGGATGCCGAGC
This sequence comes from uncultured Actinomycetota bacterium, assembly GCA_963836215.1. Classification (GTDB taxonomy): domain Bacteria; phylum Actinomycetota; class Actinomycetes; order Streptomycetales; family Streptomycetaceae; genus Streptomyces. The sequence continues at coordinate 1,398,911 of CAWIIU010000006.1, forward strand.
GTCACGGGTGAGCCGAACGCCCTCGCCAGCTCCGGTCCCCCCAGGGGTATACCGGCGTTCGCCAGCGCGAACAGGGGCACGATCACATAGCTGCTCCACGGGTGGATCATCTGCTCGAGACGCTCGTTCGGCGAGATCGCCGACGCCAGACCGCGCCGCGCCGAGCGCTCGAGTTCCGGCGTCGGCTGCTCACGGAAGCTGCGGAACAGTCCGCTCGCGCGTTCCAGGTCGGTCCGGTCCGCCGGATAGGCGATGATCAGCGCGCCCACCGCCAGGCCGGTCACCACGGGATCGACGCCCGCCTTGAGCAGGGCGACCCATACGACGACGGCCAGAACCGTGCACGGCGCACCGCGCCGGACCCCCGTCAGCCGCAGCACGACGATCACGGCGAGCGCCCCGGCGGCCACGGCCAGGGCGCCCACCCGGATGCGGTCGCTGTAGAACACGGCGATCACGAGCAGCGCTAGCAGATCGTCGACCACGGCGAGCGACAGGATGAAGGCACGCAGAGCGCCCGGCAGGCGCGAGCCGAGGATCGCGAGAATTCCCAGGGCGAAGGCGGTGTCCGTGGACATGGCCGTTCCCCAGCCGTGCACGGAGTCGTGCCCCGCGTTGATCGCGATGTAGACCGCGACCGGGATGATCATGGCGCTGACGCCGGCGATGAGCGACAGCATCACCCAGCGCCGGTCGCGCAGCTCGCCCACGTCGAACTCGCGCCGCGCCTCCAGCCCGACGACGAGGAAGAAGAACGTCATCAGGCCGCTGTTGATCCATTCGTGCAGATCCAGCGACAGGCCGTGGGAGCCGAGCCCCACGTACAGATGGGTGCTCCAGACCTTCTCGTACGAGGCCGGGCCGGCGTTCGCCCACACCAGCGCCGCGACGACCGCGGCGAGGAGCACCACCGAGCTGCCGGTCTCCGTGCGGAGAACGTTCCGCAGCTGCGCGCTGCCGGGGCCGGTACCGCTGGTCCGGCCGGTGTAGCCCGAGCCTTCCGCTGTGCCGCTCACCTCGCAATTGTGACCGTGGGCCGTGGCCGGGGCACCTCTGCCGCGCTGGACACCTCGGGCATGTGCTCGGACCGCGGGGGTCCGCCGATGCGCCCCAGGTGACGATCCGATTGCGGAGGGGACGGTCGCCGTTCCGTCGGGGGACGGTTCTCGTTGACCCTGCTGTGAACGGTTCCGATGTCGGCCAGCGCACCTGCGACCGTCCCGCCGCGCATACGGTCCGGACAGAGGCCGGGAGGACGCGGATGGGCGCCGACGATGCGGGTATCCGGGCGTAATGGACACGAGCAGGCGGCAGGTTCCCGGGATGTGGGCGGTGATGACGTCCGTGGCGGTCGCCACCATCGTCACGGCCATCGTGCTGGTGCTCACCGGCTGACGGGTGAGCGACCGGGCCGGAGTGCTCCGCCGACGGGCCATCCGGAAGGCGAATTATCGGTTTCGTAAGTACCGGCGCCCCAACGGCGGTTGAATGTCGTCGGCATGTGTCCCCGACGGACATTCCGCTCCTGACGCGCGCCTTCACTTGACTAACGAAAAAAGCCCGTTGCCATCTCGTTAGTATTGTACTTCTTGACGCTTTTGTGACTGTGCAGTTGACTTCCAGCCACTTGGGCCGCAACGAAGCGGCCTGTCAGGGAGGTTGATTTCTACAGATGAACGCACATTTGCGTCGCGCCGCCGTTGCTGTCGCCGTTGCCGGGATGGCCGTCTCTTCCGCTGCCTGCGGCAGTGAGGAGGACTCGGGCGTGAGAACCAGCGACGACATCACCGTCGGTCTGCTCCTTCCGGAGAACGAGGCAGCTCGCTACGAGAAGTTCGACAAGCCCGTCATCGAGAAGAAGATCGAGCAGCTGACGAACGGCAAGGGCCGGGTCGCGTACGCCAACGCGAAACAGGACGCCGCCCTGCAGACGCAGCAGATCGAAACCATGATCAAGGACAACGTCGACGTCCTGATCGTGGACGCGGTCGATGCCAAGTCCATCGCCGGCGGCATCGAGAAGGCCAAGGACGCCGGCATCCCCGTCGTCGCCTTCGACCGCCTCGCCGAGGGTCCCATCGACGCGTACACCTCCTTCGACAACGAAGAGGTCGGCCATGTCCAGGGCAAGGCCCTGCTCGAGGCCCTGGGCTCCGACGCCAAGTCGGGCAAGATCGTGATGATGAACGGCGCCGTCACCGACCCGAACGCCGCCCTCTTCAAGAGGGGCGCGCACGCCGAGCTGGACAGCAAGGTGGAGGTCGGCAAGGAGTACGACACCAAGGACTGGAAGCCCGAGAACGCTGCCGCCAACATGGAAGAGGCTCTCTCGGAGCTCGACAAGGACAAGATCGTCGGCGTCTACTCCGCCAACGACGGCATGGCCGGCGGCGTGATCACCGCCCTGAAGGCCGCCGGTCTCACCAAGCTGCCGCCGGTCACCGGCCAGGACGCCGAGCTCGCCGCCGTGCAGCGCATCGTCGCCGGCGACCAGTTCATGAGCGTCTACAAGCCGTACGCCCCGGAGGCCGCTGCCGCCGGCGAGATGGCCATTCTGCTGGCCCGGGGCATGGGCCTCGACGCCATGGCTCAGGCGGACGTCGACAGCCCGACCACCAAGGGCATCCCCTCGGTGCTGGTCCCGGTCATCTCGCTGACCAAGGACAACATAAAGGACACGGTCGTCAAGGACGGCGTCTACACCGTCCAGGACATCTGCACCCCGAAATACAAGGCTGCCTGCCAGGAGATCGGGCTCCTGTAGCCGGCCCGGGCCTTGCCGTGTGCGGGTCCCCCCGCGGTGAGCCGTCCCTGTGCCGAGGTCATCGTGTGACCGATCGTGAAACGATGGTCGACGTGGACGTGCGAAGCAGAAACCGAATCGTGGTGACGGGCCCGGCCGACGGCCCGGTGGTGATGCTGGCGCACGGATTCGGCTGCGATCAGAACATGTGGCGCCTGGTGACGCCGGAGCTGGAGCGCACCTTCAGGACCGTCGTGTTCGATCATGTGGGAGCCGGGAGGTCGGACCCGTCGGCGTGGAGCGAGGCGCGCTACTCCACGCTGGACGGGTACGCGGAGGACGTGCTCGACATCTGCCGTGAGCCGGCCCTCGGACCGGTGACCTTCGTGGGGCACTCGGTCAGCGCCATGATCGGCGTGCTGGCCGCGGCACGGGAGCCCGAGCTGTTCGACAAGCTCGTGCTGCTCACCCCCTCGCCGCGCTACATCGACGACGGCGACTACCGGGGCGGCTTCAGCGCGGAGGACATCGACGAGCTGCTGGAGTCCCTGGAGAGCAACTATCTCGGCTGGTCGGCGGCGATGGCCCCGGTCATCATGGGCAACCCCGACCGCCCCGAGCTCGGCGAAGAACTGACCAACAGCTTCTGTCGCACGGATCCGGTGATGGCGCGGGTGTTCGCCCGTACGACGTTCCTGTCCGACAACCGCGCCGACCTCGCCCGCGTGACCGTGCCCACGCTGGTGGTCCAGTGCTCGCACGACGCGATCGCACCGCCGGAGGTCGGCGCCTACGTGCACGACCGGATCCCCGGCAGCCGGCTCGTCACCCTGGATGCCACGGGGCACTGCCCGCAGCTGAGCGCACCGGACGCGACGGCACGGGCCATCGCCTCCTTCGCGGCGACGGATGCCCGGTGACGAGCCGCTCCGGCCCGGACGCCGGCCGAAGAGACATCGATCCACCGCAGGGCGACCCGACCGACCGGGCGTTCTCCTCACTGGTGGAGGACAGCGCCGAGGATCTGTACGAGAACGCCCCGTGCGGCTATCTGTCCACCCTCCTCGACGGGCAGATCGTCAAGGCCAACAAGACCCTGCTGGACTGGCTGGGCCATCGCCGCGAGGACCTGGTGGGGCGCAAGCGCTTCTCCGACCTGCTCACGGTCGGCGGCAGGCTGTACCACGAGACGCACTTCGCGCCGCTGCTGCGGATGCAGGGCGAGATCAGCGGCATCGCCCTGGAACTCAAGGCGGCCGACGGCAGCCGCCTGCCCGTCCTGGTCACCTCCGTGCTCAAGTACGGCACCGACGGACAGCCACTCCTGATCCGCACCACACTCTTCGACGCCCGCGACCGCCGCGCCTACGAGACCGAGCTGCTGCGCGCCCGCCAGGAAGCAGACCGGGAACGCGAACGGTTCCAGCGCCTCGCCGCCACCCTCCAGAGCACTCTGCTCCCGCCGGCCCTGCTGCCCGTACCCGGCCTGGACGTCGCCGCGCACTACCACATCGCCTCCACCGACGAGGTCGGCGGCGACTTCTACGACCTGTTCCCCCTCGGCAGCGGCACCTGGGGGATCTTCCTCGGAGACGTCTGCGGCAAGGGCGCCCCGGCGGCGGCTCTCACCTCGCTCGCCCGCTACACCCTGCGTGCGGCCGCCGTCTACGAATCCGAACCCGCGCAGGTGCTGACCAATCTGAACACCGTGCTGAACCACGAGTACCAGGGCACCGATCCGCGATTCTGCACCGTCATCTTCGGGCTGCTCACCCCCGACAGCGAGGCGGACGGCTTCATGCTCACCCTGGCCGGCGGCGGTCACCCGCCGGCCGCACTGCTGCGCGCCGACGGCAGCGCCGAGTATCTGAACACCCCCGGCGGCCAGCTCATCGGCGCACTGGCCCACCCTCATGTCGCCACCACCACCGTGCGCCTGGCCCCCGGCGACACCCTGCTGCTCTACACCGACGGGCTCACCGAAGCCCACACCGCCGCCACCGGCGGGCGCTACGGCGACGAGGCACTCCTGGAGTTCCTCTCCGACCTGGCCCCCACCACCGCCGCCGTGACCGTCGCCGCCCTGCAGGACCTCCTGGACACCTTCGGCGTCGGTGTCGACGACGACGCGGCAGTCCTCGCCATAAGCGTTCCCACATCGACCTCAAAAGAGCGGCACTCGTGACCGAGCTGAATCTCGCCCTGCACACCACCGACTCCGGTTACGTCCTCGAGGCCACGGGCGAGCTGGACAACTGCAGCGCCCCGCAGGTCCGCGACGTGCTGATGGACCTGCGCCTGGATCCCGGCCAGCAGCTGGTGGTCGACCTGAGCGGCGTCACCTTCTGCGACTCGAGCGGCATCACGGTCCTGATCGCCTCGCGCAACCACGCCCTCGCCGCCGGAGCGGGTATCGCCCTGGCCGCCGTCCCCGAGCGCATCACGCGGATCTTCCGCATCGTCGGACTGGAGCAGGTCTTCGCTGTCTACCCCACCACGCGGGCCGCGGCCGACGACTGGGCGCTCGCCGAGCACCGGCCGGTGGTCAGAGAGTCGCCGGAGTCAGTGCCACCCGCACCGTGATGCGCTTGCCCACGGGCTCGCGCCGGACCTCGAAGCCCTCGCACAGGGCCATGACGATCTCCAGCCCGTGCTGGCCGACGCGACCGGGTTCGGCCGCGCGGGCGAGGGGGAGGGCGATGCAGGAGTCCCACACCGTGATCTTCACGAGTCGGCCGACCCGCTCCAGGTTCAACGAGCACGGACCGGGCGCGTATTTGCACGCATTGGTGATCAGTTCGCTGACGACCAGCTTCACGGCGCCGACCACGTCGAGCGGGACCGGGATGCCCTGCTCGCGCTGAAGGCGTTCGAGAAAGTCGCCGGCCACATGGCGCCCGGCGGCTATCGACTCCGGCTCGCCGTCGTAGGCGGCGCCGACCCACGCATCCGGCTCAGGGACGGGCGCATCTGTGTCACCGTCACGTACCCCCGTGTCCATCATCACTGTCCCTGTGTCTCGTGCCTCACGCGGCTAACGCGTTCCTACCCCCGATTCATCTCGGCATTCCCCTGGATGTTGCCCCTCGGACCGGCGGCTGCCGTCGACGGTGGCGAGCCGAGGCCTGAACGACTGCGGCATGCTTTTCTCGCATGTCTGCGTGTCATTTCGCCTGCAACCGGTAGGGTTCGCCTATGGCCATGACGCTCAGGGAGACACTGCAGCTGACCGTCGCAGCCCTGATGCAGGCGACCGGCGACGCGCAGTCCGAACTGGCGGCCGCACTCGGACTGCAGCAGACGCAGATCTCCCGGCGCCAGGCGGGCCGAACCGCCTGGACGTTGGACGACTGCGACGCCCTGGCCGGGCACTTCGGCATCCCCGTCCTGGATCTGCTCGCTGGTCCCAGCCGGGCCTGCGAGGTTCTGCCCGACGACCGTCGCCGCTCCGCTCCCCGGCCGCGCGCCGGAACCACCGGCTCACGCCAGGAGGTCGGACCGTGACCGACTTCGACTCCATCGACGCCCTGCTGGCCTCCGCCCGCGAGGAAGTGAGTCTCCCGCCGGCCGAGGAGCGCCGCGCGCTGCGCGAGGGGCTGAACCTGTCGCGTACGCAGGTCGCCGGTGTGCTCGGGGTCAGCCCGTCGACCGTCGGCGGCTGGGAGTCGGGCCGCGACCCCGGCGGTGAAGTCCGCGAGAAATACGCCTACTTCCTCGAGCGGGCCCACGAGAAGCTTCATCCCGCCGCGGTCGAGGAAGCCCCGGTTGTGGCCGCCGACCAGGGCAGACAGCAGGAGGACCTCGACGAGGTGGAGCCGCTGCCGGTACCGCGGCCGTGTGTGCTGTGCGGGCGGCCCGCAGCCCACCAAGTAGCAGGCTTCCCCCAGCATTTGGACCCGGCCGACTGTGCCGGACCGGAACCGCAGGAGCCCCGCCGGAAGCCGGTCGTCCAGGGCGCGCAGCCCGTCGTACCGGTCGGACGCCGCGTGCAGACGGCGGACGAGCCCGATCTGATCGGCGAGGCCGTCGCCCGGGCGCTGGAGAAGCACGCCGGTGATGTCGAGGCGGCGACCGCGGCGCTCATCAAGCGGGCCATCCCGGATGCCATGATCGTGCTTGACGAGACCCGTAAAGGCGCGCGCTACGACATCATCGGCCACCCCTGGATCCCGGACGTCCTGAAGAAGAAGACCGCGAAGGGCGCGGACGAGATCTGGGAGGCGCGCCCCAAGTGGACGCGGCCCGCCCTGCCGCCCGGACGCCACGAGATCACCGCCCTGGACATCAACGGCGCCTACCTGTCCGCGCTCAAGACACACCTGCCGATCGGGCAGCTCGAGCACTCCACAGGCTTCGCGCACGACCGGCGTCGCGCCGGTGTCCACCTCATCACCCCGCCGGTCTGGGACCACGAGGACGTCCTGCCCAACCCGATCGGCAGCCGTGACGAGCCAGGACCGCTCTGGGTCACCGAACCCACCCTGCGCCTGCTGCTGCGGCTTGCCGGTCCCAAGTACGCTCTGTGCGACCCCCCGGAGATCCACGAGTCCTACACCTCGGGCGCCACCGAGAACCTGCTGGAGAAATTCCGCAACACCCTCAAGGACGCGCGCGAACAGGCCATCGCCCGTGGCGACGACGTCACCCTGGAGTATGTGAAAGCCATGTACGCGAAGTTCGTATCGACGATGGGGGAGTCGAACTACAACCGGGAGCTGTACCGCCCGGACTGGATGCACCTGATCCGCTCGCAGGCGTTCGCGAACCTCTGGATGAAGGCGCTCAGGGCCCACGAGGAAGGTCTCACCGTGGTGCGGGCCATGGGCACCGACGAGCTGCATGTCGGCGGCGACTGGAAGCGTGTCTTCGCCGAGGGCCGCGGCGTCACCGAGGTCAAGGTCAAGGACCGCTACACCGTCGGAAGCGTCGATCCGGCGGACGACGACGGTGACAACGACGACGCGGGAGAGTAGCGGATGCCCGAGCGCAACATCGAGTTCGGCAAGTACGGCGCCCGTGGCATCAAGGGCCATGAAGCCGTGGCCCGCCGGCTCGACAGCCTCGCGAACTTCATCGCCACGCCCGTCACCGTCCGACGCGGCCTGATGGCCCGGCTGCACTACCTCACCCGCTCCGACCATGCCCGTCAGGCCGCGCGCGACGCCGGGCTGAAGGTCACCGATCGCACACTCAGGGCCTGGCTCGACGGCAGACGCGGCCCGTCCCCCAAGAACATCGAGCGCATCGACACCGCCTACCGGGCCGTGCGGCGGCAGAACGTCGCCCGTTATCTGCTCGGCCGGCTCAACGCCCAGGGACGCGGCACCCGCGTCGAACTGCACCCGCTGAACCAGTCCCAGGTCCCCCGGCCGCAGCAGCGGTTCGTCGAGTACCGCATCCTGAACGTCCGGCATTGGGACCGCATCGTCGAGACCTGGGCCGCCGACGACGACCGCGGCCTGGACGATGCGTGGGTCGACCAGATCGTCGACCTCGGCTCCCAGTGGGGCCAGTACGAGTACGTGTCCAACATCGGCTTCGCAGCCTGACCGAAGGACAGCGGACCGGCCGACCGGGTCAGGAACAGGACCCGTCGTGGTGAGCCGTGGTGCTGATCCACCGGACGACCGTACTGACGGTGGTGTCGTTGAGCGCGCACAGCGCCGAAATGGCGTCGAGATCGCCGGGCAGCGGCGCGATCCCGGCGGTGGTCAGCGTGGCGTGCAGCGCCAGGCGCCGGCTGTCGGTCGGGGTGAGTGAGAAGTCCAGCCGTTCTGCCGGGTCGGGCGCGGACAGGGCGTAGTCACCCAGCCCTTCGGTCGTCTGCGCGGTTTCCTGCCGGTCCTGCTGGTCGAAATCGCGGGCCGCGGGAAAACGGTAGGGGTCGATGGCCGACTGCCGGGCGGACAGCGGATGTGCGGAAACCTGCCACGTGTTCATCTGGACCTCCTGGATCGCGTCACTGAACAGACAGGAGGCCAACTCCCTCGCCGCCAGTTGCACCTTGTGTCGGCTACCACTCGAATGCCCTCAATAGCATCTCTTCATAACGCCCCGTTCACCCGGCCGGATCCGAGCGGAATTCTTGATCGCGCCAGTCTTGCGCCACCCACCGCCCACGGTGGAACGATGGTGTCCGGAAGGGAAGTCCGCTGGTCGCGATGGGTCTTGCCGGTGTGCAGGGCGTAGCGCGACCGGCCCGGAGGCAGAGGAGCGGGCCTGGATGTGGAACTCGCGTGCGGTGGAGTGGCTGGCTGCGGCGGCATTCGATCCATCGGCCTGCAAGCGGGCCTGGCGGCGTCATCAACGGGGGATCACGCTGCTTCCGGCCGGCCGCCGTTGGGATGTGGTCATCACGCCCGAGTCGCTGGGCCTGAACACCTTGCGCGGGATCAGCGCGAGCCGGGCGCGGTCCGGCCCCGTTCTCCTCGACACCTGCACCGGCCGCATGGGCTTCTTCGTACCGCCGGGTGCCACCCGGGACTGGATCGCCCCCGGCATCCGGTGCGCGGGCGCCGGCGCATGGATCGCGACTCCGTGGCCGCTTCCCGCGCCGGGGCGGCTGCGGTGGCTGGTCGTCCCGGACGGCAGCGGATCGCTCAACGACCTTCCCACGATCGAACAACTCGTCCATGCCGCCGGAACGGCCACCCGCCGTACGGCAGTTGCCGGATCGGACAGCTGACCGCGGGGTCGGTCGGTCGCAGCCCTCTCAGCGTCCGCGGGTGGTGTCGGCCTGTCCGCCCGCGCCGAGAAGACCGGTGGGTTCGAGAGCGCCGTCCCGGCTCAGACGGGCGAGTTCTCTGCGGGACAGCCGGGTGACCACGGCAGGCAGTGCGGCACGCACGGCCTGCGTACCGCGGAGCCATGCGGGGACGTAGACGCTGGGGGCGCGCCGCTCGATCGCGGTGACCACCCGGTCGGCGACGGTGGCGACGGGGTACACCTTCCGGGCCGGCGGGGGCATGTGGCCGCGGAGTTCGCGCAGTACGGCGTGCCGGTCCGCGTCACGGATCATGTCCGTGTCGGTCCAGTTCAGGTAGGCGATCCCCACCCCCACCGCGTGCATGGCCAACTCGGCGCGCAGTGACTGGGCGAACGATTCCACTCCGGCCTTGGACGCGCAGTACGCGCTCATCAGGGGAGCGGCGCCGATGGACGCCAGGGAGGCGATCTGCAGAAAGTACCCCTGCACAGCGAGCAGGTCCGGGAGGAACGCGCGCGCGGTGATCGCGCTGCCGATGAGATTGACCTCGATGACGCGGCGCCAGCCGGCCGGATCCGAGGTGGCGAAGGGCCCGCCCTCGGCCACGCCGGCATTGGCGACGACCACCGACGGCGGGTCCAGGCGTTCGCGGACCTGGGCCGCGGTCCGTGCCATGGCGGCGTCGTCGGTGACGTCGACACCCCAGTGGAGTGCCGGGCCGGGCAGTGAGGCCGCCACCCGGGCGAGCTCGTCCTCCTCCAGCCCGAGCAGGGCGACCCGGGCTCCCCGGGCCGAGAGCTCCCGGGCGATCCCTTCGCCCACCCCGCGCGCCGCACCGGTCACCACCGCGGTGCGATGGCGCAGAGGATGTTGGAATGCGGCCACCGGATGCTCCTGGTGCACGAGAGGGCCAGTACCTGTGCCGTCCGCGGCTGCCCGCGACGGTGCCTGTGACCCACCGTAGGTGAATCCCGCGTTACGGACCCTTCGGGCGGATGCCGCCGATGCGTAAAGCCCGGGTGTACGGGTACTCGCTCTCGGGGAGTGACAGCGCACGGCCGAGCGGCCGTGCGAGTCTATCCTTGCGAGTCGCGTGCAGGAGAGGGCGAGTCCCGCTCCCATCCTCCGGCGCTCCACAGTTCGACAGCGATGCCGTTCCTGGTGGGCTGAGACAGCGTCATGAAGGAGTCGGCGGATGAGTGAAGCGTCGGAAGCCGGCGTACACCTGGACCGGGACGTGTTCATGCGCACCCTGGTCAGGGAGCTGGCCACCTCGCTGGAGTCGGTGGTGGGTCTGGAGGAGGCATCCGGATACATCAGCCTGGTCGGACAGTCGGTGGGCGACCAGATCAACGACTCCTACACACAGGCACTGGCCGTGGACAAGCTGTCACGCGAGCGGGTCGCCGACGTCCTCGTCAACCTCAAGCAGCGCATCGGCGGCGATTTCTACACCATCTCCCAGGACGACGACAAGATCGTCATGGGTAGCAGGAGCTGTCCCTTTGCCGAGAAGGTGCTGGGCCGGGAGTCGATGTGCATGATGACGTCGAATGTCTTCGGCACCATCGCCGCGCAGAATCTCGGCTATGCCCGGGTCGAGCTGGAGGAGACGATCGCCCGCGGCAACGAGCGATGCCGTGTCACCGTCCACCTCCGGCCCGGTGACGAGGCCGATGTGGACCTGGGCCGGGAGTACTACGGCGAGCCGGACTCGCCGGCTCCCTCCTATGTACCCGTGCGTGGTCGTTGACCAATAACCTGGCGCTCTTCAACGCCATTGCCAAGCTCCTGCCGCATCCCCTGCTGCTGTGCTCCGGCGCGGGCCGCATTCTGGCGGCCAACCCGGCTGCCAGACGGGCGGCTGCCGCACTGTGCGTCGACGGCGATCTGCTGGAACTGGCGGCGAACTCGGCCGACATGCGGGCGCGGCTCGCACAGTGGCTCCGCAGCGGCAACGCCCTTCCCGGCTCGCTGATCCTGGAGAGCGGCGACGGACACAAGGAGCGGTTCCGCTGCCACGGCGCCCGCGCCACCTGGTGGCAGGGACCCGAACCGGCCGTGCAGGTGCAGCTCTCGCGCACCGACCACGCCGACCAGTTCGTCGCCCTGACGCAACAGGTCCGCCAGCTCGACCAGCAGATGGCCTACCGCGCCGCCGCGGAGGCCCAGCGGGAGCGGCTGCTGCGCAGGGAGCGGGAGGCGCGCGAACGGATGCAGCGCCTGTACCGGCTCACGGCGGCGCTCGCCGCCGGCGCGACCCTCAACGACGTCTGCGATGCCGTCCACAAGTCGGCGCCCCAGGCCCTGGAAGCGGGCTCCGCAACCCTGGAACTGCACTCCCATCGCATCGTCCCGTCCCTGGGCCCGGCCGATGTGCTGTCCACGACGGCGGCCAAGTGGGCCGATCTCGACGCACTCCCCGACGGGGACCCCGCAGCGTCCCTCGGCCCCGAGCCCCGCCGGGTGCCCCTCGAAGCGGAGGGGGTGACCCTCGGCCATCTGGTGGTGCACGGTGCCCCGGACGGCTCCGCCGACGACGAACACACCACCGCCATCGCCCAGCAGATCGCCCAGGCCGTGCGCCGGGCCGGGTTGTTCGAGCACGAACACCGCCTCGCGGAACGCCTGCAGCGCAGCCTCCTGCCCACCCTCCCCACCGTGGAGGGCCTGGACATCGCCAGCGCCTACGCCCCAGGTACCCACATGGTCAATGTGGGTGGCGACTGGTACGACATCCATGTGCTGGACGACGAGACGATCGGGCTCACGATCGGTGACGTCGCGGGCCATGGCATCGCCGAGGCCACGGCGATGGCTCAGATCAGCGCGGCTCTGCGCAGCATCGCCCGGCGCTGCGGCCACCGGCCACCCGAGGTCCTCGCGGAGGTCAACGACTTCCTCAACGCCTACCACCAGGGCCTGATGGCCACGGCCTGCTACGCCACGTACAACCGACGGACCCGGATCCTGAGCTACTCCCGCGCGGGGCACCCTCCGCCGCTGCTGATCGGTGCCGACGGCGTCGGACGCTACCTCGATGCTGCCCTGGCGCCGCCGTTGGGGCCGGTGCCCACGGTGCGGTACACGCAGGAAGAAGTCGAGATCGTGGAGGGGGACGTACTCGTGCTCTACACCGACGGACTCATCGAGCGCCGCCGCGAGGCACTCGACGTCGGCCTGGAGCGACTGACACAGCTGAGCCTGGCGACCGTGGGGCTCAGTGCGCAGGAGACCTGTGGACTCTTCCTGCACCAGCAGGTGGACACCGAGATGCCTGACGACCGTGCGCTGCTCGTCACCCGCTTCGCCCGGTGAGTGTCAGCGCCTTGCGCCTGCCCGGCTGCTCCGGGTCCTCGCCGAAGGGCGTTGCCGCCTGTTGCGGGCGGCAGCCATGCACCGCTCGGCCAGCCGGACCGCCTCCAGGGCGGTGCGCTGTCCCATCAGCACGCACAGGGTGTACGCGGCATCCATGAAGCGCTCGCGTATCTCGTCATCGGCCGGGTCCTGCAGCATCCGGGCCTCATGCACCCGGTAGCGGTGCAGCGCCCGGGCCACCACCGACTCGTTGGGCATCAGCATCTCGTTCTCCCTGCTCGCGAGGACGAGCCTGTCGTGGCCCGTAAACGGTGACTTGCTCAGCTCACGACGGTGGGGCCCGGCACCCGCCGACGGCCCACTGCAGCATTCTGCGCCGACCTCCAGGATGTCCGCCTGTTGGCGGATCAACCATTCGCCGCAACCCGGGGTGCACCTTGCCCGGACACCTGCTGCGCACGCCGGTGCAGACCGTGACCAGCGACGATCAACGGCGACCGGAAGTGCCGGGACAGGGCAGGTATGGCCCGGAATGCCCTGGGTACCCGCCCGGCACCCGGCACGGGTGATCACACGAGAGGTGATGACATGGCCGTACGGCACTATGTGATCGAGCGGGCCCCTGAAGCGGTGTGGGCCGTGCTCGAGGACCCCGGGCTCTACAGCGAGTGGGTCGTCGGCACATCCGAGACACGGGCTCTCGACGACCGCTGGCCGCAGGTGGGGGCGGCTCTGGAGTACACGGTGGCTCTCGGCCCCTGGTCGTACGAAGGGCGAACGACTGTGCGCCGCTACGAGCCGCCCGGCTGGCTGGAGCTGGAGGCCGACAGCGGCCGGCTGGGCACGGCCCGTATCGCCATCGAGGTCCGCCCCTGGGGCGGCCACACCCTGGTCATCGTCGACGAGCACCCTCTGCGGGGGCTCGGCGGCGCCGTGCACGCGGCCCCTCTCGACGTGCTCATCCAGGTGCGGCACCGCAACATGCTGCCCCGCCTGGCCCGGACCGTAGAGGGGCTCTCGTCCCGTCCCGGCTCCGTCGACGCACCCGCGTGAGACCCGGCCGTCCGACGTGAGGAGCGGATCATGCTGGACGCAGTGGTCATCGGGGCGGGACCGAACGGACTGGTGGCGGCGAACCTCCTGACCGACGCCGGGTGGAGCGTCGAAGTGCTGGAAGCGCAGAGCGAGCCCGGGGGAGCCGTCCGCAGCGACCGGGGGGTACACCCCGATTTCGTGAGCGACATGTTCAGCGCCTTCTACCCGCTCGCCGCGGCGTCCCCGGTCATCCAGGGTCTGGATCTGCGGTCCGAGGGGCTGCGCTGGGCCCATGCGCCATCCGTTCTCGCGCACCCCCTCCCGGACGGCCGCTGCGCGGTGCTCGAGCGATCGGTGGACCGCACCGCGAAGGGCCTTGACGCCTTCGCCCCCGGTGACGGGGAGGCCTGGTCCGGCATGTGCCGGACGTGGAGCCGCATCGGCTCCGAACTTCTCGACGCGTTGTTCACCCCCTTCCCGCCGGTGCGGGCAGCGGCCAAGGTCGCCGTTCGCCTGCGCGGCCCGGCCGGGCTGCCCCTCGTCCGTTCCCTGGTGCTGCCGGCCCGTCGGCTCGGGGAGGAGGAGTTCGGCGGGGAAGGCGGCCGTCTGCTGCTCGCGGGGAACGCGCTGCACGCAGACCTCGCGCCGGAAGCCGCCGGCAGCGGCGGATTCGGCTGGCTGCTGTGCATGCTCGGCCAGTTCCACGGGTTTCCGGTGCCGGTTGGCGGTGCCGGCGGGCTGACGGGCGCGCTGGTGAACCGGTTCGAGCGGCTCGGAGGGACCGTGCGCTGCGGCGAGCGCGTCACCGAGGTCGTCGTCCGCGCGGGTCGCGCCATGGGCGTACGGACCGCGAGGGGCGAGGCGATCCCGGTACGCCGGTGTGTGCTGGCCGATGTGTCCGCGCCGGACCTGTACGGAGGGCTGGTGGACGAGGAACACCTGCCGGGCCGGATCCTCGACAACATGCGGCGGTTCCAATGGGACTTCGCCACCTTCAAGGTCGACTGGGCGCTCGACGGGCGCATTCCCTGGGAGTCGGAGGCCGCTGCCGGAGCGGGCACCGTGCACCTCGCCGACAGCGTCGACGACCTCACCCGCTTCGCCGCGCAGCTCGCGTCGGGGCAGGTTCCCGACCGTCCGTTCACGCTGCTGGGCCAGATGACCACCGCCGACCCCTCGCGCTCCCCGGACGGCACCGAATCGGCCTGGGCGTACACGCACGTCCCGCAGACCATCAGGGGCGACGCGGGTGACGACGGCATCACCGGCGCGTGGGACAAGGGTGAGCAGGAGGCCATGGCCGACCGCGTCGAGCGGCACGTGGAGCGCCGTGCGCCCGGATTCCGGTCGCTGGTCCGGGCCCGCAGGATCCTCGCTCCACCGAGCCTGCAGGCCCTTGACGCCAATCTGCACAGCGGGGCGATCAACGGGGGTACGGCGAGTCTGCATCAGCAGCTGGTCTTCCGCCCGGTTCCGGGAACGGGACGCCCCGAAACACCCGTTCAGGGCCTCTATCTGGCTTCGGCGTCGGCGCATCCGGGCGGCGGAGTGCACGGCGCGTGCGGCGCCAACGCGGCGCGTGCCGCGCTGCACGGGGCTGGTGGCGCAGCGCGGGCACTCACCGCGGCCCAGCGGTTCATCACCGGCCGGGCGCGGGGCTCACGGCAGGACTGAACCTCGATCGTCAGGGAGCCGTCCGGCCCTTGAGCTGCTGCATGCGGTCGACCTGGTGCTGCAGCACCTCGCCGGTGTTGCGGAACTCCTCCATCAGACGGGCGGCCTCGACCACCAGCACGCCGTACGGCCGTACGGGGTCGGCCAGCGGAAGCTGCTCCGCCTGTGCCCGGTCGGCCACCGCGCGGCGGCACTCCTCGGCCGCGCGGGAGCGCTGCTTCAGCTCCTCGGCCTGCTCCGGCAACCGGTCCTCGTCCAGCGCGCCCAGGATCTCGGTGACGGTGGCGAGCGACTCGAGGAAGTCCGCGTAGCTCGCCAGGAAGGGGGCGTAGGAGAAGTGCGTCTCCTCCACTTCCCATCTGTCCAGGCTGCGCGCCAGCGAAGCGCACTGATAGAGCGCCCGTTCCATGGCCTCCAGCACGGCCTGGTACCCCGTGAAGGAGGCACCGCTGCGATAGCGGGGCAGCAGGCGCCGCGGATTGAAGTACTGGCTCTCCTCCGCCGTGCGCAGATGCGAGCGGGCCTGCATGACGAGGGACTCGGCGCCGGCCGCCCGGTCGCGCCAGCGGCTGGTGTTCTCACGGTCGAGGCCCCCGTCGCGCAGCACCGGGACCATGTCCGACAGGAGCGCGCCCAGCGCGTTCGCCAGCGCCCGGATGCCGTACTCGGCGCTGCGGTAGCGCAGTGGGGGCACGATCAGCATGTTGACCAGGACACCGATCCCGCAGCCCATCACGACCATCAGGATGATCTCCCCCAGCTCCAGGAATCTGCTGGTGGAATCGGTGGCCGATGCGTAGGTCGCGAAGGCGAAGAAGGCGGCGGTGACGACCTGGGAACCCTGGGAGCCCAGCACCGGCCACCGGCCGATGACCAGGGCGATCAGGCATACGACGACGAAGGTGAGCACATCCGGGCCCGCGAGGAATCCGAGTCCCGCCTGTACGGCCACACCGGCGGTCACCGCCCCCGCGTAGCGCAGCGCCATGTCCAGGGACTGGTAGATCGTCACCTGCATGATCAGTACGGCGGAGAACGGGGCGAAGGCCGGAGACTGCGTGTGCAGTACGTCGTGGGCGATCACCCAGGCCAGGGTGGCGGCCAGGGTGCTCTTGCCCAGCAGGAGAACGGTGTGGCGCTCCTGGCCCGGGATCCGCAAGGCATCACGGCACCAGCGCCCGGCTTTCGCCGGCCACTGCCGGAGCCGGGCACCCGGCCGATGCGTGCCGCTCGCGGCGGACGTGGTGGTGCTGCCGTTCGGCAATTCTCCTACTCCTGTCCGTACGGCCGGACTCCCCGGTACGCGCGGTCACGAGTACCCGCCACGCGGCCGGGAATGCTCGGCAGCCCTCCTCCGGTCGATCAAGCATCCGAGCGGTGTCTGAGACCGCCTTGATCGGGTAACCGGTGCGTGTGTATCCGGAAGAATCGTAGGAAATCCGGAAGGTGGTGAAGATCCATGAGCAACGGGTACCGGACCCGGGCGGACGAACCGATCGGAGCCCTGGTCTCGCAGGCGTCCCAGCAGATCTCCCAGCTGGTGCGTCAGGAGATGAAGCTGGCGCAGGCCGAGATGACCGTGAAGGGCAAGCGGTTCGGCATGGGCGGCGGACTGTTCGGCGGCGCCGGGCTGGTCGCGGTCCTGGCCCTTCAGGCGCTGGTCGCGACGGCGATCATCGCGCTGGCGCTGGTGCTGCCCTGGTGGGCGTCCGCACTGATCATCACCGGCGTGCTGTTCCTCATCGCCGCGGTCCTCGCGCTGGCGGGCAGGAAGAACATCAGGCAGGCGACCCCGCCGGCACCCCGGCAGACGATCGGCAGCCTCAAGGCCGACGTGGCAGAGATCAAGGAAAGGGCACACCGATGAGCACCTCCCCCTCGCACGGCCGGAGCGGATCCCGCCGGAACGGACACAAGCCCACGCTCGACGAGCTGCGCGCGCAGGTGGAGGACACGCGCTGGGAGCTCGGCCGGACCGTGGAGGCCCTGGCCGCCAAGGCCGACGTCAAGGAACGCGCCAGGCAGACCGCGGCAGAGACCAGAACGCATGTCGCGGAGAAGTCCGGCCAGGCCAAGGGCCAGCTTGCGCACATGGCCTCCACGGCAGGCGGGAAGCTGCGCGGCAAGGCGCCCGAGGCCGTCGATGACCACGCCCACCAGGCAGCGGAGAAGGCGCGCCGGAATCCGGCCGTCCCCCTGCTCGCCGGGGCGGCCGTGGCCGTCGCCCTGCTGATGCTGGCACGGCACAAGCGACGGCACTGAGACGTCACCGGGCCCGCACTGAGACGTCACCGGCCCGCACACACCTCGGCCGGCGACCGCGCCGCGACTCGGGGGAGTGCGGGAGGTCACCGGCCGGTGCAACGGACTGGCGTCCTTACATCATCGGGTCCTGACCGCCCATGCCGCCTTCCTTCTCGCTCTGCTCCTGCAGGCGGCGAGCCTTCTCCTGCAGCCGCTTGCGCTCCTCCGGGTCGGTGGCGCGCTCGGCCGCGTCCTTCATCTCCTGGACCTTGGCCCGCATCTGCTGGGACCGGCCGCCGGATTCGCCTGCAACGCTCATGGTCACTCCTTGAGGTTCGGGGTGAGCGGATGGCCTCAGCGAATCAGCAGCCACCGGAGCACGCATCTCGAAACGTCACGCCCCGTAGTTCCCGCAGGGTGGCCCGCCGATCTGCCGTCTCCCGCCGAACTGTCGCACCGTTCCGTTTCCCTGCCCTTCGGCAGGGCACGAGATCAACGAACGGCCGTACAGCGGCAACAACACCCGGCGTCGCCGGGGTAGCAAGGACGGAGGTTCGCCCGTGTTGAAGGCGATCGCAGATGTTTTCCGGGCCATCGGTGGGGCCATTGCCACCGTTGTCACTTTGCCTTTCCGGGCAGTCGCCCGTCTCTTCGGCGGGGCGTCGGACACCGCACACGGTCACCACTGAGGGCCTCTCCGGCGCATACGCCGGCCCGAACTCAGCGCGGTGTGGGGCTGTCGACATGACGTCGGCAGCCCCACACTCATGCGTCAACCGGCCGTCCCCGCTCAGGGTGTGGGGTCGGCGTCGCCGCCCGGATCGAGCTTCTCGGCGCGCAGCGCGACGCTGCGCAGCACATCGGCTGTCGAGACCTCGGTGCGTCCGGAGTCGTGCACCTGGGCGAGTTCGGCGAAGGTCAGGGCGAACGCCCCGACAAGTTGCTTGATGGCGCCGCCCACTTGCTGGGCGACGAGGCGGGCGATCTCCTCGTGCGTGGCGTTCTCGGGAATCACGATGGTGGGCAGCGTCTCGCCGAGCAACTCGCTGATGACGCCGCTTCCGGTGGCGGTGTGAGGCTCCTGGTCCTCGTCGAGGAGGCGGTGCCACTCGGTCGTCTGGGTGAGGATGCCGATCACACGCTGAAGAACCTCGCGCTGTTCCATCCGGGCAGCATAGGAGGCTCGCCGCCCCCGCCGTCTCCACCGGTCCGCCCGCGCCGCGGAGCATCATCCGATTCCGGACACCCAGGTCACGATCCGGTTTCTTCCCCTGGCCGAGACCTTGCGTTTCTGGCGTGTAATCGATTCCATCACCCATGTAATCGTTTCCACGGCCGTGCTCGTGGTGCATGGCGCACGGATTCCACAAGGAGGTGGTCCGAAGATGGCGGGCATCAAGGACGTCGCAGCCGAGGCGGGGGTCTCCGTCGCCACGGTCTCCCGCGTACTCAACGGCCACCCCTCCGTCAGCCCCGCAGCCCGTACCCGCGTCCTCGCCGCGGTCGACGCGCTCGGCTACCGGCCGAACGCCGTGGCCCGGTCGCTGCGCACCGACCAGACGCGCACCCTCGGCCTGGTCATCAGTGATGTGCTCAATCCGTACTTCACCGAACTGGCCCGCTTCGTCGAGGAGGAGGCCCGCTCGCTCGGCTACAGCGTGATCATCGGGAACGCGGACGAGCGGCCCGAGTTGCAGGACCATCATGTGCGCACGCTCCTCGACCGCCGCATCGACGGCCTGCTCGTCTCGCCCGCCGACGGCCGGTCCCCGCTGACGCTGGACGCCGCACGCGGAGGCACTCCGATGGTCTTCGTCGACCGCTGGGTGCCAGGTGTCGACGTTCCCGTCGTACGCGCCGACGGACGGCAGGCCATCCGCGATCTGGTCGCGCACCTGTACCGGCTCGGTCACCGCAGGGTCGCCATCATCGCGGGCCCTGCCGCCACCACCACGGGACACGAACGCGTCGAGGCCTTCCGGGAAGCGCTGCGCGACCACGGCCTGCCGCTGGTCGACGCGTACATCGGCCAGGGTGACTTCCAGGCGGAGAGCGGACGCCGCGCGACCGAGGCCTTCCTGGCGCTGGCCGAACCGCCCGAAGTGGTCTTCGCCGCCGACAACCTGATGGCTCTCGGAGCGCTGGACGCGATCCGCGAGCGCGGTCTGCGCGTACCGCAGGACATCGGGCTCGCCGCCTTCGACGACATCCCGTGGTTCGTCCACACCGACCCTCCGATCACGGCGATCGCGCAGCCCACCGGGGACCTCGCCCGCGCCGCCGTACGGGCGCTGGCCGACGTCATCGAGGGCAGACCCCCGCGCTCCGTCACCCTTCCCGCCCGCCTGGTCGTCCGCAGCTCCTGCGGCGAACCCGCCCCGAACGCCTCAGCAGCAGAGAACCCCCAGCAGCCCGGAACGTCGAGTCAGAGGAGCAACTTGTGAGCAACCCCGACGAGTTGCTGCGCATCGAAGGTCTGCGCAAGACCTTCCCCGGCGTCGTCGCACTCGACGCCGTCGACTTCGACCTGCGCCGCGGTGAGGTGCACGTGCTGCTCGGTGAGAACGGAGCCGGCAAGAGCACCCTCATCAAGATGCTCTCCGGCGCCTACCGTCCCGACAGCGGGCGCATCGTCGCCGACGGCCGCGAGGTCCGTATCCACAGCACCCGGGATGCCGAGCGGCTGGGCATCACCACCATCTACCAGGAGTTCAACCTGGTACCCGACCTCACGGTCGCCGAGAACATCTTCCTCGGCCGCCAACCGCGACGCTTCGGTCTGATCGACCGCCGCCGGATGGAGGCCGACGCCGAGAAGCTGCTCGAACGGGTCGGACTGCGGATCTCGCCGCGGGCCAGAGTCCGTGAACTGGGCATCGCCCGGCTCCAGATGGTCGAGATCGCCAAGGCCCTCAGCCTGGACGCCCGCGTCCTGATCATGGATGAGCCCACGGCCGTCCTCACCTCGGAAGAGGTCGACAGACTCTTCCGCATCGTGCGCCGGCTGCGCGACGACGGTGTGGGCATCGTCTTCATCACCCACCACCTCGAGGAGATCGCCGCGCTCGGCGACCGGGTGACCGTACTGCGTGACGGCCGCAGCATCGACCAGGTGCCCGCATCGACGCCGGAGGGCGAGCTCGTACGCCTGATGGTGGGCCGCAGTATCGAGCAGCAGTATCCGCGGCAGCGTCCCGAGACCGGGGAGCCGTTGCTCTCCGTGCGCGGGCTCACCCGTGGCGGTGTCTTCCACGACGTCAGCTTCGAGGTGCGGGCCGGCGAGGTCGTCGGTCTCGCCGGGCTCGTCGGCGCCGGCCGCACCGAGATCGCCCGGGCCGTCTTCGGTGCGGACCCCTACGACACCGGCACCGTCGATGTCCTCGGCAAGAAGCTCCCCGGGCACGACGTGACGGCAGCCATGCGGGCCGGGATCGGCCTCGTCCCCGAGGACCGCAAGGGCCAGGGCCTGCTGCTCGACGCGTCCGTGCAGGAGAACCTGGGCCTCGTGACCCTGCGTTCGGCCACCCGCGCCGGGATCGTGGACCTCACATCCCAGCGCATCGCCGCCGCCCGGATCGCCGAGCAGCTCGGCGTACGGATGGCCGACCTCGCCCAGCACGTACGCACCCTGTCCGGCGGCAACCAGCAGAAAGTGGTCATCGGCAAGTGGCTGCTCGCGGACACCAGAGTGCTCATTCTCGACGAGCCGACGCGGGGCGTCGACGTGGGCGCCAAGGTCGAGATCTACCAGCTCATCAACGAACTGACGGCCTCCGGCCACGCGGTCCTGATGATCTCCAGCGACCTGCCCGAAGTGCTCGGTATGAGCGATCGCGTCCTGGTCATGGCGCAGGGCCGCATCGCCGGTGAACTCCCCGCACACGAAGCCACCCAGGACGCCGTGATGGCACTCGCCGTCGGCGTGCCACCGGCGACAGCCCAAGAACGGAACGAAGGAGAGGCACCCCGTGGCCACTGACACGCTCAAGAACGACACGGGCGCGAGCAGCGGCTCCGCCTCGGCACTCCGCCGCATCCTGCTCGACAACGGCGCCCTGACCGCCCTCGTGGTCCTGGTGGTCGCGATGTCGCTGCTCTCCGGCGACTTCCTCACCACCCAGAACCTCCTCAACGTCGGAGTCCAGGCCGCCGTCACCGCGATCCTCGCCTTCGGCGTCACCTTCGTCATCGTCTCGGCGGGCATCGACCTGTCGGTCGGATCCGTGGCCGCGCTCTCGGCCACCGTCCTGGCCTGGACCGCGACATCCGAGGGACTCCCGGTGTGGCTCGCGGTCGTCCTCGCCATCGGCACGGGCATCGCCTGCGGACTGGTCAACGGCGCCCTCATCTCGTACGGGAAACTGCCGCCGTTCATCGCCACCCTGGCCATGCTGTCGATCGGGCGCGGACTGTCCCTGGTCATCTCCCAGGGCAGCCCCATCGCCTTCCCCGACTCGGTCTCGGTCCTCGGCGACACCCTCGGCGGCTGGCTGCCCGTACCCGTGCTCGTGATGATCGCCATGGGCCTCGTCACCGCGCTGATCCTCGGCCGCACCTACATCGGCCGCTCCATGTACGCGATCGGCGGCAACGAGGAAGCGGCCCGCCTGTCGGGTCTGCGCGTCAACTGCCAGAAGCTCGTCATCTACGCCCTCTCCGGCCTCTTCGCCGCCGTCGCGGGTGTCGTCCTCGCCTCCCGGCTCGTCTCCGCCCAGCCGCAGGCCGCGCAGGGCTACGAACTCGACGCGATCGCGGCGGTCGTCATCGGCGGCGCCAGCCTGGCCGGTGGCGTGGGCAAGGCGTCGGGCACCCTCGTCGGCGCACTCATCCTCGCCGTACTGCGCAACGGCCTCAACCTGCTCTCGGTGTCCGCCTTCTGGCAGCAGGTCGTCATCGGGGTCGTCATCGCCCTCGCGGTGCTGCTCGACACCGTGCGGCGGCGTACCGGAACCACGGCGGCGGCCGCGGGAGCACCCGGTACCGGAGGCCCCGGCGGGACGAAGCGGGGCGCGGCGAAGCTCGCGATCGCCGCGGTGTGCGTGGCCGCCGTCGTGGGCGGTGTGTCGCTGCTCAACCCGGGCACTTCGGGGACCGCCACCAAGGTGGGCATGTCGCTCTCCACCCTCAACAACCCGTTCTTCGTGCAGATGAAGGACGGCGCACAGGCCGAGGCCAAAGCCGCCGGCATCGACCTCACGGTCACCGACGCCCAGAACGACGCCTCCCAACAGGCCAACCAGCTCCAGAACTTCACCAGCTCCGGCATGAAGTCGGTCATCGTCAATCCGGTCGACTCGGATGCGGTGGGCCCCGCCGTACGCACGGCCAACAAGGCCGACATCCCGGTGATCGCCGCCGACCGTGGCGTCAACAAGGCCGACACCGCCACCCTGGTCGCCTCCGACAACGTGGCGGGCGGCAAACTCGCCGCGAAGACGCTCGCCGACCGCCTCGGCGGCAAGGGCACCGTCGTCGTCCTGCAGGGCACGGCCGGCACCTCCGCCAGCCGCGAACGCGGCGCGGGCTTCGCCGAGGGCATCAAGGCGTACCCGGACATCAAGGTCGTCGCCAAGCAGCCCGCGGACTTCGACCGCACCAAGGGCCTGGACGTCATGACCAACCTTCTGCAGGGCAACCCCGGCATCAACGGCGTCTTCGCCGAGAACGACGAGATGGCCCTCGGCGCGGTCAAGGCACTCGGCAGCAAGGCGGGGAAGTCCGTTTCGGTGGTCGGTTTCGACGGAACCCCCGACGGTCTGAAGGCCGTTGAGGCAGGCACGCTCTACGCGTCGGTGGCTCAGCAGCCCAAGGAGCTCGGCAGGATCGCCGTGCAGAACGCGGTCAGGGCCGCGCAGGGCAAAGACGTCGCGAGCATGGTGAAGGTGCCGGTGAAGGTCGTCACCCGGAAGAACGTCGCCGACTTCTCCTGAACGCAGCCCCACCGAGAGAACAGGAACACGATGCACGACGACGAACCGTACGACCTCCTGGTCATCGGGTCGGCCAACGCCGACCTGGTGACCGAGGTCGAGCGACGGCCGGCGGCGGGGGAGACGGTGCTCGGCTCCGATCTCCGCGTCCACCCGGGCGGCAAGGGCGCCAACCAGGCGGTCGCCGCCGCGCGCCTCGGAGCCCGTACGGCTCTGCTGGCCAGGGTCGGCGACGACGACCACGGCCGGATGCTGCTGCGATCGCAGCAGGCAGCGGGTGTCGACACCGCCGACGTCCTGGTCGGCGGGGCGCCCACCGGGGTCGCGCTGATCACCGTGGACCCTTCGGGCGACAACAGCATCGTGGTGTCACCGGGGGCGAACGCCCGGCTGACACCGGCGGACATCCGTTCCGCGCGGCGCCTCGTCGCCCGCGCCCGGGTGATCTCCGTCCAGCTGGAGATCCCGCTCGACACGGTGGCAGAGGTGGTGGCCGAACTGCCGCCCACGGCCAGGCTCGTGCTGAACCCGTCCCCGCCGGCTCCCCTTCCCGCGGAGGTGCTCGCCGCCTGCGATCCGCTGGTGGTCAACGAGCACGAGGCCCGCTTCATCCTCGGGGACCTCGCGGGAACCGCACCGGGGGACTGGGCGAGCGCTCTCCTCGCGCTCGGCCCGCGGTCGGTCGTCGTGACGCTCGGCGCCCAGGGTGCGTACGCCGCCGACGACCGCACTGCCGTGCTCGTCCCGAGCCCCCGGGCCCACGCCGTCGACACCACGGGGGCCGGTGACGCGTTCACCGCGGCTCTGGCGTGGCGGCTCAGCCGGGGCGAGACCCTGGAATCGGCGGCTGCCTTCGCCGTCCGCGTGGGCGCTGCCGCCGTCACCCAGCAGGGTGCGCAGGAATCCTTCCCCACGGCCGAGGAGGTCTCGGCCCGGTGAAGAAGGCCGGCATCCTCAACCGTGACCTCTCGGGTGCCTTGGCAGAGCTGGGTCACGGCGACACGGTCCTCGTCTGCGACGCGGGCATGCCCATCCCGGCGGGCCCGCGCGTGGTGGACCTGGCCTTCGTGGCCGGTGTCCCGTCCTTCGCCGATGTGCTCGACGGTCTGCTGGGGGAGCTGGTGATCGAGGGTGCCACGGCGGCCTGCGAGGTCGCCGGGGTGAACCCCGGCGCGGCGGCCCTCCTCCGGCAGCGGCTCCCGGAAACCGCCCTCGTCCCGCACGACCGTCTCAAGGCCCTCGCGGCGGACGCCCGGCTGGTGGTGCGGACGGGGGAGGCGCGGCCCTACGCGAATGTGCTCCTGCGGTGCGGGGTGTTCTTCTGACCGGTGCGGCCGGCGGGTTTGAATTCGCTTTCTCGGCGCACCCGCTTACTGAACGGACACACAGACTTCACGACAGGAGAGGGACCACCATGGGCATCATCGCTTGGATACTCATCGGTCTGCTCGCGGGCATGATCGCCAAGGCACTGATGCCTGGCAAGGACCCCGGCGGCATCATCATCACCATGCTCATCGGCATTGCCGGCGGGCTGCTGGGCGGCTGGCTCGGAAAGGTCATGTTCGGCGTCGATTCCATCGACGGATTCTTCGACCTGTCCACCTGGATAGCGGCCATTGTCGGCTCGCTCATCCTGCTGATTCTCTACCGACTGGTCAGCGGTAACAGGCGCTCCCACCGTCACGCCTGACGGTTCCCGGCGGCGGCTCCCACCCAGGCCGGGGGCCGCCGCACAGGTCTGCCCGGAGGATCTCCCCGGCTAGGGGATCTCCTCCGGCCGCGGCGGGCGGACCCGGTCGACGCGGCGGCGCTCGGAAGCACCGAACTCCGCATAGTTCTCCTTGGCCTCGCGCAGCGTCACACGGTTCGGACCGCCCACATACCGGTCGGGGTCGCTGTAGTCCGAGCCGTCGTCCTCCCAGCCGCACACCGGGCAGATCTCGTAGTGGCCCCGTGTGGTGATGGTCAGACGGCCGCAGACGATGCAGGGAACCCACCCCGCGGCCGTTTCGTTCTCGGTCACTTCCGTGCCTTTCTCGGGGGCGGCTCAGTTCTCGAGCCCCGGCCGATCGTCCCAGTACCGTCGCGCATTCGCGTTCGTGGACTGCCCGTTGCGGTCGATCGAACTGTCGAAGTAGGAAATGACCTTACCGGTCTTGAGGTCCTTCACGCCGAACTCGTTCGTCGTCGGGTCCCACCGGTAGACCTTGTTCTCCAGCAGGCTTTCCTTCTCCCTGACGCCCGGCGACTTGTCCCCGGACATGAGGTCGTCGGCCGCCTTCGCGTAGTCGCCCTCGTCGTAGAGGTTCAGGTCTCTGCCGTGGTCGCCGAAGTGCTGCCGCAGACCCGCCGGACTGGTCCAGTTGTCCTTCGCCTTCTGGATGTCCGCATCGTCGTCCTCGTAGCCCGGTGTCAGCCCCAGCAGGTCGAACCACGTGAACGGGTTGTGGACGTACGCCACCGGATTCGGCGACGGGGAAAGGCCCAGCGGATCCGGGGAGAAGAAGCGCGCCGTTTCCGGGTCGTAGGTCCGGAAGTAATTGTGATGAAGACCGGATTCCGCGTCGAAATACTGGCCGGGGAAACGCAGGGGCGTGTAGCCCGTCGCATCACGGTTCCAGGTCGTCGCTCCCCACACGGTCGACCGCGTGCGCCACGCGATCTCGCCGTCCTCGCCGATCAGTTCCTTCGGGGTGCCGATCAGGTCGGTGACGATCGCGAAGAACCGCTCGTCCACCGCCTCCTGCGAGACGTCGCCGATGCGTTCCCGCTGGGTGAGGGGGTGATGCCCGTCATGGTCCCAGGTCAGGGTCACCGGAGCCGTGGTCCCGGTCGTGGTCTGCTCGCACAGCGTGGTGCCGTCCCAGGTGAAGAGGGTCTCCTCGGCCACATCGCCGTCGGACGCCAGACGCTGCTTGGCGATACGCCGGCCCAGCGGGTCGTAGCGGTAGCGCCAGCGGGTGCCGTCCGGTGTGACGACCGCGGACAGCCGGCTCTCGGCGTCCCACTCGTAGCGCCAGGTGTCCGGCTTGCGGGACAGCCGCGTCTTCTGCCGCAGCACCACCCGGCCCTGCGCGTCGTGCTCGTAGCGCACCGAGCCCGCACGGGTGATCCGCGTACCGGCGTAGACGCGCTCGCCGCGGGCCTCGGAGCCCGGATGGCGGTCGGGCCAGGACGCCGAGACCTGACTGCCCGTTTCGTCGTACGCGTACTGCTCCGACCAGGCCCCCGCATCCACGCCCGTGACCCGGCCGACCGCGTCGAGGGTGAACGACCGCAGGCCGTTCAGCGCGTCGTCGACCGCCGTCAGGTGCCCGTCGGCCCGATAGGAGTAGCCGCGGCGCTGCAGGACACGGCCGTCCAGGCCCACGACATGCTGACCTGTGACACGGCCCCGCGTGTCGAAGTCCTGCGTCAGCGTGAGGACGTCGTCGAGCGTGCGGCCGACCTCCCGGCCTGCCGCGTCGCGCGCGAAGGACAACGTCCGCCCGGAGGTGGCCAGTTCGCTGCGGCTGCCGTCCGCGGCGAACGTCCACCGGCTCTCGGCTCCCGCCGGGGTGGTGCGGACCGCTCGCCTGCCCAGCTCGTCGTAGGCGTGGACCAGCGTGCGGTCCTCCACCGTCTCCGAGCGGAGCCGCCCGTGCCGGTCCCGCAGCCGGGTCAGGGTGGTCCCGTCCGGGCCGACGGCCGAGGCGAGCTCGTCGAAGATGTCGAACTCGTACGTCGTCACGCCGTCCGCCGTCTCCTTGCGGACCACCTGCCCGAGCGCGTTGTGGGTGTAGCGGACCGGTGCGGCACCTCCGTCGGTGCGCAGCACCATCCGCCCCGCGGCGTCGTACGCGTACGTCAGGGTCCGGCCGTCGAAGTCCGTCTCCGACACCAGCCGGCCCGCCGCGTCGTACACATACGTCCACGCCATGCCCTGCGGGCCGGTCACCCTGAGCGGCCGCAGCTCGGCGTCGTACGCGAACTCGTGGCGCACACCGTCCGGTGCGGTGCGGGCCGCCAGCAGGTCGAAGTGCGTGTACTCGTACGACGTCGTGTGGCCCGAGGCGTCGGTGCGCGTCAGACAGTTGCCCTCACCGTCGTATGTCCAGGACTCCTCGCTGCCGTCCGGGTGGACACGCCGCGACGGCTTCCCCTCCACGGTCCACTGCATGCGGGTGACCTCGCCGAGCGGGTCGGTTCGGCTCACGACCCTGCCGAAGACGTCGCGTTCGAAGAGGGTGACCCCGCCCACCGGGTCCGTGATCCGCACCGGCAGGCCCGCACCGTCGTTCTCGACGCGGGTGACCGCACCCAGCGGGTTGGTGAGGGCGATGAGCCGGCCGCGATCGTCGTGCTCCATGACCGTCGTCGATCCGGTCGGTGACGTCATCGATGTGCGGTTGCCGCGCTCGTCCCAGGTCTGCCGGAAGACGCGGCCGTCCGGGTTGACCACCGTGACCGGCAGGCCGAGTTCGTCGTACTCCATGGTGCCGGAGCGCCCGTCGGGCCGGACCAGCGACGACAGCCGGCCCTGCTCGTCGTAGGACCACCGGGTGACCGCGCCGAGCGGATCGAACTCCGCGATCAGCCGGCCGTGCCGGTCGTACTCGTGGCGGGTGACCGCGCCCAGCTCGTCGACGCGGGCGACGACGCGGTACTTGTCGTCGACCAGGTAGCGGCGGGTGTGGCCGTCGCCGGTGGTGGCGGTGGTGACCCGGTGGCCGGTGCCCGGATCGACCGTGTCATAGGTGAGGGTGAGGGCCATGTGGCCGTCGGTGCCGCCTTCGGCGATGCAGCGGTCCTCGTCGTCGTAGACGTAGTCGTAGCGACGGTCGTTGGTGTCGGTCCACGAGACGATCCGGCCGCGGTCGTCGTACGCGAAACACAGCGGCAGACCGGAGGAGTTGGTGACCTCGGTCAGGTTCCCGTCCGTGTAGCCGTACGCCGTGATGCGTGGTCCGCCGACGAGACGGAGGGAGGTGATACGGCCTTCGGCGGCCTCGAAGCGGAGGTGATAGCCGCCGCTGTGGGCGATCCCCAGCGGCGTGCCGGCCTCGTCCCACTCGAAGACGATCACGTTGCCGTTGCGGTCCTCCAGCTGCGTGATCGGCGCTCGTTCCCACCCGGCCTGCGACTCGGCGCCGTAGACGGACGGCGTGAACCGGCGGGTGTGGCCGCGTTCCGGATCGGTGAGGGTGTACTCGCCGTCGGGCGTGCGCTCCAGCGGCCGGCGCGGGCCGCTGGCCGGCAGGACGGGGACGCCGGGGGCGGGATGCGGGTACGCCAACCGCAGCCCGTCCTCGGTCAGCAGCACCACACCGGCGGCGTCGATCTCGAGGTGCTGGTCGATCGTGCTGGACCAGGAGGGACCGAACCAGCGGCCTGCCGTGTAGCCGGACTCGGCGCGGCGGGTGAAGACCAGCGGGAGCGTGCCGGGAAGGGCCACGTCCGTCAGCGGCAGGAACATCTTGCCGGTGGCGAGGTCGATCGGGTCGGTGTCGTCGTCGACCTTGTCCTTGTCCTTCTTGTCGTTCTTCTCGTTGCCGTCCTTGTCCAGTTCCTTGCGGCCCGGCCCGTCGAGGTCGTCCAGGTGCTTGGCTGCCGAACCGACCTTCTTCACCGAGCCCAGTCCCTTGGAGCCGATGAGCTCGGGGAGCAGTTTGCCGACGCCCTCGGCAGGGTCCTTCATGAAGTCGTCGAGCATCGTCTTGCCCGCGCCGATGGGATCGTTGGCCATCGTGACCAGACCGGCGACCGTCGAGTTGAGGCTCGTCGCGTACTCGGCGGGGTGCGTGATGTTGTACGGGTCCGTGGGGCTGACCGAGCGGACGAAGGTCAGGATGCCCGCGGTGCCCTTGACGATGCCACCGAAGACATGGAGCTCGGAGATCATCCGGCCCTCCAGGCCGTCTTTGAACTGCTCGCCGTACGACGGCTTCGGCGGTGCCGCGTCGCGGGCCTTGCGGACCGCCGTGCGCGTCGTCTCGGCGACCTCGTTGCGCTGGCGGCGGGCGCTGTCGAGTTTGTCCTGGGCGGCGGAGGCCATCGCCTTGCCCGGGTCGGTGAAGTCACCCGGCTTCGGCGGCAGGGTCTCCTTCTCGGCCTTGACGGCGTCGTTGTACTCGTCGACCTTCTTGTTGTGCGCGTCCCGCGCATCGTCGGAGGCCTTCTTGGCCGCGTTGTAGTCGTCCAGTGCCTGCTTGGCCTGGGCCTGCGCCCACTCCACTGTCTCCGCGAACCGGCCCAGCGCGTCGGACGCATCGGCGCAGGCGTCGGCCGCCTTGAACCAGCGCGGCGGCTCCTTGGCCAGGCTCTCCCGGAAGGCGTCCGCGCCCTCGCCCTTCAGGCCGTCGGAGTCCATGCCCTTGAGACCGTTGCCGACCTTGCCGAAGGCCCGCGCGAAGTCCGTCAGATGTGAGGCCTGAGCACGGATCTTGGAGACGCTGCCGTAGACCAGCTTCTGGGGGTCGTCCGTCTGTCCGAGCTCCATCTCGGCCACGTCGGCGCCGAGTTGGTTGGCGGCGGACCGGCTCTTCTCCCGGATCCAGTCACCGGCGTCCTCGAGGCCCACCTTGTCCGCCAGGCCGGCCACCTTGTCGCCGGTCCACTCGACGGCATCGCCGACGTCCTCGGCGCGGTCCTCGACCCAGTCCTCGACCGGATCCGGGATGAAGTCGCCGATCCCCATCAGTTGTCTCCCCCGTCGGCCTGGTCGATCAGGTCTTTCAGCGAGCCGATCTTGCCCGTGCTGCTGAGCTGGTCACCGGTGTCCTTCCAGGTCTGCTTGATGTCCTCGCCGCTCTTCTCGAAGGACTCGGCGCTGTAGTCGGGCTGGTAGACGTCGGCGCGGAAGATGTCCCCCCACTCCTTGTTCTCGATCTCGTCCTCGCTCGCATGCGGGTTCCCGTACAGCGAGTTGGCCCCGACCTTGAACGCCCCCTGGATGTACTGCTCCTCCTCCCACATGGTTCCGGCGGCGATGCCCAGCGTCTGGGCGATGGTGCTCGCGTCCTGGATCAGGGCGCGTACGCCCCACTCCCAGCGTTCGGCGAAGTCCTCGAAGTCACCCGCGAGGCCCATGTGTCCGGCCTCCATGCCGGTCATGGACAGCTCGCTGAAGCCTGCACCCATCGAGGCGCCGCCGGTGTCGGCGCCTGCCTGGCGGAGTTCGCCGACGGCGGCGCGCAGGCCGTTCTGGACCTTCTCGACGACGTCGGGGGAGACGACCAGGTCCTTGTCGCCCGCCATCAGACGGCCCCGTCCGCGGGCGGAGTGCCGCCCGACCGGGGCGCGGGTACGGTCCCGGCGTCTCGGCGCGCGGGCACGGTTCCGGCGTCGTCCGCCTGTTCAACGGGGCCGCCGTCCTCGGCGGCCTGGTTCTCCAAGGCGTCCTGGCTGTCCACGGCGACCGCGTCCGGGACGATGCCGGTGACCGGCGGAAGCAGCATCGCGCCCTCTCCGTCCGCGGCGTTGACGACGACACCGGTCGGGCCGTCGACGCCCGGGATGACGGCGTCCAGCAGGCGGGCGCCGAGAATCGACAGGTACTCCCACTCCTGGTCCCCGGCGTCGCGCGCGAGGGCGAAGCGGGCCAGGGCGTCCTCGTCCGTGAAGGCGTAGATCCAGCGAACGCCGCCCGACTTCCCCGACATCAGGCCGCCGTCGGCGACCGGCGCCAGCAGGACGGCGCGCCGGAACTCGCCCAGCATCCGCGACGGATCCCCCGATCCGGCGCGGAAGACGGCAATCTCCTCGGCCAGTTCCATACGTCGTACCCCCGTCCCTCAGGGGCGGTGGACAGCCCCCGCGATAGGACACGGTACCGGGGCGGTGGCCGGTTCCCGACTCTCGGCCCGATCTTCACCACGGCGGCCCGACGCCGTCGGACCCCCGCAGCGCGCCCGCCCACGTGCACCAGCGCTTCAGGTGGCCGGAATGCGGCCAATCACTTGTCGTACAGGGGGACTTGGGTGATCGCAGTCTTCCCAGACGGGCCCGCTTTCTGACATGTTTCGTTCACCCTTTCCACACACGCGCCCGGTCGTCGCCACCAGCGTCCCGGGCCCACGGAGGATGCCTTGTTCACCCTCATATCCAGCCGTCTGTCCAGCCGACTGAGACGCTCGGTCGTGACCGTCGCGGCCCTCGGTGCGACCGCGGCGTTCATGACCCCCGCCGGGGCGGCCCCCGCCGCTCCGGCCGCGTCCGGGAGCGCCGAGACATCCACGGCCTCATGGGCCGCCGGTACACGCGCCTACCTGGTCATCACCGCACCGGGCGACACGTCCGCCGTACGGGCCGCCGTCACGGCCAACGGCGGCACGGTGTTCGCCCAGTACGACGCGATCGGTGTGATCGTGGCGCACTCGGCCTCCTCGGCCTTCGCCGGGACCATGCGCGGCGTCAGCGGTGTTCAGCAGGTCGGCGCCACCCGGACCTCGGACGTGCCGGCGGACGCGTACAACCCGGCGCTGCCCGCCACGCCCTCGCAGACCCCGACCACCCTCACCGAGTCCAACCGCTGGGACATGACGCAGATCAAGGCCGACAAGGCCTGGGCCGTCACCACGGGCTCCCCTGCGGTCAAGGTCGGCGTCCTGGACACCGGCGTCGACGATCTGCACCAGGACATCGCGCCCAACTTCAACGCCGCCGACTCCGTCTCCTGTGCCTACGGCAAGGCGGACACCCGCACCGGCGCCTGGCGCCCGTACGGCGACCACGGTACGCATGTCGCCGGCACGATCGCGGCGGCCAAGAACGGCAAGGGCGTCATCGGTGTGGCCCCGGCCGTGAAGGTCTCGTCCGTCCGGATCTCCGAACCGAACACCAGCATGTTCTTCGCCGAGAACACCATCTGCGGGTTCATCTGGGCCGGTGACCACGGCTTCAAGGTCACCAACAACAGCTACTACACCGATCCGTGGATGTTCAACTGCCCGGACGACGCCGACCAGGCAGCCATCATCGAGGGCGTCAAGCGCGCCCAGGCGTACGCGGAGAACAAGGGCTCGCTCCAGGTCGCCGCCGCGGGCAACTCCAACTACGACCTGGCGAACAAGCGGACCGACACGTCGAGCCCGAACGACTCGACCCCGGTCACCCGCACCATCACCAACGCCTGCATCGACATCCCGACCGAGCTGCCGGGTGTGGTGACCGTCGCGGCCATGGGCAACGGCAATGTCAAGGCCTCGTACTCCAACCTCGGCCGGAACATCATCGACGTCGCTGCCCCCGGTGGTGACGGTGCCTCGGGCGTCTACTCGACCATCCCCGGCGGCAAGTACGGCAACATGAACGGCACGTCGATGGCCTCTCCGCATGTCGCCGGTGTGGCGGCTCTGCTGGCGAGCACCGACCCCGGTGCCACGCCGGCGGATCTGAGGGCCAGGCTGGCCACGCAGTCCACCGACATCGCCTGCCCCTCGGACAGCCGTTGCACGGGCACGACCGCGAACAACGCCTTCTTCGGTGAAGGCCAGGTGGACGCCCTCAAGGCGGTCGGCGGCACACCGCCGCCCGGCGCCTACTTCGAGAACACCGCGGACGTCGCCATCGCGGACAACGCCACGGTGGACTCCTCGCTCCCCGTGACCGGCGTCAGCGGCAACGCCCCGGCGGCGCTGAAGGTCGGCGTGGACATCAAGCACACCTACCGGGGCGACCTGGTCCTCTCCCTGGTCGCGCCGGACGGCACGGTCTACCCGCTCGAGGACTTCGCGAACAACGACTCCACCGACAACGTCGCCAAGACGTACACGGTGAACGCGTCCTCGGAAGTGGCCGTCGGCACCTGGAAGCTGCGGGTCCGTGACGGTGCGTCCCAGGACACCGGCAAGATCGACGCCTGGAACCTGACCTTCTGAGACCGGGTACGCCGGCCGCCGACGCAGCACATCGGCTGCGGCCGGAGCGGGGTGCCTCACGTCGTGACGCGAGGCACCCCCACCCTGTGCCGGGGCGGTCAGCGAAGGTAGCCGAGGACCGTCATCATGCCGGACTCCGAGTGGTACACGTTGTGGCAGTGGGCCATCCACAGGCCCGGATTGTCCGCGTCGAAGTCGACCGTCAGCTTTCCGTGGGGCAGCACGGCCGCGGTGTCCTTGCGCGCCCCCGAGGCCGTGCCGGCCAAGGCGTAGGTGTGGCCGTGCAGATGGAGCGGATGCCACATCGACGTCCCATTGGTGACGACGAGACGGACCCGCTCGCCCTCGCGGACCGGGTGGCGCTGGTCGGGTGTGTAGGGCTTCCGGTCGAAGGCCCAGTCGTACTTGGTCATGCTGCCCGTCAGCCGCAACCGGATCGTGCGGTCCGGCTCCCGGGCGGGAAGTGCGACCGCCTCCGCCGGGCGCAGCTTGTTCGCCGTGATCAGGCGGCCGGACAGCTCCTTGGGCTGTACGTCCGGCGCGGGCGCCGCACCACCGCCGGTGCGGAGCAGGGCCATGGCCGAGGCCTTCTTCCCCTCGGCGAGCGCGGTGAGCGGGAACACGCCGTCCCCCGCGGTGACGAGGACGTCGTACCGCTCGCCCATGGCCAGCAGCAGGGTGTCCGCCTGCACCTGCTCGACCGGGAAGCCGTCGCTGTGGGTGACCGTCAGCTCATGGCCGCCGAGCGCGACCCGGAAGGCCGTGTCCCCGCCCGCGTTGATGATGCGCAGCCGGATCCGGTCACCGGGCTGTGCGGTGAAGGACGAAGGGTCGTCGGGCGTACGGCCGTTGACCAGGTAGTGCGGGTACGCCACATCGCCCGCGTCGCCGCCGAGCAGATCGCTCGTCGCGCCCGTGAGCAACCGGGACGGACCGTCGCCCTTGGGTGCCGGCATGGCGTGTCCACCGCCGTGCTCGGTGGCCGGCATGCCCATGCGGAGCTCGGCGAGGACCGCGTCCGGGGTGGAACCGTCCACCCCGTCGAGCCAGTCGTCCAGGACGACGACCCACTCCTTGTCGTACGTCAGGGGCTCCCGGGGGTCCTCGACGATCAGGGGTGCGTACAGACCGCGGTCCTGCTGCACGCCCGTGTGGGGGTGGAACCAGTGCGTGCCGGGATGCGCGACCGCGAAGCGGTAGGTGAACTCCGCGCCCGGTTTGATCTCCGCCTGGGTCAGGCCGGGGACGCCGTCCATGTCGTTGCGCAGGGCGATGCCGTGCCAGTGCAGGGAGGTGGGCTGCGGAAGGTGGTTGGCGAGAGTGAGCGCAAGCGTGTCGCCTGCGGTCACGCGGACCTCCTGGCCGGTCAGCCGGCCTCCGTAGGCCCATGACGTGACCGTGCGGCCGGCGCCCAGCTCGAGCGGCGCTGCCGTGGCGGTCAGGCTGACGGTGCGAACGGGTCCGGAACCCCGCTTCGCTTCGGCGGCAGCGACCTCGGGTCCGTCGGGAGCGACATAGCCCGCCGGGGTCGCTTCCGGTGAGCTCCCGTGGTTCATCGATCCGTGGCCCGAGCCGGACGGGCCGGCGCAGGCGGTCAGGGGTCCGCTACCGACGGCGGCCAGTGCGGCGCCGAGCAGGGTGCGGCGTGAGTGGGGCGTGTGGTGCGCGTGCATGACTGGGGGCACCTCGTGGTGTGTGACGATGCGGGCGGATGGCGCGGCTGCTGCCTCCGGGGCACCGCTGGTGGCGCGGAGATCGGGGCAGCGGGCGCACTTCTAGATCCGCAGCACCGCCAACGTGGCGAGAAGCGTCTTGCGGGAACGTGCCGGCGGCCGCAACGCGCGCAGTATCCGGGCGTGGCACGCGGCGAGCAGGGAGACGGGATCGGTCCGCGCCGCTCCGGCGACGAGCAGGACCAGGGTGAAGGTGTCCAGCACGGCGAGGCACACGCTCACCGGGCCCATCGCGAACGGCGGCGATTCGGGTGCCGCGCTCACCGGGACGGCGGACGGGGCCTCGTGCCGGGACTCGGGAGGCGCGAGCAGATGACCGGGGGACACGGCTGCCGCCGCTGCCGGGTGCGAGGCCGTGTGCGCCGATGTCCCGTGCCCGGGTGCCGGATGCCCCAGCGTGTGCATCGTCGCGACGCCGAACAGCAGCGCCAGGAACAGCAGTAGCTGCCCGGATCGCGCCCGCCGACCGATGACCATGATCTGCAGACTACCCCCGCCGGGTATGCGCGGGTGTGTGGCTCGCGCCTCAGGGGGCCGGGGGCGCCACCGGCGCCGTCGCCACGGAAGACAACAGCGGTCGTCACCGATGTGATCGGTGACGACCGCTGAGCGACCGGTCTCAGAACTGCTGGACCCAGTACGGCTCCAGGGTCATCCAGCCGTTGGCGCGGGCGCCGTCACGGCGGCTCGTGTCCTTCTGGGCCAGGGTGTACCAGGAGTCGACATAGTCGGGATCGTCGGTCCACCAGTCGTCCGGGATCGCGTCCAGGACGGCGTTCACCAGGGGGATGTAGGCGCCCTGGTCGGTGACGGTGAGCAGAATCCCGGCGATGGCCTTGGCGAGGTCCCGGTAGTTGGTACTGCCGTCCTCCTCCATCATCACGACGTCGGCCAGGTTGTACTTGTAGTTCGACCAGTTCACCAGGATCTGGTCGGGGTGGTACGTCGTGCCGTCGTCGTCGAGGTACGGCATCTCGACCGGGTCGACGCGCACCTTGCCGTCGTGGCCGAAGCCGGTGACGAGCGAGTAGATCTCGGCATCGCCCTTGACCCAGGGTTCCTCGTCGTCGGAGAGCTGTACGCCCGTGATGCGCGTGGTCCAAAAGCCACTCGCGGCGGAACGCACCTGTGGTGCGGACAGACCGCGTGCGGCGAACTCCTGCCGCATGACCTTCATGCCGGCCGCGAGAGCGGTGGACTCGTCGATGTCGAGCACATACACCGGCCGGTCGGGAGCCTTGCGCGCGTCCAGCGTGTGGGCGGCGCCGTGGCTGTCGTAGGCGGTGACCGTCTTCGCGTCGTCGTCGGCCGAGGCGACCGCGACGAGGGGGACGGCGCCCGGCTTCAGGCCGTGGCGCATCGACTCGGTGCCCAGCCGCAGCCGGAGCAGTGAGCCGGTGTCCGCGCCGAGGCCCTTGGCGGCGGCGATCTGCCGATCGGCGTCGGCCAGCGAGGAGTTGAGCTTCCTGTCGGCCCGCCCGGTCAGGGCCCGCAGGTCGACCTGGCCGTCGGCCAGTGCCGCGGCCCGTACCCTGGCGCGCCAGTCGGCGTCGGCGAGCGAGGAGGCGACGGCGCGTGCGGTCCGGTCGGTGATCCGGCCGACCGTGTCCGAGGTGGCTGCGGCGGACGACGAGGGCGGCGACGGAGCCGGGTCGCCCACCGGCGCGCCCATGGCGGGAGACGCGGCGACCTGGACGGCGGCGACCAGGGTGACGGAGGTGATGACGCCGGCGAGAAGATGACGCCGGGTGTGTCTGCTGCTCAAGAGATCCTCCTGTGGGGGGTGGACCTTGCGAGGGTGAGGAAGGAGCGGTGGAGCGTGGAGCAGAGCGTTCTATGCGAGTAGATACTCGCGAGTAGAGAATGGCCGGGGCATGCCGGAAGCGCAAGGGTTCGGACCTCAACTCCGCCTGGGGGAGACGTGGTTGGTCCCCAGTCGACAGCGCGGCCCATCGTTGCTCGACCGCCCTCGGAGGCGACGGCTCGGCTCAGCGCACGGGGGAACCCGCGCAGCGGCCCGGCCCCACGCCCGCCCGAGCGGTGATCAGACGGCGGGAAACTCCGGGGCCGCCCCGAGTGCCGGAGCGACCGCCCCCCAGATCGCGGCCTGGGCCCCCTCCAGGGTGACCTTCGTATCGCTCAGCATCAGACGGATGCCGAACCCGTCGCACATGGCGAGCAGCAGTGTGCTCGTGGCATCGACGTCGCAGTGGGCGAACTCGCCCGACGCGATGCCCCGTTCGATCGCCTGGCCCACCCATGTGTGCAACTGGTCGTAGAGCTCGACGGCGAGCTGCTGCGCCGTCTCGTCCCTCAGCGCGCGCACCCACAGCTCCTGCCAGAGCCGCCAGTCCTGCCGGAGCTCGGGGTCCGTGGGGAGCAGGCTGTGCAGGATACGGGCGAGCACGACCGAGGCGGGCACCGAGTCGGCGTCCCGTTCGAGCTCGGTTCCGGTCTGGGCGAAGGAGTGCGTCATCGCCTCCGTGAACAGCTTCTCGCGGTTCTCGAAGTGGTAGTGGAGCAGCGCCGTCGAGACGCCCGCGTGCTCCGCGACCATGCGCATACGGATCTTCTCGAAGCCGACCTCGGCGATCACCTCGCACGCCGCGGCGAGAATCCGCTCACGTGTTTCGCGCGTGCGTTCTGCCATGGCCACGTTGCTGCTCCCCGCGTCGTCCGGTCCCGGTCGCGGTGCGCCCGGCAGACAGCCGGCCGCACACGCCGCGATCCATCTTCGCCTATCGCCCCGCACCGCTGCCCGGGGCGTGCCGTCACGCCCGGTAGGTGTGGAAGCCCCTGCCGGACTTCCGGCCGAGCAGACCCGCATCCACCATCCGGGAAAGCAGCGGCGGCGGCGCGTACAGCGGCTCCCGGAACTCCTCGTACATCGACTCCGCGATCGCCTGGGTCGTGTCCAGACCGATCAGATCGGTCAGGGCGAGCGGTCCGAGCGGATGGGCGCAGCCCAGGACCATGCCCCGGTCGATGTCCTCGACCGAGGCCGTACCCGACTCGACCATCCGCACCGCCGCCAGCAGATACGGCACGAGCAGCGCGTTCACGATGAACCCGGCCCGGTCGCGGGCGCGCACGACCTGCTTGCCGAGGATGCCGGAAGCGAATTCCTCCGCCCGCCGGGCCGTCTCTCCGGCGGTCAGCAGCGACGGCACCAGTTCGACCAGCGGGAGCACCGGCACCGGATTGAAGAAGTGCAGGCCCACCACCTGCTGGGGGCGGGAAGTGGCCGCGGCGAGCCGGATGACGGGGATGGACGAGGTGTTGGTCGCCAGAATCGCGTCCTGGCCGAGGACCGCCTTGTCGAGCCGGCCGAACACCTCCAGCTTCGCCG
This sequence comes from uncultured Actinomycetota bacterium, assembly GCA_963836215.1. GTDB lineage: Bacteria > Actinomycetota > Actinomycetes > Streptomycetales > Streptomycetaceae > Streptomyces. The sequence goes on from CAWIIU010000006.1 coordinate 1,437,503, forward strand.
CCTCGTCCTCCGCCGCGGCCTCCACGACCAGGTCCCGGTCGGCCATGCCGTCCATGTCCGAGGTCGTCGTGATGCGGGCCACCGCGGCGTCGCGCTCGTCCGCCGACAGTTTGCCCGCCGCTGTGGCACGGTCCAGTGACGCGGTGATGCGGGCCAGGCCGGCAGCGGCCGCGGAGGGGCTCGCCTCGACCACCACGACATCGCGCCCCGCCCGCGCGCACACCTCGGCGATACCGGAGCCCATGAGGCCGCAGCCCACGACCCCGACCCGCTCGATTCCGCCCATGTGTCCTCAATCCCTTCGGTCGGTTGCCGGGGGCGGGAGGGCCCGGCCGGATCCCCGGGCCCTCCCGTCCGTCACGCGGACGGCATTTGCAGGACGCCGGTGCCCCGCTTGACCAGTTCGCCCGCGATGATGAGGCGCTGGATCTCGGAGGTGCCTTCCCAGATGCGGTCGACGCGCAGTTCGCGGTAGAGGCGCTCGACGGGGTAGGAGCGGTCGTAGCCGCGGCCTCCGAAGATCTGGACGCACCGGTCGATGACCCGGCCGGCCGCCTCGCTCGCCGCGAGCTTCGCGATGGCCGCCTTCGCGTGCAGGGTCTTGCGGTCGGACAGCCCCGCGTCCACCTCCCAGGCGATCTGGTGGGCGTAGGCCCGGTTGACCGCGATGTCGACGGCGCAGTCGGCGAGCATGCCCTGGATCAGCTGGAAGTCGGCAATGCGGGAGCCGAACTGGCGGCGTTCCACCGCCCAGTCCCGGGCGAGCTCCAGCGCGCGTTCGGCGGCGCCCGTCGTGCGCGCCGCGATCATCAGCCGCTCCTCGGTGAACCAGGACCGGGTGATGTCGTAGCCCTGCCCGATACCGCCGAGCACGGCGTCCTCCGGGACACGGACGTCGGTGAAGGTGAACTCGGGGTGCTCGTAGACGAAGGTGTGCATGAAGCGCGGCACCCGCGTCATCTCGATGCCCGCGGTCTCCTTGTCCACGAGGAAGAGCGTCGGAGCGCCCTCCTCGCCGGCAGCCGCCAGCACGATCATGAAGTCGGCGTGGTCGCCGACGGTCACGAACCACTTCTCGCCGTTGAGCACCCACCCGTCCGCGGTCCTGGTCGCCGTGGTCTTGAGGTTCTGCGGGTCGGACCCCGCCTCCGGCTCGGTGACGGCGTAGCAGTCACGGCGCTGTCCGCGGATGACGGGCACGAGATACCGCTCGCGCTGCTCGGGAGTGCAGAAGCGCAGGGCGTTGGCCGGGCGCCACACCATGTCCCACAGCGCGCCGGTGAGCCGGCCGAGCTCTTCCTGGACGGTGGCCTGCTCCAGGATCGAGAGCCCGGCGCCGCCCCACTCCGTGGGCATGTTGACCGCCTGCAGCCCGCTGTCCAGCACGGCGTCGCGGATCTCGGTGTGGGCGCGGGGGCTCAGCCCGTTGTTCTCCTCGCAGTCCTGCTCGTACTTCATGATGAAGTCGGTGAGCCCGCGCGCGGAGCTCTTGAGCTCTTCCTGACGGGCGGTGAGACGGAAGTCCATGTCGGTCCTCAAAGTTCGGGTGCGTGCGGCGGAACGGGTACGGGCGGGGGTCAGGGCAGGGGCAGCGCGAGCGCGTGGGTGCCGCGCTTGATCAGCTCGTTGGCGATGATGAGGCGCTGGATCTCGGAGGTGCCTTCCCAGATGCGGTCGACGCGCAGTTCGCGGTAGAGGCGCTCGACGGGGTAGGAGCGGTCGTAGCCGCGGCCGCCGAATATCTGGACGCACCGGTCGATGACCCGGCCGGCCGCCTCGCTCGCCGCGAGCTTCGCGGTCGACGCCTTGGCGTGCAGGGTCTTGCGGTCCGTGCTCGGCTGGTCGGCCTCCCAGGCGACCTGGTGGGTGTAGGCGCGGTTGACGGCGATGTCGACGGCGCAGTCGGCGAGCATGCCCTGGATCAGCTGGAAGTCGGCGATGCGGGAGCCGAACTGGCGGCGTTCCACCGCCCAGTCGCGAGCCAGTTCGAGGGCCCGCTCGGCTGCCCCGATGGTCCGCGCCGCGATCATCAGGCGCTCGTCGGTGAACCACTCCTTCGTCAGCTCGTAGCCGCCTCCGACACCGCCGAGCACGTCCTCGTCGGGGACGAAGACATCGGTGAAGACGAACTCCGGGTGACCGTTCACGGCGGAGTGCATGAAGTGCGGCACGCGCGTCATGTCCACGCCCGGCGCGTTCTTGTCCACGAAGAAGAGCGTCGCGGCCCGCTCAGGACCCGCGTCGGCCTGCACCAGCAGGAAGTCGGCGATGTCGCCGCACGTCACGAACCACTTCTCACCGTTGAGCAACCAGCCGCCCTCGACCCGTGAGGCGGTACTGGTGCCCGAGCTCGGGTCCGAACCCGCGCCCGGCTCGGTGACGGCGAACGCGTCGAACCGCTCACCCCGGATGACCGGGAGCAGGTACTTCTCCCGCTGTGCCTCCGTTCCGTACGCCAGGACATTGGCGGGCCGCCACGGGATGTCCCACAGGCAGTTGGTGACCTTGCCGAACTCCTCCTCGACGATGACCTGGTCGAGCAGGGACAGACCTGCCCCGTCCCATTCGGCGGGCATGTTGATCGCGTAGACGCCGGCGTCGATGGCCGCTCGGGTCAACTCGCGGACCGTGTCGAGGGGCAGCGGCCCGCCCGCTTCCTCGGACTCGTTCTCGTACTGCATCAGCAGCTGGGAGTAGGCGGCGGCGCGGGCCTTGAGTTCGGCCTGCTCGGTGGTGTAGCGGAAGTCCATGGTGGTTACTCCAGGAGGGGGCGGGGGAGAGGCGTCAGGCGAGTACGGCGCGGGCGTCCAGAGCCAGTACGCCGTCGGGGCGGACCAGCAGCGGGTTGACCTCGAGTTCGGCGATCTCGGGGTGGGCTGCGGCGACTTCGGTGATGCGCTCGATGACGGCCGCGGCTGCGGCCACATCGACGGCGGGGCGCCCGCGGACGCCGTCCAGCAGTGCGGCGGCCCGCAGACCGCGCAGCAGGTGCTCCGCCCGATCAGCCGGAACGGGCGCCAGGGAGAAGGCGACATCGCGCAGCGTCTCGGTGAGAACACCGCCGAGGCCGACCATGGCGACCGGGCCGAACCGGGGATCGCGATCGACTCCCACGATCAGTTCGATGCCGTCCGTGAGATCTGCCATCGCCTCGACCGAGTAGGCGGACGCACCGAGCCGGGCGTCCATCTCCCGGTACGCGGCGAGCAGCGCGTCCCGGTCGGCGAGCCGCAGCGCCACCCCGCCCGCGTCGGACTTGTGGAGCACGTGCAGGGCCTTGAGCACATACGGACCGGCGAACTCGTCGGCCGCTGCGAGCAGCCCGGCCTCGTCGGTGATCTCACGTGCCTCCGGGAACGGCACACCCGCGGCACCGAGCAGCGCCCGGATCCCGTGGTAGCCGGCGTCGCGCAGGGGCGCAGCCGGCGCGGGGAGCGGGCCGATCCGGCGGGCTCCCTCCGGGCGCGTCATCGCGGCGAGTGCGCGGGCGGCATCCTCCGTGCCGGCGAACACCGGTATCCCCGCGTCGGCCAGGGTCCGACAGCTCGGTGACTGCGGATACATCGACTGCACAACCAGCGGCTTGGGAGCCGCCCGCCAGTGGTCGACGATCTGCTGCGCGGCCTGCGCCTCGCCGCCCCCGAGTACCGCGCCTCCGCCGCCGAGGCCGCCTCCGGAGGCCGCGTAGCCGCCGAAGTACCCCGTCATCAGAACGGTGTCGACCTCGTCGGTCGTCAGCAGCCCGCCGACAGTGGTGGCGTACGACATCGGGTCCTGCTCGCCCATCCCGGCCAGGTCGACCGGGTTGCCCACGGCGGACGGGCCCCACAACAGGGTCCTGAGCCGTTCCTGCGTACCGGCGGAGAGTTCGGGGACCTGCAGGCCGGCGGCCTCGGCGGCATCGGCGGCGATGACGCCGTGGCCGCCCCCGTCCGTGAAGACCGCGGTGCGCCGGCCGGTGGTGCGGGCGCCCGCGGTGAGCGCGGCCAGCACGACGGTCATCTCGCGTGGCGTGGCGACCAGTTCGACGCCCGCGTCGCGGCACGCCGCGGCCACCACGTCCGACGAGGTGGTGAGCGCGCCCGTGTGGGACTGGGCACTGCGGGCCGATGCCGAACCGCGGCCCGCGGTGAGCAGCACGACCGGCTTGCCCGCCGCGGCGGCCGCCCGGGCGAAGGCACGGCCGTCGCCGAAGTCCTCCGCGTAGACCGCGATGGCCGATGTGGCGTCGTGGCGTGCGCAGTCCTCGACGAGGTCGACCAGGGTGACATCGGCCTGGTTGCCGAGGGAGACGAAGCGGGAGAAGCCCAGGCCGTGCGGCGCGCAGCGGAGCTGGAGTTCGAGTGCGAGGTTGCCGCTCTGGCTGAGCAGCGCGATCCCGCCGGGCGCGAACGTGTCGGACGCCAGGTACAGCTCGGTCGTGTTGTCCGCTATCCCGAGGCAGTTGGGGCCGACGAGGACGGCGCCCGCGTCCTGCACGCGGGCGGCGATCGTCCGCTGCCGGGCCATTCCTTCGGGTCCGGTCTCCGCGAAGCCGGCGGTGATGCCCACGATCGCGCGTGCTCCGCAGGCCAGTGCGTCGTCGACGGCGGCCTCGAATCCCGGGCCCGGTACGGAGACGACCACCAGGTCGACGGGCTCACCGATCTCCGCGAGCGAGGTGGCCGCGGTGCGGCCGAGGACCGTGCCGCCACGGCGGTTCACCAGGTGGACGGGGCGCCGGTCGGGGGCGCGCAGGGCCTGCGCCGCCACCGAGTGGCCGTACTTGGCGGGGTCGTCACTGGCGCCGACGACGGCGACGGACTTGGGGTCGAAGAGGGCATCGAGATCACGTCCCATGTCACTTCTCCAACCGGAGTGCGGCGTTGGGGCATGCCTCGGCGCAGGCGCGGGCGGCTTCTTCCCCGCCGGGCGGCACGGTGGCCTGGATGACGGCCGCATAGCCCCACTCGTCGAGCTCGACGAGGTCGGGCGTGTGTTCCTGGCAGAGTCCGTAGCCCTGGCAGAGCGTGGAGTCGAGAAGAAGTTTCACGGGGTTCCTTTCAGCGCGGGCACAGCGGATTCGGGGGAGGGAACGGTGGGCACGTCCGCGATCTGCGGCACGGGCACGCCGAGCCGGCCGCTGCCGTCGGCGGGTCCGGCAGCACAGTCGGGGCAGGGGGATTCGAGGTGGGACCGGGTGAGGTCCGGAAAGGCCCGCAGGAGGCTTCCGGCGGTGCCTGCGGCGGCGTCCAGCAGTCCGCACGCGCCCCGCCCGGGCAGGCCCGCCGACCAGCGGAGCAGTTTGGTGAGGGCGTCGGGGGCCGCCGTACCCGCTGCCAGCAGGTCGAGGGTGTCGCGGACGGCGGCGGTTCCCGCCACACAGACCCCGCACTGCCGGGCGCTCTCGGCCGCGAGATGACCCACGGCGTCCGCGGCGAGTGCGACCGGGCATTCGCCGGGGGCGAGAAAGCGGATCGCGCCGCAGCCCAGGGCGGTCTCCGCGGCGGTGAGGGCCGCGGGATCGAGCGGGAGGTCCAGTGAACCGCTCTCGATCAGCCCGCCGAACAGCCCGCCCATCAGGGCCCCTGTCGCGTCGGGTGTTCCCTGGGCGGCCGCCAGGGTGCGCAGGGTGGTGCCGTAGGGGACCTCGGCGAGCAGTGGTGTGCCGTGTCCGCCGGACAGGGTCACGAGCGTGGACCGGGCGGTCTGCCGGCGCAGATCCGGCCGGGCCGCGACGAGCGCGACGCGGGCCAGGGTCTCCACGTTGGACACCAGGGTCGGGCGGTCGCCGACGCCGCGCTCGAAGGGGCGGGGCGGTTTGGCCGTGGGCAGGGCGGGGCCGCCGTTGATCCTTCGTACGACGGCGGTCTCCTCGCCGGCGACGTAGGTGTGCGCTGTCTCGACCACCTCCACCGGCAGCTCCGGAGGCCGCTCGGCGAGGGCCTGGCGGATGCGGGTGCCCGCCACCGGGTCGGAGAGATAGATGCAGGCCCGTACGGCCCCGGTGATCGCCGCCGCGTGGGCGAGACCGTCCAGGACGAGGTGGGGCCGGGCCCGCATCAGCCAGCGGTCCTTGGCCGATCCGGGTTCGCCTTCCTCTCCGTTGGCCACCACGACGGGTGCGCACCCGCCGTCGCGGACGGCCCGGAGCTTCACTGCCACCGGGAACCCGGCGCCGCCGCGGCCGCACAGGCCCGCCGTGGCGATGTTCTCCAGCAGCCGGTCCGGATCGGCCGTCTCCCGGTAGCCGCCGGCGGCGAGGTACGCCTGCGCGCCCTCCGACACCTGCGGGGCATGGCCGAGCAGGGTGTGCGAGTGCTCCGTCATCAGGGAGCGGATCACGGTCATACCCGCACTCCTTCCGGCAGGCCGGAACGCAGCGCCCGGATCGCGCTCTCCAGGGCCCGGCGATCCGCTGCCGTCCGGTCGTATCCGGGGCCGGGGAGGCCGATGAGCATGCGGTGGTGGTCGAGCAGCACCTCTCCGGCGAGCAGCGCGGCCCGCCGGTCGCCGGGGCGTGAACCGTCGGCGACAGCGGTCACCAGCTCGGTGACCTCCGCGAGGTAGCGCAGCCAGCTGCGCCGGTTGCCGTGCAGGATCAGCCTCTCCACGCGGCGCCGCTCGGCAGCCGCCAGCTCCGGTGGGGCCGTGGTGCGTTCCTGGGCGCGCAGGGCGGCCACGGTGGGGGGCAGTTCCCGCTCGGGTTCGGGGGTGAGCCCGAGCCAGACCAGACTCCGACGACCGCTCATGCGTGCCTCCGGGAGAGGGATGGGGAGCCGTCACGGCGACGGGCCGGCGACGGAGCCGAAGGACGGAAACCCTGCGGCTCGCTGTCGGGACGGGGCGCCGTGGCGGCGGATGACGTACGGGACCGGGCGGACGAGGCCCGGAAAGCTGCGGCGGCCCATGAGCCGGAACGCCCGCAGCGGCGATGTGGGACTACACTAACTAATCAATTAGTCAGTCCACAAGCCTTGACATGGTGGAAACCTCACAGCAATCTGACTGACCAATTAGTCAGCGTGCTTTCGCGGTACTGCACCGCCGCTCGCCGACAGCCCTCGGGCCGCCTCAACACCGATCGCCGCGCAGGCGTCATGGAGGAGTCAGCCGATGCAGTCCGAAGCACCCGCCCCCGTGCTACCGCCGAGCCCGCCGGGCCAGGAAAGTCCTGGTCAGGCGCTGGCCGCCCGCTACTACACCGACCCGGACACGGCCGCCGCGGAGACGCGGCACATCTTCGCCAAGTCCTGGCAGCTCGTCTGCCACGAATCCGATCTGCCGGGACCAGGCGCCCGGCTCGCGGCCACCGTCGCCGACCGTGAGGTCCTGGTGGTCCGCACCGAGGACGGCAGCCTCGCCGCCCACCTCAACATCTGCCGACACCGCGGAACCCGCCTGGTCACCACCCCCGAACCGGACGGCAAAGCCATCCGGTGCCCGTACCACGGGTGGACGTACAAACTCGACGGACGCCTGGTCGGAGCCCCCGAAGCACGGCAGATCCCGTGCCTGGACAAGCCGAAGCTCGGCCTCTTTCCCGTCCGCGTGGAGTCGTTCCTCGGCTTCGTCTTCGCCAACCTCGACCAGGACGCCGTTCCGCTCGCCGAGCAGTGCGCCGGACTGGCGAAAGCGGTCGGACACTACGCCGGAACCGACCTTGTGCCGATCGGCCGCAGCCGGATCCACGACCTTGACGGCGCCGAGATCCAGCACGCCAATTGGAAGGTGGCCGTCGACAACTATCTCGAGGGCTATCACGTGCCGGTCGCCCACCCCGGACTGATGCGGCTCCTCGACTACCAGGGATACACCTGTGAGATCGACGAGACGTACGCACTCTTCGCCTCACCGCTGCGCGACAAGCCGTCCTCGAACTGGGCGGAACGCCTCTACCAGCGGACAGCCGCTCCGATGCCCGGCCTGACCGAGGCCGACCGCAGAGTATGGCGGTACGCGGTGATCTACCCCAATACACTCATCGACTTCTACCCCGACCATGTGCTTGCCTGGACCGCGATCCCGACCGCGGTGGACCGCGTGGCCGTTCCCGGCGCCTTCTACACACGCCGGGGAACCGGACTGCGCACCAGACTCGCCCGGCGACTCAACATCCACATCGGCTGGATCACGAACGACGAGGACGCCGAACTGGTGGCCCGGGTGCAGAAAGGACTGACCACTCCCGGCTTCGAACCGGGCCCGCTGTCCCGCCGCGAGGCGGCGGTCGGCTGGTTCGCGGGCCGCGTCCGCAGCGCCCTCGGCAGCGACGGACACGGTCCCGACAGCCCCGCGGAGCAGTGACCCGCCCCGCATGACAGCGGTACCAGCCTTACCGGCGGTGTTCCCCGCACCTGCCGGCGGCCCCCTGGTCGAGCACGGAGTCAGGGCTTCCGTGCGTCTGTGACCGCGCCCTGAAGCAGCGCTTGTCCCTACGGACCCCACGGAGAGGACCATAGATGTCCCCCGAGGCACCTCCTCTGTTGTCCCGACGCTCCCTTCTCCGGGCCGGCACCGGCACAGCCGCCGCCCTCGGCCTCGGTCTCGCGGCCGGCGGCTGCGGCTTCCTGCCCGAGGACCCGAACGCCCACGGAGACCCGGACGCGCCGATCGACGTCCGCCCCGACGGCAACCTCGTCTATTTCAACTGGGCCGACTTCATCGACCCGGCGGTCTTCAAGGGCTTCGAGAAGGAGTACGGCGTCAAGGTCATCCAGTCGAACTTCGACTCGATGGAAGGCATGGCCGCCAAGCTCAACGCCGGCAACCGCTACGACCTGATCTTTCCCACCGCGAAATGGGCCGAGCGCCTGGTCCGGGGCCGCCGGCTGCGCCGTATCGACCACACCCGGCTCAAGAACGCGGATTCCGTGTTCGGTGCGTACGACTACTTCGCCGACCCCTGGTACGACCCCAGGTCGGCGCACACCGTCCCCTTCACCATGTACAAGACCGGCATCGGCTGGCGCAAGGACCGCATCGGCGACGGCCTCACCGGCTCCTGGGACGACCTGTGGAACAGCCGCGCCAAGGGCAAGGTCTTCGTGCTCGACGACCGTGACGAGGTGCTCGGTCTCGGCGCGCTCAAACTCGGTCTCGACGTCAGCACCACCGACGAGGGCGACCTCGACCGCATCATCCGCACACTGCAGTCACTGCGACCCCACCTGCGGGGCTTCTCCAGCGACAGCTACAACAACCTGCTCAACGGCAACGCGGTCATGACGCAGGCCTGGAGCGGCGACATGGCCGCCATGCTCGGCCAGGCCAAGGACCCCTCCACGCTGGGCTTCGAAGTGGCGAAGGAAGGCGCGCCGGTCAACTCCGACTGCTACGCCATCCCCTCCAACGCCCGGCACCCCGGCACGGCGATGCTCTTCATCGACTACATGCTCCGACCGGAGAACGTGAAGAAGAACATCGAGTACATCGGCTACCCCATGCCGGTCGGCGGCAGCGAGGACACCTACGCCGCACTCGTCGAACCCTTCCCCGAGTGTCTGGTCACCGCCGGCGACCTCAGGGACGACCTCTTCTTCCGCAACGGCAGCTCGAAGGGCGAACGGGCCCGCGACACCGCCTGGACCCATGTGAAGGCCGGCTGACATGGCACAACGTACGCGCCCCGACCCCGGAACATCCCGCCCCCGCCGCGGATCCACCGCCTCCGGCTCCCGGCTGTGGACCTGGCTGATGATCCCGGGCACGCTCTGGATGACCGGCTTCCTCATCGCCTCGCTCCTGCTGGTGGCCGCCCTCGCGTTCGGCACCACCGACCCGCTCGGCAACCCCCGGTTCGGGTTCAACCTCGACAACATCGCCGCCATGGCCGACCCGGCCTACCGCGACGTGCTGCTGCGCTCTCTGGGCTACGCGCTGCTGACCTGTGCCATCTGTCTGGTCGTGGCCTATCCGGTCGCGTACGCCATCGCCCTGCACGGCGGACGCTTCAAGAACCTCCTCATCGCAGCGATCGTCGTGCCGTTCTTCGCGAACTACCTGGTGCGGATGTACGGCTGGTCCGTGGTCCTCTCCGACGACGGACCGGTGCTCAAGGCACTGCGGTCCATCGGGCTCGCGGACGGGGACACCAAGATCCTGCAGACCGCACCCGGTGTCATCGCCGGACTCGTCTACGGCTTCGTCGTCTTCATGATCATCCCGCTGTACGCGGCACTGGAACGCATGGACGTCTCACTGATCGAGGCGGGACGCGACCTCTACGGAGGTCCGCTGCGGACCTTCTTCTTCGTCACCCTGCCCGCCACGCGTCAGGGAGCGGCAGCCGGCTGTGTGCTCGTCTTCCTGCCCGCCATGGGCGACTTCGTCAGCGCTCAACTGATGGGAGGGCCCGACCAGATCATGATCGGCAACCTGATCCAGGACAAGTTCTTCCAGGGCCAGAACTGGCCGCTCGGCTCGGCGCTCACCATGCTGATGATGGCGGTCCTGTTCCTCGGGATGCTCGGCTACCTGCGCCGTACCCGCAAGGACGAGGCGGAGGCGCTGCGATGACACTCCGACCCGCCCTCCGCCCGGTCCGCCGTCCCGCCGCGAGCCCGACCGGCCGCCCGGCCAACCGCTCCTCGCGGTCGGCGCGCTCCTCGCAGTCCCGCCCGGCCCGCATCCCGCACCGGCGTGGCACCGACCGCAGGCCCCGGTTCGCCATCGCGGTCACCGTCCTCTTCTTCGCGCTCCTCTACCTCCCCATCGGCGTCGTCGTCCTCTTCTCCTTCAACTCCCAGAAGTCGCTCACCGTCTTCAAGGACTTCAGCCTCCGCTGGTACTCGGCGTTCTTCCACGACGACGTGCTGCTGTCCTCGCTGGGGATGAGCCTGAAGGTCTCCCTGGTCGCGATGGCGGGCTCGCTGATCCTCGGCGTCGCCCTCGCCCTCGGTCTCGTCCGCTGCCGGAGCCGCCTCGGCTCCCTCGCGGGTCTGGTCATGCTCGTCCCGCTGATCACCCCGGAGATCGTCACCGGCGTCGCGGCCATGCTCCTGTTCAAAGGCATGGGCATCACGCTCTCCAGCGGCACCGTGATGCTCGCGGAGATCACCTTCTCCATCTCCTACGTGACAGTGATCCTGCGCTCCCGGATCGCCGCCCTCAACCCCGAGGTCGAGGAAGCCGCCATGGACCTCGGCGCCACCCGCTGGCAGTCGCTGCGGCTGGTCACCCTGCCCGCCCTGCTCCCCAGCATCCTGGCGTCCGCGGTCCTCGTCTTCGCGCTCGTCTTCGACGACTTCGTCCTCGCCTACTTCACCACCGGCGTCGACCCGCAGCCGCTGTCCGTACGCATCTACTCCGCGATCCGGTTCGGCGTACAGCCCACCATCAACGCGGTCGGGACCCTGATGCTGGCCGGATCCATCGGCCTCATCGCCCTCGCCCTGTTCATCCCGCGTCTGTTCGGCCGCCGCGGCGGCCTCGATCTGCTCTCCGGGAAGTGACACCCGTGATCTCCACGACCTCCGCGGACACCGCGCCCGCCGTCCGTCTCGACGGCGTCAGCAAGGCCTACGCCGACTCCTACGCCGTCCACGACCTGTCCCTCGACATCGCGCCCGGCGAGTTCTTCTCGCTCCTCGGGCCGTCGGGCTGCGGCAAGACCACATCGCTGCGGATGATCGGCGGGTTCACCGATCCCACCGACGGCACCATTCTGCTCGGCGGCGAGGACGTGACCTGCCTGCCGCCCAACCAGCGCAACGTGAACACGGTCTTCCAGAGCTACGCGCTCTTCGACCATCTCTCGATCGCCGACAATGTCGCCTTCGGCCTCAAACGCAAAGGCGTCGGCCGGTCCGAGATCCGCGAACGCGTCGGCAACATGCTCGACCGGGTGCAGCTCGGCGGCCTCGCCGACCGCAAACCCCGCACCCTCTCCGGTGGGCAGCGGCAGCGCGTCGCCCTCGCCCGTGCCCTCGTCAACCGCCCCCAGGTGCTGCTGCTCGACGAGCCGCTGGCCGCGCTCGACCTCAAGCTCCGCCGGCGCATGCAGGTCGAACTCAAGCAGATCCAGCGCGAGATCGGCATCACGTTCGTCTTCGTCACCCACGACCAGGACGAGGCGCTGACGATGTCCGACCGGGTCGCCGTGATGAACGAGGGCCATGTGGAGCAGTGCGGTACGCCCGAGGACGTGTACGAGCGTCCGGCGAGCACGTTCGTCGCCTCCTTCATGGGCACCTCCAACCTGGTGCCCGGCACCTACCAGGACGGGAACGTCGTCGTCGAGGACGGCCCGTCGCTGGCCGTCGGCTCCCGCGCGGATGTCGCCGACGGCAGCAGCGTCAGCCTCTCCATCCGGCCCGAGAAGATCTGGCTCTCCGACTTCACACCGGACATGGCCATGGTGAGCGGCGTCGTCCGGGAGACCGTCTACTCCGGGCCGACCACCACCTATCTCATCGAACTCGCCCCCGGCGTCACCGTTTCCGTCCTCGAGCAGAACACCGACCGCTCCCGTATGGAGGACCGCTGGAGCGGCGGTGAGCGGGTCGACATCGGCTGGCGGCCCGAGCACTGCCTGGTCCTGGACCGAACGGCCGACCGCCGGACCGACGCACTCAAGGAGCGCGTGTGAACCACGACGTCATCGTGCTCGGCGCCGGCCTCGCCGGTCTCGCCGCCGCACGCGACCTGGCCGCCGGCGGCGCGGACGTCCTCGTCGTCGAGGCCCGCGACCGGGTCGGCGGGCGCGTCGAACAGACCACGCTGCCCGACGGCCGGATCGTCCAGCTCGGCGGCGAAGTGGTCGGCCGGGGGCACACCGCCTACCTGGGCCTCGCGGCGGAACTGGGCCTCACGCTGACTCCCAGCTATGTCGCCGAGCCCGGCACCATCGCCCGTGCCACCCCGGAAGGCATCTCCGCGGGTGATCCGCCGCACTGGTTCGGACCCGGCGACGACACCTGCCACCAGCGGGTCACCGCGGCCTTCACCGCTCTCGCCCGGACCGTCGACCCGGACGACCCGTGGTCCCATCCCGAAGCCGACGCCCTCGACCGGCTGTCCGTCGGCGACTGGCTGCGCTCCGAAGGGGCCGGCCCCGCCGTCGTGCGCCTGTGGGAGATCGGCCAACTCGCCCTGGCGAGCGGTTCGTACGAGCGGACCTCGCTGCTCTCCGCGCTGCGCAAGCACGCGGCCGTGCCCGGCAGCGCGGACGGCGAGCACTACGACTACGAGGCATGGGAGGGCCTGCGGGTCGCCGAGGGCTCCGCCACCGTCGCGCTGCGCATGGCCGCACAACTCGGCGACCGGATACGGCTCGGGGCACCCGCCGACGCCGTCACCGTCCGCCCCGGTGCCTGTACGGTCCGCCTGACCGGAGGAGAAACCCTCCCCGCCGACGCCGTGGTGAGCGCTCTCCCGGTGGGCCCGCTCCGCTCCGTCCACGTCACCGGCGTCTCCGACGAGCGCCTCGGGTCCCTGCACGAGCAACGGCAGGCCGTCGCGGCCAAGTTCGTCGCCGCATACGACAAACCGTTCTGGCGAAGCCTGGATCTCAACGGCCTCTCGGAGTGCGAAGGCGTCCTCGGCAGCACCTGGCCGCAGAACGAGGGCATCCTCTCCGCCCTCGTCCCACCCGAGCGCTACGGCGTGCTGCTCGGCATGCCCGACCGGCGCCGGCACCCCGAACTGCTCGCCGACATCGCGCGGCTGTACGGGGACGAGGCCCACGCTCCGACGGCCGCCTATCTGCGGATGTGGGGCACCGACCCGTGGACCCAGGGGTACGTCACCCACTGGTCGCCGGGTGATGTCACGGCGGTCGGTCCTCTGCACGGAACCCACGAACCACCCTTCTACGTCTGCGGCTCCGACCAGTGGGTCGCCGGCTACATGGAAGGCGCCGTACGCACCGGCCGCGCCGCCGCCGAGGAGGCGCTGCGCCGTGGCTGACACCCCGGACCACACGGTCATCCTCAATCACATCGGGGGAGCGGACCTGCCCGCCGCCTCGGGCGCGACGATGGAACTCGTCGACCCCGCCACCGCTCGGGCGCACCGCCGTGCACCGCTCTCCGGCCCGGCCGACACGGACGCCGCGTGTGCCGCGGCGGCAGAGGCGTACGAGACCTGGTCGCAGACCACACCCGTCGAACGGCAGCGGGCGCTGCTGCGCATCGCCGACGCGCTGGAGACGCACGCGGACGACGTTGTCGCGGCCGAGGTGGGGGACACCGGCAAGCCCGCCGGGCTCTTCCGCTCCGACGAACTGCCCGCGATCACCGACACGTTCCGCTACTACGCGGGGGCCGCACGCAACCTGCCGGGCGCGGCGGCCGGTGAGTACACCGAGGGGCGCACCTCGCTGCTCCGCCGTGAACCGCTCGGGGTCTGCGCCCAGATCACGCCGTGGAACTACCCCCTGATGATGGCGGCGTGGAAGGTCGCCCCCGCACTGGCGGCCGGCAACACGACCGTGCTGAAACCGGCCGACACCACGCCCTCGGCAACCGCTCTCCTGGCCCGGCTCGCCGCCGAACACCTGCCGCCGGGCGTGCTGAACGTGGTCTGCGGCGACCGTGACACCGGCAGGTCGCTCGTCACCCATCCCGCGGTCCGGCTGATCGCGGTCACCGGCAGCGTCCGCGCCGGCCGGGAGATCGCCCGCGCGGCCGCGGAGGACCTCAAGCGCGTCCATCTCGAGCTCGGCGGCAACGCCCCGGTCATCGTCCACGACGACGTGGACATCGAGAGCACCGCGGCCGACCTCGCGGCGGTGGCGTACTACAACGCCGGCCAGGACTGCACGGCGCCGACCCGCCTCCTGGTCCACGACCGGATCCACGACGCGGTCGTCGCCGCCTTCGCCGCCCATGCGGCGAAGCAGCTGCCGGGCACCGATTTCGGACCGCTGAACAGCGCCGGTCAACTGGCTTCGGTGGAAGGCATGGTGAGCCGGCTGCCGGAGCACGCGCAGATCGTCACCGGCGGGGCCCGCGTGCGCCGGGAGGGCTGGTTCCACGAGCCGACCGTGGTCGCGGGTGTGCGCCAGACCGACGAGATCGTGCAGGAGGAGATCTTCGGCCCGGTCGTCACCGTGCAGCGGTTCGCCGACGAGGACGAGGCACTCCGGCTGGCGAACGATGTGCGCTTCGGGCTCGCGGCGAGCGTGTGGACCGCGGACCACGACCGCGCCATGCGGGCGACCCGGACGCTGCACAGCGGGATCGTCTGGGTGAACACGCACGGCACGACCGTGTCCGAGATGCCCCACGGCGGCGTCAAGCACTCCGGCTACGGCAGCGACCTGTCCATGGCCGGTCTGCTGGACTACACACAGGTCAAGCACGTCATGCTCTGAGCTCAGGCCTCGCTCGGAGCAGCCTCGGGCCCGCAGCCACGGGCCCGGGGCCGGCCGAAGATGCCCTCGAGGACCACGGCGACCCCGTCGTCCTCGTTCGACGACGTGTGCCGCCGCACGGCGGCCAGCACCGTCGGGTGGGCATTGGCCATGGCGTAGGCGGCACCCGCCCATTGCAGGATGGTCAGGTCGTTGGGCATGTCGCCGAAGGCGACGACGTCCGACGCGTCGATGCCGCGCGCGGCGCACAGCGCGGCGAGCGTGCCGGCCTTGGTGACACCGGGCGCACTGACCTCCAGCAGACCCCGGCCACCCGAGTGCGTGAACTGGGCGACCCCGGCGACGGACGCCTCCGCGGCGGCGAGCAGCAGATCGGCGTCGAGCTGTGCCGACCAGGCGAGCAGCTTGGTGATAGGGACGTCCGCCAGCCACAGGTCCAGCAACGATGCCACCGCCACCTCGGCATCGGCGGCACCCGGGAAGCGCAGCCCGAATCCCGGCTCGTACAGCACCTGATGACCCGTCTCCACAGCGAAGCCGAGGCCCGGAGCGGCATCCGCCAGCGCGGTGGCCACCTGACGGGCGGCCGCCACCGGGAGAGGGCGCGTCTCGGTCACGGTGCGCGTCGCGACGTCGTAGACGAGGGCGCCGTTGCTGCACACCGCGGTGCCCACGAGTCCGCTCGTCTCGGCGAGCAGGTCGACGAAACGCGGCGGCCGGGCGGTGACGAACACGACCTCCGTACCGGCGTCGACGGCGCTGTGCAGGGCACGCAGGGTGCGTTCGGAGAGAATGCCGCCGTGCCGCAGGAGGGTGCCGTCGAGGTCGGTGGCGATCAGCCGGGGAGTGTTCATGACCCGATGATCGCGGCCGGCGCGGCGCGGATCCAGCTCCGGACGACGCAGTCGTCCCGGGCTCTGCACGCCGCAAGCGCCCAAAGGGACGAACTATCCGCGGATCGGCCCGGAATCGGGCAGTCATCAGTGCATCCGATCCCGGTCGTCCGGGCGAAGAGTCGATGTCAGCCTGATTCGGCACGGATGAGCGGAGGCGGAGTGCATGCCCGGAACGAAGGTGATGCAGAACGGACCGAGCACCCGGCCCGGATGCCTGCCGGACGGTCCTCCGCCGACGGCGGGACCGCACGTCGACGGGGACGTCACCGCCGCCGTGGAGCGCATACTCGGCCACTACGTGCAAGAACGGGTGTACGAAGCCACCGAGGTCGACGAGCGGTTCGCCGCGGATGTCGCCGGACGGCTCGCGGAGTTCGTGCTGCGCGGGGGCAAGCGCCTGCGGGCCGGTTTCCTGTGGTGGGGCCGGCGCGCGGCCGGCGGCACCGCCGAGGGTCCGCAGGCCGAAGCCGCCCTGCGGCTGGGAGCCGCTCTCGAACTGATCCAGGGCTGCGCCCTCATCCACGACGACGTCATGGACGAATCACCGGTACGCCGCGGCGCCCCCTCCGTGCACGCCGACTTCGCCCGACTGCACAGAACCTCGGGCATGCGGGGGCCGAGCGGCGTGTTCGGTGCAGCCGGTGCCCTTCTCGCCGGGGATCTCGCACTGTCCTGGGCCGACGACCTGATGGCCGCCACCGCTCTGACCTCTGTGCAGGGCACACGCCTCCATCAGGAGTGGCGGGCGATGCGCACGGAGCTCGTCGCCGGTCAGTACCTCGACCTGCACGCGCAGGCGACCGGTTCGTCGGACCTGGAGCAGGCCGTGCGTATCGCCTGCCTGAAAAGCGCGCTGTACACGGTGGAGCGCCCTCTTGCGCTGGGAGCGGCACTCGCCGGGGCCGACGACCGCACCACCGACGCCCTGCGATCGGCCGGGCGGTGCGCGGGCATCGCCTTCCAGCTGCGCGACGACCTCATCGGCGCCTTCGGAGATCCCGCCCGCACCGGAAAGCCGTCCGGTGACGATCTGAGGGAGGGAAAGGCGACCTATCTGCGGGCGGTGGCTCTGCATCTGGCGGAGGCCTCCGGTGACACGGCGGTCACCGGCGCGCTGAGCCCGCTCGCACAGCGTGCCTCGCTCACCGACGCCGAGGTGCACCGGCTGCGCGATGCCATCGAGCGGACCGGTGCCCGCGCCGTGGTCGAAGCGAAGATCGGCAGCCTGGTGGATCTGAGTGTGCGCCATCTCGCGTGCCTGGACAGCGAACCGGACGCCGTCCGCGGGCTCGGGCACCTGATCGGCAAGGCGGCGGGTGTGCAGATGCCCGGGACCGGGGGGCAGGAATGAAGGCCGTACCCGGGGCCACGGACCACGTGGTCGTCGTCGGCGCAGGGCTATCGGGCCTCGCGGCGGCGCTGCACCTGCTCGGTGCGGGCCGGAAGGTGACCGTCGTGGAACGGGCGGGGCGGCCGGGCGGCCGTGCCGGACATGCCCTGATGGGCGGATTCACCCTCGACACCGGTCCGACCGTGCTCACCATGCCGCACCTCGCCGACGAAGCCTTCGCCGCCGTCGGGGACTCGCTCCACCGACGGGTGGAGCTGATCGAGCTGCACCCGGCCTACCGGGCGCAGTTCGCCGACGGGTCCGGGCTGGATGTGCACACCGGCGCGGACGCCATGGAGGAGGAGGTCCGCCGCTTCGCCGGCCCGCGCGAGGCCGCGGGCTACCGCCGTCTGCGCCAGTGGCTCCAGGCTCTCCACGCAGCTCAGATGCGTCGATTCATCGACACGAACTTCGACTCTCCGCTGCAACTGCTGCACCTGGACCTCGCCCGCCTCGGCGCGCTGCGGGGGTTCGGAAGGCTGGACGCCCAGATCGGACGGTTCATCTCCGATCCGCGGCTGCGCCGGGTGTTCTCGTTCCAGGCGCTCTACGCCGGTGTCCCGCCGGCCCGCGCCCTCGCGGCCTACGCCGTCATCGCCTACATGGACACCGTGGCCGGTGTGTACTTTCCCCGCGGTGGCATGCACGCACTGCCCCGGGCGATGGCGGACAGTGCGACGGATGCCGGAGCCGAGTTCCGCTACAACACCGACGTGACCGGGCTGCGCCGATCCTCCGGACGGATCACGGCGGTACAGCTGTCGACCGGCGAGCAACTGTCGTGCGATGCCGTCGTCCTCACCCCCGACCTGCCCATGGTCTACCGGCTGCTGGGCCGCGCCCCCCGCCGGCCGGTGAAGCTGCGCCACTCGCCCTCGGCCGTCGTCCTCCACGCCGGGACGGACCGCACCTGGCCGGACCTGGCCCATCACACCCTTTCCTTCGGCGACGCGTGGGAGCGCACCTTCGACGAAATCACCCGCACCGGTCGGCTGATGACGGACCCGTCGCTGCTGATCACCCGCCCGACCACCCACGACCCGGCCTTGGCACCCGAGGGAAAGCACCTGCATTACGTCCTGGCTCCCTGCCCCAACACACGAACCGGACCCGGTGTGCGGGAGTGGCACGACCTCGCCCCGCGCTATCGCGACAGCCTGGTCGCCGAGCTGGAGAAGCGAGGACTCCACGGGTTCGGCGCTGCGATCGAGCACGAGCGGCTGGTCACGCCCATCGACTGGACCGAACAGGGACACGCGGCCGGCACGCCGTTCTCCGCCGCCCACACCTTCGCGCAGACCGGGCCGTTCCGTCCGCGGAACCTCATCCGCGGCATCGACAACGCCGTGCTCGCCGGCTGCGGCACCACCCCGGGCGTCGGCGTCCCCACCGTCCTGATCTCGGGCAAGCTGGCCGCTGCCCGCATCACCGGCCTGCCCGGGAACGCCCGACGGCGAGCGGCCCGTGTCCCCGACCATCCGTCCGGCGTGCCGTCTGTCATGCCGGTGAAGGGCAGCGGGCGATGACCCGACGAGAACTCGACGCGGCGGGCATCGCCGGCCCCGGCCTGCGGGCTGCCTACACCCAGTGCCGCCGCCTCAACGCGCGGCACGGCAAGACGTACTTCCTGGCAACCCGGCTGCTCCCCGTCGACCGCCGGAGCGCGGTGCACGCCCTGTACGGGTTCGCACGCTGGGCCGACGACATCGTCGACGACCTCGACCCGGCGCTCACACCGCGGGAACGGGACCGGGAGCTCACCCTTCTCGACCGGCAGCTGGCCCGCGCACTGCGGGACGGCCGAAGCGACGAGGCGGTCGTACGCGCGGTGGCCGACACCGCCCGTCGATACGCCATCCCGCATGCGCACTTCGGGGACTTCATGGCCTCGATGCGCAGCGATCTGCACATCACGCGGTACCCCACCTACGCGGACCTGCGAACCTACATGCACGGCTCGGCGGCCGTGATCGGGCTGCAGATGCTCCCTGTGCTCGGCACCGTCGTGCCGCGGGAAGAGGCTGCCCCCCGCGCTGCGGCACTCGGGGTGGCTTTCCAGCTCACCAACTTCCTGCGGGACGTGGGGGAGGACCTCGACCGCGGGAGGGTGTATCTGCCCGAGGACCTGCTGGCCGCCCACGGCGTGGACCGCGAGCTCCTGCAGTGGAGCCGCGACACCGGCGCCACGGACCCACGGATCCGATCGGCGTTCGTGGAGGCGGCCCACCTCACCAGAGGCGTCTACCGGGAGGCCGAGCCCGGCCTCGACATGCTGGACCGCCGCGTACGCCCCTGCATCCGCACCGCGTTCACGCTGTACGGGGGGATCCTCGACGCGATCGCCGACGACGAGTACCGCGTGCTGCACCGGCGCTCCGCCGTCCCCCGACGCCGCCGTGCGGCCGTGGCGCTGACGGGCCTGGCCGACATCGTCGGCGCACGGGTACGCACCCGGCTCATCCCGAGGACTTCCGCCGCGCGACAACGGACGCCGGCGACGGCGCCGGACACAGCCGGCGTGACCGGACGAGAGGAGTTCGGCCGATGAGAAACGGCGCCCGACGTCGGTGGTCGCCGCCGCTCTCGATGCGTACCCGGGTCACCTGGGAGGAGCAGCCGCCCACGTGGCAAGCGGCCAGACCCGCACTCATCGACGGCGCACTGAAACGGGCCGGTGCCCGGCCCTCGGGAAACTGGTATGTCATCGGCGCCTCGCGGGACATCGGCGCCGGCAGGCCCTTCGGACGGACCGTGGCAGGCGTGGAAGTCGTCGTGTGGCGGACGGAGACCGGCCTGCTGAAGGCCGGGCCGGGAGCCTGTCCGCACCTCGGCGCTCCGTTGCGTGACAGCAGGGTGGTCTGCGGCGCGGTCGTCTGCCACTGGCACGGCCTGGCACTGGACGGCAGGTCCTTCGCGGGCTGGGATCCGTTTCCCGCGCACGACGACGGTGTACTCGCGTGGGTACGCCTCGACGACGTCGGCGGCGAGACGCCGCTCGACCGGCCGGTCGTGCCCGAACGCCCTGACCACCGTGCCGTGGACGCGGTGTACAGCACCGAGGGCCGCTGCGAGCCCGAGGACGTCGTCGCCAACCGGCTCGATCCCTGGCACGGCTCCTGGTTCCATCCGTACTCGTTCGTGGACCTGACGGTGGTGAGCGTTCCGGACGGGAAGGACGACAGCGACGCGTTCGCCGTCGACGTCTCCTTCAAGGTCGCCGGACGCCTCGTCGTACCGGTGCGGGCCGTGTTCAACGCGCCCGAACCCCGCACCGTCGTCATGCACATCACCGAGGGCGAGGGCAGGACGTCGGTGGTGGAGACGCATGCGACACCGCTGGGACCCGATGGCCGGGGGAACCCGCGCACGGCGGTGGTGGAGGCCGTGATCGCCACATCCGAACGCCCCGGCTTCGCCCTCGCACGGGCCATGGCTCCCACCCTGCGGCCGGTGATGCGCTGGGCCGCGGGACGACTGTGGCGAGACGACCTCGCGTACGCCGAACGACGCTGGCTGCTGCGCAGCGCCGGCCGTTTCCCGGGCTGAGGAGCCTGCGGATCGCTCCAGCGCAGGGATCGGAGGTCACGGTGTCCACCCGTCACTCACGACCCGGTGAACCTCCGTGGTCCTACTCGCCGCGCTCCGCGGCGCGGGCCACGAGCACCCGAAGGGCACGCGACCGTCCGCGGCGCGGCACGGTCCACAGCGGGTGCCCTCGCACGCCCCACCGGCACAACAGGGCGTTGGCGGCGAGGAAACCGGTCGTGGCAGCGCGCTCCATCAAGGCCACCGGCAGGTCGGTACGGACCAGATCGCCGGCCATCGTCAGCGTCGGGTGGGGGGTGTGCACGGCCGGACGCGCGGGGTGGCCGTTGACCGGGAACAAAGGGCAGTCGGCGCGCCACTCGTGCCGCACGTCCAGGACCTTCGCCTCACGCGTCTCCGGATAGACCTCGTGCAGCTGTGCCAGCAGCCGCTCCTGGACGTCTCGCCGGTCCGCCTGCTCGTCGACGGCGTAGCCGTGCAACTCGACCACGGAGCCGCCGGACCGTTCCGCCCAGCGCGCTGCTTCACCCTCCCAGCGGTCGAGCACGCTCACATTGTCGAGTCCGTCGAAGCCACTGGTGCCGAGGAATCCCGCCCGGTCCTCGCGGACGGGTCTGTCGAGCCACAGCCGCGAGACGACGAAGGGCGGAGCGCTGCGCAGGCCGTCGACGCTCTCCCGCCACGCGGCGTCGCCCAGCTCCGGTGACGCGGAGACGACCTCGCGCAGTCCCCCCACGTCGAGCGCGAGGACGACGGCGTCGTGGCGCTCGACAGACCCGTCGGCGTCGACCAGGAAGGTGTCGTCACCGCCCGGCCGGACTGACCGCACGGCCGTCCCGCCCCGCACCGTCGTACCGAGCCTCTCCAGGTACCGTTCCAGCGGATTCCACAGGGCCTGCGGGAACGGTTCCCGGGGGACGTCGAAGAGCAGGCCCTCCGACGAGCCGAGAAAGTAGATGTGGAACATCAGCAGCAGCTCCGCCGCGGAGAGTTCGTGCGGATCGGCGAAGAAGCTCCGGGAGAAGACCTCGAAGGCCAGATGGCGGGCCGCTTCGGGAAAGCGGACAGCGCCCAGGAAGTCCCAGGCGCTGACACCGTCGTACCGCTCGTAGACATCGGGCACTCGCACATCGAGCAGGGGCAGGGCGGCGACGGGGTCCATGCGGGCCAGGTCACGCCACCCGAATGTCGGACTCAGAGCGACGAAGCCCAGCGCACTCCACGGTGGTGTCCGGGGTACCCGTGCGAAGCTGTCGGTCAGACCGCCGCGATGCCGCAGGGGATAGTCCGGCAGGGGTGCCAGCACCGACAGGGTGGGGTCCGCACGACGCAACAGCCCGCGCAGGTTGTAGTACTGCCGGAAGAAAGCGTGGAAGCCGCGGCTCATTGTGGCGGTGGAGCCGTCGGACAGATCGACGGACCATCCCGCGAGGCGCCCGCCCAGAGTGTTCTCGCGTTCGTACAGGGTCACTCGCACCCCGCGCTCGCACAGCGCGGTCGCCGCCGCGAGGCCGGCGATCCCGCCCCCGATCACCGCGGCGCCCGGCGCGTCCCCCGCACAACGGTCGCGGCCCTGACAGGGCATGAGAATCTCCGCCCGGCGATCCCTGCCTCGACGCGGAGCTGCGCGTCCCGCCTGTCCGTTCACCGCTCGGCCCGCTTCGAACCGGATTCTCCGCGGCGGGCGAGGAAGGTGTGCAGGATGCCGGTCTGCCACCCGGGCACGGGGACTGTGCGTGCATCCCGGAAACGCGCGCGGACCAGCCGGGCACGGAAGTCCGGTGCCGTGTCGAAGGCCAGGACGCTCTTCCACAGATGGCGGTAAAGATAACGGTCACCGGTCACCGTGCCCGCGGGAAGGATGACACCTCGGCACATCACCGACCACAGCGCCCGGTGGAACACCGAACCGCTGAGGCTGTACTCGTGCACGGCCAGTCGTCCGCCGGGGCGCAGCAGCGCGTGTACAGCTGCCAGCACGCCGTCGGGGTCTGCCACGTTGCGGAACAGATAGGCGGCGAAGACTGCGTCGAAGGGCCCCTCGACGCCGGCGTCCGCCAGCCCTTCGACCGATGAGTGGACGAACCGCACCTGCCCGGACCAGGATTTGGCAGACGCCCGCCCGAGCATCCCGGCCGAGGCATCGACGGCCGTGATCGTGGCACGCGGCACCGCTCGCAGAAGCGCTTCGGTCGACGCGCCCGTGCCGCAGCCGATGTCGAGCACACGCAGTCCTTCGCCTGCGGCGGGCAGGCGCAGCCGTCGCGCCGAGCGCCGCAGGTCGGCGTGGTAGCCCGGGTTCATCGCGACGAGACGGTCGTAACTCCGGGAGGCATGATCGAAGGCCTGCGCAAGGTCCTGATCTCGCAGAAGCGTCATCAGCTGCTCTTTTCGCGGGGGAGGGGGGTGCCGCGCCGGCCGGCGGCGACGTCGACGGCATCGCGTGCGCGGCGTCGGGTGAGAAACGGCAGCTCCAGGGAGGTGCGGAGCATGGGCCACACCGGCGTGGCGAAGCCGATGCGCAGATCCTCTGTGAGGCTGGTCCGGCCGTCGAGGAAGCGCAGCAGCTGCTCGAAGGGCGTACGGCGGAAGAGTGTGGCGAAGAAGGCGGGCCCGTCGATGCGGCCGGTGTCGAGAGCCCGCAGCATGACCGCGTCCATGGCCAGCGCCCTGCGTGACCAGGGTGCCGGAACGATCCCCTGCCGCCCCGCCCGCAGCGCGTTCGCGATGTCCCGCGTCTGCCGTTGCACGGCCGAGAACGTGTACCCGGTCGCGGGGCGGGTCGCGCCGGAGGCCGCCCCGATCCGGAAGGCGGCCGGGGCGACGCGGCGGTCGAAGCGGGCGTCCGTCATGGGGATCACGCCCTGTTCGGCCGCCGTCACCTCCAGAGGGCCGAGGCGAAGGACCTCCGAGGTGTAGTGCTGCAGGGCGGCTTCGTACGCCTGCCGTGACAGCGGTGTGCGGGAGAACTGGGTGTACTCGACCAGTGCTTCGCGCGGACCGAGCGGCAGGACATAGCCGAAGGCGAGCCCATGGCCCGGCTGGGGCACACGGAAGTCCATCAGGTTCGCGACCGCCGGATCGAACATCGCGTCCTCGGTACGCACGAACCAGCCCCGGAAGTGCTGCAGCAGAGTTGTACGCGCCGGCGGCAGCGGGCGCAGCGGCCTGGAGTCGTAGACGAGCCGGCCGCGGAGGGTCGTCTGACAGCCGTCCGGGGTGGTGCACATGACCGAGGCGTCGCGCGCACCGGAGCGCACCTCATGCGCTGTGACGATCAGGCGGCGAACGTGGGGCAGGCCGGCCAGCCGGGCGGAGACCAGCTCCTCGAAGGTGCTCGAGCGGAGCATCTTGTAGCGCAGGGAGCCGAGGGAGCCCTCGATCGGGTGTCCGTCCGGCCCGTGCACCCGCAGCCGCTGCCAGGACGCGGGCACCGCCTCGTCGAACGCGCCCACGCCCTCCTCCCAGAAGCACCAGGTGCGCTCCGGTGGACGCAAGGGGCCGTCAGGAGCCTCCAGCAGGGTGACCGACCGCGGCGGCCCCCCGGTCGCCAGCGCATGCGCCAGCGACAGGCCCGACGCACCTGCCCCGATGATCACCACATCGGCATGGTCCCGGTCCCGGCTCAAACCCGACTCCTCACTGTCACGTTCATGAGGGGTTCCGGTGCCCAGCACCCTACGGATGCACCGCGTGCCCGCTCTCTTCCGAGCCCCGAGGCGTCACCGCTTCTCGGGCCGGGCCTTGTGGTCCGGGTGGCCACGCGTGCGCCGGTCCTCTTTCAGCTCGGCCTCGAAGAGATGGTCACGGCCTCGGGCCAGCTTCTGACGGATGCGGTGCTCCACCTCGCCGAACGGCCGGTAATAGGTGCTGTTGTAGGACTCCACGATCTGGAAGGTCCAGTGGCCGGGGATGACATTGCGGCCCAGGACCTCCCGCTCGACCAGGTCCGCCTCCTCGTCGTGTCCGGCCTCCCGCAGCAGTGCCACGGCGCTGTCGAGTTCGAGATCGGCGGTGCCGGTCAGCTGATGAAAGCCGTACAGATGACCCCTGGCCCGCTCCGTCGTTTCCAGGGCCTTCGACAGCGCCCCCAGAGCCTCGACCGTCTTGCTGCTCAAACCGTCGGGGCGCCGGTGCGCCGCGTCCGGGCCTTCGTCTTCGCCACTCACACCACTCCTGTCCCCGCCTGTGCCGCCTCCATACCGGCGGCCTCGGGGGATCACCTGCGGGCGCGCGTCCGTCACCCGTACGCCCGCCCCGGGCGGTGCGCTACGGGCCCACCGGCGGTTTGCCCCCGGCGGCGGAAGCCTCGACGAACGCGGCGCGGCCCTGCCGGTCGAGCGCCAGGATCGGCACGGCCTTGTTGCGCGGGTTGCCGTTGTTCTGGAAGGAGATGAAGCCGCTGGCTCCCGCGACCTGCTGGCTTCCGTCCATCTGGTGGAACATCCGGGCGACGGCTCCGCCGGTCACCCGGCCCTGCCAGCGGGCCGCCATCTGGATGCCGTGGGCGGCGGTGAGCACGGCGTCGTGGGCCATGATCGCCTGGCCGTCGTGGCGAGGGTCGTTGGGGAACCACCGGTCCAGATCGCCGCCGTCCTGGAAGAACTGCGCCGACGGCCCGGAGACGGCGGTGGGCTCCTTCTTCCACATGTCGGGGTGGGCCAGGCCCGTGTAGTAGACCGCCACCTTCGTGGCGGCGGCGCGTGCGAGCTCCTGGGCCGTGAGGTTGGTCGTGTCGTCCCCGGCGATGACGGTGAACTGGCGGTCCTGGCAGGACCTGTTGGCAATGGCGTACAGGAAGTGCGTCAGATGCTGCCCGCGGCCCGCGAAGTAGACCACCTGCGGTTTCTGGTCGCACAACTGTCCCGGCATGTAGCGCAGTTCGTTCTTCCAGCCGCTGCTCTCGGAGGAGTCGTACGTCATCGCCTCGGCGACGAGCCGGTGCCCGCTCCGGTCCGGGAAGACCTTGGCGAACGCGGAGCCCAGCGTACGGGCGTAGAGATTGCTCTCGGCGGCGTCCTGGACCACGACCGCGGTACGGATCTTCTTCCGCTTGAGGTAGGCCGAAGCCGCGTACGCCTCGTCCTCGTTGGTCGGCGCGACACGGACGAAACCTTTGATGTCCCTTATGTTGGTCGCCGTCATGGTGCTGCCGACCATGGCGATGCCGTGCTCGGACAGCCGCTTTATCGCGGCCAGGTTCTGCGCCGTACTCGGGCCGAGTCCGGTCACCGCGACCAGCCGGTCGGGGGAGTCCTTGCGGGCGATCAGCTCGTCGACGGTGTGCCGCCACTGGTGGGAGCTGCTGCCCGTGTTGGCGATCAGCAGCCGGATCTTGGGCGAGGCGGACAGGTCTCCGTTGTTGTGGCGCTGCTGGGCGAGATACGCGCCCTCGAGCTCGTGGCGGACCGATTCCTCGGAGTTGCTGTCGTCGTCCGTGAGGGTGAACGAGGTCATGTAGGCGACGCTGACGTAGTCCTTGCCGGCCTCTTTCCCGACCCGGTCGTTCTCCTCCTTGATCTTCTTGCGCACGGCTTCGAGGTGACCGGCGAAGCGGTACGAGCCGTCGGTGACACCGACGCACTCGTCCTGCTCGCCCCGCTTGACGACCCCTTCGCCGCACCGTTCGCGCATACCCCCGATCCAGCTCACGCCGTACGGCACGGCGATGGCGAGCACCACCACGACGACGGCTCCGAGAGCCACCCGGCGCACGATGTGCAGCGGCCATTCGATTCTCGGCATGCCGCTCATCCCTCGCTGACGGTCGTCTGCGGGTGACGCCAGTGGCGGTAGCGCTCGGCCTCGTTGAACAGTGCCACGATGTCGTTCCTCCGCAGTTGGGACAGCTGGGTGAACCCGTCGGCGATCATGTCGTTGAGCCGCATCGCCGGATCGGCCAGCGGATCGCTCCACACCCAGCGCGCCGCGACCAGACCACGGATCGCCGACGCGGCGTCCACGGCGTGCCCCGGCGTACGGAGGGCGAGACCGGCCAGGAGCTCCAGCGGACCGCCCTCGGACGGCAGCCGGTTGGGCGCGGCGGTGACCGCGTTGAACTCACTGATCCACTGCACCGCGGGCACGGCGGGAAAGCGCTGCAGCAGATGTTCGGTGACCTCGTCGATGTCCCCCATGGCCAGGCGGTGGTACATCGCGTGGACAGGCTGGTCCTCGGCTCTGAAGTGGTCGGCGAGCAGCTCGTGCACCGTGTCCCAGTCGCCGGGTCGACGGGCCAGTTCCCACAGCAGCAACCTGCGCAGCCACGGGTGGAGAGTGGACGTGACCGTGCCGGGGCTCTGCAGCAGCCAGCGCGACCGGACCTCGCCGAACAGGGTGTCCCCGGAGCTGAGGATCCGCGTTCCGACGGCCAGATCGCGGGCCGCGGCGCACTCGGAGAGGGCATCCTTCTCGATGTCGTCGAAGCCGCGCAGCAGATGGGCCAGGGCGACCTCGGCGAGCGTACGGTTCTCCTCGCCCACCCGCAGGACACGGTCGGGCAGTGTGCGCAGCCAGCGGTCCTGCCCCGGCCCGTCCTCCGCGGGCGCGGCGGACTGCCGCAGTACGTCGAGCACCTGGTGCACGGCGCGCGGCAGGCCACCGGTCAGCCGGTGCACGAAGGGGGTGAGACGGGTGTAGGTGGAGAGCTCGGGGTCGCCGCCCAGCTGCAGTTCGATACGGATGCGGACTTCGTCGAGGTTGAGGTCGCGCAGCCGGAGCGGGTACCACCAGGTGTCGTCGCTGTCGCGGGTGGGCCGGTACTCCTGCCAGTCGTCCAGGGTCGCCCGGTCGGGGCCGCGCAGCTGCCAGGGCCAGGCGTCGCCGGTGGCCGGACCCCAGCGGGGGAGCCAGCGGTTGGAGCTGGCGACGACGGTGAGCGGGTCGCAGTCCGCGCCCGCGACCACGGCGTCGTCGTGCCGGGCGCGGACGAGGAGATCGAGGAACCGGCGGCCGTACTCCGTGTGCGAGTTGTCGAGCAGCAGCAGATACGAGCGCGGCATGAACGAGCGGGCCGCATTGCGGCGCAGATCCTCGAGGAAGGCCGAGAACAACACCCTGTTCAGCCGGTCCTGTTCCTGCTCGTCGCCCTCGTGACGTAAGAAGTTGAGCTCCACCAGGGCTTCCCACTGGTCCTGGCTCCGGGTGAGCGGATGGCCTCCGTACCACGCGGCGCTCGCGCTGTACTTGCCGCCGAGTACACGCCCGGGGAGCCTGCGGCGCCCACGCCGCAGAGCGTCCTGGAGCAGAGTGAGCGCCACCCCCGAGAACCCTTCGGGCGCGCCCACGGCACCCGCGGCCACGTCGAAGAAGGCAGCGAGATAGTCGCCGTGGCGCTCCTCGTTGTGTTCCTGGAACCGGTCCAGCTGGCGCTGGATGGCGCGGCGTCCCTCGGCCAGACTGTTGATCCGCAGCTCCTGGTCCGACGCCAGCAGGCCCAGGGTGAGGAGCGGGAACTGGGAACGCCCGTAGCGCGGCAGCCTGCGTTCGAGCTGGCGGGCGAGGAGGCCGAGCGCGTACCGGGGGAGGAGGGACTGACTGCCGTCGAAGTTGACGTAGGCGAAGGGGTATTCCGGCCCGAAATGCTCCATCAGCGCGCTGTGTGCCTCGCTCGCGCCGCTGCCGCGCGGGCCGAGCAGCATCACGACCGGGCGTTCCGCGACGGGCGGTTGTTTCAGGCATGCCTCGACGAGCGAGATGATCCCACTGCGCCCCCGCAGGCCCATGCCGATTCCGGGCTGCATCAACGTCTGCCGGCCTCCCCCGTGCTGCCCCTCGATGATCAGTCCGTGCCCGTGAGATGAGGATGCCACGACTGGCGGGTGTCCAATCCGAATCCAGCCGGTTTTCGGATGGACCAACGCAGGCGGTACAACGTCCGCCGGAGGGCAGGGATGCCACCATGTCCATGCTCATCGGCACCTCGGGGTGGCAGTACAAGGACTGGCGCGGGGTTCTCTATCCGGCCGGTCAGCCGCAGCGCCTGTGGCTGGAGGAGTACGCCCGGCAGTTCGCCACCGTGGAGAACAACAACGCCTTCTACCGGCTTCCCACGGCGGAGAACTTCGCGGACTGGCGGGAGCGCACTCCGGAGGGCTTCGTCATGGCGGTGAAGGCCAGCCGCTATCTGACCCATATGAAGCGGCTGCGCGATCCCGAGGAGCCGGTGCGCCGGCTGATGGGCCGCGCCGAGAAGCTCGGGGCGCGGCTCGGACCTGTCCTGCTGCAACTGCCCGCGCGCTTCCGGGAGGACACCAGCCTCCTGGACGCCTGCCTGAGCTGCTTTCCCGACGACGTCCGCGTGGCCGTGGAGCTGCGCCACGCATCGTGGTGGGACGCGGAGCGGGAACTGCGGACGGTGCTGGAACGGCACGGCAGCGCGCTGTGCTGGGCGGACCGCGGCTCCCGGGCGGTGACGCCGCTCTGGCGCACCGCGTCCTGGGGATACGTGCGCTTCCACGCCGGAGCCGCCCGGCCCTCGCCGCGCTACGGGCGCCAGGCCCTGCGCTCCTGGGCGGGGCGCATCGCCGACGCATGGCCGGACGAGGACGATGTGTATGTGTACTTCAACAACGACCCCGGCGGTGCGGCGGTTGTGGACGCGGCCGCGTTCGCCCGGGAGGCGGCCGCGTCGGGCCGGACAGTGAGCCGTACGCCCTCTGTCTAGGGGCGCTCGCCGACGGCTGCCCGGGGACGAACCGCCACCATGCCGGTCACGGGCGCCGCTTGCCCTGTCGGGGCCGTCGTCGTGATCCGCCGCCGGGCCCGGTCCTGATCCGGTTCGGTTCGGCCCGACCGGGCCTTGTCGGCCGAGGCCCGGTCGGCGGGTCGGCGACCGATGTCAGCCGCGGCGGCGGCGTTCGGCCGGGGACGGGATCTGCTCCGGGACGGCCTCGTCGTCCTCGATGGGCGGCAGATCGATGAGGAACTGCGGTTCACGGAACAGGCCCACGTAGGCCGCTGCCGGTGCTGCGGCGGCGTGCGTGGCCTCGTCGCCGGAGTCGCGCCGGATCGCATCAGGAGTCATGCAGGCCTTCCGAGGGTGAGGTGTGACGTGGCGCGGTCGTCCCGCCGACGTCTGGATGACCTCCTGCCCGTGCGCGCGCCCTTGGGGCGGGCGAGGGAGCAGCGAAGTCCGATGAATCATATGCCCGTTCGGCGGGCCGGGCCGACCCGCCCCGGGCCGGCTGCCGGAGGTCTCACCCCTGGTACTCGGTGAGATCAATGGCGTGGACGTGCAGGGGATGGCCGAACACCGGGTGTGTCGTCTCGAGCGCGGGGGTCATGCCGAGCTTGCGTACGACATTCTCGGAGGCTTCGTTGCCCACCCGGTTGATGCTGATGACACGGTCGAGGCCGCGATCCTGGAGCGCGAACTCCAGCGTGGCGTGGGCGGCCTCGGAGGCGTACCCCTGGCCCCAGAACGGCTGGCCGAGCCGCCAGCCGATCTCCACGGCGGGCAGCACCTCGGGCAGGAACTCCGGAACGGACAGACCCGTGAAACCGGCCAGCTCGCCCGAGGCCATCAGCTCGACGGCGAAGAGCCCGAAGCCCTCTTCGTCCCATTCCTCCTCCCAGCGCTCGATGTCCTCCGCGGTCTCCTCGAGGTCGCGGACGGAGCCGTCGCCGATCCAGTGCATGACCTGCGGGTCCGCGTTGATCTCCGCCATGGGCACGAGGTCGTCGTCGTTCCAGCGGCGGAGGATGAGGCGGGGAGTGCGGATCTCGATCATTGGCCCATCCTGCCGAACGGAGGGGGCCGAGCGGTAATCGGCCGTCGTTCCGCGCCGGAATCGCAATGCGCGCGAGAGGCCTTGACAGGCTGTCTGTGCGCGGTCAATTTGGGAGCGCTCCCACTCATCAAGGCTTGTTCCCGAGAAGCCGATTGTTGAAATGGGAACGGTCCCATTCGTTCAAGACTTATAGGCATGCTCCAGGAGCATGACCCGACTTCGAGGAGTCGCCCATGCGACGTCCCCCGCTCCTTTCGGTACTGCTTGTCTCCAGCCTGCTCGCCCTGACCGGGAGCGCGTTACCCGCCGTCTCCCCTTCCGGCGCGAGCACCGAGCCGACGGTCCAGGTATCCGGACCTCCCGCCCTGAGGGTCTCCGGCAACCGATTCGTGGACCAGGACGGCGCCACCCGCCGTCTCCTGGGCGTCAACCGGTCAGGCGCCGAGTTCATGTGCGTCCAGGGCCACGGCATCTTCGACGGACCCGTCGACGACGCCGCGATCCGGGCCATCGCGGACTGGAAGGCCAACACCTTGCGCATTCCCCTCAACGAGGAGTGCTGGCTGGGCCTGCCCAACATCGACCCCGCCTACGCGGGCGCCCCCTACATCGACGCCATCAGGCAACTGGTCGCCCGAGCAGAGGCACACGGCATGACCCCGGTCGTCGAACTCCACTGGACCCACGGCCGGTACACCGGCAACTCGGCGGGCTGTTCCGACGTTCACGCCTCCTGTCAGAAGCCGATGCCGGACGCCCAGTACGCCCCGGCCTTCTGGTCATCGGTCGCCACCACCTTCAAGGACGACCCGGCTGTCGTGTTCGACCTGTTCAACGAGCCCTATCCGGACCGCGCGACCTCCGACGCCGACCAGGCCTGGGCCTGCTGGCGCGACGGCGGCACCTGCCCGGGCATCGACTACGAGGTCGCCGGCATGCAGGACCTCATCGACGCCGTGCGCGGCACCGGAGCGCGCAATCCCGTCCTGGCAGGCGGGCTCGCGTACTCCAACGACCTCAGCAAGTGGCTCCGGTACACACCCCACGACCCGGCGGGCAATCTGGCGGCCGCCTGGCACGTCTACAACTTCAACGCCTGCACGAACGAAAGCTGCTGGGCCGACACTCTGGCGCCGGTCGCCGCCCACGTCCCCCTGGTGGCCGGAGAGATCGGGGAGAACACCTGCGGACACTCCTTCGTCGACCGCGTCATGAACTGGTTCGACGACCGCGGGCTCTCCTACCTCGGCTGGACCTGGAACACCTGGGACTGTTCCTCCGGACCGGCCCTCATCAGTGACTACAACGGCACGCCCACCGGATTCGGCGTCGGGCTGCGCGACCGCCTGCGAGCCCTCCACCCCTGAGAGGACCACCGAAACCATGAGCCGCATACACGCATTACCCGGAAGAACCCGCCGCACCGCACTCCTGTGCGTCGGCTCGCTGCTGGCGACGGGAGCCGGAACGGTCGCACTGACGCAGGCCCCCGCAGCCGCGGCAGCACTCGCCTGCAGCGTCGGCTACACGACCGACGACTGGGGCTCGGGCTTCACGGCCACGGTCACCCTCACCAACGCCGGAACCACCGCCATGGAGGGCTGGACCCTCACCTACGAGAACACGGGCGACCAGCAGGTCGGCAGCGGCTGGAACGGAGCCTGGTCGCAGGCCGGAAGAACCGTCACCGTGAAGAACCTCGACGGGAACAGGACGATCGCCGCCGGCGCCTCCGTCACACCCGGCGCCACCTTCACCTACAGCGGTGCCAACGCCGCGCCGACGTCCTTCGCGGTCAACAGCACCGCCTGCACGGGAGGCACATCCACCACCCCGCCCACCACACCGCCCCCGGACGGCAAGGCGGACAACCCCTTCGCCGGGGCCAGGCTCTACGTCAACCCGGAGTGGTCCACCAAGGCCGCGGCCGAACCCGGCGGAAGCAAGGTCGCCGGCACGTCGACCGCCGTGTGGCTCGACCGCATCGCGGCCATCGCCGGCGCCGGCGGTGGCATGGGCGTACGCGCCCATCTCGACGAAGCCCTGCGACAGGCGAACGGGGAGCCCCTGGCCATCACGTTCGTCATCTATGACCTGCCCGGCCGCGACTGCGCGGCCCTGGCCTCCAACGGAGAACTCGGACCGGACGACCTCCCGCGCTACAAGAGCGAGTTCATCGATCCGATCGCCGCTGCGTTCGCCGACCCCACGTACAAGGATCTGCGGATCACCACCGTGGTGGAGATCGATTCGCTGCCCAATCTGGTCACCAACGCGGGCGGCCGGCCCACCGCCACCCCGGCCTGCGACACGATGAAAGCCAACGGCAACTACGTCAACGGCGTCGGCTACGCCCTCTCCCGGCTCGGCCCGATCCCCAACGTCTACAACTACATCGACGCCGGCCACCACGGCTGGCTCGGCTGGGACGACAACTTCGGCGCTTCGGCCGACCTGTTCGCCCAGGCCGCCCGGGCAGCGGGCAGCCGACCGGAGTACGTCGCGGGCTTCATCAGCAACACCGCGAACTACGGCGCCCTGAAGGAGCCGTACTTCGCCGTCGAGGACTCGGTCAACGGCACCTCGGTCCGCCAGTCCCGGTGGGTCGACTGGAACCGTTACGTCGACGAACTCTCCTTTGCCCAGGCCTTCCGCGCGCGGGCCGTCCGGGCCGGGTTCCCCGCCGACGTCGGCATGCTGATCGACACATCGCGCAACGGCTGGGGCGGCACTGCCCGGCCCACCGGGGCAGGTCCCCGCACCACGGTGGACACGTATGTCGACGGCGGCCGCACCGACCGCCGTATCCACCTCGGCAACTGGTGCAACCAGAAGGGCGCCGGTCTGGGGGAGCGGCCCCAGGCCGCACCGGAGCCGGGCATCGACGCCTATCTCTGGGTCAAGCCGCCCGGTGAGTCCGACGGGGCGAGCACGGCCATCCCGAACGACGAGGGCAAGGGGTTCGACCGGATGTGCGATCCGACATACACGGGCAACGTCCGCAACGGCTACAACCTCTCGGGCGCCCTGCCGAACTCGCCCCTCTCGGGGCACTGGTTCTCCGCCCAGTTCCAGGAGCTGCTGAAGAACGCCCACCCGGCGCTCCAGACGCACGGGCCCCTCGCCGACAGCTCCTCCGCGAGAGCGATGTCCGCGGTCGACGTGGGAGGGGCCCGCGCCGTCCGACCCGTCCTACGGGGGGCGGAAGGGTGATTCCCCGCGTCGCGTGCTTGGCACACGACGCGGCGAGGGATTCCATACGGGACCCGAACCGGTCACGCCCACCACCCTCCGCACGAGCCGACCCGGAGAAGGAACAGTGGCGCACGATCCCGCTCCCTGGCTCAGCCACAGCCCCCGTCTTGGCTTCTCCGCCCCCGCGCTGCTCCTGACGCTGGCCACCGGGGCGGTCGACGCCATCAGCTTCATGGCTCTGGGCGGCGTGTTCACCAGCGTGATGACCGCGAATCTGGCGCTGCTCGGTCTCTCCGTCGGGAGCGCGGAGCCGTCCCTGGCGGAGCACGCGGCCCTCGCCATCGTCGGCTACATCTGCGGCGTGCTCCTGGGGAGCCGTATCGCCGTGCGCCGCACCGGATCACGGTGGACCGGCGCGCGCTGGGCGCTCCTGGCCGAGGCGGCACTGATGGGTGGTGCGGCGGCCGCGTGGCTCGCCCTGGACGGCAGCCCGCACTCCGGGGCCAGGTTCGTCCTGCTCGTCGCTGTCTCGGTGGCGATGGGGGTGCAGGGCGGAGTGGTACGTGCCGCCGGGACTGCCGGTCTGTCGACCACGTACATGACGGGCACCCTGACCGGAGCCCTGACCACTCTGATGACCACTGGCCGGCTTCAGCGCCACAGCGCCGTTCTGATCACCATGCTGCTGGCGGGAGCCGCGCTGGGCGGACTGTTGGTCGCCCATGCGCGACCGGCCGCCCTGATGGTGCCTACGGCGCTGGTGGCGGGCGCGTTGATCCGGTCGTTCGCCTCCACCGCGCCGTAGGCGCGACCCGTCAGCTGTTCAGGGCCGCGGAGACCACGGACCGGGCCTCCTCCTGGACGCGGGCGAGGTGTTCGGCGCCGAGGAAGGACTCGGCGTACACCTTGTAGACGTCCTCCGTGCCCGAAGGGCGCGCGGCGAACCAGGCGTTGGCCGTTGTCACCTTGATGCCACCGATGGCGGAGCCGTTGCCCGGAGCCCGGGTGAGCACCGCGGTGATCGGCTCCCCGGCGAGCGAGTCGGCCGTCACCTGCTCGGGAGACAGACGGCTGAGTACCGCCTTCTCCTCCCTTGTCGCGGGAGCGTCGACGCGGGCGTAGGCCGGCTCGCCGAACCTGGAAGTGAGCGAGGCGTAGTGCTCGCTGGGCGACCGTCCCGTCGCGGCCAGGATCTCGGACGCGAGCAGGGCCAGGATGATGCCGTCCTTGTCGGTGGTCCACACCGATCCGTCGCGGCGCAGGAAGGACGCACCGGCGGACTCCTCGCCGCCGAAGCCGAGAGACCCGTCGGACAGTCCGTCGACGAACCACTTGAAGCCGACGGGTACTTCGATCAGCTCGCGGCCGAGATCGGCGGCCACCCGGTCGATCATGCCGGAGGACACCAGCGTCTTGCCGACACCCGCATCCGCCGGCCACTGCTCGCGATGGCTGTAGAGGTAGTGGATCGCGGTGGCGAGATAGTGGTTGGGGTTCATCAGCCCGCCGTCGGGCGTCACGATGCCGTGGCGGTCGGCGTCGGCGTCGTTTCCGGTCGCGATCTGGAAGCGGTCACGGCCCTCGATCAGCGAGGCCATCGCATACGGGGAGGAGCAGTCCATCCGGATCCTGCCGTCCCAGTCCAGCGTCATGAACCGCCAGGTGGGATCGGTGCGGGGGTTGACGACCGTCAGATCGAGGCGGTGCTCCTCGGCGATCCGGCCCCAGTAGGCCACCGACGCCCCGCCCAGCGGATCGGCGCCGATGCGCACCCCCGCGGCCCGAACGGAGTCCAGGTCCAGCACGGACGGCAGATCGCGGACATACGAGCCGAGGAAGTCGAACCGGTCAGTCGTCGGAGCCGCCAGCGCCCGGGTGAAGGGCAGCCTGCGCACGTCCTTCATGCCGCCCGTGATGATCGCGTTGGCGCGCTCCTGGATCCACCCGGTCGCCTCGGATCCGGCAGGCCCGCCGTTGGGCGGGTTGTACTTGAAGCCGCCGTCGCCCGGGGGGTTGTGAGAGGGCGTGACCACCACCCCGTCGGCACGACCCGAGGCGCGCCCGCGGTTGTGGGCGAGGATCGCGTGCGACACCGCCGGAGTCGGGGTGTATCCGTCGGCGCTGTCGATGAGCACCGTCACGCCGTTGGCCGCGAACACCTCGATGGCGGTCACCCGGGCGGGTTCCGACAACGCATGCGTGTCCGCGCCCAGGAACAGCGGCCCGTCGGTCCCCTGGCGGGCGCGGTACTCGCAGATCGCCTGGCTCGTCGCGGCGATGTGGTCCTCGTTGAACGCGGTTGCCAGGGACGACCCGCGATGCCCCGATGTGCCGAAGGCGACGCGCTGGGAGGGGTCGGCGGGGTCGGGGTGCAGGGCGTAGTAGGA
The DNA here is from genome assembly GCA_963836215.1 of uncultured Actinomycetota bacterium. GTDB lineage: Bacteria > Actinomycetota > Actinomycetes > Streptomycetales > Streptomycetaceae > Streptomyces. The sequence continues at coordinate 1,473,943 of CAWIIU010000006.1, forward strand.
GGTCACCAGCCGGGCCACATCGATGAGATCCTCCGGCTCCGCCGGCTGTCCCGCGCGCTCGTTCGGCATCCCGTCCACTCCTCCTCGTCGACCAGCGAAGGTACAAGCGCCATGATCGCGCCCCGGCCCTGTTGTTCATCTGGGGCATGCCCACAGCGGGCCCGGGCATCCCCGTCCCGGGCGGATCCGCCCGGGTTGGCGTGAATCACGGCTCTCACTCCAGCCGCAGCTCCACCGAGACGACCCCGTCCACGCTCAGGATCAGGTGCGTCAGCGCCGTCGCGGAGCCTTCGTGTGTCGTGCGGCCGCTCAGCACCACATGCCCATGGGCGACATCCACGCTGATCGCGGACGGCGGCTCGCCGAGTGTCTTGACCACGACCTCCTCGACGATCTCCGACCGGATGGCGGCGTCCTTGCGCAGGAAGACCCGCAGCAGGTCGCTGCGGCTGACCACACCGATCAGCCGGTCCTCCTCGTCGGTGACCAGCAGTCGCTTGACCCGGTGCTTCTCCATGGCGAGAGCGGCGTCGACCACGGTCCAGTCGCCGTGCGCGCACAGCGCGGGCGCACTCATCAGCCCTTCGGCGGTGGTCGCACGTGCCTTGGTCCACGGGCCAGGGTCCGCTGCTTCGTCCGTCGCCATCTCGGTGGAGACATACGTACGGACGATCTTCTGCAGGAGGTCGGCCTCCGACACCACTCCGAGCGGTCGCTCCTCGTCGTCGACCACGGGAACCGCGGTGATCGCGTACTCGCTCAGCAGATGAGCGATCTCCTTGAACGGTGTGCCGCGCTGTACGTGTACGACGGCCTCGTTCATGAGATCGCGCACCTTGAGGTGTTCCATGTGCTGTTCGTTCCTCTCCGTCCGCCTCTTGCCATCCTGCCTTCTCGGCAGTGCGACCGGCGGGTGAGGGTGCCGCGGCTGCTCGGAGTTCGGCCGCGGCACCCGCCCGGCCGCCGGGAGCGGCGCGGCCGTGCCGAGGCCGCCTGCCCCGCGTCGGCGGGAGCATGTGGGGCCGTCCGGGTGATCGTCGCCCGCCGTGCGCCGCGCTGCCGATGGCCGCACTCGGCGCCGGAGAGGGGTTTTCACGGCGGGACTCGGGTTACTCGCATGACATGACTGATGCAAACAAGCGTGTAAGCACGACAACCAAGAACGAAGACCTCCGCGCGGCCGGTTCCGCCGCCGGGAAGGCCAAGCAGGCGTCGTCGCGCGCGGCGGGTGCCGCTGCGCAGAGTGCCGGCGAGGCGCGCAACGCGACCGTCTCGGCCGTCACGGGCGCCGGAAAGACGGTCACCAGCGGTCTGTCCACGGCATCGAAGACGGTGGCGGGCGCGGCCGGAACGGCATGGCTGTTCATGAAGGCGCGCCGGGTGCTGGTGGCCGGGGCCGGTACGGGCGCGGTGGCATTCGGCGCCGCCGCGTTCACTGCCGGGCGGCGCACCGCGCGGCGCGGGTTCGGCCCCCTCACCCGCGCCACCGGCGGCCGGATCTGACAGCCGGGGCACCGAGGTTCAGTGGACGAGGCTGTAACTGCGCCACGGACGGGCGCCGGGGGCCACCAGGTCCGACGTCGTGGTCGCCACGTAGATCGACTCGTCGCCCGAGCAGTCCGGGGTGGGATAGACGATGATGTCGACCATGGTGCGGTTGACGATCGCCGCAGCACCCACGAGGCCGAGCCGGTGGCAGCCTGTGACGAGTGGGTTGGACACGGTGAAGGTGTTCTCCCGCACCGTTTCGTAGGTCAGCGTCCCCACCGCGGTGCGGCCGAGCCCGGAACAGCCCGCGACGGCGAGGGTCAGGAGTGCTGCCCCGGCAGCGCCGGCGAGGCGCCGGTGGTGGGTCACTGACATGAGCGGTCCTCGTCTGTGCGGGAAGGTTCCGATCACGGGCGGGAATTCCTTGATCAAGGCCACCATGCCGGGTTCCCCGGGCGTCGGCATCCGGTGGAGGTCCGCCCGGGGGACCGCGCAGCGGCGGACGGTGCGCGTGGCGCACCGGTCCCGCCCGCCAGGAATATGAGAGCGTGCGACGCGTGCATCTTGATCTGAGCGGACGGACCGCCGTCGTCACCGGTTCCTCGCAGGGCATCGGTCTCGGTATCGCCGCCGGCCTCGCGCAGGCAGGCGCCAGGACCGTGCTCACCGGACGCAGCGAGGAACGCCTCCGGCAGGCCGCCGGTGACCTCACCCAGGCTGCTTCGGGCGTCGAAATCGCCACCGTCGGCTGCGACTTGAGCACCGCGGAAGGTGCCGACCGGCTGCGTCAGGCGGTTCCGGACGTGGACATCCTCGTCAACAACCTCGGCGTCTTCGGGCCCACCGACCCGCTCGACATCACCGACGACCAGTGGCGCCAGTACTTCGAGACGAACGTGCTCCGTGCGGTACGCCTCATCAGGGGCTACCTGCCCGGCATGCGCGAGCGCGGCTGGGGCCGCATCCTGAACATCGCGAGCGACTCGGCGCTCGTGATCCCTGCCGAGATGATCCACTACGGCGTGTCCAAGACCGCGTTGCTCGCGGTGTCCCGGGGCTTCGCGAAGGAGGCCTCCGGGAGTGGTGTGACCGTGAACTCCGTGATCGCGGGGCCCACTCACACCCCGGGCGTCGAGGATCTCGTGTACGAGCTGGTCGGCCGGGACGAGCCGTGGGACGAGGCCCAGCGCCGGTTCATGCGCGAATACCGTCCGCAGTCGCTGCTCGGCCGACTGATCGAACCCTCGGAGATCGCCAACCTGGTGGTGTATCTCAGCTCTCCGCAGGCGTCGGCGACCACCGGCGCGGCGGTCAGGGTCGACGGAGGATACGTGGACTCCATCGTTCCGTAGGGGACGCGTTCACCAGGGCCTGGCCGACCGGACGTGCGCGACCGGCCGACGCCCCGGTGTCTCCCGATGTCCCTCCCGACGCAGCGGACGGGCACGAGAGGTACGGACGTGCCCGCACCACTCGCGCCCGCCATGGGCTTCTCGGCGTCGTCAGTCGTCTCGTGGCATCGGGGCCGGACGGGCTTCCGCCGTCCGCTCCGGTGTCCAGTGGTCACGGGCCGCGGCGGGGCTCTGCCGCGCATCGCCGCTCGTGGTCCCGGAGCCCGGTGACGGTGCTGCCGTTGTGTGTCGCCGTACGGCTCGGGCCACGGCAGCGGCGAGCAGGACGGTTGCGGCTGCCCACCGGCGAAGACTGGTGCGACGCATGGGACTTGTCCCTCTCAGCCGGTCAGGTGACGCTGCCCTGGGCGTCGAACATTCCCTTGACCCCGTCGTCGAAGTAGGAGCTGCGGTTCCACCCTCCGGTGGCGATCGTGCTCATCGCCCCGTTGACCTGGCCGAGTCCGGTGGCGTCGTTGAACACGCGCAGCCAGGGCCCGCCGCTCGAACCGCCGCCGAAGTCGCACTGCAACTCGATGCGTCCGTCGCCGACCGCTCGTGTGGTGCCCTGACAGGCCCACTGAAGCTGGCCGTTGTCACGGTTGCCCGGGTAGCCCATCACCGTCATGGCCTGCTCGCGCGAGTAGTTCCAGCTCAGCCCGTGGCCACCGGTCACGTTGACGATCTTGTTGCCGTTGAGCGGCCAGGTGGTCACCATCGCCACGTCCCGGCCGCGGTCGCTGTTGCTGATCCAGGTGTTGAAGGTGCGGAACTGTTTGGCCGCGAAGGTGCCGAAGGGGCGTGCACCGTTGCGGTAGCGCGGCGCGTAGGTCCAGTTCGTCATCCAGGTGCCGCCGCTGCCCCCGTGCACACAGTGCCCGGCGGTGATCAGCATCTGCTTCGAGTTGCTGTTGAGGGCACTGGCCGAGCAGGTGTAGTTCCGCCCGTCGCCGGGGTCGGTGAAGAACACCTTTCCCACGGCGGCGGATTCGGTGACCAGCGGCCTGAGCGTGTCCGACCTGCCCTGCGCGGCCGGGGTCGACCCCGGCCTTCCTGTCGGACCGAGCCTGCTCGCCGCACGCCCCGGCGCGACCACGCCGTCGAGCGGGATGGCAGTGCGCATCCGCTCCGGTGTCCAGTAGCGGGCCAGCGCGGCAGCGTCCGCCACCGAGTCGACCGGTGCACCGCCGGCGAGCCGTGCGGTGGAGCTCGCCGTCGTCGGGGCTGCGGACCCCTGCCCGGCCGGGGCAGGCCCGGCTGTTGCGAGACCTGCTCCGGACAACGCCAGCAGAGCAGCTGTGGTCAGCGGCAGAAGTACGTTTCTGAGTCTGCGCACGAGTGCTTCCCCCCCCATGGGTCGGTTCGAGCGCGCATTGCTGCAGTTCGCCAATGCGCGCAGCAGAAGCGAACGTAGGCGTGGCAAGTGCCGGGGTGATAGTCGGAAATGAGTCCCTCCGCCGTCCGCTCACCGCGTCGCGGCGTCCGCTCAGCCCCGGAGCCACAGCACCGGACCGGGCGAAATCCGTTCCCGCGCCATCCGCTGCTTGTCCTGGTTTGCAAGGTTTTCGTCGATCACTACGAGCGGCCGTTACGGAACTGTCCTCATCCCCGCGCAACGACTCCCCGGTCGGCGCCGTCTACCATGCGGAACTCGCATGATGTGCAACTAAGGAGTCGACAGCCGTGGGGGACATACGCAGGCGCGGAGCCGTCGCGCTGGGGATCACCGCGTTGGTGGCCCCGCTCTCCGTGGTCGTGGGGAGCACGACGGCGCAGGCGGCATCGTGTACGGCCCAGACCGGGGCGTACCAGAAGCAGGTCGAGAAGTTTCTCGGCCGCCCGGTTGACGGGAAGCAGTCGGTCGCCGACTGCAAGGCGATCCAGGCATTCCAGACGAAACACTCGATCAGTCCCAATGCGGGACTGGCCGGCCCCATCACCTGGGGTGTCATGGATCTCATGACCAAGCAGAAGGCGGTTGGGAAGAACCCCAACAAAGCCGGCAAATGCCCCACGAACAAGGGGCGTATCGCCTGCGTCGACCTGACGCTCCAGCTCAGCTGGATCCAGGACGGCAAGAAACTGGTCTACGGGCCGGTCGCGGTGCGCACGGGCCGCGACAAGCACGAGACGCGTACGGGCCTCACGAAGGTCTACTGGCGCGACATCGACCACATCTCCAGCCTGTACGACGTGCCGATGCCCTACAGCCAGTTCTTCGACGGCGGCCAGGCCTTCCACTCGGTCGCCCTCAGCGTCTGGGCACCTCCTGGCTCGCACGGCTGCGTGAACATGACCAAGACGGACGCCGTGAAGTACTGGAACCTCCTCCGCAACGGCGACGACGTCTTCGTCTACGGCCGCAAGCCCGGTACCTGACACACCCCGGCCCTGCGGGCCGCGCTGAACAGTGGTGGCCCGGAGTCCGTCCCGACGGCTCCGGGCCACTGCCGTTTCGCACGGGAGCCGAACCGGAGCCTGCGGACCGTATTCGGCACAGAGAGCGGAACGGCGAGCGATTTCCCGTTCACGGCCCTAGGAAGTACAAGGCCTCGGCGCTAGCCTCCGCGCATGATTTCCACGGTGGTGTGGGGTACCGGGAATGTCGGCCGTGCGGCTGTCCGTGCCGTCGACGCCCATCCGGCGCTGAAGCTCGCGGCCGTACTCGTTCACAACCCCGACAAGGTCGGCCGGGACGCCGGCCGGATCGGCGGACTGGACTGCGATCTCGGGGTCGCGGCCACCGACGACATCGACGCCGTACTCGCCGCCCGCCCCCGCGCGGTGGTGTACGCGGCATCGGGCGACATCCGCCCCGACGAGGCCCTGGCCGACATCTGCCGCGCCGTCCGGGCCGGAGCCGTGGTCGTCACCCCCTCGATGTACGCCCTCTACGACCAGCGCAGCGCCCCGCCCGAACTGCGCGAACCGGTGCTGGCCGCCATCGCCGACGGCGGCGGCTCACTGTTCGTCTCCGGGGTCGACCCCGGCTGGGGCAATGACGTACTGCCGCTGCTGATCAGCGGCCTCGGCACCACCGTCGATGTGATCCGCTGCCAGGAGATCTTCGACTACTCCACCTACGACCAGCCCGATTCGGTCCGCTACCTGGTCGGTATGGGCCAGCCCATGGACTACGAGCCGCTGATGCTCATGCCGAGCATTCCCACCATGGTGTGGGGCGGTCAGATACGGCTCATGGCCCGGGCACTCGGCGTCGAACTCGACGACATCCGGGAGACGTTGGACCGCAGGCCGCTCGACGCCAGCGTGAACACCAGGACCATGGGCGAGTTCGAGGCCGGCACCCAGGGCGCGGTCCGGTTCGAGGTGCAGGGCATCGTCGACGGCGAACCCCGCATCGTCATCGAGCATGTCACCCGCATCCACCCCTCCTGCGCACCGGACTGGCCGACGCCGCCCGACGGCACCGGAGCACATCGGGTCATCATCGAGGGCAGGCCCCGTATCGAGGTGACGGTCGAGGCCTCCGACGAGGACGAGAACCGCTCCGCGGGCGGGAACGCCACCGCGGTCGGACGTCTGGTGGGCGCCATCGACTGGCTGACGGACGCGAAACCCGGACTCTACGACGCGCTCGACATCCCGTTGCGCCCCGCATTCGGCAGGCTCGGAAGGAGACAGCGTTGAACATCGACATCCCCGAGGGCAAGAACGCGATCGAGTACGTGTGGGGCGAGATGGTTCCCGGCATAGGCATCGCCGCCTCGAACTTCTCGCTCGCGGTGTACGCCCACACCACCCTCGGGCTGCGCGAGTTCGAGGCCGCGCGGCTGCGGATCGCACAGATCAACGGCTGCCTGTTCTGCCTCGACTGGCGCACCGAGCGGGAGGGGGAAAAGGTCGAGAAGGAGTTCGCCGACGCGGTGACACAGTGGCGTACCACCGACGCCTTCGACGACCGCGCCCGGTTGGCTGCCGAGTACGCCGAGCGGTACGCCCTGGACCACCATGGTCTCGACGACGAGTTCTGGACGCGTATGACCTCGCACTACAGCCAGCTGGAGATCGTGGAATTGAGCATGAGCATCGGCTCCTGGCTGGCCTTCGGCCGGCTCAACCATGTGCTCGGACTCGACACCGTGTGCGTGCTGCCCACGCACTGAGGTGGTCCGGGGCCGCCTCTGCGCATCCGGCAGGCCCCGGTCTCGTGCTCGCTTCGCGGTCGGGACACCCGGCCGCCGTCACAGATCGGCGGCGATGATGTTTGCGATGTTCCGCTCGGCGAGCGCCGTGATGGTGACGAACGGGTTGACACTGGTGTTGCCCGGGATCAGCGATCCGTCGATGACGTACAGACCCGGATACCCCTGCAGGCGACCGTAGTTGTCGGTGGCCTTGTTCAGCACCACGCCACCGAGCGGGTGGTACGTGAGATGATCCCCCCAGATCTTGTACGTACCGAAGAGGTCGGTCCGGTAAATCGTCCCCTCCTTCGCGTTGATCTTGTCGAAGATCGTCTTGGCCATGTTGACGGACGGCTGCTTCCAGGCCGTCTGCCAGTCCAGATCGACCCTGCTCGCCGCCGCGTTCCAGGAGAACTGGGCGCGGTTGGGGTTCTTGGTGATCGACAGATAGAACGACGCGTAGGTCTCGATCCCGGTGGGAAGCGGTGCGACCTCGGCGAACGCGCCTCCCGCGGCCCAGTTGTCGATACCGGAGCAGGGAATGGACGACTGGAGTTTGCCGGTCGGGTCCCACAGGTGGTTGGCGCGGCCGCACATGACGTTGCCGTTGTCGCCCCAGCCCTTGCCGATCTCGTTGTTGAGGTCGGGCAGTACGCCCGTGGCCTTCAGTCTGGTCAGCAGCTTGCTGGTGCCGACGCTTCCGGCCGCGAAGAACACCTTGTCCGCGGTCACGGTCCGGGTCGACGTCGTGTCACCGTTGGTGTTGATCTCGTCGATGACGACCGTGTACCCGCTGCCGGGAGCCCGGGCGACCGAAGTGACCTTCTGCAGAGCCGCGATGGTGACTCTGCCGGTCGCTCTGGCCTGCGCGATATAGGTCTTCTGCAGCGACTTCTTTCCGTAGTTGTTGCCGTAGAGGATCTCACCCTCGAGTGCCGACTTGGGGACCGTGCCGGCGGCCTCCTGCTTCATGTAGTCCCAGTCGTACACGTCCGGCACGAAGACGAACGGGAAGCCGGACCGCTGGGCGTGCTTGCGCCCCACCCGTGCGTACTGGTAGCAGGCCGCGGTCTCGAACCAGGCGGGGTCCACGGTGCTGACGCCGAGGGTGCTGTTGGCCCGGGGGTAGTAGATGCCGTACATCTCGTCCGCGTTCACCGAGGGCAGGACGGCGCTGAAGTTCTCGCGTCGCGGAGTGACCGCCATACCTCCGTTGACCAGTGAACCGCCGCCGACGCCGCGGCCCTGGTAGACGATGATTCCCCCCATCTCCTCGGCGTCGAGAATGCCGGTGTAGCGGGGGATTTCCTTGTCGATCGGGAACCCGAGGAAGTTGCTGAGAGGCTGCTTGGTCCTGGTGCGGAGCCAGTACGAACGCTTGTCGGGCTTGGTGGTGTTGGCGAAGATCTTGCCGTCCGGACCGGGAGTGTCCCAGGACATGCCCATCTCGACCATGTGCACATCGACGCCGGCCTGGGCCAGACGCAGAGCGGCGACGGAACCGCCGTATCCGGTACCGATCACCAGGGCCGGTACGTTGGATGCGGAGAAGTTCGAAGGGGAGGTGGGGACGACGGCATTCGCCTGGCCGGCTCCGACGTGGCCGGCGAGAGCTGCGGCACCAAGAATAGAACTCGTTCCAGCGATGAATCCACGGCGTGAGATCCCCTCAGAACCCGTACATCGCGAGGCGGAATCGGTCATGTGATGTTCCTCACACTCGGCGATTTGGTAACAGGTTCTACTGCCGCCTGCATGTGAAGTCACGACATACCTATAAGTAACTTGTGTCCGATCTCTTGCCGGTTGGCGATGCTTCCGGGCCAACCTCCGGGCGTCCGCTTCCCTTTCGGGTCCGGGTGTGAGCTCACACCCGGACCCGAGGGTGCGGCAGCCGTCAGGCGGCCCGCGCCGGCCCGTCGGCCTTGGCCGGTGCGACGCCGAAGATGTCCACGGCGTGGTAGTACGTCCAGGCCGTGCTGTTGCATGCGGTCCTGGAGGCGCCCGAGTAACGGGCGCAGACGCGCTTGAGGTCTTCGTAGAAGGCGGAGTCGATGCGGGCCTTGTTGGCGGAGAACGTGCCGGCCGCCTTGTAGTTGCGATACCCGAAGTCGTGGCGGGCGCAGGCTGTCTGGAACGGGAAGCCGAACGGGTTGTCGGGCGATGAACTGCAGTAGTCCGTCGACCAGTTGAAGCCGTACGCGGCCCAGGCGTCCTGGTTCTGGTTGGCGGCGTTCCAGGCGTTGTAGCTGGAAGCGCTGGTCTGGGTCCAGGAGCTGAGGACCTGTGGTTTGTCGGCGGGTGCGGCCGAGGCGGAAGTGGCGGGGATCAGGGCGAGAGGCACCGCCAGGGCGGCTGCGGCGAGGGGGATGGTGAAGTGATGGCGCATGCGTGACCTCCATGGGTGGGGGCCGTGCTCCTCGTGGGCTCTCACGAGGCAGTTTCAGGGTGACGTCATGTCCCTGTCATGACTAGATCTGAGGCATGGTCAACTTCTGGAATTCCAAAGGTTTGAGGTCTGCATGTCTTTGATTCGTCAGCCACGTGGCGGATGTTCATGCGGATGTCAGGCTTCTGTCAGGAGTGGCCGGCCGGAGTTTAAGAACGTGTGTGTCGGACGGACCCCGAGGCGTGACACGGCCGCAGCCTGCGTCCCCGCTCCGGGCTGCACGCTCTCGTAGGCTCGGCCGGTGAACCACACTGAGGAGCGCGCTGAGGGCGCCGGACCGTTCACCACGCGACTCACCTGGGCTCTTGCCGAAGGCGGACACGCGATCTGGGAGTCGCGCGACGCACGCAAACGCGGGCTGCTCACAGTCCAACCGGCGGGCGCCGAGTCCACCACACAGTTCGCGGACCGCGATGCCCTGCATCGCCTTCGGATCCTCAACGTCGTGGTGGGGGTGGCCTTCACCATCGGCGGAGGCCTTTTCGTCCTCGGAGCCGCGCTCGCGCAGTTCGGATCCGGCAGCCCCGTCGAGAGCGCCACGGTCTACTTCGTGGGAGGGCTGTTCTTCAACACCGGTGCCTACGCCTCGCTACTGCAGACGATCAATGCCCCGCGGCGCGGCCACGACGGCGGGGCTCTGGTCGCTCACCGCTGGCGCTGGTGGAGCTACGAGCCGCTGCAGATCGACTGGCTGAGCACCTTTGTGCTGTTGGCGGGCACGCTGGTGTTCGGCGTCAACCTGCTGGACTCGTTCATCCAGGGCCTGTCGGTCCAGCAGGTGAACCGCCTGATCTGGACGCCCGACCTGATCGGCTGTCTGCTCTTCCTGATCTCTGGACACCTCGCGCTGGTCGAGGTCAGTCACGGCCCTCCCCGTGTGCGCCTGGAGAGCCTCGGCTGGTGGATCGTCGTCATCAACCAGCTCGGCTCGGTGCTGTTCATGGTCTCGGCCCTCGCCGACTTCACCGATCCACACACGGGGGACGTGGTCAACGTCGCCGTCGCCAACTGGGGAACGATCACGGGCGCGGCGTGTTTCACGGTCGGAGGTGTCATGCAGCTCTTCGAGCACCCGTGAACCGTCCCCGCGGGATGGTGCGGCATGGCCTTCGGCCGGCGATCGGGGGGATGGTCGCGTCTCCGTCGACACCGCGGGTGTTGGGATCAGACGCTGCCGCTGCGGCTCAGTTCAGAGCGTGCCCCACAGTGGCGCCCTCGTGCGCAGATGGTCGTGCACCACGGCCAGCGGCGGATGCCGCAGCGCACCCGATCGGACCGCGAGATAGAGCGTGTTCAGCGGGGCTGCCGCCGGGTCGTGCAGCAGCTCGACCGAGCCGGCCGTGAGAGCCGGATCGACGAGATAGCGGGGGAGAGCGCTCACCCCGGACCCGGCGACGACAGCGGCGAGGACGGCCCGCAGATCCGGGACGATCACAGCGATGTTGTTGGCCGGGCGGCGGCCGAACTCGCTCAGCCAGTAACGCCGGATGATCGGAAGGTCCTCCGCGTACGCGACGAGCGGCAGATGGGACAGAGCTGCCACCGGATCGGTCGCGAGTCGTGCGCTGTCGATGCTGCGGGCCAGTGCCGGTGGTCCGACCAGGACGAACTCCTCGTCGGTGAGCGGCGTCGCGGTGATCTCCTGCTGCGCGGGCCGGACCGAGGACAGCACCAGGTCCACCCGGCCGTCGGCGAGGGCCGACAGCAGGTCGTCGGCGAGTCCGAGCGTCACATGAATCCGTATCCCGCGTCCGGTCAGGGGCGCGAGTGCCGGCAGTACGCGCAGCGTCATCAACTCCGCCGGGCCGCCCACCCGCACCGTGCCCACCTGGGCCGTGGCCGGACCCGAAGTGCCCAGCGCGGCCCGCAGCTCGTCGAGGTGTGTGCCGATACGGGCGGCAAGGTCAGCGGCACGAGCCGTGGGAGTGACACCTCTGCGCGACCGGACGAAGAGGGACTCGCCGAGCTCCTCCTCCAGCCGCGCCAGCTGGCCGCTCACCGCGGGCTGGGTCAGGCCCAGCCGCTCGGCCGCGGCGGAGAGCGACCCGCAGCGGTAGATCTCCATGAACGTCGACAGCAGATCGAGCCCGGCCACGCAACCCTTCTTCCATAAGGAAACTTATGACCTCCATGATGCCTCTGGATGATGTCGGACGGAAACCGGCGTTGACTCGAGCACGAAGCCGAACCCGTCCACACAGCGAAGGACCCCCATCTGATGTCGAAAATCCTCATGGTCGTCTCCGGTGCCGACAGCCTGAAGCTGGCAGACGGCTCCAGCCATCCCACCGGCTTCTGGGCCGAGGAAGTCGCCGCGTCGCACGAACTGCTCCGCTCGGCCGGTCACGAGGTGACCATCGCGACCCCGGCCGGCATCCGGCCCACCGTCGACCCCATCAGCCTCGACGCGCGGGGCGGTGTCGGGGACACGGACGCCGAGCGGTTCCGTACGTACTTGGAGGCGATCGCCGGCGAGCTCGACGCCCCGGCCGACCTGGCGAAGGTCTCCGCGGACGACTACGACACGCTCTACATCCCCGGCGGCCACGCGCCCATGACGGACCTCGCCGTCAGCGCGGACCTCGGACGGCTGCTGAACGACACCGACCGGCAGGGCAAGACGGTCGCCGCGCTGTGCCACGGCCTGGCGGCGCTGCTGAGCGCGACGAAGGAGGACGGTTCGTTCACCTTCGCCGGCCGCGAGGTCACCTCGTTCAGCGACGAGGAGGAGAACCAGGGCGGTCTCGGCGACAACTCCCCGTACTTCGTCGAATCCCGGCTGCGCGAGCGGGGTGCGGTGGTGCGGACGGGGCCCGCATGGTCGAGCACGGTCGTCCAGGACGGCAACCTGATCACCGGCCAGAACCCGCAGTCGAGCGCGGACACGGCTCGGCGCGTGATCGCGACGCTCGAGCAGGCCTGACGAAGGCGCCCGGAGGGAGGCCCAGCCTCCCTCCGGGGCGATCACGTGACCGGCATCCTCGTCCGGCACGACCCTGTGACGGATGGACAGATGCATGCTCCGGCCGCGGAACCGTGGCCGACGCAACGCCGTGATAGCAGCAGAAAGAGGGCCGGGACGAGGGGAGTTCGCTGTGACCACCGACGCCGCGCGGATCGACGGAAACTGTCTGCTGCTGGGCGGGGGAGTGCGCGTGCGGTTCATCCGGACCTTGCGGCTTCCCGAGTCCGGCACGCATCCCCTCCCGCCGGGCCTGGGCGAGTTCCCGGTGCGGCGCATCACCGACTTCCCGGACACCGCACCGCCTCAATGGCTCGCCCGCGGTGGCGTGATGCTGCCCGTGTATCTGCGCGAGGCGATGTGGCTGAGCTTTGCGGGCACCCGGGAACCGGCAGCGCTCCAGGTGGGCGTCGGCAAGGTGTGCGCCGTGTCCGGTGAGCCGTGGAGCGGTGGGCTCACCCGCAGGCCGCAGAACTACGTGGTGCTGCCCCGCCAGCCGTGGCTGGACGGCATCAACTCGGGCAAGGGGACGGTACGTCAGTTCGTGGCCGTGCCGTTGGGACTCGGTGCCACCGTCGAAGGCCAGGTCACCGGGGAGGAGAGCTGGGGCGGCGTACAGCTGCAGTCCTTCCACCTCGCCCCGGGCGTGCTGGAGGCCTGGCGCGAGGAGCAGCGCGCCCGCGCCGAGCGGGAGGCGAAGGCCAGGGCGGCGTACGGGCAGGCAGGTCCCGGGGGAGTACCGATGCCTCCGAGCGCACCGGCCATGGCTTTCGGGGCGCCGGCCGCGCCGCCCGCACAGGCCGGTGCCGCGCCGCGCGCTGCCGCCATGGGGCTGGGGGTGGGCGGCACGATGCGCCAGGAGGTGTACCAGGACGACCGGCCGCTGTCCGACTGGGCCGGGGCGCCTGCGGGACGCGTGTTCGTCCACCTCGTGACACCGCCGGAGTGGCGCCGCATCACCGGCGAGGCGGCACCCCCGTCGCCCGTCGACCGGGCCGCGTACACGCGGGCCGGCCTGCCGTGGTTCGACTACTACGACGAGGGCGCGGCCGACCTCTCCCCGACGGACGCCCTGGGCGGGGTCAAGCCGGTCGGCGACTGGCTCGGCGACGACCACGTGCCCTGGCAGGCACCGGGCGCCCACCAGGTGCACCCTCTGGGCAACGCACCCCAGCCCGGGAAGCCGGTTGTCGACAGGGACTGGTGACGTCGGACGCGGCGGCCCCCCGGGGTCGCCGCTGTGGGCGATGGGCGGGGAGAACGCCGAACGCGCGGCGGCCGTGACGCTCCTGACGGCTGCCGCGCCCGCGACGGCTACTCGAACCGGGAGATGTCGCCCGCCCCGCGCCGTACGATCTCGAGCTCTCCGCCGGAGAAGTCGATGACAGTGGTCGGCTCGGTGCCGCAGTCGCCCGAGTCGACCACAGCGTCCACCACGTGGTCGAGCCGTTCCTTGATCTCCCAGCCCTGCGTCAACGGCTCCTCCTCGTCGGGCAGCAGCAGGGTGCTGGACAGCAGTGGCTCACCGAGCTCGGCCAGCAGGGCCTGCGCGACGACATGGTCGGGAATGCGGACCCCGACGGTCTTCTTCTTCGGGTGGAGCAACTGTCGCGGCACCTCCTTCGTCGCCGGCAGGATGAAGGTGTAACTGCCAGGTGTCGCTGCCTTGATCGCCCGGAACACGTCGTTGTCGATGTGCACGAACTGACCCAGCTGGGCGAAGTTCTGGCACACGAGAGTGAAGTGGTGACGATCGTCGAGGTTCCGGATCGAGCGGATCCGGCTGATGCCGTCACGACTGCCCAGCTGGCAGCCCAGGGCGTAGCAGGAGTCCGTCGGGTACGCGACGAGCGCACCGGACCGGATGCTGTCGGCCACGTTGCTGATGGTGCGCCGCTGAGGATTTTCGGGGTGCACGTCGAAGTACTTCGCCATCCGGTGAGCTTACGGCCTCTCCCGGCGCCGATCTCCGATTGCCCGCGGGCACGGCCACCGGCACGGGCTCCCTGTCCGCCGCCATGAGCCGGCTCGCGGACGGGCGCCCCCGGCGCCCGTCGGCGCGCTCATTCGCCTCGCCAGATGTTGTCGAAGGCCGCCTCGTCGATGGCACGCCGCTGCCGTTCGACTTCCAGCTGCAGCAACGCGTCATTGACGGCGGCGAGCACGGAAGCCACCGCGTCGTCCGTCACGTCCGGCGGGTCCTCACTGTGCTCGCGATGGATCCCGACCGCAGCCGCCAGTGCGCCGAGGACGGGCTCGGCCGAGGTCCAGCGGTCCGTCGCCAGGCGATGAGCGGACGAATCGGCCGGCACCAGGGGGCTTTTCCCGCCGAACAGCCGCCGCCGACGTTGCCGGACGAGCTGCCCCTCCGCCTCGAGAGCAGCCAGATACGCCGCGGCCAGGCCACGCCCTCGGCGCCACAGCCAGTCGTCGACGGACTCGTACGGTGCCTGGGGAACAAGCGACGCCTCGGCCTCGTCCAACAGCCGGTCATCCATGGACCGCCCGTGGCCGGGCACGAGGGAACCGTCTTCCAGGCTGATGGCTTCGGCACCCAGGAGATCGATCAGCTCGGCTCCCGCCAGCGCAAGGGACAGATCGCCTCGCTCGAGAGGGCGGCTCGAGTCCACGTCGATGGCTACGAACAGCAGGTCCCGCGGTGTGGTCATGAAGGTCTCCACGTCGGGGGCGCCGCGGGAACTCGGCCCGCCTGGGAGCACTCCCGCGTACGAGTCTACGGAGGGAGATCGGCAGCCGCACTCCCCGTTCCGAGGCCCGGGGTCGAACCCTCCGCATGTGCACCGGCCCGCCGCCACCCGTTCGGCCAGGCGCCTGTTGCCCGGTGGGCCACCCCCTACCAGGGAGGCAAGGCCATGACCCGGGAGCTCGCCAACGCGCGCCTGCTCAACTCAACGGGTACGGACACACCGCCCCTCGACAACCCGAGCAGCTGCGTCAAACGGCATGCCGCCCGGTACTTCCTGACCTGTGTCCTCCCGCCCGTCGGCGCGGATTGCGAACAGGACGCCGCGCCCTTCACGAGCGCTGCCCCGGCCACCGGCAACGGACCGACCGCCGCGCCGTCACCCTCGGCGTGAAGCCGGCCGCTACCGAGATCCGGCCGCCGGCGGGCCGACAAGTTCGTGGGTGAGATCCATCAGTCGCTCCCGGGCGCCGGCATCGTAGGTCTGCTCATGCGCCCGGGTGTCGGTGTCGATGTCGGTGAACCGGTCGAATTGACTACTCGAGCATCGCGACAAACGCCGACCAGCCCGCATCATGAACCGACTTGCCGAGGCGGGTTCGGGCGAGTCCCTTCACCGCCCGGTCTTCCACGGCCACCGCTTGATTCTCGCGAATGATCCGTGTGGAGAGGCGGCCGGTTGCAGATGCGAGATCCGTATCGTTGAGCAGCCGTACCAGCGGCCGTCGACTTGTCGCGGGTGCTTGTGGACGGCGCTGTTCCGGCGCGACACCTGGTGGCGCACGCCCCCTGCGCCGGCCGGATTCTCACCCTGCACCGGCTCCCTACACCGCTGGCGCACCCCGCACAACCCCGGGGAAGCAGACCGGCGTTGGCCTGATTGTGGCGTTCCCCGCCATGACTGGGTGTTCCGGGTCGCTTCTAGGGTGACCGGCACCCCGGGCCGTTTCCCGTCCCTCCACGCCCAGGGAACGGCCCGGGCTCACGTGTCCATCCAGGGAGGCCCCCATGCCCTCGACCCATCAGATGTCCCGGTCCACCACGGTTCGGCACCGGTGGTGGCATCTGCTCGCCCGTCTCCTCGCCGTCGCGACCCTCGTCACCGCCGGTGTCCTGACCGCCCCTGCCCCCGCCCGCGCCGCGGTCACACTTCTGCCCGTGGGCAACTTCGGCGCCAATCCGGGCGCGCTCAACATGTACGTCTACCGGCCCGCATCGCTCCCGGCCGACCCGGCGGTGGTGGTGGCGCTGCACGGCTGCACCCAGAGCGCACAGATCTACGCGGACAACTCCGGTCTGACCGAACTCGCCGACCGGCACGGCTTCTTGGTCGTCTTCGCCGAGACGACGTCGGCGAACAACATCTCCCAGTGCTTCAACTGGTTCCAGGCGATGGACAACCGGCGCGGGCAGGGTGAGGCGGCCTCCATCCGCCAGATGGTGGCGCATGCGGCCACGGCCTACGGCACCGATGCCTCACGGACGTTCGTCACCGGCCTGTCCGCGGGGGGCGCGATGACGTCGGTCATGCTCGCCGCCTACCCGGACGTCTTCTCGGCCGGGGCGGTGGTCGCGGGTGTGCCCTACGACTGCACCAGGGACACCGGGCCGTTCATCTGCATGGATCCCGGAGTGGACAAGACACCCGCCGCATGGTCGCAGCTCGTTCGCGACGCCAACCCTGCCTGGACCGGACCCTGGCCGCGGATGTCCGTCTGGCACGGCGACAACGACACCAAGGTCGTTCCGCGCAACGCCGACGAGCTGCGCGACCAGTGGACAGCGCTGCACGGCCTGACCCAGACGCCGGACCGCACCACCTCCATCGGACCCGACGGCACCCGGCACGACGAGTATCTCGCCGACGACGGAACGGTGGCCGTCGAGGTCAACCGCGTGCCCGGCATCGGCCACGGCACCCCGGTCGACCCGGGTTCGGGGCCCGAGCAGTGCGGCCGCACCGGTTCCTCCAACTTCATCGACTCGATCTGCTCGAGCCACTGGATCACCCGGTTCTTCGGCCTGGGCACCTCTCCCGACCCCGGCGGCCTGCCGGCACCCACCGGGCTGTCGATGACCGGTGTCACCGACACCACCATCTCCCTGGCCTGGAACGCGGTCGACGGCGCCGCTGACTATGCGGTGTTCCGGGACGGAACGCAGATCGCCACCGCGGCCGCTGCCCAGGTCACCGACACCGGCCTGGCGGCGGGCACGGGTCACACCTACACCGTCGCTGCCCGCGACAACACCGGCAGGGCAGGCGCCCGTTCGGCGGCGGTCGCGGCGAGCACCACCGGCGGCGCCCCGGCGTGCTGGACAGCCGGCAACTACCAGCACGTGCAGGCGGGCAGGGCGACCACCAACGGGGGTCAGGTGTATGCGAAGGGCTCCGGACAGAACATGGGCCTGTACAACACGTTCGTCACCCACACGCTGAAAGAAGCGCCCGCCGGCCACTACGTCGTCGCCGACGCGCACTGCCCCTGATCCTGCACCCACCCCGCGCACGCCGCAGGCCCTCGCGGGACCGCACGCCATGGCGGCCGCCCCCACCGCGGCGGCCGCGAACATGGGGAGTGCAGCCGTGTCAGAGCGTGGCATTCGCCGCCTAACCTCCGGCCATGCTCATCACATCAGTCCTTCCGGAGGCCCCTCCATGCCCCTGAGCGCTCCCACCGTCCCTGCTCGGGCTCGCCTCACCGGCATCGCCGTCACGGCCCTGCTCGCAGCGTTCGTCTTTCCGGCTGATGCCCATCCGGCCGACGAGGCGACAGATGCCCCCTGCCGACAGCACAACTCACTCCGCACGCCGGGGGCCGAGCGCCAACTCGCCTCCTGTCTGGACGACCTGACCACGACAGGGACGGTGGCCTCCGGGCACACGGACGCGGCTGACTGGGCGGGGCTGACCCCCAAGGATCTGCCCGCACCCGACAAGGTGCCCGGCATACAGATCGACGGGTACTTCCCCGACAGCTCCACCACCAACACCAACCACGGCTGGCATCACGACGCCCAGTTCGTCATCCGGCTTCCCGACCGATGGAACGGCGGCCTGGTCGTCGCGGGTTCGCCCGGAACGCGTGAGCAGTACGCCAACGACCGGGCCATCGGTGACTGGGCCCTCGCGCGCGGATACGCCTTCGCGGCGACCGACAAGGGAAACACCGGAGCGGCATTCCATCACGACGGCAGGAAGCCGGGCGACGCCATCGCCGAGTGGAACACCAGAGTCACCCAACTGACCCGCTCCGCCCGGGCAGTTGTCGCGCAGCGGTACCACCGGCCCCCGGCCCGCACGCTCGCCACCGGCATGTCGAACGGCGGCTACCTGGTGCGCTGGCAACTCGAGAACCACCCGGAGCTGTACGACGGCGGTGTCGACTGGGAGGGAACCCTCTGGCGCGCCGAGGGCCCCAACCTCCTCACCTCCCTGCCGTCCGCCCTGACCCACTACCCCGTGTACGCGGCTGACGGCCCGGACAAGGAACGCGCACACGCCGGCATGCTCGCCGCGGGTTTCCCGGCCGGCTCGGAGTTCCTGTGGCCCTTCCACCATCAGTACTACTGGGATCTGACCCAGCGCATCTACCGCGAGGAACTGGACCCTGCCTTCGACGGCGCGACCGACGCCGGCACGCCCTTCTGCGCCCCCGGAACACCTGAGTGCGACGCCGACTACGACTACGAGGCCAGAGGGGACGACGTACACCGGGCGGTGTCGAAGATCGCGCTGACAGGCCGCATCCAGAAGCCCTTGATCACGCTGCACGGCACTCTCGACGTCCTGTTGCCCATCGGTGAGGACTCCGACGTCTACGCCCGCATGGTCCACCGCGCCGGACGCGATCACCTCTTCCGCTACTACCGCATCGAGGACGGCACCCACGTCGACTCCCTGGTCGACAGCTTCCCCGACAGGCTGCGCCCCCTCACACCGTGCCACCGTGCGGCCTTCACCGCCCTGGAGGACTGGATCAATCGCGGCAAGCGCCCACCGCGCAGTCACACCGTGGACAGGCCGGCAGCGGCCAGCCCGGCGGATCTGCTCACCAACTGCCCGCTCGGCACGCGAGGACCCGCCTGAGGAGGCGGGCGTGGGCCTCGGCGAGAGTCAGGGGAGGAGGCGCTGACGTGTGGCGGCCGCTACTGCCGCTGTTCTGGTCCGGACGTCGAGCTTGGTGTAGATGCGCTGCAGATGGGTCTTGACGGTGGTCTCACTGATGAACAGCGCCCGGGCGATGGCGCGGTTGCTGTGGCCGTGGGCGAGTTGCTGGAGGATCTCGAGCTCCCGAGCGGACAGGGCGGGGCGCGGGTTGCGTAGGTGAGCCAGGACCCGGCCCGCGACCGGGGCCGACAGGGCGGTGCGGCCGGACGCGGCGTTGCGAATCGCCGTGAACAACTCCGCCGGCTGCTCTGCCTTGAGGAGATAGCCGGTGGCGCCGGCCTCGATGGCGCGGGTGATGTCGGCGTCGGTGTCGAACATGGTGAGGACCAGGACGCGGGGGCGTGGCGTATCCGGGTGCTCCGCGTCGTCGGCGGTGAGGCGCCGGGTGGTGGTGACCCCGTCGATTCCGGTGCCGAGGTGGAGGTCCATGAGGACGATGTCGGGGCGGAGGCGGGCGGTCAGGGCGAGGGCCTCTTCCCCGCCGGCTGCCTCGCCGACGACGTCGATGTCGTGGGCGGTGGAGAGCAGGGCGCGAAGTCCGGCACGTACGACGGCGTGGTCGTCGCACAGCAGCAGCCGGATGGGCGGGGCGGGTTCGGATGGGCTCACGGGGTGGTCTCTCAGGGGTGGGGGAGGGTTGCGGTGACGGTGGTGCCGTGGCCGGGCGCGGAGTCGACGGTGAGGGTGCCGCCGGTCTGCCGCGCGCGGATGTGCATGGCGGGCAGCCCGTGACCGCGCTCCCCGCCGGAGGCGGGCGGATCGTGAGCGGTGAAGCCGCGCCCGTTGTCGGCGATGGCCAGGGTGATCCGGTCGTCCTGGCCGGTGAGGGTCAGGGCGGCGCGGGTGGCGGCGGCGTGCTCGCGCACGTTGGCCAGTGCGCCTTGGGCGATGCGCAGCAGGGCTGCTTCGGTGTGCTGCGGCAGCGGGCCGGGGCTGTTGTCCTCGCGGAAGGTGACGGCCAGTCCGGGCCCGGTCTCGCGGTCGGCGAGGGTGTGGAGGGCCTGGGGGAGGGTGTGTCCGGTGAGGTCGCCGGGGGCCAGGTCGTGGACGAACCGGCGGGCTTCGGTGAGACCCCGCGCGGTGAGGGCGGCGGCGTCCTGGATGTGGCTGCGGGCCGTGTCGGGGTCGGTGTGCCAGGTGAGCTGGGCGGCCTGCAACAGCATCTGCTGGCTGGACAGGCTCTGCGCGAGGGTGTCGTGGATCTCGGCGGACATCCGCTGCCGTTCGGCGAGGATGCCCGCCTGCCGTTCGGTTGCGGCGAGTTCGCGACGGGTGCGCACGAGAGCGTCGATCAGGGTGCGCTGACGGGCTGCCTGACGTTGCAGGTGGATGAGGACGGCGGTGGCGACAGCGGCGATCGCCGGCGGGGCGAGGACCATGTTGGGGTTGAGGGTGCCGTGTGAGACCCGTATCTCGGAGACGACGACCAGGGCGGTGAGCGCGGCTGCCACGGGCACGGCGATCCGTGGAGGCAGGGTGTGCAGGCCGGTGAAGAGAAGGGGCATGGCGCACCAGGTGGCGCTCGGTGCGACGCCGAGCAGGACGACCCATACGGACGACACCGCACCGAGCCAGGCGAGGTGTCCGGCCGAGGGCCAGGTTCCGGGGCGCGGTGCGGGTGCCAGCAGCTGACCGAGGACGTAGAGAAGTCCGAAGAGCGCGAACAGGGCGATGACCCAGCTGCTCCTTCCGCCGTCCTGGTCGCGGGTCAGAAAGCGGGCGAGGGAGGAGCCCAGCAGCAGGAGGAACGCGCCGTGCATGACGGCGGTCAGCCACCGCCCGTCGGCCCGCTCGGCCTGCTGGTCGGAACCGGCCGGCCAGGCACCGTTCGGTATCCGGGGCGATGCGGGGCCCCCGGTCCCCGGCTGTTCACTCCGGCGCATGGATCGCCGCCTCCTCGCCTCGCCGGGTCACTCTCCTGCCATCAGTCCTGACGTGTGGAGGCGTGCCTGGCGTTCCCCGCGCGCCCGCGCAACCTCCGATCGGCCGACAGAGGCATCCGCCGGACGCTTGCGCCAGGAGGGCCGGTCAGCCGCTGCGCGTTCCCGCGTGGGCGGAGACGCTGGGATTGGAACGGCGAGGTGTGGCGGCATCGCCACCGCGCCCGCACCATCTGAGGAGGAGGATTCCGCGTGCCTGCCAATGTCACCGTCAATCGCGCCGCTGTGGGGCACCGCATCGGCTACGCGCTGCGCCACCCCGGGCGCCTACCGCGCCACCTCGCCCGCGCCGCGCGGGACGCGTGGCTTCGCCACCGTTTCCCGGACCACATCTCCTACTACCGTGCGGTGATGCGGTCCGACACCCGCGCCGATCCGGACGCCGCGGTCGGCAGCCGCAGCCGGCAAAGGTGGCTGGCCCTGGGGGCGATGCAGTACGACTACCTGCTCGGTCATGGCCTGCGTCCGGAGCACCGGATGCTGGAGATCGGCTGCGGCAACCTGCGAGCGGGCTGGCGGTTCATCCAGTACCTGGAGCCGGGGCACTACTACGGCGTCGACATCTCCCCGGACATCCTCGCCGCGGCGCAGGACACGATGGTGCGGATGAAGCTGCAGGACAAGCTCCCCACCCTCACTCCGGTGCGTGACCTGAAGCTGCGATTTCTGCCCGAGGCCCACTTCGACGTGGTGCACGCGCACAGCGTCTTCTCGCATTCGCCCCTGCCCGTGATCGACGAGTGCCTGGCCCATATCGGCCGGGTGCTGGCGCCGGGCGGCTGGTTCGACTTCACCTTCGACCGCACCGAGGGGGAGGAGCATCAGGTGCTGCGGGAGGACTTCTACTACCGCACCGAAACCCTCATCGCGCTGGCCGAGAAACACGGCCTGGCTGCCCACTTCATGACCGACTGGGAGGAACTGCCGCACGGCCAGTCGAAGATCCGCGTCACCCACGGCCCGGCTCAGGCCGCCCAGCCGCACCCCTGACCGCTCGTGCCGCGCGCCGTCCCACGGCAGGGCCCGGCCGTGGGAGCTGTTGCGCCAGAGAGCACCTGCTGCCCGCTGTCCCGCCGCTCAGCTCGTCACAGGGAGGTCATGACGTGCTTGATGCGGGTGTAGTCCTCGAAGCCGTACGCCGAAAGGTCCTTGCCGTAGCCCGACTTCTTGTAGCCGCCGTGGGGCATCTCGGCGACAAGGATCATGTGTGTGTTGATCCAGACGCAGCCGAAGTCCAGCCGCTTGGACATACGCATCGCACGGGCGTGGTCCCTGGTCCACACCGAGGACGCCAGGGCGAACTCGACGCCGTTCGCCCACTCCACCGCCTGGTCCTCGTCGGCGAAGGCCTGCACCGTGATGACCGGGCCGAAGACCTCGTTCTGCACGATCTCGTCGTCCTGCCTGAGACCGGAGACGACGGTCGGAGCGTAGAAGTAGCCCCTGTCGCCCACCCGGTGGCCACCGGCCTCGACCTTGGCGTGGCCGGGCAGGCGGTCGACGAAGCCGGAGACCTGCGCGAGCTGTTGCACATTGTTCAGAGGGCCGAAGAGGACGTCCTCCTCGTCGATGCCGCCGGTCCTGGTGTCCGCGGCGGCCTTGGCCAGCAGAGCGACGAACTCGTCGTGGACCGACTCGTGCACCAGCACACGCGTGGCAGCCGTGCAGTCCTGGCCGGCGTTGAAGAAGCCCGCGACCGTGATGGACTCGACGGCCTGCGCGAGGGCCGCGCTGTCGAGGTCGTCGAAGACGACGACCGGCGCCTTGCCGCCCAGCTCCAGATGGACCCGCTTGACGTCCTTGGCGGCGCTCCCGGCCACCTGGATGCCCGCGCGCACCGAGCCGGTGATGGCGGCCAGCGCGGGGACCGGGTGCTCGACCATCAACCGTCCGGTCTCGCGGTCGCCGCAGATCACATTGAGAATGCCTGCCGGGAGGCCCAGCTCCCGCACCACACCGCCGACGATCTCGGCGAGCAGCACCGTCGAGGCAGGGGTGGTGTCCGAGGGTTTGAGGACGACCGTGTTGCCGGCGGCGACGGCCGGCGCGAACTTCCACACCGCCGTCATCATCGGGTAGTTCCAGGGGGCGACCTGGGCGCAGACACCGATCGGCTCGCGGCGGATGATGGACGTGAGGCCCTCCGCGTACTCGCCGGCCGAGCGGCCCTCCAGCATGCGGGCGGCGCCCGCGAAGAAGCGGATCTGGTCGACCATGGGGACGATTTCCTCGTCGCGCGTCACGGCCCGCGGCTTGCCGGTGTTGCGGCACTCCGCCTCGACGAGCTCGTCGGCACGGGCCTCCACAGCGTCCGCGATCTTCAGCAGCAGCGTCTGACGCGTGCTCGGAGTCGAGTCCCGCCACAGCGGGAACGCGTCGGCGGCGGCCGCCATGGCAGCGTCCACGTCGGCCGCGCCGGAGAGCGGAGAACTCGTGTACGCCTCGCCTGTCGTGGGATCGACGACAGGGAGCGTGCGGCCGTCCCGCGCGTCGACGAATTCACCGTTGATGTAGTTGCGCAGCGTACGGATGTCACTCACGCGGCTCTCCTCGGGGCTCGGGCGTACGGATGGCCGTGCAGCCTGCTGTCCGTGCACACCGTGATGGCGGGCGGGAACCCGGACGGGGCGGCCGGCCAGGTCCCTCTGCCCTGAGAAGTTAACCGGCGCGCGACCGGCCAAGAAGTGGTGGATTCATCCACTGTCCCGGTTCCGGGTGGATGATCTGCACACTTGCCGGGCCGGGAGCGCCCGTGCCGCACGCGGCGTCGGGAGTTTGCCGAACCGGCAACAAGGCTGGATGCGCACCGGCCCGCCACCACATGATCGGTATCGGGCTGTTGAGACGGGGCCGGCAGGGTCTACGCCTACGGCAGACCGGAACCCTTGGAGGATTCATGGCGCAGCCGACGACGGTCGCCACCCACCGGCTGGTCCCTTCGCCCGCCGGCCGGATTCATCTGGTGGAGCAGGGTGTTGGACCGCTGGTGCTGCTCGTGCACGGTTTCCCTGAGTCCTGGTACTCCTGGCGCCATCAGTTGCCGGCGCTGGCGGCTGCCGGGTACCGCGCGGTCGCCGTCGACGTCCGCGGCTACGGTCGGTCCTCCAGGCCCGGCGACACGGACGCCTACCGGATGCTCGAACTGGTGGAGGACAGCGCCGCGGTGGTGCACGCCCTCGGCGAGGAGTCCGGCGTGATCGTGGGACACGACTGGGGATCGGCCATCGCCGCGAACTCAGCGCTGACCAGGCCGGACGTGTTCCGTGCGGTGGGGTTGCTCAGTGTTCCGTACACCCCGCGCGGCGGTCCGCGGCCCAGTGAGGTGTTCGCGCAGATGGGCGGCGACGAGGAGTTCTACGTCTCCTACTTCCAGCACCCCGGACGCGCCGAGTCGGAGATCGAGCCCGATGTGCGCGGCTGGCTCGCCGGCTTCTACGCCGCCCTGTCGGCGGACACCATGCCCGCAGCCGACTCCTCCAGCCCTCACTTCGTGTCCCGGGGCGGGACGCTGCGGGAGCGGTTCCCCGCGGAGCGTCCCGGCTGGCTGAGTGAGAGTGACCTCGACGTCTGCGCCGGTGAGTTCGAACGGACCGGCCTGACCGGTGCGCTGAACCGCTACCGGAACATGGACCGGGACTGGGCAGACCTCGCCGGGTTCGACGGCGCTCCCCTCACCCAGCCGTCCTTGTTCATCGGCGGCAGCCTGGATGCCTCGACCACCTGGCTGGCCGATGCGATCGCGGCGTACCCGGTCACCCTGCCCGGCCTGGTCTCCTCCCACATCCTCGACGGCTGCGGGCACTGGGTCCAGCAGGAACGGCCCGCCGAGACCAGCCGACTGCTCACCGACTGGCTCAACGGCCTCTCGTAGCACGGGACATCCGGCTCCGCACCCGCCGGCTGACGGAGACCGTCGGTGGGTGCGGAGCCGGAGACGTGCCTGTCAGACCTTGGCCGGCGTCCTCGTCTCCTCGGCGGGCGCACCTTCCGTGAGACCCAGCCGCCGGTGCGCCGCACGCAGTGGCTTCGGCGCGTACCAGGCCCAACGCCCCAGCAGGCGCATGGCCGCCGGTACCAGCACTCCGCGGACGGCCACCGCGTCGATCAGGATCGCCAGACCGCTGCCGAGCCCGAACATCTGGATGAAGCTGACGTTCGCGGTTCCGAAGGCGAAGAAGCTCACGGCGAGCAGCCCGGCTGCCATGGTGACGATCCGCCCGGTGTGCGAGAGCCCGCTGGTGACGGCGGTCTCCGTGTCGGCGCCCGCGTCGTGCAGTTCCTTGATCCGGCTCGTCACGAAGACCTCGTAGTCCATGGACAGTCCGAAGGCGATGCAGAACATGAGCACGGTCATCGAGGTGTCCATCGGCTGCGGTGTGAAGCCGAGCAGGGAGGCCAGATGGCCGTCCTGGAAGATCCACACCATGATGCCGATGGCCGCGGTGAGGCTGATGGCGTTGAGGACCAGGGCCCGCAGGGGCTGGACCACGCTGCCGGTGAAGAGGAAGAGCAGGACGAATGTGGTGCCCGCGACGAGACCGATGGCGGCCGGGAGCCGGTCGGCGATCGAGTCCTTGGAGTCGATGAGCCTCGCGTCCGTTCCGCCGACCAGTGCCTCGGTCCTGGCGGGCGGGTCCACCGCCCGTACGTCCTTGACCAGTCCCTGAGCCTCGTCCGACTTGGGGGTGAGGTCGGTGACGACGGTGATCCGCTGGGCGTCGGGCCGGCCCAGGGCGGCGTTCGCGGGTCCGGGCGGGGTGGCCCGGCCGTCGGTGAGGGTGCCGGCCGAGGTCTCGACCCGCACCGCGCCGTCGAGCCGGGAGAGGTCGCTCGCGTACGAGCGCAGCTCGCCCGGGGCGACCGGTCCGGTGGTGACGATCTGCACGGCCGACTCGTCGCTGCCGGTGAAGTCGCGCTGGACAGCGGTGGCGACCTGCCGGCTCTGGGCGGTTTCCGGCAGCACCCGCTCGTCCGGTGTGCCGAAGACGACGCCGATCAGCGGACTGGCGGCGAGCAGCAGGACGGCCAGGACAGGCAGGGCGGTCAGGGCGGGCCTGCGCATGACCGTGCGGGCGAGCCGCCCCCACAAGGGAGCCTCGGCGCTGCGGACGGTCTTCGCCCAGGGCAGCCGGCCGTTGTTGACGCGGTGGCCCAGTACGGCGAGCAGCGCCGGGACGACGAGCAGGGCGCTGACGGCGGCGACGGCCACCACGCCGATGCCCGCGTAGGCGAAGGAGCGCAGGAAGTACTGCGGGAAGACCAGCAGCGCGGCGAGTGCGGCGGCGACGGTCGCCGCCGAGAAGACGATGGTCCGCCCGGCCGTCCGCACGGTGTGCCGGAGCGCCTCGGGGACGTCGGCGCCCTCCGCGAGGTGCTCACGGAACCGGCTGATCATGAGCAGCGCGTAGTCGATGCCGAGACCGAGGCCGAGGGCCGTGGTGAGGTTGATCGAGAAGACGGACACGCTGGTGAGACTGCCGATCACATAGAGCTCGGCGAACGTGCCGACGATCGCGATCAGCCCGATGACCAGGGGCAGCAGTGCCGCGACGACGCTGCCGAAGGCGATCACGAGCAGGATGAGGATCAGGGGCACGGCGATCATCTCGGCCAGTGCCAGGTCCTTGGCGACCTGTGTGGGCACCTCGTCGCCGACGGCGGCCCCTCCGCCGGCCTGTACGGTCAGGCCGTCCCGGTCGCCGGTGTACTTGTCGATGATCGCCGAGGCATGGTCACCCTGCTCGGCCTCGTCGCCCTTGATGTGGGCGAGCACCAGCGCCTGGTTCCCGTCCCGTGAGGTCAGTGCCGGGGCACCGGTGCCCCAGTACGAGATCACGTTCGACACGGTCGGCTCGCCCTTGAGGTCCGAGGTGAGCACACGGCCCGCACGTTCGGCGGCCGGGGAGCCGATGCCGCCGTCGTCGGCCCGGACCAGCAGGACCAGGTTGCTCTCGCCGCCGAACTTCTCGTCGATGAGCTCCTGGGCGCGTGCCGAGGGTGCGCCGGGATCCTCGAAGCCGCCGCCCAGGAGCTTGCCGAACGCCCCGAAGCCGATGGCCGCCATGGCGACCAGGGCAACAACGGTGAGTGTCAGTACGAGCCGCCCGCGGTGGAGGGCCAGCCCGGCGATGCGATCGAACACGGTCATCACTTCCCGATGTTTACGCCATTAACATTGACGGTGACACACAATGTTAATGGCGTCAACTTCGGGCAGGATGGAGTCATGGCATCGATCACCGGCAAGACCCGCTACCACCACGGCGACCTCCGCAACGCGCTCATCGAGGCCGCGGTCGAACTCGCGGCGGAAGGCGGTCCCGAGCGGGTCGTCCTGCGGGAGGCGGCCCGCAGCGTCGGCGTGTCACCCACCGCCGCGTACCGCCACTTCACCGGCCAGGGAGACCTCCTCGAAGCCGTGAAGATCCACAGTCAGCAGGCGCTCGCCGATTCGATGTCCGAGGCCGTGCGCGCACTCCCCGCGTCCGGCGATCCGGGCGAGGACGCCGTTGACAAGGCGAAGGCGATCGGGCGCGGGTACGTGCGGTTCGCGATCGAGCATCCGGGGCTCTACCGCACCGCCTTCTGCCGCACCTCGGCGGCGGAGGACAGCGGCTTCACCGGCATCGAGGCGCCCGACTCCGGCCCGGAATTCGCGGCATTCATGCTGCTGTCCGACACGCTCGACACGCTCGTGACCGCGGGCCGGATGCGGCCGGAGAACCGGCCCGCTGCCGAGGTTGCCGCCTGGTCGGCCGTGCACGGCCTGTCCCTGCTCATCCTCGACGGCCCGCTCGCGCGTCTCCCCGACGACCAGCGCGACGCCGTCGTCGAGCGCACCCTCGCCACCCTCTCCGCCGGCCTCACCCGCTAGGGCCGTGGCGCCCCCGGCCGCGCTCCGGACGGCGAACGCCCGCAGAGCGCCAGAATGCGCTCGCCGATCACCGGAGTGGCCGAATCCGTGGTGGAATCCCCGCGCCGGTGTCACGCTTTGATGCAGCGAGCGAGGTCAACTGCGCGGAGAGAAAGCAGAGTTGCATGGATGCACTGGCTGTCCTGGGGGTTCCGGTCCTGACGGAGGGCATCAAGTTTCTCTGCGAGCAGGCGAAGGAGCTGCTGCTCAGCCGCCGGCGCGCCGATGACGGGGACGACGCCGGATCCGCCGGCCCCGAGGGGCGGACCGTGGCTCTGCCGGCCGCGTTCACCGGCTCTCTGGACACCTCCGCCTACGACCCTCAGCAGCTCGTCAGCGTCGCTGACGCTCTGATCGCGGCCCGGTCCCGGCTGGAGAACTACGGCTCGGGTCTCGTTCACGTCGATCCGCAGAACGCCGATCTGCGGCGGGACGTCGATCAGTTGCGCACGCTCCTGGAGGCCGTGTACGGGCAGAGCATCACCTTCGCCACGGAAGCCGACCGCCCGGTGTCCGGAACCCGGGTGCGGACCGTGGTGGACGTCAAAGAGGTCGCCGGGAAGGTGACCGTGACGGATATCGGCCACGCGACCAGCGGCGAGGTATCGGCTGTGGGGAAGGCCGAGCGGGTGGAGGCAGGTGGTGAGTTCACCGGGACGCGCATCGAGAAGCTCGGCGAGTGAGCGATCCGGCCGAGGCGGGGCCCGGCAGCGGCGACGACGTCTCCGACGCGCCGCAGCATCCGTCCGCGTCCGACGCGTCCCCCGACGAGCTGCTGCAACTCGGCGTCGTCGAAAGGCATCTCGCTCCGCCGTTCATCGAACGGCCGTGGCTTGCCCGCCGCGTCGAGCGTCACTTCGGTGACGCGGATGCCCGCATCGTCGTCGTCGAGGGTGACGCGGGTGTGGGCAAGTCCACCCTGTCCGCCTGGCTGACAAAGCGTCACCGGGTGTCCCCGCGCTACTTCATCCGCGTCGACAGCGTGATGCCCCACGCCGCGTGCAACGCGACCGAACTGCTCATGTCCATCGGCTACCAGCTCACCGTGCTGTGCCCCGAACTGTTCGCCGCGCAGGCGCCCTACATCGAGATCGCGATGGACGTGGACACCGCCGCGACAGGCAGCCGGGTGACCGGTGCACATGTGGAACACCTGGCGGTGAACCCCTTCCAGCGGATGGCCCAGCTGATCCGGGTCGACCAGCGCGTACGGAACCTGGAGGGCGAACTGACGGGCCTGCGCGTGGAGCACTTCACGGCCGACCCCAGGCTCCTGGACCCCGCGCGGCTGCAGGAAATCGCTCTCCTCGCACCGGCACGGCGCCTGCGGGAGCACGACGCACACCAACAGATCGTGCTGATCGTGGACGCACTCGACGAGGCGGACCAGCAGTCCGACTCCGGATACAGCGTCGCCGACTGGCTCGCCAACTGCCCGGCCCTGCCCGAGAACATACGCCTGGTGGTCACGAGCCGCTCGTACGACGGTCTCGACACCGTCCTGCAGCGGCAGCACGGACGCGTGCGGCACGAAGTGCTCAGCGCGGGCGACGCCGTTCGGGACGTCACCGCGTACGCCGACCAGGTGGCAGGCGACCACGCACTCGCGACCGCCCTCGCGCGGCACGGCGTGTCCCTGTGGGAAGCGGCGCACGCCGCGGCTCTGCACGCGGCAGGCAACTTCCTCCACATCGTGTCGTGGACCCGGGCGCTGACAGCCGCCGTCGAGGACGGCCACACCGACGACATCAGGGCGCTGGCCGACCTGAGCGCGCTTCCCACCGGCCAACTGGACAGGCTGTACGCCCTCCTGCTCGACCAGGCCCGCCGCCGCGTCGGCGAAGTGACCTGGGACGAGGTCCATGTGAGCCTGCTGGGAACGCTGGCGGTCGCGCGGGCACCCCTGACCGAACGGCAACTGCTCGCCTGGAGCGACCCGTCGAGCACCCGCACCGCCGGCAGGAGAGCGCTGCGCACGCTGCGGCAGTTGCTCGCCGGCGGTACCCGGCCGGGCACCCACACGCTCTTCCACGCAAGCATCGGAAGGTTCCTGACCAGCGCACCGTGGACGAGTCCGTACTACGTTGATCCGGTGGAACAGCACCGCCGGATCGCCGGCCAGATCCTCGCCGAGCACGGTCACGACTGGCTCGGCTGCGCCGACACGTATGCCCTCGACCATGTCGCGGCGCATCTGATCGCCTCGCTGGAGTCGTCCGAGACGGACCAGGACGACCCTCTCCCGTCCGCCGAGGCACTCATCGGGCTGTTCGAGGACCGCGGTTACCTGACGCGAAGGAGCCGGCGGGGGGCGCATCTGCTGCTGTCGGAGGTGGTCACCGCCCACCGCGTAGTCGGTCGCCTCCCGGGGGCCGACCCCGACCGGCTGGTGCGTTCCCTGGCAGCCGAGGCGGTCGCCGGTGAGGCGGAGGGCGCCACTGCGATGCTCGGAGCCGGTGCACTGCACGCCATGCTCGAGTACCGCGACGATGCCGGCCCCTTCTACGACGAAGTCCTCGCCCGCACCGCCGGGGCCGACTTCGTCGAATCAGTGCTCGCGGAAGGCTCATCCCCGGGGACGGGAACACCGGTCGGTCCGGTCCGCGCGGCCTTCCTCGACCTGCGGGCCGGGCGGCTGCGCCGTGCGGGCGAGGTGGCGCGCGCCGACGAACTGCTGAACGAGATCCTCGCGGACGAGTCCGCCACCCCGAGGGCCCGGGCCCGGCGCTACTACGACCAGGGCTACTCCGCCTTCCTGCGAGGCGACCCCGATGCGGCACACACCGCCATGCTGCGCAGCGCCGACATCGCCCGTGATGCCGGCGACGAGGTGGGCCATCACGTCGCCCGGCTGATCGCCGGCCAGATCGCGTACTACCGGGGCCGGCTCGCCGCCGCCGACTACGAACAGGAACTGCGCACGGGCCTGCGCGTCCTGGAGGACGCCGACCGTTCACCGGGAACGCTCGCGGAGAGATGGCTGATGAACTGCCACGCGCATCTCTTCGATCTCGCCGTGCTCGAAGGGAATGTGCCCGCAGCCGAGGAACGATGGCGGACCCTGCGCGACGACCCCTGGGTCGACCGCTCCGGCCGCCCTCTGTACAGGGGACGCTGGCGCGCCCGGCTCGCGCTGCTGCGCCAGGAGTGGGCCCGGGCGTGCACCGAGTACGAAGCACTGCTGGGGCCGGACGTCCTGACGCAGACCCCTGTGGCCGGCTCCGAGGGAATCGCCCGCGATCTCCTGGACTACGGCCGCGCCCTCCACGGGGCAGGCCGTGCGACCGATGCCCGGCGGGCCTGGAGCCAGGCACTCGCCGGCCCCGACACCACCGCGGCCTGGCCCTGGAAACCAGTCGCGCGTGAGCTGCTGGGCGAAACCTGACCCGCACGAGACGGCCGTCCACCACAACGGCTGTGACCTGCGCGGGCCCCGTACGACCGTGAGATCGAGCGCGAATCGCGCAGCGGCATGCCCGCCTGGGCCATGCCTCCTCCCACCCTGCCGTGCAGCCCGCAGGGAATGTGGTGTGGGTCACATCGAATGGGTGTCACAGCGGCGAGGCATGGATGCGTCTCGGGTGTGTCAATGACGGAATCGGATGTGCGGGATGGGGCGAAGACGATGAACGAGACAGTGATCCTCGGCGGCGGCTATGCAGGTGTGACGGCGGCACTGAGCCTGGCCGCCCGTACGCGCAAGCGCGGGGACGTGCACATCACGCTGGTCAACGCGCAGCGGCGGTTCACCGAACGACTGCGTCTGCACCAGACGGCGTCCGGCCAGGAACTGGCCGACCTGCAGATCCCGGAGATCGTGGCGGGCACCGGCATCACCTTCACCGAGGGCTGGGTGACCGGCATCGATGCGGCGGCGCAGACCGTGCGCATCGACGACGAGCGCACCCTGCGCTACGACACCCTGGTGTACGCGATGGGCAGTGTCGCCGACACGGATGCGGTGCCCGGGGTCGACGCCCACGCACACACGCTGTACAGCGCGGCCGGCGCAGGAGTGCTGGCCGCCCGCCTGGAACAGCTCGGCAGCGGGGCGACGGTCGTGGTCGGCGGCAGCGGGCTGACCGGCGTCGAGTCCGCCGCCGAGATCGCCGAACGGCACCCCGAGCTGAGCGTTCTGCTGCTGGGGCGGGCCGAACCGGGCGCACGGATGGGCGCCAAGGCGCGGGCGTATCTGCAGGCTTCGCTGCAGCGGCTCGGGGTGCAGGTGCGGGCCGGGTTGGACATCGACAAGGTGCTGCCCGGCGCGGTGGAGCTGGCGGACGGTGAGCACATCGATGCGGACGCGGTGCTGTGGACCACGGGTACCCGGGTGTCCCCCCTGGCCTCCGCCGCCGGGCTGACGACCGATGAGCAGGGCCGGATCGTCACCGACCCGATGCTGCGGTCGGTCTCGCATCCGAATGTCCACGCCATCGGTGACGCGGCCGCGGTGCGCCAGTCCTACGGCATCATGCACGGAACCTGCCAGAGCGGGATGCCGACCGGCGCGTATGCGGCGCTGGCCATCGCACGCGAACTGGAGGGCAAGCAGACGGCGCCTTTCCGGTTCGGCTACATGCACCAGCCGGTCAGTCTGGGACGGCACGACGCCCTCGTGCAGTTCACACGCCCGGACGACAGCCCCGGCCGCTTCGTGCTCACCGGCAGGCGGGCGGTTGCCTACAAGGAAGCGGTGAGCAAGGCGCCGTGGCAGGTCTGGCAGCGCGTCAACCGGTACGGGGCAGTGGCGTCGGCCGTGTGGCGCAAGGGCGGCCGCAGCACGAAGGCAACCCAGTCATGACGGACCGGGATCAGGAGACGTTCGCCGACCACCGGGGCCTGCTGTTCTCCGTCGCCTACCGGATCCTGGGCACAGCGGCGGACGCCGAGGACACCGTCCAGGACGCCTGGTTCAAGTGGTCGGCGGCGGACCGCTCGCAGGTCGCCGATCCGAAGGCGTATCTGGCCCGGATCGTCTCCAACCTGGCGATGGACCGCCTGCGGTCCACGCGGCACAAGAGGGAGACGTATGTGGGCCCCTGGCTTCCGGAGCCGATCCTGACCACCGCCGACTCCGCGGGCGCCGCGGACACGGCAGAGGTGGTGGAGCGGGCCGATTCGGTGTCGATGGCGATGCTCGTCGTGCTGGAGACGCTCAGTCCGCTGGAACGGGCGGTGTTCGTGCTGAAGGAGGTCTTCGACTTCTCCTACACCGAGATCGCCGACGCGCTGGAGCGCTCCGAACCGGCCGTGCGCCAGGCCGCACACCGGGCCCGCGAGCATGTGAGCGCCCGCCGCCCGCGGTTCACGGGCAACCCGGCCGTCAGACAGCAGGCCACGGAACGGTTCCTGGCTGCGGCCTCCGGCGGGGACATCAACGAACTGATGGACCTGCTGGCCCCGGACGTGACGTTGTGGACCGACGGCGGCGGCAAGGTCCGTCAGGCCATGCATCCCGTCGAGGGCGCGTCCAAGGTGGCCGCGTGGATGGCGGGCCTCGCGCGTCGCCGCCCGTACGAGGGTGTCGAACTCGACGACATGACGGTCAGCTTCGTCGAGATCAACGGCGGTCCGGGCGTCGTGTTCGCCGGCGCGGGCCGGGTGATCGCGGTGCTCCTGGTCGACCTCGACGCCGACGGCCGTATCGTCACCGTGCACAACATCGCCAATCCCGACAAGCTCCAGGCCATCGCGGACGGTCGGCTGCACGACATGGACCCGCGATGACGCCCGGCCCCGGGTGGGGGAGGGTGACTAGGCTCGGTGTGTGGGGATCACATCAGCCTGGGCCGTCAGCGCTCACAACGACGCCTTCATCGACGAACTGGCGCCGCGGGCCCTGCCGCTCGTCGCGGCGGAACGCAGTGAACCGGGTGCGCGGGAACGCTGGGACCGCTGGCAGCAGGCGCCGCTGCCGGACCACCGGACATGGGATCGCGCGGACGCGGACGCCGTGGGCTCCTTCCTGCAGCTGACCGCGGGCGGGGAGCACATCCAGAAGATGTACGACGGCATGTCGCGCGAGGACGAGTTCTGGGTGGTCGACGACGTGTGGCAGCGCGGCGAGGACCCGGAGCGGATGTTCCTTGCCATACAGAGCAAGGACTACGCTCTGTCGTCCCTGTTCCATGCCATCGGACCGCGCCGGGCGGCTCTCATCCCCGGCTGGTGCGGCAACTTCCTGCTCACGGCCGCCGAGGTCCGCCGAACTCTGCCGCGGGTCGAACGCGCGCTGACGTTCACCGCCGCGGAGCGTGCCGCAGCGGAGGACCAGGACTGGCTCGACTATGACGCGGACGAGGAGAGTGTCCTGGACGGTCCTCTGCGCCAGTGGCGGCAGGCCGCCGCTGCCGGGCTCGGCCTGTGCGGCGTCAACCTGCACATCTACTGAGTGCCCGTCACCCGACGTCTCACCGGCTGTCCGCCGGCAACACGATCGGGATGACCGGCAGAACCATGCCGCGGTCGACGGGCGCCGTGTGCGACACCAGCTCGCCGGAGCGGGCCAGTTCGAGCAGATCGGGAAGCTCGAACGGTTCCGCGGCGTCCAGGTCGACCTGGTAGCCGAGGTCCTGCAGGCTCGCGACCGTCATGCGGCTGACCGGATTGCCGGACGACGAGATGAACCCGGACATCAGCTCGTTGTGGAACACGGACTCCCGCCAGTGGCCGTCCGCGGTGCCCGGACCCCCGGTGTTCTCCACCGGTACGGGCACCGCCGCCCCGTCGCCCAGGAGCTGCGCGTTCTCCTCCATGGCCGCGGCGCCGACGAAGTTCGGGTTGGTCGTCCGGGGGTCCTTGAGGAGACCCTTGTCCTCCCACAGTGTGCCGATTCCCAGGACATGACCCATCTCATGGGTGATGACGTCGTTCAGCGTTCCGTCGTCCTCCATCCGTGAGAGATCGGACGTGTCGAAGGACATGATTCCCTTGACCGGCAGCAGCGCGCCCGAAGTGGCCGACGCGGAACGCAGATGCGTCGGTCCGGCCTGTCCCAGAATTCTTCCGGTGCCGTCGATGTCCACTCCCTGAGCCTGAATCAGAATGTCGTCGATGATGTCCCCGCCGAGGACGACCGTGGGCAGATCCCCCACGATGACCCGTGCCCAGCGGTCGGCGGCCAGCTCGAAGGCGCGCTCCTGAGCAGTCGTCAGACCGCCCAGAAACTGGACCTCGATCGTGAACGGCGAAGTGGTGGCGGCGAGTTCCTCCGCCCGGGCGATGTCGGAGACCGCCCGATAGGTGCGATAGGTGCACATGGCCTCTCCTCGACTCATTGGTGTGCGGGAATTTTCTTTCCTCTGCACTTTCGAGGATAGGAGGCGGAATCTCCGGGCGCCCGGCCTGCTGCGCGCCCGTAGTTCGTGTTCGAGAAATAGAAAGGAGCACTGTTGCCACGGTCGAGTGTTGAAGGGAAAAGCATTAGCCCACGCGGGTGAGCGGATCTGCGCCTTCCGTGCCCTAATGGAAGGGGGAAAGCAGCTGTGTACATCCACCACTGACGAGCGCCACGAGGAGGCGGGCCGCCATGACAATGGATCAATTGTCCCGGGCGGAATCCCCATACATGTCGCAGGTGATGCAAGCCGGTGAGCGCTATGCGACGCGCGCCGCCGAGCGCGCCCGTAGCCGGCGCGTGCTCGACGAGAGCGGGATTCTCTACGCCGACTCCCCGGAACGCATCAGCAAGAGGCTCGCGCGCCTGGGCGCCGACTGGTCCATGGCCACGGCGATCGACCGGACAGCGACGGAAGCGACCCCGGGGAACAGTCTGGATCTGGACCCCGACGTCGTCGGAGTCGACGTGATGGGGCTGGAACGCCTCATGGGGCGCAACAACCTCATGGAGGTCGGGTTCCTCGAAGCCGGCGTCGTGGCATCCCGCTCGGTCGGGCGCGTGACCGCCAAAGGAGGAGGCCGCACCTGGCACGGCACCGGATTCCTGGTGTCTCCCTCGCTGCTGCTGACCAACAACCATGTGCTGCGCTCAGCGGACGACGCGAGCCGCGGTGTTGTCGAATTCAACTTCCAAGCAGGCCTGGACGGACAGCCGCTCGTACCTGTGATGTTCTCGCTGGAACCGCAGACCTTCTTCGTCACCGACCGCGCCCTGGACTTCAGCCTGGTCGCCGTGTCCCGGAGCTCCCGGGACGGCCGGCCGCTCTCCGACTTCGGGCGACTGCCCCTCAAGGAGGTCGAGGGCAAGGTCATTCTCGGTGAGATCGTCAACATCACCCAGCACCCCAATGGCGAGCCCAAGCAGCTCGCGCTGCGCGAGAACACCGTCGTCGACCTGCTGGAGAAGTTCCTGCACTACGAGACCGACACGGCACCGGGATCGTCGGGCTCGCCGGTCTTCAACGACCAGTGGGAGGTCGTCGCCCTGCACCACGCCGGCGTCCCGCGCACCGACGACCAGGGCAAGCCCCTCGCCCTCGACGGTTCCCGCTGGGATCCGTCCATGGGCGAGCACCGGCTGGCCTGGAAGGCCAATGAAGGCGTGCGGATCAGCCGTGTCCTTGCCGCGCTCCGTCAGGCACCTCTGTCCGGGGCCGAGGCCGCGCTCCGCGACGAGGTCTTCACGGCCGGAGCGGACCTCCACCCGGTGGAGGCGTCACCACCGCCGTCGCCCGCCATGAACGGCGTCGTTCCGCAGAGCCTGGCAGGCAACGGGACGCCGCAGCAACCGGCGTCCGGTGGGACCGTGCACATCACCGTCCCTCTGCGCATCAGCGTCAGCCTCGACCAGAGCACCGTCCAGGCCTCGGCGGCAGCACCGGCTCCGGCCACGCCGGCGGGTGCGCCCGCGAAACCGGACACCGCCTTCCCGTCCGCACCGATATCCGATGTCGGCCGGATCGACGGACAATCGCCCGCCGAGAACGACCTGGCCGCCGCCCTGGTCAATCTCTCGACCGCCCGCAACCGCCCCTACCACGACGAGCAGGCCGACCGTGACGCACGCGACGCGTACTACGCGGACATCCGGACCGGCACTCCCGCCGAACTGCGCCGCGCCCTGACGCAACTGCTGGAGTCCACCCACGCGCACCGGCCGGCGTACAAGCCGATGCGGATGGTCTACCCCTGGGTCGACCTGCACCCGGACCAGCAACTGCGCAGCATCTACTCGGGCAAGGACTTCACCCCCGAAGAGCTGATCCAGGCCGACGCGGCGGTGGAGGCGGCCAGGATCGGACGCTGGCAGGAGTTCCTCCTGCACGAGAGTGCGTCCGGCCCCGCGGAGCTCGAGGCCCAGTTCGACGCCCTCGAGGCGGCACTGCCGTTCAACTGCGAGCACGTCGTGCCCCAGTCCTGGTTCGCCAAGAAGGAACCGATGCGCGGCGACATCCACCACCTCTTCGCCTGCGAGTCGGGATGCAACAGCTTCCGCGGGAACATCCCGTACTTCGACTTCGCCGACCGCGAGGAAGTGGTGCGCGACGCCTGCGGACGCCGTGAGCCGGACAAGTTCGAGCCCTCGTCGGGGAAGGGGCCGGTCGCCAGGGCAACGCTGTACTTCCTGTTGCGCTACCCAGGCTTCATCGGTGACGAGGCCCGTGAACTCCAGCGGGAGCGGCTGGACCTGCTGCTCGCATGGCACCGGGACAACGAGGTGAGCACCTACGAGCGGCACCGCAACGCGGCGACAGCCGAAATACAGGGCAACCGCAATCCGCTGATCGACCACCCCGAGTGGGCCGAGCAGATCGACTTCGCCGGTGCCTGGGCCTGACGGCGCCGGTAACCGGCCCCGGACCGGGCCGGGGTCACACCGTGAACGGCCGCTGCTCGAGGAAGTCGTCGCCGGGCTGCCCGGTCACAAAGAAATGGGGGGTCTGGGTGGCCGGCATGCCGCGCACGATGTCGCGGTGGAAGGCCCGGTACCCGCCGCTGAAGGATCCGTTGTCCCAGACCTCCAGCATCGTTCCGGTGAACTTGCCGTTGACCGGGCCGTCGGAGGAGAGCTGATTGTCCTGGCAGCCGGAGATGAGCAGCGCGTCCACGTCCGATCTGCGGGCGTTCTTGGGACCGAGCGAGCGCTGGATCTCCTGGAAGAGATCCTTGTCCCGCTGGTAGATCTCGTACTGCTTGGCGACCGGCATGAGCCGCGAGTTGTTCTCGATCTCGGCGGGGTCGACGGTCTGGAAGTGCTCCTGCATCGCCTCGGGGCTGAGCACATCACGCACCTCGATGCCGGTGCCGCTGTGGCAGGAGTCGAGGAAGGCCAGGATCCGGACGCCCTCGGCGAAGCAGGCGAACTCCCGGTGCAGCTCGTCGTCGAGGAACTCGCGATCGAAGAGGACGAGGGTCTCGTCGAAGTCGTCCGCCTCGTTGTCCGAGCCGACCGTGTTCGGGACCTGCCCGCCGTGCCCCGAGTAGCTGAAGAGCAGGATGTCCCCGCTCTTCAACCGCTTGGCCGCCTTGGCCAGCTCGGCGGTCACGTTCTCGACGGTGCAGTCGGGGGTGAGCAGGGTCGTGTCGTCGAACCCCGCTTCGCGGGCCAGACGGGCCATGTCGCGGGCGTCGTTCTCGCAGGCGACGAGTGCGCCGTCCCAGCCGCCGTACTGCGCCGGGTCGACCTGGTTGAGTCCGATGTGCAGGGATAGGCCGGTGGCCATGAGCGGGTCTCCTTGGGCCTGGAGCTTCGGGCAACACCGGCATTCGTTCCGTGGTCCGCCGCCGTCCGAACCCGTCGGAGGCCGCTACCGCCTGAACGGGCCTGCCGGGCGCTGCCGGACGAGCCGTCCCGGGCGGCCGAATGGCGAGCGGATCTTCTTGGGCCAATACTGAGAGTGACCGGCTTCGTTGCTCAGGCACGATGCGGGGAAAGGGAAGACACCATGCAATCCACGGTCGTCTACGTCCACGGGAACGGAAACAAAGTCCGCTCCGACCTGCTCAAGTCGCAGTGGGACAGGGCGCTTTTCGGCAGAGACATGGGTGAGCTCTCGCGCATGGCCTATTGGGCCCCCGTCCGGTACGACACCCCTTTGCCGGACAACCGGCCCGACCCGCTGGACGGCGGGCCGGTCGGCATCGAGGAGTCCGTCGCACCGCCGGAGTCCGAGGCGCCCGAGGAGTTCGTGAGGAAAACCCTCGCCGCTGCCCAGTCCGAATCGGGTGACATCGGCGCTGAGTCCGCGCCCGGTGCGGACGAGTCCTTCGACGCACTCGGGGCCTGGCTGCGCGACATGACCTATCTGGCCGACACTCTCGCCGATGCGGAGAGCGGGTCCGGGAACCAACTCCCGCTGGAAGTGCTTCCGCTGCCCGCGGCCGCACGCAAAGCGGTGTTCCGACTGCTCGTCAAACGCACGTTCAAGGACGTCCACGCCTATTTCTTCGGCGGCGCGGGAAAGGCGATCCGCGGGGTGGTCGAGGAGGCCCTGGAGGGCCTCGACGGCGCCTCCGTGGCGGTCGTCGGCCACAGCCTCGGGTCGATCGTGGCGTACGAGGTGCTGGCGGAGCAGGGCCGCGACGTCGAGCTCTTCACCACGGTCGGATCGCCGCTGGCGATCACCGAGGTCCAGGACCAACTGGCGAAACCGCCCGCGGTCCCGGCAGGCGTGAGGGCCTGGCGCAATGCGTCGGATCTACGGGATCTGGTGGCGCTGGACCATACGCTGCGGCCCGAGTACGCGCCGCAGGACCGGGTGGTGGATCTGCTGGTCACGAATGACAGCGAGAATCATCATGGAATCTCCGAGTATCTGGGAAATTCCGAGGTATCGGGGCCCTTTCACCAAATGTTCAACCATCTTGCGTGAGGGCAAATTGGGTGGAAACATGTCAAGTACGAGGTGATTCCTCCCTGGCTCCCCAAGGGTGAGTGGGTAGGTGCGGTATGCCATTGGTCGAAACGGAATGGGACCTCGTCACCCTCTGGGTACGGGAGTACCTTCTCGATACCACCGATCCCCATACCCAGCTCGCCCAGTACGGATTCTCCCGGGAATTCATCTCCGCCCTGCCCCTGACAGCCGTCAGTGCGGAGAACGCCCGTGCACTGGTCCAAGCTTCACGTAAAGACATCGGTCGGCAGATCACACTCGTGGAGGCCGTTGCCTCGGTCGACCGGTTGTCCGTCCTCCCCGAGGTTTCCAAGGCCCTTGAATTCCGGGACCGGCTGCGCGAGGACTGCCGCGCCCATTCCACTCGGGACAATTTCCGCACCTGTGTGCTCAAGAACGGGACCGAGGTCTTCATCGACCGCCAGAAGCTGCGGGAGACACTCCGCCAGTTCGTCGGCGACCCTGAGAAGTCGGTGCTTCTGGTCGACGGCGGCCCGGGCAGCGGCAGGTCGTACACCTACAACCTCATCCGCCACATCGGGCAGCACGAAGGGTTCCGCCCGGCGAGAGTCACCCTGTCGCACACCTCCACCGCCGACAAGGTCATCCGCCGGCTCGCGGAGTTCCTTGCCGATCCCCAGGCGGGCGTGGCGCCGCTGAATCCCACGGAACTGAACGACCTGTTGCCGTCGATCGACGACGCGGTGCACTGGATGGTCGGCCGGGCGACCGCCGCCGACGACCAGTTCTGGCTGGTCCTCGACGAGTGCGACCGGCTCGACCCCAGCTCCGACATGTGGGACTTCATCGGACAACTGGCGCTCGCCATCTACGAACACGCCGCCGTGCGCGGCGACCAGGCACCGCGCCTGGTGCTCCTCGGCTACGGACCGTCCATGCGTCAGCTTCCCTACGACCTGCGGGGAAGCCTGAGCTGGGACACCGCGCG
Source organism: uncultured Actinomycetota bacterium (assembly GCA_963836215.1). Taxonomy (GTDB): domain Bacteria; phylum Actinomycetota; class Actinomycetes; order Streptomycetales; family Streptomycetaceae; genus Streptomyces. The sequence continues at coordinate 1,514,853 of CAWIIU010000006.1, forward strand.
GGTCGCCGAACCCGCGGATCTGCGCAACTTCTTCAACCAGTACTTCCATGAATCCCCTCCGGGAGTCCTCGGCACCGGCCCGCCCGCCGAAGCGGAGATCGCCGAGTTCGTGGAGGTTGCCGTTCAGGAAGTCCTCCGGGCAGCAGAAGAAGCCGAAGACGGCGAGAGCTACATGCGGAGGATCTGCACGGCAGCGGAGGGGGCCATACGTGTCTACCAGACCCTCTGAGGCGCGGAAGCTCTTCACGGACCGACTGCGCAACGAGCTGAGAGGCGGAGAGGAACGGTCCCACCCCGTCTCGGACGCCCGGCGCGCCTACCGGGAAGCCGCCTGCCTGCTCACGCACTTCGATCCCGTACGGCTCCGGCTGCCCGGCGAAGAGGCGCCCAGCGGCGGTGCTGTGCTCGAACTGCTCGACGACTGCACCACTCTGGGCATGCAGGACCAGGCGCTGTGGAGCCTCAAGACCGATGTCCGGGAGAACGTGTTGCGAGGCCTCGCGGGACCGGAGGCGGCGCTGGCAGCGCTGGAGTGCAATGTCGGTCAGTGCCCGGAGACGGAGTCCGGGCCGGAGCGTGTCTGCCTGGCCTTTCTCTCCCACGGCAGCCCGCCCCCGTCGCGCGAGGATGCCGACGCCCTGGCCGACACCCTTCAGGCGGTGTTGTGGCTGTCGCGGGTACCGGGGGTGACCGGACTGCCGGATGTCGCCGAACTGCAGCGCGGCCTGGCCCAGGCCAGGCTGCTGCAGCCGCTGGAGCGCCTTGCCCGGGGGGCGCTTCAGGGCCGAGCTCGTGAGCTCGACAAACTGCACGACTATGTGGGCCTGTCGGAGCAGCGGGCCGACGCACCCGGACCTGCCGTCCCGCCCGCTCCTCCCCTGGTCGTCCACGGGCCGGGCGGCATGGGCAAGAGCACCCTCCTGGCCAACTTCCTCCTCGACAGCGTCCACGACCACACCCCGGGCTTTCCCTTCGCCTACATCGACTTCGAACGGCCCACCCTCTCCATCCATGAGCCCGTCACGCTGATCGCCGAGGCCGCGCGGCAGCTCGCCATCCAGTACCCGGCGTACCAGGGGGATCTGGATGCGCTGTCGGACCAGTGCCAACAGGTCGCCCGCAGCCAACGGGAGGGTCAGGAACGGGTGACCCAACTGCACGAGCTGGCCACCACCCGGTCGGTGGGCCGCAGTTCCTCGCAGGAGTTCCAGCTGCTGTGCACGGCGCGCGAGACGGATCTGATCAAGCGAGTCGCCGATGTGCTGGTGCGTGCGGTGGCGGAGGCAGGGCAGGGGGATGCCCCGCTGGTGCTCGTGGTCGACTCGTTCGAGGAGGCCCAGTACCGGGGCTCACCCGTACTCGGCCGGATGTGGGCGATCGGGATCGCCCTGCAGAACGTCTACCCGAGGCTGCGGTTCGTCGTGTCCGGCCGGGCTCCCGTCGCCCATCCCTCACGTACCATCGCGTCGGCCGAGATCGACCTGCGCGAGCTCGACGAGCAGGCGGCCGTCGACCTCCTGACCTCGAACGGTGTCACCGACAAGGAGGTGGCACGCGCGCTGGCCGACCGGGTCGGAGGCCACCCGCTGAGCCTGAAGCTGGCTGCCAGGGCGGCCGTTCTCGCCGCCGGGAACGAGGCCGGTGGGGCGGGCGACCTGATCCGGAGCCTGCCTGCCCGGCGGGAGGACGTCTTCCGGCGCGTCGACCAGATGCTCGTCCAGGGCATCCTCTACGACCGGATCCTCAACCACATCGCGGACCGGGAAGTGCGCCGCCTCGCCCATCCCGGAATGGTTCTGCGCATCATCACGCCCGGCATCATCAAGGACGTCCTCGCCGGGCCCTGCGGGCTTCGGGTCGAGACCCTCGACGATGCCCGACGGCTCTTCGAGGAGCTGGCCCGCCTCGATCTCGTGGAACACGCGGGAGCGGATGCCGTCCGTCACCGGGGGGATGTCCGCGCCATCATGCTGCGTCTGCCGGGCAGTGACCGCACCGACGTGATGCGCACGGTGGAGCGACGTGCGGTGGAGTACTACGCGGCGCAGGACGGGGTGGAGGCACGTGCCGAGGAGATCTACCACCGGCTGCGGCTGGACGAGAACCCCCGGTCGGTCGAGCAGCGGTGGCTGCCCGGTGTGGAGCGGTACCTGATCGGTGCTCAACAGGACATGACTCCGCGGGCCGCGGGCCTCCTCACCGCCCGGCTCGGAGGCGGGGCGTCGGATCATGTGATGGCGGGCGCGGACCAGAAGGACTGGGAGTGGATGGCCGCCCGGGAGGTCGAGGACCTGCTGGCGCAGGGTTTCACCGAGGAGGCACTGATCCGGCTGGGCGAACGCAGGCCGTGGACTGCTTGCAGCCCGCTTCACTCGCTGTCGGCGGAGGCTCTCGACCGTCTCGGCCGAGGGGACGAGGCCCGGGGCGTGACCTCTCGGGCGATCGCCTCGGCGGAGGGCGCCGGATGCACGGAACGGCAACTGGAACTGCTGCTGCTCTCGGCCCGGCTCTCGCAGGACGCCGATGATCTGGAACGTGCCGACGAGGACCTGCGCAGGGCCGAGGACATCGCACTCGGCCTCGGACAGGACCTGGAAGCGATGGGGGCACTGCTGGCCCGGGCCCGTCTGGGCTCCGGTGCCGAACTGCCGGACTCCGAGGCCGGAGACCGCCTCGCCCGGCGGCTGCGTGTGGTGCCCGACGCGGTCCTGGCCGACCAGCCGGTCCTTGTACGAGCCGTCGCGTCACAGATCTACGCACAGGATCCGGAAGCGCTGGATCACGCGCTGGACGTCGTGGGCCTGCCCTCGGACGACGAGGCGCTGGAGACGCTGGGCTCGGCGATCTGCCGCGCCGTCTCCCGCCGACCGGAGCTGCTCTCACCTCTGATGGACATCCTCGGCGGCGCCGCAGGTCCGACCGCGGCGGGAGGCAGACCGTCCAACACCACCGACATCCTGCGTCTGGCCCGTGACCGGGGCACCCTCGACGGCCTCGCCCGACGGCTGCTGGCCGTGCCCGACGAGAGTGGCGAGATCGCGGCCGGCGTGGCCGCCGCCATGGGCGCGGGCGCCGCAGGCCGTACGCCGCGAACACCTGCCCGTCGCCCTTCCGACGACGGCAACGGACACGAGGGGAACGGCCGTCGGCGGCCTGATCGGCCATGAGTACGTACCTCTCCCCGGACGAAGTCCTCCAGGTGCGGGACGCGGCGCTGGAGACCGGACTCGCCGACCCGATCGTCAGGCCACTGCTGTTCGACGGCATCATGCCCAAGTACCGGGGAACGTTGCCGCTGTTGCCCGCGCCCGGCCGGCAGGTCCACTCCGACCTGAACGAGATGAACCGCGTCGAGCGGCTGGTGGACGGCTCGGTGCCAATGGAGATCTGGCTGCGCAACGCCATGGCGCAGACCACCGAGGCCGAGCCGCTCGCCGTCCTGCAGCGTGCCCTGGACACGGTGGCCCGCAGCGCCGGGGGCGAGCCGGACATCATCGCGCAGATGCCGGCCGGGGAGATCAAGGAGGAGATAGTCCACCGCGACGACACCGTCCCCTTCGGCTTCCTCCGCGGCGGCGACCTCGCCGGCACGGCAGTCGCCCGGCTCAAGGTCCTGCCGTACGAGAACGGTGCCCCGTTGCAGCCGAACCCCTACCCGCACGCGGGCACCGGCTGGCTCATCGCCCCGGAACTGCTCGTCACCAACCACCATGTGATCAACGCACGGACCGGCACGGGCAACGGCCGGCCCCAGGCGGCCGACGGCGACCTGCGCCTGCAGGCCCAGCACACGCGCGCCCGGTTCGACTACGACACGGACGACGTGGAGACCGAGGAGGCCACCGTCGCTGAACTCGTCGCGGCCGACGCCGACCTCGACTACGCGATCCTGCGGCTGACCGCCGGACCCGCACGTCCGGTGCTGAAGCTCGCGGGGCAGCCGCTGTCGGTCACCGAGGGCGACTTCGTGGCCGTCAACATCATTCAGCACCCCGGTGGCCAGCCCAAACGGGTCGCGCTGCGGAACAACCTCGTCTACCGGGCCGACGAACGAGATGTCCGCTACTTCACCGACACGCGCGGCGGCTCCTCCGGATCGCCGGTCCTCAGCGACGACTGGAGGGTCGTCGCGCTGCACCGGGGGACACGGCGCGTGGAGGACGTGATGTTCCAGGGCAAGACCACTGCCTTCGTCAACGTCGGCACACAGATGGACGCCGTCATGCGCCATCTGAAGACCAACAGCCCTGGCATCCACGCCGAGATCGAGACGGCACAACACGACTGAGGAGAGCGACATGGGCAACCGCACCAGGTCCCCGGTGGCCACCGACCCCCAGCAGGTCTTCACCGACCTGCGGGCGGTCGCACAACGGGTCCGGGAAGGCCTGTGGCAGGAGTTTCCCGAATCGTCCGAGGAAGTTCCCGCCGAGGACGAGCCCGCCGGACGGATGTCCCGGTTCGCCCAGCAGGAACGGGACCGAGTGCTGTCGGCGGGCGCGAACGGACTGGACAAGCTCGCAGAGGGACGGGCCGACGAGATCAGCGACGACGAGTCCTTCGGCATGGAGGCCATCGTCCTGCTCGAAGGCAGACCGGCCATCCTCGTCCAGAACCAGGACTTCGCCTCCCAGGAAGGCGACTGGGCGGTCCTCGACGGCCACCGGGCCGCGATCCGCGAGTCGATCGCACGGGTGGGGCGGGTCGAGGTCACCGGGCACCGGAGCCTGGACTGGCTCGGCACCGCCTTCCTCGTCAGCCCGGACGTCGTCATGACGAACCGTCATGTCGCAGTGGAGTTCGCGCGCGGCGACGGCACCGGCTGGACCTTTCACCAGGGCATGAGCGCCGCGATCGACCTCGTCGAGGAGTACGGCGCGGTGGCCGACGGCGACGGGAGGCCGGCGTACGAGGTCGACGAAGTCATCGGCATCCATCCCGATGTCGACATGGCCCTCCTGCGGGTCACCCCTGCCGCGGCCGGCCCGGCACTGCCGACGCCGCTGGCGGTGGCCGCGGATGCGCCGCCCGACCTGCCGGGGCGTCCGGTGTACTGCGTCGGGTACCCGGCGTACGACGGCCGGCGCAACGAGCCGGAGTCGATGAGCCGCATCTTCATGGACGTCTACAACGTCAAACGCCTCCAGCCGGGCACCACCACGCGGTTCTCGCCCGAACGGAACGTCGTGGAGCACGACTGCTCCACGCTGGGCGGCAACAGCGGCTCCCCGGTCTTCGACCTCACCGACCACCGGGTCCTCGGCCTCCACTTCGGAGGCCGCTACGGCATGGGCAACTACGCGGTACCGCTGTGGCAGATGGCGGACGATCCCTTGCTGCGCCGGGCCGAGGTCAACTTCGTATGACCGTGGGTCCGGTGCCGCGGCTCACGGAGGCGATGGCGCTCGACGTCTCCCGACCGGCGCCCGCCCTGAAGGCCCTGCGCCCCGTGGTCACCTGAAAGGACGCCGGTGGCGCGCGGTATCGATGGGGTCCTTCTAGCCTCACTTGACATGGTGTCATATCGAGAATCAGCGGGACACGGCAGACCGGGCGCGGCCGGCTCGACGCGGAGCGCAATCCTGACGGCCGCGCTCGGACTCGCGGCCGTGTTGATGACAGCGGCTCCGTCGGCCCAGGCCTCGGCGGCTGCAACGATGCGCACCGACTGGGATGCCATCGCGAGATGCGAGTCGGGTGGTGACTGGAACGCGAACACCGGCAACGGCTACTACGGGGGCCTTCAGTTCTCCCAGTCGAGCTGGGTCGCGGCCGGCGGACGGAAGTTCGCCGCACGAGCGGACCTGGCGACCAGGCGTGAGCAGATCGCCGTGGCCAGGCGCCTTGCGTCGATCCAGGGCATGAATGCGTGGGCGTGCGCCTGAGCTTGTCATCTGACTGGTTCGCCGCGCCTTCCTGCGCGCCTTGTGGTGGGCAGGGCGGCTGAACAGCCGGGCGGCGGTTCTGCCGGCCAGGTGGCAGCGGCGGCCGGGACGTGATGGGTTCGGTGCACCGGCCGGGGAGCCGATCTTCGTCCAGAGGCTTCGACCCTCTGCGGACGTGGGCGGGCGTGAGTTCCTGCGACGCGGCTGGTTCTCCCACGGTCGCCTGCGGTCGGGTCTTCCGGTGGGCGAGCCGGAGCCGCCCGGCTGCCTTCGTCAGCCAGTCCCTTCGCTGCGCGGAGGCGGCCGACCGATGGACGAGCAGTAGAGGCGAGCGCTGAGCACCCCTCGGCCAGTGTCAGGGGTGGGAGTGCAGTTGACGGCGCGTCATCGTAGGACAGGCGTGCGTCGGCAGCGCCTGCGCGCCAAGAGGCGGGCACTCAGCCCATCGAGGGCCGCTGCTCGCCGGCGCTGCCACTCGCAGGCGCAGGGCGACGGTATGCGCTTCTTTGGTGTGATTGCTTCTCGTCGACACACCTGTCCAGGTTGTTGAGATTGGTTTCCTGTGAGGCATTGTTCATCTTCCTTCTGGTCCTGTGGGTGAGCTACGCAACGGCTTCAGCGTCGTGATGCCGTATGCGCCCCAACAGGACTTACGCGGAACTGTTCGGCTAGGCGACAAAACTGCAGTCCTAAGCGAGCAGCACGCCAACTCCGCCCGCCCCAGGCCGATTCGGCAGTAGCCAAGTGATCGATTCACAGGTAAAGTGCACGTGTGCCCGGCGCCAAGAACTAACAGGTGCCGAGTCGCCCTCGCTGACCACGAGGGCGCGACACGGTAATCGGGGGAATGAAGTCCGGGGGGACCTGTCGGTTTCCACGCCTGTCCAGGTGGCCCACAAGGGCTTCCTTCCCCTTGCGACGACGCAAGGGAAATCAAGTGAACCGCAACACTCTGCGTATGGCGGCCGTTTCGGCCGTCGCTGCCATCGCCCTCGGCGGAACTGCCGGCCTGGCTCAGGCCTCTCAGGCCCCCGCCGCTGCACCTCAGGCGGTTTCGGCCACACAGCAGGCCGAGGCTCAGCAGGCCGCGCGCACTCTGCTCTCGAGCCCGCTGGCGGCGAACCTCTCGGATGCCGAGCGGGTCGAGATGAACAAGATCGCCAGTGGCGAGCTCGCGGCCGCCAGCAAGTGGAGCGCCATCAGGGCCGCCTTCAGCAAGGTCGGCGGATTCGCCAAGGCCATCGCTGGCAAGTACAGCACCTTCAAGAAGTGGTACGACGGCCTGTCCTGGTGGCAGAAGGCCCCGCTGAGGGCCATCACCCCCGGCCTGACGATCCTGGACATCTATAACGCCCTCCACTGATGAAGGCTCGGGGGCCGCAGCGCGCGCGGCCCCCTTCCTGAGTGGTGTTGGCTGGGGCCGCCCGGGCGGCCCCAGCCAACACTCGGTGCCTTGAAGACATGCGACACGGAGCGTTCCGAAATGACTGACACCAAAACCACCCGCACCGCGACCGAAGGCACTTGGGCACTGCCGCTGGTGGTGCTGGCTCCACTGGCGCTTGTCAGGCTTCTCACCGAGCCTTCCACGCCGTGGCTTGCCCTGTCCTGGATTCTTTGGGCGGTGTCCGCCCTATTCATCGCCGCCGGATGGACAACCGTGCTGCGGAACGGGACGCGAGGCAATGCTGCTTGGGGCACATGCGTTTTGGTCCATGCCGTGCTGGCCTGGCAGTTGATCGCCCTCGTGGGGGAATAGGCGCATTAAGGTCGAAGGTCAAGAGAAAGTAATCGGGGGAAGAAGCCCGTGCGGCACCTTCGGTTTCCACGCCTGTTCAGGTGGCCCCGAAGACTTCCTCCCCCTTGCGATAACGCAAGAGAACTCTACATGAATCAAAGCAATCCGAGTACGTCAGACGAAATGCTCACCGATTGGGCCACCCCTGCGACGGCCCGCCCACTGCTGATCGGCGTCCTGCTGTGAACAAAGGCGATGTACTCGTCGAAGCCCGGGGTCTGGCCCACTCCTTCGGCTCCAAGAGGGTCCTGGACAACGTGTCCCTCGACCTGCACGCCGGGGATGTCACCGGCTTCGTCGGAGCTAACGGCGCAGGCAAGACCACAACCGTCCAGCTGTTGCTGGGCCTGCTGCGAGGGGAAGGCCAGACCCGCTTCCTCGGCCGGCCGCTGCATGCCTGGGGCGCTCCCGGAACGGTCGTCGGCGCGGTACTGGGTGGAGTAGCAGGCCATCCCCAGCACCGCGTACGCGCCCATCTGCGCATGGTGGCAGCGGGATCCGCCGTAGCGGACAAGCGGGTCGACGAACTCCTGGACACGGTCGGACTGAGCGAGGCCGCACGGCTGCGACTGTCCGAACTGTCGCTGGGCATGGCGCAGCGCGTCGGCATCGCGCAGGCGCTGCTGGGCGACCCGCCCGTGCTCATCCTGGATGAGCCCGCGAACGGTCTGGACCCCCACTCCATACGCTGGCTGCGGGAGTTCCTCCGAGCACAGGCGGACCATGGCCGAGCAGTCCTGGTGTCGAGCCACCTCCTGGGCGAGATGGAGCAACTCGCCGACCGTGTCATCGTGCTCACCCGCGGCCGCGTCGTCGCGGCGGCCCCCATGACGGAACTGCTGGAACGCGCCGCCGGTATTCGGGTGGTGAGGCTGGAGGCACCGGACCTGCCGACCCTGGCCCGCCTCGTCGCCGACGTTGGCGGACACCTCACACCCGCTACGGGACAAGAGGCCACCGTCACAGGCCTGGACCGCGTACAGATCGGCAACCTCGCACTCAAGGCCGGTGTGCCGCTGTACGGGCTGCGTGAGGAAGCACCCTCACTCGAGGACTTCTATCTGGGCATAGCGGAAGAGGAGTTCAAGATCTCGTGACATCTGCCACGATGACGGCCCCGCGAACCGTCGCACACACTGACGCATTTGCCCGGGCATGCCGCTACGAGTGGCGGCACCTGACCGCACTGCGCTCCACATGGATCCTCCTCGGCGTGGTCGCAGTCCTGAGCCTGCTGACCGGCATTACCGTGCTCCTCGACGCCGACAAGCAACATACGGTCAGCTCTGCGGTAGTGGCGGACGCCATCGCCTGGACCCCTCTGGCAACGCAGATCCCCGCTCTCTGCTTCTTCGTCCTGGTCCTGGGCACCGGTCCGGTCTCAACAGACCTGGTGGCCGGCGCCGCCCGGACGACCTGGCTTGCAGTGAACGGACGCGCCACCGCCTACGCAGCGAAGTGCGCCGTGGGACTCTTCGTCGGAGCCGGCGTCGCCGCCGCCAGCGCGCTGCTCGGCGCCCTCTCGTGCGCAGTGATGCTTGGCGCAACCGGCAACCGACAGCCGGCCTGGGGAGAAGTCCTCGCTCCATCCGCACGTTTCTCCGGCTGGATGGGGTGCTGGGCGCTGCTGTGCCTGGCGGTCGTTGCTCTGCTGCGCAGCCGTGTCCTCGCCGTCCTGCTGCTGGTGCTGTGGCCGTTGCTCGGCGAGCGCATCGCCGGCGCCCTGCTCGGCTACCTGCCGGGCTTGGACAGTGTGAGTGACTGGCTGCCGTTCGCTGCGGGGCGGGCGATGCTCACCGATGTCGCCGACTATTCCGGCGAAGACCGGTCATTCGCCCAAGCACTCGTCGGCTCCCATCTGTCCACGCCGATCGCGACAACGGTGTTTGTGCTCTGGGTGTTCCTCATCACCGCAGCGGGACTGTGGTCCTACTGCCGACGGGACCTCAAGGCCACCTGAGCGTCGTCAGTACCACCCCAAGGGCACGCTCCAACTGACCACTTCGGAATGATCGGTGTGTCGGTTCAGGGTGCGCAGACGCTCGTTCATGCACACCTGACCAGCGGGCGCAGCGCCCCCGATCCCACGCCGGCCGTGTTCATCGCGTCCGCCGCTCCGCCCGGCCAGTCCTTGCCTGTTGCCGGCGGATGCCGCGACGTCATCCTCGGACCGCCCAAGACGTGTCGGTGCACATCGACATCCAGCAGGTCGAGCGGCCCAGTGCTGCGGACCGAGCCGGCCTTCAGCGGCACCCACCTAGAGATGGAGACTTCATGCGTACCGCTCGTTCAACCCGTCGTCGAGCATTCATTGCGTTCACGGCTGGTCTCGTTCTGGCTGGAGGAGCGCCTGCAGAAGCGGTGGAGACGCAGATCGCTCCATGCCCGGTGTCCGGCCGCGTAACGCACGAGTTCGGCCCGAGCCCTGCCGGCTTCCACTTCGGGCTCGACATCGCCAACACCGTGGGAAGCCCGATCAAGGCAGGACTCGCCGGAACAGTCACACTGTCAGGCAGCTCTGGGGCGCTGGGCGAGTACATCGTCGTCACCCACCGCGACACCACGAAGACCGTCTACGCGCACCTGCGGAAGCGTTCCGTTGGCGTCGGCACTTCAGTCAACAGTGCAACCAAGATCGGCGAGATGGGCGCAACCGGCACCAAGGACGGTCGTGCCCGGTTGCATCTCGAAGTGCTGGATGGGGAACGGATCGATCCCCGCCTCAGGTACAAGTGCCCCCGCTAGAGAGCACTCTTGGCATCGCCCTCATGCCCGCCGCTTGAGGCCCGATGCCGCACGCTCCACGCCGACGCCCGACCCTGCGGAAAGAGGTCCCTACGGCGTTGTGGTGATCCGTTTCTCGAACCAATGGTCGGCGTACGGCTCGTCGTTGAAGGCGGCGATCTCCTCGAAGCCACAGGAGTGGTACAGGCTGATCGCGGCGCGCAGCGTCTTGTTCGTGTCGAGGCGCAGGACGCTGCTGCCGTGCCGGGCGGCCCTCGCCTCCAGGTCGGCCAGGAAGCGGCGGCCGAGGCCGAGTCCGCGGGCACGAGGGGCGACCCACATACGCTTGATCTCGGCGGCCGGGCTGTCGGACGGCAGCATCAGACCGGCACAGCCGACGGGCTCGCCGTGCAGGCGTGCGATGAGGAACAGGCCGTGCGGCGGCCGCAGTTCACCCGAGTCGGGCAGCAGACTCAGTGCGGGGTCGAAGCCGCTCTCGAAGCGTTCCTGCAGCTCGGCGAAGTACGACCGCAGGCAGTTCTCGGCGTCGGGGTGGCCGGGATCGACGACCTCCAGCGCGACCGTCGCGGCCGTCAGCAGGCGGTCGACCTCGGCCATGGCGGCGACCAGCCGGTCACGCTGGACGGTGTTGAGCGGCTCCAGGAGGGACGCCGCCAGCTCGTCGCTGCGGCCGTCGAGCGCGTCATGCTCCGCACGACCGGCGTCGGTGAGCCTGACCGTGCGCACCCGTCTGTCCTGGAGCTGCGGCTCCACCGTCACCAGGCCGGCGGTTTGCAGGGAACGCAGCAGCCGGCTGATGTAACCCGAATCCAGGCCGAGGCGTTCGCGCAGCCGGCGTACGTCCTGACCCTGCTCGCCGATCTCCCACAGCAGCCGGGCCGCGCCGACGGGCAGCTCGCCGCCCAGGTAGTGGTCGTGAAGCACGCCCACGCGCTCGGTGACGGTGCGGTTGAACCGCCGCACCTGGTCGATCTGTGCCGCATCCATTCTCTGACCTTAGTCAGAGAAATTTCTGCCCGCCAGGCGTAGAGGCATTCCGAGAACGCAGGGTGACCGTGATGTCACAATGGGCGCTCGAAACGCTTGGGGTCGTGGGTGGTGGGGTTGTGGCTGCGCGGTTGAGCATTGTCGTTTCCGGGGCGGACAAGGACGCGGGGGATGAGGAAGCACTGCAGTTGCTGATGGGGGCACTGCAGGAGGACCTGCTGGCTCTCGATGTGGATGGATGGGACCGGCGGAGACGGGGCCCGCGCCGGACGGAAGCCGGGCAGGTGTGGCGGAGGCAGTCGGGGCACTGCTCGTGGTGCTCGCCCCCGGCCTGCCGCTCCTGGAAGGGCTTGTCGGCGTCGTCCAGGCATGGCTCGAACGGACCGGCAGCCGCAGCGCGACCCTGGAGATCGACGGCCGACGCCTGGAAGTGACGGGGGTGAGCAGGGCCGATCAGCGGCGTCTGATCGATGCCTGGCTCGTCGATGTGACGAGGGAGCGGCCGGCCGCGATGACGGTGGCACCTGTGGCGAACCGGTCCATGCAGGGGCAGTCCGCGCACAACCCGTCCGTGCCGGGGGAGACCAGGGAGGGGCGGTGACCGCACCTCATGGGCGCTACGCGCTCGTTGTCGCCACCGACTCCTATGACGATGAAGGGCTGAGTCGCCTCGAGGCGCCGACCCAGGACGCGGGCGAACTCTGCCAAGTGCTGGGGGAGCCGGACGTCGGCGGGTTCGAGGTGACCGTCCTGAACAATCCTGACTCGTACCAACTCAGGAGGGCTGTCGAGGACTTCTTCGCCGACCGGTCGACGCTCGACACGCTGCTCCTGCACGTTGCGTGCCACGGTCTGAAGAATCCGGGCGGCAAACTGTTCCTGGCCTCCACCGATACGAAGCGGAATCGGCTCGCGTCGACCGCGGTCCCCGCGGAGTATGTCAGCAGGCTGATGATGTCCACCCGCGCGCAGAGGGTCGCCCTCATGCTGGACTGCTGTTACGCCGGTGCGTTCGAGCGCGGGATGTTCAGCCGCGCCGACGCCGAGGCGCATGTGCAGGACAGTTTCAGCGGGTTGGAGCGCACGGCCGGGCAGCGTGGCCGGGCCGTGCTCACTGCCTCCAGCGCGGTGGAGTACGCGTTCGAGGGCGATCGGCTCGTGGCGAGCGCGGGCGCACGCTCCTCGGCGGAGAAAGGCCGGCCCGGACCCTCGCTGTTCACCGGGGCCCTCGTCGAGGGCCTCCGTACCGGTGCGGCCGATCTGAACGGCGACGGCGAGATCGGCCTGTCGGAGCTTGCGGAGTACGTCTCCCAGCGGATCCGTCGGATCACGCCCCACCAGAATCCGCAGCTCTGGATCTTCGGCGCGCAGGGCGACCTCCCGATCGGCAAGGCACCCCGCCGGGTCACGCGGCCTGCGCCGCTGCCGCCGGGACTTGCCGCGGCTGCCGCCTCCACCGAGCCCGAGCGAAGGCTCTGGGCGGTGACCGATCTGGGGTCCACGGCCCGGGGAGCAGACGTTGCGCTGGCGCGTACCGCCTGCGCCGCACTGGTCGAACTCCGCAGGGACGACAGTCGTCGTGTCTCCGAGGCGGCGCAGAGCGCCTGGAGTGCTGTTCTGCCCCGGGTCTCCGCCGTTCGAGTCGACCTGGGGCACTCGGACCCGGGTGCACCCCGCCCGGCCGTACTGCTTCCCGTGGAAGGGCCGCCCGTCGTCCGGGCGACACTGGAGGCGATCGCGTGCCGCCGGGCATCCGGCACGCCGCCGCGTTGTCCTGCGGGGCGGCGTGCCGGGGATGGTTCGCCTACTTCCAGATGGCGTCGACCCATTCGGGGTGGTCGATGAACGGGTTGCGGTTGTGCTGGAAGCTGTCGTGTATCACCTGGTTGCGGTGTTGTTCGAACGCGTCCGGCGGGTCCTGGGTGTTCCACTGCTTCAGGAGTGACAGCCTCCCCATCAGCGGTGCCGAGCCGTTGTTCACCTGGTCGTTGGGCTCGAGGTCGGGGAAGTCGTCGCCGCCTTCGTAGCGGACGGCCATGTAGAGGATCATGCGGGCGACATCGCCCTTGACGGCGTCCCGGGGCTCGAAGGAGTCGTCGTCGGTGAAGTTGCCCGGCGCTTCGCCGACCTCGCTGCCGCCCTTGTCGAAGTCCTTGTTCCCGCGGGTGCTGTTGACCGACACGTCGGCGGGGCGCAGGTGGTGGATGTCGGTGCCGGGGCCGGTGGCGGTGCCGAAGTCGCCGTGGGACTTGGCCCAGACGTGCTCGCGGTTCCACTGGTCGTCGCCGCTGCCGTTGGCGTCCTTGGCCTGGGAACGGCCGGAGTACAGGAGGATGACGTTCGCCGCGTTGTCGGGGTCCTGGTCCGTGGTCTTCAGGGCGTCCCAGACCTGGTCGTACGAGAGCTTGGTCTGCTCGCTGATGATGCCGTGCAGGGCGGCCTTGAGCTCGTTGCCCGTCTTGCCGACCGCGTCCTGGTAGTAGGTGTCGTCCAACGCCTCTGCGGCGGCGGGCCGGTTGGCGTCGGCAGGTGAGTTCTCGGTGGCGACGGCGACCGTGGGGGCGGCGATGGCGGTCGCTGCTGCGACGGCGAGCAAGGGGCGGCGCCATGTACGGCGCAGGCGATGAGCGGACATGATGTGGGGGGTGTCCTCTCCCTGATTCGGGCACCCGGGCGCCAACGGAGCGGCCCCGGGTGCGGCATGACAATGTGTTCGAACCTGGGAGACTGCCACGACCCCCACCGCGTCGGAGTGGACACGGTGCGCCTATTACGTGCCGACCCCGTGAACGACCTCGCCGCCGTCTGTGTTGGGCGCGGCAGTCGTCACGCGTCGAACAGCGCGCCGGATGCCCCGCACGGTCGTCGCCGCTCCGCCGTCGACGAAGCGGCGGAACGGCGCGGCCGTCCTCGCCCGGAAAGGGCACGCACCGGATGTCGCCGACGGCGTCCGGCAACCCCCGCTGAGCCGGTGCGCCGGGCACGGAGCGTCGCCGCTTCGCCGCCGGCCTGCCCCGCCCACTGGTCGAACGGGAGGGCCTCCACGCGGCCCCGTCCGAGGCCGGCCGGCGGACTGCGTCGTCGCGAACACCTGGCAGAGCAACACAAAAGCCCAGATCAGAGGGCACGTGCAGGAGTCATCCGGCCGTGTCGTCGCCTTCGGCGGTACCGCATGAATGATCGAAATGGGCGGGGGTTAGCATATGAGCACCGCCTAGCTCGAAAGATAAACCTGTGACTGTCAATGACGACTCGTTCACCAACTGGAAAAACCGCGAGGAGATCGCGGAGTCGATGATCCCCGTCATCGGGAAGCTGCACCGGGAGCGGGACGTCACGGTCCTTCTCCACAGCCGCTCCTTGGTGAACAAGTCGGTGGTCAGCATCCTCAAGACCCACCGCTTCGCCCGGCAGATCGCCGGAGTGGAACTCTCGGTCACCGACACACTTCCGTTCCTGCAGGCCCTGACCACGCTCGACCTCGGTCCGTCGCAGATCGACATCGGCCTGCTCGCCGAGACCTATCGGACCGACGACCGCGGCCTCTCGGTGCAGGAGTTCACCGCTGAAGCCGTCGCCGGCGCCACGGGTGCCGACAAGATCCAGCGCCGCGAGCCGCGCGACGTCGTCCTCTACGGCTTCGGCCGCATCGGCCGTCTCGTCGCCCGCCTCCTCATCGAGAAGGCCGGCTCTGGCAACGGACTGCGACTGCGGGCGATCGTCGTCCGCCAGGGCGGCGACCAGGACATCGTCAAGCGCGCCTCGCTGCTGCGCCGCGACTCCATCCACGGCCAGTTCCAGGGCACGATCACGGTCGACGAGTCGAACAGCACGATCAACGCCAACGGCAACGAGATCAAGGTCATCTACGCGGGCGACCCGTCGGAGGTCGACTACACGGCGTACGGCATCAAGGACGCCATCCTCATCGACAACACCGGCAAGTGGCGCGACCGCGAGGGTCTGTCGAAGCACCTGCGCCCCGGTATCGACAAGGTCGTCCTGACTGCCCCCGGCAAGGGCGACGTCCCCAACATCGTGCACGGCGTCAACCACGACACGATCAAGCTGGACGAGCAGATCCTGTCCTGCGCGTCCTGCACCACCAACGCGATCGTCCCGCCGCTGAAGGCGATGGCCGACGAGTACGGCGTCCTGCGCGGTCACGTGGAGACCGTCCACTCGTTCACCAACGATCAGAACCTGCTGGACAATTACCACGCGGCCGACCGTCGCGGTCGTTCCGCGCCGCTCAACATGGTCATCACCGAGACCGGTGCCGCCTCTGCCGTCGCCAAGGCGCTGCCAGACCTCAAGGCGAGGATCACCGGCAGCTCGATCCGCGTCCCGGTGCCGAACGTCTCGATCGCGATCCTGAACCTGCGGCTCGCGCGCGAGACCACCCGCGAGGAGGTCCTCGACCACCTCCGCAACGTCTCGCTGAACTCGCCGCTCAAGCGCCAGATCGACTTCATCAGCGCTCCCGACGCCGTCTCCAGCGACTTCATCGGCTCGCGCCACGCCTCGATCGTCGACGCCGGTGCCACCAAGGTCGAGGGGGACAACGCCATCCTCTACCTGTGGTACGACAACGAGTTCGGCTACTCCTGCCAGGTCATCCGCGTCGTCCAGCACGTCTCCGGGGTCGAGTACCCGACGTACCCGGCTCCGGCGGTCTGATCGGCGGTTGTCACCCGGTAGTTCTGTAGCTCTGTAGCCCGGCAGCCTCAGCTGCCGGGCTAGAGGTCTGTCCGGCGGCGGTGGGCAGCGGCCATCCGCCAGTGTCGGGGCCCGGGCCGGCGTGGCCCTGCAGCGATCGCCGGCGGCAGTCGTGCCCGCACTGTCGAGCGGTGCGTCCACACCTGCACGCGCCGCCGCCGAGTGGTGGCCGCTGTGTCCGCTTTCGAGTGACGCGACGGCCCGGTGCCCGGTGGGCGCGGCCCCCGGGCACCGAGGATCGCAGGCGGCCGGACTCGTTCTCGACTGCGGGGCTCCGGGGCGATAGGAGGTTGCCATGCACATCCTGCTGATGGCGAGCGCGTTCAACAGCCTCACGCAGCGCGTTCACGCCGAACTGCGGGACCGGGGCCACAGCGTGGTGGTGGAGCTCGCGCTGCACGACACCTCCTTCAGGGACGCCGTCGACAGGCACGACCCGGACCTCGTCGTGGCGCCCATGCTCAAGAGGGCTGTTCCCCAGGATGTCTGGGCCGCACATACGTGCCTCATCGTTCATCCCGGCCCCGTGGGCGACCGGGGACCGTCCTCGCTCGACTGGGCGATTCACGAGGGAGTCGACCGGTGGGGCGTGACGGTCCTGCAGGCCAACGCGGAGATGGACGCCGGTGATGTGTGGGCCACGGTTGGCTGCGCGGTGCCTCCGGTGGGCAAGAGTGACCTGTACCGGAACGAGGTGTCCGACGCCGCGGTGGCCGCGGTGCTCCTCGCTGTTGAGCGCTTCGCGTCGGGAGTTCACACTCCGCAGCCACAGATCCCCGCCCAAGCAGGGGATGTCGCCCGGCCGCGGCCCCGGTTCCCCCAGGATCTCCGGCGTATCAGCTGGGAGTCGGACACCACGGGGACCGTTCTGCGCAGGCTGCGCGCCGGTGACTCGTATCCCGGTGTGCTGGACACGCTCCTGGGCGGCGAGTGGTTTCTGCACGGCGGGCGCCCGGAGGGCGAACTGAGCGGTCGTCCGGGGGAGCTGCTGGCCACCCGGGCCGGCGCGATCTGCCGCGCCACGGTCGACGGCGCCGTGTGGATCCCCGAACTGCGCCCCCGGCGCCGGGCCGGAGAACCCCCGACCTTCAAACTGCCCGCCGTGCAGGCTCTGGGAGACCGGCTGCCCCGACTGCCCGAGCGTCCCGTCCCGCCGGACCTGGACAGCGCCCGGCGCACCTGGTCGGACATCCGCTATCACGAGGAGGGGGAGGCCGGGTTCCTGTCGTTCTCCTTCCCCGGCGGCGCCATGAGCACGGCGCACTGCCGACGGCTGCTCGACGCCTACCGTGCGGCCTGCTCACGGCCGACCTCGGTACTGGTCCTCGGCGGCAGCCGGGACTTCTTCTCCAACGGAATCCATCTGAACGTGATCGAGGCCGCCGACGACTCCGGCGCCGCCTCCTGGGAGAACATCCAGGCCATGGACGACCTGGTGGAGGCCGTCCTGACGACCACCGACCGGCTGGTGGTCTCCGCGGTGGGCGGCAATGCCGCCGCGGGTGGGGTCATGCTGGCCCTGGCCGCGGACGAGGTGTGGTGCAGGGCGGGTGCGGTCCTGAACCCGCACTACCGGCTCATGGGGCTGTACGGCTCCGAGTACTGGACCTACACGCTGCCGCGCCGGGTGGGCGCCGCCGTCGCCGACCGGCTCATGCAGGAGGCGCTGCCGGTGAGCGCCGCGAGCGGGCACCGGCTCGGTCTGGTGGACCGAATGGTCGAATGTGCCCCGCAGGAGTTCTCCGGTGAGGTCCGGCGCCTGGCCGGCCGGCTTGCCTCCTCGCCGGGTGCCCGGGCCCGGATCGCGGCCAAGAAGCCGGAACGGGAGCGGCAGGAGGCCGTCAAGCCGCTGGCCGCCCACCGCGAGGAAGAACTCGGCCACATGTTCCGTACTTTCTCGGATCCTGACGCTCCGTATCACGCCCTGCGGCGCGCGTTCGTGCGCAAGGAAGCTCCCGACAGCACACCGCCCCATCTCGGCGGAGCCGCGCCTCCGGGGCGCCGGCGGCCCTGAGGGCGGCGGGCCGGCCTAGCTGAAACGGCGGAGGGTGACGTCGCACAGGGGCCGGGAGCCTGTTATCAAGAAGGTTGAGGTCGCTATGCCGCATTTCGTTGTATATCTCCCCTAGGAGGCATCCCCATGGATGCAGCAACGCCCACCACGACCGACACGCCGGACGCAGCCGGGTCAGCCGCTGCGGACGAGGCCCCGACGATCCACATTCTCTGGATCAACGCGGGGCTGAGCTGCGACGGCGACTCGGTGTCCCTGACGGCGGCTATGCAGCCGAGCATCGAAGAGATCGTGCTCGGCGTGCTGCCCGGTCTGCCCAAGATCGCCGTGCACTGGCCGCTCATCGACTTCGAATGCGGTCCGGTGGGGGGTGCGGACACCTTCATCGAGTGGTTCTTCAAGGGGGAACGCGGCGAGATCGATCCCTTCGTCCTGGTCGTCGAGGGATCCATTCCGAATGAATCGATCAAACCGGAGGGGTACTGGTGCGGCTTCGGTGACAACCCGGAGACCGGCCAGCCCATCACGACCAGCGAGTGGATCGACCGGCTGGCGCCCAAGGCGCTGGCGGTCGTGGCCATCGGTACGTGTGCCACCTACGGCGGCATCCACGCGATGGCGGGGAACCCGACGGGCGCCATGGGCCTGCCCGACTACCTGGGCTGGGACTGGAAGTCCCAGGCCGGCATCCCGATCGTGTGCGTACCGGGATGTCCGATCCAGCCCGACAACTTCTCCGAGACCCTGACCTACCTGCTCTACCAGGCCGCGGGATCGGCTCCGATGATCCCGCTGGACGACAAGCTCCGTCCGACCTGGCTCTTCGGAGCCACCGTGCACGAAGGCTGCGACCGGGCCGGCTACTACGAGCAGGGCCAGTTCGCCACCACGTACGACTCGCCCAAGTGCCTGGTCAAACTCGGCTGCTGGGGACCTGTCGTGAAGTGCAACGTGCCCAAGCGCGGCTGGATGAACGGCATCGGCGGCTGCCCGAACGTCGGCGGCATCTGCATCGCCTGCACGATGCCCGGCTTCCCCGACAAGTTCATGCCGTTCATGGACGAACCGCCCGGCGCCAGGGTGTCCGCCGGGGCCAGCGGCGTGTACGGCTCCGTGGTCCGCAAGCTCCGGACCATCACGGCCAGGACCGTGGACAAGGAGCCCAAGTGGCGACACGTCGGAGACCAGCTGACCACCGGCTACCGGCCGCCGTGGTGAGCATATGAACCCGCACGGCGCCCTCGGGGGCCGTCCCGCGCTGTCCGATCTCCCGTACGACACTTGACGAAGGGCGCTGTACAGACGATGGCATCGACGACGAAGACCGGCGACGGCAGTGGCCTGGTCGAGATGGCCTGGGATCCGATCACCCGGATCGTGGGCAGCCTCGGCATCCACACAAAGATCGACTTCAAGCAGAAGCGGGTGGCGGAGTGCTACAGCACGTCGTCGGTCTTCCGCGGTTACAGCGTCTTCATGCGCGGCAAGGACCCGCGCGATGCGCACTTCATCACCAGCCGCATCTGCGGCATCTGCGGTGACAACCACGCCACGTGTTCGGTGTACGCGCAGAACATGGCCTACGGCGTGCGGCCTCCGCACCTCGCCGAGTGGATCATCAACCTGGGCGAGTCCGCGGAGTACATGTTCGACCACAACATCTTCCAGGAGAACCTGGTAGGGGTCGACTACTGCGAGAAGATGGTCCGCGAGACCAACCCCGGCGTCCTGGAACTGGCCGAGCGCACCGAGGCGCCGCACGCAGCGGAGCACGGCTACCGCACCATCGCCGACATCATGCGCTCGCTCAACCCCCTCGAGGGCGAGTTCTATCGCGAGGCCCTCCAGGTCAGCCGCTACACCCGGGAGATGTTCTGCCTGATGGAGGGCCGCCATGTGCACCCCTCCACGCTCTACCCTGGCGGCGTCGGGACCGTGGCCTCCGTCCAGCTCTTCACGGACTACCTGTCCCGCCTCATGCGCTACGTGGAGTTCATGAAGCGTGTCGTCCCTCTGCACGACGACCTGTTCGACTTCTTCTACGAGGCCCTGCCCGGGTACGAGGAAGTCGGCCGTCGGCGCGTACTGCTCGGCTGCTGGGGCGCGCTCAACGACCCCGAGCACTGCGACTTCACGTACGCCAACATGACCGACTGGGGACGGAAGATGTTCGTCACCCCCGGCGTCATCGTGGACGGCAAGCTGGTCACCAACGACCTCACCGAGATCAACCTCGGCATCCGGATCCTGCTCGGCAGCTCGTACTACGAGGACTGGCAGGGCCAGGAGCAGTTCGTCACCCACGACCCGCTCGGCAACCCCGTCGACCCGCGCCACCCCTGGAACCAGCACACCATCCCCGCGCCCCAGAAGCGCGACTTCCAGGACAAGTACAGCTGGGTGATGTCCCCCCGCTGGTTCGACGGCAAGGACTACCTGGCGCTCGACACCGGCGGCGGCCCCATCGCCCGCCTGTGGTCCACCGCCCT
Organism: uncultured Actinomycetota bacterium; assembly: GCA_963836215.1. Classification (GTDB taxonomy): domain Bacteria; phylum Actinomycetota; class Actinomycetes; order Streptomycetales; family Streptomycetaceae; genus Streptomyces. The sequence continues at coordinate 1,535,490 of CAWIIU010000006.1, forward strand.
GTCCGGCCTCGTCAACACCGACTACGTCCAGGCCACCGGGAACAGCGTGGTCATCACCCTGCCGCGCACCATGACCAAGCCCGAGACCCGCTTCGAGTGGAAGATCCCGAAGTGGAGCAACGCGCTGGAACGCAACCGAGCCCGCACCTACTTCCAGGCCTACGCCGCCGCCATCGCGCTGCACTGCGCCGAGAAGGGGCTGGCGGAGGTACGCGCCGGACGCACCCAGACCTGGGAGAAGTTCGAGGTCCCGGACGAGGGGCTCGGTGTCGGTTTCACCGAGGCCGTGCGCGGTGTCCTGTCCCACCACATGGTGATCAGGGACGGCAAGATCGCCAACTACCACCCGTACCCGCCGACTCCGTGGAACGCCAGCACCCGTGACACCTACGGCACACCCGGCCCCTACGAGGACGCCGTGCAGAACACGCCGATCTTCGAGGAGAACTCCCCGGAGAACTTCAAGGGCATCGACATCATGCGGGCCGTACGCAGCTTCGACCCCTGTCTGCCCTGCGGCGTCCACATGTACGTGGGCGGCGGCAAGACCGTGCAGAAGATGCACGTGCCGACCGGACTGAGCGGCCTGGGCGGATGAGCGCGCAGGGTGCCACGACGACCCAGCCGCCCGGCGGGGGAGCGAACCGGGCGGCGAACGCGGAACAGGCCGGGCAGCGCGTCGAAGAGGCGATCGACCGGCTGACCGCCGCGGGCGATGCGCAGGCCGCCGCCGCGGCCGAGGAACTGGTGCGCGTCCTGATGGACTTCTACGGCGCCGGACTGGCCCGCATCCTCGCGCTGCTGGACGCTCCTGAAGCCGGGAGATCCGACGGCAGCAAGGCCGTCACCCGCCTCCTCGGCGACGAACTGGTCTCCAGCCTGCTCGTCCTGCACGACCTCCACCCGGAGGACACCGCCACACGGATCGCGCGCGCCCTGGACACTGTGCCGGGCCAGTCCGTCGAGGTCGTGAGTTTCGACGACACCAGCGGCACCCTCCGTCTGCGCTCCGCGGAGAGCGCCGGCTGCGGCTGCGCGAGCACCGCTGCGGCGGGCCAACAGGCCATGGAGGACGCCCTGGCCTGCTTCGCGCCGGAGGTGACGGCTGTGGTGACGGAACCGGCGGCCTCGTCCCGCGGGCCCGCCCTGCTCCAGATCGGGACCCGTCCGTCCGCCGACGCCGCGGGTACCGGACCGGCCTCGGCGAAGGCACTGTGAGCGCGCCTGGGGCGTGGCCGCAGAGCACGGGGTCCGAACGGGCACGCGGCCTGCGCCGGTTCGCCGCACCGCGACAGCCGCAGCCGGAACGCTGCGAACTGTGCGGTGTGGTCCTTGCCGACGTCGGCCACCGGCATCTGGTGGACACCGACAAGCGGGCCCTCGCCTGTGCCTGCACGCCGTGCGCCCTGCTGTTCGAGCAGCCGGGCGCCGGCAGAGGCCGTTTCCGCACGGTTCCCGACCGCTACCTCGCCGACCCGGACCACCGCCTCGACCCCGGCGCATGGGAGCTCCTGCAGATCCCGGTCGGCGTTGCGTTCTTCTTCCGCAACGCCGCGCTGGACCGGCTGGTCGCGCTCTACCCCAGCCCGGCCGGCGCCACCGAGAGCGAACTCGACCCGTCGACCTGGCAGTCCGTACTCGGAACCAGCCTGCTGGCCCGCCTGCTCGAACCGGACGTGGAAGCGCTGCTGCTGCGCCGGTCGGAGGGCCGGACCGAGTGCTATCTGGTGCCGATCGACATCTGCTACGAGCTGGTGGGCCGGATGCGCCTGCTGTGGCAGGGCTTTGACGGCGGGGCGGAGGCACAGGCCGATCTGCGGGCGTTCTTCGCGCAGGTCGCCGAGCGGGCCAAGGTACCGGAGGAGGCACACCGGTCGTGACCGAGTTCTCCTTCACCTGTACGGGCGTGCGCGCCGACCAGTACGCCGCGGGCCCGACCCTCGTCTTCCGGCTGCGTGTCACCGCCTCCGACGCCGCTCCGGTGCACGCACTCGCGCTGCGCTGCCAGATCCGCATCGAACCGTCCCGGCGCGGCTACGCGTCCGAGGAGGCCGAGAAACTCGGCGACCTCTTCGGTGAGCGCTCCCGCTGGGGCAGCACCCTGCTGCCGCTGCAGTTCGCGCAGGTCTCCGTCATGGTCCCGGGGTTCACGGGCGAGACGGAGACCGATCTGGTGGTCCCGTGCACGTACGACATGGACGTGGCGTCGACCCGGTACTTCCACGCGCTGTCGTCCGGCGACATCCCCCTGCTCATGCTCTTCTCCGGTACGGCGTTCACCGGTGCCGGAGGATTCCGCGTCCAGCCCGTTCCCTGGGACCGCGAGGCGTCCTTCGGCATGCCGGTGGCGGTGTGGAAGGAAATGATCGAGCAGCACTTCCCCGGGTGCGGCTGGGTGCGGCTGCCCCGCGACACGATGGACGCCCTGCTCGCCTTCCGTTCGCGGCGTGCGCTGCCCTCCTGGGAGGCGACGGTACGCGCACTCCTGGACGAGGCCCGCCCTTCGCAGGCCCCTGCGCAGCCCTCGGCCGCCGAGCTGTTGCGCAAGGCCCGTGAGAGGACGGCGACATGACCGCGAACGTGTTCGGCCCGGAAACGGAGACGCGGTTCGCGGCCGCCCGCGCGGTGGCCGACACCGTGCTCTTCGAGGGCTATGTGCTCTATCCCTACCGGGCCTCGGCGGCCAAGAACCGGCTGCGCTGGCAGTTCGGGGTGCTCGTCCCGCCCGCGTGGGGAGCTCTCTGCGGGGAACACGACTTCCAGCACACCGAATGCCTGATGGAACCGAAGCCGGGTGCCGAACTGGCGGTGGAGGTGCGATTCCTGCACGCCCAGCGCCGGACGGTCCAGCAGGCCCTGCCGGACGGCTCCTTCGAGACCGTGACCGAACTGCACCTCCACGACCGGGTCCTGGTCCCCTGGGACGAGGGAGCCGAGGAACGGGTCGAGGTCACCGCCTCGGTGGCCGACCTGGTGGGCGACGGGATCACTGTTCCGTTCACCCGCCCGGCCCGCGAGGAGACCGAGCCGGTGCACGACACGGACGGCAGCCTGGTGGGACGTCTGATCCGCCGGTGCGAGGAGATCCACGGCGTCGTGCGGCTCTCCGCGTGTGAAGTCGACGGACCCTACCGGGTTCTGCGGCTGACCGCGCTGGTGGAGAACACCAGCAGCTGGGACCCGCAGGACGACGGCGAGGGCCGCGACGCCGCGCTGCCGCGTTCGATGGTGGCGACCCACCTCCTGATGTGCCTGAGCGCGGGCTCGTTCCTCTCGATGACGGACCCGCCCGAGTGGGCCAAGGGCGCAGTCGCCTCCTGCCGCAACCTGCACACGTGGCCGGTGCTCGCGGGAGAACCGGGCCGCGCCGACCTGGTGCTGTCCTCCCCGATCATTCTCGAGGACCATCCGGCCATCGCGCCGGAAAGTCCCGGCGCCCTGTACGACGCCACCGAGATCGACGAGATCCTCGCTCTGCGCACCGCGGCCCTCACCGACCAGGAGAAGCGCGAGGCCCGGGGGACCGATGCGAAGGCGGCCGCCGTGGTCGATCTGGCCGACTCCATGCCGCCCGAGGTCCTCGAGCGGCTGCACGGAGCGGTGCGGGCGCTGCGGGAGGTCACCGGACCTGCCGCAGCCGGGCCGGGCACACCGCCCGAGGGGGACCCGTTCGGCGAGCACGGCGTCGTCATGCCGGAGACCCCTTGGTGGGACCCGGCGGGCGACACCGGCCTGGACCCGGCCCGGGACGAAGTCCTGGTCGACGGACGGCCGGTGAGCGCGGGCAGTCGGGTTCTGCTCCGTCCCGGCCTGCGCCGCACCGACGCCCAGGACCTGTTCCTGCACGGGCGCAGCGCGTTGGTCGAGGCCGTACTGCACGACGTCGACGGGGGAGTGCACCTGGCGGTGACCGTCGAAGGCGACCCGGGCGCCGACATCCGCCGCGAACAGGGCCGGTTCCTGTACTTCCAGCCCGACGAGGTCGCACTCCTGGAGGACGCGTGAACGCTCCCCCGGACGAAGGCGCCGGCCGCACGCTCGTCGCCGGTGTGGGCAACATCTTCCTCGGTGACGACGGCTTCGGTGTCGAGACCGTGCGTGCTCTCGCCGCACACCAACTGCCCGGACACGTCGAGGTCGTGGACATCGGCGTACGGGGTGTTCACCTCGCCTACCAACTGCTCGACGGGTACGACACGCTCGTCCTGATCGATGCGTGCGCACGAGGCGGCGAGCCCGGAACGCTGTACCTCATCGAGGCCGGCGAGCCCGGCACCATCGCGCCGCAGGGCCCTGTGCTCGACGGCCACCACATGTCGCCGGACGCCGTTCTCGCCCTGCTGGACACCCTGTGTGCCGGCACCGGCGGGACCCCTCCCCGGCGCACTCTTGTCATCGGCTGCGAGCCCGCCAGTGTCGAGGAGGGCATGGGGCTCACCGCACCGGTGGCCGCCGCGGTGCCGGAAGCCGTGCGCTGCATTCTGAGCATCGTGGGAGACGACGCATGCCAAGCACCTGTTCCCGGGGCCGCGGCCAGATCGGCCGGAACGTGAGGAGACGACCAATGAACAAGCCCGTCATCGGTGCCGCTGCCGCGGCCCTTGTCCTGGCCGCCGCACTGGCGAAGCAGGTGCTGCCCGACGTGCAGCGCTATCTGCGTCTCCGGAGGATGTGACGCGGTCGCTGCACCAAACGGCGTACGCGGCGGGCCGCCCCGGCGAGCCCGCCGCACCCGGGCGGGACGCCGCCGTGTAATGGGGCCCGGCGGACCGGCCGCGCGGATCGGCTCTGCCAGGACGGAGACCGATGCACGAGATGTCCATCGCGATGGCTGTCGTCGGCCAGGTGCAGGAAGCGGCCGAGCGGGACGGCGGCGTCACTTCGGTCGCCTCCGTACGGCTGCAGGTCGGCGAACTGGCCGGAGTGGTTCCCGACGCGCTGTCGTTCTGCTTCGAACTGGCCTGCGCCGGCACGCTGCTGGACGGCGCCGAGCTGGTCGTCGACTCCGTACCCGGCCGGGCCCGCTGCTCGTCCTGTGCGGACGAATGGGCGGTGGGCATGCCACCTCAGCTGTGCTGTCCGGCCTGTGGCGGTGCGAGCCCGGAACTGCTCTCGGGCCGTGAGCTGCAGATCGCCAGTGTGCGGTGGGAGGACGGTCCGGCCCATGAACGCATCCGCGAACCGATTTCCGAGGAGCGCTGAACCATGTGCCGAGTCGTGGATCTGCAGCAGGCGGTACTCGCCAAGAACGACGCCACCGCACATGCGCTGCGTGCCGAGCTGGCCGCCCGCGGCACCACGGTGATCAACCTGCTGTCCAGTCCCGGCAGCGGGAAGACGGCGCTGCTGGAACGCGAGTTGCTCATGGCCCGTGAGCGGGGGGTGCCGGTCGCGGCTCTGACCGCCGACCTCGCCACGGAGAACGACGCCAAGCGCCTGGCCCGTTCAGGCGTGCCGGTGAAGCAGGTTCTCACCGACGGCCTGTGCCATCTCGAGGCCGGCATGCTGGGCCGGCACCTTGAAGGGTGGCTGCCGGAGGTCACCCGGCTGCTGTTCGTGGAGAACGTCGGGAACCTGGTCTGCCCCGCCTCCTACGACCTCGGCGAGGCGCTGAGGGTCGTCCTCGCGTCCGTCACCGAGGGCGAGGACAAGCCGCTGAAGTACCCCACCGCCTTCGGCCTCGCCCACCTGGTGGTGGTCACCAAGGCCGACATCGCCGATGCCGTGGAGTTCGACGAGGACGCGTTCCGCGCGCACGTCCAGCAGGTCAACCCCGGCGTCGAAGTGGTCCTGACCTCCGCGCGCCGGGGCAAAGGCGTGGGCGTCCTGCTCGACCGGGCACTGGCCGTCGCCGACGGCGGCGCGGTCCACGAACCGGTCATGGCAGGGCAGTTGCACGGACACCACCACCACGACGACGGCGCTGAGGATCACCTGCATCCCCACCCCCATCAGCACCCCGAAGCCCCGTCCTCCCGCCCCTTCGTGACCGCCCCTGACGGTGCCGACAGCGCGGTCAGGCCCCGCCCGTGAGTACTCCGCAGTCCGCGGCGACCGTCGTCGACGCCCTGCAGCGCCGCCGGGTCACGGTACGCGGTGTCGTGCAAGGCGTGGGGTTCCGGCCGTTCCTGTACACGCTGGCCACCGGCCTGGAGCTCACCGGGCATGTGACCAACACCGAGGACGGAGTCGTCGCCGAGGTCGAGGGTCCACAGTCCGCCGTCACCCGCTTCTGCGACCGGATCGCCCCGCAGGCGCCGCCGCTGGCCGTGGTGGAAGCCGTGGAACACCAGCAGGTTCCCCTGGCCGGCGGCAGCGGATTCGTCATCCTTGCCTCCCGGTCGCAGGGGGCGCCCCGCACGCTGGTCTCGCCGGACACGGCCACCTGTGCCGAGTGCCTCAAGGAACTGGCCGATCCGGCCGACCGGCGCCATCGTCACCCGTTCATCACCTGCACCCACTGCGGCCCCCGGTTCACCATCGTCACCGGCCTCCCGTACGACCGGGAGCACACGACCATGGCCGGCTTCCCGATGTGTCCGCACTGCGCCCGCGAGTACGCCGATCCGGCAGACCGCCGCTTCCACGCGCAGCCCGTCGCGTGCCCAGCCTGCGGCCCCCGACTGCGCCTGCTGCACGCCGACCCGGGACATCGGCCCCGGCCCGGCACCGCGGTGGACCCCATCGCCGAGGCCCGCGAACTCCTCGCCGCCGGTGCCATCGTGGCGGTCAAGGGTCTCGGCGGATACCACCTCGCCTGTGATGCCTCCCATGCCGAGGCGGTGGCCGCCCTGCGCAGCCGCAAGGCCCGCGGGGACAAGCCCTTCGCGCTCATGGCCCGGAGCGTCGCCGATGTCGAGCACCTCGTGCACATCGGCGCCGAGGAACGATCGCTGCTGACCGGCGCGGTCCGGCCCATCGTGCTCCTGCGCCGTCGGGCCCATGTCCTGCCCGCACCGGACGCGCCGCTCCCGTCGGACGCGGTGGCACCGGGCAGCCCCGACCTCGGCGTGATGCTTCCGTACACGCCGGTGCACCATCTGCTGCTGGGCCTGCCGGGCGACACCGCAGGGCCGCGACTGCTCGTGATGACCAGTGGGAACGCGGCCGGCGAGCCGATCGTCACCGACGACACCGAAGCCCTGGACCGGCTGGCGCACCTGGCCGACGCCTGGCTCACACACGACCGTCCCATCCATGTGCCGTGCGACGACTCCGTGCTGCGCGTGTGCGACGGGGAACGGATGACGGTCCGCCGCGCACGCGGGTACGCCCCACTGCCGCTCACCCTGCCCGTTCCCGTCCGGCCGGCTCTCGCTGTCGGGGGAGACCTGAAGAACGCGTTCTGTCTCGGCGACGGGCGCAGGGCATGGCTTTCCTCGCACATCGGGGACATGGACGACCTGGCCACGCAGGAGACGTTCGAGCGCGCAGAGCGGCAGCTGGAGTCGATCACCGGTGTCGTACCCGGGCTCCTGGCCGCCGACCGGCACCCCGGTTACCGCTCCGCACGATGGGCGGTGCGGCACGCGGCCGGCCGGCCGGTCGTACGGGTACAGCATCATCACGCCCACATCGCCGCCGTGATGGCCGAGCACGGACTCGACAGCAGCCGTCAGGTGATCGGCGTCGCGTTCGACGGCACCGGCTACGGCGACGACGGGGCGGTCTGGGGCGGGGAGGTCCTGCTCGCGGACTACGACGGTTTCGAACGGTTCGGACACCTCTCGTACGTCCCCCTGCCCGGCGGCGACGCCGCCGTGTGCCGGCCCTACCGGATGGCGCTGGCACATCTGCACACGGCGGGCATCGCCTGGGCGGACGACCTGCCCGCCGTGGCCGTGTGCTCGCCGGACGAACTGCGACTACTGGCACGTCAGTTGGAGCGGAATCTGAACTGCGTCCCCACATCGAGCATGGGCCGGCTCTTCGACGCCGTGTCCTCCCTGGCCGGTGTGTGCCACCGCGCCCGGTACGAGGCGCAGGCCGCCATCGAACTGGAGGCAGCGGCGCTGGCGGCGGACGGAGCGGACGGTGACGGCTATGCGTTCGCCTTCGGCCCGGCGGAGTCGGCTGAGGTGACCGCGGACCCGGCACCCGTGCTGAGAGCGGTGGCCGAGGACGTACGGGCGGGCACGCCGCGGGAGCTTGTCGCGGCACGCTTCCACGCCGGGGTCGTCGGCCTCGTCCGTCACCTGTGTGTCCTGGCACGCGAACGGCGCGGGCTGGACACGGTCGCCCTGACCGGTGGGGTGTTCGCCAACGTTCTGCTCTCCTCGGCCTGCGCCGAGGTGCTTCGCGAGGACGGCTTCACCGTGCTGCGCCATCACCAGGTCCCACCGAACGACGGCGGGCTGGCGCTCGGTCAACTGATGATCGCCGGGCGCGGAGCCGTCCGCTGACGCCATGTCCGGCTCTCTGCCGGACCGGACCACCACGACAAGGAGAGACCCCATGTGCCTGGCGGTACCCGGGAGAGTGACGGAGATCGAGGAACGTGACGGCACCCGTATGGCCACCGTCGACTTCGGCGGTGTGGTCAAGGAAGTGTGCCTGGAATACCTGCCGGACCTCCAGGTCGGTGAATACGCCATCGTCCACGTGGGATTCGCCCTCCAGCGTCTGGATGAGGAGTCGGCCAAGAAGACGCTCGAACTCTTCGCGACCCTCGGGTTGCTCCAGGAGGAGTTCGGCGACCCGTGGGAGCCGGTCGCCGAGGCGGACGGCTCCCCGTTGACAGACGGCAGCGCAGCCCCGCAGGAGGCCCAGCAGTGAAATACATCGACGAGTTCCAGGATCCCGGTCTCGCCCGGCGCCTGCTCGACGACATCCACTCCACCGTGACCAGGCCGTGGGCCCTGATGGAGGTGTGCGGGGGACAGACGCACAGCATCATCCGGCACGGAATCGATCAACTGCTGCCCGAGCAGGTGGAATTGATCCACGGGCCGGGCTGCCCGGTGTGTGTCACCCCCCTGGAGGTCATCGACAAGGCGCTGGAGATCGCCTCCCGTCCCGGGGTGATCTTCTGTTCGTTCGGCGACATGCTCCGGGTCCCCGGCACGGGGCGGGATCTGTTCCGGGTGCGCGGCGAGGGCGGCGACGTGCGGGTGGTCTACTCGCCACTGGACGCCCTGCGGATCGCCCAGCAGAACCCGGGCCGGGAGGTGGTGTTCTTCGGTATCGGCTTCGAGACGACGGCGCCGCCGAATGCGATGACCGTCCATCAGGCGCGCAAGCTCGGCATCAAGAACTTCAGCCTGCTGGTCTCGCATGTACGCGTCCCACCCGCGATCGAAGCGATCATGCAGTCCCCGAGCTGCCGCGTCCAGGCGTTCCTCGCGGCGGGGCATGTCTGCAGCGTGATGGGCACCGGCGAGTACCCCGAGCTCGCCGACCGCTACCGCGTCCCGATCGTGGTCACCGGCTTCGAGCCGCTGGACATTCTGGAAGGCGTACGCCGGACCGTGCTGCAACTGGAGCGCGGTGAGCACACGGTGGAGAACGCCTATCCGCGAGCGGTGCGGGACGAGGGCAACTCCGCCGCCCGGGCCATGCTGGACGACGTCTTCGAGGTCACCGACCGTGCGTGGCGCGGGATCGGAGTGATTCCCGAGAGCGGCTGGCGACTGTCCGCCCGCTACCGGGAGTTCGACGCCGAGCACCGGTTCTCGGTGACCGGCATCGACACCCGCGAGCCCGCGGAGTGCCGCAGCGGTGAGGTGCTGCAGGGCCTGCTGAAGCCCAACGAGTGCGCGGCGTTCGGCACCACCTGCACCCCGCGCAATCCGCTCGGGGCCACGATGGTCTCCAGCGAGGGCGCGTGCGCCGCCTACTACCTCTACCGGCGCCTCGACACCACCACCTCATCACTGGAGGCGAGTCCCGTTGCCTGAGACCACCGAGCTCCGAGCTCCGGACCTCACCGCATGGACGTGCCCGGCCCCGCTGCGGGACCACCCTCGGGTGGTGATGGGGCACGGCGGTGGCGGCGCCCTGTCCGCGGAGCTGGTCCAGCACATCTTCGCGCCCGCCTTCGGCGGCGAGACACTGGCGCAGCTGGGCGACTCCGCAGCCGTGTCGCTCGGCGGTGTCAGGCTGGCGTTCTCCACCGATTCGTATGTGGTGCGACCATTGTTCTTTCCCGGCGGCAGCATCGGCGACCTCGCGGTCAACGGCACCGTCAACGATCTCGCCATGAGCGGTGCCCGGGCCGCATATCTGTCCTGCGGCTTCATCCTCGAGGAGGGCGTCGAGGTCGGTGTCGTGGCCCGGGTGGCCGAGGCCCTGGGGGCGGCCGCACGTGCGGCAGGCGTGGAAGTGGCGACCGGCGACACCAAGGTCGTGGAGGCGGGTCACGGGGACGGCATCTTCATCAACACGTCCGGCATCGGGCTCATCCCTGCGGGAGTCGATCTTCGGCCCCAGCGGGTCGCGCCCGGGGACGTCGTGATCGTCAGCGGCGACATCGGCGTGCACGGCGTGGCGATCATGAGTGTGCGCGAGGGCCTGGAGTTCGGTGTGGAGATCGAGAGCGACTGCGCGGCCCTGGGCGGCCTCGTCGAGGCGATGCTCGCGGTGACCCCGGACCTGCACGTGCTGCGTGACCCCACCCGGGGCGGTCTGGCCGCCGCCCTCAACGAGATCGCGGCCGCCTCCGGCACCGGCGTCGCGATTCAGGAGCGCGACGTGCCGGTGCCGCCGGCCGTGGCCAATGCGTGCGCCATCCTGGGCCTCGACCCCATGTACGTGGCCAACGAGGGCAAGCTCGTGGCATTCGTGCCCCGTGAGCACGCCGACGCGGTGCTGGACGCGATGCGGGCCCATCCCCTGGGCGCCCGGGCGAGAGTGATCGGCGAAGCCGTGGAGGCGCACCCGGGCATGGTCGTCGCACGCACGGGCCTCGGCGGCACGCGCGTGGTCGACCTGCCGATCGGGGAGCAGCTGCCCCGGATCTGCTGATCAGCGGGAAGTGACGCGGGGGCGGCGGTTCCGACGAACGGCCGCCCCCGCGGCGTATCCGGGGGCTAGCCCCTGCTTCGCCCGGCGGGCGGGTCCTGGGGGTCCACGCCGGTGGTGGCAGAGGCGTCCTTGCTGCCGCTGGGGCGCTGGGAACGGCCTCGGCGGCCCTTGTCGTGCATGCCTTCCTCGTCGGAACCCTTGGCCTGCTCCTCGCCGCGACGGCTGGTGCTCTTGGCGGTGTCGCCCGATACCGGCTTGGTCTCTTCCTCGGAGACCTGCCTGCCTGAGCCCTTCTCCGGGCTGTAGCGGTCGGGGCGGAAGGAGCGGTGCTCGCTCGGGTTGTCCTGCTGGCGGGTCTCGTCCACGTCCGGTGACCAGCCGTGCTGCTCGGAACCCTGGTGTCGGCTGGGTCCCTCGCCGTGCGAGGGCTGCGAAGGCTTCGGCTTGTTCGCCATGCCTGTCCTGCCTGTCCTGGTAGCGGGGACGGCCTGCGACTGCGCACGCCGTTCTGCGGTCGAGTGCATTCTCTCATTTGTGGACAAACAGGTCATGTGCGAGCCATGCGGGAGGCCGTTCAAGGGCCGCCGCTGACCACGGCGGCGACGAGCTCGCGCCGGCTGCGGATGCCGAGCTTGTCGAAGACCGCTGTCAGATGCTCCTGCACCGTGTTGGCGGAGATGTGCAGCTCCGTGACTATCTGCCGCGTCGAGTGCCCTCGTATGACCAGCGCCGCGACCCTGGTCTGGGCGTCGGTCAGCCCGTAGGCGGAGAGCAGCAGCGGGCCGACCGTCGCGGCCGGCGCGGGTTCGACCACGACCCCGATCTGAGGTTCGGGCGGGGCGCGGAGGTACGTCGCATGGAGCGCGAACCAACGCCCCGCCCTGTTCCGCAACCGGACGGTCGGAGGTGCCTGGGTGGTCGTCGAAGGCTCTTCGAGCCGGGCCAGACGGGCCGCCACCGCATGGACGGCCACCGGCAGCTCGCTTCCGCGGGGCCGGTCGTCGTCGAACTCCGACAGCCACCGACGGGCCTCAGGACTCATCGACACGACAGCCAGTGCGGAGTCGAGGACGATGATCCCCGGCGGGCCGTAGTCGTCCCCGGCCGGTTCGAGCGCCGTCACCGTCACTGCCCTGCGCAGGCCCTCGGCCAGGTGCGGGGCGATCCGGCGGACGACGGCCAGATCCTCGGCGTCGAACCCGTACGGGGACGTCTCCCGGTGCAGGCACAGCACCCCCCAGCAGTGCCGCCCGGTGGTGAGGGCGGCGCGCAGCTCGTCACCGAGACCGAGGGGAGCCATGATCTCCCGATAGCGCGCGCTGGCCGACCGGTCACCACGCGTGGCCCGGTCGAGCGTGTTCACCTGTACCGAGGAGTCCGCCAACGAGGAGAACTTGTTGACATCCTCGCGGCCGAATTCGTTGTCGAGGAACAGGGCGGTCGCGGGAGCGAGTGGCTCTTCGCTGAGCGCCGAGGTGAACAGCAGGGTCATCGGGTCGACCGCGGCGAAGAACGCGGCGTCCGTCGGCACGATCCGGCGCAGGCGGCGGAGGACGTCGTCCCCCAGGCCGCGCACGTCCTGCCCGGCGTAGCAGCGGTTGATGGCCTCGGCCACATGGCGGTCCCTTGCTGCTCCTGCCATGGTGTTGACGCTACTCCTGCAGGCGACGGGGCGCTGCTCGCATGTCAGGCACCCGCCGAAGCACCGAGGCTCACCGGCCGTCCACCAGGCCGAGCTGACGCATGAAGCCCAGCTCGTCCAGCCGGCCCCAGCGCTCGACGATGCGCCCGTCACGAACGCGGAAGACATTGATCCCCGGCAGACTGATCGTCCGCCCCGAGGCAGGCACTCCGAAGATCTCGTCCTTCTGTGTCCCGGCGGCGGTGAAGCGCTCGACGACCAGGTCTCCCTCGCCGACCAGGAGATCCACCTCGCTGTGCCAGTCGGGAAAGGCGGCCCGGAGCATGGCACCTGCTCCGCGCATGCCCTCCCGGTCGGCCGTGGCGCCCAGGGGCGGATCGTGATTGACGAAGTCGTCGGCAAGATAGTCGTCGACGGCGCCGAGATCACCCCGGGTGAAGAGCGCGTCGATGAAGGCGGAAACGGTCTTCTTGTTCTGCTCGATGGTGTTCATGCCTCCAGTTTTCGACCGTCCCGGGGTCAGCGGTACCCCAACTGTCTGGGGTCTTCTCGGCACTGCCGCTGGTGCCCGCCCGGGCGCGCGGTGAATAGAATCCTCAGTCATGTCGAAGCCTGACGAGTTGCTCGTTGACGTCGCCGCACTGGTGGAGTCCGGGCAGAGCAATCAGATGTCCCTGACCGTCGTCACGGACGGAACTGTCATCACCGGCCGGCTGGCGCCCGAAGCCGTGTGGCGACAGCGTGTGTCGGAGGTCCTGACCGACTCGGCCAGCCTGGGCGAGTTCTCCGGGATCTTCACGGCCTCCGAGCAACAGGACGGACCGCCCACACATCTGCACTTCCATGTCGCCAGGATCCTGCAGGGCACGGTCGGGATCCCGGAGACGGGCGGGATGTACCGCGTCTCGATCGACGACGTCAGCGCCTGGACCGTGGGCGACTTCAGCTACTCCGACCACTGAACACCGCTGCGGCGGAACCCGACGACACGCGTAAGGGCCGGACCGGCACAGGCCGGTCCGGCCCGACGCTCGTTCAGGTCGTCGACGAGCCGGCGCAGTTGCGGCTGCCAGGCCGCGAGCGACCTGGTCGACGCCGGCCGGTCACCTGGTGCGCACGGCCGTCACCGTGAAGCGTTCGACCTCGGCGATGTGCCCGCCGGTCGAAGCGATCACCGTCAGCACCGTGTCCTTGGCGCCCGAGAAGGGCAGAGAGACCTTCCAGGGCTGGCTGTTGCCCCCTGCCGGAGTGCAACAGGAGCTGCCCAGCGGCTTTGTGGACGACGGCTGGCGAACCTGCACCCGGATGCCCTCGTCCACGCCGCTGATCCGGCCGCCGGTCAGCAGCGGGGAGCGCACGACCGAGCCGTACCCGGGCGTCGTCAGCGAGAAGGTCGAGTCGTCGGTGCCCACGACCTCCCACGGCGCGTCCGGGGCCGTGCCGTACCGCACGAGATGGATGACCGCCGCCGAGCCCGTGGTCTCGGGCGACGTCAGCCCCACGCCGATGCGGGCGTCCCGGCCGTTGATCCTGCGTGACGAGATCCGGTCGACGTCCTTGAATCCCAGGTACCCCTGAGTGAAGGACAGCGCGGTCCGTTCCGGGTCGAGATGCCAGGGCTGGTGGCCGCCGGAGCGGTAGTCACGCTGCCAGGCCTGGGCCTGGGCGACCGTGGTGAACGGCCAGATCGGCTGAAGGCCGGCGGCGCCGAGCGGCGCGGTGCTGCCGGGTGCGGGAGTGGTCGGCGCCTGGGTCCCCGCCGGGGTGCTCGCGTCAGCGTCCGGGGTGGGCTCGCCGGGCGCAATGCCCGGCCGGGACGGCGAGGAGGTCGCAGGCGATGGGGACGACGCCGACGGCTTGGAGGGGTCGCCGGAGCTGTCGCAGGCGGTGAGCAGCAGGCCGGCAACGGCCGCTGTGGCGAGGAGCCGGGCGGAGAGCCGAGTGTTCATCGATGCCTCTGGGAGCATGAAACGACCGCCGATACTGTGTGTTCGTCCATGGTGCCACCGGCCGGGTGTGCGGCACAGGGCATGCCACTTCCGCTCCCTCATCCAGGTGACGCGGCTCGGCCGTCGTTTGAAAGACGTCGGCGGCACGGTTCGGGGTTCCACCGGCGACTTCCGCGCATGCCCGGCCTGTTGGCGCGACCGCCACCCCCTCCGGTGCTCGGTCAGCGCCCACCTGGCGTGATTGGATCTTTGGACGGTGCGCCTCCTCCTCGCCATCGGGCCGAGGGGACGCGTGACAGAAAGAGCACCCGGAACGGGGAACGGACATGAAGCGCAGGTCGATGACCGGTGCGGCACTGCTTGTTGTGGCGGGCACGCTGCTGACCGGCTGCGGAAGCGACAGTGACGGGACGACGTCCGACGGCGCCGAGACCGGCACCTCGCGGAGCGCGTCGCCCACCCCCACGGCGGCGGACGGGACGCTGCACGAGGTCACCCTGCGGGTCGAGGGGCAGGGCCGGGTGCCGGTCATGTACCACGCCGACAGCAGCGGCTCCGCCGAGCAGACGCTGCCGTGGAGGAAGACGGAGAGCATCCGTCTCACCGACGCGGAACGCAGGACGGGTTACCTCGTGTCCGTCGTCCCCGGGTCGATCAAGTCCGTCGACGGGGCCGTGAGGCAAGCCCCCTGCTTCATCGAGGTCGACGGCAGGAGCGTCGTCGACAACGACGGCGGAAAGAACCCGAAGGGCTGCTCCTACAAGATCAAGTAGCCCCTGCGGGCACTCTCCGCCGTTCTGTCCTGTGCGGTCGGGTGGACGCGTGTCAGCCCACGTTGATCATCTTGGCTTTGCTGGGCACGCCTTCGGCGTTCAGTGCGAAGAGGAAGTACGTGCCCGGCAGTGCCACGCCCGGGTCGGCGGGCACCGTGACCTCATACGCCCCTGTGCCTGTCTCGCGGAACGTGAGCGGGACGCGGCGCTGGTCGTTGTCGGTGGAGTGGGTCGCGGCACCCGCGCGGACGAGCGCGAACGAGGTGACGGCCGCGTCGGTGGTCACCGCGAGCTTCGCCCCGTTGGCCGCGCCGGCCGGCACGCCGCCGGTGATCACGGTCCGGGTCTTCTCCGTTCCGTCGGCCTCGAGGAGATAGGGCGGGGTGAAGATCGCCCCGTCGGAGTGGTTGGTGGCGCAGGCGCCGCACAGACCGCCGCCGCCGGTGAAGATACGGCCGTCGGGCAGCAGATTGGCGACGCTGTGGTAGTTGCGCGGCACCGCCATCGACGCCATCCGTGTGAACTTGCCCGTCGCCGGGTCCCAGATCTCCGGGGTCATGGCCGAGGTCGCGTCGCTGAACGGCACCGGATAGGACTGGCCGCCGAAGACCGCGACCTTGCCGTCCGGCATCACGATGCTGTTGCCGAAGGCGCGGGCGTAGGCCATGTCGCCGGTGCGGGAACTGACCGGCTTGCCGCCCCCGTTGAGATTGACGGTGTAGGCGCGTCTGGTGGCTTTCGCGTTCTCGTACGCGGTGGCGCCGCCGAGCGTGAGCAGCTTGCCGATGTCGTAGGCGACCGCGTTGCCGTTCATCGCGTCCGGGCTGTCGGCGCGGGTACCGGCCGCGGTGATGCTGCCGTTGCCGCTGGTGGAGATCCAGTTGATCTGCTTGCTGGGGCCGAGGTGCAGCACGCGCCCGTTCGAAGTGGCGTGCAGCCACTGGTGGTTGTCGGCGCGGTAGGGGCCGCGTGGGTCGGCGGTCATGGTCGTGGTGACGGGAACGCCGCTGAGCTTGCGCCAGGTGCCGTTGGCGGAGGACCAGACCTCGCCGCCCCTGGCGCCGTCGCCGCCGCTCCAGGAGCCGCCGAGGACGAAGGCGTCACCGGTGGAGAGCAGGGTCATCGCCTGGTATCCGCGTGCGATGTTCATGTCCGCGGTTGAGGTCCAGGCGTCGGTCGCCGGGTCGTAGATGCTGGCGCGCTTGGCGTTGGAGCCGCCGGTGACGAGGACGCGCCCGCCCTTGAGGACCGCTATGCCGGGACAGAACATGTCGTGCCCCGTGTTGTCCACGCGGCGCTGGGTGACGCGGCCGGTCGCGAGATCCATGACGGCGGTCTGGGTGTATCCGTTGCTGCCGCCGAAGCGGTCGATGCCGTACGCGGACCACGCGAGCATCTTGTTGTTGGGCAGCACCGCGGTGGCGACGGGGACCAGCGGGAAGCCTGTCACCTTGCCCCACGTGCCGTGGGCCCCGGGCTCGGCGGGCCCGCTGATCCGGATCTCGGCCGCTGCGGACCACGTCCCGCGAGCCCCGGCCTCGGTGGTCGCGGTGAGCCGGACGTAGCGGGCGGTGACGGTACGCGTGAAGGTGGCGCCTTTCACGGTGTCGTCGTCCTTCCAGGTGCCGCTCGCCACCGGTGAGCCGAAGGTGGTGCTCGTGGTGCTCGTGGTGACTGTGTAGGCGCCGATCCGGCCGTTGACGCCGGTGCGGCGGGGCTCGTAGGAGAGGGCGGAGACGGGGCGCGCCGTCTTCATGTCCACGGTGATGCTGTGCGGAAACTTCGTGGCCGAAGGCGTCCACTTGCTGTGCCACATGGTGTCGGGGTCGGCGTCCAGCGCGTTGGCCGGGCTGTGGATGCCCTTGGCCGTCTCGTGGTCGCTCGCGGTCGCGGTCCAGCCGTCGCGGGGCAGATCGACCGCGGAGGCGGTGGTGCCCGGATCGCCCAGCAGGTTGATCTCGGCGGCGCTGGTCCAGGGGCCGCGTCCGCCGGCCTCGGTGGTCGCGGTCAGGCGCACATAGCGGGCGCCCTTGGGCGCGAAGCTCAGGGTCTTGACCGTGTTGTCGTCGGCCAGCGTGCCGGTGGCCACGGCGGCACCCCACGCGATTCCGTCGGCGCTGAGGTGGATCGTGTATTCGCCGATGCGGCCGTTGATGCCGACGGCTCGGGGCCGGTAGACGAGCGCGGAGACGACCACCGTCTTCTGCATGTCGAGGGTGATGCTGTGCGGCAACGGGGTGGGCGAGGGCGACCACTTGCTGTGCCACATGGTGGCGGGGTCGGCGTCCAGGACGTTGGCGGCGCTGTGGATGCCCTTGACCGTCTCGTGGTCGCTCGCGGTCGCGGTCCAGCCGTCGCGGGGCAGGGTGGGCGCGGCGGGCTCCATCGCGGCGGCCGGCGCGGCCTGGTGGTGCGGGGCCGGTGGCGGGGAGGGCGGGTCCGCTGCGGGCAAGGTCTGCCCCGGCCCGGCGCTCGCGTTCCCGCCGAAGGCGACGAGCGGCAGGAGAGCCGCGAGTGTCGCGGTCAGGGCCAGCAGGATGAGATGCCGGGATCTGAACCGGGTCAGCCGAACGCGACAAAATGGTCTGAAGCCACGCGTCATAACGTCGTTCCCCCCACGAATAGGGCATCGACATCAGCGCCGACGCCCCGCGGGACACGACCATGGCAGCAGGCCTCAGGCTTGTAAAGACGTTGCGGTCAAAAACGGACGGCCACGACATGACGGGCGTCGGGAGGTGTATACCTGGACGCTTTGTCGGCACCACGAAGGCCTCCGTGCCGCGGACTTGGACCACCGTGGCGGAGGGTCCACGACACGGCCCGTTCCTCCGTCGAAAGCCCCTGGGGCTCAATGGACGGAGAAGCCGCCGTCGACGAAGATCGACTGTCCGGTGATGTAGCCGGAGGCTCGGCCGGCCAGGAAAACCGCGGCTCCGGCGAAGTCCTCGGCCACGCCGTTGCGACCGACCATCGTGCGTGCGGCCAGTGCCGCCACCCTCTCGGGATCGGAAGACAGCCGTTCGTTGAGTGGCGTCATCACGAACCCCGGCACCAGCGTGTTGCATGTGACGCCGTACGGAGACCACGCCTCGGCCTGGGAGCGTGCGAGCGACTCCAACGCCCCCTTGGAAACGCCGTAGGCACCGCTCTGCACGAACGCGCGATGCGCCTGCTGCGAACTGATGTGGATGATCCGTCCGAAGCCCCGTTCGGCCATGACGGGACCGAACCGCCGGCTCAGCAGGTGAGGCGCCTCGAGGTTCACCGCCATCGTGGTGTCCCACACGTCCTCGTCCAACTCGCCCATCGGGGGCCGAAGGTTGATCCCTGCCGAGTTGACGAGGATGTCGGGCTCCCCGAACGCTGCGACCGCCTCCTCGGCCGCCGCGCGCACGCCGTCGCGGCTGCTCAGATCGGCGCTCACCCAGGCCGCCTCGTGGCCGTCCGCCGCCAGTACGTCGACCGTGGCGGTCAGCTCGTCCTTCCTGCGGGCGACGACCACCACCTTCGCCCCGGCGCCCGCCAGGGCCCCGGCGATGGCGCGGCCGATGCCGGAACTGCCGCCTGTCACCACGGCGATCCGGCCGTCCAGCGAGAACAGGTCGGAGAGATAGGAGTGCGAGGTCATGCCCGCACCCTAGACGGGGTGCCACGACCGGCCGCCGACGAGGTGCCCGGACCTCGTCGTTCAAGGGTGATGGTGTGAGGGTTGGTCGTGTGGGTGTGGCGGGGGGACCCCGGCGGCACGGGAGCCCGCGCCGCACCACTGTTGTCAGTGGCGGGCGCAATGCTGGTGGCATGGACGAGTTGATGCGCGGCCGTGTCTACGGCGCCGACCATGACGATCCCGATCCGGGGCCGAGGCCGGGACGTGTGTACCGGGAGCTGGTCGCCGGTCCCCTGGACGGGCTGCTGCTGGACGTCACCGGCTGGAGCTCGGCAGAGCTGGCCGACGGCGCTGCCCTGCCCACCGAGCTCGCCTCCTTCGGACCGGGTGGCCGGGCGGCGTACGCGCCGCGGGCGGACGATCCGCGACGCTGGGACTGGCGCGGAGACATCCGGTGAACACCCCGCCCACAGCCCTGAGTGGGGCATCCGTAGAATCGGCGGCTGCTTCCGGCATCAGCCGCAAGCGCCGTGCTGTCGTCGGAAGGACCCTGTTCACCGTGAGCCCCGCGGACCGATCGGATGCCCCCATCTACGCCGAACTCGTCGAGGAGCGCGGCGATGTCCCCGCCGAGGCGCGGCGGACCGCCGAGCAGACTCAGCGGATGCTCGAGCAGGCGGTCGACTTCGGCCGGCGTTCCTACGGACGCGGCTGACAGGAGACCAGGATCTGCCGGTCGTCGTCCGATGACGGGGGAGTCCGGTGATCACTCAAGGAGTGCAGGTCACGGCGCGGTGCGAAGACTGCGGTGGCGTTCTGCTGCTCGACATCGGCCAGTACATCGACCGCGGGCATGTGCGGTGGGGCGCCGAAGGGGCATGTGAGACCTGCCCCAACAGGTGGTGCGAGCAGGGCACAGGCGGGACGACGCCGGAGGAGATCCGGCACGCCCTGATTGGCCGGTACGGGTCGGCGCGGCTTCGTCTCGAGGACGAGGAGTCGAGCCTCGTGCCGGTCCTGCGAGTACTGCGTGAGGGGCTCCGACTGCCTCTGGGGCAGGCGCGTGCGATGGCTGCCGAACTCACGGGAACCGGCTTGGTCGGCACGCTTGTCGAGATGGAGTTCATCGCCGGTGGGCTGCGACGCCGATCCATAGCCGCAACGATCGAGACGTGCGAGGTGCCGGCCGACTGAGCCGCCGCGCGGCCGGCGGAACGGCGTGACCAGCGGAACGGGGAACCGGTGCGCCTCGCCGAAGGCCGTCACCGACGGACGTCGTCCGGGAGCCGCCGGTCTCAGCGCCGCCGGCTCGTTGCGGTCAAGTGGCTCGCTCTGCCTGCCGATTGCGCCGGAGGGCGTGCGGGGCGTCGGTGCGGGACGCCGGAATCGGCCCCGGTCGCGCGCTCCCGTAAACGCACCTGACAGATCGCGGTGACAGGCGTTACGATCGCCGCGATGATGACTCATTCTGTTGGCAGATTGGGGGTCCCGTCCGCGCAAGGTGAGTGCTGATGCTCACTCAGATCGCGAATGGGGGTTCCCGCCTTTCCTTCTGGCTGCGCGTGCGCGAGTTCGCCGTGCCGCCGTCCATGATCGAGACTGCGACCACCCGCCGTTGTGCCGGGGACTGGGCAGGCGCGTGCGCCGCCGCAGGTATCGATGTCGATCTCCATCTGCGTTCCGTCGCGCGCACTCATGGCCGTGACCTCGCGACCCGGGTCCGTGCCGATCTTCGCCGGCTGGCTCCTGATCTGTTGCGCTGGCACATGCCGAGGGTCGCTCCTGACGGGCTGTTGCGCCCAGGGCTGACCATCGCGCTGGCCCGGTACGACGCTGCGGGGCGTGACGGCGAAAGCCCGGTGCACCTCGTGGTCCGGACTGCGCCGGCCTGGGCGGATGCCGGTCAGCGGATCAGCCTCGCCCTGTGGGACAGATCCGCATCCGACGCCTGTCGGCATCCGCATGCCCCTCCCAACCGGCGGTTCCGCCTCGACCTGCACCGACATCTGTGGGACGCGCGCAGGGCCGATGAGCTACGGATCCGGTGCGGGGCCGACCGGCCGCCCGCCGGCGAGCGCGACCTGACGGACCCGGATGCGCTCGGGACGGTGCCGCAGGGGCGGCGCTGTGCCGTTGACCGATGGGCGGCCGAAGCGGCACTTCTGCTCCACGCCGACGGGCGGCCCAGCAGCGCCGTCACCGTGCGGCTCGGGGGCAGGCATCGGCTGGTCCTGGACCTGGTCGCGGACAGGGACGGCGCCGGGCCGCCCGCACTGCGCATCGCGACAGCGCCCAGGACCGGCAGCGCCTCCGCACTGCCGGTCCTGCCCGACGCGGCAACCTGGGTGCTGCCCGATCTGGAACTGCTCCGCACCGATTCGATCGAGGCCGACCGGCTGCACCCGCTGGTCGCCGCGGCACTGATACCGGACCACTCACCGCCCCGTTCGTCGCGGATCGCGGACCGGGCAGGACAACCGCACATCGTCGAGTGCCGGGGAGCTCAGCACCGGATCGGCCTGGCCGACGGGGTACTGGCCGCGCTGGACCACGACCCGGCCGAGGTCCGGCGGGAGGAACTCCTGGCCGCGCTGACCGGTACTCCGCTTCCCTGCCTGCAGGCAATCGATGCCGCGCACCGTCAGCCGGACTGCCTCACCGGTGTCCGTGAACGCCTGGACCACGGCGACACCGCCGGTGCGCTGGCGGTCGTCGAAGGCCTGTTGGGCCCCGACGCACTGCTGCGCAGCGGCGCCCTGCTGGACGAACTGGAGGCCGCCGCGCAGCGGCGGATCACCTACGGGCTGTTCAGGGCGGGCCTGGTCGGGCCCGGGCCAGGCCGCCTCAGTCCGGGCCCCACTCGCCCCCGCGACCTGCGTTCCCACCCGCGCCACACGCTCGCGCGCTGACTCGGGGACCTCCGTCCTCCGTATCCGCAGCCCACACGTCCCACCACGAACCCAAAAAGGTGATCAAACATGCCCACATACACCCCGTTCGCTGCCGCCGTCACCCCTACTGACCCGGCCCACGGCTCCCAGCTCGACGTCGCCGGCGAATTGCTGACCCTCCTGCGCGACGCGACCACCGAGCCGCGCCCGGACACACAACTGGAGGCGCTGACACTGGCCGTGGCCGCCGACCTGCCCGTACTGCTGTGGGGTGAGCCGGGGATCGGCAAGACCGCGGCCCTGACGCAGCTTTCCGAAGCCCTGGACCTTCCGCTGACCACGGTGATCGCCAGTGTGCACGAGCCGTCGGACTTCTCGGGCCTGCCCATCGTCGGAGACGATCCCGCGGAACAAGGTGTCCCGATGGCCCCGCCGGACTGGGCCGTGCGGCTGGTCCGGGCCGGCCGGGGGCTGCTGTTCCTGGACGAGCTGTCCACCGCGGCACCGGCCGTTCAGGCCGCCCTCCTCCGCCTCGTGCTGGAGCGTCGGATCGGCGCGCTGCAACTGCCGCCCGAGGTCAGGATCGTTGCTGCCGCCAATCCACGGTCCTCGGCGGCCGACGGCTGGGAACTGAGCCCGCCTCTGGCAAACCGGTTCGTCCATCTCCAGTGGACCCACGACCACGAGGTCGTCGTACGCGGCCTCGGCGGTACCTGGCCCCGGGCGACCCTGCCACGGCTCGACCCGGAGAAGTTGCCGGAGGCCGTGGACTTCGCCCGCCGCGCGGTCTGCGGACTTCTCTCCGCCCGCCCGGGGCTCGTACACCGGCTGCCCAGCAGTGAAACGCGCCGAGGCGGCGCCTGGCCGTCACCGCGGAGCTGGGAGATGACGCTGTTCCTGATCGCCTTCGCGACGGCGGCCGGCTCCTCCCGAGAGGTGCTTTCCCTGCTCGTGAGGGGCACTGTGGGGGACGGTCCCGGGCTGGAACTGCTGGCGGGCCTGGACCGGATGGACCTGCCGGACCCCGAGACGCTTCTCGCCGACCCGTCGAGTGCCGTCCTGCCCGAGCGGGGGGATCTGCGCCAAGCCGTGCTCGACGGCGTGGTGGACGCGGTCCGCAAGCGGCCGGAGAAGTCCCGCTGGGACGCGGCCTGGGCGCTCCTGGTGCGGGCGGTGGAGACCGGAGCACCGGATCTGGTGGTCGTCCCCGCGACCACCCTCGCCGCATTGCGCCAACAGGACTGGGACGTGCCGGTGTTGATCGAGCGGCTCGCCGGAACGGTCTCCATGTCCCGGCGAGCGGACCGGGCGACGGCCCGGGCCGCCGTCGCCGCCAAGGCCGGACGATGACCGACGCCCCGGGGACACTGGACCTCGACAAGCTCTTCGCCGCCCGGCTCCAAGCCGCCCGGGTCCGGCCCTACTTGGCGACGGCGCTGTTCGCCATGAACACCGTGGAGTCGCGGACGGTGCCGACGATGGCCGTCGACCGTCACTGGCGCTGCTACGTCTCCTCGGCGTTCGTGGACCGGACGCCGGTCGAGGAACTGGCCGGGGTGTGGGTGCACGAGGTGTCCCACCTGCTGCGCGACCACCACGGGCGCAGTGACCGGGTCGCGCGGGAGCGCGGGCTGACCGGCCCGGGAGAACGGCTGCGCATGAACATCGCCGCGGACTGCGAGATCAACGACGACGCGTTCGGTGACGGGCTGGCCCGGCCCGAAGGCGCTGTCGAGCCGGTCTCCTTGGGCCTGCCCGAGGGGGAGCTCATGGAGGACTACCTGCGCCAGTTCCGGCTCGGGCCGCATACGCAGAGCATGGCCTGGCTGGACTGCGGCAGCGGCGCCGACGGACTGGAGCGGGACTGGGAGCTGGGACCGGACGGTGCGCACGGCCTCAGCGCGCAGGAACGGGACGCGGTGCGGTTCCGGGTGGCGCAGGGCATCAACGGCCGTCCGGGCAACGCCCCGAAGGGATGGCAGCGGTGGGCGGAGGAGGCGTTCCACCCGGCGCAGCCGTGGCGGGAGCTTCTGGGCGCGGCGGTCCGTTCGGCAACCTCCGGCCCCGGCGCAGGCGAGGACTACACCTACGGCCGGCCCGCGCGGCGCTCGGCAGGGGTCCCGGGCGCCGTACTGCCGAGCCTCCGGCGCAGGCCGCCTCGGGTCTCCGTCGTCATCGACACATCCGGATCGGTCAGCGACACCGAACTGGGCAGCGCGCTTCTCGAGGTCGCCGCGATCTCCCGTGCCGTGGGCGGCCGTCGCGATCTCGTCACCGTGGTGTCGTGCGACGCGGCGGCGCAGATGGTGCACCCGTTGTGCCGTGCCGAGGGAATACCGCTGGTGGGCGGCGGGGGTACGGATCTGCGCTCGGGTTTCGCCAAGGTGCTCCGAGCGCGACCCCAGCCAGATGTGGTTGTGGTCCTGACAGACGGGCAGACGCCCTGGCCCGGCACACGACCACCGTGCCGGACGGTGGTGGGTCTGTTCCCCCGGCAGCACGCGGCCCGTTCGTGGGTCGAGGACGATCCCGACTACGTGCCGGACTCACCGCCGGCGTGGGCGCGAGTGGTTGCCATCGGGTCGGCGCCCGCTGCCCGGTGAGCCCTCTCAGGGGCCGGGGGCCTGCGGCGTGGTCGTTCGGCCGCCGTGTCGCATTCCGGTGGGCGGCTCCGACGTATCTCATGGAAGCCGGGATGTTCCGGAGGATTCGGCATCGGAAGGACGTGGTGGTTGTGTTGCTGGAGGACAGGGTTGCCGTGGTGTACGGGGCCGGCGGGCAGATCGGAGCGGCCGCCGCGCGTGCCTTCGCCGAGGAGGGAGCCCGGGTTTTCCTCGCCGGGCGTACCCAGGCCGCACTCGACGAGGTTGCCGGGACCATCCGCGCGGCCGGCGGCGAGGCACAGTCCGTCGTGGTCGACGCCATGGACGAGGAGGCGGTGGACGCGTGCGTCGACGACATCGTCGCCCGCGCCGGGCAGATCGACATCTCGTTCAACGTCATCGGATGCGGCGACGTCCAGGAACCGCTCACGAAGATCTCGGTCGACGACTTCCTGCAGCCCGTCACGATCGTGCTGCGCTCACAGTTCCTGACCACCAGGGCGGCGGCCCGGCACATGGCCCGCCGTGGCACGGGCGTCGTCCTGGCCTTCGGTGGCGGCGGGCCGCAGACACTGCCCGGTCTGGGCGGCTTCAAGATCGCCCTCGACGCCCTGGAGGGGCTGCGCCGCCAGTGGGCGTGCGAGCTCGGGCCGCACGGCATCCGTGTGGTCACCCTGAAGACGGGCGGCGTGCCCGAATCCATCCCCGCGGGCACCGCCGCACGCGACGAGATCGGCGCCGCTCTCGAACAGGCGACGTTGCTGAAGCGGACCGCCACGCTGAGCGACGTCGGCCAGGTGGCCGCGTTCGTGGCCTCGGACCGGGCCCGCACCCTGACATCGAGCGACGTGAACATCTCCTGCGGCGCCATCGTCGACTAGTACCCTGTCCAGCCGGTCGGGACCGAGAACGGCAGATCCTGGCCGGTGGCGGGAGGCTCGCCACCCCGGCCCGGTCCCGGTGGATCTCGCGCAGCAACGTACCCGCCTGCCCGGCTCGGCGGGCGCCATAGCTGCGGGAGCGGCCCCGGAGGGAGAGGATGGGGGAGGCAGCCAGGCAAGCCGGACCCCGGCGTCGCCTCGATTCCCTGACCCCGCTGGATGGCGGTGAGGAGGGATTGGGATGTGTGCAGATGAGTCGCTCCCGCACGGTCCCGACCCGGTTGCCATCGCCCCGAGCGCGTCCGGCGGCCTTCTCGATGTGCTGAGTGTGGCGGCCGTGCTTCTCGATGCCGACGGCAGGATCGATCTCTGGAGCCCGCAGGCCGAGGCTCTGTTCGGATACAGCGCCGACGAGGCCCTTGGTGAGTTCGCGGGCCGTCTGCTCGTGCACGAGGAGCACCTGGGCATCGTTCTGGAGAAGTTCGCCCAGGTCATGGAGGGGGGCGACAGCTGGGCGGGCGTCTTCCCCGTCCGACACAAGGACGGCAGTACGCGGTTGGTGGAGTTCCGCAACATGCGGCTGCTGGACGACCAGGGTGACTACTACGCCCTGGGGCTCGCCGCGGACCAGGCAACGCTGCGGCAGGTCGAACGGGATCTCGCACTGTCCGCCCGACTGGTGTCCCAGTCGCCGATCGGACTGGGTGTACTCGACACCGACCTACGGTACGTCTCGGTCAATCCGGCGGAGGAGCGGATGAACGGCGTGCCAGCCGCTGAGCACGTGGGCCGGCACGTCCACGAGGTGCTGCCCTTCTTGGACGACTCCTTCGAGGCGACGATGCGCGAGGTCCTGGCCTCCGGCGTCCCGGTCCTGGACCGGTACACGGTCGGCCGTACCCTGGCCGACCCGGACAACCAGCATGCCTGGTCGATCTCGTTCCACCGGCTCGAAGCCCCCAGCGGGGAGGTGCTGGGTGTGGTGTCCTCCAGTGTGGATGTCACTGAGCGTCACCGCGCGGTGGAGGAACAGCGACGCACCGTGCTCGCGCTCCAGCGCAGTCTGCTGCCCCGGCCGCTGCCGCAACGTCCCGGTCTGGCCGTCGCTTCCCGGTACCAGCCCGCCAGGGCAGCGAGCGAGATCGGTGGCGACTGGTTCGATGCCATCGCGCTCAAGGGTGACAAGACGGCCCTCGTCGTCGGCGACGTCATGGGCAGCGGTGTCGGTGCCGCCGCCACCATGGGCCAGCTCCGGACGGCGACCCGCACACTGGCCGGGCTCGACCTCGACCCCGCTCAGGTCCTCCGGCACCTCGATCGCATCACCGAGGAACTGGAACAGGACACCATGGCCACGTGCGTGTACGCCGTCTACGACCCGCACAGCGCGCAGTGCCACATCTCGCTCGCCGGCCACCTGCCCCCCGTGCTGGTCCGCAGCGACGGAAGGCACGAGCTGCTCGACCTGCCCACCGGAACCCCGCTCGGTGTCGGCAAGGTCGCGTTCCATGCCACCACCTTCGCCCTGGAACCCGGCGATCAACTCGTCCTGTACACCGATGGGCTGGTCGAGAGGCGCGACCTGCCCATCGACGTGTGCCTGGACAGGCTCCTCACGCTCCTGGACGACCCCCGTCGCTCCCTGGAGGAGACCTGCGAGCTGCTGCTGCACAGCCTGCGTCCTCCCGGCGACCACGACGACGTCGCTCTGCTCATCGCCCGCTTCCTGCCTCTGGGTCGACCGCGAAACCACTCGGTCGCCTTCGAGCTGAGGGCTCCCGGCGGTGCAGGGCAGCCTCGGTGATGTGACGTCACGATCCGAGGACCGGGAAATGGTCCGAGTAGTCACGGTACGTCTTGCCGTCGAGGCGCCACGGCGGAGAGACGGGCCGAAGGCCGGTGTTGCGTGACGACGCCGGCTGGGCATGGCGGCGGTCGTGGAGGATGTAGTCGAGCCACTGTGCGGGCTCGTCCGGGTACCGCTCGTGTGCAAGCCCGTTGGCGGCGGGGTCCATGGTGTAGGGGTGGCCGTCGAAGGACGGCGTCGCGGCGTCCAGAGCGGACAGCATCCCTCGGTACTCCGGGCTTTCGCGGTTGATGTTCAAGTCACCTGCGAAGAGCACCGGCTCGTCGGCCGGGATGGCCAACCGGTCGACGAAGGACCGCATTTCCTTCAGCTGCGATGTGCGGATGCCGGCCGCCTCCCCGTCGGAGCAGAGCGAGTCGTCTGCCTGCAGATGGGTGCCGAGAACGTGCACCGCGGAACCGTTGACGGAAAGCTTCGCGTAGGCGAAACCCTTCTGGGACAGCGCATCGGTGCCGCACGCGTCGTCGTAGATGTACTGGATCCTGCGGAGGATGGGCCAGCGGCTGACGATGGCGACACCTCCGTCCTCCGGCGTGAATATCGAGTAGTCCCCGAGGGTGTCGTCCCATCCTGCCTTCGACCGGCCGACGACCGGTGTGCGGTACGGGTAGTCCTGGAGCTTGTTCATCAGGATGTCCGACGCGCTGTTGTCCATCAGTTCCTGGAAGACCACGACATCGTGGTCACGGATGTAGGGGGCCGAGCCGATGAGTGCACCACGTTCGTCCTGGGCCCATCCGTCGGTGATGAACGACGGCAGCAGCATGGCGTTGGTGGACAGCACATCGAGCGAGGGAGCCGCGGACGCGCGATGCGTCCACGCAGACTCCTTTGCCTGACCGGCCGTCGCGGACGGCGGACCGGCCGCCACGGAGTCGGGAGCAGGGACGGACGTGGCACTCCCGGCCGGGACGAGGCCGGTCGTGAGTGACGAACCAGCCACGAGGGCCGCGGAACCGAGGACGAAAGCAGTCCACGTACGCATGGAGGACTCTCCTTGTAGGGATGACGGGTTGGAGCCGGACTCTGTCCGCGCAGGCTGCGGGACGCGTGAGCTCTCGTCACTCTGATCGGCGGTGATGGCCGGCAGCAGTGGTCCGCCGGGCGCTGCGGGGCGAGGGGTTGATCTCGGCGAGGGCCGCCAGCGCGACGGGCAGCTGAGTACGGGAGTCGATACCGAGCTTGGTGTACGCGCGCAGCAGATGGTTGTCGACCGTCCGGATCGAGAGCATCAGCTGGTTCGCGATCTCCTGACTGCTGAGGCCGTCCGCTGCCAGCCCGGCGACCTCGGACTCTCTTCGGGTCAGCGGACGGACCGCGCCGACGCCCAGCGCCGGCGTCCGGGCACCGCCGCAGTGGGCAAGTGACTGGCCGGCGAGGACCGCCGCCGCTGCGGCCGAACGTGCGTCTCCCTCCCGGTCAGCAGCCCGGGACGCCTCGCACGCGGTCTCGGCCGCGAGCAGTTCGGCGCCGGCCAGCCTGCAGGCATCCACCGCGTCGCGCAGCGTCTTCGCCGAACCCTCCGCGAGGGCCGCCGCGCTGGCAGCCCGCGCCCCGGTGAGGGCGCTGTCGCTCGAGCGGGCGAGCTCGGTGAGGCGTTCATGTACCTCGGCTGCTCCGCCGAGCCGCGCGATGTCGCTGAGCAACCAGCTCTCGTAGGAGTCCATGCCCACCTCGCCGGCTTGCCGTGCCGCGTCCCTCAGCAGCCCCCTGGCGCCGGTGAGGTCTCCGTCGGCCGCGGCGGTCCAGGCTGCGGCCAGCTGTATCGAGAGCTTCGCCGCCTGCTGCTGGTCGGCCGGTGCCCGACGGGCGCTCTCCAACGCCGTCCGCGCGTCCGCGGCGGAACCCGACTGGGCGTGAACCACTGCCAGTCCGGCGCAGCTGAGCGCCAACGGCCGCGGGTAATTGTTCGCCCTGGCAAGCGAGATGGCCTCGGCGTACCAGTCGCGGGCCGCCTCCAGCCGTCCGGCCATCAGTTCGCAGCGCCCGAGGTGGGCCGCGATCCATGCTTGCAGGTACACAGCCTGCGCTCCCACCGCGCCGGTGAAGGCGTCCTCACCCACCGCTCGTGCCTCGTCGGGGCGCCCGGCCTCGACCAGGGCGACCACCCGGTAGATGGCGGGGCCGCTGCAGTGTGCGGACGGGTCGGAGCGTCCGCCCTCGCCCGCCGCGTACTGCATCTCTTCGTGGACCCGCCTGCTCAGTTCGACCGCTTCCCGGGTCCGTCCCACGTAGGAGAGGGCGAGGGACATCTGGAGCTGCCCCCACATCCGCAGCCGGGGCACCTGGACCTGATCCGCGTCCTCGAGCAGCGGCAGGACCGTGCGAATGTCACCGCAGTACAGGAGGTAGCCGGCTTCGTTGATCCGCAGGACCCGGCGACCGCTCGGGCCGAGTCCCGCACCGGCCGCCCTGTTCACCTCGAGCGTCCGCCGGGTGTCGCCGAAGCCCCAGAACAGATTCTGGGTGCGTTCCATGACCGCGGTCAGCAACTCCGCATCACCGGTGGCTGCTTCCTGAGCCTTGGACAGACAGTGTTCTGCCCGCTCCCAGCCACCGGTGTGATGGTGGGCCTCCCCGCGCATGAGCCACACGCTGAACGGAGCCGATGCAGGCTCCGACGCCGAGGCCGGTGACGGGTCCGACAGAAGTTCCAGCACGGTGGGGAAGTCCCGTACGTGGCGTGCCATGGCAGCGGCGGACATCAGCAGCTCGGGGTCGACGGGGAGCCCTGCGGCCAGCTGCCAGGACGCCAGTCTCAGGGCGTCCTCCCGGCGCCGTACTCCGTTCGCTCGCAGGGCGTGCACCTGCGCGGTGTACATCTCCCGGCGCCGCCCGGCCGGGATGTCCTGGCGCACCGCTTCTCCGTACAGAGGATGGCCCAGGGCGCAGTACGTCCGCCTGCCCGTGGCATGGATCTGGATCAGCCCCTGCCTCTCCAGCCACTCGACATCGTCGGACTCGGTACCCACGCGCAAGGCGGCGAGCGGCAGGGGCTCACAGAGCGCCACCAGTTCGACTATCTCCTTGCGCGGGGCGGACAGTCCGTCAAGGCGCCGGTGGATGATCGCCGACAGACGGCGTGTTCCGCCGGGGCGGCCGTTGAGTCGCCACAGGCCGTCGCCGAGTTCCAGGGTGCCGTCACCGACGGCCCCACTGACCAGCTCGTAGAGAAAGAGTGCGTTTCCCCGGGAGGCGGTCACCAGGGTTTCCAGAGCGGCATGTTCGACCGGGTGGCCCAGGCAGCGACGCAGCAGGCTGCGGACCTGTGTCCGGGTGAAGGGGGCCACGGAGATACGGCGCGTGGAGTCGCTGCGGTCGATCGACTCGACCGCGTCGGACGGCTGCGCGCCGTCCCGGACGGTGGCGATCAGGAAGACTGCCCGGGCCCACATCAGATGACCGAGCAGCACCGCCGATGCGCTGTCCAGCAGGTGCAGGTCGTCGACGAGGAGAACGGGCCGTCGGTCGGCCGTCCCGGGCCGGTTGCCCCGGTCCGGGCGCAGTCCGAAAGCCCGGGCCGTGGCGTGGAAGGCGGCGACGGGGTCGTCCGAAACGGCGTCGGCAGGAAGCAGATGTGCCAGTGCGCCCAACGGCAGGGCGGCTGCCGAGAGAGTGGCGACAGCCCTCTCGACCCGGTGTCCGTTCCGCGCGGCCAGCGCCAGGCACTCCTCGGCGAGGCGGCTCTTGCCCACCCCGGCCTCGCCGTGCACGATCACAGCGGTGGTGCCCGGGTTGTCCAGGCAGGCGGCGAAGACGTCGAGTTCGGTCTGCCTGGCTGTGAAAGGCCATCGTTCCCGACCGGGGAACGCCGGCTCCGGGAAGCGTCCGGATGCGAACTCCGGCCGCCCGACGGGCAGGTCAGGAAACCGCTTGGACGTCACGTACTACTCCATACCGTCGGACACCGTCGTCCGGAGAAGAGGGCAATCGGGCTGGGAGACCTCAGCCAGCTTGGCCGGTCCCGGCGTGCCGCGCATGAGCTGTCCTTACTCATCTGCTCATGCGATCAGGTGTGGCGGCGGGTGACAGGCTGCCTTCTGTGGTCCCGGGCCCCGGTCACACGCTTCTCATGGAGTACGGGCTCGCGGCACAGCGCCTGACCGAGCACCCTGCGGTCGCGAACGCCGATCTTGGAGTAGACGCGCTGCAGATGGTTGCCCACCGTCCGTACCGAAAGCGCGAGTTGGTCGGCGATCTGGGCGTTGCCCAGGCCGCCGGCCGCCAGCAACGCGATCTCCATCTCCCGTTCGGTCAGGCTGTGGCGGATGCCGTGCGGCGTCAGACCGGGTGTGCGGGCTCCGCAGAGTGCGGCGAGCCGGTCGGCCTGCGCCCTGCACAGCGATGCCTTCCGGTGTGCGCCCTTTCCGGTGTGGGCTCCGGCGGCCGCGGTCCATGTCTCGGCGGCCATCAAGTTGGCGCCCATGACCTCCGCCTCCATGGCACACCGTTCCAGCGCGGTGTCGGCGTCCGCGGCCAGCGCCTCGGTCGTACGCGCTCGAAGCGTGATCAGCGGGTTGGGGCAGCGGGCCGCGAGCTCGGTCAGCTCCGGGAGAGCGTCGTCGGCGCTGCCCAACCGGGCGACGTCGAACAGGAGATGGGAGGCCAGCGTGAGAAGTCCGGTGCGGGTGGCCGACCGGGCGCCGTCGAGGAGCAGTGCGCGCGCATCGCTGATGCGTCCCAGGGCCGCAGCCCGCCACGCTTCGACGAGTCGGCATTCGGGACGCCGGCCGTGGTCGGGCAGCATGCGGTCGGCCTCGGCCCAGGCCTCGTCCGAAGCGTCCAGGTCACCGGTCAGAGCACACACGAGTGCCCTGCCCGCCTGTCCTGACCAGAGCCCGGACAGAAAGCCCTGGTCTCGTGAGGCGGAGACGACCGAGGCGAACCAGTACTGCGCCTGGGCCATGCTGCCCTGCAGGTAGGCGATCCAGGCGAGGTCCGTCGCGGCGCGGATCTGCGCCGTCCCCGCCCGGGTGTCGACGGCGTGGTCGTACGCCTGGTGAGCCAGACCTTCCGCCTCTTTGAGCCGTCCGGCCTCCGCGAGCGTCCGGGCCCGGGCGCTGCGCAGCATGGCAGGGTGCGCCACGCTGCCTGCGCGGGCACAGTCGAGGGTGTACCGTTCCGCGGCGGCCAGCGCATCGTCCGGGCGTCCGGCCTCCGACAGGCAGTAGACGTTCGGAACAGCGGCCATCAGAGCGGCCGCGCGGCCGCCCGTCGCCGTCGCCCTCTCGAGGAGCGTGCGGGCTCGGCCGATGTTGCCGACGAGTGTCCACAGAGCTGCCTCGTTGGCTCGGAGCGCGGCCGCGCGCTCGTCGTCGGGCACACGGCGGAGTTCCGCGTGGTTGATGGCGAATGCCTCGTCGATGCGCAGCAGGCCCTGTGCCAGGTTCTGTGTCCGCAGCACCACGCCGAGCAGCCGCTCGTCGGGTGTGGTGGCCAGCTCCAGCGCGCGTGCCAGGGCGTCCTCCGCCTGTTCGGGGCAGCCGCACGCGTGCCGGAACTCCCCGAGCAGCAGGTAGGACAGTGCATCGGGTCGGACCTCGACCAGGGCGGAGGCGAGGCGCAGGGCAGCGCGGAAGTCGTGTGCGTCGCGGGCGCGTTCGACGGCTTCCGCGAGCCGTTCCGGGGAGACCGCCACCGCGGCGTCGAGTCGCCAGAGTGTGGACCGCAGCGGTTCCGTGCCTGTCGGACCTTTGCCGTTCTGCGCTTCGGCGAGTTCGGCCCGCGCGAGAAGCACCCTGCGGGTCCGGTGCAGGGGCGCGGCGGTACGCAGTACCTCGCCGTAGAGCGGATCCGTCAGTTCGGCCACCGCCTCCGGGCCTGTGTCCTGAATGCGCAGCAGCCCCGCGGCACGAAGCGCCTCCAGAACATCCGGCGGGAAGAGCACCGGTGTGTCCGGGCCGCACAGGGCCAGATGTTCCAGGACGGCGTGACCCGGCGGGCCCACGTTCGCCAGTCGGAAGCGGACGAGTTCCACCAGACGTGGCGGTGGGGGGAGTGCGGTGGTCAGCCGCCACAGACCCGTTTCGCTCACCAACTGCCCCCCGGCGAGCGCTCCGCTGACAAGTTCCCTGAGGTAGAGGGGCCTTCCTCCGGTGGCGCGGTGGAGTTGCCGGGCGGTACGGCGTTCCACCGGGCCGTGCAGGACGCGTTCGAGGAGGGATTGCACGACCGTCCAGGGCAGCGGTTCCAGAGGTACGCGGTTCAGCCCGGCGGTGATGCGGGTGCCCGCTGTGTCCTGCTGGTTCTCCGGTGTGGTCGTGGCGATCAGCAGGAGGTCTCCGGTCGCCAGGAGCGGCCGGAGCAGGCCGACCGAGGCCTCGTCCAGCAGATGGATGTCGTCGATCAGCAGTACCGGACGGCGCTGTTGTCGGTTCTCGGGTGCGGGGCGCTCGATGTGGAGCGTGAGGCGGCCCTGGGGACGCGGCGAGAGCAACGGAGCCAGAGCGCCCAGCGGCACCGAGCGGGAAGCGTGGGTCGCTGCGGCGCGGATGACCGGGTGTCCTCGCTTCCGGGCCCAGTCCCACACCTCGTGCGCGAGACGGGTCGTACCGGTGCCGGCCGGGCCGCAGATGGCGATCCCGCGACTGCGGGGGGCGATGAGGAGCCCGGTGGCGTCCGCGAATTCGTGGGCCCTTCCGACGAGCGGCCATGGCGGTGCGAGGGGGAGAGCGGTCATGTGCTCCTCCAGGGAGCGGCACTGCGCGACGAACGGGGGCATGTCGCGTGCGGCCTGGGGGACGTGGGGGGCTGAGATGCGCTGTTGCACAGAGCAGTGCGCAGAGCGCTGAGAGGGCTCTGCGTTCGACCCGGGACGGGTGGTATGTGGCCTGCCGCGGCGGTTGGCGGGCGGCAGGAGTCCGGGTCCGGAAGCCGGTTAAGCGGCTAGATCCAGCCGATCGCGAACCTGAAGGCGATCGACTTGAGAGCGGGCGCACGCCAGGGACGGGTCGCCGCGAGGTGGCCCCGTGTGTCCGCTGCCGGGTGGAAGCCCGAGCACAAGGACATGATCTGCTCCTCTGTGCCATGGTGGCTCAGTGGTCCAGCCACTGGATGGTCGCTGCAAGTCATTCACACATGCACGCGGAGCGTCAAGATTGCGGACACAGGTGCGTGCGTGGCGCAAGGACCACTTGTGCGGTGACTCAGCCACTGCGAAGATCGCGGCCGGGCGGCGTGGACGACGGAAAGAGGACAGCGGTGTCAGTGGAACCGATCTCCCGGGAATCTGCGGTCGATCAGCTCGAACGCCGTCTGCAGGAGGACATTCTCGGAGGCCGGTATGCCGTGGGCAGCCTCCTCCCGGCGGAGCGTGAACTCGCCGCCCGCTACGGCGTGAACCGGAACACTCTCAAGCACGCCTTCGTGAGGCTCGTCCAGGCCGGACTCGTGGAGACCCGCCACGGCGTGGGCACCCGTGTACGTGATTTCCTGCGTCTGGGCAGCGCGGATCTGCTGCCCGCCATCGTCGTCGCGTATCCGGCATGGATGGCCGAGATCTTCGAGGTCCGGCAGAGCGTCGGTGCGTTGATCGCGGTCCGGGCGGCGACCGAGTCCTCCGAACGGGATCATGCCGATCTGCGCCGACAGGTGAACACCGTCGGTGAGGCACAGTCCGTGGACGAAGCCCAGCTTGCCGATGCCGAGTTCCACCGCATTCTGGCGGTTGCCTCCCGTAACCGGGTCTACACCCTGCTGACGAACACGCTGCTGAACGCCTACCTGCCGGTGCGCACGCTTCTCTCGGATCCCTTCCGGGACCCGGAAGCTGCCGCCGCACGGCTGAGTCCTCTCGCGGAGGCCGTGTGCGCCCGCGACACGCAAGCGGCCCGCCGTGCGTCGGAGGCCTATATGGCGGAGACAGCACGCATGATGACTGCCGCCCTGCCCTCCTCCTCGTGACCGCCTGCTGCCGCTGTCGGTGGCAGGCCGGAGTCGCGGGAGCAGGGCGGGGGACTGCCCGGAGCGGAGTGCGAGACGATCAGAAGCGGGATGCGAAGCCCCGGAAGGTCTTGCCGCTTCGCGTGGGCCCCGGGCCCTGCCAGGTGTAGACATGCGTTGCCACACTGTCGCTGTAGGCGCCGGTGTTTCCCTCGACGGTCGTGACCGTGGTGCCGGTGACGTCCACCACCACACCGACGTGCCCGTGGGCGGTGTCGTCGGTGTTCGTCCAGACCAGTACGTCACCGGTCTGGGGGAGATCGGTCTCCGTGTAGGCATGGAAGCGGGTGCCGAGCCCTGTGCGCCAGGACTGGGAGCCCGGGTAGTTCTCCGGTACGGCCTGGTGATTCCACATGGCAGCGGCGAAGTAGCCGCACCAGGCCAGGCCGTTGTAGTTGTTGTAGACGTTGAGGTCCGCGTTGCTGCCGTCCAGGCCGAGATGGTTGGTCCCAGGGGTGGGTGTGCTCAGCAGCACCGGGCCATCAGGGGTGAGGCGGTAGCCGGCCGGGGTCGTCAGCGCCGTACGGGCCCGGTCCGCGATCGCTGCGCGTTCATCCTGCGCGGGGTCCGCGGAGACCGGATGGGCAGCGGCCGAAGAGGGCTCCTGCTCCACGGCGGTGGCGGGCGACGCGGCGGAGCACAGCGCGAGGGCACATGCCCAGGCCGTCAGTGTGTGACGGGAGATCCTCTGGTCCACGATGCGCCTTCCGTGAGGGGGTTGCGGCCGTCAGGGGTCGGTGAGGGCTCCCTGACGCGCTGAGAGGGCAGGTGTCTGCGCTCCCGCTGTGCGGGCTGAAGGTAGTGCCGCGCGGGGGCCCGGCACATGAGTTCCTGCTGCTCAACCGAAGCACCTCAGGGCCGGCTCGACACGGAACCGGCAGGTCATCACGGCCTTTGCGGGGGATGTCGTTCATGGCGGATGTGGCGCCCGTCGGTTCGTGACGCCTTGACGATCAAGAGTTGAGTAGCTCTTGCTCTCATGCCGGATTGCCTGACCATGTGAGCCTCTTCCTCGTCAGATCCACTTAAACCTGTGGTGAGAACGTCTTGTTGCGCCATTTCGCCACAGAGCTTCCAGGGAGGGAAAAATGACAACACAGCGTGTTCTCGCGGGACTCGCCGCAACCGCTGCGCTGGCCGTACTGGCGACCCCGGGTGTTGCCTCGGCAACCGCCGGAACCGGAGACGGAGAGGCCAGAACCGCGATCCAGCGCGCCATGAACGGCACACTGCGGCCCGCGGACATGGCGGTCATCAAGGCCGACCCGCTGCTGGCGCGCAGCGTGCCCGTGTCGGTGAAGGTGGGCGCACCCGTCTACTCGAAGGCCGAGGCCCCTTCCGGCAAGGCTGCGGCCGGTGCGCGGTCGATGGCGGCCGGTTACGCCACCTTCCAGCAGGTGTGCACCGCCGTGAACTACCCGCTGACGGCGACGAGTTACCTGGGTACGACGATCTACAAGTGGCACCACACCTTCTCGTGGTGCACCGCGAATCAGGTCTCCGGGGCGGAGGCCACGCGTGTGATCACGGCGTCCCCGTACAACCGCAGTGACTACTTCTCCGAGAAGTCGTCCGTCGCCTACCCGCAGGGTCTGGTGACCGATGCCACCTTCGCTCCGGTCGGCGGCCCCATCGGGTTCAACACCACGGGCGCGGGCTCGCCCTACTACTCGCACATGGCCCGGTCGGTGAACCTCTGTATCGCGCAGTACAGCTGCTACGCCAGCAACCTGCCGCAGAGCAAGCTGACGATCGGCCGTGACAACGCGGCGGTGGCCATCGGGAACCCGCTGTAGCCGAGGTCATGGGCGCGCGAGGAATTGCGTAGCGAATGCTCATGACAGCCCGGAGCCTCACCAGCACCATATGAGCTCGGGGAACGGAGGCCCGGCCGCTGTCGCACTGACCTTGCGCGGCGGCCGGCATTCCCGACCCGACACAGACACGCACGTTCTCAGCACACAGCACACAGCACGTTGCACGGGGGAGCATCATGAACGACCAGCCGAGCGGGGACAGACACACCGAGTGGACTGCACCGGGGTACCACGCGGTCCGAGACCTGGGGACCGGTGCGACCGGCCGTGTCGTCCAGGCCGTGCACGACGGTACAGGCCTCGCAGTCGCCATCAAATACCTCAGCAGTCTCGTACGGAACGACACGCAGCTGCTCGGACGGTTCCGCAAGGAAGCCCGGACTCTGGAGGTGGTCGACAGCCCGCATGTCGTCGCCCTGTACGAGTACGTGGAGACCTGCGACGGCGTTGCCCTGGTGATGGAACTGGTCGAGGGTGTGGAGCTGCGGGAACTGCTGCGCGCACACGCTCCCCTTCCGACGGAGGCCGCCCTCGCGGTCCTCAAGGGTTCGCTGCTGGGACTCGCGGCAGCCCACGGCCACGGACTCGTGCACCGCGACTACAAGCCGGGGAACGTCATGGTGGGCGCCGACGGTGTCTCCCGCCTGGTGGACTTCGGCATCGCCGTCCGGCAGGGGGAGAGCACGGCGGCGGCAGGCACACCCGCCTATATGCCTCCCGAACAGTGGCAGGGTTTGCCACCCTCCCCCCAGGCGGACGTGTACGCGGCGACGGCCACCTTCTTCGAATGCCTCACCGGCACGCCCCCGTTCCTCGGCACGACCGTGTCGGAGGTGGCCGCGCAGCATCTCGATGCGCCGGTGCCCCTCGGCCGCGTCAGGGGAGAGGTGCACTCACTGTTGCTGCGTGGCCTGGCGAAGAGCCCCACCGAACGCCCTGGCTCCGCGGAGGAGTTCGTCGGCGAACTCGAAACAGTTGCCCGGTCCGTGTGCGGGGACGACTGGGAGAATCGCGGCCGAAGCGCTCTCGCCGGGCTCATCGCCCTCCTCGGGCTGCTCCCGCGCTCGGGCGAGGACGCCTCCGGAGGGTCCGACAGTGCCACCTCCGTACTCGAGCGACCGGACGGCGCGCCGGTTCGTTCGGCCGCTCCTCGCCCCCGAGGAACGCCCGGGGCACGCTGGCGGGCCGGACTTGCCGCCGGATCCGCGGTCCTCGCGCTCGGCGCCGTGGCCTCGATGGCAACTCAGAACGGCGGCGGTACGGACCACCGCAGGCCGTCCGCGGGGCAGTCGGCCGGGCCGGTGACCGAGTCACGCGCGCCAGGGGCCGAGCCCCCGCCCACGCAGGCGGCCGATGGCCAACCGCCCGCCTCCGGTGGTGACATGGAGCCGGGAGCGGTCGGAGCAGCAGTCACCGCCCGTCCCGTCATCAGCGATGTGACATCCTCGCCCGTCGCGGAGGAGGCACCGTCAGCGACGGCAGGCCCGTCCGCCCCGCACACCGAAGCCGCCGAGGCCACCCCGGAAGCCGGGACAACTGCCACCGGTTCCGGGGCCGCACCCCCACACGTCGGCTTCGTGGGCGTGACCGGCTTCACCCCGGGAAACAACAGCAGGGCGACCGCCACCATCAGCGTCACCACCGACAGTCCCGCACCGGTGAAGCTGACGGTGCGCTGGTACGACGCCTATCAGGACAGTGGTTCAAGCGCCCCCGGTGACGCGGACGGGCCGGCGCAGACCCTGGTCCTCCAGGGCAGCACCAGCTACTCGATCGACGTCGAGCACTCCTTCGACACGTTCAACTGCACGTCGTACCGTGGAGTCCGGGCAACGACGGCTCCGGGGGCGCAGGCCGCCCGGCCGTACAGATCGGGCTGGACAGCCGCATGCCTGCCGCGATGAACCGTCCCGAAGACATCACCGCGGAGCTGTCCGAACCTGGGAGGGATACCGGCGCGGACGACCGGCCCGAGCTGACGGCTGCCGCGCAAGCGGATCCACGACTGTGGTTGTTCCCACCGGACGAGGAGCCGTTGGAACTCCGGGCGGACTCGTCTCTGGACGTCACCGTCGAACTGGAGCCCGTCGCTGGGCAGCAGCCCAGCCCGGATTCGTGGGGCTGTGATACCGGCTTCCCCGCGGCGAACGGAGCACCCAAGAGCCAACCACCCCCTGTCCGGGACACCCTGTCCGTGACGCTGCTCGACAGCCCGCCACAGGATCCGGAGACCCGGATGCGATTCGGGCAGGGTGTCCCCGAGACCGCTGCGGTGCACGAACGGCAGCAGCGGGCACGTAGGGAAGTCCGTCGCCGCGGCCGTCGCCGTGCCGGCCGCCGGCCACTGCTGCGCGCTGGGGGTTGGTACGCGGTGGCTCTCCTGGCCGCCGGTGCGCTCCTGTGGCACTACTGGCCGCGTCAGGCGGACGGCCTCCATGTCGAGGACGTCTTCGTCGTCGCCGATACCGCGAACCCGGGCTGCGACGGCGTGGTGACCGTCCGCGGAGTGATCCGTACCGACGGTGCCGGAGGAAAGCTCTCCTACCGGTGGCGGCGCAGCGACGGCAGCGGTTCGCCGCTTCTGCACCAGGGCGTGAGCAAGGAGCAGAAGGCTGTCTCGGTCGAGACGAGCTGGTCCTTTCACGGTCCCGGAACGATGCACGCCCGCGTCCTGCTCGAAGTGGTGAAGCCTTCCGGTCATCGGGCCGGGACCGAATTCACCTACGCCTGCCCCGGTAAGAGCGCCAAGCGCCCCTGAGAGGGAGCTGAGTAACAGGCACTCAATTGTGAATTCCGGGGTTTCACCATCCCGGACCGACTGACAGATTGAGCCTCGCCGGCCCGAGGCGCCACCCCCGCAAGCCTGCGGTGGAAGACAACTCATTCGCAAGAAAAGGAAATGCGCTGTGCGGAAATCCCCCATGCCCACCAGGCGGCGTGTACTGCGGGTCGCGGCGGCAACCGCGGTCTCGGCGGGAGCCGCCGCCGCACTCGAACTCCCTGCCTCGGCAGGCGGCGTCGAGCCTGATCCCGCCATGTCCCGGTGGTACGTGAAGTACGAACACGTCTGGAACAACGAGGACTACAGCGAAGAACTGCAGGGGATCACCGCCGGACGGGACCACTGGTACCTCGCGAACAACTCCGACGACTCGGACGAGGGAATATGGCGGGTGACGCCGGACTTCGCATCCCGCTCCTTGATGATCAGGAATCCGGAACCCCAGTATCATCTCGGCGACATCGGATTCAATTTCGCCAACAACCATATCTATGCGGCCCTGGAGCCGGCCCGGGTATGGGACATCGCCGTCGCAGGTTCCTCCGCGGCCACCGTCCGTATCGTTCCGCTCGACGGCAACGGCCCCCGGCCGCAAGGGCATTCCATGCCGTGGTGCTCCGTCAATCCGCTGGACGGGCTGCTCTACAGTTCGGCGTTCGGCGATGACGGGCAGGCGATCACTCGTGTCACGCAGGTACACGCCTACGACCCCGCCAAGGATTTCGCCTGGGTCCGCACGGTGAACCTGCCGCACGGTCTGCGGCGAGTGCAGGGCGGTTCCTTCTCCGAACTCGGCCGTCTCTACCTGACCTCGGACGAGACGAAGGACATACGGGGATACTCCCTGCCGCCGCAAGGGAGCGGTGACACAGCCGGCTACCTCGGGACGTGTCCCCTGCACGCCCCCGACCTCGAGGTGGAGGGAGTGGCGGTGGGCCACCCCACGAACCACCCGGTCCCCGGCGACGACCGGGTGCGGGTGCACGCGGTGTGCCTGGACAACGACTGGCCGAGCGGTGACGACGCGTACATCAAGCACATCTCCGTGCCCGAACCGAAGACCGTGTGATCGCGCAAGCGATGGACGGAGCGGACCCCCTCATGACTGACACCTGCGAACACCACGCGGACGGACCGGCCGTTCCGCCTCCGGCGATCAACTTCCGGATCCTGGGCCCGCTGACCATCGCGGACGGCTCCGAGGAGATCGTCCTCCAGCCGTCCAAGCCGACCTCACTGCTGGCCACCCTGCTGCTGCACCCCAACAGGGTCGTGTCGACGGACCACCTGCGGGAGACGATCTGGGGTGATCGTCAACCGTCCACGGCGAAGGCCGCGTTGCACACCTGCATACAGCGGCTGAGACGGGTCTTTGCCCGCTACGGAACAGCGGACCGCACGATCGAATACGTCCCTGGCGGCTATCGCATCACCGCAGTGCCGGAGAGCCTGGATCTCCTGCGGTTCCGCTCCCTGGTCCACGCCTCCCGGACCGCCGACACTCCACAGTCGGGGGCCGGTCTGCTGCGGGAGGCCCTGTCGCTGTGGCGCGGCCCCCTCCTGGCCAATGTCCCCTCGGAGGCCCTGCACCGGGACGAAGTGCCACAGCTCGACGAGGAGCGGTTGTCCGTCGTCGAGCAGCTCGCCGATCTCGAACTGGCCCAAGGACACTGCCTCGAGGTGCTGCCCGACCTCCGGGCCGTGACGCGTTCCCAGCCCGGCCGTGAACGCTTCTGGGAGCAGCTCATCGAGGCCCTGCGTCGCTGCGGAAGACAGGCGGACGCGCTGAGCGAGTACCGGAGGGTCAAGGAGTATCTGAGAGACGAACTGGGTGTCGACCCGGGTCTGCGGCTGCAGCAGCTGGAACTGGCCATCCTCCGTGGGGACGGCCTCGGGCCGTCTGTGGCCGGGCCGCTCCGGCCCGTGGTGCGGACCGGCGCCGGCCCGAAGCGCGGCGGAGGCCCACATGTGGTGACACCGCCGCCGGTGCCTCACTTCCGGGGACGCAAGGCCGAGAGCCTCTCCGTGGCAGCGGAACTGACGGCCCGCCAGTCCGGCCCGCCCGTCGTCGTGCTGTGCGGGGGGCCCGGTATCGGGAAGACCGCGCTCGCGCTTCACGCGGCACATCTGGTCCGTGACTCCTTTCCCGGCGGCCGACTGCAGTTGCGCATGGACCGGAAGGGACCGCTGACGCCGGACGAGGCGACCGCAGCCTGGCAGCACGCCCTGGCCGACGCGGCCGGCCGGGAGCCGCACCGCGAGGAGAACCGCACCTCTGCCTCCGGGGTGCCCGCGGGCACCCTGCTCCTCCTGGACGGAGTGGTGAGCACCGAGCAGGTGCTGCCTTTCCTTCCGGCCGAACCCGGCAGCGCCGTGCTGGTGACAACCCGC
This sequence comes from uncultured Actinomycetota bacterium, assembly GCA_963836215.1. Lineage (GTDB taxonomy): Bacteria > Actinomycetota > Actinomycetes > Streptomycetales > Streptomycetaceae > Streptomyces. The sequence goes on from CAWIIU010000006.1 coordinate 1,577,599, forward strand.
GTGCGGCTCGCGGGACTGACGGCGGGACACGGCTGCTCGGTGCACCGTCTGGGTACCCTCACGGAGACGGACTCCGTGGCCATGGTGGACACGCTCATCGGCCCGGAGCGTGTCGACGCCCGGCAGACCGCCGTACGGGCACTGACGCAGGTCTGCGACCACTACCCGCTCGCCCTGCGCATTGCCGCGGCACACCTGCTCGCCCGGCCGGGTCTGCCGATCGAGGAGTACACCGACTGGCTCCGGGAGGACCCGGTCTCCCGGCTCTCGCTGTCCGACGACACCGCGCCATCGCTGCGTGAAGTCCTCGACGGCGCGCTGGAGCAGATCGATCGCTGGTCCGCGGACCGGTTCCGGCTGATCGCCCGGTCGTCCCGGCCCACGTTCTCGCCCGCGGACTGCGCATCGCTGCTGGGCGTCGCCGAGCTGACGGCTTCGGCGGTGCTCGAGCACCTTGCCGGGAACGGGCTGATCGAAGGCGGGCCCTGCCGGTACACCCTGCACGGCCTGCTGCGTTCCTACGCCGGTGAGGGGAACGGCACCGCCGCGTCGGCGGCGGGAGAAAGAACATCAGCCGCCGCGGTGAGCGCGCCGGCCCGCGCCTGGCCCGTCCACCAGGCACCGCCCTTGAACCCCAGCGGATCGATGCCGCTCTCGAGAGAAGTGTGACCAGCAATGGCTGCAACATACGACGCGGTCGCCGAGACCCGGCCGCGGATCCAACGTGACGTCCTCTACACCGAGACGCCCCGTGGCGTCCTCTTCCACAACGCCCAGGGTGGCTTCCATCTTCAGGCCGCCTCCGCCTACAGGTTCACCTCGCTGATCGTGCCCCATCTGAACGGGGAGAACCGGGTGGCCGACATCTGCAACGGTCTTCCCGAGGACCGCCGCGGGATGGTGGCCCGGCTGGTCAACACGCTCTACGAGCACGGGTTCGCCCGTGACGTGCCGCCCGGCGACCGCAAGCCCGTGGACCTGGAGCCCGCGGTCGTGAGCCGCTTCGCAGCGCAGATCGCGTACATCGACCACTACAAGGACGGCGCGCACCGACGGTTCCATCGGTTCCGCAACACCGCTGTCGCGGTGCTCGGCGACGATCCCGTGGCGCGTTGGTGCGCTCTGAGTCTTGTGCGCAACGGTTGTGCGACGGTCGGGGTGTTCCCGGACACCGGCACGGTGGAGAGCCGATTCGCCGAGGCGGCAGACGAGGCCCGGAACCTGACCGTCGACGGCTGCTCCGCCGAGGTGCGGCCGATCATCACCGGCAGCCGCCCCGTGGGCTGGGCGGATCTCGACGGCTACGACACCGTGGTGGTGACCGGCGGAGCCTCCGGGACGCGCCGGATCCATGACCTCGTGGAAGGCGGAGTTCCCCAGGGCAGGACGCTGCTGCCCGCCTGGACCTTCGGTTCCCGTGTGGTGGTCGGTCCCGCCATGCGCCCGGACACCACCGGGTGTTGGGCGTGTGCGCTGCTTCGCCTCGGCGGCAACGGCGGGGCGGGGGAAGCGGCGGACGTGTGGAGCAGTGTCTGCCTGGGCGGGGACGCGGGTCAGGGGGAGGGAGCGCCGACCGGTCCGCTCGCCGCCATGATCGGCAACCTCCTGGGTTACGAGGTCTTCCGTGCGTCCACCGGCGCACTCAGGACGGAGACAGACGGACGGATCCTCATCCAGGACATGGCGTCCCTGGACGTGGTGTCGGAGCCGCTGCTGCCGCATCCTCGCTGCCCCTTCTGCTCCACTGCCCGCGGGTCGGACGAGACGTCCGTGTGGGCACCGGAAGCCCTGTCCTCGGGCGAAGAGGCAACAGCCGCGCCGGAGCCGGGCGAGGAAGGGAGCGCGGCGGAACGGGTGATGGAGGAGCTGAACGCTCGTTCCGCGCTGGTGCAGCCGACGGCCGGGGTGTTCCGTTCGTTCGACGACGAGTCGCTGACGCAGACTCCCCTCAAGATCAGCACGCTTCGTCTCGCGGTCGGGCACGGGGCCTCCCGCCGGGTCGCCGCCTTCGACGTCCATCATGTTGCCGGCGCCCGGATGCGAGCGCTGCTCGCGGCGGCCGAGCTGTACGCCGACCACGTCGTGCCGGGTCCGGCCGAGTGGTCCGGGGCTCTGCCGCACGACGCGCGGAACCTGCCCCGGGTCGACGCCGCAACCCTTGCCCTCGTACAGAGCCCCGACGCGTCCGGCGTGTCCCGTCCGGCCGGCTGGACCGCGGCGACCTCGCTCCTCACCGGGGAGCGGGCACTGGTACCCACGGCCGCCGTCCATCCCTTCGGCCCGCACAACGTCGACCGGGTGTTCACCCCGACGCGTGCGGGGACGGGCGCCGGAACCTCACCCGCTGCTGCCGCTCGCCGCGCTCTCCTCTCGGCCCTGTCCTACGACGCCTTGCTCCGAGCCGTCCGCGACGCCTCCGGAGTGCACCGGGTCGCCTTCCGTCCCACCGACGCCGATCCTGAACTCACCTTCCTGAGCAGGACGGCCCGCAACCTGGACGTCGAGGTGGAGCTGCTGGACCTGGGCGAGGCGGAGTACTCCTCGGCCCATGTCCTGCTGGCCCGCGCCAAGGGTGCCGAGGGCGGCCGTTGGATCTGGTCGCTCGGGGCGGACTTCTCTCTGCACGCGGCGGCGATCGATGCGGTCCGCGATCTGCTGGGTTCGGTGCAGCTGGCCCGCGAACTGCCCGACGGCGAGCAGGTCGACACCGGCGACCCCTTGTTCACCGCCTTCGACGCGGGCACCGTCCGGCCCGCCGGGGAGCGGGAACCGGTCACCTCGGACGACGGTTCGTGGCACAAGGCCCTGAGCATGCTGCGGGCGCGTGACCGCGGCGCCTGGCTCGTCCCGACCGCACCTGCCGATCTGCTGACGTGTCACATCAGCAGTGTGCGTGTCCTCCTGGGCGACGAGGCGGGCCGTGCGAACTGACCCACAGCCCGGAGCTGCACTCCGTCCGGCGACGGCCCAGAACCCCTCGCCTGGCGGTTCCCGCCACACCCCGGACCCCTGGCCGGGCACGGCAGCGCTGCTCGGAAGGAGCCTGACGGCACTCGGACTCGCGCCGGACACGGCAGTGCTGTCTCTCCTCGGGATGCGGGACGAGCTCGCCGCCCCGGGTGACGAGACCGCCGACGAGCCGCGTGTGCCCGTTCAGTTGTACGGACATCACGCACTGATCGGACCCTTCACCGGGCCCGGAACCGGCAGTGCCGGCTGTGCGCGCTGTCTGGCCCGCCGTTGGCAGGCGGTGCGTTCGTTCTCCCTGCGGGAGGCTCTGGAAGTGGGCGGTGGCACCTCTGCCGCGGGCACATCCCCGTACCTCCTCCCGTTCGTGGCCGACACCCTGGCCGCGCTCATCGCGGCCCATGGGGGCCGAGGGGCGACAGGGGGAGTCGAGCAGCCGGCGACGGCTCCGTCCGTCCGCGCGGACGGGGGTCACCGCTTCCCCGAAGTGTGGGTGGTCGATCTGGAACACCTGACCGTGCGCAGCCGGCCGCTGGTACCCGACCCGGAGTGCCCGTGCTGCGGCCGGAGCGTCCCGGACACCGCCGACGGAGCACGCGTCGTTCTTCGGCCGGCACCCAAGTACGCTCCCGGGTCGTTCCGGGTGCGGAGCATCGACGCGTACGAGCTGGACGTGAACGCCTTCGCCAATCCTGTGTGCGGAGCTCTCGGCCCGTCCGTCGTCCACGATGTCGCGTCCAGGACGACCTCGGCCACCGTGGGCTGCTTCACCCTGCGGTCGGGTTCCTACCTGCGGGAGACCTTCTGGGGCGGGCATGCCGAAACCTTCGGGCGCAGCACGCGGATCGGGGTCCTGGAAGGCCTGGAACGCGCCGCCGGGATGCGGGCGCGGGCCAAACGGACCACCGTGCATTCGTCATGGGACGCCCTGGCCGACCAACCGCGGCTGGACCCGCGGGAATGCGGCCTGTATGCGGACGCCTTCTACCGCGACACCCCGGAGGTCGAGCCCTTCTCGCCCGGCAAGGAGATCCCCTGGGTCTGGGGATGGTCCCTCCGGGACGAACAGCCCGTGCTCGTACCGGAAGTGCTGACCTACTACCACGCACCGGGCGGCGTACGGCACCGGTTCGTGCAGGAGAGCTCCAACGGCTGTGCCTCCGGCGGAAGTTACGAGGAAGCCGTCTACTTCGGGCTCATGGAGATCATCGAACGCGACGCGTTCCTTCTCTCCTGGTACGGCCGTGCGGGCCTCGCCGAGATCGATGCACGGAGCAGCACACGGCCGGCTACCCGCCAGATGGTCGACCGGCTCGCCCTGTACGGCTACGAAGCCCGCTTCTTCGACACCCGCATCACCTTCCCGGTCCCCGTGGTGACGGCGGTCGCCGTCCGCCGGGACGGGGGCACGGGCGCCCTGTGCTTCGGAGCGGGCGCGGGCCTCGATCCCGAGTCCGCGCTCGACTCGGCCCTGTGCGAGATCGCCACCGACGCGGTGAACCTGGCCGACAGGACCCGGCGCAGGGAACGGCAACTGCGCCGCATGGCGGCGAACTTCGACGAAGTCCGGCAGCTGCACGACCATCCGCTGCTCTACGGGCTCCCGGAGATGGCGCGCCACGCAGACTTCCTGCTGGGCCGACCCGGTGGTCCGCCTCCGGTGCGTCGGTCCATGGCGGACCTTTACGGCGACGGATCCGTCCCGCAGGTCTCCAGCGACCTCCGCGACGACCTGAGGCAGTGCCTGGACTGGGTGGCAGGAGCCGGTTTCGACGTCGTGGCGGTCGACCAGACGCTGCCCGAGCAGCGGGACATCGGACTGCACACCGTGAGCGTGATCGTGCCGGGCCTGATACCGATCGACTTCGGTCACCTTCGGCAGCGTGCTCCGCACATGCCGCGCATGAGGACGGCTCTGCGCAAGGCAGGGCTGCGCCACCACGACCTCCTCCCCGCAGACATCAACCCCGCACCGCACCCCTTCCCCTGAGCCGAGAAGCGCCCGTGAGACCCGCGCACCGCTCCCGTACGAGAAAGGAGGACGTCATGGGATTCGCTCATGACTACCTGTCCGCTGTCCTGCAGCGCAGCAGAGTCCCCATGGAACCCGCCCGGTTCGAACCGGACTGGTCCGACCGCCCGCGCAAGGGCAAGTTCTACCCGGGTGTGGACCGCCTGCCCCTGCCGGACGCCGGGCCCCTCACCGGCGCGAGCCTGGAGCAGGGCCTCCATCCGCCGACGAGTGCCGGGGAAGGACGCTTCACCCTGCCGCTCCTGTCGGACATGCTGCTGCATTCGTACGGGCTGACGGGCCGGCGCCTCGGCGTCCAGAGCAATTCCGACCTGCCCGCCCTGCCGTTCTACACCGAGGCCAACTGGTCCCGGGGGACGGCGTCGGGCGGTGCCCTGTACCCCGTCAGCACCTACTGGGTCTCGGGACCGAACGGGCCGGCCACGCCAGGGGTCCACCACTATTCGACGACGCACCACAGCATGGAGAGGCTGCTGACCGGGGACGTGTCCGGCACGGTGCGGGAAGCGCTGTGCGGCCTGGAAGCAGCACAGAACACGGATCAGTTCCTGGTCCTGGGCGTGAAGTACTGGACCAACTCCTTCAAGTACAACAGCTTCTGTTACCACGTCGTCAGCATGGACGTCGGTGCTCTGGTGCAGACCTGGCGTCTGTGGGCCAGGGCACGCGGCCTGCGCGTCGAGCCCACGCTGTGGTTCGACGAGCACGAGATCGGCCGGCTGCTCGGCCTGCCCGAAGGAGAAGAAGGGGTCTTCGCGGTCATCCCGCTCACCTGGGAGGACGGCGAGCCCGGTGGAGCCGTACCCCCGTCGCTCTCCGTCACCGAAGGGCGGGCGCTGTCCACGCAGGAACGTCGCGGTCCCACCGGAGTCCAGTACCAGGACCAGGAACGCTCCCGCACCACCCGGCAGTTCCCCGTCGTACAGCGGATGCACGAGGCAACTCTCGACACCGCCACGGAACGGCCGGCCACTGCCACCCTCGCCAAGGCGGCCGTTGCGCGCCCGAATCCGGGAAGAGGAAGCCGGCCGCTGCCCCCTCCGCTGCCGCTCGGCATGGATGTACGGCAGGCCCTGCGGGAACGGCGCAGCAGCTTCGGACGGTTCGACGCACGCCGGCCGATGACCGTGGACGAGCTCTCCACGGTGCTGTCCGCGCTGTCCTCGGTCTCGCTGGACAGCGACGCGACCGGCACCACGGGCCCGGACCTGCTCAACGTGTACGCCTTCGTCAACCATGTACGTGACGTCGAACCGGGCGTGTACGCCCATGACGCGGTGGACCACTCCCTCCATCTGGTCCGCCCCGGGAACTCGGGCGACTTCCTCCAGCGCAACTACTTCCTCTCCAACTACAACCTGGAGCAGGCAGGCGCCGTCATCGTGCCCACCATCCGCGCCGAAGCCGTGCTCGATGCCGTCGGCGACCGCGGATACCGGCTGGTCAACGGCACGATCGGAGGGTTCGCACAGACCCTCTACACCGTCGCGGCCGCGCTGGGGCTGGGCGGCGGCGTGGCCCTGGGCTTCGACAACTGCTCCTACATCGAGGAGCTGGAACTCTCCGGCTCGGGGGAGGCCCCCCTGCTGATCACGATGGTCGGCCGGGAGAGCCCACTCGTGGCCGATGTCCGGCACGAGATCGCCTGAGCCGATGACCCGAAGAGGAACGGTGACACGCGAGATGTCCTACGCGGCCCCCGAGCGGGCCACCACGTCCCGCCGTGGTGATTCCTGGGCGCTGTCCCGCCGCGCGATGCTGCGCCTGGCGGGTCTGCCCGTCGAGACCGTGCATGCGCTGCGCTGTCCCGACAGCTGCCGCTGGGCGGACCTGGTGCTCGACGAGGAACAACGGCTGACCGCGGCCGGCGCGGCCCTCAGCGATCTGCTGCACCCGCTGGTCAAGGACCATCCCGACGACGGGGCGCGACGCACCCTGCTGCGGCTGCGACGGGACCTGTTCAACAACCGGATGCCTCTCGCACCGGACGGCGACCTGGCGCTCCTCGCCCCGATGAGCACCCGTGCCTGCGAGGAGGTGGCGGCCTGGTTCGATGCGCGGCGCGCGCTGGACGAGTTGGCCGCGGAGGGCCGGTACCTGCTCGACCGTGAACTGCCGGCGACTCGGGCCGCGCTGCGTGAGCTGGCGGGAGAGGAGAGACTGCGGCTCGGCCTGCTGCTCGCCTCCCCGACACTGGAGGCCCAGCTCGACCGCTTCGTACGCACCGACCCCGCGCGCCCGGACAAGCGGGCACGGAAGATCGAGCGTTCCCTGCTGGCCTACCTGTACCGCACCGCGTGCAAGACCAGTCCGTTCAGCACCTTCACCGGTGTGGCGCTCGGCGAGTTCCGCCCTGAAGCCGAGGCCGAGGCCGAGGCCGCGCGCGACGGTGCCGGCCTGACGCTGCCGGATTCCTGGTCGAGCCACCCGAGGCTCAACACCGTGGTCCTCGGCCGCCTCGCCGAGCGGATCGTCGCGGATCCGGCCCGCCGTGTGGACCTGCCGCTCGCTCCGGCGTCCGGCTGGGTCCGGGACGACGATCGGGTCCGGTACGTACGCCGCTGGGTGGCGGCCGGAGACGACACGGCGGCGGTCACCTTCGATGCCGTCCGCGACCAGCTCTTCTACCTGCGCCGCAGCGGCACGCTCGAGCGGATGCTCGCGCTGTTCGAGGATCGCGGCACGATGCGCCACCAGGAACTCGTCGACTGGCTGGACGCCGACACGGGAGCGGGCCCGCAGGAGTGCGCGCGCTACCTGGCCACCTTGCTGGACCTCGGCATGATGCAGGTGCCCACGCTGCACACCGACGTCCACAGCCCGGACCCGCTGCGGTCGTTCCGTGCCGCTCTCGCTGCGTTGGACCGGCCCTGGTCCCGGGAGGCGGCGGCCGCGCTCGACGGCCCGATCGCCTGCATCGACCGCTATGCGTCGGCCGACACCGGCACCCGCCGACAGCTGCTGACGGAGCTGCGAGGCGGCCTCGCCGCCGCTCTGGAAGCGGCGGGGGACGGAGGCGTCACGCTCCCGCAGACCCTCCTGTACGAGGACGTGCGCGTCGGCGACGAACCGGTGCCCATGGACGGTGGTTTCTGGGACACGGATGTCGCGGAACCGCTGCGACGCCTGGAGCAGGTCATGCCCGCTTTCGACCTGACCCTGCCGCAGAGGATCACGTTCACCGGGTTCTTCGTCGCCCGCTACGGCCGTGGCGGGCGCTGCGACGACCTGCTGAAGCTCGTCCACGACTTCCACGAGGACTTCTTCGACCAGTACCTCACGGTCGTCTCGCGCCGGAAACGGTTCGACGACGACGGCGAGTACGTCCCGGAGGAGAACTGGCTGGGCCTGTCCCGTATCGGCGCTGTGGACCGAGCCCGCAGACGCTTCGTCGAGGGCATGCTCCGGCTGTGGGAAGGGCGGGACGCGAGCGCGGATGAACTGCACATCGGCGAGAGCCTGCTGACCGCCGTTGCGGAGGAACTGGAAACGGAGGACGCCGCGTTCACGGCCCAGACGCATTTTCTGCAGCCTGCCGCGGAGAGCGGTGAACCCCTGCTGGTGCTGAACCAGTCCTTCGGGGCGATGTCGTTCCCCTTCAGCCGCTTCACCCACTGCTTCTCCGCACGCGAGGAGGCGGGCCACGGGCAAGCAGCTGCCGGGCGAGGTCTCAGCGACGAACTGCGGGACACGGTCCGCCGACTCCAGCCGGAGGACACCGTATTCGCCGAGCTGACCGGAGGGCCGGTCAGCAGCAACCTCAACCTGCACGGACGGCTTGCCGACTACGAGATCGTCTGCCCCGGGGAGACGAGTTCGCTCCCCGAGGAGTACCGCATCCGCCTCGACGACCTCTATCTGGAGCACGAGGAGGGGGAGGACCGCCTCGTCCTGCGGTCGAAGCGGCTCGGACTGGCCGTCGTGCCCCTGTACTTCGGCTACCTGGTGCCCATCGCCCTGCCCGAGATCCCGCGCACGCTCCTGCTCCTGTCGCCCACCTCCCGCGCGAAGTGGGATCCCTGGGACGGCATACCGGAGGGGGCTCCCCGCCAGGGCGTCACCTTCCGGCCGAGGGTGCGTCATGGACCGATCGTCCTGAGCCGACGCAGCTGGCAGACCCGCGTCGGCGACCTGCCCCTGCCGTCATCGCACGCGTCGGAGGACGAGGCCTTCCTGGCGTGGCACCGCTGGCGCCGCCTGCACCGGATTCCCCGCCGGGTGTTCGCCGCGTTTCATTCCGTCGCGGCCGGCGGAGCGTCCAAGCCGCAGTACGTCGACTTCGACAGCCCCTTGTCCCTGAGTGCCTTCGCCGGTCTGGCCAAGGAACCGGAAGCCGTCGTGGTCCTGCGGGAGATGTTGCCGGACGAGGACGACCTGCCCGCCCGCTCGGCACGCGGCCATCACGTGGCCGAGACAGCCGTCGAGACCTTCACGAGCCGGAAACCACTGAGATGACCTCGGACACCCCTGACATGACAGCAATGCGTGAGGCACCGATCCTGCGTGCGGGCGAACCCGGCCCCTGGCAGGCCTTCCACATCTTCTATGCCGCCAACCCTCAGCCCCTGCTCCTGCAGTGCGTCAGGCCGCTCGTCCAGGAGCTGACCGCCGACCGGGTCGTGACCGGCTACTTCTTCATCAACTACTGGCTGCAGGGGCCGCATGTGCGACTGCGGCTCCGCCCGGCCAGCGTGAGGGACGTGCCGGAGGTCCGCGAACGTGCGGAGCGGGCCATCGAGCACTTTCTCCGGACGCGCCCCGCGCTGTACGAGGTCGGCCCCGGCTTTCTCAACGAGCTGTACAACACCCTGTTCGACCTGGAGATCCCCGAGGACGAGCGTCCCCGGTTCCTCGGCCCGGACGGCCGGATGGAGCTGCGTCCCAACAACACATGCCACCGTGAGGTCTACGAGCCCGAGTACGACAAGTACGGCGGCGCGGCCGGGATCGAGCTCGCGGAATGGCATTTCCGCCACTCCAGCGATCTGGTCATCGAGGCTCTCCGGACGAAGAACCTGCATCTGCGTACCGTCCTGCTCGGCACGGCGTCCCAACTCATGATGGTCATGGCCGCCACGTTCATGGACACCGCGGAGGCACTGGCCGAATACCTGGACCGCTACTACACCTTCTGGCATCAGGCGTTCCCGGACACCGGCTACATCGGGACGGTCGAGTACGACCGCACCTACGACCGCATGGCGGACCAGCTGCGCCGGCGTTTCACGGCTGTCCGTACGTGCGTGGAGCACGGAACGACCGACACCCTGCCGCCGTTCCTGCGCACCTGGGCCGCACACTGCGCCGAACTGCGTGAGCGTGCCACGGCTCTCGCGCTGCGCGGTGACCTCGTCTTCGCCTCGCGCGACGACGCGCCGGGAGGCAGGATCACCGACCCGGGCGCTGCTCTGCCACGCCTGCTGTCCCCGTACATGCACATGACGAACAACCGGCTGCATGTCACGATCCGCGACGAGGCCTATCTCGCCCACATCCTGGCGCGGTCCCTGAGAGAGACCCTGCAGGAGCCGGGTACCGACGGCGGCACCGATGGGTGAGCCCGCACAGTCCGCGCCGCGACCGCCGGCGCTGCGGCCGGAGATCCTGATCAGCCCGGTTCTGCAGCGGGGCCCGGCCCGCGTGCATCTGCTCAAGGACCCCGACAGTGGGCGGGCCTTCCACGTCGGGGTGAAGGAACACTTCCTCATCGCACGACTGGACGGCACGAGAAGCCTGGAGGAGATCGAGGAGGCGTACGCAAGGGAGTTCGGCCGTGCCCTTTCCCAGAGTCACTGGCACCGGATGCTCGGACTGCTCCACAGCAGGGGTCTTCTGACCGGATCGCGCCCGCAGCTGCCCCGGGACGCGGTCCGTGTGAGCCCCACCGGGGCACGGGGCGACGCACAGCGACGGAACACCGTGATGCGCGGCACTCTGCGTCTCGTCGCCGACCCGGCGGACTTCCTCGACCGCATCCACCGGTTGACCCGCTTCGCTCGCCGGCCGCTCTTCCTCGTTCCCGCGCTGGCGACGGTCACTGCCATGGAGGCCGGCATCGCGCTGCAGTGGGAGCAACTGGGCCGGGAGGGCCTGCGGGCCGGGACGCATCTGCCCGCCGCCGCTGCCGTGGCGCTCCTGTTGTGGGTGAGCCTCGCGCTGCACGAACTCGCTCACGGGGTGGTGGCGCGCTGGTACGGCGGTGCCGTCTCCGAGATCGGACTGCGCTGGCGACTGCCCATGGTCGTCATGTACTGCAAGGTCGAGAACTACATGTACCTGTCGAGCCGACGCCATCGCGTGGCGACGGCCGCCGCCGGAGCCGTGGCGAATCTCCTCTTCCTCGTGCCCGCCTGCGTGCTCCTCCTGCTCCTGCCCGACGGCCATCCCGTGCGTGACGTCATGGCAGCCCTGCTGCTGGCCGGCAGCGTGCTGGCTCTGTCGAACCTGATTCCGCTCCCGCCACTGGACGGCTACCAGATTCTCAGCCACGTCCTGGGCATGTCGGAATACGCGGCCGAGAGCCGGAAGTACCTGACGCTCCTGATACGCCGGCGAGGCAGCTCGCCGACCGCCCTCGCCGCCTATCCACGCAACGCGCGGAGGGCCTTCCTGGGCTACGCGGCAGGTTCCGCACTTCTGGTGGCCGGACTCTGCGCCGGGATCGTGCTGGTGAGCAGGCACCTTCTGACCGAACGGTTCGGTGTGCTCGCCACCGTCGTCCCGGCGGCACTGCTGGCGCTGATGGTTGCGGCGACCGCCGCACGGCCGCAGGCAGGGACGGCAGATCCCGGGTGAACCCAGTACCCAACAGGAACAGAGCGAATGGATGAGGTGAGCGCAGTGAACACGACTTCGGGGCCGGCACTCAGGCTCGACGGCGTCAGCAAACGGTACGGCAAGGTGCAAGCCCTCGACCGGGTGTCGCTCGTGGTCGAACGCGGAGAGTTCTTCGGCATCCTCGGCCCCAACGGGGCGGGGAAAACCACTCTCGTGGAGATCATGGAAGGACTGCGGAAGCAGGACTCCGGGACCGTTTCGGTACTCGGCCGCCGCCCATGGCCCCGCGACCCGGTGCTCCTGCCGCAACTGGGGGTGCAGACACAGAAGTCCGCCTTCTTTCCCCGGCTGACGGCACGGGAGCACCTGACCACCGTGGCAGGGCTCTACGGCCTCGACGCGCGTGCCGCCGACGATGCCCTGGCCCTGGTCGGTCTGGAGGGCAAGGCCGGGGAGCGGGTCGAGGATCTCTCCGGCGGCCAGCGCCAGCGCCTTGCCATCGCATCGGCCCTCGTGCACCGCCCGGAGCTCGTCTTCCTGGACGAACCGACCGCTGCGCTGGACCCACAGGCACGGCGCGCCCTGTGGGACACGCTGCGCTATCTCAAGGCCATGGGGCACACCATCGTCTACACCACGCATCACCTGGAGGAGGCCGAAGCCCTGTGCGACCGGGTGGCCGTTGTCGCGGACGGTTCCCTCGTGGCCCTCGGCGCGCCGCACGATCTGGTGGGCGAGCACGGCGGTGCCACGAGTCTTCTCGTGCCGGCGGAACGCCTTGCCGTGGAACATGCCCGCACCATCGCGAACGTCGACGAAGTGAGTGTCGAAGGCAGCGCTGTCGTGCTCAGAACCCGCAGTCCGGGCCCGGTTCTTGTGGCCATCGGGGAGATCGCCGGGCTGGACGGCGTCCGAACCCGAACCACCACCCTCGAAGACGTCTACCTGAACCTGACCGGAACGAGGAGCGATTCGTGAGCGCCTACTCCGTGCTGACCCGGGCGACCTCCCGGGCCGCCTCCCGCGACTGGACCGCCCGCTTCTTCACCTTCGTCTTCCCTCTGGTCTTTCTGTGCATCTTCGGACTGCTGTACCGGGGGCAGCGGGTGCCGGACGGTGGCGGAGCGTACATCGACAACATTGCCGCAGGAGTTCTGTCCTGGGGTGTGGCCAATGCCGCGGTGTTCGGGGTGGGTTTCACGCTCATGCAGTGGCGCAACAACGATCTGCTGCGTCTCATCAGGATGTCGCCGACACCGCTGCGTTCCGTCCTGGCCGCCCGCTACACCGTGGCGCTCCAGATCGCCGGCTGGCAGACCGTGCTCACCCTCGCGGCTGCCCTCGCGCTCGGTCTGCGCATCGACGGGCCCTGGCTCCTCCTGCTCCCGGCGATGACGCTGGGTGTCACCGTCTTCCTGGCCGTCGGCGCGGTGATCGGCTCGCTGGCGAACACACCGGAAGCGGTCGCCGCGGTGGCCAACTGCCTGATGGTTCCGATGGCCTTCCTCTCCGGGTCGTTTCTGCCCCTGAACCTTCTGCCCTCCTGGGTGCGGGCGTCGTCCAACGTCCTGCCGCTGCGCCATATGAACGATGCCGTGCGGGGATCGCTGACCGGCGGTGGAGGCCCAGGGGACATCGCCGTGTCGTGCGGCGTTCTCCTCCTCTTCGGCGCCGTCTTCTCCCTGATCGCGGCCAAGACCTTCCGCTGGAGCAACTCCACATGAACATGGCTTCCCCGACCCGCTCGCCCGGTTCGCCGCCCACGGCTGCCGCTGGGACGACTCCGCTGCAGAACGCGGTCAGTACCCTGCAACGCTCTCTGACGGACCGATTCTCGGCCTCGACCCTGCCAGGACCCGGTACGTCGCCACCTCGGGTCGCCGCGCTGGGCGCCTGCGACGCGCTCGACGTGTCGGCCCACGAAGACATCCGGTTCCGCCAGGGGGCCGACGTTCATCTCACGGCTCAGGCCGTGCTCATCGGACCCTGGGGCGCGAAGGAGGCACCGGCCTGCGGCCAGTGTCTCGCCATGCGCTGGCAGCGGCTGCGCTCCCGTTCCGAGCGCGATGCCCTGGAGTCGGGGAGCCTGCCCCGCCGCGCGGCACCGCAGAACCCCGGGGAACAGCAACCGGGTCGGCGGCACGGCGACCTGCCCACCGGTTGGCCGCTGTTCCCTGCCTACGTGCTCGACGGGATCTGGGAACTGTACGAGGCACTCGTCCTGCGTCCCGTTCGGTCCGCAGACGAGTGCGCAGCCGGGGGAGACCGGGGGGACGCCGGACTGCCCCGTGTCTCCCGTATCGACTTGGAGACGTTGCGCGTTCAGACCTTCCCCCTCCTGCCCGAACCGCTGTGCCCTGCCTGCGCACCTGTCCACCCGGCGGGGGGAGAGGCCGACCTGGTCCTGCGCCCGCGGCCCAGACCCGCAGAAGGCGGCTACCGGCTGCGTCCGGTGAACGCCTACGACCTGCCCAGCGGCGCGCTGGCCAACCCGGTCTGCGGCGCGCTCGGTGCCGGCACCTGGATCAATGTGACCTCACCGACCACCTCGCCGGTCGCCGGCAGTGTGTTCGTCCGCGGCTACGCCGGCCTGTCCGACGTGACGTGGAGCGGCCAGGCGAACTCCTTCGCCACCAGCCGGGGCCTGGCCTTTCTCGAGGGCCTCGAGCGGTACTCCGGGACCCACCGTCGCCGCAGAGGCCCCCTTCTGGTCGACTCCTACGACAACCTGGCGGGCGCGGCCCTGGACCCGCGTGACTGCGGGGACTACAGCGAGGAGACCTACCGGAACGATCCGATGGTCAGTCCCTTCGACCCCGCGATCGCCATCCCCTGGGTCCAGGGCTATTCACTGCGGGACGACCGGCCGATCCTTGTCCCCGCACGACTGGCCCACTACAGCGCCGGACTGGCCGCCGACAACTTCGTCTTCGAGTGTTCCAACGGCTGTGCCATCGGCAGCTGCCTGGAAGAGGCGGTCCTGCACGGCCTTCTCGAACTCATCGAGCGGGACGCGTTCCTGCTTGCCTGGTACGGGAGAGCCCTTCTGCCGCGGGTCGACCTGGGGTCGCTCGACAGCGTCGTCATCCGCGGCATGGTGGACCGCGCGGCACTGCTCGGCTATGACATCCACGTCTTCGACAACCGCATAGACCTCCCCGTACCGGTCGTCACCGCTCTCGCATCCCGTCGTGACGGCGCTCTGGGCACCCTCTCCTTCGCAGCCGGATCCGCTCTCGAACCCGAACTCGCCGTCGACGCCGCGCTGTCCGAGGTCCTCACCTACCTGCCGCATCTTCCGGGGCAGGTGCGGGAGCAGCGCGAGTCCCTGGAAGCGATGTCGGAGGACTTCTCCCTGGTGCGGAATCTGAGCGACCATCCCCGGCTCTTCGGACTGCCGCAGATGGCCGAGCACGCACGGGAGTACCTCGAACCGGGGCGGGCGCTGACGGTCGAGGAGCTCTACGGAGACCGGAGCGCGGACCGAGGTGTCGTCCGGCGTCCGGATCTGCTGGACGACGTCATGTACTGCCGAGACGCCCTGGTGGACGCGGGGTTCGACGTCATCGTCGTGGACCAGACGAGCCCGGAGCAGGAGCGCATGGGCCTGCGCACGGTCTGCACGATGGTGCCCGGCCTGCTTCCCATCGACTTCGGGTGGGCACGGCAACGCGCCCTGCGGACACCGCGGTTGCGCTCCGCGTTCCGCCGGGCGAGGTGGCGGGACACGGACCTCGCCGACGAGGAGATCCGCCGTGTGCCGCACCCCTTCCCCTGACGGGCTCCGTCAGGCGGGAGAGCACCACACAGCCCTGATGTGCCGGAAAAACCCTCGCCCGGCAGCGTTGGCTGCCGGGCGAGAGCTGTGGGGGGATGTGAGGTGTGCGGGACCGGTTGCCCGGCCCCGCACACCCGGAGTGTGTTGCTCAGGCGCTGCAGCTGGTGGTGCTGGTCGTGCTGCTGGTGGTGCTGGTGCTGCTGCAGCTGGTCGAGCCCGCGAGAAGGACCTCGCTCTCGTCCGAGTAGTCCGAGATCTCGAAGGTCTCGGACTCGAGCTCCAGGATCTCCTGGGCGAGGGAGGCCAGTTCGCTCTTCGGTGCCATGTTGTCTCCATGTGGCTCGGACCGGTCTGCGGTGTGCCGCCGGTCGTTGTTTGACGAGTCCCATCCCATCGGGCGCCGCTGTCACCTCGTCTGTCGTTCCGCTGTCACATCCCTGTCACCCGTTCGAGCCACCCCCGGCCGCTGCGCACCTGGAGAAATGAGGTCAGTCGATGCCACACGGCCACGCACCCGTGCTGTCGGCACTGCCGGACATCCTGCCGACCGCGACCATGCTCTACCTCGACGTGCACCGTCATCCCGAACTGTCCGGACACGAGGAACGGACCGCCCGTCTGTTCAGCGACTGGCTGCGGTCCGAGGGCTGTGAGGTGACCCGAGGCATCGGGGGCCACGGAGTCGTGGGTCTGCTGCGCAACGGTGACGGTCCCGTCGTGATGCTCCGCGCCGAACTCGACGCGCTGCCGGTCGCGGAGCGAACCGGCCTGCCCTACGCCAGCACGGTCACCGCGGCAGGAGCGGACGGCGGCCGGATTCCGGTGATGCACGCATGCGGTCACGACCTCCATCTGGCGGCTGCGGCCGGTGCGGCAAGTCTGTTGGCCCGGGCGGCACAGCACTGGCGCGGAACACTGATGGTCGTGGGGCAGCCGTCGGAGGAAACCCTCAGCGGTGCGCGGGCCATGCTGGAAGACGGTCTCTACACCCGTTGTGCGACACCCGACGTGGTGCTCGCACAACACGCGGCACCGTTTCCCGCCGGACTCCTGGCACACGGCAACGGCGCACTGATGGCGGCGAGCGCCACCATGGAGATCACCATCCACGGCAGGGGCGGCCACCCCGCCACCGCCCACCTGGCGGTGGATCCGCTCGTGGCTGCTGCTGCTGCGGTGGTGCGGCTGCAGGGCGTCGTCGCCCAGGTGACGGCACCGGGGGAGCCGGCCTCACTCACCGTCGGACACCTGCATGCGGGCTCGAACGCCAACGTCCTCTCCGAGCGGGCGACGCTGGGTCTCACGCTGCGGGGCTTCTCCGATTCCGTACTCGGCCGGCTGACGGAAGCAGTGCACAGGGTGGTCCGCGCCGAGTGCGCCGCATCCGGTTGCGAGCGGAACCCGGACATCCGCGTTGTCGCGCGCTCGCCGGTGAACACCCCCGATGCGGCTGCCGTCGACATCGTACGAACCGCGCACGAGGGCCACTTCGGAGCCGGTCGGGTGATCCCCTGCCCTCCCTCCATGGCCACCGAGGACTTTCCTCTCTACGGAGCGGCGGGAACTTCCGTGCACGGGAGAAGCGGGATCTCCACCGCCTACTGGATGCTGGGCTGCGCATCGCGCAGATCAACTCCCTCGGGAAGCACGGGCAATGCCCCCGAGCCCAACCACTCACCGCGGTTCGCCCCACACGTACGTACCGCTCTGCCGGCGGGGATGGAAGCGATGACCGTGGCCGCGCTGGCGCATCTCGCCGAGCGGGCGGTGCACTGACGTCTCCGCTCAGTGAGCGACCCGGGCAAGATGACCGCCCAGCCGGCGCCGGGACGGAGTGACGGCCGGGCGCAGGTCGGGGGACAGACCGAGGGACGCGCGCAGCGCTGTCGCCTCATGGCGTGCCCGCTCGCCGGGGCCGTCCTCTTCGTGGATGTCGGCCAGTACGTCGAGGGTACGTGCGGTCCAGTACGGAGAATCGAGTTCCCGCCAGATCGCCAGCGACTGCCGGGCCGTATCCATGGCCACGGTGCGACGCCCCGCGTGCAGGTGCAGATCGGCCAGCGCGCGCAGGGTGATTGCCTCACCGAAGCGTTCACCGAAGCGCCGGTAGGCGGCCAGACATCCATCCAGGATGTCCTCGGCGCGTTCCGTGTCGCCGTGCACGTCGGCGAGATGCCCGAGCCATTGACGTACGTGCACCTCACCTACGTGATTCCCCTGCCGGGCGGCGATCCGGTGGGCCGTCTCCAACCGTTCCCGAGCTGCGGCAAGCCGGCCGACGGCGAGTTCGACGAGGCCGAGGCAGCGTTGTGCCGAGTATTCGCCCGTGGGATAGCCGGCGGTACGCGAGAGCGTCAGCGAGCGCCCGAACGCGGCCCGGGCGGCGCCGGTCTCGCCGCGCTCCAGATGTACCGTGCCGAGCGCGCACAGGGCGTAGGCTTCCGCGCGCTCGTTGCCGGTCGCCCTCGCACCTGTAATCCCCTGTTCCAGATGGCAGGCCGCCTCGCGGTACCGGCCGCGCAGCCGCAGCAGGACGCCGAGGCCCACCGCGGCCGCGGCCTCTCCCGGATCCGGCTGCCCGCGCTGGGCGTAAGCGGCCCGTGACAACTGGAAACAAGTGATGGCCTCGGCGTAGCGGTCCTGCGCGGTGTTGAGTTCACCGAGCCCTCGTTGCATGACGGCCTCGCCGAGCCGGTCACCCGCCGAGCGTGCGGCAGCCAACGCCGTCTCGTGGGTGTCGCGCCAGTCGTCGAAGTGGGCGGTCGACTCGAGGTGGTCGACCAGAGCTGCCGCGAGCCGCCATGCGGTGCCGGGCTCGGCCTGGCGCACCAGCGCGCACAAGGTGGTCCGTTCCGCAGTCAGCCAGGCGAGTGGCTGCGCCAGCAGGCTGTCGGCGTCGGGCGGGCTGCCAGGAGGGCATCAGGGTCGGCAAGGGGCCGGCGAAGCCGGAGGCGAGCGCTCGGTCGGCTCGCTCGGCCAGAGGCAGATAGGCGGCGCAGACCCGGGCGAGTGCGGTGGCCCGATCACCGGGCGTCTCGTGTGCGGCGGCCTGCTCCTGTGCGCACAGTTGCACGAGGTTGTGCATGCGGAAACGCGGTTCACCGGTGGCGTCGGCCGTGGCGACCTCCAGCAGCCGGTTGTCGACGAGCGAGTCGAGGGCGCGTTCGGCGTCCGCGGGCCCGCAGTCGAGGAGTGCGCTGATGACCCAGCCCGGAACGGTGGGGGCGGACAGTAGGCCGAGCAGCCGGAAGGCGCGTTCTGCGTTCGGTTCGAGTGCTGCGTAGCTCAGCGTGACGCTGGCCCGGACCTCAAGGTCCCCGGCGACCAGCTCGTCCAGTCGGTGACGTTCATCGGCGAGCGCGTTCGCGATGCGGGCGGCCGAGAGATGGGAGCGGGTGGCCAGCCGCGCGCCGACGATGCGCCGGGCGAGAGGCAGATTCCCGCACTGACGCACGATGCGCGCGGCGGCGGCGGGGGAGCGCCGCGTACGGTCGTCGCCGACAGCGCGTGCCAGGAGGGTGAGCGCCTCGTCGTCGGGGAGCAGCCCGAGGTCGAGGCGGAGCGCACCTTCCAGGCCTGCGAGTCCGCTGCGGCTGGTGGCCAGGAGGGCACTGTCGTCGGTGCCGGGCAGCAGGGGGCGCAACTGCCGTTCGCCATGGGCGTTGTCGAGAACGATGAGAACACGGCGGTCGGCGAGTTCCGCGCGGTACCGCCGGGAGCGTTCATCGAGCCCGTCGGGAATGGCACCGCCGCTCACACCGAGGGATCTCAGCAGGGAGAAGAGGATGTCGCCGGGCTCGGCCGGATGCTGTGCGGGGGTGCGCAGATCGGCGTAGAGCTGACCGTCGGGAAAGGAGTCGCGCAGCAGATGCGCGGCGTGCACGGCGAACGAGCTCTTGCCGGCCCCGGCGACACCGGTGACGAGAACGATGCGCGGTGCGCCTGATGCCGGGCTGTTCAGGAGACCGAGCACCTGGTTCAGGTACGCCGTGCGGCCCACGAAATCGGGGACCGTGGGCGGCAGTTGGCAGACCGGCTTGCCGGACCGGTGTGGGGTGTCGTCGAGTACGGTTCTGAGCGCCTGCTGCAACCCGGCACCAGGGGCGACACCGAGTTCGTCGCGCAGGTGGCGCCGGGCCGAAGCGAACGCCTGCAGAGCGTCCGAGCGGCGACCCGAGCGGTGCAGCGCGATCATCAACGTGGCCCACAGCGGTTCGTGCAGGGGCTGTTCGGCGAGCAGGGCGCCCAGCTCCGCCGCCAGTTCGCCGTGCAGGCCCGCGGCGAGTTTGGCTTCGGCGAGCGCCTGGCGGGCGGTCAGCCGGCACTCCTCCAGCCGTGCGGACTCGGCCAGCACCGACGGCGTGGGCAGTACGTCACCGAGCGCCCGCCCGCGCCACAGCCCCAGGGCTTCGGCCAGTGAGCCGACGGCTTCCTGGGGTCGCCCCTCGGCCAGCGCGGCCCGGCCGGCGGCAGCGAGCCCAGCGAACGTTCCGGCGTCCGTTTCGCCGGGGCTCATGGAGAGTTCGTAGCCCCCGGAGCGGGTGATCAGAGCCCCCTCCGCCGTTCCCAAGGCCCTCCGGAGTCTGTGCACGTACACCTGGAGGGACTTGGCCGCCGAGCCCGGAACCTGATCGCCCCACAGCTCGTGGATGAGAGCGCCGGCGGAGACGAAATGATTGGCGTTGACGAGCAGGAGCCCCAGCACCGCACGCTGTTTCGCCGCGTTCACAGACGTCCACTGCGTGCCGTCGAAGACCTCGAGCCGCCCGAGTATTCGGTAGCGCATCACACCGCCCAGGTCACGGTTCGGAAGGTGCGGCCGTGGCCCCCGGATTGCCCAGCCAGTGACCGATGTGAGCATGCCAAGCCCCGCAACCATTGCGCAACCACCCTGCTACTACTGCCCGGTAGACACGGGTCACCACTTCCGTGAACCGGCAGGAGATCGCTGATGGAACCACGTTCCGTGAGGTGCCGACGCCTGTGGCCGGTGGCAGCGGCACTCCTTGCCCTGATGGGCGGGGTGACGGTGGCGCCCGCCGGAGCGGATCCGGTGAACGGTGGTACCCGTACGGTCAGTTACCACGGCTACCGGATCCGGGTGTCGGACAGCTGGCAGGTCGTCGACCTGACGAAACAACGTGATGCCTGCATCCGTTTCGACCGCCCCGCGGTCTACCTCGGACGCCCCGGCTCGGGCACCCGCTGCCCCGCGCACCTCGCCGGCCGGACCGCCGGCCTGCTCGTCGAACCCCTCGACGCCTCCTCCGCGCAACGCATCACCGGCGCCACGGCCCGCGCGGGCAGCGGCACCGCAGTGGCCCCGGCGGCCGTGTCCCGCAATGCCGAGATCAAGATCGCCGTCGAAGACGCCGGCGTGCTCGTCACGGCGGCCCACACGCGCGACACGGAAACAGCCGTGCGCCGTGTCCTTCGCTCCGCGACCCTTGCCGCAGACGCGGAGCGAACCCCCATGCCGCTGCGCGCCGAGGCCGCGCCCCTTGCCGCCGCAGGACCCCAGCCCGGCACCTTCGCCGGCAAAGGCTTCGACGCCTGTAGCGCGCCCTCCGCCTCCGCGATGAACGCCTGGTACGCCGGCTCCCCCTACCGTGCCGTCGGCGTCTACATCAGCGGAGCGAGCCGCGCCTGCGGGCAGCCGAACCTCACGGCGAACTGGGTGACGGACCAGACCGCCAGGGGATGGCGGCTCATGCCCATCGACGTCGGCAGGCAAGCCCCGTGCTCCGCCTTCTGCCACAAGATGTCCACCACCCCGGCCACCGCCCGCTCCCAGGGAGCCGGCGCAGCCGATGCCTCCGTGGCGGCAGCACAGGCACTCGGCATCCCTGCCGGGAGTGTTGTCTACAGCGACATCGAGGGCTACCCGTCCACCGCCTCGTGCAAGGCATCCGTCCTGTCCTACCTGTCCGGCTGGGCGGATGCGCTGCATGCCAAGGGCTACCTCTCCGGCCTGTACTCCAGTGCCTCGTCAGGCATCAAAAACGCGGCCACCGAATACCACAACGGCGCCTACACCCGCGTCGACCACATCTGGTACGCCTGGTGGAACAACGCCGCGGACACCGACACCGGCACCTACGTCCCCGCCACCTTCTGGGCCGACCAGGCGCGTATCCACCAGTACGCGGGTGACGTCAGCGAAACCTGGGGCGGCGTCACCATCGGCATCGACCGCAACTATCTCGACGTCCGCACCGAGCCTCCGTCGCCCGCGGGCTGCGCCACCACCAACCTCAGCTTCACCGCGTATCCGACCCTGACGTCCGGCTCCACGGACGGCCGGGTCGGCGCCGCCCAGTGCCTGCTCAAGAGCGCCGGACACGACCCGGGCGCGGGCACACCCACCGGCACGTACGACGCGGGCACCACGGCCGCCGTCACCGCCTTCCAGACCGGCTGCGGGCTTCCCGCCGATGGCGTCACCGGGCCGAAGACCTGGACCGTCCTGCTCTCCCGGGGCTCCACCCCGGTCATCCGGGCCGGTTCGACGGGAGAAGCCGTGACGCGGGTCCAGCGCGCCCTCACCGCGGCGCTCGGCCGCACGGTCGGCATCGACGGTGACTTCGGCGCGGGTACGGAAAAGGCCGTGCGCGACTACCAGTCCTCCCGCGGCCTGTCCTCGGACGGCAACGCCGGCCCAGCCACGTGGTCGGCCCTCCAGTCAGGGAAGTAGGGAAACCCCATGAAGGACGCCCGCACTTCACGCGGCCAACACCTGTGGCGGATCTGGGTGTTCATCGTCGTCGCCGTTGCCCTGAGTGGTTCGGGCACGCCCGCCCATGCCTTCCCGCAGGCTGCCACACCGACGCAGAGCATCGGCAACAGGGGAGCCGATGTCGTCGCCCTGCAGCACCTGCTCACCGCGCACGGCCGGAGCGAGACCGCCGACGGCGTCTTCGGCTCCGGAACCGAGAGCTCCGTCCGGGCCTTCCAGCGGACCGAGGGTCTCGGCGTCGACGGGATCGTCGGGCCCAGTACCTGGGCCAAGCTCTTCGTCACCGTACGGGCCGGGGACAGTGGACCCGCCGTGAAGGGTGTGCAGTCCCTGCTCAACGCGAAACAGGGCGCCGGTCTCGCTGTCGAGGGGGACCTCAACGCCGCCACCACCGCAGCCGTCAAAGCGTTCCAGACCCACGGAGGGCTTGCCTCCGACGGCATCGTCGGGCCGGACACCTGGAAGAACCTCCTGTGGCACTACGAGTTCGCCGCCTTCCACTCCGGTGGTGGCCTCTGGCCCGTCCGGACCGACTCGGCCCAGTGCACCGGCTCCCGCATCACCTGGCAGTCCGCCGCCTACGACCGGGCCGCCACCCGCAGTCTCGTCCAGGCCGTCCGCGCGGCCGCCCACGGCCACGTCACGTTCGTCCTCTTCAATGACCCGCAGCTCATATCCGAGGGCCTGACCACGCAGTACGCCGGTCACGACAACCATCTGCACATCCGGTACTGCGAAAAGGTGTACCCCAGCCGTTCCTACGTCTGCTGATCCGCACAGCCGCGTTTCCCCCACATACCCCGGACCTGGAGGTCCCATGATCCATCGCGTCGTACGATCCGTTCTCGCCATGGTCCTGCTCGCGGCCGGTCTGCTCACCGGGTCTCTCCTCACCGCGGGATCGGCTCACGCGGACGGCTGCTACACCTGGAACCGGACCCTCGCTCAGGGCGCCTCCGGTGGTGACGTCTCCGAGCTGCAGATCCGCGTCGCCGGATATCCCGGCTACGGCGGCGTGTTGGGCATCGACGGTGACTTCGGTCCTGCCACCAAGGCGGCCGTGACCCGGTTCCAGCAGGCTTACGGCCTGCCCGCCGACGGAGTTGCCGGCTCGTCGACCTACAACAAGCTCTACTCGCTGCAGGACGACGACTGCACGCCCCTTCACTTCTCCTACGCCGAACTCAACGACTGCAACACCACATGGGCCGGTGGGGCCGTCTCCTCGGGCACCGCAAAGTCCAACGCCTTGCGCACGATGTGGAAGTTGGAGGCCATGCGCCACGCGCTGGGAGACGCGCCCATCACGGTCACCAGCGGGTTCCGTTCCACCGCCTGCAACGACGCGGTCGGTGGCGCTACCGGCAGCCGTCACCTGTACGGCGACGCGGCAGATCTGGGCGCCGGCCCGCACTCGCTCTGCAAGCTCGCACAGCGGGCGCGGAGCCACGGGTTCAACGGCATCCTCGGCCCGGGTTACCCGGCCCACAACGACCACGCCCACGTCGACCACCGTCCGGCCCGCTTCTGGTCTGCGTCGTCCTGCGGAATCTGACTCCGGCATCTCGACCCAGCACCAGAAGCCCCCCACCCAACTGACGAAGTCCCGGGAGCATTTGCATGAGGATGACCGTCCGCCGAGCCGCTGTGGCCTGCGCTCTGGCAGCCGGCTCACTGGCAGCCACCTCGTCTACGGCACACGCGGAGCCCACCACGCCGGAACATGCCGTCATCGTGTGTGACAGCGCCAGCCTCTTCGAGAACTGTGACAGCGCGCACGGACCGACCGGTCTGAAGCGCACGCTCGTGCGCGGCAACAAGGTCGGGCACACCCGGGGAGCCCACCCCGTCTACAACGGTTGGGCGGCCGTTTTCGACTTCGGCCCCAACGACTGGGGATATGTCCGCCGGGAGTGCCTCGGCGGCTTCGGCTCCTGGTAGTTCCGCCCGCAGCCCTCAACCCCTCGAAGGAGTCCTTGATGAAACGCAGAGTCCTGCGCGCCGCCGCCCTGGGCCTCGCGCTCACCGCCGGCCTCACGGTCACGCCCGCCCTGGCCGCCGATGGAGATGTCGGCGAACGCGAGACCGTCTGTGCCACTGATCTCTTCGTCTGGGTGACTGCTCCTCATGGAGCCTGGATGGGCACGCTCCACAAGGGCCAGACCATTCTTGTCGAGAGAGTCAACGGAGACTGGGTCTACGGCTTCGCCTACGGCGACATCAACCGCCGAGGCTGGGTGCAGAACGGCTGGTTCTGCTGACCGGCGCCACGACGCGCGCCGGAATGCCGGTCTCTGAACCCTGAGCACCGCTCGTGAGGATCCCTGTGGTGCGGCCCCGGTTCCCGGGGCCGCACCACACGAATGCGGGCCTCGATCGGTCTGCGGCCGCGCCGCCTCGTGCCGACCGCCCAGCCGGGTGTGTGTCCTCCGCCTCTCGTCAGCGGAGTCGAAGAGGTCCTCGCGATGTGTCTCCCTCGCCGCGCCCTGTCCCCTGGCTCAGGAGGTCAGGGCAGCCCGCTCGGATTCGCTGCGCAGGATGCAGAACTCGTTGCCTTCGGGGTCGGCCAGGACGACCCAGCCCCAGCCGTCAGGCGTTCGCTGGTCGGCGACCAGACTGGCGCCCAGGCCCAGCAGACGCTCGACCTCTTCCCCGCACGAGCTCTGCGGACGCAGACACAGATGGACCCGATTTTTGATCGTCTTCGCATCCGGTACCTGGTTGAAGTGCAGTTGAAGGCCGTCGGGCAGCAGCACATCGGTCTCGTCGTCACCCGGCTGGTCCTCGGGATCTATCGGACGGCCGGTCACCCCGCTCCAGAACCGGGCCAGCCCATAGGCATCCGCACAATCGATCGCCACGTTCTGCACTACCGAGACCATGTGCGTGAGCGTGCCCGAACCTGGCTCTCGCCGCCACCGAATTGTGTCGCGTGCGCGGGGAGGCCGACCGTTCGAGCACCGCCGGCCCGGGCACCGGTACTGAGCATCTCTTCGCCGCATCACCGAGGGAGATGAGTATGCGGGCTCATGCCTGCTACGGGCTCCGGCGCGACGATGAGGCCACCTCATCGTGCGAATCAGAGGAGTTCCGTGCTCAGCCGTATCGCCGCCGCCGTAGTCCCCTCTCTCGGTCGTCTGACGACGTCTGCCGAGCTGGCCACCGTCCCGGCCCCCGGCATCCTCGTCGCCAACCACACCTCCCTGGTGGATCCCGGCGTCGTGTTGGCCGCTCTGCGTCGCATGGACATCGAACCCGTCATCCTCGCGACTGCGGGTCTGTGGCGGATTCCGGTCCTGCGGCACCTCCTGGACCGTGACGGCGCCGTCCCTGTCTTCCGTCGCACCACCCACGCCGCCGACGCCCTGGACAAGGCCGCGGCAGCGCTGGACGCCGGCCGCCATGTCCTCATCTACGGCGAGGGCCGGCTTCCGTGCCGCAGGGATGCCGCCGAAGCCGCCCCCGAATCCTTCCGCAGCGGCCCCGCACGTCTCGCTGCTGCTTCCGGCGCCCTGATCATCCCGATCGGACAGGCCGGAGCGCGCCGGATCACGTCCGGCAGCCGTACCAAGCAGGTCGCAGGGCTCCTCACGGCTCCCGCCCGCCGTCCTCGCTTGCACGTGCACGTCGGCGCCCCGCTTCAGCTGCCTGCCCGCATCACGGCGGCGAGCGAGGCCGCCCATCAGGCGGTCACCGCTGCCTGGCGTACCGCCGCGCGGCACCTGGGGGAGCCCGCGGCTCTCACGGACTGATCGCTGTCAGCTGCCGTGGCGCGCGGGCGTGAGGCCATAGCCCGGACTGAGCATGCCGCAGGGCGCGTTCGGGCTCTTGTCGTACTGGCGGAGTACCTTTGTCACCTCTCGCGCAGCCCAGGCTCTCGTGGCCGCGAGCCGCTGCGGGTCCCGGACCGCATCAGCCCGTACCCAGTCGCCGCCCGCGCCCTCCGGGTAGAGCAGCACGTAGCCCGCTGCCTTCATACGAGCGGCAGTCAGTCCCGGGTAGGTGACCCAGTATCCGTGTGCGTGCACGAAGGTGGGCCGGAGTGTGGTGAAGACGTGCTGCCGCAGGGCGGGCATGTTCCGGGTGGCGTAGGCGTCGGCGATGGTGGGCTCGGTCAGACCCGCAAGGTCGCGGACGGCGAGCCTGCTGGTCAGCAGAGTGCCACCGAGATCCGGGGTGAGGAACGTGCCCTTCGCAATGTCCAGGCGCTCCGCGTACTCGTTGAACACGGCGCCGTAGCGTTGCGCCACATGGCACACCGGCAGGGTGGGGTGGGCCCGGAACGCGGCGGCGCGCTCGCGCTGCCCGCCCCAGGACACGAGCACGGTGGCGCAGACGGTGGCGCAGGCGACTGTCCTCGCACGCGGGGAGGCATGTTCCACCAGCTCGGTCAAGGCAACACCGACCGCGAGCGACGCCAGCGCCCATACCGGCGTTGCGAACCGGAACAACTTCATCCAGTCCGGAGTGAGGATTCCGAAGGCCGCGAGTGTCAGTGCGAGCGGCACGAGTACGCCCGGCAGCGCCGTCCGCACCGGACCGGAACGCCCCAGCGCCACACCCGTCACCAGCGCGCCTGCCAGCACGGCTGTCCACCCGGCGAAGGAGAGCAGAGACCCGGTTCCCGAGAACGACTCCAGAGTCGGCGTCTCCTGCGCCTTGGCCAGGGCGGTGTTGGGCACCAGGCGGGAGAAGACGGCGTATCGCCAGCCGAGGAAGGCGGCGTAGGGGAGGGCGAAGGTGGCGATGCCGAGAGCGGCGGCTCTCGCTGAAGCACCGATCGTCGTCCGTCGTACCCGCAGGAGCAGCAGGAGGGGGTACGCGGCTGCGAGAACCGCGCCGTCGGGTCTGGTCAGCGCGGTCATCAGGGCCAACAGGCCGGTGGCGACGGCGGGGACTCTGCTGGTGAGCCGGTCGTCCAGCAGAGCACGGGCGAGTACCACGGCCATGACCGTGGCAAGAAGTGCGTACAGCGGATTCTCCAGGCCGGAGAACATCCAGGCCACGAAGGAGATGTTGCCGGCCATGAAGAGTCCGCAGAACAGCACCACGGCCCAGGAGTTGGCAACGAGCCGTCGTGCCGCGTACGCGATGGCCATCAGGATCCCCAGCGTGCACAGGACACCGAGAGCTTTGGGATACAGCACCTGGTCGGGGACGCCGAAGTACGTCCGGTGATCGAACAGGCCCAGGCGCCGGCCCAGTACCAGCAGCCCCAGCCAGGCCGGGTTGGAGTAGCCCTCGACCGGCGGCGACCCCTCCTGCTGCACTGGGCCAAGGCCTTCATCGATGCTGCGGGCATACGCGAACGTGATCGCCGCGTCGTCCACCACCCAACGGCCGAGCTGTGAGCCCCGCAGTGCGATGAGCGCGGTGCCGAACAGGACGGCGGCTCCGTCGGGCAGCCGGCGGAGCAGGAGGCGCCGGCCTCTTCCCGGCCAAGGCTCCGGGGCTTCCCGCTCGGAGGAACGGCGGCGCACTGCATAGGTCATGGCTGCTCCGCTGGGTGGTCTGTGTGGCTCAAGCTCTTGGGCGATCTGCGCGGGCACGCAGCGGACGCGTCATGGGCTGACCGACCCTCAAGGAAGCCGTTCGTGCCGGCACAAGGGACTGAACTGCGGCAGAAAGCATCCACAAGTCAACCCAGGCATATCGCGACAGACGGCTGATTAGTCATCCGCTTACTGCAGACGTGGCATCTGGCGGAGACATTCAGTGCAGGCCTCGTGCCCCCGGCGCCCAGAACGGCTTGACCTTGATCGAGGTGCGTGGCGGGCTGCGCCCGCGGACCAGGTGGTCGCGCACCATCCCGCAGGTCCTGGCCTCTCCGGCCACGTAGGCTCCGGCGCTGCCCGGCAGGTCGAGCTCGGCCACGGCCGCGAGCAGGACCCGGGAGGAGTCGGCCTGCGCGCCGTGACGGTGGACCCGGCGGAGAGGCGGATCTCCCGGCATGGGCAGGTCGTGTGCGGGGGTGTCGCTCTCCAGGGGTCCGTACACCTCGGCGGACGTGCGCAGCGCGCTGATCATCGACCCGAAGGCGGCGGCGGTTTCGTCCCCGGTGAACACGTGGTGGTCCGCCTCGCGGGTGAAGAAGTCGCCCTGCGGCCACCAGGAGGTCACCTGGTCGCGCGGCCGGGCCGCACGCGCCCACTGCAGGCCTGTGCCGTCGCCTGGTGCTCCGGTCGATCGACCGGGCAGGACCGGCGACGGCTACGACGGCACGGCGGCACCGGAGTTCGCGTCGTCGGCCTCCGGCTCCTGCGAAGCGTCGCTGAGCTGTTCGCGCAGGTAGTTCCAGACCACCGCGATCAGCGCGGCCAGGGGTACCGCGAGCAGGCTGCCCACGACGCCGGCCAGGCTGCCGCCCAACGTCACCGCCAGCAGGACCACCGCCGCATGCAGGCCGAGCCCGCGGCTCTGGATCATGGGCTGGAACACATTGCCCTCGAGCTGCTGCACCACGACGATGATCGCCAGCACGATCAGCGCGTCTGTCAGGCCGTTCGACACCAGCGCGATGAGCACCGCGACGAAACCGGCGAACAGTGCTCCCACGATCGGCACGAAAGCGGAGACGAAGGTCAGCACCGCCAGAGGGAGCACCAGTGGCACTCCCAGGATCCACAGGCCGAGCCCGATGAAGACGGCGTCGAGCAGGCCGACGAGTGCCTGGGAGCGCACGAAGGAGCCCAGCGTGTCCCAACTGCGAGAGGCCACGGTCGGGACGTCGGTGGCGAGTCGACCGGGCAGTTGGCGGGTGAGCCACGGCAGGAACCGCGGGCCGTCCTTGAGGAAGAAGAACATCAGGAACAGCGCCAGGACGGCCGTGACCACCCCGTTGACGATGGTGCTCACCCCGGTGACGACAGTGGTGACCATGCTGCCGACACTGTTCTGGATGCGGGCGACCGCAGCGTCGACCCCCTTCGAGATCTGGTCGTCGCCGATGTTCAGCGGCGGCCCCGCCGCCCAGTCGCGGACCTTGTGGATGCCTTCGACCACACCGTCCGCGAGTTCGCCGGACTGGGACGCGACCGGGACCGCAATCAGCGCCACGATGCCGGTGGCGACCAGGAGGAACAGCACGGTGACGGCCGAAGCGGCCAGGGCGGGGCGCCAGCCTCGTCGGCGCAGGAGACGTGCCAGGGGCCAGGTCAGCGTGGTGAGGAGCAGGCCGACTATGAGCGGCCACACGATCGACCACATCCGGCCCAGAACCCACAGGGCTGCCGCGGCCATCAGGAGGACCAGCAGCAGCTCAACAGAGACACGCGCCGATGTCCGGAGCGCGGCGGCGGCTTTTGTGGAGTTCAACGTGGCAGACATGGAGGTCACCCTAGGGGTACTCCCGTTCCGCTTCGACAGCGGTGCCGATCGGCGGCGCCTCGCGACCTCGTTGCCTGACTCACTGTCAGGCGCCTGGAGTTCAGCTCTGGCGCGACGGTCGCCATGGCTGTCGTGCGGACCGGAGGCGGGTGCCCGCGAGATGGGTGCGGCCGGGTTGGTCGTCGCTAGTTCGCGCCGGGCGCTCGGTACTGGATTTCCTCGGCCTTGTGCAAGGCGGCGATCGTTTCCTCGACGCTCAGGAGGACTGTCGTCTCGAACGAGCTGAGCGCACCGCCTCCGGTGATCGCCAGTGCCACCGCGGCCATCGAAATGCTGTCGGGGGCCTCCCACAGCGTGTAGCCGTCGTCTTTGCCGAAGGCGTACCAGAACCCGTGGAGCCTTCCGTCGACCGACTCGATGTACGACTGAGCGGCCCTTCTGCGGTCCTCGGGGTTGCGGGTCAGTCTGGCCCAGGTGTCCGGCGTGTAGCTGAACCTCGTCAAATAGAGCGGCATCGTCTCTCCGTCTCATTCGCCGCGCTCCGCGCGTATTGCCACCAGGCGTCGAACCATAACCGGTGGTAAGCGGCCTGATACGAGCGGCAACGCTCCTGCGTGTCACGCGTTGCTCCATCGGAGAACGGCGACCTGTCGACCGGCCGGGGTAGCGGCCGAGTTGTCGCTGTACGTGCCACCGCCGCCGCTCCCAGCGCAGGGCGATCAATCAGGCATTTGCATATTTATGCATTTCATGTCATATTTCTGCCATGCAGCAACCTCTACCCGAGGAGCATGACGTGATGACCACTGGAGCCCACCCCTACGCTCCTGCCCCCCGTGCGAGCTCTGCCCTGGCTCGCGACTGCGACGAGTGCCGCGGCTGGGGAAGCGTGGTGAACAACGGCCGCTACGAGCTCTGCCCCGTCTGCCAGACCCCGAGCGCCTGACCCGCGAGGAGTCCGGGCCCCACGTCGGGTTGCTGCATCCGTGGCCGTAGCAGCGGCTCCCCGGGCCCGGCGTCGCCGCGCGGGGTAGGGAGGAGTCGTGAGAAACGACCCCAGCGACCCCTTTGTGCGTGTCCGGGGGGCCAGTGAGCACAACCTGAGGAACGTCGACGTCGACATTCCGCGGGATGCGATGGTCGCTTTCACCGGGGTCTCCGGTTCGGGCAAGTCGTCGCTCGCGTTCGGCACGCTCTACGCCGAGGCCCAGCGCCGCTACTTCGAGTCCGTCGCGCCGTACGCCCGCCGACTGCTGCAGCAGGTCGGTGCGCCCCATGTTCAGGAGATCAGCGGTCTGCCGCCGGCCGTGGCCCTGCAGCAGCGTCGCGGGGCGCCCAGTTCGCGGTCGACGGTCGGCACGATCACCACGCTGTCCAACCTGCTGCGGATGCTCTACTCGCGCGCCGGGACCTACCCCCGAGGGGCGCCGCGGCTCGATGCCGAGGCGTTCTCGCCCAACACCGCGGCCGGCGCCTGCCCGCGGTGCCATGGACTGGGTGTCGTGCACGACGTGGCCGAGGACCTGCTCGTCCCGGACCCGTCGCTGAGCATCCGTGACGGTGCGATCGCCGCCTGGCCGGGCGCCTGGCAGGGCGCGAACCTGCGCAGCATCGTCAGCGGTCTCGGAATCGACATCGACAGACCGTGGCGCAGGCTCAGGAAGAAGGACCGCGAGTGGCTGCTGTACACCGAGGAGCAGCCGTCGGTCCTGATCGAGCCGGAACCCGACCGCATCGACTACGGCTACTACGGGAAGTTCTGGAGCGCCCGCAGCCACGTCATGCACGTCCTCGCGGACTCCAAGAGCGAGCGGATACGCGAGCGGGCGATGCGCTTCGTCCGGAGCGTGCCCTGCCCCGAGTGCCACGGCAGCGGCCTGCGGTCGGAGGCGCTCGCGGTGACGTTCGCCGGCCGCTCCATCGCCGAGGTCAACGCGATGCCGCTGACGGACGTCGTCGTACTGTTGCGGCCCACTGCGGGGCTGTCCGAGGCCGGAGCCGCCACGTCGACGGCCGTGTCCGGGGAGAAGACCGAGGCCGCGGTCCGGATCTGCGCCGACGTGGTCGCGCGCGTCGACGTGCTGCTCGACCTCGGCCTGGGCTACCTCAGCCTGGGGCGCCGCTCGACAACACTGTCGCCCGGCGAGGCGCAGCGCCTGCGGATCGCCACCCAGCTCCGCTCGGGCCTGTTCGGGGTCGTCTACGTGCTCGATGAGCCCTCCGCCGGTCTGCACCCGGCCGATGCGGAGCCGCTGCTCGACGTGCTGGACCGGTTGAAGGCGTCGGGCAACTCGCTGTTCGTGGTGGAGCACGACATGGACGTCGTACGACGGGCGGACTGGGTCGTCGACATCGGCCCCGGCGCGGGTGAGGGCGGCGGGCGGGTGCTCTACAGCGGTCCGGTGTCCGGCCTCGACGCGGTCGAGGAGTCGGCCACCAGTCGGTACTTGTTCGGACGTGCCGAGCCGCTCGACCATCGCCCCCGGAAGCCCCAGGGCTGGCTGCACCTGCGCGGAGTCTCCCGCCACAACCTGCGGGACGTGTCCGTCGAGGTGCCGTTGTGTGTACTGACAGCGGTGACCGGGGTGTCCGGTTCAGGGAAGTCGACGCTGGTCACACAGGTGCTCGCCGAGGTCGTGCGCACCCACCTCGGCCTGGCGGCCGAGGAGCCCGACGAGGCGGAGCTCGAGATCGATGTGCAGGACGCGTCGGGGCTCGAGTCGTTCGACCGGCTGGTGCGGGTCGACCAGCGGCCCATCGGACGCACGCCGCGGTCCAACCTGGCGACGTACACGGGGATGTTCGACGCGGTGCGCAAGCTGTACGCGGCGACGGACGAGGGGAGGTCGCGCGGGTACACGGCCGGGCGGTTCTCCTTCAACGTGCCGGAGGGGCGGTGCGAGACCTGCCAGGGCGAAGGATTCGTCGCGGTGGAACTGCTGTTTCTGCCCGGCACCTATGCGCCGTGCCCGACCTGCCACGGCGACCGGTACAACGCCGAGACGCTCGAGGTCACCTACCGCGGGAGGAACATCGCGGACGTGCTGGCGATGTCCGTCGACAACGCCGCCACATTCCTCGCCGATGTCCCGGCCGCCTCCCGGAGTCTGGAGACGCTCCGGGAGGTGGGGCTGGGATACCTGCGGCTGGGGCAGCCGGCGACGGAGCTCAGCGGCGGTGAGGCCCAGCGCATCAAGCTGGCCACCGAGCTGCAGCGGGCCCGCCGCGGCCACGCGCTCTACCTGCTCGACGAGCCGACATCGGGCCTGCACCCCGCGGACATCGCGCTGCTGCTGCGGCAGTTGCACCGGCTCGTCGACGCCGGCAACACGGTCGTCCTCGTCGAGCACGACCTGGACGCGATCGCCACGGCAGACTGGATCATCGACCTCGGCCCGGGCGCCGGAGACGCGGGCGGCCGGGTCGTCGCCACCGGTCCTCCCGCCAAGGTCGCCAAGGCCAAGGGCAGTGCCACGGCGCCCTACCTCGCGCCGCGCCTTGCGCGCTCCTGAGGCGAGACCGCCGCGGCGGAGCCGGGGCTCATCGACCGCTGCCCCGCGGCGTGACGGACCATCCCCGCCCGCTAGAGGCCGTAGCGGATCATCCATTCATCCGGGTTGTAGGCGTCCTTCGCCGGGTCGGGTGCCGTGGCCCGTTGCTCCTCGACCGTGTCCTCGACGCGGACCCGTGCGGGCAGTGTCCCGAACCGGGCGTGACGAACGGTCTCGGCCGGGTCCTGAGCTGCTTCTGCGTTTTCCATGATCGCCTCCTGCAGAGGGAACGCGCGGGTGTGGAGGTTGGTTCCACCGAGGCCGGCCGATGCGCGGGCCTGTGGTGCGGCGCGTTTCCGCGGCTGGTGGCCGTGTGCGTGGACCCTGCCGGCACCCGGATGCGCCGCGGCCCGGCCTCGCGCGTCAGCGCGCAGAGTGCCCCTCCGGAGGTGCGTGATCTGCTCTGGGACCGTGCCGACTCCGTGATCTGGCTGGACTATCCCAGACGTGTCGTCATGCCCCGCGTCCTGCGCCGGTCCTTCCGGCGGACCGTGACACGCGAGGTCCTCTTCGGCGGCAACAGGGAAACCTGGGCGGGCTGGCTGAGCCGGGAACATCCGGCCTGGTGGGCATGGTCCCAACACGCGGCCCGCCGCCGCGAGATCGAGCGCCGCACCCGTGACCTTCGCTTCGCCCCGCTCGTAACAGTCCGCTTCGGTCACCCCGATGACACGGCAGCCTGGGCGGCGTCGCTGTGAACCGGGCGCCCGAGGCCTCCGGTTTCGGTGTGTCAGGCGTGTCGTGCTCGGTACAGGTCGCGGAGCAGAGCGATCTCGGCCCCGTGGTGCAGCAGTTCGCTTCAGGGCGCCAGTGCGGCCAGTCCCTTGCCGAGGTCCTCGCGGTTCATGACGGGCGAGTAGTGGATCTTGGCGCCGAGTTCCAGGAAGAACGGCTCTGCGGTCTTCGGCATCTGGGAGGGGTCGGCCAGGTCGAAGAAGATGTATGCCGTGCGGCAGCCGTTCTCGGTGGTGAAGTAGGCGGCCTCGGGCTGGAGGGCTTCCAGGGCGGATTCCACGGTCTTCTGCATGGTGCCGCGCTTGATGGCCTCGTTGGAGGCCTGGGTGTCCATCTGGACCTTGAGCAGCATGCGCATGTCAATCGCCCCTTCCCGGCCGGGAAGGCGCTGTCTTCACACGCCGGTCTCGCCCGGCCGCGTACACCTCCAGCGTCCCGCTTTCCGCCCGCCACAACCACTCGGGCCGGGCATGGGCGGGCGTCGAGGCGGAGGTCTCCGCCCGCAAGCGCCACCGGGCCGGGACATTCTCGTGCTCAACAGCGCGAGCATCATCCAGGCGCTGCTGCGGGCCGACCTCGTCGACGATCTGCGCTTAGCCGTGGTGCCGGCCCTGGTCGGCGGTGGTCTCGGGCTGTTCCCGGAGGGCTTCCCCGCTACGAGGTGGAGCCTGGCCGAGACCACCGCCCTGGCACACGGCGCAGTGGCGCTTCACTACCACCGTGCCTGAGCCGAGGCGGCGGCTGCTCGGGAGGCGCCGAGGCGATGTCAGGTGAGGGAGACGGGGATGCGATGGTCGGGCCGGCCGTCCTTGGCGAGGATCGAATGGGAGTCGGCGGTGGCCCGGTACAGCCGCAGCCCGGCGCCGGGCCGGACGTCCTCGCCGGTCCACGGCTCACCGCCGTGAGCGACCGAACGCCGGGAGAACGCCTCGATCCCGCGGGTGGTCCCGCCGCTGTCCAGCAATTCCGCCACGGCGGACATGTACACGCCTTGCCCGCTGCCGATCGGCGCCTGCGAGTCGAAGACCACGATGCCGACCTCGGGCCGTACCGCGATGTTGCGGGAGTGCCGGACGTCGGGTGACGAAACCCAGAAGAACTCGGCGGAGTCCAGGTGCGCGAAGTAGACGGGCGAACTCCACGGCCGTCCCGCCGCGTCGGCGGTCGCGAGTACGAGTTGACTTCCGCTCCCTGGCCTAGTGGCCTGGGATTCCTGCCACGGTCTGGGTGACCGTCTCGGTGGGTTCCTGCTTCTGTGCGCTGTGCGGGCACGAATGCCCGGCTTACCTGCGCTCGACAGGCTGTCACCGCCAGTCCGGCGGCCTTGGCGACGTTGACCGCCGCATTGATGTCCCGGTCCAGGACGGCCCCGCACGCACCGCACTCCCAGACGCGGATGTGGAGGGGTTTGGGGCCGTCCTTGACACCGCACACGCTGCAGACCTGAGAAGTCGGCTCGAACCGCCCGATCCGCACGAAGGTGCGACCGAACTTCGCGGCCTTGTACTCGAGCATCGCGACAAACGCCGACCAGCCCGCATCATGAACCGACTTGCCGAGGCGGGTTCGGGCGAGTCCCTTCACCGCCAGGTCTTCCACGGCCACCGCTTGATTCTCGCGAATGATCCGTGTGGAGAGCTGGTGGTGGAACTCGCGCCGCGCGTCGGCCACTCGTGCATGTGCCCGGGCAACCTTCAGCCGGGCCTTGCCCCTGTTGCTGGAACCCCTGGTCTTACGAGACAGACGTCGCTGTTCCCGTTTGAGCTTCTTCTCCGCTCTGCGCAGGAACTTCGGGGCATCGATCTTCGTGCCGTCGGAGAGGACCGCGAAGTGCCCCAAACCAAGATCGATACCAACGACCGGTTCCACGACGGCCAGGTGCTCGGGTTCAGTCTCGACCACGAACGAGGCGAAGTACCGGCCGCCCGCATCCTTGATCACCGTCACGGTGGACGGCGTGGACGGCAGCATGCGGGACCACTTCACCCGCACATCGCCGATCTTGGGCAACGACAGGTCCCCACCGGGGGTGATCTTCCACCGGGCATTCGCGGTGAACCTGACCGCCTGCCGGTTCTTACGGCTCTTGAACCGAGGCGCCCCCATGCGTGGGCGCTTGCCCTTGAGGCTGTCGAAGAAGTTCCGATAGGAGGTGTCCCAGGTCCCGCAGCGACTGCTGAAGCACCACGGCGGAGACCTCACCGAGCCAGGCACGTTCCTCGGTCTTCTTCGCCTCGGTGATCAACAGCTTCGACAGAACCCCCGTCTTCGGGAACCCTTCACCGGCGGCCCGGGCCGTCTCACGAGCCCGCAGTGCGTCGTTGTAAACCACCCGCGCACACCCGAACGCCCTCGCCAACGCAGCGCGTTGAGGACCGTTCGGATACAGGCGAAAGGAATACCGAAGCTGCACGACGAGCACACTAGCCCACCCCACTGACAACACCCATCCAGCAGAAACCCCCCGTATACGGTGCAGGTCAGAGCATCATTCAGAATCGCTTCACTACCGGTGTGCCGGGGGCCGAGCCCGAAGGTCTGCGCAGCGGTCTGCGCGAGATGCCCGGTGCCGTCGGGCTGAAGCCCGACCCACTGCATTGTCCCGGTAGCGGCCGGCCTCGATGATCTCCCGCGCGGTCTGCGCAGCGGGGTCAAGGGCGCTCATCAGCCCACCCTGCGGTAGGTGAGGGCGAAGTCGTGCTCGTACGTGCCGTCGTCGGAGGAGATCTCCCAGGCACCGACGATGGTGTTCCCGTCCTCGCTGAACGTGCCGGTGTAACGCTGCCTGAAGTCCAGAGGCGAGAAGTCGGGCGCCTCCCGTGTCAGGGTCCACACCCGGCCGGCGAGGCTCATCGCATACAGGCGCGTCACGCCGCGGGAGTCGAAGTAGTGCTGCGTGTACGCGCCGGTCTGCGGGTCGACGCCGATGATCGTCAGACTGTCGGGTGCCTCCGGAACCGGAATCTCGGTGCGCTGCAGCAGATACTTCCGGTCCAGGGCCCACTCGAACCGGCTGCGCGCCAGGGGGCCGTCCCCGGGCGCGTCGGATGGCGCCGGCTGGTCGCCGGGGAATCGCGCTTCGACGGCCCATTCACCGACGAAGACGTCCAGGCGCGCCAGCGCTTCTGCTCTGTTCCCGGTCACGACGATCACTCGCTCTCACATAGACGGCCTTCGGCCTCTTCGCCGATACAGACCGCCACGGGCGGGCGGATTCATCGCTGCCCTGGTGACCAACGCCGACGCGGCCCGGCCTGCTTGGAACACCTCCATGGGTTTCCGGGGCGCGGAGGGAACAAACGGAGCGGAGACGGGGTTGAGACGTATGAGCCCCGGCGAAGGCCTCCTCAATCCTCAGCCGGGGCTCTACAGCGCGCGGGGACAGTCGGGCGACGGTGACGGCCGGGCGTCTGCGCAGGACGTGCTGCTTCCCGGACGGCACAGAGCGGCGGCGTCAGCCTGGTCGGCGAGCCGGTTCCCGGGAGCTGCAGATGGGGCCTCAGGAGCCGAGTGCGTGACCTGTCGTTGCGTCCACATGGGCCGGGATGTCGTCGTGGCGATCACCGACCGTCGCGGTCCCGGTGGGCTCGAACATGAGGATCGCTGCGCCGGACGGGGCGTACGGCTTGTGCTCCGTACCCCGCGGGACGGTGAAGACCGAACCCTTGTGAAGGACGACCGTGCGCTCCCCGGCCGGCTCGCGGAGAGCGATGTGCAGTTCGCCGTCGAGCACCAGAAAGAACTCGTCGGTGTCGTCGTGGGCGTGCCAGAGGTGTTCGCCGTCGACCTTGGCCACGCGTACGTCGTAGTCGTTGACCCGGGTGACGATGCGAGGACTCCACAGGGCGTCGAAGGAGGCCAGGGCCTTGTCGAGGGCGACAGGTTCGGTACTCATGGGCTCATCCTTCCCCGTGACGACCGGCCGGTGTGAGTGCTAGGAATTGCATATGTCGCAAGAATCCTCGCAAGCGTTCCCTGCAGGCAATGCGGCGGTCCCGCACCGCGTCGTCGTCATCGTGGATGAGAACTCGAATCCCTTCGAGCTCGGCTGCGCGACGGAGATCTTCGGCCTGCGCAGACCCGAGATCGGTCGTGACCTCTACGACTTCAGGCTCTGCTCGGCCGAGCCGCGCACCCTGATGCGGGACGGGTTCTTCACTCTCACGGGGGTCGCGGACCTGGAAGCGGCCGACTCGGCGGACACCTTGATCGTCCCCAACCGTCCCGACA
The DNA here is from genome assembly GCA_963836215.1 of uncultured Actinomycetota bacterium. Taxonomy (GTDB): domain Bacteria; phylum Actinomycetota; class Actinomycetes; order Streptomycetales; family Streptomycetaceae; genus Streptomyces. Next base: position 1,615,731 of record CAWIIU010000006.1, read on the forward strand.
TCGAGGTGCCCCGCCGCCGGGCCGTGCTCGACGCCGTCCGGCGGGCGCACGCGCGTGGTGCGCGCCTGGTCGGCTTCTGCAGCGGTGCCTTCACCCTCGCCGAGGCGGGGGTCCTCGACGGGCGCCGGGCCACCGCGCACTGGCAGTGGGCGGACTCCTTCCGAGCCCGCTTCCCTGCTGTCCGGCTCGAGCCGGACGTGCTGTTCGTGGACGACGGTGACATCCTCACGGCGGCGGGGAGTGCGGCCGCGCTCGACCTCGGCCTGTACGTGGTCCGCCGCGACCACGGCGCGGACGTCGCCAACGCGGTGAGCCGGCGACTGGTCTTCGCGGCGCACCGGGGCGGCGGGCAGCGGCAGTTCGTGGAGCGTCCGGTGCCCGACCTGCCGGACGAGTCCCTGGCCCCTGTCCTGGCCTGGGCCCAGGAGCGGCTGGACGCACCGCTCAGGGTGTCGGACCTCGCGGCACGTGCGGCGGTCAGTCCGGCGACGCTGCACCGCCGCTTCCGGACGCAGCTGGGCACCACGCCGCTGGCGTGGCTCACGGGCGAACGTGTCGCCCTGGCCTGCCGGTTGATCGAACGGGGCGAGTCCCGCTTCGACGTGGTCGCGCGGCGCAGCGGCATCGGTACTGCTGCCAACCTTCGCGCGCTGATGCGTCGGGAAACCGGACTCAGCCCCTCCGTGTACCGGCGCCGGTTCGGGCTGGAGGCGGTCTGACGCGCGGCCCCATCCTGGACCCCGGCTGAGCGTCGAGCCCGATGGGCCGGCGGAGACCGCGGCCGGTGCGGAGTGGCGGATAGCAGCCCGCCGATGGAGTTCGTGGGGGATACTTCGCGGGTGGGGAGCGCGAGGGTGGTTCAACGTTTGACCAGGAGTGATGACCAAGTGCCGGACCAGGGAGGTCCGTTACCGGAAGACTGTGCGCCGTGGCCCTCATGGCGTGACGACGACCCTCTCACCGGTTCCGAGGGCCGGCCCTATGTGCTCGCCGTACTGCGGATGAGTGTGGCGGGCGGCAGGTTCTGGCAGTGCCGGCGCCTGATCGAGAACGATCGGCTGCGCACCCGTGTGGGTCCGCTTCTGCGGACGCTGCCATTGAGCCACTCCTATCTGCAGGAGCCGCACGGCGGTCGTCCCTGCCGCTTCAGCGAGGCGGGCGTCACCATGTGGAAGGACACCGATCCCGACCACTGGCCGAACACGCTCTACCGGCGGTTCGCCGAGGAGGACGGCCCCCGCCAGGGCCTGGGTGAGGTCACGGTCGCCCTGCGCCTGGAGACCCGCACCGGTCTCGTCCACCAGGTCGAGCGGATCGTCAGTGAATGCAACGTCCGGGCCGACGGCGGGCTCCTGATCGCGCAGCTCGCCCACGATGAACTTCCGGCCACACCGTAGACGCAGCCGTCCGGCGCCCGCGGGACAGCGGGCAATCACCGAAACGATGAGCCCGCCCTCGCGCGAACGCCGCCTTCTGCGTCCGGAGACGGTGGCCACCTCGACCGCCGGTGGCCTGTGCCCATATCCGGCGTCCGCTGCTCGGCGCTCCGAGCGCGATGTCCGAATGCCGCCAGCAGTCCCCTGATCGACGCGTCAGTCTGAAACCGGCCCGTCGGGAGAACGCGCGGCGCCCCGCAGAACCGCCGAATGCCGCGCGCTGGGCATCCCGTTCGCCGCCGACCCCTCCCAGCAACTCGCGCGGCTCACGGGCGAGGAGATCACCGACCTGCTCGACGGAGCCTCGTACCTCTTCACGAACGAGGACGAACGTGACCTCCTCCTGAAGCGGACGGGACTCACGGAACCGGACGTCCTGCGGCGCGTCGGCACCTGGATCACCACCCTCGGTCCCCGCGGCGCGCGGGTCGAGCACGACGACGGGAACGGCTTCGACATCGCTCCGCCCCGCGAACTGCGCCGCACCGACCCCACGGGCGTCGGCGACGGGTTCCGCGCCGGCTTTCTCGCGGCGACGGCATGGGACCTGCCCGCCGAGGTCGCGGCACAGGTGGGATGCCTGTTGGCCACGGTCGTGCTGGAGGCGAGCGGCACACAGGAGTACGTACTCGACCCCAAGCTGTTCCTCGCCCGGCTGGCTGAGGCGTACGGGCCCGCGACGGTCGCCTCTGTCGGCCCGAACCTTCCACCGACGCGCCGGCCAACGGCTTCCCTCAACTCCGGTCGTACTGGTGGAACCCGCGGCCCGTCTTGCGCCCGAGGAGACCGGCCTCCACCATCCGCTGGAGCAGCGGCGGCGGAGCGTACAAGGGCTCCTTGAATTCGTCGTAGAGGGATTCGGCGATGGCGGCGACGGTGTCGAGGCCGATCAGGTCGGCCAGCTTGAGCGGACCCATCGGGTGGGCGCAGCCCAGCTCCATCCCCGCGTCCACGTCCGCGGCCGTGGCGAAGCCCGACTCGGCCATCCGGATCGCCGACAGCAGGTAGGGGATCAGCAGGGCGTTGACGACGAAGCCGGACCGGTCCTGAGAGCGCACCACCGTCTTGCCGAGGGTGTCGCGGACGAAGCCCTCGACCACCGTCACGGTGTCCGCGGTGGTGTGGAGCGAGGCGACGACCTCCACCAGCGGCAGCACGGGCACGGGGTTGAAGAAGTGCAGACCGAGAACGCGGTCGGCGCGGCTCGTCGCCATGCCCAGTCGCATGATGGGAAGGGACGAGGTGTTGGTGGCCAGGATCGCCTCGGGATCCTCCACGATCTTGTCGAGCGTGCGGAAGATCTCCGTCTTGGCTTCGGCGTTCTCCACGACGGCCTCGATGACCAGCTGGCGGTCGGCCAGGTCGTCGAGGCTGCCGGTGAAGACGAGGCGGGCGAGGGCGTCCTCGGCCGACAGTCGGTCGAGCTTGCCGCGCTGAACTGCGCGTTCGAGGGAGACCGCGACACGTTCGCGGGCGCCTCGGGCGGCCGTGGCATCCGCCTCGCAGACCACGGTGTCGAGCCCCGCACGGGCGCAGACCTCGGCGATACCGGCGCCCATCTGCCCGCCGCCCACCACACCAACCCGCTGGACGACCGCGGTCATGACTGCACCTCCGTCCGGCGGATGAGGTGGCGGGCATAGGCGTCGGTGGTGAAGAACTCGGGCAGTGTTCTGGCGAGGGCGGTGCGTTCGAAGATCTCCCGCACGTCGTCGACCCGTGCCCAGGGGTACTCCCGGCCGAGCTCGGCGATTTCTTCGTCCAGGATCTCGAGCACGCTGTCACGCTCGATGGCGCCGTGCCTGATCCACTGCCAGACCTGGCTGCGGGCGATTTCGGCGGCTGCCGCGTCCTCCATGTGACCTTCGAGGGGAACGGCGCCCTGTCCGCGCAGCCAGGCGTCGAAGTACCGCAGGGCGAGCGAGATGTTGGAGCGCACGCCGTCGAGGGTGGGCGGCCCTGCCGTGCGGCGCACGGCGAGGAGGTCGTCGACGGTGACGTGGATGTCCTCGCGGGTCCGGTCGAGCTGGTGCGGCCTGCCCGCGAGAACTGTGTCGAGGATGTCGCGGCAGAGGGGGACGAGCCCGGGGTGGGCAACCCAGGTGCCGTCGAAGCCGTCCTCGGCCTCGCGTTCCTTGTCGAGCCGGACCCTGGCCAGTGCTGATTCCTGCGCTGCCGAGTCCTGGACCGGGATGTGTGCGGCCATGCCGCCGATGGCGTGAGCTCTGCGCTTGTGGCAGGTACGCACGAGGAGTTCGGTGTAGGCGCGCAGGAACGGTGCGGTCATGGTGACCCGGTCCCGGTCGGGGAGGGTGAAGTCGGGGCGATGGGCGAAGTTCTTGATCAGGCTGAAGAGGTAGTCCCAGCGGCCCGCGTTGAGGCCCGCGCTGTGCTCGCGCAGTTCGTAGAGGATCTCCTCCATCTCCAGGGCTGCCGTGACGGTCTCGACGAGGACGGTCGCACGCACCGTGCCCTGCGGGATGCCGAGGAGTTCCTGCGCCAGCACGAACACGTCGTTCCACAGCCGTGCTTCGTCCCGGTGCTCCAGCTTGGGCAGGTAGAAGTACGGCCCGTGGCCGGCATCGATCTGACGCTGGGCGCAGTGGAAGAAGTACAGGCCGAAGTCGACCAGGGACGCGGAGAGCGGGCGGCCGTCGATGACCAGGTGCTTCTCGGTGAGGTGCCAGCCGCGGGGCCGGACCATGATGGTGGCGAGTTCACCGTCGACCCGGCTGTCCTCACCGCCCGGCACGGTGAGGTCGATGCGGCGCTCGACGGCATCCAGCAGGGTGAGCTGGCCGCCGATGATGTTGTCCCAGGCGGGGGAGGTGGCGTCCTCGAAGTCCGCCATCCACACCTGAGCGCCGGAGGTGAGGGCGGCGGCCGCCGTGCGCCGGTCCGGCGGGCCGGTGATCTCCACGCGGCGGTCCGTCAGACCCGGTGCGGGCGGGGCCACGCGCCAGTGAGGGTCGTTGCGGATGCCGCTGGTGGCGCGGGAGAAGTCGAGCGGGAAGCCGGAGGCGAGTCGGCCGGCGAGCCGGCGCCGCTCGGCGAAGATCTGGAAACGGCGGTTGGCGAAGGCGGCGTCGAGGCGGGCGACGAAGTCCAGTGCCTCGGGGGTGAGGATCTCGTCGAAGCGGTCGCCGGGCGCTCCCAGGACCTGGATTGTGCTGTTCGGAGCGATGGTGGTGGACATGTGGATCTCCTCGGCGGAGGGTGAGAGCCGGACGGGGAGGTCGTCCGGCCCTCACCTGGACTCGGGATTGCCTTGACGCGCGGATCAGGCGGTGCAGGGCCCGCGAAGCACCGGCTCCCGGGCCCTGGCTCTGCGCCGTGTCGGGGTTCCTAGTGGAACTGTTCTTCTTCGGTGGAGCCGCTCAGCGCGGTGGTCGAGGAGGCGGGGTTGACGGCGGTGGAGACGAGGTCGAAGTAGCCGGTGCCGACCTCGCGCTGGTGCCTGACGGCGGTGAAGCCGTGCTGCTGGGCGGCGAACTCGCGTTCCTGCAGGTCGACATAGGCGGTCATGCCGTGCTCCGCGTAACCGCGGGCGAGGTCGAACATGCCGTGGTTGAGCGAGTGGAAGCCGGCCAGGGTGATGAACTGGAAGCGATATCCCATGGCACCGAGCTCGCGCTGGAACTTGGCGATCTGGTCATCGTCCAGGGATGCCTTCCAGTTGAAGGACGGCGAGCAGTTGTAGGCGAGCATCTGGTCCGGGTGCTCGGTGTGGATGGCCTCGGCGAACTCGCGTGCCTGCGCCAGGTCCGGGGTGCCGGTCTCGACCCAGATGAGGTCGGCGTAGGGGGCGTAGGCGAGACCGCGGGCGATGACCGGCTCCATGCCGTTCCGCACCCGGTAGAAGCCCTCCGCGGTGCGCTCGCCCGTGACGAACTGTGCGTCGCGCTCGTCGACGTCACTGGTCAGCAGATTGGCGGCGAGAGCGTCCGTGCGGGCCACGATCAGCGTCGGCACATCGGCGATGTCGGCAGCCAGCCGGGCCGCGTTGAGCGTACGGATGTGCTGACCGGTCGGCACGAGAACCTTGCCACCGAGGTGCCCGCACTTCTTCTCGGAGGCGAGCTGGTCCTCGTAGTGGATGCCGGCGGCACCGGCCGCGATCATGGCCTTGGTCAGCTCGAAGGCGTTGAGCGGTCCGCCGAACCCTGCCTCGGCGTCGGCGACGATCGGCGCCAGCCAGTCGGTGGTGTCCTCCCCGCCCTCGGCCGTGGCGATCTGATCGGCGCGCAGCAGCGCGTTGTTGATCCGGCGCACCACCTGCGGCACCGAGTTGACCGGGTACAGGCTCTGGTCCGGGTAGGTGTGACCGGCCTGGTTGGCGTCGGCGGCCACCTGCCAGCCGGACAGGTAGATCGCCTGCAGCCCGGCCTTCACCTGCTGCACCGCCTGGCCGCCGGTCAGGGCACCGAGCGCGTGGATGTAGTCCTGCTCGTGCAGTTGGCGCCACAGCCGCTCGGCGCCACGCCGCGCGAGCGTGTGCTCCTCACGGACACTGCCCGACAGCCGCACCACTTCCTCCGCGGTGTAGGTGCGCTCGATGCCCTTCCACCGAGGATCCGTTGCCCATCGCTGTGCCAGCTCTTCGGCCGTCGTCGTCCCTGCCTGCGCCATGACCGTCTCCCGGTGTCGTTCGAGTGCCGTCTTCGTGAAGTGTGCGAAGGCATGGCACTTGGTGTCGTACCTCGTTGGCACGGCCCGCCCGCCCGTACCCGTGCGGAGCGAGCAATGCTGACGGGCTGCCGGGGCGGAGTAACCGGGTGTACCGACGTCAGGGCATGAAATCGTGCCCGGTTCTTCCTTTCCGGCTGCCGGGTCCGGCGGGCCGCACCATGACTCTGGCAGTGGCACTCAATGCCATCAACCGTGGACGGATGCCAACTTCTGTACATCTTTCCTGGCTGGGTTGCCAATCGTGCGAAGGGTGGGCCGGAGGGTGCTCGCAGGGGTTGCTTCCGTTTCGGGCAGGTCGAACCTTCCCTCTCGGCGAACGGTGGTGGCCCGAACAGGGAGAAGGGCCGAGAGGGGGCGCGAATGCCTCCACCTCCCGGCCCTTAACTCACCTCAGGACGCGGGAAGTTCCGCCCGAACGGTCCGGGCGGCCGCGACCAGGTTCTCCAGCGAGGCGCGGGTCTCGGGCCAGCCGCGGGTCTTCAGGCCGCAGTCGGGGTTGACCCAGAGGCGCTCGGCGGGGATCGCCTCAAGTCCCTTGCGCAGCAAGGCGGCTGCCTCCTGCTCGCTCGGGACACGCGGGGAGTGGATGTCGTAGACACCGGGGCCGGCTTCGCGGGGGTAGCCGTGGGCGGCCAGTTCACGGGCGACCTGCATGTGCGAGCGAGCGGCCTCCAGGCTGATGACGTCGGCATCGAGATCGTCGATGGCCTGGACGATGTCGCCGAACTCGGCGTAGCACATGTGCGTGTGGATCTGGGTGTCCGGCCGCACGCCGCTGGTGGTGAGGCGGAAGGACTCGGTGGCCCAGTCCAGGTAGGCGGCGCGGTCGGCGGCGCGGAGCGGCAGGGTTTCGCGCAGGGCAGGCTCGTCGACCTGGATGACAGAAGTGCCTGCAGCCTCCAGGTCGTCGACCTCGTCGCGCAGGGCGAGCGCGACCTGGCGAGCGGTGTCGCCGAGTGGCTGGTCATCGCGGACGAAGGACCAGGCGAGCATGGTGACGGGGCCGGTGAGCATGCCCTTGACGGGGCGGTCGGTGAGCGAGTTCGCGTAACTGGTCCAGCGCACCGTCATCGGCTCCGGGCGCGCGATGTCACCGGCGAGGACCGGCGGCCGCACATAGCGGGTGCCGTAGGACTGGACCCAGCCGTGCTGGGTGGCGAGGTAGCCGGTGAGCTGCTCGGCGAAGTACTGCACCATGTCGTTGCGTTCGGGCTCGCCGTGCACCAGGACATCGATGCCCGCCTTCTCCTGGAAGGCGAGGACCTCGCGGATCTCGTTCTTGATGCGCTCCTCGTAGCCGGCCGTGTCGATGCGTCCGGTGCGCAGGTCTGCGCGGGCGGCGCGCAGTTCGGCGGTCTGCGGGAAGGAACCGATCGTGGTGGTCGGGAGCAGCGGCAGGTGGAGATGAGCGCGCTGGGCGGTGGCGCGCTGCTCGTACGGCGCGGAGCGGCGGCCGTCCGCGTCGGTGACGGCCGCGACACGGGCCCGGACGGCCGGGTCCCGGGTGATCGGGGAGTTCGCGCGGGATGCCAGGTCGGCCCGGTTGGCAGCGAGTTCGGCGCTGATGGTGTCCGTGCCCTGGGCGAGTCCGCGCGCGAGCGTGACGATCTCGCTGGTCTTCTGGCGGGCGAAGGCCAGCCAGCGCAGCACCTGCAGATCGATGTCCCGCTCGGCCGCCGCATCGATCGGCACGTGCAGGAGAGAGCAGGAGGCGGCCACGTCGACCCGGTCGGCGAGGCCGAGCAGGGTGCCGAGGGTGGACAACGACTTCTCGAAGTCGTTGATCCAGATGTTGCGGCCGTTGACGACGCCTGCGACCAGGCGCTTGCCGGGCAGGCCGCCGACAGCGGCGAGGGCGTCCAGGTTGGCGGCGGCGGCGTCGGTGAAGTCGAGCGCCAGGCCTTCGACGGGTGCCTTGGCGAGCACGGGGAGCGCGTCACCGAGCCGGTCGAAGTAGGAGGCGATGAGGAGCTTGGGCCGGTCGGAAAGGGCGCCCAGTTCGCGGTAGGAGCGGGCGGCGGCGTTCAGTTCGGCCGGCGTGCGGTCCTGGACCAGGGCCGGCTCGTCCAGCTGTACCCAATCCGCGCCCGCGGCCCGCAGGTCGGCGAGGACCTCGGCGTACACGGGGAGCAGCCGGTCGAGCAGGGTGAGCGGCTCGAAGTCGGCGGCGACGCCGGGGGCGGGCTTGGCCAGCAGGAGGTAGGTGACGGGGCCGACGAGGACGGGGCGCGCGGTGTGGCCGAGCGCGAGGGCCTCCGTGAACTCGGCGACCTGCTTGGTGGAGTCGGCCGCGAAGACAGTGTCCGGGCCCAGCTCCGGGACCAGGTAGTGGTAGTTGGTGTCGAACCACTTGGTCATCTCGAGGGGCGCCACGTCCTGATTGCCACGGGCCATGGCGAAGTAGCCGTCGAGCGCGTCGGCATCGACAGCGGTGCGGTGACGGGCGGGGACAGCGCCGACCATGACACTGGTGTCCAGGACGTGGTCGTAGTACGAGAAGTCACCGGTCGGCACCTCGTGGATACCGGCATCGGCCAACTGCTGCCAGTTCGAACGGCGCAGGCCCTGGGCGGTCTCCCTCAGGGCCTCGGCGGTGACCCGGCCCTTCCAGTAGCCCTCGATGGCCTTCTTCAGTTCACGGTTCTGACCCTGGCGGGGGTAGCCGTACACGGTGGCCCGTGCTGCCGCGGCTGCGGACTTCGCTGTCACGGAAATCTCCTTCGCGAGATGTCTCCTGCATCCCGGAGACCGGACGCGAGCGCGAAGGGTGACGGACCGGACGGATCTCACGCGCCACCGGCGCACTCGTCCGTCTGGTATGCACGCCGACCCGCCCACGAGGTCACCGGGATATCCGCACGCGATCGGTCACGTACGGGCAACGGGCAGGTCTTCGGACTCGTGGGCACACCTGCCGAGGCAGATTCCTACTGGCCGTCGCTTCCCAGGCCCGTACCGGGCCCAGTGCGTATGACGGCGGTCGTTCCCACTCACCGCTGCGGGGCAGTCCCGGATTCCCACCGGGTTCCCTCTTGCGACGCGCCTGCCTGGCGGGCAGGGCGAACCAGTTGCACGGGCCAGGTTAGAGGGCGGGCTGCTCAATGGGCAGCACTGTTCACATTCCGGAAGGTGAAATGAGACACGGATCCATCTCGCGGCTGAACGTTTGAGGGGCGCGGAAGGGATCACCAGTCCGTTCCGCGCCCCGCTCCAACAGCAGCCGCGGGCCCCTGAGCCCGGCGGCGGACCCGGGCCCCTCAGCCCGGGTCGTACGGGTGGAACCCGCGGCCGGCCTTCCGGCCGAGCGGCCCTGCTTCCACCCTGCGCTGGAGCAGCGGTGGCGGGGCGGCAGAGGTTCCTTGAACTCGTCGAACTCGTCGCAGAGAGACGTGCGCCGTGACCGTCTCCCGGAGACTCGTGAACGATGCGAACGTCCGAAGACGAATGCCGGACGTGTCTGGGGTGCGGTCCGCCGATTCCGTGTGTGAGCCATCGGAGCGGATGTGCCAAGCCGGGCGGAAGGGTCGGGATCTCCGACATCAGGGCAATGAACCGCACCCTGTTCCGCTCCGCCCGACGGAGTCCGGCGGGCCGCGCTACGACTGTGGCACCGGCGCACCGTGTGATCAAGCCGAGACGGCTGCCAACTTCTGCCAATCTTTCTCCGCCGTTTTGCGAACTCTGCAAATCCCGAAGCCCGTTCGCGTGGCTACTATCGCGTGGAGTGCCGATCGGGACCGGACAGGAGCCACGGGTGAGCAAGACATACGCGGGAGCGCGGCTGCGACGGCTGCGGGAGGAGCGGCGGATGAGCCAGGCCGACCTGGCCCGGGCTCTCGGTATCTCGCCGAGCTATCTGAACCAGATGGAGCACGACTCCCGCCCTCTGACCGTGCCCGTGCTGCTGCGGCTGACGGAGGCGTTCGGTGTTGATCCGGGCTTCTTCTCCGAACGCGACACCAGCCGACTGGTGGCCGACCTGCGCGACGCCCTCACCGGGGAGGTCTCCGTCGGCCGGGTATCCGCGTCCGACCTCTCGGACCTGGCCTCCCGCATGCCCGCCGTGGCGACAGTCCTGGTGGACCTCGGCCGCCGAAACCAGCACCTCACCGAACAGCTCTCCGAAGCCGCGGAGGGGAGGGGGCCGGGAACAGCGGCACAGCCCCGTTCCGCACACGAGGAGATCCGTGAGTTCTTCTACCAGCGCCAGAACTACCTGAACGACGCCGACATCGCCGCTGAACAGCTCGCCGCCGAGATCGGCGTACGCCCCGGCGAGGTCGTGCGCGCGCTGACCGCGCGCCTCACCGAACACCACGGGGTGCGCCTGGCGGCGGACTCCGACCGGCTGCTGCACCACTACGATCCGGCGGCCCGCGTCCTCCACCTCTCCAGCAGGCTGCGCCCCGGTCAGCAGGCGTTCCGGATGGCCACCCAACTCGCGCTGCTCGAGTACGCGGACGAGCTCTCCACCCTCGCCTCGGAGGACTTCGAGCAGGACTCCGCAGCGTGGCCGCTGGCCCGTATCGGCATCGCCAACTACTTCGCCGCAGCCCTGATCCTCCCGTACCGGGCCTTCCACGCCGCCGCCGAAGAGTTCCGGTACGACATCGAGCGGCTGACCGACCACTTCGGCCTCGGCTACGAAACGATCTGCCACCGTCTCAGCACACTCCAGCGACCCCGGCTGCGCGGGGTGCCGTTCTCCTTCGTACGCGTCGACCGCGCGGGCAACATGTCCAAGAGGCAGTCCGCCACCGCGTTCCACTTCTCCCGCGCCGGCGGAACCTGCCCGCTGTGGAACGTCTATGAGGCGTTCGCCGCGCCCGGCCGCATTCATGTTCAGGTCGCCGCCATGCCCGACGGGCAGCGCTACCTGTGGACCGCCCGAGCGGTCACACGGCACCGCGGCGGCTGGGGCGAGCCCGGCAAGACCTTTGCCATCGGACTCGGTTGCGAGATCCGCCACGCCTCACGGCTCGTCTACTCCGACGGCCTCGACCTCGACAGCGCCTCCTCCGCCGTTCCCATCGGCATGGGCTGCCGCCTCTGCGAACGCACCGACTGCCCCCAGCGTGCCGTACCGCCACTGGACCGCCGACTGGCGATCGACGAGAACAGCAGCACCTTCGTCCCCTACCCCGTGGCCGGGAAGCAGCCGGGCATCGACTGATGGCCGGCGATCAGCCGGGCACTCAAGTGGCAGGCCATGTCCGGCCGCTCGGGACAACTGGCCGGCCAGGGCGCGGACATGGGTGGCATCCGCGATGTCGCCACCACGACCGCCGAAGGCGGGACTGAAGGGGCGTTCGCGACACCGCGAGGGTGGGGGCCAGGCGACGGCCTCGGCGAGTTCGGCGCCCCGCAGGACGTCGAAGTCGGGCGGGACGGACGCCGTCGGGCGGGACGAGGCGCGGTGCGGCGGAGTGCGGCCGGCCTCCCGGTGCCGGCCGCACTCGGTGCGGATGTCAGTCCCTGCGGCCGCCGGGATCCGTCACCGGCAGGTCCTCCCGGACCTGCCGGAACATCAGCGGGGCACGGTCGGCGTCCCAGCGGATGACGTTGCCCTTGGAGGTGGGGAGCCCCACCGCGTCCACCGGTACGGTGACCCGCCTGACCTTGTCGCCGGAACCCTGCAGCGAGCGGAACATGCGCGCGAGTTGCCGCATGTCCATGTCGCGGTCCACGACCAGTGTGTCGAGGCCCGCGTCCAGCGCCGGATACAGCTGCGACGGGTCCAGGAAGGTGCCCGACCCGGAGGCCTTGTGAGCCAGCGCCGACAGGAACCGCTGCTGGTTGCGCGAGCGCCCCAGGTCCCCCTCGGCCTCCTGGTGGCGCTGACGGACGAAGGCGAGCGCCTGCTTGCCGTGCAGCGTGTGGCAGCCGCGGCGCAGGTCCGCCCCGGACTTCTCGTCCCTGATGTCCCGGTCCAGACAGAAGCGGACACCGCCGACGGCATCCACGACCTTCACGAAGCCGGCGAAGCCGATCTCCGCGTAGTGGTCGATTTTCAGGCCGGTGTTGTACTCGACGGTGTGCGCGAGAAGCTCGGGCCCGCCGTACGCGAAGGCGGCGTTCAACTTGTCCTTCGCGGGCGCGACGTGCTTGCCCGTCGCCGGATCGTGGAACCCCGGGATCGTCACCCAGGAGTCCCGGGGCAGGCTGACCATCACCGCGCCCTGGGCCCCGGTGTGCAGCACGATGATCGAGTCCGTCCGGCGACCTCCGCCGCCGCCCGCGCGCAGATCGCGCACATCGGCGTCCGAGAGGCCCTCGCGGCTGTCGGAGCCCACGATCAGGTAGTTGGTGCCCTTCCCCGCCGCCGGGCCGCGACCGTGCGCACGGAGGTCCACATCCTGGTTGAGCTCCGTCTCGGCCCAGGCGTACGTGCCGCCCGCGGTGACCAGCAGGGTGGTCACCAGGGCGAGCGCGGTCCGCACCAACCGGCGCGCGCGGCGCGGCCGGGCACGGTTCCTGCCGCGCCGCCGGGGTGTGGTGCCACGCCATCCGTACGCCGCACGTCGTACGGCAGGGAGCGAGGGCGTGCGCCGGCCCGGCCGTAGCGGCGTGGCCGGGTCCGGCGGCCCGCCGGCAGTGTCGATCGGGTCGGTCATCGCAGTTCTCCCTTCGGACCGTGGAGGGTCAGGCCGCGGTCGTCCGTCGGCAGTTCGTCGGACCGGTACGGGTCGGCTGTACCGGTACGGTGCATGCGGTGCCACGTCAGCCGGCTGCCGAGCAGCGCCGTCATCACCGAGTGGAGAACGACGAGGTACAGCAGCTGCCGGTAGACGAACAGCTGGAGCGGCAGCGACCACAGGGCACGCAGCCGCTCGCCGTCCAGCCTCAACGCGTAACCCGCCGTTGCCAGTTGCACGAAGAGGAAAGCGAGCCAGACCGCGACCGCTTCGGTCGGGTCGCGGAAGCACACGCCGTACAACGCGAAGATGTCCACGACGGGTGCGAAGAGCGGCAGCGCGACCTGGAAGAGCGCCAGATAGCTCAGCCCGCGCCGTCCGAACCGGCCCGCGGTCCCGACCTCGCGCACGGAGTGCCGGTGCTTCCACATCGACTGGAGCGTGCCGTAGCACCAGCGGTACCGCTGCCGCCACAACTGCCGCAAGGTGTGCGGGACTTCCGTCCACGCGACAGCCGACTCCTCGTAGACGACTCGCCAGCCGGCCCGCCACAGGGCCATCGTCAGGTCGGTGTCCTCGGCGAGGGTCTCGTCGCTGACCCCGCCGATGCCGAGTAGTGCGTCCCGGCGGAAGGCGCCGATGGCACCCGGGACCGTGGGCATGCACTCCAGCACCTCGAACATCCGCCGGTCCAGATTGAAGCCGAGCACATACTCCAAGTGCTGCCACCTGCCCAGCAGATGGCCGCGGTTGCCCACCTTCGTGTTGCCGCTGACCGCCCCGATCGCGGCGTGGGCCAGCGGCTGGACCAGGTGTTGGATGGCATCCGGCTCCAGCACGGTGTCCGCGTCGACCATCACCACGATGTCGTGCAGCGCGTGCACCAGACCGGTGTTCAGGGCGCCCGGCTTGCCGGTGTTGGGCTGGCGTACCAGTGTCACCCGCGGGTCGGTGAGGCGGGCGACTGCAGCCGCCGTGCCGTCCGTGGAGCCGTCGTCGATGACGACGATCTGGAGATCCCGGTAGGAGGAGGCGAGCAGCGAGTTCACGGTGGCGACGATGCCCGCCTCCTCGTTGTGCGCGGGCACCAGGACCGTGACCGGACCGGTCACCTCACGCAGCCGTGGGCTGCCGGGGCGCAGCCTGCCACGCCTGCGCACATGGACCCGCGCGAACCAGACGAGCACCGCCAGCCGCAGCAGACCGAGCACACCCGCCACGACCAGCGCCCAGGCCATCGCCCGGGAAAACGCCCGCCCCAGCTCCTGAGCGCGCAGCAGACCCGCGCCCTTCAGCCGCTCGGACAACGGAGCCCGGGCGGCGGACCCGGGCTGCCCGAGACCGGCCGAGACGGTGGTGAACCGCTCGACCCCGGGATTGCGCAGCAACGACCGTGCCTCACGGAAGCCGAGATCGGTGTGGCTGTACTGGCGCACGACGCCCTCGGCCGCCTTGCGGCCCTTGCGATCCGTCGCGACGACGAGATAGCCCTGGCCGGCGGCACGCTGAGCGGCAGGCCACTCGGCGCCGCACAGGGTGTCCGCCGTTGTGGTGTGGGGCAGCCGCAACAGGCGGGTGTGTTCACCGGTCACACCGGCCAATACGGTCTGGGTGAGACCCAGTTCCATCCGGGCGCGCGGACGGGAGGCTGCTCCCAGGTCGCCACCGGTGTAGGTGTAGGAGCCGATTTCGTGTCCCTCGCCCCGCATGCGCCGGACCAGTTCCGGATGGCGCGCGGCCTCCCTTCCGTAGACGAAAAAGGTGGCCTGCGCGCCATGTGCCTTCAGCAGGTCGAGCAGACGGGGTGTCCAGACCGGGTCCGGCCCGCCGTTGAAGGTGAGGGCTGCTGTGCGGGCAGGCATGGCGACCGTTTCGACACCGTCGCCGGTGAATCTCAGAACGGGCCGCCCGGTGTCTGCGCTGCGGGGGATGGGTTCGTCGCAGGGCCGTTTGGTGCGCGCGGCGTCGACCTCATGGGTGGTCCATCCCTCGAAGAGGAGGGTCACGATGACAACGCTGAGGATGAGCAACAACAGCACCCAGTGCCCGCGTGGGGGACGGCGCAGTGCGTGCCGGGGGCTCATCCGCGAGTGGCCTCGGCCGGATCAGGTGATGAGGTGTCATCCGGTAGCGGAGACGGCGGCCGGCCTCGCTGATCGCTCTCCTTGCCGGGACTCTCGCCCTGCCCGGCCTCGTGGTGCACCGGCGCGGCGGGAAGGGGATCGCCGGGGGTGGGGGGTTGCTGTCCGGCCGGTTGCCAGAGTCCGGCGACGACGATCGCGGCGAACACCAGATATGCCCCGCAGGCACCTCCGAGTGCGACTGCTATGAAGCGCAGAACCTTCCTGCGTATGCCTGAACGTTCAATGAATATAGGACGGTTGCCCTGCTCGATCTGCGTCCTACCGTGGGGGGTGAGATACATGAGGGGGGAGTCTAACCAAGGCATTCGCGCGTTTGCATGAGCACTTCATCCCGCGTGAGGATTGCGTGAGGATCCTTGAAAAGCGGGAACGAAAACAGGAACAGGAACACCGCCCGTAAGAGGGCAAACACCGGACAAGCGGCACACCAACGCATTCTCGCGAATTAGCCGGGAACCCGGCTGAACCGCGTTTTCCCCTTTCCAGACGGCCGAATCCGCGCCGCCCTCACGACGGCAGAAAGGGGAGGACCTGTGACAACTCCGCCCCGCAAGCCTGTGCAACGCACACGGGCCGGCGGCCACCGGCCCGGGAGACGGCCGGGCACCAACTCACCGATTTGTGCAGGCGATCCGTGCCGTGTGAACTCGACCACTCGGTCCGGCCCGCCCGGTGTCAGTTGCCCCTGCGGATCCGGGCGGCTTTGCGCGCCTCCGCGGCCTTGCGGGCATCGGCGGTCTTGCGCGACTCCTTCGCGGCACGGCCCGGTCGCGTGCCCATGCCGCGGAAGGGCGCATTGCCGGTGGCGGTGCCTCCGGCGGGTGCGCGCTTCGCCCCGGTGATGCTGGTCAGCTTTTCCTCGCCGGAACGCACCTGGGTGACCGTCGGACGGATCCGGGCGTCGGACATCAGCCGGTTCACATCACGCCGCTGGTTCGGGGTGACGAGGGTGACCACGCTGCCCGACTCGCCCGCCCGTGCCGTGCGGCCGCCCCGGTGGAGATAGTCCTTGGCGTCGGCAGGCGGATCGACGTTGACGACGAGATCGAGCGACTCGATGTGAATGCCCCGCGCGGCGACATTGGTGGCCACCAGCACGGTGATGTCACCGTTCTTGAACTGGGCGAGCGTATGCGTGCGCTGGGGCTGCGACTTCCCGCTGTGCAGCGCGGAGGCCCGGATGCCGCTGCTGCGCAGATGGCGGGTGAACTGGTCGACGCCGTGCTTGGTGTCCAGGAACATCAGCACCCGGCCGTCCCGGGCGGCGATCTCCGTGGCCGTTGCGTACTTGTCCGCGGCGTGGATGTGCAGCACATGGTGCTCCATCGTGGTCACCGCCCCCGCCACCCGGTCGACCGTGGCGAGTACCGGGTCGTGGAGGTAGCGCTGGACAAGATCGTCGATGTTGCGGTCGAGCGTGGCCGAGAACAGCATCCGCTGGCCCCCGGGGCGAACCTGGTCCAAGAGCTCCGACACCTGAGGCAGGAACCCCAGGTCGCACATCTGGTCTGCCTCGTCGAGCACGGTGATCCGCACCTGGTCCAGGTGGCAGTCCCGGCGCGCCACGAGGTCGGCCAGCCGCCCCGGCGTCGCGATGACCACGTCGGCGCCGGCCCGCATCACGGTCGCCTGCCGTCCGATGGACAGCCCGCCGACCACCGTCGCCGGCCGCAGGTTCAGCGCCGACGCGTACGGCGCCAGCACGTCACTCACCTGCTGCGCGAGCTCGCGGGTCGGTACCAGAACCAGCCCGAGCGGCCGCTTCGGCTCGGCGCGCCGGCCTGCCGTGCGGACGAGGAGAGCCAGTCCGAAGGCAAGGGTCTTGCCCGAGCCTGTCCGCGCGCGGCCGAGAATGTCCCGGCCGGCGAGCGCGTCGGGCAGGGTGGCCGCCTGGATCGGGAACGGCTCCGTCACCTCATGGCGGGTCATGACCTGCACGACTTCCCGGGGCAGTCCCAGTTCCGCGAAGGACTCGACGGGCGGTGAACCGGGGGTCAGGGTCTCCGCCGACAGTTCGCCCTGCGGCCCCGTTGCCCGGGTGTTGTCGGCACCGGAGTGCCCAGGGGCTGACGGCTTGGCGCTCATGGGGGGACCCTTCCGTGGTCTGGCGCCTGGAACGAACCGGGGCCCGCACTTTCTGGTGCGGGCCCCCGGGCAACGTCGAAGCGTGCCGCTATTTTACCAGCGCACCCACCGCGCCGGCCGGTCCGTCCCGGTCGCCCGGGGGCCGGCCACCGGTGACGGGCGCTCGCCGGGTCGGCCGGACGACACCTCCATCGCCTGAGCACGCGAGGGCCCAGTGGTGGCTCCGAGGGGGATCTCTGCAGCGCTCAGGGTGCGTGAGTGCCGTCTGACGCGTGTGCGTCGTTGACGGAATCCGCGAGGGCGAGCTGTATAGGGTCGTGGCAATCGTTCTTCCCGGTGAGGCGCGTCCGCCCCCATTGAGACGGGCTTCGCAGGCCGTGAGCGCAGACTCGACCGATCAACAGGAGTGCTGCCGTGCGACGCAAAGAGGCATCGTCCGCGCCCGGCAGCCTCGGCTGGAAGCGTGAGACAGCGATGCTGGCGCTGCTGTCGTTCGCCATGCTGATCGTTTCGCTCGACCAGTACATCGTGGTCGTGGCACTTCCCGACATCGCACGCGACCTCGGCTATTCCGCGCAGACACTCCAGTCGGTCATCAGCGCCTATGCCGTGGCCTCGGCCGGCTTCCTCCTGCTGGGCGGGCGTGCCGCCGATCTGCTCGGGCGACGCCGCGTCCTGGCCACCGGCCTCGCACTTTATGCGGCGGCAGCGCTCGCGGGAGGATTCGCGACCAGCCCCGAAGTGCTCCTGGTCGCCCGCGCCGTCCAGGGTCTCGGCGGAGCCCTCGTCTTCCCCACCACCCTGGCACTCATCAACACCACCTTCGTCGAAGGCCCCGCCCGTAACCGCGCCTTGGGAATCTGGGGAGGATCAGGTGCGGCAGGACTCGTCATCGGTGTCCTGCTCGGCGGTCTTCTCACGCAGTTGTTCGGCTGGGAAGCGGTCTTCTTCGTGAACGTCGCCCTGGCTGGTCCTGCGCTGCTGCTCGCCTTCGTGGTGATCCCCCGGGACGGCGCGCGCGAGAAGGGCCGTACGTTCGACCTGCCCGGCGCGCTGAGCGTCACCTGCGGCGTCACGCTCATCGTGTTCGCCCTCGTGCAAGGCCCGGGACTGGGCTGGCTCTCGCCGGGCATCGTGGTCAGCGCGGTGGTGGGCCTCCTGCTGATCGGAGCCTTCTTCGTCATCGAGCGGCGCAGCCACGACCCGCTCATGCCACCCCAGCTGCTCTCCAACCCCAACCTGATCACCGGCGTCGTCATCGCGTTCATGTTCATGGCGACCTTCGGCTCCGTGCTCTACTTCCTCTCCGTCTACTTCCAGGAGATTCTGGGCTACGACGCTCTTCAGACCGGTGCCGGCTTCCTCATCCCCACGGCGGTGGTGGTGGCCGGTTCGACAACCGCGGGCCGGCTGGTGTCGCGGTTCGGACTCAGGCACACCTTGGCGGCAGCCCTCGCCGTCGGTGCGCTCGGTGCGCTCGCACTGGGCCTCGCGATCTCGCCGAACGGCACATACACCGATCTCATCCCCGGCCTCGTGGCGCTCAGCATCGGCGACGGGGTGGTGTTCACCGCCATGTTCATCGCCGCCGCCACCGGAGTCCCCGAGCGGCAACAAGGTATCGCCTCCGGCATTGCCTCCACCGGCTCAGGCGCGGGCGCGGCTGTCGGCCTCGCCGTCCTTGTCCTGGTGGCGACGGCCCGCCTCGGTGACCTCTCCGGCGAGCAACTGCGCATCGCCACCGCCGACGGGATCAGGACCACGCTCTTCGTCGTGGCAGGCGGAATCGCGCTGACCTTCCTCTTCGCCGTGCGCCGGTGCCCCACACCGCCCGAACCGGCACCTGCCCCCGTGCCGTACCAGACCCGTCGCTGCTGAAGAGCGTCAAGCCTTCAGGTGGTCGGCTGCCGGACTCGCCGGGTTCCCGGCGAGAGACGGGAGAAGCGTCACGCGGGGTGTGCCGCGGCAGAGCACCTGTGTGTGGCCGTGGCGTGCCAGCATGGCAGTTCTGGACCGAAGGGAATGATGCTTTCCCGGTCCCCAGTCCTTGAGTCCCGCCACGCCTTGTCGGCGGGCTCCTCTCTTCCGGAGCGGCGATGTCAGACCAGCGTGATCCCGTCCTCCGCGTGCCGACGGCGGTGAAACGCTTCCTGCCGCCGCCTGCGCTTGCAGGGTTCCTGGTGATGCTGGTGGTGATGTTCTTCGGCGCCCATGCGGTGGGGTCGGCGGTTGGTCCGGTGGCCCCGGGTATGCATTCCACCCGTCCAGGTCCCGATGACGGACCCGCCCCTCATGAGGGTGACGACATGGACGACATGCATTCGGACGGTGGACATTGACCGCGGAGCCGACGAGCGCACTGGTGACGACCGACCTGAGGGTCGGCGGCATGACCTGCGCGGCCTGCGTGAACCGGGTGGAGAAGCGACTGGCCAAGCTCGACGGGGTCAGCGCCACGGTCAACCTCGCGACCGGGCGGGCTCGCGTGAGTCATCCCTCGCGGCTCACCGGCGAGGACCTCGTGGCCGCCGTCGAACGAGCGGGCTACACCGCCGAACTGCCCCCGCCGGCTGAGCCGGAGGGAGAATCGCGGCCCCCGTCCGACCCGAAGGACCTCAAGGCGACGGAGGAGCGGCAGCGCCTGCTGATCACCGCCCTGCTCTCGGTGCCCGTGTTGATGCTGTCCATGGTTCCTGCCCTGCAGTTCCGGAACTGGCAGTGGCTGTGCTTCGTGCTCACCGCACCGGTGGCCGTCTGGAGCGCCTGGCCCTTCCATGTGCGTGCCCTACGAGGGCTGCGGCACTCGGCGGCGACGATGGACACCCTGGTCTCGCTCGGCGTCGCCGCCTCCTTCTCGTGGTCGGCGTACGCGCTCTTCTTCGGCGGTGCGGGTGATCCGGGCATGCGGATGCCGTTCACTGTGCTGCCCTCAGCCGGCGGAGACGTTGCGCACGTCTACCTGGAGGCAGCCGTCGGCGTGCCGTTGTTCGTGCTGACCGGCCGCTTCCTGGAAGCCCGTGCCCGACGCGGTACCGGGGACGCCCTGCGCTCGCTGGCCGGACTCGCCGCCAAAGACGTGACCGTACGGGAGGACGGCGCGGAAAGGCGGATCCCGGTCGAGCAGCTGCGGGTGGGGCACGAGTTCGTCGTCAGGCCGGGTGAACGGGTGGCCACCGACGGCGTCGTGGTCGCCGGAAGCTCTGCTCTCGACCTCTCCCTGATCACGGGGGAGAGCGATCCTGTCGAAGTCGGCCCGGACCAGGCGGTGGTGGGCGGCGCGGTCAACGCCGGCGGACTCCTCGTCGTACGTGCCACGGCGATCGGCATGGACACCCAGTTGGCCCGCATCACACGCCTCGTCACCGATGCGCAGGCCGGCAAAGCGCGGGCGCAGCGTCTGGCCGACAGGGTGGCAGGGGTCTTCGTTCCCGTCGTGCTGGCGCTGGCGGCCACCGTGCTCGGCTTCTGGCTCGGGGCCGGGGCGGATCCGCAGGCTGCCGTCACGGCATGCGTGGCGATTCTGGTGGTTGCCTGTCCCTGCGCGCTGGGTCTGGCGACTCCCACGGCACTGCTGGCCGCCACCGGACGCGGTGCGCAGCTCGGTGTCCTGGTCAGCGGGCCGCAGGCACTCGAGACGCTGCGCAACATCGACACCGTGGTCCTGGACAAGACCGGGACCTTGACCACCGGACATATGAGCGTCACCAACGTGACTGCGCTTCCCGGGGGCTTGGGAAAGGAAACCGTGCTGCGGCTGGCCGGGGCGGTGGAGCAGGGCTCGGAGCATCCGTTGGGCCGCGCCCTGGCCTCCTGTGCCCGGCGCGCGCTGCCTGAGAGGCCGCTGGCGGAGGTCAGCGAGTTCCGAGCGACCGCCGGGGTCGGTGTCGTCGGTCTCGTCGACGGCCATCGCGTGGAGGTGTGCGCCCCGGGTGACGGTGTGTCCGGAACCCTGGCAGCGGCGATGGCGGCCGGCGAAGCCTCCGCACACACCCCGGTCCTGGTCCGTGTGGACGGAAGGGACGAGGCTGTTGTCTTCCTCGGGGATGTTCTGCGGCCGGGGAGCTACCGGGCCGTGGATCGCCTGCGGCGCCTGGGAGTGGAGCCGGTACTGGCCACCGGTGATCGCGAGGCGACTGCGTCGGCGGTCGCAGGCGGACTCGGCATCACCGACGTCCGTGCCCGCTGCACCCCCCGGGGAAAGGCGGATCTGGTGCGGCAGTTGAAGGAATCGGGACGCCGGGTGGCGGTGATCGGTGACGGTGTCAACGACGCCGCCGCGCTGGCCGGCGCGGATCTCGGTATCGCGATGGGCAGCGGCACCGACGTCGCCATCGGAGCCGCGGATGTGACGCTGGTACGCGGTGACATCGAAGCCGTTGCCGACGCGGTCCGCCTCGCCAGGCGCACCCTCGGGACGATTCGGCTCAACCTCGTCTGGGCCTTCGGGTACAACGTCGTCACCCTTCCGCTGGCCGCGGTCGGCTGGCTGAACCCGATGGTCGCTGCCGCCGCGATGTCCCTCAGTTCACTGCTGGTCGTGGCCAACAGCCTGCGGCTGCGGGCCTGGCAGCCCTCGCCCTCACGGCGGCCGGGAGCCGGCCCCCGCAGAGCCGGAGGGGAGTTCCGGTGATGACGGATCAGTCTCCCGACCGGACGGCCACGGGCCGGTCACTGTCACCGGAGCGGGTGCGTGAAGGACTTCTTGCCGCGCTCGCGCCGGCGACAGCGTGTGTGCTGGCCCTGGGCGGCCTGACCACCTGGACCGTCTCCGGTGCCGCAGGTTCTCCGCCACGGATCGCGATCAGCGACTCTCGTGTCTTCCTGCCCTACGGCGACAACACGGACACGGCGGCGTTCTTCAGCATCACCAACAGCGGTGACTCCGGTGACCAGTTGACCGCCGTGACGTCCCCGGCGGTCGCGAAGGCGATGCTGAGCCGACACGTGAGCACCGGCAAGGGTGCCGATTCCATGCGCATGAGCGGATCGGTCGAGGTGTCCGCCGGCGGAACGCTGGTGATGTCGCCCAGCAGTCTCGACGTGATGGTGCAGCAGAAAGCAGGACACCGCCGTTGGAAGGAGGGAGACGTCATCCCGTTCGTTCTCCACTTCCGGCACAGCGGTGCCGTGCACACCGTGGCCGCCGTGGTCCGGCCCGGCAGCTGAAGACGCGCGCTCCCGAACCGGGACCCGACGCGGCGCGGCCCAGGAGGCGGCTTCCTCGACGAATGGTCATGCGCGGGAACTGCGGAGCCCGCCCGTCCGACTACTGCGACGTACGGCGACGGGACGTCGTCGCGAACCGGGCAACGAAGGGCAGAGAGGCGCGTGATGGGCGGGCTGGATGTGCACATGCGGCAGGTCGCCTGCCGTCACGGCCGGGTCGAAGCCGTCGCCGGCGTCGATCTGGAGATCGCGGCGGGGGAGCGCGTGGCGCTGACGGGGACCAACGGCTCGGGCAAGACCACGCTGCTCCGCGCTGTTCTGGGCCTGCACCGGCAGCTGACCGGCACCATCCACGTCGGCGGCCGGGAAGCCCGGTCGGCTGCCGAATGGGCCTGGCGGCGGCGGGCGTGTGCGTGGATACCCCAGAAACCCGCGGCCGGGCGATTCCCCCTGCTGGGCGACGAGTTGCTGGCCAGCAGTTCCGCGCCCGCCGACGCGGCCGCGGCAGCGGCCGGGCTGGGCGTGGCGTCGTTGACCTCACGGCCCCTGCACACCCTTTCCGGCGGACAACTGCAGCGCATGTATCTGGCCCGCGCGATCGGCTGTGTCGCCGCCGGCGCGGAGGTGCTGCTGGCCGACGAGCCCACCGCCGCCCTCGACTTCACAGGTCAGGACGAAGCCGCAGACGTGCTGACCTCCCTGCCGGTGACCCTCGTCGTGGTGACGCACGACCGCGCGCTCGCAAAACGCTGCGACCGCGTACTGGAGATGGCTGCCGGCCGCCTGCGGGAGGTGCGGTGACCCTCGCCACCGCCGACCTCGGCGCACTGTTGCAGCTCCTGCCCGTGCAGCGGGCCGGCATCGCCCTGCTGCTGGCCGCGATCGGCCTGCCGGTCATCGGTGTGATCATCGTCGGCCTCGACATCATGCCGGTGCGGTTCGCGATGATGCACGTCGCCCTGCTGGGCATCGCGGTGGGACTTCTCACCGGACTCGACCCGATGCTGTGCGCACTGACCGCATGCGCCTTGGCGGGTGCGGGTGTCGCCCCGCTCGCCCGCACCCCGGACGGGCTGTCCGGGGCGATGGGCCTGCTGATGAGCCTGGCCGTCGCGGCAGCCCTGCTGGTACTCGCCGTGTCCGGTGTCAACGCCTCCGGCGCGTTCGCCCTGTTGTGGGGTTCGATCCTGTCCGTGGGCACCGCGGATCTGGTGGTGCTCGGGATCCTTGCTGTCGTCGTTCCCGGCCTGTTCTGGTGGCGCCGGCGCGATGTGGCGCTGCTGCTGTACGACCGGGAACTGGCCCAGTGCTCGGGTGTCGCGGTCCGCGGACTGACCTTGGTGCTGCTGGTGCTGGTCGCTGTGGCCGTCGCGGGCGCGATCAAACTCACCGGTGCTCTGCTGGTCGACGCCCTGACTCTGCTGCCGGCACTCGCGGCACGTCGCCTGGGCACCTCGCTCAAGTCGATCGTCCTGTGGGCGGTCGTCATCGGCGTCGTGGTGAATCTGACCGGGTTCCTCGTTGCTCTCTGGCTGGACTGGCCGCCCGGTCCCGTCCTCGTCCTGACGGCTGGGGCAGTTGTCCTCGCCACCCATCTCATACCCGAACGGAGAATCAGCTCATGGCGCGCACCCGCGTCCGTATCTCTTCCCTCCTCGCACTGAGCGCGGCACTGGTCCTGGTGACCGGCTGCGGCGACGACAGTGACTCGTCGTCCAAGGGCGGCACCGAAAGCAAGAAGGGGAAGCCCGTGGTGGTCGCCACCACCACCTGGGAGGGAGCCTTCGCCAAGGCGGCAGGCGCCGAGGATGTCGAGGTCATCGTGCCCCAATCGGTTCAGCACGCGCCGGACTACGACCCCAAGCCCTCCGATCTCGCAGCCGTCGCCAAGGCCGACTTCGTGCTGTACGCGCCCTTCGAGCCGTATGCCGAGAAGATCAAGGAAGCAGCGGGCTCCAAGGCCGAGCTGGTCGAGGTGAAACTCGACAACGACGCCGACAAGGTCAACGCCGAAGTGGCCCGCCTGGGCAAGCTGTTCGGCACCGAGAGCGCTGCGACGACGTGGAAGACGGCCTTCGACACGGAGTACGCCCGGCTCTCCAAGGACCTCAAGGCCGCCTGGCCCGGGGGGAAGAGCCCGGCCGTGGTGAGTCAGGTCTTCACCGCCTGGTCCGCGAAGATGGCGGGCGCCACCACTGTCGGTACCTTCGGTCCTGAAGCCGTCACCCCGGCCCAACTGGCGGACCTCTCAGGGAAGAAGCCCGCGCTGGTCCTGGACAACGCCCACATGTCCACCGGGACCGTGCTTCCCGACTCGGGTGCCAGGCAGATCAAGATCGTCAACTATCCGGGCGAGGATCTCGACCTCCTGCCCGTGTACCGCAACGCGGCGACCGAGCTGAAGAAGGCCATGAGCACGTCCTGAAGCGTCGCCCGGGTGGCCGGCGGGGCGACGCACCGGTGTGCCCCCGCTCCCGGTTCCATCGCTTGGCTACGGCGCCGACAGCAGTCGCTGTCGGCGCCGTAGCGCTCATGAGGCCCCTCGGGTCAGCCCGCCTGCGCCAGAGAGGTCGGCGTCGGCTCGCCGACCCGCTCGTGTTCGGTGAGGCGCTCGCGCAGCGCCGAACGGTCGGGCTTGCCCGCGGGCGTCAGCGGCAACTCGTCCAGCACCAGAAGGCGCTCGGGGTGTTTACGCTGCTCGAGGCCCCGGTGCGTGAGGTGCGCGCAGAGAGAGCCGAGGGTGAGGGCTTCCGCCGTCCTGGGAACGACACAGGCGGCCAGGCGTTCGCCCATCACCGTGTCCGGTACGCCGACACACACCACGTCGCGGACCTGCGGGTGGGCGGCCAGTTCCCGCTCGACCTCGGCCGGGCTGATGTTGCAGCCGCCTCGGATGACGATGTCCTTGAGGCGTCCGACGATGTGCAGGATGCCGTCCGTGTCGAGGAAGCCGAGGTCGCCGGTGCGCACCCAACCGTCGGGGGTGCGGTAGCGGGCGTCGAGGTCGGGGGAGGCGACGTAGCACATCGGGGTCATGGGGCCACGCGCGATGATCTCTCCGATCGCGCCGTCGGCCACCTGTTCGTGCGTCTCGGTGTCGGTGATGCGGATGTCGGCGACGCGCGGATCGGGGCGACCGGCAACGACGCCATGGCCGTCGGCCGCTGGAGCGTCACCCCCCAGCCCGGTGTGGCAGTTGACGCCGTCGGCCGATCCATAGAGGTTGACGACGGGGGAGCCGAACGCTCGGGCGGCATCCTCGGCCGTCGTCGCGTCGAGCGCCGAACCGCCGAGCACCAGGGCGGTCGGCGCAGGCAACTGCTCTCCAGCGTTGTCGAGCCGGTCGAGCATCATGCGCACCATCGTGGGCACGCCCAGGATGTGTGTGGGCTGGTGCTCCCGCACTGCGGCGAGCGCGGCCTCCGGCGTGAAGTGGTCGAGCAGGATGAGCGTGCCGCCGTGCCTGGCGAGGGTGACCGCGGTGCCGTTGGAGCCGAAGGCGGACGCAAGCGGCACCAGGAACAGGCAGCGCGGCGGAGTCCCGTCGGGCATCAGCGAGGCGAGGAAGTTTCCGCGGCCGCCGGCAAGCGCGTTGTGGGAGTAGGCGACCATCTTCGGCTCCGACTCCGAGCCTGACGACACCAGGATGCGCGCGGCGCTGTCGGGGTCCGGCCGGGCAGGGGTGAAGTCCTTCGGATTGGAGCGGAGCAGATCCGAGAGGGGAACCGTTCCTTCGGGCCCGGTGCCAGGGCCTGCCGCAATGACGTGGCGCAGGGCGGGCAGGGCCGTGGCCAGGGCGCGCAGGTCTGCCGCGTGCTGATTGCCGCGGTGCTTGACGGCGGCGATGACCGCGACGGCCTCCGCTCTGCGCAGCAGGCACTCGGCCTCCAGGCTGCCGCGGCCGACGGGGAAGGGCAGTGACACCGCGCCGATGGCGGCCAGGGCCAGATCGGCGATGACGGCATTGCGTCCGTTGGGCAGCTGGACACCGACCACGTCGCCGGGGCCGATACCCAGCGTTCTGAGGCCGGTGGCCAGACATCGCACCTTGCGGTCCAGGGCGGTGTAACAGAGTTGGCCTTTGGCATCCACGACGGCGGTTCGGTGCAGGTCCGCGATCTGGCGTGCCCGGAAGAGGCTGTACAGATCGAGATCGGGGCACGTCCCGTCGATCACCCAGGAGCGGCGGAGGTCGGCGGGCAGCAGGTCGTGCAGGGCGACGGTCACGCGAAGCTCCAGGGGTCGGGAACAGCAGGGGCACCGTGCACATCGCGGCTGATCGAGCCGGCGAAGCGCCGATCGTGGTGCAGAGCGGCCAGGTCCGTGGTGGCGGGGGTTGCCCTGAGGCCGTGCGTACGCAGCCGGCTCACGGCCTCGTCGGTCGGCAGGCCGCTCAGGTCGAAGGCGCCGGCGTCCGCGGCGCACGAGTCGGCAGGAGCGATCCAGCCGTCCGCGGTGCGCAGGGGGCGGCGGAATCCGGCAGGTCGGCGGGGCATCTCTCCGCGCTCCGACCGGCTTAGCGCCGGGGCGGTGAGGACGTC
Organism: uncultured Actinomycetota bacterium; assembly: GCA_963836215.1. GTDB lineage: Bacteria > Actinomycetota > Actinomycetes > Streptomycetales > Streptomycetaceae > Streptomyces. The sequence continues at coordinate 1,642,427 of CAWIIU010000006.1, forward strand.
GGCGGCGCCCAGCAGGGAGGAGTCCACGCGCACGCCGCAGCCGGTGCGTTCACGGAGCAGCAGGCCGGCGAGCACGGCCTCGGTACCGAGCAGGCCGCCCAGGACGTCGAGGAGCGTCATGAGGGACGGCGCCGGTGCCTCGCCTGCCGGGCGCACCGCTTCTCCCACTCCGGTGCGGGCCTGCACCATGAAGTCGGTTCCCATCGGAGCGTCGGACATCCGGTCGGCCCAGCCACTGGTGTACGCGTAGACCAGTGCGGGATTCACGGCGCCCAGATCGTCTGCGTCGAGGCCGAGCTGAGCGGCCTTGCCCGGAGCCCAGTTGTGGAGGAAGACATCGGCCTCGGCCGCCAGTTCCTGCAGGCGGCGCCGGCCACCGGTGGACTTGATGTCCACCTCGACGGCCTGCTTGCCCCGGTTCAGCGCGAGCCAGCGGGCAGAGATGCCGGAGCAGGCGGGAGGCATGCCGCGCAACGGATCACCGCCCGGCGGTTCGATGCGGATCACCTCGGCGCCGAGCAGCCCCAACAGGTGCGCGGTCAGCGGCGCCTGGATGCGGCGTCCGGCCTCCAGCACGGTCAGTCCCGCCAGCGGTTCCGCCACGGGGGGTGTCACCCCTGCGGTGTGCCGGCCGGATCCGCGCAGTGCCAGTGACCAGGGGGAGGCGCCATCGTGTTCACCAGCGCGCTCGGTCAGCGTCCGCAGGGCGCAGACCTCGGCCCCCGAGCTCGTGGCGGCATCCCGGACGCGCTGCCAGCTCACCGTGCGCGTGATCGTGTGCAGAGCCTCAGGGAAAGGGGCGCAGGCGGTGGCATACCGGAACTGGAACGGGCGCCATCCGGCTCGGATCGCCTCGGCCGGGGCTTCCAGCGCGCGCCAGAACGCGGCCCAGGCGCCGGGGTCGAGCGTTTCGAGTTCGAAGACAGTGCCGTCGGCGGTGGTGAACGGCGGCCCCCCGGGGGCGAGTTCCGCGGCTTCGCCCTCGTCCGCTCCGGCGGCGGCAAGGTACTGGGAGACGGCCAGCAGCCCGGCCCGGTCGGCGGTGGTGTCCACGCGTGAGGGCTGCCCGCCGCGCGCCTGGGCCACCAACCCTGCGAGCATTCCCTGCACCGAGAGGATGGCGGTCGCGGAGGCCGCGTAGTCGACGGCCAGTCCGCGGGGTTCACCGTCCCGACGGCCGTGGACGGCCATCATTCCGGTGGCGGCCTGCACGGTGGCCTCGTCGACGATTCCGCTCTCCGGGCCCGCTGCCCAGCGCACGTGGGCTTCCTGACAGCCGAAGTCCTCGCCGGACAGGGCCATGGTCGCCGTTCGGGCGTCGCTCGATTGTGCTGCTTCCACCCCGGTGCGGGCTCCCAGGAGCCGCAGGTGATCGGTGGCGAGACCGGTCAGCTCGGGCGGCCCCGAGGCTTTCAGGTGCAGTCCGTCGAGTGGCCGGATCGTCTGCGTCGTGGCTGGTGACGTCATGCCTCTCCTCTCCTGGCACGGCGGTGGCCGGCGCAGGGAATCCGAAATCGCGGGAACCCGGGTGCGTGTGCGCCCGACCAGTTCCACAGGGAGGCAGTCGGACTGTCGTTCCCATGAGTTCCCGGCCGACTGGAGGAATGTGGTGGACGATCGAGGCCCTGCGGATCACGTCGATCCCGAAAGCCCGTCCGAGACAACGATGTTGAGGGCTCGCGTGGCGGACTTCGTACGTGACCGGGTGATGCCCTGCGAGCCGACTCTGGACGCCGGAGGTCCCGCCGCCGCGGCCACGCTGCAGGACCTGCAGAGCCAGGCGAAGGAACAGGGCCTGTGGGCGCTGCCGTTGCCCGCCGAACTCGGCGGCCAGGCCCTTCCCTTGCTGCAGTACGCCCAGGTGGCCGAAGCGGAGGGAGCGAGCGACCACGGACCCGCTGCCCTGGGATCGGCGCCCCTGCTGGACGTACTGATGCTGCAGCGACACGGAAGCGTCCGCGTCGGCGACCTGTACCTCGAGCGGCTGACCGCCGCTGAACTGCGCACGTGCTACGCCATGACCGAGCCGGACACGCCGGGCACCGACCCGTTCCTCACCGAGACCAGCGCAGTCCCTCAGCCGGACGGGAGCTGGATCCTCAGCGGCCGGAAGTGGTTCACCTCGGGGGCGGCCGAAGCCGACCTGGTCACCGTCCTCGCCCGCACGGATGGAGAACCGCCCGAACGCGGAGGACTGTCCCTGCTCCTGGTGCGCACCGACTCGCCCGGCTTCCGAGTCGTCCGCGAGCTGCCGGTACTCGGTGCGTCCGGGCAGTGGGAGATCGCATTCGACGCTGTCGTCGTGCCCGCCGATCACCTGATCGGCGAGCGTGGCCAGGCCCTGTCCATCGCGGGCGAACGGCTCCAGCTCGGCCGGACCCTGCGCTGCCTGCGCTGGCTCGGACAGGCCCAACGAGCCTTCGACCTGATGTGCGAGCGGGCCAACGCCCGTACCGGGTCACGCGGTCCGCTCGCCGGACATCAGCTGGTCCAGCGTCATGTCTTCGACGCCTTGCTCGCCCTGCGCACCACGCGCCCGCTGGTTCACGAAGCCGTGGCACGGATCGCTGCCGGACTGGACGCACACATCGAGGTGGGACTGGCCAAGGTCGCCGCTGCTCGCATGCTCCAGCATGTCGCGGACGCGGCCATCCAGGTCCACGGCGCTGCCGGACTCGGTCCGGACACCCCTCTGCCCGCTCTCTTCCGCACCGGCCGCGCCGCCCGCATCCTCGACGGCCCGGACGATCTGCACATCACCTCCGTCGCACGGCGTGTTCTGCGCACCTATCAGGATTAGGCGGGGTGCCCGAGACGCTCGCGCGGCGTGACGCTAGGCCTCCCGAACGTCGACCAGACCGGTGACCGAGGCCAGCCCGAGCGCCAGGAAGAAGTCGCCCCACACCAACTCGTGGCGCACCCCGATTCCCCGCGTTGCGTCGTAGCAGCCGTCCAGCAGCATGCCTGCCGGGCGGCTCCCCTCCCGGCCGGTCAGGTGCGACGTGACCAGCCGGTCCAGGATCGCGACGGCACGGTGGGACCACTCCGCAGCGTGAGGGCCTCGCACGCGGGCGAGTTTCAGCAGGGCAACCGCCGTGATCGCGGCGGCCGAGGTGTCCAGCGGCCCGTCGGGCAGCGCCGCAACGGCCGGCGGAACGAGCTCTGCGCGCCCGCGCTGATGGGGGAGTGCCAGTCGCCCTGCCTCCGCTTCCCAACGCTCCCGCCCGCCTCCGACGTCTCCCAGGCGGAGCATCGCGTCGGCCACGGCGAGCAGCAGCCAGGCGCGCCCCCGGCTCCAGCCGCGCGGCGGCTCGTCGCACGCCTGCCGGCCGCCGGTGGCCTCGAAGCGCACGGCCGGCGTCAGCAGGCCGCCGTCACCCAGGCACAGGTCGAGGTGCCGGTCGAGGTGAGCGGCGGCAGCTGCTGCACCCTCGGGTCCTTGGGCTGCGAGGAGTGGCACCATGCCGGGTACGCCGTCCACCCGGGCCAGCAGCCTCGGCCCGCCGAAAGCCGATCCCCAGGGCACGAGTGCGTGCTGGGGGTCCACTGCGGCCAGGCAGGCCCGGGCGGCTCGGGCACGCAATGCGGTTGCCTCGACGTCGCCGGTGGCCAGGGCGGTTCCGTACCAGAGGATCAGTCCGCGGGTGGCCGTATCGCTCTCCACCCAGTCGGTCAGCCGCGCGGTGCACGACGAGGCGGCTGCTCGGTCGTCTGCGTCGCCGGTGTGCCGCGCCCTCAGCCACAACAGACCGGCCCAGAAGCCGCCGGTCCACGAACCGCGCCCGGTCGTTTGCCACCGCCCCGTTTCCGCGTCCGCGAACAGCGGGAAGCGTGCGCCCACCTCCGCCGCGGTGACAGCGGTCCGGTCCAGGACATCCACCAGGGCCCGCTCGGCCCAATCCGCACCGGTCACGCCGACAGCGCCCTGCGCTGCTGCCGGTCCCGTGCGGCCCAGACCATCGCGACAGCGCCGGCCGCAGCGAACTCTGCCGCGACCAACAGCCAGCCGTGGCCGTAGCGACCCGTGTCCGCAAGGAGCCCGAAGAGCGGTGGTCCGACGGCGAACCCCGCGAAGAATCCGGCCGATACGAGCGCTGAATCCTGCCCGGCCCGGCCGGGAGCGGCACGTTGCATCACCAGAATCATGGAGATGGCGTTGCCCGATACGGCGAAGAGCCCGATGGCCACGGCCGCTGCCCAGACCAGCGGTTGGACCAGCTGCGCGGCAGCGAGCAGCAGCGCGGCCCCCACCGCGCCGGCCGCCAGCCACCCCGGGAGCCATTCGGCGAATCCCGGCCGTGCCGCCTTCGCCCAGCCCACCCGGCCGGCGATCCCCGCGACACCCAGGACCGCCACCAGAGCACCCGCAGCCGTGGGGCCCAGGCCGAGCTTCTGCGCCCCGAAGAGCGCCAAGTAGGTGTTGACCGACGCAATCCCGCAGCCCAGGAGCACCGAGAAGACCGCCAGCCAGGCGATCGTCCCGCTCGGCACAAGTGACGAGCGCAGGGCCGCTGCCTTCGACGGCGGATCGGCCGGCAGGGCACGCAAGGTCCAGAACGCCGCCACAACAGCGGTACCGGCCGCTGTCCATACAGCGGCGCGCCAGCCGACACCACCCGCCAAGGCCGCCAGGGGCAGTCCCGCCGCGAACGCCCCCAGCTGCACGCCCGATTGCTTCATCCCCGTCACCGCACCTCGACGGGCGGGCGGAACGGCGGCCAGGATCGCCTTGTTGGTCGCCGGATTGGCCAGGGCCTGGGGAAGTCCGCCCAGCGCAACGGCTGCAAGGAGAAACCCCGGACGGGGCGCTGCGCCGATCAGCCCGAGCGCAGCCGCGGAGACCAGGAGCAGCACCACAAGCGCGCGACGAGGGCCGACGCGGTCGACCAGCCGGCCGCCGACGGGCGACAGAACCGCTGCCGTGCCGAAGCCGATCGTCGTCGTCAGCCCCAGCAGCGTGGCGGAGACACCCAGTTCGTCGACGAGACGCGGACCCAGCGCACCCAGCAGGAACAACTGCAGCATCGAGAACGCCATGGCGCAGGTGAGCAACGCCGTCAGCCAACGGTTCGCATCGTTCTGCGCTTCTTCGGTCGATGCCGCCGGCGCCGCACTCTGCTCCGCGTTCACTGTTGCCCTTCCTGTCGGCGGGCCTTCGGGCCATGACAGGAGTCGCATCCGGCAACAGCCGAGTTCCTCAAGGGCGTTGTGGCGTGCGCCACATACCGAGAATTGAGACGGCAGGCGGAAAGTTGCGTACCCAGCCGCGACGAACGACAGGGGATGCGAGGATGAGCCCGCCATGACTCCGGGTCGATGTTGCCGCGCGTTGCGGGCTGCCGTGTTCGCAGCCACCTGCGTGCTGCTCGCTGCCCTCGGTCACATCCTCATGTCGGGATCAGCCGTCCCCTGGTGGGCGATGGCAGCGGGATTCCTCACCGTCGGCGCGACGGTCTGGATCCTCACCGACCGGGAACGAAGCGTTCCGGTCATCACCCTGGCGGTCGTAACGGCCCAAGCCGCACTGCACGCCGGGTTCACGCTGGCTCAGGCGGCGGTGCACCCGTCGTTGTCCCACGGCGTTTCGCTCGCCCGGCACTGGGCCCACCACCTGCTGTGCGGAACGAGCGGGTCCGTCGCACTGCCCACGTCCGAAGCACTGGACACCGTGACCCGCACAGGTCCTGACAGCCACCTGTACCAGCCCCATGGCGTCACGCTCATGGGCCTGCCCGGCGGGGAAGACCACGCCCATCAGGCCATGACGGACAGCGCATCCATGCCCGTTGACCACGACATGGGGGGCACGTCGCCCCTCGGCATGGTCGCCGCCCACCTGCTGGCAGCACTGCTGTGCGGGCTGTGGCTGGCGTACGGCGAGCAAGCAGCCTTCCGCATTCTGCGGACGTTCGCGGGATGGATCGCCGCGCCGCTCCGGTTGCAGTTCCGCCTCCCGACTCCCCTGCACAGGCCGCAGATCCGGATCCGGCGTATCCAACGGGCATGCGCGCTCCGGCAGCTTCTGCTCGTTCATGTCATCACCTCACGGGGGCCGCCCCACGGGATCGCTGTCATCTGACAGCTGGTTTCCCGACCCGCGTGGCTTCACAGACCGCGCGCCTCGGGCATCGGCCGCACCCTCCGTCGGCCGTACCACGTACCGGTTCCGCCCCCATGCGCGACGGAGCCGGAATCCGGACTCCCAGAAGGACATCAGGCCATGCCCCCTGCCCAGACAACTTCGACGACCACACAACCGGCGCGGCACACACGCGACAGTGACGAGCGCGTCACACGGCTGGCGCTGGATGCCCGCAACGGCTGCCCGGACGCCGTTGAACGCTTCGTACGCGCATTGCAGCGCGACGTGTGGCGCTACGTGGCCTACCTCGGCGCCGACCCGCAAGCAGCCGACGACCTCACTCAGGACACCTTTCTGCGCGCCCTGGGCAGCCTCCACCGGTTCGAGGGTCGCTCCTCCGCCCGCACCTGGCTGTTCTCCATCGCGCGGCGCACCGTGGTGGACAGCCTCCGGTACACAGCCGCCCGCCCCAAGCTCTCGGACAGGGACGACTGGCAGGCCGCGGCCGAACAGACCCAGCCCCACGATCTGCCGGGCTTCGAAGACGGAGTCGCACTCGCGGAACTCCTGGCAGCGATACCGGCCGAGCGACGTGAGGCCTTCGTCCTCACCCAGCTTCTGGGTCTCCCTTATGCCGAGGCAGCTGCCACCATCGGCTGCCCGGTGGGCACCGTACGCTCGCGCGTGGCCCGCGCCCGCATGTCACTGATCGAACTCCTGACAGACGCCGAAATGCCTTCTCCGCAGCAGGCACATCCTGCGTACGGCAGGAGCGGGCGTTCGCCCGAGCAGACGCTCGCGCTGGCTGCGGTCTGAAGCGGCCTGATCGACGGTCCCGGGCTGACCGCAGCCCGGGACCCGATCGGGGCGCCGGCATGTTGTGGCACCACCCCTCAGGGGCGTCGGCCGGCAAGGACGCAGAACTCGTTACCCTCCGGGTCGGCCAGCGTGACCCAGCTTTCCTCGCCCGTTTGGCCGACGTCGGCGTGTCGAGCACCCAGGTCGAGCAGACGCCGGACCTCTTCGTCCTGCTCCCTGTCGGTCGGGTTGACGTCGATGTGGAGCCTGTTCTTGACGGCCTTGCCCTCGGGCACGCGCGCGAATGTCAAAGCCGGTGGCACTGGGCCAAGGCGCTTCTTGCCTTCAGGCACGACAGGGGAGCCAATGGTGACGACTCCGTCGTCTTCGCCCTGCACCTCGTAGTCAAGGACCGAGCACCAGAACCGGGCGAGACCGTGGGGATCGGCACAGTCGATCGCAAGCTCCGTGAACTTACTGGTCACGTCAGGACCTCCGGTCGAGGGAGCGGGTCCGCCAGGCCGCTCCGGCTTCTGCTGTCTGCTCACCCGGCCATCCTTCCCCGGCCCCTGAGCTCATCCCCTGCCGGAAAGTCCGACTCACTGCACAAGCAGGATGTCGAACCTGCATTCGAATGGCGTGCTTGCGGAGGGCTCGAGATGGCGCAAGCTGGAGGTGTCGGCCCATCTCGCCCCATGGCACACCGAGAACACCTGGGAGAACGGAGATGACAAAGATGGAAAACCTGCCCGAGGCGGTGTCGCGCGAGGAGTGGCTCGCCGCCCGCAAGGAGTTGCTGACCAAGGAGAAGGAGCTCACCCGGGCACGCGACCGCGTCAATGCCGACCGGCGACGCCTTCCCATGGTCCACATCGACAAGCAGTACGCCTTCGAAGGCCCCAACGGGAAGGTGGGCCTGCTCGACCTGTTCGAGGGGCGGCGTCAGCTGGTCATGCACCACTTCATGTGGACCTTCGAGATCGACGCCGACGGCACCGAACACCCCCGCGACACCGGCTGCCCCAGCTGCTCCTCCGCGGCTGACGGGATCGGCCGGCTGAGGCAGCTGCATGCCCGCAACACGACGCTCGTCGCCGTGACACGAGCGCCGTACGAGAAGCTCGTCGCGTACCGCGAACGGATGGGCTGGACCTTCCCCTGGTACTCCTCGGCCGGCAGCGACTTCAACTACGACTTCCACACCACCGTCGACGACCGGGTCGCACCGGTGCAGGTCTTCCACCGCACCGAGGCCGAGCTGGCCGAGGCCGGCATGCCATGGTCGGAGAGCAGCCGCGGCGACTACCCCGGCATCAGTACGTTCCTGCGCGTCGGGGACGAGGTCTTCCACACCTACTCCACGTTCGGCCGTGGCATCGAGGAGTTCCACAACGGCTACCCCTGGCTCGACCTCACCGCGCTCGGCCGCCAGGAGGCATGGGAGGAGCCGAAGGGCCGCGCGGACCCCCTCGGCCGGCAGGTCGGCGGCCCCGGGATGCGCCTCCCCGACGAATACGACGCTTGACCCTGGAGAAGCCCGGGGACCGAAGCCGCTACGGAAGATCCGCGCTCGGTACGCGACGCCAGTCCCATCGCGGGTAACGGAACAGCAGGGAAAGGAACTCGACGGCAGGCAGGATGTCGTAGTGGTCGGTGTCCACGAGCCCGTCGAAGTCAGGCAGAACCTGTCCCAGGAGAGCTCGGGCGGCGTCCATGGACTGGCACGACACATAGACCCCATACGGTTCACCGATCCTGCTCGCGATCTGCTCCACCTCCTCAGGCTCGTAGTCCGCCATGATCCCGCCGGAGAGGTCGACGCAGTACGAGTACTCCTGCCAATGCAGCCGTCCGCCACCTGTCACCGGGTCCGGTACGAGCCCGAAGGAACGGATCCGGCTCTCGAGAAGCGGACGCTCCTCGACAGGGGCAAGAATGATCACAGATGGCCAGGACACATGTACCTCCGCAGTGACCGTAGTCGAGGCCGCCAATCCAGATGGCGGCTATTCGCTCCTCGGCCGTGCGGCCTCCCTCACCAAGGAGGCAGGCCCGTCACCGCCGCTCTGCCCGCGCCGTCAGCCGACCCGCCTGGCCAGCACCTGTCCGGGCCACGCATCGACCAGGAAACGGCCGGTGGGCGCGAAACCGTTGCGCTCGTAGAACGCGACCAGTTCGCCCCCGCCCCCTGCCCAGCAGTCGACCCGCAGCAGCCCCATGCCGGCCCGCCGGGTCACCTCGACGGCATGGGCCAGCAGCGCCGACCCGATACCCAGACCGGCGTACCGTCGGTCGGAGACCAGCAGCCGGACGTACCGCTCGGGTTCCTCGGCGGGCCCGATCGGCATCTGCGGGCTGGGCCCGGAGTCCAACACCAGGGCTCCGACAGGAGTTCCGTCCAACTCCGCAATGTACGGGGCATTCTCGGTCGTGTACCGCTCGACCCGCGCCACCCCGCCGGGCTTCTGCGAATACGGTGTCGTGCCCCACTGCTCGGTGTTGCCCCGAGCGTTCATCCAGGCCACTGCGGAGTCGAGCATGCGCAGAATGGAGGGTGCGTCGGCCAGGCTGCCTGGTCTGATCCGTATGCCATGTGTGGTGTCGTTCACGGGGGAAGCTTAGGCACCGACGAACGGATCACGGGCGAGGCTCCCACCTGATCGCAGCGGTCGTGATGGTGCCGCGAAGACGTGGGCCCATGTCTGGGAACTCCCCAACGGAATGACCCTCGCCAGGGCGGCAGGCTATGGCCGAGGCCGGGAGAGATGCGCCGCGATGCGGTTCCCCCAGGTGCGGATGTCCGCACGTGTTTTGGAGACGTGCAGCTCGGCGTGGGGCAGCGAATGTGCCAGCGTTTGCGCGCTCGACAAGGGATGGCCCGCGTCATCCACCCACGCAAGGACCAGAGTTGGCTGACCCAGCGCGGTGAGGGCAGCGGGGGAGGGCAGGTCGGAGGCTGCCAGGCCGCGCAGAATGGCGGGCAGGACCTGCTCCGAAGGTGTGGGGAGAGGCTCAGGGACGTCGGACACGACGGCGGGACGGGGCTGAGTCCGTTTGGCTGCGAGCCAAGCGTCCACGCCTTCGCGTTCAACGGTGTCGGCGGCTTCCCGACTGGCCCGCCCATGCGCCTCCCGTGTCGTCCAGGCCGTCGGCGGGATGAGGAGCGCAAGCCGGGAGAACCGGTCCGGGGCGTGGACAACGGCGTGCAGCACGCTGCCGCAGCCCATCGATGCGCCCATGGCGGCGACAGGCCCACGGGCACCAAGGTGATCGAGCAGGGCCACGAGGTCGTCGGCGAGCGATGGATAGGTGTAGTCGGCGTCCACGGGCTCGCCGGTCGACCGGCCGTGTCCCCTCGCGTCGTAGCGGACCAGTCGCTGTCCGGCCTTGAGAACCGGCTCCCATCCGAACAGGTCCATCCGGTCCTCGGCGGCCTGGCTCACGAATCCGCCGTGCGCGTACACGGCAAGAGGCCCCTCGCCGACGTCGTCGTAGACCAGCTCGGCCTTGCGATGTGTGAAGCGACCCTCGCTGGTCACGCGCTCGCCCTCTGCCCTCGAAGCTGCCAGGTGAACACGGCTGCTCTGCCCGTGGCGGTGTCAGGCCTGAAGGACAGCCTCGATCTCGATCTCGATACGGATCTTGTCACCGATGACAGTGCCACCGCCCTCCAAGGGCGTTTCCAAGGAGACGTCGAAGTCCTTGCGGCTGAGCTCGGTGGCAGCGGAGAACCCGGCCCGGGTTCCCATGAGTTCGCCACCCTGGACGACACCGTTGAACTCCACCTCAAGGTCCACCGAACGCGTTGTGCCCTTGACGGTGAGGTCCCCGGTGACGGTGTAGGCCGGACCCGTGCCCCTGACGGCTGTCGAGGCAAAGGTCATGGTCGGGAAGCGGTCGATCTCGAAGAAGTTGCGGCTGCGCAGGTCGTTGTCGCGATGCTCGTTGCGCGTGTCGATCGAGGACATGTCGATCTCGACGCGTACGGAGGAGAGCAGCGCGTCCTCGGCGATGGTGATGTCGCCGGAGAACTTCTCGAAGGTACCGCGAACCTTGGAGACCATCATGTGGCGTACGACGAAGTCCACCGAGGAGTGGACCGGATCGATGGCCCACGTGCCAGGGGTGAGATCCGGGATCTGCAGTGGGGCGGCCATGGGAATCATCCTCGGAGCGTCGATTGAATGACCGTTCAAGGCATCCGTAACCGCGCACGCCGTCCTCAAACGGCCTGTCCGGGCGAGGGCGCATCGGTGGGAGGGCGGGTTCTTGCCTTCCGGGCTCCGGCCTGCCGGCGACCCGGGACGTCATGCCGGAATGCGCAGGCCAGGCGACCGGGGCTGCGAGAGCGCCGGCACCCTGCCCGGTCGGCCCGAAATCCGACGCCGCTGCAGGACTCCGCCCCGTGCTGGAACAGGGCGCCCTCGGCGACAGGGGGCGACGATCCTCCGCGGGGCCATGGCCCGCGCAGGCGCTCCCCGCGTGGTCTGAACCCGCGTGGCCTGAACGACGAGAACGCCGTCGGTGGCCGCGTCGAGCTGCTCCAGGCAGTCGCCGATCCGTTGCCGAAAGGCTGCTGCTCAACCGGCCCCCGTCGTCGTGGCGTGTTCGACCGCTCGCGGAAAAATCTTGGTCAGGATGTCGAGCGGAACGCTTTGGCTACGACCTATGGATGAGAACCGCAGACAACGAAGGAGTGAGCCACATGGGCAAGATCGTCACCGGTGCCACGATGTCCCTCGACGGCTACATCGCCGGACCGGAAGAGAGCGGCTTCGACCTGCTGTTCCAGTGGTACGGCAACGGCGACGTCGAGCTCCCGTCGGCCAGTCCCGACGTGCAACCGATCCGCATCTCCGCCGCCAGCGCCGCGCTGGTCAAGCCGGAGTGGGAGAACACCGGCGCGCTGGTCGTCGGCCGGTACCTCTACGACATGACGAACGCCTGGGGCGGACGCCACCCGATGAACGTGACCACAGTGGTGCTCACCCACCGGCGCCCCGACGACCGTCCGGAGGACGATGAGAACTTCGTCTTCGTCACCGATGGCATTGAGGCCGCGGTGACCAAGGCGAAGGAGTTGGCCGGCGACAAGAACGTCGTCGTCAACGGTGGACAGATGGCCCGGCAGTCTCTGGAGGCCGGCCTGCTCGACGAGGTCGGCATCGAACTGGTGCCAGTCGTCCTGGGCGGAGGGAAGACACTCTTCGGCGAGCTCGGAGTCACCCCCGTGCAGTTTGAAGGGCCCATCTCGGTGGCCGAAGGCACTGGCGTCACTCACTTGCGCTACCGGGTCAAGAGAAGTAGGCCGGCGGTCGGGTCGTGACGCTGCCAGCCGTCCCGCTCCTGGTGGACCGCCCCGGATCGACCGCGGGTGGGCCACCCGCCGCCGCTTCACCCCTCGGCGAGGCGTCCGATCCGGTCCAGAAGTCGCCTTGGTGAGCGGCTGCGAAGCCGGTCGACGTCCCGGTGCGCCGGGAGGTTCAGGGTGAGGACACGGTTCCTGAGCCGGACGGGAGGCCACTACGCGGGTGCGAGCGCTTTCGAACCCAGCTTCTCTCGAGCGAATTCGAGATTGCGCAGCACGCGCTCGCGCTGGTCGTCAGGCAGTTTGCCGCCCTTGAGGAGGCGCTCCGCGCAATCCGCCGACTCGGCGTACTCGCCGACCCAGTAGGCGGACACCGCGAGTTCGTCGAGCGCACGCCAGTCGTACCACTCGAACTCGACGAACAGGATGTCGCTCGGGTACGGGATCTGCGTCGCCCGTCGGGCGAACATGTAGGCGAGTGGCCAGCGGGGGCCGTTCTGGCGGCACAGGCGGGCGAGATCGCCGAGGGCCTCGGCCCGCGAGGGGCGGCTCTCGTGGGCGCGTAGGTAGCGGTCCAGTACCTCTGCCTGGGGCCTTTCGAGACTTGCTGCCAGCCGCGCGGCGTACAGCTGGGAGCAGAACACTTCCTCGGCGAAGCCGCCCATGCCGGCCCGGCGGTCGTAGGCGGCCAATGACTTCTCCGGCTCTCCGGCGTCGCGCCAGCTCTGGGCGAGGTAGAAGACGTAGCGGGAGTTGTCGGGTTCCTTGATCAAGCCCTGTTCGAGGATCTCGGCGTCACGCAGGTACTTCTTCCGCTGGCCGTCCTTGAGGAGGCGGGCTCCGCCACCCACGGAGAGAATGTTGGCCCCTTTGAGTGTCCCCAGGGTGTACGGCAGATCGCAGGCGATGTACTCGTGCAGAACACCGACGTAGCGCCACGGCAGGCGAGTTGAGACCAGTGCCGGGCGCCAGTGGATGATGGGCCCGTCGTGCAGTGCGACTCTGTACGCGTCGTGCGTCAGTTGTTGCATGTGAAAGCCGGGCTCCACCTCCATCAGGTCGTCGGCGTCGATGAACAGCAGATAGTCGGCTTCTGCCCGCGCCAGGTCGATCGCCTCGCTCCGGCTCACGTCGAAGCCCTTCCAGGGGCTCTCGTGGAGCGTGCCCGGCAGATCGCTGAACACTTCGCGGATGACATCCTGCGTACCGTCGGTCGAACCGGTGTCCAGGATGACCCACTTGTCGATCAGCGGGCGCACGGACTCGAGGCAGCGCCTGATGACCGGGGCCTCGTCCTTGACAATCATGTTCAGGCAGACGGTCTTTTTCACTGGTCCCATCCAACTCTGCAATCGAGACGACGAGGGGGGAAACGCTTCTTGCTGTACAACGGACCGGGGCAGGGGAGCAGGATTTACTGCTTGCGCAGCAGGAGTTCGACGGTCAGCCCGTTGAGACGTTCGGTCCCGTAGCCGCGGTACTCCGCACGCAACGCCGCGGCCTGACTCGCGGGGGCAGAGTCCAGCGGATCAGGACGGTTGCCCGGGACCACAAGCCAGATCCGCTTCTCACTCTTCAGGCATTTTGCCGGCTGCAGACAGTACGTCGGGTACAGCTCGCTGTTCTCTGCCGCCGTCTTGTCAAGGAACACTTCCCGCAACTTCAGCCCCGGATCAAGGTAGTAGCGAACCCCCTGGTCGAGCATCCACGGAATTCCTCTGACATAGACCACCGCGTCCCCCGGGCGGTAGTACTTCTCGATGGTCCGTGCAGCTCCGGCGTAGTCGGCAGTGTGCGGAACATGGTGGGCGAATGTGTCCCGCACCTCTCGCTGTTGGGGCAGAACCAGGAGCGCCAGTACGGACAGAGCAACAGCGGCCGGCAGCCAGGACCGCATGGCAGCGGCGAGTCCGGCCCCGGCCAGGACGGCCCAGGCGGGCACCGTGAACATGGCGTACTGAGAACGGAAGTAGGAGACCTCCCCGTGCGATGCCACCCAGAAGATCAATGGGGGTAGCACGGCTACCGCGGCGCAGAGCAGTACGGCGTCCCGGGGTTCCTTCCACGCCATTGCCGCCAGCGTGATCACAACTCCCGCACACACGGCCGAGGCGAACAACTGCGGCCAGATGTCAACCAGACCCCATGCGTCCGGTTCTGCGATCCAGAACAGCTGACGGGAGACCTGTGACCTCCCGAGCAGAAGCACAGGAACGACACCGACTGCGCCGGCAAAGACCGCGATGCAGAAGTACCACAACACACGACGCTCATGGCGGGCACGCAAGACGACTGCCAGCAAGTGCCCCGCCAGAAAGGCCAGTGCGACCAGGTGCAGGAGCCCGACGAACACCACGCACACGGCATACCCTGTCCAGCGCCCCCAGCTCTGCGGCCTGTCCAGCGCCCGAAGCAGCAGGAGCGTTGCCAAGGTAGCGGCCATGACGACCAAGGCGTAGCTGCGAGCCTCCTGACCGTACCGGCTCACGACGGGAATCAGCGCGAACAGCAGTCCGCCGCACATCCCCGCACGTCGGCCGAACAGCCGACGCCCGATCAGCGCCACGAGAGCCGCCGTAGCACTCATCGCCAGAGCCGACGGCATGCGCATAGCTGTATGCGAGTCACCGAAGACAGTCATCCACCCACGCATCAGAACGTAGTACGTGGCATGCACGGCATCGACGTTGTGAAGCATCGCCAGAATCTGACCCGGACTGCGCCGGGCCACGTCCCACGTCACCAGTTCGTCGGTGGCCAGCTGCGGGCCGTCGATCGCAAACACCGCAAAGGCGAGTGTGGCCAACGTCGGCCACATCCACAGACCGTCGAGGGCCCGAAAACGCGGCTGCACCGGCACCGGCTGAGCTGCGTCACTCTCACGCGGACGGGTAAGGATCGACATGGCACAGTCATAACTCGGAGGCAGCGCCCCAGAGAGACAGCCACGGACGGCGATCGTCCTCATTCGCCTGATCGGCCCCAGAAAAGACGCTCACACCAACCTGATGCGCCGGCCGATCGCCCCCTAGCTGCCGGCCGGTCGACCGAGTGCTGCCAGATAGCGGCCGGGAGCGTCGGGAGCTACCACCTTCCGCGTGCTCAAGGTACTGAGGCAGCTGTAGGCAAGGTCCGTCGAGTCGTAGACGTGGTGTGCGACCAACGCCAACTGTTTGAGTTGCTCGTCGGTCATGGCCTCGGGGAGTCCGAAGTCGCGCACATACACGACGTCGGCTTCCAGCAGTTGGTGTTTGGCCCGGCGGAAGTCGCCTCCGAAGATCACGGGAGCGATCGCCCAGCGCTTGACCGCCGCGAACGCGTGCGGGATGAAGCCCTGACGACGCAGCTCCAGGTCCACGTCACCGAACACAGGTTGGTTCTCGTACAGCGGAACGAAGGAGACCTCTGTGTGGACCGCGACCGCCTCGGCCAGCTTTCCCTGCGCGCCTTGGAAGGCCATCAGCTCGCCCCCCTGGATGTCGATTTTCAGAAGGTCGACGGCTCCGACCGCTTCGATGTCATCCAGCCGGTGGGTGTCGATCGGAATCTCCTCGGAGACCTGGCCCCACTCGGCGAAGCCGTTGAAGAGCCCGAGCCTGTTCACGTCGGGGCGAAACAGACTGGTCATCCCCGAACTGGCGGCCACATGGAGGGTGTGGCTGCCCCCGTCGCCGATGGCGTCAGGAAGGTAGGTCTCGTGTGGGCCTTTGAGCCGTTGCAGCCGATCCAGAGCGTCAGGCTGCGGCTCGAACCCCGTCACCCTGCACAGGCCGGCCTGAAGCATGTCCCGGTACGGCGGGTCGCCGTCGATCGGGTTGGCGCCCACGTCGACAACATGGGTCTGCCGGACTGGTTGCACCAATCCAAGCAACGGTGATGCGACGCAAGTTGAGGCAGTGACGGTCATGCGCGACTCGCAGAGGTGTGTGGAGTGGACTAAGACCCTGCACCGGAGCAGTCTCCGACAACGAGAGCTGATGAATGATCAGGCGCGCCGCCGTGGCTGCCTGTGGTGGCGGGCACCGAGGAGGTGGACGCGGCGGCGACCGAACGTCGAACGTGTGCCGTGCCTGTGAGGGATCCGGGCACGGCACACGCCGTCATTCACCGCTGCTCGGTCAGCGGCGCAGACCCGGCGGGATGCGGTTCGGAGTGCCGCTCACGGTCAGGTCGCCCTTGAACCCCTTCGCCCGGAGGGACCCGGGAGTGGGCGTTGACTGCAGGGCCCACGGTTCATCCCAGATGAAGTCCGTGCCGCCGACATCACCGTGCGTCTGGTACACCGTCCCGGCCGTAGTAACGACGCGCACGTACGCGTCGTCGTCTGTGGACGAGATGGCGATGCCACAGACAGGGGCGGTCGGGTAGCCCGGATTGTCGGCGTTGGTGAGATCCTGCCAGACGATGGTGCCGCCCAGAGTGGCCGCACGACCGGCGTACGTGATGCCGTCGACCAGCACCGCACTGAAGTCCTCGGTGCCGTCGGGGAAGACGCTGTCGATCTCCGCACACGGTCCGGTGGCGCCTGTGGCACCTGTCGCGCCCGTCGCTCCGGTGGCTCCTGCGGGACCGGTGTCACCTGTGGCTCCGGTCGGGCCGGTGGCTCCTGCGGGACCGGTGTCGCCCGTGGCTCCGGTCGGACCGGTGGCTCCTGCGGGACCGGTGTCGCCTGTCGCGCCCGTAGTTCCCGTGGCTCCTACGGCACCGGTGTCACCTGTGGCTCCGGTCGGGCCGGTGGCTCCTGCGGGACCGGTGTCGCCTGTCGCGCCCGTAGTTCCCGTGGCTCCTACGGCACCGGTGTCACCTGTGGCTCCGGTCGGGCCGACGTCGCCTGTCGCGCCCGTGGCTCCTACGGCGCCGGTGTCACCTGTGGCTCCGGTCGGGCCGACGTCGCCTGTCGCGCCCGTGGCTCCTACGGCGCCGGTGTCACCCGTCGCGCCCGTGGCTCCTACGGCACCGGTGTCACCCGTCGCGCCCGTGGGGCCCACGTCGCCTGTCGCTCCGGCGGGGCCGGTGTCGCCCGTGGCTCCTGCGGGACCGGTGTCGCCGGTCGCGCCCGCGGGGCCGGTGTCACCCGTCGCGCCGGTGGGACCAGTAGGCCCGGTAGGACCAGTGGGGCCCTCCTGGCACTTGTCGTGGCCGCCGTTCCGCGTGAGGGGGTGCTGGCCCGGCATGTACTGCTCGGGGCCCTGCATGTACTGCTGAAGCTGAGCGTCCATGAACTTCGCCGGAAGCGGCATGTCTGCACCCGGCAGGCCTGCGAGACCGCGCGACGGCGGGCCGTTCTCTTCCTGCGGGGGCGGCCCGTCTTCCTGGTGCGGCGGAGGTCCGTCCTCGTGGTGCGGCGGTTCATCGCGGCAGTCGTCGCCGCCCATCGGACCTGCCACCGTTACGTCGGCGGGCACGGAAGGACGCTGGGTCAGAGCAATCGCAGGCTGTGCGATGCCCGTGAACACCAGGGCGAGCGAGGCTATTGCGCCACCAGTCAGCCAGGTGCTGCGTCTGGGCAGCGGGCCGAGGGCGGCCCTGGTCCTGTTCTCAGGACTCATCTATTCACTCCTTGTCGAACCGGATTGAGAGGTGCTCCGGAATGAGTCATAGCCACGCGTGGACATATCGGATCGGGTTTAAAGGCGGATTAACGGATTGGCGTACAGGGCATCCCGTAATGGATGCATGCACGGCAGCGAATCCGACCCCACCCGCTGGCGGGCCGTCACTTGCACACGGGGATCCCCGGCTTAAGTCGCGAGACCGACTCGCCGAAGGGTTCGTGTTGCCGTGGAGCAGCTCATCTGCTGGCTGGGGCATGCTCATTGCGGGTGCCCTGTTGTGTGCCGCCTGCCCGAACGGCACAGCGACGTCGGGCTCCCGCTCGATGAGGAGATTTGGTGGTCGAGGGGCCGACCCCCCATGGCGCCGCACGGGTCGCCGGGGCCGCCGCAGCGACACGTGGCGTTGCTGACCGGGGGCCAGGGGCGGATCCGTCAGCGCAGTTCGAGCCGCATCAGGAC
This sequence comes from uncultured Actinomycetota bacterium, assembly GCA_963836215.1. Taxonomy (GTDB): domain Bacteria; phylum Actinomycetota; class Actinomycetes; order Streptomycetales; family Streptomycetaceae; genus Streptomyces. The sequence continues at coordinate 1,660,629 of CAWIIU010000006.1, forward strand.
CCGGGGGTGGCCGGCCAGGACCGAGGTGGTGTCGGCGGCATGGGTGAACCCGGCGCGTTCGAAGTTCTTCCGGATCCCGGCGTACGCCATCGTCATGTCGACCTTGGCGTCACCGCTGTCGAGGGGATACGCCTCGATCGCCGGTGCGCCGTGGGCGCGGGCGTACTCGACGGCGCCGGCGATGAGGGCGTGCGAGATCCCCCTCTTCCGATGGCCGGGACGTACGCGGATGCACCACAGCGACCAGACCGGCAGGTCGTCGACGTGCGGGATCTTGCGGTTGCGGGCGAAGGAGGTGTCAGAGCGCGGCGCCACGGCCGCCCAGCCGACCGGCTCGTCGTTCTCGTAGGCGAGCACCCCGAGAGGGGGCCCCGTACGGCACAGCTCGGCGACGTACTCACCGCGGGCCGGTCCCCTGAGCTCGTTGTTGAGCTTGGAGGGGATCCGGTAGCTCAGGCACCAGCAGACGTTGGCTCCGGGCGACTTCGGGCCGAGCAGGGTACGGACATCGTCGAAGACCGAAGCCGGGCGAACCTCGATGGTCATGGCACCACGATGTCACGGCGTACGAGGCGACGCTGCTCAACCTCCAGTGCCACGGATGAGTGAGATGAGTGACCGGCCCTGGGGCGGGAACGGAGCGGGTGGCGTCCGTGCCCCGACGGCTCAAGGTGGGGCGGGGGAAGCCCCTGCCGGATACGTGAAGGGTCGCTTCTTGCGCATCGCCGTGCACCTCGCTTCGATGGGGCATATGACAGACGAAGACCTTGCTGGACGGGGCCCGCTCGGCGCGCAGTACATGGCTGGAGACGTCTGGGTCGTTTCCGCCCAGAGCGAGGTCGACCTGAACAACCTGCCGCCGCTCGCCGATGCGCTGGCCCAGGCCGCCGACAACCATTCGGTGGTCGTCCTGGACGCCTCAGGGGTCACGTTCGCCGACTCCACGTTCCTCAACCTCTTGCTGTTCACCCACCGGGCCACCGACCTGCGGATCGCGGCACCGAATCTGCAGCTGCAACGCCTGCTGAACGTCACCGGCGCCGACCAGGTCCTGAAGATCCGCGACAGCGTGGAGGATGCCTCCACCTGACCGCCGTCTGGCGGCGTTTCTGGTGGAAGCGCGGTTCCCCAGCGTCCGGCACCTCGTTCAGCGTGGCGGGTTCGCCCCGTCGATGCCGATGAATGAGACATGGCCTTCGGGCACGCGCCCCGAGGGCGGACCTGCCTTCGTGCCGGGTGCCCAGGCGTGCTGTCGCGCGTGGCGGGAAGTGGTCCAGTCATGGCTGTGGATCACCGTGAGGCACCCGTTCTGGAAGCGTTGGCCAGGTATCACCAGGCTGATGAGCTCGGCTTCACCCCGCCCGGGCACAAGCAGGCACGCGGGGCGGATCCGGAGGTGCGCCGCGTGCTGGGGGACGCGGTGTTCTTCGGCGATGTTCTGGCCAGTGGTGGCCTGGACGACCGGCGCACTGGGGAGCGGTGCTGGAACGGGCCGAACGTCTGATGGCCGATGCCGTCCATGCGGAGCACAGCGCCTGATCCGGGCGCTCGGTGACCTCGCCCAGCACGCGGCGGAGCTGCGCCCCGCGCCCGATGTGGCGGTCCCCGCCCCGGGCCGGCTGCGGATGCAGCAGGTCTGCCTGCCCCGGGACGCCTTCTTCGCCCACACCGAAGACATTCCCCTCGAGGCAGCTGCGGGGCGGGTTGCGGCAGAGATGCTCACCCCCTATCCGCCGGGGATTCCCGCCGTACTGCCGGGGGAGGAGTTCACCGGCCCGGTCCTGGAGTATCTGCGCAGCGGGATCGATGCGGGTATGAACGTCCCCGACGCAGCGGACCCCCAACTGCGCACCGTGCGCGTCATCTCCGACACCGACACCGACGCCTGACTGTCTCCTTCGCGTCTTCAGAGTGGTCACTTCGGACCGGGACGGTTGTCGCCGAAAGGCGGTCCGACCACCTCACGCCCATGGCCCGGGGGCCGCCGGCACACAGCGCCTCGTCGCTGCGTGCCGGCGCGAGAGAAAGCCGCCGTCGGGACCCGGCGAACGTACTCGTAGTCTCAGCTGCCGCCTATGTTGGTCTGTGGGGCGGTGCGCGTGGGCTCCGAGGAGTGGGTCAGTGGCGCTTGGTCCTCCGGGTGCGCAGCAGGATGACCGCTCCCGCTCCTGCCGCGACAAGCGTGGCGCCGGTCGCGCCCATGAGGAGGGCGGTATCCGAATCACCGCCTGTCTGGGCGAGGTTCTTATGGCCGGAGGTGTCGGCCGCTTGGGGGCGCGGAGCTTCCGCCTTCTTGCTGTCATCCCAGGCATCGGTGCCCTTCTCCGAAGCAGGAGCACCCGTACGGGAGTTCTTCCCTTCTGCTGCGGCAGGACCGGGAGCGGGTCGGCCTGCCGACGCGGTGTTCCGTGCCTCGGCCGGGGCAGGAACCCCGTCGAGGCTGACGGGGACCGTCGCCTTGCCGCCCTCGGTCGAAACGACCTTGACCTCGATCCGTCCGGTCGCGTCCTTGAGCGCCGGGTCGATGAGTGCGGATTTCTGATACTTGCCGTCCGTGACCCGGTACGCGTGGACACCCCGGACTCGGGAGTCGAGCGGCCCCGAGGGCTGCCGGTACTCGAGTACGAGGCGGTCGTCACCCATGGGTATGTCGAGCGCGCGCAGTCCCGCGCTCTCCCCGTACAGCGGATGGAGCGTGAAGGTACCGGACTTCTCCACCCGCGCGTGTTCCTGAGTCGGCAGCCGGCCCGTGTGGATGAGTTCGGGTGCGGTGAGGCCGACCCCCGCTCCGCCTCCTCCCATGGGTGTCTTGCTGCTGAAGCCATCCTCCGCGCAGCGCTGGAGGTTGCCGTCGGTGCAGCGCAGCCGGGCATGGTGGCCGAGGCCTTGGTTGTGGCCGAACTCGTGTACCAGCAGGCCCGAGCTGACTTCGCTGCCCCCTTGGTTGACCCACGTGAACGGGCCGGGTACGGAACCGAGTCCGGACCACTTGCAGCCGGTCTTTTCGCTCGGGTGGATGATGGAGAGGCTGTCGTAGTCCTCTCCCTTCACGAGTCCCTGGCTTTCCAGCTTCTTCTGAGTCTCCTTGTTGATCTTGTCCGCATCGCATCCCGCGGCGGCCATGTCCAGGGTGAACGGGCCGACCACCTTCTCGGACACCGCGGGCACATACGGGGCAATACACCTAGAGGCTCAGGCTTGGTGCCGGCATATTGCCCCGGGCAGCATCCCGAAGTGCTTGCGTAAACGTGGGGATGTCTGTGGGCTTTGAGGCCGTATCCCGTGGGAGGAGCGTTGTTGCGCGGCGAACCGACAACGTGAGAGCGGCCGGAGGGGCAGTCACCCCTGGCGAAGGACGGGGCACACCGGGCCGGCGAGTGGCGCACCGAGGCAAGGACGGCATGCCAGTCGCCGGCATTGCGAGCCTGCCCCCTAGGCGGCGGGCGAGAGGCCGGAGGAAGCGGAGCGAGCGCGCGTCACGACCGTCGGCGGTCGTGACGCGCGGGGTGTCCGCAGGTTGATCAGCCGCAGCGGCGGCCTGTGTTGATGCAGGAGACCGCCTTCCTCATCAGCGGATCGGACATGGCGTTGATGAAGTCACCGTGGTCGGTGATGGGCTTGTGGAACGACTCGGGGAAGCTGTCCACCGCGAAGCGGGTGCTGCCGGCGAGACCGTTGTAGGTGACGCGCTGCACGAGTTGCGGGATCGCTCGGAAGCCTTTCGGGCAGTTGCCGCGGGCGTCGGCGAAGGCGACATGGGACCGGTGGTTGGCGCTGTCGGTGTTCGCACCGTCCCAGCAGCTCTGGAACTTCGAGACCCGTACGACCTTGCTGCCCTGCGGGCAGATCGGGTACTTGTCCTTCAGCTCGACCCGGGATTCGAAGCCGGTGCAGGTCCAGCGGGCGTTGGCATTGGCTCCGCCGTTGGCGTTGGCCTTGGCGTCTCCGGTGATGATGCGCAGGAACCGGGGCATGGCCGTGACCTTGGTGCGGGGGCTTCCGATGAACTGGAGGCTGACGGACGCCGGTGTGAGGATCTTGCCGACGTTGCCCTCGGCTCCACCGCCGGGTCGGTCGGCGTCGGACTGCTGGACGCCCTCGCGGTCCCGCAGGACGGGCCAGTAGTACGTCGACTGGTCGCCGTTGGTGCAGGTGCTCCGGCTTGCGGCCAGGGACTCGTTGGTCGTGAACGCGTTGACGCCGAGCGCGCCCACGTAGTCATGGGTGTGATGAGCGCCGTTGTCGACGCCCGGAGCCACGATGACGTTGTCCGAATTGAACCGCCCCTGCTTGTTCACCCCGCACCGTGACACGAAGCTACCCGTCGAGGCCTTACGCCCCTTGCCGACCCGCTGGACGTTGGGCGCGACGCCGGTGATGTCCACGAAGTCCTCAGCCGAGGGGCCGTTGTCGTCGCCCGCCTGCTCATCGCCGTTTGCGTTCCCGTCGTCCGCCTTGACGCGGCTCTGGTCCCGGCCGGCGGCTGTACAGAGGGCCAGGCTCTGCAGACCTCGGGGACGTTGGGCCCCCGCTCGCTCGATGGCGATCTCGATGCGTTCCAGGGCAGCCGCGCGCTTCGTTCCCAGCGGGTGCAGGACGATGCGGACGATCTCGTCCTCACCGCCCTTTGCCCTGGACATCCGTGAGTTGGCCCACTCGGTCTGTTGTTTCATCAGGGCCAGCTCGCGGTCCACTTCGCCCCGTGCCTGGCCGGGTATCTGCGGCAGGCGTTCGGCAATTGCCGGGCACGCGACGGATTCCGACTGCCTTGTGGCGCTGCCGGCATTGGCGATGGCGTTGACGGCCACCAGACCTCCGCCGCCCAGCAGAAGCCCGGCAACCGCCAACAGGGCGTTGCGCCGACTGCGTTTCACTTTGTGTCGCTGATGCATGATGGTCCTTACCTGTCGGGCGGTGCAGACAGCGCCGCCTGCGTTCTCGGCCATCCCCAGGGCGCCCCGAGCTTTATCCGTGACGGGCTCCCGACCGCGGCTCACACTGGCAGAGCCGACGCCCCATCAACACCACTGACCATCCGACGTCACAGAGTGGTAAGAACACGCCGCACTTACGCCGGCTCGAGCCGGAACCGGGCGTCAGGGCCGAGTTCGACGGCATCGGGCCTGCCTGGCAGGCCGATTGAGGCAGGGGCCCGTATCCCAAGGCACTCCGACGAAAGCAAGCACGCAGCCTACGTGGTCATCGAGGTGAGAACGCCCGTCGTCCAGCCCGGCAGGTTCAAGAGGGCGCGCCGGACAGGACTTCCACCTTGCCGGTGTCGAGCGAGTAGTAGGCGCCGACCACGGCAAGAGCATTCTTTTGCACGAGGGGGGCGAGGTCCTGGTTGGAGCGCAGGTCGGCCGCGGTGAGTGTGACCTGGGCGCGGGCCATGGTCTCGACCGGGTCGTCGCCGCCTTCCCGGACTGCCTGCGCGTACGCCGGCTGCAGGGCCCTGACGATCGCCTGCAGATTGCCGGGCAGCGGCTTGTCGTCACGGATGGACTTGTACGCCGCCTCGACGGCGCCGCAGCGTTGATGTCCGAGGACCACGATGAGCGGAGTACCACTCGTCATGGGTCCGTATTCGACGGAACCCGTGACCACCGGGCCGATCGCCTCCCCTCCCGTGCGCATCACGTAGAGGTCACCCAGCCCGGTGTCGAAGAGGAGTTCGGGCGGCACGCGGGAGTCGATGCAGGAGAGGATCGACCCGAACGGTTCCTGTAGCTGGGCCACGAGCTGACGCCGGTCCGGATCCCGGTCGGGGTGTTGAAGGTCTCCGCTCACCCAGCGCTTGTTGCCGTCCATCAATCTCGTGAATGCCGTGGCGGGCGTCGTCGGCCGCGGTTCCGGCGAGGCGCTGGTCGCGCTCGGTGTGGCGCTGCTCGACGAGCACCCGGCGAGCGTGGCTGTGGCGCCCGCAATTCCGCCGGCGAGCAGAGCTCTACGATCCAGACGTCCTGCGCTGCCCATAGGTCGTTCCCCTCAATGCCGGCCAGAACAAGTGCGTACGCGTTGAGCAGCGCAATTGTTCAGGGTGGCGGGGGAACACGGTGGCAGGCGCGAGCGGGCGCGGGTTGCTTCGCCACCGACGGCCCACAGAAACGGACACGGGCGGCGGCCTGCGCATCCGCTGTCGGAAGTGAGGAACAAGCAGGCCCGATCTGCCCCAGATGACTATTCAGTAGGCGAGGCTGGCGTGGATGGTCTTGCCCGAGCCTGCCGTCAGCGTGATCGTGACGTTCTCGGCGAGCTTGCAGACCATGGGCCAGCCGTAGCCGCCCGCTCGCCCCGGCTGAGTCCGCTGAATGACACAGGGCAGCTCGTCGCTGCAATCCCGCACACTGATCGCGACATGCCCTGATTGCGCGGTGATACCGAACCCGGCCGGCCCGCCCGCATGCCGAATCGCATTGGTGAAGAGCTCGGACACCACCAGCAGGCAGTCGTCGATCACCCTTTGCGGCACGCCCTGAAGCACCTGCCGGGTCAGAGTCCGGGCCCGACCCGCTGAAGGGGGCGTCATGGCGCGCAAGGCGGGAATGGAGGCGTCCGGGCCGGGGCCTGTCCGGTCGTCGTCGTTCATACGCAATCACTCCCCAGCATCTCGTTACCCTCACGCGTTCCCGTTCCGTCCCAGGACATTCCGATCAGCGCCCCTGCGGCGGGCAGGCGCGACGGCACCGGTCGGCTTTGCGGCGTCCTCGGTTTGAGGCCGGATGCCGGGGACAGGCGCGAAGGGTCAAACAAGTCGAGTGCGGCGGGGTGTGAGCACAGTGGGTTCGGACGAGAAGCCCGGGGGAAGACCGAGCGGGCCAAGGGCGATGCTCGAGAAGCCACGGGCGCCGACACGGACTGAGTGCCACCAGCTTTTCCCTGCAAGGCCTGGCGAACTCCGTCGGGTCTCTCTTCTCCGGCCCCAACGAGGACACACACGATGAGCAACTTGCCTGACGTCCCGCGGATCGAAGAACCGCCGACGGTTGTCGAGCCGGTCCCCGATCTGCAACTCCAGCTGCTGGTACGGCTATTGGATCAAGACCCCAGTTCCAGCCTGCCGATCACCCTGCACACACCCAGTGGACTTTTGTACGGCGAACTCATCGCACACGAGGCGTGGAAGGACTCCTGGGCCAGTGGACTGCGCCAGATGGAAGGCTCCGGCGCCCAGTTGCTCGCGCGTATGCCCGAGGCCGTCGATCAAACCCTCACGGAAATGCACGGTGAGAACGCTCCACGAGCTCTACCCCAGTGGCTCCACCTGCGCGACGTCACCTGCATCACCGGTGCCGCCACGCCGGTCACTTCGGCCCTGTGGCGCGGCCGCCTCGCAGATGTGGTCGGCTGGTCCCTCGGCAACCCCGACCAGGCATCCGCCCGCACATAGCCGACCGCATGTGAGCGGTTCGCGGTGACGGCGTGCCCGTCGGTGGCATGAGCAGGGCTCGCCGTGGCGCGCGCACCCCGCTCCGTGCCGTAGGGTGGTGTTCACCGACGCGGGGTGGAGCAGCTCGGTAGCTCGCTGGGCTCATAACCCAGAGGTCGCAGGTTCAAATCCTGTCCCCGCTACTGAACAGAAGGGCCCGGATCCTTGGTGGATCCGGGCCCTTCTGCCGTCCGGCCACCAGGCTTCCGTCGCCGGGTCGGTCGAGCACTTGGCCGGTGGGGCCTGCTGGACGCACCGCAGCCAGGCCGGACACCGCTTCCGCGACCGGGTCTTCCCGTCTTCGCGTCGACGCGTTCCATCCGCTCGGAATCCGGCCCATCGCGGTCACGACTCCTCCTCGTCCTCCCAGTCCTCTTCGTCTTCCTCTTCCTCGCCCTCCTCGTCTTCACCCTCCTCGTCTTCGTTCTCTTCGTCTTCGTACTCGTCTTCGCCTTCGTACTCGTCTTCCTCCGGGTTGTCGTTCTCGGCCTCTTCTTCCTCCGCTATGGCGTCCTCGTGGGATACGACCACTTCGCCGTCCCTGATCTCACCCCTCCAGCCTTCCGGCTCGTCATCGGTGAGGGTCACATACCGCTGGAAGTGCTTGAAGTCGAGGCGCATACGACGGCCTTGGGCCCGCCACAGATTGCCCGTCTTCTCGAAGAAGCCGGCCGGGTAGTACTCCACGACCAGTACGATCCGTGTCAGTGAAGGTGCCAACTCGTGGAAGCTGACGACGCCTTTGGTGCTCCCCTTGGCGCCTTCGGACGTCCACGAGATGCGGTCGTCGGGAATCTGCTCCTGAACGGTCGCCTTGAAGCTGCGATTGGACAGTGCGATCTTGACCTTCCAGTCGCTCTCCGCCTCATCGCCCTTCGAGACGTCCTGAACGCCCTTCGTGAAGCTGCCGAACTCGTCGTACTGCGTCCAGAAGTCGTAGGCCGTCCGCAACGGCACTCCTACATCGAGAACCTCGATGATGTTCATGGATTTGCCGCTGGACTTGCCCTTCCCCTTGCCGCCGCCGAACGCTCCCTTGACCTTGTCCATGACGCCCTTCGCCTTTCCGGAGACGACCGCCTTGAGAGGGGAATCTCCGCCGAGGATCCTGGAGCCGATGTCGGGCAATGACCCGCCGTTCTCGGCTACGTCGGTCAGCTGGCCTGTGACATCCGTAAGCTTGTCCCCGGCCTTGGACGCGAGCCGCTCCACCTGGGCGTTGGCGTAGTCCGAGAGCTCCTGGCGCAGCCGGTCCATGCCTGACTCCTGCTGTGTGGACCGTGCCTCTTCCTTTCCAGCCACGGGTCTCTACCTCCGGCGATCGGTTCGTGAGGACGTCTTCTTGGCACGAGCCGACTTTCTGGCCGCAGCCTTCGCCGGTGCTGCCTTCTTTGCTGGAGTCGATTTTTTCGCTGCGGCCTTCTTGGCCGGAGCCGACTTCTTTGCCGTCGCCCGCTTCTTGGGTGGGGACGACTTTTCGGCGGGCGCAGACTTCTTCGCTTGCCGGGCCGGCTTCCTGGCTGTCGCCTTCTCCTTTGAGGCCGGTCGTCGCGAACCGCCGCGGGGTCGGCTCTCCTTCTCGGGCTCACTGTCCTGCGCCTTGTCGTCCTGGCCCGAATGCGCAAGGTCACCGAGAGTGCCTGTACGGCTCTGGAGGGTGTCGGCGAGCGAACTCATGCCGCGATCGGCGACAGCGGATACGGCCTTCCGTCCTGCCCCCAGGACGTCGCCCTTGACTTGCTCCTGCAGCTGCGCGACCTGCGGGATCTGGCCCAGGCGCTTCATGGCTTCGGCTGCCAGTTGACGGGGCTCCAGTCCGAAGCGCCTGCCCGCGAGATACGTCGCCACCGTCAGGGCAAGCTTGCCCTTCTTCGTCCGGCCCAGCACGTACCCGCCCGCAACCGCCGCGGCCAGAGCCACCTTGGTTCCGTTATCCATGGATCCATCACCTTCTATCGGCTCTGCCGCGTGGTGCGGACCGATCCCGGACTGCGGGCGTTTCGCCGTCCAGCACGTCAATCGCCGTCTCTTGGGCGGACGCGCCAAGCGGAGGACAAGGCTGTGGCCCTCGCGTCGCATGCGGTCTGCTCAACAGCCGATGCGGGGCGGTCCTCACCACAGGGGGCAGCTCTTCTTGCCAGCCCCACTTGTCCAGTCTGTACCCAATTAAGAAGGTCGCATCCTCGGATGGTGATGCGCACCGGCTGCGCAACAGCAACGGACCGCCCGATGCCGCTGCGATCGCCGCGCGACACCCACCTGCCCTCGCGTACGCCCTCTGTACGACTCGTCCCCACCTCGACTCGGGCATTCCCTGGGGCGCCGGCAATGCACGGGACCGAGGCGACCAGCCGCGATGAGCAGGGGAAGAAGGCGTTTGAACGATGCACGGTCCACGACGGGCCCGCCCGCAGCCGGGCACACCGGCCGGTTGACGCGTGGTTGCCCTGTGGGCGGTGACATCAGAGTCGGATGACGACGAGCGCGATGTCGTCGCGTGAGCCACCGCTGACATCGAGCTTGGAGAGTGCTACATCGGCCAAGCGTTCCGCTCCGAGTCCGGTGTGCTGGGCGAGGGCCGCAATGAGGCGGTTGAGCCCTGTGTCGATGTCTTCACCCCTGCGCTCGATGAGTCCGTCGGTGTAGAGAAACAGGAAGGAGCCCGAGACGTACGGGCGGCTGGCTTCAGGGCGGGCGACGTGTTCGGGGCGGGCACCCAGCGGAGGATCGGTGGCCTGGTCCAGCAGCTCGCACGCCCCGTCGGGACCCAGCAGGATGGGCGGAGGGTGGCCGGCGGAACTGTAGGTGATCAGACCCTGGACCGTATCGACAACCACTTGAGCTGCTGTGGTCGCCACCGCTCCCTCCACAGAGCGGGCGTACAGCCCGAGTACTTCCAGCGCCCGGGCGGGACTCGTCCCGCTGCGGACCGCCGCGCTGAGGGCGCTGCGCAGCATTCCCATCACGGTGGCAGCCTCCAGGCCGTGACCCACAACGTCCCCTACGGCAACGGCAAAGGCACCGCCCGGCAGGTCGACGATGTCGTACCAGTCACCGCACACATTCAGCGAGCCCACCGCCGGTAGGTAGCGCACCGCCACGTCCTGGTGTTTGTCCAGGTCCGGAACGTGAAGCATGGCCTCCTGGAGGGCAATCGCCACCTGGCGCTCACGCGCGTGGGCCTGGCGCAGTTCCTCGTTCACGCGCTGCAATTCGCGTGAGCGGGCGTAGAGTTCGGCCTCCATCCCCGCTTCCCGTGCCCTCCTCGACGAATTCTGCTGCCGGTCGTGGAGGAATGCGGTGATGTCCTCGACGCGGTGGAGAATCCATGCCACGTCCCCGTCGGGGCCCAGGACGGGTGAATTGCTGGTGGACCACCAACGCTCTTCGAAGACGCCTGGCTGCTCCACGATGGGGATGTCGTACCGCTGGGGTGCAAGCGAGTCCGGTTCGCCCGTGTCGAGGACGCGCCGGAAAGAGGATGAAAGAGTGGCCACGCCGTCCGCGCCCGGGTCCGCCGGGTTGTCGGGGAAGACATCGAAGACGTACTGGCCCCTGAGGTCGTCGCCTGTACGGAGCGTTGCCCTGAGGTACGCACGGTTGACGTCCACGATGATCAGATCGGGATCGAGCACCAAACAGGGGCTCGGCGTAGCGGCGAACAACGCCGCGTAGTCGATACTCCGTGTCATCGGGAGCCCTGCCTGTGGTCGCGAGCCGCCCCCTTGATCAATTTACCGTGCCTGCTGCCCTTCGCGCGAAACAGCGGTGGCGGTGTGCCACCGACGGCATCCCAGGCTCCGGCGGAGACTGATCCGAAGGGCGCGGTTGCTGGGGTCGGGACAACCGGTGTCTGCGAAGGGGCCCGGCGAGGTGCACGGTTCTCAGCAGTGCGAACCATGACAGGCGATGGCCGGGAACGTCAGGGCTTCGTGGGTTGAAAGATGCCGATGACCGGGAGGGGTGCCGAGGAGTGTGCGGCATCGGCATACCATTCCCGCCCGAGGATCATCCCGAAGACGGGCGCCGGCAGCCGGATCAGTGCACGCAGGACCGGGGCGAGCCGACCGGTACCGGTTACCTGGGACCGGTGAGCGGCGAGCGCTCGTTGTTTCTGGCGGGCGAAGCGGCGTGCGTCGACCCTGTGGGTGATGGCGGAACGCGCGCTGTAGGCGGTGCGAGGAGCCACGGCGTCGTGACGCAGCGGGATCCTGAGCCGGTCCACCAGCTTGAGTACGCGGGCAATGAGGTCGCGCGGGATCGTGGCCTCGAGCACCCTGTCCACCTCGGCGAGTGCGGCTGCGCGTCGTCCGACTTCGTGGACACGCCGATGGTCCCGGTGGCCGTAACCACCGTTGGAGTCGTAGCTGAGGAGCACATCCGCATCCTCTTCCTTGAGAATCGCGGCCAGTCGCTCTGCCGCTTCCTCGAGTCCGGCTCGTACGAATCGCGCCCGGTCCGGCGGGTCGGGAAACAGCACCTTGCCGTTGCCGCTGTCCGCGTAGCCGAGGTGAACCACACGAGCGGCTCCCAGGATGGCGGCACTCGCGCGCAGTTCACCCATGCGCGGCGATTCGTCCCTGGGGACGGGGCCCATCTGACCGTCCGTGGCGACCACGATGACCACTCGGTGCCCTTCGGCAGCGATGCGTGCAAGGGTGCCCCCGGTCATGAGCACCTCATCGTCGGGGTGTGCATGGAATGCGAGAACGGTTGCCATGGGAGCTCATCCTCTTCTCGTAGAGCCCTGTACTCGTCGAGCAGGATGACACCACGAGCAGTGCGGAGATGGCGCCGGCGAATCCGATCAATCTGAAGGGCTCTCCACATCGCCCGACTTCCGGGGGGGACCCATGTCAGGCCCATCGCCAAGCGGCTGTGCCTGCCACGGCGCCGGCAGTTGATGTTCCCCGCCACCACTTCCGTTCGCGTGCCCGTCGGATGACGTGCCGTTCAGAGGCGACTACACGAGTCGACCCGAGCTGATCAGCACTCACAAATGCACCTGCCGCAGGGCCCGGGCGTGCCGAACTGCATGCACTCTCCGGTGGCGCTGGGGATGGCAGCAGCCGAAGCCAAGGTCGAGCCCGGCGGCACCGCCGACGCCGTGCCCCCCGCTGTCTCCAGGATCTCGAGTCCGGACCGGGGCAATGTCCGAGGCCGCTGATAGCGTGCCGCCTCCGGCCAAAAGGATCATGAGAGGACGGCAGCGGTGCAGGAAGTGACGCGCCATGAGGTCAGCGAACAGCGCATAGCCCAGGCACTCGACGACATCAGCCGACGGACTCGGCGGCGGTGGCATGGGATGCGCTACGACGACCCGTCCCCGGAGAAGCTGCGGGAGATGCATGACGAGCTCCTCGACCACGTCGCCGCCCGCACCGTGGAGGCCCCCGCGTTCGATGAGTCGTCGCGCACGGCCATGCGGACCGCGGCAGAGTGCTCCTTGGGCGTGTTGAGCGTTGGCTGCTTCCCCGACGGGGACCAGGAGATCGTCTTTCCGCTGATCGGCGAGAGCCTCAGCAGCGAGAACGTCGCCTTCGGGGAAGTCGTCGAGCGGGCGCCCACCGCCAGAACGTGGCTCGACACGCTTGCGATATGCCTGGTCAGCGGACTGGTGTGGGACTGGCAGCGGGTGATCGGTCTGCTGCTGCGGGAGGACTATGCGCCCGCAATCCACGACGGGGTGCCGTACTCGAAGCTGAACTCGACGTCGGATCCGGCGGACCTTGCCGCCATGGATGCTCTGTGCGGCTACCTGGCTCAGGCGCGCGGGCACCTGCCCCGGGACTGGCCGACTGTGCCCCTGTGCAAGCCGGACGCGGACGAGCGCGCAGAGGCGGCCCGGAAGCTGGATGCGGTCGGCACCCTGACACCGGACCAGCGTCTCCTGCGCGTACTCCTCGATGACGACCAGCGTGCCTTTGAGCAGGCTCTCGTGGCCCGGCTCATCGAGCACCGGGAGAGCGTGGAATCCGATCCCGCCCCCAGGACGCTGCTGCCGCTCGACGCCCTTGCTCTGGCCGCCCTTGCCGTCCAGGCGCATGGCTGGGAGTTGGGCGTCCGGTCCGGCTATCTGCCGGGCGCCATGCTGGGTTCCCCGCAGGCGCTGCGGCGAGCGGCGGACGCCGAGAATGACCTGGGCTGCTGGACAGCCAAGTAGTCAGGTCGGCCAGCCCTCAGCCCGCGGGCGCCGCGACAGTGCGCGCGGGATCGTTGCCCCCTCGTCCTCCTCCGCGCCGACGCGGCGTCCGGGCTGCCGAGCCATGGACGCACGTCCAGGCCGTGCTCGCGATGACGGTCGAACAGGTTCCAAGCGGGCTCCACGATGTCTGACCGGGTGGCGGGGGCATGAGCCGGCCTCGTCCGACGGTGCGTCACCCTCACGCGCGCCCGGGGTGGCGCTGCCACGCGTGCTGCCTCTTCCTGTTTGCAGAGGTCCGTCCCGGTAGCGGGAGACTCACAGGACGCGGAGAGGGAGCGAGCGGCCGCCCATGGAGAGACGACATCAGGCGCTGCGTACTCCGCGGGCCGCGGGCGTGGTGGGCATTGTCTTCGCTCTGCTGCTGGGCGCTGCCATCATTCTGCTCCGGCTGACACTCCCCGAGAACCTGGATGATGTGACCGGCACCTGGATCTCCGAGGCCTCGCGTCGGCGCACGGTGCAGACGGCGCTCGGCCTGATCCCTTTCGCCGGCATCTTCTTCCTGTGGTTCATGGGCGCCGTACGCGCACGAATCGGCGACGCCGAGGACAAGTTCGTCTCCACCGTGTTCCTGGGCAGTGGTCTGCTCTTCGTCGCCACCCTCTTCGGCGCCGCGGCGGCAGCGGGAGGCCTGCTGGCCGCGGCGGGTGCGTCCGGGGCCGACTCCGGGCCGCAACTGCAGTCCTTCGGCCAGCACTTCACGTACGGCCTTCTGACGACCTATTCGATGCGCATGGCGGCGGTGTTCACCCTTGCGACGTCCTCCATCGGGCACCAGCTCGGCGTCCTTCCCCGATGGCTGTCGATCCTGGGCTATCTCGTCGCCCTGACGCTGCTCTTCGTATCGGACAGCGTCGCCTGGTCGGAGCTGGTCTTCCCCGTGTGGGCGCTGATTGTCAGCGTGCACATCCTCGTGGCCGGTCTGCGTCGGCGGCCCGGACCGGGCTCCTCGTCATGACGCGCTGATTCCCGATGAGTGCGGATCCATGACGCTTCTGGCCCTCTGTGCTCGCGACACCACGACAACACCCGCAAGCTGGGGCACGGAACCACTGGGAAGGGCGCCCCTTGATGAGGCTCGTCGTCGATCTGAACCGCTGCCAGGGATATGCGCAGTGCGCGTTCCTCGCACCCGACGTCTTCGCCATGCACGGTGACGAGGCACTGCTGTACAACCCGCACGCCGATGCCGAGCAGAGGGACCACGTCGCGCGCGCCGCAGCCGCGTGCCCCGTCCAGGCCATCCTCGTCGAGGGCCTCGACGAACCGGCCGGTGGTCCCGCCGCGGCAGGCGAGGAGGCCTCCCGTGGACGGTGACCGCCAGCTGGAATGGCTGAGACGCGAGGGACGGATCGTGATCGTCGGCGCGTCACTGGCCGGCCTGAGGGCCGCGGAGACGCTGCGGGAGGAGGGCTTCGCCGGTTCGCTCACCCTCATCGGCGACGAGCCGTACGAGCCGTACGACCGGCCGCCGCTGTCCAAGCAGGTCCTGCTCGGGAAGGCGGCCGCCGACCGCACCACGCTTCCCCGGCGACGGGATCCGGACGCGCAGTGGCGCCTCGGGGTCGCGGCCACCGGTCTCGACATGGCGGCAAGGCGGGTGCGACTCGCCGACGGCGAGGAGGTGGCGTACGACCGGCTGCTGATCGCGACCGGTGTGCGTGCCCGTCCGTGGCCGAACGAGAGCGAGGCGGAGCTCGACGGGGTCTTCGTCCTGCGCACCCGCGACGACGCGGCCCGGCTGCACAGCAGGCTCGCGCAGGGGCCACGCAGGGTGCTCGTGATCGGTGCCGGATTCACCGGCTCGGAGATCGCCTCGGCCTGCCGGGAGCGGGGGATTCCGGTCACCGTCGCGGAACGCGGCGCCGCGCCGCTGGTCGGTGCTCTCGGCGGTGTGATCGGCGATGTGGCCGCACAGATGCAGCGGGAACACGGCGTGGACCTGCGCTGCGGCGTCATGGTCACCTCGCTGCAGGGGGACTCCGCGGGGCGCGTGCGCTCAGCCCATCTGTCCGACGGCGCCGAGGTCGAGGCGGACATCGTGGTCGTCTCCCTCGGAGCCACCCGCAACACGGAATGGCTGGCCGGATCCGGACTGGGTGCGGGCCCCCGCGGCATCGCGTGCGACGCCGGATGCCGAGCCTTCGACATCCGGGGCATCGTGACCGACGACGTCTTCGTGGCCGGTGACGTGGCGAGGTCCCCGCACCCGCTGTTCGGCTACCAGTTCCTGTCCCTGGAGCACTGGGGCAACGCCGTTTCGCAGGCCGAGACCGCCGCGCACAACATGGTCAGCGCCGCCGCGGACCGCCGCCCGCACATGTGGGTGCCGGCCTTCTGGTCCTCCCAGTTCGGGGTGAACATCAAGTCGGTCGGGGTGCCGTCCATGGGCGAGGAGATTCTCATCAGCCAGGGCGCACTGACGGACCGCAAGTTCACGGGAGTGTACGGATACCAGGGACGCGTCATCGGCGCCGTCACCTTCGACAACTCGCGGTGGCTGCCGTTCTACCAGCAGCTGATCGAGTCGACCGCGCCGTTCCCGCCGGCGTTCCCGACCCTGGACAGGCGCTCGGACGGGCAGCGCCCGCTCCCGGCGGATTTCCCCGACCCCTCCGTGCCCACCCACGCTCCGACCGTGACCCTCAGCGGCTACTCGCCCGCCGACCGGCGGATGGTCTTCACCCCCGGCCGATGACGACGACGAGAGGCCGACGACCGCCCGCCGTCCGACGGCGGCCCCCGGTACGGGCCCGTCCGGGGCCGGACCACTCCACCGACCGAACCGTCTCCGGCTACGCCTCCAAGGCCGGCGCTCACGCCCACAAGGACCTGTCATGACGTCACTCCTGCGGCAGATCACCGACTACTCCAGCCGCGCCGACCCCTACCCCCTCTACGCGGAACTCCGAAAGACACCGGTGACCCGCGACGAGGACGGCCCGTATGTCATCAGCACCTACCACGACATCCTGAGCCTGCTGCACGATCCGCGGATCAGCTCCGAGGCCCGGAATCTCTCCGCGCCGGTGGCCGACGACCTGCAGCAGCAGGAGGAGACGAGCCTGCCGCCCAGCTTCCTGCGGCTCGACCCCCCGGAGCACGACCGGCTGCGCAGCATGACCAACCGCCCCTTCGGGCCGCCGCACAGTCCCCGGCGTATCGAGGGCATGCGCCCTGAACTGGGTGAGATCGTCTCCGGTCTCATCGACGGTCTCGGGGACGGGGGCCGCATCGACCTGGTCGACCAGTTCTCCTACCCCTTCCCCGTCACGGTGATCTGCCGACTGCTGGGAGTCCCGCGTGAGGACGAGCCGCGCTTCCACACCTGGGCCGACACCATCGCCGCAAGCCTTGACCCCGCCCCGAGCGAGGACCACGCCGAGCAGGACCGCATCGCGCACGAGGCCAGGACACAACTGGGCATGTACCTGGCCGGGCTGATCGAGGAGCGGCGCAAGTCACCGCGTGACGACATGCTCTCCGAGCTGGTCAACAGCGGTGGTCCGGACGGAGCCATGTCGACGATAGAGGTGCTCAGCACCGCGGCCCTGCTGCTGATCGCAGGCCATGAGACGACGGTCAACCTGATCACCAACGGGATGCTCACGCTGCTGCGTCACCCCGATGTCCTTCAGCGCCTGCGGGACGAGCCGCGCCTGGCTGTGCCGATCGTGGAGGAACTGCTGCGATACGAACCGCCGGTGCAGCTGCTGCCGCAGCGCACACCGATCGCCGACATCGAGGTCCGCGGTGTCACCATCCCCAAGGGATCGTCGATGTGGCTGGTTCTGGCGTCGGGCAACCGTGACCCGCAACGCTTCGAGAACGCCGACCGTTTCGACCCGGACCGGAAGGACATCCAGCACCTGGGACTCGGCAGTGGTATCCACGGCTGCTTCGGCGCGCCGCTGGCTCGCATCGAGGCCCAGATCGCCCTGTCCGAGCTGGCCCGCAGGCTCGACAGTCCCCGCCTGGTGGAAGATCCTCCGCCATACCGCCGGAACGCCGTCCTGCGGGGGCCGCGCCATCTGCACATCGAGATCGACGGCCTGCGCGCATAAGAGCTGTCGTCCCGCGGTTGCGGGTGTGCGAGGAGCGCGACGGCCTACCGGGCATCAGGGGAAGAGGAGTTCGACGTCCTGCCGAACAACAGCTCCCTACCGCAGGCCAGGTGACGTACTCCGCTTCACACGGGCGAGGACGAGCACAGTGTCGTCGTCCGGCGGGTCGGGCAGCAGGCGCGACAGCATGCGGTCCGCAGTTGTCTCCAAGTCGTCTGCTGCCTGGCGTAGTTCTGCGCGTACGGCGGTCAGGCCCTCGTCGATGTCGCGGCCGCGGGCTTCGACGAGGCCGTCGGTGTACAGGGCGAGAATCGCGCCGTCCGGGAGGTCGATCTCGATCGTCCGGAAGGGGTGACCGCCCACACCGAGGGGAACGCCCAGGACGTCGCTGATGGTCTCGACTGTGCCGTCGGGGTTGCGCACGAGGGGCGGAGGGTGGCCGGCGCTGGCAATGCGGGCTCGTCCTGTTGCGGCGTCGTACGAGACGTAGAGGCACGTCGCCAGCTCGATGCCTGCCTCCTGGGAACAGGCGTCGAGTTCGGTCATCAGGTCGCCCGGCTCCTGGTTGTGCCTGGCCAGCGCCTTGGCGGTGATGCGCAGCCTCCCCATGGCCGCGGCGGCCGGCACCCCGTGTCCCATCACGTCACCGACGACCAGCGCGACGCGGTCGCCGGGCAGGTTGATCACGTCGTACCAGTCGCCACCCACTTCGGTGATGTGGCTGCCGGGCACGTAGCGGTGGGCGACCTGTACGTGCGGGCTGGTCGCCAGGGCACTGGGGAGCAGCGCGCGCTGAAGGGTGAGGGCGATGTCCTGCACCCGGCTGTAGAGACGTGCGTTGTCCAGGCAGAGCGCGGCGCGGGAGGAGAGCTCACCGGCCAGGCGGAGGTCTTCATCGGTGAAGGCCGGCCTGGCTGCGGAACGTCCGAACATGGTGATGCCCTGGACGGTGCCCCGGGCGATGAGCGGGGCGATGACAAGGCCGGTGAGGCCGCTGTCCTTCAGGATCTGGGCGCGCGCCTGGTGCATGACGGTCCGGGTCATGAATTCGTCGTCGACCGCGACGAACAGGGGACGGCCCGACAGCAGGGTCCGGTGGATGGAGGAGTCCGGCGGGTAGGTCACACGCTCCAGCCCGCTCACGAGCTCGATGGCAGGTGGGGGCAGGATCGTGCCGGAGGCGATCCTGCGGGTGATCAGCGGCCGCTGCGGATCGAACACCTCTCGCTCGTCCATCCACTCCACGACTTCCACCACGGAGGCGTCGGAGAAGTCGGGCACCGCAGCGGCGACGACCTCCCGAGCGGTGACATCCACGTCCAGGGTGGTACCGATCCGGGCCGTGGCCCGGTCCAGCAGAGCCAGCCGCTGGCGAGCGGCACTTGCCTCGACGATGGCCTGTTCCCGATCGGTAACGTCCACCAGCAGGCCGCCCACTCCGGATCGGGAGCCGACCGCGCCGCTGAGAGGGAAGAGGCTCACCGACCGCACCTGATCACGATCCGGGTGGCCCGAGGTGCGCAGACCCACCAGGGCGCCGACGACGGTCTGGCCCCCGGTGGCGACTGACTGCAGCATCCGCTGATAGCCCCCGCCATCGGACGTGATCATGATTTCTTCCATGCGTCGTCCGAGATGCTGCTCGATGGGCAGACCGTCCATGTCGGCGAGCGCCTGGTTGAGGTGGACGTATCGCAGTTCCTCGTCGAGCATGACGAGCCCGATCGGGGTGGTCTCGAAGAGGGAATCAAGGAACGCCAGGTTGGTCTTCACCCGATCAAGAACGTCACTCCGGCTGGCCAGCGCCAGGACCATCGAACTGTTCCCGGCACCGACCACGCGGAAGACCCGGAAGCCACAGTTGAAGACCGCGCCGTCCCGATGCCGGGTCGACAGCCGGCCGCGCCAGTACCCGAGGGTGCGGCCGCGTTCCGCCAGCTGAATCGACGGGCCAGGGGAACCGTCCTGCGGATCGGGGAAGAGAACGGCGGCGGCCTTGCCCAGCACCTCCGCGGAGTCATGCCCGAAGAGTTCCTGGGCGCCGGGCCCCCAGTAGCAGATCTGGTTGTCCCCATCGATGCCGAAGACGGCCACGGGCACATGCTCCAGCAGGGTCCCGGGCTCGGACCAGAACGGTCCAGGAGCCTTCTCACCCTCCGAACGGTCTGACGCCACTGAGGTCGCCTTCCACCCGCGGCACGCATCGCCTCGCCCGGTACCGCAACACACCAGTCGAGGCGCCGAGCGTCTCTCTCCACCAGTGTGCCGACATCAGGGCGGCTGCGCCGGGCGGGACGCACCGGGGGTGGTCGAGCCCCCGCCTCGTGACCGAGCCGGGCCGGTTCCGCGACGCCGTGGCTGGTCTTCATGGCGCTGCTGCTTCGGCGGGCAGGGTTTGTTTGCGTGTAGTTAGCATGCAGCGCATGAGGCGGGCGCTGCGCTCTGTAGGCCCAGTGCGAGGGACGGCGGGGAGTCACCCGGACAGGTGTCTGGTGAGCGCGAGCCGACCAGCCCTGGGCGCCGGTGGCGACGAGGCCGGCCACGAGGCCCCACGGCGACGTACGCGAGCAGCGGAGCCACCGTGGCGAAGGCCGCATGGGCATGGGGCTCTGCGCCCGGCACTCCCTTGCCCCTGCCTCGGGCAACAGACGGTGTCCGGCAGCGGGACCGCCAGGACGGTGACGACCGCGACGACGCCAGGGCTCGGCCAGTTGCCACACATCGGCAACTCGCGCTCCGGGGTCCGCTGTTCGCGGTTGTTCTGCTCGCTGTTCACCGTCTGTTCGGTTTGTTCTTCGAGACTCGGCCGGTCGCCCCATCTCCCTGCAGCTGATCGAGAGGCTCACCGTGAAGGCTAAGGACAGCGAAGATCCTGAGTACTCAGCGATCTCGCGACGCCGGTTGGTCAAATACGCAGGTGTGGGCGCGACGTTGGCGGCCGCAAGCCCGCTGGTGGGCGCCGGCCCGGCTGCGGCGGACGATGAGCGCGCTGATGGGAAGCCCGGCAATTCCCGCAACCGGGTGTGGCGCGCCGGCGATCACCATGTGCACTCGGAGTACAGCGGTGAGTTCGACACATCGCCCACCCCGCCGACATTCCACAAGGGCGCCGATGCCGTCTACCCGATCGTCACCAATGCGATCATGGCCAAGCACTTCGGCCTCAGCTGGGTGATGTGCACTGACCACGGCGGGCCGACACACTCGAAGGTGAACCTCGAGCAGGCATACCCCGACCTCCTGCGCTCACGTGTACTCGTGCCCGGGGTCCTCCAGTTCTGGGGAATGGAGTTCGACGCTCCGGCCCTGGACCACCACACACTGATGATCCCTCACCACCATGACGAGGCCCAGCAGCTCTTCGAGCTGGAGAGCCGCTTCGCCAAACACGATGCCTTCCCCGCGGATCGCGGACGCGACACCGAAGCCAAAATGATCGAGTTCCTGCGGGCTGCGAAGGACATGCCGCGGAAGCCGCTGGTGATAGCCCACCACGCCTCACGGTCGGCAAGCGGCCTCGGCGTGTACGGGCAGGACACCCCCCGCGAGTTCCGTCTCGGCAACAATGCCGCACCGGAGATCTACGTCGGCTTCGAGGGAGCTCCCGGCCACCAGGCCGGCCCGCTCAACGGAGGCGCACGCGGGGGGTACGGCAACTATCCGACCCACGGCGGCTTCGACCAGATGACGGCTCGGGTCGGCGGCCTCTGGGATGCGTTGCTGGGCGAAGGACGGCGCTGGTGGATCACCGCGACCTCGGACTCACACGTGCACTGGACGCGCGGCGGCTCCGACTTCTGGCCGGGCGAGTACAGCAAGACCCACGTCCTGGCCCGCCACGACTACGCCGACGTCATGGACGGACTTCGCAACGGGCGGATCTGGGTCGGCACCGGCGATCTGATCACCGGCCTCGACCTCACGGCGAGCAACCGCGGTCGTGAGGCCGCCATGAGCGAGACGCTCAACGTCACCAGCCGCAACCGTACCGACATCGACATCGAGATCAAGTTCCGGCCGCTGGAGGGCCGGAACGCCAACGGTGACCGCCCGGAGGTCCGGCGGGTCGACTTGATCGTGGGGAAGATCACCGGGCCGAGTGCCAGTCTCGACGCCGACACCAACCCGACCACCAAGGTCGTGGCACGGTTCGGCCCGAGCGACTGGCGCAGGCAGGGGCGCGACTATGTCATCCGGCACACGCTGCGCAATGTGGAGGGAGACCTCTACGCCCGCGTACGCGGCACGAACACCGACGAGGCCGAACCTCTCGCGGACGGACTGGAAAGCCCTTGGGACGACCTGTGGTTCTACTCGAACCCCGTCTTCGTCAAGGTCCGATAGTCACTTGCCATGACGCGGAGGCGCTTC
The DNA here is from genome assembly GCA_963836215.1 of uncultured Actinomycetota bacterium. Lineage (GTDB taxonomy): Bacteria > Actinomycetota > Actinomycetes > Streptomycetales > Streptomycetaceae > Streptomyces. The sequence goes on from CAWIIU010000006.1 coordinate 1,682,695, forward strand.
ACGTGGCGAAATCCGCCGGGTGAAGCGCCTGGACCCAATCCGCAGCGGTCCGTGCAGGAGGCTTTGACTGGTCGCTGTGAGAGTGTTTGCCGCGCTGGGTTCGCCCAGCGCGGAAGCGCGTCCTGATGCCTGATCGGCAGTCAGCCACAGGGACGCGAATCCGTAGTCGTCGGGCCGGTGCCGGCGGACGATCGTTGCCTTCAGCGGAACGAAGGGACAACGGTCCGTCCATTCATCCCTCCCGTGACAATGTCAAGGTAGGCGCGGGCGACGTCGGTCGCCGGCGTGCCTCCGGCACTGTCCATCCCCAGCTTTTCGAGCGTCTCCTTCACCCACCCGGGGCTGACCACGTTCACTCTCAGACTCCGCGGCATCTCGATGGCCGCTGCCCGGACGAACCCTTCCAGGCCGGCGTTGACGAGAGCACCGAACGAGCTGCCCGGCGTGGGTTTCTCGAAGGTGCCGCTGGTAAGGGTGATGGACCCGCCGTCCCGTACATGATGCAGCGCCCGGCGCAGCAGCCTCACCTGGCCGAGGAGCTTGCCTTCCAGGCCGACCGTGAAATCCTCGTCGGAGGGAGACGTGAGCGGGGTCAACTGGCCGCTGCCTGCACAGCAGATGACCGCATCCACCTCGCCGAGTGTGTCGAACAGTGCGTCGATGGAGGGCGGGTCCTCCAGGTCGACCCGTGTGGTGCCATGGCGCGAGGCTCGGACCACGTCGTGGTCCGAATCCAACGCGTCGGCAACCGCGCTGCCAATGATGCCGGTTGCTCCGATGACAACGATCCTCATGTGCTTCCCTTCCGACGTCGAAATGCGGTCCACCGTGCGCGTGGCCACTACGCGAGGCGGTCCGGGACAGGCACCAGCGGGAAGTTCGCCCAGACATAGGTGTCCATCTGGTGCTGGTCACCGCTGAGGTTGACCACTCGGTCGACCTTGCCGTCGCCATTGAAGTGCCACACCAGAGCCCACATCGTGTCGACCTGGCCGACACCCTGGGTGGTCCATCCGCGGTGGATGTCGACGACGTACTGGTGGTCGCTGCTGAGAAAGACCGGTTCGGCCCGGAAGCCCGCCTTCCCGAGCTGGGAGAGAAAGCTCACGACCTCGTCGAGCCCTCGCTTCGCACCCGACAGCGGGTGGTGGCCGGGGACGCTCCACTCGATGCCGGCTGCCAGGACAGAACTCATCTCTTCGATGTCGTTCGCGGCGTATGCGACGAGGAACCGGCCGATTGCCTCGACCTTGGGGTCCGCCTCCGCCTCTGCGGATGCGTCGGCCTGTGCCACGGCGTCGTGTGTCGTCATGAGGGAACTCCAGATTCGTTCGGTGCCCCGGGCCGCCCCCGGTCACATCCGGAACCCTGTCGCCGGCCCGCCGAAGCTGTCCAATACCTGCTTCCATAACCTGGCGGCATGGATATGGACACCCGGCTGCTGCGGTACTTCGCCGCGGTGATCGAGGAGGGCAACCTCACGCGGGCCGCACAGCGGCTCTTCGTCTCCCAACCCGCGCTGACGAAGCAGATCCGGCGGCTCGAAACCGAGCTGGGGGTTGACCTGTTCGTCCGTTCGCGGTCGGGGATGGCTCCTACCGAGGCAGGCGAGGCATTGGCCGAACACGCCGTTGTTGTGCTGACTGCTTGGGAGTCCGCGTTGCGGGCCACCCGAAGTGCGGAGGCTCGCGCTGCACGCACGCTACGCGTCGGCTTCGTGGCCAGCGCCGCCAATGAGTTCACACAGGGGATCATTGCGGACTTCGTCCGGTGGCAGCCCGGTTGGACGGTCCAGATGCGTCAGACCGAATGGTCCGACCCCACGGCCGGTCTGGCCTCCGGCCAAGTCGACACAGCACTTCTGCGGCTCCCTCTTCCCGAGAACGTCGACTTCAACGTCGAGGTCCTGCTGACCGAACCTCGTTGGGTCGCCCTGCCCGCGGACCATCGCCTCGCAGATCGTGAGCAGATCCCGTTCCGGGAGCTGTACGACGAGCCATTCGTGGCCACCCCTGTGGAGTCGGGAAGATGGCGCGACTACTGGCTGGCTGTTGATGAACGACAGGGCAATCCTGTGCGGATCGGCGCGATCGCTCACAATCCGGATGAATGGCTCAACGCCATTGCCCACGGCCAGGGCGTCAGCCTCACACCCGAGTCCACCGCCCGCTTCTACCAACGCCCCGATGTCATCTACCGACCCGTCATGGGCGTCGATCCCAGCCAGGTCGGCGTCGCATGGCCCACAACCCAGCTCGTTGACGCCGCGGTCGACGCCTTCATCCGAAGCTGTCGCGCCATCTGCAGGGGTGGCTCCTGACCCAGTGCGCTGACCGCAGACCCTGAGCAGAACTCGAGGCCCGGCAGCGGTGGTTCAGCTCATCGGGTGGCATGTGCACACCAGCGTCGGGAGACATCGGTTGTACGCTTCCTCCCGCGCAGGGGGGAACGTGCGGCTCCCAGATCGCGTCCTTCCGGGCATGATCGAACTCCTCGACCCCTCCACCCCTGACGACTACCAGGAGCCTGTGCGGACCGGCCCGCTGTGGCGCCATGCCTTGTGGGTGGCGGGCATCACCGTTCTGGGGGTGGGCCTGGGTTGGGCCACTGCCTTGATTCGTATCGGCCCGGAGGAATACGGGTTGCCGTCCGCTGCTTCAGGGGCGGTCTGGCCGTACCTGGTTGCCTGGACCGCGACCGGGCTGGCGGCGGCAGCCGCACTGCGGGCGGCCGCCGTCAGGGTGCCGGTCTACGCCCCGGGGCGGATCGCAGCCGTACTCACCCTTCTGGGCACCCGGCTCTCCCTGGGCTGGCGGCCGGAGGCGCCTGTGTTGGGCGCGATGGCCGCGGCCGCACTGACGGCGACGGCCATTTGGTGCGCCCTGGCGCTGCGCTCCGGCTCTGGTGACGAGCACGGCGAAACATCGATGTCTGGCGGGTGAGTTGGCGGGCGTACCCTTCCGCGCCAACCTCCGCTACGTGCGAGGTCGGATCCAGCACACCTGGCAGAATTCACAGTCGTGGCTTGGCCGACGACCAGAGCGTGTACGGGGCGGTGTGAGCCGTTCAGGCTGCCCACACCGCCCGTACGGGGTTCAGGGCGCCGTCAAGCTGAAGCCCTGGGTGCTGTTGTTGCTGGCTCCAGGGCTGTGGATGTTGTTCTGGGTGCTGATGTTGTTGAACATGGGGATGACACCGTTGAGGTTGATGGGCAGGATCGAACCGCCGGTGTCGTCTGGATCGTCGTCGCAGTCCCCACCGGTGATGGTCGTCGGGTCACTGTCCGAGTCGATCAAGCTGCCGCCACCGGAGATGGTGGCTGAGTTGGTGATGGTGCAAGGGGCGTCGTCGGCGACCTGCACGATCAGGCTCAGGGCCGGGTAGCTCTCGATCGGCCCCACCACAGTGTCGTTCGAGCAGGAGATGGACGTTGTGGTGACGGTGCAGTCCCACGAGACGTGGCCCGAGGTACCGACCACGGTGAGCCCTGCGGGCAGGACGTCCGTGAGGGTCACTGTGCCGGTGGTCGGGTCCGAACCCTGATTGGTCACCTGGAACTGATACTCGCCTTGCTCGCCCTGCGCGAAGTCTCCCGAGTGGAACTTCTCGATGGAGAGGACCGGCGCTGCAAACGCCGGCGTTGCGCCCGAAGCGAACGGCAGCACGACACCCGTTCCGATCACTGTGACCCATGCGGCCACCCGCCGCCTCAACCGCTGCTTTCCCATGGATGCTCCTGTTGCGTCGGTGAATCGCCACGTGAATGGGCCCCCATGCAGAAACGCAGGAGCGCACACATGCGGCATGCCTCACAGGGAACGCCTGCCCGAGCAGTGCGATTACGGTAGGAACGCACACTTCACCCGATCACCGCGCAGGGCTGCCCATTCGGCGTAGTACGGCCGTCGCCGAGTGCGGAGCGCAGTCGTGAAGTCCGGCACCGGATTCAGGTAACGGCAAACAGACCTGGCTCTCCGGCCACCCGGCACGTCCCAGTTTTGCCAGCAGCCTCTGAACTCCGGGGGGGGGGGCCGGCGCCGTGCCCGCGCCCCGATGATCGCCTCGGGGGTGAGCAAGGCATGAGCTGCCGGACGATGTTCACGCCCAGGTGCGGGAGCACAACACCAGTCGGTAGCCGTCCGGGTCGGCGATCGTCACTCCATGCTCGTCCCAGTACGGGTTGTGGGCCGGGACCCGGACGCCACCGGCCGCCAAGAGCCGGTCGATCTGGGCCTCGTCCACCGGCCTGCCCAGATAGATGACGAACAGGTCGTCCACCGTCGGGGTCGGCTCGAGAGGTTGGTCGGGGTCGTGCGTGAGCTCGAAGTGCCACGCTCCGCCCGTCGGGCCGACCATCAGCAGGTCGTGCTCGCCCGATGCACGCTCGGTCGTGCGCCACAGGACGGTCAGACCGAGCCCGTCCACGTAGAAGCGTTCCGCAGCGGCCAGGTCCAGTGAGGGCCGGGCCACCCGGACATGGGCGGTGGAGTCGATCACGCCGACGCTTCCAGGGCGGCACGCCAGGCGGGGCTGTCGACGTAGTGGTTGTCGTAGCGCTCGGAGGACTCGGCGATCTCCTTCGCATCGGCTTGGCCGCGCATCACGCGGCCGAGCAGGCGCAAGTAGTCGAACCGGCCCATGCCCGGCGTGAACACGAACAGCACGTCCGCCTCACAGCCGGGCGCCGCAGCGAATGCATGCGGGGTATGGGGTGGCACGGCCAGGAAGTCGCCCGCCTCCAGGACGGTGACTTCTTCGTCCAGCAGCACCAGGAGGGATCCGCTGATCACGAAGAACAGCTCCGTCGCCTTGGTGTGGAAGTGGGCGGGCGCCCCCACGGCGCCCTCGGCGAACGTGGATCGATAGCTGGTGAAGCCGTCGGCGGTGCTGTCCGAGTCGGCGAACAAGGTGATCACACTGCTCGGGTCGGCACAGGTCTCTGCTTCGGCACCACGGGTCAGTACCGGCCGGAAGGGCGCGGCAGACGAGGGGTCGGCGGGTGTGTTCTGGGTCATGAGCTGACCTTATGATCTTGAACGCCGCCCTGACCAGCTCGATTCGACCCAGCTCGATTCAACGCCGACCCGTCATGCATGGGGCGCTGTTCCGCGACGGTGAACCAGCGGTCAGGGCTGCGATGCTCCAGTTCGTCGAGGATGGCGCAGGCCAGGTCTTCGGCGCTGATGCGAGACGTGCCGGCTTCGTCGGTGAGCAAGGTGTCGGTCCCGCGCCGGTAGGTGCCGGCGCGGTCGCCGGGTTCCAGGAGCGCCGGCGGGCTGAGGTAGGTCCAGTCGGCTGCCGGGTGCACTTCGCATTGGCGCAGTTGTGCCGTGCTGGCGGCGGCGATTGATCGCCAGATCGATGGCACGTATGTCGGGTTGTCGACAACCGCCCGATCCGGTTCGTCGGGACTGCGGAGCGGTCCGGCGCCGCCGACGACAAGAATGCGCGTGCCGGCGTCGGCAGCTGCGTCGAGCGCGGACCGGGTCAAGCCTGGAAGCCTGTCTTCGTCGCCAGCGGCGGTCCGCACACTGAGTACCGCCACGTCGACGTCCTTCAACACCCGCGTCAGCCCTGCGGTGTCGGAGACATCGGCGGCAACAAGGGTCACTGAGCCTGAACTCGGGGCGGGGTTCGCGTTTCGCGACACCGCCACGACGTTGTGTCGGCGTCGTACTGCCTCTGCGGTGACGCAGTTGCCGACCATTCCGGTGGCTCCGATGACGGCGATCTTCATTTGTCCTCCAGGGGCGTGGCGCGGTGTCTCCGCAGTGCGTTCCGTATGTGCTCTCCGCTGACCTGTCCGGCGACGAGGGCGGCCAGCGCCAAGGCGAATCCGGCGAGTTGGGCGGGGGTGAAGGTCTCACCGAGCGCGAAGGCTCCGATCAGTGCCGCGACGAGAGGCGAGAGCAACACGAGCAGAGCGGTGGCGGTGATCGGAAGCCGCCCGATGCCGCGGAACCACAAGGTGTAGGCGATCAGACCGCCGACTGTGCCGAGCCAGACGTATCCGGCCAGGCCACGAGTGTCGACGTGCGGCGGCATGCCTTCGATGATCAGGGTGAACGGCAGGAGTGCGAGGCCGCCGGCGGTGAGTTGCCATCCCGCGAACGCCGGGGGACCGACTCCCGGCGGATGTCCCCAGCGTTTGGTGAGAGTGACGCCCAGCGCCATCGAGAAGGTCCCGCCGAGCCCGGCCGCAATCCCGACACCGTCGAGACCGGCCTCCGGGCCGAGGACGACCAGGCTGATGCCGATCACTCCGACCACACCCCAGCTCAGTCGCCACCATGACGGCGACTCGTGAAGTACGGCGACTGCCAGCCCGACCACGGCGATCGGTTGGGCCGCGCCCATGGTTGCCCCGACCCCGCCTGGCAGCCGTTCGGCCACGATGAAGAGCAGCGGGAAGAGCGCACCGATGTTGAGTACGCCGAGCACGCCGGCCTTCCACCACCAGGACCCTGCAGGCACCGCTCGGGTGAACGCCACCGCCAGCACGCCCGCCGGAAGCGATCGCATCAGTGCGGCGAAGAGCGGATGATCGGGCGGCAGGAACTCTGTGGTTACCGAGTACGTCGTACCCCAGGCGATCGGTGCCAGAGCGGTCAGGGCAATCCACGTCGCTCGACGTTCGCTCCACCGCTGTCGCCGAATGGGCGCAACGGGCAGTTGAGTTGCGGTCGGTGTGGTCACGTCAGAAGTCTTGACCGGCACGATCCATGAGTCCAATGCATGGTTTTCATCTGATCCATCGTGATCCACGATGGATGGATGGATCTACAACAGCTCAGATACGTGATCGCGGTGGCCGAGACCCGCAGCTTCACCCGTGCCGCCGAGCGGTGCTTCGTCGTCCAGTCGGCACTCAGCCACCAGGTGGCCAAGCTCGAAAGGGAGCTCGGGCTGAAGCTGTTCGCGCGCACCAGCCGCCGGGTCGAACTCACCCCGGCCGGAAAGGCGTTCCTTCCGGACGCCCTCGCGTGCCTCGCCTCCGCCGACCGTGCCGTCACCGAGGCCGCCGCCGCGGTCGGCGAGATCCGCGGACAACTCACGGTGGGGATCATCCCGACCGTCGCCGCAGTCGACATCCCCGAGGTGCTCACGGTCTTCCGGGACCGCCACCCCCAAGTCCGGGTCGCCCTGCAGGTGGGCAAGAGCAATGAGATGACGGCGCGGGTCGCAGCGGGGGACCTGGACGTTGCCTTCCTCGGTCTGCCCGATGGGGATCGGCCAAGCGGTGTGGAAGTACGAGAACTGGCACGAGACGAGGCGGTCGCTGTACTGCCGGCCGATCATCCCCTTGCGTCCGAATCCCCGATCCCGCTGGCCCGGCTCGCCGAAGAGACCTTCGTCGACTTTCCCACCGGCTCTCCGGGCCGCACCCAAAGCGACCTGGCCTTCGCCAGCGCAAGGATCCAACGCGACGTGGCCTTCGAGGTGTCCGCTGCCGACCTGCTCATGCGCCTCGTCCGTCGAGGGCTCGGCGTTGCTCTCCTGCCCTCCACGTTCGTCGGCCCCGGAGACGCCGGCCTGGTCACCGTGCCCGTGGTCAACGGTCCCCGCCGAGTCGAATACCTGGTCTGGAGCGACTTCAACCCCGCTCCCGCCCTCCGGGCCTTCCTCGACGTCCTGGGGCAGTAAGGCCGCCAACGACGTGGCGCCGGCGACCCAGCGCGAGTTCTGCCCGGAGTGTCACGAGCCCGGGTCTGCGTCCGCCCTGCCGCTGGAGCACCTCCTCACCGTCGACTGCCTCGGCCGCGGACGGCCGTTGCTTCCCGACCATTGCTGACTTGCGTCAGTCCAGGCAGAACTCGTTGCCCTCGGGGTCGGTCATCACGATGAAGCCGGCGCTCATCGGGGGAGCGGGCTCGAAGCGACGTACCCGCGTTGCTCCCAGCGCGACGAGCCGGTCGCACTCGACTTCCAGCGCCGCCATCCGCTCCTCTCCCTGCAGCCCAGGAGCCGCACGGACGTCGAGGTGGACGCGGTTCTTGGCGACCTTGTCCTCCGGCACCTGCTGGAAGAACAGCCGCGGACCGTGCCCGTCCGGGTCCTCGATGGCCGATCTCGAGTTGCGCTGCTCCTCGGGCACGCCGACCTGCGCGAGGAAGTCGTCCCACGCCGCCAGAGGGTCGGCGCCCTCGGGCAGGTCGACTCCGGGCGGGCTGGGGTGGACGTAAGCCAGTGCATCGCGCCAGAAGGACGACAGCGCCCGCGGGTCGTGGGCGTCAAAGGTGACTTGGATGTGGCGGCTCATCGGGTTGCTCCGTTCTTGACTTCCGCTCCCTGGCCTAGCGGCCCGGGATTCTTGCCACGGTCGGGGTGACCGTCTCGGTGGGTTCCTGCTTCTGTGCGCTGTGCCGGTAGGTGTACCGGTCTTACCTGCGCTCCACAGGCTGTCACCGCCAGTCCGGCGGCCTTGGCGACGTTGACCGCCGCATTGATGTCCCGGTCCAGGACAGCCCCGCACCTCAAGCCCTCCCAGACGCGGATGTGGAGGGGTTTGGGGCCGTCCTGCACACCGCACGCGCTGCAGGTCTGAGAGGTCGGCTCGAACCGCCCGATGCGCACGAAGGTGCGGCCGAACTTCGCGGCCTTGTACTCCAGCATTGCGACAAACGCGGACCAGCCCGCATCGTGCACCGATTTGGCCAGCCTGCTTCGGGTGAGTGCTTTCACCGCCAGGTCCTCCACCGCCACCGCTTGATTCTCGCGAATGATTCGGGTGGAGAGCTGGTGGTGGAACTCGCGCCGCGCGTCGGCCACCCGCGCATGAGCCCGGGCAACCTTCAGCCGGGCCTTGCCCCGGTTGCTGGAATCCCTGGTCTTACGGGACAGACGTCGCTGTTCCCGTTTCAGCTTCTTCTCCGCCCGGCGCAGGAAACGCGGGGCATCGATCTTCGTGCCGTCGGAACGGACCGCGAAGTGCCCCAATCCAAGATCGATACCAACGACCGGTTCCACATCCTGCAGAGGCTCGGGTTCGGTCTCGACCACGAACGATGCGAAGTACCGGCCGGCCGCGTCCTTGACCACCGTCACGGTGGACGGCGTGGACGGCAGCATGCGGGGCCACCGCACACGCACATTGCCGATCTTGGGCAACGACAGGTCCCCACCGGGGGTGATCTTCCATCGGGCATTCGCGGTGAACCTGACCGCCTGCCGATTGTCCTTGCGGCTCTTGAACCGGGGCGCGCCCATGCGTGGGCGCTTGCCCTTCAGACTGTCGAAGAAGTTCCTATAGGCAGTGTCCAGGTCCCGCAGCGACTGCTGCAGCACCACAGCCGACACCTCACCGAGCCAAGCACGCTCCTCAGTCTTCTTCGCCTCGATGATCAACAGCTTCGACAGAACCCCAGTCTTCGGGAACCCTTCACCGGCGGCACGGGCCGCCTCACGGGCCCGCAGCGCGTCGTTGTAAACCACCCGCGCACACCCGAACGCCCTCGCCAACGCAGCGCGTTGAGGACCGTTCGGGTAGAGGCGAAAGGCGTACCTGAGCTGCATGACGAGCACACTATTCCAGCCCACTGACAACACCCATCCAGCAAGAACCCCGTACATCAGTGCAGGTCAATACTTCTCAGAATCGCTTCACCACTGGCTAAGCCCGCTGCCCTGCGATTGTCCCGGTAGCGAGAAGTTGCTCGCGCGGCATGGATACCTCAGACAGGTGGTGGATCAGCTCGCGGTGGATGTGCAGCACCGGATCGGCCCTGGGCAACTCGTCCCACTGCTCGCACAGCTCCCGCCTCCAGCCACATGCGTCTGCATCCATGGAGCCACCATGACACCCATAGCGGACAGGATCGGTCCGCTATTTTTGCCAGGGTGGGAGACATGGACGCGGCAAGCGGTGACGAGCGGGGTACGACGGAGCGGGTGCTCACCCTGCTCGGGCTGCTGCAGCAGCGCCAGATCTGGACCGGGCCCGAGCTCGCCGACCGGCTCGGGGTCACGCCGCGCACGGTACGGCGCGATGTCCAGCGGCTGCGCACGCTCGGCTATCCCGTGCATGCCAGCCAGGGTGTCGGCGGCGGCTACCAGCTCGGCCCGGGGCAGGAGCTGCCGCCGCTGCTTCTCGACGACGAGGAGGCGATCGCCACCGCGGTCTCGCTTCTCGCCGGCGCGGGTGGCGCGGTCGTCGGCGCCGGTGACGCCGCTCTCCGGGCGCTGACCAAGCTCGACCGGGTGCTGCCCACTCGGCTGCGGCACGAGATGCGCGCGCTGTCCGGCTCGGTGGAGTTCTTCGGCGGAGGCCGCACTCCGGTCGACCCCGAGGTGCTCATGACGCTGGCCAGAGCCTGCCGCGACGAGGTCGAGGCCGGCTTCGACTACCCGTCAGGGCGTGAGGTGCGACAACGGCGGGTCGAGCCGTACCGGCTGGTTGCCTCCGACCGGCGCTGGTACCTCCTCGCCTACGATCTCGATCGCGACGACTGGCGCAGCTTCCGCGTCGACCGGATGACCGAAGTGTCTGCGCGGACCTGGCGCTTCTGCCCGCGCACGGCGCCTGACGCGGCGCCGTACGTGCAGGAGGGTGTGGCAAGTCGCGTCTACCCGCACCAGGCGCGCTTCCTCGTGCACGCCTCGGCCGACACGGTGCGCGCACAGATTCCGGCATCGGCAGCCGTCGTACGACCGCGAGGGCGAGAGGCCTGCGAGGTGCTCAGTGGGGCCGACAGCCTCGACTTCGTGCTCATGCATGTGCTCCTGCTGGGGCACGACTTCGAGGTACTCGACCCTCCGGAGCTCGGGAGCCGCTGCCGCGCGCTGGCGGAGAGACTGCTGTCGGCCGCTGCAACGATCTCACCGGTGCCGGACATGGAGGAGTCATGAGCCGCGACCGCGCCGGCGCCCAGGAGCCCCTCGGTCGAGGACCACAGACTGCCGTGTGTCGTTCGGTCTGCTGCAGAGGGCTGTCGGGAGTGTCACCGGGGTGCAGCACGATGTCCGGACCAGTGATGCCGCTGGCGACGGGGCTCATCCGACTCGACCGGGTGGCCGCCCGTCTCCCTCCGCCCCGGGGATGCCGGCATCGCCGGTGTTGCGTTCGCTGCCCCAGTCGTCCCGCTCCGGAGCGACGGCCGATGCACGCCGCGGGTGATCCACTCGGTGGCGGGCCGCCCTGCCGCGCCGACGGCGGCGGACGCCGGCCAGGAGAAGAGTCAGGCCGAGGAGGCCTACGGCGCCCACGACAATGCCGTACAAGAAGAGGGTGCCGGTAGACCCGGTGACGTCGTAGCCGAAGACGGAGAATCCGTCCTGGAGCTCATGGGCGTCACCGTCGTTGGCGAGAACGCCGACGATGCCGACAACGAGCGCTGCAATCAGGATGACGAGTCCGAGGATGACGAGCATGGCGCACTCCTGGGTCTGCATTCTCTCTGTCCACGGTAGGGCTGTGGTGCCGATGAACCAACGTGGAGGGCAGAACCGCAGGTGATGCAGGAAGGCCTTCGATCCAGTCAGGTCCTCAGGAGGTCCGCGGCAGTGTGTGCCCGGGCCTCGGCCCGGGCGGGATGGGCGCCGCGATGATGACGAGCAGGTTTAGGGTTTTTGTACAAGAACCTCTTGGTTGCGAATTTTGTTCGCCGAGCGTGGAACTCTCACAATGAGCGGACCCCTGGCTGCCGTGAGTGGAGAGTGCCGTGGATACGACCTGGGTGATCGTCATCATCGTGGTTGCCGTGCTTCTCGTTGTGCTGCTGGCCTTGGTCGCGCAGCGGACAGCGCGCCGACGGCGCCTGCAAAAGCGTTTCGGCCCTGAGTACGAGCGCGCGGTGGAGGAGGGGGAGAGCCGCCAGCAGGCCGAGCGTGAGCTCGCCCAACGGGAACAGCGACATCAGGACCTGCAGATCCGGGCACTCCCCCCGACGGTCAGGGACAGGTATGCGCGGGACTGGAACGCCGTGCAGGAGCATTTCGTGGACAGTCCTGACCGGGCAGTGGACGAGGCAGACCGGTTGGTCGTCTTGCTGATGAGTGAGCGCGGTTACCCGACCGAAGGATACGAACAGCAGACGCGTGATCTGTCGGTCGACCACTCGCGCACGCTGGAGCACTACCGCATCGCCCATGAGATCAACAGCCGGGCCGGCGGAAGGAACACCTCCACGGAAGAGCTACGGAGCGCAATGGTCCACTACCGGGCGCTGTTCGAGGAGCTGTTGAAGGACGAAACCGGCCCATCCGGGGACGGGCGCCGACAGCCGTAGTCAAGGGAGAGCGACATGAAGCGAGAAGGCGGGTTCGGCCGGGAAGACAGCGGTCGTTTCGCACCTGAGGAGAAACTCTCCACCGAGGACCTGGCCAGGACCGAAACGGAGGCGGCGGAGCCGGCCCGGCGGGCGGAGCCGCCCGCACCGGCGATGCCCATGGCTCCCGCACCGAAGGAGAGTAAGGCTCCGGCGGAGCAGACACCGGAGTCCGCAGGTGGGCAGGAAGCTGCGGACATGCGCTCGGAAGCCACACCGGAGACCCCCCAGGAGACAGCGACCTCGCCCCGCGAGGACGAGGCCGCCGCGCTTCTCGACTCCGGTACAGCGGTGGATCTGCGGTCTCGCTGGAGTGACATCCAGCAGGGTTTCGTCGATGATCCGCAGGCGGCCGTACGAGCGGCGGACGAACTGGTTGCGGAGGTCATGCAGTTGCTCGCAACGACCTTCGCTGCGCACAAGGAAGGTCTGGAGAGCCAGTGGCATCAGGGCCACGAGGTCGCCACCGAGGACCTGCGGATTGCGCTGCGGCAGTATCGGTCATTCTTCGACCGCCTCCTGACGACCTGACCAAGAGTCGCTGGGCCAGCTGAGGCCGCGTTGCGCACGTAGATCTGCTTCAGAAGTTCGCGGTGGATGGGGGCGGCCGTCTGAATAAATCGCCAGCTGGATCACTGGCCGCAGTGGCATCAATGCCGACCGTCCGCCATGCCTCCTGCCGTCGGCTGATCCGCGCCTACGGATCCGGACCAGCCCCCCAGGGGGAGGTGCCAGAGTGGTTCCGGTCCCTGGCCTCAGGACGTTAGCCGTCTTCCGACGGGCCAAGGAGCGGGTTCTCGTGGGCCGATCAGCGAAGTCATGTCACCGGCAGGGCGCGGCCTCGTCAGGTGCCGCTGTGGAGCAGGAGGATGGACATGAGGCCCTCGGGTGTGACGGCTCGAGGGCTTCACCCAACCCGCACCAGCATCCGAGATGCCGCGGCTGGCGGACCTCGAGGGTCAACCGAACAGCGGGGCGGGACAGGCTTGCTGCTGTGCAGCAGGGCGAGGCAACGCCTTGCGAAGATCGCATCACCAGCGTGGCGCAGCAGAAGGTGCCTTGCGGGCACTGAGATGTTGCCATGAAGGCGACGTGTGGTGACTAGCCCGAGGAGCCGTGGCATGTACGAGATGTGGGCCGGGGCCACTTCCACCGGGAAGGACCCCGCATGGCATGTGCTCGCCCCCGACAAGACCGTCACGCTGTGTGGCCTGCGGCGGTCCGAGAGCTTCGAGGAGAACGCGACCGAGCGTCACTGCTTGCCGTGCATGGCCGCCTATCAGCATGCCATCCGACCACCCGACTCCGTAGGGTGACCGCCCTCGTCGCTGGGACCTGAGCGGGGTACGACGACGCTCTGCCAGACGAGGCCACGACCGGAGCCAAACCAAGGGGCTTGGGCTCTGACGAACTGCTCTAGCAGACTTGGGCAGTCTGCTTCGCTCTCGACGCTGCACGCAGCGCTCATGCTCACAACTGGGCGACTCTGGTCGCCGGGCGCATGATGAACGCATGACCGACCGCGACGATTTCCTGACGTGGGTCAATGGCGCCCTGTACGAGGCCGAGCTGGAGCTGCACAACGGCAACGTGGCCTCCCGCCGTGCGCTCTGGTCACGCAATGACCCGTGAGCGTCCTGGGGGCGCTGCGCAGCGCCCACGGCCAGCAGGAGCTCGACAAGCTCTTTGCCGCCCTCGGGGAGCGGTTTTCCGACTGCACGTCGTGGGCGTTCGAACTGCAGGCGTACGACGTCTCGGGAGACATGACCTATACGGCGGGCCTCGAGCACACCTCCACCTCCGTCGAGGGGGAGCCGCGTACCTACACGTTGCGGGTCACCCAGGTGTACCGCCGCGAGAACGGCGAGTGGAGGGTGGCACATCGGCATGGCGACACCGTGACCGAGTGAGGGTGCCTGATGCGCAGCATGACAGTGCATTCACGCCGACATCTGCCCGTCTCAGACGGATATCTTTGCTCCATTACGGAGTATGGCTGGCTCGGCAAGTACATCGCGACCCGCCTGCTGTGCCCCGGCAAGCCTTCCTCAGGCGGCCTTGTGGCCCTGCAGTGGCTCGGTCGGCTCTCCGGACCCCTGCCTTGCACCTCGCAGGAACTCTTGGAGCGCCTCTGTCGAGGACCATTGAGGCTGCCAGCCGAGCTCCTCCCGCGCCCGGCTCGCGTCCATGACGGGAAGTCGAAGTACCGCGTCGAAAAGGTGCGGTGATGCAGGAACGGCGTGCAGGTTCCAGGCAGCCGACAGCGCCGCCCGTACGGTTCGCCGCGGTACACGCACCACCCGGGCCTCCAGCAAGTCGGCCAGCACCTCGGCGTCGACGGGGGGACCTGCGGCCAGATTGAAGGCCCCTCGCACATCGTTCAGCAGCGCCAGCCGGTAGGCCTGCGCTGCGTCGTCGGTATGCATGACCTGGAACCGCAGTCCTTCGAGGTCGGGTACGAACGGCAGCAGATCGGGCCGGATCAGCGGGCCCGGCAGCCGGCGGCCGCCGAAGATGCGGCGCTGCTCGCTCGCGGCCCCTTCCTTGAAGAGGAATCCGGGCCGCATCCGCACCACCCGGATCTGGGGATGCTGCCGCTCGTAGGTGTCCAGCACCCGTTCCAGATAGGCCTTTTCACGGCAGTAGGCGGCGTCCGGCCAGCCGTGCGTCGGCCAGCTCTCGTCCACACCGGGGTCCTTCTTGGGCCCGGGGGAGTAGGCGCCCACGGAGGAGGCGTGCACCAGGGCCGCTGCACCTGCGGTAGCGACGGCTTCGAACACCGCGAGCGAGCCGAGCACGTTGCTCTGCCATGTAACCACGGGGTCGTGGGTGGGCTGGAAGCGCCAGGCGAGGTGGATCACCGCGTCGGCGTCCCGGAAGTGCTCCCGCAGCTGGTCCGGGGCGGATTCCTGCGAAAGATCGACAGCTGCCCAGGTCGTGCCGGGAAGCTTCAGGGCCGTGGGAACCCTGCGCGCCAGCCCGAGCACCGAGGCGATCCCGGGATCTTTGCGGAGGGCTCGCACCACGCTGGTGCCGACGTTGCCGGTGGCGCCGGTGACCACCACCCGCAGTCCTGCTTCCGCGCTCATCAGTCCTCCCGTGCGTTGGGTGTGCCCTGTCTCGGAGGCGGTCCTCCCGGGGCCGAGTCCCCCGCGGACAGCGGGGGAAACGGGCATGCCAGACAAGGCAGAGGGTTCGCGGCCACCGCGCTGCGCACTGCCCGGCCGCCAGTGGTGCGGCGTCCGTCCGGTCGCCTCGGCCGGCCTTTCAGACGTCGCCTTCTCACCGTCACTCATTCGGGGCAGTGCCGCATGTCTGAAGCACTGGATACATGTGTGTGCATGTAGGAGAGGGGTGGGGTGTTCGCCCCCTGGTATTGGTGCGGTTGGTGACGTCAAGGAGGCGGTCATCGTGCTGGTGGCTCACCCGGCGGTGTTGAAGGACCTGATCGAGGAGTACGAAACGCTCCAGGCGCTGTATACCGGAAACGGCGGCCGCAGCGTGCAGCAGCGGCTGGATGACGTGTCCTACACGCTGTGTGTGTCGACCGGGACCCGCGACATCGACACGGCTCTCAGCACCGCCCGGCAACAGCTGCTCGCCGTCCGCACTGCCGACGCCCCTGTGGGCGCTGCGGGCTGACCGGCCTCTCCGGTGTCCGCTGCGCTGCGCAGGTACCGGGGCACGGTGCAGGGCACGCGGCGCTGTCTGCCGGCTTCCTGCGGCCCTGACCTTCCAGGCCGCTCTGGCCGGGGACCTCCGTCGACCCTGCCAGGTGCATTAATGCGAATCGGGTAGGCCTGCACGTGAGCTGCTTCGATCGCCTGTGTGTGAGGCGACATGCTGGGCAGAAACTGCCGTAAGAGTGCAGTCGCAGGGAGGGCAACCTCATGCTCAGCGCTACTTCGTCCGTACACAACACAGGGGAGTCGCAGCAGGCCGCGCAGGCGCCCGTGGCGCGCCACAGCGGCGGGCTGCCACAGATCGAGCATCCACGCCGCGTGGCCCCGGGCGACGCGAAGCATCTGTCGAAACTGTTCTTCGAGCGGCTCCAGGTTCTCGAGGAAGGCACCCGCGAGTACCAGTACGTGCGCAACACGCTTATCGAGATGAACTTGTGTCTGGTGCACTTCGTCGCCCGCCGGTTTCGCAACCGAGGCAACGGTGAGCTGGAGGACATCACCCAGGTCGGGATGGTCGCGCTGATCAAGGCAATCGACCGGTTCGACCTGTCCCGGGAAGTCGAGTTCTCTTCCTTCGCCATCCCCTACATCGAGGGGGAGATCAAGCGGTACTTCCGCAGCACCTGGGCCGTCCACGTCCCGCGACGGCTGCAGGAACTGCGGACCGAGATCGCAAACGCGAAGGCGGAGCTCGCCGCGGCGGTGAACCGTGACCCGACCGTGGACGAACTCGCTCGGCACCTGTGTTTGCCGGAGGAGGAAGTGCGTGAGGGACTGATTGCCGCGAACGCTTACATCACCGAAGCCCTCGACACCTCGAGCGGGGAGGGCGAGGACTCCCCGCTGCAGCTCGGCGCCAGGGCGCGCCCCCGCGCGGACATCCACGGTGGTCTCGACCCTGCTATGGAGCTGGTGGAGGACCTGAGCTCCCTCGCGCCGCTGCTGGAGCAGCTGGATGACCGGCAGCGCAGGGTTCTGGAGATGCGCTTCGGCCGGGAGATGACCCAATCTGCCATCGGTAGGGAACTCGGCTGCTCTCAGATGCACATTTCCCGCATCCTGGCCGGCACCTTCACGCAGTTGCGGAAGGGCCTGCTGGACCGCGACTGAGAGCGCAGGGGATTGAGAGCCAGACGTGGCGATGTCGTCGTGGTGTAGCCCTGCATGAAGCTTCAGCTGTTGCGCTGGTCGTTGCTGTCCTGTCTTAGTTCGTCGGTGCGGTCGGTGATGGTGTCGATGTGGGCGGCGAGTTCGGGGTGGTCGACCTGGAGGTGGGGGCGGGTGGCGGTCAGGGGGGCGATGAGCTCGGCGGCGTCGTTGTCGGCCAGAGCTTGATCGAGGTGACCGATGGAGGGGTGGGCCGTGGCGGGGAGGTCGGGGAGGGCGGTGATCTGGCCTGCGAGGCGGCGCAGTTCGCCTGCGTTGTCGCGGGCCCAGATGGTGACGGTGCGGTCGGCTGCGCGGCGGTCCCGGGTGGCCTTGATGCGCTGTTCGCCGGTCGCGCCTGCGTCGCCGGGGCGTAGGCGCAGGTAGCGGCGCTCGGCGGCTTGCCGACTGGCGACGCCGAGGGGCGTGGCAAGATCTGCCCAGCTTGCGCCAGCTGTGCGGGCAGCCTCGATCAGCGCTGTCTCCAAGCCGCCGAGTTGTTCGCGCAGCTCGCGTAGCAGCACGAGAGAGGCAAGGGCCTGCTCCGCGCCGGTCTGTGAGTCGGCGGACTGGGGTCCTGCGGCCTTGCGGGTGCCTGAGGCGCGTACTGCTTCGGCCAGCGCTTCGAGGGCTGTAGCAGAGGGGAGTGGAGTGGGCCCTGAGGTTGGGGCTGCAGGTTCACTTGGCTGCTCAGAGTGGGCCATGGAGATGTCTCCGACGTTGTCATCCGTTCGATGACATCAAGGTTGTCATCGTTTCGATGACATGTTACAACGGTGATGTGTGAAGCGCACTGGCAGAACCCAACTGCCTGATCAAACCGGAGGTGTTTCGCAATGCTGATGCGCACTGACCCGTTCCGTGAGCTCGACCGCGTGGCTCACCAGCTTCTTGGCCCCGGCACCTGGTCGAAGCCGACTGCGATGGCGATGGACGCATACCGCGAGGGCGACGAATACGTCGTCGCGTTCGATCTCCCGGGTGTCGCGCCGGACGCGATCGACATTGACGTCCAGCGCAACATGCTCACCGTCAAGGCCGAGCGGCGGCCTGTCACAGCTGGCGAGGTCCAGATGGAACTCTCCGAGCGGCCCCTGGGCGTCTTCTCCCGCCAGCTCGTCCTCGCCGACATCCTGGACACGGAACGCATCACGGCTGACTACGACGCAGGCGTGCTGACCCTGCGGATCCCGATCGCCGAGCGCGCCAAGCCCCGCAAGATCAGCATCAGTGCCACAGGCGAGCACAAGCAGATCACAGCGGAACCCAGCACCAGCTGACCGCCGGGCGGTGCACTGGCACAGCCCACAGCCGTGCGGAGGGCGGAGCGAACACCTCATCTCCCTCTGGCCCCGCCCTCCGCTCACGGGCAGGAAGAAGCACGCCATGGTCATGCGATGGCAGCCATTTCTGGAAGCGGTGCAAGAACGCGGCGAGTATCCCTCACCACTGGAGGCGGAGCGGGCAGCCCGCACCGTCCTCGCTCTCCTGGGCGCACACCTGGTCGGCGAGGAGCGAGCACAGCTAGCGGCAAGCCTGCCCGACACCTTCGCCGTGATTCTCCTGAATCCGCTGCGAGCCGCTGAACCGCTGAGCACCGAGCGTTTCGTTCGCGCTACCGCGGCCTGGATCGACGGAGCGACGCAGGAGACCGCGCAATGGGATGTCAGCGCCGTGCTGAGCGTCGTCGCCGACGCCGCTGGTGAGGACCTGATGCGTCGCATTCTGCTGCAGCTCCCGCCGGGCTATGACCTGCTCTTCGGTCGGCCGCAACTCTCCTAACCCACCACACCGAGAAGGGAATCCATCGTCGTGCAGTGGCAGCAACTCATCGAACAGGTGAGGTACTCAGGCCGATACGCCACCAGCCGGGAGGCCGAGGAAGTTCTGCAGGCGGTCCTGCCCGTCCTGGGCGCTCACATCAGCGGTGAGGAACGCAGCGACCTGGTCCGCCACCTGCCCGTGGAGGCGGCATCCGTGATCAGCGCACAGATCCCTCTCACTCAACCACTTAGTGCCCCTGCGTTCGTCGACGCCGCCGCCGGCCGTCTTTCGCCCCGCAGTCGGCTCGAAGCCCGCTGGGCCACCAGCACTGTTCTGACACTCCTCGCAGGCCACATTGGTGAACCGCTGACCCGCCGCATCCTCGCGGAACTGCCTCGCGGCTACGCCCTCCTGTTCGGCCTGTCCGACCTCGCGCCAGCCCCACAACTGTCTTGCGGTTTGGCCCACGCGGCATGATTTCCTCCCCGAGCACGACCCCTCGTGCCTACTTGTGACAGCACCTTCGGCATGGGGAAGCTGAGAGCCCGGCGGAAGGCGGCCCTCGCTCCGGAAAGCACGTTGGGAACTCGACAGCGAACCGAGCGCGGCCTTCGGGCTCCTGGCGCTCGCCGGGACAATGAGCCCGAAGCCGTGGCCCGCCGCACGGGAACCGGCTGGCGGATGAATGCACGGTCCCGGAGCAGAGGGAATGCATGACCGAGAAGACCATGATTGTTCTGGGCGACGACTGAACTCCTCGTTGTCGTGACCAGATGTCGTCAGGTGCCGACGAGGTCCAGTGCTTCGCCCAAGGACAAGGCCGAGGGTACGCGACTGGGCGCTGTGGCGAGGAGTTCCTGAAGGGGCCGGGACGGTGCAGCGACCACCAGCGTTGCCTGCTTCTGCAACGTCAGCAGCAAGTCGATGATTTTACTGTCTGCGGACTGCACCGCCGTCGCATCCACTACCAGGGGCTGCCCGGTTTCCTTGAGGATGCCGTCGAACGTCTCTCGGACGGGTGGCAGGGTGCTTTCGTTGAGGTCGCCGCCGAGACTGACGACCCAGGCGCGGCCACGGCGGCGTCGGCAAAGTACCTGCGGCGCGGCAGGGAACGCGGAAGCATCAAGTTCAGTCATCCTCCACACCTAGCAGACTCCTCCCGCGTCAGCCATGCCCCGTGTGATGTGCCACCCCGTGACGCCTGTCGTAGCGTCGGCCGTCGCGGTCAGGCACGGATGGTTCCTGACAGCTTGCTGGGGGCTCAGAACCGGACCGAGCTGCTGTCCACGATGGCGGCGTCCATGTTGGTGCGCATCATCTTCAGTGCGGCCTGGCCAGGTCGCCATGGATGTGGGCGACGGCATCCTCGGGGACGGTTACCTGAAGATGGCGGATGTGGGCGTCGAGCGCGGAGTACAGGATGCATTGCTCGGTGACCTGGCGTCGCGGCGGCTCGTCGAACCGCTCGCGGCAGCTCCAACCCGCTGAGACGGCGAACCGACCGGCTGACGCGTCCTGTCATGTCCGCGTCGTTCCGCCCGTCGTGACGAACCCCGGGCACTCCGTGTGCTGCGGAGCCGGAGTGCGCTCACGAGGGGTGACAGAGCGACGCGAACCGGCCGGCGCCGTCGCATGAACGGACGGAGTGTGCGAGTGGCTGCCGGCCGGAGTTTGCGTGGTGGCGTCAGCGGGTGGGGTCGAACCCCTCAGTCGCTATGTCGCCGGGCTGCTTGTCGCTCTGCTCGCGCAGCTTGCGTGCCTTCTCTTGCAGGCGCTCGCGCTCCTGTGGATGAGAGGCACGCTCGGCGGCCTGCTCCAGCTCCTCGGCCTTCTGGCGCATCTGCTGGGCGGGGCCGTGGGATTGGTCTGCTGCGCTCATGATCACTCCTTCGTGACGGGGAGAGCGGGCCCCACCAGCGAAGCAGTCACCAACCTTGCGCGCACGTCGAAGGATTACCGACCGTGATATGCCCTGATCCGGAGTTCGCCCCTAGCAGGAGACGGTGAGAGCGGTAGCAAACGCGGTCCGCCGCCAAAGCAACCGGGCGGACGGCCACCGCATGTCAAGTGCGACGAGCTGCTCACCTTGGCCTCAGTTCACCGTGCCGGATCGCACCGTTCTGCTGGAGCGGGGAAGGGGCGGCGGGCCAGGTTGCAGAGCTCAACGGCAGTGTATTTGAGGGCGGTGCGTACGAGTTGGGAGGGGCCCAGTCAGGATGCCTTTGTGACGTGACCCGAACGCTTCAGATCAAGCCCCGTACCCTCAGCCAGGTTCTTGTTCTTGTACCGGTAGTTCGTGAACCGTCGTTAGTTGCTTAGCCTGCGCGGCAACCGCCATCGTGCTCCGCCTTTTCAGCTTCTCCACGGCGACAGCCGAGTGCTCGTCCTTTTGGTGTCCACCCCGTGGAACTCAGTCGCCCGTAGGGGTGAAGCAGGGGACAGACATCGGCTTGGCGTGGGAGCTGCAGGTCCAGACGACCCGGCGGAAGACCCCTTCGTCGCACCCTTCACCTCGGCTCCACCGGCACCTGTGCCGGTGGCCAGGTAAGTGGCCGCTTTCACCTACGATTCTCGCCGGGTAATGTGCCTATTATTGCCGCGCGGCAACAGTCTGGTTCACGAATTCGGACTGTGGGCCAGTGGCTTGTGTCATGACTGGGGCGCGTCCTGCCTTCCGGCTGGGTGCCTGGGGAGCGTAACGAGGATGGGTCATGGCTGAGACGACGGCCGAGAACTCGCGCCCTGTGCCACGCGCACGCACACGCGGCGTGGGCAAGGTGGGGGAACCGGAGCTGCGACAGCTGCTGGCCGGGCTCACAGCGGTGCGCGACGGTGACTTCGGCACCCGGCTGCCGGACGAGGCAGACGGCCTGCTGGGCGAGATCGCGGGCGTGTTCAACGGAATGGTGGACCAACTGTCGCTGTTCACCTCCGAAGTGACCCGAGTCGCCCGTGAAGTCGGCACCGAGGGAACCCTGGGCGGTCAGGCGGAGGTGCCGGGAGTCTCCGGCACCTGGGCCGATCTGACCGATTCGGTCAACGCGATGGCGGGCAACCTCACCACCCAGGTCCGTGACATCGCTCATGTCGCGACGGCGGTCGCCAAGGGCGATCTGTCGCAGAAGATCGACGTGGACGCGCGGGGCGAGATCCTTGAGTTGAAGAACACCATCAACACGATGGTCGACCAGCTGTCGTCCTTCGCCGACGAGGTGACGCGCATGGCGCGGGACGTCGGTACCGAGGGCATCCTCGGCGGCCAGGCCGACGTCAAGGGCGTCTCCGGCACCTGGCGCGACCTGACCGACTCCGTGAACTTCATGGCCGGCAACCTCACGGCGCAGGTGCGCTCCATCGCTCATGTCGCGACGGCGGTCGCCAAGGGCGATCTGTCGCAGAAGATCGACGTGGACGCGCGGGGCGAGATCCTGGAGCTGAAGGAGACCATCAACACGATGGTCGATCAGCTGTCCGCGTTCGCGGACGAGGTCACCCGTGTCGCCCGCGAGGTCGGCACGGAAGGGCGCCTCGGCGGCCAGGCGGACGTGAAGGGTGTCTCGGGTACGTGGAAGGACCTCACCGAGTCGGTCAATGTCATGGGCGACAACCTGACGGCCCAGGTGCGCTCCATCGCCCAGGTCACCACAGCTGTGGCCCAGGGCGACCTGTCTCAGAAGATCCGTGTGGACGCGCGGGGCGAGATCCTGGAGCTGAAGGAGACCATCAACACGATGGTCGATCAGCTGTCCGCGTTCGCCGACGAAGTCACCCGCGTCGCCCGCGAGGTCGGCACGGAGGGCAACCTGGGCGGTCAGGCGACCGTGCGCGGTGCCTCCGGTACGTGGAAGGACCTCACGGACAACGTCAATGTGATGGCGTCGAACCTGACCGGTCAGGTGCGTTCCATTGCCGATGTCGCCAACGCGGTGGCCCGCGGTGACCTCTCCCGGAAGATCACGGTCGAGGCAAAGGGCGAGGTCGCGGCGCTCGCCGACGTCATCAACACCATGGTCGACACCCTTTCCGCGTTCGCGGACGAGGTCACCCGTGTCGCCCGCGAAGTCGGCACCGAGGGCCGTCTCGGTGGGCAGGCCCGTGTGCCCAACGTCGCCGGCACCTGGAAGGACCTCACCGACAACGTCAACTCCATGGCGAACAACCTGACCGGCCAAGTCCGCAACATCGCGCTGGTCACCACCGCCGTCGCCAACGGAGACCTGTCCAAGAAGATCGATGTCGACGCGCGCGGGGAGATCCTGGAGCTGAAGACGACCATCAACACGATGGTCGACCAGCTCTCCTCCTTCGCGGCCGAGGTGACCCGTGTCGCCCGCGAGGTCGGCAGCGAGGGGAGGCTCGGCGGGCAAGCCGAGGTCGAAGGCGTGTCCGGCACCTGGAAGCGCCTCACCGAGAACGTCAACGAACTGGCCGGCAATCTCACCCGCCAGGTGAGGGCCATTGCCGAGGTGGCCAGCGCGGTCGCGGAGGGCGACCTGACCCGGTCGATCAACGTCGACGCCTCCGGCGAGGTCGCCGAGCTCAAGGACAACATCAATGCGATGGTCGGGTCGCTGCGCGAGACGACCCGGGCCAACCAGGAGCAGGACTGGCTGAAGTCCAGCCTCGCCCTGATCTCCGGGCTGATGCAGGGCCACCGGGACCTGGCTGTGGTCGCCGAGCTCGTCATGGACGAACTCACTCCGCTCGTCGCCGCCCAGTACGGCGCGTTCTACCTTGCGGAGGACACCCCCGACGGCACCGAGCTGCGGCTGGTCGGCTCGTACGGACGCCCCGCCGGCAGCGACGGCGACACCCGCTTCAAGATGGGGGAGTCCCTGGTCGGACAGGCAGCCCTCAGCCGGCGCGTCATCGCCGCCGACGGTGTTCCCGCCGACTACATCAGCATCTCCTGCGGGCTGGGTCGGACGGCACCCGGCAGCCTGCTCGTCCTGCCGATCGTGGTCGACGACCAGATCCTCGGCGTCATCGAGCTGGCTTCCTTCACCGCGTTCACCCTCATCCACCGGGACTTCCTCGAACAGCTCATGGAAGCACTCGGGGTGAATGTCAGCACCATCGTGGCCAACGCCCGCACCGACGAACTGCTCGGCGAATCGCAGCGGCTCGCCGGCGAACTCCAGTCGCGCTCCGAGCAGCTGCAGGTCCAGCAGGACGAACTGCAGCGCTCCAACGCCGAACTGGAGGAGAAGGCCGCCCTGCTGGCCTCCCAGAACAGCGACATCGAAGGCAAGAACCTGGAGATCGAGCAGGCACGGCAGGAACTGGAGGACCGCGCCCAGCAGCTGTCGCTCGCGTCCAAGTACAAGTCCGAGTTCTTGGCCAACATGAGCCACGAGCTGCGCACCCCGCTCAACAGCCTCCTGATTCTGGCCCAGCTGCTGGCCCAGAACCCGACCCGCAACCTCACCGCCAAGCAGGTCGAGTACGCCGGAATCATCCACTCGGCGGGCTCCGACCTGCTCCAGCTGATCAACGACATTCTCGACCTGTCGAAGGTCGAGGCCGGAAAGATGGACGTGAACCCGGAGGTTGTCGCTCTGCGGCAGTTGCTCGACTACGTCGAGGCGACCTTCCGTCCGATGACCACACAGAAGAGCCTCGACTTCACGATCACGACCGCGCCCCGGGTACCGCTCGACCTCCTCACCGACGACTCCCGGCTGCGACAGGTGCTGCGGAACCTGCTCTCCAACGCGGTCAAGTTCACCGAGCGCGGCAGCGTGGAACTGCGTATCGAGCTGGCCGGTGACAGCGAGCTGCCCGCCCCCGTGCACCGTGGCGGCCCCGTCGTGGCGTTCCGGGTCAAGGACAGCGGGATCGGTATCGCCGAGCAGCAACTGGAGGCCATCTTCGGGGCGTTCCAGCAGGCGGACGGTACGACCAGCCGCAAGTACGGCGGTACAGGGCTGGGGCTGTCCATCAGCCGGGAGATCGCGCATCTGCTCGGCGGCGCCCTCACCGCGGAGAGCATCCCCGGCAAGGGCAGCACCTTCACCCTCTACCTGCCGGTCGCCCGTCCCGAATTCCATCCCGAGACCCAGGGCATGAGGGAAGGCACCTCCACGAGCGGCCAGCTCGGTGTGGAAAGCTCCGACGTGCGGCGGTCGACCGCCGGGGACGCCGGGGCACGCGGGCCGCGGCGGCTGCTGGTGATCGAGGAGCGTCAGCGTGGCCTGTTGTCCCTCGTCGCCGAGAGCGCAGTGACGGAACTGGACGGCGGACACGGCCTCGACGACATCCAACTGGTCGCGGCGGTCGGACCGCAAGAAGCAGCCAGCGCCCTCGCCGCCGCGCCGTTCCACTGCGTGGTCCTCGAACTCGACATGGCCAACAGCGAAGCCCTGCGCTTCCTCGACGCGATGGACGGCGACGCCGCGCTGCGCACCGTGCCCGTACTCGCACACAACCATCGCCGCCTCGACGCCGCACATGAGCGGACGCTCCAGTCACGGGCCCAGAAGCGGCCATTGGAGCTGCTCTCCAGCCTGGACGAACTGCGCGAACGGATCGCGCTGCACCTCTCCGCCGAACAGCCCGGCGACGTCGTGCCCCTGGTCCGCGCGGGCGAACCACGGCCGGATGCTCCGAAGACAGTCGATGACGCGCTTCACGGCCGGACCGTGCTGGTCGTCGACGACGACGCGCGCAACCTCTACGCCCTCAGCGGCATTCTGGAGCTCCACGGGATCCAGGTCCTGCACGCGGAGAACGGCCGCAGAGGAATCGAGGCCCTGGCCGAGAATCCGGACATCGACCTGATCCTGATGGACGTGATGATGCCCGAGATGGACGGCTACGCGGCGACGGCGGAGATCAGGCGGATGCCGGCACACGCGAACCTGCCCGTCATTGCGGTCACCGCGAAGGCGATGCCCGGAGACAGGGAGAAGAGCATTGCCTCCGGCGCCAGCGACTACGTCACCAAGCCCGTGGACGCCGACGACCTGATCGCCTGCGTACGCCGGTGGCTCAACACCCAGTCCTACGACGCGGCGGGGTCATGATCTCCCGCGAGAGCGAAGGGGACGGAGGCCATGCCGCCGACCGCGGTCAGAGCCCGGATCACCCGTCCACGACCGAGCCTGCCGTAACACCCGAAGGCGCCGCCCCGAGTGAAGCCGAGACGACGGAAGCCGGGCCGGGGCCCGAGGACGAGGAGGCCACCGACACCTCGGACCCCGCCCGTACGACTCGACTGCCTGGTGTCACACGGGTGGTCGCCGCAGGAACACAGCAGGAGACGTCCACAGTCGGCCGCCTCGCCGCCACCGTCGAGCGGCTTCGAGGAGAGGTGCGCGCGGCGCACGCGGCTGCCGACGGCAGGGCACTGATCGAGCTCGCCAAGGGCATCATGATCGAGCGGCTGCAGTGCGGTCCGGCGCAGGCGGCGCGGCAGCTTGCCGAATTGGCGGACCAAGCCGGTCTGTCCAAACTGGAACTGGCCGCTGACATCATCAACGAGGCCGCACGCGATCAAGTGGCCGAGGTCGCAGGTGATTTCGTCAGGCGCGCGAACAGTGACCTCCAGGACGAAGAGCCCGGCTCCTCCGTGGGGGTGCGTTTGCGGACCGCAGAGAGCGCCGCGTTGGCCGCCGGCGACACCCAGGCCGTCGCCGAATCCCTGCTCGAACACGCGCTGGCGCCCCTCGGTGCCACCGCTGTGGCCGTGTGGCAGGCGGGCTCGGACGCCTCCCTCACCTTGCACGGACACGCCGGGTTCAGTGCCGAGGAGGCAGGGCGCTGGCGCTATGTGCCCCCAGGTGTCGCCACCGTCGCGCGGCAGGCCCTCAGCGAACGCCGCATGATGCGCATCGACTCCATATCAGCCGTCGGTGTGCCCAGCATCGGGCACACCCAGACCCCGGAGGGCGGTCGAGTCGCGCTGCCCGCCGGGACCGGCGGCCGGATCCACGGCGTTCTGGAAATCTGCTGGGCGGAGCCGCTCACGCCCCAGTCGCCGGCCATCACCCGCCAGATCGAGGCCCTGGCCGAGCTGTGCGCCCACACCCTCGAGGGCCCTCCGTCTTCAGCTGGGTCGCCGGAGCCGACCGAGGTGTCCGAACTGGTGGACCTGGCCGACGGTCTGTACGACCCCGCTCTGGTGCTCACGCCACATCTTGACCCGCAGGGCCACCTCGCCGACTTCCGCATCCGGCACGCTAACAGCGGCTTCCTCGATCCGGCGGGGCGGGCACGCGGAGCCGTCAACGGTGCCCTGCTGCTGGTGGCGTACCCCATGGCAGCCGGCGAGAGTGGACTCTTCGAGAAGATCGAGCACGTCTATGCCACCGGCGAGCCGTTCCGCGCTCAGCGGATGACGCTGACCGCCCTCGTCGACCAGGTGCCGCTCGCGTCGGTTGCCGACCTCAGTATCAGTCGGCACGGCGGGGCCGTGTTGTTCATCTGGCGGATCGAGGACGAGGCCGCGCGGCTTGCCAGCCTGCTTCAGCACGCACAGCGACTCGGCCGCATCGGCGGCTTCGAGGAGAACCTGGTCACGGGCGAGATCACCTGGAACGGGCAGCTTTTTGCCCTCTACGGGCGGGAAGGCACCGACAGCCCGGTGTCGCTCCAGGACCTCGCCGGGCACGCACACCCGGACGACGGCATCGCCATCGGTCGCTTCCTCCAAGCGGTGCTGCACCATCGACGTGCCACGTCGGCGGCCTTCCGCCTCCAGCGTCCCGACGGCGTCACGCGCCACATCCGGGTCATCGCCGAACCGGTCCTCGATGCCGCCGACCGGCTCCTCGCGGTACGCGGCGCCTACCAGGACATATCGTCCCAGCACTGGACCGAGGTGGCCCTCGCCGCCACCCGCGACCAACTCGCGCACACCGAGCAGGAGTCCGCGGACCGCAACCGCCTCGCGCGGCAGCTGCAGCACGCCATCATGCCGCCGACCCGTGGTCCCTTGGACGCTCCCGGCCTCCAGGTCGCCGTGCGCTACCGGCCCGCGGAATCGGACTCGCAGGTGGGCGGAGACTGGTACGACGCCGTCGTCCTCCCGTCGAGACGGATACTGCTCTGCGTCGGCGACATCGCCGGCCACGGCATCGAGGCAGCCACCGGGATGGTCGTCCTGCGGAACGCCTTGCGAGGTCTCGCGGTCACCGGCGCCGGACCAGGGCAACTGCTGTCCTGGCTGAACATCGTCGCTCACCACCTCACCAAACAGGTCACCGCCACCGCTGTCTGCGGCTTGTACGACCCCGAGACCCGCATCCTGCGCTGGGCACGGGCGGGCCACCTGCCGCCCGTACTGGTCCGCGGGCAGGAGGCCACCAGCCTTCCCCTGCTCGGCGGCCTGCTCCTCGGCGCGCTTCCAGAGACGCAGTACGAGGAGTCCGAGGTACAGCTCCAGCCGGACGACACGCTGCTGATGTACACGGACGGTCTGGTCGAACGAAGAGACACCGCAGTCCAGGAGTCCCTCGCCCAGCTGCTGAGCACGGCGCGGACTCCGGAACCGTCACTGGAGCGCAGGCTCGACCGCCTTCTCACTCACAGCAGATCCGACACCGACGACGACACCTGCCTCATCGGCATCCAGGTGTCCTGAACATCCCCTGCGGCCTCGGGACGCGGGGGAGGTGCGGTGACCCCGGATGCTTGATGCGGCGACCGGCTTCTGGGCTAGCCTGCGGGTGTGAGCACCGGACGGGAAGACCCAGAGGCCGAGAGGTGGCTGTCGGACACCCGGGCGTCCTACGATACCGACGCCACCAGCTACGCGGACGAGGTGCGCAACCTCCTGGCCGAACTGCCGCCCGAGCGGGAGGTCATGGCGCTGTTCGCCGAGTTGGTGCGGGCGCACGGCGGCGGGCCTGTCGCGGACGTGGGGTGCGGGCCCGGGAGGATCACCGCCCACCTGAGGAGCCTCGGCGTGGACGCCTTCGGTATCGATCTGTCGCCCCGGATGATCGAGGTGGCGCGGCGCGAGCATCCCGGTGTGCGGTTCGAGGTGGGGTCGATGACGCAACTCGGCCTTGCGGACGGTGCGTTGGCCGCTCTGATCGCCTGGTACTCGATCATTCACGTCCCCGACGACGCGATCGGCGCGGTCCTTGCCGGCTTCCGCAGGGTGCTGCGGCCCGGCGGTCTGCTGCTGGTGGGTTTTCACGTCGGCGACGCCTCACCGCCCGAGCCGCGGGAGAACGGCGAGAGCTGGCCGGAGTCCTACGTCCGTCGTCGCCCGCCGAGTCAAGTGGCTGCTTGGCTCGACGAGGCCGGCTTCACCGTCGAGGCCCACCCCACGCTCACGTCGGCCGCGCGCACGCTCGGCGGAGTGCTGCTGGCGCGCCGCTAGGTGATGGTATGAAGCGGTCCGGGTGAGAAGCGGTCCGGAACACAAGGGTTCCGGACCGCTCCACCTCTTGCCGTGCGTCAGCCCATGAAGCCGCCGTAGTAACCCCCGAGAGTCTCGCGGTAGCCGGGATCATCGCCGTGCTTGTCCTTGTCGAACTCCGGCGCGTTCTTGATTTCCTCCTGCGTGCGTGAAACGTGGACAGTTGCATTCACGAGGTCGACGCTGGAGACAGTGCCGGCGGGCAGCAGAACATGCTTACCGAAGATCCACGGGCCGGTGTCGACGACGATGTGGGCGGAACCCACATCGTCGGAGTGCTTGTCGACCTTTCCGATGCTGCCGTCGGTTGCCTCAACTTCGAAGCCGACGAGGCTGGTGCCGGTCTCGTGTCCGGAAGCGGAGGTGTAGGTCCAGAGTGCCGGGTCCATGTGATGATTCCCTTTCGACTGAGCCTGGTCATGGTGTGGTGCAGCTGCAGGCGGGCGTACGGACTACTGCGGCAATGCCGGCAGCCCGGAGCGCGATGTGAACATTCGGCGCGGCATATCCGCGCTGCCGGAGGTCAAGCAGCCTTGCTCCGGCAGCGCGGGGTTCGCGAAAGCGGGCGTCTGATGGGTGGCGCCCGGGAGGAACCGAGCCGCAGCGCGGTCTGTGGCATTCACCTCAGAACGGCATGCGGCCGCGGGCTCGGCGGCCGGCGGAACCGCTGCGGTTCACGGCCTTGGAGCTGCTGCGGAAGGGCTTGCTGAACACCCTCCCCAATACGCCGGGCGCCTTGCCCCCGGCTCGGGCTCCGGCGCCGAGGCTGCGTTGTGTGCCGCGCTCCGGATGGCGTGAGAGCCGCGGCACGAAGAAGGCCAGTACGGCAAGAACGATACAAACGGCGACGATGCCGACGACCATCATGGTGAGCTCCCTACGTTGACGTTCTCCACCCGCCTGCCCGGAGCAGCAGTGCCTATGCGCGA
Organism: uncultured Actinomycetota bacterium; assembly: GCA_963836215.1. Lineage (GTDB taxonomy): Bacteria > Actinomycetota > Actinomycetes > Streptomycetales > Streptomycetaceae > Streptomyces. The sequence goes on from CAWIIU010000006.1 coordinate 1,712,849, forward strand.
CCTCGTACGGCTCGGCAATGTCAGGACAGTCCGACACCTGGTCGTACAGCTCCACCGCGCCCACTCCGGGTGCGTGAAGCTGCCATACTGGTCACGATGCGTGTAGCACTGATGACAGCGGGCTCCCGAGGTGACGTTGCGCCGTTCACCGGTCTCGGCCACGGGCTGGCGCGCGCGGGACACCAGGTCACGTTGGTGACCCATGAGGCTTTTGCCGGCCTGGCAAGCCAGGCCGGTCTCGGATTCCACGGTCTTCCTGTCGATCCCCAGGCCCAGCTGCGCAGCGCGCACGGCCGCCGACTGCTGTCCTGCAGAAGCGGACCGGGGAAAGTGGCGTGGATGCTCGCCATGGCCAAGCGGCTGGTGGGTGACATGGCCGCAGGCATGCTCGAAGCGGCACGCACGAGTGATGTGTTGCTGCTGTCGGGAAATGTCGCGCCGCTCGGATATGCCATCGCCGAAGCTCTGGGTTTGCCGAGCAGAGGCGTGAATCTGCAACCCTTGGACTCGACCGGCGAGTTCCCACCGCCCGTCACGGGGACGCGATCGCTGGGCGTGGCGGGTAACCGATGGGCAGCGAGGGCCGTAAACGCGGCACTGGACCAGGTCTTCGCCGATGCCGTTCGGGCCGTTCAGAGCGAACTCGGTGTCGCCCGTGACGGTGCGCGAGTCCGGCGCAGGACCAGGGAGCGGCACGGCTGGCCGGTGCACCACGGCTTCAGCCCGTTGGTGGTCTCGCGTCCGCGGGACTGGCGCCCGGGGCTGACAGTCAGCGGCTACTGGTGGCCCTACGACCCGCCGACAGCGGAACTCCCGCAGCAGGTCCGGGACTTCCTGGCGGCCGGTTCCGCTCCTGTCTTCTTCGGGCTGGGAAGCCTTACGGTGCCGGACCCGGAGCGGGTCAGCGGGCTGGCCGTCCGGGCTCTGCGGATGGCCGGGCTGCGTGGGGTGGTGCAGTCCGGGTGGAGCGGGCTGGCCGCCGCCGACGGCGACGACATGCTCACGGTCGAGGAGGTGCCGCACGCCCTGCTGTTTCCGCACATGGCGGCGGTTGTGCACCACGCGGGCGCGGGTACGACGGCCGCCGCGCTGCGTGCGGGGGTGCCGGCCGTGCCGATGCCCATGTGGTTCGACGGTCCGTTCTGGGCGTCACGTCTCGTGACCCTTGGGGTCTCGCCCGGGTCCGTTCCGCTGGGAAGGTTCACCACGCCCGGCACGCTGGCTGCGGCTCTGACCACCGCCACCCGCGAGCCTCACTACCGGCGGCGTGCCACAACCGTGGCAGCAGTGCTCCACAAGGAAGACGGAGTGGCGCCAGTGCTGGCAGGGTTGCAGGAACTCGAGCATTGAAGCTCCGCCATCGTGAAGTGGCTGGTCAGCGCGGTGGCGTGGCCTCGTTTCGGGGTGCTCGTGCTGGTCGTGGGCGGCAGTCTGTGGTGTACATCGTCCGGGCGGGGTGGTTCTGCCGATGAGTTCACCGTCCTCGAACGGTCTACCCAGCGACACCACCGTTCTCGACAGGAGTGCCATGTCCACCATCCAGCCAGTGATCGTGACCGCCGACCTGGACGTTCTGCTCGGCTTCTACAAGAAACTGTTCGGTGCTGAGGAGATCTTCCGGGTACCGGCGAAAGGCCCGGCCTTCTACCGCGGCTTGCGCATCGGCGACACCGACCTCGGGCTGGTGGCCAAGGACCCGGGGACCGGGGCGGCGTCGCGGATCCTCCTCAGCGTCGATGTCGATGACGTCGACGAGACGCTCGGCCGGGTGGAGGCGCTGGGCGGCTCGGTCGGCGGCGCCCCCAACGACATGCCGTGGGGCCAGCGCGTCGCCCACATCCAGGACCCCGACGGCAACCCGGTGAACCTCACTCAGCCGATCCCGCCCCGGTGACGCTGTTCCGGGGCATGTGCTGATCGTGTACGACATCACACCCAGCACCCTGACCAGCCACGTCAAGATGGCGCAGCTTTCACGGCCCCATCCGACCGCGGCAGCACTGCGGACCGAGCCGTAAGGCAGCGAATCAGGCGAGGGTGCCGGGTGTCTGGGTGCGGTAGGAGTGGCCGAGCTCCGGGCCGAGGGCGAAGTAGTGGCGGAAATTGTAGATGAGGGGGCTCCACGCGCTGGGGTCCACGTGCTGGGTACCGGGGACGACGAGCTGCGGTGCGGCGTGCACTTTCCGTACGGCGGCCTCGACGATGACGAACTCCCCTGAGACATCGGGCTGGACGCGCTGGGCAGTGGCTTCCAGCTGAAGGGGGCATTCGGCGATGCGCGGCGGCCGGACCAGGTGGGAAGGTTCGGCGCGCAGGCCGGCCGCGGTGAACTTGTCCCGCTCGAATCGGCAGCCGTGCGCCTTGGTCGGAGGAACGGGATGGCGGCCGGTGAGTGGTGCCAGTCGTTCCACTGCTTCCCACTGGGCGGGAGCAGGCAGACTGATCACCATCTCAGGACGGTGTTTCAGGTTGTGCGCGGTCTGACCGTCCGCCCCCAGCCCCAGCACCACCGTCTGTTCGAGTGCCCACGCGGACGACATCGGGGCGAGGTTGAACGAGCCGTCCTCGTTCTCCGTCGTCAGGAGGACGACCGGCGTCCCGAAGTACAGAATGCTCGGCTCGATCACCAGGTGGCCGGTGGTCGTGTGGGGGAGCGGGGTGATGGGCGTTGCGCTGTTCATGCAGGCGAGCGTAGGTTCCGGACACTTCGGTGCCGGCCGAACGATCCCCCGGCGGGAGAGAAGAATTGAAATTTGCCGGAGGACTCCCGGACGTAGTGTGCAGGCATGACGATCTTGCCTGACGAGAGCATTCACCCGTACCGCATCCGCATTCCGCAGGGCGAGCTGGACGATCTGCACGCGCGTCTGGACCGCACGCGCTGGCCGGATGAACTGCCGGGAGTGGGCTGGGCATACGGGGTCCCGGGGGGCTACCTCAAGGAGCTGGTGCAGTACTGGCGGCATGAGTACGACTGGCGCGCCGCGGAGGCCAGGCTGAACGAGTGGCCGCAGTTCACCACCACGATCGACGGGGCGAACATCCACTTCGCCCATGTCCGGTCGCCGGAACCGGACGCGACCCCGTTGATCATGACGCATGGATGGCCGGGCTCGATCGTCGAATTCACCGAGGTCGCCGCTCCCCTTACCGACCCGCGAGCACATGGCGGCGACCCGGCGGACGCGTTCCACCTGGTGCTGCCGAGTATCCCCGGCTTCGGACTGTCCGGCCCGACGCGGGAGACGGGCTGGGAGTTCCAACGGGTGGCCGCCGCGTTCGCCGAGCTGATGGAGCGACTCGGCTACGAGCGGTACGGGGTGCAGGGCGGTGACTGGGGAGCGGGTATCTCGCGAGAGATGGGCCGAACGCGGCCTGACCGGGTCATCGGCGTGCATCTGAACCTGCTGCCGAACTCGTATGCCACGCAGGAACCCGATGCGGACGAGTTGGACGCGCTGTCCCCCCACGAGCGCAAGCGCACGCTGGCCTCCTGGGAACGCTTCCAGGAGTGGAGCCGCGAGCGTCAGGGGTACGCGGACATCCAGTCGACCCGGCCGCAGACCCTGGCGTACGGCCTGACCGACTCGCCTGTGGGTCAACTGGCCTGGATCGCAGAGAAGTTCAAGGAGTGGACCGACTCCCGCGACCGTCCTGAGGACGCCGTCGACCGGGACGTGATGCTGACCAACGTGATGCTGTACTGGCTCACCGGCACGGCCGGCTCTTCCGCCCGCGTCTACTACGAGCGCGCGCACGCCGACTACGGAAGCACGCTGCCCGCGCCGTCGACCACGCCGACCGCGCTGGCCGACTTCCCACGGGACAACTTCATCCCGCTCCGGCACATCGCGGACCGGACGAACAACATCGTGCAGTGGACGAGTTACGACCGGGGCGGGCACTTCCCGGCAATGGAGCAGCCGGACTTGCTGGTCGGCGACGTGAAAACGTTCTTCCGGAAGCTCCGCGAGACTGCCCCAGAGTGACGGCCGGCGGGGTCGGCTGTGGTGGTGGTCTGTGATCGTCAGCTGGCGACTGCGGGGCGCCGGGGGAGCAGACCCATCAGGATCGGTTGAGGCCGCCGGTCGGGTGGCGGCACCGATGAGTTTCGCTGCCGTCCACAGTCTGTCAGTGAGAATTGGCGCACCGCCGAGAGGTCGGTCGAAGGCGGCCGGCCGAACATGCTGAGAACCAGAGCACGAGAGACCTGGGAGAACTTCGATGCGTACCCTGATCAGCACCGCCTTCGTCTCGCTCGACGGCGTCGTGGAGGCCGCGGGCGGCGAGCCGGGCTACCGAAACTCGGGTTGGACCTTCAAGGACGTGGAGTTCCTCCCGGAGGCATACGAGATCAAGGGCCGGGAGCAGGAGGAAGCTGCCGCCATGTTGCTCGGCCGGGTCAGCTACCAGGCGTTCAGCGCGGTCTGGCCGGGCATGGAGGACTTCGCCACCTACAAGGTGTTGCCGAAATACGTCGTCTCCACCACCCTCACCGAGGACGACCTCGTTTCGAACTGGGGCCAGACCACGATCCTGCGCTCACTCGACGAGGTCGCCGCACTCAAAGAGACAGAGGGCGGACCGATCATCATCCACGGCAGCGCCGCCCTCAACCGGAGCCTCTCCGACGCCGGTTTGATCGACCGCTACCACCTGCTTGTCTTCCCGCTCTTGCTCGGCGCGGGCAAGCGTCTGTTCAGCGACACGGACAAGGACACCCAGAAGCTTCAGCTCGTCGAGCACGAGGTGTACGCCAACGGCCTGCAGAAGCACGTCTTCGACGTCGTCCGCTGACAGCGATCCTCAAGGGGAGGGCTGGTCGGGTCGAGCGTCCCTACGCCCGTCTGCCAGACTCGCCCCATGGCTGAGCACGACACCGATCACGGCTACTTGCTGGACAACAGTCAGTCGCAGGCGGGTGTGCGCTTCGGCGCTCTGGCCGAGTTGTTCGATCCGGTGACGTTCCGGCACGTCGACCGGCTCGGGATCGGCGCCGGCATGCGGTGTTGGGAAGTCGGCGCCGGCGGTCCCTCCGTACCCCTGGGGCTGGCTGAACGAGTCGCCCCGACCGGTACGGTGATCGCCACCGACACCGACGTGTCCTGGACCCGGGACATCGCCGGGGGCGCGGTCGAGGTGCTGTCCCACGACGTGGGGGCCGACCCGCCGCCGCCCGGTGGCTTCGACCTCGTACACGCCCGGCTGGTCCTGGTGCACGTCACCGACCGCGCCGAGGCACTGCGCCGGATGGTCCAGGCGCTGCGGCCAGGCGGCTGGCTGCTCCTGGAGGATGCCGACCCCGCGTTGCAGCCGCTGCTTTGCCCGGACGAGTCGGGGCCCGAACAGCGGCTCGCCAACCGGTTGCGATCCGGTTTCCGCACGCTGATGGCTGCACGCGGCGCGGACCTCGCATACGGGCGGACGCTGCCCCGAGTGCTGCGCGAAGCCGGTCTGGACGATGTGCAGGCCGACGCGTACTTCCCGATCACCTCGCCGGCGTGTGCCGTGCTCGAGGACGCGACGGTGCGGCAGATCCGCCACCGACTGGTGGAGGAAGGGCTTGCCACCGACGAGGAGATCGACCGTCACCTGGCGAACGTCGCCGCCGGACGGCTCGACCTGGCCACCGCCCCGATGATCTCTGCGTGGGGGCGCTGCCGGTAAACCCCTCCCCCCGGGTCTTGAAGCCATCCCAACCGGCTGCTGACCAGCACCGGCACCCTATGGCTGCCGAGTACGGCGGGTAGGGGCCGGCTTTCCCGTCTGCCCCTCTTCCACCAGGTTGGATGGGTGAGCTTCTGGGGTGACAGACGCTCGTTCGGCCCGACGGAAGAGCCACCGTTCCTTCGCCTGCAGTATCAGGGAATGGGCCTTGTTCACGGTCCAGATGAAGCCCAGACAGATGACCAGGAACAGGGCCAGCAGCAGCACAATCGCCGCACCGAGACGCAGCCAGCCGGCAGCGGGGGAGCTGCCCTCGAACAACGAACTCGCTTCCCCGCCCGCACCGCCGATCACCGGGACCAGGACGGCCATGCACACAACCATGCGCCATCGAGGCTGAGAGTCCTGCTCGCGTTTGCGGGTGTCGCCGTCCCCCTGCGGGTCATGGGGCCCGTCCAAGTGCACCTGCATGAGGATCAAGTATGCCCCCTGCGCCCGGCAGCTCCCGATCCGAATACCTGGAATGCTGCCGTGCCGATGGGCGTCTGGTGTCGTCGGCCCGCCTCGGTGGGCGTTGTGCTCCGTCGAAGGCAGATCGTCAGGCGGCCGCCGCCAAGGTAGTGACTCCGGGCCCGTCGAGCTCGTCCAGCGCCGCGCGTCGCCCGGAGAGGGCCAGGAGCAGTGAAAGCGCGGGTCCGCTCACTTCCGGACCTTCTCCGCTCGTCAGGTCGGCGTCCGCCGCCGTCAGCCGGACACGAGTCATCAGCTCCTTGGCTCCGCCGAAAGACGCCGGGGTACGCGCCTGCAGGCGGAGCGATCTGACAACGGCCTCCTGCGGGTAGGAGCGCGTGAGCCCCAACGGCCGACGGATGTCCTCACCGTGGACGACCTCCTCGACGAGCCGGCTGTCGAGGGGTGCCGGAGGGGTCGACCTCCGTGACGCCACCTGACGAAGCCGCTCCAACGTCTGCTGTGGCGAGCCACCGCGCTCGCGCTCTACACCGCGGGCGTTCTGACGGTCGAAGTCGAACCGCGCCCGGGCGAGGTTCGACGACGAAGCCGAGGCGTGTCGTTCGAGCTGTGTCGACCAGATGGGCGACCACGTCGTGCACGGTCCACCCTTCACACAGTGACGGCGTCTCCCACTGCCCTTCGTCGAGGTGCGTGAGGTCATCGATCAGCGCCGCACGCGCCGCATGCACCATCGACCAGACGTCAGACTTCACGGCTTCTCCTTGGCTCGACCAGAGGGTTCGACAGGTGAGACTCGCGGCCCGGCGGGAACTCATCGCTCGCTGAGCGCAAATACTGCGACGAGTCCGGCCGTCCGCTCTGCAAGCCGCGCCCCCGGCTTCGTGCCGGAAGCCGCGACAGAGCCTGGCGCCGGGCAGCGAAGTGATCTCCGCATCGCCCTTTGGTGCGATTTCCGAAGCGTGAGCTCCGAAATCGCCTGTCGACAGGGGAGGTTGATGAATATGGCCCGCCAGATGCTTCGGCAGCATGCCCATGTCCGGGTCGCGCAAAGGCAGTGAGCGACCCGTCGTCTGAATCGACCAGGAGTCGCGTGTCTTCTTTCTCTTTGACCGGTACTGATCTCACCACTGACCGCCTCGTGCTGCGGCCCTGGTCCAACGACGAACTCGCAGCCGTCCTCAGTGACGCCCGACAGACGCACTGGGCGGAGGACTTCCCCGCAGAAGGCGACCGTGTCATCGCCGGCTTCATCACCGAGCACCCCGACAGCCTCAACGAGTACGGCCACCGCCAGACCATCGAGCGGGCCGGCAGCCTGGTGGTCGGCTCCGTCGGCCTGTTCTGGCCGCCCAGCGACGGCACCATCGAGGTCGGCTACGGCATCGTCGCTTCCCGCCAGGGCAACGGCTACGCCTCCGAAGCCACCCGAGCGATCGTGGAGTTCGCCCTGACCGCACCAGGTGTGCACACCGTGACCGCGGGAGTGGAACTGTCGAACCCGGCCTCGGCTCGCGTCCTGGAGAAGGCCGGACTGCATCGCTGGAGCGAGGACGCAACAACAGCCCGGTACCGCACCACTGCACCGAACTCTCCCAGAGGTGATCCCCCGGGGAACGGCCGCGGCGAACCGCGCCGCTGCCGATCCCCGCCACCGCCCGGAACACTTGTCCAACCGGGGACGTCAACGCCGGCCACTCCAGCGAACCGGAGGGACCTGCACACCGGTCGTAGGGAACGACGCGGCTTGACTTGGCTGAGCCGTCGTGAGGCGATCCGAAAACGAGGTGCGGTGCGGGCCCGGCGCCTAATGTGCCGACCATGCGCATCGTCTTCACCAAGGGCCCCGGTACGAGCTACGACATCGCGGTGCACCGCGAGACCGGCGCTGCGCTGGCCCCACGCAACGGCCCGGGCGGACATCCGTACCTGCCGCACGACCTGGTGCACTTCCTGGTCGAGGCCGAGGCGGGGATCAAGCTCGGGGTCTACGGGCGACTGGCCGCCGGTGACAACGGCCTGTTCTGGCCCGCGGACCCCACCGAGCGGAACAAGGCGGCACGCCGCCGCGAATCGAAGCCGATGCAGCCGTCCCCGCAGGCGCAGGCGGACATGGCACGCTCGGAGGAACTGGCGGGCATCTCGGTGCCGGTCTGGGAGGTCCGTCGCGGCCACGCGAAGGCCCTGCCGGCGTATGTACGCGGGGACCAGGTCTCCCCGGTCGTCCACCGCATCGTGACCCGCCTCGACGAGTAAGCGGACCGCTGGCACGCCCTGCCGGTGGGCGGCTCCCTCGAACTCACCTGGTAGCCCTCAGGAGACCCAAGGGCTGGTTCACAGCTGGTTGAGCCATGCCACGAACAGCACCGCTCCGGCTATGGCCAACAGCAAGGCAAGAGGCCTGTGCCACCAGCGGCCCGTCGATCGGGTGGCCAATTCCTCATCATGGGAACCGAGTACGACCAGGCCGCGCAGAAGCCACACGGCAGCCACCAGAACCGGCACCGCCAGGGCGGCGTGTGCGGCCCAGGCACCCACGAGGGTGGGGCCGCCCCAGGAGTTCTCGTAGTCGTGCGCATCCAAGAGCGGGTAGAAGGCGCCATTGACGGTCGCCTGCGTGCTGATCAGGATGATGAGCCAGGCGACGAGACCCAGACCCATCCCCAGAAGCGCCGTCGACGCATCGGCGAAGCGCCCCCTCGAAACTGTGCGCAGCAACCGGGCAGCCGATCCCGGCAGCAACATGACCCCCTGCCAGACCCACGATTGGCCCGGCCTGCCAAAGGTCTGTGAAGCGAACGAACTGGCGGAGTGGTGACGTGACTTCTGCGCGATCCTCATGCATTGCAGAATCACAGTTGTCGCGCACGGGATCGATCATGCCTGCATGAGCGTTTGGGGTAGGGCTTTCCCCACCCACCACGCGTGCTGTCAGGGGATCACGCTGGTGATCATGGCAAGTTGGTGGTGCCGAGCGGCACCGCCGCGCCGATCCGGAACACATGGCTGTCCTTGGTGACCTTGAACAGCAGCTCGTGGATCGTTGTGATGAGTGTCATCTCTTCCAAGAGGCCCCCCTGGGGGTGCTCACCAGCGCGGGGTTTGATCACGGGATTGCTGACGGTGTGGGGCAGCGTCAGCGTGAGCGGATAGAACTGGGTCACCGTTACGGTCATTGTCCTCTCACCTCGTCAGGTGCGGTCGTGGACGACACCGGCTCACCCGAGGACGGCATCGGGTTCGTGCCGACTCGCCTGATGGGAAGCCTGCCCACCCGAACGGACCTCGGCAGCGGTCAGCTCGGCCGCCAGTCGGCGGGGAGGAGAACCGTGTCGACGAATACGGCCCGGTCCCTCAGTTCGGCGGGTGACGTCGAGGCGATGGGGGAGTCGATCCGTTCGATTTCGCGGACGCGGACCCGGAGAGGGGCAGTGCCGAGGGGCACGTGCAGCGTGGACGGGGTTTCCGGCTGGTCGCTCGTCAAGGTGTGGGACGGCACAGGGCGCCAGGCTGGGATGTCCATGGCGGGCGGGGTGGTGAGGTCGACCAGGTCGATCGAGCCGGGGAGTACTCCGAAGGGGTTGTGTGCCTCCTCCAGGGTGACCTCCAGACGGTTGGGCGGGTTCGGGCCTGATCCGAGCAGGGACAGGCGGATGTCGGAGCCCTCTCGCTCGATGTTGAGGCGGCGGTCGGGGAGGAGCCGTACCGGTTCTGTCACGACGACGGGGGAAAGGGAGAGCCCGGGCAGGCTGTTGGGCTGGAAGCGGGCGATTGCGAGCCTGACGAATGGCGCGTAGGAGGGGGCCGTCTGGGGCGGGGTGATCTCGATGTCGGCGTACCAGTGGTCTCCTTCGCGGGTGACGGAGTAGGGAACGAGTACGACGGACGGGCCCAGGTCGGGCGAAGCGGAAGGCGGCTCGCTGAAGCCGGTGAACCAGCTCTTGGCTGCGAGAGGCGGAAGCGGCGGGGACGCAAAGAGGGGATCCCTGCCGAGCCGGGTCACCGGGACCGCGGGCGCGGCGCCGTCGGCGGCGACCAGGACGGTGAGCCGTTCCCCCTCACCGGTTTCGTACCAGGGGCCCGCGAGTTCTACCCGCAGCCGCCGGGATGAACGGGAATGCTCGATCCGGGAGGGCGTCGCCTGGCTCTGCGAGCGGAAGGAAGGTGTCGTCGACAGCAGTGTCAGATTCGGAGGGCGTGCGCTGGACGGGATGGTGACGGGCGCCTGGGTTCCTCTCAGTTGGAAGGCATCGTCGGGGTCGGTGGCGTCGAAGTAGGCGCGGAAGCGGCTGATCGCCTTGAGCGTGTAGGTGACCTTGCGGTGTTTGGTGTCGCCGAACTCGTGGCGTATCGACAGGGCGGGCGGGTCTCCCCGGTCGATGGTCTCCCCGTGCAAGTAGTCGACGGTCTGTTGGCGGTCGCCGTCGTTCGACCATTCACGCCAGGTTGCGGAGATCTCCAGCCGTCCGGTGCTGTCGGTGTTCAGCCCCGTGGCCGAGAAGGTGGGCTGCAGCACGGCGTTGGTGTCGTGCTCGGATCGTTTGACATCATCGCGACGCAGTTGCCAGTTGGGTTCTGCGAGCGGGCGACGTACGGCGTGGACCAGGTGAATCCTGCGCACGGGTGAGAGCATCGGGTGTCGCCCATTTTGGACGGCGACCTGCCACTGGTCGACCGGATGGGGGACTCCGGGGGTGTCGACCGGCCGCTTCAGCCAGGAGTTGACGGAGAAGTGGTCGAGGTAGTCGTCACGGACGGTGGAGGACAGCTCGAGGACCGCCTCTTCGGCCCGCGCAAGCCGTACGTCCAGCTTGTCGCCCGACCAGTTGAGCCGGATGGGTGGGTTCGGAGCGAGCTGTTCGGAGAGTTCGACGTGCCGGGGATCGGCCGAGGGCCAGGGTTCCCAGTCCGTCCGCTCAGTGAGCGGTGCGCCGAGTCCGCCGGGAGCAGCGGGAATGTGTGCGCTGATGCCGGTGTTCGCCGGGTCGGGCAGCGCGTTGGCGGGGTCGCCGACGGCTTCGGCGCTGAGTGCGCGTAGAGCCTGCTTCCAGGTGCGTTCCGTGAACTGCGGGCCGGAGTCCTCAGGCCTTTTCGGATCGAACTCTTTGTGCTGCTCGGCGAGGGCGAAGCTGACCGTGGGCGGGTGCAGGGTGCGCCGTTCGACCGCGGGGTACTGAGGGTTGGCGGCGTGGAACTGGGCGGCGTTCAGGTCGAGGTCGCTGCGGATGACCATCTGGTCGATGGCCGCGCCGGTGCTGAATGTACCGTCGTGGCTCAGCCGGGGCGACTGGATGGGGTCGCTGCGTGTGTAGAAGATCGTTTCGGTGGCGTTGGTGCTGCCCGACGGATCGTCGTCCAGTGCGAGGCCGCCGCCGGTGAGGTCGGCGATCCGGATCCGCATCTGGTAGCGGGTCGCGAACCGTAGCCGGGGCAGCCTGCCGGCCGGCGGATCGAAGTGCCAACGGAACACGTACGGAGGTGCCTGCGCGGGGTTGGGTTCAGGTTCCATATCACCGCCGAGCAGGTTCATGAAGGGCAACGCCATGCTCCAGCCGTCCCAGCGGGCCACGACCTCGTCGGCGTGCAGGCGCCCGTCCGGGGTCTTGACCGCAGCGTAGGGTTTGATGTGGCCTTCTTCGAGTTGGTCCCTGTCGCCCAGCGTGATGGTCCGGTCTCCGGCTCCCTCTACGGTGTAGGTGGACTTGCGTTCGCACAACGAATGCCATTCGGGGTCGTCGCCGACCCGGATGTCGATCCGGTAGCCGAGCACCAGGTCCTCTGCCGTGAACTCGGCGTTGCTCAGGGCTCCGGTCCGGCCCGCGGCGATGCCGGCCCGGGCGGTGAAGTCGGACTGGCGGTCGGGACGAATCAGCATGAGCCCGCCCGTGCGGAGGTCCGGCAGTGCAGGCCGTCGTTGGCTGTCGTCATCCAGTGCCCTGGCCTCCGTGCGCAGCGCGCGTACGGCTCCGTCGACGTCGAGCGTGCTGAGGGCCCAGCGCGGGGTCGTGGCGCCCGCCCAGTCGAGCAGGCCGACCCCGGTCAGGTCCAGAAGCCCCCTCCGGATCCCGCTGGAGTCGTCGGCCGGTGCGGGCCAGAACCCGTCCCCGTCCAGGTCGTATTTGGTCCATGGAGAGGTGATCTCAACCGGCAGGTCACTACCGCGGATACGCAGGAACCGCAGGCCGGTGCCGACATCCAGGTCCGCCACTTCGACGCTGAGCTCGAAGATCAGCCCGAGGGCTTGCAGCACGGTGGGATGTTCGCGCAGCATCGCGACGGCACGGTGGAAGTCGATGGGCGGCGGGAGCGGCGGGAGCGGCTCCTCGATCTGGACGGACGGCGCCAGGGGGGTGTTCCAGCGTTCGATGCGTTGTCGGACGGCTGCCTGGCCCTCGGCTGCGGGGCGGGTGAGAATGCTGGTGCACTCCCGGTAGGACGTCACGAGAGCCCGTGCGTCGGAGTATGTCGGGCGGACCAGGGGGGTGGGCTGCTGCTTCTGGTTGAACTGGTTGATCAGCCCGGCGTCCCCGTCGAAGAACGCGTGCCAGGCGTCGCTGTCGGCGACCGGGTCGTACCGCGGTGCGCGATCCGCCTCCCGGATCCCGTCGTCGGACTTGACCTGCAAGTCGAATGAGGCGTCGGCGAGGAGTGCGGGCCAGTCCTGCAGGCCGAGGTCGGAGAGGGTGCCATCCCCGAGGCGGGGGACGACCATGACGCGGATCCGGGCGGTCGACGAGGAGGAAAGCCCGGCTGGCACCGACACCCAAAGGAGTGTGCTCACGGTTCCCGACTCCCCGGGTAGACACGCGCCAGGGTGTCCTCGCAGGCCGTGGCGAGCAGCTGGCCGTCGGGGCTGTAGGCCAGGTTGTTCACCGTGCCGGGATGGGCGAGCCTGCTGACTTCGATGCCCTCAGAGACATCGATGATCGTTGCCGTGGGATTCGGTTCATCGTTGACGAGTGCCAGTTGCGGCTCGGTCGGGTGGAAGGCGAGTTTGGTGATCGTCTGCGGGAAGGCCATCCCAGAGGCCAGCTTCGGCGGGTCGACCGTGACATCGAACAGATGGACGGCCTGGTCCTTGCCGGCGGTCGCGAGCAGGTTTCCGTCGTGACTGAACGCAACGGCGGTCACCTCACGGGTGTGAACGGACTGCGCCAGCTGTCGCCCGGTGGCGGTGTTGATGATCAGCACAGCCCCGTCGTCGCCGCCGGTGGCCAGGATCGAGCCCTGACGGTTGAAGGCGATTGCCCTGATCTTCCCGTCGTGGGGGAAGCGGAAGAGTTCCTTGCCTGTGGTCGGGTTGAGGATCCTGGTCGAACGGTCCGCACAGGCAGTGGCGACGAAGCGGCCGTCAGGGCTGGTGGCCACCAACGTCACCGACTGTGGGTGGCTCAGCTTCCAACGTTCCTCGCCGGTGTCGTGGGCGAGGCGACGCGCGGTCTTGTCGCCGGCGGCGGTGACCAGGTCGTCGTTCCCGTCCACAGGAAGAAACGCGAGCCCGTTCACCGGTGCGTTGTGGGGGACCTGCCACTGTTTTTCCCCCGTGAGAGTGGTGAACAGGCGTGCGCCGCCGTCGGAGCCACCGGTGGCGAAATGGAGACCGTCGCGGCTGAACGCCAGGCAGTTGATCACCCCGGGGTGGACCTTCTCCAGCACCAGCTCGCCGTTGTCGGCGTGGAACACCGACGCTCTTGCCTCGGGGTCATGGCTCGTCGCGACAGCGAGCGGGCCGGGGGAGGAGGTGAGTGCAACATGCTTCACCGGACCGTCAAGTGTCCGATGGGAGACGCTCGTGGGGTTCATGTTGTGTACGTGGACGAGTCCGGACCCCTGGCGTGAGCCTCCGCAGAGCGCGAGTCGTCGTCCGTCCGAGGAGAACGCGAGGTTGCTCATGGGATCTGTGGTCTGCTCCCATACCGTGGTGCCGAGCCTGCAGTTCAGCACCTTCACGCCGCTGGACGACGCGATCGCGATCTCCGGGAGAACCGGGTTGAACCGGACCCCTGCAGAACTCCCCACCGCCGTCTCGAAGCGTCGACTGCCGTCGGCCACGTCCCACAGGGTCATCGCGCCCGGTCGGATCCTCACCAGTCGCCTACCGTCTGGACTCAACGTGGCCGGGTGTCCACCGACGAGTGGATCCTGGAGGGCAACCGACGTCAGGATCTGCCCGTCCTCGGCGCTGACGGTGGACACCTGATGCTCCGTCGAGACGATCAGCGCACCGTCCGCTTCGGCGAAGGTGAAGTGTGTGACGGGTTCGGGGAATGCGGTGACCCATTTTGTCGCGCCGGCCGTGAGGTCGACGAGAGTCACGCGTGTGGAGTCGGCCGCCGCCAGCAGTCGGGAGTCCCGGCTGAAGGCGGTCGGGAGCATGGACGAGGAGAAGGAGTCGAGCTCAAGTCGTGGTTGGCCGTCGACCGCGTCGAGCAGAAGGATGCGCTGTCCCGAGGCCGCCAGCAGCGTGCCGTCCGGGCTGTAGGTGAGGTGCCGTGTCGCTGCGGTGACGTCGTCCCGCCCCCAGAGCACAGATCCGGACTGGCCGACCAGCACACTGATCCGGTCGGGAGGCCGTTCGAAGCCGATGGTGTGCAAGCCGGCCTCTTCGCGATTGAATTTCTCACACGCCTCCCGCTTGCTGGGCGGAACTTCATTGCAGTCCATGAACTCCACGAACTCGGTGATCTCTTCCACCGGCCCCAGCCGGCCCGCAACGGCCAGCGTCCGTCCGTCGGGACTGACAGCAAGAGATCTGGTGGCCAGGGCGTCCTTGGTCCAATGCGTTTCGCCCGTGGCCGCGTTCAGCATCCCGAGCAACTGGGTCTCGAATGGAACGGACGTCGGATGGAAGCCGAAGGTCGCCAGACTCAGCCCGTTCCCGCTCCACACGACATGCGACGGCGTGAAGGAAAGGGTCGCCGTGGCCAGGACCTCACCGATCTTGCTCATCACTGGTCTCCTGTAGGAAGAGGGACGAACGCCGCCTGGTAGGCCCGCCAGCGATCCAGTCCCTGCTCGGTATCGCGCGCGGCGATGGTGTCGCGATGTCCGCGGCTTCCGCCGCCGGCCAGTACCCATGTACCGCTGTCGAGTTCGACGCTGTCCGACCACAGGGTGAGATCGATCTCGATGATCAGAGTCGCCCTGCCCACCAGGGCCTTGGTGGTGGACTGGTAGGCCAGCGAGATGCACAGCTCGATCGACACCGACACCAGCCCGAGGATCTCGACGCACCCGCCGATCCGCAGATATCCGGTGAGCGTGACCACGCTGCCTGCCAGCTCGAATCTGACTCCACCGAAGGCGTGGACTTCACCACGGGCGACGACGAAGTCGACGGCGAGCATCGCGCCGAATTCCAGCGCCGCCTCCAACCGCCGCAGCCCGGTGTGGTCGATTTCCAGTTCCAGATACCCGCCGCCGCCGAACATCAGCACGGCCAGCGTGAACGGGTTCTCGCGGCTCGCGAAGCCCAGCGTCACCGACACCGGCCGACCGTCGAACGGGATGGCGATCTCTGTGTTCACCGAGAGGTTGCTCATGACAAACGCGCCCGCGGTGACCGAGGGCAGCGGCAACGAGAACTGCGCGACGAGACCGGCCGACGTCACGTCGACGCTTGGTTCGAGGCCCCCGAGGTCGACGGCTTCACCCAGCTGTTTGAGCAGTTGCAGTTCGCCGAGGAACGCCACGTCGGGCCCGTCGGTCTCAATCCTGGGCGGGCCTCCGCTTTGGTGAGTGAAGGTCAGCGACGTGAACTGGAGCTTGAGCAGAGGTGTGGACGGGGCCGGCAGCACCAGGGCGAAGTCACGTACGGTGCAGAGGGTGTCGGCGCCGTCCTCCGATACCGTGACGGTCAGATCCAGAGTGCTCTGATCGGTCGGCTGGAAGGGACCGCTCTTTTTGAGCTTGACCCCCGTCCACGCCATTTTCGCCGCCGGAGGTCGGCCGGGCTGGAGCACCGGCGTGATTTCCGGCGCTGCTTCGAGGTCGGTGACCAGATCCTTCAGGGCAAATCCCAACAAGGTGGCGTCGGGAGGGAAAAGGCTGCCCGGGTCTATGAATCCCGTTCCCGGGTCGGGCAGTGCCCGCAGATCGATGGGGCCCAGGGTGCGGGACAAGGCGTTTGTTTCGATGTGGGGTGCCACCAGTCCACCGGACCGGGCTGTGTCGCCGACGAAGCTGATGTCGAGGGGAGAAACCATGTCCAGGAGCAGGTCCTGGGTTGCGCCCTCGCGCAGGTAGTCCGCCGTGAAGCGGACCTCCTTCAGGGGGTCGTTGCCCAGCAGTGTCCGCAGCGCGGGCAGCCGTACCTCCAGAGCTTTGAGCTGCGGTCGGTACCCGGTCGAGTGCAGGCTGCCCCCGACGGTGATGCTGTGCACCTCGTGCACGTCACCGTCGCGGGGGGTGCTCGCCCGGACGAGGTCGATGGGAACTCCGGGAAGGGGAGCGGAGTGCTGCTTGTAGACCTTCGCGAGTTCCTTCTCCAGGCCGGGATCGGTGAGCGATGTGAAGCCGGGCTCTTGCACATCGGCGACAAACAGCAACGGCAGGTCGAAGTCGACGTCGCGGTCGCGAGCCGCGCACCGGACGGGGAAGGCAACAGGCTTGTTGTTCGGCATGGTCGGCTGGAAGTAGGCGGCGGGGTGAACTTGTCCTGTCGCCGGGTCCGGGAAGTCCTTCCAGGCCGCCCTCTCGAGGTCCGGATACGTGAGGTTGGTGATCTCGACATCTCCGAACGGGAAGGCGCGGGTGGCGGACCCCTCGGGTGGGGGGTGGCGTACCGGCTCGGTGACGGTGAGGACGACCAGGCTTCGGAGTACGGCGGCGTTACCGGCCGACTGGTCGAAGACCCGTTCGCTGAGCTCCACGTACTTGGCCCGGTGGCCCAGTGGATAGAGCACGCCAGAGGTCACCGTGCGTACTCGGACGTCCCGGCCGAGTACGGTCTCGTGCTCCCACTGAAAGTTCTCCCACAGGCCGGTGGCCGACAGTGTGCCGCCCAAGGCACTCAATTCAAGCCTGGTGGCCCGTGCAGGACGCACACGGGCATGGGAGGCGAGCCGCATCCGCCCGGCCCTGTTCAGCGGCATGGAGAAGCCGGGATCGTCTGCTGCGGCGGTCTCGGGGTCGATGGCACGCAAGGCGAGCGAGGCGTCCTGGACCGGGGTTCCCGGCTCAGGCTGGACGGCGACAAGACGGGACCGCCACAGACCGGAGACCCCAGCAAGCGTCACGGGAAGCACGGGATGGACGGACGCCACTTCGTGACCGCCCAGGCGATCCTCGAACGAGAGGATGGTTCGCCAGGGCAGTTCGAGGGCCGTGTCCATGGCATCCGGAGGGGAAGCCGGCGGGATCGGTCGGCCTCGGCTCAGCGCCTGGAGCACGCTGTCCACCGTGGGGACGAGCGTCGTGCCGCGCGGCAGTGCGAAGGCGATCCTGCTCGGCCCGGAGAGAGCGGCCCGCCAGACCGGCACGGACGTGCCGGACCCTGAAGGCCGGATCAAAGGCGCCGGGTCCCCGAACCGTGAGGTCTCCTCGGCTACATGCTGAGGCGGAAAGGTGAGCAGCAGTCGAGCGTCGTCGGTGGCTGCCTTGAGCACGGGCATGCCGTCAGGGCGCGTCTCGGCGAGTGTGAGACCGGACCAGCTCACGCCGAGCAGCAGGTGATCTGCGGATCTGACGAGCAAATAGTTCGGCACAGCAACCACCAGTCGGTGACAGAGGGGCGCGTCCTGGAAGGGCGACGGACCGAGCGGTTCCGCGTCGACCTCAGTGGCTGTGTATCCACCGTCACATCAACCTCTATGGGAGGGAGTACGGTTCGAGACCGTCGTCTCTTGTCGTCGGGGCATCGACCCTCCGCCGCGGTGTTCGGGCGGATGGGCGCGTCTGCAGCCGCGTCGGAACGCGGGAGTGCTCCAGCCCAAAGAGATGTCCGATCGAGAACAACGGACTCTCGCATCAAGGATGCTGAAGATCGCCTCAATGTCTCAGAAGAGGGGATTCCCCCAATGGTGAAGATGCAGCGGTTGCGGGAGCCCTGAGGTCAACGTCACCTCGTATCTCCACGCATTGCCCCGACCTTCCGATGAGCAGTTTCATCAGGGTCTCGGGACCGCCGGTGTCCGCTGATCGCCCAGCGAACCAGCACGCAGTGCTTCGTGATGTGAAGATCGCAACTCTAGAGGTGAGAACTCGCTTCAAGGTTATTGCGTATCTCTGTAGTACGCCAGTTGACGCGGCCGGGCAGGGGGCAGTTGGTATGCGCTGATGGGGCGTCGGATGGTGAGGACCGCAGATCTGATGTTGACCTGGTTGGTGGCCGAGGAGCGCCACGGCGTCTACAGGTCAACGCGATGTTCCTTCCGGTTCGACGGCGAGTGCCGGGCCCTCAGTTCGTCGTCGACGGCAAGGGACCGCGGTTGCCGGCCTGTCGCGGCCGCGCGACGCTGGTATGGCAGCCTGCCGTCGCTGCACACCGGGTAGCGTCAACAGCTTCTCGCGAGCGGATACCGTCTGCTTCTCTTCCGGGGCCGTGGCCTTCCCCGGCGCCGTGCACCGATGGGCGGATTGAGGGGACCCCTCATGTTCTACCCGGAGCGATCATGCCTGCGTCAGAGCGGACTTCAACTCGATTTGTCAGGCCGAAGTGCCGTTGGTCTTGCCTGAGTTCGGAGGCGGACGTCCTCAGCCGCTGTGGCTGTGCCACGGAATGGGAGAATCATTCAGTCTGAACACCAGGAGATCGTCATGGAAGCATGGGGAGCCAACAGTGCAGGTCAGCTAGGGGACGGCACGAACAATGACAGCTCCATCCCCACCTCGGTCGTCGTGAATGACCCCGTCATCGCCACATCCGCCGGCGGGGGCCACAGCCTGGCCGTGCTCGACAACAACACAGTCCTTGCCTGGGGACTCAACGGCAACGGTCAACTCGGAGACAACACGACGAGCGACAACAATTCCCCGGGCTTCGTGGTCAATCTGAGCGACGTGGACGCCATCGCGGCCGGCGGTGAGCACAGTCTGGCGCTGCTCAGGGACGGTACTGTCATGGCGTGGGGAGCCAACAGTTCCGGTCAGCTGGGTGACAACACGTTCCAGGACAGGCTGACACCCGTTGTGGTCTCCGGGCTCAGCGATGTGATCGCGGTCGCAGCGGGGAGCGGCCACAGTCTCGCCCTCCTGTCCGACGGGACCGTCAGAGCGTGGGGCCTCAATGCACAAGGCCAGCTGGGGGATGGCTCGGGAAGTGGCAGCCCTGTCCCCGTCATGGTCTCGGGCCTCTTCGATGCAATCGGCATCGCGGCCGGCGGTCTGCACAGTCTGGCTGTCACCACCGAGGCGACGGTTCAGGCGTGGGGCTGGAACAAGTTCGGCCAGCAGGGGGACGGCACCAACACCGACAACCTGGCCCCATTTCCCGTCTCCGGCCTGGGCGGCAGCGTGACCGATGTCGCTGCCGGATGCCAGGGCGACCACAGTGTGGCTCTGCTGGACGATGGCAATGTGCAGACGTGGGGAGCCAACGTGGACGGCCAGCTGGGGGACGGCACCAACACCGACAGCTCCACGCCCGTCTTCGCCGGAATTTCAGGAGTCAGCCACATCGCGGCCGGCGCCGGTCACACCCTGACCATCGCAGGCGACGGCAATGTGCTGACATGGGGCCTCAACCAGTTCGGACAGCTCGGCGACGGCACCAACACCAGCAGCACCAACCCGGTGACCGTCATCACCGTCCTGGGCGTGCTGGCGGGAGTGACCAGAATCTCTGGGGGCGACTCCCACAGCCTGTCCAACTGAGCGGGGAACAGCGGACCGTACGGATTCGTGGGGGAGGGCGGAAATCGCCCGTACCCTGGTCTGCCGCTACGACATCAACACCATCCGCGGCGCCCTCGTGGCGGGCGCCCTCAACGTGTTGACCCGCAGCCGCGCAGAACTCGACCCGGGCCGCGGGTGCGCGTGGGCTGCATGGACCGTGAGCTGCGTTTGCGGGCACCTCTGGCGAGGCGGATCGTGGAAAAGGGGCGACTGTCCGGCCAGGAGGAGAGAAGCCGTGTTGCCGTTCCCCGGCACGTACCCCATGATCCTGCAGCCCGACGACGCGATGGATGCGGCCTTCAACCAAGCGATGGACGCGCTGACATCGGACGAGCAGGAAGTCGTGCGTCTGACGCCCATCACCATTGCCCGTGTCCAGCAGTCCACCGGGAGCTATCAGTCCGCCGGCCAGTTCCAGAAGGAGGAGGACTACTCGGCCAGCCTGCTGAAGGTGGCCGTGATGTACGCGGCGTTCGAGCTGCACAGATTCATGGACACCCTGGCCCTGGCGCCCGGGATCCCTGCGCTCCTGCCTCCGGAGCAATTCCTGGACGCTGCGGCGGACGAGTTCAATGACCACATCCGCAGTGCGGTGCCACGCATCACCAATGCGGAGGGCATCCTGACCCAGCATGTGGTGCCGGACTACAAGAAGATCTTCGAGGTTCACCAGGACCCGCTGATCCCGATCAAGATCGTTGAGTTCCATCCGAAGTTCGCGCAGCATCTGCGCACGATGCTCTTCGACCCGAACGCCCTGGAATCCGCGGTCTTCCTCATCCAGGCCCTGGGATATGGCTACATCAACGGTGCTCTGGCCCAAGGCGGCTTCTTCAGAGAGGCGGACCTCAACGGCATCTGGATCGCCGGAGATTTCGGCGCGAGACCGGACGTGCGCATCCCTTCGGTGAACGACGGCGACGTGGCCCAGGCGACCACGACGTTCGACATGGCGAATCTGTACGCCCTGATCATGGAGGAAATTCTCACCGGAGTGGGCGGCTTCAGCCCCCGCATGCTGGACCTGCTGAGCCTCAACCGGAACAACGGCTGGTTCAACAATCAACCCGTCATCTGGGATCCCGCCACATCCAACGTCCTCGTGACCCACACGAAGGTGGGTGAGGGAAAGCTCAAGACCGGGGATGTTGTCCTCTCTGAGGGGATCATCGTCCACGAGGGGGCACACGGTGCGGAATTCGTGGTCGTCTACCAGGACCTGCGTCCGGCCACGATTCCCTCGCTGCGGGTGGTGGCCAAGCTGATCGAAGGCACCATCGACGCGGTCCTGACCGGGCCCTGACTCGGCGTGGGGCTGAGGGAGGGCCCGGTCACCAGCACCTGTGCCTGTGAGCGATCCTTCCGGCCACCGGCGTCGATGCCGCGCTGAGACCGCGGCGGTGCACCGCAAGTTCAGCAGCCCGCACAGCGCCCGGTTCGCCTGACCCTGGACCAGTGTGTTTGAGGCTTCAAGGAGACAGGCTGTCCGGCATACGAGGAATCGGCCCGGACAAGATCGACACCTGGCTCCGTCGTCGGTCGCAGGCGACAAGCGTGACGTGCCCGTTCAGACTGGTTACACACACAGGGAGCCTTCTTCACCCCGCCCGGGAGGGGGCCTTTCATGCTGGATGTGCCCTTGTGGCTGTGGTCAGCGTTCGCCGTCACTGTGGTCGTGTCGCTGGCCGTGGACCTGCTGGCGCACCGGGAGGCGCATGTCATCGGCTTCAAGGAGGCCGCTGCATGGAGCGGGGTGTGGGTCGGGCTTGCCCTCGCCTTCGGCGCGGTCGTCTTCCTGGTTCTGGGTACGACCCCGGGCGTGGAGTACACGACAGCGTGGCTTCTGGAGAAGAGCCTGTCGGTCGACAACCTCTTCGTCTTCGCGCTGATCTTCGCCTACTTCAGAGTGCCGCGCGCCTACCAGCACCGCGTCCTGTTCTTCGGTGTGATGGGCGCGCTGGTGTTCCGCGGCATCTTCCTCGCGGCCGGTGTGGCCGTGGTCAGCCGCTTCACTGCGGTGCTGTTCGCCTTCGCAGCGGTCCTGTTCTACAGCACCTACAAGATCCTCAAAGAGGAAGAGGACAGCTTCGACCCGGGCAAAAGTATCGCCGTTCGTCTGCTGCGCAAGGTCATGCCGGTTCGGGACGAATACGCCGGGATGAAGTTCTTCGTCAAAGAGGCCGGCAAGCGCGTTGCCACCCCACTGCTCGCGGTTGTCGCCGCGATCGAGGCGGCCGATCTGATCTTCGCCGTGGACAGCGTGCCGGCCGTCCTGGCGGTCAGCGACGACGCCTTCATCGTCTACACCAGCAACGCGTTCGCCATCCTCGGCCTGCGGGCGCTGTACTTCCTGCTCGCGGGCCTGCTGGACCGGTTCCACTACCTCAGCAAGGGCCTCGCGCTCATTCTCTCCTTCATCGGGGTGAAGCTGATCCTCCAGGCATCGCACAAGCTGTTCAGCCCCAGCATTCCGGAGATCCCGTCACCGGTGAGCCTGGCAGTCATCGTCACGGTCCTGGGGGTGTCCGTCGCACTGAGCATTCGGCGCCCGCTCGACCCCGCTGCGGCCTCACCGGATCAGAACGGCGTTACCCCCCGCTCCGCTGACGATCCACCCTCGGGAGACGAGACTCGGCGGCCGGGCGACCCGCCGCAGGACAGCTGACCCGGCCCCGCACTGCTCGCCAGGCGTCCTTCCTGTCCGCCACCGGACCGGTCAGGGCTCCGAACCGCGACCTCACCGCATCCTAAAGTTTGTAAAATCTATCCCATTTTATGCCAAAATCATCCTATTCTTGATGTATGCGTAGTAACGAGCGTGAGACGGCACCGCAGGTCGGTCACGTGTGCCCATCCTGCAAGCACCCCGTGACCGCGGAGCTCAAGCGACACAAAACAATGGGAATCTTCGTACCCATGTGGAAACCGGGCCCCTGCCACAATCCGAGTTGCCCCCAGCACGCGCCAGGAGAGAAGCACCTCAGGACCAGCGGGCCGGAGCAGTGAGCCCGGACCGCCTGCCCAGGCGTGGCGACGTTCTCTCCTGTTGTGCCGGGTTCAGATCTGCCAGGTCACCGTGTGGTCCGTGGCGGTGAGCACCGCGAGGACAATCAAGTCCGCTGCGCCGAGTCCCATGCCGAGGTAGGCCCGGTTGCGGTGTGTGGTGCCGCGGCGGAGTGCCATGAACCCGAGGATCAGTGCGGCTGGTCCCAGGAGAAGGTTGAACACCAGAAGGCCGACCAATCCCAGGATGAAGGATGCTGCGGCCAAGCTGTACGGGTTACGGCGAGTGGGATCCTCTGACACCGCAGGAGTCTGCTGGTTCATCGGGCCTCCCCACCGCGGTAAGACGGGGAATGCGGAGACTCTCGGGCGTGACGCCTGCGCAGTGCGTAGAACAGCAGCCAGCACCCGATCACCGCAGCAGCCACGAGTGTGACCGGGAGCGGCAGATGCGCAGCAGCCCCGACGACGACTCCCAGGAGCACGAACGCGGCGACAAGGAAGAGCATGTGGTGTCAACCTCCGGTCTGTGGAAGGTGATGCGCGTCGAACGATTGCCAGAGCCCCGAGTGCCCGGTGCCGTGGAGGAAACTCCGCCGCATGCCGAGGTGGTCTCACTGTGGCCGGAAATCTGGCCAGTTCAACCGCCCGCTCCGGCGTCCGGTGATCGCCCAGGCGAGCGGCCTGCTTCGAGACGCACTTCGACGCATCGATAGCCTGAGCCATCATGACGCGCGCCTGGATCATGCCGATGCTGCTTGTGCTCTGCGGCTCAGCCGTTGCGACTGGGCTGATCCTCAGGGGGAGCCCCGGCGCAGCCGCAGGGCTCCTGCTGCTGTTTGTGCTGCTCGCAGGCGTGAACTCGCCTCTGATCTTCCCGAAGTCGATCGGCGCGCTGGAGGCACAACGCCGCAGCGCGGTCGACGGCCGGCCGGTCGTCTTTTGGCGGTCGGGCTGCCCGTACTGCCTGCGACTGCGCATCCGATTGGGCCGTAGCGCCCACCGGTTGTACTGGGTCGACATCTGGCGTGACCCGGCCGGAGCGGCAGTGGTGAGGGCAGCCAACGATGGCAATGAGACCGTCCCGACTGTCGTCGTGGCGGGCCGTCCGCACGTCAACCCCGATCCTGACTGGGTGCGTGAACAGCTCTCCCCTTCCGCGTGATCGCGAGCGTTGCCATGCGGGAGCGGCACCCGCCGCCCCCAAAGGTCGCCGGCTCGATGGGTACGTTTCAGACCCCGGCCCGGATACTGGGGGCATGGGATTCGCCGTCTTCATGACTCTGCCCGGGCCGGTCGTCCTGCTGACCGTTGTGGCCTTCGCAGATCAGCTGCTTCTGCGTGCCGGGCGTGCTGGAGTGCTGCCATGGCGGAACAGCGTGCGGCAGGGGCAGGTGTCCGCGACCGGGTTTGAGCAGCTGCATGCGAGTTTCTCGCCGGGGAAGCAGAACGAACTCAAGCAGCGGCAGTCAGCCCTGGTGATGCGGGACGACGAGGAGGACGGGGCGCCGCCGAACCGGACGGCGGTGGACCTGGAGCGAGGGACCGCGGTCGTCCGTATTCCGCGGGGCGGAGCGTAGGGAGCCGCTCGCCAGAAGCCTGAGAACGTCGTGCGACGCGGGCACGGCCTCTGGTCCCTTTTCTCAGCTCGCCCGGCAGAAATGGATCGGTCCGCGTCGGAGGGCCCCGCACTGTTCGGGGCCGCCATGGCTCGGCGTCGGGTGGACGGTGCGTGGGGTGCGAGCCCAGCCGGCCGCTGTCCCCGGTGGGGCGGTGCCGACGGCGCAGCCGATGCTGCCGGTGGCCTGATCGGGCACGACAAACGAGCCGGCGCGGCCGGTCTCGGGCCAGCCGCTGTGGGCGGTGGCTCGACCATTCGGCGGCGGTCGGCTCGCGGGGGCTTTCGGACGTCGGTGTTCTTGTCACGGATGCGTGCCGACGCCCGGCTCAGGTGGCGCCGGACACCCCGCGTGAAAGGACAACGCATGCGCAGACCTCGACCCGTGAGGGGCCGTCGGAGCGCCGCGGTCATTGCCGCGATGGTGACCCTCTCCACGGTGCTGGCCGGCCAGCACCTCGCCGTGGCCGGCACGGGGCCGACCCCTTCGGTACCCGCTCCGCATCTGGACTGGACGCCCTGTGAGCTGAACACGGCCTACGACTGCGCGACCGCGAAGGTGCCGCTGGACTACGCGAAGCCCCGCGGGCGCACCATCGAACTGGCAGTCGTGAAGCGCAAGGCCACCGGTCCCGGACGCCGCATCGGCACCCTGTTCTTCAACCCCGGCGGCCCCGGCGGTCCGGGGACTGTCCAGATGCCGCCGAACTACGAGTTCTTCCCGAAGCAGGTACGGGAGCGGTTCGACATCGTCAGCTGGGACCCCCGGGGGATCGGCAACAGCACCGCGGTGAACTGCTTCGAGACCCCCGAGCAAGCCGACGAGTGGAACGCGACCCACCCGGCCGGCTTCCCGGTCGGCAAGCAGGAGCGGAAGGACTGGATCGCCTCCTACCGGGAACTGGGCCGTCTCTGCAACGAGCGCGACCCGGAGCTCCTGCGCCATGTGGGGACGTTCGACACCGCCCTTGACCTCGACCAGCTCCGCCGGGCCGTGGGTGAAAGCAAGCTCAACTACTTCGGCATCTCGTACGGCACGATCCTCGGCGCCACCTACGCCAACCTCTTCCCCTCCCGGGTCCGCGCCATGACCCTCGACAGCAACATCGCCCCGGACGCGTGGACGAACAACGCCTCCGACGATGCTCGGCTCCCGACGTTCCTGCGCATGGGCTCCGACCGCACTGCGGCAGCGACCCTGAACCGGTTTCTCCGACTGTGCGGAGCCGCGCCCACCGATCGGTGCGCCTTCTCTGCCGGTAACCCGGAAGCCACCCGGAACAAGTTCGACCAGCTGACGAGTCGCCTCCGGGAGCGTCCGGTGGGCACGTGGACCTATGCCAGGACCGTGGCCGAGTCGATCAACCACCTCTACATGGTCCACCCCCGGTGGACGGACCTCGCCGTACTGCTCCAGGAGCTGTGGGAGGGCCGCGTGCCGGGTCCGGCTCCCTCCCCGCCTGCCGATCCGGTCCCGTACCCGATCCCGTACCAGGGCGAGGAGCAGGCGGCCGCGGTGTTGTGCGGTGACAGCCCCAACCCCCGGGACCCCCGCGTCTACCACCGTCTGGAGGAGGCCAGCGCCGCGCGTAACGGCGACGCCGGACGCTTCTGGACCTGGGCCGCGGAACCGTGTGCGACCTGGCCGGCTGTCGCCGCGAACCGCTACACCGGCCCATGGAACAAGCCGACAGCACCCATCCTGGTGGTCGGCACGGTCTACGACCCCTCCACTCCCTACAGCAATGCGCAGGCCATGGCCAAGGAACTGGCCAACGCCCGGCTCCTCACCAACACCGGGTACGGGCACACCGCGCTGCTCAACCCGAGCAGCTGCATCAACGCGCACGAGAGCCGCTACTTCATCGACGGCACCCTCCCGCGGCCCGGCACGCGATGCGCACAGGACACACCACCCTTCGCTGTACCCGCCTCGCGCACCGGCAAGGGCGGGCTGTCCTGAGCCGACGTGAGTGCCGCGACTCGGGCATGCGCTGACTGCCCGACACCCGAGCAGGCGAGAGAGCCCCGGAGCATGGTGTCCGGGGCTCTCTCTGTCACGACATGCTCCGCACGGGGCGGCTGCAGCTTCGACCACCGAATCCGGAGCACCGGTAGGGGAGCGAGCACCTGTGCGGAGCTGTCCTGTTGAGCGGAATCTGACGGCCGAACGTCGCCGGCGGC
Source organism: uncultured Actinomycetota bacterium (assembly GCA_963836215.1). Taxonomy (GTDB): domain Bacteria; phylum Actinomycetota; class Actinomycetes; order Streptomycetales; family Streptomycetaceae; genus Streptomyces. Next base: position 1,739,625 of record CAWIIU010000006.1, read on the forward strand.
CGCGGTCGGTCGGCTGACGGACAGTCCTTACGGACCGGTGACGGACCGGTGTGGAACAGGGGCGCTCGGCGATCAGCGCCGTAGCGTCGGTTTCATGCGAGTACTCGTCACCGGGGGCGCGGGCTTCATCGGTTCACAGGTCGTGGCCGCCCTGATCATGCGGGGCCACCAACCGGTCGTCCTTGATGCCCTCCTCCCCTCAGCCCATGCTTCCGACTCCCACGCCGAGGCGGCCGACGCCGACTGGTTCCACGGGGATGTGAGGAATCGCGACGTCGTGAGGCGGGCGCTGCGCGGCGTCGACGCGGTCTGCCATCAGGCGGCCATGGTCGGTCTCGGCAAGGACTTTGCCGACGCGCCCGACTACGTCTCCTGCAATGACCTCGGGACGGCCGTGCTGCTCGCCGCGATGGCGGAGGCGGAGATCTGCGATCTGGTGCTGGCCGGTTCGATGGTCGTGTACGGCGAGGGCCGCTACGACTGTCCGGTCCATGGCCGGGTGCGGCCCGGGCCGCGGTCGGTCCAGGCGCTGGAGGCGGGCCGGTTCGATCCCGAGTGCGCTGTCTGCGGGTGTGACTTGACGCCCGGACTGGTGGATGAGGACGCACCGGCCGATCCTCGCAATGTGTATGCGACGACCAAGCTGGCCCAGGAGCATCTGACAGCCTCGTGGACTCGGGCGACGGGCGGGCGGGCCGTGGCGCTGCGGTACCACAATGTGTACGGACCGGGGATGCCGGCGGATACGCCGTACGCGGGGGTCGCGTCCTTCTTCCGCTCGGCGTTGGAGCGTGGTGAGGCGCCGCGGGTCTTCGAAGACGGCTGCCAGCGGCGGGACTTCGTGCATGTGCGCGACGTGGCGAACGCCAATGTGGTGGCCCTCGAGGCTCTGGCCGAGCGTGAGTCCGGCGTGGTGAGCACGTACAACACGGGCAGCGGAACGCCGCACACGGTCGGAGAGATGGCGGTTCAACTGTCTGCGGCTCACGGTGGTCCGGCGCCGATGGTCACGGGCGAGTTCCGGCTCGGAGACGTACGTCATATCACCGCCGACTCGGGACGTCTCAAGGCGGAACTGGGGTGGAAGCCGATGGTCGGGTTCGCCGAGGGAATGGCGGAGTTCGCGACGGCGGCGTTGCGGGGTGCCGTCGCATGGAATTGAGCGTCGATGTGGTGCTGCCGTGTCTGGACGAGGCCGAGGCCCTCCCATGGGTCCTGGAGCGGGTGCCTGCAGGGTGCCGGGCGGTGGTCGTGGACAACGGCTCGAGCGACGGTTCCGCGGCACTGGCTCAGTCCCTGGGGGCGACTGTTGTTCATGAGGAGCGGCAGGGGTTCGGGGCCGCGTGCCATGCGGGCCTGCTGGCCTCCGACGCGGAGTACGTCTGCTTCTGCGACTGCGATGCGTCGCTGGATCCGGGACTGCTGACGGACTTCGTACGGCAGGTCGCGGACGGCGGGACGGACCTGGTCCTGGGGCGGCGGCGGCCCACCGCGCGCGGCGCCTGGCCGCTGCACGCCCGTGCCGGAAACCTGGCGCTGTCGCGCATGCTGCGCCGCCGCACAGGGCTGATGCTTCATGACCTCGGCCCGATGCGCGCGGCGCGCCGCAAGGATCTGCTCGGCCTCGGCCTCACCGACCGACGCAGCGGCTATCCGCTCCAGATGGCTGTCCGGGCGGCCGATGCGGGCTGGCGGGTGACCGAGCGGGACGTGCCGTATCTGCCGAGGGCAGGCAGATCGAAGGTGACCGGGACCTGGCGGGGGACGTGGCGCGCCGTTCACGACATGCGTGCGGTGTTGGCAGAGGTACCCGGTAAGGAGATGGCATGACCACGCTGCTGGTGATCGCGAAAGAGCCCGTGCCGGGACGGGTCAAGACACGGCTCACCCCCTGGTGCACGGCCGAAGAGGCCGCGGTGCTGGCGGAGGCCGCGCTGACCGACACGCTGGAGACCGTACTGGCCGCCCCTGCAGAGCGGCGTTTGCTGGTACTCGACGGCACGCCGGGCGATTGGCTGCCGTCGGGTATCGAGGTCGTGCCTCAGGTCGCGGGTGGGCTGGATGAGCGGCTGGCAGGTGCCTTTGCGGCCTGCTCGGGACCCGCGCTGCTCATTGGCATGGACACCCCGCAGGTGTCCTCCGAGCAACTCGCCCGTGGGTTGGAACTCTGCCGGAGCGGGGCCGTTTTCGGGCCGGCCGAGGACGGGGGCTTCTGGGCATTGGGTCTGACCGAGCCGGATGCAGGGCTGCTCCTGGGCGTGCCCATGTCCGTGCCGGAGACCGGGGTCATCCAGCGACACCGACTGGTGCGCGCGGGCCTGACGGTGCACGACCTTCCTGCATTGCGGGACGTCGACACACCTGACGACGTGCGAGAAGTGGCGGCCTGCACCCCGGGAAGCCACTTCGCCGCCGCCGTGGTGCGTCTGGCAGGGGTAGGGGCGCGATGACGACGACGGTCTCCACGGAGACGATGCCCGCCACTGCGTGGCGGGCCGATCCGTACACCGCAGCCCTGAGCACCGGCCGGGGGCCGCTGTTCCTGCGCCGCTCGGACGGCTGGTTGCTTCCTCTGGAGGTCGAACGCTGGTGCGCCGCCCCGGACGAGGCGGATCTGTCCGTGCTCGATCGATGCCGGGGGGCGGTGCTGGACATCGGCTGCGGTCCCGGGCGGCTGGTCGCCGCACTGGCTGAGCTGGGCAGGCCGACGTTGGGAGTCGACGTCAGTCCGGCGGCTGTCGCCCGCGCCGTGGGCTCGGGCGGCCGCGCGCTGTGCCGCTCGGTCTTCGATCCACTGCCGCGCGAGGGCAGTTGGGGTACGGCGCTGCTCATCGACGGCAACATCGGTATTGGGGGAGACCCGCTCGCTCTGCTCTCGCGCGTCGCCCAACTCATCGCCTCCGACGGTCTGTTGATAGCAGAGGTGGCGTCGGTGGATGTCGACGAGCGCCACGATGTCCGGGTCGTCGGCGGTGAAGGGCCTCCCGGCGCGGCATTTCGCTGGGCCCGGCTGGGTCTGCCCGCACTCATGGCGTGCGCCGAGCAGTCAGGCTGGAGCCGAGCGGTGCCGTGGACGGTCGCCGGGCGTACCTTCGCCGCCCTGACCCGCGGTTGACGGATACGCAGAGACATACCCGCGGTGCCCCGAAGATCTACTCGCTCCTGTCGTCGCGGTCGCTCTGCCCGGTCTTCTCGTCGCGGGATCGTCGACCTGGCGGCCACGCGGTCTTCATGCGTGCGGCCCGGTGCAGGACCAGGGCCACCGCGGTCAGGGCTGCGACGACACCCACGCTCACCAGCCAGTTGCGCAGATAGTCCAGCGGCAACGCGGACGGGTTCGTCGGAACACCTGGGCGCGCGAGCGGAGGCAGGGCGATCAGAGTCAGCGCGCCACAGGTGATCAGGGCCGCGCGGAGCAAACCGCGGGCGGGCAGAGCCGCCAGGAGGAACCCCACCGCCAGGACCAGCGGCGCGACGAGCCCGTCGTGGAGGATGATCGCGCCTGCCAGCCACACGATGACGTCCGACGGATCCCGTACGTCGCCAGCGCCGAAAAGGAGCCAAGCCCCGAAGCCCATGACGACGACACCAAGCGTGCCTGCCACTCTTCGCAACATCACAGAACCTCCAGACGCGAAACCCACTTGGTCTGCAGGACACCCGGCCGGTTCGGCGCGATGACGCGGACCGGGAAGCCGTGATCCAGCGAGAGCGTCTGGCCGTTGAGCTGCAGCGCGAGCAGCGTCAGCGGATCGCGCGCGTAGCCGCGGCCCATCTCCATGACCCGGTACGCACCGCGCTTCTCCAGGGAGACCACCCTCAGCAGGGTGCTCGGCGGTGCGCCGGCTCGCTCCAGCAGGTCACGGATCCGTACACCGGTCCATTCGGCCGATTTGCTCCAGCCCTCGACGCAGGCGATCGGCAGGGTCACTGTGTGCTGAGGCATGGCCCCCAGCTCGGCCAGGCTGAGTACGAACGGGCGGGGCCCGGTGACGGTCAGCCGCCATTGATCGGCGGGGACCCCCGATGCGAGTCCGGCGGCCGCAGCGGTGCGGTTGACCGGCAGGCCCTGAGGACCATGGTCCGGGTGGCGCGGTGCCAGCAGATCGAAGGCCTTCAGGGGAGTGAAGGACTGGCCGACAGTGGTCAGCGTGACCGCACCGATAGCCGCCGCCACTCCCGCCAGGAACGACCGTCGGTCCGGCTCGTCCTCGGGCGGGAGCCGCAGCGTCCCGGAAGCGTGACGGCTCCAATGCGCCGTGATGTCCGGGGCCTTGACGGCGATGTGCAACAGCAGAGCGCCCACCAGGAGCCAGGCCACCGCGAAGTGGACCGGTACGAAGGAGAACGGCCACGGGTACCACTGGAAGGTGTTGAGCAGTCCGCTGAACAACTGGAACACTGCCGTCGCCACGAGCACCGCCACCGACAGCCGCTCCAGCGCGTGCCGTACGGAGCGGGCCGGAGGCCACACGAAGAGCCGCGGATACACCGTCCACAGTTTCGCCATCAGCAGCGGGATCGCGGCGATGCCGCTCGCCACATGCAGCCCCTGCGTCAGCCGGTACCCCCAGGCCGGGCGTGGCGGCAGTAGCGGCTGCAGCCAGTTGGGCGGGTGCTGCAGGAAGTGGCTGGTCACCCCGGTCACGAAGCACACCGCGATCGCAACACCCAGCCAGCGGCCGACGGCCGTCGCGGTACGCGGGTCGTGCAGCCGCCCTGTGAAAATCGGCAACCGGACCCGGAGGGACGGCAGTTGTCCCGTGAACCCACGCAGCCGGTTCCTGAAGGAGGGGACGCCACCGCACGCCGGTGCCGTTGATCGCAGTCTCATGTCTCCATCACACCCCCGCAGGGGGCTTCAGAGGTGGCTTCGACACCTTACGGATCGCTGACGCCACGCGCCGACAGCCCTTTTCCGGCGGCGTCGCCTGGCACGCTGAACTGCGTGATCAGCCCGCGCACACTCGCCACCGGCTTGCTGCTGGCCGCCCTCGCCACCGTGCTCGCCGTGACGGTCTGCTACGACGGCTACTACACGGATTCCGCCGGCCTGGCCTGCTGGTACGCGATCTGCTGGCTGCTGTTCGCCGCGGCCGTGTGGTGCCTGAGGAAGGCTCCCGTGCGCCATGCGATGGCACTCATCCTCGGCGGTTCCGTGATCGTCGCCGCGACCGGTCTCCTTGCTCCGCCGCGCACCAGCAGCGACTCGTACCGCTACGCCTGGGACGGACGAGTGCAGGCGGCCGGCATCTCCCCGTACGACTACACGCCCGCCGACCCCGCCCTCACGCGGCTGCGTGACCCCTGGCTCTTCCCCACGGGGGCGGGATGTGCGGGCCCGGAACGCGCGAGGATCCCCGGCCCGGCCGGCGAGGTCCACTGCACCAGACTCAACCGGCCGGCCGTCCACACCATTTATCCGCCGGTCGCCGAAGGCTATTTCTTCCTGGTCCACGCACTCTCCCCGGACGGCGCCCGGCACAAGCCCTTGCAGACGGGTGGCGCCCTGCTGTCCGTGGCGGTCACCGGCGCGCTCCTTCTGGTGCTGCGCCGGCGCGGTGATCCGCGCGATGCGGCCTACTGGGCCTGGTGCCCGGCCTTGCCCCTCGAAGCGGTCAACAATGCCCACGCAGATGTTCTCGGCGTGCTGCTGGGCGTCGTCGGTCTCGCTGTCGTCGCGCGACATCGTGCTGCCGGAGGAGCGCTGCTCGGCGCCGCTGTCGCGACCAAGCTGCTGCCCGCACTTCTGCTGCCGGGCGCCCTCTCCGGCGTCCGTAGAGTCCGCGACGCCGCCATCGTGCTGGCCGCGGCGGCCGTCGTCGCTCTTACCTATCTCCCGTACGTCCTGCTGTCCGACGGTTCGGTCCTCGGCTATCTGACCGGCTACGTCGAGGAGGAGGGCTACGGCGACGCGTCCGCCCGCAACCGTTACGCCCTGCTGCGACTGGTGCTGCCCGACAGTTGGGCGGCACCTGCGGTTGCCCTGATCATGCTGTTCGTGGTCGCGTGGGTGATGCTGCGGGGCGATCAGCGTCGGCCCTGGAGCGGCGCACTTCTGGTCACCGGAACGGCATTCCTTCTCCTGACGCCCGGATACTCCTGGTACGCGCTGCTGCTCGTCGCGCTTGTGGCCCTGGACGGCCGCTGGGAGTGGCTGACTGTGGCCGCGGCAGGAGCTGCCAAGTACGTCACCGCGCATGCGGGCGGCGACCCGGAGGTCATCGGTACAGCGGCCTACGCCGTCGCGGCCGCCGTAGTGCTCACCGGCTGCGTCCTGCGGTACAGAAAAGGCTCCCGTGGCTTCGACGAGCGGGGCGCCGTCGGCTCCCCCTGTCAACGGCGTCAACGGGGTGAGGATCAGGCCACATGACTTGTTGGATGCTGATCCGGCGGATGAGCCGTACTCAGGTGGCATGTGCCGGGCGCCTGCAGGCCAAGGCAGGGGCGACAGCTCAATGACCGGGCCCATGCCCACCGAATACAGGAAGCAGCTGATCGCGACTGTCGGCGGGGGAGTTGGTCCGGGATGCGGACTCGCTGAAACTGGGTAGGTCCTGGATCGATGCCGCGCAAAGGAGACCTGATGAAGCCGAGATCCCTGTTCGTCCTGCTCGCCCTCTTACCCCTGCTGGTGCTTGTGTCCCCAGCTCAGGCCGCCGAGACCGCGGACCCGTACAACGGCCAGTCGCCCTACAAAGTCATCAACGGCCGCTCCTGCAACTCCGATGGAACCATCCACGACACCGAGGAGATCGTCCGGGGCGACACCGTCTACGGCACCATCCAGTTCCGCTGGAACCTGCGATGCAACACGGCGTGGGCGTTCGTGAACTTCGGCACCAAGCTCAGCGCCGGTGAGTCGGGGAACGCACTGATCCGCCGCGCCGGACCCAACGGCAGTCACGCACTCGCCTTCAGCTGCGACACCGCAGGAGGCAACAAACACGTTCAGGCCGGTCAGACCACCTGCTACACGCCGATGATGAGCCGCAGGTACTCGATGTGGGTGGAGGGTTACCTGTACCACAAGAACAGCGCCGGAGCGTGGGTCACTCACGCCTTCGGCACGACGCGATGGGTCCCCGGTTCCTGAGCGCTGGCCCCCCAACCCGTCGTCTCGCCAGCCGGACACGAGCGCAGGAGAGATCGACGTTCAGGTCCTGCGAGGAGCGCCGGCCTCATGCATGAGCGACTGATGTCGGCCGGCCGGAGCCTGACGGTGGCGCGGTCCGGACGGCGACGCCCTTCAGCTCGTCGCCGTCCGGTAAGGGCGGAAGAACGCGCGCAACTCCTCCGCGTAGAGTTCGGGTTCCTCGAACGCCGCGAAGTGCCCGCCGCGCGCGGGCTCTGTCACGCGCACGACGTTGGTGGCGCGCTCGAGCCACGCCCGCGGCGGCCGGACGACGTCACCTTGGAAGAGCGAGAATCCGGACGGCACCTCGACGCGGCGGGCGTGTTGCGCCGGCGGGATCGCGGCGTTCGCGCGGTACATGCGCATCGACGAGCCGATCGTCTCGGTGAGCCAGTAGAGCGTGATGTTGGTGAGGATCTCGTCCTTCGTGAAGCGTCGCTCGATGTCGCCGTCGCAGTCGCTCCACGCTCGGAGCTTCTCGACGATCCACGCTGCCAGCCCGGCCGGCGAGTCGTTGAGGCCGAAGGATGCGGTCTGGGGCTTCGTGCGTTGCAGGGCGGCGTAGGCACCCTCGGCCCCGCCCCAGGCCGCTGCGCCTTGGAGCCAGGCGCGCTCCTCGGGTGTGAGATCCGCCGGGTCGCCGGAGAAGACAGGTACACCCGCGTCGGTGCGATGGACGGCCACCACTCGATCGGGGTGGTCGAGCGCGAGGTAGCGGCTCACATGGCTGCCCATGTCCCCGCCCGCGGCACCGAACCGGTCGTAGCCGAGGATCTCCATGAGCTGCGCCCACAGGCCCGCTACGGCGATGGAGTCGAGGGGCGAGCCGGTGGGGATGTCGGAGTACCCGTAGCCCGGCATATCGGGTACGACCACGTCGAACGCGTCCGCGGGATCGCCGCCGTGCCCGCCCGGGTCGGCCAACAAGGGGATGACCTTCGAGTAGCGCCAGAAGGAGTCCGGCCAGCCGTGACTGAGAACCAAGGGCAGCACGGGCCCCGTCGGCGCGACAGCCCGCGCGTGTACGAAGTGGATCCCCAGGCCGCCGAGCGGGAGGCGGAAACGAGGGAGTTGGGCGAGCGCCTCTTCCTGCGCCGGCCAGTTGAAACCGTCCGCCCAGTAGGCGACGAGTTCGCGGAGGTAGGCGAGGTCGGTCCCGAGCGACCACCCGGCTTCTTCGGGAGTATCCGGCCAGCGGGTCGCGTGCAGCCGCGCGCGGAGGTCCTCAAGCGCCGCGGGGTCGGTCTGAGGGGTGAACGGCTCGGGGCGGGGCAGGGCGTCCGGCATGGAACGCATGCTAGTGCGGCGGACAGCCGCCGGACTGGGATCCCGTGCGCCTGCCGTGCCCCGCGTCGTTGACGAGGGGGTGAGGGGAGGTGGCATCCCAGCTCAACCGCTGGAAGACCGACGGGTCCGCTCCCGTCGCAAGCCCCAGTGGCGGTGCCCGGACCGCGGCGGACGGCAGGGCCACGCACGTGTCCGGCCGGGGGAGTGGCTGTGTGGCATGGGGCCGGGTGGGCACTCGAGTGGTAAGGAACGATCTGGCATGGAGTGATGGCGGATGAAGGAACACGACTGGACAGGGTCGGCCCCGGGCGACTCCATTCCCGACCTGCGTGATCTGACGCCCGCATCCGCAGCAGAGGCGCGGGCCCTGACCCGGAAGGCGCTGGCAGGCTTGCCCCGGCAGGTGGTCGATGACTGTCAGCTGCTGGTGTCCGAGCTGGTCACCAACGCGATTCGGCATGCCGGCGGGCTGGCCGGGTTCGGCATTGCTGTCCCCCCGGGGCATGTGGCGATCAGCGTGCGCGATGGCAGCGATGAACTACCCCGCGTTCTTCCCTCTGCGCAGCGTGGGCAAGAGGGCGGCTACGGATGGCTGCTGGTGTGCAAACTCGCCGAAGCCATCACGATCACTCGGATGGCCGGCGCGGGTAAGACCATCCATGCCAGCCTCGCTTACTGAAGCTGCCCTGCGGAGTGCGATGGGGCAGTTCGAGAACCTGCACTCCCTGGCCCCTGCTGCTCGAGCGCCTCGATGACCGCGAGCGGACCATCATCGAGATGCGCTCGGCCAAGAGATGCCTGGGCCAGGAACTGGCCCAGGCACGTATCGCCTCCCTTGCTCACGCTGCTTCTGTCAAGCGGCGTCGTGCGACGGGTCGCCGCTGGCCTCCATCTCTGAGGTGCGCAGCCGTGCCTCGACGAGTCCGCCGGTGATGCGGGTGTCGAAGGCCGGCTGTGGCGCGGTGGCGGGGCCGCGCACGTTCCAGCCGTCCTGGAGGCGGAAGATGCTGTTGTGCCAGGGACAGCGCACGCATCCGTCCTCGATGCTTCCCTGCGACAGCGGGCCGCCCATGTGGCTGCAGGAGTCGGCGAGTACGTGGACGCGGTTGCCGCTCTCGCGCACGACGAGAACCGGTACGTCATCGACGTGCCGCCGGACTGCCTGGCCGACTGGGAGATCTGCGACTGCACCGATCTCGTGCCATCCCGGCTCCACCAGGTGAGGCACCGCTTCGGCGTGATTGACGCCGGATGCCTGCCGGTAGGCCAAGTGGCCTCCGATCGCCCCGCCGAGACTCACCACGGAGAGCCCTGCGAAGCCGAGGGCCTTGCCCACAGTGGCCCGGCCGGCTGTCCGGGCGGCGAACGATCCCGCGTACAGCCCTACTGCTGTCGCGTTTGCCGCCGCGTGTACCAGCCCGACCCGCTTCTGCTGACGCTGCAGCTCTGCCCAGTCCACCCAGCCTGTTATGGCGGCGGGCGCGGCGGCGGCAAGACCGACCCCGACCAGGGCTCGTGCTCCCCGCCTCTGTCCGGGAAGCAGGTCGAGGACCGCTGCGGAGAGCCACGTGCCGATGGGCACCTGCACCAGCAGCGGGTGGACGGGGTGGCCCAGCCACCGCCCGTGCAGCACATCTCTGGCGCGTCCCAAAGGGGCCGCTTGGACAATGCTGCGAATCCGGTCAACAGCACCGTCAAGTGCGGCAGCATTCTCCAGGCGGTCCATGGCCTTGAGGATTCTGCCCGGGCCGGACGACGATGGCAGGATTCGCTGCACACTCCGCATTACTGCACTATCGGCACGGTGAACGAGCTCCGGCGATTCATTCATAGCGGGCGAGTAACCGGTCAGCCCTTTCGGAAACCAACCTCGCTGCCGCATTTGTCGTCCTTCTGAAGCTGGGTACGGACAGTTCGTGCGATGCGCCCAACAGGAACGGCCCACAGGGCCGTACCACTGCGAAGCCATGAGCGGGGCACGTCATCTCCGCCCTGGATCGCGTGCACGCTCAGTGGGCGCGGGTGGCGCTGTGGGTGGTGAAGCGGTATTCGACGCTGACAGGGAGGGTCTCGAGGTCGAGTGCCTGACGGAGCCGGGGCAGGCCGTCGGTGGTGAGGTGCCGGCCGATGCTGGTCAGGTCGCTGCCCTGTTCGGTGCTGATCACCATGGCGAGGGTGGGGTGCCGGCGGGCCCCGGCGATCGTGGCGTGCGCTTCGTGCACACCCGGGTAGGTGGTGATTTCGCTGAGGAACGGGACGGTTGCGGTGTCCGTGGCGAGTTGGGTGCTGCCCTGCTGGGGGTTCTGCTCAAGGTGCCAGGTGTGGTGTTTGGGGCGGCGCGCAAGCTGAGCGGCTGTCCAGCGCAGCATGAGCAGACCGATCGTGATCGATACCAGGGCGGTCACCCACAGGGCCCAGGTGGGCGGGCTGCCCGTGGCGGGGATGAGGGCGGCGCCCGGTTCCGGAGAGGTGAGGAGGTCGTAGTGACGCGCCAGGGCGAAGGCGCCGGCTGTGAGCAGGAGGAGACCGAGGATGGTCAGCAGGGTGCGGTTGAGGCGGGCCGGCCGGTTGCGGCTGGTCATGACACGCTCCTGGCCGCATGGAGCTTGACTTTCACTGCCGGCCGGGGGAGTGGGCTGACCTGGTCAAGGCGCCGGTCCAGGACGTTGCGGACGGCTTCGGTGAGCCCCGCGGTGTTGGTCCGGTCGGAGCGAATGCGGGCCACAACCGTGCGGCGGGTCAGTTTCAGCTTCGCCTTGCGCACCCCGTCGACACGACTGGCTGCGTCTTGCAGGGTGCGGCGCAGACTGCGCCGGGAGGCACCGGCGTCCAGGTCGCCGGCCAGGGGCACGACGAGGGGTCTGCCGGGCAGGAGTGCTGCGAGGAGCATGAGCAGTCCGATCAGAGCTGCTGTGCCGCCGGCAATGAGGGTGGCGGTGTCGTTCCAGTGAGTGTCGGCGAGTGATGTGGTGATGGATCGGTAGCTGATGAGCGGCGTTACGCCCATGATCATCTGAATGGTGACGATGGACGTCAGGACGCAGGCGGCAAGGACGACCAGCGCCGTGAGGATGGCGGGGACAGTTCGGCGTGGCCTGCGTTTCATTGGACACTCCTGGTGGGGGAGTGGTGAAGGTGCAGCGCGGTGACAGTGATGTCGACCCGTGTCACTGCGAGGCCCGTGAGCCCCGCAAGGCGGCGCTGCATGTGGGCCCGTGCTGCCTGGGCGGTGCCGGCGACCGATTGCGGATAGTCGATGGACAGTCGGATGTCGAGTTCGGCGGTGTCATCGTCGCGGACGTGTGCGGAGACATCTGCGGAACGGTCGGCATGCTCGCCGGTGACGGCAACACCGAGGATCCGGCCGGCGGTTCCACCGATGTGCGGGACTTCGCCCAGCGCCTGAGCGGCGATACGCTCCACCGCCCGCTCGGAGATCGTTGTGCTGCCTCGTTGAGCCGTGCTGATACCGACCTCACCTGACACGGTGATCACGGCGTTCGTGAATGTCGGACCTGTCGCGACCGGTGAACCGGGTGAAGTCGAGTCCGCCGTCGAGGTAGCGTCCTGCCAGCAATCCGATCGTCCCGAGAACGAGGACGGCAAGAAAGGCTGTGAATCCGCCGAACGCGGCAGCCATGCCGAGTACGAGCCCCGTCAGCAGCCCAATCTGAGTGGACGTCATGTCAATACTCCTTGGTGCCGCATGACGCAGCGGGGGGTGGGAGGGCGGTGCGTGGGGGCTCGAGAACTCGCAGGCACTTCGTAGCGCGACGGTGCCATTGCCGCGGCACGGTTCTACTCGACGCGGTCGGTGCTGCCTTGGTCGCTGCCGTCTCCGTCATCACCGGGGAGGTGGACGTCATTGACGTTGATGTTGACCTCGACGACTTCCAGCCCGGTCATCTGCCCGACGGTGTCGATGACGTTGTTGCGGACGTCGCGGGACAGGTCGGGTATGGACGCGCCGTACTCGACGAGGAGCTGCAGGTCTATGGCTGCCTGCTTCTGACCGACCTCGACTGATACGCCCTGACCGGCACTCGCGGAGGCGCCGGGGATCCGCCCCTTCATCGCGCCGAACGCGCGTGATGCTCCGCCACCCAGCTCGTAGACGCCGGGTACCTCACGGGTGGCAAGTCCGGCGATCTTCTGAACGACGACGTCGGCGATGGTGGTGGAACCCCGATCCTGCTCGGAGTCCTGGCCTCGGGAAGCTGCTGTGGGGCTGTTGGCGTTCTTGTCCGTGTCTCCGGCTGCGAATGTGGAGTGATCGGCAATCTTCATGATGCCCTCCTCGGGGTTCCTGATGGACGAGGCGGTGCTGCTCTCGTCGTACTGGTAGGACCCGAGGCGGGGCAGAACGTCACGGCCTGAAGTCTCGTCGTCAATCTGTCTGATCGAGAAGGGGGAGGGCGGCGGCATCGATGTCGGTGACGACCAGGCGCATTCGGGCGTCCTTCCACCGGGTCTCCTGCACGGCCGCATGGAGAGCGGCCTCGGCCTGCCGCAGGAGCGGAGGGAGGGGGAGGGCGAGTGCGACGAGACGAATTTCGATGAGATCGTCGCCGACGGTGACAGCCAGCGCGTCGAGGTTCCAGGGGACGTGCGAGCCGATGTGGGTGGTGGAGGGGGTTGCCGGACGCAGGCCCGGAAGCCCGGCGACGATGGCCAGGAGAGAACGCGTCGTGTCCGTTCGTGGTGTCACGGTGCGCCGGCCCCGTGCGGGTCGATGTCGGTGATCGACACTTTGACGGACTGCGGGGTCAGGCCCGTGGCGTCGACGACCGCCCTCGTGACCCGGCGTTGCACGGCCTGCGCCACAGCCGCAGCCTGGTCCTGCCCCGAGGTGACAAGGTCGACGGACACCCGCAGGACGGGTGGCACCGTTGACCGGTCCACCCTCACGCGCACGCCCTCGGTCGGGGCTGGAGCGAGGCCGTGGAGTTTCTGGCGGGCCGAGCGGGCTGCCTGGGCGGCGAGGCCGGCCAGGCCGGGTTCGAGTCGCACCACCCCGGCGACGCGAGAGGCTGCATGAGCAGTGACAGCGCCGATCACTTGCTCCGCGATCACCCACTCGGCGTGGGGAGCTGTGGTCCCGTCGTCTGGGAGGGGCGTTCCCATGGCAAGCACCTGCCCTGCTTCAGCCGTGTTCAACATGCGGATGCCTGATCCCGGCGATGTCAGTCGTCGTAGAGGTCCTCCACCTCCAGGTCCAGGTGGACGAGGTACAGGCCGACCCTCGCTGCGGCGGCGGACCGGACTCGCTCGCGCACTTCCCCGACGGCATCGGCGTGGAAGCCGCGGTAGCTGACGGCAATGCTCAGTGCTGCCTGCACGGTGCCGTCCGTCGCGGTGGCGGTGACACGGCAATGTCGCGCGCGGACACCGTCGACGGAGTCGGCGGCGGACCGCAACACGGCAGCTACCGATTGTTCACTGATCCGCACCTGCCCGCGTTCTGTAGTGGGCAGTGCCAGCATGTGGCGGCGGCCCCTCTCGGACCGGACAGCGGACATGATCCTGTCCGTCAAGCCGGGCGCCGGCCGGGCCGCGTCCGCAGCCAGCTCGCCCGTCACTTCCCTCAGGACGGCCAGGCTCTGCCTGGCCGCAGCGCAGTACTCGCAACCTGGATCATGGCCGTCCGTCACCTGGTCGTCCATGGGGTCGTGCTGCTCCCACAGCGTCTCGATTCCGCGGCCGCACGGCAGCACGGAGCTCTGAGCGTCGCTCATTTCCATGGAGCCATCACCTCCGCCAACTGTGCTCGAGCCCGCGCAATGCGTCCGCGGACCGCTGTCCGGGTCGCGCCCGTTGCTCTCGCGATCTCCTCGTAGGAACGCCCGTGCACCTCCCGCAGAAGCCAGCAGGCGCGCTGTTCGGCTGTCAGGTGCTGCAGCGCGGCTGAGAGCGCCACCAGCTGGGCACCGGTCTGCGCCGCGCCCTCCGGCGATCCGGCAGCATCACCCGATTCGCGAGCGTCCAGGTCCGTGTCGGTCACGGGCCGGCGTGCCCGGATGACATTCAGGCAACGGTTGGTCGTCATCCGGTAGAGCCAGCCCACAACAGCGGCGCTGTCCCGTAGCTGGCCCAGGCGCCGCCAGGCGGTCAGGAACACCTCCTGCACCACATCCTCGGCGTCGCCTCGACTTGCGAGCATGCGCAGCGCCAAGCGGTACATGGGGCCCTGGTAGCGAAGCACCAGCACTTCGAAGGCGCGGATGTCGCCGTCACGGGCGCGGACCACCAGGGTGGCATCGTCCAGTCCCGTTTCCCGTACATCGGGGACGGGCTGTGAGCCGATATCGGCAGTCGATGCCACCTGCAACACCTTCCTGCAGCCGGGCCCCCGAAATGCCGGTCACTAGCAAGACAACAGGGCGGCGCCGTCGTCACGGCACATCGCGTACTACGTCATCGCAGGGCGGCTAGGTGTCCGAGCCCGCGGATGTCGAACAAGAGGTGCTCCCGGGACCTGCTGATGCCTCCACGGTAGGACTGCCCGGCTGCCGAAGCCACCGGCCGCGAGCGCCCGGGAATACGATGGAGTGTGATCGGCCAGCTCTGCGAGATCGGAGGCCATCATGATCGTCCTCGGAGTCATCCTCCTCGTGGTCGGCTTCGTGGTCGGCGTCGGCATCCTGTGGACCATCGGGATCATTCTGCTCGTCATCGGCGTCATCCTGTGGATCCTGGGAGCTGTGGGACACGCCGTCGGCGGACGTCGGCACTACTGGTAGCGGCCTGAACCGTGGCCCGTCTTCCCCACTGACACGACAGCGGGCTCGGCCCCGGCCACGGTTTGCCGGCCTCGAGACACCAACCGCGAACCTGCGCGGACGGACTCCTTCTGCGGAAGCACCCCCATGGTTCTCTTCCTGGCTTTGCTCATCGCAGCAATCGGTTTGATCGTCATCGGCGCGGCCGTCGACGGCATGCTCTACCTGCTGTCCGCCGGCGTCCTGCTCGCTGTCGCGGACGTGCTGTACCTCGCGGTGCGCTCGATGCGGCGCTCACCCCACCGCCCGGCCCTCTGAGACGCCCGGGGACATTCCTGGGGCGGATCGAGTTGGCCGCCGTGCGAGTGGCAGTTGTGGCGAGGAGCGTTGTCGGTTCGTTCGTGGGCAAGGTCGGGGGCGCCCTCCTGGTCGATAAGGGGTCATGTCTTCCCGCAGGCACGGAATCCGAGCGAATGAATGCCGCTCAGAGGCTTTCGGGCAGAAGCAGTCATGCTCTGGGACCGGAACCCTGCGTGTCACGACCCCCAGGTGCGCCGGCTGGACCTGGAGGTCCTGCGGGGGGAACCGCATCTCGCGTACGACGGCGAGGCATCCGACGCCACGTACCGGTGTCTGGTGTTCGACAAGCTTCCCGAAGCGGTCAAGCTGTACCACCCGCGGACCAGGACCAGTGGCTGCGCTGACACCAGCGATCGTACGAAGGGGGGCGGCCGCGGTAACAGGGTGCCCGTGGAGAGCCGCTTTCGTCGTACCGCGTGCATGGGTGACCGAGAGCGGGGCACACGGAGCGAGCACGACAGGGATCCAGCGGCCGCCGATTGCGCGGCCGACCGGGATCTCACCTGGCCCGGGTTACGGAGCGGGGCGGGACGAGGGTGCTGCAGGTCTGAGGAGTCGAGGGCCTGCACGCACCGAAGCGACGTGAGATCGGAATTGAAATGATTGTCCTGGGCGCCATTCTGCTCATAGTCGGCCTGCTGGTCGGCGTCTCGTTGCTGACGACGGTCGGCGGCGTGCTCGTCGTGGTCGGCGCGGTCCTGTGGATCCTCGGCGCGAGCGGGCGCGCGATCGGCGGGCGTAAACACTACTTCTAACAGCCGCACCCTGCACGGTTTCTCGGTGATGCGAGCGCGCACCTGACGAGAAGATCCAGCCAGGGGCCCTGCAGGCCGAGTCGAAAGACGTCCCTGCCGATTGACATCCCCCTTTGCACAAGCGCCGGGGTCCTGCGGAGTAGCACCTTCCGCCGGGCCCCGTCGGCGTGCCTCGCGGCCGGCGTCCACGTCGTGCGCGGCGTTTTCGCTCGCCGCCAATTCGGCAGACGCTGTCCGGCTGTCTGTACGCGCCGGCCTTGACAACAACATCGTTGACCGCGCCCGCCGTGCGGCGCTCCGTCGGTCACCGAATAGCACTCGGGGGTTGTGAGAGCAGTACGGCTCGGGTCAGACCTCCGAGATCGCTCGCCGGTGGGAGAGGGTGATTCGGCGCTGGACCGGGTCGACGTCGAGGATCATGACCTGTAGGGCGTCACCAACGTGGATTCCCGGCTGAGGACGGTCCGGGCACCCATCGGCCAGTTCGGAGTTGTGCACCAGCCCCTCGAGCCCGTTCTCCATCTCTTCAACGCGGACGAACACACCGAACGGTACGAGTTTGGTGACACGGCCGACGATTGTCCGGCCGATCTGCCCGGTCATCAGCGGCATCGGATCTTCGTGCGGAGCCTTGAGGGAGAGCGATACGCGTTCAAAGACCGCGTCGATGCCGAGAACTTCGGCGTTGATCACCTGGCCGACGGATATGACGTCGGAGGGGTGGTTGATGGGGCGCCATGACAGCTCGGGAATGTTGATCATCGCTTCGCAGCCGCCGATGTCCACGAAGGTGACACCGAAGTCGGCGATGCAGGTCACCGTACCGGTGACGACCTGACCTGGGCGAAGGGCCGTGCGGAAGGCCCATTCCCGGTCACCCGGAGTGGGATCGGTCCGCCAACGCGCCCGTACGACGCCGTCGTTGTCGGGCAGGACAGCGGTGTACACCGGCACATGTTCATCTGCATACATGGACAAGAGCGCCGCAGCGGACGCGCCGGATATCCGGGCGGCCAGCTCTGGGAACGCGTCCTCGTCGGCGATGGCGCTGTGGATGTGGCCGTCCATGTCCTGCCAGACGCCTTCGATGAGGCCTTCGGGGGGGAGGTCTCCAAGGACGGCGTCAATGTCGGAGGACAGCGGTGGCCATACGGCCAGCCTGGCCCGGGGAGCCAGTCCGGCGCGCACGGTGTCGATGGTGTCGCGGGTGAGGTGGTGCCACCGCGAGGCACCTTCGAGGTACGTCTCCTCCAGGATCCCGGCGCGGCCGCAGGCGACTGCCCTGTGCAGAACGGCCCAGAAGTCGTCGTCGCCTGGCCGCTGGACGTCTTCGTCATCGGTCTCCATGTCGTACGGGGAGGCATCCAGGCGTTCTGGGAACAGCCCGAGCGCACGCGTCCGGGCCAGCGCCTGCTCGCAAGTCCGGCTGCTGCCGATGTAGAGGTACTGGTCCCATCCCACGTGGATGGCGAATGCGTCCTCGACCTCCAGCCGGCACCAGGCGCCGTTGTCGCGCAGCATGACCCGCACCAGCTCCAGCCCGACATCGAGCGGCACATCTGCCCCGTCGTAGAAGCTGGTCGGGCCGGACGGGAAAAGTCCGTCCAGCCCGAAGCCATCCACCGGACTTTCGACGCCGACGTGCGCGATGGACGGGACCCCCGGTTCGCGTACGGCCAGGTGATCGATGCCGGTGTCCCCGGCGAATGCCGCGACCGCCTGAAGGTAGGCGGCTTCGACCTTGCCGTGATCGCTGACGGTGTCCTCAGGGCCGTTGTAGTGGCCGTGCTTGTCGCGGTCGGCGGGGTTGTATTTGGTGACGCGGTAGACGTAAGGCAGCACGGCCCCATCTTTCAGTACGGGCGAGTGACTTCTCAAGGAGCGTGAACGACTTGGGCGGGCCGCCCGGCTGCGGCTTGCCCGCCTTGTGGCCGACGACCCGATACCCGTCGTCCAAGTAGAGGGCGTTCAGGCGCGCGTTGTCGGCCAGGCAGTCCAGACGCACCAACGCTCGCCCTGCCACGGAGGTGCGGTGCTCCGCAGCTCGCAACAGGCGCCGACCCGTCCCCGGTTGAGCTTGCTGCGGTCCACCATCAGGCGGTGCACATAGCCGGCTACCGGTGGCTGCGGTCCCCAGGCGTCCTCATCGTCCCACCACAGTTCCCAGGCTCCGGCCACATAGTCGGCGGTCTCGGCGAGCCAGACCTCACCGCTCGCCATGATCCGGCGGAAGTAGTCCTCGTCCAGCTCGCCGGGCTGCCACTGGCCGTTGATGCCCTTGGCGAGCATCCAGCGGGCGGCGTCGTCGCGCAGGCGGACAAGAGTGGCGAGGTCTCCGTCGTCGGCGAGGCGGAAGTGCAGATCGTTCACGTCGCGATCCTCGCACGGGCCCGCACAGGCGCTCCACGCTGTGCGGTGGAGTGAACTCACCGTCCAAGCGCTCAAGCAGAACGGAGGAGACGGCTGGGGAGTTTGGTCCAGGCGTCGCGTTGGGCGCCGTGGCCGCCGGGCTGACTGCCAGCCGCGCACCAACCAAAAGGCTCAATGCTCGTAGTAGGTACCACGGTTCGCCACAAGCCTGGCCACCCGGCCTCTCCTGCCCTGAGTTTGTCCCTCAGCATCCTTCTGGGGCGTACGGAGGCGACGGGAGGCTCCAGACCGCGTCAAGCCGACTGGTGACCTGCTGGAGCTCGCGGGCATTTCGGGGGGACATGGCCTGCATCACCCTGCCAAGGAGAGCGCGGGCTTCGAAAGGGTTCCCACAGCAATACCAGTGCACGTTGCCCCACTCGTAGTCGTGCCACAGCTCTCGCTCGGGACGGTGGACGTAGTCGTTCCACAGGCACACGGCCGCGCTGACGTCTCCTGGTTGCAGATAGTTGCGGGTGCGCTCGAGACGGAAGATCTCGGACAGTGCAGGCGAAGACAGGCCGTCGATGACTGGCCTTGCACCTCGTGGCACGCGACGATCGATCGCGGCTCGGATGTGCCCTGGCCGCCTACGCGGCATGGACCTTTCGGTTCGTGGTCATGAGGCTCATGGTGCCACGATCTCGAATGCTGCATCGAATGAATCCGCACCGCTGGAGATTCGCCGGGTGTCCGCGATGGCGCGTGCGCGGGTCCGATGACGCGGCGAGCCTCAGGTGCGCAGGCTCGTCCGTCCCCAGCTGTAGCAACTCGCCTGCCTCGTCGGCGCATCAGGGAATGCCGGCATTGGCAGGGGGCCGGTGATCGTGCAGCTGCGCCCACTGATGTCCTGGCCGCCCAGCGCCGCTGACGTCCCGGATTCGTGACGAGAAGGGCATCCGCTGGAGCGGAAGCCCTTTCTCGGCGCTCGTGATTCACCGAACGCTGCGTGCTTCCTGACGGGACGATAGTTTCTGTGCAGGATCAAGACGTGAGGTGGGGCAATGCGGCATGCAGCAGTAGGTGTCGATATCGGCGGTACCAAGATGCTCATGCTCGCGGACGGTCAGGACCTTGAATCGCCGCTGACTCGGCGTCTGGCCACGGGTCTCTCGGTCACTCCTGCAGACATCGAAACTGCCATCCGGGCCTTCCTCGCCGACCAAGACCTGAAACCGACGGCTCTGGGAATCGCCGTACCCGGCCTCGTTGAGAATGGCCGGGTCAGGATCTCCGACGTGTTGCCGCAGCTCACAGGGTGGCAGGGGCTGCACAGTGACGGCGCCCCACCGTTGCTCGTCAATGACATCCGAGGCGCGCTCGCGCAAGAGTCGGCCGGTCTCTCCGAGTCGTCGTCCGCTGCGGTGATCGTCTGCGGGACCGCGGTGGGATCGGCGTACCTGTGCGAGGGACGTGTCGTCCGCGGCTCACGGGGATGGGCCGGTGAGATCGGCAGCATGCCCATGCCGACGCCGCAGGGTGTCAAACGGCTGGACGACCTCGCCGGAGGTGGCGCGCTTGTCCGCGCGGTCGGCGAGCATCCGGAACAGATCCACGCCGCGCTCGCCACTGGTGATCATCGGACACAGTGCATTGTCCGTGCTGCTGGGGAAGCATTCGGACTCGCCATCGCTTCGCTGGTCAATATCCTCAACCCGGACGTGGTACGGATCGCCGGCGGCACGCTCGGATACGCGGGCTACTGGGACGCTGCCATAACGACGGCACGCAGTCACGCCGTACCCGAGTTGTGGGGGGCCTGCACCCTCGGCCGAATCCAAGCCGCGGAACTCGTCGTTGCCCGAGGTGCCATGCGTCTCGCCGACGCAGCGAGCAGCGGCCAGGAGTGGGTCCGGCAGTACGTCTGACCAGAACTGAACACGGCGGCGGGCGTGCCGATGGTCGTGGTCGGCGTCATGATCGCGCCGTCCAGGTACCGGATGCCGTGCGCGGCCGCCCAGTTGGCGGTGTCCCGGGCCCGGTCCGGGGTGTCGGCGGTCAGGTTCACCACGGTGCGTCCCTTGAGCGCGTCGGTGACCGGGGCGGCCCGCAGGATGCCGTCAGCGGCGTCGTAGTTCACGACACAGACCACTACCGGCCCGCCGGCGGCGGCAGCGGCCTCGGGCGACGGGGTGCTGATCGCGCCCTGCCCGACCAATTCGCCGTCCCTGCCCGGCGTCCGGTTCCATACGGTTGTCGCCCGACCGGCGGCCACGAACGCGGCAGCCAGCGCTCGCCCCATCGGACCCAGACCGAGCACCGTGACGGCAGAATGTTCGCTGTGCGAAGGCATGGCAACTCCCCTTGAAATATTGGCAAACAGAGATGGATGGATGACGATGGCGCGCAGTCGTGCTCAGGACCCGGACGTCTGTGGTGTGACCGCTGCGATCGCCGTGATCGACGGCAAGTGGAAGACCGCCCTGCTCTGGCCGCTGGAGTCCGGCCCGCATCGCCCCGGCGAACTGCGCCGGCTGCTGCCGGGCCTCAGCGAGAAAGTCCTGACCCAGGCGCTCCGCGAGATGGAGGCCGACGAACTCGTCCACCGTGAGGTGCACGACGTGCTGTCCCTCAAGACCGTGTACTCCCTGACCACGTTCGGCCGTGAACTCTCCGAGGCACTGGCACCCCTGTCCGACTGGGGCCACCGCCGCCTGGAGAAACTCACCGTGAGCAGGCAAGCCTCCGAATGACCGCCGCCCCCGTCCCGCCCGGAGCCGACGGCCCTCCGGCTGCCGGTATTCAGATTCCCCCGGCACGGATCCGCCGCCAAGTACCCACAAAAAAGTGGCCACCGGGTCAGCCAGGGCTCTCCGCGCCACGGACCGTATGGCCGGCGACAGGGGTATGGCCGCCACTCCAAGCCGCACGGGATGACGGACAGGAAATGGAGGGACGGGCGATGCGCAATGGGATGCTGATGCAGGAAGCCCAGCCGACTGCTCCGGGGATGCGCCGAGTGCTGGGTCGCATGGAGCGATGCACCTGACGCTTCTATGTCTCGATGCGGCGGCGTGGTTGGCCATCTGCTTGGTTACCCAAAAGCGAGAACTGGCAGCCGCCCGGTCGGCACGGGCACACGGGTGCACCCTCCCCGCCCCGCGTTCATGAGGAGCACCGCCCTCCGCGGCGCCGAGGGATTCCTGACTCCGGTGTCCAGAGCACAACTCGGTGCACCCCGCCGACATCAATGGTAGGGGTCCCGCATCGCCCCCCGCCCGCCGTGCCGTAAAGCCTGACATCCCGTGCACGGGGGGGGCGTCAGGGCCCATAGGCGGTGCCCTCCGGCGAGCGGCGGGCCGGCGACGACTCGCATACCATCGAATGGAGCCCGCATTCGCGAGACGCATCGGGCAGGTCACTGTGAAGATGAACGCGTGGCGCGGAGCATTGCCGCCCAGCCTCTTTAGTGCAGCGAAAATCAGCCCGAGCCCTCGAGGCGCTTCGGCGTCGACGCGGCGGATCATGACCCTCTACGTGCTGTGCGTCATCCCGCCCTCTGTCGTTTATCTGACGGTGCCGTCCGCACACGTGGTGGCGTGGGCCCTGGTGGGTCTGCTCGGCGTGGGAGCGGTTCTCCTTGGTGTCCGTATCCACCGCCCGGCGCGTGTCTGGCCCTGGCTGCTGCTCGCAGCGGCGAACCTGACCTTCACCTCCGGGGACACCGCCTACAACCTCATACAGCTGATCACCCACGAAGACAATCCGTTTCCATCGGTGGCCGACGTCTTCTACCTCGCCACATACCCTCTGTTCGCCCTCGGCATCTACGGCTTCATCCGGTACCGGTGCAAAGGCCGGGACCTCGCCGACTTTCTGGACGCTCTGATTCTCACCTTGGGCCTTGCCCTGCTGTTCTGGGGACATCTGATCAGCCCTCTGACCATGTCGGCCGGCCAGACCTGGGTGGAGAAGTCGATCTCCATCGCCTATCCACTCGGTGATGTTCTGGTACTCGCCATGCTCACGCGCCTACTGGCGGCCGGCGGTCACCAGGGTCGATCCGTCCAGCTGCTCACCCTTGGCACGGGGGGACTTCTTGTCTCGGACGTGCTGTACGGGCTCCTCCAGCTCAACGGGACGTGGGCCGTCGGCACCTACATGGACATCGGGTGGATCGTCTTCTTCACCGCCTGGGGCCTCGCGGCCCTGCACCCTTCGATGGTGCAGTTGACAGAACCGGTGCGTCAGCAGGAGCTCGGCACGACCAAGCTGCGGCTGGCCATGCTGACCGGCGCTGCCCTGGTGGCGCCCATGGTGCTGCTCGCAGAGACGGTGGGTGGGAGCATCCGCGACGCGGCGGTCACGGCGGTGCTGTCCGGGGTGATGATGCTGCTGGTGATGGCCCGGCTGTGGCTGCTGGTGTCCGAGCATCGAAAGTCGGTGAGCCGCGAGCGCAGTCTTCGGGAGGCCGCTGCTTCGCTGGTCGGGGCAGTGAACCCCGAAGATGTGGCGCGCTCGGTCGAGGAGGCGATGACCACCCTGTTCGGACCGGAAGGGCGGCACGAAGTGGTGCTCTTCGTCGCCGATGGGAAGAAGCTGCGGCCGGTTTCCACATCGATGCGACCTTGGGCCTGGACCCTGGAACACCTCCCCGCGCCCGATCCGACGACCGCACTGAAGCTGGATGGCGAGGGAGCGGCACGGGGCGCGAGTACGCCCGTGATGGAGCCTGCTCTGCTCGCATTGGCAGACGTCGGTCCTCTGGTCGCCGAGCTGCTTGCACCCCTGCCGAAGGCTCTGTACTGCCCGCTGCTCGTGGGGACGCCAGGCACGTCTCCTTCGCTCTTGGGTGCGTTGTTGGTCGCCGGCCACGAGAAGGACCTCACACGACTGGGCGTTCCCACCGAGTCACTCGCGGCCCAGGCCGCGGCGGCGCTGGCTCGGCTCAAGCTCAATGAGGAGATCAACCGGCGCAAGAGTGATGCCTATTTCCGCACTCTGGTGCACAACGCTTCGGACGTCATCCTCATCCTCGACGACGACGACGTGGTGAGCTACGCGAGTCCGTCCGCGGAGGGCATGTTCGGTACGGCGCCTCTCCCGGGGACCCCTCTCCGCCGGCTGGTCGACGCTCAGGACCATGTCCGCGTCGGCGCCGCACTGAACCGCGTGCGGTCGGAGGGTGTCCGGGACGTCCGCGACTACTGGCTCGTGGTGAGCGGCGAGAAGCGTCTCGACATCGAAGTGAGATGCAGCAATCTGCGTCACGAGCAGACCGTGAACGGTGTCGTGCTGACGCTGCGGGACATGACGGAGCAGCGTGCCCTCGAGCGGGAACTCACCCACCGGGCCTTCCACGACTCGCTCACCGGTCTGCCCAACCGCGTGCTCCTGCAGGAACGTATCGAGCGGTCCCTCATCCGAGGCAGACGCGACGGAACGCTCACCTCCGTCCTCTTCCTCGACCTGGACGATTTCAAGGTCATCAACGACATGATGGGGCATCCCGTCGGTGACGAACTGCTGGTGGCCGTGGCCCGTCGACTGTCGGGAGTGCTGCGGCAGACGGACACGGCGGCACGGCTCGGTGGTGACGAGTTCGCCATTCTCATGGAGGGCACACGCAGTCCGGACGACGCGGAGAGACTGGCCGGGCAGGTGGTGCAGTCCTTCGGGCATTCGTTCCACCTCAGCAGCGGACCGATCAGTGTCTCGGGCTGCGTCGGCGTGACCACCGCACAAGCCGATGACGGGGCGGAGGACCTGCTGGGGCAGGCCGACCTCGCGCTGTATGCGGCGAAGACGGCGGGGAAGCGGCAGTGGCAGCGCTACCGGCCGGAGCTCCACGCAGGGCTGGTCGAGCAACACGAATTGAGGTCCGGGCTCGACGGCGCTCTGCACGACGGATCGTTCACCTTGCGCTACCAGCCCATCGTGGACATCCTGTCGGGCGCTGTCGCCGGCTTCGAGGCACTCGTGCGCTGGCCGCACCGCTCCCGCGGGCTCGTCCCTCCCGAAGAGTTCATCAGTCTCGCCGAGGAGACCGGCCACATCGTGCCTCTGGGAGCGTGGGTGCTCGAGCAGGCGGCCACGGAGGTGAGTCGGTGGCAGGCGACGGGCACGCACGGCATACGCCTCAACGTGAACGTGTCGGCCCGTCAGTTCCTGGCTCCCGACTTCGTGGACCAGGTCCGCCGCGTCCTCGAGATCTCCGGCCTCGATCCCTCAACGCTCGTCCTGGAGATGACGGAATCCGTGCTGCTGCGACGGAACGAGCAGGTGCGCGCGTCGATGCGCACGTTGAAGTCCCTGGGAGTCTCCATCGCCATCGACGACTTCGGGACAGGCTTCTCGTCACTCAGCTATCTGCGGGAGTTCCCGATCGACCTCCTCAAGGTCGACAAGTCCTTCATCGACAACATCGTGACGGACGGTCAGCAGGTCGCGCTCGTGGAAGGAATCGTCCGGATCGCCGATGTCCTCGGTCTGCAAGTCGTTGCGGAAGGCATCGAGAACGTGGGCCAGCGGGACCTGCTCACGGCCATGGGCTGCCGCTTCGGCCAGGGTTTTCTCTTCGCCCGCCCCATGACGGCGGAGGACGCGCAGAGATACCTTCGAAAGGCCAACGACCGATCGGAACTTCCCATGAAGGAACCCCATGACGGTGGTGTGGCCAAGGCCCGCACCGTCGCGACCACCGAGAAACACATCGGGGATCTGGCACGGCTCAAGAAGTCCAGTCCCATGAGTGACGCGGTCATCGACGAGGTGCACGGACGCCGCATCCGCTGCGGCGACAAATGGCTCATCGACTTCGCCTCGTGCAACTACCTCGGATTCGACTTCGACGAAGAGATCATGGACTCCATCGCACCGACTGTGCGGCGCTGGGGAACCCATCCCAGCTGGTCCCGGCTCATCGGCACCCCTTCCCTCTACACGGATATCGAGGAGCACTTGGCAGAGCTCCTCGGCGCGCCGGACACGCTGCTGCTGCCGACCATCACCCTCATTCATGGCTCGGTCATCCCCGCCCTTGCCGACGGCGGGGAGATCTTCCTGGAGTCGAGGGCCCACCGCACGATCTACGACGGCTGTGTCGTGGCGAGGGCGCAGGGCGCCACGGTTCAGCGCTTCCACGGCGACGAGCTCGGCGAACTGGAGGAGATGCTCACTGCCTCACGCCCCGGCGTGCCGCGCATCGTCTGTATCGACGGCGTGAACAGCATGTCCGGCAACCTCCCCGACCTGGTGGCTCTCGCCGCGCTCTGCCGGACGCACGACGCACTTCTCTACGTCGACGACGCTCACGGCTTCGGCATCGTGGGGGAACGCCGCCCCGACGAGACCTCCCCCTACGGCAGCAGGGGAAACAGCATCGTCAAGCATCTGGGAGAGTCCTACGACGGCATCATGCTGGTCGGCGGTTTCTCCAAGGCGTACTCGTCCCTGCTGGCGTTCCTGACGGCACCGCCCGAGCTCAAGGACTACCTCAAGGTCGCCGCCGGTCCCTACCTGTACTCGGGGCCGGTGCCGGTCGCCGCGCTGGCCACCGCGCGTGCCGGGTTGCGGGTGAACGACGAACGCGGCGACGCCGTCCGTCAAGTCCTCTACTCCCGCACACAGCGCGTTCTGGACCATCTGCGAGACCTGGACGCCTACACCCCGAACACCGACGGACTGCCCATCATCGAGATACCCCTCGCGGACAGTTGGGACCTCGATGCCGTCGGCGACTTCCTGTGGGACCGCGGAATCTACGTCACGCTTGCGGCCTACCCCCTCGTACCGCGGGACCAGGTCGGTTTCCGGATCCAGATCACCGCGCTGAACACCGAGGAGCACATCGACGAACTGAACGCCGTCCTCACCGAACTGGCCGACCGGTTCCCTCTGAAGCAGCGCCTGGCCGGCTGCGGCGGCGACCACGGTGGGAAGGGATGACGGAGCACGGCGCGAAGAGCGCTCCGGCTCCGCGCCGGAATGCGGACGCCGACTGGGACCGGTGGCCGGTCCAGAACTACCTGGGGGAGAACTACCGGGAGCTGCATGCCGCTGACGCACAGGTCATCCGGCACCACTCGGCATTCTTCGCACCGTTCCCCCCAGGCAGCCTCGCCAGGTGCCTGGAGCTGGGTCCCGGGCCCAACCTGTACCCCCTCATGCTCCTCGCGGGAGCCGCCGTCAGCGTCGACGCCTTCGAGCCGAGCAGCGCCAACTGCACCTATCTGCGAGCCCAGAAGGTCTGCCCGGATGCCAGTTGGCAGCCCTTCTACACCCTGTGCCGATCGCTCAATCCTGCATTGCCGGCCACGCTGCCAGACGCTCTGGACAAGGTCCGTGTACGCCATGCCGGTGCTGCCTCGTTGCCCGATTCCTTCTACGACCTGGCCTCGATGCACTTCGTCGCCGAGAGCGTCACGGAAGATCCGGAGGAGTTCGCCGCGCTGTGCGGGCTCTGCATCCGCTCGGTGCGCCCGGGTGGATATCTCGTGGCCGCGTTCATGGAGACCATGCCCAGCTATCGGATCAAGGACTCCGCCGTGTGGCCCGCCCTGCCCGTGGACGTGCGAGCCGTCGCCGACGTCTTCTCTTCTCGTGCGGAGCGGCTCGATGTCACCCGCGTTCCCAAGGACCTCACGCTGCCGGACTACGGCGACAACGGGATGATCCTTCTCACCGCCGTGCGGAAACCTGCCACCACGGCCTCATGAGAATCTGCGGATCAGGGCCGCGTAGTCCTTGAGGGTCGTACCACGCTGTCCGAGGTACAGGTCCTTGTCGAACGCCCACATCAGGCCGCTCAGTTGGCAGGACTTCGCCTGCCGCGCCGCGGTCTGCATGACACCGGGGGTGTAGCGGCGGATCTGTGTTCCGGCGCTCTCACCGCTGACGGCGAAGCCGTTGGCCCGTGCGATCGTCGACACCCAGCGCGCGGACGACCACGTCTGTACGGAGGGACTGCCCGTGCGCAGAAGATCCTGGTCGGCAGGCAGGGGGCCACACAGGTTGTCCCGCGGTGATCCTGACCCGTCGACCAGTGCTGTGGTGGTGATCTCCACCGACTGCCGCGGCCGGAGCATCCCGATGAGACGGTAGAAGGCAGTGCCCTGACCCAGCAGACTGTCGGTCTTCGATCCGACGAGCAGGTCACGCGCCGCGACCGCATAGTCCGCAGGGAAGAAGCCCGTGCCCGGCACCAGTACCTTCACCACACCCGTGAACCCGAGGGCCCGGAGCTCGCGTATCTCCCAGTTCACCGCGTCGGCCAGGGACGCGAGATACCAGCTGTACCACCGCTCCACACGCTGCCCGGTCATCCGCTCGCCGCGTGCGGCCGGCTGACCGGGTTGCCACCCCGGGTAGGGGGCCGCCGCGACGGTCGCCGGGCGGCCCGGTGCATCGCCGGCCTTCTGGGCATTCGTGTCGTAGCCCCAGTACTCGGGCCGCCCGGGCACGACCGGAAGCGGATAGCTCAGTTCGCCGGACTCGCTGACGCCGGCCCGTACGGCCCAGAAGGTCT
The DNA here is from genome assembly GCA_963836215.1 of uncultured Actinomycetota bacterium. Classification (GTDB taxonomy): domain Bacteria; phylum Actinomycetota; class Actinomycetes; order Streptomycetales; family Streptomycetaceae; genus Streptomyces. Next base: position 1,767,756 of record CAWIIU010000006.1, read on the forward strand.
GGAGGCTGAACTCCTTGTCGATCCGGCGCAGGTATTCCTTGGCCTCGTCACGGACCGCCTCGCTGAACACGAGGTTGGGGGTCCGGGTGTTCCGCTGGCCGTACTGATTGACGAAGGCGTCGTGGGGATGCTTGCCGAAGAGCCACGCAGGAGGGTAATTGAGGCCCAGTCCCAGTTCCACGAACATGCCCGACTCCTGGAAGTCGCGAAGCTGACGTCGCACGTCGAGGATGTAGGACTCGTCATAGACGCCGTCCTTCGGCTCGAACCGGTCCCACATGATGTTCAGATGGCCGACACTCACCCCGTTCCTGCGCTCCTGGTCCGCCGTACGGGCATTGGTTTGCAGAGTTCCGAAGTAGGGAGAAGCAGGGCCGGCCGCCGGTGATCCGCCCGTACACGACGCGCAGAAGAACAGGACAGCAGCCACCAGGACCCAGAGCCCGAACGTGCGTTGGTATGGCCTCATTGCAGCAGCTCCTCGTACACCCGCATGTACTGCGCCCGGAAGCGTTCCACGCTGTAGCGTTCCTCGACCGTGGCGCGGCTGCGTTCGGCCAGCACCTGCCACCAGTGGGGGCGCTCGAGCAGTTGCCGCAGCAGGTGTCCCGTACGGTGCGGATCGCCCGGGGGCGCGCGCAGGACGGTGTCGCCGAGGGGGGCGAACTGGGGGTGATCGCTGACGATGACCGGCCGCCCGGTGCTCAGTGCCTCGAGAACAGTCATCGGGACGTCCGCGCCCGAGTGGCAGACCCGGGGGACGTAGAGGAGCACGTCCGCGCTGGCCATCAGGGTCCGCATGTCCGCCACGTGACCCGGGACGGCAACCTTCGAGAGCCCTTGTCGCTCCGCGAAGGCGAGCAACTCGGCGTCCAGGGCACGTCCGTTCTGGCCCGGTCGGGCCCGCACTGCCAGGATCAGGCGGAAGCGTGCACCCGCACGGACGGCGACCGAGGCGGCGAGCACGGCATCCCGGGCACCGCCGTCCGCGTCGTGGTAGCCGGTGAACAGGACGACCGGCGTACCGTCCGACAGCCGGGGCACCATCGGCCATTCCTCCAGCGCAATGGTCGGCGGGATCACCATCACCTGGCCGAAGCCGGCCACCTCGAGTGCGCCGGCCGTCGTGGCGGACTGGGCAACGGTCCGGCCCAGGGGCCGTGACCGGGCCGGGAGATCGCGGCTGAGGATTCCCGGCACCGTGTGCAGAACCGGCCGTCCGCCCAGCAGGGGTGTCCAGGTCCGGGAGAAGAGGGGAAAACCCTTGCCGATGGACATCACGGCGTGCACGAAGTCGACACGGCGGGCCGCCGCGGCGCCGAGCACCGCTGCTTGGAGGCGCTGCTGCCTGTGGGGTATGCCGTCCAGCGACACCAGCCACAGACCGCGGCCCGGCAGCGTGCGTTCCGCGGCGGGTGTCGGCCAGCGCGCGAACCAGAAGAAGTCCACCGCCGGAAGGGCCTGTGCCACAGCTGAGGCCAAGCGGATGTCCGAGCCTCCCCGGCCGTCCAGGGGGCCACTGGTCATGAGCAGCACCCGCGGCAAGCGAGTCCTAGCCGCCATGAACAACCCCCTTGCCCGACCCTGGTGAAGGAAGGGGCAGTTCGTACAGCGCAAGATCGCCGTACATCTGCCCGTGCGTCACCTGCAGCAGTCGCCCCTCACGGCTCAGGCTGCGGGCCTGCTTCATGTCGAGCTCTCCGTAACCCTGCGCCACCAGCTTCCAGGGGATCACCACATACCGGGCCCTCGCCTGCTGCCGCTCCTGCGGGGTCACCCACGGGCCGACCCGGTAGCGGTCCTTGAGCGCCCAGCCGGTCACACTGCGGGTGTCCTTCCAGTCCGTGGCGACGACGGCACTGCCCGCGGGCACGTGCTCGGCCATGTAGGAGCGCAGTTGGGCAAAACTGTCGTCGCGCTGGGTCCTGTTGAGCCCGTACGACACGCTGGCGGCCGCCAGGACGCAGGCTGTCAGCACCAGGGCTGCCGTACGCCTCTCGCGGGTGCGTTTCAGCATCTCGGCTGCTGCCCGCCTCGTTCGGACGCCTTTCAGTGTCGGAGTGGCGAGGTCGCCCGACGGCGCCCTGGGAAATGCCACCGCCAGTGCCACGAGGTTGGGCACGACCAGCAGATAGAGTGCCTGCTCCTCCAGGGTCCCACCGACCAGCGCGTACACCAGCGTGAAGCCTGCCGAGACCAGGAACAGTCCCATCAGGCGCGAGACGGTGTCCTCGCGCCTCAGGAGGACGACGACGGCCAGCGGGCCGAGTGCGAGCAGTACATAGGTAGGGCCGAAGCTGCCCAGCTCGGAGGCGAGCCTGCCGGCCAGGGACGGGGTGCCCTCGGAATTGAAGCCCGTCTCCTGGACAAGCCCCAGCAATCGGCTCACCCCATGCGTCTTGGCATACCAGAACTCGCCCATATGACCGGCCGCCGCGGTGATCAGCACATACTCGGCGTACATGCCGACGACCACGGACATCATGATCAGCAGAAGCCGCCGGGGAGGCCCCCACCTCAGCACGAGAGCCAGAAGAAGGGGCAGAACAGTGATCAGCGCCGCGTGGTCCTTGGTGAGGACGGCCAGCCCGAACAGGACTCCGACTGCCACGGATCGTCTGACGGGATGAGCCACCTTGTCCGACATGACCAGCGGGAGCAGGACCAAGAAGCCCGCGAGCACCCACATCATCGTCGCGGTGTCGAGCATCGCGCGGTCGTTCTGCCGGATGATGTAGGGGTCGAGTGCGAAGAGCACACCGGCCACCGCGCCGGCGCGAAGAGAGCGTGCCCGCTTGACGAGCAGCACCAGCAGTACGGCGGTCCCACCGGCCAGCAGGCAGTTCAGCACGCGGCCCGTGTGCACGTCCGAGACCGGATCGGCGCCGGTGCCCAGGGCCCAGTCCCATGCTGCCTGCAGATAGAAGTAGCCCGGCGGGTGGAGAAAGAACAGCCCTTCGTCCGTGCGCGGGAAGCCGCCCTGGGCCACTGAGATGGATACGTCCCGGTAGATGAGCTCGTCGATGAACAGGTCAGAGGAACGGCCGATGTACACCAGTCGCACGGCGCAGGTCAGCGCGAACACGCCCAGGGCCGTGGCGAGTGCGGCACCACGCGTGCGCAGCGCCGCCGCGACCTTCGTCGGGGCGGTCCGCGCCGTCAGCCGAACGGCAGTGACACCTGCCATCAGGGACTCCGCGGAAACAGATATGTCTCGGGCACCTCGGGAATGCGGCCGGAAGGGAAGGCCAGATGCGCTTGTGTGCGGTAGGCCTTGATGAGCGGCACCTTGTCGGGTATCGCCCGGTCCCACTCACAGACCTGGGGGTTGTTGCGCAGGCAGAACGCGGGGTCGACACCGGCGTACTGGTTGTACGGAAAGTCGCTGTAGTAACCCACCCGCCGGCCGCTCAACTCGGCCGCTGTGCGGACGAGAAGATGGTCCACATGTCCGCCTACGGCAAGCGGCGCCAGCAGCAGATTGTCCTCCTGGCCGAAGTCGTGCTGGAGGACAGAGATCATCCGGGTGAGGATGCTGGTGTCGAAACGCGAGATCCGGCCCGCGGCCAGATGGTGCCGATAGGTGGGATAGACGTGCGTCGACTCCGGCAGCAGGCGGCGGAATGGCCTCCCCCGCCGGGTGCGCTCGGCGGGCTTGCGGCGGAACAGCCCCTCCGCCAGGCCGAGATGATGCCAGCGGACGCCGAGCCGCTCGAGTATCGCGCGATCCTCCGCCCGGCGGGAGGCATAGAGCTGGGCGGCGTCACGGAACCCGTGCAGCCGCAGACAGCGGCGGGCGGAAAGCGTGTAGGGAGGAGGGCCCGCTTCGGTGAACAGCGTCACGACCGTCACGAGTACATGGCTGCGTGCATGCATCACCAGCGCTCCGCACGACAACATCGCGTCGTCAAGGTGGGGAGACAGCACGACAAGGGGAGTGCCGTCTTCGATCGCCGATGTCAGTGGGTCGGTGGCCATGGGTCTGCCCCATCTCTTCTCAAAGGTATGTCGCGGGCGGGCACGCGATGCCCCAGCACGTTGTGAGCCAGTGCCGCATAGCTCTCTTCCATGCGTTCCCAGGTGAAATGCTGTGACGTGGAGAGTGCTTCGGCACCCAGGTGGCCGCGCCATCGGGTGTCGGCGGCAAGTCGGTCCATGGCCTGTCCCAGCGCGTCCGTGTCGGACAGCGGCAAGCAGACGGCGCCTCCGGCCCGCATCCACCTCAGGGACGGCAGGTCGAAGTGGATCACCGGCTTTCCGTACGACATCCCTTCCAGCGCCGACAGGCCGAAGGTTTCGTTGCGAGAGGGAAGGACGACGAAGGCGCTGTCGCGCAGCAACTGCTCTTTACGGTGTCCGCCGACCCGGCCCGCGCGCACGACATGCGAACCGAAGCGGTCGAGCAGGCCGGCGAGACGCCGTTCCTCGCTCTTCGTGCCCTCGCCGGCGATGACCAGCGGCAACGACCTCTCGCTCTTGGCGTAGGCGGCCAAGAGCAGGTCGAGACCTTTCTGCTGTGTGTCGATGCGTCCGAGGAACAGGATCTGGCTGCCGTTGCCCAGCCGGGTTTCGTCCACCGGGCGGGCGTCGACTCCGTTCGGGATGACGTGGACGCTGGACCGACGACTGAGTTCCTGCACCGTCACCGCGTCGGCCTCGTTCATGACGACGAGGTTCCGGTAGCAGCGGAATCCCCACCGCTCCACCACGAAGAACGGGATGCGGTACTTCCGCCACATCGCCTCACCGCTGCGCCCCTGGTCGATGCCGATCACCGGCGACCTGGTGAACAGAGGGAGGAAGCTCGTGGAGAAGGGAGGCGTGAAGCTCTCCAACCACAGGTCGTGAGGTGTCGTGCGGGCGGCGAACGGCAGCATGGCCTGGAACAGGAGTTGCCCCGCCCGCGGCCCGGCCCAGCTGACCGGCAGATGCCTGTAGTGCACGCTGCCGTGCGTCTGCGTCGTACCACGTGGTCCGGCGGTCACCACGGTGACATCGAAGTCGTCGGCCAGCTTCTCGGCCACTCGCGCGATCACAGCGGCACCACCGCCGCCGTACTGGCCCTCGTAGAGATTGTCGTAGGCCGAGACCACCACGCGCGTCCGCCCTGGGCGCTCGCCCCCGGACGTCGACGAGATCCGTGATGAGACCATCTGCTCTGCTGTCCCACGCGGTTGACCGTTGGCAACGGACGTCCGGTCCGTCGCCCCGTGCGCAGGTGGACCGTCGACGACCTCGGCCGCAGCTCCTGGGGTCGTGGGAGCGTGGTGCCGGTAGAAGAGGACAGTAGCCCGTGCCACGACAGCCATCGCTGCCACCAGCCACAGAGCCGGCAACGGGCGCACGGCCAGCAGCACGCCGGCCGACAGTGCCGAGATCAGGAGTGAACGGTTGAACAGGGACGGGACACCGCCCCGCCGCACCACACGGACCACCAGCAGAATCGTGGCAACGATCGTTCCCGCCGTGGTTCCCATGGCCAGACCGACGACACCTCCCGTCTCCCACCCGATCACCACCGCAACCGCGTAGACGGCGACGCCGAGGCACTGCACGCGGAGGCACTCGTAGTCGTCCACTGCCTGACAGAACGTCGCCGCGAGAGTGAGAGCTCCCACCGCGAGCCCGGACAGCGAACAGAAGACGAGCAGAGTCGTCACATGGGCGTACTCGGACGGAAAGACGCTGTGGATGACCACCCCCGGCGCCGTCACACAGATCGCCGTGAACGGCAGGGCCATGGTGAGGTACATCTGCACGGCACTGGTCGCGAGGGACGTGCCGGACCGGCGCCGGGCCAGAGCCGGCAGGAAGGCCATGGCGATGGCGCTTCCCAGGAAGAGCGGGATACGGCCGACCATGGCGCTGGCCTGGTAGCTGGCCGCTGCGGTGGGGTCGGTGGGAAGAATCGTGATCAGGACGACGTCGGCCGTAGTCAGCAGAGCAACGAGCCCCTGTACGGAGGCGATGCCTGCCGCCCGCCTCCACAGGCGGCGGTCCACAGCCGCGTCGAACAGGCGCCGTCGGGTACCGGGTGCGACGCGGCGCGGCCACCAGATGAGAAAGGGCAGCGCACCGGCTGCCAGCGCGGTGAGCGCCCCGGTGTCGCTCAAATGCAGCACCATGACCAGCGCCAGGCCCACGGCGAACTTCAGAACCGCCTCCCCGGCCGTCACACACGCCAGCGTGCGCATCCGTTCCGTGCCCTGCAGCCATCCGACGGTGACGGTGGTGACAAAGACCAGGAGAGTGCCGGCGGCCAGCACCACAGTGCTGGCCAGCGACGCGAACTGGGCGGCCAGGCCCGTGACCAGAGCGGTGGCGACCAGCCCCGAAACAATGCCCACCACCGTGGCGAAGCGAACGGCTTCGGCCTTCTCCCCGTCGTTGCGAGCCCTGGCCACACCCTGGGCCAGCACCCAGGGGATCGACACCACCGCCACGGTGGCCACCCCCAGGACCAGTCCCTGCCCGGCGGCGAAGACCGTATAGGCCTCCGCGGACAGGATGTGCATCAGCAGCAGTGCATAGGCGTAGTTCAGCGCGCCGACCACGAGCGAGGACACGGTGATCCACCGTGCGCCGTGGACGGCCACGCTTGCGTCCGGTGAAACCGCAGTCACCGGTCAGCGTCCTCTGAGCCGGCCAGAACGTCCTGCCCGCCGGCCAGAGTGAGCACCGTGTCCCCCACCCCGAGCCTGCGCAGGGCACTGACCGCCCGCAACTCGTCACAGCCGTGCAGCAGGAGGGAGAACGTGTCACCCCGTCGCGACCAACTGTCCGTCTGCCGCAGTGAGGTGTTGATGACCTGTTCAAGAGCGTCGGCGTTCACGGAGTGGAAGCGGGTACTGACGGCCAGGTCGTTGGGCCGGCGCCGCGAGCGCCGGTGCCGGCGGTTGCGGATCATCTCCTCCACCACCACAGCAGCGAGACGTTCAGCGCTCTTGTCCCACGAGAACGAGGCGCACCACGCCCGGCACCTCTCGGCGAACTCGGCACGCGAGGCCTCCCACCGCAGTTCGCCCAGCGCCGACGAGATCCCGTCGGCCAGGTCCGTCCCCGGCGCCAGCAGCCAGCCGTTGCGGCCATGACGGATGGCGTCCCGCAGCCCCGGCACGTCATAGGCGACGGCGGGAGTCCCCGCTCCGTTCGCCTCGATGACGGTCAGGCCCCAGCCTTCCGCGACGGAAGGCACCACGGTCAGCCACGCCTGCGCGAGAAGGGCCTGGCGCCGCTCGTCACTGACGTGCCCGTGAAAGACGATCGCCCGTGACACCCCGAGCCGGTCCGCGAGTGCCTCGAGGGAAGCACGTTCCTCTCCGTCGCCGCAGAGGTGCACACGCAGGCCCGGCATGTCACGGAGCAGCGCCGGCAAGGCGTTCACGAACAGGTCGATGCGCTTGTGGGCAACGAGCCGGCTCACGATCGTGATGACCGGGGCGGGGGCGATCGCACTCGACTCCTCGGCCACGCCCGGGCCGCCGTTCGGCACGATGTAGATCGGGTTCTCGAACCCCAGCTCGCGACGTGCCCCTTCCCGGGTGGAGGGCGACACCACCACGATGGGCCGTCCACGGTACACACGACGGCTCGTCTGCTTCTCCAGCACACGACCGAGGGTGTTGACGGGCCACCGGAACCGGGTGTCGAACTGGTGCTGGTGGACATGGTGAATGACGCAGACGTCGGCGGTCCACCGTGAGGTGAAGAGCGGGGAGAAGAAGGGAATCCCGTTCTGGAAGTCGATGACGGCGTCATAGGTATGGCGGTTGGCCAGCATGTGCCGCGCCGCGGCCGCATAGACGCTGAAGGTGTTTCCCGCCCGTATGGTGCGCAGACCGAGTTCGATGCTGTGCGAAGCCGAGCCGGGGTGCTGCGCGGTGAAGAGCGTGACACCGGCTCCGGCTGCCACGAAGCGCTGAGCGATTTCGTGGCAGTACACCTCGGCGCCGCCGGCCTGCGGATGGGACGGGTCCCGCCAGTTGAGGAACAGGATGCTGGCCCGTGCGAGTTGGTTCAGGGCAGACATGGGTGGTCACCACCATGATCACTAGCGATGGAGGGAGACGCGCACGAGGTCGGCCATGGACCGCAGACCGTCCCGACGGGCGGAGAACGTCGAACCAGCCACATCGGACCAGTTGACGGGAACCTCGACAATGTCGAAGTCCCCCTGTGCGAAATGGGCGAGAATCTCGACGTCGAAGGCGAAGCCGTCGACGTGGCACTCCTGGCAGACTTCCCGCACGAGCGGGCCGTCGAAGAACTTGAACCCGCACTGGCTGTCCGCGATCTCGGGCAGGGACCACTTCGCCAGACTCCGGAAGAGCCATCCACCGCCGCGCCGCAGCACCGACTGCTCGACCTCGTAGCGCGCACCCGCCGCACGGCGTGAGGCGATCACGGCCGCATGGCCGTCCACGAGCAACTCCATCACCGTGTCGAGGGTGTTGATGGGTGTGGCGTTGTCCGCGTCGGCGAAGCCGACGAACCGTGCGGAGGAGGTGGCGATGCCTCGGCGCACAGCTGCACCCTTGCCACGGGTGCTGCAGCCGATCACGTGGACCTGCACGGCTGCATCCGCGTAGTGGGCGACAGCGTCGACGGTGCGGTCGGCACTGTTGTTGTCGACCACGACCACGCTCGACGACCAGGGCTTTTGCGCAAGGTAGTCGATACAGGCGTGCAGGGTACGCGGCAGCCTCAGGGACTCGTTGTAGGCGGGGACGATCAACTCGAGGTCGACCGGGGGGCGAGCCAGCGATCGCGGAATCCGCTCGACGGGAACATGGCTGGAGCGCGCCGGCAGCACAGACATCAGCGGCCGCCTCCTGAGATCAGGGCCTGCGGAGGCCGGTGCTGAAGATCTAGTGGGTCAGGGTCTGGATCACCTGAAGGGCTGTCGGGCGCTCTGCGCCGGGCTGCTGACGCCAGGCGGTTGCGCGGGCGCTTACGGCGCGCTGTGGCGCAACGATGCACGACGGTCGCCTGACGGCGGCCAGCGATCGCGAGGCGATCGGAGGCCCGCCTGCCGGCTCGCCCGTGCTCATGAGGACCCGCAGGACGCACATTCCCCCGGCGGCCGGCGGCAGGCCAGTCCGTCACCCTGCGAAGCGGGTGGGGGACGAAGTGCGCCGAAAAGCGGCTCGCCTCATGGGAAGGCACGGGACTACTCATCTCCGATGAATTGCTGCGGAGCAGGTACTGGGAACAAGCCTTAACCGGGAAGGCTGTCGCGTCAACCTGAGCGAGAGATCAAGTTGCGGCAATGGCGAAAAGCACCGCAGGGGGAACTCAGAGGTGCCGCCACACCACATTCCGTGGCCGCTCGTCGATCAGGGTCCGCAGGATTCTGCTTCCGTCCTGCACGGTCCGAAGGAATGGCGTGGACCTGCGGTGCGGGCGTTCGACGCTGGGAACTTCGGCGATCCGCAGCCCGTTGTGCAGAGCATGGGTCACGATCTCGGGACCCATTTCAGCCTTGCCGTTCTCGAGATCCAGCAGATCCAGAAAGCTGCGGCGAAAAGCGCAGAATCCGTACCACAGGTCTGTCAGCTGCTGGCCGTAGAGAAGTCTCGCCGCAGACAGGAGGGCACGTCTGCCCGCCCTGTGAACAGCCGAGTACGAAGCGCTCTCGCCGCCCGCCATGAAGCGGGATCCCTTCACGAAGTCGTATCCGATCTCCAGATAGTGGAGGTAGTGCGGTATCTCATTGGGTGACATCGAGTTCGCTTCGAGCAGCACGATGTACTCGCCCCGGGCCGCCAGAAGGCCCGCGTGGGGAACGAGACCGGGCGCAGCGCTCCCGGCCGGAGCCGTGCGCACCGCGAGGCGGTTGGACGCGCGTGGGGTGCAGGGCGAGTCGTCCTGCACCAGCACCATCTCTTCCACGTACCCCGGCAGGTCAGCCTCGAGGGTGTGCACGTCGGCGCAGGAGCCGGCGAGGACGACCACACTGACCGCCGGTCGGCACGGAGCACCGCCAGGGTCCCGAGGACGCGGTCGGTCGGAGGACCGACGCATCGGGTGGTGGGTCAAGGGGATCGCCCCCAGGAATGCGGAATCTCTATTCAGGGTCCGCCGCGCAATGGCGCGGGTCAAGTCGGTGAACGCGTGGCAACGAAAGACGTTGCCACCCTGATTCGATGATGGATGACCGCGTGCGCGAAGGAGCACGGTGGCACCCTCGCATTGCATGGGTCTACCATCGCACCATGAGCGCGCGGATCGAGGACTACGCCCTCATCGGCGACCTTGAAACGGCTGCGCTGGTCGGAAAGAACGGGTCGATCGACTGGATGTGCGTGCCGCGCTTCGACTCACCGGCCTGGTTCGCCGCACTCGTGGGATCGGAACTCAATGGTTTCTGGCGCATTGCGCCGGCCGGTGCCGAAGTCTGCAGCAGGAGGGCCTACCTGCCCGACACGCTGGTACTCGAAACCGTCTGGGAAACAGCGAACAGTGCAGTAAAAGTAGTGGACTTCATGCCGGTTCGCACTGACGCTCCGCGCCTCGTCCGGCGCGTCGAGGGAATATCCGGGCGCACCGAAATGCAGGGAGAGCTGTGCCTGCGATTCAACAACGGCAGAGTCAAGCCCTGGACGCGACGTCTCGGCTCCCGCACGGTGTCGTCCGTCGCCGGCCCCGATTCGGCGTATCTCACCGCCGACGCCACGGTCGAGACGTCGGTCTCCAACGACCGGAGTGTCAGCACGTTCTCCGTGTCCGCCGGCGAGCACATTGATTTCGTTCTGACGTGGAACCCCTCCCACATACGGGAGATTTCTGCGATCGACCCCGATGCCGCCCGCGAGAGCACCATGGATTTCTGGAGGTCGTGGACAGCCGGCTGTCAGTACCGCGGCCCGTGTCGCGAGCCCGTGACGCGTTCGCTCATCACCTTGAAGGCGCTCACGCACCGTCCCACCGGCGGTGTGATAGCCGCCGCAACATCCTCCCTGCCGGAGAGACTTGGCGGGGAGCGCAACTGGGACTACCGCTTCTGCTGGCTGCGCGACTCGACCTTCACGCTGTCCTGTCTGCTCAGATCCGGATACCGCTCCGAAGCCGTTGCCTGGAACGACTGGCTCCTTCGGGCCGTCGCAGGCGAGCCCTCGGACCTGCAACCTCTCTACGGAGTCGCCGGCCAGCGCCGACTGGTGGAGACGACCGCGCCGTGGCTCGAAGGATATGAACAGTCCCGGCCGGTGCGATTCGGCAACGCCGCCAGCGAGCAGCTCCAGCTCGACGTCTACGGCGAAATCCTCAACACGATCTACTCCGCGATGCGTGCCGGCGTGCCGATGGACGAGCAGGTCTGGCACCTGGTGGGCTCCCTCATGCACTTCGTGGAGAAGAACTGGACCAGTGCTGACGCAGGATTCTGGGAAGTTCGAGGGCCGGAAAGGCACTTCTTGCACTCGAAGGTGATGTCGTGGGTGGCGGCGGATCGCGCGGTGAAGATGGCTCGTATCGCGGGCATGAGCGGGTCGGCCGCGCGCTGGCGCGCCATGCGGAGCGAGATACGTGCGCAGGTGCTGCGGGAGGGCTGGGACGAGCGACGGCAGAGCTTCACCCAGTACTACGGATCGCGGGAAGTCGACGCCACGGTCTTCCTGTTGCCCAAACTGGGTTTCCTGCGGCCGGACGACCCCCGACTGCGCGCCACGCTCAGGACCGCGGAGAAGGAGCTGATGATCAACGGCTTCGTGCGGCGCTACACCACGGCCGAAGGCGAGAACGTCGACGGTATGGCGGGACCCGAAGGGACCTTCCTCGCCTGTTCCTTGTGGTACGCCGACGCCCTGGCCATGACGGGCGAGGCCGCCAAGGCGCGTGACGTGCTGGAGAGCGTTCTGGATGTCCGCAACGACGTGGGACTTCTGGCCGAGGAGTGGGACCCGGTAGCGGGTCGCCAACTCGGCAACACACCGCAGGCATTCAGCCACGTCGCTCTGGTCAATACGGCGTTCGTTCTGAGCGGCAGCAGGAACGGCAACCGGCAGTCCTGCGGCACACACGGCTGAATCGTCGTCCGGGTGTCAGAGGATGCAGTGCGGCAGTCGAGACGTGCTCACGGCGCCGTCCGCGCCGCTGGCTAGGGTGGCAGGGTGACGCACATAGAGATCAACGGCACCGCCGCGACGACCGACTCGCTGGCCCGTACCGCGCTGAGCAGCTACGGGCACTTCACCGCCATGCAGGTCAGAGCCGGCCGGGTGCGCGGACTCCCGCTCCACCTCGGGCGCCTGGACGCCGCGACCCGGGAACTGTTCGGCGGCGGACTGGACGGCGGGCGTGTACGGGAAGAGGTACGGCACGCGCTCGGTACCTCCGGGCGGCAGGATGCCTCGGTGCGGGTGTATGTCTACTGGCCGGACGGCGACGAACACGCGACGCTGATGATCACGGTGCGCCCGCCGCAATCCATGTCCCCCGAGCCCAAGCGCCTGATGTCCGTGCCCTACGTCCGCGACACCCCGCACATCAAGCACCTCGGCGGCTTCGGGCAGAACCGGGTGCTGACCCTTGCCGAACAGGAGGGCTTCGACGAAGCGCTGTTGACAGCTCCGGACGGACTGGTCACCGAGGGCGCGATCACCAACATCGCCTTCTGGGACGGCGAGCACGTGGTCTGGCCGGACGCCCCGTCGCTGCTGGGGTTGACCATGGCGCTGCTGGAGCCGCGGCTGCCGTCCGCTCGCCGCCGGGTGACCCTCACCGATCTCTCCGGCTACCGTGCCGCGTTCCTGACCAACTCCCAGGGTTTCGCGCCGGTTTCCGGGATCGACGAGGTGAAGTATCCGGTCGAGCCGGAGCTGATGGCGAGCGTTGCGGAGGCGTACGAGTCAGTGGCGTGGGATGTGATCTGACTCCACGGCGTGGCCTCCTGCGAGCGTGTCACCGTCTGCGCGCCGCAGCGGTTCCCCGAACTACAGCTGCGCGACGAGGAGATCACCGACGTCGCTGACACTCCACCTTCTTCGCCGTCCTCCGGCTATGCGGCGCTCAGCGCGATGGGGATGCTGGACCGGAACCTGGCAGGCGCCGGCTTCCTCGCCCAGGAGCAGCAGCTCCAGCTCCTCTCGGTGTCCACTGACGCCGCGGGGCTGGCCAGCGTCGGGGCGGGAGCGGTTCCGTACCGTGCTGGACCGTACTGCAGGCAGCTGAGGATGAGGCGTGACGCCCCGGAATCTCCGTCGCTGTGACCGCCCTCTTCTGGCAGGGTTGCTCGGAAGCCTGGCCACCGCGGCGGAGCGTCGCCTGTCCACTGGAGGCAGTCATGACCGAACGCGACGTCATACTCAACGAACTCGCCCAGGGGTTGCGCCCGATGGCACAGGGCATCGAATGGTTCGACGAGCTAGGTCCGGAGGCGCAGTCCGAGACCCTGCTGTTTCTTCGCCATCATTGCATCCAGGCGCGCGCAGTCGCCGAAGACGGACCGGAGAGCATCCGCCGCGCCGGGCTGCGGCCGACGCATACACCCGCCGTACTGATCACACGCGGCCGGATCGACCAGCAGTTGGGGAAGATCGTATGTCTCGCTCCTGCCGACGAACGCCGCAAGGCGTTCCGGCTGCTGATCGCGGTGCTCGCCATCGCCGACGGACGACGTCGCGAGCGCTTCTGCTCCGGTGGATGCGGTCATTGGTGGCACAGACTGTCCGTCGCAGACTGATTCCGCCCGTGCACCGCGACTGCACCCGTCGGGGAATTCCCTTGCACGTCGGCGGAGTTGGCACCGCACTGACAAACAGCCTGCTTGTCCGCCTGATGATCACGGGTTAGGGTCCCCGAGGCACGTATCGGGGGATCACAGCAAGTGGGGGACATGGCAGACGATATCGACGCGTCCACGAAAGGGCCGAGCGCCTGGGCGCAAGCCGTCGCGGCGTTGGCGCTCGGAGCGGCACTCTGTGTCGGCCTGTGGACGTTGCGGGGGACGTCCTCCACGGACAGCGCCCCGCCGCCTGCCAGGTGCTCGGACGGGGAGTCCGAGAAGGCGCCGGCGAAGACGCCCGGGCGTGTGGCCGGAGTGGAACTGTGCGAGGCGCTGAACCGTCCCGGTCTCGCAGAACTGCTGGGCACTCCGGGGGACATCGCGAAGAGCGCCCTCGGCAGCGATCCCTCCGTAGGGTCTGCCAACGGCAAGGAGACCGCCACTCCCTCGGGCCGGGTCGAGCTCGGTACCTACACCGTGACGCTGACGGCCACCTACGACAACCTTCCGGTCGCTGGGTCCGCCGCACTTCTGGGGGTCGATGCGCAGCAGCGGGCGGTTCTGGGCCGACCGGCGGTCCTCTATTCCCAACGCACCATCAGCATCAGGTTCCGCCTCGACGGGAGCGACACCGACAGCGGTCCCGGCCTCCCGGCTCGTGTCCTCACCGTCTCCCAAGACGCGAAAGACAGCGGCGGCTCATTCGATGTGGCCATTTGGCGGGAGGACGGCCAGGTGCCGGATGACGCGGTGCTGCTCCGCCTCGCCGAGAAGGTGCTGCCGACGGTCCCGGGGTGGGCTGCCAACAGGTGATGGCCGGGGTGGCCCGGGTGGGCGGCGACGTGCGAGCTGTCGAGCCTTCCAGCGGTGCCGGGGGCTGTGGACGCCGACGGCCGTTTATGCCGCACTCATGTCCGCGGGGCCCACTGCGGCTGTTTGAGCGGGTCAGCCGGCGGGGCCGCCCGTCTCAGATGGCGAGAGCCAGGGATAGGTCGGATCCTCGGTGATCTTCATTTTCTGGGGGGTGTGTCCGGGGAAGGTCCAGATGCGGCCCAGGGTGCTGGTGGCGGTCACCGTGGTTGCGTCCAAGGTGACTTCGGTGAACGGATTGGACGAGCAGGAGACCGCGATCCATTCCAAGGTGTTCTGGTCATCGTCCCGGGTAAGGGCGACCCAGCCGATACTGCCGTGGTCCGATGATTCCCCTGCCAGGGCACGCCTTCCGGCGTAGGTGCATGAGGCGAACGTCGTATCGGCGTCCACCCAGTCGCTGGGGGCCCACGCGGTGGCCCGTAGGACCTCGTGCCACTGCCAGTCCTCGGCCCGCATGTCGTGGAGCCGGCCTGCGGGGGAGAACCGCACGAGTTCCATCACCGACAGGGATCCGTCGGAGAACATGATGAAGTCTCCGTGAGGAGCCTCCCGGGCACGCCAACGGTCATGCACCAGGTCGGCGTTGGGCGTCGCGTCGGGGGAGCTCACACCCGCCATGATGACATCGGGGGCAGCAGGTGGGCGAGCCGCTCTCCGGGGGTCCTCGGGGTGCGCCCACGTCAGGCCGCCGTGGCCGAGGCCAGGGCGGTCCCCGGCCGGCAGGCGGGGCCTCAAGCGAGTCCCACCCGGAGCCGGCGGCAGGCGAAGCCTGACGGAAGCGGGGCCGGACATATCACCCTGCCGGCCCCACCCGGGGCGCTCAGCCCACGGCCCGCAGCAACACGACTCAGACCAGTTCGGGCTGCGGTTCGCGTCGCTGTTCCGGCAGATGTACCGGCGCGGGCTTCCGTTCCCACACCTTGGTGGTCCGCACATAGGCGTAGATCACTGAGGTCATCGCCAGAATGAGCAGCGGCCCGAACACCCACGGATGTGCGGCCATCTCCATCGACAGATAGCGATACGACGCCAGGAGCGCAGTGAAGACAACGGCGCCGTAGACGACGAGCTTGATTCCCGGCCGGTCCCAGCCGCGGTCGAGCGAGCGCAGCGCCGCCTCGATCGTGACCGTGAAGACCACACCGGCGATGATGTCCGCGCCGTAGTGGTAGCCGAAGCCCAGCGTTGCGCCGAGCGTGGCGATCAGCCAGAGGGCACCCGCGACTCTCAGAAGCCTCGGGCCCTTGAGGGAATGGATGAAGATCGCGGTCGCCCACGCCGTGTGCAGACTGGGCATGCAGTTGCGCGGGGTGATCTCGTCGAAGGGCATCGAGTGCGGGGTGGTGACCGACGGCGGTGTGTTCGGCCACAGGTTGGCCAAAGCCCACTGCCCTCCGTCGGCACCGTAGGCGAAGACGGGTCCGACCACCGGGTAGATCATGTAGATGCCCGGCCCGAGCAGGCCGATGACCAGAAACGTGCGCACCAGATGATGGCCCGGGAAGCGGCGCTCGGCCGCCACGTTGCGCAGCTGGTACAGCGCGACGACGACCGCGGCCACGGCGAGCTGAATGTAGACGAAGTTGAGAACGTTGGCGCCGACCGTGCCGGTGGCCTCGACGATCCGGCCCACCAGCCACGAGGGGTCGCCCAATGCGTGATCGGCGGTTGCCACGTACTGGTCGAGCACCGTCGGCCGGGTCTTCGACGTGATCAGCAGCCAGGTGTAGCCGGTCTTGCGGCCGGCCACGAGCAGCAGGGCCAGTCCGACGCCTTTCAGCAGCAGGACGCGATCCTGGCCGGTGCGGCGTGTGACGGCGATCACGCCACAGGCCAAAGTCACCCACAGCGCGCCGTTGCCGTACATCATCTCGGCGTCGACGGCCCGCCGCACGAGCCAAAAGACGACGTCGATGCCGATCGCCGCGCCGGCCGCAATGAACCGCTGCCGCCAGGTGAGCACCACCATCATCAAAGCCATGGCGACGTACAGCACCGTGCCCGACATGGGGGCGAATATCACCTCTCGCGCCTGGTCGGTGATCGGGCCCGGCTTGCCGTACCGACGTGCGGCGATCTCCAGCGCGATGAAGAATCCGAGGCCCACCACGCTCACGGCGACCCACAGCATGACGCGTGGTTCACGCCATGCAGCCGACCGAAGGCTGCCGTCTATTCGCGATCGCCAACGCGTTACCGTAGTTATCAATTTTTCAACCGATTTGTAATATTTCAACGTGATCATTGCGAGCTCGAACATGTTAGCGGAGCGGGTGGGTATTTCTGAACACGCTTACGTCGAAAGAGAGCCAGCCGTCACGGCGAACGTGAAACGCCGCGGCCCCGGATGGGGGCGGCGTGGGCGGCTCCGGGGGGCGGGCCGGCGGGCACCGGGCGTGACAGCGCCATGGCGATGTCGAGGGCGGCGCGAGCGAAGCCGGCAGCGAGAGTGCTCAGCCTGGCCAAATACGGGGCTCTGGCCGTGCTTCCGTGAAGGCTCCACCTGTCGTCGCCGGGCAGCTGAAAACCGCGACAATTCAACGACCGCTGAATGCGCGCGATCGATCTCCCACTTCCACCTGCCCAGCCCGTCGTGGTGCTGCCACACTCAGACCATCACGACAAGGGGGCTCTGCGTTGACCCATGATCGCGGACGTCTCGCCTGACCGCCTTGGCCATGCGGTGGTGGATACGGCTTCCAGCCCTGGCGAGTCGCGCGTGAACCCGTGAGCGGACTTCGGGCAACAAGGGTTGAGAAGCGAAAGCCGCTGCCCCACGGAGACCACATGACTGGACCACCCGACGACGATGCCGCGCTCATCGCGCAGTCCCTGCGGCACCATGAAGCGTTCGCGAGCGTCTACGACCGCTACGCCCCTGACATCCACCGCTACGTGGCCCGCCGGCTGGGGGCCGAAGCCGCCGACGACGTGACGTCGGAGACGTTCCTCGTGGCGTTCCGGAGCAGAAGGCGCTTCGACAGCTCGCGGGCTTCCGCCAGACCATGGCTGTACGGGATCGCCGCCAACCTCATCGGCCGGCAACGACGCTCGGAGAATCGCGCCTTGAAGGCGCTCGCCCGCACTGGACATGATCCGGTCGTCGAGCCATGGGTGGACGCGGAAAACCGGGTCGTCGCCCAGTCGGTGAATCGACAGCTGGCCGGCGGTCTCGCCACCCTCTCGGCAGGAGACAGGCATGTGCTCCTGCTCATCGCCTGGGCCGACCTCAGCTATCAGGAAGTCGCCGAGGCTCTCGGGATCCCTCTCGGGACAGTCCGATCGCGGCTCAACCGGGCCCGGCGGAAGGTGCGGACCGCACTGGGCGACAACCCCACCCTCGCCATCGACACCACGGAGGTTTCCCAGCATGGATGAGATGACCCTGGTGCGGGAGTTGCGCGCCGAAGTCCCGGCACCCGACCGGCGCACGCTCGAAGCGGGCCGGCAGCGCCTGCTGGAGAGGGCCGGGCGGCGCGGTGGAGGTGTCTGGCGCGTTCACGTCGACCGGCGCCTGGTCGTGTTGGCGGCGGTGGCAGCGGTCGTGGCGACGGCCGTGGTCGGCACGCAGGCCATCACGGACGGACAGCAGTCCGGCCCGGCCAACCGCCCGCCCTCCTACGTTCTCCAACTGGGCGATGCCAAGGTGCTTCTCCAGGACACGGCCGATGTTGTGGCCAGGGGAGTCACTCCGCATCCGCGAGCCGACCAATGGGTCTATACCAAGGAGGCCGAGAACAACCTCACCGATCAGGAGCGGCCAGGACTGCGGGAGAGGGAGTCCTGGGACCGATATGCCGACACATCGCTCGAGAACGGCAAGGCCGGAGACGACCACTCCCGGCGCGAGATGTTCCAGTTCCTGGCGGATCTCCCGAACGACGCGACCGAAGTGAAGAAGCGAGCGCGAACGTTCTATCCCGACAAGGACAACGCCGAAACAGAGCCCCAGCACGACTTCCGCGCACTGTCGATCCTGGCGATGTCGCGACCGGTCCATCCGCAGGGACTTGCGGCCGTGTACCGGGCCATGGCGACCGTGCCGGGCGTCAAGGCGGCTCAAGTCACCGACGCGGCGGGCCGGGACGCCATCGCTCTCTACCTGCCGGCCGACGGCCGGGGTTCACTCGGTTCAGAGTTCCTGATCGACCCGCGGACCGGCCTGTACTCCGGTTCCCGTTCCGTGGCGCTGAAAGACAACCAGGACCCGGATGTCGGCCCATCGGATCACTACAAGAAGGGCGATGTCGTCATCGACCACGTCATTCTGAAGACGGCTCTCGTGGACGAGGAGGGCGATACGCGGCCTTCCCGTAACGGGTGAGCGAAGCGGCGGCCGGACATCAGCGTGGGCGGACGCCGTCAGCGCACCCGTTCCGGTCGGGTGATGCTCACACGGTCGGAGGTGGGCCCGCGAGGCTGCGACCATGTCGTCGAGGTTGGTGAAGTAGATCGAACAGCCGTCATCCCTTGTCAGCAAGCTGTTGGGCTCAACGGGTGTACTCGGGACCCCACACCGGTGTCGGTCGGGGCCGTCCGCCTGCGTTCGTGTGACGCATGGAGCATGAACAAGCATTCCCAGAGGCTCTGGCGGCGCTGGGCGTTGCTGACTGGCGCGGTCGTCCTAGGGGCCGCCTGCCCGGCCAGCCCGTTCACCGCAGACTCGCCCACCACCCCCGCGAGGCGGGCGCCGAAGCTCGCGTCGGTGTTGCCGGACGGCGAGGCGCGGCTGGCGGTGGGCTTGGCCGCGCTGGACGGCGGTGGAGATGTCGCGGTGTACGGGGACCGCTCGACGTACGACACCGCGAGCATCGTCAAGGTCGACATTCTCGCGGCCCTGCTGTTGAAGGCGCAGGACGAAGGGCGACAGCTGACCGAGGGGGAGGAAGCGTACGCGGCCGAGATGATCGAGCACAGTGACAACGAGTCGGCGTGGGCTCTGTGGGACGTGATCGGCCGCGCCGACGGGCTGGACTCGGCAAACAAACGGTTGGGCCTGACCTCGACCAAGGGCGGAGAAGGCATTCACTGGGGTCTGACCCAGACCACTGCGGAGGACCAACTCGTCCTGCTGCGGGCGATGTTCAGTGCCGACTCGGCGTCTGCGTCCTCCGGTTCTGCCCCGAAGCTGAGCAAGGCGTCTCGTGCGTACATCCAGAAGCTGATGGGCCGGACCGAGGCGGAGCAGGCCTGGGGGGTGTCGGCGGCTTCAGGCTCCGGCTGGGCGCTGAAGAACGGGTGGCTGCAGCGCAGCACGACCGGGTTGTGGGACATCAACAGCATCGGCCGGGTGACGGTGGACGGACGCCGGTATCTGGTCGCAGTGCTCTCCGATGGCAATGCGTCGATGGAGGCGGGGGTATCCCTGGTCGAGAAGGCGGCGAAGGCGGCGGTTGTGGCGGCACGGAGGCGGTAGTCGCCCAGCAGGGGTAGGGGTAGGGGCAGGGGCGACCACAACGACGACGCGAGTGTCCAGTCCGGCGGGGGCGGCCCCGTCCGTGCTCACGGGCATCAGCCAGCGACACGCCCGTACCGACGTCGGATGATCCGTGCGACGCACTACTGGGAAAAGGCCCACACACCGTTCTGCCCGAGGACGGCATGCATCGAGAACGTGTCGCCGAAGGGGATTTCGACTGCGTTCGTGATCTCCTCGACCTCCAGCACCTCGCCCACCGAGTAGTTGCCGACTGTGATCCAGTAGCTGGGATGCGGCGTGAACTGCACCGTCGCGCCGGGCTCGGCCTGCAGCGCGAGGACTGGGGAGCCGCCCATGCCGATGCCGACCGAGGTGGTGTTGTCCGGCACGGTGGGCAGAACCTCGATGCCGAGGGCACCCGGCGGAGTCGTGCCGCCCGAGGGGGCGGGCACGAACCCGTAGGTTCCGTTGTCGAAGCCGAACCCGATCCTGTTCTGGAGCGCATCGTTCGGGTCGGCGGTCACCTGATCCCTGTCCAGGAACGGGATGCCGGGCGTGAGCGGGCCGGTCAACGCCCAGGCGAAGCTGTAGTTCACGGCCCACGTGAAGGTCGCATTTCTGCCCGGCCGGACAGGCTGGGCCAGCCAGGCAAGCGACAATGCATCGGGGATGCCGAAGGTGACCCCTTTTGGAACAGGACGAAATCTTGGAACTGCGTCGAGCTGTTGGTGGCCGTGAGAGTGTAGTTCGTTGCCGCTGCGGCGTGTGGTGCGCTGACGACGGACGGCACAACGAGGGCGCTTGCGCACGCGGCGCCGGTGGTGAGGAACTGCCGCCGGGAAAGTGCGGAAACCTGGTCGTGAGGTGACACGATTGCCTCCTTGACGGATCGTCGGCACCGTGATCGGCGCGACGGATGCGGAAGGTGACCACCAGACTTGATGTCGGAACCGCGCGGCGACAGGTGATCGATGTGTCGGTCGTCCGGACGGTCCCGCTTCTTCACCCGCACGTGCATCGGTCATCCGAACGCGACGCTCCAGCGGTCATGTCCCCTCGGCCAGTCGCTGTACCAGTCCAGCTGGATCCGGCGTCCGGCCGCGCCGGGAGGTCGTCGGTTCACAGGCCGTGTCGGAGCGTCCGGCTCAGGTCGTCAGGTGTGCCAGCACCGTGCGCATCATGCGGTGTACGGCCTCGCGTGATGCGTCGGTGGGGTCGAGTGTCTCGAAGCCGTGGTGGCCGTGGGCCACGTCGATCACGTCGACGGCGGCCCCGCAGCGTTCGGCCGCGGCCAGGAACTCCTCGACGGTGGCGGCGATCTCGGCCATCTCGAGCCCGGCTCGAACCAGGACGACGGGCAGAGTGCCCGCGCGGGCGATCGCGTCCGCCGGGCGGAACCGGCCGTCGAGTGGCCCCCAGTTCGGCAGCGGCGACAGGACCGGGTAGTTAGCCGCCAGGCAGCGCAGCCATGCCGGGGGCGAGGCGAGCCAGTCGGCGGTGAGCAGACCTCCGCCCGAGAAGAACCACAGGGCGATCCGGTCCTCGTCCACCCGCGGGTCGGCGCGGACCCGCTCCACCGCGGCCGCCACATCACCGGCGGCCAGTTCGTAGTCGGCCAGGTCATGGAGACGGTGGTCGAGGGTCACGCCCACCACTCCGCGCGCGGCGGCGTAGCGGGCATATCCCGTCAGGGTCGGCCAGTCCCGTGGGGTCGGCCGGGCATCGGCGGGCACCGGGCCTCCGTGCACGAACACCACCGCCGCACTCGGGCCTTCGGCATCGGGCAGGTACAGGTCGACGTTCGCGGTCCGTTCGCGGGGGAGGTCGGGTACGTCCAGCAGGAACGGCCGCAGATGCGCGGGCGGCCGGGCGGCGTCGGCGGGTGTCAGCCGGTGTCCCTCGCCGGCCGCAGCCTTCAGCAGGACCTCCGCCAGCTCGGCGGGACAGGACAGCATCGGCCAGTGGCCGGTGGGCAGTTCGAAGAAGGTCACCCCGGGCTCGGTCAGGGCCTGCAGGGCGGGGTCGCCGAAGCCCACCAGCATCTGGACCATTTCGATGCTCGTTCCGTTTCCGGTGCACAGCACTCCGGTGGTGGGCACCGCGTCCACCGCGCCGGTCAGCCGCAGAGGTTGGAGCAGCGTGCCCAGCGGCTGTGGTGCGGCGAGGGCGGTGAGCCGGTCCAGCGCGGCGCCGGGGACCCCCGCGACGCTGCCCCAGAGGTGCCATTCGTCATGTGCCGGGGGCGGCAGTTCCCCGTCGGCCGCCTGCGCTCCGCCCTCGGCAGCGCGCTTCGCCACCCGCTCGCGCAGGCTCTGGTCGGGCACGGCGGCCAGGGCCGGGACACCGTCCTGCGGCATCCCCGCGTCCAGGTGGACGATCCGGGCGATCGACTCCGCCCGCCGGTCGGCGGCGCCCCGTACCGGATGGATGCCGTAGTCATGGCCGACCAGCACGATGTCCCGCCCGGCCGTCTTCCCGGCAGAGTCGACCACCGCGAGCACATCCGCGATGTGTGTCTCCAGGTCGATGACCGTCCCGGCGGCAGCGCGGGGTCCTTCGAGTCCGGTAAGGGCCACCGTATGGACATCGGCTCCCGCCGCGGCCAGTCGCGTGGCGGCGTCCTGCCACACGTGTGTGCCGGTGAACATGCCGGACACCAGGATGAATGCGGTCATGGTCGCTCCTCGATTCGCCATCGTCCGCGGACCGGTCCGATCATCCGGCCGCGCTCGCGGGTACCGTAGAAACTCCCCCTGAGGGAGGTTCAAGTGTTCTCGTCGTACGACGGTCTGTGCGGCATCGGCGAGCTCGCCGAGCGCGCGGGAGTCAGCGTCAAGACAGTCCGCTTCTACTCCGACCGCGGTCTGCTTCCCGAGGCCTCCCGCAGCGCAGGCGGGCACCGCCGGTACGGCCCCGACGCGCTTGAGCGGCTGCGACTCATCCGCTCCCTGCGCACGCTCGACCTGTCGGTTCCCGCAGTGCACCGGATCCTCGACGAGCAGGACACAGCCGGAGGCGCCGGCGGGGTGCTGGAGGACGCCGTCGCCGGTCAGTTGCGCGCGCTCGGCTCCCAACTCGCCGCCCTGCGCTGGCGGGAGGCAGCACTCCGCCTGGTGCAGGAGAGTCCGGCGGCCGAACGCGCCGAGCGGCTGCGTCTGATCGGTGCGGTGACCGCGCCACCGAGCACCGCCCCGCTGGCCCGGTTCTGGCGCGGCTGGCTCCCCCCGCGGATGTCGGCCCGGTCCACCACCGCGTTCCTGGAAGCGGCGGTCCCCCAACCGCCCGACGACCCCCGACCGGCCCAGGTACTTGCCTTCGCCCGGCTGTACGCCTTCGTGACCCGCCCGTGCAACGGGACCGGACCCTGCCAGCCCCAGGCACACAAGGCCGCGGGGGCCCGGGGGTCCGCCGTGCTGTACGCGGGCCTGGCCGACTCCTACGACCTGGCAAGCACCCAGATACGCCGGGAAAGGGAGCCGTACCCCGGTGAGGCGCTGGACGGGTTCGTGGACGCGTATGCGAGCGCCTACAACGCCCGGGACACACCGGACTTCCGCCGCCTGCTCGCCGGGCAGCTCGCGGCCGACCCGCGCATCGACCGGTACTGGGAACTGACTGCCGAGGTGATCAGCCCACCGGCCGGCCGGCCCGAGCCGACTCCCGGATCAGCGCACGACTGGCTGCTGGCCGCGTTGAACACGCAACTGGGAACCGCGCCGGCCCCGTCGTCGGATCGGGCCCGGGCGTCGGCTGGAGAGGACATCGATGCCGGTTCGCGCAACGGCACGTCGTGAGCTTCATGGTGACGAGCCCGAACCAGATGGCAAGGCGAGGTTCGGCGGTCTCGACCAAGGTCCGGCGCCAACTCACGCCAGCCGCAGACGGAACGGTGGCCTGGCCCCCCTGGACCAGATGCTTTTCAGGCGCTCCAGGTCGGGTGCAGTCGACGACTCGCGCCAGCCGAGGGCGCTCCCGAGGATGGCGTCCGTCAACAGCGTCGCGGGGGTCTCCGGCGCCGCGCTGGACCGGCTCACCACCCTCGCCGCACCACAGCCGCTGGGCACGCTGACACGAGCGTCTTCGCCGCAGCCGTGGCAGAGGTGCTAGACCACGCTGGCGTCCCGCTGTGGGACGGTCATTCGCCAAGGCTTGACCCTTTCGATTTGCCCTTCTCTCTGCGGGCAGCGAGACCGTCCTGCTCCGATCTGGAATAGACAGCTACCGGCGGCCATCTCAGGATGGAAGAACGGGCAAAGCCGTTTGAATCTGGAGGCAGCATGCCGACGCTCCATGTCGAACATTCGATCACGGACTTCGACCTGTGGAAGGCCGCATTTGACCGGTTCTCCGAGTTCCGCCAGCGATCAGGGGTGCGCCGGTATCGTATCCAGCGCCCGGTCGGCGATCCGCAGTACGTCGTGATCGATCTTGATTTCGAGACCGTTGCCGAGGCGGAGACGTTCCTCGGACTTCTGCAGACCAAGGTCTGGTCGTCGAGCGAGAACGCCCCGGCTCTGGTCGGGACGCCACAGACAAAGATTCTTGAATCCGTGGAGGAACGTTAGGCTACGGGAGCCTGGGCTACCTTTCGCGTTCCATAGGTTGTCCGACGCTGGGTGGAGGTGTCGGTTACGGGGCGGCTGTGGCAGCCTGTCTGCCGCCGCCTGTTCCGCGCGCACGGCGGCACCAGCGCCGACTTGGTTGAAACCCCGGTGAGGGTTGCCGGTGGGCCGTTCTGCGACCGAAGGCCGGCGGGCCGCAGCCGCTGCTGCTTGACGTCGGTCTGGGGTGGGCGCGGCGAGAGCGCACTTGATGTGCGAAGGAACGCGGTTCGTGTTGGCGCAACCCGGTTGGTCCATCGGAAGCCGTGATTTCGTTACCCGTGCTGATTCCCCTCCGTTGGGCACGGCAGCGGCGACCGCTGTGGCGCTGCTCGAAGGGAAGGCGGTGTCATGAAGGGAATTATCCGTACTGCATTCGTCGTGGCGTCAGTTGTGGGCGCTGCGGTGTTCGGTGGAGTCGCGTCGGCCGACGAGGGCGACAACATCCATCTGGGCGATTCCATCAACAATTCGACCTCGAACAACCTCGACCACAACTGCGCCGGTCCGTTCCGCATCGGCTTCTGCAATCAGGAGAACACCTTCAACCCGGTGGTGAACCTGAGCATCCGTGACCTGTTGCTGGGCAGCGGCGACGACGACGGCGACACGGGCAGCAGCGGCTCTTCGGGTTCTTCTGGCGCTTCGGGCTCCTCCGGCTCGTCCGGCTCTTCGGGCTCGTCTGGTGCTTCGGGCTCCTCCGGCTGAGTTCGAACAGTGCGGTAGCGGCAACGCGGGCCATAGCCCGTGCGTGATGCGTAGCGGAATCCGGACCCGGCGAACAACGGAGCGCAGGCGAATGACGGGCACTCAGAACAGTTCTTCCCGGGTCCGGTCCGTGCCGGCCATGGCTGTATTGGTCTCGGCCGCCGTGATCATGCTCGGGGCCGCCGCCTGGCACATCGCTGCCGTATTTCTCTCCCTCGCGCCCGAGAACGGGATCTCGCAAGAATACAAGGAACAGATCGATGGATATTCCAGACCTACATTCGCCAGGGACTGGAAACTGTTCGCCCCCAACCCCCTGCAGGAGAACACCGCGGTCTCCGCACGCATCGAGTTGGTGTACCCCGACGGCCGCCACCAGGTGAGCAGTTGGCTCGACCTCACCCGGCAGGACGTCGCGGCCGTCAGAGGCAACCCTCTGCCGAGCCACGCCCATCAGAACCTCCTTCGTCGCGCCTGGGACTTCTACGCGAAGACGCATGACCTGCGCGACGGTCGCAGAGTGGACCGGCGGGGTGACCTGTCGGAGCAGTACCTGAAGCGGATCGCACTCCAGCGCCTCGGCCGCGGCGGCGGCAGCGGCACGCAAGCCGTCGCGATCCAGTTCCGGCAACAGGTGTCACTCGTGCAGCCACCCCGCTGGGACACGCGAGATGCGGGCACGGGTGTCGTGGTCCGCGCGGCCGACCCAGGGATGCAGAAGCAGCCCTGGTGGCCGGTGAGAGAGCACGACTATGAAGGGTTGGGGCTGTGACCGATCGCCTCACTGATCTCACCACCCGCGTCATGCGCTTCACCGATCTCGCCACCCGGACTCGGTTCCCCTACCAGGCCGCCACGGTGCGGATCGGCTTCTCCCTCGTCTTCGCGGCCTTTCTGATCCGCGAATGGCCCCACCGCCGGACGCTCTACGGAGACCACAGCCCTTGGTCGCAGGAGATGGCCCTGCGCGTCATCGGCGAGGACCAGGCCTTCACCGCCCTGGCCTGGTGGCCGGGCCACTGGTGGTTCGAGACTGTCTACCACGGCACTCTCGTGGCGGCACTGCTGCTCATGTTCGGCTGGCGCACCCGCGCCACATCGGCGTTCTTCATGGTCGGCGTGCTGTCCCTGGAGTTCCGTGCCCCCTACCTGGGAGACGGCGGTGACAGCGTCTTCATCACTATGGCGATCTATCTGGTCCTCACCCGCTGCGGCGAGGTCTGGTCACTGGACGCGCGCCGTCGGCGCCCCGGTGCCGACGACCGGTCCGGTCCATTGCTGTGGCAGCTGACGGGCGTATTGCTGGGGCTTGTGTTCGGTCTCCCCGACCTCGGATGGACAGGGCTGCTCTGGGCGCTGTGGGCCGGATGCGGTCTGCAATTCGCAGCCGACCGCTGGTTCCCCCGGCACGAGGCCCGAATCCTGCTGGACGGTCTCGCGGCCATGCTGCACAACGTCGGGATGCTCGTCATCGCGGTGCAGGTCTGCTTCATTTACGCCACCGCCGGTTGGTACAAGATCCAGGGATCGCGCTGGCAGGACGGCAGCGCACTGCACTACGCGCTGAACCTGGACCACTTTCGGCCTTGGCCGGCGCTGTCCGACCTGTTGGTGGCCGGGATGATCCCGGTCGTCCTGCTCGCCTACGCGACGGTCGCGGTCCAGGTCGCCTTCCCCTTCACGCTCGCCTCCCGGAAGATCAAGAACGCCCTGCTCGCGGTGATGATGACCGAGCACGCCGCCATCGCGATTGTTCTCGGGCTGCCGTTCCTGTCCGCGGCGATGATCGTCTGCGATGCGCTCTTCCTGCCGACTGCGCTGCTGCTCGGGATCGACGCCCGTGTGAGGCGCAGTGGCCTTCGACCCCGGGGCGGCAGTGAGGTCCCGGCAGCAATTCCTGCCGTCCCGGGGCCAACCGCCCAGACGCCCCACCCCCGCACTCCACCGCAACCGCCGACCCCTGCTTCCGCGCCCTCCTGCCGCGCAACGGGTTCAGGGAGCTGAAAGTCGCAGGTCGATGCAGGGGCTGTGGGGAAGTCAGGCAACGGCCGGGCACAAGGTGACTGCGGGGATGGTGAGCTCGCGCCACGCATTCGGGAGTTCCTCACTCCAGGACGGATGAACCTGGCTATGCCCGGAGCAGGAAGGGCAGAGATGGCGGGGAGCGGATCTGGGGGTACGGCTCGACGAGCCTGCGGTGATAGAGCGCCGCGCCCTGGGCCTTCGCACGGGACTCGGGGTCCCGCAGCGGCAGTTGGCCGACGCGCGCAAACGCCAGCCTCGTCTCCACTCTGGGGTCCGGCAAGGTGCGCCGCATTCAATGCGGCGACAGCAACGCCGTCTGATCCTCGCCCCCCGGCTGACACGAGCGCAGCAGCGTCGCCGACCACACCCCGTCACCGTCTACTTCAAGGGCGTCGGTCTCGGCGGCTACCCCCAGAACCAGGCTCCGGTCGGCTGGGTCACCGCCCCCACACGGCCCCGTCTCGACGTCCGGCCGGTCGGGCCGCGTTTCCGGTCCCGGTCCCGGTCCAGCTGGGCGCTCCGTCCACCGCGTGCCCAAAGCCCCTCACGCCACCGCCTAACGTCCCGCAGCAGACCGCCCCGAAATGCCCCGCCGCCCGCTTGGACCCAGCGACCCCGCCTGAAAGGGAGGTGACGAAATGCGGTCGCCGGGGTGACGAAACGAGATGCCGGGCGGGGCCCGTCGCGTCGTGGCCTGACGTGGCAGCCCGCCAACCGGGCGGGGGGACCGGGCTCCGTCCGGCATGTCGCCGGGGCCCACACCACGGTTTACCGGATGCTGGTGGCTTCCGAACCGTGCAGGAGATTTGCGTGAACGACCCCGGTCCTCAAGGAGCAATACCTTCGGCATCCGCAGGCGCGGGCCACAACTCTGCGGGTCAGCCTGCGGTCATCGGTATCGCACTCGCCGCCGTGCTGGCGGCCGCACTCGCGCAGGGTTCCTGGCAGTGGTTCGCCACCTACATCGGGGTGACCCTTCTCGCGGTGGTCTTCGCCTTCTACCGACTGCCGTCATGGACGCCGGGCATCCGATCTCCATAGTACGGGATCTGGTCGCGTTTTCGCTGGTTGCCGGCCTCTGCGTGGCGATCGCGCTGGCTCCCATGCTGCAGCGTTGGTCTTGGCTGTTTCCGATGTCAGGTACCCGTAGCGGGTGCACTGAGATGGGCAAGTACGAGGCCATCCGGACGGGGGCCGCGCTGGCGGACCTGGCCGGTCGGGACAGTGTCGCTTTGGCTTACGTGCAGAAGGCGCAGAGTCATGACGCCGTTGCCGTGTGTCTGTCAGCCACGACGACCCGGTGGCTGCCCGTCTACGCGGTCGGGGCAGCCGTGCTGGTGGGCGTGGGCGCATGGTTCCGCGACCGGGCCCGGGTGGGGAAAGAGCCCCGGCCGTAACACTGCGCGCCAAGCCGGGAAAGCGGACGCACGCATCAGGATGGCCAGAGGACCGAAACCCTCCTGGAAGGACATCACCCGAGCAAGGAACGGCAGGTTCGGGCGTGTCCGGGGCCGCCGGGCCGGTCCGCTGTCCGCACGCTGGGGTCGCCTGTCCTCCGGCGGTGTCCAGCAGTGGAGCGCACCGCGGCCCGGGCCCATGGCGCTCCTTCCGTCTCCCCAGTGTCACTTGGGCTCCACGCCATCGGTCAACTCGGCCATCAGCCGAGTCGCCGTTGGGACGTTGATCCTGTGCCGGCCGGCGGATCGCAGGAGCGCCCCGCCGATCGCGTCGAGTTCCAGCGCGCGGCCTGCCTCGGCGTCACGTTGCATCGATGACTTGGTGTCGGCCGGGAAGGCGTCGTACAGCGCCAGGATCTCGGCAGGGTCTGCGGGAGCGCCGCACGCCTGAGCGACGGCGGCGGCCTCCTCGACGAGTGCCGTCAGTTCCGAGCGGCGTTCGGTTCGGACGCGACCGATGGTGACCTTGTACCGGGTGGTGAGCAGAGCAAGCGGCGCGAGGAACGTCAGCTTGGACCAGAGCAGGCCAGTCTCACCGTCGGTCGCTCGTGTGCGCACTCCGGCCGCCTGGAGCATCGCCACCGGCGCGGCGAGCCGGTCTGCCGGTCCGGACAGATCGATCTCGGTGAACGGGCTGCCGTGTTCGATGACGCCCGGCGCGACGCGGGTCGACTCGACCCGGATGACGCCCGGCGCGACCCGCGGCCGGCCGAAGCGTCGACGTAGCGTGGCTGGATGCTCGATCCCGTTGAGCAACGGCACGACGAGGCCATGGTCGACCATCCGCGGCGGGATCCGCTCCAGCGCGCTGTCCAGGCTGGTGTGCTTGACGGTGACCAGGCACAGGTCGACCGGTTCACGGAGTTCGGTGTCCGCTTCCACGGACGCGGAGAAGTCCCCGTACTGCGCGCTGCGCACGCGCAGGCCGCCCTCGCGCAGGGCCTGTGCCGTTGTCTCTCCCGCCAGACAGATCACACGGTGTCCGGCACGTGACAGCAGCGCGGCCAGCAGACCGCCGACGCCACCAGGGCCGAGCACAGCCACCGTCCATGGACGGCCGACCGCGTCGGCGGCATCGCCGGAGGCGGGCGAGGGGCCGAGGACGGCTTGACACGTTGTCCAGGCGGATGGGCTCAACAGTGGCCGGAGGCGCTGGAGCAGGCTGAGAAGGCCGGGCCCGTGGGCCTTGCGGAAGGCGAGGTCGAGACGCGCGATGTCCAGTTCGTTGGCGGCTGTCAGCGCGGCGAAATCGCGCCGCAGCGCACGGTCCGGGGTGAACGTGCGCCCGGTGAACCGGTCGCGGAATGCGGCGTCCGCGTTGGCCAGGCCGGGGTAGGAGGCGCGTCGGTCACAGCCGGCGTAGAAGTACACCAGAGCCTCGGCCTCCCGGCCGATGACTGCGGCCAGTTCCTGTCGGCGGTCGAGGGGGAGGAGCGCGGTGGGGAACCCGTCGGTCCCGTAGCAGGCGTGGCACAGCCCTGCGAGTTGGACAGCGGGTTCCGCTCCCCATGCCGCGAGTTGCTGCTGGACGCGTTCCAGGTGGGCGAGGAGGGTGCCTCCTGGGTGGTTCATCTCTGCTGCGCCGAGTCGGCGCAGCAGCGAGACCGCCTGGGCGGAAGTGCCGGCTGGGGTGGGCAAGTGGCTTGTCCTTTCGGTCCGTTACGGGTCGGCACCCGCCCCGTGCCCCCGCCTCGTCCGGATCGCTGCAGTGGCAGGGGGTGGGTTGCCGCCCTGGGCCCTGCAGCGATGATCGAACGTCCCCGTATCCAAGTCAATCCACCATTTCGCTGGGCAACACCCAAGCAATACCTTGGGTCTGTGACTCTTGATGATCTTCGTGTCTTCGCTGCGGTGTGCCAGGCGGGTTCGCTGAGTGCGGTTGCGCGCGACCAGGCCTGCACGCAATCCGCGATCAGTCAGCACGTGAAGCGACTGGAGCGGGAACTGGGCATCAGCCTGATCGAGCGGCACTCACGGGGAGTCGTTCCCACTCCGGCCGGCCACCTCCTCCGGGCTGCTGTGGTCGACGGCCTCGGCGGAATCGACCAAGCGCTGCGCAGAATCGAGGAGATCGCTCGCGGAGAAGCCGGCTCGGTACGGATCACCACCGGGGCCACCTCCGTCCGGCACTTCATGTCCGCCGCCGTCGTCGACTTCCGCAGGCGTTTTCCGCAGGCCACACTCGAGTTCCAGACCGAGACCTCCAGCCGCAGCTGCGTCGACGCCGTCACGGCCGGCCGCGTCGACCTCGCGTGGATCACCCTCGGTTCTCCGGTCCAGGACATGGAGCGGCGCACGGTCGTCGAACTGCCCTGGGCGCTCGCCGTCGCCGCCGATGACCCTTTCGCGGCCAGGCCGTTCATCGCCCCCGCCGACCTGCAGGATGCCCGGCTCATCGGACTGCCGGAGAACTCTCTGTCCCGTTCTCAGCTCGATTCCTGGCTGGCGGAATCAGGGATCCGGCCCGTCTTCGACACCAGCGTCGCGGACTGGGACACCGCGATTCTTCTGGCCGAACTGGGACTCGGGCACGCCATCATCCCCGCATTGCCCGACTGGCGAGGCCCCGGACACCCTCATCTGCGTCTGGTCCCCATCCCCGCACTCCCGGTCCTCACTGCCGGATGGGCAGTTCGCCGCTGGGACACCCTCTCCCCTCTGGCCCGCGCGTTCGCCGGCACCGTTGCCCGGCACTGCAAGCAGCAGTTCTGACCGTCATTTTGCTGATGCGGGGCCATCGGGCTTCTGATGGGGTCTCACCTGTCCGGGGCTGCAGGTGTGGGGGCAACGTACACGCGCGCGTCGACGATCTGGTGGGACGGCCAGGTGTAGGCGTACGGCGGTGGCGCGTCCCCGGGAGCGGTGAGGGTGGCGACCGGGATGCGCTGGGTGCTGCGCACGATGTCGGCCTGGGTGGAGTTGGCGTTGGGTCCGCTCACCTGGGCGGAGGCGCAGCCGGTGTAGAAGGCGATCGGGAGGGCCTGGTGGCCGGTCAGCAGGCAGGGCGGCCGGAGGCCGAGGCGGTGCAGTGCGTCGGCGGTGCGGGTCCAGTCGTGGTGGGACGCGGTGGTGCGGTCCACGGCGCCTTTGAGCACGATGTACTGCGCGGCGAGATGCGCGACCAGGCCCATTGTCAGGAGGGGGACGACCACTCGCCGCCACCGCAGGCCGGGCACGGTGAGCAGGTGGAGCAGCGCGACGGCCACGGGGATGGCGAGCAGCGCGTAGGCGGGCAGGAGGAAGCGTGGAGCGGCGTAGCCGATGAGGAACAGATAGGGGAGAGCTGCCGTCGTGGCGCAGGCCAGGGGCACGAGTACGCGGGCCGTTCGCCGGGACCTGATCGCGACGACTGCTGCAAGCGTGGCGAGCAGGGGCAGGGCGAGCCACCATGCCGTCACCGCCAATCCCGGTACGGGAGCGGTGCAGGGGCGGCACAGGGTCCGTCCGTCCAGGCTGCGCAGTTGGTCGATGACGGCGATGTTCCACTCGAGGCCTCCCTGGATCCGGGAGCCGTCGGCCAGGCGCCTGAGCAGTCCGCCGTGACTCACATACGCCTCGACGATCCACGGCCCCGCACCGACGGCCAGACCCGCCACGAGCACCGTCAGCAGCCAGGGGTGCCGCCATTGCCGCACGCACAACAGCAGGGCGAGCAACGGCAGAGTGACCCAGAGCGCATCAGTAGGCCGCATCAGCGCCATCACCGCGCCACTCGCCCCCACGCCCCACAGCGCCGGCCGGTCGAACGCGTTCGCCTGGGCGCGCAGAAAATACCCGACACCGGCCAGGGCCCCGACGGCCACCCAGTAGTTGGGCATCGCCTGCGGCCCGTAGAACATCGTCACCCACAGCGTCGCGAACAGCGTTCCCGCCAGAGCCGGCACGCGTGGCGGATACAGCCCGCGCCACGCACGCAACGCCAGGAAGAGCCCCAGCCCGGACAGCACTGCCAGATAGGTCCTCAGCAGCGGCGTGGAGGACGACCACCATGTGACGGGCGCGACCAGAAAGGAGATTCCGCGGGCGCGCGGGGCGCTGAAGAACGAGGCCGGAGCGTGTGAGCTGACCTGGCTGACGTAGATGGCCTCGTCCCAGCCGAGCCCCATACCCGGTCGCACGAGTACCAGTTGGGCCACGGTGAAAGCACCCGCCACCACGGCGAGCAGGACGCTTCCGCCCACCTGCCTCGGCGCGCCGGTGGCCCGCAACGATCCCGGCCGCCGGGGATCGACGACTGTGGCGATCGAACTCTCGGCCATGCGCCACCCCAACCAAGTCGGTGCAAATACCGACAAACTACTGGGCCGAGTTCGGTGACGGCGTGCGGCACAAGGGAAGAGACACGGAAAGGGGAAGGCCCAGCCGCGCCAGGAGCCGGCCGCGGGCGCTACGGCGGACGAGCGGGCTCCCAAGCGACGGAGCGGCCATGCGCTGCATCACCGCCGCCCACCCTGCGCGCACCAGCAAGCTGCCCCGGTGGATGGGCCGGCAGTTGACAGGGCCAGCTGGCCGACCGCAGTGGTCATTGCCGGCCGGAGGGCTCCGTCCCATGCCGAACCACGTGGTCGGTCCCCTGTCCCCAGCGTCGGCGGAAGCCGAGCGGGCGCGGCGAGCCCGGTCGCCGCCGCACGGCCGGCTACCGCAGGCCGGCCCGCCCGCAGACGGAACGCAGTGCGTGGGTCTGCGCCGTCGCGTGGAGCCGGTCGAGGTGCCGGTCGCGCCGTACGCGAGCCTCGGCGGCGGTCAGTGTGCCGTAGCAGGCAGGAGCCGCGCGTGCTGCCGCGGAGTCGGCGATCGCGTGGACCAGGGCGACGTTGACGCGGTTGATCTCCTCGCGCACCGTTGCGAGGTCCGGTCCATCGGCCGCCGCGCTGGAGGGGGCCGTGTCCCAGCGCCTGTGCAGAGCGCGCTGCACCCGCTTGTTCGCCTCGATCTGGTCCCGGAAGATCCGCACTGTCGCAACCGGATCGGCTCCCACGACGCGGGCCTGCCGCGCCGCCGTGTCGAGGACCTGCTGCTCGCGGACCGGGTCGTCCACGGGGCTGGCTGTCCGCCACTTGGCGGCGGCGACGAGGTCAGCCGTAGCCAGGCGCCGGGCCGCAAGGTCGGCGAGCGGGTGGATTCGGGCCGCCGCGCCGTAGCGCGTCCCGGCAACAGGAGCAGTCGACGGCGGGGCGGCCGCGACCGGGCCGGCGAAGACGGCGGCCGTGACCAAGCTGGTGGCCAGTAGGCGCCTGGCGTACGCGGTCGATTGCATGGGGCGATCGTAGATCCGCGCCGGCGAAGCCAGACACGCGAAACCCGTCCACAGCCCTGGCGAACGTTCCGCGCGGGCCCGGACGGTGCCGACAGCGGCCACAACGGCTGTTCCGGCGTTCGCCGGGACGACGCAGATCAACGGCCCGGGGCTCGGCCGACGTGGCCTTACGGGAACGTGCCTTGGCCGGTGTCCGCCGCGGAGAGAGGTGTGGCACTCAGGGGCAGGAGCTGGGGGCGTTTCGCGGTGCGGCCGTTGCCGGAGGACTGACCGCGCAGGCGGCGTCCGAGCCAGGGGCCGAGGAATGCGGACGCCCAGCGCAGTTCGGCTCCTGCGGCCTGCCGGCGCGTGGGGACCCTCTGTGGCGGCAGGGGGAGTGTCCAGGCGTCGTCGCTTCCGGGCAGGTTGATGGCTTGGGCGACGGCTGCGGCGATCCGTTCGTGGCCGAGGGGGCTGGCGTGGAGTCGGTCCGCGCTCCACAGTCGTGGATCGGTGGCGACGGACTGTCGGCCGGTTTCGGCGACCGTGACGCCGTGACGGGCGGCCGCAGCGCGGATGTGGGTATTGAGGTCGATCACGCGGGATCTGATCGGCCGGGCCAGGGGCACGATCTTTCCTACGTCGGGGAAGGTCAGTGTCACCACGTGGGCACCGGCAGCTGTGAGCGCGGCGAACATTTCTTCCAGGTGCCCGGCCACCGCTGCGGCGTCGAACCGGGGCCGGAGCAGGTCGTTGACCCCGGTGACGACGGTGGCAAGGTCGGGCCGCAGGGCCAGGGCGGGTCCCAGCTGTTCATGGCGGACCTGGCCGGCGACACAGCCTCGTACGGCGAGGTTGGCGTACAGAAGCCCCGGGTTGACGGCGGCGAGGTGCTCGGCGAGCCGGTCGGCAAAGCCCCGTAGGCCGACGGCGTCGTCCCCGTCGCCGAGTCCTTCGGTCTGGCTGTCGCCCAGGGCGACGTAGCGGAGGTATTCACCGTTCGGCATGAGTCAACTGCCCTTCCTTCGTCGGCTGGTATCCGTTGTCGCCGTCCAGCAGCGCCGTCGGCGCAGCCTGCCGCAAGGTCATCGAAGTAGCCCCTTCCCTATCCCCGTCCCGGAGGGCATCATACTCAAGAAAGTGACTAGTCACATCCTTGAGTACCGCGACAGGGTCACGGAGCCTGCTGAGCACTTGCGCGCTGTCGTGGAGAAGGGTGAACTGGCAGCACTGGACGGCCAGTTCACCGTGAAGATCCGCGCTTCTTGGCCTGTTGAGGGGCATGCCGCCGGGCTGCATCGGGTAGCGCCCCCCCAACCCTCGACGCCAGCCGCGGGTCCGGACCGGAGAGGACCTGACAGGTGACGCCGCCCCCCAGTCCGCCGGACCACTGGACCGCCGACGAGCAGAACATGTGGCGGCAGTACCGTCGTGGAGGGTGGTGCGATGTCGGCGAGGTCGGGGCGGATGCCGTGCGGTCGCTGCTGCTCACCGCTCCTTCGCCGGAAGGTGGTCAGTCGGCGAGGCTGCACCTGCGGGGTGCCCGGATTGTCGGGACGTTGGATCTGGCCGATGCCGGTATCGGCGTTCCTGTGAGGATGCACCGGTGCAGTTTCGAGAGTCCGCTGGTCCTGCGCGGCGCCCGCTTGGACGCTCTGGAACTCGTCGCCTGTGATGTTCCGGGCGTGATTGCCACCGGTGCCGCAACTGCTCGCGAGACAAAGATTGTCGACCGCGACGTGGCCGGCACACTCGACCTGCGCTCCTTCAGAGCCGGTGCATGGCTGAGCCTTGACGGTTCCCGGCTCGAGGCCCTGCCTGGACGTCCGGCCCTGGACGCGCAATCGCTCAGTGTGGAGCAGGGAATGTCCGCCGCCGGGCTGCACTGCAGGGGCGCCGTCCACCTCTACAGCGCGAGCGTTCAGGAGTACCTCGGCTTCCGCGGCGCGCGGCTGCTCGGCCCGGAAGCGCGCCTCCGCGCACCCGAGCTCGTCGTCGGGGGCAGCCTCCACCTCGATCGCGGCTTCGTCAACGAGGGGCCGATCAACCTTTACCGGGCATCCATTGGGGGCTCGCTCCACATCGAGGAGGCGAGACTGACCGGCCGCGGCACCGGGCGCGGTCAGACCGCGCTGGGACTGGTTTGCGCGATCGTCGACGGCAACCTCCAAGCCGGCGAGGGTGTGATCGTGAGCGGCTGCATCGACCTGCGCGACACTCAGATCCGGGGCACGGTCAACCTGGACGGCGCCCGAGTGGAGAACCGACACGGCCCGGCGGTCAAGGCGTTCCGCGTCCAGGTCGGCGGGGATCTGCATGCCCGGGACGGCTTCGTCGCGGTGGGCGCACTGGAGTTGTCCGGAGCAAGGATCGGCGGATCGCTGCAACTGGACGGTGCCGACCTCACCGGGCATGAGGGCATAGCAATCCGGGCACGCAACATGGTGGTCGGCGCGCGGATCGACTGCTCCGTCGGTTTCACCGCACGCGGCACAGTCTGGCTCAGCAGCACTACCGTGGGAAGCCGGATCTCCTTCACCGGGGCGGCGATCCCCACGTCCGAGGGCGAGGACGCATTGATCCTCCGGCGCGCCGGCGCCCCCGAACTGTCCCTACGACTGCGCGAGGCGCCGGCAGGCTACGACGATCTGAGCTTTGCCAGGTTCGGCGTGCTGCGCGACGACCCCGCCACATGGTCGCCCGTCCTCGTGCTCGACGGCCTCCAGTACGATGCGCTGCCCGGCGCCGCCGACCGGCTTCCCCTGGCTCATGCGGGACCCCACGGGCTTCGTACCCCAGCCGTACGAGCAACTCGCCGCCCACTACCAGCGCATTGGTCGCGGCGCCGACGCCCGGACGGTACTGCTGACCAAGCACCGGCGGACGCGCGCCACTTTTCCGCTGCCGCAGCGGCTCTGGGGGCTGCTCCAGGATCTGGTGATCGGATACGGATATCTGCCCCGCCGCGCCGTCTGGCTGCTCTTGCTGCTCCTGACCCTCGGGGCCACCGTGTTCTCGGTGCACCGTCCGAGCCCGGTCGGCGACGGACCGTACCCCGCGTTCAACCCACCTCTCTACACGCTCGACCTGCTCATCCCTCTCACCGACCTCGGCCAGGATCGTTTCTACGCGGCGGATGGCCCGCTGCAGTGGCTCGCCGTTCTGCTGATCTGCGCGGGCTGGCTCCTGGCAACCGTCGCGGCAACCTCCGCCAACCGTGTGCTCCGCCGCAGTTGACGTTTTCACCGTCGCTCTCGCTCAGACGGCCGCCTGCTGGTTCAAGGCCGTGCGCGCACCGAGCCCCGATGCGTCGCGCTCCCCATCTGTCGTTCCCAGCATGGACAGCTGGGGCGTGTGTCCCTGGTCAGGCATCCGGTTCGTCCCCTTTGGGCGCCGCGCGGCGGCGCGGCAGACTGAGCTGGGCGGACAGCAGTCCGGCCGCGCCGATCACCGCCCACAGCGCCCATGGGCCGATCGCGTACACGGCGCCGCCGATGAGCGGTCCGGCGCCCGTACCGGTCGTGTACGCGACGCCGTGCAACCCCTGGTAGCGCCCGACCATGTGGGGCGGAGCCAGACTTCCCAGGTAGGCCTGGGAGATGGTGCTTGTTGTCATCTCGCCGAGCGTCCATATCAGCACCGTCGCCGCCAGCATGACCATGCTGCTCATGAACCCGGTCAGCGCGAGACCGACACCGGTGATCAGGTTGCCGACGGCCAGTACGTACTCCGGCCGGTACCGGGAGACCGCGCCGGTGATGGGCAGTTCCAGCACCAACGCCAGCAGACCGTTGAGCCCGATGAGGAGACCGAAGTCGCCCGGGCTCAGACCCACGTCGCTGACGTGCAGGGGCAGGCCGACGGTGGACTGGATGTAGACGAATTCGGCGACCACGGTCATCAGCAGGAATCGCACCAGGGTGCGGTCGGCGAGCATCTGCCGGTATCCCACCGCCCGGTCCGCCTGCGTGTCCGCGTTGTCCTGGTCGGACCGCGACCGGGGAGCCTCTCGCAGCAGCATCGCCACGACCACGCCGAACAGCAGGCACGCGGCGGCATTGCCCAGGAAGAGCCCCACATAAGAGGTGCCGGCCAGTACACCGCCGATGACGCCGCCCAGGGCGGCACCCACGTTCATCGCGAACCGGAACACCCCGAAGGCGGCCAGCCGTTGCTGGTTGGTCGCCACTGCGTCGACCAGCACGGCGGCGGCCGCCGGCCGGTATATCTGCGACGTCACGCCGATGACACCGACCACCGCGACGATGAGCGGGAGCGGAACGAGGAACGGCACGACCGCCGTCAGCCCGGCGGTGGTCACCGTGGACAGCACGATGGTCCATCGTCGGCCGATTCTGTCGGCGAGGTGGCCGCCGACAGCGTTGCCGAGCACCTTGCCCACCCCGGACACGCCCAGCACCAACCCCGCGGCACCGGCGGAGTAGCCGCGTTCGGTCAGGTAGAGAACGATGAACACGGGCAGGAAGTTGCCGACCTGGTTGACCAGGATGCCGAGACTGATGATCCACACTCGGCCGGGCAGGCGGCGCAACGCGTCGCGGAATCGCGGCTCGTCGACGCCCGCCCGGTCCGGCGGCGCGATGCTCATGCGACGGGCTCGGTGCGCACGTGGATCGCCGCGGCCAGCCGCCTGGCGTGGGCGATCGCTTCGGTGGCGGTGGCTCCGCGGGCGATGACGTGACCGACCTTGTCCTCGTTCCAGGTCAGCGGTCGTACCTCGTCGCCCGGCTCCACCTCCAACTGAAGGTCGACGAACGCCGGGTCCGCGCGCACGGCGTCGACGCCGGTCACTTCCACGACTCGTCCGGGCTCCGGCGTGAGAAACCGGACGGCCGCTCCGCCCCGAGGCTCGGGCGAGGCGGTCAGCGGCTCCACCAGGCCGAACCCGGCGCCCAGCGCGTAGCGCTCCATGTCGACGCCGTAGGCGATCTCGGCCAGTTCGTTGATCCGGTCGCCGCCGATGCGGTTGTGCGACTCGACGATGCGCGGGCCGCGCGAGGTCAGCTTGACCTCGGTGTGCCCTGGACCGCTGCGCAGCCCCACCGCGTCGAGGAAGTCCCTCACCAGCTGTGTGACATCGCGCAGTGTCTCGGCCGAGCAGCCGCTGGGCTGCGAGTGTCCGATCTCGACGAAACCGGGACCGCCGCATTCCTTGTCGGTCACCGCGACGACCACATGCCGGCCGTCGAAGGTCAGGGTCTCCACGCTGATCTCCGAGCCGTCCAGGAACTCCTCCATGAGGAACTCGTCGAAGGAATCCGCACGGGACAGGTCCCGGGAGGCCCAATGCCCGTCGTCGAGAGATCGGAACCGTTCGGCGACGACGTCCATGTCGGCTCGGTCGCTGATGCAGAACAGCCCCAGGCTGCCCGATTCGCGGATCGGCTTGACGATGATCGGGAGCCCGTGAGCCGATACGAACTCCCGAACGTCCTGCGCGGAACGGCCGACCGCGGAGGCCACCGGGCTGATGCCCTTCGCGGCCAGGTGCCGGCGCATCCGCCACTTGTCCAGCAGCAGTTCCACGATGGCGACGGACTCGCCGCCGAGGCCGAGAGCCTCGTTGATCCGCGCCGTCGGCAGCAGCCCGAGCTCGAACAGCGACACGGCCGCCTGGAACGGGTACGCCTTGTGCAACGCCTGGGCCAGTGGCAGGAGCCGGTCGATGTCGCCGTAGTCGAGCAGCAGCACCTGATCGACGTAGGGCCAGTGGCCGCGGCCGTACTCGTCCGGGAACTGGGCGTGAACCACGTCCAGGCCGAGCTCCCGGGCCTTGCGCACGTGCTCGAGCTTGCCGCCGACGACCAGGACGCGAGGCCGTCCGGTGGCGACCGCCGAGGACCGCTGGCCGGTGGGTACGACATCGTCGGACAACGTGGCTCCCTCTCTCACGATCACTGCCCTCTTCCGTGCTGTTGGATGGCGCATCACGCTACGACGGGTTCCGGACAATCCACTTCCGGTACAGGAAGCAACCACCTAACCTGCTCGTGTGCCGACCGATCTCAGCCCCACCGCACGAGCGCTGCGCACCATGGAAATCCTCCGGACCCGCCCCGGCGCGACGGCGGACGAGCTCGCCGCGTCGCTGGGTGTCACGGAGCGGGCCGCGCGTCGGTACATCGGGATCCTCCGGGAGGCCGGCATCCCGGTCGAGTCGACCCGAGGCCCGTACGGCGGATACCGGCTGGGACGCGGGACGAGGCTGCCGCCGGTCGTCTTCACCGAACCCGAGGCACTGGGGTTGGTCATGGCGGCGCTCGACGACACCGACGAGTTCGTGGCCGATGCGCTGAGCAAAGTCATCCGAGCCCTGCCGGAGAACGTCGGCCGGCAGGCGGCGACACTGCGCGACCATGCGTCGGCTGCGCCCGACCCGTACTCGGCCCGGCCTGATCCGGCCACCACCAGCGCACTGGTCGCGGCGTCCGCGGTCCGACGGAGCGTGCGGGTGGCCTATCGGAGCGAGTCGGGGAACGAGTCGGAGCAAGAGGTCGACCCCTGGGCGGTGGTCGTCCGCCAAAGGCGCTGGTATCTCCTGTGCCGCTCGCATCGCGCGAACGCGATCCGCACGTACCGGGTCGACCGGATCACCGCGGTCCACCAGACGACCCGCGCCTTCGACCCGCCCGACGACCTCGACCCAGTGGCGGCGCTGGAGGAGAACCTGGGCACGGGCCGGGAGTACCCCACCCGCGTGGTGTTCGACGCCCCGCTGTCCGAGGTGGCGCGGTGGGTCACGCCCCCCATGGGTCGACTGGACGCGTCGGGCGACGGGTGCGTGCTGGTCGGCAGCACGAGCGACCCGCCGTGGTACGCGCAGGAGTGGCTTGCGAGGACTCCGTTCGGGTTCCGCGTCGAGGGCGGGCCGGAGCTCCGGGCGGCTGTGGGAGCCATGGCGGCGCGCTTCACGGCGGCGGCGGAGCCCCAGGTGTACTGAGTCGGAGCGTTGTCTGCGCG
This sequence comes from uncultured Actinomycetota bacterium, assembly GCA_963836215.1. Taxonomy (GTDB): domain Bacteria; phylum Actinomycetota; class Actinomycetes; order Streptomycetales; family Streptomycetaceae; genus Streptomyces. The sequence goes on from CAWIIU010000006.1 coordinate 1,808,779, forward strand.
GGTGATGGGTGACCGGCCTGCGAGCGCCGTGTGGCAGCGGTGGTGGTTGTCGATGTGGAGGAAGCCTGACAGGGCTGCAGTTCATCGTTCGTTGCTGGTGCAGGGCCGCAGGTAGGCCCATGCGTCGAGCAGCGTGCCTGTGAAGCGTTCGACCTTGCCGTTGGTCTCCGGCCGGTGGGGCCGGATGCATTGGTGCGCGATGCCGACCGCGGTGATGTCGCGGTGAAGAACCGGGACTTGGCACCCTCGCATGCCCGTCGCCCTCACCGCGTGGACAGGCTGCGTCCCCTGTGTACCGACACCGTGAACGCCGTGGGACCGCGCCCCCATACCCGTCCGGCCCACCGGCCAATCCTCTGTTGTGGTAATGCGCAACAGCACAGGCCAGAAAGGGCGTTGGGCTGTCAATGCTCTTGATGCTTGCCCAGCTGTTCCGCATAATCGCAAGACGCTTTGCGAACTCATCCCCCACTGGGTTCGGACGCACCCTGCTGCCGTGGCCAACGGCCGCACATGGTGTTCTGCCTGCCATGCTGTTCTCGGCGTGGCGCGCCGTTTCTCGTGGGCCGAGTTCGGGACGCGTATCCCCCCACGAGAGGAACTCCGTTGACGAACTATCTCAAGCACCTCAAGGGCACCGCCGCGGCCGGTGTCGTCGCCCTCGCGGCCTTCGGCCTCCAGCCCGGCGCGGCCCACGCCGCGTCCGAAGCGACCCCACGCGGTGAGATGGGCCCGACCGTCGTCGGCGGTACGAAGGCCGCTCAGGGCGAGTTCCCCTTCATGGTGCGGCTGTCCATGGGCTGCGGCGGCTCGCTGTACGCCAAGGACATCGTGCTGACCGCCGCCCACTGTGTCGACGGCAGCGGGCCCAACACCGGCATCACCGCGACGGCCGGCGTGGTCGACCTGGAGGATCCCAACGCGGTCAGCGTGAAGTCCACCGAGGTTCTCCAAGCCCCCGGATACAACGGCAAGGGCAAGGACTGGGCACTGATCAAGCTCGAGAAGCCGATCGACCTGCCGACCTTGCCGATCGCTGCGGACGACAAGCTCAACAACGGCGAGTTCGACATAGCCGGCTGGGGTGCGGACAAGGAGGGCGGCAGCCAGCAGCGCTACCTGCTCAAGGCCAAGGTGCCGTTCATCGATGACGCCACGTGCCAGAACGCGTACGGCGATCAGCTGACGCCGGGCGAAGAGCTCTGCGCCGGCATGCTGGACACCGGCGGTGTCGACACCTGCCAGGGTGACTCCGGCGGCCCCATGTTCCGCAAGGACGAATCGGACAGCTGGACCCAGGTCGGCATCGTCAGCTGGGGCGAGGGCTGCGCCCGCCCGGGCAAGCCCGGCGTCTACACCGAGGTCAGTACATTCGCCGAGGACATCAAGAAGGCGGCCGAAGGACTGAGCGGCTGACCCGGCCGACCCGGATGCGCCGGCCGCGTCCGTAGCCCCGATCTCACAGGGGCGGCACACGCACCAACGCGCCCCACTGCCAAGCCGTTTCCCGCTCGGCAGTGGGGCCCGCGCGGAGGCTCGCCTGAGCATGCATGACGCACGCGAGCGACTCCGCGCCGAGTCGAAGCCGGACTCCACGCGGCGGGCGGCTCACCAGGACACGGTCTTGGCTGCCGACGTCGGGCCATCGACGCGTTCACCCGCCCAACGTCGGCCGAAGCGGGGCGCGTTACAGGGGGTTCATGCCCATCTCGTCCGGGCCCTTGCCACCCGCCTGCTGGCTCTGTTCCATCAGGCGCTTGGCCTTGTCCGTCAGCCGCTTGCGCTCCTCCGGATCGGTGGCACGCTCGGCTTCGTCCTTCAGTTCCTGCGCCTTCGCGCGCATCTGCTGGGCAGGACCACCGGGTTCGGCTGACTTCGCCATGATCACTCCAAGGTGTGTGGGGGAGCTGACCAGCTCAGCGAATCAGCAGTCGTGTACGACCGCATCCTGAACCCTCACACAGCGTGATGATCGCTGTGGTCGCGGTGGCCTGTCAGGCACACTACCCACCGCCCGCTTGGCCGAGGCACACGTTGCCGGGCCTCGGCCGAGCGGGCGCACGGTCGAAGCCGCCTTGCGGCACCTGATCTGGCGGCAGCAGCGCTGGTGATGGCGGCTGACCGCAACCGTGCGCGCCCCGTCGTGTGTCTGAGCGCTCCCGTTGGCCCGTCCGGCCGAGCGGCGCTCCGCCGGCGGCCGGGACTTCTTGCTGACTACGGCCCGCCTTCACGGTGCCGGCGACGGTGGCGCCCCGATCACGCGGTGCGGGCCTGCTGTTGCCGTTGAAGATGAGCGGCGGCCGCGGTCAGAGAGCAAGTATTCGGACGAGCGACACCACCAAGGCGCCTGCCGTGAACACCGACCCCAACACGGTGAACACCCGGTCGACCGTCGTTACGTCCCAGCCCTGAATCGCGAACCGGCGTGGGCCGTCCGGATCGTACTGGACCAGGACAACGGTCCCCACGCCGAAGCCGCCTCCGACGAGACCGCGGCCGAACCTGGATGAGTACTCGCACTCCTGGCCGTCCCGGGTCGTCCAGGCTGCGACCGGGTGGTAGAACGTGGCACCTTCGTTCTCCCGCCTGACGTCGTGGCGGACGATCCGACCCTCTGCGGTGACACCTGTGCGGCGCAGCGCGCCGGCGCGGCGGAGCCCGTACACGCCGAAGCTGAGGAAGACCGCGCCGATCGTCAGCGGGATGAGCGAGAAGAGCCATTCGCGTTCCATGTGTTGTGCGACGCGTGAGTGGACGTGTCGGTTGCGGGGGTTGCTGTGGCAGCTGCCTTCCGCCCCTCATCCGCGCGCACGGCGGCAGCGCCGACATGGTCGCAGGCGCGTACACCATAGGAAACGTCAGGTGTGTTCGAGGTTTCCGTCGATGCCCCGTGGTGTCGTAGCCCAGGATGGGCGCCAGGCCCGCTCGGGAAGCGGTGCCAGGCTTCCGAGGTGGTCGATGATGGCCCGGAGTCCTGGGTGTGGATTCCCTCGGGGGAGGATGAGCGAGAGCGGGTAGGCGAGCGTCGGGTTCACGATCGGGATGCGACGCAGGTCGTGGTTCATCGGCCAGATGTACCGGTCGCGAGAGCCTACGAGGGTTGCCACGTCTGCGGAGTCCGCAAGGATGTCGAGGAGTACCTCGTTGCCGAAGTTCGGGCCCGCGGCGTCGATGCGGAGGTCGAAGTCGGTGACGAGCTCATCGTAGAACTCTGCCCATTCGCTTCGCGGCGCGATACCCGGCACCCACATCCGGTGCCGGCGCAGCTGGGACGGTGTCACTGTTCGTGCGGAGGCCAGCGGGTGTCTCGGGCCGACGAGGAGCTCCAGCGGGGAGTCGAACGCGTGGATCATCTGCACGTCGCGCGGCAGTGCGGCCGGGTCGGTGACCGAGCGGAACGAGGCGTCGATATCGCCTGCTTGGACGGCGGTGACCGCCACACGCGGGTCGTTGACCCTGAGGGTCACCACGTCGAGGTCGGTTTCGGGATGCGATCGCCAATAGTCGTGCAGGACGACGGCCTGTGCGGATCGCAGGCCGAGAACGTCGATCCGAAGGGCCCGCGAGCCCGGTCTGATCGCGGTGATGGCGCGATCGACACCCGTAACGACGTTCCGGGCGTGCGGGAGGAAAGCTTGGCCGTCGAGTGTCAGCTCGACCCCTCGGGCGGTGCGGGTGAACAACCGGACGTCGAGTTGGCGCTCCAGCGTTGCTATCCGCTTCGACACGGCTTGTTGCGTCACGCCGAGCTCGTCGGCCGCGTGTTGCAGCTGTCCGAGCTCGGCCGCGCGGACGAACGACCGCACCGCCTCGGTATCCATGGATCCAGCATAAGCATGCCCAACTGATGGTTGTGGCTCGCCCGGGAGGCGGTTGTTTGATCCTGCGACAGTACGGCCGGTGGGATGCAGAGACCCGAACATCGGTTGTCGCGAGGGAGTCGCATGCGCGTGCAGTTGGGGCGCAGTTTCGGCTGGCTGTGGTCGGCTCATGCCGTCAGTACGTACGGTACGTGGATTGCCTTCGGCGCGTTCCCGCTGATCGCGGTTCGAGTGCTGCACTCGTCGGCATTCGCCGTGGCGCTCATGGAGGCGGCCGGGCTTGCCGTCGCGGCAGTTGTTGCGTTCTCGCTCGGGCCGTGGGTTGAGCAGCGGGCCAAGCGTCCGGTGATGATCGCGATGGACCTGATCCGGTTCGTCGCGATGGCAAGTGTCCCGATCACGTACGTCCTCGGCCTGCTTTCCTACGGCCAACTGCTGGTCGTCTCGGTCATCTCCGGGACCGCGAGCATCGCCTTCGCTGCCGCGTCCGGCGCTTATCTGAAGTATCTCCTCCGCAGCGATCACCTTCTTGTGGCGAACGGCAGATTCGAGGGCACGAGCTGGGTGGCCACCGCGGCGGGGCCGCCCCTCGGCGGTGCACTCGTAGGGTTGCTGGGCCCGGTCGTCACCGTCATGGCCAACGCCCTGAGCTATCTGCTGTCCGCGCTCGGGGTCCTCCGCATCCTCGGAGGCGACGTCGTGGCACCCCGCGACCGGGCCACCCGGTTGCGCGGCGCCGACCTGCTCGGCGGCTGGCGGTTCATCCTCCGCGACCGCGTACTGAGGCGCCTGTTCCTCAACTCAATCCTGGTCGGCGGCCTCATCACGGCCACGGTCCCGCTGCTGTCCGTCCTCCTGCTGGGCCAGTACCACTTCCCGGCCTGGCAATACGGTGTTGCCTTCGGCATCCCGGCACTCGGCGGATTCGTGGGCGCCCGCTTGTCCGCGCGCCTCGTGACCCGGTACGGCAGGCACCGGGTCATGATCGTCTCCGGCTGGCTGCGATCACTCTTCCCACTCGGCCTCGCGTTCGTCCGTCCGGGCATCACCGGACTCCTCACCGTGATCATCGTCGAGGGTCTGCTGATCACCTGCATGGGCATCTTCAATCCGATCTACGCAACAGAACGCCTGCAACGGACTCCCGCGGACCACGCCGCCCAGGTCCTCAGTACATGGAGTGCCATCAGCAAACTTCTGCAAGCTGCCCTGATGGTGATCTGGGGCATTCTCGCCACACTCACCAGCCCGCTCGCCGCGATCACCATCTCCGGCGTTCTCCTGCTCGCCACCCCGCTCTTGCTGCCCCAACGAATACAGGTGTCGACCCCTGAGCCCGCCAAGTCGGCCGCGGGCGTCCGGGCCGAATGACACAGCAACGCCCGCTCACCCCGGGAGGGCGCCGTCGGCTCATCGAGCGCTGGTGCACCCGCCCGCCGCTACGCGAGCTCCTGGCGAGCCCGGACCAGCCGGTCCGGGCTCTCGCTCGCGTATGCGCGGGAGCTCGGATGATGCCGTGGTCTGAGGAGCCGACGACTCGTGCACGGTGGCGTCGTGGCCTCGCGCCGCGGGAGGCGCGGCATCCGTACCGGTCAATGGAGGGTCGGTCGGTAGATGAGCTCTTGGATGCTGCCGTCGAGCGTCCGGTTCTCGATCAGCTCCAGGTCGAAGTCCGCCGCACCCTGGAAGATCGGGTCCAGCCCGGTCTGACCGGTGATGACAGGGAAGAGCGTCACCTGAACGCGGTCGACCAGGCCGGCGGCCATCAGCGCCCGGTTCATCGACAGGCTGCCGTGCGAGCGCAACGGCACCTCGGACTCCTCCTTGAGCCGGGCGACGACGTCGACGGCGTCACCGCTCACGACGGTCGCGTCCGGCCAGTCGAGGGGCCCTTCCAGCGTCGTCGACACCACCGTTGCCGGCAGGCTCCTCATCCGAGTGACCCACGGGTCACGCACGTCGGAATCCTCGGTGCTCGAGGCCAGCATCTGCGCGAAGGCCCGATACGTGTTGGCCCCGAAGACCATCCGCTGCTCCGGGCCGTACAAGGCCAGGCGGTGGTCGAGCAACTCGGGGCCCTGCTTACCCCAGTATCCGGTCCAATTGGCGCTGGCGGCGCCAAAACCGTCGAGGCTGGAGAAGACGTCGAAGGTGTAGGTAGCGGTCATGTCGTTCTCCTCGGGTGCGGTTGATCGTATGGGTTCAGACCGGGACCACTGCCAGAACTCATCGCCGTCGAACTGGCCACGGCGTTGTGCAGGCACTTCCCCTGCGTCACGCCGGCACCATCCTGGTCCCGGAGCTCCGCCGCTGCCACGACTCGACGCATCGCAAACGAGTGACCGACCTCCGAACCCATCCGTCTCGTGTGTGAGGAGGAAACCGTCCTGAGTGCCGCGCCTCAGCCCGGTACACAGGTCACGGCGTGCTGCCGAAGTCGACCTTCTGGGTCTCCACCGTCCCGGCCGTCCGTCCCGGTGCCGTCTCGTGGGTCCAGTACAGGTTCGTGTGCGCGATGACCTGGTCCGGCGGCGGCGCGCCCCACGCCGTCAGGTCCTCGGTCGTGTGGGCGTCACTGACGAGGGTCGTGTCGTATCCTCTGACGAACGCGCCGTGGAGCGTCGCTCGGACGCACGCGTCGGTCTGTGCGCCGACGATGACCAGCCGCCCGATGCCGAGGCCCGACAGCTCGGCCTCCAGGGTGGTCTCCTCGAACGAGTCGCCGTAGCTCTTCTCGATGCGCGGTTCGGCGTCGTCCGGGGTCAGCTCGGGAACGATCTGCCACTTCTCGCTCCCCTTCGACAGCTCGTCGTCGGTCTGCTGGACCCATACAACGGGGACCTGTTCCCGCCGTGCCTTCTCGACGAGACTGCCGATGTTCTCTACGGCGGCGTCACGCCCATGCGCACCCTCGACGACGCCGTTCTGCACGTCGACGACGAGGAGTGCGGTGTTGGGCCGGTTCTCGAGCGTGGTCATGGTCTCCTCCTCCGTGCGCCGGGCTGCTGAGTGCTCCTGGCTCCTGAGCGTGCGCCGGGCTCCTGTTTCCGCCCACGGTAGGGCCCAGGCCCGGGGCCTGTCGTGCGGGTGAGGCGGGATCGATGAGCGGTTGGGTGCGGGGCGTTCCAGGGCACACGAGTCCGGCAAGTTCCGAACCGTGGGCCCTACGTCGGTGGGAGGAGCACGCAGGCCGCTCGCTGAATGTTTGCGGAGAACCTCGTCTGGCAGCCCAATAGCGGTTCGCTCAACCGCTGTTAGCGCCTACCTTCACACGGATCTTGCCCAGCGCAGGCTGACCGCCGCTTCACCGGGGGAAAAGGGGCGGGCCCGCGCAACGTGCGAAGAGGCGCGGGCCGCCCGTGCGACCCGGGTGTCCAGTCACGCGCAGGGTCGTGAGACGACCGTACGACGCGAGCTACAGGTTGGCTCGTTGGAAGTCAGCGGTTGGCGTCAGGGGGCGTCCCCTGGCGGGAGCGCATCCGCGCGCATCGTTCCCGATGAGTGAGCGAGGCCGACGCTCCGGCAGCCCCTGGGCATCCCCCCGCGCCCCGAACGACCAGGCCGCCCAATCCCCTGTGCAAGCGGATTCACCGTTTGGAGAAGCGGGGGGGGGTGAAGGCGCTCGTAGGGCGATCGGGGGAGCGCTCGGAGCGGTGGCCGGGAATGTGTAGGCCGCCTCCGTAGCGTGGCCGTGTGGCGCGGATCGACGAACCTCAGACAACGAGCCTGGCAGGCGACCCCGGACGGCTGTTGGCGCTGTCCGACGGCATCTACGCCATCGCCATGACTCTTCTCGTGCTGGATGTCGCCATCCCGGACGGTCTCGATACGCGTGGCTTCCAGGAGGCGCTGGAGGATCTGTGGCCCAAGGCGGGCGCTTACGCCTTGAGCTTCACGATTCTGGCGGCCTTCTGGCTGGACCAGCGAAGAGTCTTTCTGTGGGTGCGTCATGTCGACGATCTGGTCCTGCGGCTCGCCCTGTGCGCGCTTGGAGCGATCGCGCTACTGCCGTTCCCTACCGCCCTTCTGTCGGAGTATCCGGCTCGTACGGCCACGGTGGTCCTCTACGGCACCACCATCGCCGTCACCAACCTGCTGCATCTCGCCCTGTTCCATACCGTGTGGAAGCGCTCGCATCTTCAGCACGAGCCGATCGCCGACCACGTGGGCAGCACCATCGCGGCCGACCTCTTGGCCTCGGTCATCGTCTTCGGGGCGTCGGTGGGCATTGCCTTCGCCTCCCCCCGGGCGGCCATGTGGAGCTGGGCCGTGCTGCTACCGGTGAAGATCGTGATGGGCCGACGCGCCAAGGCCCGTGTCCGCGCAACCTGACCGTGGCATCCGTCGGGCGCGCCCCGGGCCAAGGGGGCTACCCCCTTCCACGTTTGCCATCATCTTCGGCCAACGGCTGGCAGCGGCGGCCCTGACACCCGCAGCGAGAACCTTCTAGCCGCCGGGGGTCCAGGCCCGGGGCGTCGGTGCGGCAAGCTCGGCCAGGTGGTGCAGCGAGTTGGTGAGGTGCTCAGGGCCGAACGGCGGGAACTGGAGGTACTCCCGGATGAACTGCGGCACCGCCGACCAGTCGTAGGTGAGCGTGACCTCGGTCTCGGACGGACCGAGCGGCGCAAGGTCGTAGCGCCAGATCCAGCCTCCGAACTCCAGGTGACCGTCGCTCCTCTCCTGCCCGGTCAGCCAGCCAATGGCGCGCGGCGGGTCGAGCACCTGGACCTTGTTGGCCACCTGGTAGTCACCGTCTGGATGGTTGGGGTGATACATGTCCATCCGGAAAATCTGCCCCACCTCGGTCAGTGGCGCCCGGTCGGCAGGTTCCTGAACCCAGCCGGTTCCGTCGATCGCAGCATGGGTCGTCGGGTCCGACAGCACCGCGAACACCCTCGCGGCGGACACGGCGACAGTCAGGTTGGCGCTGACGTTGTCCTGGTCCACGGTGTGCACGCTCCTTGCCATCTCGTCTCGGGACTCCCGCAGGCGCAGGCACGGAAGGGGTCCTTCCCAACATGCAGACGGCGTGGCGAGGCGGAACTCATCGGTCGTGTGGCGGGACGGGGTGCCACTGGACGCTGCGGATGCTGGGACGGGGGCCGGCCTGGCCTGGGTCACATGCTCCATCCCTCTGCCTCGGTTCCGCTGTCCGTCGCGCCCTCCGCCTCGCGAGCCTCGAAGGCCCGGAGGTGGGGTCGTAGCGGGCGCCGCCCCGTCGACGTAGTCGGGGCGCCCTTGTCGTGGGCCGCTGCCGGGTGAGCGCTTGCTTCTTCTCAGCCAATCTTTGGCCGAGAAGAATCGATGTACTCACCACTTCTTCACAGCTGCCGCACAGCTGATCCCCTGCGTGAGCACAGGATTTTCGTGCGCCGCAGCAGCGAAAAGTCTGCGAGTCGCTGCCCTTCGTGGATCGCGGGCGCTGCAGCCGCCCCTTTGACCTGGGGCTATGGTGATCGTCGCGCGCGCATGCAGCGGACCGTTTCAGCGGCCGCTACGACGCGTGCGCGTCATTCGGCGGCCGGGGGGACTGTGCCGCCATGGGGGAGGGATGGTTTGTCATGCCGCGACGCCGGCTCGTTGTGAACGCCGCTTCGATCGCCGCTGCCTGCTGTCCCTGTCCCCGCACCGGGACACCTGGCTGACCCGCGCGTAACGCCACCGTCCTGCCGGGCGGTGATCACCCCCGCCTGCTCTCGTTCGCAACGAAGGATGCTCCCTTGCGCCCCAGACCAGGGTTGTTCAGACCCATCTCACGAAGATCGACCATCTTCACCTCTCTCGTCACATCCGTCGCCGCCTTCGCCGTCCTCGGTGGCCTGGCTGTGCACCCTGAGGTCCTCGACCAGATCGCCGGACAGCGCACCGAGTCGGCGGGTGACTCCTACGACTGGTTCGAGGACACCGCCGACGAGCAACTGCGGCAGGACCAGTGCCTGATGTCCGATGTGCTGCGTCTGGGCGGGCCGTCCATGACCGCCACCGCGCAGGACGGCCTCAACCAGCCGCAGGACAAGCTGCACGAGCTGGCCAACCGGGAGCACTGGCAGGACACGCCGCTCGCCCAGGCGTACAAGAAGGACAAGGAGGCGGCGTCCAAGGAGTTGGACGCCCTGAATGCCCTCCGGGACACCTGGGAGAAGCCGCTCGACGGGCTGGAGACCCCTGGGGGCTTCAGCGAAACCGGCTTCCACTGGCCGCCCGGCTCACCGGGTGACGGCAAGGACGACTTCTACGGCCAGACCGGTCTGACCAAGTGGGTCGCCGACCGGTTCTGGAAGAGCGATTTCGACTTCTACGAGGACCCGACGCCCAAGGCCGACGCGGCGACGGTCAAGGCGGTCAAGGACCTCGGCACGCCGTTGTACGGCCAGGAGCCCGATCCGCAGCAGCCCGAGTGGGACCGTCAGCTCGCCGAGCAGGGTGCGTTCGAGCATCTGTCGGACTGGTCCCTTGAGCCGACGGGTGCGGACAATGCCCGTATCTTCCTCGCCTCGGGGGGATTCCGGCGTACGGCGCCTCAGCCGGGCACGGCGGAGCACCGCATCGCGGTCGAGGACCTGAAGACCCGGTTCGCCTCGTGTGCGTGGCGTGACCCGATCGACCCGAACAAGGTCCTGGGCGACATCTCCACCACCGCGACGAAGGAGTGGCAGCAGGAGATCGCCGCCCAGACGACGCAGCGCAACCAGGTCCTGGCGGCGAACCAGAGCGCCACCACGTCCCTTGCCACGGGCGCGAAGTCGCTCGGGGACCTGCTGGGCCACTCGTGGGTCGCCGATCATCTGGCACGCTGGCAGGACTACTGGTCCCCGGGCGGGGTCGGGTGGATCGGCGACAGCTACGCGACCATCGAGGTGCCGGGCGCGAAGGGCAACTGCCTGGACGTCGCGGGCGGTGGCAAGACCAACGGCACGCCGGTTCAGGTGTATACCTGCAACGGCGGCGCGGCGCAGCAGTGGATGGTCGAGGGCAGCGAGGACGATCTCCATCTGCGCAATGTCGGCTCGCAGAAGTGCCTGGATGTGGCGGGGAACGCATCGGCGAACGGCACGAAGATCCAGATCTCGGACTGCTACAAGTCCAAGGGGCAGTCGTGGAAGGGTGACGTCCGGGCGACGTCGCCGCTGAAGAGCGTCTCCACGGGCAAGTGCCTGGATCTGAGCGCGTTCACGAAGAGCACGGACGCGCGGCTGTGGGACTGCAAGGACGCCAGTGCGCAGAAGTTCCTGATCAAGCCGTCCGGTCACAAGGGCACGGACAGCCTCTCCTACCCGGAGAAGGCGCAGTTCGACAAGGCGAAGAAGGGGATCACCGACACCCAGGCGGCGGCGAAGAAGCAAGTGGCCGCACTCAAGGTGCAGTTGGAGAGTGCCAAGAAGTCGGCTGCCACGTCTGACACCGCTGTGCAGATGGCGTACGGCATCGCGGATGCCGCTGGTGCGCCGCGGGGCCGTGGTCTGCTGGTGGGCCAGCAGAAGGCGCAGGTCACCAAGGGCGCTGTGGCGGCGCTGACGGCGATGGTGAAGGCCGCTGAGACCGCCGAGGCTGCAACTCGTGCCTCCGCCGGTGACAGCGAAACGATCGCGCAGCGCGCGCTGGCTCAGGCCGCGCAGGTCAACGCCGAGTTCCGCAAGGAAGCCGCGCACACCGCCGAGTTGCAGGCGAAGGCCGCGGCGGATGCAGCGAAGATCCACCGGGACAACGCGAAGAAGGACAAGGAGACGGCGGAGGCGAAGCTCGCCGTCACGCTGAAGGCGGAAGCGGACGCCAAGGCCGCGGCGGCCGAGGCGCACGCCAAGCGGCTCGCGGCTGAGGCCGAGGAGAAGACGGCCAAGGCGGAGAAGGACACCGCGGCGGCCAAGCAGGCCGAGGCCAACCAGCACAAGAAGACCGCGCAGGCCGAGGCGGCGAACGCCAAGGACGCCAAGGAGAAGGCCGAAGCCGCCGAAGCCACGGCGGTCGAGAAGAAGAACGGCGCGGTCAAGGCCCGTGACAATGCCCGCGACCTGCGGGACGACGCGTGGGACGCCGCGCAGAAGGCCGACGCGGCCCGTGCGAAGGCGGACGCGAAGGAGGCGTTTGCCGAGGCTCACGAGTCCGACAGCAACGCCAAGGAGTCGAGGGCGGCAGCGGACGCGGCGAACGCGCACGCGAACGACGCCGAAGCGGCAGCCGGCCGTGCCCGCACCGCTGCGGACGCCGCGACCGAGGCGGCAGCGGAGGCGGATGCCGCGGCCACCCGTGCCGAGGCGGCGGCCAAGCGGGCCCGTTCGAACGCGGACGACGCCCAGGCCGCCAAGCTGAAGGCCGACGCCGCGGTGAAGACCGCGACCAGCGCCGCGGCCGACGCCATCGACGCGTCCGAGCACGCCTCCGCGGAGGCCAAGGCCGCCGTCAAGCTGGCAGAAGAGGCGGAGAAGCTGGCCAAGGCCGCCAAGTCGCATGCGGACGAGGCGTACAAGGAGGCCGGCAAGGCGCTCGTCGCCTCGGCGAAGGCCGCGGGGTTCGCACACGTCACCGCGCAGGCCGCGGTGGATGCGGGCAACGCCGCAGCCCAGGTCGCCAAGCCGGCGAACGATGCGATCCAGCTCGGCTCCCCGTACGTCACCACGGACTCGGCCGCGAGCCTGGTCGTGCTGACCGGGCAGGCGTCGAAGTCGATCGCGGAGCAGCAGAAGGCCGTCGCGGACGCCCACGCCAAGAACGCGCAGGCCGAGGCCGCAGCGGCCAAGAACCTCGCCGACCAGGCAACGGGCGACGCGAAGATCGCCTACCAGTACGCGGCCAACGCCGCCGGCCACGCGGCGAACGCCCGCACCTACTCGAAGGAGGCACTGGGCTACGCGGCTGATGCCGCATCAGCCGCATCGAAGGCATCGGCGTCGCTGGCTCGTACGGTCGAGTACGACCGTCAGGCGACAGTGGATGCGGCCGCGGCCGACCAGGCTGCAGGACGTGCCGAGGGCTACGCCAAGGACGCGCGTGAGTCCGCCGACCAGGCCGCTCTCGACGCCCAGGCCGCACGTGACGCCGCAGCCGCGGCCGAGCAGTCCGCCAAGGACGCCCGCGCCGCCGCCACCCGCGCCGACGCCGCCGCCACCGAAGCCGAACAGGCGGCCAAGGACGCGCTGAAGTATGCCAAGGAGGCACAGAAGGCAGCGGAGGAAGCGGCACGCAACGCCGCGAACAAGCAGGTCTCCACGGGTGCAGGCACCGGTGTCGGCGGCACGTGGTACGTGGTCGACGAAGACACCATCGAGATCACCGACGCCAAGCAGCACGAACCCTGCGTGATCACGATCGGCTTCGAAGGCTGCACCACCACGTTCACGGTCACCTTCAGCGCGGTGGTCGACTTCTTCCTCTGCACCAACCCCGACACAACGGCCAGCGGCGGCGTCTGCCCCAAGCGGGACACGATGCTCGTCGAGAGCAAGCGCATCCCCGGCCTGAAGAAGGACGTCACCCGGTACTTCTCCAAGCTGGAACTCATCCAGCAGACCCTCACCTACCAGCTCATCAAGGCGGTCCTGGTCCAGGACTTCGTCGACTGCTGGCACGGCAGCGCCAGCGGCTGCGCCTGGGCGTTGAGCAACTTCATCCCCGGCAAGGCGCTCGGCAAGGTATTCGAAGGCCTCCAGGCCCTGGACGCTGCCATGAAGACCGGCGTTGGGGTCCGTGATGCGTTCAAGGCCCTCCAGACGCTCAATCTGGATCCCGGGACCATCGCCAAGCTCAACGCCACTGTCAACGCCTACGAAGACCTGTACACCGCCTGCAAGGTGAACAGTTTCCCCGGCACCACCCGGGTCCTGATGGCGGACGGCTCACAGCGGCCGATCAGCCAACTGGGCGTGGGGGACCTCGTCAAGGCCACGGATCCGGCTTCAGGCCGGTTGAGGGCCCGGCAGGTCACCGACACCTTCAAGCACGACACCCGGCGGCTGGTGGACATCACCGTCGTCGGCGGGGGGAAGCTCTCCAGCACCGCCGGCCACAAGTTCTACGTGGTGGACCGCGGGTGGACGCTGGTCTCCGACCTGAGTGTCGGCGACCGCTTGCGCACCCCGGAGGGCTCCGTCCGCGCGGTGACCGCCCTCCAGGACCGCTCCGGCCTGGCTCCGCGCACGGTCTACGACCTCACGGTCGACGACCTGCACACGTTCTTCGTGCTGGCGGGCGCCACTCCGGTCCTCGTGCACAACTGCAAGCTTGCCTTGGGGTGGCAGAACAAGGGCAAACTCGACGAGTGGGCAAAGCTTCCCGAGAACAAGTTCACCACCTTGTCCGAGGCGTCTGCGAAGAACTTCGCCCGGATGGCGGAAATGGCCATCGCCGACCCGAAGGTGACGCTCCACGTCAACATGACGGGACTGAACGAGCTTGGAGGCTTCATGGCGGCAGCCCAGCGCGGTCTGAGGGTCGGCGAGGCGGGACACGCTACGGACTACGAGATGTCCATGATCGCGAGGGCTCTCGTCAACGGTCAGCGCCCGTGGAGTTCGATCAAGTTCTACTCCCCTTCGGGGCCGGATGGAGCCATGCGACTGGATCCCGCGACAGATATGCCGGATCTATCGGCACTGAAGGGAGATCTTGACCCCTTGAAGCCTTCGGTCATCGGATCCTGCCACTGCTGAGGAGTCGAGTATGAACACCCATCCGAAAGACCTGTATCCGGACGTGGCAGCTTCGGGCGGCCTTGTATCGGCGATGAAGGAGGCGGCGAAACTGCGCGAGGGCGAGATCTGGCCAGCGCCCTCGACCACCGACGCCATCATTATCGAGACGGCAAGGGGTTTGGTTTCGGTCGTTCCCGCGACCGAGGAGCGTCTGTTCCGGGTGCGTGTCCTCATCCCCGGGTTCACCTGGGAGACTCCCGGGTTCTCCTGGGAGATCGGCTCCACGGACGATTTTGGATCGCTCGTGGAGGCGATCGCCGCATGGCGGGAAGGTGTGCCGCTCGACGAGTTGGCGGCGAGGTTCGAGTTCCTGGAGCTCGACGAATTCGCCAGGGCGCTCGAGAGGGGAGAGCCCACTTCTTCGCAGTGGGACGACCTTCTGTCGTCCGACTTCCACCAGAGGCAATGGGGCCTTCTCCGTCGCCTCCGCGCGGACGAGGTACTGCGACGCATGTTCCCGGTGATCTCGCACGGTGCCGTCCGCCTGCGGGTGGATCTGTTGGACGGGGCGAGCCGTCAGGCCCTTGTGCACGAGCTGGACGGGGAGCGCTATGAGGTCCGCGTCGGGGTGCCCGGGGCCGACTGGGTCGAGGTGCCGAGCGGTGATCTGCTCGTCTACCTGCGAGCTGCCTTGAACAAGCAGTGATCCCGTCGGATCGATGAAGTCGAAACCCCGCCAGGTCATCGGCGGATTCCAGGGGTCGTTGCAACACAAGTGATCAACTGGCTGTTGCCAGGAGCTTGGCGAGACGCTCGGCTGGGGTTTCCCAGTCGAGCGTTTTGCGTGGGCGGCTGTTGAGTTCGGAGGCGACCGCCGCCAGGCGGTCGTGGGTATGGAGTGCCAGATCGGTGCCCTTGGGGAAGTACTGCCGTAGCAGGCCGTTGGTGTTCTCGTTCGATCCACGCTGCCATGGGCTGGCCGGATCACAGAAGTGGACCGGGATGTCCGTGGCGACGGTGAAGGCATGGTGGGGCAGCCATCTCGGAGCCCTGGTCCCAGGTCAGGGACTTGGTCAAGTGTCGCGGCAGGGTTTGGACGGTGGTCTGCAGAGCCGTGCTGACATTTTCGGCGCCGCGGCCCTGGGGCAGATGGACGAGCATGACGTAACGGGTGGCCCGCTCGACCAGGGTGCCGATGGCGGAGCCACCGTCCTTGCCGATGATCAGGTCGCCTTCCCAGTGGCCCGGCACGGCCCGGTCATCCGCTTCGGCGGGCCGCTGGCTGATCATGACCATGGGGTGGGTGAAGCGCGGCTGCCGGGCAGCGCCTGGCGGTGCGGCTTGCGCCGGGTCCGTCCCGTGCGCAGAACTCCGGCCAGTTCCCGGCGTAGTTCCCCGCGGCCCTGGACGTAGAGAGCCTGATAGATCGTCTCGTGGACCACGTGCATCTCCGGCCGGTCGGGGAACCGTCTACGAAGAGCGTGACAGATCTGTTCCGGGCTCCACCGCATCGACAGGTGGGCCTGGATGAAGTCCCGCAGCTCGGTGTGCTGGCCGATCTTCCCCGGCTTGGGCCGGGGCCGACGGGCGTCGGCCCGGCGCTGAGCAGCGTGCGGACGATAGGCCCAGCGCGTGCGGCCGGTGCCCGAGGGTGTGCTGTTGCGGCGTATCTCTCGGCTGATGGTGGACGGGCTGCGACCCAACTCGGCGGCAATGGCACGGACGGACGCCTTCTCCCGCAGCCGGTCGGCTATGTGCATGCGCTCGTCTTCGCACAGGTACCCAAGAGACGAAGGCGCGGGCTCCTGTTCTGCCAGAACAGGAGCCCGCCGCCGCTTCGGGTCGGTCCGGCCGTTTCGCCATTCGCGACCGGTCCGCTCATGGACGCCGACGCGTCGGCTTGCCTCTTGGTTGGTCAGCCCCATCTGCACGAGCCGGAAGTATTCCTCCCGCTCGGCTCGGAGCCTCACAGGTCCCTGAGCCAGGCGAACCTTACGGATCTTGAAGTCCATCGCACCCCTTGAGCTGGGATGTTGCGACGACCACTAGAACCGAAGATCCCTGGCGGGGTTTCTTCCTGTTCCTGACGAACGCGGTCGGTCCGCACGAAGGGGGCTGGGGTCGCTCGACTCAGTGGGACTTGCCCTTCCCGCCCTTGCGCGCCTTCCTCTTCGATCCTTTGTGGCTGTTGTCGTCCTGCTCCTTGTCCGTGGACGACTCGTCGCCCGCGTGCGAGGCGGGCCGACCGGAGGGCTGCACCGCGGGCAGCCTGCGGGGCGGCGCCGTACCGGACACCGCACCGGGCACGCCCTCACCCGAGGCAGGTCCGTCGTCCTTGCGGCTCTGCGCGGGCGAACTCGCTCCGGGAGAGGGCTTGGTGGAGGGAGGGGCCTCCGGCGTGGGCTCGGCTTGCGGAGCTGTGGCGTGCCCATCGCCGCCGAACGGGGCGCTGTCCGATGCGGTGAGCGTGGCACCGAGGACCGCCGCGAGGGCCGCGGCTCCGGTGAGTAGCAGACGCCTGCCGCGCGGGGCTGCAGGTGCGGAAGTCGGCGTGGCCCGCATCTCATGGGTCGGGCAGGGATCCGCAGAAGGGGCGGGCACGGCGTGTGCGACGGGGACAGGCGCGGGAGCGAAGGCGGGAGCGTCATCGTGCACGGCTGCCAGAGCGGCGGCGCATGCCCCCGCGTCCGGCCGCTCGCCCGGCTCCTTCGACGTCATCGCACTCAGAAGGTCCGCCACCTCTGAGGGAAGGCCGGGGGGAAGGACGGGCGACCGGTGCAGCCGGGCTGTCGCCGCTTCCAACGGGCCACCGCTGTACTCGAGTTCACCCTTGAGGCACTCCAGCAGCGCCAGGCCGAGGGCGTAGACGTCCGCCGGAGTGCCCGCCCCCTGGCCGAGTACTTGCTCCGGTGCCAGGTAGGCCGCTGTACCGATCAGTGCACCTGGAGTGGTGTTGGTCGGAGTATCGAGCAGGCGGGATATGCCGAAGTCCGTCAGATGCGGGTTGTCCGCCCTGTCGAGAAGGACGTTCGCGGGCTTGACGTCCCGGTGCACGATGCCGGCGGCGTGCACATGAGCCAAGGCACTCGCCAGCGCCGCACCGAGCCCGCAGACCCAGGGGAGTGCCTGCGGAGACGTTGTCCGCTGCCGCAGACTGGTGCCCTCGACCAACTGCATCACCAGGAAGAGACGGTCCTCGTGCTGGCCGGTGTCGTAGACGGTGACCAGACCGGGATGCTCGAGACGGGCCAACAGGAGAGCCTCGTCGGAGAAGCGTTCCTCCATCCGCGGATCGGAACCGGGCCGGAACACCTTCACCGCGACGGGGCGGCGCAGGCGCAGGTCCAGGGCCCGGTACACGTCCGCGGCTCCGCCTCTTCCGATACGCGCCCCCAGGCTGTACCGGCCGGCCAGTACATCGGCAGAACGGCCGAGGTCCGGGCTGAATGGCGAGAGGCGGACCTTCATACGGTCTCCCGTGTCGGTGATCAGCGGCGGGTGGGCGGGGCTGGGGCTCTCCACCGCGTACCCGCGATGCCCCGCAGCATCCCTCGCGCGGGCTACCCACCCGCCGTCTGTAGTCCGAGCATCCCGACCGGAGGGTTTGAACCCGCATTGGCGGCGCATCCGACGATTGAACTCAGCCGTTCAACTGCGAACCAGAGAGGATCATCATGGGCATCATCGCCTGGATATTCATCGGCTTGCTGGCCGGAGTCATTGCCAAGCTCCTGATGCCCGGCAAGGACCCTGGCGGCATCATCGTCACGATGCTCATCGGTATCGCCGGCGGTCTTCTCGGAGGCTGGCTCGGGAAGGTCATCTTCGGCGTCGACTCGATCGACGGTTTCTTCGACCTCTCCACGTGGATCGCGGCGATCGTAGGATCCCTGATCCTTCTCGCTCTCTACCGGCTCATCACCGGCAACAGGCGCTCGCACCGGCACGCCTGACGGGCGGCGCGTAGACCACGCTGCCGATCCGCCGTTCGTACGTGTGCGGCTCCAGCCCATTTGCCGGGGGTGCCGCCACGTACGAGGTACGGGTGCAAGTGGTCGATCCGGCTCCCGGAACCGTCGACCGCGGTGGACATCGACATCCAGCTGGCCGATGGCTCGCCAAGGCCAACGGCGCGCATCCGCGGGACCCAGCAGGCTCGCCCGACGTGATGGGCCGTCAGGAGGCCGGGTGGCCAGGGTCCAGGTCGGTGACGTCGCCCAGGGTGAGCACCGATCCCCGAGCCAGGGGCTCGGCCCCTTCCTCGACGGGCGTCAGGCAGAAGCCCACGTGGTCACCCCAGTCGGCCCGTTCCTCCACCCTGCCGATGAACCAGGCGCAGGCATCGTCCAGCACGGGGACGTTCTCGCCTCTCGGCTGCCAGCGAGCCTGTGCGAACTTGTCGATCCTGTCCCCGGTCTGGCTGCCGAACAACTCCGCGAGCTCGTGCTGTTCGCGCCGGATCAGGTGCACACCGAGGAACCGGGCCTGGCGTGCCACGCGGTATGTGTGGTTCGCCTTGGACAGCCACACCACGAACCGCACTGGATCCAGCGAGGACTGCGAGGCGAACCCAACCAGGCAGCCGGCCCGTTGCCCGGCTGCGTTCGCCGTCACGACGTACATCGGTGGATTCAGCAAATCCGTGAATCCGCCCATCGTCACCATGGCCACAACCTCCTAGCCGATTCCGTCTCCGTGCCCGCGGCTGCTGCCGGCAGCGCCTGCGACCACGGTACGGCTTCGCCCCGGCCCAGCTCGCCGGGCTGCGAGGCGGGTCCATGCGAGCTGCAACCGCACGCTCGGCCAGCTGCGCCAGGGCCACGGCTCATCAATCAAAGGCCTGTGTGAAGAACGTGTTTTCACTGCTGCCGGTTCGGTCACGTACGACCAGGCTTTCGCTGCTACTCATTTGGAGCATGCGACGCACCGAAGCGCTTGCCGTCTGGACTGTCATGGGCCTTCCAGTATCGCGGTGTGCTCTTACGACAGCGCTCACGGCCGCACTGCTTTCCGCGGCGTCTTCGAGGACGATCAGAACTGTGCCTTGCCGGTGGGAACGGGCCAGTGCACTGATGCCCTGTGCGAGCCGTGCCCGCCCTGCGATGCCAGGATCCTCGTGCAGCGTGATGACCAGGCTGGTTCCCGTAAGGGCATGGGACCACATGGCGCCCTCCGACTCGTGCGCAGCAGATGTGTGTGCACTGAATCTGCCCAGGCGAACATCGTGACATGCCGGGTAGGACTCGCATGTGCTGTTTTCGGCCCGGATTGCTTCTTGCTTTTCGGTCCCGTAGCCCGCTCGGTCTTTCACTGTGCGGGGCAGCGCGTGCACGTCCGTCGGGAGTGCTGTCTTTCGGTGCATTCCTCAACGATCGGTGGCATACCCCTGGTGACGTATCGACGGAGTAGGAGCGCGGTGGGTAGGGGAACCGGTCTCGGCTGCCTCCGCAATCGATCTCAGGTCTTGAACCGACCGTGGTGCCGGAGCGCTGGGCTGCTTGCTGCCTTTCGCGATGTCGGCTTCGTTTGTGATGCAGTGTTCTCATTCGGTCTCCAGTCGGTGCCGGGAGTGGGAGTGACCCACTCGACGAATTGGATGATCACGCCGTTCGGGTCAGTGACCAGGAACAGTCGCTCGCCCCAGGTTCTTCACGCAGTGGCATGGTGATCTCGACACCCGCGGCACGTAGGCGCTTCTCCTCCGCTTCGAGGCCGGTGAGAGTGGCGTCGAGAATCAAGCCCCCGGCCCGCTGATCGCGCTGATCTGCTGGCAGTACTTCGATTCCCTGCGCAGTAGGAGGAGCTCACCCTCGCCGGGCGGACCAACGACGAGATCGCCGAGGTGGTCGCGATGGAAGCCGCCCAGGCCTGCCATCTGCTGGAGCGGTCACTGGGGGACTACGCGATGGCTTGATGGCCCGACGCGATCTCGCACCACATCTCTTGCCCTCGTATCGCGGGGTGTTTCGCAGCCGGGTGCACGATAAACCTCCCGCGCGCTGGCGCCGAGGGCCCTCGGACTCACCGGCACTGCAGCTTCCAGGATCACTCCTGGCAATTCGGGCACCAGACGGAGCGGCGGCCGGAGAAGCGGCTCGACCGCAGCAGTCCGCCGCAGCGTGGGCATGTCGGTTCGTTGTCCTCCCGGTGCCCGGTGAGCCACGTGCCCCGTGTCGGTACCCGCGCGGCGCGGACGGACGAGGTGAGAACACGGCCCATCGCCGCGTAGGCGGCACGAGCTTCTGCCGCGCTCAGGTCCCGTGCCGGCCGCCCGGGCGCCACTCGCGTCCGCCAGAGGATCTCGTCACTGAGGAGGTTCCCAAGGCCTGCCAGCGCGGACTGGTCCATCAGGACACCCTTGATGGTGCCTCGCCGCCGGGCAAGCAGCTCCAGGAATTCCGCCCGCTCCACATTGAGGGCGTCGGGTCCCAGATCGCCCAGGATGCGCTCGACGGCGGCGTCGTTTTCCGCCAACTGAATGCCCTGGAGCTTGCGCTGGTCACGAAAGCGCACCTGCTTCTTGTTGTCGAGTGTCAGGGCCACCCGGTCATGGGCCTTGAACGGCTCGTCCGGGGAGGTGCATAGCAGTTCTCCGGTCATTCCGAAATGCCAGACGACGGTCGGCCCCTCGCTGGTCGGGCTGATTAGCCATTTGCCGTGGCGCCGCGGATCACCGAGGCGCCGCCCTTCCAGCTCCTTCCGCAAGCGTTTTGCGGTGAGCCCGCGAAGCACGCCGGAGTCGCGTACCTCGACGCTCACTATTCGTCGGCTTCGACCGCAAGAGCTCAGAACCTTGCGGAAGCCTTCGACGTCCGGCAGCTCCGGCATGTCGTCCTCCCGGGGATCGTTTCGGATTGGACGGTTTCGAGTCGGGTCAGATCAGCGACGGCCCTCTACGAGTACCCGTGCTGGTCGGGAGACACGTGCACCTAGGCGCCGCGTCGGGAGGTGTGCCCCTGCACTTCGGGGACCTCTTGCAAGCGCCCAGTCCTTGCTGCGGGGTCGGCAAGAACGGAACAAGCTGCTGGCCCATCTGTGGCCGGGGCTCGACCGGGCCAGCTGGCCTTGCGTCGATTGGCAACACGAGATTGTCTCGGCCGAAGGTGAGCTCGGATCAACACGGGGGCCAGTTGTGCAGAGCCACTCCGTACTGGCAGAACGTCCGCGTCATCCGCGGGAGGGTTTAGGGATTTCTGTACCCGGGAATCACCCTTTCTTCGCGACTGTCGAAGCGGGTGCCATCAGCACCCGGAATGCTTCTTCGATAGGCAGGGCATTTGCGATGTCCCAATGCAAGATTCCCGACTATCTCACTGGCCGACGCGGCCGTCACTGGACGCATGCTCTGCGCAGTGCGCAACGGGCCGGAGCGGTCATCGTCACCGACGAGACCGGAGAACCCGTTGTCTACCACCCCAGTAGCAGCAGCCCAGGCCGCGGCCGTCCCTGGATCACCCAGCAGGGAATGCGCTATGACAGCCATGATGTGCATCCCGAATGGTGACCCCGCTCGCCACGGACCGCGAGCATCCGGGAGATCCCTCATTTTCAGTAACTCGCCGCTAACCGAAAGTTATCGGCTGCCCCGCTTGGTGTGGCGCTTCTGCTGTGGATGAAGGACCCGCTGCCAGGGGGCAAGGTTGGGCCGTCAGCTTCCGTGGCTTCGGGACGCGTCTGGAGACGGCTGCAGCGTGCGGTCTCTTTCGACTGTCCGCACACCGGGAAGGTGCTGAACGGGCGAATCGACGCTGCAGGCGGTTGATGACGTTGGCTGGGGGTCGCCTCGCGAGGGACGGGTTGCGTGACTGGAGCCGGGTGGGAGTGGGCGACCGCGATGGACGTGGTCGTCGACCTCTCAGCGGATCAACCGCAGAGTCGGGGCCGCGGGTCCAACGGCCTTTCGATCAGCGGACAGGGTGCCTGGCACCAGACAATTCCGCCTTCACATGACTCGAAGTGGTTCATAAGTGCGGCTGCGAGCCGGTCGGGCGTGTCCATCCGCAGCGCGCGAGCCCGCTTCGGGGAACATTGCGGGGGCACCGGGCGCAGAGGGGCCGCGCACGCATTCTTAGCCGCATATCGGTAAGCAATCAGAAGAAGGAGACGACATCCCGTATGAAGATGCCGTCCAGCACATTGGAAGACAGCACCCTGGCTCTGATGAGCCAGGGCTATGCCTGGTTGCCCGACCGTCTGCGCGGCACAGCCGGTGCCCCCGTTCAGACACGTCTGCTGGGCAAACGTACGACCGCCCTTCACGGTCGGGACGCGGTGCGCTTCTTCTACGGCAGCGATCACATCAGGCGTCGTTCGGCTCTGCCCGGCCCCGTCCTGGACACCTTGTTCGGCCGCGGTGCCGTGCACACCCTGGACGGTGAGCAGCACCTGGCCCGCAAGGCTCTCTTCATGGCATTGCTCAAGAACGACGACGCCGTCGCCGACCTGGCCGAGCGCGCCGGGGACCAGTGGGATGTTGCCGTGAAGGAATGGGGTGCACATCCGCAGATCAAGCTGTTCACCGCATCCAGTGAGGTCCTCGCCCAGTCGGTGTGCTCCTGGGCGGGCATCCCTCTCAGCCCTGCCGAGGTCCCGTCGCTCGCTTCCGATCTGGTGACGATGGTCGACGGATTCGCGACGGCAGGGCCTCGCCACTGGAAGGCCCGACGCGCACGCGCCCGCCGTGAGAGGTGGCTGGAAGACCTGATCGGCGGCATCCGGACGGCCACGGCTGCGGGAGACGTGGCCGCGCCCGACTCGGCGCTGCGAAGGGTGGCGCTGCACCGCGACGACACAGGGCATCTGCTTTCCGCCCACACGGCCGCGGTGGAAGTCCTCAATATCATCCGACCGGCAACCGCCGTCGCCTGGTTCGTGACCTTTGCCGCGCACGCCCTCCACCGCTGGCCGGATCAGCGGAAGGTGCTGCGCGAAGGCGCAACGGCCGAAGCGGAGGCGTTCGCTCACGAGGTTCGCCGCTTCTACCCCTTCGTACCCTTCGTGGGCGGCCTCGCAGCCCGAGATCTGCAGTGGCAGGACGTGGCGATCCCCGAGGGAAGTCTCGTGCTGCTCGATGTCTACGGCCATCAGCACGACGCAGACCTCTGGCCCGAGCCGTACACCTTTACCCCCTCCCGGTTCCTGGGGAGGACCATCGCGAGCGACGAGCTCATCCCTCAGGGCGGGGGAGACACCGCAAGTGGGCACCGTTGTCCTGGTGAAGACATGACGCTCGCTCTGCTGGCCACCCTGGCGCGTCGACTGGCCGACATGACCTATTCGGTACCGCCCCAGGATCTCTCGATCAGCCTGCGTCGAGTACCAGCCCGTCCACGCAGCGGCTTCCACATGTCGCTGCGCAGCGCCGACGCGGCCGGTTAGGGGAATTGCCGCCGCGCTGGTTCGCCCGACTCCATCGACGCCGACACCCGGGCACTTGGCGGCCGAGCACTGCCCCGACTGCAGTATCTGTGAGGTCGCCTGATTGGCCGCCAGCATGGACACGGCCGTGGCGGCGCCGGTACCTGTGCGCTGTGTCCCGGCCGCCTACGGGTTGCGAGCGGGTGGTGCGTGCATGGCTTGAGGAGCCGTGGTCGGGGCAGGCGTAGTGAATGGACGAGCTGGGAGAGCTTCTGCGGGTAGGGATGCGCCGGCGCCATGTGACGCCTCAGATGCTGGCGGACCGCACCGGGATCCGCACACCGCGCATCAGGGCCTTTACCGAGGACGGGGCGGGTGGCCCGGTCCGGCCGACTGAGGAGGAGCTGGTCGAGCTCGCCGACGCTCTGTCTCTTCCACGGCTCGATGTTCTGGGCTCCGTGCATCTGAGGGCGCCCGGGGGGTGATGTCGGCCCCGCAGACCCGGCACGGGCCTGGCGCCCGACTGTTCAGCCAGGTCCTGGTGATCGCCAGTCCGGAGTTGTGCAAGGGCGTCCACAGCGAAGCATCCGACCGAGGAGACCCCCATGGTTCGTGGTCGCTGCGGTCGCGCTCGTTGTCATCGGGATCGGCCTGGCGCTCCACCGAGGACGGCAACGCTGACGTGTCGGGGGTCGCGGAGGTCGGCAACGCAGGAGGGAAGCGCGACGCATCGTCGGCTCTTGGGATCACCAGCCGCGCCGGCCAGGGTGCCCGCCTAAGTCGGGCGCACGTCGGTGTGCAGCAGGTGGTGGTCCGAGAAGGACGAGGGATGCACACGGTGCTCACGCGGGACGAGGCCTCGCAGGAAGATGTAGTCGAACTTGCTCTGCCAGTCGGTGGTCGGCTTGCAGGTGCCGACGGCCGAGGGACGGCGGCACTGGGGGTCTGCATCTGCGGCCAGTGCCCACATCCGGGCGAGCTCGGGAGCGTCCGGCACGGCATTGAAGTCGCCGAGAACGATCGCGCGGTGGTGCCGGGCGACGTCTGCGGCGAGTACGCGGGTCTGGCCTGCTCGGACTGCTTCCTGACGTCGTTGAGCGAGGTGTGTGTTGAAGACCCGGACAGGCTGACCGCCCACCGTGGTGGTTACTGCCGTGTAGCCACGATCCTCGGATCCTCCCTCGGGGTATTCCACGTGGTCGCGGTCTGTCATCGGTGCCGCCGAGAGGATCGCCTGGCCGAAGGCCCCTGGACTCCACGGCGTTCCTCCGCAGCGGTCCCAATTCCGAAGAACCATCCCGTACTCGACGTGGTAAACCAGCCCGTGAAGTCTCTCCAGACGGTCCCGGATCCCCTCGACGTCACGCACGCACGCTTCTTGCAGGCCGATGACCTGGGGCGCATACCTGGCGATCTCCGCCGCCCGGTCGACGTTGCTCTCGTCGCAGGGGTTGCAGATGTTCCACGTCATGACCCGGTTCGGTACAGCAACCTTGACGGCGTCGACGGGCAGTGACCTGGCGAAGAGGCCACCGTTGGGTGCACTGGGGCCGACGAGCACGATGCAGGCCACGATCGCGGCGCCTGTGAGCAACCACGTGCCCCTTCCGAGCATTAGCGCCTCCTCAGAGTGGATACACATGGCATCCGACGTCTTCACCTATGAGGTTATGGGACGTGGATGGCAACAGGCACGTGCGGTGTGCCGGGTCTCTTTGCGGTGGGACGAAGCCGCCGCCTCGACCAGGTCCACCTGGATCTCCAGTGCTTGGCGGGCCGCGTCCGCGTCCGTCGGTCCGAAGGCGGACGGGCCTGGGCGGTGCCCCGGCCGGTGGAATCTTCTGAACAGGACGACGCGCTGCGCGGCGAGCAGGTCGTGGCGCCGTCATGCTTGCGGTCCTCGGTCGGGCCGGCGCGAAGGTCACATCGACCAGACCAACGTCACCGCGGAGGCACGCGAGCAGGTCCGGGAAGGCAGCACGATGATCCTTGCGGGAATGGCCGCCCACATCGAGGCCTGACCGGAGCCAGGGCGGCCGCTTTGAGAGCGGACAGCGCAAGATCCTTGTAGGCGGACAAGTCAGGTCCTGTTCTGCGGACAGCTGATCTCCCTTTCCGTGGACCCATTCGTGTCGATTCCGAACAAGTGATCCCTCCGGGGGTTGGCTCGGTGCTGCCTGGCAGCGAACCAACTCATTTCCGGAGGGGTCGTGAAGAAGTCTGACAGGGAGATCATGGAAATCTTCGAGGCTCTCGACGCCACCGAGTGCGCGCATTCGGCGGCAGCTCTGGCGGGGGTCGATCCGAAGACCGTGCGCCGGTACGCACGAATGAGGGACGCGGGTCGCCCGACTGGCGGGCCGGTGTCCCGGCCGAAGGTGATCGATCCGTTCATGCCCAAGATCGAGGAGTGGGTGGAGCGCTCGCAGGGCACGGTGCGGGCCGACAAGCTTCACGAACGCCTTCAGTTGCTGGGGTTCGACGGCGACGAGCGCACGACTCGGCGGGCGGTGGCGAAGGCGAAGGAGCGGTGGCGGGCCGGCCACCGCCGTACTTACCGGCCGTGGATCACCGAGCCTGGTCTCTGGTTGCAGTTCGACTGGGGATGGGGTCCGAAAGTGCCTGGTCCGGGCAGTGGTGCGGAGCGCGTGACGTTGTTGTTCTGCGCGTGGCTGGCCTGGTCCCGGTTCCGGGTGGTGATCCCGGTCTGGGACCGGACCCTGCCCACGGTGATCTCGTGCATCGACTCCACTTTGCGGGCGATCGGCGGGGCACCGACCTATGTGCTCACCGACAACGAGAAGACGATGACCATCGACCGGGTCGCCGGGATCGCGGTCCGTCATCCTCAAGTCGTTGCCGCGGGCCGCCATTACGGCCTGCAAGTACACACCTGTGTGCCGTTCGATCCCGAGTCCAAGGGAGGCTCGGAGGCCACCGTCCGCATCGCGAAGGCGGACCTGATCCCCACGACCGCGAATCTGCGGGAGAGGTACGGCAGCTTCGCCGAACTCCGCGGGGCCTGCGCGATCTTCTGCCAGCAGGTCAACACCCGGGTCCACCGAGAGACGGGCAAGACCCCGGCCTCGATGCTGGACGTCGAACGCACTCGCCTGCACCAACTGCCGGAGGCCCCTCATACCCTCGCGCTCGGCGAGTCCCGCCAGGTGCTGCGGGACCAGACCGTCCGTTTCGGCTCGGTTCGCTACTCGACCCCGCCGGGCCTGGTCGGCCAGGAGGCCTGGGTCCGCGCCGACGGCGAGGAACTCGTCGTTGTGGTGGACCTGTCCCGGCTCGCTCACCGGCCGGAATGGATGCAGGGCCCGGCCGGGCTGACGGAAGTCGCTCGCCATCCCCTGTCTCTGCCCGGACGGCCCGTCATCGATCTGGCGCACTACCCGAATCATCCGCAGGAGATGGACGGATCCCCGCGCCAGCCCAAACCCAAGCCGGCCAACGGCGTCGAGGAAGCCTTCCTCGCGCTGGGTCCCGGGGCGAAGTCCTGGCTGATCGAGGCCGGCGCCGCGGGCACCACCCGGATCCGGGTGAAGATGGCCGCCGCCGTCGAGCTCGCCGCTCTGATCGGGCCCGCTGAAGTCGACCTGGGTCTCGGTCTCGCGGCGACCGCGGGACGGTTCGCCGAGGACGACTTGATGTCCATCGTCCAGCACCGCCGGCACGGCACCCGCCCCGCCGACCTCGTCGTCGCAGACGAAGCCCACTCCGTCCAGCCCGGCACCTCCGCCTGGGCCGACTTCGGCCGTCAGGCCACCTGATCCCCTGGTCCCGGGCCGCTTCGCGGCCCGGGACCAGCAATCCCGAACAGTCCGTGACAGAAAGGCAGTTCACGATGACCACGACCGCTGTTGCTGATCCGCCCGAAGTGGTTCCGGCCCCGTCCCCGGTTCCGCCGTCGCCGACACCGCCGCCGATCCCCGTCGAGCTGGAGGCCGTCCTGAAACGGATGCGGTTTCCGTACTTGCGCCGGGCGGCACCCGAGGTCCTGGCCACGGCCCGCTCGCAGCGCTGGGACCCGGCCGAAGTGGTCCGGATCCTGCTGGAGGAAGAGATCAAGGGCCGGGATGAAGCGACCCGCCGCAACCACCGCCAGCAGGCCCAGCTCCCTTCGGGCAAGACCTTCGACTCCTGGCGGGAGGCCGATTCCTCCGTCCCGGCCCCGACCCAGCAGGCCTTGATGACCCTGGAATGGATCGGCCGCGCGGAGAATTTGGCTGTCGCCGGGCCCTCGGGCACGGGGAAAAGCCATCTCGCCGAGGCGCTGGCGAACAAGGCGATCGACGAGGGGATGAAGGTCTCCTGGTTCACCCTCGAATCGCTCACCGCCCACCTGGGTCGGGCGACCGTCGACAACACCGTCTCCAAGGCCGTCGCGAAGATCACCCGCTGCGAGCTCATCATCATCGACGACATCGGCATGCTGCCGTCAGGGCAGGCCGCCGCCGAGGCGTTCTACCGTGTCATCGACGCCGCCTACGAACGCCGGTCCGTGATCGTCACCTCGAATCTGCACCCCTCAGGATTCGACTCGATCATGCCCAAGACACTGGCCACGGCCGCCGTCGACCGGCTCCTGCACCACGCACACATCGTCCTCACCGAAGGCTTTAGCCTGCGGCTGACCCAGGCCACCACTGGCCAGGGCGTCGTCCCGCTGGCGCCGTCGTGAGGGATCGACCACCGACCGTTAGGGCGCTCCCTCGTGCCTGAATCTGCGGCTGAAAGGCGCAGGAGGCTCCCGACTGGGTGTGTCAAGGTCCGGCCACGGCAATCGAGTTCCCGCATTGTCTCCAGGTCCACACCTGGCCAGCGCTGCTGAGCCACGGCACGATTTAGGTCATGTGGTTCTTCCTGGTACCTCTCATATTGATTCTCGTGCTCGCCTCCTGGATCGACTGGGGAGCACGACGACGCAGGAGTCGCATCCGCGGCGGAACAGCCATGTGGCGCGATGTTCGGGATGCTCGCCGCGATGCGCGTGCTTGGGAGGCTGGATCTCTCGGGCACAGCGGCGAGGACACGTCATGGATGAAGAAGCGGGCACCGTGAAAACCTGCTTCTCAACCTCGTGCCAGGCGTCGTCCGCCCGATACCCCCACGCCCGCTACCCGAGCGTTGAGCCGCACGGGCAGTGAATTGTCATACCGGACAGGGAGATCAGCTGTCCGCCAGCAAGGACCTGCGTTGTCCGCTCACCCGGATGTCCCACTGTCCGTGGACACGGTTCTCCGTTCTCACCCTCGGCTGCCTTGGAGGCCGTGTGCGCCGCCCGGCGGACCCGATTGCGCGAGGTGCCCGGCCGCCTCGTAGCCTGCTGGCATGGCATCATCCATACCTGTCTCTCCCGACCAGGCCCTCGACGCCTTGTTCACCGGGAACCGGCGCTTTGTGGCCGGTGCTCCGCAGCACCCGAACCAGGACGCCGCGCGGCGGGCCGAGCTGGCACCAGCTCAGAAGCCCTTCGCGGTAGTGCTGGGGTGCTCCGACTCGCGGCTGGCCGCCGAGATCATCTTCGATCAAGGCCTGGGGGATCTGTTCGTGGTCCGAACCGCCGGCCACGTGCTGGGTCCGGAGGTGCTGGGCAGCATCGAGTACGGCACCAGCGTGCTGGACTGCCGCCTGGTGGTGGTCCTCGGGCACGACTCCTGCGGCGCCGTCGCAGCGGCCCGCGCCGCCGTCGAGGACGGGTTGCCGGCCGGCGGATATGTCCGCGATGTCGTCGAGCGCGTCACCCCCAGCGTGTTGGCAGCCCGGGCCGGCGGCCTCACCGCGGACAGCGACCTCATTGACGCGCACATCCGGCACACCGTGGACCTGCTCATGGACCGCTCCCGCGTCCTGGCCGACCAGGTCGCCTCCGGCCACACCGGTGTCGTCGGCCTCGCATACCAGCTCGCCGAAGGCAGCGCCCGGCTCGTCACGGCCCACGGCATCCCCACGACAGGCTCGACGGCGCGCACGGATTGATCACTCCTCGGCCGGTTCGGCGCCGTGATCCTTCGTCGTGACGTGTCGAGACG
This sequence comes from uncultured Actinomycetota bacterium, assembly GCA_963836215.1. GTDB lineage: Bacteria > Actinomycetota > Actinomycetes > Streptomycetales > Streptomycetaceae > Streptomyces. The sequence goes on from CAWIIU010000006.1 coordinate 1,838,620, forward strand.
AGGGATGCTCGATGGACGAGCACGAGCACCTCTGATGTTGCTCAAGTAGGCAGTAATACGTGGGCTTGCAGGGAACGATGGCTCCATGAACCAGGGCAAGAGTCTGCGGGTGTCCGCAGACCCCGGAGTTCATGCCAGGGGGCACCAGGGGAGATGTGGGTGGTGATCGGCGGTTTCGCGGCGATCGTCGTGCTGTTCGGAGCGGCCCTGTGGGCCATCGATGTGCGGCGCGAGCATGACCACGGCAGCAACAGTCACTGGCAGAACGCCGTCGACCCCGCCGACCACGGCGGTGGCTCATCTGCATGAGGCGGCGAGGTCGGGAGCCGGCGCCGATCGTGACCGGCATCCTCCCGGGCTGCACCATCGAGCCCGGCATCCGCTTCGGCGAAGGCCACCGCACCCGCTGACACCGGGCCTTCGCCTGCGGCCCCGTACCCCCGAACTCCGGGGGTACGGGGCCGCTGCCATCATCCCCGTGCCCCGCCCACCCGCCGTCCCGGGCCGGAACTCGGTGTGTCTCTCAGGATGTCGTCGATTCGGCAGGTCCGGGTTGGTCGACGGCAGCCGCAGATGTCGGGTGAAGTGAAGAGGTCTCGCAGTGCGTGGAGACGCGACGGACATCTGCTCCCCGGCTGCCCCAGTCACACGCGGCCCAGGCCGGCTCGCCGGCAGCGAGCCGCCGGGCGACTGCCGTTGTAGGCGCCGCCGGAGCCCTGGGCGCAGTCCACTGTCGCAAAGGCGGTTACGGTGTGGAGTCCGTGGTTTCGTCCGGGAGGAAAAGACTCTCAATCGGTTCGCCGAACACGGTGGCGATCTTGAACGCGAGCGGCAGGCTCGGATCGTAGCGGCCCGTTTCGATGGCGTAGACCGTCTGCCGGGACACGTCCAGGCGGTCAGCGAGGTCGGCCTGGCTCCAACGGTGCACCGCCCGCAGTTCCCTGAGCCGGTTCTTCATCGGGTTCGCGGGGTCTTGAACAGCAGGGTTGCGATCCAGATCAGGATGCTTCCGATGAAGCTGATCTGGACCAGCTGCCGCAAGTCGCCCACCCCGACGGCCTGGAGAAGCCCGACGGCGTAGATCGCCATGGTCAGCACGCCGAATCCGATCGCCAGAGCCTCGAGTTGGCAACGACGCTGGTACTCGTCGGCACGGCGCAGGCCCCTGATCACGGCCCGGACAATCCACAGCCCCGGAGCGAGGTTCAGCAGCGACCAGAACAGTTTCCATGAGCCCGATGAACCGAAGAGCTCGAGCTCTGAGATCAGGCTGAGCAGTACGAGGGCGATGACCGCCGGCAACCAGTCGAGGAGTGAGGCGCGGGCGCGGACCCTGTCGCTTCGGCTCTCGCGGTTCTCCGTCGATTTCGCCATACGAAGAACGTAAAGGTGACTTGTCTCAACGTCAAGGGTCCTTGTCGAATAGACAAGGGTGGTTGACGGCCAGTCTTTCGTCGATCCGGTCCCAAGGCATCACGCCGGGCAATGGTTCCGCCGGTCCAGTGGCTGTACGGGATCACTGGGCAGGCAGCCTCAATCACCCTTCCTCCACGACACTCGCCTCAGGCAGCTCGCGTCACTGCCCTTGTGCGGCAGGAGGTGTGCGCAGCGCGATCATGGCGACGTCGTCGTCGTTGTCGGTGGGGCGGACCTGGTCCAACAGGGAGTCGCAGAAGGAGTCCAGGGGGCGGTGGGCGAGGGAGGCGGCGTGTCGGCGCAGCCGGTTCAACCCATGGTCGAGGGAGTGTTGCGGGGATTCGACCAGTCCGTCGGTGTAGAGCAGGAGCGTGGCCCGGGGCGGTAGGACAGCGACGGAGTCGGGGCGAGGTCTGGTTACCCCGGTCCCCAGCAGGATGCCGTGAGCTCCGTCGAGGTAACGAGCCTGACCGTCGTGGGTGACGATCAGGGGAGGGGGGTGGCCGGCATTCGTCCAGCGCAGATGCCACAGTGCGTCATCACCGAGAGTGAGCCGGGCGAGGATCATGGTCGCCATGGGTACCTCGGCTATGTGCATCACAGCTTCGTCGAGCTGTGTGACGACGGCACTGGGGGCGGCCTCCGGGTGGGACCAGGCGAAGGCACGCAGCATGTTGCGGACCTGCGCCATGCCGGCTGCGGCGTCGAGATCATGCCCGACGACATCTCCGATGGCCAGTGCGTGGGCGTGGGCGGCCAGAGCGAAGGCGTCGTACCAGTCACCGCCCACGGATGAGGCGTCCGGGGCGGGCACGTACCGCGCGGCCATCTGAAGCCCAGGCAGCGTGGGCAGCTGGGGCAGCAGGTGGCGTTGCATGGTTTCCGCGACTTTGCGCTGGCGCTGGTAGAGGCGGGCATTGTCAAGCGCCAGGCCGGCCCGGCGGGTGAGGTCTTCCAGCAGCGGAAGGTCGGCAGGGGTGAAGGAGTCATGACGCTGTGCGCGGCCGAGGGTCAGGGCGCCGAGTACGTCGCGCAGACCTCGGATGGGGGCGATGACAGCGGAGTGCATACTCGTCTCGGTGAACAAGCGCTGCTGCTCAACAGCGATGCCCGAATCGGGCGGGCCCTGATAGGTGGCGGGACCGGCAAGGGTGGAGGCGGCGCCACGTAGAGCGCGGGACAGCGGCATCGGGGACTCTTCTGGTACGGGAGGCATCGGGCCTTGGAGGTCCCCCCGCTCGACCAAAATGCCGTCCTTGTGCTCCACCACCAGAACGCGGCGCACTTCGTCACGCTCAGTGAGAAGGTCGAACACCGCCCAGTCCGCCAGCCGGGGCACGGTCAAGGCCGCCAGTCGGTGCAGTGCCTCGTCCACGTCCAGGGTGGACGTGAGCTGCGTGGTCGTCTCCGCCAGGAGGGCCAGGCGATCGAGCTCCGTCAGCGGTGCGGAGTACCCCTCCTCGCTCTCTTGCGCGTCCTTCCGCTGCCGCTCGTACAGCAGCGTGAGCGCACCCGTCACGCCCGAACCCAGGGTGTAGGGCGTGACCAACCAGGACAGCTGGACGAGAGTGCCGTCCCCGCGGGCGAACCACTCGGCGTCGCCATGCCGGGTGCCCTGTGTGAGGAGCGCCTTCCTCAACTGGCAGCGGGTGCGCGGCATGGAGTGTCCGTGCTGGTCCCGGTGCAGCAGGTCGTGGAAGTCCTGACCGATGAGTTCGGCGGTGCCTCTGCCCAGCAGGCTTTGGACTGCAGTATTGGCCGCGACGATGAGGCCATCGTCATCCACCACGACGGCGGACGCCGCCAAGGCTTCCAGAGCATTGTCTGGCAGGGCGCCACACAGCGCCTGGTACCCGGGCATCGCAAAGTTTCCCGCGTAGGGACCGGCGGCGTCTTCCATATCACTCCTTCATTTGGACGCGAATCTACTCGCATACCCCCCATGAGACCCACTAAGGGTGTGCAGATCTTTAACTCGTGGCTTTCCGTTCGGTGGCTCGTTGGTCTGGCATGAGCGGGTTGGATGGGCAACGGGCCGTGCTGGCAGCCAAGTTCGAGGCGATTCTGCCGCACCTCGACGAGCGGCAGCGTCGCCTGCTGATAGGGGCGGAGGCCCAGTCCCTCGGCCACGGCGGGATCAGAGCGGTCGCCCGTGCCGCAGGTGTCCGTGAGGCCACCGTGTCTGTTGGAGTGCGGGAACTCGACTCCGGAGAGGCCCCGTTGGGACGCATCCGCCGGCCCGGCGCTGGCCGCAAGCGCGTCGTCGACCGGAACCCAGCCGTTCGGGAGGCACTCCTCACACTGGTCGAGCCCGACGTCCGCGGAGATCCCATGTCACCGCTGCGCTGGACCACCAAATCCACCCGCAAACTCGCCGAGCAGCTGACCCGGCAGGGGCACAGGATCTCCGCGGACACGGTGGGCAACCTCCTGCGCGAGGAGGGTTTCAGCCTGCAGAGCAACGCCAAGACGCTGGAAGGCAAGCAGCACCCCGACCGGGACGCACAGTTCCACTACCTCAACGAACAGGCCCGCGACCACCAGGACGGCGGGGCTCCGGTGATCAGTGTGGACACGAAGAAGAAGGAACTGGTCGGCCCGTTCAAGAACAACGGCCGTGAATGGGAGCCGAGAGGCGAGCCGGTGCAGGTCGACACCCACGACTTCCCCGACCGCGAGCTGGGCAAGGCGGTGCCCTACGGCATCTACGACGTCGCCGCGAACACCGGCTGGGTCAACGTGGGCACCGACCACGACACCGCCGCGTTCGCCGTCGAGTCGATCCGGCGCTGGTGGAACGGAGCCGGGCGGGCCACCTACCCGACGGCCGGCGGGCTGCTGATCACCGCCGATGCGGGCGGCTCCAACGGGTATCGCACCCGCACCTGGAAGACCGAACTCGCCCGGTTCGCTTCCGAGGCCGGCCTGACGGTCACCGTCTGCCACCTGCCTCCCGGCACTTCGAAGTGGAACCGGATCGAGCACCGGCTGTTCTCCCACATCACCATGAACTGGCGCGGCAGGCCCCTGACCAGCCACGAAGTCATCGTCGAGAGCATCGCCGCGACCACCACCAAGACCGGCCTGACCGTGCACGCCGAACTCGACACCAACCCGTACCCCACCGGCATCCAGGTCAGCGACGACGAGATCGCCGCCCTGCCCATCACCCGGCACCGCTTCCACGGCGACTGGAACTACACCCTCCACCCCCAGCATCCACGGGACGCGACGCCCACCAGCAGCACGTCAGACCAGGCCCCGGCGAGCGAGCTGCATCGCCTCACGCAGCATTCACTGCAGGACCCCGAACTGACCGGCATGACCCGCCAACAGCTCAGCGAGCTCATCGACACACTGACTCCCGCGCTGGAGGTTCAACGCGAGCAAGTGCTCCGCACACGCCGCGGCCACGAGCGCCTGGTCGCCCCTGGCACAGGCGCCAAAGCCAAGCTCACCCCAGCCGAGCGAATCCTGGCCACCGTGCTCCACCTGCGCAAACTCGCCACCATGGACCTCCTCGGCCAACTCTTCGGAGTCACCGCCATGACCATCAGCCGCGCGAAACAGGAAGTCCGCCCACTCCTAGAAGCACACGGCCACCACATCAACACCTCAACTGCCCGCTTCCGCACACCAACCGACGTGGCGACGTTCATCGCTCCCGACTCCACCCAGACCAAGGTCAAAAAGACGAGTTAAAGATCTGCACACCCTAAGGGCTCCTAACAGAAGCCGTCGAGCACTCGAGGCCCCTTGCACCCCTCGTCACCCGGCAGGGCGCCGGCGTCGTCACACAGCCGCCGACCGCACGGATAGCCGGATGGCGTTGCCCAGATTCCGGCGTACGGAGGCGTCCGTCTCCTCCGCTGCACGGCGCAGGCCCGCCAGGACCGTGCGGACCAGAGGACGGTCGGCTGAAGCCGTGCGGACGGTGGCCCGGATCGTGCGTCGGTGTGTGCTCTGGGGTTCGAGTAGCGCGACGTCGGGGGCGCGGTCGAACCACAGGAGGTCGGGCAGAAAGGCAACGGCGGGGCCCTGGGCTGCGAGTCGGGCGTGGACCAGCATGTCGGCGGACTCGAAGGCGACGTCAGGCTCGAAACCGGCCGCGTGGCACAGGGACGCGGTCCACTGTCGGGCCGGGGTGGCGACGGGCTCCATCACCCAAGGGTATCGGGCCAGTTCGGGCAGTGAGTTGACGGCGGTGTCACGGACCGCTAGCCGCATCGGCTCTTGCAGCAGTACGTGGTGGCTGAGTTCGGTGGCCCGGGTCGGCTGGGTGCGGCCGGGGAAGGTCTCGTCGAGGACGAAGTCGACCTCGCGGGCGAGCAGGGCGAGCAGGGAGGGCAAGCCGGTGTCCGGTTCGGCCTGGGTGACCTCGAGCCGCACCCCCGGGTGCGCGTCGCGGAGACAGGTCAGTGTGGTGGGTACAAGGGTGAGCATTGCGGTCTGGAAGGCGGCTACCCTCAGGGTGCCGGTGAGCTCGTGCAGCGATGCGGCGATCTCCGTCTGGGCTCGGTCGAGCTGTTGCAGCACCGTATCGGTGTGGGCGACCAGGATCTCGGCCTGGGGCGTCAGCCGCACTCTGCGGCCGTCCCGCTCCAGCAGCGCCGCGCCGACCTCTTTTTCCAACAGGGTGAGCTGCTGCGAGACAGCGGACGGGCTGTACGACATGACTGCCGCGACAGCCGCCAGCGTGCCGCGGTGCTTCAGCGCTCCCGCAGGACCTCCAGGCGGCGCAGGTTATACATGCCCGTCATCTCTCAATCAATCAAGTTACCTGTACTGGGTCTGGCCCGAGTAGCTGCAGCGAGCACAAAGTTACGACGGGCCGCCGCAGAGTCAGCCCCGCATGTCCCTGACCGCTTCTTTGCGCCTGGCGCCAGGGCGTGATGTTGGCGGCAGCGCCGAATAGCGGGTAGCGCTTGCGGTCCTTGGCGACGCCCTGCCGGGTAGGCGCCGACGTTCTCGGGCCACTCGGCGATTCCCGGGCCGCTCCGTCGGCTCGGCCCTCGGCCGAGGTCGGTTCACGACTGTGCCGGGCGGTGCGAAGGCGGAGGCGCAGTGCTGTCGCGTACGACGAGTTGGGTGGGGACGAGCGTGAGGCCGTGTTGTTTCGTATCGCGACGCATCTGCCGCAGGACGCCCTGGACGCAGCGTCGTCCCACTTCGGCGAAGTCCTGGTGAACGGTGGTCAGGGGGGGCAGGAAGGAGCAGGCCTCGGGGATGTCATCGAAGCCGATGACGCTGACGTCTTCCGGTACCCTCCGGCCACGCTCGTGCAGGGCTCGCAGGAGGCCCAGTGCCATCTGGTCGTTGGCGGCGAACACCGCGGTGCACTCCTGCTGGGATGCGAGTGCCCGGCCGGCTCGGTAGCCGGACTCCGCCGACCAGTCGCCGCGTACCAGGGGGGGCGGGGTGTGGCCTGCTTCGGTGAGTTCGGCGCGCCAGGCGTCGGTGCGGCGCTGTGCCGCGTAGGACTCCTCGGGACCCGCGAGGTGCCAGACCGTGCGGTGACCGAGGTCGAGCAGATGCCGCACCGCGGTGCGCGTTCCGCCCGCCTGGTCGGTATCGACCACGGTGTATCGGTCGCCGGCGTCCGAGTCCGCCACGACGACCTGGACGTTCGGTGGCAGGGAGAGGGGCACCGCATCGAGCAGGTGCACTTCCTGGATGATGATGATCGCGTCCACGGCCAGTTCCCCCAGACGGGAGAAAGCACCGCGCACCTCATCCTGCGTGGGGACGGCGATGGGCAGGAGCGTGACAGCGTAGCCCTCGTGCGCCGCGGAGTTGGCGATCGCCTCCAAGGTGCGTACGTTTCCTGTGGTGGAGAGCCCGAAGGTGATGACGCCGATAGTGCGGAACTCGCCGCGCCTGAGCGCCCGGGCGGCGCTGTTGGGCCGGTAGCCCAGCTGCTTCATGGCTGCAAGGACCTGCTGCCGGGTCTCTTCGTTCACGCCCGCATAGCCGTTGGAGACACGGGACACGGTCTGCGAGGAGACACCTGCCATCCGGGCGACGTCCGCCATGGACGCGCCCTGCGTGCCGCGGGCGGCCCGTTTCCTGGTACGCACCGGTGCCTGCTGCATGCTCGCCGAGGGCCTGTCCACTGTGTCCACCCGTATCCCTCGCTGTCTGAGCCGCGATTTCCCGGCCGACCCTTGACCATCGTCTTCGGGGCAGTGTAGAACAGGCCGCCATCAGATGTTTACGTAAACATTATAACTCTGGGTTGCCTGTTGAGGCGACATGTTTACGTAAACATCCTCGGCGGTGCCCACGCCGGTTCCGAGATGGACGAGCGAGGAACGACATGACGACGCTACAACCGCCGGTGGTCGTGAGACGGCGGCCGGCCCCGGTCCCGTCTCCGACGAGACGGAGTCGCCGCGCCTGGACGGGGTGGGGGTTCATTGGCCCCTTCGTGATGGTGTTCGCCCTCGTCTTCCTGGCGCCGATCGTGTACTCGATCTACCTCAGTCTGTTCCGGGACCAACTGATCGGCGGCACCGCCTTCGTCGGCCTGGACAACTACACGCAGGCGCTGAAGGACGACCAGTTCTGGGCCTCGCTCGGCCGGGTGTCGCTGTTCCTGGCCGTGCAGGTACCGATCATGCTCGGCATCGCCCTGCTGGTCGCCCTTGCCCTGGACAGCGGTCGCCTCTACGGCAAGGACTTCTTCCGCATCGCGATCTTCCTGCCGTACGCCGTGCCCGCCGTGGTTGCCACGTTGATGTGGGGCTTCATGTATGGCACCCGCTTCGGCCTGGTGGGTGATATCAACGAAACCCTTGGTGTCACCCTGCCCGACCCGCTCTCGACCGACCTGGTCCTGGCGTCGATCGGCAACATCGTCACCTGGGAGTTCGTCGGCTACAACATGCTGATCTTCTACTCGGCACTGCGGGTCGTGCCGAAATCGCTCTACGAGGCCGCGGAGATCGACGGTGCCGGGCAGGTCCGCGTCATCACCGCCATCAAGCTCCCCGCCATCCGGGGCGCCCTTGTCATCGCGACGATCTTCTCGATCATCGGCAGTTTCCAGCTCTTCAACGAGCCAAACATCCTGCGGCAGTTGGCGCGCAATGCCATCACGACGGACTACACCCCGAACTTCTACACGTACTCGCTGTCCTTCAACGGCCAGCAGCACAACTACTCAGCGGCGGTCGCCATCATCATGGGGCTGATCACCATGGTGATCGCCTATGTCGTGCAGCTCCGCGGCATGCGCAAGGAAGCGTGACTCGATGAGCCCGATGAGCAGTACGAGCAGCCCCGTCACCACCGCCTCCCGGTCCGCATCCGCCCCGAACACCGTCGGCCCCAGGGGCGTGCCGCGTCTGCGCAACCGCCGCCGGAACGTTCCCGGGCCCCCCAAGCGCAGCGTGCTGCTGACCGTACTCACCGGCCTGGTGCTGCTGTACACCGTGGTGCCCTTGGTGTGGCTGGTCATCAGCGCCACCAAGACCCAGCAAGGGCTGGCCGACTCGTCCGGACTGTGGTTCGGCGACGACTTCGCCCTGTGGGACAACATCAGCCAGACGTTCACGTACAACGACGGCATCTTCTCCCGCTGGCTGCTGAACACTCTTCTGTACGTCGTGCTCGGTGCCGGCGGTGCGACCTTCCTGGCGATCCTGGGTGGCTACGCGCTGGCGAAGTTCAACTTCCCCGGGAGGCGTGCCGTCTTCGCCGTGGTCATCGGTGCTGTCGCCGTCCCGGGAACCGCGCTCGCGGTGCCCACCTTCCTGATGTTCAGCAAGATCGGGCTGACCGATACGCCGTGGGCGGTGATCATCCCCTCGCTCGTCTCGCCCTTCGGTCTGTATCTGATGTGGGTCTTCGCGACCGAGGCCATCCCCGTCGAACTGCTGGAGGCCGCCCGCATCGACGGAGCCGGCGAGGCACGCACGTTCTTCCAGGTTGCTCTGCCGCTGCTCGCCCCCGGCATCGTGACCGTTCTGCTGTTCACCACGGTCGCGACGTGGAACAACTACTTCCTGCCGCTGATCATGCTCAAGGACCCGGACTGGTACCCCCTGACCCTGGGCCTGAGTGCCTGGAACTCCCAGGCCGAGACGATCGGTGGCGACGTGATCTTCAACCTGGTGATCACCGGTTCGCTGCTCACCATCGTGCCGCTGATCGTCGCGTTCCTGCTGTTGCAGAGGTACTGGCAGTCCGGTCTCGCCGCCGGAAGCGTCAAGGAATGACCCGCCCTCAGGCCCTCACCCCGGCCTCGTCTCCCTCCCCCTCGCCCCCGACCCGCCCACGAAGAAGTGGATGCACCTCCATGCCCAGAACCACCAGCCGCCTGCTGCGCGGCATCGCTCTCCTCTCCGTCCTCGCCCTGGGGGCGACCGCCTGCGGCGGCTCCGACGACAGCTCCGGCCAGAAGCCTGTCTCCGCCGGGGACGTCCAGGCAGCCCTGAAGAAGGGCGGCACGGTCACGGTCTGGGCCTGGGAGCCCACGCTCAAGACGGTCGCCGCCGACTTCCAGAAGAAGTACCCCAAGGTCAAGATCAACCTCGTCGGCGAACGGTCCGGCGACAAGCACTACACCGCCCTGTCGAATGCCGTCTCGGCCGGGAAGGGTGTCCCCGATGTCGCGCAGGTCGAGTACTTCGCGCTGGGGCAGTACGCCCTCACCAAGGGTCTCACCGAGCTGGCCCCCTTCGGCGCCGACAAGCTCGCCGACAAGTACACCCCGGGTCCGTGGAACGCTGTGAGCGAGGGTGACAAGGTCTACGGCCTGCCGATGGACTCCGGGCCGATGGCGCTGTTCTACAACAGGAAGATCTTCGACAAGTACAAGGTCGCGGTGCCGACCACCTGGGACGAGTACGTCGAGGCGGCCCGCACGTTGCACAAGGCCGACCCCAAGGTCTACATCACCAGCGACGCCGGCGACGCCGGCTTCACCACCAGCATGCTGTGGCAGGCCGGTTCGCGTCCCTACCAGGTCGACGGCACCGACGTGAAGATCGACTTCTCCGGCGGGGCCGCCAAGAAGTACACCGACACCTGGCAGCAGCTCCTCGACGAGAAGCTGCTCGCGCCCATCGCCGGCTGGACCGACGACTGGTACAAGGGGCTGGGCGACGGCACCATCGCCACCCTGGCCACCGGCGCATGGATGCCCGCCAACTTCGTCACCGGCGTGCCGAACGCCTCCGGTGACTGGCGAGCTGCACCGATGCCGGCCTGGACCAAGGGCGACAAGGCGAGCGCGGAGAACGGCGGCAGCTCCCTTGCCCTGCCCGCGCTGGGCAAGAACAAGGAACTCGCCTACGCCTTCGTGGAGTACGCGAACGCGGGCGACGGCGTGCAGACCCGCATCAGGCAGGGCGCCTTCCCGGCGACCACCGCGGAGCTTCAGTCCGAGGCGTTCCGGAACACCGAGTTCAAGTACTTCGGCGGGCAGAAGGCCAACGAGATCTTTGCCGACTCCGCCGCCAACGTCGCCGACGACTGGTCGTACCTGCCCTTCCAGCCGTACGCCAACTCGATCTTCAACGACACCGTGGGCAAGGCGTACGTCTCCAACACCAAGCTCTCCGACAGCCTGAAGTCCTGGCAGGACTCCTCCGTCAAGTACGGCAAGGAGCAGGGCTTCACCGTCGAGTGATCGAGGCAAGCCCTTACGCCGCCCCCTGTGACACACCGGAAGGACCGCCATGATCTCCACCCTCCTGTCCCAGCTGCACGGGCCGGACGGTGACCCCACCCCACGCCTCGCGTACGGCGCCGACTACAACCCCGAGCAGTGGCCCCGCGAGGTGTGGGAGGAGGACGTGCGGCTGATGCGCGAGGCCGGCGTCAATGTGGTCTCCGTGGGGATCTTCTCCTGGGCCCGGATCCAGCCGGCGCAGGACGAGTGGGACTTCACCTGGCTCGACGAGGTGATGGACCTGCTGCACGCCGGCGGCATCGGGGTCGACCTGGCCACCGCCACCGCCTCCCCGCCGCCCTGGCTCACCACGGCCCACCCCGAGATCCTCCCGGTGACCGTCTCCGGTGAGACGATGTGGCCCGGGGCGAGGCAGCACTGGCGCCCCACCTCGCCCGTCTTCCGTACCCACGCGCTTCGCCTGGTGCGGGAGATGGCGGTGCGGTACGCGGACCATCCCGCGCTGGTGGCCTGGCACGTATCCAACGAGCTGGGCTGCCACAACATTGACGACTACTCGGACGACGCCGCCCATGCCTTCCGTGACTGGCTGCGCGCCCGCTACACCACCCTCGACGGCCTCAACCACGCCTGGGGCACAGCATTCTGGTCCCAGCGCTACAGCGACTGGGACCAGATCCTGCCGCCCCGGCTTGCGGCCTCCCATCCGAACCCCACGCAGCAGCTGGACTTCAAGCGTTTTTCGTCCGACGCGCTGAAGGAGTATCTGTGCGCCGAACGGGACGTCCTGCGGGAGATCACGCCCGACGTACCCATCACCACGAACTTCATGGTGATGAGCGGGACCAAGGGCATGAACTACCCCGACTGGGCCGGTGAGATCGATTTCGTCTCCAACGACCACTACGTCCGCCCCGGCCCTCAGGACCGGGACGAGCTGTCCTTCTCCGCCAACCTCACCAGCGGCATCTCCGGCGGCCGCCCGTGGTTCCTCATGGAGCACTCCACCAGCGCCGTCAACTGGCAGCCCGTCAACGTGCCCAAGCAGCCGGGCGAGCTGGCCCGCGACTCACTGCTGCATGTCGCGCACGGCGCCGACGCCGTCTGCTTCTTCCAGTGGCGCCAGTCGGCAGCGGGGGCCGAGAAGTACCACTCCGCGATGGTGCCGCACGCCGGGCCGGACAGCGAGGTCTTCCGCGCGGTCACCGACCTCGGGCAGACCCTGCGGGCCCTGGCGCCGGTCGCCGGGACCGAACGGGAACCGGCCCGGGTCGGCATCGTCTTCGACTGGGACTCGTGGTGGGCCAGCGAGCAGGACTCCCACCCCACCTCCCTGCTCGACTACCACAAGGAAGCACTGGACTGGTACACCGCTCTCCTCACCCTCGGCATACGAGCCGATGTCGTCACCACCAAAGCAGACCTCGCCCGGTACGACCTCGTGATCGCGCCCGTCCTGCATGTGATCCCCGCGCCGCTGGCCAAGGAGCTCACGCGGTACGTCGACAACGGGGGCCACCTGGTCACCACGTACTTCTCCGGTGTCGTCGACGAGAACGACCACATCTGGCTCGGCGGCCACCCAGGAGCACTGCGCGACCTCCTTGGCATCCGCATCGAGGAGTTCGGTCCCCTGCTCGAAGGTGACACCGTCGCACTGGACGGCGCCGGAGCGGGCTCCGTGTGGACCGACAGGATCACCGTCACCGACCCCGTGGTGGAGGTGCTGGCCCGCTACAGCACCGGCGCCTACGCCGGCCGACCGGCCGTCACCCGCCGTGCGCTGGGCAGGGGTTCGGCCTCGTACATCTCCACCCGGCTGGGAACGGACGGCCTCGCCGGTCTGCTGCCGGAGCTGCTCGCCGGCGCCGGTGTGGAGAGCGAGCTGCCGGCATCCGCGCGGGGACGCGTCGAGCAGGTCGTACGCCGCGACGCCGACAGCCGCTACCTGTTCCTGATCAACCGGACCGACGAGCCGGTGCAGCTGCCCGGGCTGACCGGAGATTTCCTGGTCGGTCCGGCAGACACCGGGGGCGCCCTCGTTCTGGCGCCCAGGGAGGTCGCCGTACTGCGGCAACCCACCTCCTGAGTCCCTCGAACGGCACCGCACCCGTTCGCGTTCGAGGGGCGAACCGTCCTGCCCGCCGTGGCACGACGGTCCACCGAAGCGACCACACATGAGTGGGGAGCACACGATGGCACGCCGTACCCGTACGCGACGCCTCCTAGGGGCCGTCGGCATCACCGTCCTGGCCACTGGAGCCGCCCTGGTCACTGCCCCGGCCGAAGCCGGACCGGCGGCCGAAGCAGCTTCCGTGACCGTCCAGCCCGACCCCTCGTACAAGCACGAGAAATTCGAGGGATGGGGCACCAGCCTTGTCTGGTTCGCCAACGCAACAGGCGACTACCCCAAGGAGATACGCGAGAGGCTCGCCGACCTCCTCTTCGACGACGACGGCCTCGCCCTGAACATCGCCCGCTACAACATCGGCGGCGGCAACGCCCCCGACGTGAAGGACTACCTCCGGGCCGGGGGAGCGGTCGAGGGCTGGTGGAAGGCGCCTGCCGGCACCACCCGTGAGGACATCGACTGGTGGAGCGCCGACGACCCGGCCGAATGGAACCCGGACGCCGACGCCACCCAGCGCTGGTGGGTGGACCGGATCAAGAAGGACATTGACCACTGGGAGACGTTCAGCAACTCACCGCCCTGGTTCATGACGAACAGCGGCTTTGTCTCCGGCGGCTTCAACGCCACGACCGACCAGCTCAAGACGGACTCCGTCGACGACTTCGCCGCCTATATGGCGGGCGCGACGAAGCGGCTGGAGAAGGCGCACCGCATCAAGGTCGACACCATCGATCCCTTCAACGAACCCAACACCGACTACTGGAGCACCCGACTGGGGGCCGACGGTGAACCGGTCGGCGGGCGCCAGGAAGGGGCACATATGAGCCCCGAACTCCAGCAGAAGGTGATCCGCGCGCTCGTCCCGGCGCTCAAGAAGTCCAGGACCGGCGCGGAGATCTCCGCGATGGACGAGACCAACCCCAACATCTTTGGGCAGAACTGGAACTCCTACCCGCAGAAGGTGCGGGACCTCGTCGACCAGATGAATGTCCACACCTACGGCACCGACGGCCGCACCAGCGTTCGCGACCTCGCCAAGGCGGATGACAAGCGGCTGTGGATGAGCGAGGTCGGAGGCGACTGGGGTGACGGTCAGGAGCAGGACTTCGAGGACATGTCGCCCGGCCTCGGACTGGCCCAGCAGGTGGTCGACGACCTGCGTGAACTCGAGCCGAAGGCCTGGGCGTTCTGGCAGCCGGTCGAGGACTACGACAACATGAAGCCCGGCGGGGAGTTCCCCAAGGGCGGCAACTGGGGAAGCATCCAGCTCCCGTTCAGCTGCACCTCCAAGGACACGCTTGCTACCTGCCCGATCTACACCAACACCAAGTTCGACACGGCTCGCAACTTCACCCACTACATCAAGCCCGGTGACCGGCTGATCAAGGTCAATGACACATCGAGCGCCGCCGCCGTCTCCAGGAAGGGCACCGGGGCGACGGTCGTCCACGTCAACAGCACCATCAACGACCGTAGGGTCACCGTCGACCTGTCCAAGTTCGGTCACGTCAGCCGCAAGGCCACCGTGACGCCCGTCGTGACCAGCGTTGACGGCAGGCTCGCACGGCAGAAGCCCGTCCGGGTCACCGAACGCAAGGCCACGGTCACCGTGCCGGCCGAGTCGGTGACGTCCTTCGTCATCAGGGGTGTCTCCGGTGTCGCCAAGGACGCCGCCCTGCTGCAGAAGGGCCACACCTACGACCTGACCGGCGTCCAGAGCGGCAAGGCACTCACCGTCGCCGACAACGGCACCGGCCTCGTCATCAGGACTGCAGACGCGGCTCCCGTCGACCAGCAGTGGCAGCTGCGGCAGATCAGCGGTGACACCGGTAACCGGAAGCGGTACGTGTTCACCAACCCGGCAGAAGGAAAGCGCCTGACCGTCCGCGACGGCGTCCCGGTGGTGGAGGCCGACACCGGCCCCCGCTCCAAGGCCGCCCAGTGGATCATGTCGACGACCGGCGACAGCACCTGGACCCTCGTCAACGCCGCCACCGGAAGGCTGCTCGAGGTCGGCGGTCGGGCCACACACGACGGAGCCGCCGTCACGCTGTGGACGCCGAACTCCGGCTCGAACCAGCGCTGGAAGGTGTCCGATCTGTCGGCCGACACCGGCTCCCGGCCGAAGTAGTCGCGCAGGCACGCACCTGCAGTTGAACATGGTCAGAACAACTCGCCACCGGGAGTACGCTGATGCGCCCCAACGCCCCACGAAGAACCCTCATCCTTCTGTTCTCCCTGCTTCTCGGTCTGCTTGTTGTGCCCGGCTGGTCCGCGCACGGCGAGCCGGCCGGTGATGACGACGCGTCCGCCGTCACGCTGGCCGCCCGTGCGCTTATCGTGCACAACCTCGACGACGTGCGCGGGAATCTCACCCTTCCCACGACCGGCCCCCGCTCCACCATGGTCAGCTGGCGGTCCGCCAAACCCTCGGTGATCGGCGCGACGGGGATCGTGCACCGTCCCAAGCATGGCAGAGGCGCCCAGACGGTGCGGCTCGCCGCGACCGTCACCCGCGGCGACGCCCGGGCCACCCGCGCCTTCACTGCCACCGTGGCCGAGCTACCGCGAAAGCAGAAGTACACCGGCTATGCCTTCAGTTACTTCACGGGTGAGGGCACCGTGGACGGCGAACAGGTCCGCATGGCGCTCAGTCGCGGCAACGATCCGCTGCACTGGCGGGAGCTGAACGGAGGCAAGCCGGTGCTCTCCTCCACGCTCGGCGACAAGGGCCTGCGTGACCCCTTCATCATCCGTTCCCCCGAGGGCGACAAGTTCTACCAGATCGCCACCGACCTGCGGATGTACGGGAACGGCGACTGGGACCAGGTGCAGCGCACCGGCAGCAAGTCGATCATGGTCTGGGAATCCACCGACCTGGTGAACTGGACCGATCAGCGCCTGGTGAAGATCGCACCGGAGACGGCGGGCAACACCTGGGCTCCTGAGGCGTACTACGACGACAGGCTCGGCTCGTACGTCGTCTTCTGGGCCTCCAAGATCTACGCGGAAAATGACCCGCAGCACACCGGCGACACGTACAACAAGATGCTGTACGCGACCACCCGGGATTTCCGGACGTTCAGTGAGCCCAAGGTGTGGAATGACCCAGGTTACTCGGTGATCGACTCCACGGTGATCCGCGACAACGGGACCTACTACCGCTTCACCAAGGACGAGCGGAACACCACCCCGACCACCCCCTGCGCGAAGTTCATCACCGAGGAGAAGTCGCAGGACCTGCGCTCCGTCTCCTACGACTTCATCGCCGACTGCATCGGCAAGGGTGCGATCGACAGCGGTGAAGGGCCGACCATCTTCAGGTCGAACACCGAGGAGAAGTGGTACCTGTTCATCGACGAGTTCGGCGGCCGCGGCTACATCCCCTTCGAGACCACCGACCTCGACTCGGGGAAGTGGACGACGTCCGAGAACTTCCAGCTCCCGGCAAACCCCCGGCACGGCACCGTACTGCCGGTGACCAGGGCGGAGTACGACCGGCTGAGGTGCGCGTACGCTCCAGAGGTCGGCCCCGGAGTCGATCGCACCGCGTCGCTGAGAACGTCAGTGGCCTGAACAGGCAACAGCGGCCCGCCAAGAGCCATGGCGGGCCGCTGCTTGCTGGTTGCGCGTCAGCCGCGGACGGGCGCGACTTCGATGCGGTCGATGTTCGGGGCCCAGGCGGACGCGTTGGACAGTGTCACCGTGTTGGCCCCGCCCTTCAGCTCGACCGGGACGCCCAGGGTCCAGTAGTCGTCCCAGCTCCAGGTGTTCTTGAAGGTCACCTTCTTCGTCGTGCCGCCGACCGCGATGTCCGCGGTGCGGGACATGATGTCGGTGTTGTACGCGTGTCCGTTGTCGCGCCGGTCGTTCTGGCCGTAGTGCACGACGAGAACGTACTTGCCCGTGCGTGGCGCATCGACGGTGAAGGTGGCCTTGCTCGACCCGCTGTTGCCGAGCCAGCCGATGTAGCTTCCGGCCGAGGCATGCGTGGAGTCCACCAGACGTGCTCCGCCCTCGAGCCGCGCCTGTGCGCCCTCATAGGCGAGGGTGCCCTGTGTCGAGCCGGGGCCCGCCACATCGAGCGCGCGCATCGAGGCGCGACCGGTGGCGGTGATGCGGTTGTTGCCCGCCACCAGATAGAGCCGCAGGTCCTTGTTGGGGGCGGCCGCCACCGTCTCACCGTGCAGCGCGAGCTGTACGGCCGCGGAAGCGCGTGAGGTCACCGTGTAATAGCCGTCCCGCGGTGCGTGGACGTCGAAGATCGCCTTGGAGCCGGAGCCGAGGACCAGCGCGCCGGTTCCGGTGCCCGTCGAGTCCCGGTAGTCGTACGAGACGCTGCCGGAGGTGTCGGCGAGTGTGGCCTCGTACGCGGTGAACGGTGTGCTGTGTGGGGTCAGGTCGATCCGGTCGAGGGTGACCTCACCGGTGCCTTTGGCCAGGGTGAGTGTGTGGGTTCCGGCGCTGAGCTGGACGGTGTGGTCCTTCTTCGCCCGGTAGGTCCAGTTCTCGGTGGACGGGTAGCTGACAGTGGTGGCGGCACCCCCGTCTATGGAGAGCTTCTGCGTGGAGGGCGCGCCGCTCTCGTTGCCGTACAGGACGGACAGGTCGTAGGTGCCGGTGCGAGGTACTGACACCGTGAAGGCGACCTTGCTGGTGGCGAGTTCGAGCGAGCCGACGTCCTTGGTGCCGGAGGCGGCGTAGCCGTTGGCGTTGTCCACCGTGCCCTGGGTGTGGACCGTACCGTCGGTGATCTTCGCGTTCTCCGCCTCGTAGGAGGCGGAGAACGGGACCGTCGCTGCCGCGGGCGTGCCGGAGCCGGCCGGGGTGAGCACGACACGGTACGCGGACATCTTCTTCAAGCCCTTGAGGGGCACGGTCACGGTGCCGTCCACCGCGACGGTGGCCTTGGTGCGGGAGAGGACGCGCGGCGCGGCGTGCTGCCCCTCGTAGCCGGACCAGGCGGCCTCGGAGACCGTCGCGGTGACCGAATTGCCGAAGACCTTGCGGTCGACGTGCTGCGCCACGACGTCCGTGTCGCCCGAGGAGCCGCCGAGCAGTACCTGTGCCTGCTTGCGCGCGGGGTCCACGGAGGCGAGGCCCTGGAGCGCGTCGATGGTGTTGGCCTGCGGCGGGGTGACCTTGACGGTCTGGCCGGTCATTCCCGCGTACCAGCGGAAGAACCACCAGCCGCCGTTGGGAGTGTTGGTGCGTACGACATTGCCGGAGAGGTTGCCCGCGGCGTCCCAGTAGGCCTGGTTCGCGTAGACCTTGTTCCGCTCGAACATCGAGACCCACTGGACAAGTTGGCCCGGTACGGACAGGTCGCGGCGGTTGGCGTACTCGTTGATGTTGACTTCGCGTGGCTTGATCCCGAGGTTCTTCTCGATGTTCCGGTAGTGGTCGAAGTGGCTCTGGAAGTCCCTGAGGGAGCCCGGGCCGAGCTCGTGCCAGGTGGTGACCTCCGGCAGGACGTTCTCCTTCTTGGCGAAGGCGAGGAAGTCTGTCATCAGCCGGGTGTGGTACGAGGATTCGTTGGGTCCTGCGATCCTGGCGACCGGGTCGATCGCGCGGATCCGCTCGTAGACGGTCTTCCAGTCCTTGAAGAACCGGTCGCGGTTGACCTCGTACTGGGCCTGGTCCGGGGTGCCGAGGTTGTACCAGATCTGGTCGGGCTCGTTGAAGGGTATGTAGACGAAACGCTCGCTGTTCGGCGCGTTCGCGACATCCTTGGTGACCTTGTCGACCTTGGTGAGGTAGTCGTTGATGCCGAGGTCCTCGTACGGCCACTTGGCGTACATGTCCTGCATCATGACCAGGACATCACCGCCGCCATTGCGGAAGAACGACTTGGAGACCGTCACCGCGTCGCCGTTGGGGTGCTGCGCCCCGCCTTCGGGCTTCTGGGAAACGCTGGTGAGCTTCAGCGGGGCGAGAGCGGCGTCACTCGGTACGCCGTCGTCACTGAGCCCGTAGAGCGTGCCGTTGGCGCCGAGTTTGACCTTGCCCTCGGTGGCCGCGAGGTCGACGGTGAAGCGCTGAGCAGCCGCCTCCGGCGCCTCCTGCCCCAGCGCTGCGGGCAGGAATCCGGCCATGAGTGATGCTCCGAGCAGACCTGCCGCGATCGCGGACGATGTGAGTGTTCTCCTCTTGCCGCTCGTACGGCGCGTGCGGGTGGTGCTCACGTAGACCTCCGGTTACTTGACGGCTCCACTGGTGATTCCCGAGACGATCTTTCGCTGGGCCACCAGGAAGATGGCGACCATCGGCAGGCTCATCACCACCACGTACGCGAAGATGAGATGCCAGTTGTTGAGGTAGAGCTGGGCGCTGGCGACCTGGTAGAGGTTGATCGGCAGCGTCGCAGCGTCGCCGCCGCCGAGGACGAAGAAGGCGTAGAAGACGTCGCTCCAGGCATAGAGCATCACCATGATCGTCGCGGTGGCGATCACCGGCCGCAGCAGCGGCAGAATGATCCGCAGGAAGATCCGCAGCGGCTTCGCGCCGTCGATCCTGGCGGCTTCCTCGAGCTCAGCCGGGATGGACCGGATGAAGCCGGTCATGAAGAAGATCGCCGTGGAGAGATACATTCCGGTGTAGACGGCGATCATCCCGGGCCTGGTGTTCGCGAGGCCCAACTGCCGAAGCTCCATGACGATGGTGATCACCGCGGGCGGCAGCAGCAGTCCGCTGATGGTCAGGGCGTACGCCGCGGTGACGAGTTTGGACTTCCGGCGGGCGAAGACCCAGGCCGCGCCCGCGCCGAGAATTAGCACCAGCGCCACCGAAGGCAACACGACCAACAGGGAGTTGAGAAACCCGCGGAACATCTCGCCCTGGCTGACGGCGTCCGCGTAGTTGTCGGCGGGCTGCCAGTGGTGCGGCAGGTCGAGGTTGGGTTTGACGGCCTCGCCCTGCGGTTTGGCCGAGGTGAGAAGGACCAGCCACAGTGGTATCCCGACGGCGATCCCGGCGAGGAGCAGGACGAGAGCCGGACGCCCAAAGCGCCAGACGCGGTTCCCCGCGTACACGGTCGCAGCAGTCACAGCATCTGCTCCCTTCGGCGCAGCCCGATGATGAGGGGGATCGCGACGGCGACCACGATCAGGAAGAGGACCAGGCTCATCGCGGAGGCCTGGGCGTACAGGCCCTGTCCGAAGACCCGGAACATATAGATGTTGAAGACCTCCGTGGAGGCGGCGGGGCCACCGCCCGTGGTGGCCTGCACGATGTCGAAGGTGTTCATCGACCCGATCAGGGCGGTGGTGACGTTGAAGGTGACCGCGGGCGCGAGCATCGGCCAGCGGACGGACCGGAAAGTCCGCCAGGGGCCGGCGCCGTCCACCTTCGCGGCTTCGAGCATGTCGCCGGGGATGCCCTTGAGCCCGGCGAGATAGATCAGCATCGACAGGCCCATCCACTTCCAGCCGTGGATGACCGAGACCAGGACGATGGTCCAGTCGGTGGAGCCCAGCCAGGGAATGTCCGTGGAGAGGACGGCGTTGACCGCGCCGTCCTGGTCCAGGAGCGCCTGGAAGACGTAGCCGACAGCGAGCGCGGAGATCAGGACGGGCAGGAAGAAGACGGCGCGGAAGAACCGGTTGAAGCGGCTGTCCTGCTCCAGGAGCAGAGCGAGGCCGAGACCGAAGCCGTTCTGGAAGAGGGCGGCGAGCGCCGCGTACACGAGTGTGGTCCTGATGGCCCGCACCAGCGAGCCGTCGTCCGCGATGGTTTTAAAATTGTCGAGGCCGGTGAAGGCGATGTCCGGGTGGTACGAGGACCAGTTGGTGAACGGGTAGTAGAAGTTGAGCAGGTTCGGCACCAGGAAGAAGGCCACGAAGGCCACGACCGCGGGGAGCGCGAACCACCAGGGATGGTGGACGGCCGCGCGGGGCAGTCGTCCCACCTTCCGGGGCTTCTCACGGGCCGGTGGCGCCGGCTTTCGCGTAGGTACTGCGGTGTCTGTCACGGCTCGGACCCCTCGCTTTAGAAGCCGGGGGCGCCCTGAGCCTTGGCCACCTGGGCGAACTGGTCCTGGATCGCCTGGGCCACCTGCTCCGGCGTCTTCCTACCGAAGATCATCTCGGCGAGATGCAGGTGTGTGTCCGGGGCGACGATGGCCTTGGCCTGGAAGACGCCGTTCGCCGTGGGCAGCGACTTGATCTGGGCCAAGGAGGTCTCGGGAAGCCCGCCGGGGGTGGGCACCCCGGGCTGGACGGACGGGATCTTCATCGCCTTGATGTAGGCGGCGTAGTCCGTGTCGAGCCAGAACGCCATGAACTGGCGGGCGGCGTTCTGCCGCTTGGCGTCGCCGGTCTTGAAGGCGACCACACCGTTCGTCTGGTCGGGGGAGTACATGCCGGTGGCGTCGGAGTTGGATACCGGGAACCAGCCCAGCTTCTTGTCGATCTCCTCCGTTCTGTACTTCGCCTGGAGCTGAGACTGGAAGGAGGTGACGTTGAGGACCATGCCCGCCTCGCCCTTCCACAGAGCGTCGGCCGAGCCGGTGAAGGTGCCGGTCTTGTAGTTCTTCTGCGCGAGCCCGGCGTCGAGCAGCTTCGCCTTGTACTTGGTGATGGCCTTGACGACGACCGGGTCGGTCCACTTCCGCTTGTTCTGGTTGAGGTCCGCCCACCATTGCCTGTCGAGGTCGGTGAGCTGGACCTGCATCTGCCACTGCATGGGCCACTTGTCGCCGCCGGACTCGTAGAAGGCGGCGGCGTCCGTAGTGTCCGTGATCTTGTGGCCGAGGGCGAGCAACTCGTCGTAGCTCTTGGGGAACTGGGCCTCGGTGATGCCGGCCGCCTTGAAGACGTCCTTGTTGTAATACACGCCGAGCATGGCGGGGCTGGTGACGATCGCGGCGTAGCGCTTGCCCTTGATGACGCCGAGGGACTTCTCTGTGTCGCCGAGCTTGTTCACCCAGGGTTCGTTGTCGAGGGTCAGCAGATTCTGCTGAGGCTGGATGAACGGCAGGGTGGAGATGGACGGTTGCCAGAACATCAGATCCGGCTTGTCGCCCGCGGCGAGCTTGGTCGGCACGTTCTGCTCGTACAGATCGGGGATGGCCTGGGTGTCGACCTCGGCTCCGGTGGCCTTCTCGAAGGCGTCGATGGCCTGCTTGGGTGCGTTGGCGGTGTTCTGCGCGGTCCACATGGTCAGCTTCACGCCGCCGAGCCGCGCCGTGGGGTTGACCTTCGCGGCGGAGCCGGAGCCCGTGCTGTCGCCGCCCGCGGTGGGATCGCTGCAGGCTGTGGCGGTCAGGGCCGTGGTGCAGATCAGCACCAGAGCTGGGAGGACTCTCTTCATTGCGGGGCCTGCCTCGCTGCGTGGAAGGGCATGGATCAGAGGGTCGGGGTGGATCGGGTCCTGCGGTTTTCGGGGGTGCTGACACTGCGGGTTCTCAGGCAGGCGGCGGGCCCGAGCTCTCTCTGACCACCAGCTCCGGTACGGAGACGGGGTGCGGGGCCACCGCCGCGGACTCCTCGACGGCGCCGTGGAGCAACCCGAAGGCCGCGCGCCCGAGGCCGGTGAAGTCCAGCCGTACGGACGTGAGTGACGGCGTGAGATAGGCGGAGTGCGGCGCGTCGTCGAAACCCGCCACGCTCACCTCGCCGGGGATCGCCCGGCCTGCCTCGTGCAGCGCTCGGATCACTCCGAGCGCGAGGTCGTCATTGCCGCACAGGATCGCGGTGACAGACGGGTTCGCGGCCAGCTTGCGGCCCGCGGCATAACCGCCTGCCGGTCCCCAATTCCCCTGTACGGGACGGGGTTCGGGGGCTCCTGCCTCGCGCAGCGCTGCGCGCCATCCCGCCGTACGCGGTGGGGTGCGTCGGGTGCTGGAGGGGATGGCGACGTAGTGGACGGTCTCGTGGCCGAGCGACAAGAGGTGGCGGGTGGCTTCGTAGGCCGCCACGCGGTCGTCGGTCCACACCCAGGGGCGGTCACCGCCGGGCGGGCTCGCCGGGGTCTCGACCACACCCACCACCGGTAGGCCGGCGGGCAGGGTCTGAAGAGCCCGCACTCCGGCGGGATCGTACGCGATCACGATCAGCCCGCCGTCCGCGTCGGCAGCGCGCTGAACCTCCGCCCGCACGGCGGATTCCTCGGCCGATTCCAGGACCCGGATGCCGACGGCGTACGAGACTCCGCGGGCCGCCTCTTCGATGCCCTGCAGGAGCGCGGCGTAGCCGTAGTGAGTGGTGTTGGCGGTGAGGACGGTGACCGACCGGGAACGGCCGCTGGCCAGTGCGTGCGCGGTGGCGCTGCGCCGGAACCCCAGCTCCTCGATGGCGGCGAGTACACGTTCGCGGGTCGTCGTCTTCACGCTGGGGTGGTCGTTGATCACGCGGGACACGGTCTGGTACGAGACGTTCGCCGCGGCGGCGACATCCCGGATACTCGCCGTCTTCCTTGTGTGACCGGTCACACTCATGCCAGGATTGTGACCGGTCACATGGGCCGCGTCAAGAGACCGCAGCCAGGGATTCACCCGTGGGACGCACAGCGCGCAGTAGCGCATTGATGGAATCGACGGAGGAGACACACATTGACCGGTCAGGCAGTCAATGGGGCCCCGGTGAAGTTCGATTGGGGGCACTCGGGCCTTGAGGTGCAGTTCGCCACCGCTTCCGACGGAACGCTGAGAATGACACGCCTGGCCGGCTCCGGCGACACCGCCGGCCTGCCGGTGGCCACCGAGTCGCTCCTGCCACTCATCGAGATCACCGCTCTGGGCCACGGCAGCGGCTGGTCGGGTCCGCGCTTCACCGACTCCGCCATCGGTGGCCGGCTGCGCCACCGCGCTCACCGCTCGGAACGCGACGGCGACTGGCACCGGCTGTATGTCGAACTCTGCGACGAGGCAACGGGTTTGGTTGCCGAAGTGGTGTTCTCCTCGCCGGACGGAATTGCGGTGCTCCGCTGCGAGGTCCGTGTGCGTAATGAGGGCACCGAGCCGCTGGTGCTCCAGTCCGTGAGCAGCTTGCTGATCGGCGGCCTGCCGTCGCCCGACCTTCTCGACGTGCACCGCGCGCGCAACGACTGGCTGGCCGAGTGCCGCTGGTCCACCGAGCCGCTGCGCGTCCACATCGCCGACATCGGCCGTGAGATGCACGAGCACGACAGTCGCGCCGCTCTCGTGGTGAGCAGCCGGGGCAGCTGGCCCACCGACGGCCATCTGGCGATGGGAGGGCTCACCGACCGTACGGACAACCGGACCTGGCTGTGGCAGATCGAATCCGCCGCGGCCTGGTGCTGGGACACGGGAGAGATCGGCCAGGGAGCGTACGTCGCCCTCGGCGGTCCCACCGACGCCGACCATCACTGGCGTCAACGGCTTGCACCGGGTGGGCAGTTCACCACCGAGGTCGCGGCGCTCGCCCTCGGAGACGGCTTCGAGGGCGCGCTCGCCGCACTCACCGCCTACCGCCGCACCCTGCGCCGCCCGCACCCGGACCACACCGCGCTGCCCGTCGTGTTCAACGACTACATGAACACGCTGATGGGCGACCCCACGACCGCGAAGTTGCTGCCACTGATCGACGCGGCGGCCTCGGTCGGTGCCGAGTGCTTCTGTATCGACTCCGGCTGGTACGACGACGCACGGGGCTGGTGGGACGGCGTCGGCGAGTGGCTGCCCTCCGAGTGTCGCTTCCCGGACGGCGGGATCCGCCGCGTCATCGACCGCATCCGCGAACGCGGCATGGTGCCGGGTCTCTGGCTGGAGCCCGAAGTCGTCGGCGTACGCAGTCCGGTCGCCTGCTCCCTGCCCGACGAGGCCTTTGTCCGCGACGACGGGATACGCATCACCGAACACGGCCGCCACCAACTGGATCTGCGTCACCCGGCGGCCCGCGCTCACCTCGAAGCGACCTTCGACCGGATCGTCGGCGAGTGGGGGGTCGGCTACCTCAAACTCGACTACAACATCACCGTTTCCCCCGGCGGGCCGCTGCTCGGTCACACGCGCGCCTGGCTGGACATGCTGTCGGCGTTGCTCGACCGTTACCCCGGGCTGGTGATCGAGAACTGCGCCTCGGGTGGCATGCGGATGGACGGAGCCTCCCTGGCCGTCACCCAACTCCAGTCCACCAGCGACCAGCAGGACCCGCTGCGTTACCCGCCGATCGCCGCCGCCGCGCCCACGGCCGTACCGCCGGAGCAGGGTGCCGTTTGGGCCTACCCGCAACCGGAGTTCGGCGACGACGAGATCGCTTTCACCCTGGGCAACGCTCTGCTGGGCCGGGTCCATCTCTCCGGCCACCTGGACCGTATGTCGAAGCATCAACTCTCCCTGGTGCGAGATGCGTTGACGGTTTACAAGTCACTTCGCCGGGACCTGCCGCGGGCTGTTCCCAGCTGGCCGCTCGGGCTCCCGGGGTGGAGCGACGAGTGGCTGGCGCTGGGCCTGCGCGCGGGCGGTACCACGTATCTGTCGGTGTGGCGCAGGGGCGGCGCGACCGACTGTGTGCTGCCTGTAGGGCGCCCGGCGGCCCGGTCGGTGAGCGCCGAGATTCTGCATACTTCGACACCGGCGGCCGCGGCGGTCTGGCACCCCGACCGTTCAGAACTCGCGATCGGACTCCCCACGGCCCCTGCCTGCGTCCTTGTCCGCCTCACGGAAGGGGAGCGCGCCGCATCCTGAGACGTGCCGCAGTGCGAGGTGGACCCGCGTGCGGCATGGCCGGGGTGGCTCCTCTGGCGAGGTGGGATCCGCCGTGGCCGGCCGGTTGTGGGGTACGGCCGGACACGGCGGAGGTTTCGGGTGCACGCGGGGAGTTGGCACGCGGGCGCGGACCATCCGACGGCATGGGTGGTGATGCGCAAGGCAGTTGCTGTCTCTGGCGTGTTCGGTATTTCGACTGCCGTTCGAAATGTTGGCGTGACCGTAAACGGGTGATGCCTGTGATGTCAATGGGGTGCGCTGGGTGACCTCAGGAACGAGCGAGACCGGTGTACGACAGGGTGATTGCCGGGTGAGCGGCTGCGTTGCGGGGCGTTCGTCATTCCGACCATCGATCGGAATGACGAACATCCGGGCACCTTCGCATGGCGCGGTGGTGGGCTACTTCGGTGCGTAGATGACGCCGAGTTTGTCGATCTCGCCGCCGGAGCGGCCGGTGAAGCCAATAATCTGCCAACCGGCCGGCGCGGTGTAGGTCACGGTGTCGGAGGTGGTGCTGCCGACCGAGAGAGTGCGGCCCGCGTCGGTGGCGAAGGTGGCGGAGAAGATCCTGGTGTGCCCGTCCTTCTTGCCCTTGGTCAGCGTGACCGAGGTGAGGTGTTCGCCGGAGGCCAGGGTGAGGGAGACAGGGGTGCCGCCGGTACGACCGTGGCTGAGGACGGTACCGCCGTCGAGGGTGAGGGAGACGGCGTCGAGTCGGGAGCCGCCCCGCAGGGTGAGGGTTCGGGCGACGGGGGTGGCCGGGAGGTTGGCGGCGTCGTTGAAGGCGGTGCCGTGCGGGCCGCCGAAGCGGTCGCCGGCCCGCCGGTCGGAGGGCAGCGACCAGTTGAAGCCCACCGTGTGCGGGAAGTGGTCCGACAGGTGCTTGCCACTGGAGTCGAGGAAGGTGCGCCACTCGTTGTCGTAGTGAGTGGCGGTGAGATTCACCAGCGGGCCGGAGCGGTAGAGGACCTTGTCGACGACCTCGCAGGCGTTGGTCGGCGCAGCCGCGTCGCACACCAGGGCATCGCTCCCGGCCGGCGGGGCTGAGCCGCCGCGGACCAGTTGCACCCAGGCGTCGGTGAGTCCGTTCTCGCTGTTGAGGGTGCGGACGTTGTCGCCGGTTCGTGTGTAGCGGGTGTTGGTGTCGCCCATGACGATGACGGCGTTACCGCTGCTGTTGGCCTGGATGAAGCCCGACAGCTGCTCGACGTTCTTGCGCCGGGCCGCCATCGCGGCGTCCGTTGAGTCGGCGTTCGTGTGGACGTTGTAGACGTCCACGAAGACGCCTTCGGCGAGCCGCGCCCGGGCGAGGGTGAAGCCCTTGGGGGTGAGGCAGTCGGCGTTCGTGCAGTCCTTCCAGTCGACGCGCTGGAAGTCCTCGAAGGCGTAATCGGACAGGGTATTCATGCCGTCACCGAAGAGCGCGCCCCCGCTGGTGGCCGTGCGGTAGGGGTGGTTGTCGTTGGCGTACAGCGAGGCGTGGTAGTTGAAGTCCTCCTGGACGTTGATGATGTCGTACGAGCCGAGACGCTGACCGATCAGCGGGGTGTTCTTCTCCGGGTCGCTGTCGCCAAGTCCGAGCGGGAGCCCGGCGATGTTGTACGTGAGCACATTGAAGGTGCCGGAGGTGTCGCTCGCGGCGGCGGACGTGGTGCCCGAAGCGGTGAGGCCGGTCAGCACGATCACGCCGACGGCCAGAGCGCCGATGATTCTTCGCATAGTGGGGGAGCTCCTCGGTGATCTGTCGGCACGTGCCGACAGTAGGGGGCCTCAGCGCAGTGAAGGCGAAGCCGGGAGTGGTCGGTGACACCGTTGTGGGTCAGCGCCCGTGATGCGAAGCAACCTAGGTACACAGCGGCCTGGTGGCAATGGTTTGGTGGTTTACTGGCCGAACCGGGACCTCAACTGCTAAGTATTCATGCAGACATACGCTGTGGTTCCGCTGCTGGATCGCGACTTGCTCGGATCCCTCCGCCATGGCCGCCGCCGAGACCAACGCCCGTTGGCAGGCCGGGACGGCGCACTTCTTCGAAACGCCCGCCGGCAATTCCTGGAGACCACCATGAGACGATCCCCTGCCCTTGCGTTGCTGGGCGCCGCAGCCCTGCTCTTTGCCGCAGCGCTGTCCGGCAGCGCCGCGCAGGCGGCCGACTCCACCCCGGCGGTCAGCAGGATCGCCGACACCCGGCTCGACTCCCGGGCCCTGTACTTCGTGTCGTACGACGGCCTGGTCAACAACAACTCGTTCCAGAAGAACGGGCTGCTCACCTACAAGGGGTACCAGTACGCGGCCTGGTACACCGAGGATCGCAGCGCGGTCATCGCCCGCCGGGCACTGGGCTCCTCCGGCTGGCAGGCTGTCAAACTTCCCCACAAGCTGCGTTACAACGACTCCCACAATGTCATATCCATGGGTGTCTCGAAGATCGACGGTCGTCTGCACATCAACATGGACTCGCACAGTGACGGCTTCTTCTACGTGAAGTCCGAGGCCGGGCTGCTCGACAACCCGAGCGGCCGGCCCTGGACCGTGAGCCGCTTCGGCGCCGTGCAGACCACCCTCGACGGTGTCGGTCTGACCTCGCAGTTCACCTATCCACAGTTCATTTCCACGCCCGAGGGCAGGCTCCAGCTCAGTTACCGAGTCGCCGTCTCCGGCAATGGCCGCAACGGCCTCGCGGAGTACGACGGAAGCCGGTGGACGGTGCTGGGCGAGTGGACCAGCTCGACCGGTACGTACACCAGCGAGCACGGCTCCAGCAGCTCCCGCAACATGTATCTGCACGGCATCGACTACGGCGCCGACGGCAGGCTGCACGCCTTTTTCACCTGGCGCGAGCAGAACGCGGCCGTGATGTGCAGCAGCGGCGGCATCACCAACCACGACACCGGCTACGTGTACTCGACCGACCGCGGCCGCACCTGGCGCAACGCGGCCGGCACGGTTGTCGGCACCACCGGCGGTGGTGACAGGGTCGGCGTCGACGACAGCGGACTCGTGGTCGACCCCTTGGGCCCCGACCACTCCCTGATGAACCAGGAGAGCCAGACCACCGACTCGGCCGGCTCCCCGCATGCCTTCATCAGCTACGTCCCCGGCCGCTTCGGGCAGTGCACCACCGACTACGTACGCGACCGCACGGCGAACGGTCGCGCCTTCCACGTCCGCAAGGACGCGACGACCGGCGCCTGGCGGAAGACCGAGATCCCGACGCCGTTGAGCTCGAGCCAGCGCACGCACCTCGCCTTCGACAAGTACGACAATGCCTACGCCGTCATGCCGTACGGCAGGATCGCCGGCTCCTCCAAGGCCTCGGGTTACTCCGACTGGAAGCTGCTCTTCGACGGCAGGGGTCTGAACGCCTTCGGTGAGGTCGTCGTCGACGACACCCGGCTCGCCCAGGACGGCGTGCTGTCCTTCATGTACCAGCAGAAGTCCAGCGGTACGACGCCCTCGCAGGTCCGCGTCGTCGACTTCGCACTGCCCAAGTAGTTTCCGGGCGATCTCGGCAACCTTCCGTGGGCGGGCGGCCACTGAAAGATGTAGCGGCGGCTCAGCCGAGCCGTCCGTGGCCGTCCGTGGTGAGGCGGACGGTGTCCGTGTAGGAGACATGTCCGAAGGACGTCACCTTGGCCAGGGCCCACCACTCACCGGCGGGAGCCGGGTCCGGGGCCGGGGCCACGGTGTAGGTCAACGCCGCCGTGGCACCCGGCGCGACGGTGAAACAGCGCAGGCGCGGGCTGACGGTGATGGCGTCGTCGGGTGCACCCCACGTGCCGTACGGGCTGATGAGTCGCGCCTCGCCGCGTGCCTCGCTACGGGCGGGGTTGGTCAGGTGCAGGGTCAGGCGCCCGGGAGCGGTCCGCGTCAGCCGGGTACTGATTTCGTATCGGGCGTCGGTGTCCGGGTGGCTGACGGGGAGCGCGTCCTCCAGCACTCGTTCCTCGTCGTCGCGAATGCGGGCGGCCAGGAAGTACGTACCGGGTGAGCATTCCTCGTCCAGGCGAACGCGGAACTCGAACTCCGCGTGGTCACCGGGGGAGAGGTCATAGCCCAGCGGCCCGAGGGGCAGTACGCGCAGCCCGGTGGGGACATCGAGTTCGACGGTGCCGCGAGCGGGCCGTGCGGATGCCGAGACGGTTACCCGAAACATGTCCGGCACGGAAAGCCGGGCCAGGCGGATGCTGGTCGGGAGCCCGCCGATGGGAGCAGGGCCCGTGTTGTGCAGCCAGTAGCGGGTGAAGACCGGCTGTGCCGGTTCCCGGGCAGCGAGACACTGTCCTCCTTCGGGGCGGCGCAGTTCGGGGCCGTGCAGAGGAACAGCAGCAACGGTCGCTATGTCCGCGGCGCCCAGCGGAACCTGTACCGCTCCTTCGGGCCCGCTCGACAGAGGGGTCTGCGAGGGCACGGTGGACCGTTCCAGGAGGTCGGTCCGCTCCGCCTCGGCGAGACCCCCGTACACACGGAGTTCGGCTGTGACCGGGCGGCCCTGCGACTCGTACAGGCGGAATGTCAGACCGTCGCGGACCGAAGCCGTGTCTCCCGGGAGACCGGAGGCCGGCGGGTTGCCGCGCGGCTTCAGGGCGCTGAGGCCGACCGTGGACGGTACGACGCCGACGAGCGACACCCGCGGCGGCAGGGGACCGTCGCCTGCATCGGTGACAAGAGAGAGCAGCGGATGGTTTCCTTCGTGTCCGGCGTGGACGAATCCTGCCTGCCGCCAGTCGCCTGGGCCGGCGACCAGGCTGTAGCGGAAGTCATGGCTCCAGTGCTGCAGCGCGAAACCGCTGCCGTCCGGAGCCGTGCGCCGGGGCCCGTCCAGCCATACTCCGGCCGGCCAGTCGGTGCAGGCCCGCATGAGGGTGAGATGGAGGCTGCCGTCGCTGGTGACCACAGAACTGGGTGTGCCGTGGTTGACCAGGGCCACGGAGTATTCGCAGGCGGGCTCTGCCGTCGTCGCCGCCCCTGCAGGTACCGGCACGTCGACCACACCGTCGGCCAGGTCGTCGACCAGGTTCTCGTCGTGGACGATAAGGACGGGCAGGTCACGCGGGCCGCGCAGATCGGCTCCCGGTTTCCAGCACTCGGCACGAGGGCGCGCGGCGGGTATGAAGACCCGGCCGTGCGTGGCCAGGGCCTTGCGGAAGGCGGGGTCCGACGCCTCCAGTACGCGCTCGGCGAAGGCGTTTTCCGTGCCCAGTGCCATCCTGATGTCGGGGAGGTTCGAGTCCACGTCGAGCGAGCCGTAGCGCGGACCGCCCGGGCGTGTGCTGGTCGCGGTCACGCCCTGGGCAACGAGACGGGTCAGCACGGGGCGTACGTCATGGTGGGCGGGGGCGATTACTTCGGCGATGCCGAAGGCGTGGTGGAGTGTTGTGCCGTCGTCTTCGTGCAGGGCGACGCGGGCTGTCGTGGAGAGCGCGGACCAGGTGTGTGCCGGGTTGTCCAGGGTCCACATGTGCTCGGCCGCGTCCGCGTCCGGGAAGCCGAACGGCCTACCGACAGCGGCGAATCCGACCTCCGAAACGGGAAGTGCGCCGGGGAGGTCGAGATCGAAGCGCACGCGCAGCAGCCGGTCTGCACCGATCGAACCGTCCAGCCGCGTGTGGAAGTCGATTCGGTCGGCGCCGTGCCACAGGGTGGCCGTCCGGGTCAGCCGCAATCCGCCGAGGACAGTCTCGGAGATCAGCCGCTGGCCGAGGGGCGAGTGTTCCACGCGTACGGTGCCGGGGCGGTCGGCCGTGCGGTGGGAAGCGGGCCCCTTCGGCAGCAGATGCCAGGGCCCCTCTCCCCATACGGGGTGGGTGGAGCGCTCGTCCTGGAGGGTGAGTTCGGCGCCGAGGCCACCTGGACGCAGTAGTTCACGGCCCTCGCGCAGATCGGTGACGCGTACGAGCGCACCGCCGCGGGCCGGGTCCGCCTCGATACGGAAGCGTTCGTTGGCGCAGGAGGTCGCCGAGGGCACGTCGGCCCATCGGGCGGCGTCGCCGTCCTGGGAGGTCAGCCGGTAGACTCGATGGCCCAGGGACGGCACGTCACGGGCGAGGAACGAGAGGGTTCCGGTCCCGAGGACGGAGGGGACGGGGCTGCCGTCCTCGTCCTGTACGGCGGTGTGGCGCGCGCCGATGACCGGCACAGTGACCAGGCCGTCGCGCTCCCACGACAGGGTGTTGGCGACCAGCACGGGTTTGCCCTCGCCGCGGGTGTCGGTGTGCTCGGCGAGCGCGTGCAGGGCCTGGCTGCGTACCTGGTCGCCGAGTTCGTACGCCTCGCGCCAGCCGTCCACGAGGTCCAGGTACACCTGGTCCGACTCGGTCCCGGTGATGGCGTCGTGGTGGGCGCCGTACGCGAGCTGACGCCAGGCCCTGTCGAGGGCCTCGGCGGGGAAACTCTCGCCGAGAAGCGCCGCGAGGGTGGCCAGCCGCTCGCCGTCGAGTACGGCGCTCTCGGCCGCGCGTTGGGCCTGCTTCGTGTCGATGTAGGAGACGTCCTTGCCGGTGAACACCGGGTTCATGTCGCGTGTCTGAGGGGTGATCAGGCGGTGGGACGAGACGTCCGACTCCCGGCGCACGGCGGCGAAGAAGTCACGGGGCAGGCCCATGGTGAACCGGGGCCAGACGTAGCGCTTGGACCAGGCGCGCTGGACTTCCGTGCACCAGCGGGACGGCACGTTGTGATCATGCCCGACCGGAAGCAGCACGTTGCGGGTCGCCGCTACCCTCTTCAGGGACGCGAACTGGTCGTACGCCGCCTCCATCGCCGCTTCCAGTGAGTCGGTGCGATGGATCGCCCAGCCCGCCGTGTAATGCCCGGCCATGTAATGGGTGAGAACACCTCGCCCGCTCGGGGAGATCCACTCGAACTCGGAGGAGAACTCCATGCGTTCGATGTCCCCGGTGTGTCCGACGGGTCCCGAATTGTGGAACGGGCCGCGGGCCCAGGCGCTGGAGTCGAGTCCCGCGTCTGCCAGCAGCCCGGGGTAGGAGGGGTCGTGGCCGAAGACGTCGAGCTGCCAGCCGGAGCGGGGGCCCCCGCCCAGGATGTCGCGCTGGTATCCGATGCCCAGGATGGTGTTGCGGATCGTCGATTCGGGGTGGGTGAGGTTGGTGTTGGGTTCGTTGTAGCTGCCGCCGACCAGCTCGATGCGGTCGTCGCGCAGGAAGCGGCGCAGATCGGCGCGGTCGCGGGGGAAGGAGTCCCAGTGCGGTTTGAGGTAGTCGATCTCGGCGAGGACGAAGCGGTAGTCCTCGTCGTGCCGTGCCGCGTCGAGGTGCGCGCGGACGAGGTCGAAAGCGCTGCGCACGTGGGGCGGTCGCAGCCGGTCCACCCAGGGCAGATCGGGTAGTTCATGCCGGACCTCGGTGAAGCCCGCCTGGGTGTTCCACCACACGGGGTCGTAGTGGAAGTGCGAGATCATCCACATCGTCCAGCCGGTGGCCGCCGCCACCACGGTCCCCTCAGCGACGGCCCGGCCGCCCCGGCTCTCGGCCACGGCGGTGACTCGGTGGACGGAGCCTTCGCTCGCGGGCGCGGAGATCAGCACACCGACCTCGGCCACCCACTCCTCGTTCGCTGCCAGGGCGGGCACGGACACAGGCTCCGAGGTTGTCACGGTCGGGCCCTCGACACGCAGCCGTACCGGATCGGGCGAGCCGAGGGGACCGGCCTGCACGGTGACCCGTACGACCTGGCGGGGCGACTGTTCCGACCCGGTGAACAGGTCGGTCGACCGGACAGCGGTGACGCGCATGCGGGGTGGTGCCTTTCGCTCTCGTCGCAGCCGGGCCGGGCTCAGCCGGGCCGGCGACCGGGGTTCAGCGCCTGGTCAGCCGTACGGACAGACCGTCGGCCGTATAGAGCGGCTCCACCCGGCAACCCTTGGCAAGGAGGGTGATGGTGCCGAACCGGCCGCAGAGCCCGCGCGTGCTGAGGACCGGCAATGTGACGCCCCGGGACGGCCACTGGGCGTTGTCGAGGCGGATGTCGAGCGCGCTGCCAGGGCTCAGCTCCGTCCGCCGCGAGACGATCAGAGCCGGCTCGCGGGTGGAGCGGAGTGTCACCTCAAGCGTGGCGCCGGACGACTGGGCGTACTCGCCGCGGACCTGAACGGCTCCGCGCTCCGTGGCCAGACGCAGGGTGCCGCCCCGGACCTGGACGTCGCCGTGTCCGAGCGCGGAGCAGGACCCCGCCGCGAGCACACCGCCGTCCAGGACGGTTCCTCCGGTGTAGCAGTTGGCCCCGGTGAGGGTGAGCGAGCCGGTACCCCGTTTGGTCAGTCCGCCGTCGCCGTCGATGTCGTTGCGCCAGGTGTCGGCCGCGCAGAAGCCGCCGTCGCGGGCGTCCATGGTGATTCGTGTGTCGCGGCCGAAGGCGCCGTAACTGTCCGCCGCGGCAAAGAGGTTCAGCCGCCCCCATTGTTCGGTGCCGTCCAGCAGGACATGCCCGGAGGGCAGTGCGGTGGTGCGAAGTACCTCACGGCGCTGGGCCGCGTCCAGGTAGGGCAGCCGTGTCTCCAGCAGCACTTCGGCACCCTTGGGCACTGTCATGGCCCGATGACGGCCCCGCCGGGGCAGGACGTACGTCAGCCGTGGGGTGACCGTGGCGGCGTTCGCCGTGGGGTCGGCGTACGGGTCGGTGTCGACATCCGCCGAGTGCGCATAGGCGAACAGGGTGTTGGGTGTGGTGCCCGTCCGCTGGAGGAAATACGACAGGGCCTGTCGGCGTGCGTCGGCCTTGAGCCCGGTGTGGAGCGGGTCGGACAGTGTGGCGGCCGCCAGCGCGGTGGCCATGGTGCGCCCTCCGATGACGTCCACGGTGGAGTGCATGCCCGCGACGATGCGGCTGTGGCCCACCTCGGACGCGTGGGCCACCAGTTCCTGGAACCGCTCGGGGACCGCGTACGCAAGCGCCAGACATGCGAGGTACACGGCATTGGTGTGCCCGCTGGGGTAACCGCCGTCATCGGCCGGGGTGGTACTGCGCTGCCGCAGCAACTGCGGGGCGACGCTCACATCCGACCGGTAGACCGGGTAGCCCAGTTCATCGATGGTGCCGGTGTCGACGACCTCGCTGTTCTCCGTCATGCGCCAGGGCCGCGGGTACAGGTAGGCGAACTTGCTGGGGTTGCTGGAGGCGAACTTCCCGCGCATGGTGTTGACGAGATCGACGACCTTGCCCAACTCCGAGGCGGTGGATCCGGCGCCGATGGACGACCCCGCGGGTGCGTCGGCAGGGACAGCGTCGCTGATCCTGCCCGCGGGGGTGCCGTCGGGCGCCGTGGTGATGCTGGTGACGGCCTTTGCCCCGCTGCGGTACAGATCGGTGAGGGGGCCGAGGCCGCCGGTGGCCGCGTAACTCTGGTCCTGCCGGTCATAGATGAAGGACAGCCGCGCCTGAGCATCGGTCCGCGCGGAGGTGATCCGCGCGCAGTAGCGCATGTTGGCCCGCAGTACGTCGGACATCAGGGGAACGCCGCTGTCCCATTCCGCCCCCGTCTTCCATACCCGCTCCATCCCGTCGAGGATGCGGACCACGGCATTGCTCTCGGGGGTGAGGTTGTCGAGCGTGTTGGTCGTGTAGCTGTCGACGAAGGGCAGGGTTCGCAGGGAGGCGGGCGTCGCCTGCGAAGCCGCGGCCGACTGCGGGTTCGCCAGCCAGGACAGGACGGTGGGGCCTGCGATCAGACTGGCCGACATGCCTGCCGAGCCTCTGAGGAGGCCGCGCCGGCTGACGCTGTGCCGTTCCCTGGTGCCCGGCTCTGTGCTGTGGCCCGTCGTTGGGCGTGTCGCCATGAGAGGCGCTCTCCTCGTCGTCGAAGTCATCCGCAGTGGGTATGCGTGGGTGTTCGTTCCCGCGCAGGCGCGGAAAGGCACGGAGGAATCGGCACGGCGGGCAAACCGTGGCTGGCGAAGGGGTAGTTCAAGCGATCGGCAGGCCCCGGGAACGGGCCATTGCCGGGTCGCATCAGACGAGTGCTGCTAGTTGAAGAGGAAAATAAACTTCCGGAGTGGGGCGCGTCAAGAGCATCGCACTCCCGCACTACGACGCTCCATACACCCCAGCGTGCTGTGCGACCCTTCACGGCCCGTACGCAATGCTCCACAACGCCCACCTTGACTCTGCTGCGCCGTTCGACGAACATCTCGGAAAGCGCTTACTGAGTCGGCGGGAACCCGACTCCGGGGAGGCGTCCCGCGGTGCCTCAGGGCACGGCAGCGGTACGAGGGCGTGCTCGTGCCGCAACCGCCAGTAGATCTGTGGGCGGTCCGGGATGCCCGCACCCGTCAGGGGGCGGCCGGGCATGGCCGCGCCCCGGGGGGCGCACATCGAAGGAACCCGTGCGGTGTTGACCGGCCGGGTCGTCCATCCCGCACATCCAGGGAGAACCCAGTGCACAACATCTCTCGTAGGACACTTCTTCGCACAGCGGGCACGGTCGCCGCTGCGACAACCTTCGGTGGCACCCTCGCCGCGTGTGGCGGCACCGGCGCCCGCTCCGGCGGCGGTGACCTGACCATGACCTGGTGGGGCAGCGACCAGCGTCACGTGGGCTACCAGAAGGCACTGGCCGCCTTCACCAAGAAGAACCCTGAGATCAAGATCAAGTCGCGCTACTCCGGTTTCGACGGCTACTTCGACAAGTTCAACACCCAGGTTTCCGGGGGCAGCGCACCCGACCTGCTCCAGATGGACAGGGCGCTGGTGGCCGTCTACGCGAAGAAGGGCGTGCTTGCGCCTCTCGACGAGTACGTCGGCAAGTCCCTCGACCTGAGCGGTTTCTCCGAGTCGCTGCTGGAGTCAGGCACCGTCGACGGCAAGCTCTACGGAGTGCCTTCGGGTATCGGCGTCAACGTCGTCACGCTCAACGTGACGGGTCTCAAAAGGCTCGGTATCGCGGAACCCGACAAGGAGTGGACCTGGGAGGAGCTGAAGACCTACGCGTCCGGCATATACAAGGCCAGCGGCGGCAGGACCTTCGGCGTCGACGACGGTGGTGGCTCCACCAACCAGGCATTCGAAATTTTCGCCCGGGAGAAGGGTCAGACGCTCTACACCAGTGACGGCAAGCTCGGCCACACCAAGGAAACCCTTGAGGAGTGGTGGACCTATTGGGCCGAGATGCGCAAGATCCGTGCCTCGCCCGGCGGCGCCGTCACCTCCTCCGCACACAACGACCTCACCAAGAACGCGGTGGTCATAGGCAAGGCCATGATCACCTTCGACTCGGGGCTGAACAGCTCCGGCGGCACCATCACCGGCGCCACCCTGGACTTCGTACCCACCCCCCACGGGAGCTGGCGGGGCGCGCGGGAAGGCAACTACGTCAACGGCGGAGTGCTGCTCAGCGCCACCAAGCGCAGCTCGCACATCGCGGACTCGGCCAAGGTCATGGCCTACTTCGCCCAGGACGCCACGGCGATCAAGGAGATGGCCCTGCTGCGCGGCATCCCACCCACCGCCAGGGCCCGCGAGATCGTCGCGCCGTCCATGAGCGCCAACGACAAGCGCGCCGCCTACGCCGCCACCTATCTCTCGGACCGGGTCGGCAAGGCGAGCAACGTGCTGCCCGCTCCGGTCGCACCACCCGCGGGCGCCGACCAGATCACGGAACTTCTGTTCCAGTCCAACCTCGCCATCGCCTTCGGCAAGAAGACGATCAAGGCTGCCCTGAGTGAGTACTTCGACGAGGCCGAAAGCATTCTGTCGGCCTAACTGCCGTCTGCCGTCTGCCGTCTGCCGACCGGCGGCGGCCTGACGACTGTCGACGCGGGCACCGCACCAGGGACAGAGCCAGGGAGATGAGTGTGTCCACACAAACCATCCGCAAGGTCACGAAGGAGCCGCCGGCCCCGGCGGCCTCCGACGGCCGTGAACGCGATCGCAAACGCGCGGCACGCCGCCGAGCCGGCGGCTGGTGGCCGTTTCTCTTCCTGGCCCCCTGGTTCATCGGCCTCTTCGGCCTCGTCATCGGCCCCATGGCCGACTCGCTCTACCTCTCCTTCACCACCTTCGACCTGCTCACCCCCGCCCAATGGGTCGGCGCCGACAACTACACCCGGATGTTCACCGAGGACCCGAACTTCTGGCAGTCGGTCCGAGTGACGACGGTCTACGTCGCGGTCTCCGTGCCCCTCAAGCTCGCCCTCGCCCTGGGTGTCGCCGTACTGCTCAACCGCCCGCTGCGCGGACTCGGCTTCTACCGGTCCGCTTTCTACCTGCCCTCACTGCTCGGCGGGGCGGTCGCCATCGCCATCATGTGGCGGCAGATCTTCGGCGAGGACGGCCTCTTCAACGCCGTACTCGCCTGGTTCGGCGTCAAGGGCCAGGACTGGATCTCCTCGCCCGACACCTCCATCTACACGCTGATCCTGCTGGCCATATGGCAGTTCGGCACCCCGATGGTCATCTTCCTGGCCGGCCTCAAACAGCTCCCCAAGGATGTGTACGAGGCCGCCGCCATCGACGGCGCCGGACCGGTCACCCGGTTCTTCCGGATCACGCTGCCGCTCCTGACGCCCATCGTCTTCTTCAATGTCGTGCTCCAGATCATCGGCTCGTTCCAGACCTTCACCCCCGCCTATGTCATCAGCAACGGCAGCGGCGGCCCGATCGGGTCGACGATGCTCTACTCCCTCTACCTGTACAAGAAGGGCTTCACCGACTTCCAGATGGGATACGCCTCCGCGCTGGCGTGGGTGCTGTTCCTGGTCATCGCCCTGTTCACGGCTGTGAACTTCATCGTCAGCCGCTACTGGGTTCACTACGACGACTGAGCAGTCGGTGAGGAGTACGTACAACATGTCCGCGAAAACAGCGGCTGCGCCCGGACGCCGCATCCTGATCCATACGGTGCTGATCGGCGTGGCACTCGTCATGCTCTACCCGCTGATGTGGCTGATCAGCAGCTCGCTCAAGCCCGACCAGGACATCTTCACCAATCCGTCCCTGTGGCCGCAGAACTTCCAGCCGCAGAACTACGCCCGGGGCTGGAGCGGTTCGGGCAACTCCTTCTCGCTCTACCTCGCCAACTCGCTGATCGTCACGGTCGGCGCGGTGATCGGCAATGTGCTCACCTGTTCCATGGCGGCCTACGCCTTCGCGCGCTTCGAGTTCCGCGGGAAGAAGATCTGGTTCGCGCTGATGCTCGGCACCATGATGCTGCCGATGCAGGCCACCCTCATCCCGCAGTACACCCTGTTCTTCAACCTCAACTGGATCAATACGTTCCTTCCGCTGATCGTCCCGAAGTTCCTGGCCACGGACGCGTTCTTCATTTTCCTGATGGTCCAGTTCATCCGGTCCATCCCGCGCGAACTGGACCATGCCGCCATGATGGACGGCGCCAACCCGGGGCAGATCTATCTGCGCATCATCCTGCCCCTGATGCGGCCCGCCCTCGTCACCACCACCATCTTCACCTTCATCTGGACGTACGACGATTTCTTCAGCCAGCTCGTCTACCTCTCCGACAACGCGAAGTTCACCGTGCCACTCGGCCTGACCCTCTTCCTGGACAAGACCAGCGGATCCTCCTTCGGGCCCATGTTCGCCATGTCGGCCCTTGCACTGCTGCCCACCCTGATCTGCTTTCTCATCTTCCAGAAGCGACTGGTCGAGGGCCTGGCCACGTCCGGAATGAAGGGCTGACCCAGGCACCATGTACCTGCCCCACCAATGCGGTTCGCTGCACGACCTGCCCGACGACCCGGCCGCGTACGACACCGTGCTCGCCACCGTCACCGAAGAGGCGCTGGGCCGGCTCACACCGGCCGGCAGTCTGGAATCCCCTGCTGCCCTGGGCGACGTCGGAGACACCTCCCTCGGAGTCACGGCTCTACTCGCGCTGGCCTGGCAGCGCACACAGGATCCGCGGCTGCCCGAGGCGGTTCGCCGCAGCACGGCCTTCCACCTGCGCGAGCGGATCTTCTACGAGGACAACCCCGGCTATCCGAACCTCAGCGCGCGCCGCTCCGGTCTGCCGTACGCGAGATACGTCCTCGCCCCCGGAGCGCATCCCATCGGAGACTGGCCGTCCACCGTCTGGGCACTTCTCCAGGCGGTCAACCTCCTCGACACCGCCGACGGACTCCTTGACGACGACCAGCATCGCGACCTCCTGGCCATGGCCCGCGGCTACTGGCGCTGGCTCACCGAGGCGACCTACTTCAACCCTCAGGAGGCCGCAAACCAGGCCCTCGGATGCGTCACCGGTGGGTTGATGCTCGCCCGCCACCTGCCGCCCGAGGACGCCGCGGCCGTCCGCGGCGAGGCCCTGCGGCTGTACGAGACGCAGATCCGCGACCGCCGCGTGCGCGACCGGGGGGCCTTGCTGCCGCCCGAGCACGGCGGCGCCTACGACAACAACTACGGGCCGATCTCGCTCTCCTTCCTGGCTCAGGCCCACCGGGTCAGCGGCGAGCAGGTCTTCGCCGAGGACGGCGACGAACTCGCCCGCTACCTCGACGCCCGGCTCGCAGGCAGCGGCTTCGACATCGGTGGCCCCCGCTACAGCGAGCAGCACTCCGCCTTCGAAGCCGTCCTCGGCCTGCGCTATTTCGGCGCCCGGAACGCCTGCGACCTCGGCCGCTACCGGGGCGATGCCCGGTGGGCCCGGCACGCCCGCGCGGCGGACGGCGGACTGGACGGCCACTTCGCCTTTATGCTGGTGTGGCAGATCCAGGACCCCACCCGCTGGCACCGGACCCCTCGCCCGGCCCCCTCCCGCCATCAGCTGCGCTCGGGTACCGTCACGGTCTCCTTCGACGACCGGCTGACACCGGCCCTGATCGAAGTGGCGGGCACGGTGGTGCTCGCCGCCGCGGTCTCTCGGCAGCACGGCTTCGGACCGGTCACCGACGGCCAGTTGCTGAGCCGTCCGATGGGCGCGGTAAGGGTCCGTGATGCCGAGGTCCCGGGCCTGGCGGCCAAACTCGTCACCAAACCGGTCGTCACCCGCGACCACACACTGCGCCACGTCCAGTCGTTGTACGTCACCGACGGCACGAGCCTGTGGATGACCGTCGCCGTGGAACGCCTGCCGGGGAACCCCTACCTGCTCGCCGGAATGCCGTACGTCACCGAGGACGGCGACCGGCTGCGCAGAATCGCCGCGCCGGACGAGGGTTTCGCCGACTCCCCGGGCGGTCTGCGACTCACCCACCCGGACCGGACGGGACCCGAATACTTCAGCACGATGTCCGCGACCACCCAGGAGCAGGCTGCCTTCGCCCTCGCCGCCGACCCACGCGGCTACGGCGACCCCGACGAAGGCTGGCGCCACATTGTCACCACCACGGCGTTCGAGGCCGCTCCGCTTCCCGCTTCCCGGCTCGGCCTGCACATCTTCGCCATCCGCTACGGTCCCTCCGGCCGCCTGTTCACTCCCGAGGTCGAGGTCGGCACGGGCGGACTCTCGATCCGAGCGGATGAGTTCAGCGCGCTCATCGGCTCGCCACGGGGCGACGCCCGCGGCGAGCCGGAACTCACCCTCTCCCGGTAGTTCGGCCGAGTGACGCCCACCGGAACCTGCCCGGCGGGGAATCGCGTACACGCCTGCGGGCCGTGCGGCGCTGCCGCACGGCCCTGATCACGTCGCCCCTCTCGGGACGTCAGTGGGTCACTGGTTCAGGGTGCAGGGGGCGAGGCTGTCGAGGCCTTGGGGTTTGGCGGCGGTGCGGCCGATGGCGGTGGCCATGCGGTTGATGGTGGCGACGCGTTTGTCTTCCAGGGGGCCGAGGATGGCGTTCTGGATGAAGTTGGGTCCGCCTTGTCCGACGGTGTCGATGAGGCGTTTGTCGGCTTCGGCGATCTGGGTGTTGAGGAGGGTGAGGTTGCGGTCGATTTCAGCCTGGGCGGAGGCGGGGACGGCGGGCAGGCTCGGCTCGACGGCGGGGCAGTTGACCGTGCCCGGGGACGCCCCACCGGCGGCGGCGTCGTCGCCCCCGCTTCCGTTGTCTTGGTCGGCGGGCGGGGCGCTGGGGGCCTCGTCCTGGCCACCGCTGGCGTTGCCGGATCCCAGGGTGCAGGGGGCGAGGCTGTCGAGGCCTTGGGGTTTGGCGGCGGTGCGGCCGATGGCGGTGGCCATGCGGTTGATGGTGGCGACGCGTTTGTCTTCCAGGGGGCCGAGGATGGCGTTCTGGATGAAGTTGGGTCCGCCTTGTCCGACGGTGTCGATGAGGCGTTTGTCGGCTTCGGCGATCTGGGTGTTGAGGAGGGTGAGGTTGCGGTCGATTTCAGCCTGGGCGGAGGCGGGGACGGCGGGCAGGCTCGGCTCGACGGCGGGGCAGTTGACCGTGCCCGGGGACGCCCCACCGGCGGCTGCCTGGGCGCCCTCGTCCTCACCAGCCATGGCCGAGCCGACGACTACGGCTCCGGACAGCACCAGCGCTGTCGCACCACCGACAAGTCCGACCCGACGTTTGTTGTACTTCGGAAGAGCCCTGGACATCGCGGAACCTCATTCGGTCAGTGTGTGGGAAGCCCTCTGCGAATGATCGGACGGCTTCCATGACGGGTTGCGAACGTGGCGCCTGCGTTCGCAGTGGATTACGGAAACGGCAGATCCGATGTTCACGTGAACATGATAATTTTCTGGCCTGCCCTGCGCTCCGCTCAACCACCGCTGTCCCAGCATCTGTTCTCGACGGATCTGGCCAGTTCTTGTCAGAAGCGTTGACGAAGCAAGGCATGCCTCTTAGCTTCATCGCGTCATACGTCATATCTCATATATGAGTCGCGAAACGCCAACCGTGAGACCAGAGGTGTCCATGGCCTCCATGCCGAAGCCGGCTCCGACTCGACCGCCGACTCCGATCGCCTCCCGCACCGAGTTCGCCCTGGAGGCCATCAAGCACCGCATTCTCACCGGGCAGCTGAGACCCGGCCAGGCGCTCGTCGAGACCGAGCTCGCCGAGCAGTTCGGGGTGTCCAAGACGCCCGTGCGCGAGGCGCTCAAGACCCTCGCCGGTACCGGGCTCGTCGTGATGAGCCAGTACAAGGGCGGGACGGTGCGCATGGTGGACGCGGACATGGCGCGCGAGGTGTATGACGTGCGGCTGCTTCTCGAACCCGAGGCACTGCGGCGCACTGTGCGGCGCAACGCATCGCTGGAAGCCGCACGCGAGGCGCTCGAACGTGCGGACGCCGCCGCCGACACAGCCGAACGCTCCCTGGCCAACCGGGAGTTCCACCGTGCCCTGTACGCGCCCTGCGGCAATCCGCTGCTCGGTCGGATGCTCGACGAGGTCCGCGATCAGGCGGCCCTTGTCTCGGCCGTCGCCTGGGCCGCCGACCCCTCCTGGGAGCGGGAGGCCGCCGAACACCGGCAGATCCTGCGACTGGCCGCCGAGCGCGACGCGGACGGCGCGGCGCGCGCCTTGCGCGGGCATATCGCCTCCTTCGTACGACGCGCCTTTCCCGAAGCGGAACCGGATACGCCATGACGGTGTCGGAGCAGATCCGCCGACTCGCCGTGCCGCCGCGACGTACACGCCGGTCCCGCCTGGCGCGGCCCGGCCAGGTGCAGGACCTGTACACGGGCTGAAACAAACGCGGTTGAATGCCGCGCCTTCCCATGTTCGGGATCTCGAACACCGTCTGCGAAGCGCTTGACCATATCGAGAACGGAGAAGTGTCGTGGCTCAAGCCGCAGCCGTGGCGAAGTCACCACCCAAGGTTCGCCACAGGGGAGCGACGACCCCACGCCGCCTCCCGTATCTGCTGATCGCGCCTGCTGGGCTGCTGATGCTCGGATTCATCGCCTACCCCGTGCTCAGCGTCTTCTACTACAGCCTGCAGCACTACAACCCCACCAAGCCGTGGCGCGACGGCTTCGCGGGTTTCGACAACTTCGTCACCGCCTTCACCAGCGACCCGCAGTTCTGGCACACGCTCGGCTTCAGTCTGCAGTGGGTGGCCGTCGAGGTCGTCCTGCAGCTGCTGCTCGGCCTAGCCCTCGCGCTGCTCGTCAACCAGACCTTCGTCGGGCGGGCGCTGGCCCGCGCCCTGGTCTTCTCGCCGTGGGCCGTCTCCGGCGTGCTCACCTCGACCATCTGGCTGCTGATCTTCAACTCCCAGACGGGGATCACGCGTTACCTGGCCGACGCGGGCATCGGCTCGTACGGCACCTCGTGGCTCTCCGACACCGCGACGGTCTTCCCGGCAGTGGTCATCGCCGAACTCTGGCGCGGCGTACCCTTCTTCGCGATCCTCATCCTCGCCGACCTCCAGTCCGTCTCGAAGGACCTGTACGAGGCGGCCGAGATGGACGGCGCGAGCCGCGTCCGGCAGTTCTTCCACATCACGCTGCCGCATCTGAAGGACGCCATCATCCTGTCCACGCTGCTGCGCGCGGTCTGGGAGTTCAACAACGTCGACCTGCTCTACACCCTCACCGGCGGCGGACCCGCCGGCGAGACGACCACGCTGCCGCTGCGGATCGCGTCCATCGCCGTCGACTCCCACGACTTCGGGTACGCCTCCACGCTCACCTCCATCGCGTTCGTAATCCTCCTCTTCAGCTCGATGGTGTATCTGCGCCTGAGCAAGTTCGGGGGGCAGAACAAATGATCACCAAGGAAGCCGCCATGGCGGACACTGCCGCCCCCGTGTCCACCGCCCCACCGGGCGCCTTCGCAGCACCACAGAAGCGGCGGAGACTCGCCTGGGACGAGGCACCCCGCTGGCAGATCTATCTGCCCCTCGGGCTCTACCTCCTGTTCACGCTCGTCCCCTTTTA
The DNA here is from genome assembly GCA_963836215.1 of uncultured Actinomycetota bacterium. Classification (GTDB taxonomy): domain Bacteria; phylum Actinomycetota; class Actinomycetes; order Streptomycetales; family Streptomycetaceae; genus Streptomyces. The sequence goes on from CAWIIU010000006.1 coordinate 1,883,208, forward strand.
CTGGATCCTGCTCTTCGCTTTCCGGCCCGCGGGGTCCAGCTCGCTCCTGCCGTGGCCGCTCACCCTCAAGCACTTCGACAAGGTGTGGAACGAGCGCAGCTTCGCCGTCTTCTTCCAGAACAGCATCATCGTCGGCCTCGTTTCCATGCTGATGACCACTGTGGTCGCCCTGGCCGGCGGCTACGCGCTGGCCCGCTTCGACTTCCGGATCAAGCGCGGCTTCATGCTGGCACTGCTGTGCTCGCAGTTCATCCCCGGTGCGCTGATGCTGGTGCCGCTGTTCCAGATTTTCGCCAAGCTGCAGATGATCAACTCTCTCGGCAGCGTCATTATCGCCGAAACGGTCTTCCAGTTGCCGCTGTCGATGATTCTCATCAGCGGCTTCATCAAGAACGTGCCGTACTCCCTGGAGGAGGCGGCCTGGGTCGACGGCTGCGGACGCTTCCGCGCGTTCTGCGCCATCGTCCTTCCGATGCTGCGGCCCGGCCTGATCGCCGTGGGCTCCTTTGCCTTCGTGCACAGCTGGAACCACTTCCTGTTCGCCCTGATGTTCCTCAGCGACCAGGGCCTGCAGACGATCCCCGTCGGTCTCGCCACGCTCATGGGCGCCGACAGCGTCGACTTGGGCGCACTCGCCGCCGGCGGTGTGATCGCCGCCGTGCCCGTCGTGATCGTGTTCGCCTTCATCCAGAAGTGGCTGATCACCGGCTTCAGCGCAGGGGCGGTGAAGGGATGAGTACTCCACCGGGCATCGTCCTCGCAGGCGCCCGCGGCCACGGCCGGTGGCACCTGGAAAACATCGGCCGACTCCAACGTGCCGGTCTGGTGCGCCTCGTGGGGATCTGCGAACTCATTCCGCTCACACCGGCCGAGCTCCACGGCTTCGAACCGGTGCAGCAGTCCGCCGACTTCGCTGACCTCCTGGACACCACCGGCGCACAGGTGGCCGTCATCTGCACCCCCATCCCCACCCACACGTCGCTGGCGCTCGCTGCCGCACAGCGGGGCGTACATCTGCTCCTGGAGAAGCCGCCCGCGCCCTCCTACCAGGAGTTCGAGCGGATCGCCGAGGGTGTCGCGGCGGCGGGGACCGTCTGCCAGATCGGCTTCCAGTCGCTCGGTTCGCACGCCGTCGCGGGCATTCGCGAACTGATCGCGGCCGGCACCATCGGTGAGGTACGCGGCGTTGGCGGGGCCGGGGCCTGGGTGCGCGACGAGGCGTACTACCGGCGCGCTCCCTGGGCCGGGCATCGCCGCATCGACGGCGCCGATGTCGTCGACGGCGTCCTGACCAACCCCCTGGCCCACGCCGTCGCCACCGCCCTTGCCCTGGACGGCTCGGCCCGCGCCGCGGACGTCGCCCTGGTGGAGACGGAGCTGTTCCGCGCCAACGCCATCGAATCCGACGACACCTCCTGTGTACGCATCACCACCGCGGCTGGCCGCCGCGTCACCGTCGCCGCGACACTGTGCGCCGCGGTCTCCGCCGAGCCCTATGTCACGGTGCACGGCAGCGAGGGCCGGATCCACCTCTGGTACAAGAAGGACCGCGCCCTGATCAGCCGACCGGGCCGCGACCTCGAATCGGTCCTGTACGGCCGGACAGACCTCCTTGAAAACCTGCTGGAGCACCTCGCAGAGCGCACCGGACTCCTCGTCCCGCCCACGGCGACCGGCGCCTTCATGCGCGTCCTCGAGACCATCCGCCTAGCCCCCGATCCGGTCGCGCTGCCCCCCGAGGCCTGGTCCAGCACGGCGGGCGAGAGCGCCCCCCGCCGCGTGGTGCACGGCATCGACGGTCTGGTCGTCGTCGCCGCCGAGAGCCTGTGCCTCTACTCGGAGCTGGGCACCTACTGGGCTCTGCCCGCGCCCGGAACCAGAGCCCTCTCATCCGTGGCTCCCGATGCCCCCGACGCCGACGGCGTTCACAACGAGGTGAGTACCTCATGACCAGTTCCCTCGTGCTGCGCTGCGCGGGCCGTCCCGTCGGCCGCTACGTCATCCACCCCGAAGTCGAACCGAGGCTCTCCCCTCGCCCCTATCTGCATCCCGTCAGCACCCTCGGCGGCATCGCCGTCACCGAGTTCATGCCCGAGGACCATCTGCACCATCTGGGCGTCGGTATCGCCGTACCCGATGTGGCGGGCCACAGTTTCTGGGGCGGCAGCACGTACGTACGCGGTCGGGGTCCCACCGAGCTCGACAACCACGGCATCCAGCGCCACAAGGGGTTCCGGTTGAGCGACCCGGACGGCTTTGTCGAGGAACTGGGCTGGATCGGCGACAGTTACGAGCTGCTGCGTGAGCGGCGCACTGTCGCGGCCGTCGAACTCACCGACGCCGCCTGGGCGTTGGACTTCACCAGCTGCCTCACGAACACCGCCGGACAGGAGCTGTCGATCGGCAGCCCCGCCACCAACGGCCGCCCCGGCGCCGGCTACGGCGGGTTCTTCTGGCGTGCGCCCAAGGAGCCGAGGACTCCCGAGGTGTTCACCGCGGACGCCGAGGGCGAGGACGACGTGCACGGCGCGCCGGCCGACTGGCTGGCGCTCGTCGGCGACGGCTGGACGCTGGTCTTCGCCGGGGCCACCCCACAGACCCGCCGAGACCCGTGGTTCGTGCGCGCGGCCGAGTACCCCGGTGTCGGGTCCTCGCTCGCGGCCGAGGAGCGCCTGCCGATCGCCCCGGGAGAGACGGTCGTACGCCGCGTCGTCACCGTTGTCGCCGACGGCCGCCTCGACCGGCGCGCGGCCGCGGCCCTGGTCCGCAGGGCGGTGACCACTTGACCGTCGACCGGAGCACTGACCACGGCCTGTCCGTCACCGCGCCCACCGGGCCGAGCCTGCCGGTGCGGCGCTGTTCACGCACTTCCGGATCACTCACTGAGAAACTGAGGAAGCCGACATGAAGATCAACATCCGTGGCGCTCGCCGCCGCGCGGCCCTGGCACTCGCCGTGGCCACCACACTCGCCCTGACCGCCACCGCCTGCGGGGACAACGGCAGCGGTGCCGCAGGGGACAAGGGCGGTGAAGGTTCAGGCAAGGGCGAGATCACCTTCTGGGACAACAACACCGCGGTCCGCCACGACATCTGGACGGAGATCATCAAGGACTTCGAGGCCACGAACCCCGACATCAAGGTCAAGTACGTCGGCATCCCTGCCGAGAACGTCCAGTCCAAGTACGACACGTCCATCCACGGCGGCGGCCTGCCCGACGTCGGCGGCGTCGGTGCGGCGATGCTCGCCGGCATCGCCGCACAGGACGCGCTGGAGCCCCTCGACGAGCGCTACCAGGGCAGTGCGCTCAACGGCAAGCTGAACCCGGCCATGCTGACGAGCGTCAAAGCCGCGGGCGGCGGCGAGAAGATGTACACCGTGCCGATGTCCGCCAGCAACGGCGTCCTCTACTACCGCACCGACCTGTTCGACGAGGCCGGTCTTGAAGCGCCCACCACCTGGCCGAAGTTCTTCGAGGCCGCCGAGAAGCTGACCGCCAGGGACAAGAACCGGTTCGGTTACACCATCCGCGGCGGCGAGGGCTCCATCGCGCAGGCTCTGGACGCCAGTTACGGCCAGTCCGGCATCACCTCGTTCTGGAACGGCGACAGGACGACGGTCAACGACCCCAAGAACGTGGCGGCGTTGGAGAAGTACGTCTCGCTGTACAAGAGCGCCACGCCGTCCGCCGACCTCAACAATGACTTCGCCAAAATGAACACGCAGTGGGACAGCGGCCAGATCGGCATGCTCAGCCACAACCTGGGCTCCTACCAGGATCATGTGAAGGCGCTCGGCGAAGGCACGTTCCGTGGTCTGCCCAACCCGACGCTCGAGGACGGCACCCGGGTACAGATCTCCAACCCCGTGGACGGCCTGGGCCTGTTCAAATCCGGCAAGAACAAGAAGGCGGCCTGGAAGTTCATCGAGTTCGCCGCCTCGCACCGGTCCAACAGCAAGTGGAACGAGTCGGCCGGTGCCATCCCCGCCAACACCGAGGCGGCGAAGGACGCCTGGGTCCAGAAGGCGGAGCCCACCAAGCTGGCCGCCGAGGCGCTGAACGACGGCTCCATCAAGATCGTGCAGCTGCCGTACTACCTGCCCGACTGGAACACGATCTCGAAGGCCGACAACGAGCCGGCCTTCCAGAAGGTCCTGCTCGGCGCGATGTCCGCGAAGGACTTCCTCGACTCCCTCGCCGACCAGCTCAACAAGGCGCAGGCCGAGTGGAAGCAGCGCAGCAAGTGACGCTCACCCGCGGACGTGCGGGCGTGGCCATAGCGGGGTTGCCCCTCGCGGTGGGCTCGGCACCGGTGACCTACGCTGCATCCCGCCCCGAAAGGTCCGCGGCCATGCGCACCCTCTACATCGCCGGTGACTCCACCGCCGCCCAGAAGTTCACTGCCGCCGCCCCCGAAACCGGCTGGGGCATGGCCCTGCCCTTCTTCCTGAACGACGGCGTCAGGGTTTCCAACCATGCGATCAACGCCCGCAGTTCGAAGAGCTTCATCGAGGAGGGCCGCCTCGCCGTCCTTCTCGAGACGATTGGGCCGGGCGACCTCCTTGTCGTCCAGTTCGGGCACAACGACACCAAGATCGAGGACCCCGCACGCTATACCGAGCCCTGGAGGACGTACCAGGAATATCTCCGGCGGTACGTCACCGGGGCACGGGCCCGCGGGGCGCTCCCGGTCCTCGCCACCCCCGTGGAGCGCCGCTGGTTCGACGAATGCGGCAACGCCCTGCCCAGCCATGGTGACTACCCCCGGGCAATGCGCGCCGTGGCCGAGGCCGAGGGCGTGCCGCTGCTCGACATTCAGGGCCTGTCGCTCGCTCTGTGGCAAAAGCTCGGACCGGAGGAGACCAAGCGCTACTTCAACTGGACGCCCACCGAGCAGGACAACACCCACTTCAACCCGCCCGGTGCCATCGCCGTCGCCCGGCTCGTCGGTGCCCAGCTGCTCGACCGACGGCTGCTCGCCCCGCGCGATCTGCGCCGCCTCGACGAGGAGATACCCGACTCCTGGATCACCTGGCCGGAAAAGGCATGACGATGACCGTGATCATGTCTACGGGTCGCCGTACAGGACGCCGCGCCCGTTGGTCGACACGTACACCCGCCCGCACACCCGCGGATCGCCGGTGATGGCCGCGCCCGTCCAACTCCACTGGTGGGCATCGTCGTTGATACGGGTCCAGTTTTCGCCCCGGTCCGTGGAGCGGAAGATACCGCGCACACCGCCGATGTCGGTGCGGGCGTACGCGAGGTTCTTCTCGGTCCGGTTGAAGACGATGCCGGGCACGAAGCCGCCGCCGTCGATCCGGACGTTCTTCCACGTGTAGGTATCGGCCGCGATCGCGGCCGGGACGTCTTCGACGACGGCCGTAGTGACCGGCAAGACGGTGTCCGGCGGGGTGGCGACGAGCGTTCCGGCCGCGAGGGCGAGCAGCGCCGGGAGCAGTCGCGCTCTGCCCGGGCGGGGCACGGTTGCGCGCAGGGGCGTGCGCATGGGGCTGTTCCTTCCGGGGATCAGAGAGTGGTCGCGCGTGACGGTGCCGGGCAGGTCTCCGGGAGGAAGACCTGCCCGGCCCGGTACGCGGAGCAGCGGGGCTACTCGAGGAGCTCCGCGTACGAGCCCATGGCCAGTGCGATGTCGGCCTGGGCCCAGAACCGGTGGTAGGTGAAGACCGGCGCCGCGCCGCCCTGCAGGTAGGACTCGACCTTCGGCCAGGCAGGGTCGTCCTGATAGAAGGACCGGATGGAGGCGAACGTCGAGCTGCCGTTCACCGTGTCTCCGCCCGGCATGTCGCCCGTCCAGCCGGGCGGCACATACACCGGGTCGTCGAACCGGGTGTAATCCGCCCGGGTCTCCGGCACGGCGATGCCGAGCGCGTCCTGGTGGTGCCCCCACATGCCGTCGAGCAGGGCCTTGGAGACGGTCTTGGCCCGGGTGTCGCCGGACCTGGCGGCGTAGTACGTCAGCGTCTTGGCGTACGCGGCGGCGACTCCGACGTCATCGGTGTAGTCGGCGACGGTGACATGAAGTCCCGCGTTCGCGCCCGGACGTGACGGGTTCCAGGTGTCGGGCTTGCCCGACCACTGGAGTGTCGAGGGGATGCGGTAGGTGCCGTCCGGGTTGACCGTCGTGTGCTCGAGCGCCCAGTCGACCCACTTGTCGAGGACGGCCTCGGCAGCGGTGTCACCGCTCTGCTGATAGTACTCGGCGACCCTCTCCATCGACCACGCCTGGAAGCCGAACCACTGGTTGGACGGGGGGTCGTGGTAGACGGGCTTCTCGTCGTAGTACATGCCGTAGAAGGTCGGCGTCCCGGCGGGCGGGACGGCGTACCGGCCCTGCCAGCTGTTGGTCGCGCCGCCGGCGATGGCACCCTCGTCGGACTGGAGCCAGCGGTAGAACTCCAGCTGCCGGTCCAGCGAGGTGGCCCAATCCGCCTGTCCTGTGGCCGACTTGGGCTTCAGGGCTGCGTACGAGCTCAGCGCATGGGCGGCCAGGGGGTTCTGGTAGCCGCCGTGCGTGTGGCTGGAGCCGATGCGCCAGGCCCAGCCGGCCGAGGCGTCGGTCGCGCCTCCCCACGCGTAGTACCAGGACATCAGGTAGTGAGCGCTGTTCTTGCCGCTGCCCCCGGGGCACGCGGACGTTCCCACACAGTTGCCCACCTTCTTGAAGTATTTGTCGAACATGGAGTACCGCAGATAGTCACCCATCTTGGCGGCCTTGCCGACGGTTGCCGAGACATCCGAACCCTTGCCCTGCTCCTTGGCCCACACGTCCGCCCAGTAGGCGGCCTGCACGGCGCGCGCATCCGCGTCGGGGGCGTTGGTGAACTTCCACTGTTTGGCGTAGGAGGCGTCCCCGGTGAACAGGTCGAGGTAGCCGTTGGCGCCGCCGTAGCCGAAGTTGTCGCAGGTCGGGTGGGGGACGGTCTCCCAGACAGACTCCTGCGGGCCGCGCTGGAAGGTGTTGATGTAGGAGGGGCCGGTGGCAGCAGGGCCCGCCTGGCACTTGCCGGGCTCATTGCCGTAGCCGTAGACGTTGTCGACGTCCTGCAGCCAGTGCATCCCGTAGATGTTGTCCGTGCCGTACGCGCTCTTCAGCTCGGCGGCGATCGGGTCTGTGCCCGGGGAGACACCCGGGTCGAGCCTGGCGGGGTACGAGCTCGGCGTGTCGTGCTCGGGGGCGTACGTCGCGGGCCTGCCCGCGTTGTAGAAGGAGCTCGTCGACTGGTCCGCGGCCGTGGGGATCATGAACTTCTCCATGATCGCCCAGGAGTTGTTGAATCGCGTCCAGTCGCCGGTGACCTTGCCGTACATCGCCTGCAGCCAGATCAGATAGCTGTACGCCTCCGACGTGGTCTCGTGTCCGTGGTCCGGGGCCTCGACGATCAGCGTCTCCACCGAGTGGTACGGGATGCCCTCGGGCGAGAAGTAACCGCTGGCCGGGTCGGTGATCTTCCCGTAGAGCTCCAGGAAGCGCTCGTCGTACGCCTTCGACGCCTTCAGCTGGGTCACGGTGACCTCGGCCTTGGCGTGGCCGGGGGCGCTCGCCGTGAAGACCGCCGAGCCGGTGCCCGAGGAGTCGGCGGTGACGGTCACCTGCTGGGCGGCGTCCCAGTTCGCCGAGGTGAAGGTGAGACTCGCGTCGCCGGTGACCGTCAGGCCCGCGTTGCCGGAGGTGCGTGCCACCGTGACCGTCACATTCGAGGCCGGCTCCGTGGAAAGCTTCAGATCAAAGGTGCCCGACTGCCCTTGGCGTACGCCGAGTTGGGAGGGAGAAGCAACGAGCGCAGGACCCGAGGCGACTCTGATGCCGACCGGCGAGGACTCGGCGGCACCGCCCTGGCTGTCGTACGCCCTCGCAGACAAGGAGTGGTCGCCTGCGGTCAGGCCTGCGGCTTCGAACGTGTAGGGCGAGCTGGTGTCCGTGCCGAGCAGCTCCGTGTCGCGGTAGAACTCGACCTTGGTGATCGTCGCGCCATCGGCCGCCGCCGCGCTCGCAGCCATCGCCACCTGGTCGCCTGCGGTGAAGACTGCGCCCGGCCGTGGGCTGGTCAGCACGGTCATCGGCGGCTGGTGGGCACCGGCGCACGCGGTGCCGTTCACGGTGAACGAGGTGGGCGCTGTGTTCGAACCGCTGTAGGTGAACTGTGCCCCGGTGGATACCGCCGCGCCCGAGGCGAGCGACTTGTTCCAGTCGGTGTTCCTGACGGTGATGTTCTTTCCGGACTGGGACCAGGTCCCGTTCCAGCCGTTGCTCAGCTTCTGGTCGCCGCCGTAGGCGTAAGCCAGGGTCCAGCCGTCGAGCGGGGCGGCCGAGCGGTTGGTGACGGTGAGTTCGGCGGTGAAACCCGAACCCCAGTCATTGGTCGTGTAGTCGACACTGCATGCGATCTCGGCGGCCTGTGCGGGCGCCGGTTCGGTGGCCAATGTCGTCAGCGGCAGCGCGAAGGCTGCCAGTACGGCGATCCATAACCGACGTCGGGTGCGACGTCTCCTCCTGGGGGGCATGGGTTTCTGCTCCTCCTTGCGGCTCTGGAAGGGGTTGATGGTGCGATGCGGGTGGAGAGGGTGGTGGGGGTGCGCATCAAGCCTTGAACCAGTGGGAGCGCTCCCATCGTGGTACCGGGTCGTGACGGGGTCAAGGTTCTTGAAGAGTCGAAGTCATTCGACAGGTCCGAGTTGGGTCGGCTTCGGAAATCAATGCGGAACCCCCTGTTCATCCAAGGAGGTTGCCGTTAGCTTCGTGAGCACCAGTGGGAGCGATTCCATCAGTCGACGCGGCCGTTCCGGCCGCACCGAGCTGCAAGGAGTCGCTCATGCGACACCCGCCGCACAAATCCGTACTACTTACCACGGCAGCCCTTGCCCTGCTCGGCGCTGCCGTCGCCTCCGCGGACGCCGGCACTCTCGCATGCACAGTCGAGTACTCCGCCGTGAACCAGCGTGCGGACGGCTTCTACGACGGCACCCCCACCGCATTCGGCATCGGGCTGCGCGACCATCTGCGCGCTCTGGACGGAAGGTGACTTCAGCCATGAGATCTCGTACGGCCTTACTGGCCGCCATCGCCCTGACAGCAGCCGCCACCGGAACGGCCACCGCCATGAACGCGGCGCCTGGCGGCGCAGTGGGAGCCGCCGCCGGCTGCACCGTCGAGTACACGGTGCAGAACCAGTGGGACGCCGGCTTCACCTCCGGCGTCACGGTCACCAACACCGGTGACAGGGTGAACAGTTGGAACCTCACCTGGTCCTTCCCGGGCGGTCAGAGGGTCACCCAGGGGTGGAACGCCGACATCGCCCAGAGCGGCGCCGACGTCACCGCCAAGAACGTCTCCTACAACGGCACCCTCGCCACCGGAGCCTCCGCCTCCTTCGGGTTCAACGCCTCGCACAGTGGCGGAAACGCGAAACCGGCCGTCTTCAAGCTGAACGGCGTCACCTGCAACGCCGGACCGGGCGGGCCCACCGACCCACCCACCGACCCACCCGGTCCAGGCGACCGCGTGGACAACCCCTACGCCGGCGCACAGGTCTATGTGAACCCCGAGTGGTCCGCCAAGGCCGCCGCCGAACCCGGCGGCAACCGCATCTCCGGCCGGCCCACCGGAGTCTGGCTCGACCGCACCGCCGCGATCGAGGGTGTCGGCGGCGCCATGGGCCTGCGCGACCACCTCGACGAAGCGCTCACGCAGAAGGGCAACGGCGAACTCGTCGTCCAGCTGGTCATCTACAACCTGCCGGGCCGCGACTGCGCCGCCCTTGCCTCCAACGGTGAACTCGGCCCCACCGAGATCGACAAGTACAGGACTCAGTACATCGACCCGATCGCCGCGATCCTCGCCGACGAGAAGTACGCCGGTCTGCGCATCGTGACGACCGTCGAGATCGATTCGCTGCCCAACCTCGTCACCAACACCACGCCCCGCCCGACGGCCACCCCCAACTGCGACACCATGAAGGCGAACGGCAACTACGTGAAGGGCGTCGGCTATGCCCTGAACAAGCTGGGCGATGTAACCAACGTCTACAACTACGTCGACGCCGGGCACCACGGCTGGCTCGGCTGGGACGACAACTTCGGTGCCTCGGCGGAACTCTTCAGGAACGCCGCGACCGCCGAGGGCGCGACCGTCGGCGACGTCCACGGCTTCATCGTCAACACCGCCAACTACAGCGCTCTGAAGGAGAACCACTTCACCATCGACGACGCCGTCAACGGGGTCTCGGTCCGCCAGTCCAAGTGGGTCGATTGGAACCGCTACGTCGACGAACTCTCCTACGCCCAGGCCATGCGCACCAAGCTCGTGGCGCTCGGCTTCGACACCAATCTCGGCATGCTGATCGACACCTCCCGCAATGGCTGGGGCGGTGCCGCGCGGCCCACGGCCCCAGGGCCGAAAACGAGTGTGGACGCCTATGTCAACGGCGGCCGCTACGACCGGCGCATCCACCTCGGCAACTGGTGCAACCAGTCCGGGGCGGGGCTCGGCGAGAGGCCCCAGGCCGCGCCCGCGGCGGGCATCGACGCCTATGTGTGGGTGAAGCCACCGGGCGAGTCCGACGGCTCCAGTGAGGAGATCCCGAACGACGAGGGCAAGGGCTTCGACCGCATGTGCGACCCCACTTATGAGGGAAATCCACGGAACAACAACAACATGTCGGGGGCGCTGCCGGACGCGCCGCTGTCCGGGCACTGGTTCTCCGCCCAGTTCCAGGAACTCATGAAGAACGCACACCCGGCGCTGTAGTCCCTAAGCTGGGGCCAAGTACCGATGTCCAGAGGTGTGTCGAAGCGCTTCGACTCGCCTCTGGACATCCCCTGGACCTAGAACTAGGGTTGAAGGCCTTAGCTGCACCGTTACGTCAGAGCAGCGACTGTCGAAGCGATTCGCAGCCGAGTCCGGGAGAGCGGAATGGTCACCCTTGCCGAGGTCGCCAAGCATGCCGGAGTCTCGGCCAGCACGGTCAGCTATGTCATCAGTGGCAAGCGGTCCATTTCGCTGGGCACCCGCGAGCGGGTCCAGCGCAGCATCCAGGAGCTCGGCTACCACCCGAACGCGGGGGCGCGAGCCCTGGCCAGCAGCAAGTCCAACATCATCGCGCTGATGATGCCGCTGCGTACCGATATGTATGTCCCTGTGATGATGGAGATCGCGATCGCCATCACCACCACGGCCCGGGTCTACGGCTATGACGTGCTGCTGCTGACCGGCGAGGAGGGCTCCGCGGCCGTGCGCCGAGTCACCGGCAGCGGCCTCGCGGACGCCATGATCCTGATGGATGTCGAGCTCGAGGACGAGCGCCTCCCGCTGCTGCGTGAGAGCGACAAGGCCGTCGTACTGATCGGCCTGCCCGCCGACACCGCCGGTCTGACCTGTGTGGACCTGGACTTTGCGGCGACGGGCGCGCTGTGCGCCGAGCATCTGGCCGGGCTCGGTCACCGTGACATCGCGGTGATCGGCGAAGCGCCCGCAGTCTATGAGCGGCATACCGGATTCGCCGAGCGCACGCTGGACGGGCTGCGCGCCAAGAGCAGTGAGCTGGGTCTGAGGATGTTGCACCGGCCCAGCGAGGGCGGGTATGCCGCGATGGCGGACACCCTTGCCCGGGTCTTCGACGAGCGCCCCGGTACCTCGGGGCTCATCGTCCAGAACGAGTCGGCCGTCGAGCCGCTGCTCGGCCTGCTGCGCCAACAGGCCCGGGCGGTCCCCGAGGATGTCTCCGTGGTCGCGATCTGTCCCGACCAGGTGGCGCTGCAGTCCTCGGTGCGCCTCACCTCGGTCTCCATCCCCGCACAGGAGATGGGCCGGCAGGCCGTGGAGCGGATCATCGCCAAGATGGCCGGCGAGGGTGCGGACGGCGTCGACCTGATCGCACCGGAACTGACCGTGCGGGCCAGCTCGGGGCGGCACCTCGTCTGAGTCGCACGGCGGCCTTTGCATCAAACTGCGTGCGATATTCAATCGTGTCGAAGCGCTTCGACTACGGCTCTTTGCCTAGTGAAAGCCCCGGGCCTCAACAAGGCTCGCGCCCGAATTCCATGCAGCAGTGGAGGAGTTGCCTGCGCAGTCGGGAAGACCGCTGTGCTGGGCGATTCGGGGCGTCGCCCCTTGACACAGCAAGCCTGTATCCCGCAGCATCGAAGCGCTTCGATGCGTATGTCATCCCCGCAGCGCCGGAGGGATCCGCCCGTGACCGAGACGCCCCTGCCCTTCCGCGACCCCGGCCTGTCCTTCGACAAGCGCATCGACGATCTCCTTGGCCGGCTGACGCTCGACGAACGGATCGCGTGCCTGCACCAGTTCGCGCCCGCCGTGGACCGCCTCGGCATCGCCGCCTTCCGCACCGGCCAGGAGGCGCTGCACGGTGTCGCCTGGATGGGCCCCGCGACGGTGTTCCCGCAGGCGGTCGGCCTGGGTGCGACGTGGAACGAGGAGTTGGTCCGCCGGGTGGGAGCGGCCGTCGGCACCGAGGCGCGGGCCATGCGCTCCCGTGACGACCGGGTCGGGCTCAACGTCTGGGCGCCGACGGTGAATCTGCTGCGCCACCCGCTGTGGGGCCGCAACGAGGAGGGTTACTCCGAGGACCCCGCGCTCACCTCTGCGATCGCTGTCGCTTATACCCGGGGCCTGCGCGGGGATCACCCCGTCTACTGGCGCACCGTCCCCGTCCTCAAGCACTGGCTCGCCCACAACAACGAGACCGCCAGGGACACGTCGTCCTCCTCGATACGTCCCCGGGTCCTGCACGAGTACGACCTGCGCGCTTTCCGCGGAGCCGTCGAGGCGGGCTCGGTCGCCGGGGTAATGCCCGCATACAACCTGGTCAACGGCCGCCCCAACCACGTATCGCCGTATCTGCGCGAACACTTGCGTACCTGGACCGAGAGCGAGCTCCTCGTCTGCTCCGACGCGGGCGCTCCCAGCAATCTGGTGGACTCGGAGAAGTACTTCGACACCCACGAGGAGGCCACTGCGGCCGCGCTCGTAGCGGGAGTGGACAGCTTCACCGACCACGGCACCGACCCGTCGGTGATCACCGCGCGGATCCGCGGCGCCCTGGAGCAGGGCCTGATCGCCGAGTCGGACATCGACACGGCGGTACGCCGCCACCTCCATGTCCGCTTCCGGCTCGGGGAGTTCGACCCGGAGCGCGATCCGTACGCGGGCACTTCCCTGCGCGACTACGACACCCCCGCCCACCGCGCCCTCGCGCAGGAGGCGGCCGAGCAGGCCGTGGTCCTGCTCAAGAACAGCGACAGGATGCTGCCGCTCGCCGCAGGCACCCGGATCGCGGTGGTCGGACTGCTCGCCGACACCTGTAAGACCGACTGGTACAGCGGCAGCCTGCTGCGCCGGGCCACTCCGCTGGACGGACTGCGCGAGCGTTTCGGAGCGCAGAACGTCACCTTCGCCGAAGGCGTCGACCGGGTGCGGCTGCGCTGCGCCGAAGGCGGCATCCGGGTGCCGGCGGCCGACGCGGCCGAGCCGGTGCGCGGCGCCGAGGGGGCCCTCGATCCCGCACTGCTGGCCGGGCGCACCGATCTGCCGCCGCTGACCGTCGGGGGCGAGCCCACCGAACTTGCCCTGATCGACTGGGGCGGCGACGCCTGGACGCTGCGCGCGCCCGACGGCCGGTATCTGTCGGTCGCCGACGACGGGTATGTGCGGGCATCAGCCGGCGAACCCGGCGGCTGGGTGGTCCAGGAGACCTTCCGCCTGCAGAGCCACCAGGACGGATTCCTCATCAAGCACACAGGGACGGACGGGTACGTCTCTGTTGCCGCCGACGGCCTGAAGGTCGCCGCTGAAGGAGAAGTCTTCGAGATCGAGGTCGTGGAACGCGGCGAGGAAGCCGTGGCCCGGGCCGCGGCCGACGCGGAAGCCGTGATCGTCCTCGCCGGGAACGACCCGCACATCAACGGCCGCGAGACCGAGGACCGCAGCACGCTCGCCCTGCCACCGCATCAGGAGTCGCTGTGGCGCGCCGCCCGCAGGGCGAACCCCCGTACCGCCCTCGTCCTGGTGTCGTCCTATCCGTACGCGGTCACGGACGCCCACGCGGCACTGCCCGCCCTGCTGTGGACCGCCCACGGCGGCCAGGCCGCGGGCACCGCGCTTGCCCGGATCCTGGCCGGAGACGTTTCGCCGGCCGGACGGCTGCCGCAGACCTGGTACGCGGACGACTCCGACCTGCCGGACCTGCTCGACTACGACATCATCGGCTCCCGCCAGACCTACCAGTACTTCCAGGGCGAGCCGCTCTACGCCTTCGGGCACGGTCTGAGCTACTCCTCGTTCGTCTACGAGGAACTGTCGGCCGAGCAGGCCGGCGACATGGTACGAGTCGAGCTGACCGTCACCAACACCGGCCCGGTGGCCGCTGAGGAGGTGGTCCAGGTCTACGCGCAGGGTCCGGACTCATCCGTCGTGCGGCCTTCGAGGAGGCTCGTCGCCTACCGCAGGGTCCACATAGAGGCCGGGGCGAGCGAGCGACTCGAACTCTCCCTCCCCCTGTCCGAGCTGGGCCTGTGGGATGTCGCCCACGACCGGTGGTGCGTGCCGAGCGGACCCTATGAGCTCCTCGCCGGAGCCTCGAGTGCGGACATCCGCTGCGCAACTGAGGTCCGGATCGACGGGGACGCGATCGCCGCCAGGCCGGTACGGCGGATCGGCCTGGCAGCGGTCGCGTACGACGAGCAGCGGGGGACCGGGATCGTGGACCGCAGCAAGTCGGCGGGCGACGCCGTGACCGCGACCGGGGCAGCGGAAGGCGAACTGCTTTTCCGTGACTGCGACTTCGGCGACGGTGTCGTGGCCGTCACGGTGGTGGCCACGGGCGGGGGGAGCGTCGAGCTGACCGCGGGGGACGCGAGCGCCACCCTTACCGTTCCGCCCACAGCCGGGATCTACGCGTATACCTCCCGCACCGCCTCCTTCACCGCCTCGGGGGTACGGAACCTGCGGGTGCGGCTGCGCGGCACCGTGCGGCTGGCGCGGCTCGCCTTCCCGGTCTCCGAAGCTGCTCTGCCTGCAGCGAGCGAGGCCCCCGACCAGTCGGCCACACCGATCCCGAGGAACCCCACTCGATGAAGTTCACCGACGGCTTTTGGCTCCTGCGTGACGGAGTGCGGGTCTCGTACGCGACCGAAGTACGCGATCTGCGCTTGGCCGACGACCGATTTACGGCGTACGCGGCCGTTCACCGTGTGCGCGACCGTGGTGACACCCTCAACACCCCGCTGATCACTGTCGAATGCTTCTCCCCGGCCGAGGGAGTCATCGGCGTCCGCGCCACCCACCACGCGGGCAAGGAGCGCCGTGGCCCGGACTTCGAACTGCCGGGCGCGCAGCCCGGTCCTGGGTTCGCCAAGGCCCGCCGCGACGGCCCCGTCACCGAACTGACCAGTGGCCCGCTCACCCTCCGCCTGGACACCGCCGCACCCTGGAGCCTGGAGTTCCTCGACGCCGACGGTCAGCGGCTGACCGCGGTCGAAACCAAGGGGACCGCCTTCGCCACCACCCCGGACGGCGCCCACCACATGATCGGCCAACTTGCCCTGGGCGTCGGCGAGCAGATCTACGGGCTCGGCGAACGCTTCACGCCGTACATCAAGAACGGCCAGAGCGTCGACATCTGGCAGGCCGACGGCGGCACCAGCAGCGAGCAGGCATACAAGAACATCCCCTTCCACCTGTCCTCGCGCGGCTACGGCGTTCTCGTCAACCACCCGGGCAAGGTGGCGTACGAGATCGGCTCGGAGTCGGTGGGACAGGTGCAGTTCAGCGTCGAGGACCAGTCCATCGAGTTCTACGTCGTCGCGGGCCCGGCACCGAAGGACGTGCTGCGTCGCTACACCGCTCTGACCGGGCGTCCTGCGCTGCCGCCGGCCTGGTCGTTCGGTCTGTGGCTGACGACCTCGTTCTGCACGCCGTACGACGAGGAGACCGTCACCTCGATCGTCGACGGCATGGCCGAGCGTGAGATCCCGCTGAGCGTCTTCCACTTCGACTGCTTCTGGATGCGCGAGTACCAGTGGTCGGACTTCGAGTGGGACCCGGAGGTGTTCCCCGATCCGGAGGGCATGCTGCGCCGGCTCAAGGAGCGCGGACTGCGGGTCAGCGTATGGATCAATCCATATATCGCCCAGAAATCCACACTGTTCGAGGAGGCGCGGGCGGCCGGCTTCCTGGTGCGGCGGCCGAACGGCGATGTGTGGCAGTGGGACCTCTGGCAGCCCGGCATGGCACTGGTGGACTTCACCAACCCGGCCGCCCGGGCCTGGTACACGGGCCTGCTGCGCGGCCTGCTCGACCAGGGCGTCGACTGTTTCAAGACCGACTTCGGCGAGCGGGTGCCCACCGAGGTGGCCTGGTACGACGGCTCGGACCCCGAGCGGATGCACAACTACTACACGCACCTCTACAACCAGGCGGTCTTCGAGCTCCTGGAGGAGGAGCGCGGCCCGGGAGAGGCGGTGCTCTTCGCCCGCTCCGCCACGGTCGGCGGACAGCAGTTCCCGGCGCACTGGGGCGGCGACTGCTTCGCGTCCCTGGAAGCCATGGCCGAGTCATTGCGCGGCGGACTGTCGCTGTCGCTGAGCGGTTTCGGCTTCTGGAGCCATGACATCGGAGGCTTCGAGGGCACCCCCGATCCGGCGGTCTTCAAGCGCTGGCTCGCCTTCGGCCTGCTGTCCTCGCACAGCCGCCTGCACGGCAATGTCTCCTATCGGGTGCCCTGGGCGTTCGGCGAGGAAGCAGTGGCCGTGGCACGGAAGTTCACCCTGCTCAAGCACCGCCTGATGCCGTACCTCTACGGCGTCGCTGCCGAGGCCCGCACCACCGGCGTGCCGATGATGCGCCCCATGGTCCTCGAGTTCCCCGACGACCCGGCCTGCCGCACACTGGACCGTCAGTACATGCTCGGCCCCGACCTCTTGGTCGCGCCCGTCTTCAGCGTCGGCGGGGAGGTCGAGTTCTACGTTCCCGAAGGGGCCTGGACCCATCTGCTGACCGGCGAGACGGTCCAGGGCCCGGTATGGCGCCACGAGGTGCACGGCTTCGACAGCCTGCCGCTGTACGTACGGCCCGGTGCCGTACTGCCGTGGGGTGCCGACACCGAGCGCCCCGACGGTGACTGGCTGGCGGGCCTCACGCTCCTGGTCACCCGGGACACGCAGGAGGGTGAGCGGGTAGTGCCCGGACTCGACGGCGAGCCTGCGGCCGTCTTCCGCGTGATGCGCGGCGACGACGAGCTGCGGGTGAAGGCAACCGGCACACAAAGGCCCTTCACTGTCCGTGAGTTGGGTGGCCACGCGGCCTCCGAGGGAGTGGGGGAGGTGGTGGTGCGGCTCCACCGGAGCGGCCGGTGAGCGAACGAATGGGGCGTACTGGACCAGCCTCCTCCGGATGGTTGACCGCTGAAGGCTGTGCCTCTATGTTCCGCGTTCGGGATGACATACGGCGTTCGATATACCGGACACATATGGCCGGTTAGATGCGGACGTCGCCTACGGAGCGTGCTACGGAGACGGTGTGGACGAGCGGGCAGTACCCCGGCGGGTCGAGGTGGCGCCCAAGGGGCCCCGCAGGGGTGAGACGCCGCTCCCCGGTGAGTCGGTGAGGGAGCCCATACAGCGGACAAACCCGCCCGCCGCGGCTGCTGACGATGCCGCCACGGAGTTCCACGCGTTCTTCGAGCAGCACTATGCAGCCCTGGCCCGCCTCGCCCATCTGCTGACCGGCGACGCCGACGGCGCGGACGACCTGGCCGCCGACGCGCTGCTTGCCCTGTGGCACCGCTGGGACCGGGTACGCGCCGCCGAGCACCCGCCGGCCTACGCCCGCGGCGTGGTCACCAACATGGCGCGCAGCCGCATCCGCAGCGCGGTACGCGAGCGCCGCCGCGTCACGCTCTTCTGGGCCGGCCAGAACGAGCAGACCGAGGGCCCGGACGTGGCCGCCGTGATCGATGTGCAGGAGGCGCTGCGCAGACTGCCGTTCCGCAAGAGAGCCTGCGTCGTTCTGCGCCATTCCTTCGACCTCTCCGAGAAGGATGTCTCGCAGACCCTGGGAATCTCGGTGGGTACGGTGAAGAGCCAGACATCCAAGGGGATGGCGGAGCTGCAGCGCCTGCTCGGGCCGCAGCCGGCTCTGCCGCGCATTCAGATAGCCGTCGGGGACGCGGGAGGGAGGGGCTGATGGACGACGCGTTGCGCAGGCGGCTGAGGGAGGCGGCCGACGCCCACCGGCCCGATCGCGAGCGGATGCTCGCCCGGGTCGAGCGCGGCATGACCGGGCACGAGCCGCAGCGGAAGCGGGCCGCCCACCGCCCGGTGGCGCCCTGGCTGCGCATCGTGGGAACTACGGCCGCCGTGGCCGGTGTCTTCGCCGTCGGCGGATACGGTATCGCCTCTGCCATCCGGAGCGCCGAACCCAACTCACAGACCGTGGCAACGACCCCCACAGGCGAGAGCACACCGGACCGGCCCACGGCCACCCCCGAGCCCGACCGCTCAGCCACCGACCCCACCCGGCGCCCCAGCGAGACGGCCCGGACCCCACCCAAGGGCGGCCCTACGACGTCAGGCGACACGGAGCCGGGTCCGGGCCGGCCTGGCGACACCGGACAGGCAGTCCCGGCAGCGAAACTGCTGTGGGCAGACGGCTCCATCGACCCGGGCACCTCCGCTTACTGGGGCCAGAGCAACATCACGGTCAACGTCAAGAAGCCGCTGACCGAGCTCACCGTCGAGCTGGACATCACCCGTAGGGACAGTCCCAAGACCAGCGGGAGCTGGCTGTCGCTGCCCGCCGACGACTTCGAGGTCTCGGTGCACGAATCGGACGGTGCCTACCGCTACCGGTGGACCCTCAAGGACGGGCGGACCGTGCCGACCGGTGAGCATGTCTTCGCCGGGCAGTACAGCCTCACCGGGAAGCAGCGGGACGCGGGCGACGACGCGTACACGGTGCGTGCCGGGGTCGGGAGCGAACAGGCGGAGTGGAAAGGCGACTTCGCGTAGGGACCGGTGGAGGAAATTCTTCATCGGGGGCAACCCGCACCGCGGTGGTGGCGACCACACAGTGCAGGCTCTCGCCCCCACACCGAAGGAACCAACGAATGACCCGACACCAGCGCAAGCCGACGCGCATGCGCGTCATAGCCGCGTCGACCGCCGCGCTCGGACTGACCGGAGCGGCGATCGCCACCAGCGTCATGCTGTCGTCCGCGAACGCGGCTGCCACCTGGCCGACGCCCAACGGTCAACAGCCGGTGACCAAGACGATCGACGTCTCCGGCCCCTACGACGGCGGCCTCAAGCGCTTCTACGGCAGCGGCGACCTGGGTGACGGCGGTCAGGACGAGGGCCAGGACCCGATCTTCAAGCTGAAGGACGGGGCGGTCCTGAAGAACGTCATCCTCGGCTCCCCCGCCGCGGACGGCATCCACTGTGCGGGCAGTTGCACGCTGCAGAACGTGTGGTGGGAAGACGTCGGTGAGGACGCGGCCACCTTCAAGGGCACATCCTCGTCGGCCACGTACCAGGTGTACGGCGGCGGCGCCAGGAAGGCCTCCGACAAGGTCTTCCAGTTCAACGGCGCGGGCAAGCTGGTCGTCACCAAGTTCCAGGTGTCCGACTTCGGCAAGCTCGTGCGCTCCTGTGGCAACTGCTCCCAGCAGTACAAGCGCAACATCATCGTCAACGACGTCGACGTCACCGCCCCCGGCAAGTCGCTCGTCGGCATCAACACCAACTACGGTGACACGGCTGCGCTGCGCAACATCCGTATCCACGGAGACAGCGGCAAGAAGATCGCCACCTGCGACCGCTACACAGGCAACAACACCGGTGCGGAGCCGCCGAAGACCGGCAGCGGCCCGGACGGCACCCATTGCCGTTTCACGTCCGCGGACATCAGCTACAAGTAGCCCATTGTCCGACAGGTCGAACCGCGGACGGACTGATCTCGCCGACCCTGCGTAAAGCGTTGACGTGTGATCCCGCACTTCCTAGGTTGCCGTTCGAAGTTCTGATCAACGTCTGAAATCTCGAACAATGGCAGGGAGTTGCACGATGGCACGCAGGCAATGGCGGCTCGGGCTCATCCTGGGGGCCCTGCTCGCCGGGACGCTCGCCGCAGACCCCACGGCGGCAGCCGAACCCACCGACTACACACTCTCGATCGACCCGTCCCGAACCGGCGCCACGATCGACGACAGCATGTACGGCGTCTTCTACGAGGACATCAACCGCGCCGCTGACGGCGGACTCTATGCCGAGCTTGTCCAGAACCGGTCCTTCGAATACACCACCGCCGACAACACGTCCTACTCGTCGCTGACCTCGTGGGGAACAGCCGGTACCGCCCGAGTCGTGAATGACAACGGCCGGCTCAACGCCCGTAACCGCAATTACCTCTCCCTCGGCTCGAAGTCGTCCGTCACCAACACCGGCTACAACACCGGCATCCGGGTGGAGAAGGGCCAGCGCTATGCCTTCTCCGTCTGGGCCCGCGCCGACCGAACAGCGGCCGTCGAGGCCACCCTGCACGATGCCGAGGGCAGGCTCGCCGCCACCCGTCGAGTCACCGTGCGCGGCGGCTGGGCCAAGTACACGACGGTGTTCACCGCCACCCGGACCTCCACCACCGGCCGGCTCGCCGTCGCCTCCGCAGCCGCGCCGGTCGCGCTCGACATGATCTCGCTCTTCCCCCGCGACACCTACAAGGGCCGCGCGAACGGCCTGCGCAAGGACCTCGCCGAGAAGATCGCCGCCCTGGAACCGGGCTTCCTCCGCTTTCCCGGCGGCTGCCTGGTCAACACCGGCAGCCACGAGTCGTACGACGAGAAGTCGGGCTGGCAGCGCGCCCGCTCCTACCAGTGGAAGGACACCATCGGCCCGGTCGAGCAGCGGGCCACCAATGCCAACTTCTGGGGCTACAACCAGAGCTACGGCCTTGGCTACTACGAGTACTTCCAGTACGCCGAGGACACCGGCGCCATGCCGCTGCCCGTCGTGCCCGCCCTGGTCACCGGATGCGGCCAGAACAAGGCCACCGACGACGAAGCACTATTGCGGCGGCACATCCAGGACACCCTCGACCTGATCGAGTTCGCCAACGGTCCGGTGACCTCCGCGTGGGGCGGCAAGCGGGCGGCCATGGGACACCCGAAACCCTTCCACCTCACCCACCTCGAAGTCGGCAACGAGGAGAACCTGCCCGAGGAGTTCTTCCGCCGTTTCAAGAAGTTCCGTGCCGCCATCGAGGCCGAGTACCCGGACATCACCGTGATCTCCAACTCTGGTCCTGACGACTCCGGTTCAACCTTCGACAAGGCCTGGCAGCTCAACCGGGACGCGGGCGTCGCCATGGTCGACGAGCACTACTACAACAGCCCCCAGTGGTTCCTGGAGAACAACGACCGATACGACTCCTACGACCGATCCGGCCCGAAGGTCTTCCTCGGCGAGTACGCCTCGCAGGGCAACACCTTCTCCAACGCTCTCTCCGAAGCCGCGTTCATGACCGGCCTGGAGCGCAACGCCGACATCGTGAAGCTCGCCTCGTACGCCCCGCTGCTGGCCAATGAGGACTATGTGCAGTGGAAGCCGAACATGATCTGGTTCGACAACGACCAGTCCTGGGGATCGGCCAACTACGAGACGCAGAAACTCTTCATGCGCAACGTAGGCGACGAGGTCGTCCCGTCCACCGCGACCGGTACTCCCGCCACCTCCGGGCCCATCACCGGCGCCGTCGGCCTCTCCACCTGGGCGACCAGCGCCGCGTACGACGACGTCAAGGTCACGGACACCGACGGGAAGACACTTCTCTCGGACGACTTCTCCGCCGGTGACAGCCAGTGGACCCAGGCCGCGGGCACCGGCATGTGGGCGGTCGAGGACGGCGCGTACGTCCAGTCCGACGCGGCCGCCGAGAACACCCTGGTCACCGCGGGCGACAAGGGCTGGCAGAACTACGACCTGAACGTGAAGGCCACCAAGAAGTCCGGCAAGGAAGGGTTCCTCGTCGCCTTCGGGGTCAAGGACACCGGCAACCACTACTGGTGGAATCTGGGCGGCTGGAACAACACCCAGTCAGCCGTGGAGAAGACGGTCGACGGCGCCAAGCACACCATGATCCAGGGCAACACGACCATCGAGACGGGCCGCACCTACGACGTGCGCGTCGAGGTGCGAGGCCGACAGGTGACGCTCTACCTCGACGACAAGAAGTGGGGCTCCTTCACCGATGACAAGGTAGCCGAGCCGTTCCGTCAGGTCGTCACTCGCGACAAGGCGAGCGGCGACCTCATCGTCAAGGTCGTCAATGACCAGGCGGCCGAGGCCAGGACGAAGCTCGACTTCGGCACCGGGGCGGAGGTCGCGCCGGCTGCACGGGTTACGACGCTCGCCGCAGCTCCTGACGCGGAGAACACCGCGGACGCCCACCCCGTAGCACCGAAGAAGTCGGTCTTCGACGGGGTCGACGACACCTTCACGTACACCTTCCCGGCGCACTCGGTGACCTTCATGAGGATCAAGGCCGAGTGAGGCGGACTGTGTTCGGTGTCCGGCATTTCGTCGAGCGGCTGATCTTCAGAACCACGTTGGGGAGTCATGACCACTTGCGCACGCTTTACCCTGCACCCCGACTTCGCCGTCGGCAAAGTCGACCCCCGGCTGTTCGGCTCCTTCGTGGAGCACCTCGGCCGCTGCGTGTACACCGGCATCTATGAGCCGGGCCACCCCACGGCGGACGACGCGGGCCTGCGCAGCGACGTCCTCGGCCTGATACGGGAACTCGGCGTCACCGCCATCCGCTACCCCGGCGGAAACTTCGTCTCCGGCTACAAGTGGGAGGACTCCGTGGGCCCGGCCGAGGAGCGCCCCCGCCGTCTCGACCTGGCGTGGCGTTCCACGGAGACCAACCGCTTCGGCCTGTCCGAGTACATCGGCCTCCTGAGGAAAATCGGCCCGCGGGCCGAGCCGATGATGGCCGTCAACCTCGGCACCAGGGGAGTGGCCGAGGCCCTGGAACTCCTCGAGTACGCCAATCACCCTTCAGGGACTGCCCTTTCGGACCTGCGGGCCGCCCACGGAGACAAGGGCCCCTATGGCATCAAGCTCTGGTGTCTGGGCAACGAGATGGACGGCCCCTGGCAGACCGGGCACAAGACCGCCGAGGAGTACGGGCGCATCGCCGCCGAGACCGCCCGTGCCATGCGCCAGATCGACCCGTCCGTCGAGCTCGTCGCCTGCGGTTCCTCCGGCCAGTCCATGGACACCTTCGCCGAGTGGGAGGCGACGGTACTCGCCGAGGCCTACGACGCCGTCGATCTTGTGTCCCTGCACGCCTATTACGAGGAGCTCGACGGCGACCGTGACTCCTTCCTGGCCTCGGCCGTCGACATGGAGTCCTTCATCGAGAACGTCGTGGCGACCTGCGACCACGTGGGCGCGCGCCTGAAGTCGAAGAAGAGGATCAACCTCTCCTTCGACGAGTGGAACGTCTGGTACATGTCCAAGGCCCAAGCCGAGGTCAATTCCCTCGACTGGCCCGAGGCGCCCCGCCTGTTGGAGGACAACTACTCCGTCACCGACGCCGTGGTATTCGGTTCCCTGTTGATTGCGCTGCTCCGGCACTCGGACCGGGTGACTGTCGCCTGCCTGGCCCAACTCGTCAACGTCATCGCGCCGATCATGACGGAGCCGGGTGGTCCGGCCTGGAGACAGACCACGTTCTTCCCCTTCGCGCAGGCCTCGCGGCATGGACGCGGGCAGGTCCTCGACGTACGCGTGGACTCACCGACGTACGGGACACAGGAGTACGGTGACGTGCCGCTGCTGCATGCGACGGCGGTACGCGGCGACGACGGCATCCTCACCGTGTTTGCCGTGAACCGCAGCCAGGTTGAGCAGCTGCCGCTCGAAGTCGCCCTGGAGGGGCTGGGGGTGACGGAAGTGATCGAGCACAGCGCATTGGCCGACGCGGACCCGGACGCCCGAAACACCCTGGACGAGCCGGAGAGGGTCACCCCGCACGCGGTGACCGGCACACGCCTCGACGGCGGCACGCTGAAGGCCACCCTCGAGCCGCTGTCCTGGAATGTGATCCGGCTCGGCTGAGGCGCGCCCGGTCGGCCGGGCGGCCGGTCGGCCGAGCGACTGTGATGTGATCGGCCCGGGTAGAGGGGCCCGGGCGGATCAGCGGGGGACGGGGGCGGGCCGGTGTCCACACCGGCCCGCCCTGCCGGCCCGGCCCGCCTGCGAGGCCCGCAGGCGTGGGTCAACGCCCGGCGAAGCGCGCCGGGCGCTTCTCCAGGAAGGCCCGCATGCCCTCGTTCTGGTCCGCCGTGGCGAACACGGCATGGAACACCCGCCGCTCGAAGAGGATGCCGTCGCGCAGGCCGGTCTCCTGGGCGCGCTCCACGCACTCGCGGGCCGCCGCCACCGCGGCCCGTCCGTGGGAGGCGATGGCCGAGGCCGCCGCTGCCACCTCTTCGAGCACCCGTTCGTCGGGTACGACCCGGGCCACCAGGCCGGAACGTTCGGCCTCCGCAGCGTCCATCGTGCGGCCCGTCAGAATGAGGTCCATCGCCTTGGCCTTGCCGACGAGCCGGGTGAGCCGCTGCGTACCGCCGATACCGGGGATCACCCCCAGCTTGATCTCGGGTTGCCCGAAGACCGCCGACCGGCCCGCGATGATGAAGTCGCACATCATCGCCAGTTCGCAACCACCGCCCAGCGCATAGCCGTTGACGGCCGCCACCTTCGGTGTGTGGAAGGCGGCAAACTCCTCCCACCCCGAGAAGTAGTCGGCGGCCGCCATCTCGGCGGCGCTCCATCCGGCCATCTCCTTGATGTCGGCGCCCGCCGCGAAGACCCGGTCCGACGAGCCGGTGATGACAAAGCAGCCGACACCCGGATCGCGGTCCAGCGGCCGCAAGGCATCGAGTAGGTCGGTCATGAGGTCGCCACCGAAGTGGTACACCTTCCCCAGCGTCCAGCGCACTTTCAGTGGCCGGCTCGTCGGGGCCCACGTGGCCAGGCGAAACAGGAGGTTGATGACGTACTGCTGGCGAACGACGACGGCCAGGCCGAGGTTGGCGAGGGCGGCGTAGCCGAGGGTGCGGGCGCCGGGCAGGCCACCGGCCACGGCGAGAACGGCCAGGTTCGCGGTGATGACCAGAGCGGCGAGGCGGTTGTAGTGCATCAGCCGGGGGGTGCTTGAGGACGCGCCGGGGCCAGGAGGTGAGCGGAGGCAGCTCCACCCCGTCGCCGAAGCGCGCCGCGGGCGTCACGTCCGGAGCGCGAGTGCCTGCCGCACGGGCGGGGAGCTGGTCACCGTGTACCTCCCGCCGCAGGACGGAGTTGCAGACGTTGCGGTGGGTGATGGTGACGCCGTTGGGCGTGCCGGTGGTGCCGGAGGTGAACAGCACGTAGCAGCCGTCGTCCGGTCCGGCGGCCCGCACCGGCAGGTACCTGGGGAGGGCGGACGCGTCCGTGGGCGTTTCGTCCACCGCGACCAGCACATGCCCGGGCGGCAGCGGCACCCGGTCTGCGTGTCTGGTCTGGGTGAGGATCACCCGTGTCCCCGCGGTGGCCATGACGTGGCGCAGCTGGGCAGCGGGGGTCAGGCCGATGTCCTGCGGGGCGTAGGCGGCACCGGCCTTGAGGGTGGCGAGCAGTCCGACGACCATCGGGATCGACCGTCGGACGAACAGCCCGACCCGGTCATCGGGCCGCACGCCCTCTGCCGTGAGCCGCGCCGCGAGCCGGTCGGCCAGCGCATTGAGTTCGCCGTAGGTGAGGGTCGCGCCCTCGTGCTCGGCGGCGACGGTGTGCGGGGTGTCAGCGGCCTGGCGCTCGAAGGCGTGATGGACGAGGTGGTACGGGAGCGGGGCGGCCGTCCCCTGCCCGAACTCCCGGAAGAGCCGACGGTCGCGGGGGATGAGGTGGCCCATGTACGGGAGACCTCCTGGCTTTTCGCATGACGGATCTTGGATGGATCAGTCGGTATACCGAACGCCGTGCGGTCTTACGGACAGCAGACTGTAGTCCGGCTCGTTGAAGCCTCAAGTAGGTGTGTGCAGCCAAGAATTGTTGCCTAATCGGCCACATGTGGTGATGTGTGTCATGGCGGCAACTTCCGTACCGCTTGCGGCGACTGCTGGTGGGGAGATGCGTGGGAGGGCGGCGGGCGTCATAGGAGTCTGTGGATGTTGTCTGAAGCATTGACGTGCCCTCGCCGTGCCTTTAGTTTCTGGCCGGTAATGCGGACAGTGTTCGAGATGTCGAACAACTACGGTCGGAAAGAGGATCCATGGCATCCCCACTGCCCAGGCGAGCCGTCCTTCGTGCCGCGGCTCTCGCGGCGGCGGCACCGGTGATGTCGTCCTTCGCCGCGGGCAGCGCGAGGGCCGAGGCGCGATCCCTGCTCGGCGCGAGCGATGCGGCCGCCGGCCTCGCCGCCCCGTCCGCCCGGACACTGCAGCCGTTCGCTCTCAAGGACGTGGCGCTCGGCGAAGGGGTCTTCACCGCCAAGCGCGCCCTGATGCTCGCCCACGGCCGGGGCTACGACGTGGACCGGATGCTGCAGGTCTTTCGTGCCAACGCCGGGCTCTCCACCCGCGGTGCGGTGGCTCCCGGCGGCTGGGAGGGCCTCGACGGTGAGGCCAACGGAAACCTCCGCGGCCACTACACCGGTCATTTCCTCACCATGCTCTCCCAGGCCTACGCCGGCACGGGCGAGAAGGCCCACGCGGACAAGATTCGTTGCATGATCGGAGCGCTCACCGAGGTAAGGGGGGCGCTCCGGGCAAACCCGGCTGTGCTCAGCGTCTCCGGCAGGTTCGGCAGGGCCGCGGAGAACGTCCGTGGCTCCTACCAGTACATCGATGCGCCGACGGGCGTCCTCGGCGGCTCGGCGGCCGTGACCCTCTCGGTCTGGGTGAAGCCCACCCACGACGCGAACTGGTCGCGGATCTTCGACTTTGGCAACGACACCAGCCGCTACCTGTACCTCGCCGCCCGGAACGCGAACGGGGTCCCCCGCTTCGCCATCACGATCAACGGTGCCGACAGCGAGCAGGGGCTCGACGGCACCGCGCCACTGCCGCTGAACCGGTGGAGCCACGTGGCGGTGACCATCACGGGCGCCACCGGGACGCTGTACGTCAACGGCGCCGCGGTCGCCCGGAACGCGGCGATGACCCTCAATCCGGCGGCACTCGGCTCCCTGAAGAACAACTGGCTCGGCCGGTCCAACTACTCCTCCGACCCGGTCTTTTCCGGTGCCTACGACGAGGTCAACGTCTGGTCGCGGGCGCTGACGGCCACCGAGATCGCGGGACTGCAGAACAAACCGGCCGCCGAGTCGTCCGCGGGCGCAGGCGACCTGGTCTCGTACCGATTCGACGAGGCCAGTGGAGGAACCTTCGCCGACTCGTCGGGCCGCGGCCGGCACGCCACCCTGCGCCGCACCTGGGGAGGACCCAGCCACCCAGGCTTTCTCGCTGCGTACCCGGAGTCACAGTTCATCACACTGGAGTCGGTGACCAGCGGCGACTACACCGTGGTCTGGGCGCCGTACTACACCGCGCACAAGATCTTGCGCGGCGTTCTCGACGCCTACATCTACACCGAAGACTCCCGGGCGCTGGACCTCGCGTCAGGGATGTGCGACTGGATGTACTCCCGGCTCTCCAAGCTGCCCGACAGCACCCTGCAGCGGATGTGGGGCATCTTCTCCAGCGGTGAGTTCGGCGGGATCGTCGAGGCGATCTGCGATCTGTACCGAATCACCGGCAAGGCCCAACACCTGGCGCTGGCACGCCTCTTTGATCTCGACGAACTCATCGACGCCTGCGCCGCGGGTAACGACACCCTCAACGGACTCCACGCCAACCAGCACATCCCCATCTTCACCGGACTGCTCCGGCTGTACGAGGAGACGGGGGAGCAGCGCTACCTCAGCGCCGCGAAGAACTTCTGGGGCATGGTCGTCCCGACCCGTATGTACGGCATCGGCGGCACAAGCACCGGTGAGTTCTGGAAGGCGCGTGACGTCATCGCCGGAACGCTCAGTGACACCAACGCTGAGACATGCTGCGCGTACAACATGCTCAAACTGAGCCGGATGCTGTTCTTCCACGACCAGGACCCTAAGTACATGGACTACTACGAGAGGGCCTTGTACAACCAGGTCCTCGGCTCGAAGCAGGACAAGGCCGACGCGGAGAAGCCACTCGTCACGTACTTCATCGGCCTCCTGCCCTGCCATGTGCGCGACTACACGCCGAAGGCGGGGACGACCTGCTGCGAGGGAACGGGCATGGAGAGCGCGACGAAGTACCAGGACTCGGTGTACTTCAAGAGGACCGACGGCACCGCCTTGTACGTCAACCTCTACAGTCCGTCCACACTGACCTGGGCCGAGAAGGACGTCAGCGTCACGCAGACCACCGATTACCCGAAGGAGCAGGGCACCACGCTCACGGTCCGGGGCGGCACCGCCACCTTCGGTCTGCGGCTGCGCGTACCCGCCTGGGTGAAGAGCGGGTTCACGGTCACTGTCAACGGCAAGAAGGTGAAAGCGGCACCCGTCCCCGGCAGTTACTACTCCGTGGACCGGACCTGGCGCGACGGAGACACCGTCCATGTCTCCATCCCGTTCCGGCTGCGGGTCGAGAAGGCACTCGACAAGCAGGCGATCCAGACCCTGTTCTACGGGCCGGTCAACCTGGTGGCCCGAGACACCCGCAGGGATTTCCTCCAGTTCGGGCTCTACCGCAACGCCGCCCTCTCCGGCGACCTGCTGCCCACCCTCACCCCGGTGTCCGGCAAGCCGCTCCACTACACGCTCGACGGCGTCGAGTTCGCGCCCTTCCTCGAGGGCAGCGAGGACCCGACACACACCTACTTCCAGCGGGCCGAACCCAAGGTGGTCTTCGGCCGGACAGACTCCGGCGTCACCAACCCGGCCACGTCCGACGGCACCACTTTGCTCGACGAGATCTGGTCCGCCGCTCCCTTCACGAACAAGAGCGCGCTCGTTAAGCGCGTCCAGAGCACGGTGGACTCCTGGGTGGCCGGCGGGCGGCTGAGTTCCGGGGAGGGCGCGAAGGTGGTGAAGACCGCGAAGAACGCTTCCTACGTGCGGTGACGACCGACCGCACCGGCTGTTGCGCTCATGCTGAGAAGGAGCCGGTCCAGCCCGGGGCCGGCTCCTTGTCGTGCGCACTGATCAGCGTGAGGACACAGTGAGGTTGTTCGTGGTGAAGTTCAGGCCGCCGGACGACGAGGTGATCTCGTAGCCGAACTGGACATCACCGATCGTCTCGTTGCCCATCCAGCCCTTGGTGTCCTTGATCCACTTGAGGACCGGCAGGATGTTGACCGTGCCGGAGGAAGAGTCCGAGGTCCGGAGGAAGGAGAAGACCTGGTTGGCGCCGTTGTCGCCCTTGTAGACGGCCCAGGTGTGACCGCCCAGGCTGACATTGCCCTGGTGGCTGCCGAGCGGCCCGACCGCGCCGTTGTAATTGACCCAGAGCATGATCTCGTAGTCGTAGTCGGTGTCCCAGATGTCGTACGACGTGTTGTACGCGCCGGACGACGGAACGCTCACGTTGTACGAACTGGTGAGGGAGGACAGCGAGGTGATCGACTTGTTGATCACCTTCTTGGAATTCGGATACGACTTGATGCCGCCGGTGTTGGGGTGGTTGGCCCAGGCTCCCCAGTTCGTACCGGAGTTGGCCCAGATGCACTGACTGCCGGCGCCGGATCCCCAGATGTTGTTGTAGAGCGTGTAGCCGTTCAGTGAGGTGTTGCCCCACTGTGCGCAGGAATTCCACACGGCGGCCTGGGCAGGTGCGGGCGAGACGCCTGCCGTCACGCCCAGAGCGAGCGCAGGGGCGAGCAGGGCCACGCGGAGTCTGCGGTGGGTGGTTCGTGCCATGGGGGTCCCTTTCTCCATGGGTGGGGGAACTACCGTGTTCACAGGGTGAGAACGCGGTCTTCGCCGGCGATCAGATCGAGCGGCTCGACGCCTGCGGAAGTCCTGAGTTCGATACGGCAGGTGCGGGACGGGCGGATGAGGGCGGTGCACGCTTCGTGGTTCCAGGTGAGGTCGACCCCGGCGCCGAAGCGGGTGCAGATGCCCCGCAGCGCGCCGGAGGGGTACGTCGCCGGAGGAGCGGGGAGCAGGATCAGGCGGTGCGGCGTGGACTGTAGGAACATCTCGATGATCAGGGCGGGTAAGGCGTGGGCGGCGTCCGCGTTGTACACATTTCGGTCCGGGTAGTGGGCGCTCATCAGCGAGTCGTGGAAGTAGTTCCCGGTCAGGACATGGGCGAGGGACTGCTCGGCGCGGGCGGCGTCACGCAGTCGGCTCGCGACGAGCCCTTGGTGCAGATGGCCGTGTGCGGAATTGTTCTCGGCGCCGCGCAGTTGGAGGGCGCGGTGGGCGGCGACCGCCAGTTCAGGGGTGTCGTACGGATTGATTTCCTCCAGCGGCCACACGGCATAGAGATGGCTGATGTGACGATGGTCGTATTTGTCCTCCAGGCCGGGCCAGGCCCATTCCGCGAGCGCGCCGTCGTCGTTGATGCGATAGGGGGGCAGCCGGTCCGCGAGGGTGCGCCAGCGCGCGGTGCCGTGGAGTTCCGCGGCGGTGGTCAGTGCGTGCCGGGCGGCGGCGATGTCCATGGCGGCGTTGACGGCGACCCAACCTGCGTTGCGCGGTTGGTTCTCGGGGGAGTAGGAGGGGACGATGACGAGTCTGCCGTCCGGCCCGGTGCAGGTGAGGAAGTCCTCGTAGAACTGGGCGAGTTCGCCCAGCGCGGCAATGAGGCGGGGATCGTTTTCTCCCATGGTCTCGGCATGGTCGAGGAGCGGTTTCAGGAGCCAGTCCGCACCGGCGGTCCACACATGATGCGGATACGGCCGATCGAAGTGGACCGTGTGGCCGCACTCACCGTCGGTGTGTGCTGGGGCGACGATGCCGCGCGTGCCGAAAATCGTTCGTGCGTTGTCACGCCAGTCACGCAACTGGCCGTAGACGAGCGCACCATGAGCCTCGGTGACTTCGGGCAGAGCAGCGGCAGCGGCACCGGCGGTCTGGAGGTTGAGGTTCGCGTTGGTCGTGAAGGCTCCGGACCAGGCGGTGTTCCAGTCGCCGGTCCACAGGCCGGTCAACCGGGGTGGCAGCGTGCCGCTGGAGGAGAGGAGGTGGTAGCGGCCGGCGGCGAAAAGTCGCTCCAGCAGGGCGGGACTTTTGGGGCATGCCAGCAATTCGCTTCCTGGCAGGTCCCGTTCATGTTCCTCGCCCTGCAGATCGAGTGTGACACGCTGGTAGGCCGTGCGATGCAGCGCTTCGTGCCGGGCCAGGAGCCGCTCGTACGCGCCCCGCTCTGCACCCCGGGATCCCGGGGAGGCGGGCTGGGACTTGGCCAGTACGCCGTCCTCGTACGGATAAGTGAGTCGGTCAAGCAGCAGCGCGCGCAGCGTTGCTGCCTCGGCCACCACGTCCAGCTCGCCGGCGTGGCGCTGCACCCGGGTCAACAGCAGCAGGCTCTGGGCCCCCTCGATGCGAATGCCCTCCGCCGTCACAGCGGTCCGGCCGCCATGGGCGGCAACCACTGTGACACCCGTGTACTCGAGTTCGCGGTGCGGGTAGCCGGCGCGCAGGGACAGCCATGCGCCCTCGCGGGTCACCGCCGTACCCCGGCCGATGGTCAGGGCGCCGGGTGCACCGGGCAGGAGGTGATCGAGCATCACGTTCACACTCAGCGCGGAGCCTGTCACATACTGGACGATCACGTCGTCCGCGCGGGAGACGAACACCCGGCTGTCCCAGTCGGCGCACGAGGCAGCGACGACGCCGGTGGCGAAGTCGACCTCCCGGCGGTAGCGCCCACGCGCCTCCGCCTCCCGCCGTATCCGTACCTGGAAGGCGGGGTGGAAGGGCCGGACCCACATCAGCCCTCGGCCGTCCGTGAACCGTTCCGCGGCCGTGGTGTCCCCGGCAAGCAATCGGTCCTGGAGCGCCGGGAGGCCGGCGGCGAGCCGCGGCGCGCGGGCGCCGTCGCTGTTGTTGGGACGCACCAGACTGTGGTGGTTGACGATGACCCGTTCATCGAGCGGATCGCCGAACACCATGGCGCCGTGCCGTCCGTTGCCGCTCAGGAATGCGTCTTCCCAGCGGGTCGCGGGCTGCGGTTCCCATGTGCCGTGGATCATGACGTGCCTTCCTTCAGCACTGCCACGCCGTAACGGCCGAGGACGACCTGCCCGTGCGCCGTCGCGCCGGTGAGCACGTCGTGATGAGTGCCTGGCACCTCCACCGTCACCGGCTCGTGCCCGTGGTTCAGCACGAAGAGGAGCGCGCCGCGGCGTACGGCCTCCACGGCCGCGGGAAGTCCGTCCAACGGAGCCCGTACGCCTGCCTTTTGTGCGGCGCTGCCGAGCAGCGCCCGCAGCGCGTCCGGCTCGGGGAGCGTGGAGACGTACCAGGCGCGGCCCTTGCGCAGAACGGCCGGCAGGCCGTCGAGTTCGCCGCCCTTGTACACGGCCACCGGCTCGCCGTCAGCCGCTTCCAGCTCCTCGGTCCACAGGGAGCCACGGAAGTCGCCGCAGTCGGCGCTCTCGCCTGCCTCCAGCGGCCACCACTCGTGGATCGTCCGGATGCCGACAAGCTCCCTGAGACGCGCGTCCATGCCCCCTTCGCGAATCCGGTCGTCCTGGTCCGCGGCACCGGTGTGGAATCCGCAGACGAGGGTCCCACCGCCTTGTACGTACGCCAGGAGGGCGTCGATCGCGCTGTCGTCGAGGATGTACAGGTGCGGGATGACCACGAGCGGGTAGACGCTGAGATCACCCCTGGTGGGGTGGGCGAAGTCGGTCGGGAGACCCGACTCCCACAGGGCGCGGTGCCAGGCCCGTATCACCTCGGGGTAGTCCATGTGCGAGGAAGGGCGGCCTTCCTGCTGGTCCGCCCACCACGAGTTCCAGTCGTGCAGGATCGCGACCTGGGCAGTGGCATGGGTGCCGGTGACGTCCGGTGCGATGCGAGCCAGTTCGGCGCCCAGCTGCTTGATCTCCTGGAAGGTGCGGCCGTGCTCGCCGGCGTGGGTGACCATCCCGGAGTGGAATTTCTCGGCTCCCTGCCGGGACTGTCGCCATTGGAAGTAGCAGATGGCGTCCGCCCCGCGTGCGACGGACTGGAGCGACCAGAGGCGGCCGAGGCCGCGCGGTTTGGGATGGTTGACGCCCCGCCAGTTCACCGGCCCCGCGGCCTGCTCCATGAGCATCCACGGGCCTCGGGCCTGCGAACGGGCCATGTCACCGATCATGGCGTTGTACTGGCCGCCGAACTCGTCCCGGGGGTCCGGGTAGATGTCGATGGACACGATGTCCTCGTGCTCAGCCCACTTCCAGGCGTCCTGGCCGGTCCAGAACGGCATGAAGTTGGTGGTGACCGGGATGTTCGGGGTGTGGCGGGCGACGATGTCGCGCTCGGCGATGTAGCACTCCAGCAGTGCGTCGGATGTGAACCGCTTGAAGTCCAGTACCTGGGTCGGATTTTTCATGTACTGCGCCCGGCGGGGCGGGATGATTTCTTGCCAGGAGTCGTAGTGCTGGCTCCAGAAGGCGGTGCCCCATGCCTCGTTCAGCGCCTCCAGAGATTCGTACTTCGTTCGGAGCCAGCCCCGGAAGGCGCGGGCGGCCTCGTCTCCCCAGTCGTGGGTGCAGTATTCGTTGTTGATGTGCCACATGGTGAGAGCGGGGTGGCTGCCGTAGTGGGAGGCGAGGTCCTCGGTGATGGCAGCGGCATAGCGCCGGTAGTTGCTGCTGGAGTGGGAGAACTGCTGGCGCGAACCCCACCACACGATCTGCCCGTTCTCATCGCGCGGCAGAGTCTCGGGATGGAGCTTGCCCAGCCAGGGCGGCGGGGAGGCGGTCGGTGTGGCGAGTACGACGCCGATGCCGTTGTCGTGCATCAAGTCCATCAGCCGGTCCAGCCAGCCGAAGTTCCGCACGCCCGGGCGGGGTTCGAGCTTCGCCCAGGAAAAGACTCCCAGCGTCACGGAGTTGACGCCGGCATCCTGCATCAGCCTTACGTCCTGGAGCCACGTCTCCT
This sequence comes from uncultured Actinomycetota bacterium, assembly GCA_963836215.1. Lineage (GTDB taxonomy): Bacteria > Actinomycetota > Actinomycetes > Streptomycetales > Streptomycetaceae > Streptomyces. Next base: position 1,917,377 of record CAWIIU010000006.1, read on the forward strand.
CGGGCCACTGTTCGGGGTTGTAGTCGCCGCCGAAGAGGATGCGGTTCTGGATCATGCGGGGTCTCCGTACTGAATGCCTCGGCCGTTCGTTCCGAGGTACGCGCGTCCATGGACGCGGGGGTCGCCGGTGATGGTCTCGCCGGTCCAGCCCCACTGATGGGCGTCGTCGTTGATGCGCACCCATGAGGTGCCTTCGTCGTCCGAGCGGTAGACGGCAGTGAAGTCGGACACCGAACCGACCTGGAAGATCGCGGGGTAGCCGTTCTTCGTCGCGGCCCGGCCGAAGCCGAGGCTGTACGAGGCCCGGCAGCTGGTGACCTTGGTGAAGGTCCTGCCACCGTCCTCCGACCGGTACAACCCGTTCCCCTTCGCGGACAGCCAGAGGTCACCGGTGCCTCCGGGAGCCGCGGCGATCCGGAACTGGGTGTCTCCCGAGGGCAGTCCTTCGGCCCCCTTGGCGAAGGTCGCGCCGGAATCGGTGGAGAAGCACACGACGCCGTTGGCGGTGTCGTAGACGTAGAAGCGGGACGGGTCCAGCGGGTCGGAGAGGGGGACGGCGCCCTTGGGGAACGTCGCGACCTCGCTCCAGCTCCCTCCATTGTCGGTGGAGCGGAAGCCGGGATGCTTGGTGCCGTCCCAGTGGACGAAGGACCACAGCAGGGCACTGCCGTCCGCGTTGGTGGCGATGGGTCCCGGGGCGGCGGCGGCGATCTCCGGCTGGGTGGCGAAGGGCTGCCAGGTCTTTCCGCCGTCCTGCGAGTGGGCGCCGTTCCTGCCGGAGGCCCAGCCGGCCCGCACGACATACGTCGGCTGGAGAGGAGCAAGCGAGAGACCCGTCGCGGAGCCGAAAATGGGGTTGGTGGCCATCCCTCTGGAGGGGGAAGAGGTCAGCGACTCGTGGTACATGACGCCGATGTCGCCGAGGCCACTGATCAGATGGGTCTCCCCGGTGGGCGGCGAGATCAGCTGGCGAACGGAGGTCTCCTCCAGGCCGCGGACCTTGGGGGCCCAGTGCACGAGGTCGTCCGTCGCGTACAGGGTCGCACCGGTGCCGTAGACAATGTGTTTCGAGGCGTACGGGTCGATGGCGACGGTCTGGATCCACCAGCCGAACTTGGGCTTCTCCTTGCCCCAGTTGAGGAACGGTGTGTCGGACACGTCCATGACGGCCCGGTCCTTGAGCGAGACCCACGACTTCCCGCTGTCCGTGGACCGGAAAAGGGTGTCGATCTCGGCCCAGCGGTTGTTGGTGGAGACGACGAGGGTTCCGGGCCGCCTGGCGTCCAGGGCGAGGCCGCCGTACCCGAAGTTGTCGGCAGAGCCGTCCGAGGCGCTCCCACCCGGCTCTACCGGTGTGATGTCCTTCCACTGACCGGTCAGGGTGTCCAGCTTGTGGACCGAACCAGTGCTCTGCCCGTTCGGGCCTGCCGCGTTGGCGTAGGTGAGGTAGAAGGCCCGCGTCCCCGAGTCGTACGCCCCGTGGACCGGCACCTTGGCGGACTCGCCGGAGGGCTGCCCGGGGACCGCCTCCCAGCTCGATCCGTCCTTGCTGCGGTAGAGGTTGGCGTCCCCGCCGTCCCCCCACCCCGCGTACAGCACCCGTCCCGCGGCGGCGAGGAAGGTGATCCCCTGTCCGGTGGCCGAGGGCGGGGCCGGGAACGCGGACTCCTTGGCCCAGGTGGCCCCCCGGTCCGTCGACTTCAGCAGTCCGTCGTGCCGCGTACCCAGCCACAGCGTGTCATCTGCCCGCGGATCGACCAGCAGCCGTTCGCCAGTGCCGCGTCCGTCCTCGTTGGCGCCCAACTTGACGTCGAGGTCGGTGCGCTTCCAGGTGGCCCCCCGGTCCTCCGAGCGCAGCACCGCGCCGTTGCCCGCCCAGCTCTGGGCGTACGTCCCGAGGGCGAGGTAGACCCTTTCGGGGCGTGCGGGGTCGACGGCGATCGCCTCGACGCCAAGAAGGTTCCAGTCGTCCCAGCCGAGGTGGTCGGTGAGCGGGATCCAGCGGGCGCGTCGCCGGTCCCATCGGTAGGCGCCGCCGATGTCGGTACGCGCGTAGGCCAGTCCGTTCTCCGCGGGGTGGAACAGCACTCCGGTGATGAAGCCGGTGCCGCCGATCGCGACCGTGCGCCAGCGGTAGGGTTGTTTGCCGGCGTCGGCGCGTGACTGGGGAGCGGCGAGAGCAGCGGAGCCTTGGGGCAGTGCGGTGAGGGCAGCAGCGCCGGCGGCGCCGGCCAGCACGGCCCTTCTGTTGGGTAGGGGCATGACGAACCTCGTTCCGTGCGGGTACCGCAAGGGGTGGGGGTGGCTGGTCACGGTGGGCCCGTCGCACCCGGCGGGGGTCAGGTCTGCGGATGCGACGGGGATCTGAGGGGAAGGCCGGTGCCGGTCAGCCCTTGACGGCGCCGGTGAGCATGCCCTTCTTGAAGTGCTTCTGGACGAAGGGTGAGAGGACGGCCACCGGCAGCAGAGCCAGGACCATGACTGCCATCTGGACGGCGAGCGCGGAGAGCTGGCCGGTCTTGATGGCCTGTCCCATGCCGACGGGGGGCTCCTGCTTCTGGACGAGTTGGATCATGACGTTCTGCAACGGCATCATGTGCTGATCGCTCAGGTAGATCGACGCGTTGAACCAGGCGCTCCAGTAGCCGACGGCGTAGAAGAGAGTGATCACCGCGATGACGGCGCGGGAGAGCGGCATCACGATCTGCCAGAGGATCCGCCAGTCTCCCGCCCCGTCGATCCGCGCGCTGTCGGTGAGCTCCGGCGAGATGCTCATGAAGAACGCCCGTAGCACCAGGATGTTGAAGACACTGATCGCGCTCGGCAGAATCAGCGCGAGATACGTGTCCGTCAGCCCCAGGGACTGCACCAGCAGATACGTGGGAATGAGGCCGGCGCCGAAGAACATCGTCGCGAGCAGGATCATCAGGAACCAGCGGTGCCCGACCGATCCGATACGGGAGAGCCCGTACGCCGACAGGATGGACACTGTCATCGAGAACACCGTGCCGACGAGCGTGACGCCCAGACTGACGAGGGTGGCGCGGGTGACCTGACCGCCGCTCAGCAGCTCCTGGTAGGCGATAAAGGTGATGTCCTTGGGGATCACCACCAGGCCGCCGGCCTCACTGATGGCCTGCTTCGAGGACAGACTGGTGACGACGACGATCCACAGTGGGAACAGGACGGCGGAGCAGGCAATGACCAGGACGATGCCCTTGCCCGCGAGCCCGGCTTTGTTGGGCTCCTCCTCCCAGACGGGCCTCGGCGGTGTGGCCCAGCGTCCGGGAGCCTTCGGTCCGGGAGCCTTCGGGCCGGGGGCCTTCGGCCGGTCCTCGGTGACAGCGCTCACTTCTTGTACACCCCCTGCTCGCCCATGAGATGGGCGACCTTGTTCGCGGCGAGGACAAGTCCGAGACCGACCACGCCCTTGATCAGGCCCGCCGCGGCCGCATAGCTGAAGTCCTGGTTGCGGACGCCGTTCCACCACACAAAGGTGTCGAGAACTTCCGCCGCGCCCGGTCCCACCGCGTCTCTCTGCAGCAGGATCTGTTCGAAGCCGACCGTGAGCGCGTCACCGACGCGCAGCACCAGGAGCAGGGCGATCACCGGACGCAGCGCGGGCAGAGTGACGTGCCACATCCGGCGCCACCGACCGGCTCCGTCCATCGCCGACGCCTCGTACAGGTCAGGGCTGACGGAGGCCAGCGCCGCGAGGAAGACGATGACGCCCCAGCCGGCGTCCTTCCAGACGCCCTCCGCCGTCACCAGGAACTTGAAGATTCCCGGATCGGTCATGAGGTCGAAGCCCTCGTAGCCGTGCCGGCGCAGGGTCTGCGCGATGATTCCGGCGCCGCCGAAGATCTGCTGGAAGACGGTGATGACCAGCACCCAGGAGAAGAAGTGCGGCAGGTAGAGGATCGCCTGCGACACCGCCCGCACCCTGGGCCTGATCACGCTGTTGATGAGCAGCGCGAGCATGATCGGGATGGGGAAGAAGAGCAGCAGCTGGAGGGAGAACAGGACGAAGGTGTTCTGGACGGCGTCCCAGAACGCCGAGTCCTCGAAGATCCGTGAGAACTGCTCGAAGCCCACCCAGGGGCTGTGGAAGATGGCGATGAAGCCGTTGTCGCTGACGTACGGGTCGTACTCCTGGAAGGCGACGATGTTGCCCAGGATCGGTACGTAGTTGAAGACCAGGACCAACAGGACGGCCGGCAGCGTCATCAGGACCAGCGTGCGGTCCCGCTTGAGGCGAGTCCTCAAGGTGCTGCCGTTCGACGCCTTCTTCAGGGCCCTCTTGTCGGCCTTGGATACCCCGGCGTGCTTGGCGGACTTGCCCGCTCCGTCGGAGGGTCCGGAGATGTCGTCCGTCGTCGGTGGCGGCGCGGTGCGCCCGGCGGCTCCCGAAGTGGTGCTGTGTGCCACTTCCTCACCCCTGCGCGGATCCGTTGTCGTCCAGCAGCTTCTGGTACCAGTCCCGCAGCTTGTCGCCGCCCTGGATCTTCCACTCCGACACCGCCTGCTGCATGTCGCTGACCTTCTTGCGCCCGCGGACGACGCTGTCCTCCAGGTCCTCGAAGTCGTTGGAGAGGTTGGTGTACCGGGCCGGTTCGGTGACCTGGAGCCCGTAGAAGGTGGACTTCTTGGTGTAGGCGCCCATCCGCTGCTGCCACTCCACCTGTTCCTTCGCGATCTCCGGGAAGTCGGGGTGCGCGGTGGTCGCGGCAGGGCTCGCCAGCATGACGAAGGCGTTCGAGACCTCCTGGTTGCCCTTGTCGTTCTTGGTGGGAACGCCGTCCTTGACCGTGTAGTGCGTGCCCTCCACCCCGTAGTTGGTGAGCATGTACTCCTTGGTGCCGTACGGGGCCGCGGTGACGTTCGCGGCGGCCAGCACGTCGTGGATCACGGCCTTGGACGCCTTCTTGTTGATGAAGGCGAAGATGCCCGCGGGCGATGCGGCCCACAGCTGGGGGTCGTTCCCGTCATGGCCGAAGACGTCCATGCCGGCGATGCGGAAGTCCTTGTTCTGGGTGGTCTGTTCGGCCATCTTGCCCCACCAGTCCGAGATGTTCTGGTTGTACATCAGGACCTGGCCGTCGGTGAAGCGCTGCCCCGCGGTGCCCTGGTTCGCCGCCCTGGCGTCGGGGTGGACGACGCCCGCCGCGTACAGCTTGCGCGTCCACTCCAGTGCTTCGAGGTATTCGTCGGTCTCGACCCGGTAGATCAGCTTGCCGTCGACGAGGTTCCAGCCCAGCGACTTCTCGCTTCCGGACAGCACGCCGAAGACGTGGAAGGCGGTCCACTTCATGTCGTCGCAGGCCCACACCTTCGCCTTGGCGTTGGTGATCTCCTTGGCGAGGGGCAGGAACTCGTCGGCGGAGGTGGGGAGTTCGTAGCCCTCCCTGTCGAAGACGTCCTTTCGGTAGAAGGGCACGATGCCCGGGACGGTGGGGGAGGGCTGGGGCAGACCGCGCAGCCTGCCGCCGAAAATGGAGAACTGCCAGGCGTCGGTCGGGATGGCCGCGAGGTTCGGGTACTCCTTGACCTTGTCGCCCGAGAGGTACGGGCCGAGGTCCGCCATCTTGCTGATGATGGCACTGGGTATCTTGCCCCCCATGTTCCAGCTGGGGATCACCACGACGTCCGGCATGTCACTGGAGGCGAGAACCGCGCCCAGCTTCTCGTCGTACGTGTTGCCGTCCTGGTTCTGCCAGACGATGTTGGCGCCGATCGTCGTGTTCATCGTGGAGTAGTAGGGATTGCCGGCCTTCGGCGGTGAGCCCCAGAACGGCGACATGATTTTGATGGTGCTGCCCTTGCCGAGCTTCTGCGGCACCGAGGTCTTCAGGTCGCCCAGGACGAGCTTGCTGGTGAAACCGACCGAGGAGCCGTTCTTCGACGCGATGTCCGGCGTCACCACGTTCTGCGCCACGAAGGCGGGAAGGATCTTCTTCGCGTCCTTACCCGAGGTCGTGCCCTCCTTGGAGCCGCCGTCGGAGCCGCTGCAGGCCGCCAGCAGCGGCATCCCGCCGGACACCGCGGCGGTGACGAACGCCGTGGAGGCGAGGAAGGTTCGCCGGCTCGGGGAGGAGGTGTTCGGCGTCATTGGGTCAACCCTTCATGGCGCGCCAGGACACACGGCAGGCATCCGCCGGTCGGCTTCTGTATCTGGGATGAAACTGGTGTTACTGGCACAGCCGAAGCGGGCTTCGGGGGGAAGGCGGCATGCCCGGCATCTCCAGCACCTCGCAAGAATGTTGAAGCGCTTCGACATTGCTGCGAGGTTAAGTGAACACTCCCGGACACACAAGGCCCGATGTCAAGATTCCTCGGAGGAGTAGGCATTCCGGGCCGTTCTGATGGACCCTGACATTGCTGAGATGGATGGAAGGTACCCGTCCAGTGATCCCGGCGGATCGAAGCGCTTCGAAAGATCAAAGCTCCCCACAGCGGGGACCACCCATCAGGCACAGGGGAACGGACCGGTACGTAGCAGTCGGTGCCGACGGCGTGAAGGTTGCCGACCGGGGGGTGACCCAACGCCCGCTGGACCTGCACCGGCTTCGAGACCCGCGTCGAGCTGAAGGACAAGTATCCGATCTGTCCCCCGGGCAGCAAGGTCGTGCGAGTCTCGAAGTTCCAGAGCTGCTGGGACGGCAAGAACACCGACAGCGCCAACCACCGCGACCATGTCGCCTTCGCCGACGCACAGGGCAACTGCCCTGGCGGCTTCCAAGCGATACCGCAACTGGTGCAGCGCGTCACCTACAACGGTCTCGCCGGTAGCACCGACTTCGCCGTCGACAGCTTTCCCGAGTCACTTCACAAGCCCGTCACCGACCACGGCCTGCTTCATCAACGCCATGTCGGATGCGCTGATGAAGCAGGCCGTGGAGTGCATCAACACCGGGCGCCGCTGCGGTTGATTGCGTGCACGGCGACCGACGGAAGCCAGCGGCCTGCTGCGTCCGCGGTCGCCTCGGCATCTCCCGCACTCGATACCGCCGAGCTGCGCGACACCGAGCGGAAGCGACCGTGGCCCTGATGGAGCGGCTGTCCCCGCCAGAGCGCGCGGTGTTCGTGCTCCGAATTCTCCGCGCCGCTCCCGCGCGCACGAAGCTGCGGGGGAGCGGGTGGGTCAGCCGGTGAAGCCCGAGGCTGCGACCCAGGCGGCCAGCTCCTTCTGCGCTGCGGCCCGCAGGTCCGGGGACGGCTTTTCCGTGCCGTTGGTGACCAAGGCGTAGTGGAGGCCGGAACCGCCCGGCGTGGTGAGGAGGAGGCGGCGCGCTTCGGTGCCGCCGGTCTCCGCGGCGGTCGCGATGGGCGTGTCCGAGGAGTACGCGGGCGGACCCGTGACCGTGCCGAGGTCGGAGACGACGGTGCTGGTCGCGGAGGCGAAGCCGCGGGGGAGATGGAGTTCGGTGGGAGCGTCGGTGTCGTCGTCGGAGCGCCACACCAGGACGCCGTACTGCCCTTCGGCCACGAGCCGCGCCACACTGGGCATGCTCGACGGCACGGGGTTCCACGTCAGCGTCTTACCGCCGTCCCGCGAGCGGTCCTCGTACGAGAAGGCGAGCGTCCGACCGGCGACCGCTCCCGGGTAGAGGCGGTCGATCAACCGGGCGTCCTGACGCAGCACCGCCGAGCCCGAGTCGTCGAGGCCGACGGCGGACAGGTCCTCGTCGTTCCAGGCGTCGTGCTCCTTCAGCACCTTGTCGGGGTTGTCGTTCTTCAGCTCGCTGTGGCGGCCGCTGTAGATGTCCCACTGCCACTGGGTGGAGGACACCACGGGGCCGGACTCGGCGGCCTTCTTCCACCAGTCGGCGCCGGACAGCCGGGAGTCGAGGGACTGGTACATGCCCTTGAGCACGGTCGGTGCCTTGTCGGCGACCGAGCCGGACAGGTGGTGGCCGAACTCGCTGACGATCGGCGCGGTGTTCAGCGCCGTGGACCGGTCGCGGATCTTCCTGAAGTCATCCACGTACCGCCCGTCGTTGGCCTTGCCGGGCATGAAAACGCCGGACATCGCGGCCGCGTCGTAGAAGTGCGTGTTGAAGACGTAGCGCGAACCCAGTGTGCCGATGCCCTGCAGTCCGCCCTCCTGCTTGGCGAAGAAGAGGTTGGAGTTCCAGAAGAGGTTGGGCTCTACGAAGGCTGGTTTGTCCTCCCAGCCCGCCGCATCCATACGGGCACGGAAGCGCTGGTAGAAGGGCCACAGCCGGTCCTTCTCCCAGGACTTGCTGGTCTCGCCCGAGTCGTACGTACCCGCGTGCGGCTCGTTCAGCGGATCGAATCCGAGGATGAGCTCGAAGGACTCGGCGGGCAGATGGCTCTTGACGTACTTCATCGTCTTCTCGGCAGTGTCGAGGAAGGCGTCCTGGATCTTGACGCTACCCGCCGGGGTGGTGACTTCGCGGTTGCGCCAGAAGTCCCGGTGGGCGGAGGTGACAGCCTTGTTCTGGGTGATGTTCTGGCCCCAGTGGGCGCAGACGCCGCAGCTCTCCTTGGGGTAACCGCCTGCCTGGACGACCCACTTGGGGGCTCCGTCGCCCTGGTACCAGCTGCCCTGGTTGAACAGATAGCGCGAGTACAGGTCCTGGTGGAAGTCCGGGTAGACGCGCAGGCCGGCGTCGAGAAAGGCCTTGATCTGCGCGGTGGCCGCGGCGAGGTACTTCTCGTCGACCTTGCCCGGTTCGGGGTTCGCCTTTGCCCAGGAGAGCAGGAACCGCACGGAGTTGGCGCCGGCCTGCTCGCGCATTGCCTCGGCGGACTTGCGCGCGTCCGCGGTACTGGCGAAGGGCAGTCCGCCGTTCTCCTCCAGCTTCACCTCTCCGGAGACGTTGAAGCCGCGCAGCACGACCTCCCGCCCGTGTCCATCCACGAACCGGGTGCCGTCGACCGACACCTCGGCAGCCAGATCGTCGAACCACAGCCCGTCTTTCGAGGGCGGCGCGGCATCCGCCGGAATCGATGCCCCGTACACCGCTACGGCCCCTCCAACCGTCAGCAGTGCGAGGGCGATCCCGGGCATGCGTTTCTTGACGTGTGCACCTCTGTAAACCATGTGCGGCACCCTGCCGCTGAGTGCGGGTTACCGCAAGTAAGTAGTATTACAAGGAGGTTTCAATTACCTGCCGGGCGGGCCGGACGGCGACAGACCCGTGCTTGCTGTGTATGAAACCGGACGGCGTCCCCAGCGGCCGGCCGACGACCCCGGCAACCTTCCATGGGCGGGCGGCAACTCACAGATGAAGCCGCCCCCACGGAAGGAACACCCCCATGCAGCACCGGCGCCCCCGCCTGACTGAACGGGTCAAGGTTCTTGTCGCGACGTCCGTCGTGATTGTGGCCACGGCCACGGTCACCGTCGCCCAGGCCGGCGAGGATGCCAGGAAGTGCGGCGCCTTCGAGACGATCACGATGGGCAAGTACTACGTCAACAACAACCTCTGGGGCCAGAACGACGGCACCGGCACCCAGTGCGTCTGGGACAACTCCCGGAGCGGCAACACCATCTCGTGGGGCACGGACTACCGATGGACGAGCAAGCCCGGCAAGGACAACTCTGTGAAGTCCTATGCGAGCTCCGTGCTCGGCTGGCACTGGGGCTGGAAGGTCGACAAGGGGTCCACCGAACTCCCCGTCCGTGTCGGTGACGGCAAGCGCATCAACACCACCTGGGACTTCACCGTAAGCTCCAACCCCGGGACGATGAACGTCGCGTACGACCTCTGGCTGCACAACAAGAACAACGCCGACTGGCCGGACCAGCCCACCGACGAGATCATGATCTGGTTCAACCGGCAGGGCGGCGCCGGACCCCTCGGCTCGAAGGTCGGGACCGTCAGCCTCGGCGGCGCCGTGTGGGCCCTCTACGAGGGAGACATCGGCTGGAAGGTGCATTCCTTTGTGCGCACCTCCAACACGACCAAGGTCACCTTGAACCTGGACGACTTCACGCAGGCCCTGGTCCGCCGCAACCTGCTGAGCAACGGCAAGTACATCTCCGGGATCGAGGCGGGCACCGAGGTCTTCCACGGGACCGGACGGCTGGACACCAAGGGATACTCCGTCGATGTCGGCTGATGCCTCGTACCCCCCTCACCGAAGCTCACATGGCGCAGCGAACGTCGTTGAGCGCGAAGTCGCCGGGAGAGAGGTTGTGCCACCCATAGGGCATTTCGGCCAGGAAACCGACCGTGAAGGATTTCCCGGCCTTCACCTGGGTGTTGTAGTCGACCGGCCGGACGAGGACCTCGGGCCCGGACTGCCGAAAAGTGCCGTTCCACATTTTGTAGATGCGCTGCCCACCAGTGAAGGACCAGCTGAGCTGCCACCCGTCGAGAGCCCGGTTGGAGGTGATCACCACTTCGGCCTGGAAGCCGTCCTCCCACTGGTGGACGAGTTCGTAACGGGCCTTGCAGGCGAGTGCGGGCGGTGTGGGGGTCGGCTCGGGCCGGCGTGTGGTGCTGCTCGGTCGCACGGGACCGGGCCGCTCATCGGAGATGTCATCCATGTCGCTGCGGGGCGGTGGGGCTGCGGGCCGGCTCTCGTCGGCGGAGCCCGATGGAGTGGGCACTTCGCCCGGAGGCGGAGTGTCGTCCCAGCTGCTGCTCGCGGTCGGCGCTGCCGGCCAGGCAGCGTCGGACTTCGAGGGTGTGTCTGTCGACGTCATGAGGAAGGCCAGGAGCACGGTGGCGGTGAGCCCGGCACCCCCGATCGCGGCCACCTTGGCCCGTCCCGCAAGGCCTGGGACGACCCGTCGCCTCTGGAGCCTTCGCGCCCTCCTGCCGCCGGACGCGCTGCCGACGACAGCCTCGCGGCGCTTTTCGAGGTAGGCGAGTCCGCCCCAGCCGAGGAAGCCGGCGGCCAGTGCGCCGGGCAACTCGCCTTTGTGCAGGGCGAGGCAGACGACGGCCTCCGAGCAGTCGTCGCACTGGGTGAGATGCTGCTCGAGGTCGGGCGACATGGGCGAGTGCGGTGTGCGTGTCGCCACGTCCAGCAACCTGGCGTAGCCACGGCACGTCTCGTTGCGGAGTCCTTTGACATGGGCCCTCAGGCAACGCTGCCGGAACACTTGGCGGACTCGGGCCATTTCGGCCTCCGCGTACGCCGGGACGCTTCCCAGGACCTCGGCCACCGCCCCGGCCGACTCGGATTCCACCTCGACGTACCACAGCAGGCACCTGTCCCGCTCGTGCATGCCCTGGAAGGCCCGCAGAGCGAGCGGCTGCATTCGCCGAGCTGTGGTGGGGTCCGCGGCCCGGGCGGTCAGCCGGCTGTGCAGTCCCGGGTGGAGTCGGTCGCCGTCCCCTCGGGCAACCCAAGCGGCTGTCGTGGCGCGTACGGATCCGAGCAGTATGGGAAACCAGGTCGGAGGCAGGGCGTTCTTGGAGCGCAGCTCGCGGGTCTTCTCCAGTGCTTGATCGCATGCCTCGGTGGCTAGTTGGGCGGCGTTCGCGAAGGTGAACGTGCAGATCTCGGCGTAGCACAGGACCGCGTCCCAATGGTCTGGCAACACCTCGGGTGGGAACGGTTCCTGGGAACTGTCAGAGGGATACGGACGGACGGGCATAACGCATGTCCCTTACTCAAAGGCGGCGTAGATCCTGCCCGGTGCGTTCACGTTCGGTGGCAATCGCGGCAGGTCGCATGGTGGAAGGCCGTTGGCGCGATCGTCCGCCTCGGGCAGTGGTTGAAGGTTGCACGACAAGGGTTGTCCTGGCAAGACCCTGCTGTGAGCGCTTCCTCCGTGAAGGGCCGGGGGCCGGCACCCGTGATTCCCACGCCTCACTCCACGTTGTCGATCTGTAACGTCTGAACCGATCCGGCCGCAAAGGGAACGCGGAGTTGCTTGCCGCTGAGGTACGTGTCATCCCGGCGGGTGTACAGATCGCCGACACCTGAGGTGAGGGTGTTCCATCGCGGGACGAGCCCGCCGATTCCCCCGGTGACCCGGCCGAAGCGGGAGAGGTCGAACGTCAGCGTCTGCGCCGCACCGGAGTTGACGGCGACGATCACCAGCCGCCGTTGGCCGGCGTCGTATGCCGCGACCGCGTACCCGACCCCGGTCCCCAGGATGCGCATCCCGGGGCGGATGTGACGGGTGAACTGGGCCATTACGTAGTACTTGGTCTGCACAGCGCCGGGCTGCAGGGTGTCCGGATCGTAGTGGATCAGCGCCCAGCCGGGTGAGGGGTCCATCACCTGCCAGTAGCACCAGGCGGTGGGGTGCAGATAGCGGAAGTCCAGGCACAGGTTGCTCGCCATGGTGAGACCGGTGCCGTCTTTCTCGCCGTACTCGGAGTTCCACAGCCGCTTGCGCGCGGTGGTGACGACGTCGTTGTACAGCAGGTCGCGGCGCCCGCCGGAACCTTGGTAACCATGTACGTTGACCTGGTTGACGAGTGCCTTCGTCGTCGAGCTGAAGGTGTTCCAGGTGGTGCGGGCCAGGTCGTAGCTCGTCTCGTCGGACGCGGAGATCCAGGTGTCGGTCAGGCCGCGATTGTTGAGCTCTCTGCGCAGATGCGGCAGTACGGCAGCCTGGACGGAGGCGTCCATGTGGCAGCCCTCCTGCTTGCCGGTGGCCGTCCACCAGTTGGATGACGGCTCGTTGCCGGGGGTCACGGTGGTGAAGTCGACGCCCCAGTGGTCCTTGGCGTGACGGGCCACCGCCGCCAGGTGGTAGGCGTGCTGCTGGTAGTTCCAGGGCTGGAGGTTGTTGCCGCCGTCCGCGGCGCCCGACGGGTTGTGGTTGAGGCACATCCACCACATCGGCGAGTTGGCGAACAACTCGCTCATCGCTCCCCGCTGAGTTGCCTTGACGAGGGCCGCGCGCTGGTTGGCGTCAGCGGTCCAGTCCCATGCCGCCGACGCAGGATCCTCGTTCTGCCAGTCCTGCCAGAAGCCCTCGATCTGCTTGAAGCCGGGGATGTTGGGGGAGGCGACCATCTGCTCCCCGGCCACGGTGTTCCAGCTGCATGCGCCTAGGTTGTACCGAGCGATGTTCAGCCCGAGGCCGGGGAGCGTACGGCCGCCGTACGAGACGGACTTGGTGGTGAAGAACGCGTCCGCGAAGTCGTCACGCCGGCCGAAGACATTCGCCCACCAGGCGAGCGACGTACCCCAGCCCTCCCATATGCCGTAGTGCGTACCGGGGTTGATGCCGACAGTGGCGTCGGCCCGGGCGTTGCCCGTCGTCAACACGCCGCCCATTAATCCGCCGGCGGCAGCGGTTACAAGTGTCCTGCGTTTGATCATGGTCATGGAGCTCTCCTGTCGCGCCATTTCTCATGTTCGATATTTCGAAAGGATTGCGTGCTGCAGCCTCTTTGTGGAGATGTAGTCGAATGAAGTCACTTACCTCATCGGAACATTGACAGTGCAGCAACCGGTTCCTACATTAAGCCAGCATCACAACGGCGTGAAGACCTCCGGAATTGACGCCCAAGGAACTCGCGAATCCTTCGAAATCTCGAACGCCGAAATACCGAACACGAAAAATCGCGAGGTCGAAATCTCGAACGCCGAAATGTTTTCTACGGCCCGGACCATCGGCAGGAGTCCCGTCCCATGCCCCTCCTCGAAGCCAGATCCCGGAGCGCGCTCTACCTGGTCCTCGCGCTGATAGCCCTGCTGGCCGCGGCCCTGCCGCTCGGTACCGTCAGCTCCTCGGCGGCGGAGCCCACTCCGGCCGCAAAACCGTCGAAGACCGTCTCGCGCTATCTGTTCACCGCGTTCACCAACAGCAGCGAGAGCAACATGTACGTCTACGGCTCCGACGACGCCCAGAACTTCTGGTCCGTCCAGGACAAGGCGTACACCCCGCCGGCCGGCCTGGTCCGCGATCCCAGTGTCATCAAGCGCGGCGGCCGCTACTACGTCGCGTACACCACCGCCTGGACCGGCAAAACCTTCGGCATCGCCACCAGCACGGATCGCCAGAAGTGGACGCATGTCGCCGACATCGACCACGGAGTGGCGGCCAACAACACCTGGGCGCCGGAGTTCTTCACCGACTCCCTGGACGGCAAGGTTCGCATCGTCGTCTCGCTCTCCACCGGCCCCACTGCCTACCGGCACTTCCAGCCCCATGTGCTGACCGCTCTCGACGGCACGCTCACCAAGTGGAGCAAGCCCGAACCGCTCCGGGGGATTCACCCCAGCGCGACCCACTACAACGGCTACATCGACACGGTCATCGTGCGCAGAGGTTCGACCTATCACGCCTTCACCAAGAACGCGACGGGCGAAGTCATCGAGCACGCCGTCGCAGGCCGCATCACCGGCCCGTACACCTTCAAGGGCAAGGGTGACTGGGCGGGCTGGGGAGATCTGCTCGAAGGGCAGACCATCGTCCGGCTGCCGAACGGCGGCTACCGCATGTTCATGGACGGCTACACCGTCAAGAAGTACTACTACAGCGACAGTACGGACCTCGTGAACTGGACGCCGAAGAAGGAGCTGCCCGGCCTGTCCGGCGTCGCCCGCCACGGCACCGTCATCCAGGAGACCGCCACTGAGCTGCCCACGGACAACAACCCGGCGCTGCCGGGCTATCACGCCGACCCCGATGTGATACACGCCGACGGCAAGTTCTGGATCTACCCGACCGAGGACGGCCATCCGGGCTGGAGCGGTACCCGCTTCAAGAGCTTCTCTTCGCCCGACCTGGTGCACTGGACCGCGAACGGCACCGCTCTCGACCTCGCCGATGTGTCCTGGTGCCACCAGAACGCCTGGGCCCCGGCGGTCGTCAAGAAGGGCGGCACGTACTGGATGTACTTCAGTGCCTGCCAGTCCATCGGTGTCGCCAAGTCCTCAAGCCCGAAGGGCCCCTTCGTGGACGCCCTCGGCAAGCCGCTCCTCGCCAAGGGCCAGTTCGGCCACCAGTCCATCGACCCGGATGTCTTCATCGACGACGACGGCACCCCGTACCTCTACTTCGGCCAGGGCGGTTTCGAGGCCGCACGGCTGAACCACGACATGGTGTCCTTCGCCACCCAGCCCGTGAACATCACCCCACCCGGCTACAACGAGGCGCCGACGGTCTTCAAGCGCAAGGGCCGCTACTACGCGATGTGGTCCGAGGACGACACCCGGAGCCCCAACTACCGTGTGGCGTACGGAGTCTCCGACTCCCCGCTCGGCCCGTTCACAAAAGCGGCGGGCAACCCGGTCCTCAGCAAGGACGAGAGCGACCAGATCCTCGGCACCGGCCACAACTCGGTCATCCAGATCCCGGGCCGCGACGAGTGGTACACCGTCTACCACCGATTCGCCCGCCCCGGCGGTGACGGCACCCATCGCGAGGTCGCCATCGACCGGATGCGCTTCAACGACGACGGCACCATCCCCACGATCAAACCGACCCAGCGTGGCATCAACCCGGTGAAGAGGAGCACCTCATGAGCCGCGACGTAGCGCGTGAGCCCAGTCGCCGGTTGCTGCTGAAGGGGGCCGCCCTCACCCTCGGGGCGGCAGCCGGAGGGGCAAGCCTGGCTGCCCACGCCGCGGTACCCGAAAGGCGGGCCGATGCCACGAAGGCCGCCCCCTATGCCAATCCCCTCGTGCGCAACCGCGCCGACCCGCACATCCACCGGCACACCGACGGCTACTACTACTTCACGGCCACCGCACCCGAATACGACCGGATCATCCTGCGCCGCTCGAAGACGCTCCGCGGACTGGCCGGCGCCCAGGAGTCGGTGATCTGGAAGAAGCACGCCAACGGCGACATGGGCGCCCACATCTGGGCCCCGGAGATCCACCACATCAACGGCAAGTGGTACATCTACTTCGCCGCCGGCCGGACCGACGACATCTGGAAGATCCGGATGTGGGTCCTGGAGAACTCAAACGCCAACCCCTTTGAGGGGTCCTGGAGCGAGAAGGGGCGGATCAACACGGCGTGGGACACCTTCTCGCTGGACGCCTCCACCTTCGTCCACCGCGGCACCCGCTACCTCACCTGGGCGCAGCACGAGCCCGACATGGACAGCAACACGGGGATCTTCCTCTCGAAAATGGCCGACCCGTGGACTCTCACCGGGCCCCAGGTCCGCCTGTCGACACCCGAATACGACTGGGAGCGCATCGGCCACAAGGTCAATGAGGGCGCTTCCGTCATCCAGCGAAACGGCCGGGTCTTCATGACCTACTCGGCCAGCGCCACCGACCACAACTACTGCCTGGGGCTGCTCACCGCCGACACCCGAAGCGACCTGCTGAACCCGGCGTCCTGGACCAAGTCCCCCGTTCCGGTCTTCACCAGCAACGACACCACCAAGCAGTACGGTCCCGGCCACAACTCGTTCACCGTCGCCGAGGACGGCCGCACCGACGTTCTCGTCTACCACGCGCGCCAGTACAAGGAGATCACCGGCGATCCGCTGAACGACCCGAACCGGCACACCCGCATCCAGCGCCTGGGCTGGAAGGCGGACGGCACCCCCGACTTCGGGATACCCGTCGCCGACGCACCGGCTCCCGGCAATGCGGCCGTCACCCGCTACACGATGACCGCGTTCACCAACACCAGCGAGTCCAACATGTACGTGTACGAGTCGGCCGACGCGACCACGTACCAGCTGCTCAAGGGCCCGGCCTACACCCCGCCCACCGGGCTCATCCGGGACCCCAGCATCCTCAAGCACACCGACGGCTCCTACTACATCGTCTACACGACGAACTGGACCGGGAACACCATCGGCTTCGCACGCAGCAGGGATCGCGTCAACTGGACCTTCCTGCGCAACCACACGATCCCGATGGCCGGCCTGGACCGTACCTGGGCGCCCGAGTGGTTCGTCGACGAGGACGGCAGCGTCAGCATCATCGTCTCGCTCACCACCAACGACCTGACGGACTTCGCGCCCCACCTGCTGCGGGCGACCCGGGCCGACCTGTCCGCGTGGGCGCCACCCGTGGTGCTGCGAGGCATCCACAACTCCAACTACATCGACACCTTCGTCGTCAGGGAGGGCGGGAGGTACCACGCCTTCTGCAAGCAGGAGACGACGAAGTTCATCGAGTACGCGACCGCGCCCGCGCTCACCGGCCCGTACACCTTCAAGGGCAGGGGCGACTGGGCCGGGTTCGGCAGCTGGAACGAGGGACAGGCGCTGGTGCGCCTCGACGACGGCGGCTGGCGGATCTACTTCGACGCCTACCGCGACGGAACGTACTACTACTGCGACAGCCACGACGGCTTCAGGACCTGGAGCCCTCGGCGGCAGTTGCCCGGCCTGTCAGGATTCGCCCGCCACTTCACCGTGCTGAGGGAGCGTGTGCGGTGAGGCGCCGGCGGTTACGAGCCCTCATGGTGGCCCTCTGCATCGGTCTGGCCGGTGTACTCCAGCCGGCCGGGCCCGCCCAGGCCACCCCTGTCTCCATCACCAACGGCACGCAATTCACTGATACGTCGGGTGCACCCCTCCACGCGCACGGCGGCGGGGCCGTCAAAGTCGGCGCGTACTACTACTGGTTCGGCGAGAACCGCAACGCCGACAACACCTTTCGCTACGTCTCGGCCTACCGCTCCACGGACCTCAGGCACTGGGAGTTCCGACGCCACGTCCTCAGGCAGGCCACCGACCCAGAGCTCGCCCTGGCCAACATCGAACGGCCCAAGGTCATCTACAACCGGCAGACCCAGCGGTTCGTGATGTGGATGCACAAGGAGAACGGCAGGGACTACGGCGAGGCTCGTGCCGCCGTCGCCACATCACCGACCGTCGACGGTGACTACACCTGGAGGGGCAGTTTCCGTCCGCTGGGTCATATGTCCCGCGACATCACGCTCTTCGAGGACTCCAGCGGCACCGGCTACATGATCTCCGCTGCCCAGGAGAACTACGACCTGCACATCTACCGGCTGACCGATGACTACCTCGGCGCTCAGAGCCTGGTGGCGAACCCGTGGCCGGGCGGCCACCGGGAGGCGCCCGCGCTGTTCAAGCGGGGAAGCGTCTACTTCATGCTCACCTCCGGCTCCACCAGCTGGAGCCCCAACCAGCAGAAGTACGCCACCGCCACCAGTCTTCAGGGCCCGTGGAGCGCCATGCGGAACATCGGCGACACCACCGCGTACGGATCGCAGACCGCATACGTGCTGCCGGTGCAGGGCGCCCGGGGAACCTCGTACCTGTACATGGGTGACCGGTGGGGCAACTCGTTCGGCAAGACGGTCAACGACTCGCGCTATGTGTGGCTGCCGCTGAGGTTCCCGACCGCTTCCAGCATGACCTTGGACTGGTATCCGGAGCTCACCATCGACACCCGGGCCGGCACGGTGGACGGACTCGGAGGTCCGTACGAATCCTTGGCCGCACGGCACAGCTCCAAGTGCGCCGATGTCCCGGACCAGTCCCTCAATCCGGGTACCGCCGTGGTGCAGTACACCTGCAACGGCGGAGGCAATCAGAAGTTCTGGCTCAAGGACGTGGGCAATGGCCGTGTCCAGCTCATGGCCAGGCACAGCTCCTTGTGCCTCGGGGTGCGTGGCGCGTCCACGGCGAATGGCGCGGCCGTCGAACAGCAGGCCTGCGGCAGCGGCGCGCACCAGCAGTGGCAGGTCCAGGACGCCGGTGGCGGTTACGTCCGCCTGCTCGCCCGGCACAGCGGCAAGTGTCTTGACGTGCTGGACGAGTCAACGGCCGACAAGGCCGCGATCGCCCAGTGGAGCTGTACGGGCGGCAGCAATGAGCAGTGGAAACGCACCGCCTGACGCTTCGCTGAGAGAGGGTGGTCATTTCCCCGAGTGTGCCGGGGCATGCCGGCCCTCGTGGTAGAGGTCGATAGCGAGAGCGACGGCGGCGTGGGTGGCGGGGTGGGGGTCCTGGCGGCGCCAGATGAGGTGGACGGGGACGGGTTCGGCATCGCGCAGAGGCCGGTAGGTGATGCCGTCGCGGCGGTACTGAGCGGCGGTGGCCTGAGGGGTGACGCCGACGCAGCGGCCGGTGCCGATGGCGGCGAGCCAGTCGTCGATGTCCTGGGTGTACTCGACGGCGGGCCGTTCGTCTTCGGGCCACAGGCCCAGGGTGGTGGTGCCGGTGCGGCGATCGATGGCAAGGGTGCGGCCAGGGATCTCGCCCATGCGGATGCTGCGGCGGCGGGCCCACACGTCGTCGGAGGCGAGGGCCACGTAGCGGCGCTCGTGGCCGACGACGGCGTGTGACCAGGGCTTGAGGTCGAGTGGGGCGCGGATGACTGCGAGGTCGCAAAGCCCCTCGGCGAGACCGCCGGTGGAGGAGTTGTGGCGGATGAGCCGGAGTTCGGTCGCGGGGTGGCTGTGGTGCCAGCGGCGCTGGAACTCGGTGGTGTGACGGCCGAACGCGGACCAGGCGTGGCCGATGTGCAGGCGGCTGTGGCCGGTGGAGGCTTCGGTGACGAGTTCGTCGGCACCGGAGAGCAGCGAGCGTGAGCGGGCGAGAGCCTGCACACCCGCGGTGGTCGGAGCGACCGTGCGGCTGGTGCGGTGCAGCAGCCGCACCCCGAGGATCTTTTCCAGGGCGAGCAGATTCCGGGACACGGCGGCCTGGGAGATTCCCAGCTCGATGGCGGCGTCCGTGAAGCTGCCGGTGTCGACGATGGCCACCAGGCAACGCAGGTGCTTCAGCTCAAGACCGGCGGCGTTTCCTCGGCGTGCATCCATACGCCTAGCGTATCGACAGTTTCATGAATGCATTTTGCGTATCACCGTGAGGGCACCACGGTGAGGGCATGGTGCTGAACAGCTCACAGGACGCCGGGCCCGCCCTTGCCGCCGCCGACGGCAGTACGCCGGCCCGGGGCGGGAACCACCTGGGCGGGATGGCGTTGATGCTGGGCAGCGGGCTGTCCAACCAGATCGGCGCATCGGTGGCGGCGCTGGCGTTTCCGGTGATCGGCCCGGTGGGGGTGGTCGCGGTCCGCCAGTGGGTGGCCGCCGCAGTGCTGTGGGCGGCCGGCAAGCCGCGCTTGCGGTCGTTCACCGCGGCGCAGTGGCGGCCTGTGCTGGTGCTGGCGCTGGTCTTCGCCGTGATGAACCTGTCCCTGTACACGGCCATCGACCGCATTGGGCTCGGGCTGGCTGTCACGCTGGAGTTCCTCGGCCCGCTGACGGTGGCGCTGGCAGGCTCCCGCCGCCGGATCGACGCACTGTGCGCGCTGGCAGCCGCGGCAGCGGTCGTCGTGCTCGCCCGCCCCTCTCCCTCTACCGATTACCTTGGCATCGGCCTGGCACTGCTGGCCGCGGCATGCTGGGGCTGCTACATCTTGCTCAACCGCACCGTCGGCCGGCGCCTGCCGGGTCTGGAGGGTTCCGCAGCCGCTGCGGCCGTCTCCGGCGCGCTCTACATCCCCGTCGGCGCCCTGGTGCTCTGGCAGAATCCCCCCACGCCTGCTGCCCTGTCCTGCGCGCTGGCCGCCGGAGTGCTGTCCTCGGCGGTGCCGTTCCTTTCTGATCTGCTCGCACTACGGCGTGTCCCGGCACACTTCTTCGGCGTGTTCATGAGTGTCAACCCGGTCTTCGCCGCTCTGGTCGGTCTCATCGTGCTGGACGAGCACCTCGATGCGGCCGCGTGGGCGGCCGTCCTGGTGATCGTCGGCGCGAACGCCGCCGCTGTCACGGCGGCCTCCTCCAGCCCCACCAGGACGACAGCTGTTTAGTGAGGGAAGGTGACCAGGCCGCGGCCGCGGCCGTCGGCGTCGACGCGATCCTGTGCCTTGGCGATGTCCTGCAGCGGGTAGCGGTCGCGCGCCGGGACCGGGCGTGGGGTCGGGTAGTTGATCAACGTGCAGGACGCCGGTGGCGGAAACTTGTTCGTCGAACCAGGACGCAAGCATGCGCGGGCCTTCAGTTGCCTCAGCGCGCTCGGTGCGGCTGGTTGCACGGACGGTCACCATCCTGCTCTGTCCCCGGGCACGCGGAACTTCGTCAGGTTACCGACGAGTGCCGCGGGGCGTCCGGTAGCTGTTGCGCGCAATAGTCCACATGGGCCGCGTCATCGTCCACACCGTCCGCTCTACCATCGGCGGCAGCCAGCCGCGCGGCTCTCGTGCATATACCTGCACGCAACTGCTCTCCCAAACCCCCACGGACGGAGATATCCATGCGCAGGACGAGCGCAAGGTTCGTACTGATGAGTGCCGCTGCCGCGACTGCCGGCGTGCTGGCCGTGACCGCGGCAACCATCGCCAACGGCGCCCCGGCGGAGCCGACCCAGCCCCGGGCGGCCGCGGCGGCGAGTCCCCTCGGCTTCGGTGCCGGGACGACGGGAGGCGCGGGCGGCAGCACTGTCACCGTCAACAGCGCCTCCGCCTTCAGGTCGGCCGTTCAGAGCAACTCGCCGATGATCGTGCGGGTTGCCGGCTCTATCCCGCTGAGCAGCATGACGAAGGTCGCGTCCAACAAGACGGTCGTCGGCGTCGGCAGCTCGGCAAAGATCACCGGCAGCGGACTGAACGTCAGCAAGGTCAGCAACGTGATCATCCAGAACATCACGTTCGCGGGCTCCAACGACGACGCGATCAACGTCGAGTACTCCACGAAGGTCTGGATCGACCACAACGACATCTCGGGGGCCAAGGACGGCGGTGTCGACATCAAGAGGGCCTCCACCAACATCACTGTGTCGTGGAACCACTCCTACAACCAGAACAAGAACATGCTGCTGGGCCACTCCGACGAGAACGCGAGCGAGGACACCGGCAAGCTCAAGGTGACGTACGACCACAACTGG
This sequence comes from uncultured Actinomycetota bacterium, assembly GCA_963836215.1. GTDB lineage: Bacteria > Actinomycetota > Actinomycetes > Streptomycetales > Streptomycetaceae > Streptomyces. The sequence continues at coordinate 1,939,102 of CAWIIU010000006.1, forward strand.
TTCGACGGAACCACTCAGCGCAATCCGCGGGTGCGCTTCGGGAACCCGGTGCACGTGCTGAACAACTACTTCAGCAACGTCAAGGACTACGGCGTGGCGTCCACGGAGAATGCGGGCGTGCTGGTCGAGGGCAACTACTTCGAGAACGTCGAGGACACGTACCACCGCGGCGAGGCTTCCTCCGGTCCGGGCGCGCTCGCCGCCAAGAACAACCACTTCGTCAACTCCTCCGGGGGCCAGACCGGCGGAAGTGTGGCGGGGATTCCGTACGGCTACACCGCCGACGCCGCCTCCGGTGTCAAGTCGAAGGTGATGTCGGGCGCCGGAGTCGGCAAGATCTGACCGCCGGGCGGCAGGTCCCCTCCTGTCAGCAGGACTTGATCGCCCGCTGCGACGGGCGCCGGGGCAGGACCGCGGAGGGAGTCACGCCGCAGGTCTTGCCCCGGTAAGCGCTTTCCCCTACGTTCCCCAACTCGGTTGGATATGCGGGCGGTAGCCCGGAAAGCCTGACGAGTGAGGCACGCATGGCGGAACAGGGACCCTCCGGGGACGCCGGACAGCGCATCGTGGCGGGCCGGCCGACGATCGGGCTGGTCACGGCAAACATTCACCTCGGTGTCGGGGCCACACTGTGGTCGGGGGCGCTCAGGGCGGCGGAACGGGCGGATGTAAACCTCGTCTGCTTCCCGGGAGGCCCGCTGGGTTCGGGCGGAGCGACGCGCTCCGCGCTGTACGAACTGGTCGGCTCCGCGCGGCTGGACGGGGTGGTCTGCTGGAGCTCCACCCTGGGTCTGCCTGCTTCCAGTGAGCAGGCAGTGCGGCTGCTGCGGTCGCTGGAGCACCTGCCGGTGGTCAGTCTCAACCGTGTGCTGCAGGGTCATGAGGCCCTCACGCTGGATTCGTGTGCGGGCATGAGAGAGCTCGTCGGCCATCTGGTCGCACGGCACGGTGTGCGGAGGCCGGCGTGCATCCGCGGTCCCCTCTCGAACCCTGTCTCCTTCGAGCGGTACCGCGCCTACACCTCAGCCTTGGCGCAGTACCGCCTCCCCGCGGAGCGCTCCTTGACCTGTGCCGCGGGGGAGTTCGCCGCGGGCGCCGGCGCCTCGGCGATGCGCGTACTGCTGGACGCGCGCGGACTGCGGCCGGGCACCGACTTCGACGCCGTGGTCGCGTGCAGCGATGTCTTGGCGGCGGACGCGCTGCGGCTACTCGCCCAGCGCGGAATCCACGTACCGGAGGATGTCGCCGTGGTCGGGTTCAACGACTCCCCTGAGGCGCGGCTTTCCCATCCTCCGTTGACGTCGGTCGCGTTGCCCTTCGCGGAACTCGGCGAGCTGGCGGTGGACACTCTGGTGGCCCGGCTACGGGGCACGCGTCCCCCGGACCGTACGGCGGTTGCCGGTGCTGTGGTCGCCCGCCGTTCCTGTGGTTGCCCCTCGCCGCTGGTGGCGCAGGGGATGCCGGACGGCGAGCCGTCCTCGCGAGCGGGCACGTGGCCGAACCGTGCATGGGAGGAGGTCTTCGAGGTTCTGCCGCGTGCCGGGCGGGAACTTGCGGCGGCGTTCCGGGCGGATGCCGGTACGACGACCGGCGCAGACCCCGGTCCCACGACAGCTCGGCGGTACGTACAGCCGGCCGGCGCGACCACCGGCGCCACCGGCATGTCTCCCCGCGCTGTCCCCGGCTTTCTGCCCCTGTTGGAGTATCTGCTGGGCCGTCATGTGCGCAGCCTCGAGGAAGCGGCGGCATGGGACGGGGCCCTGCTGGAGATACGTGACGGGGCGGTGGCGTGTCTGCCCGGGGCGGCTCGTGTCCGCGGTGAACGCCTCCTGGCGCAGGCGCGGCTGATGGCCGCCGACACCTCCCGACGCATCCTGGAGTGCGCGCGCTGGGCGGACGCCCGAGAGGCGGACCGACTGCGGGAGTTCGGCACGGAGTTGACCACGGTGGTGGATCTCCACGGGCTCATTCGGGTGCTGGACAAGCAGACGGCAGCGGACGGGCTGCCGGGCTGTCGGTTGGTGCTGTACGAGGGTGCCGGGGAGGGACCCTCTGGTGCGGGTCCCCGTCTGGCCCGGGCCCTGCCGACCCCCTTGGAACGCATGAGCGCCAACCGTGCACGGGGCGGCGGTGGCGAGCAGGGCAGCGAACCGCGGCCGTATCCCGCCGACCTGCTGCTTCCCGATGAACTGACGCCCAACCGCCGGTTCACCTTCGTACTCGAACCCCTGCACATCGGGGAGGAGCAATGGGGCTTCGCGGTGTTCGAAGCGGGCACTGGTCAGGGTGCGGACCGGCACGGAGCGCTCTACAGGGCGCTGGGTGACCAGGTCAGCGCGGCGTTGAAGGGCATCCGACTGTTCGGCGAGGTGCGCCGGGCCCGGGATGCCGCGGAACAGGCCAGCACGTTCAAGACACGGATGCTGGCTCAGGTCACGCAGGAGTTGCGCGGACCTTTGGAGGAGATCCAGCGGTATGCGGGTGGCGAACAGGGTGTGACCGGACCCGCAGCGCTCGTGCGAGTCCATCGCGACAGCGGTCGGCTGCTGTGGCTGATCGACGACCTGCTGGAGTGGGCCCGAACCGAGAGCGACGAACCCGGTCTGTGTCTGCGGCTGATCGACCCGCGTCCCGTGCTGGCGGAGGCGTTCAGCTCGGTCATGGCCGCGACTTCGTGCACGGCGGACTGGGCGCAGGCGCTCCCGCGTCGGCTACCCGCGGTACTGGCTGATCGCGAGCGCTTGGGGCAGGTCGTCCGTTACGTGCTGGCCGCGGCTGCGGCCTGTGCCGGTGCCCAGGGCCATGTGGTTTTGGCCGCACGCATGCTGCCGGCTTCGGTGCGCATAACGGTCACCGCCGGGGCCGACCGGCCGGTGAAGCTGCCGTCGGACGGCGCCGCTGGGGCCGGTATCGGTTGGGCAACGGTGCGTCGTCTGGTGATGCTGCACGGTGGTTCGTTCATCATCGACCATGGTCCGCGGCGCGCCCGCCTGATCGTGGATCTGCCGCTGCCCGCCCCACACGGGGCACCGGTGCTGCGGGCCCGTGCCGGACGTACTCTGCTGGCCGTCGGCGCGGGGCAGCCGGCCGAGGACGTGGTCGCCCTGGCCGGACAGCACGGACTGCGTCTGTGTCGGATCGATTCTGACGCGGCACCCACCTCTTTCGCCGGGGAGCACCCGGTGACCGCAGTCGTGTGGGATGCCGAGGCGGCCGCGCCCGAGGAGTGGCGGGTGGCGCAGAGCCTGCATGACCATCCCGCATTGAGCGGCACACCGTTCGCAATGTTCGGGGCTACGGGGGAGGATCTCGCCGGGGCACTGCAGGCGCTGCGTCCGGCGAAGCCCCCGGATCCCGTGATCGTTGTCGACGGCTCGACGCGGTCGGGACAACGCCTCCGAGGTGTGGTGGCCACGGCGCTGCGCGGCCACCCGGTCCGTACGGCGACCGATGGCACCGCCGCGCTCGCCCTGATCGCCCAGGAAGCCCCCGGCCTGGTGATCGCGCAACGGGCTCTCGCGGACATGGAGGGGTTCGACCTGGCCGACCGGATAGGTGTCGCCGGAGGCCCTCCACACTGTCCCGTGCTGCTGCTGAGCACCGAGGGGTTCACCTTCGCCGATGCGGACCGGGCCCGGTGTCATCCTGGTCTGGTGATCCTGGACCACGGCATCCTCTCCGAGGGTGAGACCGCCCGCCTGCTCGTCGGGATGACGCGGAACAGGTCGGCGTCCGCCGGACGGAATCGGATCCTCGTCCATCGGACTCTGGCCTACCTTCAGGAGCACTATCGGCACAGGATCTTGCGCTGGCAGGTTGCCCAGGCAGTCGGCGTCAGCGCCGATCACCTCGGCAGGCTCTTTCACGAGCAGTTCGGCCTGACGGTGTGGGAGTACCTGACGCGTCTTCGGATCCGGCGTGCCGGCGAACGGCTGCGGAGCAGCGGGGACAGCATCCAGAACATCGCGCGAGCGGTCGGTTTCACTGACCGTGCGTACTTCAGCCGGGTGTTCCGCAAGGTGACGGGTGTGGCACCACGCGCCTTCCGCGCGGCCGCCGGGGAACTGGACGTCTTCGATCCGCAGGGCGCGGACGAGCCTTCTGCCGCGGATGAGGACCTGTGCCGCACAGCGGATGCGCACCGTCCCGTGCTCCCGGGGCCGGCGTCGGCATGACGTCCTCCCAGGTAGGGCGGCCCTCTGTCACTTATTGAGCGGGGGCGGCAGCGACTGGAGGCGGCGGCGAAGGCGTTGTCGCCGAGGCAACGGTCACCGCCGTTCGAACCGCCGTGGTCGCGAGGAACCCGGCGCCGATCACTGCCAACGGGCTCTGCGACGTTGCCCCATGGTCGTTGCACTGGTCGGGCCTGCTCATGTTCGACTCCTCGCGATCTTCGACCGCCACTGCGGATCGGTGGCGACGGAACCAGAATTGCCTCTGGGCTACCTGCAAGGAAGCTGGTCGGCCGTCGCGTCAGCGTCCGGTAAGGATTCGAGCCGATAGGCACGCCGGGCGCCGGACAAGCGCTCCGGACGCGCGGTGACGCACGCCCGGAGCGACGGTCTCGTCAGCGCGCCGAGAATCTGTGCACCGTCGTCGAGCGGTAGGTGTCGCCCGGCCGCAGCACCGTGGAGGGGAAGGTCGGCTGGTTGGGGGAGTCCGGGAAATGCTGGGTCTCCAGGCACAGGGCGTCGCCCTGGCGGTGGATGGTGCCGCCCGAGCCGACCAGTGTTCCGTCCAGGAAGTTGCCGGAGTAGAACTGCAGGCCGGGCTCGGTCGTCGCCATGTTCAGGACGCGGCCCGACGCAGGGTCGCGCAGCGTCGCGATCTGCTGGGGCTCGTTGGTGCTGCCTTTGTCCAGAACCCAGTTGTGGTCGAAGCCTTGGCCGTACAGCAACTGCTGGTGCGCGACCCGGATGTCCGCGCCGACGGTCTTGGACCGGCGGAAGTCGAAGGGCGTGCCCGCGACCTTCGCCCGTTCACCGGTGGGGATGAGGCCCGAGTCGACCGGGGTGTAGCGGGAGGCGCCGATGCTCAGCTCATGGTCGTAGACCGAGCCGCTGTCCTCGCCCGCCAGGTTCCAGTAGACGTGGCTGGTGAGGTTGACGACGGTGGCCTTGTCGGTGGTGGCCGCGTAATCGACGCACCAGTCGCCCCGCCGGGTCAGGGTGTACGTCACCTTGACCCGGAGGGTTCCGGGGTAGCCCATCTCGCCGTCGACGCTGGTGTAGCGGAGCACCAGGCCGACGTCGGAGCCGGAGGTGAAGCTCTCGACGTCCCACACCCGCTTGTCGAACCCCTTGGACCCGCCGTGCAGGCTGTTCGCGCCGTCGTTGACGGACACCTGGTATGCCTTGCTGTCCAGGGTGAACTGTCCCTTGGCGATGCGGTTGCCGTAGCGGCCGATGAGTGCGCCGAAGTACGGGCTGGAGGCGACGTACTCCTCGAGAGTGTCGAAGCCCAGCGAGACGTTCGTGTACCGGCCGTGCCGGTCGGGTATCTCCAGGGACTGCACGATGCCGCCGTACGACAGCACCTTCATCCGGGTGCCGCCGTTGGCCATCGACCAGCGGTACACCTTCGTACCGTCGGCGAGCTTGCCGAACAGCTCCCTCACGGGCTTTCCGCCTTCCGGACCGTGAGCGTGGGCGTGTGCGGTTGTGGCGCCTACCGTGGTCGCGGCGAGTCCCGCCGCGGCCGCTGCCATCACTGTTCGTCTGCTCGTCTGCATCTGCGGCTCCATTAAGGGGGGTTGGATACTTCTTGAGGGGTCTACGAACCGACCTTGCGCTTGTTCCACACGTCGAAGCCGACCGCCGCGAGCAGGACCAGGCCCTTGATGACCTGTTGCCAGTCCGTGCCGACGCCGACGAGGTTCATGCCGTTGTTGAGCACTCCGAGGACCAGGCCGCCGATGATCGCGCCCAGGACGGTGCCGACTCCGCCGCTCATGGAGGCGCCGCCGATGAACGCGGCGGCGATCGCCTCCAGCTCGAAGTTGGTGCCGGCCTTTGGGGAGGCGGCGTTGAAGCGTGCCGCGAAGATCAGCCCGGCGAGGGCGGCCAGCATGCCCATGTTCAGGAAGACCAGGAAGGTGACCTTCTTGTCCCTGACGCCGGAGAGCTTGGCCGCGGGCAGGTTGCCGCCGATCGCGTAGACATGGCGGCCGACGACCGCGTTGCGCATCACGTAGCCGAAGCCGACGACCAGGACGGCCAGGATCAGCAGCACCACGGGAGCGCCCTTGTAGCTGGCGAGCATCAGGGTCACCGTCAGCGCGGCGGCGACCAGGGCGATCAGCTTCAGCGCGAACAATTTGGTGGGCGGCACATCCAGCGCGAACTCCTGCTGCCGCCTTCGGTCGCGCATCTCCTGGATGACGACGAACGTGATCAGGACGAAGCCGAGCAGCAGGGTGAGATTGTGGTAATTGCTGTCCGGGCCGACCTCCGGCAGGAAGCCGTTGGCGATGGTCTGCAGGCCCTTGGGGAAGGGGCCGAGCGTCTGGCCCTTGAGGACGATCTCGGTGACGCCGCGGAAAAGCAACATCCCCGCCAACGTGACGATGAACGAGGGAATCCCCAGATACGCGATGAAGAAGCCCTGCATCGCGCCCGCGGCCGCGCCGAGAACCAGGCACAGGACGACCGCGACCGGCCAGGCCATATGGTGCTGCACCATCAGTACGGCGGCGACCGCACCCACGCAGGCGGTGAGCGAGCCGACCGACAGGTCGATATGGCCCGAGATGATGACGAGCATCATGCCGATCGCGAGAATCAGGATGTAGCTGTTCTGCAGCACCAGGTTGGAGACATTGCGCGGCAGCAGCAGGTCGCCGCCCGTCCACACGGTGAACAGCGCCACGATCAGGCCGAGCGCGATCAGCATGCCGTACTGCCGCATATTGCGGCGCATGCCGTCGAGGACCAGGCCGAGCAGGCCGCTCTCCGCCTTGCCGCCGTTCTTGCCGTCACCGGACGGGAGCGGGGCGTCCGCAGGAGTCCTGGCCGTCAGATTCGTACTCATAGTGCTACCTCTTGTCCTTCGTCATCCGACGCATCAGCACTTCCTGCGTGGCCTCCGCCCGCGGCACCTCACCGGTCAGCCGGCCGGCGGACATCGTGTAGATGCGGTCGCACATGCCGAGCAGTTCGGGGAGCTCCGAGGAGATGAAGACGACGGCCTTGCCCTGGGCGGCGAGCTTGTCGATCACCGTGTAGATCTCGTACTTGGCGCCCACGTCGATGCCGCGGGTCGGCTCGTCCAGGATCAGCACGTCCGGACCCGCGAAGATCCATTTGCTGAGGACGACCTTCTGCTGATTGCCGCCCGAGAGCTTTCCGACCGGCTCGGCGACCGTCGGCGCCTTGATGTTCATGCTGTTGCGGTAGCCCTCGGCCACCTGCCGCTCCGCGTGCTCGTCGACAATGCCGCGCCGCGCGACCTTGCCGAGCGAGCTGAGCGAGATATTGCGGGCGATCGTGTCGATGAGGTTGAGCCCGTAGTGCTTGCGGTCCTCGGTGACGTAGGCGATCCCGTGCCGCACCGCCTCGGGGACGGTCTTGGTGCGGATCTCCTTACCGTCCTTGAGGACCGTTCCCCCCGCATAGCGCCCGTACGTGCGCCCGAAGACGCTCATCGCGAGCTCGGTGCGGCCCGCGCCCATGAGTCCCGCGATGCCCACGATCTCGCCGCGTCGCACGTTCAGCGTCACGTCGTCGACGACCTTGCGGTGCCGGTCGATCGGGTGGTGCACCGTCCAGCCGCGGATCTCCAGGGCCGGTGACGCGCCCTGTTCGGGCTCGTGCGGGGTGCGTTCGGGGAAGCGGTGGTCGAGATCGCGGCCGACCATGCCGCTGATGATCCGCTCCTCGGTGGTCTCCGGGGCCTTCACATCCAGGGTCTCGATGGAGCGCCCGTCGCGGATGATGGTCACGGAGTCGGCGACCCGTGCGATCTCGTTCAGCTTGTGCGAGATGATGATCGAGGCGATGCCTTGGTTCTTCAGCTCCAGGATGAGATCCAGTAGTTTGCCGCTGTCCTCGTCGTTCAGCGCCGCCGTCGGCTCATCGAGGATCAGTAGCTTCACCTTCTTGGAAAGAGCCTTCGCGATCTCCACGAGCTGTTGCTTGCCCACGCCGATATCGGCGACGCGGGTCTGCGGATTCTCATCCAGGCCTACTCGGCGCAGCAGTTCGGAGGCGTGCCGCAGTGTCTCCTGCCAGCTGATCACGCCGCGGGTGGCGTGCTCGTTGCCGAGGAAGATGTTCTCCGCGAGGGAGAGATAGGGCACCAGGGCGAGCTCCTGGTGGATGATCACGATGCCGCGCTGCTCGCTGGCCCTGATGTCCTTGAACCGGCACGCCTCGCCCTGGAAGAGGATGTCCCCTTCGTAACTTCCGTGCGGATGGACGCCGGAGAGGACCTTCACCAGGGTCGACTTGCCGGCGCCGTTCTCCCCGCAGATGGCGTGGACCTCGCCCGGCCGGACGGTCAGAGTGACGTCCGAGAGCGCCCTGACTCCGGGAAAGGTCTTGATGATCGAGCGCATTTCCAGGACGGGTCCCGCCATGGTCGTGCCTTTCTCTGTCGCTGATGGGGGCTCTCCCCGGCTCGGGCGCGAGGGCCGGAGCGCGGGGAGGGTCGACTGCGGCGGCTACTTGAGGTCGCTCTCCTTGTAGTAGCCGGTGTCGATCAGCTCCTGCTTGTAGTTCTCCTTGTCGACGCTGACCGGGTTGAGCAGATAGGCGGGGACGACCTTCGCGCCGTTGTTGTACGACTTGGTGTCGTTGGTCTCGGGCTCCTCGCCCTTGAGTGCGGCGTCGACCATGCCGGTGGCGACCTTGGCGAGCTGGCGCAGGTCCTTGTAGACCGTCTGCCGCTGCTCGCCCGCGATGATCGACTTCACGGAGGCGACCTCGGCGTCCTGGCCGGTGAGGACCGGCCACGGCTTGGTCTTGGTGCCGTAGCTGTCGCCGCGGAGCGCGGAGAGAATGCCGATGGAGATGCCGTCGTACGGCGAGAGCACCGCGTCCACGCGCTTGGAGCCGCCGTACGAGGAGGTGAGCAGGTCGTCCATGCGCCGCTGGGCGGTGCCGCCGTCCCAGCGCAGAGTGGTGACCTGGTTGAGCTTGGTCTGCCGGGACTGTACGACGAGCTGCTTCTTGTCGATGTACGGCTGCAGTACCTTCATCGCGCCGTTGAAGAAGTACCGGGTGTTGTTGTCGTCGTTGGAGCCGGCGAACAGCTCGATGTTGAACGGGCCCTTTTCGCCCTTGTCCAGGCCGAGTTGCTCGACTATGTACGTACCCTGCAGCCTGCCGACCTTCTCGTTGTCGAAGGACGCGTAGTAGTCGACGTGTGCCGAGTTGAGAATGAGGCGGTCGTAGGAGACGACGGGAATCTTGGCGTCGGCGGCTTGCTGCAGCACGTTGTCCAGGGACTTGTTGTCGATGGCCGCGATGACCAGAGCGTCCACACCCTGCGTGATCATGTTCTCGATCTGTGAGACCTGCTGGTCAGGGTCGTCCTCGCCGAAGACGAGCTTCGTTTTGTATCCCTTGGCCTTGAGGACCTTGACGACGTTGTTGCCGTCGGAGATCCAGCGCTCGGACGACTTGGTCGGCATCGCGATGCCGACTGTGGCGTCCTTGGTGTCTTTCTTCTCTTCGCTGCCGCCCGAGCTGTCCTGGCCACAGGCGGTGAGCGAGAGGCTGAGGGTCAAGCAGGCTGCGGCGGTTACCGCGGTACGTATGCGCATGATCAGGAGTCCTTCTTGGTCTCGTCGCCTGGAACGTTGTCAACGGGGGTGGTCGTGCTGAAGCGGTTCAGCGTGCCGTGCAGGTGGGAGCCGAGCGGTGACATGCCACCGTCCGCTCCGTGCCGGGCCAGCAGATCGAGGGCAAGGCGGCCACGGCGGACGCGCTCGCGGGCAGTGTCGAGCGTGAGATCGCGCAGATGCGCCCCGTAGGGGTAGATCCCGGAGGTCTTCGACAGACCGAACTTCAGATACAGCGGTGCACCGCGCCGGATCAACTCGGCGATCTCGTACATCCGCACATAGCCGCCCAGGTCGTCCGGCGCCTCGACGTACAGGTCCATGGGTGCGGCGGAGACTCGGCGGATCTCGGTGAGATGGGCGAGCGTGAGGTCGGAGGGGACGTTGAGCGAGTCAGCGCCGAGTTGCTCGTACACGGCGTAGGAGGCGGGGTTGACGGGTCCGATCAGGGCGGAGACCTTGAGCGTGGTGTCACTCGGTATGACGCCCGCAAGGCGTGCCCGATGTAGCGTCCAGAGCACGCCCTCGTCCGCGACGAGCAGGCACGTGACGCCCAACTCCGTTGCACGCACGGCGTCTTCGACGCATCCGGCGAGCGCGTCGTGGCCGCGGGCGCGCAGCCCGGCGCCGCGTGAGTCGGTGCGCACGGAGGCGCCGGTGTCCCAGGTGCCGCGGGGGCCGGTGAACAGGCAGAGCTCGATGTCGCGTTCGCCGGCGGCCTCGACCATCTCGGTGATCTCGCTGTCGGACAGCATCCAAATGCCGCTGCCCTGGCTGATCCGGTGGATCGGGACGTCGAGGCGCGAACTTTCCTTGAGGACGACGGACAGTGCCTCGGGGCCCTCCACCGAGGGGATCTCGGTGCGCCAGGTGCCGCCGTCGGGGAAGGAGTGCGCGGAGGTGTCGGCCGGGTCCAGGGCGGGAACGGCATGGCCGATATCGGCCAGGGCGTCGGCGCCGGGGCGACGGGGTGAGGAGGGGGCGTTCACGAGGCTCCCGTGTTCGAGATGTCGGACGATGTTCGAGTTGATGTGCGTACGGCGGTAAACGGCCTGCGTACCGCCGTACGGTCGGTCTGGGGTCTGTCCGGCGAGGTGCACCCCTTGAGGTGAACTCGGGCTCAGGGGCGGAGCAGCACCTTCCCGGTCTTCGGGTCAGCGCCGCCGACCAACGCGATGGCCTCGTCGAACCGCTCCAGCGGGAACTCGTGGGTGATCAGTGGTGCGGGATCGAGCAGTCCGAGGCCGAAGGCCCGTACCGCGTCGGACCAGGCGGACGAGGAGGCGCCGAAAACGCTGCGGATCTCCAGTTGGCTCAGCGAGAGATGCACCGGGTCGATGCCGGTGGCTCCCGGTGTGAACATCCCGGTGAGCACCACCCGGCCGCCCCGGCGTGCGAGGAGGCAGGACGAGGCGGCCGTGGTGGGCGCCCCCGCGGTCTCGACGACCAGGTCGAAGCGGCCCTGCGCCGCGGCCTCGGCAGCGCCCGGCGACAGGCTCTCGGTCGCTCCGAACTGCCGTGCCTTTTCACCACGTTCGGCCCGCGGATCGATCACGGTCAACTCGGCCGGCGAGTAGGCGGCAAGCAGCTGGACCGTGAGCAGGCCGAGGGTACCCGCGCCGACCACGGCGATCCGCTCGCCCGGGGTCGGGCGCCCGGCCCGCACCGCCGCGGCGATCACCGCGGCGGGCTCGAGGAGGGCTGCGGCCCGCAGATCGGCCTCGTCGTCGAGCGGGTGCAGCAGGCGTGCGGGCACGGTGATCCAGTCGGCGAACGCGCCCGGCTCGGTGAATCCGGTCTCGGCGTACCCGCCGGTGCACAGGCTCGTCTCTCCGCACCGGCAGCGCCTGCAGACTCCGCATGCCCGGAACCCTTCGGCCACCGTCTTGCGGCCGACGAGTGTGGGGTTGACGCCCTCGCCGACCGCCTCGACGGTCCCGGACCACTCGTGCCCGGGGGTCACGGGATAGCTGACATAGGCGGCGTCACGATGCCCGTTGTAGACCTCGCGGTCGCTCATGCAGATGCCCGCGGCGGCGACCCTAACAAGGACCTCGCCGAGCCCGGGCACCGGCAACTCGCCTTGTACCAGACAGTGTTCGCCGGGCCGCTCGATGACCAAGGAACGGTTGACCCCGTCGGCGGAGCGGTCGGCCCCACGGTCACCCCCACCGGGGAGGGGGCTCGTTTCGCTCGTGGCGCGGCTCACCGGGGCGCCCTCTGCTCCCAGCCCTCGGCCCACAGGTCGAAGCGGGCTTTCTGCTGCGGGAACTCGGCCGCCGCGTCCACATCCAGCTCGACACCGAGCCCAGGGGCGTGCGAGACCTCGAAGCTGCCGGTCTCCGGGTCGACCTGAGGCGCGCCCTTGACCACCTTCTTGATCTCCGCGTCCGCGAAGTCATTGAAGTGTTCCAGAATCTTGAAGTTCGGCGTGCAGGCGGCCAGTTGGAGAGAGGCCGCGGTGAGCACCGAGCCGCCGACGTTGTGCGGGGCGACCAGCATGTAGTGCGTCTCGGCGGTCGCCGCCAGCTTGCGGGTCTCCAGGATGCCGCCGATGTGCCCGAGGTCCGGCTGGATGATGTCGGCGGCCTGCGACTCGAAGAGCTCCCGGAACTCGATCCGGTCATGGATCCGTTCACCGGTCGCGACCGGGATGTCCACCTTCGCGGCGACCTTCCCCAGGGCCTTGAGGTTCTCCGGCGGCACTGGCTCCTCCAGCCAGGCCGGCTTGAACGGCGCCAACTCGCGGGCGAGCCGCACCGCCGTCGAGGGGCTGAACCGCCCGTGCATCTCCAGCATCAGCTCGGCGTCGGGCCCGATGGCGTCGCGTACCGCCTCGATCAGCGACACGGCGTACAGGCTCTGTTCGTGATCCAGCTCGAAGTGCCCGGTACCGAACGGATCGATCTTCAGCGCACGGTAGCCGCGCGCCACGACCTCCTGGGCCGCCTTGTGGTACGCCTCCGGGGTGCGCTCCGTCGTGTACCAGCCGTTGGCGTACGCCTTGACCCTGTCGGTCACCTGACCGCCGAGGAGCTGCCACACCGGTACGCCGAGGGCTTTGCCCTTGATGTCCCAGCACGCCATCTCGACGACCGCGATACCGGACATGACGATCTCGCCGGCCCGCCCGTAGTCGCCGTACTTCATTCGCCGCACGAGGTCTTCCACGGCGAAGGGGTCGGAACCGGCTATGTGGTTCGCCTCCGCCTCGCGGAGATAGCCGATCAGTGCGTCCGTGCGGCCGAGCATGCGGGTCTCGCCGACCCCGGTGAGGCCCTCGTCGGTTTGCACGAGAACGTAGGTGAGATTGCGCCAGGGCGTCCCGACGACATGAGTACTGATTCCCGTGATGCGCACGGCAGTTGCCCCTAGAGTCCGGATCTTGGCTGTTCGAGATTTCGTCAGGCGTTCGAAATGTTGGCGTGACCGTAAACAGGCCGTCCCGGCAGTGTCAATGGACTGCGCAAGAGACATTTCCGCAGCACCATCGTTCAGCGAACGGGCAAGACCATTGCCCGGCGAACAGAGCTGTGTCTAACCTGTGTTCGTCATACCGAGCAGCGACCGGAGTTTCGAACAACAGGGGTGGGTGAGGAGCATGGGACGTCTTGTCCCCGCGGTGACCAGGGCGCTGGACGTACTCGAGCTGTTCCTGGACGGCGACGGAACGCTCACCTCGCCGGACATCACCCGCAAGCTCCAGCTGCCCCGCACCACGGTGCACGAGCTGGTCACGACGTTGGCGGCTCGCTCCTATCTGGTTGTCGTCCCCGGGCAGCCGGGCCGCTACCGCCTCGGGGTGCGCAGCTACCAGCTGGGCAGCCGGTACGCGGAACAGCTCGACCTCGCCGCTGAAGGCCAGCGGGTGGCCCGTGAGGTCGCCGAGACCTGCGACGAGACGGTCCATGTTGCGATCCTCGAAAATCTGGACGTCATCTACATCGCCAAGGTCGACTCGACCCACGCTGTCCGCATGGTCTCGGCCGCGGGACGCAGGCTGCCGGCGCACTGCACCTCGGTCGGCAAGATGCTCCTCGCCGGGCTGCCGACAGACGAGCTGAATCTCCGGATCGAGGAGGAGGGCGAACTGGCCGCGATGACCCATGACAGCATCACCGATCCCGACGAATTGCGCGCCGTCCTCGCCGAGACCCGCCGGCGCGGCATCGCCACCGAACATCGGGAGTCGAATCCGGATGTGAGCTGCGTGGCCGCCCCCGTGCGCGACAGCTCGGGCCGTATCGTCGCCGCCCTGTCCATCTCGGTTCCCATGATCCGCTGGTCGGAGGAGCGCGAAGCCGAACTTGCCGAGTTGGCCGTCAAGGGAGCGGGGGACCTCTCCGTGAGCCTCGGCCATCGATTCGGCACCCGGTGACGGCTGTCGAGGTCGCGGTCAGGGAATCGGCTGCACTGGGCGAGGGGCCCACCTGGGACCTGGCGACCGGGCGGCTGATCTGGGTGGACATTCTGAGCTCGCGCATCCACACGTACGAGCCGGGTAGCAGCTGCCGTACGGTGCTGGCCACCGAACAGCACGTTGGCGCGGCCAAGCCGCGCAAGGACGGTGGCCTGGTGGTCAACCTCCGCGACGGCGTGGCACTCTACGGCGCGGACGGCGCGTTCTCCTGGCTCGTGCGCGACCCTGTGCCCGGTCGCCGCGGCAACGATGCGGCCGTCGCGCCGGACGGCTCCCTGTGGGCCGGCACCATGCGCTATGACGAGCGGACCGGCGGTGGCAACCTCTTCCGCGTCGCCCCCGACGGTACCGCCACCGAGCTCTTCGCCGCCGTGTCTGTCAGCAATGGCACCGGCTGGAGTCCCGACGGGAGCCTCGTCTACTACATCGACAGCCCCACCCGCCGCATCGACGTCTGTCGGTTGGACGCGCAACTCCCTTTCGACCGACGCCCCTTGGTCACGATCGAGGAAGAGGCCGGCTTCCCGGACGGCCTGACCGTCGACGCCGACGGCTGTGTGTGGGTCGCGCTGTGGGACGGTGCCCAACTGCGCCGCTACACCCCGGCCGGCCACCTCGACCGCACTCTCCACCTCCCGGTCCGCCGCCCTACTGCCTGTACCTTCGGCGGCCCGGGCCTGCGCGATCTCTACATCACCACGGCCCGCACCGGCCTGGCCCGGCCGCACCCGCTGTCAGGCTCGCTCCTGGTGTTGCCGGATGCCGGCGAAGGGCTGCCCGGCGTCACCTTCGGGAGCTGACCGGCCGCGCCGCGCCATCCTGCCGACCCACCGCCGATCGGACCCGTCGCCCCAGCTGTCCTGTGTCGCGAATGGGGGAGTCGGAGGCTGACCAGATCTCGGAGCCACTGTTCCTGGCCGCTGGCGGCCGGCATGGCCTGCCCCGGATACCTCCCGAACCGCCTCGGAACGCTCGCCCTGCGCGTACTCCGCCCCTATCCAAAGCACCGAACGTGATCCGGTGCCCTCACGCCGCCCTAGGTGTTGGCGCATCTGCCGCCGTCAGGACCGCCGTAAGGCAGACGTGATCGGGGAGCCGGCCCACATCGCGACAGCTACTGGACAGTCCACGCAGGGTCACCGCTCAGCTGCCGCAGGACCCCTGGACGCAGCGTCTTTACACTTCGGCAAAGTCCTGGCGAACGGGGTCAGGGGAGGCAGGAAACGTTCACCCTCGGGCCGCCTGATTCCTCCAGGCTGACCGGCGGCCCCGGAGACCGCGGTGCCCTCTCCTCCCGGGGACCACCCCCGCTAAGGCCGCCTTCTGTTCGCTTCGACTCACTGCAGGACGCCGCGCCACTTCGCGCGTCACTCGGTGATCAACGGATTGACGCCGTGCACGGCCACAATGCGGTGCGCGGGCACAGAACCAACGGGGGAAGCCGGCGCACTGAACCTTGTGGCGGCAGGTCCGCCTTGCGGAGTCGGTGGGATGTATCAAGCGAGCGGAAGCTGGCCGATGGAGCCTATGGGGCACGGCATCCCACTTCCGCTCGAATCATTTTCCTGGTTGTTGATCGCCTCAGCGGTGGCCGAGAGTTCCTCCGCCATGGCCGGCTGTTTCTGCCGGGGCGGCCTCTGGTCCGTGAACCAGCCCGGTCTGCGTGCCAGGAACCTAGTGTTCGGCCCTGGGAGGCACGCACCGCCATGCGAGACCTGCGGCGGTCAGGTAGGAGAGTGCGCCAATGGCCATACTGATGCGGAGTCCCTGATCGTAGGTGGTGGTGGCGAGGAGGGTGCCGCCCAGGGCCACGCCGGTGGCGCTGCCGACCTGCCGGGTGGTGTTGAACAGAGCGGAGGCGGTCCCCGAGTATGTGGGCGGCGCGGCACCCATCACCGTGGAAGTCGTACCGGTGAGCGCGAAGGAGGTGCCGAACCCTGCGGCCATCATGGGGGCGATGAGCAGCGGGTAGGCAGGGTCAGCTCCGGCTACGGCCCAGCCGGCGAGGCCGGCGGCGGCCAGGAGCATGCCTGCGACAACCAGGGGTCGGTCGCCGGTACGGCGGGTCAGACGGCCGGACAGGACGGAGGCGAACATGGTCATCGCCACTGCGGGGAACAGCGCCACCCCGGTCTCGAGTGCGGTGAAGCCCCGCTGATGCTGGAAGTTCAGGCTGGCGGTGAACACCATGCCGTAGAAGGCGAAATTGAACAGCAGGCCGATGGCAGCGCCACCGCCCAGGGGGCGCGAGCGCAGCAGACTCAGCGGCACGGCGGGAGAGGCCGCCAGCCGCTCGCGGACCACGAACGCCGCGGCGGCCAGCACGGACAGGCCCACTGCTGCGAGGACCGCCGGATCCGACCAGCCACGTCGTCCCGCCTCATTGAGCGAGGCCGTCAGCAAGGCCACCGCCGCCACGACCGCACACTGCGCCGGCCAGTCCACGGCACGGGAGGCCAGCCGGGGAGAGGGCTGCACGTGCCGTAGCGTCAGTACCAGGCAGGCGATGCCAACCGGAAGATTGATCAGGAACACCCACCGCCAGCCCACCGTGGAGACCAGCAGCCCGCCCAGCAGAGGCCCGGCCGAGGCCGCGATACCGGCCATGGCACCCCACATGCCGAAGGCCCGCGAACGAGCAGCCGGATCCGGATACGCCTGCCGGAGCAAGGCCAGCGACCCAGGCACGATCAACGCCGCCCCCAGCCCCTCCACCAGTCGGGCAGCGGTCAGAAAGGGAGCGCTCGACGCAAGAGCGCACGCGGCGGAAGACAGCGTGAAAACGGCGACACCAGTGCAGAAGATCCGGCGATTTCCCAACCGGTCGCCCAGCGCACCGCCCAGCAGCAGAAAACCGGCAAACACCAGGGTGTATCCGTCGGTGATCCACTGGATGCCGGTGAGAGACGTCGACATCTCCCGGCTGATCACCGGCACCGCGACACTGATGGCCGTCACGTCCAGGATCACCATGAAGTACCCGGCGCATACGGCAAGCAGCGGGGCTGAGGACCGCCTGCCGACCTGCGGACCCTGCTGCTCGGGGGAGGCGGCCGCGCCACCACCGGCCGATTCCGAGAACGCCACGCCCTCAACTCCATCCCGTTCACATGCGCTCTACAGGGAAGATCAAATTATGAGGGAGAAGCAGTGGATATGTCCCTTAAGGGAGGCCAGGTCACCCGCGCCGTGAAGCGGCAGCGCAAGATGCTCCAGTACCGGCCGGAGGTCGTCGACGGCTTCCAGGCGGGCACAGGCCTGACCCTGTCGTCGTGCGCGTCAGAAGGAGCCGAAGAAGCGAGCCCACCAGGTGGGCCGCTGAACGTGCGAGGGCAGTCGGCTCGGCCCGTGGTAGTCGCTCTCCAGCAGTTCCTCGGCAACTACTGCATAGCCAAGCTCGACCAACGCCCGGTTGACCTTGGCAAGGTCAGCGCCGTCCAGCTCACCCTCGGCCTGAGCTTCCTCCGTTCCGAGGAAGGCACCCGGGTTGTCCGCGCAGACCAGCGCTAGTGAGCCGAACTTGCTCACGCAGACGACAACCCGGGTTCCCCATACGGTCGCGTCAGCCGGCACGACGACGCGTCCGTACTCGCTGGAGTCCTGGGTGTCCTGCTCATCCGTGCAGCGAGCTGCGAAGTCGCCTTCGAGTCGGGTCAGCAGACCACCGAAGCGGTCTGCGGTCTCGCCACGGTCGTAGTACTGCGGCCACTCCAGCCACTCCGGATCATCAAGCTCGCGCAGCAACGCCGGCAGATCCGCTTCGCTCTGGGTCATGCGCCCATCATGCCGAGCTGGCCGCAGGTGAGCGGCTCGGGGTACCACCACGCTCCCCGTCCCCGACATCACCTGTTCAAGTTCAGTAGTAGAGGCCTACTGGCGTACGAACTTGACGCTGCGGCAGCTCGCCCCGCTGTGCGGGGTGTTGAAGTCAACCGCTAACCGCATCATCGGCCACCTCGGACCGTCGATCGCGCGTCAGCCCCGTCAGCGGTTCCGCAAGCCGCTATGCTGATTGTCGGCGGCACACTGGTCCCCACGCGGGATCGTACGGTCGCCGAGGAGTCGAAGAAGTACCGGTACTCGACCAACCAGGAGGTCGTCTTCGAGCCGGCACCCGACTCGTCATCACCGTCGGCCGGCCGGTCAGGGGCAACCGCAACGATGGCAAAGCGTGGGACCTTTCCGGTGCGAAAGCCGCCGTGGGCTGGGCCACAGGCATCGCGGACGGCGGCCACCGGGCACCGGTCCGCTCATCCCGCACCGCCGTGCACGCGGCCAGACCAACGGTCAGCTTTGACGGAGGAGTAACACCTCCCACCGCAAGGTCCGGGCCGCGTCGAGCACGCCTTCGCGCGGATGAAGGCCTGGAAGATCCTTCGCGACCGTAGTCTGAAAGGCGACGGCGTTCACACGGCCATGCTCGGCATCGCCCGGCTGCACAACCTTGCCCTCACGGGACAACTCCCGCCCACACCAAGACGGGTCCAAGGGAGGCGGCTCCCCGCCTCCCCTGGCTCGGAGGATGCTTAGTCGATACAGAACTCGTTGCCCTCGATGTCCAGCATGGGGATGCACGACTCGTTATCCTCATCGGCATACAGCGTTTGCACGAGTACCGCGCCGAGCGGTACCAGACGTGCGCATTCCGCCTCAAGTGTGGCCAGGCGCTCGTCCCCCACGAGTCCGGTGCCGACCCGCACGTCAAGATGGACCCGGTTCTTGGCAGCCTTTCCTTCGGGGACGCGCTGGAAGTACAGTCGCGGGCCCACGCCTGAGGGATCACTGCAGGCGAACCATGAATCCCGCTGCTCGGGTGGCTGCGAGCGCTTGAAGTCGTCCCAAGTGGTAAACCCCTGCGGTGGCGGCGGTACAACGTACCCCAACACCTCACACCAGAACCGAGCGAGACGCTCAGGTTCTGCACAGTCAAAGGTGACTTGGAACTTCCTGATCGCTGACATCGGCGTACCGTACCAGGGGCTCTGCCGCTCATTTCTCAGTTCGATCCGCCCCCGCAAGTCGTCGCGCCCTGGACCACCTTGGACACCAAGTGATCAAACCGGACAGTCCGCGAGAATGACACCAAACCCCTCCGCCAGCGTATCCTCAATACCAGGTAGGCACCAACACCGATGGATACGAGGGGGATACATGCGAAGCACGGCCGCGGAGCACCTCCGGCGGCGGGAATTAAGTGACGACACGCGTACGGCCGAGCGAGTTGACGCGACCCCACGCCGCGCCCCTGTCGCGTGACCGGCGCGGCTGGTACGCCCGGTGTGGCAGGTTCGGTCTTCCCGACCTTCTGTCACATCAGCGAGTACGGCGAGCCGGGGTACCAGAGCCTCCACAGCCTGCTCGCGCTCAGCCAGCCCCTCAATCTGTGGGCCCCGTCCAGCGTGCTGATCCGCCACGCAACCCAGATCCAGGCGAAATCCTTCGTCCGCTACGTCGAGCAGGGGTTCATCCGTATCCAGGCCCGCGAACCCTGGCTGACCGACCGTGCTCACCGGGACGGGCACCCGTGGGAGGGCGCTCGCTGGGACAATGAGATCGACGGAGCGCTGCTGTCCATCCTCCGCAACGACGAGGGGCTGCCGGAGAGCGAGCGCAGAGTGCTCGCGGCGCCACCCGAACGCGGTGAGGAGCTGGCGGCGGAGCAACTGGCGCTCGATCCGGGGCAGGTCGCGTATTGGTACGGTGCCTACAGCGGTGCGCGCGCCGCTCATCGTATCCCCGAAGGAACGCTTGAGACCGCGAGACGGTACACCGATGGCGTGCCCTTTAACGTCGCCAAACTGATTCTGCGCGTCGCCTACAACCACGGTGCCGCCTTCGAACTCTCGGGCGCCAGGGCTCCACTGCTGCTCAGCCAGGCGGACCGGCGTTTCGTCCGGCTGATCACCCGGGCCCGAACAGCTGACAGTGTTCCGCTGCCGGCCCCTATCGCACCTTCCCGGGATCTGGCAGCCGAACTGGCGGTACAACTGCTCGACGTTCTACGCCTCCTCGATGTCCATGCCGGCCCACGCGATCTCGATACGTTCCTCCGGGGACGGGGCCGCCAGGAACTGGTCCGGTGGATCGCCGACGTGTGCGAGCGGTACCGGCACCATCCCCGGCGTGAACTCGACGGCCTGATCATCCGCGAACTGCGCCGCACGGTGGGCCCGGCACGCTTCCGCAGCCCTCTGAGCGAGCTGCGCGAGCGCCCTGTGGCTACGGCTGTGGGCAGCATCGCACTGGCGGCGGGAGCGGTGGACTTCGTACTGGCTCCCGGGAACGCCCTGGGTATCGCCGGTATGGCGGCAGGGGTGTACCAGCTGGGCTCAGGGCTTGCCCGGCAGATGGGGTGGGCGCCGACCACCTTCGACGGACCCCAGTGGCCCTTTCTGTACGCCTACACGTCTAAAGCGAAAAGGTCTCAACTGGCGAGGATGGCCTATGCCCTGAGCAGGCACCCCGGCTGACCCGGGCACGGGTCCCAGTGCGCCCAGGCTGACTCGCGTTGCTGGGGACTTCCGCCGTTGCGACGCCCACGCCGTGCGCGAGCACCGACTGCCATTCGAGATGGTTTCAGCATCAGCCTCTGCCCGTGTGCGGGGGTCGGAGGACGCGTGGTCGCCGCTGCTACTTGTCGGGCGTCACGCTTTCGCGTGTGATGAGGCAGAAGGGGTGTCCAACTGGGTCCGCGTACACGCGGTAGCCGATGGGCTTGTCCGATCCTTCAAGCAACGTGGCGCCCAGGGCGAGTACCTTAGCCTCTGCCACATCCAGGTCATCGACCAGCACATCAACATGCATCTGGGCCGGATGATCGGGATCGGGCCACTGGGGCGGCCGGAAACCGCCGACACGCTGAAAGGTCACGAACTCCGTGCCCGTCGTGTTCGCGAGCACCACATAGTCGGACGAGTCCTCCACCCGCGGCAGCGACAGCAGGCTCTCGTAGAAGCTCGCGAGCTCAGATGGGGCAGGACAGTCAATGACGAGAGAGAACAGGCGTCCGATCATGTTGATCACACTATGCCGCGAAGGGAGGAAGGAAGAAGAGGGATACGCGCAGGCACGATTCACTGGGCCTTCCGTAGCCTTCGCAGGGCGATGATCGAGCAGGCGCGTTCGAGCAGGCCCTGGTGCGGGTCAGCCCGCCGCTCGTAGCGGATTCCGCAGGAGCCTCAACTGGTGGAGCCCGGCGAAGGTTTGCTCCACACACATCGGGTGCGTCCGAGGCCAGAGCCGTGTGCGGCTCCACGGCGGGCGATCAGCGGTTTGATGCAGCAGCCGACGTCTCCCTGTCGAGTCGTTGCAGGAAGGACTCGCCGTCGACGCCAATGGACGCCGATGGTCACCATTCTGAGCACAGGCAATCACCCAAGTGCCTGCTGCTCGTGCCGGTTCAACCGGCACGAGCAGCAGGGGCGGTGAGGTCGCATTACGCGACGGCGGTCCCCTCGAGCTCGACCATCTGGCCGGGGATCGCCAGTCGCGTCACGCCGAGCATCGTGGAGGTCGGCGCCACCTCGACGGCGTCCAACCGCGCTGCCAGCACGCCGTAGTGCTGGAAGAGCAGGTCGACGTCGGTCGTGTAGACGTTGAGCCGGACGAGGTGCGCGAGAGACATGCCGGCCTCGCCGAGCACGGCCTCCAGGTTGTCGATGCTCAGCGTCAACTGCGCCAGCATGTCATCGTCATGCTGGGGCTTGCCGTCGGCGCTCATGGCGGTCTGTCCTGAGATGTACAGGGTCCGTGTGTGCCCGGAGACGACCTCGCCCTGGTTGAATCCCAACTCCGCCGACCACGTCACCGGGTTGACCGCCGTTCGTTCCACTGCCACATCAGCTCCATTCAATTCATCGGGAGTGCGTACGTCCATCGGCTCGGCAGCCGACCGACTTTGACGTCGCGTCAACGAACCTCCCAACAATTCACGACACCCTCAGTCATGTATTACGGTTAAAGTTCTCGTATGCGAGCCGACCGGTTGGTCTCACTGGTGCTTCTGCTGCGCCAGCGTGGTCGGCTGACTGCGGACACGCTGGCCCGCGAGCTGGAGGTATCCACCCGCACCGTGCTGCGCGACATCGAGGCGCTGTCGGCGGCCGGCGTACCGGTCTATGCCGAACGCGGCCGGCATGGTGGGTTCGCGTTGTTGCCCGGTTTCCGGACCGAGCTGACCGGGCTGAACCACGACGAGGCGCTTGCCCTGCTGACCGCCGGATCGGGGCGCGGCGAGCAGGCATTCGGCTTCAGCTCGGCGCTCGCTTCTGCCCTGCGGAAGGTGGTCGACGCGCTGCCCGAAAGCCACCGGGCCACCGCGAGCGACGCGGCGCAGCGATTTCTTGTCGAACCGGAGACGGATCTGCTGTCACGTCGGCTGGTCAATGAGGAGGTACCCGAGACCACAATGATCGAGGTCCGGCGCGCGGTGCTCGCCGGACACAAGCTGCGCATCCACTACGCGGCCATGAGCCAGACGCCGCAGTGGCGCACGGTGGACCCGATCGGCCTGGTCACCGTACGCGACCGGGCCTACCTGCTGGCCACGAGATCTGGCGCGGACCGCACCTACCGGCTGTCGCGGGTGTCGGCTGCCGAAGAGCTCCCCGAAGCGGCACAGCGGCCAAACCGGGTTGATCTGGACCGGATCTGGCGGGAGCGCTCCGCGCAGTTTCTCTCCGGCGGCGACCACATCACCGTGCTGGTGCGGGTGAACCCGGCGCGGCGGGAGGACCTGCTGGACTCCGCGCTGGCTGTCCGCGCAGAAGAACCCGACGCAGACGGCTGGCTGCGACTGGAGGTGACCTTCCAGGATTCACGACATGCCCAATGGGCGCTGTGGCAGCTCAGCACGGACGCGGAAGCCCTGGCCCCGCAGTCGTTGCGCACCTCCCTACGCAACCGCGCCGTCGCGATTGCCACCCGCTACGGTGACTCATCCTGCGAGTGAGCAGCCAACTCGCGTGGGTGGCTGATGTTTTCGGGATGAGTGGGGTGCAGTGCTGGGCGGTTGAGGTTGTCTGCCGACGGCTGCGTTCTGCGGATGTCGCGGAGGTACCCGGTCAGCGCGCGATGCGAACTGATTCCGGCAACGGCTCGGCTCGCTCCAACTCATGCAGACTCGGGATCGAGGCATCCTGCGCTCCAACGCTGCAGCAGATCCCGCCAGGCGTAGGGCCGCTCGCCCTCATGACCGTTGTCCATGACAGGAGGCCAGGGGCTTGTCCGCGGATCACGCTTCGGATGCGGTGGTCTGACTCGCCCATCTGCAGCGTTGTCATCTGGTGAGAGAGGGAGAATGAGCGGCATGACCATGGTGAAGGACATCGACGTCCGCGGTATGCAGCACTGTGAGACGACGGCGTTGGGAGTGCTGCTGCGGCATGAGGGTCTCGACTTGTCCGAGGCCATGCTGTTCGGGCTTGGCTCTGGGTTGTCCTTCATCTACTGGGACAGCAAAGGCATGGGCTTTCCCTTCCTGGGAGGCCGGGTCAAGCCGTTCGAGCTCACGAGGAACCTGGCCGTCGTACTCGGGCTTGAGCTGCGCGTCGGGGAGACCACCTCTCCGCGCAAGGCATGGCAGAACGTGGCGGCACTCATCGACGCCGGTCGGCCGGTCGGCCTTCAGCTCGACAGCTATCACCTGGACTACTTCAGCACCAAGGTGCACTTCGGCGGCCACGTCGTGGCCATGTACGGCTACGACGAACAGGACGCCTACCTGGTGGACACCGCCCCGCAGGGTGGAGCCGTCTCGACCAGCCTCGCCGGCTTGGCCAGGGCCAGGGCCGAGCGCGGCCCCATGACCGCCAAGCACCGCTCCTTCACCATCACGGTGCCCAGCAGCCTGGTGTCACCGCAGGCCCGGATCGTCCCCGCGATCAAGACATGCGCCGACGCCTTCCTAGACCCGCCCATCGCGAACCTGGGTCACCGAGGCATCGAGAAGACCGCCAAGCAAGTGCCGAAGTGGCTGCAGCGCAGCGACAATCCGCGGGGGGACCTGCCACGGGCCGCCGTCCTCATGGAGAGGGCCGGAACCGGCGGCGCCCTGTTCCGCAATCTCTACCGGGACTTCCTCGCCGAGTGTGCCCAGCTGATCGACAGCAGCCACCTGCGCACGGGCCACCGCCTGTATACCCAGGCCGCCTCCCTTTGGACGCAGGTGGCCGCACTCCTCGCGACGGCAGGCGAATCCGGCGACGCGGAGAACCTCGTGCAGGCCGGCTCCATCCTCCACGAGCTCTCGCGAATCGAACGTGACGCGATGCAGGCACTCAGCATGCTCTAGGGGCCTGTCAGGCGGGTCATGTGCGGAGCCGGAGTCGGATCGAGGAAACGGTGACGGTGCCATGGATGAAGTGGGCGCGCTTGTCGAACTCGTGGCGACGGCCCGGAAGTTCTTGAGGACGCTGATCGTCCGCTCAACCTCGTTTATGCGCTCGTAGATCGTGGCGTCGAAGCCCTTGGGCCTGCCGCCCTTGCTGCCGGCGCCCCAGGCAACGTCGGTCGGTTGTGGCGGGAGCAGTACGCCTTGTCTCCGCCCAGATGATCTGGTCCTGGCCTTCGTAGGTATCAA
The DNA here is from genome assembly GCA_963836215.1 of uncultured Actinomycetota bacterium. Lineage (GTDB taxonomy): Bacteria > Actinomycetota > Actinomycetes > Streptomycetales > Streptomycetaceae > Streptomyces. Next base: position 1,963,882 of record CAWIIU010000006.1, read on the forward strand.
CAGCGCCCTGATCTGCTATCGCCGCCACACCAACTGCGACGACCGCCAATTGGTTTGCCGCCGACCAGCGCGGTCGGATAGGAACCTTGCATGCTAAGGGGCAGCAAGGTCGGGCTCAGGGCCCGGCACGAGGACGACATCCCGATCCTGCAGACCGAGCTCTACGACGACGTGGTCAACTACTCGCGGTCCCAACTCCGGCCGTGGCGGCCGATCACGCCCGGCTCGAAAGAGTCGCGTCTGGTGGTGGACGAGACGGAGCAACGGCACGTCCCGTTCTCCGTAGTGGAGTTGGAGGGCGGCAGGCTGGTCGGCACCGCGGCGCTGTGGGGCATCGACAACCACAATCGGTCCGCGCACATCGGCCTCGGGCTGCGGCCGGCCTCCCGCGACAAGGGCTACGGCACCGACGTGGTCGCGATGATGTGTCACTACGGTTTCGTCGTGCGCGGCCTGCAGCGGCTGCAGATCGAGACGCTGTCGGACAACGCCGCGATGCTGCGCTCCGCCGAGCGCAACGGCTTCGTCCGCGAGGGCGTGCTGCGCTCCGCGGGCTGGGTGATGGGCGAGTTCCTGGACGACGTGCTGCTAGGTCTCCTCGTCCAGGACTGGAAGCCGGACTCGCAGGGCTAGGCCGCTGCCTGTCGGTCGACGGCGGACCGTGGAGCAGACATGGACGACCGAGGGCCAGTACGGCGCCGTGGTCCCGCGCGGGCCGTGGGCCCTGTTCGCCGACCGGCAGGCAACCCGCCCATGTCGAGACCGGCATGGGCGCCCCCGCGGTCCGCGAGCCCTTGCACAGGTCGCGAACCGCGGAAGGCACTCTCGTCAGGCGCGGCCCGCCGCGCCCCTGCGCTTCCACCACCACGCGCCGCCGGCCAGGGCGGCGATCACGATGGCACCGATCGTGATCGGGAGGGCGGGCGATGATCCACTGTCCGACTTCTCTGCGGCCTCCTCACCCGCCTTGCCGTCCTCGGCGTCCGGTTTGGCCGGTGTTGCCGTGGTCGGGGCCGCGGTTGTGGGGTTGGCCGTAGGAGTGGGGCTTACCGGCTTGGCGCCCGCGGCTGCAGCCTTGAGGACGAGAATCGGGGCTGGACTGCCGTGCCCGTGCCCGCCGCCGCTGGACTTCTCCAGCTCGATCCACCGGTCTACGTGGCTGTCGCTGTAGGTCTGCAGGGTCTTGAACGCCAAAGTCTTGGCGTCGGGGAGCTGCCGGACAATGACGGAGTACGCGGCGTCCTTGCCGGTGGCGATCTGCGGTCCTGTCACCGCGTAGCCGCGGGCCGTGGGCGTCAGTTTCCAGCCCGCTGGACCGGTCTTGAAGGTGACGTCAGCCGGAACGATTCCCTTGGGCAGGATCACTTCCAGCTTGGTGATCCCGGCCTTGTCGGACTCCGACTCGGCCGTGAAGTTCAGCGTGACGTTCTGCGCGAGAGCGGCGGCGCCTTCTGCCTCGACTTCCACATGCGCCGAGGCTGGGACGGCGAAGGTGACGGAGGCGGCCAGGACGGTGCCGGCGACGAGGGAGAAGCGGCGGGCGGTTCGCGCCCGGGTGTTGCGAGACACGGGTGACTCCCATGGTGAGCTGAGGCTGGCGGACGCGCTGAGCGCGCCCTGAGGTCAGACGGGGAAGGCTGGGACCATCGGAGGGCCTCGGCGCACGACGGCGTGTTCCAGTTCCTGGGAGTTGCGTCGCCGTGGGTGTGCTCGGGGCCGTGTCGGACACGGAACGGCCGTCACGGCAGGGACGTGTCCGGCCGGTGCCAGCCGGACGACGATGCCGCCGACCACCTCGACCAGGAGCTGTCCCACGAAGCGGCTGGCGGTGTCCGCGCGGTGCATGCACCAGGCCACCATCAGGGCGGCCACCATGTGGGCAGCCGTCATCGAACCTTCGTGATGAACCGCATGCGGAGGGTCATGAGCCGCCATCGCATGCGCCGCGTGGACCGCTTCATTCTCCGCGAAGCGGAGAAACCACAGGTGCAAAGCCGCCTGTGCTGCCACAGTGGCCAAGAACGCCATCGGCAAGGAGCGCGCGGACCGCACAAGCGGCAATGCCAGGACGAAGAGGAGCCCGCCGACGAGCAACCCAGCCCGCCATGGCACCGGTTGTCCAGAGGCCAGATGATGCCCGGTGACGGCCAGCCCCGTACCAACCGTGGCAAAAACACCAGCACGGACAGCGGACGCCAGCACGCCGCTGATCGGTTCCGGTCCGATGCGGCGCGCGACGGGAGTGCTGCTGGTCCACGACATGGCTGCCCCATCATGAAGCATGGGCGCACGCGTGGTCCGGGGGGTTCCAGAATCGGGTCCAGCACTGGTCCCGCGTCGAGTTCGTCGATCATGCGGCGCCCGTATCCGGCGGAGTCCGGACGAGACTCCCGCACGCTGGTATGGAGTGGGCGGGGGAGCGGACGGCCGGATCAGATTGGGTCGAGGATCATGAGGATCTCGTCGCGGGCGTCGACTGAGGCGGGCCTCAGTGTAGGGAGCCAGCGAGCGATCTCTGGGGCACGCCTGACGTTGAGCCAGCCGACGAGCTCACCCTCGACCGTCGCTGTCAGGAGGCCACCGGTTGCGGGCGCGAGCACGTGGCCTATTCGGTCGACCTCGCGGCTGGGCCGCGGACGTTTGAGGACTTGTCCAATGACGAACGGCATCGTGCACCTTCGGCCGGTTGACCCGCCTCGGGTTCGGGTGGGCTTCCGTGGGCCAGGTGGCGCCGCATCACCCGATCACCTTCAGCAGCCGCTTGGAAGGCGGCAAGGTACGGCGGCTGCGAGGGGCCGCGACGGCACCTCTGTCAGGTCAGGGTCGGAGAGGCGGTCAGCCCTCGGACGAGTTGACCGAATTCGATGCGCTGCTGGGTGGTGAGGGCGGCGTAGAGCGGTGCCTGCAGCTCGGTGGTGAGTCGCTCGGCACGCTGCCATTGGGGGAGCAGGGTTGCGGCCGCGGGGGGTGGCTGTTCCCAGCCGTAACGGGTCGTCTGCTCGATGCCGAGGTTGATGATCATTGCCGCCTGGGCGGTCAGCCCGCACATGCGTACTGCAGCCAGGTGGCAGGCACCGCGGTGCTCTCGTAGCACGTGTATGCGCTGCATGGCCTCACCGACCGGATCCTTTTCGGGGTAGGGCTGTGCACGCCAGCCGGCGAACAGAGGCAGTGCGTCTGCGTCCGCAGCGTCGATCAACTGCTGCGCCAGCCGGTTGAAGTGCTCTACGTCGACGTTGCCGGGGATGTGAGTGCGTCCCCACTGCCAGATGGCCTGGGCGTAACAAGCCGCGGCATCCCCTGCCGACATCACGGCCCGTCCCGCCAGCCAGCCCGCGGAAATCAGGCCGGGGCCGAGGAAGCCCTGGACTGCCTGGACCACTGGGACCGGCACCTCCCCGAGCACCCCGAACCGACCACGGCAGTAGAAGCCGCGCCCTGGAGGGAAACCGGCGCGCAGACCTATGGCGCTGGTCGCTTCGTCGGACATGAACTCGTCACCGAAGTCATGGATGGGCCGAGCAACCGCGTCGATGCAATCGAAGATCTCCATGCGCTAAAAATCGCGCACCATGACTCGATAGGACAAGTGGCTATTTTCTCCTGTGACCCGTTAGGTAACCTATTGATTCATGTTGGACATTCGCCGTCTGCACATGCTCAAGACCGTCGTCGCGCGTGGCTCCATCGCAGCAGCTGCGCAGTCACTGGCCCTGTCCGCCGGGGCCGTGTCCCAACAACTGTCCGCGCTGCGACGCGAAGTCGGAGTGGATCTGCTGCGCCCCGACGGACGCACTGTGGCGTTGACCGAGGCCGGACGGGTGCTCGTCGATCACGCCGACAGGATCTTCGACGCCGTGCAGGAGGCCGAGAGCGCCGTCGCGGCGGTCAAAGGCACAGTCGGCATTACCGCCACCCTCGCCGCGTTGCCGTCGACCGTCGCCCGCATCATGGCCCCCGCGCTGACCGCACTGGCCTCGCGACACCCGCAGCTCACCGTCACCTGCCTCGTCACCGACCAGGCGCAACTACGCGAACTTCCACTCGGCACCGTCGATGTGGTGCTCGGACAGCGATATCACCACATGCCCGATGCCACGCCCCGGGGCGTTGACACCTACCGACTGCTCGATGATCCACTGCTGGTCGTCACCGCGGCAGACCGAGCCAACGGACGACCCATCTCCCTGCGGGAACTGGCCACCCACAGCCTCGCCGTGCCGCCACCGGCCACGGACTGTGGACAAGCCATCCTGCACGCCTGCCAGCAAGCCGGTTTCACGCCTTCAACGCCCTACGTCACCACCGACATCGCGGCCCAACTCACCCTCGCCCAGGCCGGACTCGCCACCGCGCTCATCCCCGAGACGGCCATCGACCCGACCACACCCGGTATCCATGCGTCGCCTATCGAGGATCACCCGATCCACCGCCTGCTGTTCGCCGCGACGCGTCACACCGACACTGCGAACCCTACGACCACGGCTGTCATCGCCGCGCTGCGCACAGCTGCTCATCACGGTCACACCACGCACCTTCCCCTGACCCCAGGACACGCCGCCGACCGGCCGGACAATGGGGTAGCCGGCCCGGTGCGCGGCGGCGCGCATTTGCGCACCCCGACACCGCACACCCTCCGCCTTCCCACCCTTTCGTCGGAGAGGGGCTGAGGAGGGGAAGTCGGGGCCGGCCGGCCACGCTGTGAGCTCGGACCAACCGTCCGGGCCTGCCTGCCTATGAAGCGGGGGTGGCCACCAGGGAAGGTGAGTAGCGTGTACTCCAGACGAGCCTGACAGGAAATGCAAGTATCGCTGCTGTTGTCATACTTCACGCCAGATCGGGCCCCATTTGCTTACTTCATCTGCCGACCGCAGCCGTCCCTTCGTGATCGAGGCATTCAGCTCAGCCCATTTCGACGATGCGGCAGCGCTCCTTGCTGCACGTTACCGGCGTGACCTTGTGCGCGAACCGGCCCTGGGCGAGCGCTTTGGTGAGAGAGGGGAATGCCGGACCCTTGTGCAGCAGGAGTGGGAGGCCGGGGCTCGCGGTGCGGTCGCGATCCAGGGGAACTCTGTGGTCGGCTATCTGCTGGCGCGGGCGGGTGATGGGCAGCGAGGGCGTCACTGCTGGACACAGCCACAGCATGCCTCCTACGCGCTGGATGTGGGCCCGGGGGTTCTGCAGTGGCTGTACGCCCACCTGTCGGGCGAATGGCTTGCCGACGGGCGCCTGCACCACTACACGGTGACACCCGCTGCCGATCTCTCATCGTGGCTGACGCTCGGATTTGCTCATGAGCAGGTCCACGCGATCATGGACGTTCCGGTGCCCGAGGTGACGACATCGCTGCCGGGCGTCCGCCGCGCAGGTCCTGCCGATATCGATGCTCTGGAGCCACTGCTCGGCCTCATCAACGAGGCACATGCGGCACCGCCAGTGTTCGCATTCACTGACCGGCCGATGTGGGACCTCCTGCGGTCCGGCCACTTGGAACTGTTGCACGATCCGGCCGTGGCCTACTGGGTCTCCGACGGGCCTGACGGCATCGACGGGTTCACCGTCATGCGACCTGTTCCTGACGAAGAGTCCTCGATCCTCAAACCCTGCGGATCAGTGGAACTGCTTCTGGCCGCGACGGCTCCGTACGCTCGAGGCACGGGAGTTGGGCTTCGGCTGACCCAACAGGCGCTGGCTGACGTAGCACGCCAGGGATTCGCCGTCTGCGTCACCGACTGGCGGGCGGCGAACCTTCTGTCGTCCGTCTTCTGGCCGGGCCGGGGATTTCGGCCCGCGGCTTATCGGCTCCATCGCATTCTGGATCCACGACTCATCGGCTCCGAGCACACTGCAAGGCTTTGACCGACCACTCGGTGACCACGAAGGCACGAGTACTCCGGCACCACCTGGCCGAGAGAGCCGCAGCCTCGGAAATGTGAGCGCGCCCTGCATGGAAGGGGAGGCGGGGCCGGCGGGGCTGATTCCCGGTCACAGACGCACGACGATCAACGCGGTGTCATCGGTGAGGCCGGCTGGAGGGATCAGGTCGGCCAGGAGGGCGTCGCCGAGTGTGTCCGGGTCGGCGGTGCGGTGGTGACGGGCGAGGGAGTCGGCGAGGCGCTGGATGCCGGTGTCGATGTCTTCTCGGCGGCGTTCGATGAGGCCGTCGGTGTAGAGGACGAGGACGGAGCCGTCGGCGAACGTGGTCTGGGCCTGGGGTCCGGGGACGTGTTCGGGGCGGGTTCCGAGCGGGGGGTCGGTGGCTTGGTCGAGGAAGGTGACGGTGCCATGGGGGTGGCACAGTGCCGGTGGGGGGTGGCCGGCGCTGCTGTAGGTGAGGGTGTGGCTGTTCCAGTCGATGTAAACGGACGCGACGGTCGTGGATTCGGCGCCGTCGACGTACCGGGCGTACAGGCCGAGGACCTCCAGGGCTTGGGCGGGACCCTCGGCGACGCGGGAGGCGGCGGACAGGGCGCTGCGAAGCTGACCCATGACTCCGGCCGCCCGAAGGCCGTGGCCGACGACGTCTCCGACGGCGACGGCGGTGCGGCCTGTCTCGGGCAGGTCGACGAGGTCGTACCAGTCGCCACACACGTTCAAGGCACCCGTGGCGGGCCGGTAGCGGACGGCCGCGCGGTGGTGGCCGAGCGGGCGCGGCGCGGGCAGCATCGCCTGCTGGAGGTGGAGGGCGACCTCGCGTTCACGGGCATGGGACTGGCGCAGGCGTTGGTTGACTTCCTGCAGCTCCCGGGCGCGGGTGTAGAGCTCGGCTTCAAGAACTTCGGTGCGGTCCCCGCCGCCGCGGCCGCCGCGGGCTTTGATGAGTTCGGTGACCTCCTCGACCCGGTGCAGCAGCAGTGTCACGGTGCCGTCCGGGGCGAAGACCGGGACGTTGATCGGGCTCCAATACCGCTCCTGCCATACTTCGGGCCGCTCTGGGTCCGCCACGTCGTAGCGCTGCAGGGCCATGGCGTCGCGCTCCCCGGTGGCTGCCACGCGTCGCAGCGATGCGTGCAGGTTGCGCACACCGGTGGCGGCGGGGTCGCCGGGATTGTCGGGGAACACCTCGAATACGTAGCGGCCAACGAGCTGGTCGCGGCTGCGACCAGACAGCGAGAGGTACGCCTCGTTGACGTCCGCGTACACCAGGTCCGGCGTCAGCAGTGCGACCGCGCCCGGCAGGGCCTGGAAAACGACCTGGTAGTCGATGACGGGTCCGTTCACGATTTCCACCTGCCCGCATGCCAACCAACATGTCCGATATCGGTGTTTCCACGATGTCACGTCTGCGTGCGGCAGAGCGTTTTCGCTGCGCCCTGAGAACCGTTTGGCCCCTGCCGGGGCTCGATCCGTGGGAGTCCGCCACCGAGGGGGGCGCGACCCACGCCAAGCACAGGCAGGTGCAAGCCGAAGATCACCGCAAGCCGGAGAGTTCGATACCGGAACCAGCGAGGATGTCTCGGCGGCGCCCGCGCCGGTGGCCGATCCCGAAGGGCGCGCAACGCGTTATCGCTTGCACCTGCTTGGACGAGCGGGGACGGGCGCCACGAGCGTGTCGCACCTGTTCAGCGACCGATCCTTTCCCGAATCCGTGATCCCGGCCGCTTCCGCCGACTGTCTCGGTGCTACCGGGCGAGGAGGGCGCTTACGGTCTTGCCGCCGGACGGCCGGCGGGTCACTGCGGTGGCGCGGGCGAGGTGGTTGACCATGGCCCAGCCGAAGCCTCCGGTGCCGCTGTTCAGGTCGGGGGTGCGCATGCGCGGTGCCCGGGAGCTGGGGTCGTCGACGGCCACCTCGATGAGGTCGGGGTGGGCGGTCAGACGGAGGAGGTAGGTGCCGCCGCCGTGGCGCAGGGCGTTGGTGACGAGTTCGGAGACGACCAGGACGGCGGTGTCGGCCGCTTCTGAGTCGACGGCCGGCTGCCAGAGTCCTTCGAGGAAGGCCCGGGTGGTCTCGCGCGCGTCCGCGACGGGGGTCGCGGAGCGGATAGTCGTGGCGTCGACGCACATCGTGTCCATCAGGTTCACCCTGGTTCTGGCTCGTCAATGCCCGATCCTGCCTACCCGCCCGTTGTGCCCCGCTCGCGGCCCCCTAACCCGACAGGGCTCGATTACCTGACCGCTGAACGCGCGGAAATCTATGGCGGCTGGAGTAGACATTGGGTGGTGGTGTGGCTATGGTTTCTCTCGTAGTCGAGATCAGTGAGGCCCGGCAGAGACGAACTGCCGGGCAGTAGTACCGCAGTTGCAGGACGGTGCGGTGGTGGAGTTCCGAAGCCGGAGCGGTTGCAGGATGGCGACGGGGCTGACGGCCGGACCGGGTGGCCCGCAGTGATCAGGGGCCGCCGTGAGCAGTACCGCAGTGGCAGTACCTGTAAGGGCAGTTCGCATCATCAGCAGTACGCAGTAGAGCAGTACCAGCAGTAGGTAAGTGATCCCAGAGGGAAGAACGGAGGAGCCAGGCGCCATCAGGATCGCCCGGGCGGAGTGTTGAGTCCGGGTACCGCAGGACATCGATAGCGAGGTGGTCTCCGGTCACGCAACCGCGATCCCCGCATTCCCCGCCCTCTCCCGGGTGGGCGTGCGGAACGAGTAGGCCGGCGCAGTACCAGGGCCGGCAGATGGTGTAGCAGTTCCTTCGGGGCCCTGGTGCCAATGGCACCAGGGCCCCTCCAAGCGTTCCACAGAGAGGTGCAATGACAGCAGACGACTCGTACGGCCGTCTCGATGACGACGACTACCCCGCCTACACGATGGGCCGGGCCGCCGAAATGATCGGCACCACCCCCGGCTTCCTCCGCGCCATCGGAGAAGCCCGCCTCATCACCCCGCTCCGCTCCGACGGCGGCCACCGCCGCTACTCCCGCTACCAGCTGCGCATCGCCGCCCGCGCCCGCGAACTCGTCGACCACGGCACCCCCATCGACGCCGCCTGCCGCATCGTCATCCTCGAAGACCAACTCGAAGAAGCCCAGCGCATCAACGCCGAATACCGCCGCACCGCCGAATCGGCGAACCCGACGGCCGCAGCCTGAGACGGCGGAGACCTGCGGCCTTCCCGGCAGCTTCGTCGCTGCCGCCCTTGCACGTTACCCGGAACGTTCATCGTCCTGGGTAGCACTGCCTTCACCAGGTGTCCGGTCAGGGCCCCGGAGCCCGGGCCGCGCGGCACTGGTGTCGGAATGGCGTAACGGTCCTGGCAAGCCGGGGGTAGCCAGCCTTGTTCGACGGGGTCAGCAAGCCCCCGTCACAGTTGGCGTCCACGAACCTGATTTTGTAACGGTCAGTTAGGCATTTCGTGGTGCTCGCTCTGGTGCGGTCGGTGAAGCGGCAACTGGCCGGCCACGAGGTCTCCTTTCGTGGCCGGCCCGTGCTGGTGGGCGTCCTCCTCTCGCCGGCTGTGAGCGCGGCGTTTGTGTGTTGGTGGCGAGCGTGTGTGGGTGCACCTTTGAGGTGGCCGGAGTAGACGGCTCGGACGGTGATGCGGTCGCCGTCGCGGTGGGTGGCGCGGATGGTGACGTGGACGTTGTCGATGAGTGTGTCGGCGCGGGCCTTCCACCCTGCGATCTCCTTGCGGCCACGGAAGGTGACGCGCACGGCTTCGTCGGTGTAGGTGCCGTCGGCAGTGAACAAGGCGCCGAGTGCCTGGGGGTTGGTGCCGTTCCAGGCACGGGCCCAGGCGGTTACGATCCTGGCGCATGCCGGTCGGTGTCCTGCGCGGCGTAGGCGGTGGAGGCGGTGGCGCAGAGGGCCGCGGCGATGGCCAGCACAGTCAAGGTACGGAGTGGGCGGGACGTCATGGTTGAGGCTCCTTCGGGTGTGCTGCGGCTTTGTCGGAGACGTTGCCGGGCAGGTGCGAGGGTTTCGGCGACTGGGTGAGCGGCAGAGCCGTTCTAGGCCGAGGACTTTGGCGCGCTGCCTCGTCCTGGCACACAGACTCGCGTCAGGCGGTGTCCACTCGCCAGGCTTTGGAGGGTCTGTGGCTGTCCAGCACTGCCCACTGCTGTCCAGCTGGGCCAGCCAAGGGGCTCAGGTGCCGTTCGGAATCAAACGTCCGTGGCTCAGCCCGTGAGGTCGACCGGAGACGTTCAGCCGTCAGGCAAAGCGGCTGCTGGACGGAAGTTGAGCCGGAATACGCTCTCGTGCACATGAAGTTCAGGGCTTCAAAGGCGGTCGCCAGCAGGGTGTCAGCGGTGTATGGCCCGTTGGCGGGGCGGGCAGCAGACGGGTGCTGATGCTGGTGAACGCGGCTTCGTCGAGGAGTTTGGTCCAGACGCCTCGTCAGGCCATTCCGGTGACGTCACTGCTCGAGTGGCGAACTGTTCACGGTTCTTGTCGTTTGTTCCGGCATGCGACAGATCACGCGTGTAGCCGCGACCCTGGGAACCTCCGCCGTCATCCTGACAACCACGGCAGCAGCGTCTGCCTACGCCGCTCCGGCCGGGAACACCGGCGGGGGGCCGAGTCTGGCTTCCGTGCAACCGGTTCTGGTGGCCCTCCTCGCCTTCGTCCGGCGGATTCTCCTGTAACCGCATCCGACCAAACCAGCCTCGGCATGACGCTGGGGCACGCCGGGACGCCAAGCTCAGAAGGAACCGACTCAGTCCAGGTGATCCCGTGAGTCGCGATGAGTTCTGCGGCGTCCGGCGGTCGTAGTGTCGAACCGGTTCCCGAGGAGGCTTCTGATGCGCAGCGTGACCTATTCGATGAGCGTCTCACTTGACGGCTACATCGTGGGGCCGGACGGCGGCTTCGACTGGACGGCCCCCGACGAGGAGGTCTTTCGCTTCTGGATCGACGAGATTCGACAGGTCGGCGTCCACCTGCTGGGCCGACGGCTGTACGAGACGATGCTGTACTGGGAGACCGCCGACCAGGATCGATCGCTCGACGACTCGGATCGCGAGTGGACCGCGCTCTGGAAGCCGCTCCCCAAGGTGGTGTTCTCCACCACGCTGTCGGCGGTGCAGGGCAATGCCCGCCTGGTCTCCGGCGGCCTGGCGGAGGAGATCGAGCGGTTGCGAGCCGAGCCGGGGGAGGGCGAAATCGCGATCGGCGGCGCGACCCTCGCCGCCGAGGCCGCCGCATTGGGTCTGATCGACGAGTACCGGGTCATCGTCTACCCGGTGCTGGTCGGCGGTGGCATCCCGTTCTTCGCTCAGCGCGAGCGCCGGGTGGATCTCGAACTCGTCGAGACTCGCACATTGAGCTCGAAATTCGTCTACCTCCGCTACCGCGTGGCGCGCTAGGTGTTCTGTCCATAAAGGTTGGTGACAGCGATCACTGGAGAGTGATCTTGAACGGGTGAGGGCCTTCCGGGTTCGGTGTGGATTGCGACATCTGCACCGAGCGACGAAAGGCCCTCGTGCCACACCGTAATGCACCCCTGACCGAGACCGGACGGCTGCGTCTGGCCCGCTGCGTCGTCGAGGACGGCTGGCCCCTGCGCCGGGCCGCGCCGGCCTTTGAGCCACGAGACGATCCCGCGCGCGATGTCGCTGATCTCGTCGCCCGTGGTGCCATCGAGCTCGCTGTTACGCCGGATCAGTCGAGCGCGAGGCTGGGTGCGCTGAACCTAGGTAAACGGCGGCCTGGTTGTCGTCATCAGATGGGCCGACGCTGGGGTCATCACCCATCCCGCACAGGTTTTCCCGAGGACCGAAGCAGGTGCTGACACGACCACCATCTCCGGGATGAGCCCACGCCGCCACGACAGCGTTCTACGCTATCTACGCGCCCCCGAAGGGCGACCGATACTGCTGACCGGCGGCACCGTGATCACCGGCAATCCGCTCCTGGGCGACTGGCAGGAAGCCGACGTCCTGATCGGCGGCACCGTGATCGTGGGAATCGGCCCCGGCTTGCTGACCGCGGCCGGCGACGACGACATGATCGTCGTCGACTGCGCGGGCACCCTGGTTCTGCCCGCAACCGCCGACTTCACGACGCCGCACACGAGCGCAACCCTCACCCCCGGCCAGGCCGCCGACATCGCCGTCCTGCGCCTGGCCGATGCCCCCGCAACCCCTGTCGGCGCGGTACCGGCACGGGGCACTCACCTTGACATCCTGGTCACCGGCGGACAGGTCCGCCTCTATGACGGTTGTCATCTCGACACAACTGACACCACCACCGCGCCGACCCCACAAGCTGCGCCTGCCCACGACCTGGCGCACCCCTTCCTGGGGATGTGGGTCGACGACAACGACTTCGTGCGCCAGGAACTGCTGCCCGACGGGCGCTACGACGAGGCGCGCGGGGACCGCCCCAGCGCCTATCAGGGCCGCTACTGGATCACCGGCAACCGCTTCGACTACCTCGACGACCTGGGCTTCTGGGCCTTCGGCGAGTTCCAGGACGGCAGCCTGCACCACGCCGGATACCGCTTCACCCGCCGCTGAACACGCCCTTCTCGCTGGGTATGAGGCGAGGCGGCCAGCTCACCCGGCAGCTCATCGACCTCTGCGAAGGAGTCGTGCCCGGTACGCTCTTCGACCCGGTCGTCCCTGATCCGCGACACCCGCGCCGACTGGTTGCAAGCCCCCCGCACCCCTTGGGACGCCCTCGTCAAGGCCGCCCCAGCTCTGCTGGGAGTGCTGGAGGCCATCGAGGACCGCTCACCTCTGGCGGGCTGGGGCCCTGAATCGGATCGAGCACCTGACCAGCCTCTTCGGACTGTTTTCCCTCATCCGCTGCCGCATCCTGCACTACGCCATCCCGAGCAGGTCCAGAGCGGTCGCCGTGCTCTGGACCTCGGCTCGACCTCCCAGGGGACAGGGCTGGCCAGACGGCGGCGAGGGCGTGACAGCAGCATTGCGCTGAGGTGCGCCAGGGGCAGGGGGCGGGGACAGCGCGCAGCGACTGCCGGACCGGATCGATCGAGGCCAGGTTCCACAGGAGAATAAATGGGCAAATAACATCTAATAGGGCAACATGCTTTGCGATGGCAACCGGTCCTGCCGGTGAACCAGTGGCATTGCGAAGCGGCACCGCGTTCGAGGGGCGGCTCCTTTCCAGCTCCTCGGACACGCCCTGCACGCTGGGAGGCATACGCGATGGATCCATGGTTGATGTGGTTGATCATCGCAGCGGTCCTGGCCGTGGCTGAGATTTTCACTCTCACCGCAGCGCTCGCCCTGCTCGGGGGTGCGGCGTTGGTCACCGCCCCTTTCGCGGCGCTCGGGCTGCCGACTCCTTTGCAGTATCTGCTGTTCACCGTTGTAGCCGTGGCCAGCCTGCTGTTCGTGCGCCCCATCGCTCTGCGTCACCTGGCCCGGCCGCAAGGTGAACGATTCGGGGTGGACGCTCTGGTTGGCACAACCGCATGCGCCCTCTCGGAAGTGACCGGCGAAGGAGGCAGGGTCCGTATCGGCGGTGAGGAATGGACGGCCCGCGCTTATGACGAGACGCTGGTGATTCCTCCTGGTACGAGCGTCGATGTCATCGAGATCAAGGGCGCCACTGCGCTCGTCTATCCCCGGGAGTGAGCATGGAGGCATCGGCGTTTCTCATCGCTGGGCTGCTCGTCGCCGTCTTCGCCGTGTTCACTGTGGTGCGCGCGGTCCGCATCGTGCCTCAGGCTCGGGCTCGCAATGTCGAACGGCTCGGCCGCTATCGCCGGACACTGAAGCCCGGCCTCAACGTCGTCATCCCCTACATCGACCGCGTCTATCCGGTGATCGATCTGCGGGAGCAGGTCGTCTCCTTCAAGCCTCAGCCGGTGATCACCGAGGACAACCTCGTCGTCGAAATCGACACCGTGTTGTACTTCCAGGTCACCGACCCACGGGCAGCTGCTTATGAGATCGCCAACTTCCTCCAAGCAGTCGAGCAGCTCACCGTCACCACGCTGCGCAACGTGGTGGGATCCATGGACCTGGAGAAGACACTCACTTCACGCGACACCATCAACAGCCAGCTGCGCGGTGTGCTGGATGAGGCGACCGGGAAATGGGGGCTGAGAGTCAACCGAGTGGAGATCAAGGCCATCGACCCCCCGCAGTCCATCAAGGACGCGATGGAGAAGCAGATGCGGGCGGAGCGTGACAAGCGTGCCGCGATTCTCGGGGCGGAAGGGCAACGGCAATCACAGATCCTCACAGCGGAAGGGGACAAACAGTCTGCCGTCCTCCGCGCGGAAGGCAACCGAACCGCCGAGATTCTCAAGGCCGAGGGACAGTCGCGAGCCATCGACGAGGTCTTCCAGGCTGTGCACCGCAACGACCCCGATCCGCAGCTGCTCGCCTATCAGTACCTGCAGACGCTGCCCCAACTCGCGCAAGGCCCGGGCAGCACCTTCTGGGTGATCCCCAGCGAGGTCACCGCCGCTCTGCATGGCGTCTCCCGCGCCTTCAGCGAAGTGCTGCCCCAGTCGCCGGCCACCCGCGCGACATCCTCGGATGAGATGGCCGACCATGCTGCCGCCAATGATGCGGCACAAGCCGCGGAAGCCGCAGCGCAAGCCCTCGCCGACGCAGCTGAAGCCGATGCCGCCACCTTCAGCCAGCAACCAACCCGCCCCAACCGAGGGGGCGCTGATTCCAACCCGCCCGGCGGCGCTCCCGACGCCGGGACAGGTTAGAGCGAGCTTGTGGACCTGCTCTTCGCAGTATGGCTGGCGCTTCCTGCTCGAGACCCGAATGCCCGACGTCGCACCTCTCATGCAACATCGGCTGGTCCAGTCATCGAGAAACGCGTGGGGCACGGCGATCGACCGCTCACCTTCGTCGAGTTGCTTCGGCTGCGCGTGTCCGAGGGCTCCGGCGCCGGCGCCCGGTCGGACGCGGTTCCTTGGCGGGCGGGGCGTGCCAGACGGGGTGCCGCGGTTCCGGCCCGAGGGGAGCGCAGCAGGTCTGCGTCACCGGCCGAGCAGTGGACTTCGGTCTATGGCGTGAAGTGGTCGGCGTTCACGGCTGTCGCGTCGGTCGTCATCGCGGCGTGTGCAGGGGTCGCGGTCGCAGCGACCGCCGAGCTCGCTGCTGGTTGTGCCCGGCGGGATGCGCCAGATGGGGCACTTCGGTTGCGTCGCCGAACGCAGAGCGCCGGGGTGTGTGCAGGGACTCGGTAGTTTCCTGATCGGGCGCCTTCGCGCGTGGATGCCCATGGGCCGGCCCGCATGGCGGCCCCTTTTGCGACAGCCCCGAGGCGAGGAGAGCGGCATGTCCCGACCTGTCACCGTGGGAGTGGACGGCTCCGAAGGAAGTGCGGCCGCAGTGGACTGGGCCGCTGACCAGGCGGCACTGCGCGGTACCGAGTTGCAACTGGTGTACGCCACGCGATGGGCGCAGCACCAGTTGGGGGCGGTGAAGGTGTCGCACGCGGACCGTGCCGGCCAGGCAGAGAGCGTGCTCGGGGCGACCGAGCAGCGTATCCGGGCACAGCGGCCGGATCTCGCCATGACCGCGAAGGAGATCGAGGACGCCCCCGTCAATGTGCTGCTGGCTGCCGCCTCGGAGGCGGAGTTGCTGGTTGTGGGGTCGCACGGGCTCGGCAGCGTCCGCGGCTTCATCGTCGGCTCGGTGGGACAGGAGGTCATCGCGGACGCGAAGCGTCCGGTGGTACTGGTGCGCCCGGGGTACGGGGAGGAGAGGTCCGGTGCCTCCGGTGGCAGCGGTCATCAGAAGGTGGTCCTCGGTCTCGATGTGAGCGAGGTCAACAGTGAACTCCTTGAGTTCGCGTTCGACTTCGCCGGTCGGCAGGGCGTCCCCTTGCAGATCGTGCACACGTGGCACCAGTTCCCCCAACACCGCAAAGCAGCCGCCGACGCCGACATGGCGTCGGCGCTCGCGGGCGCGGTACGCCCCTTCAGGGACAAGTTCCCGGCGGTGGAGGTATCCGAGACGTCCGCTCCCGGGCGGGCAGCCGAGCACCTCGTCGAGGCCGCGTCGGACGCGCGTCTCGTGGTCGTCGGCCGGCGCAGGGCGGCCAAGGGCTCCCACATCGGGTCGGTCACCCATGCCGTGATCCACCACGCCTCTTGCCCTGTGGCGGTTGTGCCGCACAGCTGACGGAGGATGCCGCGGTGGGGGTTCGCACCGTCGGGAGCCGTTTGGCCGCTCGCAGCTCGCAAGGGGCACCCTACGGACATCACTTGGAGACATCCACAGCGCCTGGTGGGCCCGGGGGCGGTGGAGGGGCGAGTAGGGGAGTACGGCAGAATCCCGCTGTGACGTCCGTGGGGGTCCTGACCGAGCTGGAAGCCGGCATGGCAGAGCTGTCAACGCCGATGCGGGTGTACGTGACGACCGGGCGGTTTTCTGAGCCAGACCCCGATTTGCCAGAGCTGGCGGCCCGGATCCGCACGCTGCTGGCCGGGGTCGCGGTGGACGGGGCCTGGCAGCGGTTCCTGCTCGGGTACATCCCGCCGTCCGTCCCTGAGATCTCCGCCGCACTGGAACCGGTGGAAACGCACGGGGCCGCCGCGTTCCTGGTCCGGGTCGCGGCGGTCGACCTGGTCTGGCCGAGCCACCGGCACCTGCCCGTCGAGGCCGCCGAGCGCGCGGCGGACCGGGTGGTGTCCCTGCTCGGACCGGAGGCAAGCCGGTGGACCACCCACGACGCCGGGTGCGGGGCCGTGAACGGGCTTACTCCACTGTTCGACAGCCTGCTCGCAGGAACGGACGGTGAGCACTACGCGCTGGCCCTGCAAGTCGCCGACGACTGAGCACACGGCCCCAAGGAGTGATCATCAGTCTCTGCGCATGGGGACGGACGGCGTACGCGCCCTAGGATGCCCGCATTCCTGCTCGGGACACTGCGGCGCACTCTCGCCTTCCTTGTCCCGCCCTGGGTGTCACCGCCAGAACCGTCACCCCCGCCTGACCGACAGCCGGTTCTGACAGGGCGTCTGGCAGTCACAGAGTTTCGAGTGGGTACCGCCTGATCAACACGGGGATTGCGGGTGGGACCGCCCGCTGGCAGGAACGGGCGGCGCATGAGCGGCCGAGAGGGGCGTCGCGCCGGGCGGGCTGAGGGGCTGAGGGGCCCTGGGGTCCCGTGGTGCAATATGACCTGTCCGGTGCCGCGCTTGGCGCGGGTCTTTCGCGCAAGGGTAAGCCGATGACTCTGCCGGGGGCGTTGGAGGCGGCGGAGGCCGCGGCGCCCGTTGAGTCCCTCGACGTGGTCGCGCGCATGCTCAAGGAGCACCTCGGGGCCGCTTCTGTGTCGTTCCTGATCACAGACTTCACCGGCAGTTCGGTCGTACGGCTGGGGGCGGCGGGCAGTGTCGAAACGGCTGAGACCGCCCGGCGCATCCCCCTGCGGGGCACCCTGTACGACGACGTGATCCGCACCCAGCGGCCGAGGGTGGAGGACAAGGGTGAGGGCGCGCTGGTGCGGATCGTTGCCCCGGTGACCAACCGCGGGGACGCCATCGGGCTTCTCGAACTGTTCCTTCCCGCGGCGCCGGACGCGGAGGTGATGCGCGAGATCGGCGAGACCGCGCATGCTCTGGCGTACATCGTCATCGCGAACCGGTCCTTCACCGACGTGTACCAGTGGGGCCGCCGCACCACCCCGCTGAGCTTGTGGCCGCGGAGATCCAGCACCGGCTGCTCCCGGCCTCGCTGGCGTGTGAGGCAGCGCAGTTCGCGCTCGCCGGCGCCCTGGAGCCCGCCGACCACGTCGGGGGTGACACCTTCGACTACGTGATCGACCGGGACACCGTCCAGCTCTCCGTCACCGACGCCATGGGTCACGACGTCGACGCCGCACTGCTGGCCACCCTCCTGGTGGGCGCCCTGCGCCGCGCGCGTCGGGCGGGTGCCGGACTCGACGAACAGGCCCGCCAGGCCGACCATGCCCTGCGGGATCACGGCCGCCAGGCCTACGTCACCGGCCAGCTGCTGCGTATCAGACTGGTCGACGGCAAGACCGATTTTCGACGCCGGGCACCCCTGGCCGCTGCGCATGCGGGACGGACAGGTCCAGAAGATCACGCCGAAGGTCGATCTGCCGTTCGGCTTCCAGGTCTCCCACGCCTACCGGGTCCAAACGCTGGACCTGCGTCCGGGCGACCGGCTGGTGATGCTCACCGACGGCATGCTCGAGCGCAACGCCAAGAGCCTCGACCTGTCGGACCTCATCGTGCGCACCCGCGAGCTGCATCCCCGCGAAGCCGCCCGCACCCTCATCGCGGCGGTCGTCGACGCCAACAACGGCCACCTGCAGGACGACGCGACCGTCATGTGCCTGGACTGGCACGGCGTCGGCCACACCCAGCGTGACGCCGCCACCGGCGCCGACCTCACCGTCAGGGGAGAGGGGGGCGTGTCAGGCAGGGGTGCCCCGGTTCTGGCCTGGTTGGAGGAGCAGTAGGTTGTCGTGCTCGTGGTGTCGGCATGCTGTGGCGATGGGGAGTGCGGCGCGCGGGTCGGCCAGGTAGTTGCGGTAGCGCTCCTCGGGGAGTTCGTAGTGCTCCTCGTAGTCGACGACGCCTGTGCTCACGGGAATGGCCAGGTAGCACCGGCCGGAGTCTGCCTCTATGCCCAGCGAGAAGCGGTCCTCCCGGGAGACGTAGGTGTCTTCGAACCTCATGGGCCGCTTCCTTCCCGAGGCGTGGGGCCTGTGCCGAAGTCGGGCAGGGTCAGCGAACCGTCCGCGGCGAGGGGGAAGCCCGGGTTGTGGGCGACTTCCCAGGCGTGCCCGTCCGGGTCGATGAAGGCGCTGGAGTAGAACCCGATGGCGTTGACGGCGGCGGGTTTGGTGACGGTGCCGCCGGCTGTCTCCACGGCGGCGAGCAGCTCGTCGACCTGGGCGCGCGAACGGACGTTGTGGGCCAGGACGATGCCGCCGAACCCGCCGCCGTCCGGGCCGCCTGGCCTCGGCGCTCCGGGCGGCAGGCCGCAGTCCGCGGCCAGGAGGTCGCGGTCCCACAGGACCAGGGCGAGGCCGCCGGCCTGGAAGAAGACGGTTCGCTCCACTTCCTGTCCCCGCCAGCCCAGCGCCTCGTAGAAGCGCCGGGCGCGGGCGAGGTCGCGGACGCCGAGGGTGACGAGGGAGATGCGCTGGTCCATGCGGCCACGCTAGGGGAGCGAGCGGCCGGTTGTCCGGTGCCGTGGCGCAGCAGGCCGCACCCGGCTTTGCGCGTTTCGGCGGAGGGGGTGGCTTGCTGTGTCCGCCCCAGCGGGCCGCGGCTGCGTTTCGATACGGGCGCGGGCATCACCAGGGGGTCCGGAGCGGGAGAGGGACGAGAGCGAACTGAAGGCCTCCCGGCTGCCGGCCTGGGCGTCGGGGCCCCGGCCGAGGGCAGAGAAGCCCCGCACGGCGTGACCGTCCCTCGGCGGCCCGGGAAGCTGTTCAACCCGTGTGCGCCGCAACGGCTTCGCGTTCAGGAGGGGAGCCGGGGTGAATTCCCAGATGAGGGCCAAGTGATGGCCACTGTGTCGCGCACAGCCCGGGAGTTGCCGTTCACGACATTCCCGGGTGTCTTGACAGGGTTCCGGACCCACCCGCAGACTCTGTTGCGTAAAGCGAGTCTAGTTTCGTCATATGCAACGAGGTGCCATGATGATTCCCACGTGCCGTCTCGTGGATCTGCCGCGAGGTGAGGCCTACCGGCTCGACGTCCATCCGCCGGTTTCCGTGTTCCACACCGACGACGGCGAGCTTTTCGCCATTGACGACACGTGCACTCACCAGGACGCCTCGCTCGCCGACGGCTGGCTGGAGGGCCGCGAGGTGGAATGCCCGCTGCACGCCTCGAAGTTCGACCTGAAGACTGGAATGGTCGACGCGCCGCCGGCCAAGCGCCCCGTCCGCACGCACGAGGTCCACATCGAGGACGGCATGATCTACGTCCAGTTGTCCACGGACGCCCCCAACCTGCCGCCCTGCATCGCCGCCCGGCTCGCCACGGGTCTCGTGTGAGGGCAGTGGCCGTGGCGGGTGCCTCGCCGGCCGGCCGGTCGGCGGCGCGCTCGCTGCGGAGCAGAGGTTCGACCGCCGGCTGGTCGCCACCGGCGAGGTGCGCCATCGCCCGTAAAGCAGGCCGCGGTGGTCGGAGAAGGTCCTCACCGGCACGATGGACGAGGCCAAGCTGGGCCCTCGAGGCCGACGGCGAGGGTCTCGGCGGCGAGTGGATCCTCGGCACGACAGCTGTCGGCCTCGGAGTCCGGGACCCGCACGGTGCAGCTCTCCGACGGGAAGGCGGTGCACGCGGACGGCGTCGTGTCGCCACGGGAGCCGTTCCGCCCGGGCCCTCCCCGGCAGCGAGGGTCTGACCGGTGTAGATGTGCTGCGCACGCTCGACGATGCCAGGGCCCTGCGGGACGATCTGGTGCGCGGCGGTCGACGGGTGGTCGTCGGTGGCGGGTTCGTCGGTGCGGAAGCGGCCTCGACCGCTCGCGGCTTTGGCCTGGAGGTGACGCTCGTCGTAGCCGGGCCCATGCCGCTCTCCGGTCCGCTCGGGCCGACATGGCGGCGGCCGTCTCGTCCCTGCATGCCGATCACGGCGTTCGCCTGGTCTGCGGCACCGGGGTGCGAGGGGTGACGGGAAGCCCAGGGAAGCGCCGGGTACTCCCTCGGCGATAACGAGATGCGGCGTGCTCTGCCGGTCGTGCACGAACCAGCGGCCGCCGGCGCACCGGTCAGTGTCGACACCACGCGGGCTGAGGTTGCCGCCCGCACCAGCGAGGCCGGCGCACGGCTGGTCAACGCTGTCTCGGGAGGCTCGCCGGCTCCGGGGTGCTGCCCTTGACGGCGCAGGCCAGGACGCCGTACGTGGTCATGCCCTGGCGTAGGCGCTCCGTCGACATGCAGGCGAAGGCCCTGGACGGCGCTGTCGCACTGGCGTCGTCGACGAGTTGCGACTGACGGTCGAGGCGGCCCTGCGGGCCGCAGGGCCGCCGGACTGTCTCATCCTCGATCCGGGGCTGGGGTTCGCCAAGGTCGAGGCGCTCGCCATCCCGTGCTTGTGGGCCCGGCTCGGAAGTCGATTCTCGGGCAGTTGTCGGCCGACCCGGCGACGGGTCGGCTCTGTCCGGCCCCTCTGCGGGACGCGGCCACGTCCGCGGTGTCCGTCCTTGCCGACGTGCCGGGCGCCTGACGCGTTCGCGTACACGACGTCGCCTCGACCGTCGACGCGGTGCGGGTGACCGCCCGCTGGAGTCCCGAAATCGACTCCGGCCCCGCAGTCGTCCCGGATTTGAGCGGAAACATCCTTGACCACCGCTCGCCCCTCCACGATCCTTTGTTGCGGTACGCGAGATGCGTACCGCAATGAGAAACATTCGACGTGGATCTCGTACCACTCGGGTCTCGTACCGGCTGAGGAGTAGTCATGGCTCACCAGGTCCGCGCTGTCGTCGCGCGAAAGAAGGGTGCACCCGTCAGCTTGGAGACGATCATCGTCCCCGACCCGGGTCCGGGCGAGGCGCTGGTGCAGGTCGAGGCATGCGGGGTCTGCCACACCGATCTGCACTACCGCGAGGGCGGCATCTCTGACGACTTCCCGTTCCTGCTCGGGCACGAGGCCGCGGGTGTGGTGGAAGCGGTGGGGGACGGTGTCACCGACATCGCCCCGGGTGACTTCGTGATCCTCAACTGGCGTGCCGTCTGCGGGCAGTGCCGGGCCTGTCGGCGGGGGCGACCGCAGTACTGCTTCAACACCCACAACGCGCGGCAGAAGATGACCCTGACCGACGGCACCGAGCTGTCTCCGGCCCTGGGCATCGGCGCGTTCGCGGAGAAGACGCTGGTGGCGTCGGGACAGTGCACCAAGGTCGACCAGGGGGCCTCGGCGGCCGCCGCCGGCCTGCTCGGATGCGGAGTGATGGCGGGCATCGGCGCCGCCGTCAACACAGGCAACGTCGGACGCGGTGACAGCGTGGCGGTCATCGGCTGCGGCGGGGTGGGAGCCGCGGCGATCGCCGGTGCCCGGCTCGCCGGAGCCGCCAAGATCATCGCCGTCGACATCGACGAGCGGAAACTCGACACCGCGACCCGGATCGGAGCGACCCACACGGTGAACTCCAGGCAGGGTGATCCCGTGGCGGCCGTGCGCGAGCTGACCGGCGGCTTCGGTGCCGATGTGGTGATCGAGGCCGTCGGCCGTCCGGAAACGTACAAGCAGGCGTTCTATGCGCGCGACCTGGCCGGCACCGTTGTCCTCGTCGGCGTGCCGACGCCGGAGATGAAGCTCGAACTGCCGATGCTGGACGTCTTCGGGAGGGGTGGCGCGCTGAAGTCCTCCTGGTACGGCGACTGTCTGCCCTCCCGCGACTTCCCGATGCTCATCGACCTGTATCTGCAGGGCCGGCTGGACCTGAACGCGTTCGTGACGGAGATCATCGCCCTCGACGAGGTCGAGAAGGCCTTCGAGCGGATGCATGACGGCGACGTGCTGCGTTCGGTGGTGGCCTTCTGATGGCGGGAGTCCGCATCGAACACCTTGTCACCTCGGGCACGTTCTCCCTTGACGGCGGCACGTGGGAGGTCGACAACAACGTGTGGATCGTCGGTGACGACACCGAGGCCGTGGTCATCGACGCCGCGCACGACGCCGAGGCGATCGCCGAAGCGCTCAACGGGCGCACCCTGCGGGCCATCGTGTGCACCCACGCCCACAATGACCACATCGACGCAGCGCCCGAACTCTCCCGGCGCACCGGGGCACCGATCCTGCTCCACGGAGACGACCTGTCACTGTGGAAACAGACCCATCCCGAGCGGGCGCCCGACGGTGAACTCGCCGAGGGGCTGGTCGTCGCCGTGGCGGGTGTCGAGCTGGCGGTGCTGCACACCCCCGGCCACGCCCCTGGGGCGATCTGCCTGTACGCGCCTGCCCTGAAGGCACTCTTCAGCGGTGACACGCTCTTCGCGGGCGGGCCGGGGGCCACCGGGAGGTCCTACAGCGACTTCGGAACCATCGTCGACTCGATCCGGGACCGGCTCCTGACCCTGCCGGGTGACACGGTCGTGCACACCGGTCACGGAGAGACGACCACCGTCGCCGCCGAGGCCCCGCACCTCCAGGAGTGGATCGACCGCGGGTTCTGACCGCCTGCACGAGGTCTCCTCGTACCGGCGCAGCGCATCGACCGGCACCCACCTTGATCATGTCGAAGACGGCGATAGTCGCCGTGGGCCCGTCGATCGTTGTGTTGCTTTTGGTGCATGAAGTTTCGCCATGAGCAACGTGAGATTGAGAGGCGGCTCGCTCTCCGGGCGTCTTGACAGGGGTTTGGGGCCGCCTCCAAACTGGCGTTGCGTTAACCGCATTCCGTTTCGCTATACGCACCGAGGTGTCATGATGATTCCCGCGTGCCGACTCGCGGATCTTCCGCGAGGAGAGGCCCTCCGGCTCGACATCGACCCGCCGGTCTCGGTGTTCCACACCGACGCCGGCGAGGTCTTCGCCATTGACGACACGTGCACCCACCAGGACGCCTCGCTCGCCGACGGCTGGCTGGAGGGCTGCGAGGTCGAATGCCCCTTGCACGCCTCCAAGTTCAACCTGAAGACCGGCGCCGTCGACGCCCCACCGGCCAAGCGCCCCGTCCGCACGCACGAGGTCGTCGTCGAGGACGGCATGATTTACGTCCGGCTGTCCACGGCCGCCCCCAACCTGCCTCCCTGCGTCGCAGGCCGGCTCGCCGGAATTCTCGCGTGAGGACAGTGGCCGTGGTGGGCGCCTCGCTGGCCGGCCTGTCGGCAGCGCGCTCGTTGCGGAAGCAGGGGTTCGACGGGCGGCTGGTCGTCATCGGCGACGAGGTGCACCGTCCGTACGACAGGCCGCCCCTGTCCAAGGAGTTCCTGGCCGGCACCATGGATGAAGCCGATCTCGCGCTGGAGCCGGACGACGAGGATCTGCGGGCGGAGTGGGTGCTCGGAGCCCGCGCCACCGGACTCGACAGCTCCCACCGCGCCGTGCGGCTCGCCGACGGGCGGGAGGTCCGGGCCGACGGCATCGTCATCGCGACGGGCGCGGCCGCGCGCGTGCTGCCGGGCACGGAAGGTCTGGCCGGCGTGCACACCCTGCGCACGCTGGACGACGCCCGCGCCCTGCGGGACGAACTGGCCCTGGGCGGACGGCTGGTCGTCATCGGTGGCGGCTTCATCGGCGCCGAGGTGGCCTCCACGGCCTACGCTCTCGGACTCGACGTGACGGTCATCGAGGCAGCGCCGACGCCGCTGGCCGGACCGCTCGGAGAGACCATGGGCGGCATCGTTTCCGCCCTCCACGCGGACCACGGCGTACGGCTGTTGTGCGGCGTGGGCGTCAAGGGTCTGAGCGGCGACGAGCGCAGCGGGATGGGTGTCCCTTCTGCCGAAGGTCCTGCCGAAGGATGGGGGAGAAGCGGGACGGGGCTCCCCCCGGACGGGGTCCGGGGAAGGGTGGACGCCGTCCTGCTCGAGGACGGCCGCAGCATTCCCGCCGACATCGTCGTCGTCGGTGTCGGCGCACGCCCGTGCGTCGACTGGCTCGCGGGATCCGGCGTCGCGCTCGACAACGGGGTCACCTGTGGTGCGGACGGACGCACCAGCCTGGCGGGCGTGGTCGCGGTCGGCGACTGTGCCAACTGGTACGACCCCCGCGCGGGCGCCCATCGTCGCGTCGAACACTGGACCGGCGCGCGGGAGCGACCCGATGCGGCCGTTGCCATGCTGCTGGCGGGGGGCGCGGTGGAGCCGGGCGTGCCCCGGCCGCCGTACTTCTGGTCGGACCAGTACGGCGTGAAGATCCAGTTCGTCGGTCACGCGGCAGCCGCCGACAGCGTGACCCTTGAGGAAGGCGCCCCGGACGAGCGCAATGTCCTGGCTGTCTACCGGCGGGCCGGGCAGCCGGTCGCCGTGCTCGGGATGAACCAGCCGCGGCTGTTCATGCGGTGGCGCAAGCAGCTCGCGGCCGCAGTGTCTTGACACTGCCTTACGCGGCAAACCGTACGGCTGTTGCGTACTGCGCGCGCAGCGTTTGTTCATCCGAAACAGCGTCCGGTGTCACTCTTCCCGGCGTGTGAATGACCCGATCCATGACGTCCCGAGGAGTGCACTGTGACCTCGACCAGCCTGCCGGACAGCCTGATCGCCACTCTCCCCGGCTCCTGCTACACGGATCCCGGGATCTTCGCCCAGGAGCAGGAGCGCATCTTCGAAGCCATGTGGTTCTGCGCCGTGCGCTCCTCCGACTTGGCGGGGCCCGGAGCCTTCCGGACGGTCGAGGTGGGGCGCGAGAGTATCCTGATCACCCGCGCACGGGACCAGTCGATACGCGCCTTCTTCAACGTCTGTCGGCATCGCGGAGCAAAGCTCTGCACCGAGGCGACCGGCGAGGTCAAGCGCGCCTTCCAGTGCCCCTACCACGCCTGGACGTACGACCTGACGGGCAAGCTCGTCGCGGCGCCCAACCTCACCAAGATGCCCGATGTCGGCCGCACGGAGTACGGCTTGGCGAGCGTGGCGGCGCGCGAGTGGCTCGGCTATGTGTGGGTGTGCCTCGCGGAGAATCCGCCTCCCTTCGAGGATGTCGTGCAGGACGTGGTCGCGCGTCTCGGCGACACCGAGTCCATCGAGCACTACGACATCGAGAACCTCGAGGTCGGCCGGCGGATCGTCTATGACGTCAAGGCGAACTGGAAGCTCATCGTCGAGAACTTCATGGAGTGCTATCACTGTGCGACGATCCACCCCGAACTCACCGAAGTGCTCCCGGAGTTCGCCGACGGGTTCGCCGCCCAGTTCTACGTGGGCCACGGCGCGGAGTTCGGCGCCGAGGTGAAGGGCTTCACCGTCGACGGCTCCGAGGGGCTGGACCTCATCCCTGGGGTCACCGAGGATCAGGACCGCCGGTACTACGCGATCACGGTGCGGCCGCAGGTGTTCATCAACCTCGTGCCGGATCACGTGATCTTCCACCGGATGTACCCGGTCGCCGCGGACCGCACGATCGTCGAGTGCGACTGGCTCTATCTCCCGCACGTCGTCGACAGCGGGAAGGACGTCAGCCGGTCGGTGGAGCTCTTCGACCGCGTCAACCGGCAGGACTTCGACGCATGCGAGCGCTGTCAGCCGGCGATGAGTTCCCGGCTGTACGCCAAGGGCGGCGTTCTGGTGCCCAGTGAGCACCACATCGGAGAGTTCCACGACTTCGTACAGCGGCGTCTGGGGGCGGGGGTGTTCGCAGTGGCGGCGGATTCCTCCGGCGGGCCGATGCCCGGCGGTGGCGCACGGGCTCAGCCCAGGTAGCCCATCCGGTGGCTGATCTCATCGGCGCCCTGGATGAGCAGCGGGGCGAGTTCGTGCATGCGCTCCTCGGTGAGCCGGTAGGCGGGGCCGGAGGCGCTGAGCGCGGCGATGACCTCTCCGTCACGGTCGCGGACCGGTGCCGCCATCGCGTGGAGGCCCTCTTCCAGCTCCTCCAGGGTCCAGGAGTAGCCGCGCTCCCGGACCTCGGCGAGATTCTTCTCCAGCTTCGTCTTCGCGGTCAGGGTGCCCGGGGCCATCTTCTTCAGGCCGGCCGCGGCCAGAAGTGCCGTGCGTTTCTTGGCGGGCATGTGGGCCAGCAGGATCTTGCCGCTGGACGTGGCGTGCAGCGGGGTCAGCTGGCCGACCCAGTTGTATGCGGTGATGGCGCCGCGTCCACGCACCTGGAAGAGGTTGATGGCGTACTGCTCCTGCATCACGGCGATGTTGACGGTCTCGCCCAGCTCCTCGGCCAGACGCTCGCAGACCGGGCGGCTCTGTTGGGTGACGTCGATGCTGCCGGTGACCGCGCCGGCGAGCCGTACGATGCCGAAGCCCAGGCGGTATTTGCCGCGCTCGCCTGCCTGCTCCACCAGACCGCGCACCTCCAGGGCGCCGAGCAGCCGGAACGCAGTGGACTTGTGTACGTCGATCTCGGCGGCCACCTCGCTCACGCCGGCCTCGCCGCGCTGGGCCAGGATTTCCAGCACGCTGATGGCGCGGTCGACGGACTGGACCCCTCCGGCCTGTGAACCTGTCGTTTCGCTATCTGGACTGTAGTTGCTCACAGCGCAACTATACGCGCAGTAAACATCAACCACAGCGTTGCAGGTCACAGAGCTGATTCGCTGATACTAAGTTGCGTGGTTCGCAACCTGGTGCGTATGGCGATACTGGTATTAGCATGTCGCGCGTATCTACGGCACGAGCGAGACGAGGCACCATGGCTCCTCTGCAGTACGACTTCGTCATCGTCGGCGGCGGATCGGCCGGCAGCGCACTGGCCAACCGGCTCTCCGCGGACGCCGGCAACCGGGTGCTGGTTCTCGAGGCCGGCAGGCCCGACTACCCATGGGATGTCTTCATCCACATGCCCGCGGCACTGACCTACCCGATCGGCAGCCGGTTCTACGACTGGAAGTACGAGTCCGAACCCGAGCCCCACATGGGCGGCCGACGGGTCTACCACGCGCGCGGCAAGGTGCTGGGCGGTTCCAGCAGCATCAACGGCATGATCTTCCAGCGCGGCAACCCCATGGACTACGAGCGCTGGGCCGCCGACGCCGGCATGGAGTCGTGGGACTACGCGCACTGTCTGCCGTACTTCAAGCGGATGGAGAACTGTCTCGCGGCCGACCCCGACGACGAGTTCCGCGGTCACGACGGCCCCCTCGTCCTGGAGCGTGGCCCCGCCTCCAACCCGCTGTTCACCGCCTTCCTCGCGGCCGTCCAGGAGGCGGGCCAGCCCCGCACCGACGACGTCAACGGATACCGGCAGGAGGGCTTCGCCGCCTTCGACCGCAACGTCCACCGAGGACGCCGGCTGTCGGCCTCGAAGGCATACCTCAAGCCGGCGAGGAAGCGGCCCAACCTCACCGTCACGACCCGCGCCCTGGTCACCCGGGTCCTCTTCGAGGGCAAGCGGGCGGTGGGCGTCGAATACCGCCGCGGCCGCGGCAAGCCGCAGCAGGTGCGTGCCCGCGAGGTCATCCTCTGCGGCGGCGCGATCAACTCCCCCCAGCTCCTGCAGCTCTCCGGCGTGGGCAACGCGGAGGAACTGAGCGCGCTCGGCATCGACGTCGTCCACGATCTCCCGGGTGTCGGGGAGAACCTGCAGGACCACCTGGAGGTGTACATCCAGTACGCCTGCAAGCAGCCCGTCTCCATGCAGCCGTACCTGGCGAAGTGGCGGGCTCCCTTCATCGGCCTGCAGTGGCTCCTGCGCAAGGGTCCCGCCTCGACCAACCACTTCGAGGCGGGTGGCTTCGCCCGCAGCAACGAGGACGTGGACTACCCCAACCTGATGTTCCACTTCCTGCCCGTCGCGGTCCGCTACGACGGATCCGTGCCCGCGGGAGGACACGGCTACCAGGTGCATGTCGGGCCCATGTACTCCGACGCCCTCGGCTCGGTGAAGATCAGGAGCAAGGACCCGGACGAGCACCCGGCCCTGCGCTTCAACTACCTGTCCACCGAACAGGACCGCCGCGAGTGGGTCGAGGCGATACGGGTCACCCGCAAGCTGCTCGACCAGCCCGCCCTGGCCCCGTACAACGACGGGGAGATCTCGCCCGGACCCTCCGTCGAGACCGACGAGGAGATCCTCGCCTGGGTGGCCAAGGACGGCGAGACCGCCCTGCACCCCTCCTGCACCTGCAGGATGGGCACCGACGAGAGGTCCGTCGTCGACCCGACCAGCATGCGCGTGCACGGTGTGGAGGGGCTGCGTGTCGTCGACGCGTCGGTGATGCCCTACGTCACCAACGGCAACATCTACGCGCCGGTGATGATGATCGCGGAGAAGGCGGCGGACCTCATCCTCGGCAGGGAACCGCTGCCGCCCTCCGAAGCCGTGTACTACCGGCACCGCGACGCCGGGACGCAGGCGGGGTAGGCGTTGGGTGCCGAAGGCTTTCGCGCGCTGCTCGACAGCGTCCGCTACGAGGTGCTGCCGGCGAAGTCGACCGAGGAGAAGGTTCTCGCCCATGTCCCGCGCGATGTCGTCGTCACCGTGACGGCGTCGCCCGTCAAGGGATTGGAGCCGACGCTCGACCTCACCGGCCGGCTCGCGGCGCACGGTTACCGCGTCGTCCCGCACGTGACCGCGCGGCTGCTGCGGGACGACGCGCATCTCAAGGACGTGATCGACCGGCTCCGCGGGGCGGGTGTCGACGACGTCTTCGTCCCGGCGGGCGACGCCGATCCACCGGCCGGAGCCTACGACGGGGCGCTGCCGGTGCTGCGCAGGCTGGGCGAGTTGGGCAGCCCGTTCGCCCGGGTCGGTATCACCGGCTACCCCGAGAGCCATCCGCTCCTCCATGACGACCTCACCGTCCAGTCGATGTGGGACAAGCGGGCGCACGCGACGTACATCGTCAGCAACCTCTGCTTCGATCCGCGGGTGCTGGGTGACTGGGTCGCCCGGATACGCCGCCGCGACGTGACCCTGCCCGTTCATGTGGGTGTCCCAGGACCGGTGCAGCGGGCGAAGCTGCTGTCCATGGCGACGAAGATCGGCGTGGGGGAGTCGACGCGCTTTCTGACCCGGCACCCCTCCTGGTTCCTGCGCCTCGCGGCCCCCGGCGGCTACTCGCCCGAGCGGCTGCTCGCACGCGGCGCCGAGGCCCTCGCCGTGCCCTCGGCCCAGGTGGCGGGCCTGCACCTCTTCACCTTCAACCAGATCGCCGAGACCGAGCGCTGGCGCCGCGCTCTGCTCGACCGCCTGTCATGACGCGGACTCCTCCGTCCGCGCCTGGAACGGAAACCAGCTGTACCAGGCCTGGGTCCAGGGTGCCTTCGCGGCCGTACGCTTGGCGAAACCGTCACTCTCCAACCCCTTGACGTGGGTTCCCGCGTTCTTCAGAGTGTTCCACCACAAGCAATGCGATGCGTAATGCGCAACGAACGCTCGAAGGGCTCCCGACGTGGCAGACCTGTATGTGGCTGGAGAGTGGCGGGATCCGGTGGCCGGAGGGCACCGGGACATTCACTGTCCCGCTGACGGCACCCTCTCCACGACCGTGTCGGAAGGGACGCGTCCCGACACCGAGGCCGCCGTCGCCGCAGCCCGCCGGGCCTTCGACGAAGGCCCCTGGCCGCGCACCCCCGAACGCGAGCGCGGCGCGCTGTTGCGGCGCACCGCCGACCTCGTCGAGCGCGACGCCAAGGAGTTCGCTCGCGCCGAATCGCTGGACACCGGCAAACGGCTGGTGGAGAGCGAGTACGACATCGCCGACGTCGTCTCCTGCTTCCGCCACTACGGCGGTCTCGGCGGCACCGATGCCGGCCGCGTGATCGACACCGGCCGTGACGACGCGGTCAGTCAGGTCGTGTATGAGCCGATCGGCGTGTGCGGACTGATCACCCCCTGGAACTACCCGCTGCTCCAGGCGAGTTGGAAGGTCGCCCCGGCTCTTCTCGCGGGCAACACGATCGTCCTCAAGCCCAGTGAGCTGACCCCCTCCACCTCGATCCTGCTGATCAAGGCACTGGAGGAGGCCGGGCTGCCGGCCGGCGCCGCCAACCTGGTCCTGGGCACCGGGCCCGAGGTGGGTGCCCCGCTGTGCGATGACCCGGCCGTCGACATGGTCTCCTTCACCGGCGGCCTCGACACCGGCAAACGGATCATGGCGACCGCCGCCGCCACCGTGAAGAAGGTCGCGTTGGAGCTGGGCGGCAAGAATCCCAACGTCGTGTTCGCCGACGCCGACTTCGAGACGGCCGTGGACTTCGCGCTCACGGCCGTCTTCCTGCACTCCGGGCAGGTCTGCTCGGCGGGGACCCGGCTGATCGTCGAGGACAACCTGCACGACCGCTTCGTCGACGAGGTCGTGCGCCGCGCCCGGCAGATCCGCCTCGGCGGCCCCTTCGATCCCCGGGCCCAGACCGGAGCGCTGATCTCCGCGCAGCACCTGGCGAAGGTCGAGGCGTACGTCGCGGCCGGTCTGGCCGAAGGCGCCGTACTGCGCTGCGGCGGCGCACGTCCCGGTGACCCGGCGCTGGCCAATGGCCACTACTACCCGCCCACCGTGCTCGACGAGTGCCGGCAGGACATGCGGGTGGTGCACGAGGAGTCCTTCGGACCCGTCCTCACTGTGGAGCGCTTCACCGATGAGGACGACGCCGTACGCATCGCCAACGACACCGAGTACGGACTCGCGGGGGCCGTATGGACACAGGACGCCGGGAAGGCCCAGCGGGTCGCCCGGCGGCTGCGCCACGGCACGGTGTGGATCAACGACTACCACCCCTATGTGCCGCAGGCGGAATGGGGTGGCTTCGGGCATTCCGGCGTCGGCCGGGAACTGGGACCGACCGGCCTGGACGAGTACCGGGAACCCAAGCACATCTGGCAGAACATCCAACCCCGGCCGCAGCACTGGTTCAGCGGCTGAACGCCGAAAGAGGTCGACCATGACCCCAACGCAGACCGAGGCACAGAGGCGGCGCGCCACTCCCGAGGATGCGGCCTCCTCACCGGTCATATCCGTGCGCAACCTGTGGAAGGTGTTCGGGCCGAAGGCGGACCAGGTACCGGACTCCGAGGAGCTGTGCGGGCTCACCCGCCGCGAACTGATGGACCGCACGGGCTGTACCGCCGCCGTGCGCGACGTGAACTTCGAGGTCGCGCCCGGCGAGGTCTTCGTCGTCATGGGCCTGTCCGGCTCCGGCAAGTCCACCCTGGTGCGCTGTCTGACCCGGCTCATCGAGCCCACCGCCGGTGAGATCGTTTTCGAGGGTGAGGACATCCGGGACGCGGACGCGGGGCGCCTGCGCGAACTGCGGCGCAGCAAGTTCTCCATGGTCTTCCAGCACTTCGGTCTGCTGCCCCACCGCCGCGTCGTCGACAACGTGGCGTTCGGACTGGAGATCCGCGGCATGGGCAGGGCCGAGCGCATCAAGCGGGCGCTGGAGGTCGTCGAACTCGTGGGCCTCTCCGGATACGAGAACTCCTACCCGGACCAGCTCTCCGGCGGTATGCAGCAGCGCGTCGGTCTCGCCCGCGCGCTGGCCGGCGACCCGGACGTCCTCCTCTTCGACGAGCCGTTCTCCGCGCTCGACCCGCTGATCCGCCGTGACATGCAGAGCGAGGTCATCCGCCTGCACCACGAGGTCGGCAAGACGATGGTGTTCATCACCCACGACCTCTCCGAGGCGCTGAAGCTGGGGGACCGCATCCTCATCATGCGCGACGGCAAGACCGTCCAGTGCGGCACCGGCGACGAACTGGTCGGCGCGCCGGCCGACGACTACGTACGCGACTTCGTCAAGGACGTGCCGCGCGGGGATGTACTGACCCTGCGCTGGATCATGCGACCGGCGGAGGCCGACGATCCCCTGGACGGGCCGGAGTTGGGACCGGACGTCGTGGTGCGGGAGGCCACCCGGGCGGTGCTCGCCGCCGAGAAGCCGGTCAAGGTCGTTGAGGACGGCAAGCTGCTCGGCATCGTCGGCGACGAGGAGATCCTCGCGGTGGTCGCCGGGCAGGAAGGCGACATGTGATGACGGTCGCCATGGAGAAACCGGAGAAGACGGAGACGGTGGAGCAGACCGCGCCGCCTGCCGCGAGCGCGCGAAGGGTCAGCCGTCGGACGGCGCTGGCCGCGATCCTGGTCGTCTGGCTGGTCCTCTTCGCCGTACTGCGCGGAAAACACACCCTGTCGCTGGCGGCGGCGGATCTCACCGATCTCCACCGGTGGTTCAACGACGTCAACGACGCGATCGGTGCGGACCGCAACTCCAACCCGCTCTTCCTGTACTTCTTCAACGAGATCCGCCTGGTCATCGACACCCTGGTGACCTTCGTCCAGGAACTGATCTCCCAGCCGTCCGGCGACCGGCCGGTGCCGCAGATCGGCTGGCTCGGCGTCGTCGGCCTGACCGGGTACGTCTCCTGGGCCGTGGGCAACTGGCGCGTCGCGCTCCTGGCGGTGGCCGGCTTCACCTTTCTCGGAATGCAGGGCCTGTGGCAGGAGAGCATGGACACCCTGGCCCTGACCCTTTCCGCGGTTGCGGTGGCGCTGCTGTTCGCGATCCCCCTGGGTGTGTGGGCGGGGATGTCGGACCGGGTCAACCGGGTCGTCACGCCGTTCCTGGACTTCATGCAGACGATGCCGACCTTCGTCTACCTGGCCCCCCTGACCCTGTTCTTCCTCATCGGTCCCGCCTCCGCGACGATCGCCACACTCATCTACGCGGCACCGCCGGCCATCCGCATCACCGCGCACGCCATCCGTTCCGTACCGGGGGAGACGGTCGAGGCGGCCGGCTCCCTGGGGGCCACGCGCCGTCAGACGCTGCTCAAGGTCCTGCTGCCGATGTCCAAGCGGACCGTGGTGATGGGTGTCAACCAGACCATCATGGCCGCACTGGCCATGGTGACCATCGCGGCTCTGATCGACGCACCCGGCCTCGGGAAGACGGTCGTCCAGGCGCTGCAGTCGCTGGACGTCGGCACGGCGTTCAACGCCGGTCTGGCCATCGTCGTCATGGCCATCGTGCTGGACCGGGTGACCACCGCGGCCAGCGCACGGGCAGAGGCGGCCCGGCGCTCGGGGAACCGCTTCCTCAAGTGGCGGCAGCAGCTGCTGCTGGGCGGCGGGGTCGCGGCGGCGGTTCTGGTGTATCTGTCGCACACGTATACATGGGCGGCCCAGTTCCCCGGCGAGGGCAGCACCGGCAGCACCATCGCGAAGGCGGCGGACGAGGTGACCGCCTGGGCGCAGGACAACCTGTCGGGTCTGACGAACGCGTTCCGCGATGCCCTCACCAACGGCCTGCTCAATCCGTTCCAGACCCTGCTGACCGACTCCCCGTGGTGGCTTGTCGGTGCGGCGCTGATCGGGGTCGGCGCGGTGCTCGGCGGCTGGCGCGCCGGGGTCACCACCGCCGTGTGCGTGGGACTGCTGGTCTGCACGGGCGTGTGGTCGGACGGCATGACGACACTGGCGTCGACCGCCGTGGCGACGGTGCTGGTGATGCTGCTCGGGGTCGTCCTCGGAGTGTGGATGGGGCGCAGCATGCTCGTGGACCGGCTGCTCAGGCCCACCCTGGACGCGGCCCAGGTCATGCCGCCGTTCGTCTATCTCGTGCCGTTCCTCGCGCTGTTCGGCGCGACACGGTTCACGGCCATCGTCGCCGCCGTCGTCTACGCGGCCCCGGTCGCCATCAAGATCATCGCGGACGGGGTGCGGGCCGTGCCCGCGACCACCGTCGAAGCGGCCACTTCCACCGGGTGCAACACCTGGCAGATCATCACCAAGGTTCAACTGCCGATGTCCCGCAGCGCCCTGACGCTCGCGACCAACCAGGGGCTGATCTACGTGCTGTCCATGGTCGTCGTGGGCGGCCTGGTGGGCGCAGGCGCCCTCGGCTACGACGTCGTGGCCGGCTTCTCGCAGGGACAGCTGTACGGCAAGGGGCTGGCGGCCGGTCTCGCCATCGTCCTGCTCGGCGTCATGTTCGACCGGATCACTCAGGCAGCGGCTCGCCGCACCAGCGCATAAGGAGCACGACACCATGGCAAGACACTGGCGGGCCGGCGCGGCCGGCATAGCGGTTCTCGGCCTCACCCTCACGGCCTGCGGCGGCACGAAGGTCGGAGACGAAAGCGCCGGCGGCTCCAAAAGCTCGGGCAAGTGCGGCACCTTCAACATTGCCGTCAACCCGTGGGTGGGTTACGAGGCGGACGCGGCGGTCGTCGCATACGTCGCGGAGCACGATCTCGGTTGCAAGGTCAACAAGAAGGATCTGAAGGAAGAGATCGCCTGGCAGGGCTTCGGGACGGGCGAGGTCGACGCCGTCATCGAGAACTGGGGCCACGACGACCTGAAGAAGAAGTACATCACCGATCAGAAGACTGCCGTGGATGCCGGCCCGACCGGCAACAAGGGCCTGATCGGCTGGTATGTGCCGCCGTGGCTGGCCAAGGCGCACCCGGACATCCTGGACTGGAACAACCTCGACAAGTACGCGGCCAAGTTCAAGACCTCCGAGTCGGGCGGCAAGGGCCAGCTCCTCGACGGCGACCCGTCGTTCGTCACCAACGACGAGGCCCTGGTGAAGAACCTGAAGCTCGACTTCAAGGTGGTGTACGCGGGCAGCGAGACCGCCCTCATCCAGGCGTTCCGGAACGCCGAGAAGAACAAGGAGTGGGTGATCGGCTACTTCTACGAGCCGCAGTGGTTCATGTCCGAGGTGCCGCTGGTCAAGGTCAAGCTGCCGGAGTACAAGACGGGCTGTGACGCCGATACGGAGAAGGTTGCCTGCGACTATCCCGTCTACAACCTCGACAAGATCGTCAGCGCGAAGTTCGCCAAGTCGGGCAGCCCGGCCTATGACCTGGTGAAGAAGTTCACCTGGACGAACGACGACCAGAACGCCGTGGCCAAGTACATCGCGGTGGACAAGATGTCGCCCGAAGCCGCGGCGAAGAAGTGGGTCGAGGCCAACCGCGACAAGGTCGACGCCTGGATCAAGTAGGGCGCGGGACTGCCCTGGTAACCCGTCGGAAAAGGCCCGGCAGGCTGCGTGTCAGCCTGCCGGGCCGCGTCGTGTCCGGGGTGTCGGCCGGGCTGCGAACGGAGTGGTTTTCCGATGTCGCGGACCCCTTGACACCCCTTCCCACGGCAGGCAGATTGAGTTGCGCAACCTGAACCATGTTGCGTAGACAGCAACTCGATCGCTTTCAAGTCGGAGGTGCGGCGATGGCGGGACTCCGGGTGGTCATCATCGGAGCGGGCGTCGTGGGAGCGGCGCTCGCCGACGAGATCTCCGCGCGAGGCTGGACCGAAGTGACCGTGGTCGACCAGGGCCCGTTGCCCGCCACCGGGGGATCGTCGTCGCATGCTCCGGGCCTGGTGTTCCAGACCAACCCCTCCAAGACCATGACCGAGCTGGCCCGCTACACGGTGGAGAAGTTCTGCTCCCTCGATGTCGACGGCCGGCCCTGCTTCCTCCAGGTCGGCGGCCTCGAAGTGGCGACCACCCCGGAGCGCGTGGCGGAACTCCACCGCCGCCACGGCTGGCTCACCTCCTGGGGCATCGAGAGCCGGCTGCTGAGCACCGAGGAGTGCGTCGAACAGCACCCGCTCGTCAACGCGGACAAGGTCCTCGCCGGCCTCCTGGTCCCGACCGACGGCCTCGCCAAGGCCGTCCTCGCGGTCGAGGCGCAGATCCGCCGGGCCACCGAGCGCGGAGTGCGCTTCCTCGCCCGCCACGAGGTCCTGGACGTGACGCAGGCCGACGGCGAGGTCACCGGCGTCCTCACCGACCAGGGCGAGATCCCCGCCGACATCGTCGTGTGCTGCGCCGGCATCTGGGGTCCGAAGATCGCCCGCATGGTCGGCATGAACCTCCCGCTCACCCCGCTCGGCCACCAGCTCGCCTGGACGGGCCCGATACCGGCGCTCGCGGGCCAGACGGAGGAGGCGGTGCGCCCGATCCTGCGTCACCAGGACGCCGACCTCTACTACCGCGACCGCTTCGACGGCCTGGGCATCGGCTACTACGGCCACCGCCCCATGCCCATCACCGCCGACGAGATCCTGTCCGTGGACCAGGCCGACGACATGCCGTCCGTCCTGAAGTTCACCGAGGACGACTTCGCGCCGGCCTGGACCGAGACCCAGTCCCTGCTCCCCGCGACGAAGGACACCAAGGTCGAGGAGGGCATCAATGGTCTGTTCTCCTTCACCACCGACGGCCTGCCCCTCCTCGGAGAGTCACCGGACGTCAAGGGCTTCTGGGTCGCCGAGGCCGTGTGGGTCACCCACTCCGCGGGCGTGGGACGGGCGGTGGCCGAATGGCTGGTCGACGGTCACTGCTCGTCCTTCGACCTGCACGAGTGCGACGTCAACCGCTTCGAGCCGCACCAGCTCTCCCCGGAGTACGTGCTGGCCCGCGACTGCCAGAACTTCGTCGAGGTCTACGACATCCTGCACCCCCTCCAGCCGTCGGGGGACCCGCGCCCGATCCGCATGAGCCCGTTCCACGCCCGCCAACAGGAGCTGGGCGCCTTCTTCCTGGAGGCGGGCGGCTGGGAGCGCCCGCAGTGGTACGAGGCCAACGCCGGCCTGGTCGAGGGCCGTTCCATCGTCACGCCCAACGACTGGGCCGCGCAGTACTGGTCGCCCATCGTCGGCGCCGAGGCCCAGACCACCCGCGAGACCGTCGCGGTGTACGACATGACGGCCCTCAAGCGCCTGGAGGTCAGCGGCCTCGGAGCCGCCGGCTTCCTGGAGCGGTTGTGCACCGGCAAGGTCGCCAAGTCCGTCGGCTCGGTGACGTACACCCTGCTCCTCGACCACGACGGCGGCATCCGCAGCGACATCACCGTCGCCCGGCTGGCCCCCGACCTCTTCCAGGTCGGCGCCAACGGCAACCTCGACCTCGACTGGTTCACCCGCCACCTTCCCGCCGACGGCACGGTCCAGGTCCGCGACATCACCCCCGGCACCTGCTGCATCGGCCTGTGGGGCCCGCTCGCCCGCGATGTCCTGCAACCGCTCACCGACACGGACTTCTCCGCGAACGGCCTGAAGTACTTCCGCGCCAAGCGCGCCCACATCGGCTCCGTCCCCGTCACCGCGATGCGCCTGAGCTACGTCGGTGAGCTCGGCTGGGAGCTGTACACCACCGCCGACCTCGGCCAGAAGCTGTGGGACACCCTGTGGCGAGCGGTCGAGCCCCTCGGCGGCATCGCGGCCGGCCGCGGCGCCTTCAACAGCCTCCGTCTGGAGAAGGGCTACCGGTCCTTCGGCACCGACATGACCTACGAGCACGACCCCTACGAGGCCGGTGTCGGCTTCGCCGTCAAGGCCGACAAGGACGACTTCATCGGCAAGGCCGCGCTGGAGAGCCGCAAGGCCGAGGTCCGGCGGAAACTGACCTGCCTCACGATCGACGACCCACGGGCCGTCGTCCTGGGCAAGGAGCCGGTGTACGACGGTGAGATCCCCGTCGGCTACGTCACCAGCGCCGCCTACGGCTACACGATCGGCAAGGGCATCGCCTACGCCTGGCTGCCCACGGCACTCAGCACCCCCGGCACCACCGTGCAGATCGGCTACTTCGATCAGCGTGTCGACGCAGTGGTCGCCGAGGAACCCCTGTTCGACCCGACCATGTCCCGCCTTCGTGGCTGACCGATAGGGAAGGAACACCGCCGGTGACCGCACAACTGCTCGACGGCAAGGTGACCGCAGCCGACATTCGCCGCGAACTCACTGAGCGCGTGGCCAAGTTGACCGCCACCGGCGGACGCCCGCCGGGACTCGGCACGGTTCTGGTCGGCGAAGACCCGGGCAGTCACGCCTACGTCGCAGGCAAGCACCGCGACTGCGCACAGGTGGGCATCGCCTCGATCCGCCGCCACCTGCCCGCCGACGCGTCCCAGCAGCAGGTCGAGGAGGTCGTCGACGAACTCAACGCCGACCCGGACTGCACCGGCTACATCGTCCAGCTCCCGCTCCCGCGCCACCTGGATGCCAACGCCGTACTGGAACGCATGGACCCGGCCAAGGACGCCGACGGCCTGCACCCGGCCAACCTGGGCCGGCTCGTCCTCGGCGTCGAGGCCCCGCTGCCCTGCACCCCGCGTGGCATCGTCGAACTCCTGCGCCGGTACGACGTCCCGCTCGCGGGAGCGCGGGTGTGCGTGATCGGACGCGGCATCACCGTGGGACGCCCCATCGGGCTGCTCCTCACCCGCAGGTCCGAGAATGCCACCGTCACCCTCTGCCACACCGGGACCAAGGGCATGGCCTGGCACGTACGCGAGGCGGACATCGTCATCGCGGCCGCCGGGTCGCCCGGGCTGATCACCAAGGACTTGCTGCGCCCCGGCGCGGCCGTCCTGGACGTCGGCATCACCCGCACCGAGCACGGGCTGGTGGGCGATGTGCACCCGGAATCCGCCGAGGCCGCCGGATGGCTCGCGCCGATGCCCGGAGGTGTGGGACCCATGACCCGGGCCATGCTGCTCGCCAATGTCGTCGAGGCCGCCGAGAGGAACGCGAACGCCGTATGAACGCGCTGAACACCCCCCTGGCGCAGCTGGATCCCGAGGTCCACGCGGCCCTCCGCGCCGAACTGCACCGCCAGCAGTCCACCCTGGAGATGATCGCCTCCGAGAACTTTGCGCCCACCGCGGTGATGGAGGCTCAGGGCTCGGTCGCGACCAACAAGTACGCCGAGGGCTACCCGGGCCGCCGCTACTACGGCGGCTGCGAACACGTCGACGTCACCGAGCGGCTCGCCATCGAGCGGATCAAGTCCCTCTTCGGTGCCGGGTTCGCCAACGTCCAGCCGCACTCCGGTGCTCAGGCGAACACTGCCGTCTTCTTCGCGCTGCTCCAGCCCGGCGACACGGTCCTGGGCCTCGACCTCGCGCACGGCGGGCATCTCACCCACGGCATGCGCCTCAACTACAGCGGCAAGATGCTGAACGTCGTGCCGTACCACGTGTCCGAGGCGGACAACCTCGTGGACATGGACGAGGTCGAGCGGCTCGCCAAGGAACACCGCCCCAAGATGATCATCGCGGGCTGGTCGGCGTACCCGAGGCAGCTGGACTTCGCGGCCTTCCGGCGGATCGCCGACGAGGTGGGCGCCCTGCTGATGGTCGACATGGCGCACTTCGCCGGTCTGGTCGCCGCCGGGCTGCACCCCAACCCCGTACCGCACGCCCATGTCACCACCACGACCACCCACAAGACACTCGGCGGCCCGCGCGGCGGGGTCATCCTCACCAACGAGGCCGACGTCGCCAAGAAGATCAACTCGGCGGTGTTCCCCGGCATGCAAGGCGGCCCGCTGGAGCATGTCATCGCCGCGAAGGCGGTCTCCTTCAAGGTGGCGGCATCCCCGGAGTTCGCGGAACGCCAGGCCCGCACGCTGACCGGCGCCCGCATCCTGGCCGAGCGTCTCACGCAGGCCGACGCGGCTGCGGCCGGGGTCCGGGTGCTGACCGGCGGCACGGACGTCCACCTGGTCCTGGTCGACCTGCGCGACTCGGAGCTGGACGGTCGGCAGGCCGAGGATCTCCTCCACGCGATCGGCATCACCGTCAACCGCAACGCCGTGCCCTTCGACCCGCGCCCGCCCATGGTCACCTCGGGCCTGCGCATCGGCACCCCGGCGCTGGCCACCCGCGGCCTCACCGAGGAGGACTTCGCCGAGGTCGCCGACGTGATCGCGCTGGCGCTCCAGCCCGAGCCGGACGTCGCCGCCCTGCGCGCCCGCACCGAGGCACTGGCTGCCAAGCACCCGCTCTACGCTCACCTGTCCGAAGACGGAGACGCCCGATGACCCCCCGCACCCCCGGGGCCGAGCTCCCCGAACACCCCGACTGGCTGTGGCGCACACCCGAGCCGAAGCGCAGCTACGACGTCGTCATCGTGGGCGGCGGCGGCCACGGCCTCGCCACCGCCCACTACCTGGCGAAGAACCACGGCATCACCAACGTCGCCGTACTGGAGAAGGGCTGGCTCGCGGGCGGCAACATGGCCCGCAACACCACGATCATCCGCTCCAACTACCTCTGGGACGAGAGCGCCGGCATCTACGAGCACGCGCTCAAGCTGTGGGAGGGCCTGGCCGAGGAACTGGACTACCCCATCCTCTTCTCCCAGCGAGGCGTACTGAACCTCGCCCACAGCCTCCAGGACGTCCGCGACAGCGTGCGCCGTGTCGAGGCGAACCGCCTCAACGGCGTGGACGCCGAGTGGCTCGACGCACCGGCGGTCACCGAGGTCTGCCCGATCGTCAACATCTCGCCGGACGTGCGTTATCCGGTCCTGGGCGCCACCTACCAGCCGCGCGCCGGCATCGCCAAACACGACCACGTCGCCTGGGGACTGGCCCGCTCGGCGGACGCCGCCGGAATCGACATCATCCAGAACTGCGAGGTCACGGGCCTGGAAGTGATCGGCGGCCGGGTGGTCGGCGTCCAGACCACCCTGGGCCCCATCGCGGCGGGCAAGGTCGCCCTGTGCTCGGCCGGCCACACCTCGGTCCTCGCCGCCATGGCGGGAATCGAACTCCCGCTCCAGAGCCACCCGTTGCAGGCGCTGGTCTCCGAACTCCTGGAACCGGTGCACCCAACGGTCGTCATGTCCAACGCGGTCCATGTGTACGTCAGCCAGGCACACAAGGGCGAGTTGGTCATGGGCGCGGGCATCGACTCGTACAACTCGTACACCCAACGCGGCGCGTTCCACATCATCGAGGAACAGATGTCGGCGGCCCGGGAGCTCTTCCCGGTCTTCGCCCGCGCCCATGTGCTGCGCACCTGGGGCGGCATCGTCGACGTCAGCCCCGACGCCTCGCCCATCATCGGCCTGAGCCCGGTCGACAACCTCTACCTCAACTGCGGCTGGGGCACGGGTGGTTTCAAGGCCACTCCGGGAGTCGGCTGGGTCTACGCCCACACCATCGCCCACGACACCCCACACCCGCTCAACGCCCCCTTCTCGCTCGACCGTTTCACCACCGGCGCGCTCGTCGACGAGCACGGCGCGGCCGCGGTGGCCCACTAGGGAGCCGAACCCATGCTGCTGATCCCCTGCCCGTGGTGCGGGCCCCGCGACGAGGCCGAGTTCCACTACGGCGGCCAGGCCCATGTGCCGTATCCGGGGGCCCCGGCGGCCCTGACCGACGAGGAATGGGCCCGGTACCTCTTCTTCCGCGACAATACGAAGGGCCCGTTCGCCGAACGCTGGAGCCATGCGGCGGGCTGCCGACGCTGGTTCAACGCGGTGCGGAACACCGGGACGAACGAGATTCTGGCGGTGTACCGGGCGGGGGAGGACCGTCCGGAGGCCTATGAGTCAAGGCCGGCACATCCAGCCTGTCCGGCGGTTGAGCACGAGGCCCCTTCAGGGCCGAACGGGGGCCCGGTGGCCACGCCTTCAGCGGGGGTCCGGGCAGGCCGCCCTCTGCCGCGCGGCGGTAGCCGCACACCGGATGTGGCGGGAGGGCACGGAGTGGGGGAGAACCAGCCGTTCCGCCTGACCACCGGTGGCCGCATTCAGCGCGACCTCCCCCTCACGTTCACCTTCGACGGCACCGAGTACCAGGGCTACCGCGGCGACACCCTCGCCTCCGCCCTCCTCGCCAACGGCGTCATCCAGACCGGCACCAGCATCAAGCTCGGCCGCCCGCGAGGCATCTTCTCGGCCGGCGTGGAAGAGCCCAACGCCCTCGTCCAGATCGAGGCACCGTTCCCCGAGCCGATGCTCCCCGCGACGACGGTCGAGCTCTACGACGGCCTGGTCGCGACCGGACTCCCCGGCCAGGGCCGCCTCGCCACCGATCCGGACCCGGCCCGCTACGACGCCGTGCACGCCCACTGCGACCTGCTGGTCGTCGGCGCCGGCCCCGCCGGACTTGCCGCCGCGTCGGCAGCCGCACGCGCCGGCGCCCGCGTCATCCTCGCCGACGACCAGCCGGAACTCGGCGGCAGCCTCCTCGCCACCGGCGAACACCTCGACTGGGTCGACGACACCGGCAGCCGACTCGACGCCGCCCCCGATGTCCGCGTCCTGCGTCGCACCACCGTCTTCGGCTACTACGACGACAACCACCTGCTGGCCGTGGAGCGCCGCACCAACCACCTCGGCGCCGAGGCTCCGCTGAGCGTCTCCCGCGAACGCGTCTGGCGCATCCGCGCCCGCCGCGTCGTCCTCGCCACCGGCGCCCACGAGCGCTCGCTCGCCTTCGCGAACAACGACCGCCCCGGCGTGATGCTGGCCGCATCCGCCCGTGCCTACGTCAACCGCCACGGTGTCCTGCCCGGCCGCCACGCCGTCGTCCTCACCACCAACGACAGTGCCTACGCGGCTGCGTTGGACCTCTGTGCGGCAGGCGTGGCCGTCTCGGCGATCGTCGACACCCGCACCGATCCGGGGGAGTGGGCCGAGCGTGCCCGGCGGGCAGGCATCGAGGTGCTGTCCGGCCATGCCGTCACCGGCACGGAAGGCGCGCCGCGTCTCACCTCCGTGACCGTGGCCCCGTACGGACAGTCGGCGGGGCAGCGGGAGTTCGCCGCCGACCTGCTGCTGGTCTCCGGAGGCTGGAACCCCGTCGCCCACCTGTTCAGCCAGGCGGGCGGCATACTGCGCTACGACGAGGAGATCGGCACCTTCGCCCCCGACGCCTCACGCCAGCTGGTCGAGGTCGCGGGCAGCGCGAGCGGCGTCTTCGACCTGGCCCGGGTCCTCACACAGGGGGCTGCCGCCGGAGCCCGCGCGATCGAGGCCGAGGGTTACCTGGCCGAGACGCCTCGCCTTCCGCAGGTGTCCGTCCAGCCGCAGACGCCCTCCATGCAGGTCTTCACCGTCCCGGGCCGCGAAGGCGCCCCGCGCTTCGTCGACCTCCAACGTGACGTCACCATCGACGACCTGGCCCGCGCGACCGGCGCCGGAATGCGCTCGATCGAGCACACCAAGCGCTACACCACGGCCGGCACCGCCAACGACCAGGGCAAGACCTCGGGCGTCCTCGCTAGTGGCGCCGTCGCCGAACTGCTGGGCGTGGACCTCTCCGCGCTCGGCACGACCACGTTCCGGCCGCCCTACACGCCCGTCTCCTTCGCCACCCTCGCCGGTCGCGACCGCGGCGCGCTGCTCGACCCGATCCGTACGACGGCCCTGCACGAGTGGCATGCCGCGCACGGCGCGCTCTTCGAGAACGTGGGCCAGTGGAAGCGTCCCTGGTACTACCCGCAGGGCGGCGAGGACATGGAAACGGCCGTGCTGCGCGAGTGCGCCGCCGCCCGTGAGGGCGTCGCCTTCATGGACGCCTCCACCCTCGGCAAGATCGACGTACAGGGCACGGACGCCGGCGCCTTCCTCGATCTGCTCTACACCAACATGATGAGCACCCTGAAGGTCGGCATGATCCGCTACGGCGTGATGTGCCGCCCGGACGGCATGGTCTTCGACGACGGTACCGCCATCCGCCTCGCGCAGGACCGCTTCCTGGTCACCACCACGACCGGCAACGCGGCCGCCGTTCTGGACTGGATGGAGGAGTGGCTGCAGACGGAGTGGCCCGAACTGCGCGTCCACTGCACATCCGTGACCGAGCAGTGGGCCACCGTGGCCCTGGTCGGCCCGCGCTCCCGCGACGTCCTCGGCTCGCTCGCACCCCGACTGGCCGTGGCCAACGAGGACTTCCCGTTCATGGCGTGGCGCGACGCGACCGTCGCCGGCATCGACGCGCGGGTGTGCCGGATCAGCTTCTCCGGTGAACTGGCCTACGAGATCAACGTGTCGCCGTGGGAGGCCCTCGCCCTGTGGGAGGCGTTGTACGAGGGCGGCGCCCCGTACGGCATCACCCCGTACGGCACCGAGACGATGCACGTCCTGCGGGCCGAGAAGGGATACCCGATCGTCGGCCAGGACACCGACGGCACGGTCACACCGCAGGACCTCGGCATGGGCTGGGCGGTGTCCAAGAAGAAGCCCGACTTCATCGGTAAGCGTTCCTACGCCCGCGCCGACACCGTCCGCCCCGACCGCAAACACCTCGTCGGTCTGCTCCCCGAGGACCCGGGCACGTTCCTCCCCGAGGGCACGCACCTGGTCGCCGACAGCGTGCTGCCCGCACCGCCCGTCCCGATGCTCGGCCATGTCACCTCCAGCTACCGCAGCGCGGCGCTCGGCCGGACCTTCGCGCTCGCCCTGCTC
Source organism: uncultured Actinomycetota bacterium (assembly GCA_963836215.1). Lineage (GTDB taxonomy): Bacteria > Actinomycetota > Actinomycetes > Streptomycetales > Streptomycetaceae > Streptomyces. The sequence continues at coordinate 2,008,466 of CAWIIU010000006.1, forward strand.
AAGGGCGGCCGGGAGCGCATCGGCGAGCGGCTGTACGCCCCTGTGGGCGACGAGCTGGTCCCGGTGACTGTCGCAAGCCCCGTCCTCTACGACCCCGAAGGAGCCCGCCGCGATGGCTGACACCGCCCTTACCGCCCCGCCCCGCAGCCCTCTGTCGCCGGTCGCCGACCGTCTGGCCACCGTGACCCGCATGTCGGAGGGCGCGATCCGGCTGGCCGAACTCCCCTTCCTGACGCAGATCAGTGTGCGCCTCGACGCCAAGGGAGCGGCGGCGGACGCCGTCGGGCCGGCGCTGGGTGTCCACCTGCCCGTCGAGCCCAACACTGTCGTACACGCGGGGGAGTTGACCGTTCTGTGGCTCGGCCCCGACGAGTGGCTCGTGGTGGGCCCGGCGGGCGGGCAGCGGGACGTGGAGAGCCGGGTCCGTGTGGCGGCAGGTGGCGAGCATGTGTCGGTCATCGACGTCTCCGCCCAGCGGACCACCCTCCTGGTCTCCGGCCCTCGGGCCCGTGACCTGCTGGTCCAGGGTTGCGCCCTGGACCTGCACCCGCGCTCGTTCGGGGCCGGACGTTGCGCCCAGACCACCCTGGGCCGTACGCAGGTCGTGCTGGTCGCCCGTGACGAACCCCGGGCCGGATTCTGGGTGCTGGTCCGTTCGTCCTTCGCCGGCTACCTGACGGACTGGCTGCTGGATGCGGCCGTGGAGTGGAGGGCCTGAGGCCTGGGGGATCGCGCAGACGGCGGTAGGTGATCCGGAGACCGGATCACCTACCGCCGTCTGTCGTGCGGTCTGTTCCGCTCAAGCGGCCGGTATGCGTCGATGAGCCCCTTGGCCGCTCCCGCCAGGCGCACGATGCCGAAGCCGAGGCGGTACTTCCTGCGCTCGCGCTCCTGCTTGACCGGGCGACCAGGACAACACCGGTCAGCGGAAGACGACCGTGCGATTGTCGTTGATCATGATCCGGCTCTGGCTGTGCCACTCCACGGCCCGGGCGAGGACCTGTGCCTCGACGTCCCGCCCCAGGGTGACCAGGCTGTCGGGGCTCTGGGAGTGGCTCACGCGGATGACGTCCTGCTCGATGATGGGCCCCTCGTCGAGGTCGGGGGTGACGTAGTGCGCCGTGGCCCCCACGAGCTTGACGCCGCGTTCGTGTGCCTGGACGTACGGTCGGGCGCCTTTGAAACCCGGCAGGAACGAGTGGTGGATGTTGATCGCCCGGCCTTCGAGCTGCTTGCACAGATCGTTCGAGAGGATCTGCATGTAGCGGGCGAGGACCACCAGGTCGATGTCGAGGTCGTCGACGAGCTTCAGCAGGCTCGCCTCGGCGTCGGCCTTCGTCTCCGGGGTCACGGGAATGTGGTGGAACGGGATCCCGTAGCTCTCGGCGAGCGATTCGAAGTCCGGGTGGTTGGAGACGATCGCCGGCACCTCGATGTTCAGCGCGCCGGTGCGCCGCCGGAAGAGCAGGTCGTTGAGGCAGTGACCGAACTTCGACACCATGATCAGCGTGCGGGTGGGGGTTGAGGCGTCGTGCAGCTGCCAGGAGATCCGGTAGGCCTCCGCCACCGGGGCGAAGCCGGACCGCAGGGTGTCCAGTGACGTGGCCGGATCCGAGACGTCGAAGTGCACGCGCATGAAGAAGCGGTCCTGCAGTCGGTCGTCGAACTGCTGGCTCTCCTGGATGTTCCCGGAGTGCCGGACGAGGAAGCCGGTGACGGCGTGGACGAGGCCGGAGCGGTCCGGGCACGAGAGGGTGAGGACGAACTCACGGTCGGGGTGCGGTCGAAGAGACACTGAGTCCTCCCGGATGATGCGCATTACGCAACAGTGGTACTGATACGCAACATGGTCCTGGCTGTGGTGGCCTGTGGTCAAGGGTTCGGCTCGACGTCGCATCCGGGGCGGGGCGCGCTTTCGGCGGCCCCGGGAGACCTCTTGACAGGGGTCGGGGCGGGCTGCACTGTATGTTGCGTAAATTGATACGCGTTGCATATAAAGCAACTGTTGCGGTTCCTGCCCGAGACGCTTTCCTCCGAGGTGAACCATGACCACGCCCGGCCTGCCCGAGAGCCTGATCGCGACTCTCCCCGGTGATCACTACACCGACGCGGAGATCTTCCGTCTGGAGCAGGAGCGCATCTTCGAGTCCATGTGGTTCTGCGCGGTGCGCTCGTCGGAGCTGGCGAAGCCGGGCGCGTTCAAGACCGTGGACGTGGGCCGGGAGAGCATCCTGGTGACCCGCTCGCGGGACGACTCCGTCCGCGCCTTCTTCAACGTGTGCCGGCACCGGGGTGCGAAACTGTGCACCGAGAAGTCCGGCGAGGTGAAGCGGGCGTTCCAATGCCCGTACCACGCCTGGACCTACGACCTGAACGGCAAACTCGTCGCGGCTCCGAACCTGACCAGGATGCCGGACGTCGGCCGGATCGATTACGGCCTGGCGAGCGTGGCGGTGCGCGAGTGGCTGGGCTACGTGTGGGTGTGCCTGGCCGAGAACCCGCCCTCGTTCGAGGAGTCGGTGATCGCGGACGTCATGGCGCGCCTCGGGGACGTGGAGGCCATCGACCGGTACGGCATCGAGAGTCTGGAGGTCGGCCGGCGGATCGTCTATGACGTGAAGGCGAACTGGAAGTTGATCATCGAGAACTTCATGGAGTGCTACCACTGCGCGACGATCCACCCCGAACTGACCGAGGTGCTCCCGGAGTTCGCCGACGGCTACGCGGCGCAGTTCTACGTGGGCCACGGCGCCGAGTTCGGCGAGGACGTCCAGGGGTTCACCGTCGACGGCGCGGAGGGCCTGGACCGCATTCCCACGGTCTCCGACGATCAGGACCGCCGGTACTACGCGATAACGGTGCGCCCGCAGGTGTTCATCAACCTGGTACCCGACCACGTGATCTTCCATCGGATGTACCCGGTGGCCGCCGACCGGACGATCGTGGAGTGCGACTGGCTGTATCTGAAAGGCGTCGTGGAGAGCGGCCGGGACGTCAGCCGCTCGGTGGAACTCTTCGACCGGGTCAACCGGCAGGACTTCGACGCCTGTGAGCGCTGCCAGCCGGCGATGAGCTCGCGCCTGTACGCGAAGGGCGGGGTCCTGGTGCCCAGCGAGCACCACATCGGCGGGTTCCACAACTGGGTCGAGGACCGCCTCGGCACCCGCTCGCACGCCGCGCAGCGCTAGCCGATGTCCCGCAAGGCACCCGCCGAAGACCCCGGCGACGACCGCCTGCGGGTGGGCCCGCCGAAGGACTACGCCGCGGGAATCCCCGCGGTCACCTCTTCACTGAGGCATGCCCACGCGCAGATGGGCGTCCGCCGCAGTCTGCTGACCTTGCTGAGCGTCAATCAGAAGACGGGCTTCGACTGCTCGGGGTGCGCCTGGCCGGAGCCCGGGCACCGGCATCGTGCCGAGTTCTGCGCGAACGGGGCGAAGGCGGTGGCGGAGGAGGCGACCCTGCGCCGGGTCACGCCGGAGTTCTTCGACGAACACCCACTGGCGGCGCTCGCCGAACGAAGCGACTACTGGCTCGGCCAGCAGGGGCGCCTCACTCACCCCGTGTACCGCCCCGCCGGCGGCGACCGATACCGCCAGACTCACCGCCGATACGTAGCAACGTGGTCCGAACCTTGCTGTCGGAACGCCGTTCGCCAAGGCACGTCCGACGGCAGGCACGGCACCTCGCCCCCGCCGTCATCCCCAGGCCGCACCAAGCAGGATGCTTCTGGTGAAGGGCCCTGATCGCTTCGCGGGTGCTGAGCGAGGATCTGTACGCGACGATCCCGTGCGGCGACCGTCGAGCCGAGAGCGACCGGCTCCGCCCTATTCGCTCAGCCCCACGACGCCCCATCCCCTCCGGGCGGCTTCGGTGAGGACGCGGCCCCACTCCTCCAACAGGCGGGTGAACTCGTCGAAGTCGCCGACCCAGCCCTGCGGAGCAGCGACATGCTCGTCAAAGGCTCCACGCAACCCGCCCAGCCGTGGCCGTATCTCCTCCCATGTCGCGGCCAGTTCCCGAACGCTGTCCGGCGATCGCGCGACCAGGAGGCCGTAGGAGACTGAGGGGTCATCAGAGAAGAAGCCCGGTTCCACGTGCGAAGCCTCCCCGTCCGGCCCATCCCAGATCAGTCCCAGCAGCACGGTGTCCAACCCGGCCCGCACCAGCGGGTCGGCATGGTCGCGGAGCAACCCCCACCGCTCCCCGGCCCAGAAGTGCGCCTTGAACGAGCCGCAGGTACGCAGGAACTCGTAGATGGCGAAGAAACCGCCGCTGGGCCCCAGCGGCCATACCCAGTCGCCTTCGGCCGCCGAAGCGCCCTGATCCCACAGCCCCGTCTCATCGGCGTACCAGGCATCCCTCAATCGCGACAGCCGCTCCCGAGATGGCGCATCCTCCAGCCAGGACCAGTCAACGACCAACACGGTGATGTCCATTCCCATGAGGGTGAGGCTACTGATCACCGCGGCGCGACCGTGCCCTCGCCGAGATCTACTTCGCCGAATTCTTCCGCCTGTTCAACCATCACCGTTTCCGCAACTCGCTCCGGCGCGGCGCGAACCGACGCCCGGCCCTGAGTCGAGACTCGAAGCGCCCGCGCCACTTGCCGCGAGCGACTGGTGGGACAAGTACTACGACGAACCGGCTCGGGACCACCAACGCCGGCTGCTGGCCGACTTCCTCTAGCCGGGACGTCCCTGCCTCGCTTGTCGGTGGGTAGAAAACGGCTGGCTTGGGGCGGCCCGGGCGCCGCGCGCTGCATCCACGGGTGGACTTCGCACGGATACCACGCCGATCCGTCCTGGAGTGAGCACGAGCTCACTGCAGACAGCGTGAAACCCCGGGACCGCTCCCCGGTTTCACGCTTGGGTTTGATGAATTCAGTGAAGGCGATCCCAACCAATCGGACGCGGCAGCGCTGTGTCCTGACGGAGTGCCGTGCTCAGCTTCATCAAGAGGCTGTTCACCCCGCTCGCCGACCGCGGCAACTACCGCCGTCGCCGCGGTGTCCCGCACCGCTCCGGCCATGGCGTTCATCGATGGGTCGTCGAACGTGCCATCGCCTGGCTCCACGGATTCCGCCGACTCCGCATCCGGTGGGAACGACGCGACGACATTTCTGGAGCCTTCCCCGGCCTCGCCATCTGCTTGATCACCCACAGACCCGTCCGACGCCTTTGTTAGGACCTCTCATGGGATGCACTCAGTAGGTGTCACGGAGTTCTGTTCGTGTCGCAGTCGGCCAGGCACTGCCAGGGCATGGCAATAGGAGTGCAGGCGGCTCCGGACGAAGCCTCAACATCACACAACGTGCACAAGCTGATCTCACACAGTAATGATGTGGGTGCTGCCCCTGCTGGGGTGGCGTGACTATTCGACTTCGCGACATCAGGAGAAAGAATGAGTCCTGACTCCAGGATACGTTCCTCGCTCGGGCCGCTCCCGCTCCCCAGGCGGAGCACTTGGATTGCGGGCAGCAGCCTTGCATCCCTCGCGCTCGTGCTCACGGGTATGGCCAGCCCGGCTCTCGCGTTGGAGCACACGAAGACGGTCGCCAACATCGCCTCTGCCACCAGCCCGGGTGGCGATGAATGCCGATTCGGCGGCTGCGACGACCACGGTGACCACGGTGACCAGGGCGGCCCGGGTGGCGAGAACGGCCAGAACGGCCAGAACGGCCAGAACGGCCACGACGGCGCTACCGGCCCCACGGGGCCGACCGGGCCGGCGGGGCCGACCGGCCCGACCGGCGCTGACGGTGTCGATGGCGCCACCGGTGCGACCGGAGCGACGGGTGCCACCGGTGCGACCGGCGACCCCGGCCTGAACGGTCTGGACGGCGCTACCGGCCCGACGGGTGCGACGGGTGCGACGGGTGCGACGGGCGCGACCGGCGACCCCGGCCTCGACGGCGCTACCGGCCCGACGGGTCCGACGGGCGCGACCGGCGACCCCGGCCTCGACGGCGCTACCGGCGCTACCGGCGCGACGGGTGCCACCGGCGCGACGGGTGCGACCGGCGACCCCGGCCTCGACGGCGCTACCGGCGCGACGGGTGCCACCGGCGCGACGGGTGCGACGGGTGCCACTGGACCGGTGGATGCGCAGATCCTCTCCGAGGACTACACCGTCGCGGTGGCCGTCAACGCCGCCTACGACTCTCCCGCATGTCCGGCCGGCACCACTCCCATCTCCGGAGGACTGTCTGCCACTGGTCTCGCCACCGTCCTCGGGCAGAGCTACCCGAACGGAGACCACTGGACCGTGAACGCGACAACGGCTATCGGCACCGTCATTACGGTCTACGTGGTCTGTAGCTGACCAATCAGGTCACGACCGCGTTTCGCGCGTATGAGTCCCCGCCGGCCTTCCGGCGGGGACTCATACGCGCTGAGGTTCTGGCTCGGCCCGAGGTGGCGTAAGAGTTGCCTTCGGTATTCCGTCCGAGGCGAAGATTGCGCCGACCGGGTCGGGTGAGGTTCCGTCACCCGAAGCGCGCTTCGCGCCGCCCCACGCTCCCTGCCCAGCCCGATCGCGGTGGCCCATTGCCACGGACAAGGGGGCTGGTCCCCACAATGATCGAGGGCGCTGCGCCCGCCGCGGCGGCGACCGAAGCCGGATCGGTGATGTCGAGCCGCAGTACGTCCACACCGGGGAGGTCGACGAGCCGGGGGGCGGTCGCTTAGACCTTGGTGGCGCCCCTGTACAGGAGTCGTTTGGCGCAGTGCCGACCGATGCCGCGGTCGGCCGGTGAAGAGGGCAACGCAACCGTGATCCTCATGGGGCCTCCTGGCATGTGCTGAGGTGATTCCTGTCCGGGCTGTTCACGGGCAACGTCAGAACCAGACGTAGTCGTCAGAGGCAAGAAATGCGCTCCAGGTCCCAGAGGAGGCCCTGATGCGCATCGGCAAGCTGGCCGCCAAGGCGGTCGTGAGCGTGCGGGCACTGCGCTACTACGAAGAGCAGTACCTGCTGGCCTCGGTCACAGCACTGGCGGCCGACGGCAGTACCCGGACAGCGCAATCGGCCGTGTCAACTGAGTCAGCAGCGCTCGCCTGCGGCGCACTCTGGTCCAGCTCGGCCGTCGGCCGACCCGCTCTCCTGAGCCCAACGCCTCCTCACCGCTCCCCACATGGCCGAACGCCCCAGCACGAGATCCGCGGATGCGCCTTCCCTGGCAGGTCCGGCAAGCCTGGCCTGGTAGACGGCGCCCTCATGTGGGGAACTCCTTGACCTGCTGACGGGCCACGAGACGGGGCGGGGGCCAGGCTTAAGTCCCAGCTGCCGACGTAGACCAGCCCATCGACCACGGATGCACAGGATGCCACCGACCAGTGGTAGGGAATCCCCAGCGCGCCTTTCCAGTGGCGGCATCCATCGCATACAGGTGATTGTCCCAACTTCCGCAGCAGACCAGGTCGTTCATGGACACAGCGGATCGCAGTCACATAGTGGCCGGTGAGAGAAGTCCACCTTTGCTGCCTGCTGTGGCCGTTCACCGCATACGGGCTGTTTCCGCTGCTGCCGAGAGAGACGGTCCCGCCCGCTAGCGCTGGCGCTGACTCCTCGTTCCACGGATTTCCAGTGGAGAACCTTCCACCGTTGCTCCCCGGGGGCGGAGTCAAGGGCACACAGACCCCCGTTGGTTGCCGACGTAGACCACCACGTCGACCACCGCCGGAGACGATGAGGACATGGGTGCACCTGGACCGACTTTCCAGAGTTGCCGCCCCGTCAGCGCGTCCACCGCGTACACGTGGCCGGCCGCGTGATTGCTGCAGAAGTACACCACCCCCTGGGCCACCGCCGGGGTAGTGCCAATCCGCGCCTGCCCGGTGGAGAACCTGATCGGCAGGAGGAACAAGGAGAGCAAGGGACATCCATACCCGAGTGGACCGCCTTCCTCAACCTCCCGTAGATTGATGCCTCCTCCTCCCTCCGTCTCGACCCGCCCGGCGCGGCAGGGATCCCGCCTGCCCCAGGCAACGCCCTTCCCCTTCCTGCCCTCTTGCGTCCCGAGAGCCAACTCCAACTCTTCGGGAAGGTACGCACCTTGGGTACGAGACACGTGCGCCACGCACGACATGCCGCGCTCGCCCTCACCGTCATCGGGGCTGTCATCGCCCCCGCCGCACCGGCGTTCGCCGCCGGGCCGCCGCAGGTGGATCTGCGGGCGGATGTGAACCGGGACGGGCAGGTCGACGTCACCGGGGCCACCGACACCGCCGGTGAGGACACGTGGACGGCTGACAGGGGAGCCGTCTTCCTCCCCAATATCGACGACGACACCAAGCGGTGCCCGACCAAGGCGCCGAACGGCAAGCCGCTCTCGGACGCCAGGCTCGCCGCCTGCAACGACGCGGCCGACAACATCATCAACGGCGCCGCCGATCTCGCAGACCTCGCCCGTGTGCGGTCCGTGCCCATGGCCGAGGTGCCGGCCGGTGCGACTGGGACCGTGCAGGTCATCGGGGGCCGCAGGGCGCGGGTCTTCGTCAAGCGCCCCTCCGGGTGGGCCATGGTCACTCCCGCCACCCGGCTGACCGCCGCCGAGCTGCGCGCCGGTGTCGAGTTCGGGGTGGAGAGCAATGACGTCATACGCGACACCAATGTCTGGGACGGGCGGGCCGTCATACGCCTGACCGTGACCGCCGCCGGGAAGAGCACGTCGGACGACATCACTTTGCGCGTCGCCCCGCTGCTCACTCACCACCATCTCCAGAATGCACAGCAGTTGATGGTCACCAAGATCGGTGGCAGCGACGACTGGGCCCGCCGTCAGCAGGCCTTCGTCAAGGGGCTCGCTACCGAGGCCAAGTCCGCCGGGATCAACACGCCGCTGGTGACCTTCGACAAGTACTCCGACATCTGGGCGCAGGACTTCGTCGAGCCCGGATACGTGAGCATGACGGGGTTCGGCGGACGCCGTCAGGTCATGCGCGTGATGCTGCGCAGCGCCCAGCCGGACCGGGTGGCGGGCCGCGAGCTGTTCGAGAAGATGCGCGGCAACGGTGTCGGCGTGGTCCAGGTGTCTGGGGTGCGCGACTCGGAGGAGTGGACGCTCAACTCCATGGGGAATCTGGAGACCATCCCGCCGTATGTTCACAACGGCCGCAGCTTCCCCGCCGGGCGGATTATCCAGGGTGAGCGCAAGGACAGCGGATCGAAGCCGGCGGTGGCGATGCGCACTCTGCTGAAGTCCCAGGGCCTCCAGGACCCGCTGCTGCTGGACACGTCGTGGCTGCATGTGGGGCATGTGGACGAGTTCGTGCAGTTCCTGCCTGCGGACACCCCGCGCGGCTGGAAGATCGGGATAGCCGATCCGGAGGCCGGGCTGCGGCTGCTACGCGAGGCGCAAAAGGCCGGGCATGGGGCCACGCGCATGTTCTCGGTGCCCGACAGCGAGGAGATGCTCGCCCCCAAGGAGACCATTGCCCAGGCACTCGCCTCGAAGTATCTGGTGAAGGACAACACGCTGGCCGCGGAGCGGATCGGCGCGAACCTGGAGATCCTCCAGCGTGAGACCGGGGTGACGGACGCCGAGGTCGTACGCGTGCCCGCGCTCTACACCCGCGGCGACGGGGGCCCGCGGGGCGAGAGCATGATGCCGCGTCTGAAGCGGATGGGCGCGGGCGAGATGCCGGAGGCCGTGCGCGAGTACGGACAGCAGAAGGAGCTCGGACGCCACAAGGACGTGAGGTCCTCGAAGGGCGCGCGGGGCGCGGCCGCTGAGACCGTCATGACCAGCGCGTACGTCCCGGGTGCGGTCAACGGCATCCTGCTCGGCCGGGACCGGTATCTCGCGCCGAAGCAGTGGGGGCCAGTCATCGGCGGGAAGGACATCTTCACCGCCGCTGTGACTGCGGTGTACGCGCAGGCTGGCATGAAGGTGTCGTACATCGACGACTGGTACACGTACCACCTCGGCGCGGGCGAGGTGCACTGCGGGACGAACACGCTGCGGGACGCGTCGGCCGCGTGGTGGAAGGCGTCGTAGGCAGAGCCGGCGTGGACGACTCGTCGTGTTGGGCCATGTGAAAACCGGAGCCCCGCCCCGTTCACGCTACCGGTGCGGGCCTCCGGATTAGTCCGTCTGACCGCCCCGGCCCGGCTCCTCAGGGGGCCTGTGCACACCTCGCGCCCTTGGTGTGCACAGGCCCCCTCACCACATTCCCGCAGCTGGAGCACTGCCTGCAGACGAGGGAGGTAGCTGCGACCCTCTGCAGTGGGGTGCCCCTCGCGCCGCAGCGGGTTGTGGTCTGACGTGAGGCTCTTCTGAGCTCGAGTCCCTGTGGAGCTGATCGTCACCGATCCAGTCGGGAGCCTCTTGAGCTGACCTTCCGTCGGGCGACGGAGTGGTTGGGAGGAGCCCCGTCGGTGGTTCGTCTCGTGGCAGACCGTCGGGCGAAGCAGGTCGGCTGCGTCCGGCCCGGCTGTATCCAGGTCGGTGGCGATGCTGCCGAGGGAGGCCACGAGAGCCTCGCTGAATGAGCTGGTCCCCCAGCACCCCGCCTGGCACAGATCCCATCAGACCAACGCAATCTCCGACTCACGTCACCAGGGCGGGGTCCGGTGGATCATGCGGGACAGAATGCGGGTGTCCGGTGCAGGGGATCTCCCGGGCCCGAAGGGCGAGATGCCGTGGCGGGTATGGTGACCCGGGCCGGGATGCACCGGGGAGCCTCTGGTTCTCCGCACCGTGCGTTCAGTTCTCCGGGTCGAGTGTCGCGTAGACGACGATGTTGCCCTGATATCCGTTGCCCTTGACGTAGTCGCCACCACAGGTGATCACCCGCAGTTCCGGCCGGCCGGAGTTGCCGTAGACCTTGTCGTCGGGGAAGTCCGCCTTGTCATGGACCTCCACCGCGTCGACGGTGAAGACGGCGGTGCGCCGGTCCTCCCGAACGACCACGATGGTGTCGCCCTGCTCAAGAGAACCTAGCTCGTGGAAGACGCCGGGCCCGAGCTGGGTGTCCACGTGCCCGGCCGTCACGGCCGTCCCCACTGCGCCGGGGGCCGTTCCGTCGGCGTACCAGCCGGCCATGCCGGGGTTGTCGGCAGGCGGCGTTTGCAGTGTGCCTTCGCCGTCCAACTCCAAAGGCATCATGGGGGCGTCCACGCCGATGTCGGGAATGCGGAGCCTTACAGGATCCGACGGGGGCAGCGACCGTACGGCAGAACGCTCGGGCGCGTGGCGAAGTGCGGGCTGCGTGGACGAGGGCCGGGCGTGGGCGGATGAAGGCTGCGGCGGCTGATCGTCGCGCAGCGCATTGGCCAGCAGCAAGGCCCCTGTGATCGCGGCGCAGGCGAGCATCTTGAACGAGGGGACGCCGGGCGACGGTGCGTCGGCGTCGCTCGCCCTCGGGCAGTCGTGCATCGATACGGGCCTTTGGTGGTCAGCGGAGCGGGGGCAGCGACGGGGGCGGGAATCCCTGCGGCCCCCGCACCGATGCGGTGCCGGGGGCCGTGGGGCGAACGTGCCGTCAGGGCCGGGCCACGGAAGGGCGGCGGCGCGCCCTGACCACTCCGCCGACGACCGCCCCGGAGAGCAGCAGGCCACCGACGGCGAGGTGGCTACCCTTGTCGGTGGTGGCGCCGAAGCCGGCGTCGAGCGCACCGCTGGGGCGGCCGGCGATGCTGTAGTCGGCAGTTGCCTTGATCCGTGGCGGGCACTTGAGAGTGACGGTGTCAGTGCCGGAATCGGCGTCCTCGGGAATCTGGAACTCACCCACCAGGACGCCCTTGCGGTCACTCTCGAGGAGGTGGAACTTCCCGCCCGCGACCGACTCGCCCTTGCCGTAGATCTCCTTGCCGCAGGCGGTGGTGCTGACCGTGACTGTGGTGCCCGGTGCTGCCTTCTCCGGGGTGATACGAACGTCCCCGTCGCTTTCCCCGGCCGCTGCGGCGGCCGGCGCGGACAGGGCGAGGGCGGCGACGACCAGGGCGGCCTTGAGACCGGCACGTGCGATGCGCATGTTTCCTCCAGGTGAGCAGCGTCCGGGCTGTCTGTGTGGCGCCTGTGGTGTGCTGCATGCACGAGCCAACAGACAGTCCGTGATCACTGCAATGCGACATGTCGACGCATCTGTCACTCAGTCAGACTCAGAACTGCGCTCCTGTTCGGCGTTTCCGCAGGTCGCCGCGGTGGGCACATCGCGGCGAGCGCGACGGCCCGGTGTGAGCGAACGGGCTAAGAGGTCCTGACATGGCGTTGGACGTCTCGGTGGGTGATGAGGCAGGCGGCGAGGCCGAGATTCGTGTGGTTGGAATCCGGCAGACCGTACTCGGCAGGAACGATCCCCATGGCGTTCGTGGAAAAGCTGAAGGCCGTTCAGGAGATCCAGCGGATGAACGCCTGCCTCGGGGCGCACGAGTGTGACCTGTGCCCTGAGGCAGACGAACGGTGAGGTACGGATCCGGGGCGAATCGGCAGGGGCGGGTCTCAGCTGAACCGCCACACACCGCCGCACTCTGCACACGCCCCGGCATCAGCGGGTCGGGAAGCATGCCCTGGCCGCCGCACGCGATATGACGGCGGAGTGCCACCCGCGGCGCTTCACACAGGCACACGCTGGGGCGCTACCTGGAGAAGGGAAGACGCCTTCCTTCAGCGTGCAGATCACTTCTCGGTGGCCTGGCTGCCTCGCTGCTGACCTGTGGGCCGCTGGCCTGGGCTCTGCGGACAGCGTCATGAAGTCAGCCGCGTGCCTGTCAGACGCGTGGGCTCGTGCACGGCGAAGATCGCTGGCGTTTTCGGGGCGGCTTCATTGAATGGGTGGTCCAGGGCGAGCGCCTTCTCCAACTGGGGGCGGGCCTTGACCCGGATACCGATGTGCACCTGGTCGCCGGCTACTGTCCCTGGCGGGGCTACGCACGGAACGCGCGTGCCGCGGCTACCCCGGCTGATGGGTTCCATGCTGTGGGTGTCGCGGGTTGGGGGCCGATGACTGCGGTCAGCAGGTCCTCCGTGACCAGGCAGTCCGCTGCGACGAGCGCTGCGATCGCCGCGGTCGGCGGCGGTGCCTGCATGCCCGGTGATTCCTTGGTGTACTCGGTGACGAATTCCACCGTCATCTCCGCGCTGAGTGCGGGTAGGCCCACGCTGGCGAAGCCGTCGTCAGGCTCGTACGGTGCGTACTGCCAGCGCCCGTCCTCGAAGCCGTAGACGAAGCCCACCCACTGCCCGGCCTCCTGTACGGCCCGTAGTGGCGGCTCCCACCAGGCGGGCGCGCCGGCCAGGAGGTCCGTCTCCTCCTGCTGGAAGTACTCGGCGGCGGGGCCGTAGTACGTGTTGCTGTACTCGTGGTCGTGGCCGACGAGTAGGGCCCGCCCGTCCTCGAAGTGGTGCAGGTCGAGCCAGTTGCCGCCACCGTCGTCGTAGTGCCAACGGGCGTCGTCGGCGCGGCAGTCGTCTCCCCAGCCCCGTGCCGCGAGCACGGCGGCGAAGACGGCCCAGCGCGGACGGAGTTGGGCAGGTCCAGCGTAATGAGAGCCATGCGGCACACCCTTGCACGCGGGACTGACAGGGCATCGCGCCTTGCCAGCCCGGAGTTCCTCCGCCCGCGTCACGACGCCGCCCAGCCGATGCCGAGTGTGGCCGTGGGGCGCCCTGCAGCTGACCGCACGTGGTGACGGCATCCTGGGACTTCACGTGACTCTCTGTGCTCGTTGAGCGAGGCACCTGCCGAAGTAGGAGCCTCAGGTGAGTGAGCCCCGGAGGCTCCGTGTTCTTCACCTCGTGAGCACGGCAATCGGTCGATGAGACAGTTCGTCGGTCGGTTGCCGGTCAGTCAGCGGGCAGGCCGAACCAGCGGAGGAGTACGGGTCGTGCGTCATCGGGGGCGTCCTCGGGGCCGCGGGCATATCGCGCGAGCAGGGCGAGATAGTCGTCATGGAACGCGTCCAGCTCATCCTTCGTGAGGTGGCTGAGGCTGCGTGACCCGCGCATCCAGCCTTCGGACTCCGCCTGTCCGGCGGTGAACTGCCGGGCGAGTTCGACGTCCTCCTCCATCCTCATCCGGTCCAGCTCGGCCGACATGGCGCGCTCGGCCTCCGTCAGCTCACCCTGCGGCGGTCTGCGGATGTCGAGGCCGCGCACGCCGCGCCACCAGCGCTCACGCCCGGTGGAGCGCTCGGGGATGTCCTCGATGAGGCCACTGCGCTCCAGCATGCGCAGGTGGTAGCTGAGCGTCCCGGTGTTCTCGCCGAGGGCGGCGGCCAGCGTGGTTGAGGTGGCCGGGCCCGACGTGCCGAGGTGGCGCACGATGCGCAGGCGCAGGGGGTGCGAGAGGGCCTTGAGCAAGTCGGGGCTGTCGACCGTGCGTCGCACTGCGGCTTCGGCTCTCCGCTCTGTCGTCATGGCGGCACTCTATCAGATTACAGAAATTCCTCTGCAGACCTTTGCCTGCAGAGAAATCTCTGCAATGCTCGGACGCATGACGCCGAACCGAGTGACCTCGACTCGCACAGTCCGCCGCTTCACAAGTGCCGCTGCGGGGGCCCTACTTGCCACACTCGCCTTGGGTGCCGCACCCGCGCAGGGAGCAGAACGGGCCGCGGATGTCCCCAAGTTCGATTTCTCCGCCTGCCCGGCCGTCGATGAGCTACCCGCGGGTGCGGACCCCGGGACCTGGCGCTGCGAGGTCATGCACGCCACGGGGCATCTGCGCATGGGTAGGGTCGACGAGCCGCTCACCGAACCCATGAGGATCACCTTTGCGGAAGGCCGCGTAAACGGTGAATTCCGCCAGGTCTTCGGGAGGATGACCGCGTCGGCCATCCGAGTGGGAGGCACCCCGTTGACCCTGACTCCGCAGTACGGCGGTCACTCGGACTTCCTGTCCGACGACACCCGGCGTGGGGAGTTCGACATCAAGTTCGCCATCGGCTCGGCACACGGGCTGCCGGCCCTGCCGACGGACTGTTCAGTGGGCAGCGATGAGAACGCGGTCCACCTGGTACTCAAGGACACCGATCCCACCCGGGTGATATCCAAGGACCCCTTGGTCGTCGCCTTCGGTGCCCAGGACGTGGAGTTCGCCGCCCCGAGCACCAGTGGCTGCGGCCGCCTGAGCCGCGCGCTCGACCGGGCCCTGGGCCTACCGTCCGCGGCGGGGGCGAACGCCTTCGACATGGATGTCACGGTGGCCATCCGGCCTTACATGTAGGCCGGTTCAGCTGAGTAACGTCAATACCTGTGAGCCAAATGAGGTGGTTCAGGCCGCGTGAGTCTCGGAGCGTTCTACGAGCTGGCCGTGCTCGTGTCCGGGCCCGGCCCACGGGCACCCATGGACCAGCGCGAGACGTTCACCGCCCGGGCCGGCGTCGACTACGCCACTGTTGGCCGCGGTAAGCGCGTGCACTACTCGCCCCGCAACGACGACACCCTGTGTGGCCGCGCAATCAGCGCATACAAGGACCTCGAATCTGCGGTCGCGCTGTTCGACAAGGGGTACGAGCTGTGCGCCACCTGCCACCTGCCACCGGGCCGCCGAGCAGCGGGCCGAGGCCGCCCGCCTCGCCGCCGCCTTCGCCGCGACCGTCGAGCAGGCGACGGCCGACGAGCGGCTCGACGCCCTCGCCGACACGTCGCCCAGTTGAATACCGGGGCCGACCTGCTGCTCGCCGACATCAAAGAGGTAGGCGCCGACCTCGACTAATACGAGGCCGACGTCGCGAAGTTCGCCGCCGATGCCGAGGGATTTTCTGACGCCACGCCACCCAAGCAGACTCATTTATCCGATTTTCAGTCTATTTCAGTGAAGTTTGTGTGAATAATCTGGCATGACGGTGCATCACTACCGATGTCAAGAGTCGCTCAGCGGTCCCCGGCCAGGGTCGGCCCGCACCAGGGTGCAGGCAGGAAGCCTGCAGCCCTGACCGGTCATCGTCGTGGGCGCTCGCAGTCCCTCCTTCGGGAAGACCCGAGACTCGAAGGAACAAGAAAGGTCCTGCTATGGCATTGGCTGTCACCCGGTCGGATCCACCCGACAGAAGGCCCCGACGCAGTCTTCTCAAACGGGGAGCCCTCGTCATGCTCCCCGCAACGCTCCTGGCGACGGCGGCACTGGTCCCCCACCTCGCTCACGCCGCGGAAGCCCCCGTGGGCCTGGGGACCGCCACCAATTACGCGGTCCTGGCCGGTATGACTGTCACCAACACGGCCACCCCCACCGTCGTGAACGGTGACCTGGGGCTCCATCCGGGCACATCGGTGACCAACTTTCCGCCCGGCATCGTGAACGGAACGCAGAACGTAAACAACCCCCAAGCCGCGCAGGCGAAGGCCGACCTCGTCGTCGCCTACAACGACGCGGCGAGCCGGGGACCCGGGGCCGCCACTTTGCCCGACATCGGCGGACAGACTCTGGCGCCTGGCGTCTACACGGCCTCGTCGACACTGGACATCACCGGGACGGTCACTCTCGATGGCCAGAACGACCCCAACGCCGTCTTCATCTTCCAGATCCCCTCGACCCTGATCACGGCTCCGGGCAGCGTCGTGGCCTTCATCAACGGAGCAAATGCCTGCAACGTGTTCTGGCAGGTGGGCAGCTCCGCCACCATTGACACGACCTCGCAGTTCAAGGGCAACATCCTGGCCCTGACGTCCATCACAGTGAACACCAGCGCCGTGATCGAAGGCCGCGCCCTGGCGCGTAATGGCGCGGTCACGATGGACAACAACACCATCACGAGGGCGGCTTGCGCCGTTGGACCTCCCGGACCGAGCGGGCCTCCCGGACCGACCGGCTCGCCTGGCCCGACGGGCTCACCCGGACCCACCGGCAGCCCCGGCGCCCCCGGCCCCGATGGCAGCCCCGGCCCGACGGGCTCACCCGGACCCACCGGCAGCCCCGGCGCCCCCGGCCCCGATGGCAGCCCCGGCCCGACGGGCTCACCCGGACCCACCGGCAGCCCCGGCGCCCCCGGCCCCGACGGCAGCCCCGGCCCCATCGGCGCTCCTGGCCCGACGGGCTCACCTGGCCCCGTCGGCAGCCCTGGAGCCCCCGGCCCCGACGGCTCACCCGGACCCGTCGGCGCCCCCGGCCCGACCGGCTCACCCGGACCCGCTGGACCCGCTGGACCCTCAGGGCCTGCCGGACCCGCTGGACCCGCTGGACCCGCCGGACCTGCCGGACCTGCCGGACCCGCTGGACCCGCCGGACCTCGCGGCGAAAAGGGTGAAAAGGGCGACGCCGGCGATCACGGTCACGGTCACGGTCCGCACGACCACGACGAGGGCGGACCCGGTCACGGTCCCCACGGCCCCGACGGTCCTGACGGTTCCGACCAGGGCAAGCCCCCATGGGCCGGCTACCTGCCGGGCCACCTCGACGAGGCTCTGGGCCAACTCGGTCCGTACACGGCCGAGAGAGTCAACCTCGCCCACGTGGGCGCCGCCAACGGCCTGCAGCCGAAGGGGGCCTCGCCGGAACTCGCCGCGGACGACTCCAGCAGCGGCCCCATGGCCGTCACAGCCGCGCTGGCATTCATCGGAGGCTCGGTCCTCCTCGCCATGAAGAGAGTCCGGCGAGGCACAGCGACTCGACAGGACTAGCGCACGACAGGCGTGATCACCTCACGCCCTGAGCATCAGCGGCTGAGCCCCTGGACACATCGTCCAGGGGCTCAGCGGTGCTCGGATGCGGCGTCCGGTCCGCCGGAGTCCGTACCCCTCTAGGAGCCTCGGATCTGGCATCGGCTCGGAACGGCTCGAGCGAAGACGTGAGTTGCCGGCAAGGGATCGGCTGGCAGCGGGACTCACGGGCGGACTGGCCGTCCGGATGTCGACGGGGGGGAAGGCCGGCCACCGGCGGAGAAGATGTGTATTCCCTCTCCTTCAGGTGCAGACGGAAAGCTGCTTGCAGGAGCCGATGGGGCCGTTCTACGTCAGTGGGACGTGACCGATCCTGCGCATCCCAGAGAGCTCACCAAAACCCCGACAGGCCATGACCGCCTCTCGGAGGCAGGATTCGTTCCCGGGAGCCGGGCCCTTGTCACTGCTGGGGCAGACGAAACACTACGCATGACCGATCCGAGCCGACCGAAGGTAGTAGGTAAGCCGATGACCGGTCATACCAGCCCCATCGATTCCCTGGCATTCAGCCGAGACGGCCGCGTAGTTGCCAGCGGAAGTGCAGACCAGACTGTGCGACTCTGGGGCGTCTCCAACACCGCGAGCCCTCAACGGCTCGGCCCACCACTAAGCGGCCACACCGCCGAGGTGAAGTCATTGGTCTTCAGCGCCGACGGAGATACGCTTGTCAGCCAAGGAGCGGACGGCGCGATCCGTATCTGGCAGTTCTGGATGAGGACAAGCCGTCCATCAGCTGTGCCCCATCAGCTGTGCCGGACAACGGGCAATACCCTCACTCGGACCGAATGGGAATGACGAGTTCCAGAGCTCCCGTACAGCCCAAACTGCCGTTGACATACCAAGCGGTCGGGCGGGATCTGCCAGGGTGGCTGCTCTCGCAACGTAGGCGGGACGCTCAACACTACGGGGCAGTCCGGGTGTCATGACCGGCCGCAAACCACGGAGTCCTCCAACTCATCGCACGGGCCTTACAGATCGCTCGGGAGTAACCTGTACCTCTGCGCGCTCGGGCAAGCCCGCCGGCCCGGACGGGTCACCCGGGGCTGGGCCGTTGCCCGCCTTAGCCTGTGCGTATTCAGTATTCCTCAACAGACGGGGAACCATGATCTTCCGGACTTCAAGAGTTGCGGTCTGCATGCTCTCGTTGGCGCTCACCGGCTGTGCCGCCTCCGAGCCTGTCGAACAGACGGCTGCCGAGACCTCCGCTGCGGCCGCGCCCGCGGCAGCCAGCGCCGAGCCGGACGGACAGTTGATCTCCAGCGGGTTCGGCCAGAGCGGCGAATATGTGTGGGTCACCTCCCTCATCCGGAACGACTCTAAGACGGTCGGACAAACCGTCACCGTCCAGTTCAACGTCCTCAATGCATCCGGCAAGATCATTGCGAGTGAGAGCCAGGTTGAGTCATTCAGCCGTACTCAACAGATGCTCGTTGTCGGCACGCAGGCCAGTGTTCCGGCGAAGGAGAAGCCTACGAAGGTCGAGGCAACACTCCTCATCGAGGACAACGGTGCATTTTCTGGCAAGCCGTTCCCCAAGATCCCCACCGGCGCCGTAAGCATCGGCAAAGACGAGTACGGCGACACGACGGGAACTTTCGAGATCATCAATCCGAGTACCGCGCCATTGAAGGACGCCCGCGTGGGCATCATCTGTTACGACGCGAAACGGAACGTCATCGGCGGCGCCGCCGAGTACCCCGATCTAGTTCCCCCTTCGGGGAAAGTCCGCATCGATTCCATCCTCAACACACGGGGCACTCCCGCCAAGTGCGACGCCCACGCCGGACCAGGCTTCTGACTCCGGCTTCAGTCGACCTGCCGCTTGGTGCCGTCGCAAGCTCGCCGCTTCCCGGGGCATGCGCCCGCTGGGCTGGAACGTGGACACGAAGGACTTCGAGCGCCCGGGCGGTGTCTGGCGCCCGCCTCAGCAGTGCGGTTCTTGTTCCATAACAGGTGTCGATTACTGCATCTCTGGATCTTTGAAGAAGATCACTCGATGGTGTATATGGGCTGCCTGGGGCGTGTTCGGTGGCCAGACTCGCATGTGCCGAACACCGCTAGCCCTGCTCCGTGCCGACCGGCCGTGAGCCGGGGCAAGCCTTGCCACAGGGGGACATGCTGTGACACACCATGACGGCCGCAAGTCGGGCCTGACCGAGGACACGGTGGCCCTGGTGGCCGGTCTTGCCGATCTGGCGGTCTGCGGGCTGAACAGCGCGGTGGGCGGCGTCAGCGGCCTGCTGCGCCGCGCCGATCTCGGCGCCCTTCTGGTTGAGGGTCAGGAGGAGGCCAAGGCACGAGGCCGCCTGGTCATGGGCCGGCATGCGGCCGCGGTGCCGGCTCACATGGAGATCCTCGCCCGCACCGTCGCCGCCCGCAGCCCGGCGGGGAGCAGCAGTGAGTGAACGGGAGGAGCACGCCTTACTGAAGAAGCGCATCGACCAGATCCTCAGCGAATTCGTTACCGCGGAAGCTCAGGCGCTGGAAGACATCGATGCGTGTCTGGCGCCACTCGCTGAGCAGCTTCATGCCGCGACCGGGCATGGCAAGCGGCTCAGGGCGGCGTTTTGCTACTGGGGCTGGCGCGGGGCCGGCCAGCCCGACAGCGAGGCGCTGGTACGTGCCGCCAGCGCGATCGAGCTGGTCCACGCTGCCGCTGTCGTGCACGACGACCTGATCGACCACAGCCGCACCCGGCACGGCCGACCCACCGGGCATATCGCCCTGCGCAAGGTCCTCACCGATCACGCGCGGCCGAAGGCCGGCGCCCGGGCCTTGGCCATGCTGGTGGGTGATCTGCTGATGTCGATGGCCGGGCAGCTGTTCACCACCTCTGGCCTGCCCGGTACCTTTCTAAGCAGGGCCCGACATCTGTGGGCAGTTCTGGCCCGCGAACTGGTGGCCGGTGAATGCCTGGAGGTTTTGCGCACCGGAGCCGAGCCGGACCCGGACGCGTCGGTGAAGGTGATCCGCTACAAGACCGCCAAATACACCGTCGAGCACCCTTTGCAGATCGGCGGCCTTCTCGCCGGTGCCCCACCGCGGCTGCTGCAGGCGTACAGCGACTACGGCGTGCCGCTGGGTGAGGCATTCCAGCTGCGCGATGACCTGTTGGGCCTGTTCGGCGATCCCGAGGAGACCGGCAAGAACCCGGTCGATGACCTGGCAGGGAACCGTCCCACGGCTCTGATGGCCTACGCACTCAACTCCGCTACCAATGCGGAACACGGCGAGCTGCACCGCCTGCTCGGGCAGGCGAACCTCAGCGAGCAGCAGGTGGAGCGGGCCCGGGAGATCGTGCACCGCACAGGGGCCGTCGCCCGCGTCGAAGACATGATCACCGCCCGGCTGCGTGAAGCGCACGACGTCCTGGCCGACGCCGATCTGACCACCGATGCCCGCCGCGCACTGTCGGCTTTGGCGACCATCTCAGCCACCCGCACTCACTGACCGCGGCGCCACCGCATTCGAGGAGCATCATGACCTATACCCAAGCGTCCATGGACACCCTGCGGACCGAAGGGGACGAACTCGCCGACGCGACCGTGGCGGCGATGTTCGAGCGTGGAGAGGTCGGCAAGTTCAACACGCTCATGCGCTACGTCTCCACCGTCGGGCAGGAGCTTCCCGAGGGACTGCCCGACATCGCCCGCGAGTACCTGAACGCCACCAGCACACCCCCGGCCTGGGTGGACTGGGGTGAGATGGAGAAGGCACGGTTGTTCTTCATCGACAACAATGTGCACATCTCCACCGCGCTCTCGTTCGCGGCGATGCCCGCCTGCTACGTCCTGCCCCACGTGGCGAAGCTGCTGTCGTCCACCCATTCGCTGAAGTACCCCTCCAAGCGGATGGCTGAGACGGGCCAGTTCACCGTCTACCTCATGCAGCCCGGCGCGTTCGAAGCCGGCAGCCGTTTCATCCCCGCAGCCCAGAAAGTGCGGCTGCTACATGCCTCCATCCGCCACCACCTCAAGCGGGAGGACCGCTGGGACACCGCCATCCTGGGCACGCCGATCTGTCAGGAGGACATGATCGGCGGCCAGATGATGTTCTCCATCCAAGTCCTCGACGCCCTGCACCGCCTTGGCATCCACATGAGCAACGAAGGCGCCGAGGCCTACTACTACGCCTGGAGGGTGGTCGGCGCCATCCTCGGCATCGACCAGGATCAGGTCCCCAAGGGCCTGCAGGCAGCCCGCGAGTTCTCCGACTTGTATATGACTCGCCACATGGGCCCCAGCGAGGAGGGCGTCCAGCTCACCCGGCAGCTCATCGACCTCTACGAAGAAGTCGTGCCCGGCACCCTCTTCGACCCGGTCGTCTCCGCCCTGATCCGCTACCTGATCGGCGACACCTGCGCCGACTGGCTGCAAGTCCCCCGCACCACCTGGGACACCCTCGTCAAGGCCGCCCCAGCTCTGCTGGGAGTGCTGGAGACCATCGAGGACCGCTCACCTCTGGCGGGCTGGGCCCTTGACCGGTTCGGGCACCTGACCAGCCTCTTCGAACTGTCCTCCCTCACCCGCGGCCGCATCATGCACTACGCAATCCCCGAACAGCTCAAGAGCGACTTCGGAGTCAGCAGCACCATCCCGCCCAAGAGCCGCTGGACCCCGCCGTCGGCAACCATCAGCCAGTAGCGGCAACAACTCTTAATGCACCGCGACGCGGGCGCCACCACGGAGCGCTCCCTTGGTGGTGCGTCGGCCGGCCCGCCAAGCCCGTGGCACGTCAGCGCGGCGGCAGGTCACGGCCGGCGAGGTGCAGGACTCCGTTCCGGGTACGCGAGGAGTCGGCGCCAAGCCCGGCGCCAGATAGATTGTGACCGGGGATCGGCTGCCCGGATTGACGCCCTTGTCCTGCGCATCGCCCAGATCACGCTGGAGCGTGGACATCGCCTCGGAGAGAGACCGCCACTATTCGCGCGTGCGGGAAGCGGAGCGTTCGGCGAACTGCGCCCACTGCGGGGAGTCTCCCCAGACAACGCGGTCATGCCCCGATCCCCGCGGGTCCCAGTCCGGGCCGAACGTTGCCGACTGCTCTTCGTTGCTCAGGCCGCAGGGGCAGCGGACGTCTGCGCTGGGCGGGGCTTCATCGCCCACAGGGAAGGACGCCGATGAAGCACGGCGCCCGAAAGGATGAACTCCCGGGACAGGCGGGCTCAAGACCGTCACGGCTTCATCCCAGCGACTCCAGACTCGGTGACCGCTCTTGAGGAGACAACAGCCTTACCTAGTCGTCACACAGACGGACTCTGAGGTTTCATGCTGTGCGGCATCCCTATCTGCCGGACTCCGCGCTCTGCGCCAAACGACTCGCCCGTCGCGCTGAGAAGCCGCCGGTATGCGGTGAGGGACCGATCGGCGCATGCCGGTCGGGACCGCACCGCTGTACTGCGGGGCGGCTCGCGCCTGCCCGTCGGTCAGACGACCGCGGGGGCGCCGAGCATCGCGGAAGCCCGTTGGAAGGGGTTGAGGG
This sequence comes from uncultured Actinomycetota bacterium, assembly GCA_963836215.1. Taxonomy (GTDB): domain Bacteria; phylum Actinomycetota; class Actinomycetes; order Streptomycetales; family Streptomycetaceae; genus Streptomyces. The sequence goes on from CAWIIU010000006.1 coordinate 2,031,549, forward strand.
CGCGCTTGGGTGCGGCGGTCTGGGGGAGGCTGCGGCAGGTGAAGCCGAGCTGGGTCATGGCGCGGAGGACTTCACCGGCGCTGAAATCGCGGCGGTCCTGGCGTGTGACGACCTGGCCGACCTGCTTGAGGGGGTAAGTACGGCGGCCGATGATCACGGACTCGCCGAAGACCTGCTCGGGCTTGACGCCCTTCATGGATTCCAGAACGCCGCTCTTGGTGAGGTCGAAGGGGAAGCGGGCGATGACACAGCGCATGATGCCTCACAAGGAGAAGGACGAAGGGGGATGGTTCTTCCGCGGTGAGGCGGTTCAGCGGGCAAGGGCGAGGACGCCCAGAGCACTGCCCTGTTCGTCGACGACCGGCAGGGCTTGGAGCTGGCGGCAGCGCATCGCATGCTCGGCCTCGGCCGTCGAGGTCACCGGCGAGGTGAACGGCCCGCAGTCGCCGATGATGTCGCGCAGCTGGACCCGGTCCGTGTACGTGGAGCTGTCGTGGACTGCGGCGAGCTGGGCCTGGGTGACCACTCCGGTGCACTGGCCGTCGTTGTCACAGACGAGGAGGTGCCCGGTGCGGGCGCTTGCCATGACGGACAGGGCGACCTCGATGGTCATGTCGTCGCAGACTTGCGGCCCGCCGGCGTCCATGGCGTCGGCCGCCGTCCTGGCTACCGGGGTGGCATTCGCTGAGCGGGGCTGCATCTGAACCAGCGTCAAAATGTGCCTCCTGCAGAGATGGGTCAGCTTCCTGATCACGTGGTTCTCAGGCCGCCGCATCAAATGCGGACTGCCGCACAGTCACGCGCCGGGCGGCCGACGCGGGGCTGCGTCGGCCGCGTGAGGCCGCGCTGCGCTTACGCCGCTCGGCCACCGGCGCGGTGATCGTCACGGGGATGCCGGAGGGGGTCTGGGCGCCGGTGATCTGGCTGAGTGCCTCTTCACCGGAGCGGACCTGGGTGGTCTGGGGCACGATGCCGGCGGCCGCCATGAGGCGGGTCATGTCGCGGCGCTGGTGGGGGGTGACCAGGGTGACGACGCTTCCGGATTCGCCGGCCCGCGCGGTACGGCCGCCGCGGTGGAGGTAGTCCTTGTGGTCAGTCGGAGGGTCGACGTTGACGACGAGGTCGAGGTTGTCGACGTGGATGCCGCGTGCCGCGACGTTCGTCGCGACGAGCACGGTGACGTGCCCGGTCTTGAACTGGGCGAGAGTCCGGGTGCGTTGCGGCTGCGACTTCCCCCCGTGCAGGGCGGCGGCCCGGACACCGCTGTTCAGTAGGTCCTGGGTCAGTCGGTCGACGGCGTGCTTGGTGTCCAGGAACATGATCACCCGGCCCTCGCGTGCCGCGATCTCCGTCGTGGTCCGGTGCTTGTCGGCGCCGTGCACGTGCAGCACGTGATGCTCCATCGTGGTGACTGCACCCGCGGCCGGGTCGACGGAGTGGACGACCGGATCGGTGAGGTAGCGGCGGACCAGTCGGTCGACGTTGCGGTCGAGGGTGGCGGAGAACAGCATCCGCTGGCCCTCGGGGCGCACCTGGTCCAAGAGCCAGGTGACCTGGGGCATGAAGCCCATGTCGGCCATCTGGTCGGCCTCGTCCAGGACGGTGATGGCGACCTGGTTCAGTCGGCAGTCACCGCGGTCGATGAGGTCCTTGAGGCGGCCCGGAGTCGCGACGACGACCTCGGCGCCCCCGCGCAGTGCATTGGCCTGCCTGCCGATGGACATCCCGCCGACGACGGTGGCCAGGCGCAGCCTCACCGAGCGGGCGTAGGGGGTGAGTGCGTCGGTCACCTGTTGGGCCAGCTCACGCGTCGGTACGAGAATCAGCGCCAGCGGCTGGCGGGGTTCGGCGCGCTGTCCGGCGGTGCGGGCCAGCAGGGCGAGGCCGAATGCAAGGGTCTTGCCGGAGCCGGTGCGCCCGCGTCCCAGGGCGTCGCGGCCCGCGAGGGTGTTGGGCAGGGTCGCGCCCTGGATGGGGAAAGGGACGCTCACGCCCTGCGCGGTGAGCGCGGCCAGCAGCTGCTTGGGCATATCGAGGTCGGCGAACGCCTCGACTGCGGGCAGCGCGGGAGTGATCGTCTGCGGCAGGGCGAACTCGCCCTGCACCGCTGCGGGCCGCCGGTCGTGGCCGCCTGATCGGCGGGGACCCGCTGAACGGCTCGGGGCGGGCGCGCCGATGCGGCTGCTCCGCCTCGAACCGGCGCCGAAGGCGGGGCCGTCGGTGCGGCGGGGGCGGGAGGAGCGGCTGTTCGTACGTGTGGGGTTCATTGAGAACCTTCCTTGATACGGCACGTATCAAGGAATTCCCGCAGCGGAAGAGCGTGGCGGGGAATCACAAGAACGGGCCGAATAGAATGCGAAAGCGAAGCCTGCTTGCAGTGAATCCGGTGCGGGGTGCAGGCGATGAATGAGTGCGCAGCGGCCAGGGGTGCCCGGCGTCGAAAATCGGTCTTGCCGTCGACCAGGCTGAATGCGGGCGTGAAATCCCGAACGTCGACAGTGTGGCTCCGAACAGGTGCGCATCCCTGGGGAGGGGGTGTGGGTAATGTTGTCCCACATGTGGCACCACTGCGGGAATTACCCGCAGCTGGGGCCCGCACCCCGAGGGATGCGGGCCCCAGCTGCGAAGTGCGCGTCAGCGTCAGGCGGGAACGATGTTCTCGGCCGTCGGGCCCTTCTGGCCTGGCGCGATGTCGAAGGTGACCTTCTGGCCTTCGAGCAGCTCACGGAAGCCCTGAGCGGCGATGTTCGAGAAGTGGGCGAACACGTCAGCGCCTCCGCCATCCTGCTCGATGAAGCCGAAACCCTTGGCTGCGTTGAACCACTTCACGGTACCTGACGCCATGTCATATCTCCTTTTTGGGGCAGTACGCCGGGACCTGCGATGCGCGGATACCGGGTCGCCGCGATGATGCCCCGTCCGGAAATGACCGGCAATACGAAAGCGCTTCCGGTGGCTGCGAGTACCGGCGAAAGCGCTTGAAGTTTTTTGGGAACCACGACTGCAACTGAGATCGACAGTAGCATGCGGCAGCGGCCCACGTTCGGTAAATAATTCCACGCTGTCCGTTGGGGTAAAAACACTCTCCGCCTGGCGCTTTAAACCCTCACCTGGCGGTCATAGATATTGATCCACCCGGAGCGCAGCGTTTCAGGAGGAGCTAGCGTTCTGCACGGCCCGGGGGACACGACCATTCACGTGACACGATCCGTACCGTTCAGCCCGGCGCCGGCCTCATCAGAGCCGTACTCCAGTCCCGACAGGATCAGGGCCGCGCAGCGGTTGCTGCGCGGCCCTGATCATGCGCGCCCCAGCCCGACAGGGTGGACTGAAGGGCAGCGCCGCCTGTTCGGGTGAGCCCCGTAGGACTGTAGGGCCTGCCACAGGGCAGCCGTACCCTGCGCGGGCGGGAAGGAGGTCAGGCGGGGTTGATGGTCTCGGCCTGGGGGCCTTCTGGCCCTAAGTGACGTCGAACGTCACGGTCTGGCCCTCCTGAAGCTCACGGAAGCCCGAATAGTTGATGACCGCGGAGTAGTGCGCGAAGACGTCCGCGCCGCCGCCGCTCTGGGTACAGCAGCAGAATGCCCACGCCGAAGACGTGAACGAAGGGGACCTCCCGAGCCAAGCTGACGCTGACACTCAACATCCGCATACCCCGTCACTACAGGCAACGACTCACACCCCCGCACGAGCGGGACTTGCCGGTACTTGGCGGGCACGCATCCCTTCAGGCTGCGGCCGTCGGGTTCGCCGATTCGGCGGTGCGGCGGTATTCGGCGTTGATGCGCTGGGCTTCTTCGAGTTGGTCTTCGAGGATGACGATGCGGCAGGCGGCGTCGATGGGGGTGCCGTGGTCGACGAGTTCGCGGGCGCGGGCGGCGATGCGCAGCTGGTAGCGGGAGTAGCGGCGGTGGCCGCCCTCGGAGCGGAGCGGGGTGATGAGGCGGGCTTCTCCGATGGCGCGGAGGAAGCCGGGGGTGGTGCCGATCATTTCGGCGGCCCGGCCCATCGTGTAGGCGGGGTAGTCGTCGTCATCGAGCCGGCCGTACGAGTCGTCTGCTGTCATTGCACCTCTCTGTGGAACGCGTGGAGGGGCCCTGGTGCCATTGGCACCAGGGCCCCGAAGGAACTGCTACACCATCTGCCGGCCCTGGTACTGCGCCGGCCTACTCGTTCCGCACGCCCACCCGGGAGAGGGCGGGGAATGCGGGGATCGCGGTTGCGTGACCGGAGACCACCTCACTATCGATGTCCTGCGGTACCCGGACTCAACACTCCGCCCGGGCGATCCTGATGGCGCCTGGCTCCTCCGTTCTTCCCTCTGGGATCACTTACCTACAACCGGTACTGCTGGTGGTGCGAACTGCTCAGTGGCCTGCGGTAGCGCCACTCTTCGGCAGCCAGCCCCGTCGCCCGTCCTGCGTCTGCTCTGGCTCAGAACCCCACTGCCGAACCTCCCGGTGCGCGCGCCCGCAGCCGACGCCTTCACCGAGGTGCTGCTCACTGACTTCACTGCTGGGTACTGCACTTACAGGTACTGCCACTGCGGTACTGCTCACGGCGGCCCCTGATCACTGCGGGCCACCCGGTCCGGCCGTCAGCCCCGTCGCCATCCTGCAACCGCTCCGGCTTCGGAACTCCACCACCGCACCGTCCTGCAACTGCGGTACTACTGCCCGGCAGTTCGTCTCTGCCGGGCCTCACTGATCTCGACTACGAGAGAAACCATAGCCACACCACCACCCAATGTCTACTCCAGCCGCCATAGATTTCTGTGCGCTGGTCAGAGAGATAGTTGACCTCGGCCGCAGAAGGGGCACGCTCAGCCCCCCACCCCAGCCGGGGCACCCGCTCCGAGCAGCGCCGTTGCGCCGGCCTCGGCTCCGAGAGCACCGCAGGTTCCCCGCCTGACGGCGTGGAGGATTGGCCAGCACGCTCCACGCCGGGGCTTCGTCCGGTTGATAGGCCATCACGGGCCGGGGCACAATACCGCGCAGGCCAGTGCGGGCATTGACGATCCGGAGACCACGGTGACGTCAACGTCGCACCCATCCGCTCCGCGACATCCGGCGCCGGCGTACGCGTGAACGCCCGGGAATACGCGAAGGTCTCGCACATCCCACGATTTCTGCCGAGGCCGCCGACACCGTGGTCCTATTCGGCTCGGAGCTCGTCACCAACGCCCTACGCCGGCGGGCGCCGCACCCCGGACCTGACCGCAGACCCGGGCAGCGTCAATGGCCGTGCGCAACCGCAGCCCGCATGCGCCGCGCAGGTGCGCCCCGACCTGAACGGCGGCGCGGGGGCTTCGGCTGCCCATGGTCAACCGCCTTTCCGCGCCACCTCGGTACCCGCCGGACCTCCGGCGGCAAGACCGTGAGCGCCCACCTTGCCCGGTAGCGCCACCGCTCGAGTAGCCGGATGGCCGGTGAATACAATCTGCCTCATGTCGAAGCCTGACGAACTGCTCGTTGCCGTCGCCGCCCTGGTGGAGTCCGGGCAGAGCAATCAGATGTCCCTGACCGTGGTCACCGGTGGTGCTGTCATCACCGGTCGACTGGCTCCCGAAGCAGTGTGGAGGCAGAGAGTGTCGGATGTGCTGACGGATTCGGAACTCTTGGGCGAGTTCTCCGGCGTCTTCGCTGCCCCAGCGAAAAACGGGCCGTTTACGCATCTGCACTTCCATGTCGCGCGAATCCTGCAGGGCGCGGTGGGGATCCCGGAGACGGGTGGGATGTACCGGGTTGCGATCGAGGACATCAGCGCCTGGACCGTGGGCGACTTCAGCTATTCCGACCACTGAGCAACCACTGCGACGGGAACCCATTACCAGCGGTGTGGGCCGGCGCCTGTCCCCTCGGTAGATGGATGGAGGAGTGCCCAGCATCGCGGAAGACTGCTGGAGCGAGCTGAGAAGGGCTTGCGCTTCATCGCCCAGGATGTGCCGCAGGTGCAGAAGGGCCTGACAGGCCGAGAACAGCAACCCCGCTTGATCGCGCATCCCGGCCGGAAGGATCGCGCACACTGCATCCGGTGACTGCCGCCGCCTGCGCGGGCGGTGCCGCTCACCTGGAGGGAGACCTGCTTTCGTGCCGCGCGTCGCAGGACCTGTACGCACGGGATCAGGGCCGCGCAACAATGGGTTCGCGGCCCTGATCCTTGAGGCGCATCTGGGCCGGCGCGAACCTAGCCTGGAACTTCGTGAACTCAGTCGCTTCAAGCGTCGTTTCGGGCTCGGGTGCGCCGCATGCCTTCGCGGCTGTCGTGCGTCCGGCTGGACGGAAGCATTTCTCGACGCTTGGACGAGCGTCTGAACATCTTCTCCTGCCCGCGACGCCGCTGAAACCGAATGTATACACGCCGCCTCAGAGCGAAGCCAACGCCATGCTCCGCGCGCTCACCGCCCTCAAGCGCGCCCACAGCCACAACCCCGCGAGCCACCGAGGACGCCTCGGGCCAGCCATCGGCTCCATCCCCCAGCGGCTGCTCGTCACCCCCAACGCCGACGGAGGCTGGGGCCAGACCCCCGGGGAAGACAGCGACCCGATGAGCACCGCATACACCCTCACCGCACTCGCCCCCACCCACCGCAACCACCCGGCTGTCCACACCGGCCTGCACTACCTGCTGCGCCAACAGAAGCCCGACGGCGGGTACAGCTCGCCCTCCGGCCAAGCCGCCCCCCGCCCGCTGCGCTACACCATCCCCGTTCTCACCGACGTCTTCGTCCTCCTCGCCCTCACTCACCTCGCCTGACGCCGCGTCTGCTGGGCACCGGGGAACGTCGGCATCGTCAGCAATGGCAGGGATGCACCGCGTTCGCGGAGGGCTGGGTGAGCCCATGATCGTGAGCCACGCGGGGTGTGGCGGGCAAGCAGCCCGTCTCGCTTGCGGGGCGGGCCGCCGCCGGGCCCGCGCCCCATCCCCTGCCTAGCGCCTGGCCGCTGCTGTCCTCCTGCCTTGGTCCCGCGCCTGTGGCCGGGGAAGTGGCGGCGGTGCTTACCGCGCCTGGTTCGCCCGGGCCGTCAAGGCACGTTGACCGGAGCGCATGGCCAAGGCGTGGTTGAGGTGGAAGAACGGCCGCGCTACTGGCATCCAGCGCCGCAGGGCGGGCTTGAGCACGGTGACGTGTTCGGTGAAGCGGGCCACGCAACCGTGGTGTGCGCCGGGGCTTACAGTCCAGCGGATGCTTCCCGCGATGTCACCGTCCACTGCCGCTTCCAGGACGCGCGCGGTCGGGTCCTCGACGACGGGCGTGAGCCGGGCCGTCAGTTCGTAGGGCAACAGGGACCCGAAGACGACCTCGTGCACACGTTCGCCGGTTTGCCGCACCGACCTGAAGGATGGCCACCAGGTGGGGTAGTTCGCGACGTCGGCGAGCATGGCGTACATGGCGTCCGGTGCGAGCAGGGCTCGCCAGGCGCCGGTGAAGCGGATCTCGTGGCGGTTCACACGGTTCTCCTTGTGCGTAATGGGGCGGGGAGTGCACGGGAGGTGCGGGCGTAGAGCGCGGACCGAGGGCCTACACGGCGAGGAACCCGGCATGGTCGAGATGCAGATAACCGTTGCGGAGGGTCGGGGCGGTGAAGCTTGCGGCGAACGCGACCTGCGTGGGGCCGTATTCGAGAAAGACTGCGGGCCCGACGCTCGCACGCGACGTCGCACCGGTTCTCGGGGGTGGCCATGCCGGTACTCCTACTCCCTGATGGGCTGCGTGCTCACCATCCGCGTTGAGTCCGGTCTGGACGATCGCTTCTGGTCTGCGGCGCATCGCGGTCGTTTCGCAACCAAGACGTTCGTTCAAGCCGAGGCCGCCGCAGGTGGGAGGGTCCGGTACCGGAACCAGCGTGGATGTCGCAGTGGCATGGTCTAGCCGGTAGCCGGTAGCCGGTAGCCGGTAGCCGGTAGCCGGTAGCCGGTAGCCGGTAGCCGGTACCGAAGGCTGGCACGTAAGCGGCCCTGCCCCAGGGGGTTCGGCTGCCACAGCGGCTTTCTCCGACCTGGGGAACTCCGATGCAGCGGTTGCGCCCTGGTCAGTTCGCGCTTGCCCTGCTCGTCGCGCGGCTCAGAGTGTTCGTGTGCAGCGCTTTCCAGTCGTCCTCGAGGATGGAGTACTGGAGCATGTCGTGCCAGGTGCCGTCGATGTGGGCGAAGTGCCGCAGTTGCGCTTCTTTGGTGACCACGCCGATCTTGTCCAGGGCGCGGATGGCGGCGGTGTTGCTGGGCAGCAGGAGGCACCACAGGCGGTGCAGGGCGAGCCGGTCGAAGGCCAAGGCACCGAGGAGGAGGCCGACCTCCAAGCCAAGGCCGGTGTTGGTGTGGGCGGGGCTCAGAGCGATGCCAAACTCGGCGGCGCGGTGGTTGCAGGTGACGAACTGCTCGGTTGACGGTGCGGCGAGGGAGAGCTTGGCGGTTCCGATGAGTTCGTCAGTGTCGCGTATGGCGACGCCCAACCGGTAGAAGGTGCGGGGGATCTGACGGGCCTGTGTACAGGCGTGGTCGATCACGGCGCTGGCATCGGCGGCGGCCAGCGGCTGGCTTCCGTAGCAACGGGTGGTGCGGGAGTCGCCGAAGATGTCCAGGACGGCGCCGGCGTCAGCGTGTGACAACTCGCGCAGACGCAGGACGGTGCCCTCCACAGGCACGAGAGGAGTGCTCGGGTCGGCCGCGGTTCGCAGGTTCGGTCCGGCTTCAAGGTCGGCTGCGTTCACACGGTCGGCTTCCTCGGGGAGGCTGGTCACCAGGGTTCCTTACAGGTGTAGGGCGGCCCGTCGGCGGCAGGCCGGCGGGGGGCGTGTTCGAAGAGCACACGGGTCACGGACAGGGGCCGGTACGAGCGCAGCACTGGCACCCGGTCAACCGCAGGTACCGCCAGGCCCCAGCACAGGCCCGCGCCGCGGGGTACGCGTACCGGTAGCGCGGAGGCCACACCCGTGCAGGCGCGCAGTTCGCGCAGCCGCGCGGGTGTCATGCCCCACGGCATCGGCGGCGGCCGGTATCCGGCCGGATACCGGAACCGGCCACGGGCGGTGCCTGCGGTGAACCATGCCGGCGGGGTGTCGAACACCAATTCCGCCCCCGGAAATCGCTCAGCGCACGCCTCCACCAGGGCCCGCACCCGGTTCCAGGCCACATACATCAACACACCCTGCGCCAGGACCAGGACACCGTCCGAGACGTCGACCTCCCGCATCCACCGCTCGTCCAGGAGGGAACCGGTCAGTGTCCGGCGCCGGTCAGTGTCCGGGAGCAACCGCCGGCGCAGTGCGGCCAGCTCGGCGAGCTCGACCCCGAGCCACTGCACCGTGCCGTTGTCCACCCGCCAGAACTGCGTCTCCAGACCCTCGCCCAGACACACCACCGTGCCTCGCGGATGCCGGGCCAGGAACGCGTGCACCTCACGGTCATAACACCGCGCCCGCACCGCCATGCCCCGTGCCCAACCCCGGTTGTCCGTGCCGAAACGCCGTGCGAAGGGGTGGTCCAGAGCCTTGACCAGTTCGACGGCTTTCGGGTCGGCCAGGCCGCATTGGGGATCGCGGGCTGCCCGGGACCGGTGGTACAGCGTCCACAGCGCCGTCTCGCCCACCTCATCCATCATCGGCTCCTGCCCCTAGAGCTCCACCCCATCAACCCACACCACCTGTGTCGGCAATGGAAAACTGGATCGCGACTGTTCTGCACGCAACGACAGGAACTGCCCCTCTTACTCCCTGAGAACGCGTGTGCTGTTGGCCGCAGTACCGGGGACCTTGGGTGATCCACTCGAAAGGGCCCGGCGGGCAGTCGGTGTCCATCCCGAAGCGCTGTGAGACGTCGAACGCCTTTCGTCATCCCGAACCGTCCATTTCGCCACCCAACGGTTGGCCGGGGGTGGGTGCGTCGCCCGTGTCTGGCACGGGAGCGTGCTCATGGGGCAGGTACAGGGTGTGGCTGGGGGTGAGGATGACCGTGGTGTTGGTCAGACCGTTCCAGGAGTGGCCGCGACCGTTGTAGCGGGAGGTGAGGTAGGACCACTCGAGGTTTCCGGCGATCATCGCCTCCAGCGCGTCCAGGTAGGTGAGGAGGCCGCTGTCCCGGCCGGTCAGGCCGGCCCGCAGCTTGGTGGTGAGGTGGTCGAATTCGGTTTCGACGCGGTTGACGGTCGCGGCGACGCGGTCGACGGCCGCTTGGAGGTCGCCGCCGTTTTCGGCGAGCGCGAGTCGGATCTCGTTCATGGTGTCGCCGCCGTAGAGCTCCTTGCGGTAGGAGAAGACGTCGTTGACGCCGATCCAGTGGCGTGCCACCAGCGTGTTGAGGCGCCGCAGTTCGGGCAGCTCCTGCAGACGGTCGCTCAGGTCGATGTCGAGGCCGATTTCCAGGAGGGGGAAGCAGCACTCTCCGATCGAGCTGTTGCGGTGCTTCTCGTAGGTGGGCAGGTCCAGTGCCGCGAGGTTCTGGACGAGGTCACGTTCGGCGTGGCAGGCATGGAGAAACTCATGCAGGGTGCGCGCGTAGCGTTGCCAGACCCGTTTGGGTGCGAGGGGCAGGGTCTGGTCTCGCAGCTGCCGAAATGCCTGGGTGAAGGCGGTGTCCGCGGCGGGCGATCTGCCGTCGATGACGGCAGGCAGTTCGTGGATGCTCAACTGCCGGATCCGCGCGGGCGGTGCCTGCGCGAAGGCGTCGTCGATGCTGAACAGGACGTCGATCCAGGCGCAGACCAACTCGATGCGGTCCGCGCGAGCACTGGCGTAGGTGAGCAGGCTCCACAGGCTGGTGCGGTGCTCCAAGAAGGTGGCCAGCTCCTCCTGGCTGTCGAAGGCGTTGCGCAGGAATCCCGCCAGCCGGGCCGCGCAGCGCTGTTCCAGACTTTCGATGTCGGGGCGGCGCCGGGCGGGAGTGAACCGCGCGAAGACCGGCATCTGGAAGAAGGGGTACTGGGGCAGTCTCGGTGTGCCGCCATCGGAGGCCGGGTGCGGGGGAGAGGCGGTGCCGTCGGCGTGGCCGGGGGTCTTCATCGGTCCTGCCCCGCGCCGGGGCGGCGCCCGCTGGCCGGGGCCGTCCGGCGGGTCAGGACCAGAGGGCCGGCCTTGGGGGTGAGGAGGAAACGGGGCAGGGGCCGCAGGGGCGCGGTGCTGGTCTTGCGTAGTTGCCAGCGGCTGCTGATCGTGGCGAGGGCGAGGACGGCCTCCGTCATGCCGTAGTGCTCACCCAGGCACTTGCGGCGCCCGCCGCCGAAGGCTGTGAACGCCTGGCGTTGGGCACGGGTGACGCGTTCGGGCAGCCACCGGTCCGGGTCGAGACGCTCGGGCTCGGGGAAGACGGCCGGGTCGCGGTGCAGAGCGTAGGGGGAGACGATCACATCCGCACCCGCGGGCACGGTGAAACCGGCGAGCACCGTCTGCTCCTGGGTGACGCGGCTGAGCATCCACGTAGGCGGCCACAGCCGCAGCACCTCGATGAGGACCTGACGGGTGTAGGGCAGACGCGGGATGTCGGCGTAGGTGGGAGCTCGTCCGGCGAGCTCGCGGTCCAGCTCGGCCCATAGTCGGCTCTCCACGTCCGGCAGGTCGGCCAGAGCGTGCAGGGCCCAGGCGAGCAGGGAGGCGGTGGTCTCCACGCCGGCGGCCAGCACCGACAGAATCTGATCGCGTACCTCCGTGTCGTCCAGCGGGCGGCCGTGGGCGTCGGCAGTGGCCATCACCAGGGACAGCAGGTCGTTCCCCGGTGTCTCGCCGGCCCGGTATTGCGTGATCACGCGGCGCACCGCCAGCTCGAGGCGGGCCTGTGCCTGGTGGAAGCGGCGGTTGGCCGGCAGGGGAAGGCGGTGGAGCTGTGGCCAGGGCACCAGCATCTGGCGGAACATGCCCTCCAGCAGAACCGGCAGGGCTGCCGCCATGGTGTCCGCTGCCCTGCGGCCGGCCGGGGCCGCGATCAGGGTGCGCGCCACCACCCGGGCCGCAAGCCCATACATGCTTGCTTCCACATCGAGCCGTTCACCCTCACGCCACCCGCCGACCGCCTGCGCGACGCAGTCACCCATCAACGGGGCATATCGGGCCACCTGGTCACGGTGAAACGCGGGCCGCATCACCGGTTGCTGACGCCGGTGATCGGCGTTGCTGCACGTGATCACACCGTTGCCGACCAAGACCCGCGCCGTGTCCATGAACGGCCCACCCTTGTCGAACACCGACGACACCAGCACCTGATGGGCGGCCTCCGCGCCGTTGACCAGATACACCGAACGCCCCGCGAGCCGCATCGTCACCACCGCCGGCCCTCCCCGCTGGGACGTGAGAAAGGCGAGGGGATCACGCACGAGCCGGGTCACGTGGCCGACACCCCCTGCGACCCGCTGAACCTGCTGAGTCCCCTCCATGCCAACTCCCTTCGATCCCTGCCCGGCAGCACGCTGAACGACAGCCACGCCCACTCAACCCCGCGCGACCGGACGTTGGCAGTCTGGGCGAGCGCCTTACAGATGCTGGCCGATGGCGTTGTTCGGCGTGCCGTCGGAGCGGGTGTTGGCGTTTTTGTTCTCGGTGGTTTGCGGGTCGCTGTTGATGTTCGTGTTCAGCGCCGAGACGTGGTCGAGGACGTGGGCGTCGTTGAGGGTGCCGTCGAGGATGCCTGCCTGCGCCGGTGCAACGGAGAGAACGGCCGTGCCGACAGTGAGAATGGCAGTGGCGAGGATGCTTCGGTTCGTCATGATCTACTCAACGGCCGTCGCGGCCGAAGGTCACATCGCCAGGCCACCGCGACCTGTAATCCAGTTTTGCAACCAATGGACAGCCGATCCGCAAGGCGATCGCTCCACCTTTTCGTCACTCCGAGACGCGTACTTCGTCGGACAGCCCCACGACATGGTCTCCGGCTTGCGCCTGGCAGACCCACAACATCTCGCATATGTCGTCGTAGCCGACCTGCTCGAGGACCTGCTGCAGGGGAAACTCGAACGAACGCCTCTTCGATTGACCAGGAGCGGCCTCTAGCTGGTCAGTGCTCGTGGGGGCGGAACCCGTGCCGTCCCACCAACCTCGTTTCTGGACAGAAGGGAATCCCCCGGTCATGGTCGTCATCGTGAGCCCCATCCTCGGCCTGTCGCTGCGCCCGTACACCCCGGCCGACCCAACGGCCGTCCTTCGTCTGATCGAAGCCGACCGCCTGCCCGGCCAGCCCCGACCGACCGCCGCGATGCTTGCTGAGGCGCTGGAGGGCCGCTCGTCGGTGGATGCGGGCTGGTGGGCAGAGTTGGAGAAACCGGCGGTTCAGGTGGCCGTAGACGGCTCCGGAATGGTGGCCGGTGTCGTGTCGTACGCGGTCCGCCCCAAGGACGGCACCGGACTGCTGCTGTGGCTGCACTGCCGCGAGGATGCCCGCACCGCCGACACACTGATCAGCCACGTTCTCGCCGAGCTCGCACCCCGGCCAGTCCACGCGTTCCACTTCGCCTCGGCCCTGTCTCTGGGACTGGAGGCTCTGCCGGTCCGTCACCGCCCCACCACCGCCACTGCCCTGGAGCACGCGGGGTTCACCGGCCAGCGACTGTGGCGCTACATGCGCGCACCGCTCCCCGTGGAAGGCCTCCCACGCCTCGCAGACGTGCGCGTAGGCCCGGAGCCCGGAGACAAAGACGCATGGCACCTAGAAGCCCGCCAGGACGACCGCACGCTAGCCGAAGCAGTCATCGGCACACCGGTCCAAGGAACCGGCGTCCTGTGGTGGATCGGCGTCCTACCCGACGCACGCCGCCAAGGACTCGGCCGCGCCATACTCGGCAGCGCCCTGGAAGTCCTCGCCGAACGGGATGCCACGGAGGTGATCTTGTACGTGGACGACGACGCACCCCCAGGAGACGACCGCGACCGCTGTGAAGTGCCGTTGCAACGCCACCAAGGTGATGCCGTTACTGAGCCAGTGTCAGAAGTCTGATAAGGGTGCTCTGGCCTGTGGATAAGTGGATGCCTTGGTGGCAACTCGTGACGTCAGCTGGTGACAGCATGTGGCGACGCTGCTGGACAGGTTGATGGCATTTCCCATGCCGCGGTACTGAGTCCTCAGCTGGAGCGGATGAGCTGGTGAAGCCTCATCGGTAGCTTGCCCCGGTCGGCTTCGATGGCTGCGGTGAGGGCGGAGTCGGTCACTCCTACTGCAGGGTGGTCGCCTGGGGGGAGTAGGTGGCGGGGGTCGAGTGCTGCCAGTCCGGAGGCCAGCCCCGGATCTGTGCTGTTCTCTTGGGTAGCGAGTTGGCTCAGCTCGAACAGTGCAAGCGCCGCATGGATGCGGATCTGCTCAGATTTACTGAGAGGCGTATCGCTCTCGGCCTGCTCAATGAGAACGCTATGAGGGTAGAAGGGAGTTGATGCCGGTCGGCCGACCAGCCAGGTGTCCTGTGGCGCGGCGTACGAGAGCGTAGGAGTAGGTCGTCCGTTGTTCGACGGGTCTTGATCGGCGGTGACTTGGGCAGCTCCACCAGGCGGCAGACGCCGGGGAAGAAACCGTTGGCGCGTAGAGGTGCCACAGTCGTTTGAGTGATTGTGTGGCGCCTGCCTGGCGTGGCGTGAACTGGAGACGCCCGTGCCCTGCCTGGCGGATTCCACTGGTCGTTGCAACACGTGATCACTGGCGTGTGGTGGCGAGTAGTTTATGCAGGCGCTCGGCTGGGGTTTCCCAGCCGAGCGTTTTGCGTGGGCGGCTGTTGAGTTGTGCAGCGACGGTGTCGAGGTGGTCGCGGGTGTGTAGGGAGAGGTCAGTGCCTTTGGGGAAGTACTGCCGCAGCAGACCGTTGGTGTTCTCGTTCGATCCGCGCTGCCATGGGCTTGCTGGGTTGCAGAAGTAGACCGGGACATCGGTAGCGAGGGTGAAGCTGTGATGGTGGGCCATCTCGTTGCCCTGGTCCCAGGTCAGAGAGCGTTTGAGGTGCGGCGGCAGAGATCCGATGGTGCTGGCCAGGGCATGGTGGAAGTGCTGGGCCTGGTGCTGTCCGTCCGGCAGGTGCACCAGCATGAGATACCGCGTGGACCGTTCGACGAGCGTCCCGATGGCGGACCTGTGCCCGGCGCCGATGATGAGGTCACCTTCCCAGTGGCCGGGGACGGCTCTGTCGGCGGCCTCGGCCGGCCGGTCGCTGATCATCACCATCGGATGCGTGAACCGCGGCTGGCGCTTGTAGGCCTGCCGGTGAGGCTTGCGACGGGCCCTCCCTGTGCGGAGGGCTCGGGCGAGCTCCCTGCGCAGTTCGCCCCGGCCTTGGACATATAACGCCTGGTAGATGGTCTCGTGCGTCACGCGCATCTCCAGGTCGTCAGGGAAGTCACGACGGAGCTGCTGGGCAATCTGCTCTGGGCTCCAATGCCATTCCAGATGTTCCTGAATGTAGTCCCGCAGCCGCGGGCACCGAGCGATCTTCCCGGGCTTGGGCCGCGGCCGGCGAGCCTCGGCACGAGCCTGAGCCACGTGCGGCCGGTACGTCCACTGGCTGCCACGCCATAGAGCACCATTGCGACGGATCTCCCTGCTGATCGTCGAGGGACTCCGCCCGAGCTCGGCCGCGATGGCCCGGATGGACGCCTTCTCCCGAAACCGGTCCGCGATGTGAATGCGCTCCTCTTCCCGCAGATAGCGGCCGGACGAAACAGTCACAGCCGCCCGCGCTGATCGCACGGGCGGCTCGACTCTGCCGCTGTTGAACCGGCGTCCGTTGCGCCAGCCCCGGCCGGTGAGGGAGTCAATGCCTACGCGCCGGGATGCCTCTTTGTTGCTGTAGCCCTGCTGCACGAGCCGGAAGTATTCCTCCCGCTCCTCCTGGAGCCGCTTGGCTCCCTGCGGCCTCCGGTCCTTCCGGATCTCGAAGTCCATTGCACCCCCTGAACTGGGGTGTTGCGACGACCACTAGAACAGAAGAGACGGTCAGCCGGGCATTACGGTGGGACACGAAGACCTCCGTGTGGTGCAGTCCTAGACAGCTCCACCACACCGGAGGTCTTCGCCTTTGATCAAGACCCCCGCGTCAACAACGCTCGTGATCAATACAGCTAGGTGTATGGGGACAGGACGTTGGTGACGGTCAGGGGCAGCCGGACTGCCGGTGGTTGGTTTCCAGCTTGCCCGTGTGGGCGGTGGTAGTTGTAGGGGATGTTCCAGACGCGGAGCGCATCTGAGCGTTGTTGCTCGGACTGCCAGCTCCGGGCGTAGAGGAATTCCTCGGCGAGGATGCGGTTGTATCGCTCCACTTTGCCGTTGTGGCGACGTGTGTATGGGGTGATGCATTGGTGCCGTGCTCCAAGCGGCTCGCGAGCGAAGGCATCGGCTCGGTAGCAGGCTCCGTTGTCGGTGACGATCCGCTCGTCAGACCGAACTCTGCCCGCCTTGACCCCGCGCTTGCGAGGCTTCGCAGACCAGAGCCCCTCGGGCACCCACATCGGCGACTACGTACGCTTCGTCCTCGTCCTGGCCACGCAGGACGACGCCCAGATCCTTGCAGGAACAGAGACATTCACCGACGTCTACTGGCGCGGCACGGCGCCGCGGAGCACCGGCACGGGCGCGAGCCCTCCACCTCCTCGCCCAGATGCTGATGAGGGTCGAAGCCGGACTCAATCGCCCGCAGGACGGCCACCGCCCCCTGACCGATGTGTGGGCGAGGTCCTGACCAACGGTGCCTGGCATGTGAGGTGGGCCTTGCGGAGCGGACCGGGTCCCGGCCGGCTGTGGACACGACCGTGGGCATGGCTTTCGATTTCCAGCGCAGCCCCGCCGGGTACGCGCACGACGTAGTGGCCATCGGCCTCTTCGAAGTAGGGGTCCTGCCACAGGAGGAACACGGTCTCCCGGTGCGTCGGTTCGAAGTCGGGTCGCCAGGTCGTCGGAGGTGCCCAGGGGCGCGTGATGGGCGCCGTAGCGCTCCCCCAGGCGAATGGTGACCTGGTCGTGGTTGGCCGAACGGGGTCGGGCAGTCCCCACGTTCGGCGCGGAACTGACCGTTCGACGTCGTCGAGGAGGTCGCCGATGTGGCACTCCGTGTACCGCTTGCCGATGGTGAGCCACCGGCCGGCTAGGCGGGAGGGTCGGCGTCCAAAGTCAGGGCGCAGGTCTGGGCGTAGTGCCCCCGGGGTTTTGGCCCAGTGTGGGGGGTTGCTGGTGTTGGGGGCGCTGCGAGGTGCGGTGCTGCTCCGTTTCCGCCGGACGGCTTGCCGTGCGCAGGGTCGCGCGCATCCGTGTCGACAGCTGGCCGATCGCCTCGATGAGCTGAGCGACGCGTTGGGGGTCCAGTTCCGTGAAGGCGGACTGGCCGGGGGCCGGATCGAGTGCGGCGAGCGTCTTGTTCAGGTGCAGCAGGGTTCGCCTGCCGGGCCTAGCTGCTTCGACGACTCTGGTTCGGTCCGGCTCGGCCGCACTCTTGGGAAGGGCCCAGTCCTGAACTGCACACGCCCGGGCTGCCGCCGTGGCTGCGACGGCCAGGAGGCCCTGGTGGTCGAGCTCGACGAGGCGCGCCTGGTCTGCTGCAGCGTCGGGTTGATCCCGTCGGGGTATCACCGCGGCCACGGCAGCCAGGAGCGGCTGAGCGCGGATGACGCTGGCGTAGACCTGTGCGGCGTGCTGGGCTGCGGCATCCATCCACTCGTGGCCGTGGGCGCCGGTGACGCGTGCGGTGAGTAGTTCTAGGACCAATACCGGTGTTTTAGGGACCTTTCTGGCGTCTGCTGGTGGGTTTGGTGGGTGGCATGAGGGTGACTGGTTTTGGGGGTGGTGGGGGTGGGTTGTTGTGGTGGGGGTGTTTGAGGTGCCAGTTGGACATTTTGCGTTTGATGACGCGGGGGTTGGAGCGTTGTCTGCGGGGCGGCAGGAGCCGTTCGAGCAGTTCACCGATGGTGTGGGTGAGGGCCTGGTTGAGCCGGGAGGGGGGAAAGTGCCGCCTGGCCGGTGACGTGGCGGCGGGCGATGCGGAGGGTGCGGGTGAAGGAGATCCGGTCGGGGTCGAGGCCGGCCTGGTGGGCGGTGTGGTGCATGAGGTCCCGCAGAGCGTGGTGGACGAGGAGGAAGCCGTAGATTTCCTGCTCGACGCCGTCGGGGTACTGCGATCGCAGGACCAACTGCCGGCCGCCCTGGTGGGTTTTGATCTCGTCCAGCGTGTTCTCGATCTCCCACCGCTGGTGGTAGACGGCCGCGAGGTCGGTGGCGGGCGCCTGCTGCGGGTCACAGATGGTGGTGATCAGCCGGTAGACCGTCTCGTCGCCGCTGCGGCCGAGGGTGTATTCGATGACGCGGACCCGGGCCGGATCGCGCCGGTCCCGGTCGCCGGACGAGGCGATCTCAGACAGGTATGAGCCGTCTTCGAAGGCTTGAAGGACCGGAAGGACAATGTTCTTGCGAACCCTCCACAGCAGGTCCGCGCCCGTGCCGGAGGCAGCCTGCCAGAGTTCGAAACCGGTGATGCCGCGGTCGGCCAGCAGCAGCACCCCCGGCTCCAGTCGGCCCAACAGCCCCGGAATCAGCTGCTGTTCATGGACCGACAGCGGACCGGTCTGCGCGGCGAACACCGCATGGGTACCGCATTCGACCAGGGCTGCGACTCTCACCTGCGGATACGCACTCCGCTGCTGTCCCCGGCCCGAACCCGGCCGGCCGAAGAATCCCGCGTTCGCCTCCGTGTCCGGCACGTCGAAAACGGTGCCGTCCACCGCGACCAGCCGCCAGTCGCGATACCAGGCACCAGCCGTCCGACCGGTCGCGACCGGCCGGCACACCCGGTCGAACAGCACCTTCAACGGCTCCGGCCCCAACCGCCTGCGGGCCCGCCCGATCGCCCCCGTCGTCGGCACCCGCCAGCCCTTGTCCCACCGCCGCACCCGCTCCAGCCCCTGCGTCAAAAGCCGGGCCACTTCCTCATAACCCTGCCCCGAGAACAGACACATCGCGAGCACGAAATACACCACCACCCGAGCCGGAAGAAGCCGCGACCGCTGCTCCAACCGCCCGCACTCCACGACCACCTCATCCACCAACTCAGACGGAAACACCCGCGTCAACACACCCAGAGCGATCCGATCCGACAACCACTCACCCGACGACTTCACCTGCCCAGGCCTTGGCACACCACAACCAACGACCAACACGCCCCAAAGTCACCGGTATTGTTCCTAACCCACGTCTCCACCTATCGGCACCGTTCACCCCCAGGCATGGCGAAGCAGCGTTCGGCTTCCCGCTCTCCGGGGACCGTCGCTACGCACCACCCGGGACGGTCACGGTGTCTCCTTGGACGATGAACGTGTCTAAGAGGCAGGTGGGTCCGGTCGCGCCGGTGGGACCGGGCGGGCTGGGCTTGCCGTGGCCGTGGTGGTCCTTGTCCCAATCCCACCGGTCACGATCGTCGTTGTCATGTGTCGGCCTGCCAGCCTCCACGGTGCACCGCATCCTCACCCGGCGGCCTGCACCGGCTGGCCTGGCTGGACCGGCCCACCGGGCAGCCGATCCGCCGAGCGGCGACGGCACTTGGGGCAAGGTCTGTCTTGCGGCCAAGGCCGGGACCACGGCGGCTCGGAGCATCCGACTGCGATCGACGGGAGCGTCGACAGCGGTCCGCCTGAGAACCTTCCATCGGTGGGGCGTCGACGCCACCACGCGGACCGACTGGTTCCTCGGAAGAGCACGAGTACATCCTCGACGAGGTTCGATTGAGGGGCGCCATCTCGACCTGGGAGGTGTGCCGGCCCCGCGCTTGCCTGGATGGACGCGAGAGCCCTTGGCCGTGCCGACGGCAGCTGTTCCGGGTGCTCGGGGCTCATGCTGCCGGATCGTCGGAGTCCGTCCCTCTGCCCGATCCTCCGTGCAGGGTCCACTGTCTCGGGCGGGGTCCGTCGGCGTGGCTCCCGGCGCGAGAACGGAGATCCGTCAGCAGGCACAACGAGTTCGCGGTGGAACCAGAGCCCGGCCGGTCGCCGGATCGGTCGTGGCGGTGTGCCAGAAGACCTCTGTCCGGGCGGTGTTGAGGCCCTCGCCCGCTCGGTTCTGCGAGCAGGCGAGGGCTGCGGCCAGCGACTGGGGGGAACGCCGGCCGGATCGGGACCCCAGACGGGCCGGTCTGTCTGGGGCGTGAACAATTCGATCACTCCACGGGAGTCTGGGTGAGAGCGATCGCTGCTCAAATGGGTTCGCTCCTGACTACTCTCCACCCCTGCTTCAGGCCAGGAGCGAGACCGGGTCCAACGCACCAGGGGTCCGCGGCCAGTTCGGGGCCGCTGCGGACCAGACCCGTCCCTCCGCCTGTGGATGGTGGGGCGGACGTATCGCCCGTGCATCTTCAGGGAGATTGCAATCACCGGACGACGCCCGGCCACCGCCGCACCGCCGCACTGCGGCCGCTGAGCCGCCGAGACGAACACGCCGCGTGCCCGGGTGGCCGCTCCGCGGCCGCCCGGAGCGAGCGCCTCGCGTTCTCACGCGCTGCGGGTCCCGGCAGCCGGAATCGGCAGTGCCCCGCGCTTTGCTTCCTCGCTCCGCGCTGCTGCTCCCCTTGCCCTGGGTGCTGCGCACTGATGAGGGTCGGTGTGTCAACA
>CAWIIU010000007.1:0-43548 GCA_963836215.1 uncultured Actinomycetota bacterium
ACAGAAGCCGGAACAGCGTCGTAAACCCGCTGACCTGCGGATGTGCCAGACTTCAAGAGCCGGAACCAGTCCCACTGGGTCCGGCTCTTTGTCGTTCTCGATCACCATTCCCGAGTGAGTGGCGAGTGAGCACTCTCGCCACTCACTCGCGAGTCCGACCCGCCCAATCGGCGTCGGGCTCGATTCTTCAGCACCACCTTCACAGCCATGTCGATCTAGCTAGCCTGACGCTACGCGCTGGCGGTCGCGCCGCCGAGCGCTGTCTGAGAAGGCGGGGGGATCAGTGACAGCAGCGTCCACTAGTTTGGCCGTGGATCAGAAGATAATTGAGTGCGAGGCCAGGGTGGCCGAGCATCGGTTCATCCGACGCTTCACGCTTCTCTGGCTGTTCGTCGGAAACCCACTCGCGATCAGCGCATTGGTACTGATCAATGTGCTGGTTGACTGGAGCAACGATAACAATAGTAACCAAGTCAGTCTCAACGTATTCGCAGGTTTCGCGACCCTAGGGTCCATCCTCGCCTCCATCTACTGGTGGAACACCCACCGCACCAAGATCAATAAGGCGGAGGTAGAGCTACGTCAACTGGAGGTGGAGAGACGTCACCTGCAGGCACGAGACACAGGCGCGACAAACGTCTCTGGGGCATTTCCGGAGTACTACGAATCCATCCCAGTGATCCGCGACGAGTTCCGGCGCAGCGCCGAGAGGTACCGGAGTAGACACAACCTCTTCCAGCTCACGGTAATCATGGGTTCGATTCTCACATCGGTGAGCACCACCGCAGCAGCCGAACAAGGGATTTGGAGCTGGATCGCAGTCGGCCTCAGTGCACTCGTGAGCATGTCGGCTGGAATCATTGCGTACTTCAAGTTCCGCGAACGCAGCCTCAACCTCCAGCAGACCGCAGACTCGATCGACCTCGAACTGCAGGCGTTTGCCTTGAAGATTAGGCGCTATAGAGATCTCGCGAGTGACCAGGCAACGGCAACCTTCGCGGAGGAAGTCGAGCGTATCCGCGAGGAACAACGCAAGAAGGAACTGCAGTTGGAGCAACCGCCAGAGGCGACACCTCAACAGAGGCCCCAGACCGCCTGAGCAGGCAAGCCCTCGCCTACCGCGAACTCAAGGAAAGACGCTGCTTAAAGGCACGCCTCGACGAACCCGGTGAAACGGCCGGTGTCTGCGAAGTAGTTCGGGTAGGCGTCGCGCAGCTGGCTGATCCGGGCGATGTTGATGAGCACCGCGTCCAGGTTTTCGTCGTCCAATGCTTCCAGCTCGGTGATCCGGGCCTCTGCGGCGGCCAGCGTCTCGTGCACCGTCACGGTGAGCTGCCCCTCGTTCCGCAAGAGCTCGAGGGTCAGGGTGTTCCGGCGGTCCGTCTTGGCGTGCTCACCCACGATCGCCGCGTAGCCCTGTAGCCGCTCCAGAACGCCGACGCTTAGCTCCAGGCGCGCCAACTCGGCCGCCAATTCCTCTCGCGTTCCCTCGGCGCTGGGTACTGGAGTGGTGCCTTCCTCGTACGCCATGAGGGAGCCGACCAAGACGAAGAACCTGAGCAGTTCCTCGTCGCCCTTCCCGTACTTGAGCTCGCTGCCCGAGAACAGGTCCATGGTCTCGACGGCGGTCGCCCAGGCATGCTGGAGCTGCGTGCGAACCTGCAGCTCGATCTTCAGGCCGTGGTACTCCGTCTTCGAGGCTCCGTACTCGTACACCAGGTGAACACCCCGGTAGCCGGAGTCGCGTGGCCCCGGTTCATCACGCAGGTAGTCGTAAACCTTCGTGACGTGGTTCTTGCTCCGTGGCAATTCCTCCAGGACGCTGACCAACTTGTCCACCTCGGCGACGGTGTCGAAGACCACTCGGCAGCCCCCCAAGTCCTGCATGGTGGTCACGCTCATCGTGGGATGGCGCTTCAGCTTGTCGAGGATCGTGGGCAGGCGCTTCCGGCGCTCGGCCACGATGGCGTTCGGGTTCACGTCGAGCGCTCGCTTCCGCACGGTCGTGGTCACCGCGTTCAGAGGAAAGGCGTGGGCGAGACGGTAGTTGCTCAGGACCTCCCGCGCCTCCCGGATCTCCTCGGGCGTACCCGTCCCCTCCCCGATCATCCGGCTCGCGCGTCGGACGCGCCTCTTCGAGTTCTCGGGGACCACCCACTTCTTCATGGTCGCGACCGTACAGGGCCGCGCCGACGCTCGCCTGCGGATATCGCACCGGTCAACTCAGCGCTTTCCGCAGATTGCGGAGACCGCCCGGCGGCTACCAGTCGATACGGACTCTGGGAGGTGGGGTTTGTACAGCCTCCGGGTCGGGCGCTCAGGCGGCGAAGCCGAGGTTCATGACGTGGCTCGCTTCCCGGGGCATCCGGCACCGTCTCGCCCGCAAGGGTGTCGAGTCCTCCCGGCATCTGGGCCGGCACCGCTGGTTCGTGGAGCGGACCGTGTCCTGGCTGTCTGGCTGCCGACGCCTGCACCGCCGCTTCGAGCGCAAGCCGGAACACTTCCTGGCCTTCTCCGCCATCGCCGCGACCCTCATATGCCACCACAGACTCACCAAGTGAAATGACGTCTTATGGCGGACTCGCAGCGTCATTCCCTATCGGCGGCCAGCTCACTCCGCGCTCTGGCCCCAACCCATCGCGGCTTCTATCTTTCTGTTGTTCAGCTCCTCGTGGCCGTCGATGCAGCCCTCGTAGCGGCGGTGAATGACCTCAGGCGAGTTGCCCGCACGGCGGGCTACTTCGGCGACGGGGACCCCGGCGTTCAGCCAGTTCGTGATGCAGGTGTGCCGCAAGTCGTACGGCCGGTGGGCGAGCGGAGACTGCACCTTGTCTGGCGGAAGGGCGACCGGCCGGGCTTCCTGCCAGACCCTCCAGTAGCTGGACGCCCCGAGTACGGTGCCACGCTCGTTGGCAAAGAGCCGGCCGTCCTTCGCCGTGCCGAACTCCGCTATGTGCGCGCGGAGCATGTCGACCAGCATCGGAGGAATCGGGACGGGCCGATCCGCCTTAGGATCCCGGGACTTGAGTCCGCGCTTGTCGTGGCGCTGCCCCGAGTCTGTCCACCTCTTGCCGGAAACGGGCCGGGTCTCTTTGAGCGTGAGGGTCCCCCATCCCTTCTCAGGGAGGTAGCAGTCCTTCTCCCGCAGCCCCACCGCCTCAGCCGGCCGCATCGCCGCGTACATCTGGCAGGCGAAGAAGGCGACGAGTCGGCGCCCACGGTTCCGGTGGACGGACCCAACGTAGGAGACGGCCGTGAGGAGCTGTTCGCCCTGGACGGCGTTGACCAAGACTCGGGGGTCTACCACGTCGCCCTTGGTGGACCCCGCGCGCTTCACTCCCGCGAGCGGATTCTCCTCTAGGTACCCACACTCGATCGCGTACTCCATGGCCGTGTTGAAGCCGCGGCGCCGGCGCTTGTAGGTCTCCCCCGCTGCCGGAGTGTCGTCCAGCTTGAATGAGAGCCGGTACTGCACATCCCGGATCACCTTGGGATCGGCGAGAGCCGAGAGGGCCAACGAACGGTTCCGGAGCCATGTACAGGCCGCCGCGAGATCCGGCGGCGGCTCCTCGCTCGCGTGTGCCGGTACGACCGCCCACCGCACCGCGAGGCGGACTTCCTCCGGCGTGGGCGCATTCTTCCCCTCTTCCGTCATCGCGAGCGCCACAGTTGCCAGGCTGTCGGCCAACCCCTCGCGAGTTTTGGCCGCTGCTGTGCGCCACCGGCTCGCCAAATACTCGCGGCTGAAGTCCCACCATGAGGGATCGGGCTTCTCGTTCGACTTGGTGGCAGCCGCTCGAATTTCGGACTCCGGCAGACCGGACTCCACGTCAAACGCCTCGCCTTTCCGCATCGCTTGCCAGAGTTCTGAGCGGCGGCTTTCAGCGAGGGCCACGGTGGCGAAGCTTGCGGTTTTCACCTTGCCCGAAACCGTCCAACGGATCTGGTAGGGGGCGCGCTTGCTGTGGACCCGATTGACTTTCCACACCCGAACGTCGGTGGAAAAGGTCGGCTCTTCTCGCCCGGACGGGCGCCCGCTGTTGCGGGCGCCCTGGGGCTGACGCGTAAGGCGGTGATTCACGCAGCTTCCTCCAACGTCTGCATCCAGCGCTCCAGTTCCGATCGCTTGATGCGTACCGACCCGTTGGGGAGCTTGATGGCCTTCGGGCCCTTCCTGAGCTGTCGCCAGCGGTAGAACGTCGCCCGCGGTACTCCGATTTCTTCGATGACTTGAGGGATGGACAACATCTCGTCGCGCGGCTTGGCCACGGTTCTACTCCTTCGCGGTGCGGCGGGAGGGCCGGAATCGCTGACAGAACTGACAGAACCTCGTGATTGGGTCGCTGACCTGCGGTTTTGATGGTTCCGAGCGTCGTGACAAAACTCGAAAAAACTCTGACAGAACCTCCGGGCAGGGGGTTGTGTCACGACGGGCCCCGCGGGAGTGCGGGAGTTCTGTCAGAGTTTCCGGAGGTTTTGTCATGATCTTCGTTCGGGCTGTTTGTGCAGGTCAGCGCCCTATGGCGTTGGTTTTGGCAGTTCTGTCAGCGCGTCGGGGGTTTTCTCAGGCGCTGCGGGTGAGGCGAGGGTGGGTTTCGTAGCGGGGGGAGGGTGGCCGGCCGCTGCGTCCGGTGCGCGGGGGAAGGGGCTGCTGTCGGAGCCAGCCGTGTTCCTCAAGCAGCGTCAGGGCGGGGTCGAGGTCGGCCATCGCGGGGAAGTCGCCGCGGGAGAGTTGGCGGAACAGTTCTCGTTTGGTGAAGCCGGAGAACCGGGATTCCCTCAGGTGGGTGAGGACCTGGTGGGCGGCTTCCTGCGCGGGGTCGGCGCCCATGGCGTCGAACACGTGCTGTGCGTGGGCGGTGAAGTAGTCGCCCAGCTCGGTCGCGGCGGCGAGCGTCGCGGCCTCGATGGGGCGTTGCCAGCCGCCCTCGGGGTGGGTGGCCAGGTGGAGCAGTCCGGCGATGCGGGCCACGGCCCCGTCCCTCTTGCTGGCCCACTTGACGACGTCGGCGAGTGGCCCGCCCTTGCCGATCCGGGATTCGGTGACCTTCTGGTAGGCGAGCATCACCGCGTCCGCCTCCGGGGCGAGGGTGAGCAGCGCGGGATCGGTCCAGCCGTTCATGGCCATGGCCAGTCCCCCGAGCCGCTGCGCGTAGGTGGCGGCGACCTCGTCCGGGATGAGTTCGGGGGTTAGGTTCCGCCGGCCGACGAGGGATTCCGGCTGCGCGTACAGGAAGCGGGCGAGCAGCCCCCGTCCGTCGGCTCCCTTGATCTGCCCGATGGATTCGAGCACTTCGGGCTGCACCGCGAGCCCCATCGTCACGGCGGGCCGCTCGATGTGCTGGGCGTCGCGGCCCTGCCGGTTAACCCTGACCATGTCCCCGGCGTGGCCTTTGAGGAAGACCTCCATGTTCGGGGCGCCGCTGTAGCGTCCGGCGATGATGTCGAAGATGCCGCCCTCCGGGGAGAGGACGGAGATGCGCCCCTCCTGCTCGGTCAGGAGAGTGGCCAGGTTCTCCGGCGTCACGTCATCCGCGACGAGCTGCGGCTTGCAGGGCACCTTGATTTCCTCGGCAGCCTGCGCGAGCGAGACAGCTTCGGCGGTGAGCTGGTCACGCAGGCCCGGTTCGGCGTTCGCCGCTTTGGCGGCTGCCTTGTCCGCTGCCGCCTTGGCCAGGCGGGCAGTTGTCTCGGCTTCCGCCCGAGCCGGGCCCGAGAGTTCCACCAGGGCCTTTTCCACGGCCATCAGCGGTTCGGTCATCAGGGCGAATACAGCGCTCTTGCGATTGCCCGGGTCGAGGGCGATCGCGGTGTAGAGGTTGACCGGCTCGCGCCAGCGGCCCCGGACGCACACCATGGCCCGCCCGCCGGCCGCGGTGGCGATGACCGCGAGGGCCAGGCATCCGGCGAGGTCCGGCGGTGTCTGCGTTTCCTCGGCGACTGCGGCCACCATGCTCCGGAGCCAGTCGGGCAGGGCGTGTACGGGGAAGCCGGGCAGGTCGCGGCGGGCGCTGAGCGGTACCGGCTCATCCCACACGGGGCCGGTGATCTCTTCAACGGAGAGAGGATCGAATCCCTCCCACAGGTCACCGTTCGCAGGCTGCGTGCTCATGCGGCACCGACCTCTTCTCCTGCACCGCCGCGGCGGAAGCCGGAGCGGATCGCGGTGCGGCACTCGCCCGCAGTGAGGCCCACGGACAGCCCTACGGCGGTGAGGTCGGCGTCTGCCGCCTGCTCGGTCAGATCCCCGAGCCGGATGAACCGGGCCAGCGCGTAGGCGGCGAAGTACAGAGCACGATTACGACCGCCCTCGCGGGCGGACTGCACCTTTTCCAGCTCCCCGGCAACGGCCGTGGCCACGTAGGCGGAGGTCTTGCGCATGTGGGTGGCCAGCGTGCTGACCGGCATCGGCGCCGGTACCGGCTCGGGGGTGAGCAGGTCACTGAGCCACGCAGGGAGGGGGGCCGCGGGTGCGTCGTGAACGATCTCGTACGACCTGCCGCCGACCGTGCTGCCGGCCGCGACCACGTACCCGCCCCAGGCTCGGGTGTCGACCTTCCACCCCAGGACGCCCGCCCCGCTGCGTAGCGTCTTTCCCTCCGGGGCGGTGAAGTAGAGCTGCTGCCCGCCACTGCGGGTGCGCACCGTGTACGTCTCGAACGGCAGCCGCTCGCCAGCTCGGTCGCACAGTGCGGCGAACACGTCCAGACCATCGGCCATACCCGCCCACTGCTCGGGCGCAGTGTCGTCCGCGTCCTTGGGCAGGTCGAGGTCAATGACGAGCAGTCCGGCGGGACCGGTGGCCAGACCGACGTTGTACGGCGCGGCCTGCCACGCGGCGGTGATCGCCGTGGTGTCGCAGGTTGCCCGCTGCTCGGGGGTGCGGTGCCCGCCGGAGCAGCGGCCGGTGCGGGGGCAGCGTGCCTCTGCGTGCCCGGCGGGGCGCTTGTCTCCAGGGCGGAGCGGGAACACGGGCCAGCCGCGTTCAGCGGCCGTGACCGCAGCGCTCAGCAGCGCCGGAGCATGAGTTGGTGACATGCTGGGAGTTCTCCTTGTGTCAGAGGGATACGGGAGAACCGGGGCGGTCGCGGTCTTTGGCGAGAGAGCGACCGCCCCGGGCGCAGCTACTGGTGCTTGGCCCAGTGGGCGTATTCCTGGCGGACGTAGGCGCGCGGGTTGGCCTCGGGCTGCGGGTGCTCGGGCCGGTACGGGGCTCCGCCGTAGCGGCCGTTCCCGTCGCGGTCGTTGGCGAGCAGCCGTCGGGCGGCTTCGGTGGCGAGCGTGGTGGGGTCGGAGGTGTATCCGGTGCTCTCGTCGGAGAGGGCGATGCGGTCCAGCAGTGCCGCTTTGCGGAGCCAGAACTCCCTGCCCAGTTCGGTGCCGAACGAGGTCTCGGCTGCGGCGCGGGCGGTCCATCCGATTTCGCTGATGATGCTGGGCGCGAGCGCGTATGCCTCCTGCGGCGTCGGCCACTCCACATCGTCGGGGCGGTGGTCTGCGGTGATGTAGAGGCGTGTGCGCTGCCCGTCGCGGGTGGGGTGCTGGCGTACCTGGCCGGTGGTGAATGCGGCGGCGAGGGTTTTGCCGATGCGGTCGCTGTCGTCGGGGTCGCAGATGATGCGCAGTTCGAACACGGGTGGTCAGTCCTTCCAACGGTTGGTGGTGGCGAGCTGTCCGGTGCGAGCAGCGCCGGAGTAGGCGTGGCTAGGCCGCGTCGCGGCGTCGGGCGGGGAAGCCGAGGACGTTGTTGAGCGGCGCGGGCGCGGTCTGGCGGGGGGCCTTGATGCGGCCTTTCGGCGGCGGCTGCGGCTCGGTGGTCTCGGTGGGCCGGAACTCAGCGACGACGGACGCCACGGTCTCGTCGTGCCTGCGGGAGATCCGGTGTCCGATGAGGCACACCGGGCCGACGATTGCGGCCGGGCCGAACAGGACTGCTGCGGTGATCAGTTCGGCGTTCATTCCGCAGCACCCTGCAGCAGCGCGGGCAGTGTTCCGCCCAGGTGGTTCAGGCGGTGCTCGATCGCGTGCCAGGAGGCGGGGTCGATGCTCATGAGCGCGGCGGCGGCTGTCGGGAGGTCGCCGCGGGCCTGGGCTTCGAGCGCGGTGCGCAGTTCGCCTGCGGCCATGAGCGTGATCCGGTCGGTCATGGTGCGCTTCCCTTCTAGAGCTTGCTGATGGCGTCGATGACGGCTGTCGACAGTTCGTTGACGGGTCCGGAGGCGCCGGTGGAGGCGAGGTAGAAGCCGAACATCGTGGCGATGAACGCGGAGCCGTAGCCGAGGGTCTTGGAGCGGAGCAGGAAGAACAGGACCAGTCCGAACAGGGCGACGAGCGAGACGGTGATGGCCATCGGGGCTATCCCTTCGAGGCAGACTTGAGGGCGGGCTTCTTGGCGGGGGTGGGGGTGCCGTCGCGGTAGAGGCGCAGCCACACGTTGAACAGGTGCCGGCCGACGCGTATCCGCTTGCCGTGGCCCTTGCAGCGGCGGCAGGTCTTGCCGCGCTTCATGCGGCCTTTGCGGTCGGTCTTCATCGCGAAGCCGAAGCCGCGGCACTTGCGGCAGTCGCCGTACGGCGATCCCGCACACAGACTCCCGTAACCGATAGTGACGGCGAGTAGGCAGGCGCTAGCAAGGAGAACAAGGGTCATGGGGTGCCTTCCAGGCGGGATTTCCGGGGTTTGTGCAGGTGGGGTGCTAGGTGCGAGGTTCCTGATCAGAACCGGTATGGGGTGCTAGTAGTGGTGCTAGGCCTAGCAGCGCGTGATGCTAGGCCTAGCACCGGTGCACGGTCAGTCCGCGGACCGCATTCCGTCACGCTCCGTGATAGCGGTGGTGATGTCGGCGCGGGCGATCCCGCGGCGGGTGGTGCCCTTGCCGCGGTCGGTGGTGCCCCAGACATCGAGGGCGGTCACGCCGTGCGGGCGAAGGTTCTTCGCGACCGTCTCCGCCTTCCAGCCGCCGTAGACCTCCGGCCGGAGCGTGGCGAGGCGGGTAGCAACCTTCTCGTTCCACACCTTCTCTTCGTCGGCCGCCACGACGCGCAGCACGTCGGCGAGAAGATCGAAGGACACTTCACTGCTGTCGGGTTGCTGGCCGATGGCGTGGCCGGTGACGTTGCCGTACTCCTCGCGCATCACCCGGGCACGGGCCACCACGGTTTCGGAGCCGACCGCGTCGACAAAGGCGGAGGCGACGATGCGCGGGTCGTCCCCTTCGCCGGCCATCCAGCAGATGCCCTTGTCGGAGCGGGAGAACATCGTGGCCCGGTATCCGGCCTTGTACATCGACGTGCCCAACACCATGTCGTTGGCAGGCTGGCCCATCACCTTCAGGCAGAACCGCAGCACCGCGTTCGAGCTGATGCCGGTCGGCAGGGACTTGGCGTCCGGCCGCTGGGTGCCGAACAGAGTCACGATCCCCAGCGCCGGGCCGCGCTTGCCCAGGTCGGTGCAGATCGCTTCGATCTCCTTCCCATGCTCCTCGTGCTCGAAGGGGATCTGGCACTCGTCGAACCCAGCCACGATCGGGTGCAGTCCCAGGCTCTTGTCACTGGACAGCTCCGGGGTGACCTTGTTCTCCGGGCAGCGCGAGCTAGGCAGCGACCGGATCACCTTCGCCCGGCGCTTCATCTCGTTCTGCAGCTCACGCAGCGATTCGAGGACGTACAGGATGTCCTCGTCATCGTCACCGGCCCGGTAGCGGTGGCAGACCGGCTGCAAGGAACCGAAGTCGCCGGTGCCCTTGAAGTCGAACGCGTACAGAGCTGCGCGCGGGTCGAGGGCGGCGATGAGCAGGAACAGCCTCATCAGGAACGTCTTGCCCATCCGCGGGATGGAGCCGACCACGACAGAGGCGAACATGAGCGTCACGGACACGTCGCTCATGCGCTGGTCATTGCCGAACACGACCGGCTGGAACAGGTCCACAGTGCCGTTCTTCAGCAGCGGCCAGGCCGGTTTCGTGGTCTCGTTCATGGGCTTGTCGCCCACCCACAGGATCAAGTGCCCTTCGTGCTCGGTCGGGTCGGGCGCGGGCCATACGCAGCCGACCTTGCGGCGCAGGCCGGAGGCGAGCGGCTTACGCGCTTCCATGATGTCTTCCGGGGTGACACCCCAGGGAAGGTCCACATCGGCGCGGTATCCGGGGCCATCGCGGGTGATCTCTGAGGTGAACCGCATGCCGTTCATGTCACCGCCCTTCTTGATGGCGGCCGACAGCTTCGCGTTGCCGATGTTGTCCAGCGCGCGGAGCACGATCGGGCCGGTGAGCTTTTGCAGCTCGGTCTTGAGAACCGCCGGGCCGATCACCGGCTGATCCTGCGGAGCACCGCGGTACCCGGCCACCAGCACCGCAGCAGCGGCGAACACCGCCAGCCACCCCGGCGCCATCACATACAAGGTCAGCGCGACCGCGGCACCGAACACGCTGCCGACCGTGGCCAGCAGCACCCGCAGCCGCACCCGTCCGTCCCGCTGCCGGGACAGCTTGAGGTATTCAGCCGTGTTCTCCTGCCGCACCTCATAGGCGCGCAGCGGGGCGCCTTCGGCATCCCACACCCACTGGCTCGTCTCGCGCACCATGCGGGCCGTGCCACGCGGCGCGAGCATCCCGAGCTGCAGCGCATACCAGGGAGTGCGGATCCCGTGATATGCCGTGGCATACAGGGCGTTCCCGGTCGCCCGCTGCACCGTGGCAATGAACCCGGGCTTCGACGTCAGCCAACTCGGCACGATCGGCCGGCGCTTGTACATCGTCACCCCCGGCGAGGGCAGCGACGGAGAGTCGACCGGCCTCGGCACCGCCGGTACATCGTCGTCCTCCTCGTCCCAGTCGGCCGACCGGTCGGAGACCGGGTCGAATGCCTGGTGTCCGACCGGATCGGCGGACCCGTCACGGGCCGTGCGGGCCTGGTCGAGGTCGACTACCTCCGCACCGAAGTCGGTACCGAGGTCGGCCGCCATGGCGGCTTCGAGTCGGCTGATCAGGTCGTCATCTTCGTCGTGATTCACTGAACGTCCCTCCCTGGGACACGGGGTTGGACGGGGCCCGGACGGGCTTTGGACGGCATGCGTCCGGGCCCCACTTGGCGAAGTCGTGCAAGGTCACGCAGCGCGCTGTTCCTCGGGATAGGCACAGGTCACACAGCACCCAAGTGACGTCGGGATCACGTATCCGGCGTCCGCCTTGCAGGAGGCGCACCAGCGGCGGGCAGCCATCGCCTTGGCGTGCGCAGCCCACTTCGCGGGCGTCATCGGCCGGACCGGTTTGGCACGGTCGACGCGGTAGAGGTAGGCGACCAACGCACCCGTCTTCCTGCGGCGCGAGCGCCGCATCACCTGCGCGGCGACCGGCTGCCCACCGGGCCTTAACCCGCGGGCCCGCAGCTGTCGGCGGGTGGCGTAGCCGTCCGGCGCCAACTTCCACGGATACGTAGGTATGCCGTAGCGGGCGCCGGTCGGGTCGTAGCACTTACCCAACGCGGGCGACATCACCCGCCCCGGTAGCCGTTGTGCAGCAGCTCGGCAGCCTCACGGCGGTAGTCCGACGCGGTACTGACGGACACCCCGAACGCCTCCGCGATGCTCTGCAACTCGACCCGCTCCGCCACGCCCTGACCCTGGTTGAGGATCATCCGGGCGACCTTGCGGGCACTGCGCTCACGCGGGGTCAGGCGCGCTACGTCCTCGGCTTCGACGGCCCGCGCCTCCAGCACGGCGGTAGCCGCCCGCGCTTCGGCCGCACGCTGCCGTGCTTCGGCAGCATCCTTGCGAGCTGCCTCCGCCCGCGCGTCGGCTTCCGCCTCGCGCTGCCGTTCGACGGCTGCGATACGGAGCGCTTCGGCAGCGGCCTTCTCCGTTTCAGCAGCAGCCCGCTTCGTTTCAGCGGCACGCCGCCGCGTTCCGGCAGCAGCCTCATCGGCTTCAGCCGCACGCTTGTTCGCTTCAGCCGCTTCCGCTGATTCGACCGCCGCGGCGCTCTTCACCGCAGCCTGCTGCCGGGACGTCGCGAGGGCTTCCGCCTCAGCCGTGGCAGCCGTCGCCTCAGCCGCAGCAACGCCCGTGTGAGCGGCGACCTCGTGCCGCGTGGTCTCAATCTCGCCCTCAGCACGGAGGCGCTCGATCTCAGCGAGCTTGGCCCGCTGAGCGGCGCGGGAGTCCGCGTCGGCCTTGCGCTGCGCTTCCTGCTCAGCACGCAGCCGCTCCGCTTCCTCGGCCTCCTGCGGCAGCGCCAGCGCCTCATCCACCGACAGGCCGAAGCGGGCCATCGTCAGAGGCAGCAGCTCGGCAGGAGTCGCCTTGCGCTTCTCCTTGGAGGTCTGCTGATCCAGCATCACCCGGTACACGACGCGGGCCTTTTCGCTGCTCACGGCCTGCGCGTAAGAGGTCAGGCTGTACAGCTTCATGCGCCGGTACATGGCCCAGGAGGAGAACGGAGCGAGCAGCCAGCGGTGCAGCGGCACCCCGTCGGACTCGATGCCCGCCTCGATCCGCGCGGCCTTGATGATGAGCCGACGAGCCGCCTCAACGGCGGCGATGAACAGGACCGGGAGCACCCCGTGCATGCCCGCCCCGATCAGGTCCTCGCGGACCGTCCCGGGGGCGGCTGCCGCATTGAACACGATCGTGCACACGGTCAGAAGGTGGGCGATCATCCGCACGACCGGCCACGGCGCGCGCTTGCGGATCATGTGCAGATCCAGCGCCAGCAGCACCACGATTCCCGCGTCGATCCCGATCGGGAACACGTGGGCGAACCAACCGAAGTGGTGCTGCTCCCCGAGCCTGACCAGTCCGTTGTAGGAGCCGGTGAAGCCGATCGCGGCGAGCACCGTGCCGCCCGCAATGGCCAGCCACGTCAGCAGCCGCATCGCCCCGGCAGACCGATCCGCACGCGCCCCCGGAACGGAACCCGGCGCGCTCGAAACGCGCTTCGACGCCTCCGGAACGACCAGCGGCGGGGCTCCGGTGAGAGGTTCGGTGAACGTACTCACGCCGCAGCCTCCGTCCCGGAATGCGTCCCGTGGGTGCCGGAGCGTCCCTGCCGCCGGCCGTTGACGGTGCCGCGCATCGGCTGCGCGGTATCGGCGAGGAACGTGCCGCCACCGTTCTGCTTGGCCGCGTACATGGCCTCATCCGCCCGCCGCAGCAGCACCGACAGAGGGTCGGTGCCCGGGGCTTGGCCGGTGCAGCGCAGCGCCCCAATCGAAGCGCCGACGGCGAGTGACGCGTCTTCGAACTGCACCGGACGGGTGAGCATGTGATGGAGCCGCTCCGCCTGGCTCACCAGGTGCTCGCGGTCGGTCACCGTGGTCAGGGCGGCGAACTCATCCCCGCCCAACCGGGCGACGTAGCCACGGCTGAGCTTCGCCCAACCGGCGAGCCTGCGGCCGGTCGCAGCGAGGATCGCATCCCCCGCCGCATGGCTGTACGTGTCGTTGACCTGCTTGAAGCCATCCAGGTCAATGACGTAGACCGCGATACGCTCCGGGCTGCGGCGCACCGAGCTTTCGGCGCGCTCGGTGAACGCAGCGCGGGTAATCAGACCGGTGAGCGGATCACGGCGGGCCATCTCGACGCGCTGCCGCATCCACAGACTGTGCACGGACCATGCGGCGGCGACCGGGCCGGCCGACGCGAGGGCGGTCATCGTGTGGCTCATGCCGCAGCCTCCGTCCCACCCGAACGGTCGGCGGCGCGAGCAGCCCGCAGGAACGGCACGGTGCGCGTCAGAGCGTCCGCGTACAGGGCGTCCCACGCGGCCACCTCGTCACCGGCCGCACCCTCGGTGCGCAGGTCGTCGATGATGTCGCGGGCCGCGTCCAGGCGGGCCGACTCCTCCTCCGGCGATTCGAAGGTGAGCGGGCCACGGAACAAGTCGCGGTCGAGAGCGGCGGGCAGTTCCTCGAAGCCGAGCGCCAGTTCAGTGAACTCAAGTGCGTTCAGGGCCTGATGTTGGCCGATGTAGTCACGCATGGCAGAACTCCTCATGTCAGAGGGGCAGGAGGCGGTCGCGGTCGTCTTTGGCGAGAGAGCGACCGCCCCCGGCAGGTGAGGGACACAGGAAGACGGGACGGCAGGGGCCTGTTTGGCGAGAGACCAGCCGTCCCGGAAGAAACAAGGAGTCGGTATCCGGCTCCCCTCAACCCCGCCCGTACGAGACGGGCAGGGGAGGCAACCGGCCGCAGCGCTAGCCGCCGCGGATCGATCAGGGGTGACCGGTTGGCCGCGGCGCTCGCTCGCGCTCACGGACCTGGGGCGAAGCGGCGCGGCCGAACCGGTCGATCACGGTCGCGCCCATGACATTCGTCGGCTCACTGGCACTCCTTCAGATCGCTGATCAGGGGATACGCACTGCAAGGGGGCCTTGAGCCCCACTCTCCGGCCGTTGCTCGCGGTCGCCGGGCCACCTCGCCAGACCGGGCCGAAGCCCTGATTGATCCCCTGGCCTTTAGCGGGATTACAGCGTCCCCGCCCTCTGCTGCTGAGCAGCCCGAACATGGCTGCTCAGGCGTCACTGAGAACTGCGCTCAAGTCGAGCTCGATGCAGTACCTCTATTACAGGTACTGCATCGAGTCCCGTCAAGCTTCCCGACGGACTCTGCGGTTCTCGCACCCGGACTTTCTGGCGCCCCATCAGCATCGGTGCAGATGACGGGCGTTGTTTACCTCGCGCGTGGACACCCTGGGGCGATCTCGCTACCGTCAGGAAGTCCCTAGACGTCCCACCGGGGGTTGAGATGTCCAACGAGCGCTTAAGGTCAGCCCTCTTGGCCCAGGGCATGACCGTGCAGGACCTGGCAGACGCGGTCGAGGTAAATCCGAAGACCGTCGAACGCTGGATCACCCAAGGAAAGGTCCCCTATCGACGCCATCAGTACGCGACGGCGTCGCTACTCAAAGTCGATGTGACGACGTTGTGGGAAGACTCCCGCACTGTCGAAAGCGCCTCCGACTTGAGCAAGGCGGAGATCGTCACGGTCTACCCGCACCGGCACATGGTGCCCGCCGGCCTGTGGCGGGAGATCTACAGGAGCGCCGAGTCCCACGTCGACGTTCTCGTGTACTCCGGACTGTGGCTTTCGGAGGACCCGCTCTTCCACGATCTACTCAAGGTGAAGGTGGGGGTCAACGCCCAAGTGCGCGTCCTGCTCGGGGACCCAAGTTGTGCTGCCGTCAAGCAGCGCGGCATAGACGAGGGTCACCAGATCATGGACGGCAAGATTCGCAATGCGCTGATGAACTACCGCCCCTTGTTCGCCAGTCACCCAGACATCGGCTTCCGGCTGCATGACGCGACGCTCTACAACTCACTATTCCGGGCGGATGACGAAATGCTCGTGAACACGCACGTATATGGCATCGGCGCATACATGGCGCCCGTCCTGCATCTCCGACGACTGCCGGGCGGCGGACTCTTCGACACCTACGCGAATAGCATCGAACAAACCTGGGGAGGCGCGCGCCAGGTGACGGACCACGACTTCACGGGAGCTTGAACATGGGACGCATTGACTACCTTCACGATCCCGACGCTCCGCTGGCCAACTCCGTTGTGCCCTCCGTCGTTGCCTTCGTGCAGAACGACGCGGGCGAGGTGCTGGTGATCCAACGGTCTGACAATGGCCGGTGGGCGCTCCCTGGCGGGGGGCACGATGTAGGCGAGTCCATCAGCGACACGGTGGTGCGCGAGGTCTGGGAAGAGACTGGCATCAAGGCCGAAGTTATCGAGCTCTCCGGGATCTACACAGACCCCGGCCACGTGATGTTGTATGACGACGGTGAGGCGCGGCAGCAGTTCAGCATCTGCTTCCGGGCCCGGCCCATCGGCGGCGACGTGCGTACGAGTGACGAGACGACACAGGTCCGCTGGGTCGCCCCAGCGGACCTGACGGAACTCGACATCCACCCGACAATGCAACTCCGCATCGAGCACGCGATGGACCGGGCACGTTTGACCCCCTACATCGGCTGACGCTTAGCCGCGGCAACACGTTCAAGCACGCGAGCCGTGCACGCAAGGATTTCCGGCTCGGCGCGGCGGATGAATGTGCCAATCAGGCTGTCGGACCCATACCGCCCGGCGATTTCGTTGACGCGGTCCACGGGGTTGGTGGGCATTCCGTCCGGGGTGGTGTTCATGTCGCAGAAGCAGAGCGCGTCAGCGAGCTCCGCACTCTCCCGCGGGAACTCGGCCTCCAACTCCTCCCGCAGGCCTCGAGCTTCTGCCTCCATCCAGGCACAGGAGTGATGAGCAACGAGGCGGATAACGCGTTTGTCGGCGTCGGCGACGTCCCGCAGGTACCGGGCCCCGTCCAATGGGTGGAAGCCCGTCTTAGCGAGATCGGGGGAGTAGCCAATGTCGTGTAGCACGGCAGCCACCTCCAGCAGCTCGGCATCCTCACCGAGGATCGGTGCGAGGAGCCGGGCCCTCCCGGCCACCCCTTGCGAGTGTGCCCACCTGCGCGGCAGCGGCTCAGCCAGCAGCGACTGCGCAAGGGGGTACGCCCACTCGGCCAATCCCGTAGCACTCACCCTAGAAACGCTCCTCTCGACCCGGCAGGGCCAGCACGGTCCGCGGCTTTCCCTGGCGGCTCTCCGAAAGCAACCCATCAGCCTCCAGCTTGTCCAGAGCCTTGGCGATGGTGGGCCGCGAGACTCCAAAGCGGGCCGACAGCGCCAAGGTACTGGGAAAGGGCTCCCCGACTCCGAGCTTGTCCGTCTGTATGACTTCGGCAACCTGCTCAGCCAACGGCCGGCGGTCCACGCTTTCCCCTCGCCTCACCACACGCCATCGACCACCAGGGACCGGCTCCGCCACCCCCTCTTGTCGGAGCACATTGAAGGCTCGGAGGGCTACACCTCGAGACACCCCGTGCTGCTCCATCAGGGTCGTCAGCGTCGGCAACTCAGTCATCTCCGGCATGGCATTGATCTGTGCCTTCACGGCATCCGCGATCTTTACGAAGGTCCCCCGAGGACTGCTCTGCTGCGACACCCGTTCTCCCCTCCAGTGCCCGTCGTTGTAGCAAGCCTTGCACGCCACTCGAAGGATCTCACCGGTGGCTGGCGGACGCTGCCTGATCACCTGCGGGCGCCCTCGTCCTGCTGGTCAGGCACGCCGCCCGCCTGGCACTCAGCGCCACTGCTCTCCCACAACGGCACACTCAAATCGCGGTGTCCGGGGCGCGCGAACAAATGCCACGTCAGCCCGCTCCAGTCTCATGGCGCCACCAAGGACACCGCATCCACGAGGTCAGGGTCTGGCACGCCTGCCTGCACGACCGTCGTGGCTCACTGCTGGCCAAACCGAAACCCGAGAAGCGTTTCCTCTGGTGTCGAGTCTCCCAGGGTCAGGCAAACACGCTCTCGCCAATTCAGCTTAAGTTCCTGCAGGTCATCGACAGGCACATTGTCACTATTGATCAGTGCGATATATTGAAACCCTTCTTCAGTGGCGCGCAGGTGAGCGTAATTGAGCGCGAGAGCAATTTGACGTTCGTCCACCCCTTCGAACATTAGGCTGTCGTGAATGAGGAATCCCGGATGGGTTTGATGACTCTGCCATACCTGAGCAACAGAGATGTCGTAGGAGTAAATAGCCATCAAGTCTACGCCATTGGATCCGCTGCGTTGCATCTTCGTCTGAAATGTGAACCCGTTCTCGCTGAGTCCAAAGCTGAGCTCGCCGGGGCGATCATAAAGGTATCCAGTAACCTCAATAAATTTCGAGATCACCTCAGACCACCGCGGTCGGCGCTCAGCGCGGTCCAGCAAGGCCCTACTAAGCAACGCTTGCCGTCCTGACGCTACAGTGGCTTCGCCAGCCGCAACGCTTTCGAGCTCACGAATCTTCTTTTCCACCTCCTCTAAGCGTTCTTGAGTTCGCCCTAGATTGAACTGAAGACCACCAAGGTCTTCGATGGCTCCGCCTTCGCTAAGCGTGCGTGTTAGCTCAGACCGCTGCGCATCAAGCTGATCCAACGTTGTCTTAATTTCAAACGAACGAGCGCGCAACCTAGCTACTTCGTGCTGAAGGTACTCTCGCCGATGAGTTGTGACGTCATTGTGAAATTGAACGACCTCCGATAGATTGCGAGTCACGGTCTCCGGGAAGAGCAGACCAGCTTCTCGATAGATGTTTTTTACACGTTCGAGATCTCCAGGCGACTCGGAAAGCATCTGCTCTTCGTACCGAGTGATCATTTGAGACACAACGTTTGACTCGTTCGCGAGGTCGCGCATCTCATCGGAGATGGAGCGGGTCTGCGCCTCAATTTCTGCGTACTCTGGCACCACTCGGAACGTGTCGATCTGTTCGCGCAGCCTTCGCTGGTCGGACATCAGCCGCAGACGCTCATTCTCGAGTCCGGCCAACGCACTTCGCTTCTGAGCCGCAGTAGCGTGGGACGGAACGCGAACCTTCTTCTCGTCGTCTTTCAGCGCTTGCCATTCAGCAGCTTGTCGCCAGTTAAGTCCGACGAGGAATGCGTTATACACCTGCTTCTGCCAGCTTCGCACCTGCCGCGATGTGGTGAACGGCTCCAGATATGCGTCTCGACCGGATCGGGCGAAATACGAGATGAGCGCCCGGTAGGTAGGAGAGTACTTCATCTCTGACGCATCGCCGCTTATTCCAAAGCAGATGGCGCCTAGCAGATCCTTCCACGCCTTGAGAGGAAGCTCCACGGCGCCAGCCAGTGATGTCTTGGCAGAACTGATCTCGGCGAAGACTCTCGTATCTCCGGTGAGGGTGACTGTTGTATGCGTCTCAAGCGTGCGCGTAACAGTGACTCTATCTGAGCCAATCTCTAGATCTAGAGAGAACGCCCAATCGCTATCACGAAGCTGATAGATGACGTTCTTCTGCGTCACAGAGGAACCAAGGCAGAAATGGATAATCTCGACTAGCGTGCTCTTGCCGACACCGTTTCTTGAATCCCTCTCGGTTGATCCTTCTGAGCGCTCCGCAAGAATGATGTTCAATCCGTCGTGAAGGCGCACCTCGCGAAATGATGCTTTATTGGCATGCACTCTCTTAATCTTCAGTGACGCCACGAGAGTGTACCCCCTTGTATTTCCACAAGCCCCACTGCATACAGGAAGTCCAGGCATAGGATGAAGCGTTCGTAGGACATTCCCGCCTCCGCCTCGCGCACTTTGTCCCAGAGCTCGGAGACCGTCGTTCCATCTTGCCTCACGGCTAGGAGCACCGTTGACTGACCCAAGAGCGAATTTTTGGTGTTGACGTACTTGTTTGGCGCGATCATGTGATTGTCGTTTCAAATAGGTCGCAGACCTGGAATAGGTGCGCCAATACTGCAAGACCTGCGGCTTGCCTGTCAAAGTCCGCGGTCCCTCCTGAGGCGAATAGCTCTAGTAGGGCGAATAGCCCGTCCCCTCTTACACCCTTCGTGAAGTGCTTGTCGTACTCGGATCGAAATCCGGATATCAACCGCTCCGGAAACTCGGAATCCACATGGGTAACCATGTTCTGCATGTAGTCGGCGACCAATGGAGCTTGCATAAGACCCAAGGTGATTTTCTTAGCCGTCTTCGGGCCTAGATTGTTGCCAGCAATCTTCTCGGCCGGCGGAAGTGAATGAAGTCCAGTAGAACTGGCGAACTCTGTATCTATGATCCGACTGCAGACTACTTCCAATTCGGGAAACTTGATGTCCCGCATCTGCGACTCGAGGTTTTCGTCTACCCAGTCAAGATGGTTCTGCTTCATCGCAAAAAGAACGTCGTTCGGATATTCCTCTGGTTGGCCATCCACCAAGCGGTGACACGTGGCACAGAGAAGCAGGAGGTTATCGAAATCGTTCTTCTGCTTCGTGTTCAGAGCACCATCGGCCCGCGGACCCGCGTCGGCGAAGGCCACAATGTGCGCGATATCACCTGCGATCGTAGTGCCACTCAAGTCCGTAGCCGAGAAAATGATCTTGCGCCGACATGTTGGAAACGCACACCTCCCCGCCGCCAGGCCGAATAACTGCTTGATTGTCTGCTCTGTGTACGAGCGACTTGCTCCCATGCTCCCCCCAAGCTCACCTACTGGAAGGGTAGTTACGTGCCTGGCTAGGCGCCAGACACGTGTGGGCGAAGATCCCTTGGCCCGAACGCTCGTTCCAGTCGTGGCCGGCGCCCACCATGACGGACCCGCCCTCTCCTGTTGGGTGGGGGTCTTCGTCATACCCCCAGGCATCGTCCCTCCGGGGGAAGCCGTTCGTGGTTGATATTTCCCCTCGCCTGTAAGACCCGCGGGAGCAGGCCACGTTCCCCTGATCGAGCTGACGTTGAGGATCGATCAATGAACGTCGGCACAAAGTGTGGAACGTCACGTAATTCCCCATCAGCAGCGTCAACTTCCCCGCTCAAATCTTCGAGCATGGCGATAGGTGCCGCGTATCTTGGCGCCATGACGGACGAGGCAGAGCCGAGGCTCTTTGTGAACCGTTGGGGCGACGTGTCGGACCCGGCCCCCGGTCAGCGAGGGTCCTACAGGGACATCTGCTCGTGCTTCGACCAGTCCGGACCTCATCCGCGAGCCCGAGTCGGATTCCACGCCGAGCGGCAGGACACCTCCGCCCCGGGCTGGCAACACCTGCTGGACCTGGTCGACGAGGCGGTCGCCGACGGGCGTGAAGAGTTCCGTCCACTGACTGAGCTGAGCCCAGAAGAGCGGCGGCAGGTCATCACACTGCCGCCGAGCATCGCTCGGCTGACGGCGGTCAAGCACCTCGTGCTCTACGGCAGCAACCTGGTCCGGATCCCGCCCGAGATCGGGGCCATGGCCAGCCTGGAGGAGTTCACCCCGTACACCTCCTACCGCCTGCACTGGTTCCCCTACGAGATCACCCGCTGCCGGAAACTGACCCGCAGCACGGTGAGCACGCGCGCATTGTTCGGCAACTACAAGCTGCGACCGCCCTTCCCGAAGCTTCAGCCCGCTCCGGGCTCCGCCGCGGACCTCGATCTGGGCACCATGGACCCTCCCCACCAGGACGCCATCGCCACCCACCACTGCAGTGTCTGCGACCGCACGGTCGAGCAGGGGGGATTCCAACAGGTGTGGATTTCGCTGCGCGTTGCCACTGACGTACTGCCCCTGCTGGTCAACGCCTGCTCGTCGGCGTGTGTCGCCGCGCTGCCTGACGGCGCTCGCGACTACATCCCTACACCGCACAGAGGCGGCCGAGTCGACCAGCCGGCATCCGACTGGGACTGACCAGCCGAACCTCCCCGGCACCCTCCGGCCGCCGGAGAAACGACCACGATGGTGTGCCTATGGCTCGAACGTCTGGGCGGGGAAGCTGACGCTGCCGATGGCGAAATACATGACCGTCGACACAAAGCCGCAGCACCCCGCAGAGCCTCTCCGAGTGAGGAGCGAGTGAACGCCACTCCCCCGAGTTGCGGCAGCGACGTTCTCGCAGCTCAGAAGACAGATCGGCAACGTGTAAGGAGTGCTCTCCGGAGCCGTGTGCGCAGGTTCGAATCCTGCCGGGGGCACCTTGGATCAGGTGCCCAAAGACCCCGCCATCAGCGCTTTAGCTGAAGACGGGGTCTTGGCGTATGCGCAGCCGTATGCCACTCAGAGCGGCCTATGTCGCAGTCTGTGGACTTTCGTGGACAGGATCTTGGTGGCGTCTACCCAGGTCAGTCCCCCGAAGTGACGAAGGCCTCCGGACCTGTCCAAGGGCCCAGCCCGTGACTCAGTGGATCACCCATGGACCTCGCGGACCAGGGCCCCGTCTCCGTCGTAGAGCTCCAGGCTGTACGGCAACCCGAAGCGGCCCAGTAGGCCGGCGAGCTCGTCGAGGCGCCGCGGGTCGACGGCGCCGGTCAGCAGGATGTTCGGGCCTTCGATGGGGTCGATCTCCACCTGGCACCAGCCGGTTTCGAGCTCATGGCCGGACCAGGACGACGACCGGGATCCAGCCGTCCCGCTCGAAGTGTTCGGCGACAGCCGATGCGTCGCGGCAACCGTGCACGACGCCGCATACGTTGTTGCCCACCTCGATCCACTGGGAATCAAGCTCCTGGCCGTCGTCGGACATGTCCACGCTCGGATGATGAAGCGCACGACGTCTCGTACTCGCGCGGCAGGTCCCCTATCCGACAGTTGGCGAGTCCTCCCTGCCGTCGAGGCACTTGGCCTACCGGCTGGGCAGAACCTCGGCCTTGTTGCGCGCCGGGCAACTGGGCGGGCCGCCTGCCCTACGCCCTTCTCGTGGATCTCAGAGCATGATGAGCAGACGCGTCTTCGGCTTGAGCTTTCGGTTCACCGAGCGGCTCTGGACGTAGACCTCCAGCTTGGGGTTACGTCCCGCCTTCACGGACACGGTGCCCTGGATGCCCGTGCCGAACAGAAGGCTGCGTGCCGCGTCGCCCGTGTAGGCGCGGTCCGTGTCCTTCTCGACCACGATGACTTCCTTGTCGGGCTGGACCTGGACCCGGGTGCCCAACTGGTAGTAGCACGAGCCGCGTTCGTACGTCACGCCCGGATGCGAATCGACGAAGGATCGGATCTCGACCTCCGTGTCGACCTTCAGGAGTCGATACCTGTCGGCCGGGACCGGTTCGAGGTTCGCCCGTACGTCGTCGACCGATATGTCCTGACCGACCGCGAAGAGGTTCTTCGTGCCGCGCACGCCCTGCTCGCGGCCACGGAGGAAGCTGGTGGCGGCGGCACGTACGGTGCCGATCGCCTCCTCGACGCCCTCCTGGGAATCCGCATCCCAGATGGCGATGTTTCCGGCCGGGAAACCGTAGTTCTGGGCAGTGCGCTTCGCCAGGGAGTTCGGAACGAGGATCGCGGAGGTCCAGTGGCCGGGAAGCGCACCCATCTTCGCCGCGATCTTGTCGAGCCAGGGACCGAGGATGGCCATGTCGCCGTCGTGCCGGCGGTCGCCGCCGGAGGCGTTCTCCTCGCCGTCCGTCACCACGATCTGGAGGAAGCTGTGCTCGCCGTACTCCTCCCAGATGTGGCCCAGATCGTCCAGGGACTTCAGAGAGGCTTCGATGAGGGCCGTAGCGCCATTGTTGACCTTGTACAGACCCCGCATGGACGGCAGATGCTTCACGTCCATGTCCCAGACCAGGTTGTCCACCCGGTGGTCGAAGGAGTAGAGGCTGATCCGG
Source organism: uncultured Actinomycetota bacterium (assembly GCA_963836215.1). GTDB lineage: Bacteria > Actinomycetota > Actinomycetes > Streptomycetales > Streptomycetaceae > Streptomyces. The sequence continues at coordinate 23,146 of CAWIIU010000007.1, forward strand.
GTCTCATGGCCCAGGCTGTCCGACTCGGCCTTCAAGCCCGCCACGAACTCGTCCACGACGCGGATGAGTTGACTCTGGTGCTGATGCATGGAACCCGAACAGTCCACTACCAGCGCGACGTGATTCACCTTGTGCTGGATCTTGTTGGCGGACACGTTTCTGCTCCTTCTCCGAGGCTCCCCAAGTGATGTCTCCACACTATGAGGAGGCACTGACAACGGAGCTGACGGGCGATCACCCGCCCGCCCCGCCGTCGGCAGACCCCAGGCGGGAGGCAGCGCCCGTCGGTGCCGGCCTGTCGTCCGTTCCGGACATGGCCACGGCCCGGCGCACGGACCGCTTCCGGACCGAGTGGGCGCCGGAAGCGGAGTGCGCAACGGGGTTAGATGGATGGCGCATTGGTCTAGGCCAGGCCGCCCCGTCCCAGTATCCTCATCCGTGGCCAGTGGCACACAATCCCCCCACCTAGGTTGCGTGCTGGCGCGGGCGACGCCCCACAACTCTGCCCCAGCAGCCGGGTGACCTCCCCATTCGCCGCCTCCAGGAGGCTCACGGTGAAAGTTCGCACCCGAAGTACGGCGATCATCGGCACCATCTGCCTCGTTGCTTCCCTCGCGTTGACCACGGCGTCCGCCGACGAGCCCCCCGCCCCACGGCAGGCGGCGGAGGTCACGCTCAAGCACGTGGCGACGGCCCAGAATCCGTCCGCCGGCACCGCCGGGCCCGGTGGCACGCTCTGGATAGCCGAACGCGCGGGCACCGTACGGGTCCTGGACGATCAGGGGCTCGGCACGCCCGTCCTCGACATATCCGGCGAGACCACGACCGACGGCGAACGCGGCCTGCTGGGCATCGCGTTCGACAAGGAGTTCGCTCACTTCTACATCTCGTTCACGGACCGCGAAGGCACCAGCACCATCGACGAGTTCGGCGTGCAGGACGGCAAGATCGAGCCGGACACCCGGCGCACCGTCCTCACCCAGACGCAGCCGTACGCGAACCACAACGGCGGCGACATCAGGTTCGGCCCCGACGGCTACCTCTACATCGCGTTCGGCGACGGCGGCTCGGGCGGCGACCCGCACGGCAACGGGCAGAACCTCGACACGCTGCTCGGCAAGCTGCTGCGGATCGACCCCAGTGGCGGCGAGCCGTACGCGATCCCGCCGGGCAACCCGTTCGTGGACGACCCGAACGCGAAGGACGAGATCTGGGCGTACGGGCTGCGCAACCCGTGGCGGTTCTCCTTCGACGCGGGCACGGGCGACCTGCTGATCGGCGACGTCGGCCAGAGCGACTGGGAGGAGATCGACTGGGCCCCGGCGGACAGCAAGGGCGGCGAGAACTACGGCTGGTCCCGGATGGAGGGCAATCATCCCTTCCGGGGCGGCACGGAGCCGGCGAACCACGTGCCGCCGGTCCACGAGTACGACCGTAACGGGCTGGGCTGCTCGGTGACCGGCGGGTACGTCTACCGCGGGAAGGCGATCCCGGACCTCAAGGGGCAGTACGTGTTCAGCGACTACTGCGACGGCACCGTCCGCGCTCTCCAGTTGGAGAACGGCAAGGTGACCGGCGAGAGCGACCTCGGGGTCAACGGCGGCGAGGTCATCTCGTTCGTGCAGGGCTGCGACGGCGAGCTGTACGTGCTCGACCTCGGTGGCAGCATCTCCCGCATCGAACCGGCGTGACCCCTGATCGGCGAGTGCCCCCAGCAGGAATCAGGTGCTGAGCCGAGCGGATGACGACATGAGAGAGCGGGAGTCGGCTTGACTGACTCCCGCTCTCTCGTTGTCCGTCACCGGTCGCGGCATCCGGCCGCACTAGGCTGATCAACCAGCCAGCCGCCGTGAAAAGGAGCCCCATGCCCTCGGACAGACCGCCCGGAAGCCGCCGAGCACCTGGTGCGCCGGGGGCCGGGGTCCTCACCTACGATCCGCCCGGTGCGACGTGTCCCGGGGACGAGGTGTGGACGGCCGGGATCCCGGGCTACCGCCGTTACGAGCGAACCGTGGTCATCGGGCACGGAGACGACCACTGGCGCGCCGCCTCCGACGCCGTCCTGCGTTGGGGTATCAAGCGCCGTAGCGGTTTCCGTGTCACGCCGCTGGCGGGCGCCGGCGAGCGGGTCGCAGACGGGGCCGAGTACCGCATCACGGCGGGGTGGGGACCGCTGGCCGTTCAGGAACCGGTCCGGGTCGTCGCCGTTGTCGGCAGCCCCGACCGATGCGGCTTCGCCTACGGCACGCTGCCCGGTCACCCGGTGTCCGGTGAGGAAGCCTTCGTCGTGTGCAGGGCCCCCGACGGGCGCGTCACCCTGACCCTGCGTTCCTTGACCAGTCGCGCCCCCAGGGGTGCGTGGCGGCAGCTGTTCCCCCTGCTTCTGCTCGCACAACGCGTCTACCGACGCCGATACCTGCGGGCTCTCCTGCACCCGTAGACCGACGGCTGCGACGGCGGTCCCCTGCCCCGCGCCGAGGCGGGACAGGGGCCGTGCGTCAGCGCTCCTGCACGAACGCTCTGCCCTCATGGGCGTCGGCGGAGCAGGAGTTCTTCTCCGCGGCGGTCATCTTGCGGCTCTTGACGACGACGGCGTTGCTCTTGCCGTCCGTGCCGTTCGCGGCCGGTCCGGTGATGGTGTCCTCCCAGTACCAGTAGTAGTGGTCCCACTTGGGGCTGTCGTAGTGGGTCTGCCAGGTGCCGGAGACCTTCTGCATCACCTGGGCGCGAGAGATCCAGCCCACTTCACCCGGCTTGACCGTCATGCCGAGCGCGCTGGTCTCGGAGTGCGTGCTCGTCCAGGTGTGGCTGTAGGTGGCCGTCACGCTCAGGTCCACGATGCCCGCGATCTTGCCGCCCGCGGTGACCGAGACGCCGACCGAGTCGGTCGACCCCACGGTGTCGCTCCAGGTCATGGACTGAGTGGCGTCCGACGTACTGCAGTTGTAGAGCGAGTCGGAGACCTGGCGGAACTCCCCCAGGTACGCCTCGCCCAGCTGGGGGGAGTTGAAGGTGCACTTGCCCTCGCCGGAGGTGCAGTCCGCCGTCAGCTCCTGCCGTGTCGGCTGCTCGTCGGCGGATGCGGGAAGAGTGGTCGCCGCCGCGATTCCGCAAGCCGCCACCGTCAGAGCCAGTAAACGGCCCCCGTGGCGTATGGCGCGGTTCATCGTCATCTTGGTGCCTTTCGGGTCGTACATGGGGGGCCGGTGAACCGGGCGGCTCCGCGCGAGAGTTGAGGGCACCCGCACGCGTCCGGGCTCACCGTCTGTGCATGCGAGGCTGTCCCAACAGCCTCCCCAGCCACACCAAGAGGAAGTAAAGTTGTAGTTGATGGTGAAACGGCTGCCGGCGGCCGTCGGTTGCCCAGCCGTGTGAGCTGGTCCGATTCCTGCCCAGGGTTTGCAGGGGTGCCAAAAGACCCCGCCGTCCTTGCAGTTGCTGACAGCGGGGTCTCGGTATGTGGGCGGCCGCCGGTCATGCGCAGCGGCCGTACGACTGGGTCTTCGACCCACCCGGGCGCAGGGAGCGGCGCGTCGGCTTCAGTGGCTCACGCCTGATTCTCGCGGATCAGGCCCGGTGTTCTGCGGTCCGCACGGGGGCCGACCGACAGGGCTCGCGGTGGAGCCTCGGTCAGGTCCCCGCCGTCACCGGCGAATCGCCCTTGTCCCCCACCGAGTTCTCCGACGCCGACTTCGGAATCGGGCGGTCGTTCCGCAGAGCCGTCCAGACCTCGTGGGATGCCTTCTTCAGGGGAACGACGCGGCCGGGGTCCTTCGGGTCGTAGGTGACCGGGAGCGTGAGCATGTTCATGCTGCTCGGGTGGATGGCCTTGAGGTCCTTGGCCAGGGACAGGAGCTTGTTCGCGGACGCGAGTTCGGAGTCGGCGCTGACCGTGCGGGTGGCCGTGTCGGCCAGGGCGTAGAGCTTCGTGGGGTTGCTCGCCAGGCCGATCGAGTCGACGCGGTGGATCAGCGCCTTGATGAACGTCTGCTGGAGCTGGATGCGGCCGAGGTCGCTGCCGTCGCTCACGCCGTGGCGCGTCCGTACGAGCGACAGAGCCTCTTCGCCGCCCAGCGTGTGCTTGCCCGCCGTCAGCGACAGGTGGCTGCTGCTGTCCTTGATGGCCTTGCTGGTGGTGATGTCCACGCCGCCGAGCTCGTCGATGAGCTTCTGGAAGCCCTTGAAGTCGACTTCCAGGTAGTGGTCCATGCGTACGCCGGACAGCTTCTCGACCGTCTTCACGGTGCAGGCCGGGCCGCCCACCTGGTAGGACTCGTTGAACATGGCGCGGTGCTCGGCCGGGGCGGTGCCGCCGGAGGGCTTCGCGCAGGTGGGCCGGTCGACCATCGTGTCCCGGGGGACGCTGACGACGCTGGCCTTCTTGTGGGACTTGTCGACGTGGAGCACCATCGCGGTGTCCGACCGGGCGCCGGTCACGCCGCGGCCGTACTCGCCGTTGGTGCCGGCGCGTGAGTCGGACCCGAGGAGCAGGATGTCCATCGAGTCGTTCTGCTTCTCGTGCGGGCGGTCGTGGCCGAGGACGGTGTTGATGTCGGTGCCCTGGAGGTTGCCATTGAGGTGCGACCACAGGTACGCCAGCCCGCCGCCGCCGATCGTGACGACTCCGGCGGCGGTCCAGGCGGCGGCCTTCAGTGCCCGTCGGCGGGACCTCCGGCGTGAGCGATACACCTTCCCTGGCCCGTAGGGGGCCAGGTCCTCGTCTTCGCTCTCGTGCGGCATGCGGTGTGTGTCCTTAGTCCGCCGGTGGCTCAGTACGCGGAGTCGACGTTGTCGATCGAGCCGTACCGGTCGGCGGCGTAGTTGGCGGCCGCCGTGATGTTGGCGATCGGGTCGGTCAGGTCGTTCGGGGTGCCCGCGACGTGGTAGGCCTCGAAGGTCGGCTGGATGACCTGGAGCAGACCCTTGGACGGGGTGCCGTTCTGGGCGTTGATGTCCCAGCCGTTCTGGGCGTTCGGGTCGCCGCCGGACTCACGCATGATGTTGCGGTGCAGGCCCTCGTAGCTGCCCGGGATGCCCTTGGCCTTCATGATGGCCAGCGACTCCTTGATCCAGCCGTCGAGGTTGTCGGCGTAGACCTTGGCCTTCTTCGCCTTCGGGGCGGCCTTCTTCACGACCTTCTTGGCAGCCGGGGCGTCGGCCTTGGCAGCCGCCTTCGTGGCGACCTTCGTGTCGGCCTTGGCCACGACGATCTTGGATGCGGAAGCGCTCGCCGAGGGCTCGGCAGCCTGGGCCGGCGAAGGTGCCAGCGCGAGCATCGCGGCCGCGGCACCGGCGGTGGCTATGCCGGCAGCGGAGAACTTGCGGATACGGGCGATGCGGCTGTCGGCGATCTGGTTGCGCAGGGTCATGCGGGAGAACCTCTCCATGGGGGACGTGGTGGCCCGGGGGGCCGGTGGGGCCGGCGCGGAGCGGGACTCCGCGGCCTGGGCCGGTGCTCTCGAAGCGGGCGGATTTTCGCCCGGTCCGGCACTCGGCTCCCCGGAACGTCAGCCATGGTTAGCGGTGGTCGGTGCGGGACGCAAAGGTGTGACGTACTAACCGACTACGCAGAAATGTCCGAAATGCACTCTGGCGTGGGATGCCCGTGCCGGAGCGGCCGGACCGTCACTACTACCGCTCTTAGGATGTGACCTGCGCCCTATGGGTCGGCTCACAATCCTGGCGCCGCGAATGACTCGGGGTCGGGCTCCCGTCACTCTCGGCGCCCGACCCGGGCATATCGGCCGACAACCCTGTGACCAGCGCAAACGCTGAGGACTAGACTGCAGGCCGCGTGAAGGCCCTGATGCTCTTGAGCGGCGGGTCCAGGGTCAGGGCCACCGTCGCGGCGTCCTGAGCGGTGACCGTGAACGCATGGGACGTGTGCTCGTCCGCAGGCCAGGTGAAACGACTCTCGCCGTCCTCCGCCTCACGGCACTCGCCGTAGGTGAGGACGAGGCGGTTCGGCTCGGCGGCGGTGAAGGTGAACTCGGTGACGGACGCATGGTCACCGGCACGGCCGTACTCGATCCAGCCCGTGCCGCCATCCATGATCAACAGCTTCCAGTACATGCCGTCGCGCGACGCGTGCCAGAGGCCCGCCGGTTCATCCATGCGTCGAGGGTGACAGCCCGGCACGCTCCGCCGCCGACGGGGCCTCGAAGGCGATACGGCGGTGGGCGCGCCGGAGCATCAGACGGGTGACGCGCGGGTGGAAGTGGACCACCACCGCGAAGTAGGCGCGGCCGCGCCAGTTGTTGTACTTGACCACGGTGGTGAGCGTGACGTCCTGGTCCGTCACGAAGATCGAGGCGCGGAAGTCGAGATGAGAGGCGTCCTGGCCGAGAAGGAGTTCCGTCGGCGCCGTTTCCCGCACCGGGAAGGGGAGCAGGCTGCTCCAGGCCGCGGGATCGCGCGGCATGCCCGGGGCCAGGGGAATGCGGTACGCGTCCGTGAAGTCCGGTGCGGCGAACGCCTCGTGGGCCAGCTTCGCCTCGGCCGGTGCGGTCGTCGCGGCCGGACGGACCCAGAGGAAGCGGCGGAGCAGGCGCGTCGGGCGGGACCAGCGGTGAGGGTGCGCGACGGCGGTGCCGGTGGCCGCCCGGGCCAGGTTGTCGAGGAGTTCCTCGATGAAGGTGTCGTGGAGCGGGCGGATCGCCAGGCTCCAGGCCAGGCGGTCCTTGAGGCCGGGGCGCAGCTCCAGGGTGTGGACGACCCGGCAGCTCGTCGGCGTCAGGGGCTCCACCTCCAGGGTGTGGAACCCGTTCCACGGAGGGGTGAACTCGAAGCGGATGCTGCGGCCCGGCTCGTACGCGCCGACCGCGTAGCGGACGAAGCCGTGGCCGCCCTTCGCGCCCACGCCCAGCGGGGCGTCGAAGCGGATCGGGGGCCAGACCGGGGTCGGGCTGAGCGGGTCGTCCGGGGAGGCGAGGAGGTCGAGCTGCGCGCCGGCGGTCTCGGCCGGGGCCTGAATGACGCGCTCATGGACGTTCCGAACAGTGCGCATGCCGCACCTCCATACGGTGGCGTATGTTTTACCGTACGGTAGCGTATGGACATGGCGCAAGCAGATCGGGCAAGGAAGCGGCTCACCGCTCAGGACTGGGCCGACGCGGCGCTCGAGGCGATCGGGGAACGCGGTCTCGCGGCGGTCGCGGTGGAACCGTTGGCCGCCAGGCTGGGGACCACCAAGGGCAGCTTCTACTGGCACTTCGCCAACCGGGACGCACTGATCGAGGCCGCGCTCGGGCGCTGGGAGGAGATCTGCACCGACGAGATCATCACCGCGGTCGAGACCGAGTCCGACCCCGAGCGGCGGCTCCGGAACCTCTTCTGGCGGGTGGTGGTGGGAGCGGCGGAGGATCCGCGGGAGGTCTCCCTGCTCGCGACGGCCGGGCATCCGCAGGTCGCACGCGCGCTGGAGCGGGTGACGGAGCGGCGGATCGGCTATGTGGCGCGGCTGTTCGAGGAGTTGGGGTTCGAGGGCGAGGACGCGCTCCACCGGGCATTGCTGGCGTACACGAGCTACCTGGGGCATACGCAGCTGAGCCACGCGGTGCCGCAGCTGCTGCCGGGAGGCGCGGAGGGCAAGCGGTACCTGGAGTCGGTGCTGGAGCGGATGCTGCTGCGGGGGTAGTTGGCCGCACGAGCGCCACGCAGCGCCCCGCGCGGGCCGTACCGCCGCCGGCGAGGACGAGCCGCACCCGCGCCCGCCGCGCCCGCCTGTGTCGGCCGCACCGCCGGGACCCGGCTCCGCGCAGTGCCCTCGCGGGCCGCACCGGCGTCGCTCCCGGCACCGGACGGGACACGCCGCACCCGCACACCGCCCGAGCCGCGCCCCGCTCCACCTCTACGCCGACGCGCGCTTCCTCGGAGCAGCCTTCTTCGCCGCTGATTTGGTCGCCGCAGCCTTCTTCGTCGTCTTCTTCGCCGCTGTCTGCTTCTTGGCGGCCCCCGGCTTCACCGTCGTCTTCTGCGCCCCCGTCGTCTTCTTGGCCGTTGTCTTCTTCGCCGCCGGCGTCGTCTTCTTCGCGCTCGCGGCCGTTTTCTTCGCCGGCGCCTTCTTCCGCCCCTTGATCGGGGTCACCTCGGCCTCGCCGCCGCCCTCCCCCCGGGCCTTCTTCGCCGCCCGTACGCTGCCTTCCAGCGCCGCCATCAGGTCGATCACCTTGCCGCCTGCCGCCTCCGGGGCGGCCTCCGGCAGCGCGCCGCCGCCCTCGACCTTCGCGGCGATCATCGCCTCGACCGCCACCCGGTAGTCGTCGTGCAGCGACTCCATGTCCACCTCGCCCAGGGTGTCCATCAGGGCGTCCGCCAGGTCGAGTTCGGCGTCGCGGACCGTGACCTCCGCATCCGGGGCCACGCCCTCCGGGCGGCGGATCTCGTCCGGCCAGAGCAGGCCGTGCATGGCGATCACATCGTCGACGACGCGCAGCATCCCCAGCCGCTCCCGCCCGCGCAGGGCGAACTTGGCCAGGGCCACCTTCCGGCTGCGCTTCAGCGCCTCGCGCAGCAGGGTGTACGGCTTGGCGGCGGGAACCCCGTTCGCCGAGAGGTAGTACGCCGCGTCCATCTGCAACGGGTCGATCGCCGCCGCCGGCACGAAAGCCACGATCTCGATGGTCTTCGCGGTGGGAAGCGGCAGCTTCGCCAGGTCCTCGTCCGTGATCGGGACGATCGATCCGTCGGCGTCCTCGTACCCCTTGCCGATCTCGGCCGTCGACACCTCCTTCTCCTCCAGCTCGCAGACCTTGCGGTAGCGGATCCGGCCGCCGTCGGCGGTATGGATCTGGCGGAAGGAGACGGAGTGGTTCTCCGTGGCGTTCAGCAGCTTGACCGGAATGCTGACCAGACCGAAGGAGATCGCACCGTTCCATATGGATCGCACGTCTGATCCCTTTCATCCGAAATCTCGGGAATCGTGGGATTCTCATCGTATGACGCCGATCACAGAGGTGGATGGGCGGCGCCTGGCGCTCAGCAACCTGGAGAAGGTCATCCACCCCGCCACCGGGACCACCAAGGCGGAGATCCTGCACTACTACGCCACCACGGCGGACGCGCTGCTCCCCCACGTCCGCAACAGGCCGGTGTCCTTCCTCAGGTACCCGGACGGGCCGGACGGGCAGCTGTTCTTCACCAAGAATCCGCCGCCCGGTACGCCATCGTGGGTACGGACCGCCGCCATGCCCCGCTCGGAGGACAGGAACGCGCGCCAGGTCGTCATCCAGGACCTGGCGTCACTGGTGTGGGCGGCGAACCTGGTGGTCGAGTTCCATACGCACCAGTGGACGGAGGACGCGCCGGCCGTCGCCGACCGCATGGTCTTCGACCTGGACCCGGGCGCCCCGGCGACGATCGTCGACTGCTGCGCCGTGGCGCTGTGGCTGCGGGACCGGCTTGCGGCCGACGGCCTGGAGGCGTACGCCAAGACGTCGGGCTCCAAGGGGCTGCACATCCTGGTGCCGGTGCAGCCGACCCCCTCGGAGGAGGTGTCGGCGTACGCGAAGGGGCTGGCCGTCGAGGGCGAGGCGGCGCTGCCGAAGCTCGTCCTGCACCGGATGGCCCGCAATCTGCGGCCCGGGAAGGTCTTCGTCGACCACAGCCAGAATGCCGCCGCGAAGACGACAGCGGCCCCCTACACCCTGCGCGCCCGGGCCGAGCCGACCGTGTCGGCGCCCGTCACCTGGGACGAGGTGGAGGCGCGGCAGGACCTGGTGTTCCGGATCGGCGACATCGCGCCGCGGCTGGAGCGGTACGGGGATCTGCTGAGCCCGCTCACCGACCCCGCACACGCCCGACCGCTGCCATGAGCGTGCTCCGGCCGCCCCTGAAGGTCGCGCTGGCGGAGTCGGTGAGCACCCTTCCGCGCGGTGGCCATCTGGCGTACGAGCCCAAGTTCGACGGTCACCGGATGGTGGTCTTCCGGACGGAGTCGGGCGTCCTGCTGCAGGCGCGTTCGGGGCGGACCGTCACGGCCGCGTTCCCGGACCTCGCAGAGGCGGCGATGCAACTGCCGGACGGCACGGTGCTGGACGGTGAGGTGGTCGTGTGGTCCGGAGGCCGTACGGATTTCGCCGCCGTGCAGAAACGCGCGACCGCCACGCCGCGGCGGGCCCCCGCGCTCGCGCGCCGGCTGCCCGCCTCGTACGCCGCCTTCGACCTGCTCGCCGAGAGCGGCGAGGATCTGCGGTCCTCCTCGTACGAGAAGCGGCGCCGCCGGCTGGTCGCGCTGCTCGGCGCGCTGGGGCCGCCGCTGCAGGCCGTACCGATGACGCTGGACGCCGACGAGGCGGCCACCTGGTACGAGTCGCTGCCCGCGATCGGGGTCGAAGGGCTGGTGATCAAGCGGCTGGACCAGACGTACCGGAGCGGCACGCGCGCGTGGAGGAAGCTGCGGCACACCCATACGCGGGACGCGGCGGTCGTCGGCTTCACGGGGACCCGGGCGCGGCCGAAGGCACTGGTTCTGGTTCTGCCCGACGACGACATCCCGGTGGTCTCGAGTCCTCTTGCCCCGGCGCTGCGGGCCCAGGCGGCGACTCTTCTGCCGGAGCCGCTGCCCGGTGCGGAGCCGGTGGCGATGGCCGCGGGCCTCGGCGAGATCCCGTACCGGCGGGTGGAGCCGGAGCTGACGGCCGAGGTGGAGCGGCGCACCACGCGGCACGCCACGACGAGCGTGGTGCGGATCCGGCTGCCACAGGACTCCGATTGACCGAGTCCGCCGGGCCGGGCGCTGCCCTTTCAGGCCCGCAGCCAGGTCCTGCGGTCGCGCGCCGTGGTGTGGAGCGCCTCGATGTCCGCGGGCTTGAGCACCCCGCCGAGCCTGGCCAGGGCGAGGACTTCGTTCTCGCGCAGGATCCGTACGTCGGGCGGCGTCGGCAAGACGTTGAGCCGCGTCGCACCGACGACGGCGAGCACCGGGCGCACCGCGGTCGCCAGGGCGAAGGACGCGCGTTCGGCACGGCGGCGGGTCAGACGCAGCAGCGGGACGGGCGCGCCGCGGCCCGCGCGGACCGCCGGGTCGGTGATTCGTATCCGCATCCGGCGTCCCGGCAGGGTGTGGACGGCCAGCACGCCTCCCGGACCGATGGCGAGATGGTCGACGCGGTCGGCGCCCGGCAGCGGGACCGCGTGCAGAATCCGCCAGCCCACGCCCTCCAGCCGGTCCAGCGCCGCGCCCAGCAACTGCTCGGCGTCGAGCTGGTCACGGCGGGGATCGCGGCGGAAGCGACCCGGGGCCGGAACCCGGTCCAGTTCGGCGATGAGCGCCTCTCCGGGCCGGTTGGGCGCCAGATCGTCGTCGGGGTGCAGGGAGAGACCGGCGAGTTCGGAGGCACTGGGCACGGGCGGCGGCCCGACCGTGAAGTCACCGGTCAGATAGGGCGCGAGAGCCGCGAGCGCATCGGCCCTGTGGTCTTCGGAGACGAGGCTGACACGGTTGCTGTCCCGGTCGTACCAGGCGACGTTGCGGCCGTCCGGAAGGCTGACGTACAGCCTCTCCCGCCCTTCCCTGCGTCCCGGTGCGACGCGCAGTGCCGTCATGCCATCACCTCCCGACCATGGGAACAGCCGCGGGCCCTTCGGGGCAATAACCACGCGATGCCGGAGCTGTGGTGCACACTCTCCCCAAGCGCAAGTTCTTGGGAGGGGGCAGGCGTGTTCGGGGGAATCGACGAGGTCGACTGGGCGTCATTGGAGCATGCCTACGGTCCGGCGGACGACGTGCCGGACATGCTGTACGGCCTGGCGTCGGCGGACCCCGTCGAGCGGGAGACGGCGCTCGACGGAATGTACGGCGCGGTGCATCACCAGGGTGACGTGTACGACTCGACGCTCGCCTGCATACCGTTCCTGCTGGAGCTGGTGGCCGATCCGGAGGTCCAGGACCGCGGCGGGATAGTCGAGCTGCTGACCAGCATCGGCGGCATCGATCTCGACGGCGACGACGAACTGGACCCGGAGGACGAGGAGTTCGAGTACGCGGCGAACTACGCGATGGCCGCGTCCGGCGTCACGGCGGGCGCCGATGTCTTCCTCGCCCTCGTCGACTCCGACGACCGGGGTCTGCGCCTCGCCGCGCCCCTCGCGCTCGCCACGCTGCACAGTGAACCGGAGCTGGTGCTCGGGCTGTTGAGGCAGCGGCTGAGCGTCGAGAAGGACCCGGAAGTCCGGTTCACCTGTGTCGAGGCGGCCGGGCGGATAGCGCTGCGGCACGGCTGTCTGGCGCCCGAAGTGGTCGAATGGCTCACCGATCTGACACATGTGTCGTACGACCCGGGGCTGCGGCTCTCCGCTCTCGCCCAGCTCGCCCGCTGCGCACCGGACGCGCTGCCCGCCGATGTCGTACCGGGGGTGACGGGGCTGCTGCGCGAGCTGCGTGCCGAGCCGGTGAGCGCTGTCCAGGCCACCGACCGGCTGTCGACGCCGACACTGCTCGGGCAGGTGCGGGAGCGCCGCGAGGCGGACACGGTGGGGCGCCACGCGCCGTGGACGGCGGACCTGTTGCGCACGCTCCACTCCGGGCTCGGCGACCGCGTCGACGACCGGACGGCGCTGCTGGCCGACCAGTTGTGCAGCCCCGACTGGGGGCAGCGGATCGACGCCGTACGGATGAGCAGCGGCCTGCTGCGGACCTGGCGCGGGGAGTACGGCGAGCTGGTGGGGCTGATCGGGGAGCAGCTCGCCGATCCGGAACCGCGGCTCGTCGATGCCGCGGCCGTCGCCCTCGGGGAGCTGTTCGGGCTGGCCGCACCTGCCGCCGACGCGCTGGCGGACTTCGTGGCCGCGGACTCCGGGCGCTGGGTGCAGGAGTGGGCCGGCGGTCCGCTGATGCTCGGCAACGCGGTCGCGGCGCTGGCGCGCGCGGGCGACCACCGGGCGGTGCCGGTGCTGGCGCGCATCCTCGAGCTGCCCGAGACTCCGCAGGACCTCGGCTACGCCCTCGACCATCTGGGCGACGTGGCCGCGCCGCTCGCGCCCGCCCTGCGCCGCCGCCTCGGTGAGGCGGAGCTGGACGAACGGCTCTACGACGTCGCCGGACCGCTGCTGTACGGGCTGACGGCGCTGCGGGCGGACGAGGCGATGCCCGAGGTGCTGCGCGTACTGCGGGGAGCACCCGTGTACCGCAGGGAGTGGGTCGTCGAGCAGGTGCTGCGCGCGCTCAAGGCCTTCGGGCCGGCGGCGCGGGAGGCCGTGCCGGACCTGCGGGAGCTGCTGCGCCGGGCCGCGGGCTCGGGCGCGCTCGCGGCGAAGACCGCGGCGGCGTTGTGGGCGGTGGAGCAGGACACGGGGGCTGTGCTTCCGCTGCTGCGTACGGCACTCGGGGCGTCCGACCCGGGCGCGCGGCGCTCCGCGGCCACGGCGCTCGGCTCGCTGGGGGCCGAGGCCGCCGAGACCGCCCCCGATCTGCGCGAGCTGCTGCGGTCGGCCGATCCCTGGACGCGGGTGGACGCGGCGGTCGCGCTGTGGCGTGTGACGGGCGATCCGGAGCAGGCGTGGCCGGTGCTGCACGCGGCCTGGGACAGCCTGCCGTTCACGCGCGTGACGACCGCCGGGCGGCTGGCGGAGCGCGCGGGCGACGAGGGGGACGCCGCACCGGCAGAGGGGGCGGAGCGCGTACTGCGCACCGAGCTGTCGTGTGTGCGGCGGCACAACGCGATCGACGGCGGGTACGGCAGCCATGACATCGTTACCGATGAGCAGCTGCTGGCCCTGTGCCGGCGGGCATTGACCAGGGAGGGACCCACGGCATGATCATCTTCGGTACCAAGGGCTACATCTATCAGCTGGCGATACTGACGCTGGTGTGCGGCCACTGCGGCAACCCGTCCGCGCACACGCTGCGCAAGCGGGTCACGAAGTTCTCGCTGTTCTTCGTCCCGCTGTTCCCGATCTCGACGAAGTACACGACGCAGTGCACATTCTGCGGTGCGCAGCAGAAGATCACCAAGGAGCAGGCGGACCAGCTGCTGGCGCAGAACGCGGCGGGCGGCCAGGGCGGTCAGCCGTACGGCCAGCAGCCGCAGATGCAGCCCGGTCAGCAGCCGTACCAGTCCTGACCGGCTGGGGGGACGGCGCGGGCGGGCGTTTCAGGGACGTGTGCACGTCGGCATCAGGCGCGACGGCCGCGCATCGCGGCGTGCACGGCCGGCCGGTCGCGACGCGCACCGGGTTCGCGAGGCACGTGACCCGGCGACCGGCCGAGACAGGCAACGCGAGCCCGGGAATCCGACAGGTCGCGAGACGGCCTCCGGCCGAGACAGCCACTGCGAGCCCAGAACTCCGGGCAACTGCGCGAGCTGTCGACGGGCGCCGAGCGCCGAGTGAGCTGATCGCCGGACCGCCGCGCGAGAAAGCAGCCTGAGAGATCCGTCTCGTCGGTCGAGCCGATAGACAAAAAGGACTTCCACACGAATAAGGTTTCCTCCGACCACACCCCCCTCCTCGCCCCGGCGAGGCAGGGCCGCACACCGGGCGCACTCCCGTCCGGCGAGGAGAGCCTTGCGCCCGCATCGTCTGATCCATGTCACGCTGCTCACAGCGACGGCTGCCGTTCTGCTGTCCGGATGCGGCGACGACGGCAGGCTCAAGAGCGCCGGCCCGACGCCCACCGCCATCGGGCCCGTACGGCTGTGGCCCGATCTGCCGCCCGTCACGGCGCCGCCCAACGACTACGGCGAGACGGACACCGAAGTGGTCCCCGGCATCACCGTGCCCGCGGCCGGCATCCGGGGTCTCGACCCGCTCGCCGTCGTGCGGGCCGACGCCGCCGCGCATCCCGACACCTTCACCGGCATCGACGGTCTCTACGAGGAGACCGTCGACAAGCTCCGCACCTGCGGGGACAAGCCGGCGTCCTGCCCGGTGCTGAGGCCGTACCACCGCGATCTGACCGGTGATGGGGAGGAGGAGCTGATCGTCGGCATCACCATGCCGCAGCAGCAGACGGCGGTGCACTGCTACATGCCGGGCAAGGACGGGCTGACGCGGATCATGGCCACCTCCGACCAGCTCGTGAGCGTCGAACTCGCGGGCCGGGACATCATCATGCGCTCCGTCTCGGCGGGCATCCCCGGCTACGAGTACCGCACCGCCTGGTCCTGGGACGCCCGGCAGCACGCCATGCTGGCGACCCGCGACGAGATCGTGCGGATCAAGCCGTCCCGCCCCGCCGCCCCCGGGCCCCCGGCGGGCCGGCAGTGAGGCGACCCATACGGTTCCGGCTGCCCCGCTGGACCGCGACGCTGACCTGGAAGGCCGCGGTCTTCATCTCCGTGATGTGCTGCGCGCTCGCCGCCCTGCTGGGTGTGCTGGTGCATGCCGAGGTGACCCGTCAGACGGTGGACGACGCACGGAACAAGGCGCTGGACCGACTGACGGAGGCCACGCACGCGTACCAGGCGGGTGAACCCATGCCGCGGCACGCGGGCGTGGACCCGCCCGGGCTGCCCGACTCCCTGCGCTCCCTCGCCGCGAGCGGACGACGCGGCACCATGGCCGACACCTTCCGGGGCCGCCCCACGATGTGGGCCGCGGGCCCCGCGGACGGCAGAGCCATCGCCGTACGCATCGACCAGACGCAGAGCGCGAACACCATCACCGGCCTCGACCGGGCCATCGTCGGATCGTCCGTGCTGGCGATCGGCGCGACACTCCTGGTGGGCGCGTTCGCGGTCACCCGGGTCACCCGGCGGCTCCATCTGACCGCCCAGGTGGCGCGGCGGATCAGCGGCGGCGACCTCGACGCGCGCGTCAACGACCCGCGCACCAAGGACCGTTCGCATCCGCAGGACGAGGTGGCCACGGTCTCCCGGGCGCTGGACATCATGGCCTCGTCGCTGCAGCAGAAGCTGCTGAGCGAGCAGCGGTTCACCGCCGATGTGGCGCACGAGCTGCGTACGCCGCTGACCGGCCTGACCGCGGCGGCCGAGCTGCTGCCGGAGGGCCGGCCGACGGAGATGGTGCGGGAACGGGTCCGGACGATGCGCTCGCTCACCGAGGACCTGCTGGAGATCTCCCGGCTGGACGCGGGCCGCGAGACGGTGGACCTGGAAGTGCACGAGCTGGCCCGGCTCGCCGAGCGCGTGGTCTGGACGTCGGGGACGGACACGGAGATCAGGGTCGTCCGCGAGGCGACCGTCGAGACCGACCGGCGCCGGCTGGAACGCGTCCTGGGCAATCTCGTCGCCAACGCCCACAAGCACGGGCACGCCCCGGTCACCCTGACCGTGGACGGTCCGGTGGTGACGGTCGCGGACCGCGGGCCCGGCTATCCGTCGTTCCTGCTGGAGCACGGGCCGGCCCGCTTCCGCACGGACGGCGGCAACAAGGGCCACGGCCTCGGACTGACCATCGCGGCCGGGCAGTCGGCGGTGATCGGCGCGGAGCTGTGCTTCATGAACGCACCGGAGGGCGGTGCCGTGGCGCGGCTGACCCTGCGGGAATACGTGCCGGCCGGCGACGGGGATCCTGCGGCGGCATCCTGACGGTGCGTCGACTCGCCTTCGGCGCACTAGGACATACAGGGACATAAGAGTTGCGGCTTGCTACGTTGCGTGGCATGACCGCAACGACGGCGGACGCTCCCCCGCCCGCTCCGCGCCTTCCCAAACGGCGGGGCGTCGAGTTCTCGCTCCTCGTGTGCGCCGTCCTCATCTGCGTCTTCGGCTACGCGGCCGTGGGTCTCGCCCGCAACGGCTCGGTGCCGCACGATGTCCAGCGCTACGCCGCAGGCCTCGGCGTCCTCGCGCTCCTCGCCCATCTCGCCGTCCGGTTCCGCGCCCCGTACGCGGACCCGCTGCTGCTGCCGATCGCGGTCCTGCTCAACGGCCTCGGCCTGGTGCTCATCTACCGCCTCGACCTGGAAACCCCGGACGACGTCGCCGCGCCCGTCCAGCTGGTCTGGTCGACGCTGGGCGTCGCGCTGTTCATCGCCGCCGTCGTCCTGTTGCGGGACCACCGGATGCTGCAGCGGTACGCGTATGTGTCGGTCGCCGCGGCCCTCGTCCTGATGCTGGTGCCGATCCTCTTCCCGGCCGTGAACGGCGCGAGGATCTGGATCCGTATCGGCGGACTGTCCTTCCAGCCGGGCGAGTTCGCCAAGATCCTGCTGGCCGTCTTCTTCGCCGCGTATCTCGCCACCAACCACGCCACGCTCGCCTGCACCGGCCGCCGGATCTGGCGGATGCAGCTGCCCACGGGACGGGTGCTCGGCCCGATCGTCGCCGTGTGGCTGATCAGCGTGGTCGTGCTGATCCTCGAACGGGACCTCGGTACCTCGCTGCTCTTCTTCGGGCTCTTCGTGATCATGCTCTATGTGGCGACCGGCCGGACCGGCTGGATCGTGGTGGGCCTGACGCTCGCCGCGGCGGGCGCGTTCGCGGTCGGCATGCTCGAACCCCATGTGCACGGCCGGGTCGAGGACTGGCTCAACCCCTTCGCGACCATCGAGGCCGGACAGGGCCCGAGCCAGGTCGCCCAGTCGCTGTTCGCCTTCGCGGCCGGCGGGATGCTCGGCTCGGGTCTGGGACTCGGCCACTCCACCCTCATCGGGTTCGCCACCAAGTCGGACTTCATCCTCGCCACCGCGGGCGAGGAACTCGGCCTGGTGGGGCTGACCGGGATTCTGATGCTGTACGCGCTGATCGTGGCCCGCGGCTACCGCGCCGGGCTCTGTCTGCGGGACGCCTTCGGCAGGCTGCTGGCTGTCGGCCTCGCCTCGATCCTCGCCCTCCAGGTCTTCGTCATCGCGGGCGGAGTGATGGGCCTGATCCCGCTCACCGGTATGGCGATGCCCTTTCTGGCGCAGGGCGGCTCGTCCGTCGTCACCAACTGGATCATCGTGGCGCTGCTGATCCGGGTCAGCGACTCGGCCCGCGCACCCGTCCCCGAACCGCCCGGTCCGCAGATCCTCGTCCCGGTCCTGGAGGAGGAACGATGATCCGCTACATCCGCCGCGCCGCCGCCCTGTGTCTGGTGCTGCTGGCCGCGCTGCTGGTCAACGCCGCCCGGGTGCAGATCATCCAGGCCGGCGCGCTGGACGAGAATCCTGCCAACCGCCGGGTGGCGATCGGCCGTTACGGCGAGCCCCGCGGCAACATCCTGGTCGGCGGCAGACCGGTCACCGGCTCCAAGGACACCGGCGAGCAGCTGCGCTTCGAACGCACCTACCCCCAGGGCCCGGTGTACGCGCCGGTGACCGGGTACTCCTCGCAGACGTACGGGACCACGCTCGTCGAGAGCACCGAGGACGGTGTGCTCGCCGGCACGGACCCGACGCTCACCGCGCTCCCGTTCTGGAACGACCTCAGCCGCCGCCGGCAGCCCGGAGGCGACGTCGTCACCACCATCAAGCCGACCATGCAGAAGGCCGCCTTCGACGGGCTCGGCGGCAAGCGGGGTGCGGTCGCCGCGCTGGAGCCGGCGACCGGCAGGATTCTCGCGCTCGTCAGCAGTCCTTCGTACGACCCCTCCGTGCTCTCCGGGACGGGCCCCGCCGCCAAGTCGGCCTGGGCACGGCTCAATTCCCTGCGGACCCAGCCCATGCTGAACCGGGCCATCCGGCAGACGTACCCGCCCGGCTCCGCCTTCAAGATCGTGACGGCGGCCGCGGCGCTGGACGCGGGCGTGGTCGCCGACGCCGAGGCGCCGACCGGGACCCCCGATCCGTACGTCCTGCCCGGGACGCGCACCACACTTCCCAACGCGGCGAAGGGCTGCGGCAATGCCTCGCTCGCGTACGCCATCCAGTGGTCGTGCAACTCGGTGATGGCGAACATCGGGGTGAAGATCGGGATGGTCGGGATGCTGGACGCGGTGAACAGGTTCGGGTTCAACGACCGCAAGCTGCGCATCCCCTCCGGGGTCGCACCCTCCACCTTCGACACCCGGATGACCGTGGACCAGCTGGCGCTGTCGTCGATCGGGCAGTTCAACACCACAGCCACGCCGCTGCAGATGGCGATGGTCTCGGCGGCCGTCGCCAACGGCGGGGAGCTCATGCACCCGTATCTGGTCGAGCGGGCGACGACCAGGGGCGGGCGTACGGTCGCGCAGACGGACCCGCAGCTGTACCAGCAGGCGATGAAGCCCTCGACGGCACAGCAGTTGCAGCGGCTGATGGTGCAGGTCGTGGAGGAGGGCACGGGGGCGAACGCGGCGATCCCGGGGGCGACGGTCGGCGGGAAGACGGGCACGGCCCAGCACGGCCTCGGCAACTCGGGCACGCCGTACGCCTGGTTCATCGCGTGGGCACAGGCGGACGGCGACGCGCGCCCGGCGGTCGCGGTGGCCGTGGTCGTCGAGGACGCCGAAGCGGTAGGCGGCCACATCAGCGGCGGCGGCAGCGCGGCGCCTGTCGCAAAAGCGGTGATGGCAGCCGCGCTGCGAGACTGACCGAATGAGGGTGGAGACGGCGCTGGAGCGGATCGGACGGCTCGACCGGGAGCTGTGCGCGTTCCTCGAGGTGTGGGCCGATGAGGCGTGGGCGCGCGAGGTCGAGCCGGGACTGCCGCTGGCCGGAGTGCCGTTCGCGGTGAAGGGGCCGTCCGGGATCCGTTCGTACGCGGCCCGTCGGCTGGTCGCTGCGGGCGCGGTGCCGGTCGGCTCGACGGCTGTCCCGGGCCCGGGAACCTACTGGCAGACCTGGGGGCTCGGTGCGCACGGCCGTACGCTCAACCCGTGGCGCGCGGACCGCACGCCCGGGGGTTCGTCGGCGGGCGCGGCGGTGGCCGTCGCGTCGGGGATGGTGGGCCTGGCGACGGGCAGCGACGGAGCGGGGTCGGTGCGCATTCCCGCCGCCTGGTGCGGGGTGTTCGGGCTGAAGACGACGAACGGTCTGCTGCCCTCGCCCGATCGCACAGGCCTCGCGTCGGCCGGTGTGCTCACCCCCTCGGCCGCCGCGGCGCGGGCGTATCTGCGCTGCGTGCTGGACGAGTACGAGGAGGCACGGCTCCGCCTGCCGCTGCGGGCCTGCTGGTCGCCGGACCTGGGCTTCGCCCGTACGGACCCGGAGGTCGAGGCGGTGGCCCGGTCCGCGGCGGAGCGACTGGAGGTGTCCGGCGTCGTACGCCTGGACCGGCGGGCCTTTGATCTGCTCGATCCACAGGCGGCATGGCAGGCGGTCCGCGGCGGGGACGCGCCCGCGGCTGCCGCCGTACGCGCGGAGAACGATCACCGGCTGGCGGCCCTGTTCGCGGCGTACGACCTGCTGCTGACCCCGGCGACGCCGAACCGCCCGCACGGCCACGACGGCCCGGGCGAGATCTACTCCACGGCCCTCACCTGGGCGTTCAACGTCAGCGGCCACCCGGCGGCGAGCATCCCCGCGGGCTTCACGCCCGACGGCTGCCCGGTGGGCCTCCAACTGGTCACCCCCCGGGGCACGGACGCGATGCTGCTGGA
>CAWIIU010000008.1:0-351392 GCA_963836215.1 uncultured Actinomycetota bacterium
CCCGCCGCGGTCCTGGACCTCCGGATCGGCCACCAGCTCCAGCAGGAACGGTATGCAGGCGAGCGTCGAGTCGTACACGTCACCCTGGTGATGCACCGCGCCGTACATTCCGTCGAGCGCCGTCTCCCGCTCGACGGGGTCCGCCGACGCCAGGCCGTACAGCATGTCCGGCACGTCGTCCGCCTGACCGTAGGCATGCTCCAATGACGCCCAGTCGACCTCGTCGATTCCCCCGAACACGCCTGCCCCCTCCCAAGAACTTGCGCTTGGGGAGAGTGTGCACCACAGCTCCGGCATCGCGTGGTGATTGCCCCGAAGGGCCCGCGGCTGTTCCCATGGTCGGGAGGTGATGGCATGACGGCACTGCGCGTCGCACCGGGACGCAGGGAAGGGCGGGGAGAGGCTGTACGTCAGCCTTCCGGACGGCCGCAACGTCGCCTGGTACGACCGGGACAGCAACCGTGTCAGCCTCGTCTCCGAAGACCACAGGGCCGATGCGCTCGCGGCTCTCGCGCCCTATCTGACCGGTGACTTCACGGTCGGCCGCCGCCCGTGCCCAGTGCCTCCGAACTCGCCGGTCTCTCCCTGCACCCCGACGACGATCTGGCGCCCAACCGGCCCGGAGAGGCGCTCATCGCCGAACTGGACCGGGTTCCGGCCCCGGGTCGCTTCCGCCGCGATCCCCGCCATGACCAGCTCGACGCCGAGCAGTTGCTGGGCGCGGCGCTGGACCGGCTGGAGGGCGTGGGCTGGCGGATTCTGCACGCGGTCCCGCTGCCGGGCGCCGACCGCGTCGACCATCTCGCCATCGGTCCGGGAGGCGTGCTGGCCGTCCACACCCTGCCGGGACGCCGGATGCGGATACGGATCACCGACCCGGCGGTCCGCGCGGGCCGCGGCGCGCCCGTCCCGCTGCTGCGTCTGACCCGCCGCCGTGCCGAACGCGCGTCCTTCGCCCTGGCGACCGCGGTGCGCCCGGTGCTCGCCGTCGTCGGTGCGACGCGGCTCAACGTCTTGCCGACGCCGCCCGACGTACGGATCCTGCGCGAGAACGAAGTCCTCGCCCTGGCCAGGCTCGGCGGGGTGCTCAAGCCCGCGGACATCGAGGCGCTCCACACCACGGCGCGCGACCGCAGGACCTGGCTGCGGGCCTGAAAGGGCAGCGCCCGGCCCGGCGGACTCGGTCAATCGGAGTCCTGTGGCAGCCGGATCCGCACCACGCTCGTCGTGGCGTGCCGCGTGGTGCGCCGCTCCACCTCGGCCGTCAGCTCCGGCTCCACCCGCCGGTACGGGATCTCGCCGAGGCCCGCGGCCATCGCCACCGGCTCCGCACCGGGCAGCGGCTCCGGCAGAAGAGTCGCCGCCTGGGCCCGCAGCGCCGGGGCAAGAGGACTCGAGACCACCGGGATGTCGTCGTCGGGCAGAACCAGAACCAGTGCCTTCGGCCGCGCCCGGGTCCCCGTGAAGCCGACGACCGCCGCGTCCCGCGTATGGGTGTGCCGCAGCTTCCTCCACGCGCGCGTGCCGCTCCGGTACGTCTGGTCCAGCCGCTTGATCACCAGCCCTTCGACCCCGATCGCGGGCAGCGACTCGTACCAGGTGGCCGCCTCGTCGGCGTCCAGCGTCATCGGTACGGCCTGCAGCGGCGGCCCCAGCGCGCCGAGCAGCGCGACCAGCCGGCGGCGCCGCTTCTCGTACGAGGAGGACCGCAGATCCTCGCCGCTCTCGGCGAGCAGGTCGAAGGCGGCGTACGAGGCGGGCAGCCGGCGCGCGAGCGCGGGGGCCCGCCGCGGCGTGGCGGTCGCGCGTTTCTGCACGGCGGCGAAATCCGTACGGCCTCCGGACCACACGACCACCTCACCGTCCAGCACCGTGCCGTCCGGCAGTTCATCGCCGCCTCTGCGAGGTCCGGGAACGCGGCCGTGACGGTCCGCCCCGAACGCGCCTGCAGCAGGACGCCCGACTCCGTCCGGAAGACCACCATCCGGTGACCGTCGAACTTGGGCTCGTACGCCAGATGGCCACCGCGCGGAAGGGTGCTCACCGACTCCGCCAGCGCGACCTTCAGGGGCGGCCGGAGCACGCTCATGGCAGCGGTCGGGCGTGTGCGGGGTCGGTGAGCGGGCTCAGCAGATCCCCGTACCGCTCCAGCCGCGGCGCGATGTCGCCGATCCGGAACACCAGGTCCTGCCGCGCCTCCACCTCGTCCCAGGTGACGGGCGCCGACACGGTCGGCTCGGCCCGGGCGCGCAGGGTGTAGGGGGCCGCTGTCGTCTTCGCGGCGGCATTCTGGCTGTGGTCGACGAAGACCTTCCCGGGCCGCAGATTGCGGGCCATCCGGTGCAGGACGAGCTTCGGCAGCGCCGCCTCGCCCTCGACGGCCAGCCCCTTCGCGTACGCCGACACCTCCTCCGAGGGGGTCGGCTGCACCGGCACCAGGATGTGCAGCCCCTTGGAGCCCGACGTCTTGGCGTACGCCTCCAGGCCGTCGGCCGCAAGCCGGTCCCGCAGCCACAGCGCCACGGCGCAGCAGTCGACGATCGTCGCCGGGGCGCCCGGGTCCAGGTCGAAGACCATGCGGTCGGCGACGGCCGGCGCGTCCTCCGTCCACTGGTGCGTATGGAACTCGACCACCAGGTTCGCCGCCCACACCAGTGACGCCAGGTCCTGGATGACGACCTGGCGCGCGTTCCTGTCCTCCGAGCGGGGCATGGCGGCGGTCCGTACCCACGATGGCGTACCGGGCGGCGGATTCTTGGTGAAGAACAGCTGCCCGTCCGGCCCGTCCGGGTACCTGAGGAAGGACACCGGCCTGTTGCGGACGTGGGGGAGCAGTGCGTCCGCCGTGGTGGCGTAGTAGTGCAGGATCTCCGCCTTGGTGGTCCCGGTGGCGGGGTGGATGACCTTCTCCAGGTTGCTGAGCGCCAGGCGCCGCCCATCCACCTCTGTGATCGGCGTCATACGATGAGAATCCCACGAGTCCCGAGATTTCGGATGAAAGGGATCAGACGTGCGATCCATATGGAACGGTGCGATCTCCTTCGGTCTGGTCAGCATTCCGGTCAAGCTGCTGAACGCCACGGAGAACCACTCCGTCTCCTTCCGCCAGATCCATACCGCCGACGGCGGCCGGATCCGCTACCGCAAGGTCTGCGAGCTGGAGGAGAAGGAGGTGTCGACGGCCGAGATCGGCAAGGGGTACGAGGACGCCGACGGATCGATCGTCCCGATCACGGACGAGGACCTGGCGAAGCTGCCGCTTCCCACCGCGAAGACCATCGAGATCGTGGCTTTCGTGCCGGCGGCGGCGATCGACCCGTTGCAGATGGACGCGGCGTACTACCTCTCGGCGAACGGGGTTCCCGCCGCCAAGCCGTACACCCTGCTGCGCGAGGCGCTGAAGCGCAGCCGGAAGGTGGCCCTGGCCAAGTTCGCCCTGCGCGGGCGGGAGCGGCTGGGGATGCTGCGCGTCGTCGACGATGTGATCGCCATGCACGGCCTGCTCTGGCCGGACGAGATCCGCCGCCCGGAGGGCGTGGCCCCGGATGCGGAGGTCACGGTCCGCGACGCCGAACTCGACCTGGCGGACGCCCTGATGGACACCCTGGGCGAGGTGGACATGGAGTCGCTGCACGACGACTACCGGGTGGCGGTCGAGGCGATGATCGCCGCGAAGGTCGAGGGCGGCGGCGCGCTGCCGGAGGCCGCCCCGGAGGCGGCAGGCGGCAAGGTGATCGACCTGATGGCGGCGCTGGAAGGCAGCGTACGGGCGGCGAAGAAGGC
This sequence comes from uncultured Actinomycetota bacterium, assembly GCA_963836215.1. Classification (GTDB taxonomy): domain Bacteria; phylum Actinomycetota; class Actinomycetes; order Streptomycetales; family Streptomycetaceae; genus Streptomyces. The sequence goes on from CAWIIU010000008.1 coordinate 3,784, forward strand.
CCGGGGGGAGGGCGGCGGCGAGGCCGAGGTGACCCCGATCAAGGGGCGGAAGAAGGCGCCGGCGAAGAAGACGGCCGCGAGCGCGAAGAAGACGACGCCGGCGGCGAAGAAGACAACGGCCAAGAAGACGACGGGGGCGCAGAAGACGACGGTGAAGCCGGGGGCCGCCAAGAAGCAGACAGCGGCGAAGAAGACGACGAAGAAGGCTGCGGCGACCAAATCAGCGGCGAAGAAGGCTGCTCCGAGGAAGCGCGCGTCGGCGTAGAGGTGGAGCGGGGCGCGGCTCGGGCGGTGTGCGGGTGCGGCGTGTCCCGTCCGGTGCCGGGAGCGACGCCGGTGCGGCCCGCGAGGGCACTGCGCGGAGCCGGGTCCCGGCGGTGCGGCCGACACAGGCGGGCGCGGCGGGCGCGGGTGCGGCTCGTCCTCGCCGGCGGCGGTACGGCCCGCGCGGGGCGCTGCGTGGCGCTCGTGCGGCCAACTACCCCCGCAGCAGCATCCGCTCCAGCACCGACTCCAGGTACCGCTTGCCCTCCGCGCCTCCCGGCAGCAGCTGCGGCACCGCGTGGCTCAGCTGCGTATGCCCCAGGTAGCTCGTGTACGCCAGCAATGCCCGGTGGAGCGCGTCCTCGCCCTCGAACCCCAACTCCTCGAACAGCCGCGCCACATAGCCGATCCGCCGCTCCGTCACCCGCTCCAGCGCGCGTGCGACCTGCGGATGCCCGGCCGTCGCGAGCAGGGAGACCTCCCGCGGATCCTCCGCCGCTCCCACCACCACCCGCCAGAAGAGGTTCCGGAGCCGCCGCTCGGGGTCGGACTCGGTCTCGACCGCGGTGATGATCTCGTCGGTGCAGATCTCCTCCCAGCGCCCGAGCGCGGCCTCGATCAGTGCGTCCCGGTTGGCGAAGTGCCAGTAGAAGCTGCCCTTGGTGGTCCCCAGCCTGGCGGCCAACGGTTCCACCGCGACCGCCGCGAGACCGCGTTCCCCGATCGCCTCGAGCGCCGCGTCGGCCCAGTCCTGAGCGGTGAGCCGCTTCCTTGCCCGATCTGCTTGCGCCATGTCCATACGCTACCGTACGGTAAAACATACGCCACCGTATGGAGGGGCGGCATGCGCACTGTTCGGAACGTCCATGAGCGCGTCATTCAGGCCCCGGCCGAGACCGCCGGCGCGCAGCTCGACCTCCTCGCCTCCCCGGACGACCCGCTCAGCCCGACCCCGGTCTGGCCCCCGATCCGCTTCGACGCCCCGCTGGGCGTGGGCGCGAAGGGCGGCCACGGCTTCGTCCGCTACGCGGTCGGCGCGTACGAGCCGGGCCGCAGCATCCGCTTCGAGTTCACCCCTCCGTGGAACGGGTTCCACACCCTGGAGGTGGAGCCCCTGACGCCGACGAGCTGCCGGGTCGTCCACACCCTGGAGCTGCGCCCCGGCCTCAAGGACCGCCTGGCCTGGAGCCTGGCGATCCGCCCGCTCCACGACACCTTCATCGAGGAACTCCTCGACAACCTGGCCCGGGCGGCCACCGGCACCGCCGTCGCGCACCCTCACCGCTGGTCCCGCCCGACGCGCCTGCTCCGCCGCTTCCTCTGGGTCCGTCCGGCCGCGACGACCGCACCGGCCGAGGCGAAGCTGGCCCACGAGGCGTTCGCCGCACCGGACTTCACGGACGCGTACCGCATTCCCCTGGCCCCGGGCATGCCGCGCGATCCCGCGGCCTGGAGCAGCCTGCTCCCCTTCCCGGTGCGGGAAACGGCGCCGACGGAACTCCTTCTCGGCCAGGACGCCTCTCGTCTCGACTTCCGCGCCTCGATCTTCGTGACGGACCAGGACGTCACGCTCACCACCGTGGTCAAGTACAACAACTGGCGCGGCCGCGCCTACTTCGCGGTGGTGCGCCACTTCCACCCGCGCGTCACCCGTCTGATGCTCCGGCGCGCCCACCGCCGTATCGCCTTCGAGGCCCCGTCGGCGGCGGAGCGTGCCGGGCTGTCACCCTCGACGCATGGATGAACCGGCGGGCCTCTGGCACGCGTCGCGCGACGGCATGTACTGGAAGCTGTTGATCATGGATGGCGGCACGGGCTGGATCGAGTACGGCCGTGCCGGTGACCATGCGTCCGTCACCGAGTTCACCTTCACCGCCGCCGAGCCGAACCGCCTCGTCCTCACCTACGGCGAGTGCCGTGAGGCGGAGGACGGCGAGAGTCGTTTCACCTGGCCTGCGGACGAGCACACGTCCCATGCGTTCACGGTCACCGCTCAGGACGCCGCGACGGTGGCCCTGACCCTGGACCCGCCGCTCAAGAGCATCAGGGCCTTCACGCGGCCTGCAGGCTAGTCCTCAGCGTTTGCGCTGGTCACAGGGTTGTCGGCCGATATGCCCGGGTCGGGCGCCGAGAGTGACGGGAGCCCGACCCCGAGTCATTCGCGGCGCCAGGATTGTGAGCCGACCCATAGGGCGCAGGTCACATCCTAAGAGCGGTAGTAGTGACGGTCCGGCCGCTCCGGCACGGGCATCCCACGCCAGAGTGCATTTCGGACATTTCTGCGTAGTCGGTTAGTACGTCACACCTTTGCGTCCCGCACCGACCACCGCTAACCATGGCTGACGTTCCGGGGAGCCGAGTGCCGGACCGGGCGAAAATCCGCCCGCTTCGAGAGCACCGGCCCAGGCCGCGGAGTCCCGCTCCGCGCCGGCCCCACCGGCCCCCCGGGCCACCACGTCCCCCATGGAGAGGTTCTCCCGCATGACCCTGCGCAACCAGATCGCCGACAGCCGCATCGCCCGTATCCGCAAGTTCTCCGCTGCCGGCATAGCCACCGCCGGTGCCGCGGCCGCGATGCTCGCGCTGGCACCTTCGCCGGCCCAGGCTGCCGAGCCCTCGGCGAGCGCTTCCGCATCCAAGATCGTCGTGGCCAAGGCCGACACGAAGGTCGCCACGAAGGCGGCTGCCAAGGCCGACGCCCCGGCTGCCAAGAAGGTCGTGAAGAAGGCCGCCCCGAAGGCGAAGAAGGCCAAGGTCTACGCCGACAACCTCGACGGCTGGATCAAGGAGTCGCTGGCCATCATGAAGGCCAAGGGCATCCCGGGCAGCTACGAGGGCCTGCACCGCAACATCATGCGTGAGTCCGGCGGCGACCCGAACGCCCAGAACGGCTGGGACATCAACGCCCAGAACGGCACCCCGTCCAAGGGTCTGCTCCAGGTCATCCAGCCGACCTTCGAGGCCTACCACGTCGCGGGCACCCCGAACGACCTGACCGACCCGATCGCCAACATCACGGCGGCCGCCAACTACGCCGCCGACCGGTACGGCTCGATCGACAACGTCGACTCCGCGTACTGAGCCACCGGCGGACTAAGGACACACACCGCATGCCGCACGAGAGCGAAGACGAGGACCTGGCCCCCTACGGGCCAGGGAAGGTGTATCGCTCACGCCGGAGGTCCCGCCGACGGGCACTGAAGGCCGCCGCCTGGACCGCCGCCGGAGTCGTCACGATCGGCGGCGGTGGGCTGGCGTACCTGTGGTCGCACCTCAATGGCAACCTCCAGGGCACCGACATCAACACCGTCCTCGGCCACGACCGCCCGCACGAGAAGCAGAACGACTCGATGGACATCCTGCTCCTCGGGTCCGACTCACGCGCCGGCACCAACGGCGAGTACGGCCGCGGCGTGACCGGCGCCCGGTCGGACACCGCGATGGTGCTCCACGTCGACAAGTCCCACAAGAAGGCCAGCGTCGTCAGCATCCCGCGGGACACGATGGTCGACCGGCCCACCTGCGCGAAGCCCTCCGGCGGCACCGCCCCGGCCGAGCACCGCGCCATGTTCAACGAGTCCTACCAGGTGGGCGGCCCGGCCTGCACCGTGAAGACGGTCGAGAAGCTGTCCGGCGTACGCATGGACCACTACCTGGAAGTCGACTTCAAGGGCTTCCAGAAGCTCATCGACGAGCTCGGCGGCGTGGACATCACCACCAGCAAGGCCATCAAGGACAGCAGCAGCCACCTGTCGCTGACGGCGGGCAAGCACACGCTGGGCGGCGAAGAGGCTCTGTCGCTCGTACGGACGCGCCACGGCGTGAGCGACGGCAGCGACCTCGGCCGCATCCAGCTCCAGCAGACGTTCATCAAGGCGCTGATCCACCGCGTCGACTCGATCGGCCTGGCGAGCAACCCCACGAAGCTCTACGCCCTGGCCGACACGGCCACCCGCACGGTCAGCGCCGACTCCGAACTCGCGTCCGCGAACAAGCTCCTGTCCCTGGCCAAGGACCTCAAGGCCATCCACCCGAGCAGCATGAACATGCTCACGCTCCCGGTCACCTACGACCCGAAGGACCCCGGCCGCGTCGTTCCCCTGAAGAAGGCATCCCACGAGGTCTGGACGGCTCTGCGGAACGACCGCCCGATTCCGAAGTCGGCGTCGGAGAACTCGGTGGGGGACAAGGGCGATTCGCCGGTGACGGCGGGGACCTGACCGAGGCTCCACCGCGAGCCCTGTCGGTCGGCCCCCGTGCGGACCGCAGAACACCGGGCCTGATCCGCGAGAATCAGGCGTGAGCCACTGAAGCCGACGCGCCGCTCCCTGCGCCCGGGTGGGTCGAAGACCCAGTCGTACGGCCGCTGCGCATGACCGGCGGCCGCCCACATACCGAGACCCCGCTGTCAGCAACTGCAAGGACGGCGGGGTCTTTTGGCACCCCTGCAAACCCTGGGCAGGAATCGGACCAGCTCACACGGCTGGGCAACCGACGGCCGCCGGCAGCCGTTTCACCATCAACTACAACTTTACTTCCTCTTGGTGTGGCTGGGGAGGCTGTTGGGACAGCCTCGCATGCACAGACGGTGAGCCCGGACGCGTGCGGGTGCCCTCAACTCTCGCGCGGAGCCGCCCGGTTCACCGGCCCCCCATGTACGACCCGAAAGGCACCAAGATGACGATGAACCGCGCCATACGCCACGGGGGCCGTTTACTGGCTCTGACGGTGGCGGCTTGCGGAATCGCGGCGGCGACCACTCTTCCCGCATCCGCCGACGAGCAGCCGACACGGCAGGAGCTGACGGCGGACTGCACCTCCGGCGAGGGCAAGTGCACCTTCAACTCCCCCCAGCTGGGCGAGGCGTACCTGGGGGAGTTCCGCCAGGTCTCCGACTCGCTCTACAACTGCAGTACGTCGGACGCCACTCAGTCCATGACCTGGAGCGACACCGTGGGGTCGACCGACTCGGTCGGCGTCTCGGTCACCGCGGGCGGCAAGATCGCGGGCATCGTGGACCTGAGCGTGACGGCCACCTACAGCCACACCTGGACGAGCACGCACTCCGAGACCAGCGCGCTCGGCATGACGGTCAAGCCGGGTGAAGTGGGCTGGATCTCTCGCGCCCAGGTGATGCAGAAGGTCTCCGGCACCTGGCAGACCCACTACGACAGCCCCAAGTGGGACCACTACTACTGGTACTGGGAGGACACCATCACCGGACCGGCCGCGAACGGCACGGACGGCAAGAGCAACGCCGTCGTCGTCAAGAGCCGCAAGATGACCGCCGCGGAGAAGAACTCCTGCTCCGCCGACGCCCATGAGGGCAGAGCGTTCGTGCAGGAGCGCTGACGCACGGCCCCTGTCCCGCCTCGGCGCGGGGCAGGGGACCGCCGTCGCAGCCGTCGGTCTACGGGTGCAGGAGAGCCCGCAGGTATCGGCGTCGGTAGACGCGTTGTGCGAGCAGAAGCAGGGGGAACAGCTGCCGCCACGCACCCCTGGGGGCGCGACTGGTCAAGGAACGCAGGGTCAGGGTGACGCGCCCGTCGGGGGCCCTGCACACGACGAAGGCTTCCTCACCGGACACCGGGTGACCGGGCAGCGTGCCGTAGGCGAAGCCGCATCGGTCGGGGCTGCCGACAACGGCGACGACCCGGACCGGTTCCTGAACGGCCAGCGGTCCCCACCCCGCCGTGATGCGGTACTCGGCCCCGTCTGCGACCCGCTCGCCGGCGCCCGCCAGCGGCGTGACACGGAAACCGCTACGGCGCTTGATACCCCAACGCAGGACGGCGTCGGAGGCGGCGCGCCAGTGGTCGTCTCCGTGCCCGATGACCACGGTTCGCTCGTAACGGCGGTAGCCCGGGATCCCGGCCGTCCACACCTCGTCCCCGGGACACGTCGCACCGGGCGGATCGTAGGTGAGGACCCCGGCCCCCGGCGCACCAGGTGCTCGGCGGCTTCCGGGCGGTCTGTCCGAGGGCATGGGGCTCCTTTTCACGGCGGCTGGCTGGTTGATCAGCCTAGTGCGGCCGGATGCCGCGACCGGTGACGGACAACGAGAGAGCGGGAGTCAGTCAAGCCGACTCCCGCTCTCTCATGTCGTCATCCGCTCGGCTCAGCACCTGATTCCTGCTGGGGGCACTCGCCGATCAGGGGTCACGCCGGTTCGATGCGGGAGATGCTGCCACCGAGGTCGAGCACGTACAGCTCGCCGTCGCAGCCCTGCACGAACGAGATGACCTCGCCGCCGTTGACCCCGAGGTCGCTCTCGCCGGTCACCTTGCCGTTCTCCAACTGGAGAGCGCGGACGGTGCCGTCGCAGTAGTCGCTGAACACGTACTGCCCCTTGAGGTCCGGGATCGCCTTCCCGCGGTAGACGTACCCGCCGGTCACCGAGCAGCCCAGCCCGTTACGGTCGTACTCGTGGACCGGCGGCACGTGGTTCGCCGGCTCCGTGCCGCCCCGGAAGGGATGATTGCCCTCCATCCGGGACCAGCCGTAGTTCTCGCCGCCCTTGCTGTCCGCCGGGGCCCAGTCGATCTCCTCCCAGTCGCTCTGGCCGACGTCGCCGATCAGCAGGTCGCCCGTGCCCGCGTCGAAGGAGAACCGCCACGGGTTGCGCAGCCCGTACGCCCAGATCTCGTCCTTCGCGTTCGGGTCGTCCACGAACGGGTTGCCCGGCGGGATCGCGTACGGCTCGCCGCCACTGGGGTCGATCCGCAGCAGCTTGCCGAGCAGCGTGTCGAGGTTCTGCCCGTTGCCGTGCGGGTCGCCGCCCGAGCCGCCGTCGCCGAACGCGATGTAGAGGTAGCCGTCGGGGCCGAACCTGATGTCGCCGCCGTTGTGGTTCGCGTACGGCTGCGTCTGGGTGAGGACGGTGCGCCGGGTGTCCGGCTCGATCTTGCCGTCCTGCACGCCGAACTCGTCGATGGTGCTGGTGCCTTCGCGGTCCGTGAACGAGATGTAGAAGTGAGCGAACTCCTTGTCGAACGCGATGCCCAGCAGGCCGCGTTCGCCGTCGGTCGTGGTCTCGCCGGATATGTCGAGGACGGGCGTGCCGAGCCCCTGATCGTCCAGGACCCGTACGGTGCCCGCGCGTTCGGCTATCCAGAGCGTGCCACCGGGCCCGGCGGTGCCGGCGGACGGATTCTGGGCCGTCGCCATGTGCTTGAGCGTGACCTCCGCCGCCTGCCGTGGGGCGGGGGGCTCGTCGGCGGACGCCGTGGTCAACGCGAGGGAAGCAACGAGGCAGATGGTGCCGATGATCGCCGTACTTCGGGTGCGAACTTTCACCGTGAGCCTCCTGGAGGCGGCGAATGGGGAGGTCACCCGGCTGCTGGGGCAGAGTTGTGGGGCGTCGCCCGCGCCAGCACGCAACCTAGGTGGGGGGATTGTGTGCCACTGGCCACGGATGAGGATACTGGGACGGGGCGGCCTGGCCTAGACCAATGCGCCATCCATCTAACCCCGTTGCGCACTCCGCTTCCGGCGCCCACTCGGTCCGGAAGCGGTCCGTGCGCCGGGCCGTGGCCATGTCCGGAACGGACGACAGGCCGGCACCGACGGGCGCTGCCTCCCGCCTGGGGTCTGCCGACGGCGGGGCGGGCGGGTGATCGCCCGTCAGCTCCGTTGTCAGTGCCTCCTCATAGTGTGGAGACATCACTTGGGGAGCCTCGGAGAAGGAGCAGAAACGTGTCCGCCAACAAGATCCAGCACAAGGTGAATCACGTCGCGCTGGTAGTGGACTGTTCGGGTTCCATGCATCAGCACCAGAGTCAACTCATCCGCGTCGTGGACGAGTTCGTGGCGGGCTTGAAGGCCGAGTCGGACAGCCTGGGCCATGAGACCCGGATCAGCCTCTACTCCTTCGACCACCGGGTGGAGAACCTGGTCTGGGACATGGACGTGAAGCATCTGCCGTCCATGCGGGGTCTGTACAAGGTCAACAATGGCGCTACGGCCCTCATCGAAGCCTCTCTGAAGTCCCTGGACGATCTGGGCCACATCTGGGAGGAGTACGGCGAGCACAGCTTCCTCCAGATCGTGGTGACGGACGGCGAGGAGAACGCCTCCGGCGGCGACCGCCGGCACGACGGCGACATGGCCATCCTCGGTCCCTGGCTCGACAAGATCGCGGCGAAGATGGGTGCGCTTCCCGGCCACTGGACCTCCGCGATCCTCGTTCCGAACTCCCTGGCGAAGCGCACTGCCCAGAACTACGGTTTCCCGGCCGGAAACATCGCCATCTGGGATGCGGATTCCCAGGAGGGCGTCGAGGAGGCGATCGGCACCGTACGTGCCGCCGCCACCAGCTTCCTCCGTGGCCGCGAGCAGGGCGTGCGCGGCACGAAGAACCTCTTCGCGGTCGGTCAGGACATATCGGTCGACGACGTACGGGCGAACCTCGAACCGGTCCCGGCCGACAGGTATCGACTCCTGAAGGTCGACACGGAGGTCGAGATCCGATCCTTCGTCGATTCGCATCCGGGCGTGACGTACGAACGCGGCTCGTGCTACTACCAGTTGGGCACCCGGGTCCAGGTCCAGCCCGACAAGGAAGTCATCGTGGTCGAGAAGGACACGGACCGCGCCTACACGGGCGACGCGGCACGCAGCCTTCTGTTCGGCACGGGCATCCAGGGCACCGTGTCCGTGAAGGCGGGACGTAACCCCAAGCTGGAGGTCTACGTCCAGAGCCGCTCGGTGAACCGAAAGCTCAAGCCGAAGACGCGTCTGCTCATCATGCTCTGAGATCCACGAGAAGGGCGTAGGGCAGGCGGCCCGCCCAGTTGCCCGGCGCGCAACAAGGCCGAGGTTCTGCCCAGCCGGTAGGCCAAGTGCCTCGACGGCAGGGAGGACTCGCCAACTGTCGGATAGGGGACCTGCCGCGCGAGTACGAGACGTCGTGCGCTTCATCATCCGAGCGTGGACATGTCCGACGACGGCCAGGAGCTTGATTCCCAGTGGATCGAGGTGGGCAACAACGTATGCGGCGTCGTGCACGGTTGCCGCGACGCATCGGCTGTCGCCGAACACTTCGAGCGGGACGGCTGGATCCCGGTCGTCGTCCTGGTCCGGCCATGAGCTCGAAACCGGCTGGTGCCAGGTGGAGATCGACCCCATCGAAGGCCCGAACATCCTGCTGACCGGCGCCGTCGACCCGCGGCGCCTCGACGAGCTCGCCGGCCTACTGGGCCGCTTCGGGTTGCCGTACAGCCTGGAGCTCTACGACGGAGACGGGGCCCTGGTCCGCGAGGTCCATGGGTGATCCACTGAGTCACGGGCTGGGCCCTTGGACAGGTCCGGAGGCCTTCGTCACTTCGGGGGACTGACCTGGGTAGACGCCACCAAGATCCTGTCCACGAAAGTCCACAGACTGCGACATAGGCCGCTCTGAGTGGCATACGGCTGCACATACGCCAAGACCCCGTCTTCAGCTAAAGCGCTGATGGCGGGGTCTTTGGGCACCTGATCCAAGGTGCCCCCGGCAGGATTCGAACCTGCGCACACGGCTCCGGAGGCCGTTGCTCTATCCCCTGAGCTACGGGGGCGTTCCGTCCCGCTTGCGCGGCGACGGGTAGAACCCTACCAGCTCTCACACGGTCCCCGTGAACAGGTATTTCCGCCGTGGCGAGGCCGACTTCGGGGTGCCCTGCCGGACGGTCCCGTGTCCCCCGCACGGGGTGGAAGTGGGCAAAACCCGGACGCGGCGACGTCCGCCGACCTACTCTCGAGTTGTGTCAGGCGCGTCCGGCCGTGTGCTCGTTGTCGACGACAACCGGGTCATCCGGCAGTTGATCAGGGTCAACCTGGAGCTGGAGGGCTTCGAGGTCGTGACCGCGGCCGATGGTGCCGAGTGCCTGGAGGTCGTGCACCAGGTGGCTCCCGACGTCGTCACCCTTGATGTCGTCATGCCCCGTCTCGACGGTCTTCGGACCGCCGCCCGGCTGCGCGCCGATCCGCGGACCAGCCATCTGCCCGTCGCCATCATCAGTGCGTGTACTCAGTACGAGGTGGAGAGCGGCATCTCTGCCGGCGTCGACGCCTTTCTCGCCAAGCCCTTCGAGCCGGCCGAGCTCGTCCGTCTCGTACGGCAATTGATGCACAGGGAGGGCCCGCCGTCCGTAGACGGCCGGCATGAGGCCGGGCGGGCGGGAAGCACGCGCGGCTGACCGCATCGCGAAACCGGTTCGCGAAGCGCCCCCCTCCCTCCCATACGCTTGTCCCGTGACCCCCGCCGAGCTCTCCCGTACCGTGCTGCACGCCGTGCGCTGCGCGGTGGCGGACGGTGCGCTGCATGCGCCCGTGCCGGAGAGCGTCAGCGTCGAGCGGCCCCGGCCCGGGGGGTGCGGGGACTACGCCACCAATGTCGCCCTGCGGCTCGCCGGGCCCGCCCACCAGCCGCCGCGTGCCGTCGCCGAGGCCCTGAAGGTCCGGATCGCCGGTACTCCCGGGATCGCCGGTATCGAGATCACCGGGCCCGGCTTCCTCAACATCACCCTGCAGGGCAGCGCGCAGCAGGAGCTGGTGGCCAGGGTGCTGGAGCAGGGCGCGCGGTACGGGCACAGCCGCGACCTCGCCGGGGTCGCCGTGCGGTTCGAGCCCGCCGACGAGCTGCGGGCTCGCGTCTGGACCGAGGCCATCGAGGCGCTGCTCCGCTCGCAGGGCGCCGAGGCCGGGCACACCCTGACCGGGCACGGGGACGCCGAGCCGCTGCACGTGGTGCCTGCGCCCGAGTACGCCGGGACCGGCGGGGTCGAGAGCGTGCACTTCGAGACCGGGCACACCCAGACCGGGCACGGAGATGCCGAGCCGCTGCACGTGGTGCCTGCGCCCGAGTACGCCCAGACCGGGCGCGTCCAGACCGGCAGGGTCGAGATCGAGCACGTCGAGACCGAGCGCACCGCTTGCGGGCCCTCCGACACCGCCCCCCTCCCCCTGGCGCCCCCGCCCGTCCCGCCCGACGCGATCCGGTGGGCCCTCCTCTCCGCCGCCGCGCACGACCGGCCCCGGGTCGGGCCCCACCTCCTCGTGCAGCACGAGACGAACCCCCTGTTCACGATTCGGTACGCCCACTCCCGTGCCCGGGCCCTGGGCCGTAACGCCCAGCAGCTCGGCATGGTCTCCGGGTCCGAGCAGCACATCGATGCCCCCGCCCTCACCACCGCGATCGCCGACCACCCCGCCGTCCTCGCCTCCGCCGCCCGGCTGCGCGCGCCCGACCGGCTCGCCCGGCACCTGGAGGCCACCGCAGAGGCCCTTCTCGCCTTCCAGCACACCGTGCTGCCCCTGGGTGACGAGAAACCCTCGGCCGCCCACCGCTCCCGGCTCGCGCTCGCCGAAGCCGCCGGGACGGTGCTCGCCGGTGGCCTGTCCCTGCTCGGCATCAGCGCCCCTGACTACCTGTGAGAGAAGAATGAGCCGTTCCGCACACCCCGCCGGGCCCCGTCACGCCGATGTGTACCCCGAGGGCCACTACTCCGCCCCGCCGACCGACCTCAACGTCCTCGACGAGAAGGTCTGGGCGAAGACCGTCACCCGCGACGACGACGGCGTGGCCACCGTCGGCGGAATCGAAGTGACGCGTCTGGCCGAGGAGTTCGGCACCCCCGCGTACTTCCTCGACGAGGCCGACTTCCGCGCCCGCTGCCGCGCCTGGGCCGACGCCTTCGGCAAGGACGCGGACGTGTTCTACGCCGGGAAGGCGTTCCTCAGCCGCGCCGTCGTGCGCTGGCTCACGGAGGAGGGCCTCAATCTGGACGTGTGCTCCGGCGGCGAGCTGACCACCGCACTCGAGGCCGGGATGCCCGCCGACCGTATCGCCTTCCACGGCAACAACAAGAGCCCGCACGAGATCCAGCGGGCCGTCGAGGCCGGCGTCGGGCGGATCGTGCTCGACTCCTTCCAGGAGATCGTGCGCGTCGCGCACATCGCCCAGAGCCTCGGCAAGCGGCAGCGCGTGCAGATCCGCGTCACCGTCGGCGTGGAGGCCCACACGCACGAGTTCATCGCGACCGCCCACGAGGACCAGAAGTTCGGCATTCCGCTCGCGGGCGGGCAGGCCGCCGAAGCCGTCCGGCGGGCGCTGCGGCTCGACGGGCTCGAACTGATCGGCATCCACTCCCACATCGGTTCGCAGATCTTCGACACCTCCGGCTTCGAGGTCGCCGCCCACCGCGTGGTCGGGCTGCTCAAGCAGATCCGCGACGAGCACGGCATCGAGCTGCCCGAGATCGACCTCGGCGGCGGGCTCGGCATCGCGTACACCGCCGACGACGACCCCCGCGAGCCGTACGACATCGCCAAGGCGCTCAACGAGATCGTCACCCGTGAGTGCGAGGCCGCCCGGCTGCGGACGCCGCGTATCTCCGTCGAGCCGGGGCGCGCCATCGTCGGCCCCACGGCCTTCACGCTGTACGAGGTCGGCACCATCAAGCCGCTGGAAGGGCTGCGGACGTACGTCAGTGTCGACGGCGGCATGTCCGACAACATCCGCACCGCGCTCTACGACGCCGAGTACAGCGTCGCGCTGGTCTCCCGCACCTCCGACGCCGAGCCGATGCTCGCCCGAGTGGTCGGCAAGCACTGCGAGAGCGGCGACATCGTGGTCAAGGACGCGTTCCTGCCCGCCGACCTGGCTCCCGGCGACCTGATCGCGGTGCCCGCGACCGGCGCGTACTGCCGCTCGATGGCCAGCAACTACAACCATGCGCTGCGCCCCCCGGTCGTCGCGGTCAGGGACGGCGAGGCGCGAGTGATCGTCCGGCGCGAGACGGAGGAAGATCTCCTGCGTCTCGATGTCGGCTAGTTGAGATAGATGTCTCGCATGCCGGACGGAGGATAGAAACTTCCGTCCGGTGCGTGAGACTGGTCCACACCGTTGAGTACAGGAAACGAGGTCGGATGATGCGTACGCGTCCGCTGAAGGTGGCGCTGCTGGGCTGTGGAGTGGTCGGCTCAGAGGTGGCGCGCATCATGACGACGCACGCCGCCGACCTCGCTGCCCGGATCGGCGCGCCGGTGGAGCTCGCGGGCGTGGCCGTGCGCCGTCCCTCGAAGGTCCGTGAGGGCATCGACCCGGGGCTCATCACCACCGACGCCACCGCCTTGGTCAAACGCGGCGACATCGACGTCGTCATCGAGGTCATCGGCGGCATCGAGCCCGCCCGCACCCTCATCACCACCGCGTTCGAGCACGGCGCCTCCGTGGTCTCCGCCAACAAGGCGCTGCTCGCCGAGGACGGTGCGACGCTGTACGCGGCGGCCGAGCAGCACGGCCGGGACCTGTACTTCGAGGCCGCCGTGGCGGGTGCGATCCCGCTGATCCGGCCGCTGCGCGAATCCCTCGCCGGCGACAAGGTCAATCGCGTGCTCGGCATCGTCAACGGCACGACCAACTTCATCCTCGACAAGATGGACGGCTCCGGCGCCGGCTACTCCGAGGCGCTCGACGAGGCCACCGCCCTCGGTTACGCCGAGGCCGACCCGACGGCCGACGTCGAGGGCTTCGACGCCGCAGCCAAGGCCGCCATCCTCGCCGGCATCGCCTTCCACACCCGGGTGCGTCTCGACGACGTCTACCGCGAGGGCCTCACCGAGGTCACCGCCGCCGACATCGCCTCCGCCAAGCGCATGGGCTGCACGGTCAAGCTCCTCGCCATCTGCGAGCGAGCCGCCGACGGCAGGTCCGTCACCGCGCGCGTGCATCCCGCGATGATCCCGCTCAGCCACCCGCTCGCCTCCGTCCGCGAGGCGTACAACGCCGTCTTCGTCGAGGCCGAGGCCGCCGGGCAGCTGATGTTCTACGGACCGGGCGCGGGCGGTTCGCCCACCGCGTCCGCGGTGCTCGGCGATCTCGTCGCCGTCTGCCGCAACAAGCTCGCCGAGGCAACGGGGCCCGGCGAGTCCGCCTACACCCAGCTGCCCGTGAGCCCGATGGGTGACGTGGTGACGCGCTACCACATCAGCCTCGACGTGGCCGACAAGCCGGGCGTGCTCGCCCAGGTCGCGACGGTCTTCGCCGAGCACGGTGTATCGATCGACACGGTCCGCCAGCAGAGCCGACCGGACGGAGGCGGCGAGGCATCCCTCGTCGTCGTCACCCACCGCGCGCCCGACGCCGCCCTCTCGGGGACCGTCGAGGCGCTGCGCAAGCTCGACACCGTGCGCGGTGTCGCCAGCATCATGCGTGTTGAAGGGGAGTAAGGGACCCATGACGACCAACGGCACCCACCAGTGGCGCGGCATCATCGAGGAGTACCGGGACCGTCTTCCCGTGACGAACACGACGCCTGTCGTCACGCTCCGTGAGGGTGGCACGCCGCTCGTCCCGGCGCAGGTTCTCTCCGAGCGCACGGGCTGCGAGGTGCACCTCAAGGTGGAGGGCGCCAACCCCACCGGGTCCTTCAAGGACCGCGGCATGACCATGGCCATCACCCGCGCCAAGGAAGAGGGCGCGCAGGCCGTCATCTGCGCCTCCACCGGCAACACGTCCGCGTCGGCCGCCGCCTACGCGGTGCGCGCCGGAATGGTCTGCGCCGTCCTGGTGCCCCAGGGCAAGATCGCGCTGGGCAAGATGGGTCAGGCGCTCGTCTACGGCTCGAAGATCCTCCAGGTCGACGGCAACTTCGACGACTGCCTCAACCTCGCCCGCGCGCTGTCGGAGAACTACCCGGTGGCGCTGGTCAATTCGGTCAATCCGTACCGGATCGAGGGCCAGAAGACCGCCGCGTTCGAGATCGTCGACGCGCTCGGCGACGCCCCCGACATCCATGTGCTGCCCGTCGGCAACGCCGGCAACATCACGGCGTACTGGAAGGGCTACAAGGAGTACGCGGCCGACGGCCCGTCCTCCCGTACGCCCCGGATGTGGGGCTTCCAGGCATCCGGCTCGGCGCCCATCGTCCGCGGGGAGGTCGTCAAGGACCCTTCGACGATCGCCACCGCGATCCGGATCGGCAACCCCGCGTCCTGGCAGCACGCGCTCGCCGCGCGTGACGAGTCGGGCGGGTTCATCGACGAGGTGACGGACCGTGAGATCCTGCGCGCCTACCGGCTGTTGGCGTCGCAGGAGGGTGTCTTCGTGGAGCCCGCGTCGGCCGCGTCCGTGGCCGGTCTGCTCAAGGCGGCGGAAGCCGGAAAGGTCGATCCGGGCCAGCGCATCGTCTGTACGGTCACCGGAAACGGTCTGAAGGACCCGGACTGGGCCGTCGCCGGCGCCCCGCAGCCCGTCACCGTCCCGGTGGACTCGGCAGCGGCCGCGGAGCGCCTCGGCCTCGCCTGAGGACGCCCCCGCTCGGGAATCGGCCGGGATCCGGTCGAGAACGGGCGGTGCCGCCCCCGGCTGCGGCCGGTGCCCTGCCCCTGCTTCTGTCCGATACTCCAGTTCGACCGCTTGGACAAGGCAGGCAAGCCGGGCAACGGCGTACGCAGAGGCACAGGAGGCTTGCGACACGCATCGTGCGCCTCCTGTGCGCCCTATGTCGCCAGCCAACCTTCCTTCGATAGGCTGTACCGAACCCGCCCCGTCGCATATGCCGCGGTGTAGTTGCCGTCAACGGCCAACGGGTCTCTGCAGCTCTCGAATCCCACAGGTCAGAATCAAGGAGAGTCCTCGAGCGATGGCCGGTCCAGCGTTCCGCGCCGCCGCCGTCCGGGTGCGCGTTCCAGCCACCAGCGCCAACCTCGGCCCGGGCTTCGACGCCCTCGGGCTGTCCCTGGGGCTGTACGACGATGTCGTCGTCCGGGTCGCGGATTCCGGATTGCACATCGACATCGCGGGCGAGGGTGCGTCCACCCTGCCGCGCGACGAGAACCATCTGCTCGTGCGTTCCCTGCGGACGGCCTTCGACCTGCTCGGCGGGCAGCCGAGAGGCCTCGAGGTCGTCTGCGCCAACCGCATCCCGCACGGACGCGGTCTGGGCTCGTCGTCGGCCGCCATCTGCGCCGGCATCGTCGCCGCCCGCGCGGTGACCATAGGGGGCGACGCCAAGCTCGACGACACGGCGCTGCTGGAGCTCGCGACGGAGATCGAGGGGCACCCCGACAATGTCGCCGCGTGTCTTCTCGGCGGGTTCACGCTCGCCTGGACCGACGGCGGAGCGGCCCGAGCCATCAGAATGGATCCTGCCGATTCCATCGTTCCGGTGGTCTTCGTGCCCGAGACGGCCGTGCTCACGGAGACGGCGCGGGGACTTCTGCCGCGCACCGTCCCCCATGTGGACGCAGCCGCCAACGCGGGGCGTGCGGCCCTGCTCGTCGAGGCTCTGACCAGGCGTCCTGAGCTTCTGCTGCCTGCCACGGAGGACCGGCTCCACCAGGAGTACCGGGCCCCGGCGATGCCGCAGAGCATCGCGCTTGTCAACCGACTGCGTGCCGACGGCGTCCCCGCAGTCATCTCCGGTGCGGGCCCCACGGTGCTCGCGCTGGCCGAGGACAGTGCGGCCGACAAGGTCGTACGACTGGCGGGCGAGGGATGGGCGGCCAACCGGCTCACCTTCGACGCCGGGGGAGCGAGCGTCCTGCCGCTCGGCTCGTAGGACACGAGATTGCCGGTGAGTGAGAGGGGGAATGTTTGTTGGAGCCGGTAGTGTTAACCTCAAGTCTGCAACCGATGCCTTTGTGGCTCGGAGCTTCGTGTCCCCTCAGGGAACACCCATTCTTCCGGGAGCCTCCCCAACTGCCTGAGCAGCCTGCCTGAGCAGTTTCGAGCACGCTCCGGAACCGGCACGACACCCCTCGCTTCCCATGGAGTGGGGCCGCGCAGGGGGACCTCGCGCCGGACTTTGCACGTATTTTTCTCTCCGCCGTCATCACCGGCGGGACCACCGCCCCGGCACGGTCGCCACACCGGACCGTTGCCGGACAGCACAACCGGTCGCCGAGCCAGAAGGCCGACGTCCGCTCCAGGGAAGGACCCTTCGTGAGCGACACCACCGATCTGATGGGCGTGACTGCCGACAGCAGCGTCGACAACTCCGCGCCCGCCGGAGGTGCTGCCTCCTCCGGCACCACCTCACGGCGCCGCCGCTCCGGCACCGGCCTCGAGGGCATGGTCCTGGCCGAGCTGCAGCAGGTCGCGTCCGGCCTCGGCATCAGGGGCACCGCGCGTATGCGCAAGAGCCAGCTGATCGAGGTCATCAAGGAGGCGCAGGCCGGCGGGGGAGCCTCCGCCGCCAAGGCGTCGGACGGGTCGTCCGAGCCCAAGAGCGATGCCGCGGGCGAGGCCGGCACCAAGCCGAAGCGCCGTGCCACCTCCAAGGCGCGTACGGGCGACACCGCTGCCGAGAGCAAGGCCGACAAGGCCGCTGCCCAGCAGCAGATCGACATCCCCGGGCAGCCTGCCAGTGACGACCAGCCGGCCGGAGAGCGCCGCCGTCGCCGCGCCACCGCGCAGGCGGGCAGCCCGGAGACGCAGGGCGCCGAGGCCAAGGCCGACACGGCCGGCGACGTCAAGACCGAGGCGCAGCCGGATGCCAAGGCCGAGGCGGCCGTCGCCGCGTCCGCCCAGGACGGCGAGGGTCGTCGCGACCGCCAGGAGCGCGGCCAGCGTGGCGAGCGTGGCAACCGCGGTGACCGCCAGCGCGACCGGCGCGGCAAGGGCGACGACCAGCAGGGCGGCCAGCGCCAGCAGCAGGGCGGCGGCGGAGGCCAGCAGCAGCGTCAGGGCGGCGGCGGAGGCCAGCAGGACGACGGCTATGACGACGAGGCGGGCGGCCGGCGCGGGCGCCGGGGCCGTTACCGCGACCGTCGTGGCCGTCGCGGCCGCGAGGACTTCGGCAACGAGCCGCAGGTCTCCGAGGACGACGTCCTGATCCCCGTCGCGGGCATCCTGGACATCCTCGACAACTACGCGTTCATCCGGACCTCGGGCTACCTGCCCGGCCCGAACGACGTGTACGTCTCCCTCGCCCAGGTCCGCAAGAACGGTCTGCGCAAGGGTGACCACGTCACCGGCGCGGTGCGGCAGCCGAAGGAGGGCGAGCGCCGCGAGAAGTTCAACGCGCTCGTGCGCCTGGACTCGGCGAACGGCATGGCGGCCGAATCCGGCCGCGGCCGCCCGGAGTTCCAGAAGCTGACCCCGCTGTACCCGCAGGACCGGCTGCGCCTCGAGACCGACCCGGGCATCCTGACGACCCGGATCATCGACCTCGTCGCGCCGATCGGCAAGGGCCAGCGAGGCCTGATCGTGGCCCCGCCGAAGACCGGCAAGACCATGATCCTGCAGGCGATCGCCAACGCGATCACGGTCAACAGCCCCGAGTGCCACCTGATGGTCGTCCTGGTCGACGAGCGTCCGGAAGAGGTCACCGACATGCAGCGGTCGGTGAAGGGCGAGGTCATCTCCTCGACCTTCGACCGCCCGGCCGAGGACCACACCACGGTCGCCGAGCTGGCCATCGAGCGCGCGAAGCGTCTCGTCGAGCTGGGCCACGACGTGGTCGTCCTGCTGGACTCCATCACCCGTCTGGGCCGTGCGTACAACCTCGCGGCTCCCGCCTCCGGACGCATCCTGTCCGGTGGTGTCGACTCGACCGCGCTGTACCCGCCGAAGCGCTTCTTCGGTGCCGCGCGCAACATCGAGGACGGCGGCTCGCTGACCATCCTGGCCACCGCGCTGGTCGAGACCGGCTCGCGGATGGACGAGGTGATCTTCGAGGAGTTCAAGGGCACCGGCAACATGGAGCTCAAGCTCGACCGGAAGCTCTCCGACAAGCGCATCTTCCCCGCGGTGGACGTCGACGCGTCCAGCACCCGTAAGGAAGAGATCCTGCTCGGCAGCGACGAGCTCGCCGTCGTCTGGAAGCTGCGCCGGGTGCTGCACGCGCTCGACCAGCAGCAGGCGATCGAGCTGCTGCTGGACAAGATGAAGCAGACGAAGTCGAACGCCGAGTTCCTGCTGCAGATCCAGAAGACGACTCCGTCGGTCGGAAACGGCAACGACTGACGTCGGATCAGCGCACGGCAACACGTCACGGGACCGCCCCGTCACCTCGCAGGTGACGGGGCGGTCTCCTTTTCCCTCACGCCCCGTCAGTCGCTGGTCAATCAGGAGTTGCCGCACATATGATCGGGCCTTCGTGGTGGGGGGTTCCAGGGGGGAATCGCGCAGCGCCAGGAGAGGCCGGGGGGCCTCGGTCCAGGCCTGCCCAAACGTTCTTCACGCCCCACCGACTTCAGTTACCCGGTGGGGCGTTCGCGTTTGCGCCGGGACGGATCCCGAGGGGTTACGAGTGCAGATACGCACCCGTGGTGGTCGGCACAAGCGCCGAATGAGCATTGCGATCCCGGCCGCCGCGACCGTTCTCGCGCTGGCCGGCACGGGCCTGATGATGTCCGGCTCGCAGGCCGCGCAGACCAACGAGAATCCGCAGAGTGTCTCCCGGCAGCAGGTCGACCCGCTGTCGCAGAAGGAACTGCGCAACCGCACCGTCGAGGCGATCAAGGCCGACCAGGCCTCCAAGCGCACTCTGGTGCAGACGCCGCGCTCCGCCGCGAAGTCGGCGCCCAGCGCCCGCATCATCGGCGGCAAGGAGACCACGATCTCCGCCGCCCCGTGGATGGCCCAGCTGTACTTCGCCGACGCCGCCGGCAACGGCTACTTCTGCGGCGGCGTCGTTGTCGCGCCCACGAAGATCGCCACGGCCGCGCACTGCGTCAAGGGCATCAAGTGGTACGACACCGGCACGGTCATCACCGGCACCGACCAGGTCCCGACCGACACCGGCCAGACGGACGCGGACGGCAACCCGATCTTCGACTTCCACGGGGGCGAGCTGCGCGGCGCGTACCGCCAGTGGAACCACCCGCAGTACAACCCGTCGACGATCGACAACGACGTTGCCGTGCTGACCCTGACCTCGCCGGTCAAGGCCAAGCCGCTGACGATCATGCAGCCCACGGACACGGCGCTGTACACGGCGGGTACCGACGCCAAGGTGTACGGCTGGGGCCGCACCAGCTCCACGAACCCCGACAGCGGTTCGGACAAGCTGAAGGTCGCCGACGCCGACATCAACTCCAACGCCGCCTGCCGGACCGCGTACGGCTCCTCGTACGTCGTCGGCCACATGGTCTGCGCGGGCGCCGCGCCGACCGGTGACGACGCCACGTCCGAGACGACCTGCAACGGCGACTCCGGCGGCCCGCTGGTGGCCGGCGGCAAGCTCGTGGGCATCGTCTCCTGGGGTGACATCAACTGCTCCGCCCAGGGCAAGTACGGCGTCTACGCCAAGGTGAGCACGTACGCGACCCCGATCCGGGCCCGTGTGCACGACACCAACTGGAACTTCGACCACACCGCCGACCTGCTGGCGCGCCGTGCGTCGGACAGCACGCTGTTCGGCTGGACCTCGAAGGTGTCGTCGCTGACCCGCCAGTTCAACCACGGCTCGTTCGCCGGTGTGAACCTGATGGTCCAGGGCGACCTGAACCACGACGACGTGCAGGACCTGCTCTACCGCGTCCCGAACGGTGACGTCTACTGGTCCTACAGCGAGAACGCCCCGAAGCTCGTCGCCAAGGCGTGGGGCGCCCACAAGCAGATCCTGCTGCCGGGTGACCTCAGCGGTGACGACCTCGCCGACATGTTGGTCGTCAACTCCGCCGGCAAGGCCTACCTCTACACGGGCAAGGGCAACGGAGGCTTCGGCACCCCGATCCTGGTCGGCAGCGGCTGGAGCCAGTTCAGCATGGTCCGCGGTCACGGTGACTTCACCGGTGACGGCAAGGCCGACATCCTGGCCCGCGGCGCCGGTGGCAAGACGTACGTCTACAAGGGCACCGGCAAGGCCACCGCGCCGTTCTCCGCGCCGGTCCTCGTCGCCACGTTCGCCAGCATGAACGCCCTGGCCACCACGGGTGACGTGAACAGCGACGGCAACGCCGACCTGCTCGCCCGCGACACCACCGGCAAGCTGTGGCTCTACCCGGGCAGCGGCAAGTCGACCGGCAGCATCTTCGGTACCCGGGTGGCCTTCGGTACCGGCTGGCAGGCGTACAACCTCTTCGGCTGACGCCTCCCCGGCCGGTTCACGGCCGAGCGGTGCGGCCGCGGGTGCGGTGGGATCTTCGCCACACCCGCGGGCGCGCCCGCACCACCACGCTCCACGGTCCCAGCCGCACAAACCCGCAGATGAGACCCGCTTCGCGCCCGTCGTGCCCGGCACGGCGGGCGCAGCCGTTCTCCCGGACCGCTCTCAGCGCCGCGTGCAACCCTTCTTGGCGCCTCGCCGTCTCACCAACTGGCGGAGCAGAAGTGGACAGGTCAGACACACCGCGCCTGATCGGCACTGCAGGGGGTAGCGGGAGAGACACCGGGAGCAGGGGAGACTCATGGCCGACCAGAGCAGCAGCCGCAGCCGAATACGCGGCAGTCGCGGCACACGCCGCAAACAGCCCTCCAAGGGCCGCCGCGCGATGACCGTCGCCGCCTGGTCCGTCGCCGGGCTGGTCCTGGTCGGCGGCTCGGGCCTCGGCTACGTCTACTTCAAGCTCAACGGCAACATCCAGGGCGTCGACATCAATGCCCAACTGGGCACCGACCGGCCGGACGACGTCGACAACGGCTCGATGGACATCCTCGTCCTCGGCTCCGACTCCCGCTCCGGAGCCAACGCGAAGTACGGCACCGACGAGGGCGGCGCCCGCTCCGACACCGCGATGATCGTGCACGTCTACGAGGGCCACAAGAAGGCCAGCGTGGTCTCCGTGCCCCGCGACACCCTGATCGAGCGCCCGCAGTGCACCGACAGTGACGGCAAGTCCGTCGAGGGCCAGCGGCGGGCCATGTTCAACACGGCGTACGAGGTCGGCGGCCCGGCCTGCGCGGTGAAGACCGTCGAGAAGATGTCCGGCATCCGCATGGACCACTACATCGAGGTCGACTTCACCGGCTTCAAGAAGCTCATCGACAAGCTGGGCGGTGTCGAGATCACCACCGCCAAGCCGATCAACGACTCCAAGAGCCATCTGGACCTCGAGCCCGGCACGCACCGGCTCGACGGCGAGCAGTCCCTCGGTCTCGTACGGACCCGCAAGAGCATCGGCGACGGTAGCGACCTCGGCCGGATCCAGCTGCAGCAGGCCTTCATGAAGGCCTTCATCGACCAGGTCAAGAGCGTCGGCGTCTTCTCCGACCCGAAGAAGCTGCTGGATGTCGCGGACACCGCCACGAAGGCGATCACCCCCGACTCCGAGCTCGACTCCGTCTCGGAGCTGATGAGCTTCGCCAAGGGTCTCGGCAGCCTCGGTGCCGAGGACGTGCACATGATCACGATGCCGGTGGAGTACGACCCGGTCGACCCGAACCGGGTGATCCCGCTCAAGGCCGCGGGGCAGCAGGTGTGGACGGCCCTCCAGCAGGACAAGCCGATCCCGGCCTCCGCGGTCAAGGACTCCGCGGGCGACAAGGGCGACGCGGGTGCCGTGGTCAAGGGCACTCCAGCCCCGAAGACCACCCCCGCCCCGAAGAGCCCGTAGGCCTTCGCGAGCGACGGGGAATAGTTCCGGCCACACCCCGGTTTTGGGAGATACGGCCGGTCCTGGCAGACTGGTACGTCGGCCCCGGTTCACGCACCCGCATCCCGCGTCTGCGACCCGGCGCCCTCCCGAAACTAGGAGACACCCTTGAAGCGCGACATCCACCCCGAGTACGTCGAGACGCAGGTCAGCTGCACCTGTGGCGCGTCGTTCACCACTCGCAGCACCATCTCCAGCGGCACCGTCCGTGCCGAGGTCTGCTCCGAGTGCCACCCGTTCTACACGGGCAAGCAGAAGATCCTCGACACCGGTGGCCGTGTGGCCCGCTTCGAGGCCCGCTTCGGCAAGGCTGCCGGCTCCGCCAACAAGTAGCGAGCCAACTGCGCCGGTCCTCGGCCGCCCCTGCGGGGGCGGCTGGGACCGGCGCTTTGCCGTCCCGTAGTACTCGTTGCAGTGTGGAAACCAGGAGCCCCCGATGTTCGAGGCGGTCGAGGAACTGATCGGCGAGCACGCCGATCTCGAGAAGAAGCTCGCCGACCCTTCGGTCCACGCCGACCAGGCGAACGCGCGCAAGCTCAACAAGCGATACGCCGAGCTGACCCCGATCGTCGGTGCGTACCGCTCCTGGAAGCAGACCGGGGACGACATCCAGACGGCGCGTGAACTGGCCGCCGAGGACCCGGACTTCATCGCCGAGGTCAAGGACCTGGAGCAGCAGCGCGAGGAGCTCACCGAGAAGCTGCGGCTGCTGCTCGTGCCGCGCGACCCCAGCGACGACAAGGACGTCATCCTCGAGGTCAAGGCAGGAGCGGGCGGCGACGAGTCGGCCCTGTTCGCCGGTGACCTGCTGCGGATGTATCTGCGCTACGCCGAGCGCGTCGGCTGGAAGACCGAGATCATCGACGCCACCGAGTCCGAGCTCGGCGGCTACAAGGACGTCCAGGTCGCTGTGAAGACCAAGGGCGGCCAGGGGGCCACCGAACCCGGACAGGGCGTCTGGGCGCGGCTGAAGTACGAGGGCGGCGTGCACCGCGTGCAGCGTGTTCCGGCCACCGAGTCCCAGGGCCGTATCCACACCTCCGCCGCCGGAGTGCTCGTCACGCCCGAGGCGGAGGAGATCGACGTCGAGATCCACGCCAACGATCTGCGCATCGACGTCTACCGCTCGTCGGGCCCGGGCGGCCAGTCCGTCAACACGACGGACTCCGCCGTCCGCATCACGCACCTGCCGACCGGCATCGTCGCCTCCTGCCAGAACGAGAAGAGCCAGCTCCAGAACAAGGAGCAGGCGATGCGTATTCTGCGCTCAAGACTGCTGGCAGCGGCCCAGGAAGAGGCCGAGAGCAAGGCCGCGGACGCGCGCCGCAGCCAGGTCCGCACCGTGGACCGCTCCGAGAAGATCCGGACGTACAACTTCCCGGAGAACCGCATCTCGGACCACCGGGTCGGCTTCAAGGCGTACAACTTGGACCAGGTGCTCGACGGTGAACTGGACGCCGTGATCCAGGCCTGCGTCGACGCCGACTCCGCCGCCAAGCTCGCGGCCGCCCAGTAATCGCTCGCACACAACTCCTCGTACGAACCGGGGTGGAGGACCAGTGAACCTGCTGCTCGCCGAGGTGGCCCAGGCCACTCAGCGGCTGGCTGACGCCGGCGTGCCCTCGCCGCGCTTCGACGCGGAGGAGCTCGCCGCGTTCGTGCACGGCGTGAAGCGGGGAGAGCTGCACAACGTCAAGGACGGTGACTTCGACGCCCGTTACTGGGAGGCCGTGGCCCGCCGTGAGGCCCGTGAACCGCTCCAGCACATCACCGGCCGTGCCTTCTTCCGCTACCTGGAACTGCAGGTGGGCCCCGGCGTCTTCGTGCCGCGTCCGGAGACCGAGTCCGTCGTCGGCTGGGCCATAGACGCCGTACGGGCCATGGATGTGGTCGAGCCGCTCATCGTCGATCTGTGCACCGGCTCGGGCGCCATCGCGCTCGCCATGGCACAGGAGGTCCCGCGCTCGCGCGTGCACGCCGTGGAGCTCTCCGACGACGCGCTGGCCTGGGCCCGCAAGAACGCCGAGGGCTCACGCGTCACCATCCACCAGGGCAACGCCCTGGCCGCGCTGCCGGAGCTGGACGGCCAGGTCGACCTGGTCATCTCCAACCCGCCGTACATCCCGCTCACCGAGTGGGAGTACGTCGCCCCCGAGGCCCGCGACCACGACCCCGGGATGGCCCTGTTCTCCGGCGAGGACGGTCTGGACACCATCCGCGGCCTGGAGCGCACGGCGCACCGGCTGCTGCGCCCCGGCGGCCTCGTCGTCATCGAGCACGCGGACACCCAGGGCGGCCAGGTCCCGTGGATCTTCAACGAGGAGTCCGGCTGGGCGGACGCGGCCGACCACCCCGATCTCAACAAGCGGCCGCGCTTCGCCACCGCCCGCAAGGCGATGCCGTGACCACCTCCGCGACGACGCAGACGACCCAGACGACGAAGATCCTTTACGTGTACGAGGAGGCCCCCTGATGGCACGGCGATACGACTGCAACGACGCGAGCGACCGTACGACCGGCCTGCGTGAGGCCGCGTCCGCCGTCCGCCGCGGTGAGCTCGTCGTGCTGCCCACCGACACCGTCTACGGGATCGGTGCCGACGCCTTCAGCTCCGAGGGTGTCAGCGATCTGCTGGCGGCGAAGGGGCGCGGCCGCAACATGCCCACCCCTGTGCTCATCGGCTCCCCGAACACCCTCCACGGCCTGGTCACCGACTTCTCCGAGCAGGCCTGGGAGCTCGTCGACGCCTTCTGGCCCGGTGCGCTGACCCTGGTCGCCAAGCACCAGCCGTCGCTGCAGTGGGACCTCGGCGACACCCGGGGCACCGTCGCGATCCGCATGCCGCTGCACCCGGTCGCCATCGAACTCCTCACGGAGGTCGGCCCGATGGCCGTGTCGTCCGCCAACCTCACCGGCCACCCCGCGCCCGAGGACTGTGACGCCGCGCAGGAGATGCTCGGCGACTCCGTCTCCGTCTACCTCGACGGCGGGCCGACGCCCGGCATCGTGCCGTCGTCGATCGTCGACGTCACCGGCAAGGTCCCGGTTCTGCTGCGGGCGGGAGCGCTCGACGCGGACGAGCTCCGCAAAGTCGTACCTGACCTCGAGGTGGCCAATTGACCACCCCTGAGGGGCGTGGCACAGGTGCGGCCGCTCACGGCGACACCTTCAGGATCCTCCACGTCAGCACCGGCAACGTGTGCCGCTCGCCGATCACCGAGCGGCTGACCCGGCACGCCCTGAGCGTCCGCCTCGGCGACGCCCTGTCCGGCGGGCTGATCGTGGAGAGCGCAGGCACCTGGGGGCACGAGGGTGCGCCGATGGAGGCCAACGCCGAGGTCGTGCTCGCCGACTTCGGCGCGGACGCGACCGGCTTCGTGGGCCGTGAACTGCTCGACGAGCATGTGATCCGCGCGGACCTGGTTCTCACCGCGACCCGCGACCACCGCGCGCAGGTCATCTCCATGGGCCACTCGGCGGGCCTGCGCACGTTCACGCTGAAGGAGTTCACCCGGCTCGTCCGGGCGATAGATCCGGCCACTCTGCCCGACCCGTGCGACGAGGGTGTGGTCGAGCGCGCCAGGGCTCTGGTACGGGCCGCCGCCGCCCTGCGCGGCTGGCTGCTGGCGCCGAGCCCGGACGCCGACGAGGTCTACGACCCGTACGGCGCGCCGATCACGTTCTTCCGCTCCATCGGCGACGAGATCAACCAGGCAATCGACCCTGTGGTCACGGCACTGACGGGCATCCCCGCCCGCAACTGACGCCGCTCGTGGCACTCAGGGCCGTACGGGTGCGATGGGCGCGCATCGCGCGCGCGGCAGGCCTACATTGGACTTCACGGCCAGCCCACGCCTGGAGCCTCAGATGCCGGTCACCGCAAGCCCAGACACCGTCCGCATCCATCGCCACGGCGGGGACTTCGACGCCCTGCGCCGTCAGGACCCCGAGATCGCCGAGGTGATCCTGGGGGAGGCCGGCCGGCAGAGCGACAGCCTCCAGCTCATCGCCGCCGAGAACTTCACCTCACCCGCGGTACTGGCCGCTCTCGGCTCCCCGCTGGCCAACAAGTACGCCGAGGGCTACCCCGGCGCCCGCCACCACGGCGGCTGCGAACTCGTCGACGCGGCCGAGCGGATCGCCGTCGAACGGGCCACCGCCCTCTTCGGGTCCGAGCACGCCAACGTGCAGTCCCACTCCGGCTCCTCCGCCGTCCTCGCGGCGTACGCGGCGCTCCTCAAGCCCGGCGACGCCGTGCTGGCGATGGGCCTGCCGTACGGCGGCCATCTCACCCACGGATCCCCCGCCAACTTCTCCGGCCGCTGGTTCGACTTCGTCGGATACGGCGTCGAGGCCGAGACCGGTGTCATCGACTACGAGCAGGTGCGCACCCTGGCCCGGCAGCACCGGCCGAAGGCGATCGTGTGCGGCTCGATCTCCTATCCCCGCCACCCGGACTACGCGCACTTCCGTGAGATCGCGGACGAGGTCGGCGCGTATCTGATCGCCGACGCGGCGCACCCGATGGGACTGATCGCGGGCGGCGCAGCGCCCAGTCCCGTCCCGTACGCGGATGTGGTGTGCGCCACCACACACAAAGTGCTGCGCGGCCCGCGCGGCGGGATGATCCTGTGCGGCTCGGAACTGGCCGAGCGCATCGACCGGGCAGTGTTCCCGTTCAGCCAGGGCGGTGCGCAGATGCACACCATCGCCGCCAAGGCGGTCGCCTTCGGGGAGGCGGCGACGCCGGCGTTCACGGCGTACGCCCATCAGGTGGTGGCCAACGCCCGGGTGCTCGCCGACGGCCTCGCCGAAGCCGGTTTCGCGGTGCTCACGGGCGGTACCGACACCCACCTGATCAGCGCGGATCCCACGCCCCTGGGGATCGACGGCAGGGTCGCGCGCGGCCGGCTGGCGGCGGCCGGGCTGGTGCTCGACACCTGTGCCCTGCCGTACGGCGACGGCCGGGGAATCCGGCTGGGGACCGCGGCCGTCACCACACAGGGCATGGGCGAGAGAGAGATGGCGAAGATCACTGCCCTGTTCGCCGCGGCCATCCGGGAAGAGGGCGAGCAGGCGCTCAAAGTCCGCGCCGACGTGCGCGAGCTTGCCGGGGAATTTCCGCCGTATCCGGGGTAGCCGGCGCGGGGTGCAACCAACTGCGGTGGCCGTATGTCCTCAACCATGGGGCTACCGGAGCTAGTGTGTGGGGCTGAGATGGCCAGCGATTCCTGTGGGGCAGCCCGTGCGTGATTACCTGCTGACGCTCTGTGTCACGGCTGCGGTGACCTATCTGCTGACCGGGCCGGTGCGGAAGTTCGCCATCGCGACCGGGGCAATGCCGGAGATCCGCGCCCGAGACGTGCACCGAGAACCGACGCCGCGGCTCGGCGGCATCGCCATGTTCTTCGGTCTGTGCGCGGGACTGCTGGTCGCGGACCATCTGCAGAACCTGAACAGCGTCTTCGAGCTGTCCAACGAACCACGTGCGCTGCTGTCCGGCGCGGCCCTGATCTGGATCATCGGCGTCCTGGACGACAAGTTCGAGATCGACGCCCTGATCAAGCTCGGTGGCCAGATGATCGCCGCCGGTGTGATGGTGATGCAGGGTCTGACGATCCTGTGGATCCCGGTGCCCGGCGTGGGCACGGTCTCCCTGACGTCCTGGCAGGGCACGCTGCTGACGGTGGCGCTCGTCGTCATCACCATCAACGCGGTGAACTTCGTCGACGGCCTGGACGGTCTGGCCGCCGGCATGGTGTGCATCGCCGCCGCGGCCTTCTTCCTGTACTCGTACCGGATCTGGTTCGGGTACATGATCGAAGCGGCCGCCCCCGCAACGCTGTTCACGGCGATCCTGATGGGCATGTGCCTCGGCTTCCTGCCGCACAACATGCATCCCGCGCGCATCTTCATGGGCGACTCCGGGTCGATGCTGATCGGCCTGGTGCTCGCCGCGGCCGCGATCTCGGTGACCGGCCAGGTGGACCCCGACGCCCTGAAGATCTTCGAGGGAAGCACCCGTCAGGCCACGCACGCGGCGCTGCCGGTCTTCATCCCGCTGCTGCTGCCGCTGACGATCATCGCGATCCCGGTCGCGGACCTCGTGCTGGCGATCGTGCGGCGTACCTGGAACGGTCAGTCGCCGTTCGCCGCCGACCGCGGCCATCTCCACCACCGGCTGCTGGAGATCGGCCACTCCCACAGCCGCGCGGTGCTGATCATGTACTTCTGGTCGGCTCTGATCGCTTTCGGCGTCGTCGCGTACTCGGTGCACTCGGCGTCGATGTGGATCGTGCTGCTCGTCGTCGCGCTCAGCGCGGTCGGACTGGTGCTCCTGCTGATGCCGCGCTTCACGCCGCGGGCCCCTCGGTGGGCCGAGGCGTTCGTACCGCCGCGGTACCGGCGCCGGCGGATGCAGGCGCGTCCGGCGTCCGCGGCCGGGCACACGTCGGTGGGGGAGCCCGCCGGTCTCACGGGAGCGGAGGCGCAGCCGACGCGTACACCCGTTCCCGCAGGCGTCAACGGGGCGACCGCGATCGGCGCTCGTTCGCGCCTTCCTGACCGGAGGAAGGCCGGGACGCGCGGCTGACGGCTATCGGCATCTCGCCTAATAGCAGACAAAGCGGCGCCCTGGCGTGCACACACGCGCGCGTTCACTCTCATGTGTGACAGTTGGCACACCTCTAGGTAAAGACCTCATCAAATAGTTTGTGATACCGTTCACGAAACCCGGCGACAGAGCCGAGGGACCGCAGTGCGACGGTCCGTTGGCCGCGAGGACCCCTCTCGGACCGGGCCTACGCTCGTCCATGACGACACCACTGCCCCCACCAGCAAGCGGAGCTGCCGCCATGCCGTCCACTGACGCACGCACTCTTCTCCATACCGCCGTACCCACCGCCGCGGCCGGCGTCATCGCCGCTGTGATCAGTGGAGTGGTCGCGGGCGGAAAGGGTGCGGTCGGTGCGGCCGTCGGCGCGCTGGTGGTCATTGTCTTCATGGGTATCGGCATCCTCGTCCTGCAGCGGACTGCCAAGCAGCTCCCGCAGCTTTTCCAGGCGATGGGTCTGATGCTCTACACGACTCAGCTGCTCCTTCTGTTCGTGTTCGTCGCCGTCTTCCAGGACACGACGCTCTTCAACCCCAAGGCATTCGCCGCGACACTGGCCGCGGCGACGATCGTCTGGGTCGCGGCGCAGGCCCGAGCGCACATGAAGGCCAAGATTCTCTACGTCGAGCCGGAACCGTCTGCTCCCCGCCAGGGCGCACAGACGGGGTCGTCGACGTGACAGGTAGGGCCGGTATAAATGCCCCTTCGCGACCCTGCTATCGTCCGATGCCAACTGCGGCACTGCGGGCGCGGGCATCTGAGCTGACGCCTGCTCGATCGCGAGGCTCTGATGCCTGACCGCCGCCCCCACATCCGAAACACCAGTCCGGTGCCGACTTGCGGCTGCGTGCCGCTCCGACTCAACGAGGTTGCCGAACCCATGCGTCACGCCGAAGGAGCCCGCGGTGAGTGCTGAACAGACCACGCTCGCCTTTGACTGGAGCTGCCGCATCATGGCCGACAACGGCTGTGGCTTTCCGGCACCGGGCCTGCACTCCTTCCTCTTCAAGCCGCTCTTCACGGTCGGAGGCTTCGAGTTCAACAAGGTGATGCTGCTTGCGCTGCTCACCACAGGGGTGATCGTCACCTTCTTCACGCTGGCCTTCGGAAAGGCCAAGGTCGTCCCGGGCAAGCTGCAGATGATCGGTGAGGCGGGCTACGACTTCGTTCGCCGCGGCATCGTCTACGAGACCATGGGCAAGCGCGACGGCGAGAAGTACGTCCCGCTGATGGTCTCGATCTTCTTCTTCGTCTGGATCATGAACGTCTGGTCCGTGATCCCGCTGGCGCAGTTCCCGGTGGCCTCGGTCATCGCGTACCCGATCGTGCTCGCACTGATCGTCTACGTGCTCTGGGTGAGCCTGACGTTCAAGAAGCACGGATTCGTCGGCGGCTGGAAGAACATCACCGGCTACGACAACTCGCTCGGCCCGATCAAGTGGCTGGTCTCCTTCATCGAGTTCTTCTCGAACCTGCTGGTCCGGCCGTTCACGCACGCCGTGCGACTCTTCGCCAACATGTTCGCCGGTCACCTGATGCTGGTGATGTTCACCGTCGCCTCCTGGTACCTGCTGAACAGCTGGCTGATCCCGGCCGCCGGTGTCTCGTTCGTGATGACGATCGCCATGATCGGCTTCGAGCTCTTCGTGCAGGCCGTCCAGGCGTACGTCTTCGTGCTCCTGGCCTGCACCTACATTCAGGGCGCTCTCGCCGAGCACCACTGAGCCCTCGCCCGCACCACCAAGAAGCGTCCGGTGGCCAACCCCCACCGGTCCGTTAATGAAAAGGAAGAATCAGCATGGCTGCCACTGAGACCCTCGCCGCCGTCTCCGGTTCGCTCGGCTCCATCGGCTACGGCCTCGCCGCGATCGGCCCCGGCATCGGCGTCGGCATTGTCTTCGGTAACGGCACCCAGGCTCTTGCCCGTCAGCCCGAGGCTGCCGGCCTGATCCGTGCCAACCAGATCCTCGGCTTCGCCTTCTGTGAGGCGCTCGCCCTCATCGGCATCGTTCTGCCGTTCGTTTACGGTAAGTGATCCACGCCTCGCTGATCACTTTCGACGAAAGGCATTGATGTGATCGCCAACATCGTTCAGCTGGCGGCCGAGGAAGAGCAGAACCCGCTCATTCCTCCGGGCCCCGAGCTGCTCGTCGGCCTGATCGCCTTCGCCATCGTCTTCTTCTTCTTCGCGAAGAAGCTCCTCCCGAACATCAACAAGGTTCTGGACGAGCGTCGCGAGGCCATCGAAGGCGGCATGGAGAAGGCTGATGCGGCCAAGATCGAGGCCGAGAGCGTGCTCGAGCAGTACAAGGCTCAGCTCGCCGAGGCCCGCCACGAAGCCGCTCGCATGCGCCAGGAGGCGACCGAGCAGGGCACCGCGATCATCCAGGAGATGAAGGCGGAAGGCCAGCGGCAGCGTGAGGAGATCATTGCGGCCGGCCACACCCAGATCGAGGCCGACCGCAAGGCCGCGGCCGCTGCGCTGCGTCAGGACGTGGGCAAGCTCGCCACCGACCTGGCCGGCAAGCTCGTGGGTGAGTCCCTCGAGGACCACGCGCGCCAGAGCCGCACCATCGACCGCTTCCTCGACGAGCTCGAGCAGAAGGCCGAGGCTGCCCGATGAACGGAGCGAGCCGCGAGGCACTGGCTGCCGCACGCGAGTCCCTCGACGCGCTGACGGACAACACGTCCGTCGACGCGGCGAAGCTCGCCGAGGAGCTGGCCGCCGTCACCGCGCTGCTCGACCGCGAGGTGTCGCTGCGTCGGGTCCTGACCGACCCGGCGCAGGGCGGCGAGGCCAAGGCCGAGCTGGCAGCGCGCCTGCTGAACGGGCAGGTGGGCGGCGAAGCCGTCGATCTGGTCTCCGGCATGGTCCGCTCCCGCTGGTCGCGTTCGCGTGACCTGGTCGACTCCCTCGAGGAGCTCACCGCCACCGCCGACCTCACCGCCGCCCAGCGCGCGGGTGCCCTCGACAATGTCGAGGACGAGGTGTTCCGGTTCAGCCGGATCGTGGCGTCCAGCACCGAGCTCCGGTCGGCGCTCACCGACAGGTCGGCATCGGCCGCCCGCAAGGGCGAGCTGCTGCGCAGCCTGCTCGGCGGCAAGGCCAACCCGGTCACCGAGCGTCTGGTCGTCCGTCTTGTCACTGCTGCCCGTGGACGTAGCCTGGAACAGGGTCTCGACGCCCTGTCCAAGCTCGCAGCGGCGCGCAGGTCGCGGACGGTGGCCGTCGTCACCTCGGCGGTACCGCTCACCGACCAGCAGAAGCAGCGGCTCGCAGCCGTCCTGGCATCGCTGTACGGCCGCGAGATGCACCTGAACCTGGACGTGGACCCCGAGGTCCTCGGCGGGATCTCGGTGCGGGTCGGTGACGAGGTCATCAACGGCACCGTCTCGGAGCGTCTCGACGAGGCGACCCGCCGCATGGCCGGCTGACCGGCCGCCACCAACTGAACAGACATAGCAGCACCAGCGGCCCGGTTGGGCCGTGCAGAAATTGCAGAAGATTCCTGGGGGTCGGCCCCCAGACCCCCTAAGAAACTTCGGGCCCAACAAGGAGAGCAGGGAACCCAGATGGCGGAGCTCACGATCCGGCCGGAGGAGATCCGGGATGCGCTGGAGAACTTTGTCCAGTCGTACAAGCCGGACGCGGCCTCGCGCGAGGAGGTCGGAACGGTCAGCGTTGCCGGCGACGGCATCGCGAAGGTCGAGGGTCTGCCCTCGGCCATGGCGAACGAGCTGCTGAAGTTCGAGGACGGCACCCTCGGTCTCGCCCTCAACCTCGAGGAGCGCGAGATCGGTGCGATCGTCCTCGGCGAGTTCAGCGGCATCGAGGAGGGCCAGCCGGTGCAGCGCACCGGTGAGGTGCTCTCCGTCGGCGTCGGCGAGGGCTACCTCGGCCGCGTCGTCGACCCGCTCGGCAACCCGATCGACGGCCTCGGCGAGATCGAGACCGACGCACGCCGCGCCCTCGAGCTGCAGGCCCCTGGCGTCATGGTCCGTAAGTCGGTGCACGAGCCGATGCAGACCGGCTACAAGGCCGTCGACGCCATGGTGCCGATCGGCCGCGGCCAGCGTCAGCTGATCATTGGTGACCGTCAGACCGGCAAGACCGCTCTGGCCGTCGACACGATCATCAACCAGCGCGACAACTGGCGCTCGGGCGACGTGAACAAGCAGGTGCGCTGCATCTACGTCGCCATCGGCCAGAAGGGCTCCACCATCGCGTCCGTGCGCGGCGCCCTGGAGGAGGCCGGCGCTCTCGAGTACACGACGATCGTCGCCGCCCCGGCGTCCGACCCGGCCGGCTTCAAGTACCTGGCGCCGTACACCGGTTCCGCTATCGGCCAGCACTGGATGTACGCCGGCAAGCACGTCCTGATCATCTTCGACGACCTGTCGAAGCAGGCCGACGCCTACCGCGCCGTGTCGCTGCTGCTGCGCCGCCCGCCGGGCCGTGAGGCCTACCCGGGTGACGTCTTCTACCTGCACTCGCGTCTGCTGGAGCGCTGCGCCAAGCTCTCCGACGACATGGGCGCCGGTTCGATGACCGGTCTGCCGATCGTCGAGACCAAGGCGAACGACGTGTCGGCGTTCATCCCGACCAACGTCATCTCCATCACCGACGGTCAGTGCTTCCTGGAGTCCGACCTGTTCAACGCCGGCCAGCGTCCGGCTCTGAACGTCGGTATCTCGGTCTCCCGTGTGGGTGGTTCCGCCCAGCACAAGGCCATGAAGCAGGTCTCCGGCCGTCTGCGCGTGGACCTCGCCCAGTACCGCGAGCTGGAGGCGTTCGCCGCCTTCGGTTCCGACCTGGACGCGGCCTCCAAGGCGCAGATGGAGCGCGGCAAGCGCATGGTCGAGCTGCTCAAGCAGGCTCAGTACCAGCCCATGCCCGTCGAGGAGCAGGTCGTCTCCGTCTGGGCCGGCACCACCGGCAAGATGGACGACGTCCCGGTCCAGGACATCCGCCGCTTCGAGACGGAGCTGCTCGAGCACCTGCGCCGTGAGCGCAAGGAGCTGCTGACCGGCATCGCCGAGGGCGGCAAGATGTCGGACGACACCCTTCAGGCAATCGGCGACGCGATCGCCGCCTTCAAGCGTCAGTTCGAGACCTCGGACGGCAAGCTTCTGGGCGAAGACGCGCCGGTCAGCACGGCCAAGTGACGACGGAAGGGACCTGACTCATGGGAGCCCAGCTCCGGGTCTACAAGCGTCGCATCAAATCCGTCACCGCGACCAAGAAGATCACCAAGGCGATGGAGATGATCGCCGCCTCGCGCATCGTCAAGGCGCAGCGCCAGGTAACGGCCTCCACTCCGTACGCGACCGAGCTCACCCGTGCGGTGACCGCGGTGGCGACGGGGTCGAACACGAAGCACCCCCTCACCACCGAGGCGGAGTCTCCGGTCCGTGCCGCGATCCTGCTCATCACGAGCGACCGCGGTCTGGCCGGCGGCTACTCCGCCAACGCCATCAAGGCGGCGGACGCTCTCACCGAGCGGCTCCGCGGCGAGGGCAAGGAGGTCGACAGCTACATCGTCGGCCGCAAGGGTGTCGCGTACTACGGCTTCCGTGAGCGCAAGGTCACGGAGTCGTGGACCGGCTTCACCGACAACCCGACCTACGCCGACGCCAAGACGGTGGCGGGTCCGCTGATCGCGGCCGTCCAGCAGGACACGGCCGAGGGCGGCGTGGACGAGCTCCACATCGTCTTCACCGAGTTCATCTCGATGCTGACGCAGACGCCGGTGCAGAACCGGCTGCTGCCCCTCAGCCTCGACCAGGCTGCAGAGGAATCGGGCACCAAGGGCGAGATCCTGCCCCTGTTCGACTTCGAGCCGTCGGCGGAGGACGTCCTCGACGCCCTGCTGCCGCGCTACGTCGAGAGCCGCATCTACAACGCGCTGCTCCAGGCCGCTGCCTCCAAGCACGCTGCCACCCGCCGCGCGATGAAGTCGGCGACCGACAACGCCGGTGAGCTCATCAAGAGCCTCTCCCGGCTTGCCAACGCGGCCCGCCAGGCCGAAATCACCCAGGAAATCAGCGAGATCGTCGGTGGAGCCAGTGCCCTGGCCGACGCGACCGCGGGGAGTGACAAGTAATGACGACGACAGTTGAGACGGCCGTTGCCACGGGCCGCGTCGCCCGGGTCATCGGCCCGGTCGTCGACGTGGAGTTCCCCGTCGACGCGATGCCGGACATCTACAACGCGCTGACCGTCGAGGTGGCCGACCCGGCGCTCGACGGTGCCCTGAAGACCCTGACGCTCGAGGTCGCCCAGCACCTCGGCGAGGGTGTGGTGCGCGCGATCTCGATGCAGCCGACCGACGGCCTGGTCCGTCAGGCGACGGTCACCAACACGGGTGCGGGCATCACCGTCCCCGTCGGTGACTTCACCAAGGGCAAGGTCTTCAACACCCTCGGTGAGGTGCTGAACGTCCCCGAGGCGAACAACGAGACCACCGAGCGCTGGCCGATCCACCGCAAGGCGCCCAGCTTCGACCAGCTCGAGTCCAAGACCGAGATGTTCGAGACCGGCATCAAGGTCATCGACCTTCTCACCCCGTACGTCAAGGGTGGAAAGATCGGCCTGTTCGGTGGTGCCGGTGTCGGCAAGACCGTTCTGATCCAGGAAATGATCTACCGCGTCGCCAACAACCACGACGGTGTGTCGGTGTTCGCGGGCGTCGGTGAGCGTACCCGTGAGGGCAACGACCTCATCGAGGAGATGACCGAGTCCGGCGTCATCGACAAGACGGCGCTTGTCTTCGGTCAGATGGACGAGCCCCCGGGCACCCGTCTGCGCGTCGCCCTGGCCGGTCTGACCATGGCGGAGTACTTCCGCGATGTGCAGAAGCAGGACGTGCTCTTCTTCATCGACAACATCTTCCGGTACACCCAGGCCGGCTCCGAGGTGTCCACCCTGCTCGGCCGTATGCCGTCCGCGGTGGGTTACCAGCCGAACCTGGCCGACGAGATGGGTCTGCTGCAGGAGCGCATCACCTCGACCCGTGGTCACTCGATCACCTCGATGCAGGCGATCTACGTCCCCGCGGACGACCTGACCGACCCGGCCCCGGCCACCACCTTCGCCCACCTCGACGCGACGACGGTTCTCTCCCGTCCGATCTCCGAGAAGGGCATCTACCCGGCCGTGGACCCGCTGGACTCCACGTCCCGCATCCTGGACCCGCGCTACATCACGCAGGAGCACTACGACGCCGCCACGCGCGTCAAGGGAATCCTGCAGAAGTACAAGGACCTCCAGGACATCATCGCGATCCTCGGTATCGACGAGCTCGGCGAGGAGGACAAGCTCGCTGTCCACCGTGCCCGTCGTGTGGAGCGCTTCCTGTCGCAGAACACCCACGTCGCCAAGCAGTTCACCGGCGTGGACGGCTCGGACGTGCCGCTCGACGAGTCGATCGCCGCGTTCAACTCGATCTGCGACGGTGAGTACGACCACTTCCCCGAGCAGGCGTTCTTCATGTGCGGTGGCATTGAGGACCTCAAGGCCAACGCCAAGGAGCTCGGCGTCTCCTGAGTCCCATGACTCATGAAGGGGGGCGGGGTCCGTCCCGCCCCCCTTCGTACGCCCCGTAGAATTGACCCAACACCCGGCAGAACCGCCGGGTGGTGACCCGAGGAGCCACCCTTGGCTGCTGAGCTGCATGTCGAGCTGGTCGCCGCTGACCGGCAGGTTTGGTCCGGCGAGGCCACCCTGGTCGTCGCGCGCACCACGTCCGGCGACATCGGCGTCATGCCCGGTCACCAGCCGCTGCTCGGTGTGCTGGAGTCGGGCCCGGTGACCATCCGTACAAGCTCTGAAAGCGGAGCCGAGACGGTCGTCGTCGCTGTGCACGGCGGTTTCATCTCCTTCGCCGACAACAAGCTGTCGCTGCTGGCGGAGGTCGCCGAGCTGGCGGACGAGATCGATGCCCAGCGCGCCGAGCGTGCGCTGGAGCGCGCCAAGTCTGACGAGGACGCCGCCGCAGAGCGTCGTGCCGACGTCCGGCTGCGTGCGGTGGCGGTGCGCTGAGCACCCCGCCGACTGTCGTCGCCCTCAGCCGCGGCCCGGACTGGAGACCTCCAGACCGTGTCGCGGCTGAGGCAATGCGGGTGCGAGTGGGATTGCGTGTGCGGACTGGGACGAGAACGATGCGAGGAGGTCGGTGGAGATGTTCCTCGCTCTGCTGGTGAGCGGCTTGATCGTCGTGACACTGGTGGGTATCGGGCTGTTCGTCTTCGGTCTGCGACGACGACTGATCCAGCGTTCCGGCGGCACCTTCGACTGCAGCCTGCGGTGGAACCTCCCGGAAGGGACCGACACCTCCGGCAAGGGCTGGGTGTACGGCGTGGCCCGCTACAGCGGTGACCGGATCATGTGGTTCCGCGTCTTCTCGTACGCCTACCGGCCCCGCCGGGTTCTCGAGCGCTCGGCGATCGAGGTGGTCGCCCGGCGCACTCCGGAGGGCGAGGAGGAGCTGGCGCTGCTGTCCGACGCGATCGTGCTCGGCTGTCTCCACCGCGGGACACGTCTGGAGCTGGCGATGAGCGAGGACGCGCTGACCGGTTTCCTCGCCTGGCTGGAGGCGGCGCCGCCCGGCCAACGAGTCAATGTGGCTTAGACAAGGGCCTCGTTGGTTGGGGGTCCCCCCGGACGGAGTCCGGGGGAGAGTCAACGTGGCCTGAACGACGTGTGCCGAAGGGGCCGGGGAGAGTGATTTCCCCGGCCCCTCCGTCATGTCCGGCTAGCCCAGTCCGCTGTTGATCGCGCCGACCAGTTCGCCGTTGGTGGTGTCACCGCTGAACTCCCAGAAGAACGCGCCTCCCAGGCCCTGGCTGTTCGCCCAGCTCATCTTCGAGTTGACCGTCGCCGGGGTGTCGTAACTCCACCAGTTGCTGCCGCACTTGGCGTAGGCCGTGCCGGCGATCGTCCCGGTGGAGGGGCAGCTGTTCTTGAGGACCTTGTAGTCCTCGATGCCCTGTTCATAGGTGCCCGGGGCAGGGCCGGTCGCCGTGCCGCCGGGTGTCGCCTGGCTCACTCCGGTCCAGCCGCGGCCGTAGAAGCCGATGCCGAGCAGGAGCTTGGAGGAGGGCACCCCCTTCGCCTTGAACTTGGCGATCGCCTCGGCGGAGTTGAAGCCCGCCTGCGGGATGCCGGGGTACGAGGTCAGCGGCGAGTGCGGGGCGGTGGGACCCTGCGCCGCCCAGGCGCCGAAGAAGTCGTACGTCATCACGTTGTACCAGTTGAGGTACTGCGCGGCGCCCCCGTAGTCGGCGGCGTCGATCTTGCCGCCGGACGAGGCGTCGGCGGTGACGGCGGCGGTGACCAGGTTGCTGCCGCCGAACCTGGCGCGCATGGCCTGCATCATGTTCTTGAACGCGGCCGGGCCGCTGGTGTCGCAGGACAGACCGCAGGCGTTCGGGTACTCCCAGTCCAGGTCGATGCCGTCGAAGACATCGGCCCAGCGCGGGTCCTCCACCAGCTGGTAGCAGGAGTCGGCGAACGCGGACGGGTTGGCCGCCGCCTGGCCGAAGCCGCCGGACCAGGTCCAGCCGCCGAACGACCACAGCACCTTGATGTGCGGGTACTTCGCCTTGAGCTTGCGCAGCTGGTTGAAGTTGCCGCGCAGCGGCTGGTCCCAGGTGTCGGCGACGCCGTCGACGGACTGGTCGGCGGTGTAGGCCTTGTCATAGTCGGCGTAGGCGTCGCCGATGGTGCAGCGGCCGCCGGTGACGTTGCCGAAGGCGTAGTTGATGTGGGTGATCTTCGAGGCGGAGTTCGAGGTCACCAGGTTCTTCACGTGGTAGTTGCGCTGATAGACGCCCCACTCGGTGAAGTAGCCCAGCTTGACCTTGCCGCCGGGGCCCGGACCCGGGTCCCCGCCGCCGCCGGTGGTGCGCACGGCGCGGGCTCCGCTGACCGGCCCGGTCTGGTCGGCGGAGTCACGTGCCTGGACCGTGTACGAGTAGTCGGTGCCGGCGGTCAGACCGGTGTTGGTGTAGGTGAGCCCGGTGACGGTCGCGACCCGGGTGCCGTCGCGGAGCACGTCGTAGTTCTTGATGCCCTTGTCGTCCGTCGCGGCGCTCCAGCTGAGCGTCACGGCCGTGTTGGTGATGTTGCTCGCGGAGGGGGTGCCGGGGGCGGACGGCGGGTTGTCGCCGGGGACGCTGCCGCCGTCACAGGAGGCACCGTTGAGCTTGCAGCCGGAGGGCGAGCCGGCGCCGCTGCCGTTGAACCCGAAGGTGACGGAGGCACCAGGGGACAAGGTGCCGTTCCAGGACTTGTTCTTGGCGGTCCAGTGGGTGCCGGAGCCGGTGATGTCGGCGTCCCAGCCGGAGGTCACCGCGGTACCGGAGGGGAAGTCCCACTCGACGGTCCAGGAGCTGAGAGAGGTGGTGCCGGTGTTCTTCACCGTCCACTTGCCCTCGAAGCCGGTGCCCCAGTCGGAGACCTTGGCGTAGGTGGCGGTGGCCGATGCGGCAGCCTCGGCGGGGGAGGCGAGGCCGACCATCGCGGCCAGGGGGAGCAGCAGGGCGGTGAGTCCCGCCGTGGCTCTGGATCTGAATCTGCTTCTCGTACGGGGGGTGCTCGTGCTCAAGGGGTGCTCCTCGAGTTGCGGACGGACAAAGCTGGTCGGTCCGAGCGGGCACTCCGCGGGGCTCACCGCAGCGTGCCGTGCGGTGAGAGTAGGAAGGTCTGGACCAATCGTCAATAGGTCCAGACCAAAGTTGGCACGGCTGGGACAGGAGGGGCTCAGAGGCCCAACTCCTGGGCGAGGACGGCCGCCTGGACCCGGCTGCGCAGCTCCAGCTTCCCCAGCAGACGGCTCACATGGGTCTTCACCGTCGCCTCCGCCATCCGCAGCCGTACCGCGATCTCTGCGTTCGACATCCCCTCGCCCAGACACGACAGCACCTCGCGCTCCCGCCGGGTCAGCGCGTCCAGGATCGCCGGGTCCGGCGCGTCCGGGGACCGTACGGGCTGCGGCGCGGCGAACTCCGCGATCAATCGGCGGGTCACCGCCGGAGCGATCAGGCCCTCGCCGCGCGCCACCGTGCGCACCGCCTCCAGCAGGGCCACGGCCTCGGTGTTCTTCAGCAGAAAGCCCGCCGCCCCCGCGCGCAGCGACCCGAAGACGTACTCGTCCAGATCGAAGGTGGTCAGCACGAGCACGTCCGCGAGCTTCTCCGCCACCACCTGCCGCGTCGCGGAGACACCGTCCAGACGGGGCATCTGCACATCCATCAGCACCAGATCCGGCCGCAGTTCACGCGCGAGACGCACCGCCTCCTCGCCGTCCGCCGCCTCTCCGACGACCTCGATGTCCGGTGCACTTCCCAGGATGAGCACCAGCCCCGCCCGTACCGCGCTCTGGTCCTCCGCCACGAGTACGCGTACCCGCGCCGCTGCCTGCGTCATGCCGACGGCTCCTTGTCGTCCCGCACGGGCAGCACCGCCCGTACGCGCCAGATCTTCTCCGGGCCCTTCGGCGGGCCCTCGACCGGACCCGCCTCGAACTCACCCTCCAGCAGGGCCACCCGCTCGCGCATCCCGATCAGACCCGCCCCCGATCCGGGTGCCCGCGGGCCCGGCCGGCGGCCGAAGGGACTGGTCACCGTCACCGTCACGGCGCGGCCCGCCGCATGGCCGAGGGCGATGTGCACCTCGCCGGACTCCGCGTGCTTGATCGCGTTCGTCAGCGACTCCTGCACGATCCGGTACGCCGCGAGCTCCACCGGCGCGGGCAGCCTGGCACCCTCCTCCCGCCGGTCGTCGAGCGAGAAGCGCAGTCCGCTGCCGGATCCGTTCGTACGGGCGTGCTCGACCAGCGACTCCAGACCCGCGAGGGTGGGAGCGGCCGCCGGCTCCCTGTCGTCGCTGCTGTCCCGCAGCAGTCCGATCAGACGGCGCATCTCCGTCAGTCCCTCGACGCTGTTCTCCCGGATGACTCCGAGCGCGTTGCGCGTGGTGTCGGGGTCGTCGATCGACAGCGCCGCGGTCGAGTGGATGGCGATGGCGGAGAGATGGTTGGCGACCATGTCGTGCAGCTCGCGGGCCATCCGGGCGCGCTCCGCCGTCACCGCCTGGACCCGGTCCATCTCGGCGAGCAGCGCGGTCTGCTCGGCGCGAAGCCTCGCGGCGTCGGCCGCCTCGCGGTGG
This sequence comes from uncultured Actinomycetota bacterium, assembly GCA_963836215.1. GTDB lineage: Bacteria > Actinomycetota > Actinomycetes > Streptomycetales > Streptomycetaceae > Streptomyces. The sequence goes on from CAWIIU010000008.1 coordinate 45,351, forward strand.
TTGCGGATGATCGCGCCGGTGGTGGCAGGGGCGAAGCTGACCAGGCCGGTGACCACGCCCAGCAGCAGGGCCACCGGGTCACGGAACCAGGCGAGAAAGGTGATGGTCGCGGCGACCGTGAGCAGGCCGGTGATCACCGGCACCCGGCGGGCGGTGCCGGGCGACCCGTACACGACCGAGGCGTAGACGAGATCCGTGAACATCAGCACGGTGAACAGGTTCCCGACCGTGAACTGGTCGGCGACGACCGCGGCCGTGCCGGCCAGCAGGCAGGTCCGGGGCATCGTCCTGCGCAGCAGTTCCAGGCCCGAGATCACCGCCAGCGGCACCAGTCCCGCCCAGTCGGGGAGGGCGTCCCGGTGCTCCTGGGTGTGCAGCCCGAACGACCACAGCAGCAGGCCGCCGAGCAGGCCGGCCACGGCGAGGAACACATCGTCGCGATGGGGGCGGGGGAAGGTCACCGTTCCATGAAACACGGCGGTCCGCCCGCTGCGCGTCCCCGCGCGGGGTGAGCCGCCGGTACATCGAAGGATGCAGCGCCACTTCGTCACTGGCGACGACGATCGGCGTCCGCACGGACGGGAAGCTGGAGACGTCGAAGGGAGAGGTCCGTGATCGTCACGCTGATCGTGATCTGCGAGATCGGGTTCTGGGTGCTGCTGGCCGCCGGGCTCGGCACGCGCTATGTGCTGAAGATGCCGCGTACCGGCATGGCCCTGCTGCTGTGCGAGCCGCTGCTGGAGGTCGTCCTGCTGGTCGTCACCGCTCTCGACCTGAAGAACGGCGGCGAACCCAGCTGGAAGCACGGCCTGGCCGCGCTCTACATCGGCTACACCGTCGGCCACGGCCACCGCACCATCACATGGCTCGACGGACATGCCGCGCACCGGTTCGGCGGCGCGCCGCTGCCGGTGAAGCCGCCGCGCTACGGCCTGGCGCGCGCCCGGCACGAGGCCAAGGTGTGGACCGGCACGCTGATCGCGGCGGCCGTCGCGACCGCGCTGCTCCAGCTCGCGATCTGGTACGTGGGCGACGCGAGCCGGACCGGTCCGCTGCAGAGCTGGATGTACACCGCATGGCGCACCGCGGGCATCCACGGCCTGATCGCGCTCACGTACACGATCTGGCCGAAGAGGGCCCCGGTGTCCGGCGGCCGGCCCGAGCGCGAACCGGTCCGTGTGAAGCGGTGACGGCTAGCGCTCGCCGCCGGGGACCCACAGGACGTCGCCGGTCTCCTTGTTCGCCGTCCGCGCCAGGATGAACAGCAGGTCGGACAGCCGGTTGAGATACGTGGCCGTCAACGGGTTCATCACCTCGCCGTGCACCTCCATCGCGGCCCAGGTCGACCGCTCCGCCCGCCGGACGACCGTGCAGGCCTGGTGCAGCAGCGCCGCCCCCGGTGTACCGCCCGGCAGGATGAAGCTGCGCAGCTTCTCCAGCTCCTCGTTGAAACGGTCGCAGTCCGCCTCGAGCCGGTCGATGTAGAACTGCTCGACCCGCAGCGGCGGGTACTCGGGGGACTCGACCACCGGCGTCGAGAGGTCGGCACCCACGTCGAAGAGATCGTTCTGGACCCGGAGGAGGACCGCGGTGACGTCGTCCGTGAGCTGCCCCAGCGCGATCGCTGTTCCGATGGCCGCGTTGGCCTCGTTGGAGTCGGCGTACGCCGAGATCCGCAGATCGGTCTTGGCGGTCCTGCTCATGTCGCCGAGCGCCGTCGTGCCCTGGTCGCCGGTACGGGTGTAGATGCGCGTCAGATTGACCATGTGACCAGCCTAGTTACGCTCCGGCCCGGCGGAAGACACGTGTGCCGACTGTCACGGCGAGCGCGGCGAACCCGACCGCGACCAGTACGCCGTGGAGCATCGCCGCAGAGGTGTACTCGCCGGTGTACGCGTCCCGTACCGCGTCCACCAGATAGCGGAACGGCATGAGGTGCGAGAGGACGTCCAGCCAGCCCGGCGCCAGCGTCATCGGCAGCATCAGCCCGGACAGCAGCATCGACGGCATCGCGAGCGCGTTGATCGCCGGGCCGAACTCCTGGGGAGTGCGGACCTTCAGCGCCAGGGCGTAGGAGAGCGAGGCGAGCGAGACGGTCAGCAGACCGACGAACGCGAAGCCGATCAGGATCCCGGTGAGCGGTGCGCGCAGTCCCATCACCAGGGCGGCCGTCACCAGCAGCACGGCCTGGAACATGAAGAGCACGGCGTCGCGCAGGACACGCCCGAGCAGCAGCGCGAGCCTGCTCACCGGCGTCACCCGCATCCGCTCCACCACGCCGTGGTTCTTCTCGATGATGACGGCGAAACCGGCGAACGAGGCGCCGAAGAGCCCCAGTTGCAGCAGCAGGCCGGGCACCAGCACCTGCCAGGAGTCGCCCTGCGACGACAGCTCCATCCCGGTGAGCAGCGGGCCGAAGAAGAGCAGATAGAGCAGCGGCATCAGCACGCCGAAGAGGATCTGGAAACGGGAGCGCAGGGTCTGCCGGGCATAGCGCCCGAAGATCAGCGCCGTGTCGGCGGGAACGGAAGACATGGTGGGTCCTATACGGCTACGGGGGTGGGGTGCACGGGTGCCGGGCCGCGGCCCGTGATGGCGAGGAAGGTGTCCTGGAGCGTGGCTTCGGGGGAGCCCGCGTACCGCGCCTTGAGGGCGGCCGGAGTTCCCTCAACGACGACGACTCCCCGGTCGACGACGACGAGCCGGTCGGCGAGGGCGTCGGCCTCGTCGAGGTAGTGGGTGGTCAGGAAGACGGTCGTGCCGTGCTCGTCGCGCAGGCGCCGCACCAGATCCCACAGGTCGGCCCGGCTGCCCGGGTCGAGCCCGGTGGTCGGCTCGTCGAGGAAGAGCACAACGGGCCGGTGCATGAGCCCCATGGCGAGGTCGAGCCTGCGTCGCTGCCCGCCGGAGAGCGCGGCGGTCCTGCGCTCCAGGAGGCCGTCGAGACCGAGGTCCCTGGCCAACTCCTCGGCGCGGGCCGCCGCTTCGGCCTTCGGCAGTCCGTAGAGCCGTCCCTGCGTGACGAGTTCCTCGCGCACGCTGACGCTCGGGTCGACGCCGCCGGACTGGGCCACGTATCCGGCCCTGCGCCGGACGCCCGCGGGATCGCGCACCAGGTCGCAGCCGGCGACGGTGGCCGCGCCGCCGGTGGGCGCGAGCAGGGTGGTGAGCATGCGCAGGGTGGTGGTCTTGCCCGCTCCGTTCGGGCCGAGGAAGCCGAGGATCTCGCCGCTGTCGACAGTGAGGTCGATGCCCCGCACGGCCTCCACCGGGCCGTTCCTGCTCTGGAAGGTCCGGGCGAGGCCGGCCGTGCTGATGATTGCCATGGATCCAGAAAAACAGAGTCTCTTAAATTTTGCAACGAGCCCAAGTTTTCATCGGGACCACGAAAGCTACGATGAGCTCATGGCCGAGGGACTCAGAGAGCGCAAGAAGCGGCGGACCAGGCAGCACATCTCCGACGTGGCCACCGGCCTGTTCCTGGAGCGCGGCTTCGACGCGGTGACGATCGCCGAGATCGCCGAAGCCGCCGATGTGTCGGTCAACACCGTCTACAACTACTTCCCCGCCAAGGAAGAGCTCTTCCTCGACCGCAGCAAGGGCATCATCGACCGCCTCTCGCGCTGGGTGCGGGCCAGGCGTGCGGACGAGTCGGCGGCCGCCGCGGTCCTCCGCGAACTGCGCGAAGCGGTCGAATCCGTCTCGCCCGCCGTCGGACTCTTCGACGGCTACGCCGACTTCATGAACGTCATCACCGAGGCCCAGGCCCTGCGTTCCCGCCTGTGGGCCATCCAGCAGGAGAGCCTCCTCGACCTGGAGGCCACCATGCGCGACGAGGCGGCGCCCGAGGACGGCGACCTGCTGCCGTCCCTCGTGGCCGGACAGCTCGCCTGGCTGCACAGCACCGTCCTCGGCTGGATCGGCGCCGAAATGGTGAAAGGCCGCCGCCCTGCCGACGTGTCCCGCGAAGCGCTCGTCCTGCTCGACGAGATGGAAGACCTGCTGGGGGAGAGAGTCCTCAATTACGCGGTACGGACCACGGAATGATCCGTACCAGTGTGATGTCCGTCATCTGAGACGTGACGCGCATCTCTTCACCGCCACACGGCCCCTCACGAGCGCTAACCTCCGCCGGAGAGGCGAAATGTAAACACGTGTTAAGGGGTGTCGCAGTGGCCAGGAAGCTCGCCGTCATCGGGGCCGGACTCATGGGGTCCGGCATCGCGCAGGTCTCGGCCCAGGCGGGCTGGGACGTGGTGCTGCGCGACGTCACCGACGAGGCCCTGACCCGCGGCAGGAACGGCATCGAGGCCTCGTACGACAAGTTCGTCTCCAAGGGCAAGCTCGAAGCGGCCGACGCGGATGCCGCGTTGGCCCGCATCACCACCACGACCGACCTGGACGCCGTCGCCGACGCGGACATCGTCGTCGAGGCGGTCTTCGAGAAGCTCGAGATCAAGCACGAGATCTTCCGCGCTCTCGACAAGCTCGTACGGGACGACGCCGTCCTCGCCTCCAACACCTCCGCCATCCCGATCACGAAGATCGCGGCCGTGACGGAGCGTCCGGAGCGCGTCGTCGGCGCCCACTTCTTCTCACCCGTACCGATGATGCAGCTGTGCGAACTCGTGCGCGGCTACAAGACCAGCGACGAAACGCTCGCCACCACGCGGGAGTTCGCCGAGTCCGTCGGCAAGACCTGCATCGTCGTCAACCGCGACGTCGCCGGCTTCGTCACCACCCGGCTCATCTCGGCGCTCATCGTCGAGGCGGCCAAGCTCTACGAGTCGGGCGTCGCGTCCGCCGAGGACATCGACATCGCGTGCAAGCTGGGCTTCGGTCACGCCATGGGTCCGTTGGCCACCGCCGACCTGACGGGCGTGGACATCCTGCTGCACGCGACGAGCAACATCTACACCGAGTCCCAGGACGAGAAGTTCGCCCCGCCGGAGCTGATGCGCCGGATGGTGGACGCCGGTGACATCGGCCGCAAGAGCGGGCAGGGCTTCTACAAGCACTGACCTTGATGAACCGATTTGCCATCACCCCATGGGGTGAATTCGGTATCGGTTCGCTTACAACCAGCAACCGCCCTGCCCACGTGGCAGTCAGTTGTTGCAAGACAGAAAAGCAGCCAGAACAGACAGAGACAGCCACAGGGCACTGAACGCACTCTCGGGGAGCGCATATGCACATCAGGGGCGACCACGCCGAGCTGGTCGTCGGGGGCCGCCTCGACGTCCGCAGCGCGGCGGACGCCCGTACGGTCCTGCACACGGCCGTCGACGACGGCGTCGGCGACCTGGTGCTCGACCTGACCCACCTCGATTCCTGGGACGCCACCGGGCTCGGGGTCATCATGGGCGCCCACCGGCGTGCCGGCCGCTGCGGAAGGCGACTCGTCCTGCGGGGAGTGCCGCCGCAGATGCAGCGGCTGCTGGTGGCCACCCGGCTGCATCGCATTCTCGCGATCGAAGGCGGCCTCGCCGCCGAATCGCTTCCGCGGGTGTGAACCGGTCCCTGCGCCGCAGGCCGTTTCCCGGGGTGCACACCCGTACGAGCCTCACAATCCTCACGAGACTGTGACGTCGCGGACAGGGCAGCACCCCGGCGGTTCGGGGATACCCTGCAACCGTCTAAGGTTCGGGCGCCTGTCGTTTTGACGTACCCACGCGGCGGGCACCGGACCCGAAGCGACAGCGGGGCGTGCAGAGAGGCCGGGAGGGACATCGGCACGTGGCTCCGCCACAGACTCCATAAAGAATCTTGGCGGGGACGAACCTATGCGAAGCCGCATCTGGGGGGCTTGAACCATGGACAACGACAGTTTCGGCGAGGGCACGGCCCAGTCGCGCCCCCCGCGCGACCCCGGCACGCCCGGCTTCGGACAGGCAGCGCCGGCGCTCGCACGCACCGTGCGGATCGTCGCGGGCGACCTCCTGCTCACCGTCAACCCCGTCGACGGCAGCGAGATAGAACCCTGCCCGCCCGGCGAGCAGCCCACCGCGCCCGAACGCCACACCGCCGAGGCGCGGGCCGAACTGCAGCGAGCCGCCCAGCCGCCCGTACCCCCCGGCCCTCCCGCACCGCGCCTCCCGCTGCTCGAGCGGGACGAGGAGCGCGAACGGCTGGTGCGGCTGCTCGGCCGCGGCCGTTCCGTCCGCCTCACCGGCCCCGCGGGCTCCGGGCGCAGCGTCCTGCTCGACACCGTCGCCGAGGACTGCGCCACGCTCGCACCCGACGGTGTCGTACGGCTCAACGGCCACCACCGCACGCCGACCGATCTGCTGCACGAGCTGTTCGCAGCTGTGTACAAGGCGCCGGGGTACCGGCCGGACCGTACCGGCTTGCTCACGCACGTCCGTGAGATCGGCGCGATCGTCGTCCTCGACGACCTCGAGTTCGGCGGCGCGGCCCTCGGCGAACTGCTGGACGCGGCGCCCGAGTGTGCCTTCCTCGTCGCCGCGACCCCCGACGTCCCGGCACCCGCCACCGACTCGCACCTCGAAGAGGTCTTCCTCACCGGCCTCGGCCGCAGCACCTCGCTCGACCTGCTCCGGCGGACCGTCGACCGGCCGCTGACCGAGGACGAGGCGAACTGGGCGGGTGACCTCTGGTTCGAGTCCGAGGGCCTTCCGCTGCGCTTCGTACAGGCCGGCGCACTGCTGCGGCAGGGCGACGAACTGCGTGCCGACCCCGAGGCCTTCGAGGCGTACGCGCCCTACGACGCCGCCGAGGGCAACGACCTGCCGCTGCCGAGCCTCGGCGAGGGCGCGGCGCCCGCCGCGCTGCTCGCCTCCCGGCTCGGCGAATCCGCCCAGGAGACTTTGCACTTCGCCGTCGCACTCGGTGGCGAGGTCCCGCACCAGGCGCACCTGCCGGCGATGGTGGGGGACACGCACGCGGACGCCGCGCTCGGCGAGCTGCTCAGCTGCGGACTGCTCTCACCGGTCGGCGGCCGCTACCGGCTCGCCGCCGGAGTGATGGCCCAGCTCGCGGAGAAGGGGTACGGCGACGACGCCCCCGCCCGCGCGCACACGGCCGCCCAGCACTACGCCTGGTGGGTCGGGCACCCGTCGGTGACGCCCGAGCGTGCCGTGGCCGAGTCCGACGCTCTGCTCGCCTCCCTGACCGCACTGGTGCCGAGCAAGGAAGCCGGGCACCCGAGCGCGGCCGTCCTGCTCGCCCGCAGCGCCGCGCCCGCCTTCGCGGCGGGGCTGCACTGGGGTGCCTGGGAGCGCGTGCTGAGGGTCGGCTCCGAAGCCGCGCGAATAGCCGGCGAGGTGGCCGAAGAGGCGTACTTCCACCACGAGTTGGGCATCCTCGCGCTCTGCGCGGGCAGCCTGGACCGGGCCCGCGCCGAGCTGGAGGCCTCGATCGGCATGCGCGGAGCGCTCGCCGACAAGCGGGGCACGGTCGCGGGACGGCGTGCACTGGCGCTGGTCACGGACCGCGAGAACGGCCTCGTGACGGCTGAGGGCCCCGTACCGGCCCCGGCGGCGGCCGAGGGGAAGCCGGCCGCCCGCCAGGAGTCCCCGTCGCTGTCCAAGGGCGTACCGGCGAACCTGCCCGTGCCGCTCGCCGGCCTCGGTGCGACGCAGCCGAAGCTCCGCGCGGAGCAGGCGACGGTGGTGGGCCTGACACCGGTCGACGGCGGTGCGACGCAGCGCAGGCGCGTGCTCCTCGGCGGTGGGCGCAACCTCGTCGCCGCGGGTGCGGGCGCGCTGCTCGCCGTCGTGCTCGGCACAGTGGTGACGCTCGGCGCGACATCGGACAAGCAGGACCCGCCGGGCGACAAGGTCCGCAACGGCCAGTCCGCGAACGAGGGCGACGGCCAGGACGGCCTGAACGCGGACGAGCCGGCGGCGGACTCGGACGATGCGCCGCGCGATCCGAGCAAGGTGCCCGGCCCGTCGGGGTCGGGGACGCCGGGGGCGAGCGAGTCCGGGGCGGTGCCGGGGGGCGGTGGGGCGTCGAGCTCCTCGACGCCGGGTGGGAAGCCGTCTTCGGGGAAGCCGTCGCCGACGAAGTCTCCGACGAAGCCGCCGAAGCCGACGCCCAAGCCGACGCCTTCGGACACTCCTACGGGTACGCCGACTCCGACACCGTCGGACACGAGTCCGAGCCCTACGGACACGGCCACGACGCCCGACGGGAGCGAGGCCGGCTCACCGCCGAACGAGACGGTCACCACCACCAGCGCGTCGGAGTCCGCAGCTGCGTCTGAGCCGGTCATCTAGGGCCCGGGCCCATGCGGGGCTCCGCCCCGGACCCCGCGCCTCAAACGCCGGCGGGGCTGAGTTTGCCCGGCGGGGCTGAAGGTGCCGGAGGCGCTGGACGTGCCCGACGACGGTGGCTTTGCCCGGCGCTGGAAGTGCCCGGCAGGGCTGAAGCTGCTCGGCGAGGCCGAGTTGTCCGGCGGGCCGAGGTCATCCGGCCGACTGTGGGTGCCCGGCGGGTGCCGAGGTGATCCCGCGGCTGAGGTTGCCCGGGGATGCAGCCCCCGGACAGGTGGGCACCGTCAGAACAGGCGCAGTTTGTCGTCTTCGATGCCGCGAAGCGCGTTGTAGTCCAGGACCACGCAACCGATGCCCCGGTCCGTCGCCAGCACGCGGGCCTGGGGCTTGATCTCCTGTGCCGCGAACACGCCCCGCACCGGCGCCAGGTGCGGGTCCCTGTTGAGCAGTTCGAGGTAGCGCGTCAGCTGTTCCACGCCGTCGATCTCGCCGCGCCGCTTGATCTCCACCGCCACCGTCGCACCGTCCGCGTCCCGGCACAGGATGTCCACCGGGCCGATGGCCGTGGGGTATTCACGGCGGATCAGGCTGTAGCCGTCGCCCAGGGTCTCGATGCGGTCCGCGAGCAGTTCCTGCAGGTGCGCCTCCACACCGTCCTTGATCAGGCCGGGGTCCACACCGAGCTCGTGCGAGGAGTCATGGAGGATTTCCTCCATCGTGATGATCAGTTTCTCGCCCGCTTTGTTGATGACCGTCCAGACGCCGGAGGCTCCGTCGGCCTCTTCCTTGAGTGTGCAGGGAGGGGACATCCAGTTCAGTGGTTTGTACGCCCTGTCGTCCGCGTGGATGGAGACACTGCCGTCGGCCTTGACCAGGATCAGACGGGGTGCCGAGGGCAGGTGGGCGGTGAGCCGGCCCGCGTAGTCGACGGAGCAGCGGGCGATGACGAGACGCATGGTCGGCAACGCTACTCGACGCATGCCGTGGCGCGCGATTCGCCCCACAAGCCCTGTTCGGTAATGGCCGGTTGTGCTCCCAATCTCCTGGTGCCGCCGGGACTGCGCACTTACCGTGGATGCAGGAGGTCGTCGGTTGTGCACTCTGCGTCGTCACGAGCCGTGCGTCATGCTCGTGTCGCCGTGCTCCGACGGTCTCCTTCCCTGCCCGTAAGACCCCGTCGACCCGGGGTCGCGAGAGGAGAACCCATGTCGCTCGACGTCTCACCGGCGCTGTTGGAACAGGCCGAGCGAGGCGAGGTCGACGAAGCAGCTTTCGTCGACTGCGTCCGGACCTCCCTGCCCTTTGCGTGGGAGATGATCAGCTCACTGGTGGCACAGCTGAAGGTCGACGGCGGGCAGTTCGCCGACAACCAGACGCCTCCGCCGGACGAGCAGGCACGTGGTCAGCTGTTGCGAGCGCTCGCGAGTGACGCCATTCGCGGTGCGCTGCAGCGGCACTTCGGAGTGCGTCTGGCATTCCAGAACTGCCACCGCGTCGCGGTGTTCCCGCTGGACTCCTCGGTGGACGAGCGGCTGGCCCGCTTCACTTCCATCCGGGGCCAGTTGCTCAACCAGTCGCCGGAACTGCGCGACTGCTGATGTCTTTTGCTGCCGCTCCCCATCGCGGGAGGTGCAACTGATGCCGGGGCGGCAGCACGCACATCGCACGCGAGTTCACCGGCCGTGTCTCTCACCGGACCGGCCTGGAGTGTCAGACCAGCAGGGGCAGAACCTCCTCGCCCAGCCGCCGCACGTTCTCCTCGGTGGCTGCCAGATCACCCGAGCCCTCCGCGAGCAGCGCGAAGCGCCGGATGCCCGTGCGCTCGGCCGTGGCCGCGATCCGGTCCGCGGCGAGCCGGGGCGGGCCCACGGGATGCAGCCCGCACAGCAGTTCCGTGTATCCGACGGGGTCGCGCATCGTGCGGTGCCGGCCGTCGACCGTCACATGGGCGTCCAGGCCGCGCTTGAGCCAGCCCGGCATCGCCTTCAGCAACGACTCCCTGGCATCCGGAGTGCGGTCCGCGATCTGGACCACTCCGGCCGACACATGACCGGCGTCCGCGACCTCGTCGGGCGCGTGGCCCGCCGCGAGGGCGTGCCTTCGCCAGAGCGCGACCTGCTCCGCCTTCTCCTCGTCGCCGCAGTGCATGCCGAGCAGCATCGGCAGTCCACGCTCCGCCGCGAGCTTCACGCTCTTGGCAGAGGTGCAGGCGACGACGACCTCGGGCCCCTGCGTCGAGCCCTCGACCAGCTCGTCCGCCCGGGGCACCACCGGAACCTCGCGGAAGGTGAAGTGCTCTCCCCGGGCGCCTACGTGTGCCTCGCGCAGCCAGCGCAGCAGCAGATCGAGCGACTCCGGGAAGGCGTTTTCGTACGCCTCGAGGCCGCCGCCGAAGACCTCCAGGTCGACCCAGGGGCCGCCGCGCCCGACACCGAGCGAGAATCGGCCCCCGCTGGTGAGATGCAGCAGCGCTGCCTGTTCGCCGAGCGCCACCGGGTGGGAGCTCGGGAGCACGCTCACCGCGGTGCCGACGCGGATTCGCCGCGTACGGCCGAGCAGCAGCGCGGCCAGTGTCACCGCCGACGGGCACACGCCGTACGGCACGAAATGGTGTTCGGCGAGCCACACCTGGTCCAGCCCGGATTCCTCCGCGACCTCGGCGGACCTCACGGCCCTGTGCAGTGCTTCCCCCGGTCCCTGGCCCGGGAATTGGGCCGCCAGAACGAAAGTTCCCACGCGCATCGCCTCTTGCCTCCTTGCGGCCGACGCGTCACTCCCCCCAGTGGCAATAACGTCTGACACGTGCCATGGGCACGGCCATTCGTGAAGTTCTTGCGATTGTCCGGTTACACCGCACGGTGGGGCCACGCTCTCATGCCGCGGTGTGCGTGTACCCCTCACTTCGGCCCGTAGGCTGGACGGGAACTGTCCCGGACTTTGCCCCGTGAGGTGTTCCGTGTCCCCGCGCCGCAACCGCCCCAAGGGTGGCGAGAAGCCGTCCGCGTCAGCCGGCGAGCCGGGCGACAGGTACGGCGGTTTCGGCCGCAGCGAGTCCTGGCAGGGGGAGGAGTGGTCGGTCCGCGCCGTCGCCGGCGCAAGTGCCGCGGGCAAACGGTACCGCTGCCCCGGCTGTGACCAGGAGATCCCGTCCAGTGTTCCGCATGTGGTGGCCTGGCCGGAACACGGCGGTGTCGAGGACCGCCGCCACTGGCACAAGGCCTGCTGGAACGCGAAGGACCGCCGCACCACGCGGGTGCAGCGGTCCCGTAACGCGCCGAAGTACTGAGCGCGGTTACACGTCGCGTGCGTTGAGCAGGGCGTACGCGCCGCCCATCGCGACCGCGGTCACACCCAGCAGGATCCACAGCGGGTCCCAGCCGGTCGGCCCGGAGGTCGTCACGGCGTTGTCGTAGAAGACACCGAGCTGGTTGGGGATCGAGTACTCGAAGAGGGCGTCCCGCAGGTCTTCGAGCGACTTGGAGAACATGAACAGCGCCAGCACGAGCGGCAGCAGCACCACACCGATCATGACGGTGATCGCGCCGGCCGAGTGCCGGATCAGCGAGCCGACGGCCAGGGACAGCAGACCGAGCAGCGCCATGTAGAGCGAGACGCCGATGGTGGCGCGGAACCACTCCTCGCCGGAGGGCGAGCCCTGGTCGACGATCGACACCTGTACCGCGCCGACGAGCGCGGTGATGACCGTGGTCACGGTGAAGACGAGCAGGAAGAACACGAGCGCCTTGGCGGTCAGCACGCGGGCCCGGCTCGGGCAGGCGGTCAGCGTGGTCCGGATCATTCCGGTGCCGTACTCGGAAGCGATCGTGAGCACGCCCAGGGTGATCACACAGATGCTGCCGAGCAGCACGCCGAAGAAGCCGAGCGAGAGGATCGGCTGGTTCTCCAGGTCGGCGTCGGCCGAGGCGACGATGGTCGCCGAGAGCAGACCGAGACCGATCATCAGCACGATCATGACGCCGAGCGTCCACATCGTGGAGCGCACCGAGCGGATCTTGGTCCACTCGGAGGCGAGCGCATCGCCGAGGTGGGCCTTGCGCACGGGGATCGGCGAGGTGTAGCCGCCCTGCGCGTACGGGGCCTGCTGCTGGTAGGGGGCGGTCATCGGGCGTCCTCGGGCTTGGTCAGGTCGGCGGGAGCGGCAGCGGGCGGGCCGGGCATCGGCGCCGGGGCTCCGGCGTACGGGTTCTGCCCGGGCTGGGGCGGCGGCGGGGCGTACCAGCCCTGCTGCGGCACCTCAGGAATCTGCTGCTGCTGAGGCGCGTACCCCAGCGGCTGCTGCTGCATCAGACCCGACTTCTGGTCGGCCGTGGAGCGGTAGTCGACCGCGCCCTGCGTCATCCGCATGTACGCCTCTTCCAGCGAGGCCTGATGGGGCGAGAGCTCCCACAGCCGGACGTCCGCGGCATGCGCGAGGTCGCTGATCTGCGGCAGCGGCAGACCGGTGACCCGCAGCCCGCCGTCCGGCTCCGACAGGACGTGCCCGCCGGCCTCGGTGAGCGCGGCGGACAGCTTCTCGCGCTGATGCGGCTCGGTCGCGGGCGTCCGCACCCGGGCGAAGTCCGCGGAGTTCGCCGAGATGAAGTCCTTCACGCTCATGTCCGAGAGCAGCTGCCCGCGGCCGATCACGATCAGGTGATCGGCGGTGAGCGCCATCTCGCTCATCAGGTGCGAGGAGACGAAGACGGTACGGCCCTCGGAGGCCAGCTGCTTCATCAGATTGCGGACCCACAGGATGCCCTCGGGGTCCAGCCCGTTGACCGGCTCGTCGAACAGCAGCACCTGCGGGTCGCCGAGCAGCGCCGCGGCGATGCCGAGCCGCTGGCCCATGCCGAGCGAGAAGCCCTTGGAGCGCTTCTTGGCGACCTCCTGCAGACCGACGACGCCGAGCACCTCGTCGACCCGGCGGGCCGGAATGCCGGAGAGCTGCGCCAGCGACAGCAGATGGCTGCGCGCGCTGCGCCCGCCGTGCACCGCTTTGGCGTCGAGCAGCGCACCCACCTGACGCGGCGCGTTCGGTACTTGCCGGAAGGGACGGCCGCAGACGGTCACGCTGCCGGCCGTCGGGTTGTCGAGCCCGAGGATCATCCGCATGGTCGTCGACTTGCCGGCGCCGTTGGGCCCGAGGAATCCGGTGACGGCACCGGGCCGCACCTGGAAGGAAAGGTTGTACACGGCTGTCTTGGCGCCATAGCGCTTCGTCAGGCCGACTGCCTCGATCATTCTCCAGCCCCATCGACTTTCGGTCATCGGGCACAGGCCGTGCGGCCGTACGCCCCCGTAGGAGTTAGGAGGATAGTCGCGCCTTGACGGTTCCGGCCACGTCGTAACGTTAGGGCATCATCGGCAGGGAGTCACCGAGCGGCAACAGATCGTCGTAGAGCCGCAGCTCGGCGGAGTCGTCGAGGTAGGGCAGGAAGTCGGTCTGCGGCAGCACCCAGCCTTCGGAGCCGAAGATCTGCGTACCTTTTTCACGCAGTGACCGGTCGGTGCCCGCCTTCTTCACCCGGCTCGCCGGGTCGGGCCCCAGCAGCTCCATCAGCCGCGGCGAGGTCTCCAGCAGGGTCGCAAGCAGCTGCGACTGATCGCCGCCGCCGGGAGCTCGCCGCCGGTGAGTAGCGAGGCCCCGGTGACGTGGGCACCCGGACAACTCAAGTGCTCCTGGAGAGGCACAGGGTCGAGGCCCAGTGCTTCGAGGCTTCGGTCCCTCATGGCAAGAGCGTCCCACCCAGGGTCTCCCCGCGCCGAGGGTGCGGAGCCTTGCGGGAATGAGGTTGGCGGGAACGAGTGCTGGGGAGAAGGCTCTTGGTCGAAGTGAACTCGCGTGGGGGAGGCGGGAGTTGCGCGGAAATCCCAGATGGCCGGGGCGGCGCGGACCACACCCTCGATATCGGAAGTCGGCTCGCTGGTGGGTCGCGGGGCGTTCGGTCCACGCGCTGATCCTTATGGCGCTCCTGGCTCTGGTGGCACTCGCCTCGGTCATCGCCGTCGCCTGGACGCTCACCGAGGACTCCCAGCGCGGCATGGGGGAGCGGCTGGGGGACGGGAAGGGGCTGCTGAGCCTGACCCTGGAGGCGCTGCGAGCCTGCGTCGGCACGGATAGCCTGAGCCCGGACGGGAACAGCGTCGTCCGTCAGCTGTTGGCCACGCTCGCCTCGCTGACCGGGGCCCTGGCGCCCGCGGTGCTGCTCGGCATCGTAATGATCAAGATGTTCGCCTCGCGGCCATTCGTCTGGCGACAGCGGGCCTGCATCGCGCTCGCCGCAACCGTGCATCAGTTCCGCGGCTACGCCAGCAGACACCGAGACAGCCCGAACGCGGTCGTCGCGGTGCGCTTCTACAACCACATCGACAATCTGGCCCTGGCTGATCTGCGGGCGACAGTCCATCTGCGCTATTGGGAGAGGTCGTCGCACGACGACTTCTTCGTCATCTACCGGAAGCGGCTCAAGGTTCTCGACGAGAAGGGAGACGAGGCGGATGAGCGCTACTGGCTGTCGGTCGAGCGCGGGGCGCCGTTCACCGTGTGGATTCCGGTCGACGCGCCCGTGTCGCAGCTGCCCGTCCAGCGGATCCAGGGCAAGGACCTCTCCCAGTCGCACGGCGCGAAGCTGCTGGTCCGGCTGACCGCGCGGACCGTGGGCATGGGGACCGAGGTCGTCGACGAGCGGTGGTTCGACCTCGAGGGTGACGACTTCGAGACCGGCCGCTTCGTGCCGCTGGAGCCGAACCTCGCCAAGGACGTGTGGACCTGGCGCGGCTGGCGGGACTTCGACCGGCTGCTGCCCGACGAGGGCATCCCGCCGCAGCCCGTTACGCGTCCCGCTTCTTCAGCACCAGATAGCCGCCGATCAGCGCCGCCACCACCCAGAGCACCATGATCCCGAGGCCGCCCCACGGGCCGTAGGGTGCCTTCTCGCTGCCCAGGGCCTCCGGGACCACTTGCATGATCTTGGAGCCGGCCTGGTCGGGGAAGTAGCGGGCGACGTCCTTCGCCTTGGGGACCGACGCGAGGATCTGCGAGACCAGGAAGAAGAACGGCATCAGGATGCCGAGCGACAGCATCGAGCTGCGCAGCATAGTCGCCACGGCCATCGAGAACAGCGCGATCAGGCCCATGTAGAGGCCGCCGCCGACGACCGCGCGCAGGACGTTGTCGTCGCCGATCGTCGTACGGTGCTCGCCCAGCAGCGCCTGGCCGAGGAAGAAGGTGACGAAACTGGTCACGAGCCCGACGGTCAGCGCCAGCGCCGTGGCCACCGTCATCTTGCTGAAGAGGAACGTGGCACGTTGGGGCACGGCCGCAAGCGAGGTGCGGATCATGCCGGAGCTGTACTCCGTACCGACCACGAGCACACCGAAGACCACCATCGCCAGCTGACCCAGGATCATCCCCGAGAAGCTGACGAACGTCGGGTCGAAGGTGAGCTGCTCCTCCTGCGACAGGTCGTCGAACGTCGCCTTCAGCAGCGCGCTGAGCGCCGCTCCCATCGCGACCGTGACCACGAACGCGCACACCAGCGTCCAGGTCGTCGACGAAACCGTACGGATCTTGGTCCACTCGGACTGCAGGACCGCGGGCACCGAGGCCATGGGTCAGGCTCCCTTGCTGCTCTGGTAGCTCTGGCCCCACTGGGGACCCGGTGGGGTGCCGGGGGGCAGCGGGCCTTCGCTCGTACCGTGCGCGTGGTACTCGACCGCTCCCGCCGTCATCTGCATGAAGGCCTCCTCCAGCGATGCGCGCTGGGAGCTCAGTTCGTGCAGGACGAGCTGGTGCTCGGCGGCCAGCTCACCGAGTTGTTCGGCGGTGGCTCCGTCGATCTCCAGCGTGCCGTTTCCCGACTCGACGGCGACGAAACCCGCTTCGTGCAGGACATCGCGAAGTCGCTCCTGCTGCGGCGAGCGCATCCGCACATAACTTCTGGAGTTCTCGTGAATGAAATCAGCCATCGATGTGTCCGCCAGCAGCCGGCCCTGTCCGATCACGATCAAGTGATCGGCGGTCAGGGCCATTTCGCTCATCAGATGCGAGGAGACGAAGATCGTTCGTCCTTCGCCCGCCAGCTGCTTCATCAGATTGCGGATCCAGTGAATTCCCTCGGGGTCCAGGCCGTTGACCGGCTCGTCGAACATCAGGATCTCCGGATCGCCGAGCAGCGCCGAGGCGATTCCCAGCCGCTGGCCCATACCGAGCGAGAAGCCCTTCGACTTCTTCTTCGCCACCGCGGTGAGCCCGACGACGTCCAGGACCTGAGAGACCCGGGCGGCGGGGATGCGGTTCGCCTGGGCCAGGCACAAAAGGTTGTTGTAGGCGCTGCGCCCGCCGTGCATGGCCTTGGCGTCCAGCAGCGCACCGATGTACTTGAGCGGTTCCTCGAGATCGCGGTAGTGCTTGCCGTCGATCCGGACGCTGCCGCTCGTCGGGTTGTCGAGATCGAGCATCATCCGCATCGTCGTCGACTTGCCGGCGCCGTTCGGACCGAGGAAGCCGGTGACCACTCCCGGCCGTACCTGGAACGACAGATGGTCGACGGCAACCTTGCTGCCGAAGCGTTTGGTGAGGCCCTCGAGCTCGATCATGCCGCCACGCTAAGGGCGGAGGGGGTCATTCGCCACCGGGCGGAGGACACTTTCTGACCCCGCTCGGAACGGCCGAGTGCCCGGCGCCACAAGGGCACCGGGCACTCCGGAGGACAACCGCGGGACCTTAGCGGGACTGCTGGGCCGGGACGCCGCGCGAGATCGGCTCGTCGTCGGCAGGGGTGCCGGCCGCGGCCACGGCGGCACCGGTCAGCGTGGCCAGCATCTCGCGGACGTTGGTCAGCTGGGCGTTGATCGAGTCGCGGCGGTTGGTGAGCGCCGCCAGCTCGCGCTCCGATTCGCTGCGGATCCGGTCGGCCTTGGCGTTGGCGTCGGCCACGATGTCCTCGGCCTGGCGCTGGGCCGTCTCCACCGTCTGACGGGCGCGGCGCTCCGCGTCCGTGCGCAGCTTCTCGGCCTCCAGGCGCAGCTGCTCGGCGCGGTGCTCGATCTCCGCCAGGCGCTTCTCGGCCTTCGCCTGACGCGACGCCAGGTCGCGCTCGGACTGCTCGCGGCGCTTGGCGAGGTTCGTCTCGAAGTCCGCGGCGGCCTGGGCGGCCTTGGCGCGGGTCTCCTCGAAGAGCGCGTCGGCCTCCTCACGCTTGGACTGCGCGTCCTTCTGCGCCTCGCTGCGCAGCGTGGAAGCGTCGCCCTTGGCCTTCTCGACGATCCGGACGCCCTCGTCCTCGGCCTTCGCCTTGCGCTCGGTGGCGAACGACTCGGCGTCGTTGCGCACCTGCTGGGCGGCGGACTCGGCGAGCTCGCGGTGCTGCTCGGCCGCGCGGCGGGCCTCCTCGCGCAGGTCCTTCGCCTCCTCCTCGGCGAGGCGGAGGATCTTCTCGACGCGCGCTCCGAGACCGGCGTACGACGGCTCCGCGTCGCTGACCTGGGCCTGGGCGTTCTGCGTCTCGAGGTGGAGCTCCTCGATGCGCTTTTCCAGTGAGGTGATTCGGGCCAGAGCACTATCACGGTCGGCGACGAGCTTGGTAATGCGGTCGTCCACCTGACCGCGGTCGTAACCACGCCGCACGAGCTCGAAGCCGAAGGGGGAGGAAGTGTCGCTCATGGGGTTCCTGTCGAATGAGACCGGTGAGGTGATAGGGGGAATCCTAGGGGCCGAAGCGGCGTGTCATCGAGCGGATGCCCGTTTGATCTGGAGAATGTCCAGCCTTTTGAGTGGCTAGCTCTCGGACGACTTGCCACTCGAACGTGTAACCCCCGCTGTCGCACCTGCTTTGACTCCGCCTTCCTTACCCCCGCCGGGCGCCTCGAAAGACTCCAACGCTTCGAGAACATCCTGGACACGGGAAATCTCCGCCTGGATGTCCTCGCGCCGCCGCACCAGCACATCGAGCTCGCGCTGCCCCTCGGCGACCAGACGCTCGGACTCCGCCACCGCGTCGGCCTTGATCTTCTCGGCCTCGCGGATGAGCTCGGCCTTCTTCTGCTCGGCCTCCTTCAGGAGGCCCTCGGCCTTCTTCACCGCGGCGATACGGACCTTGCCGGCCTCCGAATTGGCCTCGGACACCAGCTCCTTGGCCTTCGCCTCGGCCTCGGCCTGCTGCTCGGTGGCGGCCTTCACCAGCTGGTCGACCCGCTCGCCCGCCGACTTCATCTGCTCGGAGGTCTCCCGGCGGGCCCGCTCGTGCAGCTCCTCGATCTCGCTCTCGATCCGGGTCCGCAGGTCCTCGGCGCGCTCTCTTATCGCGGTGGCGTCGCGGCGGGCACCGACCAGCAGCTCGTCGGCGTCCGTACGGGCCTTCTCCACCAGGGAGTTGCCCTCGACCGTGGCCTCGGACACCAGCCGGTCGGCCTCTATGCGGGCCGCGCCGACCATCGTGTCGGACTGCTCCTCGGCCTCCAGAGCGGCGCGCAGCGCCTCCTCCTGGGCCTTGTTGACGAGCTGGTCGGCCTGCTCGGCGGCGTCCGCGCGGCGCTTGGACGAGGCCTCGCGCGCCTCGTCGACGGTCCGGTCGGCCTCCGCGCGCGCCTCGGCCCTCATCTGCTCGGCAGCGGCCTCGGCCTCCGCCTTGAGCTTCAGCGCCTCGGCCTTGATGCGCTCGGCCGCCTGCTGGGCCGAGCCGACCGTCTCGGCGGCCTCGGCGCGCAGCCGCTCCGCCTCGCCGGACGCCTCGTTGATGAGCTGGTCGGCCTGGGACGCGGCGTCTCCGCGGCGCTTGTCGGCGGCCTGCCGCGCCTCGTCCAGGATGCCGTCGCTCTCGGACCTGACCCGCTCGGCCTCGCTCGTCGCCTCGTTGATCAGCAGGTCCGCCTGGGCGGCGGCCTCCGAACGGATCCGGTTGGCGTCCTCGCGCGCCTCGGCCCGGCCTCGGGCCGCGTCCTGCTCGGCGGCGGCGACCGCGTCGGACGCCTCCGTACGCATCCGCTGTACATACTCGGCGGTGTCGGCCCGCAGCCGGTCCGACTCCGTGATCGCTTCCGTGACGGTCCGCTCGGCGAGAACGTTCGCCGCGTCGGTCTCCTCCTGGGCACGGGTGCGCAGCCTGGCCGCGTCCTCGGCGGCCCGCTCCCGCTCGGCGTGTGCGTCGGAGCGGACCCGGTCCGCCTCGTCCTGCGCCTCGGCCCGGGTGCGTTCGGCCGCGTGCTCCGCGGCGGACCGCAGACCCGTGATCTCCTGCTCGGCCTGCTCGTGCAGCCCCTGAACGGAGTCCCGCACCTGCTTGGCCGTCTGCTCGGCGGCGGCGACCATCTCGGTCGAGCGGCGGTCCGCCTCCTCGACCAGCCGCTGCGCCTCGGTCTGGGCCTCCTCCACGCGGTTGCGCGCGGAGGCGAGGAGTTCCTCGCTCTGCTCGCGGGCCCGCTCACGCTCCTGGTCCGCCTCGCCGCGCGCGGACTC
Source organism: uncultured Actinomycetota bacterium (assembly GCA_963836215.1). Taxonomy (GTDB): domain Bacteria; phylum Actinomycetota; class Actinomycetes; order Streptomycetales; family Streptomycetaceae; genus Streptomyces. The sequence goes on from CAWIIU010000008.1 coordinate 65,043, forward strand.
GAGGATCTCCTCGGCCTCGCGGCGACGGCGTACGGCCTCTTCCTGCGCCGCGCCCAGGGCCTCGGCGGCCTCGGCGCCCACCCGCTCGGCAGCGGCCGCGGCCTCCGCGCGCAGCCGGTCGGCGGTGTCCTGCGCCTCGTTCTTGAGCCGCTCCGCCTCGTTCGCCGCGTCGCTGCGCAGCCGTACGGCGATGTTCTCCGCCTCGGCGCGCGTCGTCGACGAGTCGGCCGCGGCTTCGGTGCGCAGCCGCTCGGCCTCCTGCTCGGCCTGCGCCTGCAGCGTACGGATGCGCTCCGCGGCCTCCGTGCGCAGCCGCTCGTTCTCCTCGGAAGCCTCGCGGCGGATGCGCTCGGCCTCGGCGCGGGAGTCGGTGAGGTTCTCCTCGGCGGACGCAAGCCGCGCCTCGGCCTCCCGGTGCAGCCGGGTCAGCTCCTCGGCGGCCTCTTTCTGACGGGCAGCCACACCGCGCTCGGTCTCCTCGCGCACGGCCTCGGCCGCCTGCTCGGCAGCCGCCCTGACGGAGTCCGCCTGCTCCTCCGCCTCGTTGCGCAGCCGCTCCGCCTCGGCGCGGGTGCGCTCCAGGGTCTCCTCGGCCTGCCGGCGCAGCGTGGTGGCGCGCTCGATCGCCTCGGTCCGCACCCGCTCGCTGTCGGAGCTCGCGGTGGAGCGCAGCTCGTCGGCGTCGGTGCGGGCCTTGGTCAGCAGCTCCTCGGCGGTGCTGGCCGCCTCCTCGATCTGCTGGACGGCCTCCCGGCGGGCCTCGCCGCGGATCCGCTCGCCCTCGGCGACCGCCTCGGCACGCAGCTGCTCGGCCTCGCCGCGCAGCCGGCGCGCCTCCTCCTGCAGCTCGACGGTCTTGGCGCGGTACTCCTTGGTGTCGTCCTTGGCGGCGCCCTTGAGCTGGTCGGCCTGTTCGGCGGCCTCGCCGCGCAGCCGGTCCGCCTCCGCCTCGGCCTCGCGGCGGATCCGCTCGGCCTCCTCGCCCGCCTTGCGGGTGGTCTCCCGGGCGTCGTCGGACGCCTTGGTGAGGACCTCCTCGGCGGTACGGGCCGCCTTCGCGAGCTGGGCCGCGGAGTCCTCGGCGACCGATGTACGGGCCTTCTCGGCGGCGGCCGCGACGACCTTCTCGGCCTCGGCGCGGGCATCGGCGAGCGCCTGCTCGGCGTCCGCCTTGATCGCTTCGGACTCGGTGGTGGCCTCGCCGACCAGCCGCGCGATCTCCGCCTTGGCGGTCCGGGTGCGCTGCTCGTTGACCGACTCGGCGGACGCCAGCTGCTTGGCGGCCGCGTCCTTGGCCTCGGCGACCACCTTGTCGGCCTCGGCGCGGGCCTCGCGGAGCTTGACCTCGGCCTCCTGCATCCGCTGCTCGGCCGTGCTCTTGAGCTCGGCGGCCTGCTGGCGGGCCTGGTCGGACTCGGCGCTGGTCGAGGTGCGCAGCTGCTCGGCGTGGCTGGTGGCCTCCTGCGCCTGGTTGGACGCGGCGTTCAGCAGACGCTCGGCGTCCTTGCGGGCGCGCAGCAGGATCGCTTCGGCTTCGGTGCGCGCCGACTCCGTCTCGGAGCCGAGGCGACGGGCCGCCTCCTCGGCGACCCGGGCGGCCTCGGCGCGGGCGGCGGCCAGCGACTTCTCGGACTCGGCGCGCGACTCCTCCAGGAGCCGGCGGGCCTGGGCCTCGGTGCGGGCGCGCAGCTGCTCGGCCCAGGCGACGTTCTCGTTGACGTGCGCCTCGACGGTCTGGCGCCGCTCGGCCAGCTCCTGGTCGAGACGCTGGCGGCGCTGGTTGGCCTCGGTGTGCAGTTCGGCCTGGAGCCTGGCCTGGTGCTCGGCGTGCTCCTGGAGGATGCGCTGCGTCTGGGCGCGGGCATCGCGCAGCTCGCGCTCGGCGTCCGTGCGCAGCTGGTCGGCCTGGATCTGTGCGTTACGGAGCAGCTGCTCGGCCTGGTAGCCGATGTCGGCGCTCTCGTACGCAGGACGGGAGGCAAGGCTGCGACGCGCCTCATGGAGCTTGGCGCGCAACACCTCGACCTGGTAACCGAGGTCCTCGGCGTGCTGGACGGCCTTCTCCCGCTCGGTCTTCAGCCGGTCCATCTCGGCTTCGAACCGCGAGAGGTGGTCGTCGTCAGCTCGGTGGCTCTCCTGGCGTTCGTAGCCCCGCACTGCGCGGTCCCATCCGTCCCCTGGTCGCAACTGTCTCCGTACAAGCACCGTTCGCCGGCGAACGGCCCCCGGGGAATGGTGACAGATCAACGGAGGGGACGCGGCGCGGCCCCGACCCGGCCCCGGCCCGGAATCGCCCACTCTACCGGGCCGGGAATCCAGAGGTCAGTGCTCCGCTGCAGAGGTGACGAGTTCGGTGAGGACGCCATGGCAGTCCTTGGGGTGGAGAAAAGTGATACGAGAGCCCATCGAGCCGATACGCGGCTCGTCGTAGAGAACACGCACACCCTTGCCACGGATGTCGGCGGCGTCGCCGTCGACATCGGCCGTGCCGAAGGCGATGTGGTGGACGCCCTCGCCGTTCTTGGCCAGCCACTTGCCCACCGCGGAGTCCTCCCGGGTGGGCTCCAGCAGCTGCAGGTAGGAGGCGCCGCCGTCGGACGTCGCATTGATCTTGAGCATGGCCTCCCGGACGCCCTGCTCCTCGTTGACCTCGGAGTGGAACACCTCGAAGCCGTACGTGGCCCGGTAGAACTCAACAGTCTTGTCGAGGTCGAAACAGGCGATCCCGATGTGGTCGATTCGCGTCAGCATGGTCCCAGTGCAGCGCTACGAGCGGTGATTACGCAACGTGCGCGCGATCACACCGGCTGCCCGATGACCCGGAGCAGTACCGCTCAGTACATTGAGGTAAACCCTCGTTCACTCCTCAGCTCCGTGCTGGAAGGGGATCCTGTCTCATGTCTGGAACGACCGGTACCACCTCAGTGATCGTCGCGGGCGCCCGGACGCCCATGGGACGGCTGCTCGGCTCTCTCAAGTCCTTCTCCGGCGCCGACCTCGGTGGCTTCGCCATCAAGGCGGCCCTGGACCGCGCGGGCATCGGCGGTGACCAGGTGCAGTACGTGATCATGGGTCAGGTGCTGCAGGCCGGCGCGGGCCAGATCCCCGCCCGCCAGGCCGCGGTCAAGGGCGGCATTCCGATGAACGTCCCGGCGCTGACGATCAACAAGGTCTGTCTGTCCGGGCTCGACGCCATCGCCCTGGCCGACCAGCTGATCCGCGCCGGTGAGTTCGACATCGTCGTCGCCGGCGGCCAGGAGTCCATGACGAACGCGCCGCACCTGCTGCCGAAGTCCCGCGAGGGCTACAAGTACGGCGCGATCGAGATGCTCGACTCCATGGCGTACGACGGCCTGACCGACTCCTTCGAGAACGTCGCCATGGGCGAGTCCACGGAGAAGCACAACACCCGGCTCGGCATCGCCCGTCCCGAGCAGGACGAGATCGCGGCGCAGTCGCACCAGCGGGCCGCGGCCGCGCAGAAGAACGGCCTCTTCGAGGCGGAGATCACGCCCGTCGAGATCCCACAGCGCAAGGGCGACCCGATCCTGTTCTCCAAGGACGAGGGCATCCGCGCCGAGACGACGGCCGAGTCGCTGGGCAGGCTGCGTCCCGCGTTCGCCAAGGACGGCACGATCACCGCCGGTACCTCCTCGCAGATCTCCGACGGTGCGGCGGCGGTCGTCGTGATGAGCAAGGCGAAGGCCGAGGAGCTCGGGCTCGAGTGGATCGCCGAGATCGGCGCCCACGGCAATGTCGCCGGCCCCGACAACTCCCTGCAGTCGCAGCCCTCCAACGCCATCCGGCACGCGCTGGGCAAGGAGGGTCTGACCATTGACGACGTCGACCTCATCGAGATCAACGAGGCGTTCGCCGCGGTGGCCGTGCAGTCGATGAAGGACCTGGGGGTGTCCCCGGAAAAGGTGAACGTCAACGGTGGCGCGATCGCCCTCGGCCACCCGATCGGCATGTCCGGCGCCCGCGTGGTTCTGCACCTGGCGCTGGAGCTGAAGCGGCGTGGCGGCGGCGTGGGTGCGGCCGCGCTGTGCGGTGGTGGTGGTCAGGGCGACGCGCTGATCGTCCGCGTCCCGGCGAAGTAAGTCGAGCGAAGGAGCACGGCAATGGTGGACGTCCCCCAGCTCGTCGCCCAGGCGAGAGAGGGCAGGCCGCGGGCAGTGGCCCGGCTGATCTCGCTGGTGGAGGGGGCGTCCCCACAGCTGCGCGAGGTGATGGCGGCGCTGGCTCCGCTGGCCGGCGGGGCGTATGTGGTGGGCCTGACGGGCTCGCCCGGTGTCGGCAAGTCCACCTCGACCTCCGCGCTGGTGACCGCGTACCGAAAGGCGGGGAAGCGGGTGGCGGTGCTGGCCGTCGACCCCTCCTCGCCCTTCTCGGGCGGTGCGCTGCTCGGAGACCGGGTCCGGATGTCGGAGCACGCCTCCGATCCGGGCGTCTACATCCGCTCCATGGCCACACGTGGTCATCTGGGCGGTCTGGCCTGGGCGGCCCCGCAGGCGATCCGGGTGCTGGACGCGGCCGGCTGCGACGTGATCCTGGTCGAGACGGTAGGTGTGGGGCAGTCCGAGGTGGAGATCGCCTCGCAGGCCGACACCTCCGTCGTGCTGCTCGCCCCCGGTATGGGCGACGGCATCCAGGCGGCGAAGGCGGGCATTCTCGAGATCGGTGACGTCTACGTCGTCAACAAGGCGGACCGCGACGGCGCGGACGCGACCGCCCGCGAGCTGAACCACATGCTCGGCCTGGGCGAGGCGCGTGGCCCCGGCGCCTGGCGGCCGCCGATCGTGAAGACGGTCGCCGCGCGGAGCGAGGGCATCGACGAGGTCGTCGAGGCGCTGGAGAAGCACCGTGCCTGGATGGAGGAGCACGGCGTACTGGCCGAGCGCCGCGCGGCGCGTGCGGCGAACGAGGTCGAGACGATCGCCGTGACGGCCCTGCGCCAGCGGATCGGCGATCTGCACGGCGACCGCAGGCTGGGTTCGCTGGCGGAACGGATCGTGGCGGGCGAACTGGACCCGTACACGGCGGCCGACGAACTGGTGGCGGGCCTCACGGAGTCCTGACGGGTCCTTGCCGGCGGTGCGGTGCCGTGCGGGGTCCTGACCCGGGCTCTTGCCCTGCGGTGTGCGGCGGCGTGCGGGGTCCTGACCCCGCGGCTCGGTCGGCGGGCCAGGACCTTGCGCGGGGTTCTCACCCGGACCCCGCGCCACTGGCGTCCGGCCTTCAGCGGGGCTTTGCCCCGGACTTCCTGCCACCGGCGTGCGGCCGCGTGAGGGGGTCTGACCCCGCGTGGGTGGCCCGCGGTGTGCGGCCGCGGGCGGGGATCTGCCCGGACCCCGTGCGGCGATCCCCTGCCCCGGCTTGGCCTCTTGCGGGGATCTGCCCCGCATCCCTCGATCGTCGACGAGGCGCCGGACGGGCTGGGGGGAGATCAGCCCGTCCGGCGCTCGAAGGCATGGCCTCGACGCGTCAGTCGTCCGAGCCGTCGGAGTCCTTCGCACCGTCGTCCGAAGCCTTGTCCGAGGTGTCGTCCGAGGTGTCTGCGGACGCCGTTGCCTTGCCCGTCTTCGCGTCCACGTGCACATCGTGGGACCGGCCGTCCGTCCCGCGGACCTCCACCTCCCAGCGGCCGTCGTCGAACTCGGCCTCGGTCACCGTGCCGGGCCGGAGCTCCAGGGCCGCGGCCCCCGCCGCTGCGGCGTCGACCTTCGCCGTACGGAGCGCGGCACGCTCCGAGGCGTCCTCGGCGTCGTCCCGGCCGTCGTCGTCGGTCTGCTGCGACACCGACGCCCCGCCCGTCTTCGCGTCCACCTTCACCTCGTGCGTCCGGTTGTCCTTGCCCAGCACGTCCACGTGCCAGGCGCGGTCTCCGTCGTCGTCGAGGTCCACCGACTCCACCGCGCCGGGCGACTTCGCCAGTGCCGCGCCCGCGGCCTCGGACGCGGTGATCTTCGACGAGGGGGCCGGGTCGTCGCCCGACGCGGCGACCGCCGTGTACGTTCCGCCACCCACCAGGGCAGCCGCGGCAACGGTGGCGATAAGGATCTTGCGCTTCATGAGGGTTCCTCCCCAATCGGGTTCTGTGCGACGGGGACCAATCTCGCTCGACGATGCTGAACCGGAGCTGAAGCCACCTGAAGGGTTCTTCAGCTTCCGTTTGCGACCCTGAGCACATGCGCCTGCTGATCGTGGAGGACGAGAAACGGCTCGCTCTGTCCCTTGCCGGGGGACTGACGGCCGAGGGGTACGCCGTGGACGTGGTCCACGACGGCCTGGAAGGGCTTCACCGGGCCTCGGAGGGCACCTACGACCTGGTCGTCCTCGACATCATGCTGCCCGGGATGAACGGCTACCGGGTCTGCGGTGCCCTGCGTGCCGCCGGCCACGACGTGCCCATCCTGATGCTCACGGCCAAGGACGGCGAGTACGACGAGGCCGAGGGTCTCGACACGGGAGCCGACGACTACCTGACCAAGCCCTTCTCGTACGTCGTCCTCGTCGCCAGGGTGAAGGCGCTGCTGCGCCGCCGCGGACCCTCCGGGGGCTCGCCCGTGCTCACCGTCGGTGACCTGCGCATCGAGACCGCGGCCCGCCGGGTGTTCCGCGGTGAGGAGGAGGCCGCCCTCACGGCGAAGGAGTTCGCCGTTCTCGAGCAGCTCGCCGTACGCCCGGGCGATGTCGTCAGCAAGGCGCAGATCCTCGAGCACGTCTGGGACTTCGCCTACGACGGCGACCCCAACATCATCGAGGTCTACATCAGCGCCTTGCGCCGCAAGCTCGGCGCCGAGCGGATCCAGACGGTGCGCGGCGCCGGCTACCGGCTGGTGGCCGCCTGATGAGGTCCGTACGCGCCAGAGCGGCACTCGGCGCCACGGTCGTGGTCGCCGTGGCCCTGATCGCCGCGGGTGTCTCGTTGCTCCTCGTCCTGCGCGCGAACCTCATCGACCAGGCGGATCTCCAGGCCGAGGTCACCGCCAGGGAGACCGCCGCACAGATCGCGCTCGGCACGCCGTACGGCCGGCTCGACCTCCCGGACGGGGACGAGCGTCCCGTCCAGGTCGTCGGCGAGAACGGCCGCGTGGTCGCCGTGAGCGAGGGCCTGGAGAAGATCTCCGGCACCGCCAGCGACGCGATCAGGCCCCAGGCGGCCCCGACGGCCGCGGACGGGGACGCCGACGGAGACGCCGACGGGGACCAGGGGGAGCAGGACGACGATCCTCCGCCCGGCGAGGTCTCGGCCGACGAGCCGCGGTTCAGTTCGGGCAGCGCCACCGTGGAGGGCGAGAGCGCCGCGTACCGTTTCGCCGCCGTCGAAGCGGCACGGGGCGAGGGCGGCACCTTCACCGTCTATGCGGGCGCGCCGCTCGCCGCCGAGCAGGACGCCGTGAAGACCGTCCGCGAGGCCATGCTGGTCGGCCTGCCCCTGTTGCTCGCGGTGGTCGCGGGCGTGACCTGGCTGGTGACCCGGCGGGCCCTCGAACCCGTCGAGGGCATCCGGAGCGAGATGGCGGCCATCACGGCCTCCGAGGATCTGTCCCGCCGTGTTCCGGAGCCCGGTTCGCGTGACGAGGTCGCCCGGCTCGCCCGGACGACCAACGAGACGCTGGCGGCGCTGGAGGCCTCCGTCGAACGGCAGCGGGCCTTTGTCGCGGATGCCTCGCACGAGCTCCGCAGCCCCATCGCCTCGCTGCGCACACAGCTCGAAGTGGGCGCGGCGCACCCGGAGTTGCTGGATGTGCCGGGCGCGGTCGCCGACACCGTACGGCTCCAGCAGCTCGCCGCCGATCTGCTGCTGCTCGCCCGGCTGGACGCGGGGGAGCGGCCCGGCCGGAGCCGGCTGGATCTGGCCGCGCTGGTTAGGGAGGAGGCCTCGCAGCGCACGGGTGACGGCATCCCGGTCACCGTGGAGGCCGCGGACGGACCGGAAGTGTCAGGATCGCGCGGGCAGTTGGCCCGCATCCTCGGCAACCTCCTGGACAACGCCCAGCGTCACGCCCGCGCCTCGGTCACCGCGTCCGTGACCAGGGACGGACGCCATGTGGTGCTCGCCGTCGCCGATGACGGCGACGGCGTCCCGGACGAGGAACAGGAGCGGATCTTCGAGAGGTTCGTCCGGCTCGACGACGCCCGCACGAGGGACGAGGGCGGCGCGGGTCTGGGGCTCGCCATCGCCCGGGACGTGGCCGAGCGGCACGGGGGCACGCTCACGGTGCGGCGGGCCCCGGCGGGCGGCGCCCTGTTCGAGCTGCGCCTGCCCGCCGCTTGAGGGCGCCCCGCCGGACTCGCTAGACCTTGCCGCGCCTGCCGCGCAGATGGTCGGCGACCGGAGACAGCGACTCCCGCAGGTCCGCGAGGGCCTCCGGCGTCAGCATGTCGATGAAGTGCTTGCGCACGGACGCGACATGGTGGGGCGCGACCTTCTGCATGGTCTCCATGCCCTGGTCGGTGAGCACGGCATACAGCCCGCGCCGGTCGGACTCGCAGTTCACCCGGCGGACCAGGCCCGCGTTCTCCATGCGGGTGATCTGGTGGGACAGGCGGCTCTTCGACTGAAGGGTGGCCGCGGCGAGGTCGCTCATCCGCATGCGCTGTTCGGCGGACTCCGAGAGGTTGACCAGGATCTCGTAGTCGTTGTTGGTCAGGCCGAACGGCTGGAGGTCCTTCTCGAGCTGGTGCATCAGCAGTCGGCTGACGTCCAGGTGAGTGCGCCAGGCGCACTGCTCGTCATCGGTCAGCCAGCGGGTGGCCGTCTCGGTCTCCATATATGGATTCTACCTAAGAAGTTGAAAGACGGACGAAATGGGAGTGTGAAGCCGGGCACCCGGCCCACGCAGATGCGCAGCGTACGCGTGGGTGCAGGCGTTCGACGTTACACTCCGCAGGCTACCGTTCACAGGCCGAAGCGACGCTGGAGGTCCCCCAGCTGACCCGGCAGCCGCGGGTTGGCCCCGTGCTGGCCCGGAGCTCCCGAGCCACCGCCCGGCACCCCGGCCTGCTGCGGCGCGGCGCCCGTCGCGATCTCGGCCATCAGCGCCTCGGACGACTGGAGCAGCACGGTGCCCGCACCGATGAACTCGAACTGGTGCTCCTCCCCGGAGGCCCCGCCGATCCCCGTCATCGCGCGCAGCCCTCCCATCACGCCCGTCATATAGCCGTGGTCGTAGTGGTGGCAAGGGGAGGGGCAGTCGGCCCAGCCCACCAGCGCCTGCGGATCCACTCGGATCGGGGGCTCCATGAACACCACGGGCCCGTTGGACGCCGCGACGAACTTGCCGGTTCCGATCAGTGTCAGGAAGCCCGGCACGATCGACTGCTTCAGGGCCAGCGTCGGCTGGTAGGCGAGCAGATTCCCGGACCTGATCGTCAGATTGCCGTTGTCCAGGTCGAAGGAGTTGACGTCGAAGGCGCGGTCGGCGAGCAGCATCTTGCCGCTGCCCTCGGCCACCACCCAGTCGCTCGCGTGCAGCGGCGAATGGAAGGAGGTGCGCATCAGCCGGTCCAGCCGGCCGTGGCCGATGCCGTTGAAGTCGATGCGCCCGTAGTAGGCGATCATCTTCCCCTTCTGCAGGAACCACTGGCTGCCCTTGAGTTCCACACAGAAGGTGTACGCGTTGACGTTGTCGTCGCTCGGCAGCGTCATGGGGTCGAACACCACGGGACCGCTCACAGCTTCTCCTCCGAGGCCTGTACGTACACCGCGCCACTGCCGGTCAGCTCGAGCTGGAACGCCTCGCCCGAGCCGCGCCCGACCATGTCGCGCCAGCCGAGCGCGGTGGAGAGCTTGTTGCGGACGTCGCCGTGGTGCGCCACGTAGGCCTGCGGGTCCACATGCACCGCCCGCCCGGGGGTGATCGGCAGCTCGATCACACCGCCATGGGCCATCACCGCCACCGCGCCATGGCCCTTGAGGGTCGTGGTGAACAGGCCCTGGCCCGTCACCTGGCCGCGCACCATGCCCATGACCCCGCCCTGCGAGCCCATGAACATCGTGCCCTGGGTGAGCGTCCCGTCGAACGCGAGCAGCCGGTCGGCCTCCACGAACAGGGTGTCGCCGGTGAGCTGGATGACCTGGATGTGATGGCCGCCGTGGCCGAACATCACCGTGCCGTTGCCCTCGACCGTCATCAGCGGTGTGGCCTCGTTGGCCACACGCCGGCCGATCATCGACGCCAGGCCGCCCTGGCCGCCCTGGATGTTCGGTGTGAAGGAGACCTCGCCGCGGTAGCCGAGCATGGCGCCGCGCTGGCTGAACATCTTCTGGCCGGGGGCGATCGTCGCCTCGACCATCTTGGAGTTGATCTCGCGGAACGGCATCAGACATCGCCCCCGATGGTGTTCCGCTCGCTGGGCTGGACGTAGACCAGTCCGTCGCCCTCGAAGCGGATCTGGAACGCCTCGCCGCCGCCCTCGCCCATGATGGTCCGGAAGGTCACGCCGGACTGGAAGTTCTGCTGGAGGTTGCCCTGGTGGGCGATGTACGCGCCGGGGTCGACGGAGAGCGGGTACTGCGGTGTCACCCGCAGCACCACCGCCGGACCGTCCGACATGATCGCGGCCTGGCCGGTGCCCTCGACGGTGGTGGTGAACAGGCCGTTGCCCGTCGCACCGCCGCGCAGCCCGGTGAAACTGGTCCCGGTGCGCAGGCCGGCGTCGGTGCAGAGCAGATTGCTCGCCTCGACGTACAGCTTGTCGCCGTGCAGGTTCACCAGGTTGATCTCGGACGCCCGGTCGGCGAAGTAGCAGGTGCCCTGCCCCTTCACCTCCATCACGGTCATCTGCTCGCCGGTGAGCCGGCGGGTCACCATGCCGCGGATGCCCTCACCGCCACCGGACATCTTCTTGAAGGCCATCTGGCCGTCGTACGCGACCATTGAGCCGTTCTTCGCTTTGACGGCGTCGCCGGTCATGTCGACGGCGAGCACTTTGCTCCCTTGGAGCCGGAACATTGCCACGGAGAGACGTTAACCGGCCGTGCCCTGCACGAACAGGGCCTCAGGGAAGATCTCGGACTCCGGTGCGGACCCCCGGCCAAGCCTTGGCAAAGACGGCTGCCACAATGGGGCAGCGCTTGTGAGTGCGTTCACAAGATCACTGCTGCCTCTCCCACCGAAGGTGCCCCCGTGGACATCAAGACCGCCTCCTCCCTCCACCGCCTCCGCCTGGTCTCCGTGCCGGAGGCCGTGTCCTTCCTGCTGCTGCTCGTGTGCTCGGTGCTCAAGCGCACGACCGAGTTCAACGCGGTTCCGGTGATGGGCGCGATCCACGGGCTGCTCTTCGTTGTCTACGTGCTCTTCTGGCTCGACGCCTGGAACCGCACCAAGTGGAACCTGACGACGGCGGCCCTCTATTTCGTGCTCTCCGTCCTCCCCTTCGGCGGCTTCTACGCCGAGCGCAAGCTCAAGCGCGCCGCCGAGGACGAGGTCATCGCCTCCCGCGCCCGCCGCGAGGGCACGGTCAGCGCATGATCGTCGCCTTTTCCGTCACGCCGCTGGGAGTGGGCGAGGACGTCGGGGAGTACGTCGCCGACGCCGTCCGCGTCGTCCGCGAGTCCGGCCTGCCGAACCGCACCGACGCCATGTTCACCTCGATCGAGGGCGAGTGGGACGAGGTGATGGACGTGGTCCACCGCGCCGTCGCCGCGGTCGAGGCCCGCGCGCCGCGCGTCTCTCTGGTGCTCAAGGCCGACATCAGGCCGGGCGTCGAGGACGGCCTCACCTCGAAGGTGGAGACGGTGGAACGGCACCTGTCCGCCTGATCCGCGACCTTTCGGAGCGCATCCGGTCAGCCCCTGGTTCTCGTCGGCCAGGGGCTTTCTCCGTATGCGCTCCGGCCCCGCCGTCGTCAGACGCCCGGCTGCGGCGCCGTCAACGCGATGCCCAGCGGTGTCCGTTCGTACAGCACCTGGTGGCCGTAGCGGCGCGAGACCAGCAGGCCCGCTTCGCGCAGGACGGACAGGTGCGCGGAGACCGAGGACGGCGCGAGGCCCAGACGGTGGGCGAGGGTGCTGGTGCCGGCCGGTTCGTCGAGAGCGATGAGGACGGCGGCGCGCTTCGGGCCGAGCAACCGGGACAGTGCGCCCGGCGTGGACTCGGCGGGCTCCGACCACAGGGCGCCGATACCGCGCGCCGGGTAGGCGACCGTCGGCTGCCAGGGCGGCTCGAAGCCGGTGACGATGTCCGGCCAGCAGAACGCGCTCGGCATCAGCATCAGGCCCTGACCGTCGAGATCGCGGACATGGTCGAAGGGCGTCGCCAGCGTGAGTGTGCCGTCGGACCAGCTCAGCCGGGGGTGCAGATCCGAGAACAGGCCCTCCAGACCGGTGTCGGCCAACCGTCGCGAGTGGAAGGCCACATCCGCCTCCAGCAGCGCGCGCAGCCGGGGCCAGTCCGGCTCCACCAGCACATGCCAGACGTGCTCCACCAGATCGGCGAGCTCCTGCACCGCGCGGGCGGGGTCCGCGAGGAACGCCTGGGCCCGCGGGGTCCCGGTCGCACCCGGTGTGCAGGACAGCGACCACGCCATGTCCCGGCGCGCGGCCTCGGGATCGGCGGCCCGGACCGCGGCGATCTCCTCGGCGAACGAGGCCGCAGGGCCGAGAGGCGGTGGACCGAGGAAGTCGGGGGAGTGGCCGCGGCTGGGCATGAACAGCCACAGCGCCGAGAGGTCCAGCCCTTCCGCATCGTGCCGGATCCGCCGCAGCCAGGGCTGGTGATAGCCGTGCCGGTCGGGCCGCTTGAGGGTGCGTACGGCTTCCTGCGTCTCCCACAGCGGTGAAACGGCGAACCTGATCCGGAGGAGATCGGCTTCTCCGAAGTGCATGGAGGACGGCATGAGACCCCTGATGATTCGGCTGGTGCCGAAAGTCTAGGGGGCGGTCGAGCCGGTCGGCAGGCTGCGGGCATGACCTCATCCCCCGCTCCCGGGGCCGCCGAGAGCTCTCCGGTGTCCCTCGACGTTCCCGTGTCCGGCGGTGACGGCCGGGACGGCGGACGCTACCGCGAGGTGTTCCGCGTACGGGAGTTCCGCGCCGTCTTCGCCGCGCATCTCCTGTCGCTGCTCGGCGTCGTCGTCAGCGAGATCTCGCTCACCGTGCTCGTCTACCGCCTCACCGGCTCGCCCCTGCTGAGCGCGCTCACCTTCGCCCTCGGCTTTCTGCCGTACCTGGTGGGCGGCACCCTGCTCGCCGGGGTGGCGGACAAGTACCCGGCGCGGCGGGTGCTCGTCGTGTGCGATCTGATCTGTGCCGCGTGCGCCGCCGCGATGGTGGTGCCGGTGACCCCCGTCGCCCTGCTCCTCGGGCTGCGCTGCTGCATCGCCGCGGTCTCGCCCGTCTTCAACGGGACCCGGACCGCGACCCTCGCCGACATCCTCGGCGACGGCGACCTGTTCGTCCTCGGCCGCTCGCTGCTGCGCATCGTGTCGCAGACCGCCGTGATCACCGGCTTCGGACTCGGCGGACTGCTGCTGGCCGTCGTGCCGCCGCGCGGTGCCCTCGCCATCACCTGCGGCACCTTCCTCGGCTCGGCGCTCCTCCTGCGCTTCGGCACCAGGCGCCGCCCGGCCCGCAGCAGCGACAGCGGCGCCGTGCTGCGCTCCTCGCTCAGCGGCGCCCGGCAGATCCTCGCCGACAAGCGGCTGCGCGTGCTGATGCTGCTGTTCTGGGTGCCGCCGATGTTCAGCGTCGCGCCGGAGGTTCTCGCCACCCCGTACGCGGACGACATCGGCATCGGCCCCGCGGGCCTCGGGCTGCTGATGTGCGCCCTGCCCGTCGGCACGATCGGTGGTGAGCTGTATGCCGGTTCCGTACTGCGCCCCCGCACCCGCGCCCGTATCGCCCTGCCGCTCGCCGCCGTCACCCTGCTGCCGCTGATCGCCTACGCGCTCACCCCCGGCCTCGGCTGGGCGCTGCTCGTCCTGGTCGCCTCCGGTGCGGGCAGCGCGTACACCCTCGGCGTCGACCGCTGGTTCATCGAAGCGGTCCCCGACGAGCTGCGCGGCCGGGCGATGACCCTGATGACCGCGGGGCTCATGACGATCCAGGGCGTCGGCATGGCACTCGCGGGCCTCGCCGCCGAATTCTTCGCGGTCGGCACCGTCGTCGCCGGCGCCGGAGTTCTCGGCACGCTGTTCTGTCTGCTGCTGGTCGCCGCGGCGCGGCGGACCGAGGACCGCGAGGGGCCACAAGCCAGAGGACCGAAGGGCGAGACGGGGCTGACCGCCATATGACCAGTCGGTAGGGTCGGTGCCGTGCCGAAGCCCCTCAGCCTCCCCTTCGATCCCATCGCCCGCGCCGACGAACTGTGGCAGCAGCGCTGGGGCCCTGTCCCGTCGATGGCCGCCATCACCTCGATCATGCGCGCCCAGCAGATCCTGCTCGCCGAGGTCGACTCCGTCGTCAGGCCGTACGGACTGACCTTCGCGCGCTATGAGGCGCTCGTCCTGCTCACCTTCTCCAAGGCCGGTGAGCTGCCGATGTCCAAGATCGGCGAGCGGCTCATGGTCCATCCGACCTCGGTGACCAACACCGTGGACCGCCTGGTGCGGTCGGGCCTGGTCGCCAAGCGACCCAACCCGAACGACGGCCGCGGCACGCTCGCCTCCATCACCGACAAGGGCCGGGAGGTCGTGGAGGCGGCCACCCGCGACCTCATGGAGATGGACTTCGGGCTCGGTGCCTACGACTCCGAGGAGTGCGGGGAGATCTTCGCGATGCTGCGCCCGCTGCGGATCTCGGCGCACGACTTCGACGAGAAGTAGCCGGGTCCGGGGAGCGGCGGACGGGCGTCGCAGGGGGTCCGACCCGCCCGAAGATCGCCCTTTGCGCCCGGTTACGCTCGGTGCCATGAAAGCGAATGTGCTGACCCGCTACCGGGTGATGGCGTACGTCACGGCCGTATGGCTCCTTGTGTTCACGGGCGCGATCATCCTGAAGTACGGGTTCGAGACCGGCGACACCATGTTGATCTCGCAGATCCACGGTGTGCTGTTCATCGTCTATGTGATTTTCGCCTTCGATCTCGGCTCCAAGGCGAAGTGGCCGTTCGGCAAGCTGCTGTGGGTGCTGGCGGCCGGCTGCATCCCTGTGGCCTCCTTCTTTGTCGAGCCGAAGATCACCCGCGAGGTCCGTCCGCTGATCGCGGACGGCAAGGCGGCGACGGCCGAAGCCTGATCGAGACCCCCGTGAGCGCGGCTCGCGGGGGTCTGCCATCGACATTTACTAGGACGTCCTAGTAAATTCGAAGCATGGACGCAGACGCCATCGAGGAAGGCCGCCGACGCTGGCAGGCCCGTTACGACAAGGCCCGCAAGCGGGACGCGGACTTCACCACGCTCTCCGGAGACCCGGTCGAGCCCGCCTACGGGCCCCGGCCCGGGGACACCTACGACGGCTTCGAGCGGATCGGCTGGCCCGGCGAGTACCCCTTCACCCGCGGGCTCTACCCGACCGGCTACCGCGGCCGCACCTGGACCATCCGGCAGTTCGCCGGCTTCGGCAACGCCGAGCAGACCAACGAGCGCTACAAGATGATCCTCGCCGCCGGCGGCGGCGGGCTCTCCGTGGCGTTCGACATGCCCACCCTGATGGGCCGCGACTCCGACGACCCCCGCTCGCTGGGCGAGGTCGGCCACTGCGGTGTCGCCATCGACTCCGCCGCCGACATGGAGGTCCTGTTCAAGGACATCCCGCTCGGCGACGTCACCACCTCCATGACGATCAGCGGCCCCGCCGTGCCCGTCTTCTGCATGTACCTCGTCGCCGCCGAGCGCCAGGGCATCGACCCCGCCGTGCTCAACGGCACGCTGCAGACGGACATCTTCAAGGAGTACATCGCGCAGAAGGAGTGGCTGTTCCAGCCCGAGCCCCATCTGCGTCTGATCGGCGACCTGATGGAGCACTGCGCGCAGGGCATTCCGGCGTACAAGCCCCTGTCGGTCTCCGGCTACCACATCCGCGAGGCCGGTGCGACGGCCGCTCAGGAGCTGGCGTACACGCTCGCCGACGGCTTCGGTTACGTCGAACTCGGGCTGTCCCGCGGTCTGGACGTGGACACCTTCGCGCCCGGCCTCTCCTTCTTCTTCGACGCGCACCTCGACTTCTTCGAGGAGATCGCCAAGTTCCGCGCGGCGCGCAGGATCTGGGCACGCTGGATGAAGGAGACGTACGGCGCGAAGACCGACAAGGCGCAGTGGCTGCGGTTCCACACGCAGACCGCGGGCGTCTCGCTCACCGCGCAGCAGCCGTACAACAACGTCGTGCGCACCGCTGTCGAGGCGCTCTCCGCGGTCCTCGGCGGCACCAACTCCCTGCACACCAACGCCCTGGACGAGACCCTCGCCCTGCCCAGCGAGCAGGCCGCGGAGATCGCGCTGCGCACCCAGCAGGTGCTGATGGAGGAGACGGGCGTCGCCAACGTCGCGGACCCGCTGGGCGGTTCGTGGTACGTCGAGCAGCTCACGGACCGGATCGAGGCGGACGCCGAGAAGATCTTCGACCAGATCAAGGAGCGCGGCCGCCGGGCGCACCCGGACGGTCAGCACCCCATCGGCCCGATGACGTCGGGCATCCTGCGCGGTATCGAGGACGGCTGGTTCACCGGCGAGATCGCCGAGTCCGCCTTCCAGTACCAGCAGTCGCTGGAGAAGGGTGACAAGCGGGTCGTCGGCGTCAACGTGCACCACGGCTCGGTCACCGGCGATCTGGAGATCCTGCGGGTCAGCCACGAGGTCGAGCGCGAGCAGGTGCGTGCCCTCGGCGGCCGCAAGGCGGGCCGTGACGACGCGCTCGTGCAGTCCTCGCTGGAGAAGATGCTGGCCGCGGCCAGGGACGGCTCCAACATGATCGGCCCGATGCTGGACGCCGTGCGCGCGGAGGCGACGCTGGGCGAGATCTGCGACGCGCTCCGGGACGAGTGGGGCACGTACACGGAGCCCCCGGGCTTCTGAGCGTGCTGATCCAGCGGGCGGGCGACGGGACACTCCCGTCGCCCGTTCGCCGTCCCTATGCCTCCAGGGCGGCCAGTCCCGACACCAGCAGCGTGGTGAAGCTCTGCACCCAGGCCTCGTCCACCGGCTCCGCGCTCACCAGCATCCGGTGCACGACGGCCCCGGCGATCACGTCGAAGATCAGGTCGGCGTTGCGTGCCGACGTCTGTGCGTCCGCCTCGTACGGCAGCTCACCACGCGCCTGTGCGCGGGCCCGCCCCTCCAGGACCAGCCGCTTCTGCCGGTCCACGATCGCCGAGCGGATACGGACGCGCAGCGCGTCGTCCCGCGTCGACTCCGCGACCACGGCCATCAGCGCCGTCCTGGCCTCCGGCCGCTCCAGCAGCGTGGCGAACTGCAGCACCACGCCGTGTATGTCGGCCATCAGGCTGCCGCGGTCGGGGAGTTCGAGCTCGTCGAAGAGCACGGCCACGGCATCGACCACGAGCTCGTTCTTGTTGGTCCAGCGGCGGTAGAGCGTCGTCTTGGCGACTCCCGCGCGGGTGGCCACATCGCCCATGGTCAGCTTCGACCAGCCCAGTTCGACGAGCGCGGCCCGAGTCGCCTCGAGGATCGCGCTGTCGGCCTCCGCGCTGCGGGGGCGGCCCGTACGACCGGTACGTACGCCTTTGGGACGGGTGTGGCTGCACATGACGGCGACCATACCGGCCGGTAAGAGCCGTGCTGTGAGGCAGTTCACCGGAGGAATCTCACATGCGCCCGGCCGATCCAGTTACGCTACGACCCGTAGCGAAAGCTGAGACCGGCTCCGCGACAACCACAGGTGCGTGGTGGGGACCCCGCACCGAACAGCTGTGACGCAGGACCATGCATGACCGGCAGGTGCAGTCTCGTGCACGACCAGCACGCAGCGCCATGGCACCACCGGCACGACGGCCTTCCGGCCGGACTTTTCACATGCGCGCGCGGAGGGGGGAGGATGTACTCATGCAGCCTAGGAACATGTCCATGAGTGGCGTCGTCGACCTCGCCGCGGTGAAGGCGGCCAACGAGGCCAAGGCGAAGGCGGAGCAGGCCCGTGCAGAGGCCACCCGCCAGGGCGGCGGCGGCGCCGTGCCCCCCTCCAGTCTGGTGATCGACGTCGACGAGGCGGGCTTCGAGCGCGACGTACTCCAGCGTTCGGCCGAGGTCCCGGTCGTCATCGACTTCTGGGCCGAGTGGTGCGAACCCTGCAAGCAGCTCAGCCCGCTTCTCGAGCGGCTGACGCAGGAGTACATCGGCCGCTTCGTCCTCGCCAAGATCGACGTCGACGCCAACCAGATGCTGATGCAGCAGTTCGGGATCCAGGGCATCCCGGCGGTCTTCGCGGTGGTCGCGGGGCAGGCGCTGCCCCTCTTCCAGGGGGCTGCCCCCGAGGCGCAGATCCGTCAGACGCTCGACCAGCTGGTGCAGGTCGCCGAGGAGCGCTTCGGGCTGACCGGTGTCGCGGTCGACCCGGACGCCGCGGGCCCGGCGGCCGCCGAGCAGGCGCCGCCGGCCGGTCCGTACGACGCCCTGCTGGAAGCGGCCGTACAAGCCCTTGACGCGGGGGACTTCGGGGGTGCCGTGCAGGCGTACAAGAACGTGCTGTCCGACGACCCGGGCAACACCGAGGCCAAGCTCGGCCTGGCCCAGGCCGAACTGCTGGCCCGTGTCAAGGATCTGGACCCGGCCAAGGTGCGCCAGGAGGCCGCCGAGAAGCAGGACGATGTGAACGCCCAGATCGCGGCGGCCGACCTGGATCTGGTCGGCGGTCATGTGGAGGACGCCTTCGGCCGCTTGGTCGAGGCGGTTCGCCGCACGGTGGGCGAGGACCGGGACGCCGCGCGACTGCGGCTGCTCGAACTCTTCGAGGTCGTCGGACCCGACGACCCGCGGGTGACGGCGGCGCGTTCGGCACTCGCCAGGGTGCTGTTCTGAGCCAAGTTTGAAAGACCCTGAGTTGAACGTTCCGTTCCGCCGGGTCTGGGGTGTTTACGGCGGTGGCGCTGGTCAGGCGCCGCCGCCGTTTTGGCGACACAGTGACAATTGGCGACTGCTCTTTACCAAAACTTGGTAATCGGAGCGGCTGTTACTCGTAGTAAATCAACGCGCTTCTTCTGTCCGCTTATTGGCGGCAATCTCCCCTTCTGGCGCTGCACCTGGTTGCACCCTGTGTACTCGCCCGACATCAGCCGGTCGTGGCGTGGTTATCAGGCCGTTACTAGCCGGTAACGAACCCCCTTGTGCCGCGGCGGGGAATGGACCACGATCGGCCACGCTCGGTCCAATACCGCACCAGCCCGGCCCCCAGCCGCGCATGCGGATCTTGGGTCCCCACCGAGTGGGCCGGCGGCAGTGGCGCCGGTCGCGGACAGGGGGGTCCTTGCCGAACGGCAGGGCCTGTCCGACAGGTTGTGCGTGATGCGTTCAGGCGCGACCAGTGGTTGTCGCTCGGGGGTGATCGCCGGTTCTTCGGACGCGGATGCGCCTGAAAGTACAGGCGCTCTCCTTCCCGAGGACGTAGCACTTCTCCCATCCCAGGACGGGCCCACGGTCCGGACCGGAGATGTACGTCCGAGAAGGAGGAAAGTCATGGAGTCTGTGGCTCGTGGCGGAACCAGATGGAAGCGGTTCGCCCTTGTCATGGTGCCGAGTGTGGCCGCAACGGCTGCGATAGGCATCGGCCTGGCACAGGGGGCGCTCGCTGCGTCCTTCAGCATCTCCGGCCAGGAGTTCAAGGTCAGGGCCGACAGTCTTGTCGGTACCGACTTCGTCCAGTACGGCAGCGTGGCTCACGGCAAGGACCTCGAGGGCAAGGACTTCGCGGCTCCGGTCGCCGTGTCCGGCTTCAAGACTGCCACGATCACGAACATGTGCCAGTCGGTCGTCACGCCCAAGGTGCCGTTCCTCGGCAATGTCAGCCTTGAGCTCAAGGCCGGTGGCCCGGGTTCCGACCCGGTGTTCGCGAAGGACATCTACCTCGACGTCTCGGACCTCGAGGCTGACGCGGAGTTCGGCGACATCGACATCGGCGTCGCTGCGGGCTCGCTGAAGAACCCGGGCATTCAGCCCGGCACCCAGGCGAACCCGTACGGCTTCTCGCAGCGCGCCAAGTCGGCGAAGCTGACCGGTGTGAAGCAGAAGGCGTGGGCGACCACTGCCGGAACGTTCAAGCTCAGCGGTCTGAAGATGAAGCTGCACAAGGGCGTCAAGGAGTGCTTCTAAGGAGTACCGCTCCTTGTAGCACTTCGGACGGGCCGGGGTCGCCGGTACGAGGACCCCGCCCGATCCGCCCACCTCACCACATTCTTTGAGCACGACCGCTTCCAGGGAGCTGTTTTCCATGAGCGCCGAGTCCACTGGTTCCCGCGGGTTCACCTACTGGCGGCTGCGCTTCCGCGCGTGGCGTGGCAACCGTCCTTTCTGGGCGGGTCTGTTCACTCTGCTCGGTGGCTTCCCGATCGCCTACCTGCCGTACGCCGACATGCGACTCGGCAACATGACGATCGCCATGGCCACCACAGCGGGTGCGGGCTCGCTGATCATCGGCATCCTGCTGATGACGCTCGGTCTGACGATGTGGTTCCACGCCATCGTCAGGGTCTTCGCGGGTGTTGCCGCCATCGTGCTTGCGCTGATCTCGATTCCGGTCTCCAACATCGGCGGTTTCCTGATCGGCTTCCTGCTGTCGCTGATCGGCGGTGCCCTGTCGGTCTCCTGGGTGCCGTCCAAGGCGGCCGGCGAACCGGCCGAGCCCGAGAACGACCCGGAGCCCGAAGGGGACACGAGCGACCCGCTCTTCCCCGAGCACCGTGCCGGCGGGGGCTACGACCCGAACGTGACCGAGACGACTGCCCACGCCAACGGCGGGAGGAACAGTGCAGGGTGATGTCACACCGCTGAGCACGGCTGGGGGCGATGGGGCAGAGGTCAGAAGGGGGCCGCGGCACGCGGCCCCGAGGAAGTCGCTGCTGACCAAGCTTCAGAGGCCGGCCGGCAAGGCGATGGCCCTGGCCGCGATGCCCACCGCCGTCTTCGTCGGCATGGGCCTCACCCCGAAGCTCGCGCTGGCCGACGACAAGGACATTCCCTTCGCTCCCGGACCGTGCGTGACGCGCTCGGACGAGCCGGCCGAGTCGGAGTCGCCGAAGCCCACCGAGTCGGCGAAGCCGTCCGAGAAGCCGTCGGAGACGCCCGACCCGTCGTCGACCGCACCGGCCGACGAGAGCGGCAGTGACGCCGACAAGGACGAGCCGAAGCCGGGCACCACCCCCTCGGCCGACCCCGGCAGGGCGGACGCGGAGAAGCCCGCGGAGACGAAGCCGACCCCGGCTCCGACTCCGACCGAGTCGGAGACGAAGAACCCGCTGGACCCGCTGGGTCTGGGCGACAAGCTCAAGGACCTGTTCGACGGCCCCGACGAGGAGCCGACGGCCACGCCCACGCCGACGCCCACCGAGACGGCGAAGCCGTCCGAGGAGCCGACCCAGAAGCCGTCCGAGGAGCCTGCCGAGCCGAAGCCGGCCGACAAGCCGTCGAAGCCGTCGGCCAAGCCCGCCGACAAGGTGGAGGAGACGGCGGACAAGACCAAGGACGCCATCAAGGACGCGGCGGAGAAGGCCGGGGCGACGACCGAGGAGCTCGAGGCGGCCGTCAAGAGCCTCGACCCCAAGAGCGACACGGAGATACCCGAGGGCGCCAAGCCTCGCTTCCCGTGCCCGGAGTCGGACCCGAAGGCACTCGCCGCGGCAGACCTGGAGCCGGGCCTCCCGCGCCTCCCGGACGACCCGTGGGTGCTGGAGAGTTCGCTGCTCACCCTGACCGGCCTGGACTACAAGGGCATCGTCGAGGTGCAGACGGGCAGCGGCAAGATCAAGAAGGTGCTGAAGTTCACGGCAAGCGGCGTGGACATCAAGGACCTCCACCAGCTGGTGGTCGGCCCCAACGGGACGACCGCGCACGTCCAGGCGAGCAAGGGCTCGACCTCGACGATCCGCAACGGCACGGTGACGATGTACACGGAGGAGCTGAAGGGCAACCTCTTCGGCCTCATCCCGATCACGTTCAGCCCGACGAGCCCTCCGCCGCTGAACGTCCCGTTCGCCTTCTTCACCAACGCCAAGGTGAAGCAGGCGGGGCAGTTCGGCGGAACGCTGTCGGTGCCGGGACTGCACAACTTCTTCACCGGTGGCAACACCGGGAACTGATCCTCCGGGAGCCGCGAAAAGGCTGTGGGCCGTATCCCTTGAACGGGGTGCGGCCCACAGCCGTGTGCGGCAACCGACGCGCCCGCGGGTTCACGTGCTGCGCCCTGGTTCGCACGGGGCCCGGCGGGACGCTCCGGGGTTGTTCAGCCGCTCGCGTACAGCATCGCGACGTCGATCAACTGCACGTCCAAGGACGAGGCGGCCGCTCGCGCCTTGTCGTTGAGGCCCCGCCGCTGAAGCAGAGCAGGCGCGTGGCGCGCGCGCCAAGTCGGAGAACAAGAGAGGGCGGCCCCCGGATCACTCCCGGGTGCCGCCCTCGTCAGGCGCCGTCCGTCAGGCGTCGGCCGTCAGACGACTCTCAGTCCCGCGACTCGCCGCCCAGGTGGTGCACCCGCACCATGTTCGTCGTGCCCGCCACACCGGGGGGCGAGCCCGCCGTCATGACCATGATGTCGCCCTCGTTGTAGCGCTGGAGCTTCAGCACCTCCGCGTCCACCAGGTCCACCATCGCGTCCGTGTTGTCCACGTGCGGGACGACGAAGGACTCCACGCCCCAGCTGAGCGTCAGCTGGTTGCGGGTGGCGGCGTCCGTCGTGAACGCCATGATCGGCTGCTCCGCGCGGTAGCGCGACAGGCGGCGGGCCGTGTCGCCCGACTTGGTGAAGGCGACCAGCGCCTTGCCGCCCAGGAAGTCCGCGATCTCGCAGGCCGCGCGGGCCACCGAACCGCCCTGGGTGCGCGGCTTCTTGCCGGGGACCAGGGGCTGCAGGCCCTTGGAGAGCAGCTCCTCCTCGGCCGCGACGACGATCTTCGACATCGTCTTGACCGTCTCGATCGGGTACGCGCCGACCGACGACTCCGCGGACAGCATGACCGCGTCCGCGCCGTCCAGGATCGCGTTGGCGACATCGGACGCCTCGGCGCGCGTCGGGCGGGAGTTGGTGATCATCGACTCCATCATCTGGGTCGCCACGATCACCGGCTTGGCGTTGCGGCGGCACAGTTCGATGAGCCGCTTCTGCACCATCGGGACCTTCTCGAGCGGGTACTCGACGGCCAGGTCGCCACGCGCGACCATCACGCCGTCGAACGCCATCACGACGCCCTCCATGTTGGCGACCGCCTGAGGCTTCTCCACCTTGGCGATGACCGGGACCCGGCGGCCCTCCTCGTCCATCACCTTGTGGACGTCCTTGACGTCGCTCGCGTCCCGCACGAAGGAGAGCGCGACCAGGTCGCAGCCCATCCGCAGGGCGAAGCGCAGGTCCTCGACGTCCTTCTCGGAAAGGGCCGGGACGTTGACCGCCGCGCCGGGCAGGTTGATGCCCTTGTGGTCGGAGATCACACCGCCCTCGACGACGATCGTCTTCACCCGCGCGCCGTCGACCTCGACCACGCGCAGCTCGACGTTGCCGTCGTTGATCAGGATCTGGTCGCCCTTGGAGACGTCACCCGGCAGGCCCTTGTAAGTGGTGCCGCAGATCGACTTGTCGCCGGCGACATCCTCGGTGGTGATGGTGAACTCGTCACCCCGGACCAGCTCGACCGGTCCCTCGGCGAAGGTCTCCAGACGGATCTTGGGGCCCTGCAGGTCGGCGAGTACGCCCACCGCGTGGCCGGTGTCCTCGGACGCCTTGCGGAGGCGGTGATACCGCTCCTCGTGCTCAGCGTGGGTCCCGTGGCTCATGTTGAAGCGGGCCACGCTCATGCCGGCCTCGATGAGAGCTTTCAGCTGCTCGTACGAGTCGACGGCGGGGCCCAGTGTGCAGACGATTTTGGAACGGCGCATAAGGCGGATCCTATCGGTTTGTTTCGACTCGGAATATTCCGTCTGGTGGAAAGTACAAATGGGCGGTGCCGCGCTCAGGCGTTGCTTTCTGAAGAAACGCCTGTGACCAGGGCGAATGTCTGCTGGGCGATCTCCAATTCCTCATCCGTGGGCACAACGGCCACCGCTACCCGTCCGTAAGGCGCCGAAATAATCCTTGCCTCATCGGACCGAACCGCATTCAGCTCGGCATCCAGCGCCAGACCGAGCTCCTCCAGACCCGCCACGGCTGCCTCCCGCACCGGCGCCGCGTTCTCGCCGACTCCGGCGGTGAACGCGATCGCGTCCACCCGGCCGAGTACCGCGTAGTACGCGCCGATGTACTTCTTCAGACGATGGATGTAGATGTCGAAGGCGAGCTGTGCGCGCTCGTCCCCCTCCTCGATCCGGCGGTGGATCTCCCGCATGTCGTTGTCACCGCAGAGCCCCACCAGACCGCTCTTCTTGTTGAGCAGTTCGTCGATCTCGTCCGTCGACATTCCCGCAACCCGCTCGAGGTGGAACGTAACCGCGGGGTCAATGTCACCGGAGCGGGTGCCCATCACGAGGCCCTCCAAGGGGGTCAGCCCCATGGAGGTGTCCACGCACCGGCCGCCGGCGACGGCGGACGCCGAGGCGCCGTTGCCCAGGTGCAGCACGATCACGTTCACCTCGGACGGGTCCCTGCCGAGCAGCTCGGCCGTCCGGCGCGAGACGTACGCGTGCGACGTGCCGTGGAAGCCGTAGCGGCGGATCCGGTGCGCGTCCGCGGTCTCCACGTCGAGGGCGTAGCGGGCGGCCGACTCCGGCATCGTCGTGTGGAAGGCCGTGTCGAAGACCGCGACCTGCGGCAGGTCGGGCCGCAGCGCCCGGGCCGTGCGGATGCCGGCGATGTTCGCCGGATTGTGCAGCGGGGCCACCGGGACCAGCCGCTCCACCTCCGCCAGCACATCGTCGTCGATCAGGGTCGGCTCGGTGAACCGCAGCCCGCCGTGCACCACCCGGTGGCCGATCGCGGCGAGCTCGGGGGAGTCGAGGCCCATGCCGTCCTGCGCCAGCTCGTCGGAGACCGCCTTCAGGGCCGCGCCGTGGTCGGGGACCGGGCCGCCGCGCTCGCGCTTGGCGGCGCCGCCGCCGACGAGCGGGGTGTGGACGAGCCGGGACGTCGCCTCACCGATCCGTTCGACGAGGCCCAGGGCGAGCCGCGAGCCGTCGTGCATGTCGAGCAGCTGGTACTTCACCGACGACGAGCCGGAGTTGAGGACGAGGACACGGTTCGCGGTCACAGTCACGGAGCCTTCTGGGGAGGGGGCGGTCAAGGGTCATACGGTCTCGGTCTGCGCGGGACCCTTCTGCGCGTGGTGGGCCGGTGCGGCCTGATCCGTGTGCGCGGTCCCTTCGGGCTGCGGCGACGCCGGCTCGGCCCGCACCGCCTGAGCCTGGATCGCGGTGATCGCGACCGTGTTCACGATGTCGCTGACGAGCGCGCCGCGCGACAGGTCGTTCACCGGCTTGCGCAGACCCTGCAGCACCGGGCCGACGGCCACGGCGCCGGCCGAGCGCTGCACGGCCTTGTAGGTGTTGTTGCCCGTGTTGAGGTCCGGGAAGATCAGCACCGTCGCCCGGCCCGCGACCTCGGATTCCGGCAGCTTCGTGGCGGCGACGGACGGCTCGACCGCCGCGTCGTACTGGATCGGGCCCTCGATCTTCAGCTCCGGATGCCGCTCCCGCACCAGCTCCGTCGCCTCGCGCACCTTGTCCACGTCCACGCCGGAGCCGGAGGTGCCGGTGGAGTACGAGAGCATCGCGATCCGCGGCTCGACCCCGAAACGGGCCGCCGTCGCGGCCGACTGGACCGCGATGTCCGCGAGCTGCTCGGCGTCCGGGTCCGGGTTCACCGCACAGTCGCCGTAGACGAGCACCCGGTCCGCCAGGCACATGAAGAAGACGGACGAGACGATCGACGCTCCCCCCGGGGCCTGCGCATCCATCGGCCTGGTCTTGATGATCTCGAAGGCCGGGCGGATCGTCGCGGCCGTGGAGTGCACCGAGCCGGAGACCATGCCGTCGGCGAGCCCCTCCTCGACCATCAGGGTGCCGAAGTAGTTCATGTCGGCCACGACGTCGTGCGCCAGCTCCACCGTCACGCCCCGGTGCGCGCGCAGCTGCGCGTACTTCTCGGCGAAGCCCTGGCGCAGCTCGGACGTGGCCGGGTCGATCAGCTGGGTCGCCGCGAGGTCGATGCCCAGGTCGGCGGCCTTCTTGCGGATCACCTCGGGGTCCCCGAGCAGGGTCAGGTCGCAGACGTCGCGGCGCAGCAGTACGTCGGCGGCGCGCAGCACCCGCTCCTCGGTGCCTTCCGGCAGGACGACCCGGCGGCGGTCCGCCCGGGCCTGCTCCAGCAGGTCGTGCTCGAACATCATCGGGGTGACGTGGCCGCTGCGGGCCACGGCGAGCCGGGCCAGCAGCTCACCCGTGTCGACATAGCGCTCGAACAGCCCCAGGGCGGTCTCGGCCTTGCGCGGGGTGGCGGCGTTCAACTTGCCTTCCAGCGAGAACAGTTCGGCCGCGGTGGGGAAGCTGGTGCCCTCGACCGAGATCACCGGGGTGCCGGGTGCGAGCTTGGACGCAAGGGTGAGGACCTCGTCGCTCGGCCGCTCGTTCAGCGTGAGCAGTACGCCCGCGATGGGCGGCGTGCCCGCGGAGTGCGCGGCGAGCGCGCCCACGACCAGATCGGCCCGGTCGCCGGGGGTGACCACCATGCAGCCGGGGGTCAGGGCGGGCAGGAAACTCGGCAGCATCGCACCGCCGAAGACGAAGTCGAGTGCGTCCCGTGCCAGTCCGGCGCCGTCGCCGAGCAGCACCGTGCCGCCCAGGGCGTGGGTGATCTGCGAGACCGTGGGGGCGGCGAGCGCCGGCTCGTCGGGCAGCACGTAACAGGGCACGGGCAGTCGTGCCGACAGCCGCTCGGCCGTCTCCGCGCGCTTCTCGGGGGCGACCCGGTTGACGGCCATGGCCAGCACATTGCAGCCCAGTGCCTCGTAGGCGCGAAAGGCGTTACGGGTCTCGGCCCGCACCGACTCCGGGGTCCGGCCCTTGCCGCCCACCACCGCGATCACCGACGCGCCGAACTCGTTGGCGAGCCGTGCGTTGACCGCCAGCTCGTCGGGGAGCTGGGTGGCGGCGAAGTCCGTGCCCAGGACGAGGACGACCTCGTAGTCCCTGGCCACCTGGTGGAAGCGGTCGACGAGCCGGGAGACCAGCTCGTCGGTGCCCTTCTCGGCCTGCAGCGCGGTGGCCTCGTGGTAGTCCAGGCCGTAGACGGTCGCCGGATCCTGGGAGAGGCGGTAGCGCGCCCGCAGCAGGTCGAACATCCGGTCCGGGCCGTCGTGCACCAGGGGGCGGAAGACGCCCACCCGGTCCACCTGGCGGGTGAGGAGCTCCATGACTCCCAGCTCGACGACCTGGCGGCCGTCCCCGCGGTCGATCCCGGTCACGTACACGCTGCGCGTCACGCGTGCTCTCCCGTCCCTGCTCTCGCGTACAGAAAGACTGTTCCTGGACCCTGTGGAAAGGTTGGTACGTACAAAAAAACCGCTGGAGGGCGGCCTTTCCCTCTTGACAGTACCTCCGGCGATGGTTAGTACGCCCGCCGGGCAAGGGGCCGGTCCACGGCCCCGCGAGCACGGTCCGAGTGCTGTGCGGCGAAGTGGCCGGAAGGGCATGCCGACCCGGGCGCGTGGAACAATCGAACCAGGCTCACGTGTACCACCGACGAGCAGGAGACACAGCACGATGCGCATCGGAGTGCTCACCGCAGGGGGCGACTGCCCCGGACTGAACGCAGTGATCCGGTCGGTCGTGCACCGTGCCCTGACCGGGCACGGCGACGAAGTCATCGGCTTCGAGGACGGGTTCAAGGGCCTGCTCGACGGCCACTACCGCCCGCTCGACCTGAACGCGGTCAGCGGCATCCTCGCCCGCGGCGGCACCATCCTCGGCTCCGCCCGGCTGGAGCGCGGCCGGCTGCGCGAAGCCTGCGACAACGCGTTGGAGTTGGCGAAGCAGCACGGCATCGACGCGCTGATCCCCATCGGCGGCGAGGGCACGCTCACCGCCTCCCGGATGCTCGCGGACGCGGGCATGCCCGTGGTCGGCGTCCCCAAGACCATCGACAACGACATCTCCGCCACGGACCGCACCTTCGGCTTCGACACCGCCGTCACGGTCGCCACCGAGGCCGTCGACCGCCTGAAGACCACCGCCGAGTCGCACCAGCGGGTGATGGTCGTCGAGGTGATGGGGCGGCACGCGGGCTGGATCGCGCTGGAGTCCGGCATGGCGGGCGGCGCGCACGGCATCTGCCTGCCCGAGCGGCCCTTCCAGGTCGAGGACCTGGTGAAGATGGTCGAGGAGCGCTTCTCCCGCGGGAAGAAGTTCGCGGTCATCTGTGTCGCCGAGGGTGCCCACCCCGCCGAGGGGTCGATGGAGTACGGCAAGGGCGAGATCGATCAGTTCGGCCATGAGCGCTTCGAGGGCATCGGCAACCGCCTCGCCGCCGAGCTGGAGCACCGCCTCGGCAAGGAGGCCAAGCCGGTCATCCTCGGTCATGTGCAGCGCGGCGGCGTGCCGACCGCGTACGACAGGGTGCTCGCCACCCGCTTCGGCTGGCACGCCGTGGAGGCGGCACACCGCGGCGAGTACGGCATGATGACCGCCCTGCGCGGCACCGACGTCGTCATGGTGCCGCTCGCGGATGCGGTGACGCGGCTGAAGACCGTCCCCGCGAACCGGATGCACGAGGCCGAGTCGGTCTTCTGAGCGGCCCCGCGGCCCCGGCCCCGTGACGCCCGCCGGGCCGGGCTAGCCCCGCGCCAGCTCCCAGAAGTGGTCGACGATCCGGTCCAGGAACTCCCGGCCCGCGCTGCCCGTGTCCTGGGTCGTCGTGCCCCAGCTGAGTGTCGCCACCATCCGGGACTGGTACGCCGAGTGCAGCTCCTCCAGCACGTCCTCCAGGTGCTGCCGGTCCAGCGGCAGCAGCTTCGCCACCGGGCGGGTGTACGCCTGCCAGCGTGCCTTGACCGCGTCCCGCAGCAGCTCCGCCAGATCCGCGTCCCGGCCGGTCGCCGTCAGCAGTTCGCGCGGTCCCAGCTCCAGCGCCTCGGCGAGCGCGGCGGTCTGCCGCTCGTTGCCGCGCCAGCGGCCCGACTCCTCCATCCGCAGATAGGAGCGGGCGTCCACGCCCACGCGCCGTGCCAGCTCGTCGGGCGCGAAGCCGTTCGCCATCCGGTGCTCGCGCAGGGTGGAGGCCTCGGTGAGCAGATCGTGCGGCGCGCACCACAACACTCCGGCCAGCGCGGTCAGTTCGCGGGATCCGGGGGTGACAAGGCCCCGCTCCCAGGAGACCACCGTGTCCGGCGGGATGTCGAGGCCGTACTGGGCGCGGAGGCCGTACGAGACATGCGCGGGTGCCATGCCGAGCGCCTCGCGCAGCCGGCGCGCGGCGGGGGCGTTGAAGGGAGGGACGGGAGTGTGGTGCACGCGCACACGCTAGGGGGCGGAGGCCCGCGGCGACTACGGTGCGTTCAGCCAACGCCACTGGTCGTAGGAAAGTCCGAGCTGATCGCTACTCCTTGGTAACGTACGGTGACCGGCAGCCCTCAGCCCTTGACCGCACCGCCCAGGGCGAAGCCGCCGCCCAGTCGCCGGGCGATCAGGACGTACAGCACCAGCACCGGCGCCGAGTAGAGGATCGAGAACGCCGCGAGCTGGCCGTAGATCACCGAGCCGTAGTTGCCGAAGAAGGTGAAGATCGAAACGGATGCCGGCAGCTGCTCCGGGGTGAGGATCAGCATGAACGGGACGAAGAAGTTCCCCCAGAGCTGGATGAAGGTGTAGATCGTCACCACGGTCAGGCCCGGCCCCATCAGCGGCAGGACGACCCGCGACAGCGTCTGCAGTCCCGATGCGCCGTCCGTCCAGGCCGCCTCCTCCAGGACCACCGGGACACCGTCCATGAAGTTCTTCATCAGCCAGATGGAGAACGGCAGCTGGGACGTGGCGAGGAAGAGCCCGGTGCCGTACATCGTGTCGATGAGATCGACCTGCACGAACAGCCCGTACACCGGGACCATCACCGCGGTGATCGGCAGACACGTCGTGAACAGGATCGTGAGCAGATACGGGCGGCCCCAGCGCGAGCGGTACCGGGAGAGCGGATAGGCGGCGAACGCCGCGCACACCACCGTCAGGATCGTCGCCCCGCCGCACAGCAGCAGGCTGTTGAGCATCGGGGTGAAGGTGATCTCGTCGGTGAGCACCGCGTCGAAGTTCTCCCCGGTGACCGACGACGGCACCCGGACGCGCAGATCCGCGTTGGCGTCCACCGACGACAGCGCCAGCCACATCAGCGGCAGGGCGAAGGCGGCGGCGGTCAGCAGCAGGGCGCCGTCGGCCGCCAGCCGGGCGCGGGTGGACCGGCGCATCACACGTCCACCTTCATCAGACGCAGGTACACGACCGAGAACAGCGAGCCCACCAGCAGAAGCAGCAGCGCCACCGCCGTGCCGTAGCCGATCAGGCTCTTGAGGAAGGCCTGGTCGTACATGAACACCGGGAGCGTCTGGCTGCGGTTGCCCGGGCCGCCACGGGTCATCGCCCAGATCAGACCGAACACCGACAGGGTGGAGAGCGTGTTCAGCATCAGGTTGGTGCCGATCGAGCGGCGGATCATCGGCAGCGTGATGTGCCAGACGCGACGCGGGCCGCTCGCCCCGTCGACCTCCGCGGCCTCGACGATGTCCCGCGGGATCTCGGACAGGGCGGCGGAGTAGATCAGCATCGAGAACGCGGTGCCGCGCCAGACGTTGGCGAAGGACACGGCGAGGATCGGCAGCGTGAACAGCCAGTTCTGGGACGGCAGATGCAGCCAGTCGAGGAGCGCGTTGAGCGTCCCCTCGCGCCGGAAGAACGTGTAGAGCAGGAACGCCGCGACGATCTCCGGGAGCACCCAGGCCGCGATCACCAGCGTCCCGGTGACGGTTCTGACCGGACGGGACGCGGCCCGCATCAGACCGGCGAGCGCCAGGCCCAGCGTGTTCTGCCCCACGACCGCCGAGACGAACGTGAAGACGAGCGTGAGCCAGACGGCGTTGCGGAAGCCGTCGTCGGCGAAGGCCCGGCGGAAGTTGTCCAGGCCCACGAAGTCGGCTCCGGACGCACCCGTCAACTGCATGTCGGTGAAGGCGATCCAGACGCAGTAGCCGATCGGCCCGGCCAGGAAGAGCAGCAGCAGGAGGGTCGCGGGGGCGAGCGGCACCCACCGCCACGGCCCTCCTCGTGCCGAGCTCACCTGCGCAGCACCGCGCCGTCGACGATCGTCCCGAGCT
The DNA here is from genome assembly GCA_963836215.1 of uncultured Actinomycetota bacterium. Classification (GTDB taxonomy): domain Bacteria; phylum Actinomycetota; class Actinomycetes; order Streptomycetales; family Streptomycetaceae; genus Streptomyces. The sequence goes on from CAWIIU010000008.1 coordinate 96,425, forward strand.
GATCGTCGTACGCCTTCGCCGCCTGGGCCGGTGAGGCGTCGCCCGTGGTCACCTTCTCCATCGCCTCACCGATCGCGGTCGACACCTGCGGATAGACGGGCAGCGCCGGCCGGTAGTGCGTGTACTGCACCAGGCCGGTGAAGAAGTCGATGCCCGGCATGGACTTCAGATACTTCGGGTCGGCCGCGACGTCCTTGCGGACGGCGATCTGCGCCGCGACCACGCACCACTGCGTCGCGTTCTGCGCGGTCTGGAGCGTCTTGATGAACTCGAAGGCCAGATCGCCGTTCTTCGCCTTCTGCGGTATCGACCAGGCCCAGCCGCCGGACATCGACACCTTCCCGGGCGCCTGGCCGTTCTGGGTCGGCATGGCGGTCTGGGCGAGGTCCTTGCTCCAGTCCGGCCACTCCTTGGGACCCTTGTTGATCCAGTTCTGGCCCATCCAGGAGCCGTCGAGCGAGATCGCGAGCCTGCCCTCGGGGAACCACTCGGTGGCGACCCGGGTGCCGACATTGGGGTCCAGCGCGTCGGACACGTCCGGGCCGAGCTTCTCCGCGTACACGGTGCGGACGAAGCCGAGCGCGTCCGTGAAGCCCTTGCCGCCGGTGACCCACTTCTTGGCGCCGTCGTCGTAGAGCGGATCGGCCCCGGTGCCGTAGAGCAGCATCTCGAAGCCCTGCATCACCGCAGCCTCGCCGGGGCCCTTGCCGGTGTAGACGTTGAGCGGGATGACACCGGGGACCTTCCTCTTCACGGTGCGGGCCGCGTCGAGGACCTCCGCCCAGTTCTTCGGCTGCCAGTCCGCGGGCAGACCGGCCTTGGCGAAGATCTCCTTGTTGAACCACAGACCGCGGGTGTCGGTGCCGTCCGGGATGCCGTACGTCTTGCCGTCCTCGGCCTTCGCCGCTGCCTTCGCCGTGTCGACGAACCGGCTCCAGGCCTCCCACTTCGGCAAGTACGCGTCCAGTGGCTTCAAGTACCCCGCTTTGATGTCGGAGTTGATGCGGAAGGTGTCCTCGTAGACCAGGTCGGGAGCGGTCTTGGGGGAGCGCATCATCTGCTGCGCCTTGGTGGCGTAGTCGTTGTCCGGGGCCTGGATCGGGATGAGCTTGACCTTCTTGCCCGGGTGCTCCTTCTCGAACTGCTTCTTCGCCGCCTCGAGATGCTGGTCCTTGAAGCGGATCTTGTTGTCCGTGGAGCGGTTGTAGGCGACCTTCACGGTGTCGGGATCGCTGCCCGAGCCGCTGCCGCATGCCGTGAGCGTCGCCGCGGCGAGCGCGGTGACGGCGGTGACGAGGATCAGTGGGGCGGTGGGGCGCACAGGCACGACCTCCTCTGAGCCGGACTCCGGGCCGAGGGCCCAGCGGGCTGCCGTGACCGTAGGACCGGTCCGCTGACAGGTCAATGCCCTTGCAGGCCAAGGTTGTTGAGCCGTGCGCTCCAGAGCGGTACGAGAGGTTCCGCGCGTGTCAGCGGGGAGTGCGGACCCAGCGGTACTGGAGCTCGGGGCGCCCGATCTGCCCGTACTGCGGGCTGCGGCCCGCCCGTCCCTCGGTCACCAGATGCTCCAGATACCGGCGCGCGGTGATCCGCGAAATGCCCACGGCGGCACCGGCCTCCGCCGCGGTCAGTCCCTCGGGCGCGTCGCGCAGCGTCCGCGTGACCGCCTCCAGCGTCGGGCCGCTCAGGCCCTTGGGCAGCCCGCCGCCCTGGGGTGCGCGCAGGGCGCCGAGTGCCCGGTCCACCTCGTCCTGGCCGCTGGCCTCACCCGCGGCGGCGCGGAACTCCGCGTAACGCGTCAGCCGGTCCCGCAGGGTCGCGAAGGTGAACGGCTTCAGCACGTACTGGACGACCCCCAGCGACACGCCTTCGCGCACGATCGCCAGGTCACGGGCCGAGGTGACGGCGATGACGTCGGCGGAGTGTCCGGCGGCCCGCAGCGAGCGCACCAGTTGCAGGCCGTGGCCGTCGGGGAGGTAGAGGTCGAGCAGCAGCAGGCCCACCTCGGTGCGTTCCAGCACCCGCACCGCCTCGGACCGCGAGTGCGCCACTCCGGCGACCGTGAATCCGTGCACCCGCCCGACGTAGAGGGCGTGCGCGTCGGCGGCCACGGGGTCGTCCTCGACGACCAGAACTCTGATGGGCTCTCCGCTCACGCCGGCACCTCCGCGGTGTGCAGCGGCAACCGTACGGTGAACTCCGCGCCGCCGTCCGGTCCCTGGGCCAGCACCACCGTGCCACGGCTGCGCTGTACGGTCTGCTCGACGAGTGCCAGGCCCAGTCCGCGCCCCGATCCGTGCGTCGACCAGCCGCGCCGGAACACCTCGCCGGCGCTCGCGGGGTCGATGCCCGGGCCGGTGTCGTGCACGCGGATCAGCAGTTCGCCGTTCTCGGCCCGGACCGTGACGGTGACCCGCGCCCGCGGCGGGCGGGAGGCCGCTGTGCCCTGGCCGCCTCGGCCGGCCGCCTGCTCGGACGCCGCGTCGACGGCGTTGTCGACGAGGTTGCCGAGGATCGTCACCAGGTCACGGGCCGGCAGGGACGGCGGCAGCAGCCCGTCGTCGATCGCGCTGTCCTCCGCCAGCACCAGCTCCACACCCCGTTCGTTCGCCTGCGCGGCCTTGCCGAGCAGCAGCGCGGCCAGTACCGGCTCGCCGACCGCGCCGACGACCCGGTCGGTCAGCTCCTGGGCCAGCTCCAGCTCGGCCGTCGCGAAGTCGACGGCCTCGTCCACCCGGCCGAGCTCGATCAGCGAGACCACCGTGTGCAGCCGGTTGGCCGCCTCATGGGCCTGGGAGCGCAGCGCCTGGGTGAAGCCGCGCTCGGAGTCCAGCTCGCCGGAGAGGGCCTGGAGCTCGGTGTGATCGCGCAGGGTGACCACGGTTCCTCGCTGTTCGCCGCCGACGACCGGGCTGGTGTTCACCACGATGACCCGGTCCGCGGTCAGATGCACCTCGTCGACCCGCGGCTCGGACGCCAGCAGCGCGCCCGTCAGCGGGGCCGGCAGGCCGAGTTCGGCGGCCGGACGGCCCACCGCGTCGGGGCCGAGGCCGAGCAGTTCCCGCGCCCCGTCGTTGCACAGGGCGACCCGGCGCTGCCCGTCGAGCATCAGCAGACCCTCGCGCACGGCGTGCAGCGCGGCCTCGTGGTAGTCGTGCATCCGGCTCAGCTCGTCCGCGTTCATCCCGTGCGTGTGCCGCCGCAGCCGTGCGTTGATCACATACGTGCCGATGCCACCGAGCGCCAGGGCCCCGCCCGCCACGGCGAGCAGTGCGGTGAGCTGCTCGCTCACCTGCTCGCTGATCTTCTGGATGGTGATGCCGGCGCTGACGAGACCGATGATCCTCCCGTTGTCGTACACCGGAGCCACGGTCCGTATCGAGGACCCGAGCGTGCCCACGTACTTCTCGCTGTAGATCCGGCCCTTCAGGGCCTCCTCGCGGTGGCCGAGATACGTCCTGCCGATCACGTCCGGCTCCGGGTGGGTCCAGCGGGTGCCGTCCGGAGCCATGATCACGATGAAGTTGACGCCCGCGTCGCGGCGCACCCCTTCCGCGTACGGCTGGAGCGCCGTGCTCGGGTTCGCGGAGCGTGCGGCGGCGACCACCGACGGGGACCGGGCGATCGCGGTCGCCGTGGCGGTGGACTGCAGCCGGGCGGTCTCCTCGGCCTGGGAACGGCCGGTGAGATACGCGAAGAGGGCACAGCCGGCGACGATCGCGGTGACGAGGACGACCTGCATCGCGAACAGCTGGCCCGCGAGGCTGCGCGGGCGGGGTATGCGCATGGGTTCAGTCTGCCTGGCCCGAATTGTGTGAACGAAACGTACGCAAGGGTGACCGGCATCACAGGGTCCGCAATAGTCACGGTCAATCCACCGGGACGTGGACGCACATCGTGCAAAGGATCGAGGAGGAACCCCGTGGCTACTGGAGCCGTCAGGCGGGACCGGACCCATTATCTCTACATCGCCGTGATCATCGCGGTCGTGCTCGGTATCGCCGTGGGCCTCATCGCCCCCGAGTTCGCCACCGAGCTCAAGCCGCTCGGTACCGGCTTCGTGAACCTGATCAAGATGATGATCTCGCCGATCATCTTCTGCACGATCGTGCTGGGCATCGGCTCCGTACGGAAGGCCGCCAAGGTCGGCGCGGTCGGCGGCATCGCGCTCGGCTACTTCATGGTGATGTCGCTGGTCGCCCTGGCCATCGGCCTCGTCGTGGGCAACATCCTGAACCCCGGCGACGGCCTGGCCGTGACCGACGCGGTCAAGGAGGCCGGCCAGGGCCAGGTCGGGGAGGAGGCCAAGGACACGGTCGAGTTCCTGCTCGGGATCATCCCCACGACGATCGTCTCGTCCTTCACCTCCGGTGAGGTCCTGCAGACGCTGCTCGTCGCCCTGCTGGCCGGCTTCGCCCTCCAGGCGATGGGCTCCGTCGGAGAGCCCGTGCTGCGCGGTGTCGAGCACATTCAGCGGCTCGTCTTCCGCATCCTCGCCATGGTGATGTGGGCCGCGCCGATCGGTGCCTTCGGCGCGATCGCCGCCGTCACCGGCTCCGCGGGCCTGGACGCCCTCAAGAGCCTCGCCGTGCTCATGCTCGGCTTCTACGTCACCTGCTTCCTGTTCATCTTCCTGGTGCTGGGCGCGCTGCTGCGCATCGTGACGGGCCTCAACATCCTCAAGCTGCTGAAGTACCTGGGCCGGGAGTTCCTGCTGATCCTGTCCACCTCCTCGTCCGAGTCCGCGCTGCCGCGGCTCATCGCGAAGATGGAGCACCTGGGCGTGAGCAAGCCGGTGGTCGGTATCACCGTCCCGACCGGCTACTCCTTCAACCTCGACGGCACCATGATCTACATGACCATGGCTTCGCTCTTCATCGCCGAGGCGATGGGCGACCCGATGTCGATCGGGGAGCAGATCCCGCTTCTGCTGTTCCTCTTCGTGGCCTCGAAGGGCGCGGCGGGCGTCAGCGGCGCCGGGCTCGCCACGCTGGCGGGAGGTCTGCAGTCGCACCGGCCGGAGATGGTGGACGGCGTCGGCCTGATCGTGGGCATCGACCGCTTCATGAGCGAGGCCCGTGCGCTGACCAACTTCGCGGGCAACGCGGTGGCCACGGTGCTGATCGGCACCTGGACCAAGGAGATCGACAAGGAACGGGTCGACCAGGTGCTGGCCGGGTGGATCCCGTTCGTCGAGCAGACGCTGCTCGACGACGGCCACGACGGCCACGACGGCCAGGACGGCCACTCCAAGGTGGACGGCGTCCCCCACGGCACGGACGACGGCGTCCGTCTGGCGAAGCAGTCCGCGTCCGGCGCCACCGTCGTCGCGCAGGAGCCCCGGGGCGGGGAAGGGGCCGGCGCCAAGGTCTGACCGGCGCTCTCTTCCCGCGGCGGTACGCCGACTTCCCCCGTGAATCCCCCCGTTGGCGTACCGCCGGTTTCTCCACCGGCAGGCAAGCCGCCGGGCCCGCTCCCCTCGGAACGGGCCCGGCGGCCCGGTGCGTCACGGACGCGGGTCACTGCTGGACCGGCCTGCCGTCCGTCCCGCAGATGTAGCCCGCCACGATGCAGTCGGACACCCGGCGCCGCAGCTCGGCGTCGTTCCACGCGTTGAAGAAGTCCCCGTGGAAGGTGTAGCCCGGCTGATCGGTGACATTGGTTCCGTTCCTGGTGCCGGCGAGCGTGAGCCCGCCGCCGTGCACCGGCCAGGTGATCAGCAGCTCCAGGCGCGGCACGACCACGGGGTGCGAGGCGGGACAGGTCTGTCCGGCCGCGTACGCCATGTGGTCACGGTGGTTCGCGCTGTCCAGGTTCTTCCCGTCCCAGCACGTGGGGAAGTCCAGATAGTTCTCCAGCTTCGTGCCCGGCGGGCAGTTCACGAAGTCCCGGCCGGACTCCGGGCGCCCCACGCACGACCAGCGCGCGGCGGGGTTCTGGTCGGGAGGCGTGGCGGTGGCATTGCCCACCACGTACCGCAGACCGCGCGGATGGGCGACGGCCCGGGTGTGGTCGGTGATGCCCTGGTAGTAGACCGTGACCCGCTCGGGGGCCACCGGCGCTCCGTTCTGGTAGAGGGTGGGCGTCCAGTACGAGGAAAGGTCCACCTGGGGTGTGCAGTTGGTGGTCCCGGCTGCCAGCGACTGCACGGTGGACGACGCGTTCGCCGTCCGGTTCCCGTAGAACTCATGGATGTGCGAGCGGCCCGCCTGCCCCGGGAAGACGATCGGGTCGTCGCCCCTGCGATGGCTGGAGAAGCACTCCGCGCGGAACTCGCTGCCGCGCACCGGGGCCGCCGCCTGGGCGACGATCGCGGCAGCCTGTGCGGGGGAGAAGGTGTGGTCGTGTGCGGTGTGGCCGGCTTGCGCGTGGGCCCTGCGGTCGTGCGCCGCGCCCGGGGCCGGTGAGTCGTCTCTCGCGGTGACCCAGCCGGCCGTGACCAGGAAGACCACGGCGGCTGTGCTCGCGAGGAGTCGTCGGAACATACGGTCCTCCTGGCGGTTCAGCCGAACGGGATGCGCACGACGGACTGGTTGCCGACGCCGACGGTGCCGGAGCCGTTGCCGATGGCGTTCCAGACCTCGATCCGCACCCTGCCGTTGTTCAGGTCGCCGAGCGCGCCGGTGGCGGACTTCTGGCCCCTCGCCTGCGTGTAGTGCTCATAGCCCGCGACGGGGTCGGTGGCGAAGTACTGGTATGTCTCCGTCCGGTCCCAGGTGCCGTCGCCCGTGCGGTCGTAACTCACCCTGACCTGCTGGCCGTTGGCGACCGTTGTGCCGGAGTCGACGAAGAGGTCGAACTGGGTCGTCCCGCCGTTGTATCTGCGGGTGATCCCGGACGATGTGAACACCTGCGGGTTGTGCGGGGTGCCGTCGTAGTTGGCGCCGCCCGCCGAGGAGACGCTCACCGATGCGGCCGATGCCGTGGCGTCACCGGCGCCGCCTCCTGTGCGCAGATACAGCTGTGAGGAGCCGGACGGCGGCGGGGTGGTGGGCGGATCGGTGGTGGGAGGGGTCGTCCCGCCGCTGCCGCCGCGCGTCCAGACGGCGACGTAGTCGACGAGCATCGGGCGGCCGGGGACGGTCGCCGGGGTGGGGGTCTTGCCGGCCAGCGCGTCGGGGAACGCGCCGCCGATCGCGACGTTCAGCAGGATGAAATAGCCGGCGTGGTTGGTCATGTTGGCCCAGGTGCCGGCGTCCACGCGGTTCTCGGCGACGCTGTGGAACAGCTGGCCGTCCACGTACCAGCGCAGTTCATTGGGGGAGACGGCGCGGTCCCACTCGAAACGATAGGTGTGGAAGGCGGACTGGCAGGACGCGCCGGGGCAGGCGCGGTTGTTGGCGATGCCGCTGGTCTCGTTGCACGGGCCACCGGGGTTGACGCCGCAGTGCAGCACGCCCCAGACCGAGTTGATCCCGTTGACGTTCTCCATGATGTCGAACTCGCCGATGCCCGGCCAGTTCCAGTAGTTGCCCCGGTAGGGGGCGCCGAGCGCCCAGAAGGCGGGCCAGTAGCCGAGCGCCGCGTCGCCGGTGACGTTGGGCATCTGGATGCGGCCCTCGATGCGCAGGGTGCCGCCGGCCGGGGCCTTGAAGTCGGCGCGCCGGGTCTCGACACGGGACGAGGTCCAGTTGCCGGCGCCGTCGCGCAGCGGCGTGATGCGGAGATTGCCACTGCCGTCGAGGCTCACGTTGTCGGGGCTGTTGGTGTAGTTCTGGATCTCGCCCGTGCCCCAGTTGCCGGGCCCGCCCGGGTAGCCGTGGCCGAGATCGATCTGCCAGTTGGCGGACGAGGGCAGCGTCCGGTTGGCGCCGTTGAAGTCGTCGCTCCACTGGAGGTTCCAGCCGGGCGTGGGGGGTACGTCGCCGCGCGCCTGCCCGGCGCCGCTGACGGCGATGAAGCCGGCGAGTGCGACGACGAGGGCGACGACGATGGTGAGAATCGGGGTGGGTCTGATGCGGCTCGTGCTCAAGGAACACCTCCGGGAGGATGGTGCCAGGGACTTTGAGAGCGCTCTCAGAGAGTTTTGTAGAGGGAGCCGGTGCGGGCGTCAATGGCTCCGCGCCGTTGACTTCCTGAAGCCGAGCGGTACGTGAGCTGCGTGCCTGGTGGGAGCCCGAGACGCCCGGAATTCTTCCGGAAGCTGTACGTCCGGACAGTGCGAACGATGGGGCGACTGCTACGCGTCCACGGGTCCCGCCCCGGTCAGCACCGCCATTTCCGCCTCGCTCAGGACGAGATCCGCCGCCGACGCCGAGTCCCGGATGCTCTCGGGGCGGCTCGCACCCGGGATCGGGATCACCGTCGGCGACTGCGCCAACAGCCAGGCCAGCGCCACCTGCTGGGGGCTCACACCGCGCTCACGTGCCACCGTGTGGAACGCGGCGTACGGGCCGGATGCCGCAGGGCCGTCACCGGCGCCGTCCAGTGAACTGCGCGAGATCCCCCCGAGCGGGCTCCACGGCAGATACGCGACACCCAGATCCGCGCAGAGCCGCAGCTCCGCCGCACCCCCGCGCACCGCCGGCGAGAAGCGGTTCTGCACGGACACCAGGCGCTCGCCCAGCATCCGCCGCGCCAGCCTGATCTGTTCCACGTCCACGTTCGAGATCCCGGCCCGCAGGATCGTGCCCTCCTCCAGCAGGTCGTGGAGCGCTCCCAGCGATGCGGCGAACGGCACGGCCGGGTCGGGCTTGTGCAGCTGGTAGAGGCCGATCGCCGCGGTGCCGAGGCGCGCCAGGCTCTCCCTCGCGGCCCGCTTCAGACGGCCCGGGTCGCCGTCGACCGTCCAGCCGCCGTCGTCCGTCCGGCCCCGGCCGCCCTTCGTGGCGACCAGGACCGCGTCGGTGTCGCTGTCGTACGACGCGAGGGCACGCGCGACCAGCGACTCGCCGGCGCCCGGCACACCACCGGGTGCGTAGTAGGAGTCGGCCGTGTCGATCAGCGTCACACCCGCGTCCAGCGCCGCGTGCACCGTGGCGACGGCCTGTCGTTCGCCGGGGCGGCCCTCGATGGACAAGGGCATCGCGCCCAGCCCGATCGCGCCCACCCTCAGTCCGCCGAGCGTGCGCCCCTGCATCAGCGCACCTCCGTACGGGCGGCGACGGTCTCGGCGACGGCCTGCTGCAGCCACTGCGACGTGTGCCGGAAGCGGTAACCGAGTCCGGTCGCCCGGGAGTTGTCCATGGCATAGGAACGGGAAAAGGAGAACGGTGACGTCTCGCCCACCTCCACCGGGAGAAAGCGCGCCGATGCGCCGATCTGCCGTCCTATGGCCGCGCAGATGTCCTCGGTCGTCAGCGGGCCCTCCGCATTCGCGTTCACCGCCCCGGTGAATTCCTGCCCTGCTGTCCAGGCGAGAAAGTCGGCGATCTCCTCCACGTACACATAGGTCGCCGGGTGGTTCGCCACGGGCACGGCGATCGGCTCGCCGTTACGCATCCGCTCCGCGTAGTGGTCCACGCGCCCGGTGAAGTCGTCGTCACCGCCGAGCACATGGGCCACCCGCACCGAGACGAGGTCGAAGCCGTCGCCGGTCATGAGGACCGCCTCGGCCTGGCGCTTCCCCTCGCCGTAGTGCGCCTCGCGGAACTCGGCGTCGTCCCAGGGGAGGGCGGTGTCGACGGCCACCGCACGAGGGTCGACCGCGTCCTCGCGGACGGGCTCCGCGGAGTGCTCGTACTCGTACACCTCGACCGTCGATGTCATCACGTACCGGCGGGTGCGCCCGGCGAACACCCGGAGCGCGATCTCCGCCTGGCGCGGCGTGTAGCAGACCTGGTCGAGGACGACGTCGAACGTGCGCGAACCGAGCGCCGCCCGCAGGGAGTTCTCGTCGTCGCGGTCGGCGACCAGATGCGTCACTCCGGCAGGCGGAGGGGACGAACCGCGGTTGACGACGGTGACCCGGTCCCCGGAATTCAGCAGCCTGTCGATCAGCCGCTTTCCGAAATAGCGGTTGCCCCCGATGACGCAGATCTCGCGCATTTCCCAACTCCCTCTGGTGGTGCATCAAGTGTTACGTTGTCGGGCCGTCGCCTGAAGGGGGAGTCATGGGAGATCAGGTCGCTGCACCGAAAGAACCACGGCATCTGCGTACCGCCACCGTCGAAACCTCGGTGCCCGGTTTCGACCAGGTCGACCGCCGGATTCTGGAGCTCGTCCAGACCGACGGCCGGATCAAGCTCAGCGAACTGGGCCGCCGGGTCCGGCTGAGCCCGGCGGCCGTGACGGAACGGGTGCGCCGGCTGGAGGCCTGCGGCGCGATCACCGGCTACGTCGCGCATGTCTCCCCGGCCCGTCTCGGCTACGGCATCCAGGCCTTCATCCGGGTCGATCCGCACGGCGGTTACACCCTCAAGCACCCGAGGACCCTGGAGCTGATGGAGCGCCCGGAGGTGACCGAGGCCCACCATGTGGTCGGCGAGGACTGCTGGATCCTCAAGGTCGCGGTGACCGACACCGTCCATCTCGAGGACGTACTGGAGCAGGTCTCGGCGCTCGGCCGGACGACGACGTCGATCGTTCTCACCTCGCCCCTGGAGCGGAAGCCGCTGCTGCCGCCGGGATGAGCGGGCGGGGCTTTCCCTGACCCCGGCGTCAAGGATTACCGTCGGGGACATGCGAATCGGCGAGCTTGCGGAGCGGGCCGGGACCACGACCAGGACTCTGCGTTACTACGAGTCCCGTGGGCTCCTGCCCGCGCGGCGCACCGGAAACGGCTACCGCGCCTATGACGAGGACGATCTGCGCCTCCTCCAGCAGATCAGAACCCTGCAGGACTTCGGGTTCGAGCTGGAGGAGACCCGGCCGTTCGTGGAATGCCTGCGGGCCGGGCATCCGGCGGGGGACGCGTGCCCCGCCTCGCTCGCCGTCTACCGGGCCAAGCTCGCCGAGCTGGACGAGCTGATCGGCCGGCTCCGGTCGGTGCGCACCCAGGTGGGGGCGCAACTCGCCCGGGCCGAGGCGGAATTCGCCGACGGCCCGGAACCACGGTGTGAATTCGGAGGGGACGCATGATCCAGGCAGAGGGTGTCGCGGTGGTGACGGACGCGGACTTCGACGAGGAGGTGCTGGGGGCGGACCTGCCGGTGCTGGTGGAGTTCACGGCGAACTGGTGCGGCCCGTGCCGCCAGCTCGCGCCGGTCCTGAGCGCGCTCTCGCGTGAGGAGGGGCACCGGCTCAAGGTCGTGCAGCTCGATGTGGACACCAACCAGGAGACGACGGTGCGCTACGGCGTGCTGTCGATGCCGACGCTGATGGTGTTCCGCGCAGGCGAGCCGGTGAAGTCCATGGTCGGCGCCCGCCCCAAGCGCCGGCTGCTGCAGGAGCTGGAGGAGGTCGTCGGGCCCTGACGGGGCGGTGTGCCGACGAGCAGAAAAATACCCCGGTACCGAATTGACGGCCGGGGTCTTTATCTGCGTATATTGAGTGTTTGCATGTCGCGGAAATAAATGACATGCAAACGTTCACTGGGCACACCATATCGCGTCGGGAGCTGAATTGTCAACCGAGGAATTGCAGAATGAGCAGCAATTCGTCTCACTGCTCTACGAGCGTCTCGACGCGCTCCGCGAGCAGGCCGAAGCCGCTGTGCAGACGACGATCGGGCAGGTCAGCACCGGTCTGCAGGCCAAGGTCGAGCGCGATGTGGGTGTGGCGGAGCATTCGGCGCACCTTGCCGCGCTGAATGCCGTGGACTCCGGACTGTGTTTCGGGCGCCTTGATCTGAGCGACGGCGCGTGTCATCACATCGGACGCATCGGAATCCGCCGGGACGACACGGAACACACCCCGATGCTCGTCGACTGGCGCGCACCCGTGGCCCGGCCCTTTTACCTCGCCACCGGCCATGAGCCCATGGGGCTGCGCCGCCGCAGGCACATCACCACCCGGGGGCGCACCGTCACGGACCTGCACGACGAGCTTCTCGATCTCGCCGACGCCACCCGCACCGGCCACGAGGACAAGGACGGGGACGCCGTACTGCTCGCGGCGCTCGGCGCGGCCCGCACCGGGCGGATGGCCGACATCGTGCAGACCATCCAGGCCGAGCAGGACCGCATCATCCGCGCCCCGCGGCACGGTGTGCTCGTCGTCGAGGGCGGGCCCGGCACCGGGAAGACCGCCGTCGCACTGCACCGGGCGGCATTTCTGCTCTACGAGCACAGGGAGCACCTCGCCCGCCGTGCCGTGCTGATCGTCGGGCCGAACCCGGCCTTCCTCGGCTACATCGGCGAGGTGCTGCCCTCGCTCGGTGAGACGGGCGTGCTGCTGTCCACCATGTCGGAGCTCTTCCCGGGCGTGCACGCCACCGGTACGGACAGCCCCGCCGCGGCCGAGGTGAAGGGCCGTGCCGAGATGGCCGGCGTACTGGCCGCGGTGGTCGCGGACCGGCAGCGGCTCCCGGAGTCGATGCCGGACGTCGACCACGAGGGCGAGGGCACCGTGCCCGAACCGGCGCTGGAGATCGACCACGAGGAGTACGGAACCCTGCGGCTCGGCCGTGAGATGGCGTACGCGGCGCGCGACCGGGCGCGGGAGACCCGGCTGCCGCACAATCTGGCCCGGCCGCACTTCGCGTTCCGGATCATCGACGCGCTCACCGACCAGCTGGCGGACCGGCTCGGGGCGGACCCGTTCGGCGGCCCGAACCTCCTCGGACCCGACGACATCGCCCAGCTCGGCAAGGAGATCGCCACCAGCGCCGAGGTGCACGCGGCGATCGAGGAGCTGTGGCCCGAGCTCACCCCCGAGCGTCTCGTCGCCGACTTCCTCGCCGAGCCCGGGAAACAACTCGCCGGGGAGGAAGCCGAGTTGATCCGGCGGACGACCGGACCCTGGACGCCTGCCGATGTGCCGCTGCTGGACGAGGCCGCCGAACTGCTCGGCCACGACGACAGCGCGCAGCGCGCCAGGGCCGAGGCCGACCGTCAGCAGCGCGTCGCCTACGCCCAGGGCGTGCTGGAGCTCTCCGAGGGTTCCGAGACGTACGAGTTCGAGGACGAGGAGTCCGAGGTGCTCGCGGCGCACGATGTCATCGACGCCGAGGAACTGGCCGAGCGCCAGGAGGAGAGCGACGACCGCAGCGCCGCCGCCCGCGCCGCCGCCGACCGCACCTGGGCCTTCGGGCACATCATCGTCGACGAGGCGCAGGAGCTGTCCGCGATGGCATGGCGGCTGCTGATGCGCCGCTGCCCGACCCGTTCCATGACGCTGGTCGGTGACCCGGCCCAGACCGGGGACGTGGCCGGGCTCGGCTCGTGGGAGAAGATCCTCCGGCCGTATGTCGGAGACCGCTGGCAGCACACCCGGCTCGGGGTGAACTACCGCACACCCGCCGAGATCATGGAGCTCGCGGCCAGGGTGCGCCGGGCCGGCAGCCCGGGGTTCGAACCGCCGCGCTCGGTGCGTTCCACCGGCGTCGGCCCGTGGACGGAACGGGCGGCGGAGGGCGGCATCGGGGCCGCGGTGCTCGCAGCCGTCGCCCGTGAGACCCCCGAGGAGGGCCGCCTCGCGGTGATCGCACCGCGCGAACTCCACGGCGAACTGGCCGGGCTCGGCGGCGGGCGGGTCGATCTGACCCGCACCGTCGTGCTGCTCGACCCGCGCCAGGCGAAGGGCCTGGAGTTCGACTCGGTGATCGTCGTCGAACCGGCGCTGTTCGGTGTGAGCGATCTGTATGTGGCGCTGACCCGGGCGACACAGCGGCTGGGCCTCGTCCACACCGGCGAACTGCTTCCGGAGCTCACACCGAAGAGCTGATCCGGGGAGGGCGGGGCGGCCGGCGCCGGAGAGGCCCGACCGCCCGTGCGGGCGTCAGACCGGCCGCAGCCACACCGTCGCGAGCGGCGGCAGCGTCAGCTGCAGGCTCACCGGCCGTCCGTGGGACGGCGTCGACTCGGGCTTCACCGGGTCGGCGTTGAGCACGCCGCCACCGCCGTAGCGCTCCGCGTCCGTGTTCAGGACCTCCGTCCACTCCTGCACCGTGTCCGGCACACCGAGGCGGAACTCGTGCCGGACCACCGGCGAGAAGTTGCTGACGGCGAGCAGTGGGGCGCCGGACGCGTCGTAGCGCAGGAACGCGAAGACATTGTCCTCGGCCGCGTCGCCCTCCACCCAGGCGAAGCCCTCGGGGTCGGTGTCGCGCTGCCACAGCGCCGGAGTCGCCGTGTACACACCGTTCAGATCGCGCACCAGGTTGCGCACCCCGCGGTGGTCCGCCTCCGCCGCGTACGACGGGTCCAGCAGCCACCAGTCGGGCCCGTGGCCCTCCGACCACTCCGCGCCCTGAGCGAACTCCTGCCCCATGAACAGCAGCTGCTTGCCCGGGTGGGCCCACATGAAGCCCAGATAGGCGCGGTGGTTGGCACGCTGCTGCCACCAGTCGCCCGGCATCTTGGCGACCAGTGCCCGCTTGCCGTGCACGACCTCGTCGTGCGAGATCGGCAGCACGTAGTTCTCGCTGTACGCGTACACCATCGAGAAGGTCATCTCGTTGTGGTGGAACTTGCGGTGCACCGGCTCGTGCGTGACGTAGTCCAGCGAGTCGTGCATCCAGCCCATGTTCCACTTCAGGCCGAAGCCGAGACCGCCGAAGCCGCCCGGGCCCACATGGTGGGTGGCGCGGGTGACCCCGTCCCAGGCCGTGGACTCCTCGGCGACGGTGACGACGCCGGGGCAGCGCCGGTAGACCGTGGCGTTCATCTCCTGCAGGAAGGCGACCGCGTCCAGGTTCTCCCGCCCGCCGTGCTCGTTCGGCGACCAATCGCCGTGCTCGCGGGAGTAGTCGAGGTAGAGCATCGAGGCGACGGCGTCCACCCGCAGCCCGTCGATGTGGAACTCCTCGCACCAGTACACGGCGTTGGCCACCAGGAAGTTGCGCACCTCCTTGCGGCCGTAGTCGAACTCGAGGGTGCCCCAGTCGGGGTGCGCGGCCCGCGCCGGGTCCTCGTGCTCGTACAGCGTGCGGCCGTCGAACTCCGCGAGCGCCCAGTCGTCGCGCGGGAAGTGCGCGGGGACCCAGTCCATGAGCACGCCGATGCCCGCGCGGTGCAGTGCGTCCACCAGATAGCGGAAGTCGTCCGGGGTGCCCATCCGGGAGGTCGGCGCGTAGAAGCCGGTGACCTGATAGCCCCAGGAGCCGCCGAAGGGATGCTCGGCGACCGGCATGAACTCGACGTGCGTGAACCCGAGATCCTTCACATACGCCGGCAGCTGCAGAGCCAGCTGCCGGTACGTCAGCCCGGGGCGCCAGGACGGCAGGTGCACCTCGTACAGCGAGAACGGCGCCTCGTGCACCGGACGGTCGGCCCGGTGCGCCATCCACTCCTCGTCCCGCCACACGTGGTGCGACTCGGTGACGATGGAGGCATTGGCCGGCGGCACCTCGGCGCGCCGGGCCATCGGGTCGGCGCGCATCGTGTGCGAGCCGTCCGGGCGCATGATCTGGAACTTGTACAGCGCGCCCTCGCCCACGCCCGGCAGGAACAGCTCCCACACCCCGGTGGAGCCGAGCGAGCGCATCGGGTGGCCCGTTCCGTCCCAGTAGTTGAAGTCACCGACGACCCGTACGCCGCGGGCGTTCGGCGCCCAGACGGTGAACCGGGTGCCCGTGACGCCCTGGTGCGTCATCGGATGCGCGCCCAGGGCCCGCCACAGCTCCTCGTGCCGGCCTTCGCCGATCAGATGCAGATCGAGGTCGCCGATGGCGGGCAGGAAGCGGTACGGATCGTGCGCCTCGATCTCGTGCGTGCCCTCGCCGTCCTCCGTGTCGTAGCAGACCAGCAGGTGGTACTCCGGGGGCTCGCGCAGCGGCAGCACTCCGGAGAAGAGACCGTCGCCGTCCTCGTGCAGCTCTGCCCGCAGCCCCTTGGCGAGCACGGTCACGGTCCTGGCGAACGGGCGCAGCACCCGCAGCTCCACGCCGCCGCGCACCGGGTGCGCGCCGAGCAGGCCGTGCGGGTCGTGATGGCCGCCGCTCAGCAGCCGCTCCCTGTCGCCCTCCGCGAGCGGCCGCGCCGCCCGCACGCCGTGGCTGCCCCCGGCCCGCGGCCGTGGTGCGGCGGCCTTCCTGGCGCGGGGCCCGGCCGTGCCGGCCGGGACCGGCTTCTTGGTCGCATCGGATTCGGAGGAATTGCGGGACGGGGGTCGGGCGGTCACGGGGGCGGCCTCCTTGGGCGCGGTGGTGATCAGGGGGTGGTGGCCAGGCGGTCGATGGCCGCCATGGGCACCGGCAGCCAGTCGGGGCGGTGCCGGGCCTCGTACACGACCTCGTACACCGCCTTGTCCGTCTCGTACGCACGCAGCAGTTCGGGTTCGGTGCGCGGATCGGTGCCCCCGGCTTCGGCGTAGCCCTGGCAGTACGCCGCCCGGCACTCCTCCGCCCAGCCCGGGTTCCAGGGCCGGTGGGTGCGCGCCGCGTAATCGAACGAGCGGAGCATGCCCGCGATGTCGCGGACCGGCGGCTGCGGCCGGCGGCGCTCGGCCAGCGGACGGGCGGGCTCGCCCTCGAAGTCGATGACCGACCACTGACCCTCGGCCCGGGAGCCGCCGTACAGCGTCTGGCCCAGATGCAGGTCGCCGTGGACCCGCTGGGCCCGCCAGGAGTGGCCGCCGCGGCCGAGGGCGGCGAGCACGTCGAACGCGGTACGCAGCCGGGGCACGTACGGCAGCAGCGCGGGCACCGCTCGCGCGGCATCGTCCAGGCGCCGGCTCATCGCCTCCGCCATGTGCTCGGTCTGCGGCCGGCGGAGCATCACCGTGGGCAGTTCGTCCGCCAGCGCCGTGTGCACCTCGGCGGTGACCCGGCCCAGCGCGCGGGCCTCGACGGTGAAGGAGGAACCTTTGCTCAGGCTGTCGAGCGCCAGTTGCCAGCCGTCCTGGGAGCCGCGCAGGAAGGGCTGCAGCACACCCAGGGTGTACGGCTCCGACGACGTCCCCTGGTGGCCCTCGTACCAGGCGACGGGCGCCGGAACCCGCCGGCAGCCCGCGCGGGCGAGCGCCAGCGGCAGCTCCAGATCGGGGTTGGGCCCCGGCTGGACGCGGCGGAAGCACTTGAGGATGTAGGCGTCGCCGTAGATGAGCGACGAGTTGGACTGTTCGGCGTCCAGCGGGCGCGCCATGAGCGAGCCCGGAACGGTCGGGGCTCCCTCGAAACGGTCGAAGCGCAGCGACCCGAGCGAGCCGGGCCTGCGCAGCCGCTCCAGGATCAGCTCGGCGAGCCGGGGGTCGCGTAACCCCTCGTACACCGTCCGCCCTGCCAGCGGTCCCTCGGCCGGGCGGCCGATCAGAGCGGGTGCGAGATGCGGTGGCAGCGTTTCACGTACGCCGAGAAGGAGTTGGTAGCAGTCCTGCGGTGAGTCGGCCGGTAGTCCCGGCTGGTGGACGTCCACCAGCAGATGCAGCAGCCCCGGTCCCGTCCCGTCCAGTGGCAGCAGCTCGGTCGCGGAGACGAGCGAGAAGCCGGTGACCGGATGCCCCTTGCCGGCGAACCAGCGCTGGCGTGGCAGCCAGGCGTGCAGCAGCGGGGCGAGCGACGGAAGTAGGGCGACGTGAGTCCGGGTGGATGCAGCCTCCGACATGGAATCGCGTCCTTTCCCCGGGTACACCACATGTGCGCAGAGTGTCCCGGATTACAGCAGTGGCTGTCCGGCGGCGCGCGGGGATGAAGGGGAGAGTGCCCGGTGCGGGGCGGGAGAAACCGCCCCGCAGGAGGCATGTCCCGTTATCCGGCCATCAGGGGGCGGCCGCGTCCTTCCTGAGGCGGAACCAGTAGAAGCCGTGACCGGCGAGGGTGAGCAGATAGGGCCACTGGCCGATGGCCGGGAACCGCACCCCGCCGATCAGCTCCACCGGATGCCGGCCGCTGAACTCCCGCAGATCGAGCTCGGTGGGCTGGGCGAACCGCGAGAAGTTGTGCACGCAGAGCACGAGATCGTCCTTGTGCTCGCGGGTGAAGGCGAGCACTGCCGGGTTCGACGAGGGCAGTTCGGTGTACGAGCCGAGGCCGAAGGCGTGGTTCTGCTTGCGGATCTCGATCATCCGCCGGGTCCAGTGGAGCAGCGAGGACGGGCTGCTCATCGATGCCTCGACGTTGGTGACCTGGTAGCCGTAGACCGGGTCCATGATGGTCGGCAGATAGAGCCGGCCCGGATCGCAGGAGGAGAAGCCCGCGTTCCGGTCGGGCGTCCACTGCATGGGGGTGCGCACCGCGTCGCGGTCGCCGAGCCAGATGTTGTCGCCCATCCCGATCTCGTCGCCGTAGTACAGGATCGGTGAGCCGGGCAGTGACAGCAGTAACGCGGTGAACAGCTCGATCTGGTTGCGGTCGTTGTCCAGCAGGGGCGCCAGACGCCGGCGGATGCCGATGTTGGCCCGCATGCGCGGGTCCTTGGCGTACTCGGCGTACATGTAGTCGCGCTCTTCGTCCGTGACCATCTCGAGCGTGAGCTCGTCGTGGTTGCGCAGGAAGATGCCCCACTGGCAGTTCTTCGGGATCGCCGGTGTCTTGGCCAGGATTTCCGAGACCGGGTAGCGGGACTCGCGCCGTACGGCCATGAAGATCCGCGGCATCACCGGGAAATGGAACGCCATGTGGCACTCGTCGCCGCCGGCCGGGAAGTCACCGAAGTAGTCGACGACGTCCTCGGGCCACTGGTTGGCCTCGGCCAGCAGGACGGTGTCCGGGTAGTGGGCGTCGATGACCTTGCGCACGTGCTTGAGGAAGACGTGGGTGGCCGGGAGGTTCTCGCAGTTGGTGCTCTCCTCCTGGTACAGATACGGCACCGCGTCCAGCCGGAAGCCGTCGATGCCCAGGTCCAGCCAGAACCGCAGCGCGGAGATGATCTCCTCCTGCACCGCCGGGTTCTCGTAGTTGAGGTCCGGCTGGTGGGAGAAGAAGCGGTGCCAGTAGTACTGCTTGCGGACCGGGTCGAAGGTCCAGTTGGACGTCTCCGTGTCGACGAAGATGATCCGGGCGTCCTGGTACTGCTTGTCGTCGTCCGCCCAGACGTAGTAGTCGCCGTAGGGACCCTCCGGGTCGCTGCGGGACTCCTGGAACCACGGGTGCTGGTCGCTGGTGTGGTTCATGACGAAGTCGATGATCACCCGCATGCCGCGCTGGTGCGCGGCGTCGACGAACTCCACGAAGTCGGCGAGGTCGCCGAACTCGGGCAGCACGGACGTGTAGTCCGAGACGTCGTAACCGCCGTCCCGCAGAGGGGACTTGAAGAACGGCGGCAGCCAGAGGCAGTCGACCCCCAGCCACTGCAGATAGTCGAGCTTGGCGGTGATGCCCTTGAGGTCGCCGACGCCGTCGCCGTTGCTGTCCTGGAAGGACCGCACCAGGACCTCGTAGAAGACCGCCCGCTTGAACCAGTCGGGGTCGCGGTCCTTGGCGGGGGTGTCCTCGAACGTGTCGTGGACGGGCTCATTGACGATCATGATGTGGGTGACCCTCCGATCGGCGGGGACGGTCGCAGAACGACGATGTGCGCGGGCGTCGTGCCCGGCTCGAGGCGCACATAGGTGGATCTGCCCCAGTGATAGGTCTCGCCGGTGAGCTCGTCGCGCACCGGAACGGCCTCGTGCCAGTCGAGCCCGAGTCGCGGCATGTCCAACGAGACCGTGGCCTCCTGGGTGTGGTGGGGGTCCAGGTTGACGACCACGAGAACCGTGTTCGAACCGGACCGCTTGGAGTAGGCGATCACCGCGTCGTTGTCCACGGGATGGAAGTGGATGTCGCGCAGCTGCTGCAGGGCGGGGTTGCGCCGCCGGACCCGGTTGAGGGTGGTGATCAGGGGAGCGATGCTGCGGCCCTCCCGCTCGGCCGACTCCCAGTCACGGGGCCTGAGTTGGTACTTCTCGGAGTTCAGGTACTCCTCGCTGCCCTCGCGCACCGGCACGTTCTCGCACAGCTCGTAGCCGGCGTACACGCCCCAGGCGGGCGACATGGTCGCCGCGAGCACCGCGCGCAGTTCGAACGCAGGGCGCCCGCCGTGCTGGAGGAAGGCGTGCAGGATGTCGGGGGTGTTCACGAAGAAGTTGGGACGCATGCACGCTGCGGTGTCCCCGGAGAGCTCGGTGAGGTACTCGGTGAGCTCCTGCTTGCTGTTGCGCCAGGTGAAGTAGGTGTACGACTGCTGGAAGCCGACGGCCGCGAGGGTGTGCATCATCGCCGGCCGGGTGAAGGCCTCGGCCAGGAAGATCACGTCAGGGTCGGTGCGGTTGATGTCCGCGATCACCTTTTCCCAGAAGACGACGGGCTTGGTGTGAGGGTTGTCCACGCGGAAGATCCGTACACCGTGTTCCATCCAGAAACGCAGCACTCGGACCGTTTCCTGGACAAGTCCGCGCATGTCCTGGTCGAACGCGATCGGGTAGATGTCCTGATACTTCTTCGGCGGGTTCTCCGCGTACGCGATCGATCCGTCCGCGCGGTGGTGGAACCACTCGGGGTGTTCGGTCACCCAGGGGTGGTCCGGCGAGCACTGGAGCGCGAAGTCGAGGGCGATCTCCATGCGCAGTCCGCGGGCCGTCTCGACGAAGTGGTCGAAGTCGTCGAAGGTGCCGAGGTCGGGGTGGAGCGCGTCGTGGCCGCCGTCGGGGGAGCCGATGGCCCAGGGGACGCCGACGTCGTGGGCGCCGGGGGAGAGGGTGTTGTTCGGCCCCTTGCGGAAGGTGGTGCCGATGGGGTGGACCGGCGGCAGATAGACGACGTCGAAGCCCATCGCGGCGACGGCGGGCAGTCGCTCGGCGGCGGTGCGGAAGGTGCCGGAGACGACGCTGCCGTCCTCGTTCTCCTTCGCCCCCTCGGAGCGCGGGAAGAGCTCGTACCAGGAGCCGTACAGGGCGCGGCGGCGCTCGACGAGCAGGGGCAACGGGCGCGAGACGGTGACCAGTTCGCGCAGGGGGTGGCGGGCGAGGGCGGCGGCGGCATCGGGGGCGAGGGCGGCGGCGAGCCGGGCGGCGGACGACCGCGACTCGTCGCGCAACGCGTCGAGAGCGGCGAGCACGGACTCGCGGCCGTCGCTCTTGGGTACGCCGTCCGCGGCCCGCTCGTACAGCTCGGCGCCCTCCGCCAGCACCAGCGCGGTGTCGATACCGGCGGGGATCTTGATCTGGGCCTGGTGCCGCCAGGTGGCGACGGGGTCGCTCCACGCCTCGACGGCGTAGCTCCAGTGGCCCTCCTTGTCCGGGGTGATCTCGGCGCCCCAGCGGTCGGTGCCGGGTGTGAGCTCGCGCATGGGGGTCCAGGCGCCGGGGTGGCCGCTCGGGTCGCGCAGTACGACGTTGGCGGCGACCGCGTCGTGTCCCTCGCGGAACACCGTGGCGGTGACCTGGAAGGTCTCGCCGACGACCGCCTTTGCGGGCCTCCTTCCGCAGTCGACTTGCGGACTGACGTCCAGAACAGGAATGCGACCGATCATTGGCTCACCTGAGGGCTGTGCGGACAGGGCAGATTGAGCGGATTGTCTATTAATGCCGGTTTTGCCTGTTCTTTGTAGCTGGTCAGTCGACGACTGGCGTGCTGCGGGCATGGCCGCTCCTGTCCGCGTTCACTCGGGTGGGCGGAAAGAATGTCGCTCGGTGGGTGCGGTCGCGCACGTTCCGGGTGAGCCTTCCCACGCACTTCGGGTGGGCAATCCGGTGGTTTGTTAACTACTGGGACGTAGCCCCCGGCACAAGAAGGGGCGGAACGCCGAACGGGGTGCGGGTGCCCACGCATCGCGTGGGCACCCGCACCCCGTTTCCGTCCCGCCGGTTTCCGGCTGTCCTGTTCACGCTCCCCAGCTGGGCTCCGGACGGGCGCTCACGACGCCTCTCCCGACCACATCTGCCACGGCTGCCGGCCCACCCATTCGTCCACCGGCGCCGGCTTGACCGAGAGAGCGGACGCCGACGTGCCGTCGTCGCCGCTCATCAGAGACGGTTCCAGGCCGCTGGCCATGTAGTGGTAGATCCCCGCCACGCCCGCCGCCGACTCGGCGCCCAGGATCTGTGCGAGCCCCTGTTCGAACACGGCGGGATCCAGCGGCACATAGCGCACCGAACGGCCGAGTCCGTGGCCGAAAGCCTCCGCCAGCTCCGGGCCGGTCAGCGTCCGCGAACCGCCGATGTCGAACACGCGGCCCGCGATGCCGTCCACGGTGAGCGCCGCGTACACCGCCTCCGCGAGGTCCCGGTGCGAGATCCAGGCGGTCGGCGCGTCGGCCGGCAGCGGGTAGGCCAGCACGCCGTCGTTCACCAGCGCCGGGCCGTTCCACGGGCTGAAGAGGTTGTCGAGATAGACCGGCGGTCGTACGACGACCAGCTCCACATCGCTCTGCGCCAGACTCTCGCGGAAGACCGTCTCGGCCAGCCGCCGGGTCTCGAAGGCCACGACATTCGTCGTCCGGTCCGGGATGCGCGTGTTGGTGTTGTAGACGAGCCGCCGCAGCCCGGCCTCACGCGCCGCCTTCGCGATGTGCTGGGCGTAGCGCATGACCTTCTCCGCCTGGTACACGAGCGGCATCACGACCGCCGCGTGCGTGGCGCCGTCGAAGAGCCGGCGCACGTCCGCGTACCGGCCCAGATCGCCGCCGGTGACGGCGATGCCGGGCAGCTCCGGCCGGTCCGCCCCGGTCCTGCGGCTCACGGTGCAGACATGATGGTTCCGCTCGGCCAGCAGACGGGCCGTGGCGCCTCCCTGGAAACCGGTCGCCCCCACGACCGCTACGCGCATCGGAATGTGATCGGACATGAGTCTGATGAGCCCTTCGATAGGGTGTGGCTGCTGCCGTGAACGGCTCTTCCAGGCTCGCGTCGGCGGCTTCGGCCGATCAATTAACAAACCGGGGCGGAGGTTGAAGGATCGTCCAATGGAAGCTGAGACCGAAGGCGACGACCTCCTCAGCGAGCTGCTCAAACCCCTGCGCCTGACCGGGGTGTTCGACAGCCGCTGGCATGTCAGTGCGCCGTGGGCCATCGAGGGCGACGCGGAACAGAGCTGCGCCGTGCTGCACTTCATCACCGAGGGCGGCTGCTGGATCACCGGCGAGGGACAGACGCCGATCCAGCTGCACACCGGTGACCTCGCCGTTTTCCCGACGGGCACCGCGCACCGGCTCTCCGACGTGCCCGACCGGCGCGGCGTGGCGCTCGGCACCGTGCTGCCCGAGCGCGCGCCCGGTACGTCGGGCGAGATCCGGATCGCGGGAGAGGGACCCGAGAGCCGGCTGCTGTGCGCAGGACTGCACTACGACGAGTCCGCGGCCACCGGGCTGTACAAGGCCCTGCCGTGGGCGCTGGTCCTGGACGGCTCGCAGGTCGACAAGGAGCCGCTGTTGCGCGACACGCTGCGGCTGCTCGCCGCCACCGACCGCCCGGTGGGCCCCGGCGACCGGCTGGTCACCCTGCGGGCCTTCGAGATGGCGCTCGTCCTCGCGCTGCGGCCGCTGCTGCGGGAACTCGCCGACAATCCCGGGTCGCTGCCCGTGCTGCGCCACCCCGGCATCAGCAAGGCCATGGTGATCATCGCGACCCGGTTCGCCGAGCCATGGACCATCGAGTCGCTCGCCCGCGAGGTCGGCATGTCCCGGTCGGCCTTCACCGCCGCCTTCCGTGACCTCGTCGGCGAGGCGCCCGCACGCCATCTGACGGGCCGGCGGATGCAGGAAGCGGCCCGGTTGCTGTCCGAAACGTCACTGCCGCAGTCCACCGTTCCCCAGCGTGTGGGCTACCAGAGCGCCGTGGGCTTCCATCTCGCCTTTCGCAAGTGGTACGGCGTGACGCCGGGGGAGTACCGGACGGGAAGCGCCTCAGCTGCATGACTGGCCGGTTATTAATCACCGCTGGACGGTCGTTCATTGCCCGGTGTCCATGGCCGGGGCGAGGCTCAGCATTGTCGGGGGACATTCCGTTTGAGGAGAGACGTTGACCAGGTCTGGCCGGGAATACCTCGCATCGCTCCAGGACGGGCGTGAGGTGTGGCTCGACGGCGAACGGGTCAAGGACGTGACCACCCATGGGGCCTTCCGCAACACCGCGGCGTCCCTGGCGCACCTCTACGACCTCGCACACGACTCCGAGCACCGTTCCGTGCTCACCTCGGGCGGGGCCCACCGCGCCTATGCCGTGCCCCGCACCAGGGACGACCTGGTCGCGCGGCGACAGGCGTACAAGGTGTGGTCCGAGGCGAGCTTCGGCTTTCTGGGCCGTACGCCCGACTACATGGCGGGCGGCGCCGCCGCCTTCGCCGCCGTGCCTCATGTCTTCACCACCGACCAATTCGACGGCGCCGCCAACGCCCTCGCGTTCCACCGCCGGCTCTCCGAAGGCGATCTGTACTGCGCCTTCACCATCACCGACCCGCGCTCGGACAGGGGCGAGGACGATCCGGTGGTGCGGGTCGTCGCGGAGAAGGACGACGGGATCGTGGTGCGCGGCGCCAAGATGATCGGCACCGGCGCGGTCTTCGCGAACGAGGTCATCGTCGGCACCATCGAGCCGCTCCCGCCGGACGACGTCGACCACGCCCTGTGCTTCTCCGTGCCGACGGACGCGCCCGGACTGAAGTTCGTCTCCCGCACCTCCTACGAGGCCCAGGCGCGCGGTGTCTTCGACAACCCGCTCTCCTCCCGCTTCGACGAGAACGACGCGCTGCTCGTCTGCGACGACGTGTTCGTCCCCTGGGAGCGGGTCCTCACCTACCGGAACGTGGACGCCACCGCCGCCATGTGGTGGCAGACCCCGGCCTATCTCCACTTCGTCCACCAGGCGGCCACCCGCTTCTGGACCAAACTCGAATTCCTGACCGG
The DNA here is from genome assembly GCA_963836215.1 of uncultured Actinomycetota bacterium. Classification (GTDB taxonomy): domain Bacteria; phylum Actinomycetota; class Actinomycetes; order Streptomycetales; family Streptomycetaceae; genus Streptomyces. The sequence goes on from CAWIIU010000008.1 coordinate 121,222, forward strand.
TCTCGCGCTTCTGATGACACGTGGAAACGGCACCTACGCCCTGCCGCCGGTCACCCAGGCGGTGGGACGGCTGCTCGGCATGGTCGCGCAGGCCAAGGCTTTCGTCCTCGCGGCCGAGGCCTCCTGCGAGCAGGTCGACGGCGGCCGTGGAGGGGTCGCGCCCGGCACCGAGATCTCCTATGCCCAGCGGATCATGGCGGGTGAGCTCTACCCGCGCGCGGTGCAGGAGATCAAGCAGCTCGCGGGCGGCTCGATCATCCAGCTGCCGGCGTCCGCCGAGGATCTGCTCCACCCGGAGCTCGGCCCCGTCGTCTCCCGCTACCTCAGGGCGCCCGGCACGCCGGCCGAGGACCGGATCAAGCTGCTCAAGCTCGCCTGGGACGCGCTCGGTTCGGAGTTCGCCGCACGGCACGAGCAGTACGAGCGCTTCTACCACGGCGCGCCGCACGTCTATCTGACCATGCAGACCTGGGCGGGGGGAGCCGACGCCTGCGAGGAGCTGGCCCGGGCCTGCCTCGACGGGTACGGCCTCGGGACCGGCCGGTGACCGCCCGGCCCGGCGCGGCCCTCGCCCTGCTCGCCTCCACCCAGCTGCTGCTGATCATGGACACGGCGATCATCAATGTGGCGCTGCCGTCGGTGGGTGACGACCTCGGCTCGGGCTCGGCCGGTCTGTCCTGGGTGGCCAACGCCTATCTGATCACCTTCGGCGGACTGCTGCTCCTGGGCGGCCGCACCGCTGATCTGCTCGGCCATCGGCGGGTGTTCCTCACCGGACTCGTCCTGCTCGCCACCGCGTCCGCGGCCGGCGGTCTCGCCGGCACCGCAAGCGCGCTGATCGCCGCGCGAGCGGCGCAGGGCGTGGGCGCCGCACTGGCCGCGGCCGCCGCGTTCGCCCTGGTGCTCGGGCTGTTCCCGGACGGACCCGGCCGCCACCGGGCACTCGGTGCGTTCGCCGCCATGGGCGGGCTCGGCGGGGTGCTGGGCACCGTGCTCGGCGGCGTACTGACCGATCTCCTCGGGTGGCGCTCCACCTTCTGGCTCAACGTGCTCGTCGGGCTGGCGCTCGGCGGTGCGGCGCTGCGACTGCTGGACGGTGGCGGACGCGGCACGGTACGCGGCTTCGACTTCGGCGGCGCGCTCACCGCCACCGGCGGCCTCGGACTGATCGCCTACGCGCTCGTCGGCGCGGGCGAGGCGGGCTGGACCGGCGGCCGCACCCTGGCCGCGGGCGGCGCCGGGATCGTGCTGCTCGCCGCCTTTGCCGTACTGGAGTCGAGGACCGCGGTCCCGCTGGTGCCGCCGGACGTACTGAGACGGCCCGCGCTGCGCCTGGCCAACATCCTCAGCGGGCTCGCACAGATGGCCCTGTTCCCGATGTTCTTCCTGGTCAGCCTCTATCTGCAGAAGGTGCTCGGCCAGACGCCGCTGACCGGCGGCCTCGGGCTGCTGCCGCTCTCCCTGGTCGTCGTCGCCGTCGCGCCCCGGACCGGCCGGCTGATCCAGCGGCTCGGACTGCGCGGCACGATGGCCCTCGGGTTCGTACTGCTCTGCGCGGGTACGGCGTGGCTGGCGCTCGCGCTCCGATCTGAAGGAACGTTCATCTCCACGGTTCTCGCGCCCAGCATCGTCATCGGCGTCGCTCTGCCGCTGGTCATGGTCACCACCAATGTGGCCGCCACCGCCGATGCCTCGCCCGAGGAGACCGGGCTCGCCTCCGGACTGGTCAACACCAGCCAGCAGTTCGGCTCCGTGCTCGGCCTCGCCGTCCTGGTCGCCGTCGCCACCGCGGGCGGACAGTCCGACCCGACGAGCGGTTTCCGTTCCGCGCTGCTCGTCGGCTCCGCCTTCGCAGCGCTCGCCGTCCTGCTCACCGTACGGCTGCGGCTCCCCGCACCCGTCCCCGGACCCGCGACGCCGAAGGCGCGCCAGGACCGGGTCGGCGGCGCCGTGGAGTGACCGTGTCCGGCAGAGCGTGCACAGCACGTATGCGGCGAGGGCGCATGCCGACCACGGCGCCCGCAATCCGCATCCCACCTGTTGATCTGACATTGTCCGAGGGGGACCCCCGTTGACCCTGTACGACCTAGTCGCGCCCGGTCTCGAACTGAGCGGTGAACCGCGCTACCGGATAGCCGAGATACGCGCCGCGGACCCGCTCGGGGCCGACGCCCTGCTCGCGGCCGTACCGGCGATGAACGCCGACGCCGACGTCGCCGCCCTCACCGTCGCCCTGCGCGCGCTCGTGCCCGACCCCGACCGGGTCGCCGCCCTCGCCATCACCGACGCACTGGCCGCCATGCGGGACCTGGGCCTGCTGCTCGGCTCGCTCAAGCGGCACGGCGTCCAGCCCCTCGCCGTCGTGCCCGAGGTTCTCCCGGTCCTTCAGGAGCTGGGCCGCCGCACCGACATGGTGCCGCGCGACACCGTGCACCACTACACGACCTGGAACCCTCCCGGCCGCCGCCAACGCATGTACACCGGCGACGCGATGGAGGGCAGTCTGCAGGAGGCGGTCCGGATGGTGTTCCCCGGACTCGTCGCCTCGCTCGACACCTGCGCGGAGCTCGCCCGGCTGGAACCGTACGACCCGGGCTTCGCCCGCTCGCTCGACCGCACCGCCCAGCATGTGCAGTCCATGGTCGACTCGATCGACTTCACCGTCGTCCATGTCTCCCCGGTCTTCTTCGCACAGGAGATGCGCTGCTACTTCGAGGAGATCGACGTCGGCGGCGCCGACTACCTCGGCCCGGCCGCGGCCCAGGTACCGCTGTGGCTCGTCGACCTGACGCTGTGGCAGTGCGACCGCAGCAACGCCGCGTACGACGCGTTCCTCGACGACTCGGTGCGCTACAGCCTCCCCTCCTGGCGCGACCACTACGCCGCGCACCGGGGCGGCACCTCTGCCGTCTCCAAGCTCTCCGCCGCCATCAGCTGGGAGGAGGTCGACCGGCTGCCCGCACAGCTCGCCCGGTCCGCCGTGGCCCTCGCCCGCGTCCTGCGCATCCTCAAGACCTTCCGCGCCCGTCACATCACCATCGCCCGCAAGGCGTACAGCGACGAGTTGCGGCAGTACGACATGGGCAGCGGCGGTGCCCCGGTCGAGCTGCTGCGCTCGGTGCTCGATCTGACCCGGGACAACGAGACGCTCGTGCGCCGGTCCGTCGAGCGGCCGCGTGCCCCTGTTGCCTGACGACGTCCAGGAGAGTCGACCCCCATGACCCACTTCATGATCGCCGGCGGCGGCATAGCCGGACTCACCACCGCCCTCGCCCTGCACACCGCGGGTTTCCGGCGGATCACCGTCGTCGAGGCGGCCCGTGAGATCCAGCCCGTCGGCGCCGGGCTGAACATCATGCCCAACGCGGTGCGCGAACTCGACGCGCTCGGCATGCTCGACCGGCTCGACGGGTGTGCCGTACGCACCCGCGAGTTGCGCTACTACCACCGCAGCGGCTCACTCGTCTCCCGGGAGCCGCGCGGTCTCGGCGCCGGGTACCACTGGCCGCAGCTGTCCATCCAGCGCGGCGAGCTCCAGCTGGCGCTCGCCGCCGCCGTGCGCGAACGGCTCGGCACGGGCGCCGTAGTCGGCGGCGTCAGGGTCACCGGGGTCGAGGCGCTGGAGGGCTGCCGCCCCCGGGTGCAGCTGGAGCACCGCGACGGCACACGCCGGGGCAGGGCGTCGCTCGAACCGGATGTCCTCATCGGCGCCGACGGCATCCGCTCCACGGTCCGCGCCGCCCTCCACCCCGGCGAGGGCGAACCGCCGTGGAACGGCATGCTCGTCTGGCGAGGCGTCTCCCGGATGCCCGCCGAGAAGGCCTGCCGCTTCATGCTCATCGCGGGCGACGACCGGCAGAAGGCCGTCGTCTACCCGATGACCGAACCCGACAGGACCACCGGCGAGGTGCTGGTCAACTGGGCGCTCGCGATGCCCGCGGAATCAGCAGACGGCGGCGATGTTACGCGCGGAGACTGGAACCGCCCGGTGCCCGTCGCACGGTTCCTGCACCACTACGCGGGCTGGGAGTTCGACGGCGTGAGCGTCGAGGAGGTGCTGCGGGCCGCCGACGGGGCCTTCGAGTACCCGATGGTCGACCGCGAGCCCCTGAGGCGCTGGTCCCGCGGCCGTACGACCCTGATCGGCGATGCCGCCCACGCCATGTACCCGATCGGGTCCAACGGCGCGACGCAGTCCATCGTCGACGGCCGCGCCCTGGCGCACGCCCTGGCGCTGCACCCCGACCCGATCGAGGCCCTGGCCGCGTACGAGGCCGACCGTCGACCCGCGATGACGGAGCTTCAGCAGGCCAACCGCCGGCTGGGGCCCGAAGTCGTCATCAACATCGCCCACGAGCGGGCACCCGGCGGTTTCTCCGACATCGAGGAGGTGATCCCGCGCCATGAACGGGACGAGATCGCGGGACGCTACGCGGCCACCGGGGCCTTCGACCCGGTCACCGTGAACCTGGGTTCCCCGTACGGCCGGACGGTGCGCGCACACCGCTGAACGCTCCGGCGAGCATCCGGCGCGTGACCGCGCGCCGTGGTTGCCGTTGCCGCCGGACGGCTAACGTCGTGGGTGACGGAGAGGCGCACACCGTCGTGCGTCCCCTCGGATGCGTACCTCCCCTGCGAAGGTGGGACCCGTGAAGGCCATTCGTCGATTCACCGTCCGCCCCGTCCTCCCCGAACCGCTCCGCCCGCTCAGCGACCTCGCCCGCAATCTGCGCTGGTCCTGGCAGAACACGACCCGTGATCTCTTCCAGGCCGTCGACCCCGAGGGGTGGCGGGCCGTCGGAGGCGATCCCGTCCGGCTGCTCGGCTCCGTCTCGGCCGGCCGGCTGGCGGAGCTGGCGGGCGATCCGGACTTCCTGTGCAGACTCGGTACCGCGGCCGACGAGCTGGAGGACTATCTGCACGGACCGCGGTGGTACCAGAACAACAGCGGCCAACCGGACGGGCACGGGCCCGAGTTTCCGGCGGCGGTCGCCTACTTCTCACCCGAGTTCGGTGTCAACGCGGCCCTGCCGCAGTACTCGGGCGGTCTCGGCATCCTCGCCGGCGACCATCTCAAGGCGGCGAGCGACCTCGGCGTACCGCTGATCGGCGTCGGGCTGCTCTACCGCCACGGCTACTTCCGCCAGTCCCTGTCCCGTGACGGCTGGCAGCTGGAGCACTACCCGGTGCTCGACCCGAACGAGCTGCCGCTCGCCCTCATGCGGGAGCGCGACGGCGCGCCCGCCCAGGTGGCTCTCGCGCTGCCCGGCGGCCGCTCGCTGCGCGCGCACATCTGGGTCGCCCAGGTGGGCCGGGTGCCCCTGCTGATGCTCGACTCGGACGTCGAGGACAACGGTCCCGGCGAGCGCGATGTCACCGACCGGCTCTACGGCGGCGGCAGCGAACACCGGCTGCTGCAGGAGATGCTGCTGGGCATCGGGGGAGTGCGGGCGGTACGGACGTACTGCCGGGTGACCGGCCATCCGGCGCCCGAGGTGTTCCACACCAACGAGGGGCACGCCGGCTTCCTCGGCCTCGAACGCATCCGTGAACTGGGCGAGGGCCAGGACGACGGACCGGGCCTGGACTTCGACGCCGCGCTCGAAGCGGTCAGGGCCGGGACCGTGTTCACCACGCACACCCCGGTGCCCGCCGGCATCGACCGCTTCGACCGGGAGCTGGTGGCACGCCACTTCGGGGAACGGGCAGAGCTGCCCGGAGTCCCGGTCGAGAAGATCCTGCAGCTGGGCATGGAGACCTACCCCGGCGGCGAGCCGAACCTCTTCAACATGGCGGTGATGGGGCTGCGGCTCGCACAGCGCGCCAACGGGGTGTCCACGCTGCACGGCGCTGTGAGCCGCGGCATGTTCGCCGGTCTGTGGCCGGGGTTCGACGCCGACGAGGTGCCGATCACCTCGGTCACCAACGGGGTGCACGCACCCACCTGGGTGGCACCCGAGGTGCTGCGGCTCGGTGAGCGCCAGATCGGCTCCGGCCGCGCCGAGGACGCCCTGTCCGTCGGCGGCTCCGAGCGCTGGGACGCGGTCGCCGACATCCCCGACACCGACATCTGGCAGCTGCGGCGCGAGCTGCGCGGGCAGCTGGTCACCGAAGTGCGCGAACGGCTGCGTGCCTCCTGGCGGCAGCGCGGTGCGGGCGCGGCCGAACTGGGCTGGCTGGACGGCGTCCTCGACCCCGACGTGCTCACCATCGGGTTCGCCCGCCGGGTTCCCTCGTACAAGCGGCTCACCCTGATGCTGCGCGACCGCGAACGGCTGATGGAACTGCTGCTGCACCCGACACGGCCGGTCCAGATCGTGGTGGCGGGCAAGGCGCATCCGGCGGACGACGGAGGCAAGCGCCTCGTGCGGGAACTGGTGCGCTTCGCGGACGATCCGCGGGTGCGCCACCGCATCGTCTTCCTGCCCGACTACGGCATGGCGATGGCGCAGAAGCTCTACCCCGGCTGCGACGTCTGGCTGAACAATCCGCTGCGTCCGCTGGAGGCCTGCGGGACGAGCGGGATGAAGGCCGCACTGAACGGCTGTCTCAACCTGTCGGTGCTGGACGGCTGGTGGGACGAGTGGTTCGAGCCGGACTTCGGCTGGGCGATCCCCACCGCCGACGGTTCGGCCACCGACGACGACCGGCGCGACGAGCTGGAAGCGGCCGCGCTCTACGAGCTGATCGAGCACCGAGTCGCCCCGCGCTTCTACGACCGCGGCCCGGACGGTCTGCCCCAGCGCTGGATCGAGATGGTCCGGCGCACCCTGACCACGCTCGGCCCCAAGGTGCTCGCCGGCCGCATGGTGCGCGAGTACGTGGAGCGGCTGTACGCACCGGCCGCGCAGGCCCACCGCTCGCTGGGCCCGGACACGGCACGCGAACTGGCGGCGTGGAAGGCGCGGTTGCGTACGGCGTGGCCGCGGGTCGCCGTCGACCATGTGGAGGCACTGGAGCAGTCCGCGGCCGAGGGGTCCGCGGAGCTGGGTTCCACCCTCGCGCTGCGGGTGCGGGTCGCTCTCGGTGAACTCGGGCCGGACGACGTGGAGGTGCAGGCGGTGGCGGGGCGGGTCGACTCCGACGACGCGATCGCGGACGCCCATGTCTTCCCGCTGAAGCCGGCGGGGGGCCCTGATCTGGAGGGCCGTTGGGTGTACGAGGGGCCGCTCGCGCTGGATCGTACGGGCCCCTTCGGCTACACGGTCCGCATCCTGCCCGCGCATCCGCTGCTGGCGACGAGCGCGGATCTGGGTTTGGTGGCGCTGCCCACGGAGGCGACGGGGGAGGACGGGGGCGTCCTGATGCGCTGACGCCTCCACGGCTACAGGAGTTGACGGTGTGCGCCCGGCCGCGTGATGCGGCCGGGCGCACTTCCTTCACGGCGTGAACTCAAAGTCTTGACGTGTTCATGGGATGGCCTTAGCTTCCTGACCCACCACGGCGTTCATCATCGCACTCAATGTTCATATGGGTGAACGTTGTTGGGAAGCGCTTGATCTGATGGATTCCCCCACCGGAAGGCACCCCCATGCGCACCGGATCGACCTCGCACGCCCTGCGCAGGCCGCGAACGCTTGTGCTCGGCCTCTCCACCGTGCTGGCCGGCGTGCTCGCCGCCGCACTCATGTCCCCGGCCTCCGCCGTGAAGGAGGCCCCCGGCGGCACCCCGCAGGCAGCAGGGGCCCAGGCCGCCGCCCCCGTGAATTTCACCCACCCCGGCGTGCTCGTCAGCCGTCCCCAGCTCGACTTCGTCAAAGCCAAGGTCAAGGCGAACGCCCAGCCCTGGAAGTCCGCCTACGACCAGATGATGGGCAGCAAGTACGCCTCTCTCTCGCGGACGGCCAAGCCCCGCGCGGTCGTCGAGTGCGGCTCGTACTCCAACCCCAACATCGGCTGCACCGACGAGCGCGAGGACGCGATCGCCGCGTACACCCTCTCACTGGCCTGGTACATCAGCGGTGACAGCCGCTACGCGGCCAAGGCCGTCCAGATCATGGACGCCTGGTCCGCGGTGATCAAGGACCACACCAACAGCAACGCCCCGCTGCAGACCGGCTGGGCGGGCTCGTCGTGGCCGCGCGCCGCCGAGATCATCAAGTACACGTACAGCTCCTGGCCGAACTCCGGTCGCTTCGGCACCATGCTGCGCAACGTCTACCTGCCGAAGGTCATCAACGGCTCGAACTCCAACGGCAACTGGGAGCTGAGCATGATGGAGGCCGCGATCGGCATCGCGGTCTTCCTGGAGGACCGCGGGGCGTACGACAAGGCGGTCACCAAGTTCCGCGGCCGGGTGCCGGCGTACATCTACGTCACGTCCGACGGCTCGCTGCCGAAGGCCGCACCCGGCTCGGGCCTCGACACCCGGGACAAGATCATCAAGTACTGGCAGGGCCAGTCGACCTTCATGGACGGGCTCAGCCAGGAGACCTGCCGCGACCTGACCCACACCGGCTACGGGCTCTCCGCCATCTCGCACTTCGCCGAGACCACCCGCATCCAGGGCCAGGACCTCTACCCCGAGATCGCCGGCCGGCTGCGCCATGCGCTCGGTCTGCACGCCAAGTACCAGCTCGGTGCCCCGGTGCCCGGCAATCTGTGCAAGGGCACCCTCAAGGACCGGCTCGGGCCGGTCACCGAGGTCGGGTTCAACGCGCTGCACACCCGGATGGGCATCGACATGAGCAACACCCGGAAGCTCACGGAGCAGCAGCGGCCCGCCGGCTCCAACAACCTGTTCGTCGGCTGGGAGACCCTCACCCACGCCGGCAACCCCAGCTGACCGTCCTCCTGCCGAACACGGCGCAGCCGCCCGGGGTGGAACCCACCCCGGGCGGCTGCGTGCTGCTGATGAGCCCGACGGCTCAGAAGGTCAGCTTGACACTGTTGATGTAGCCGGTGTCGTACCGCGCCTTGTCCTGGACCCGCAGCTTCCAGACGCCGTTCGCGGCCTCGGACGAGGCGTTGACGGTGTACGTCGTCTGGACGTTGTCCGCGGAGTCGCTGCCGCTGTACGGCTTCAGGTTGTAGACCGATCCGTCCGGTGCGACCAGGTCGACGACCAGGTCACCGCGCCAGGTGTGGATGATGTCCACGCCGACCTTCAGCGCGGCCGGGGCGTTGCCGGTGCGGCCGGAGACGGTGACCGAGGAGGTGACCGCGGCACCGTTGTCCGGGATCGCCACATCGGCGGTGTTCTCGAAGACGCCGCCCGGGTCGGGGTCGCCGCCGCCGGGACGGGAACCGACGTTGATGCCGGCCCAGGCGTCGGTCACGGCCTTGACCTCGGCGCTGGTGGCGCCGTAGAGCTCGGTCGCCACGGCGATGGTGCCGGTGCGGGCCGCCGCGTAGTTCGTCGTGGAGTTGAACTTCGTGGTGAGCGCCTTGAACCAGATCAGGGACGCCTTGTCCCGGCCGATTCCGGTGACCGGCAGGCCGTCGGAGGTCGGTGAGTTGTAGCTGACGTCGTTGATGACCTTGGCACCGCTGCCCTCGGAGAGCAGGTAGTACCAGTGGTTGGCCGGACCCGACGAGTAGTGGACGTCGATGCCGCCGATGCCCGAGTACCAGGCGTCCTTGGACGCGCCGTCCTTGCTCGGCTTGTCCATGTAGCGCAGCGGGGTGCCGTCGCCGTTGATGTCGATCTTCTCGCCGACCAGGTAGTCACCCTTGTCCTGGGCGTTGTTGCCGTAGAACTCGACGGCGGCGGCGAAGATGTCGGAGGTGGCCTCGTTGAGGCCGCCGGACTCACCGCTGTAGACGAGCTTGGCGGTCGCGGCGGTCACGCCGTGGGTCATCTCGTGCGCGGCCACGTCGATCGACGTGAGCGGCTTGGCGTTGCCGGAACCGTCGCCGTACGTCATGCAGAAGCAGCTGTCCTGCCAGAACGCGTTGACGTAGTTGTTGCCGTAGTGCACCCGGGAGTACGCGCCGACACCGTCACCGCGGATGCCGCTGCGACCGTGCACGTTCTTGTAGTAGTCCCAGGTGAGCCCCGCGCCGTACGCCGCGTCGGCGCCCGCGGTCTCCAGGTTGGAGGCCTGCCCGTTGCCCCACACGTCGTCCGGGCCGGCGAACAGCGTGCCGGTGCCCGAGCTGCCGTGGTTGAGGTTGTAGGTCTTGTGGTTGCCTCGTCCGCCGTCGGTGAGGTTGTACGCCGAACCCGACTGCGTGCTGCCGAGGGTCACCTGGCCGCTGTACTGCGTGTTGCCGGTGCCGTTCTCGACGGCCTGCCACTCGAAGATCTTCGCTCCGGTGGTGGCGTCGGTGACGACGTGCAGCTCGTTCGGCGTTCCGTCGTGCTGGAGGCCGCCGACGACGGTCTCGTACGCGAGGACCGGCTTGTTGCCCTGCGCCAGCCAGACCACCTTGCGCGGCGCGCGGTCGGCGTCCGCCTTGGTGGAGCCCGCGGCCTTGGCGGCGCCGAGTGCCTGCTTCTCGGCGGCGGCCGGGGCCACGTCGGCGCTGGTGTCGACGTTCTTGAGTGCGGTCCTGGACGCCTTGCTGACCGACTCGGTCACGCCCGCCTTGGTCTCGGAGACCACGAGGTCACCGCCGAGGACCGGCAGGCCCGCGTAGGTGCGCTCGTAGCGGGTGTGGGTGGTGCCGTCGCGGTCCTGTGCGACGTCGCGGACGACGAGCTTCTCCTGGGCGGTCAGGCCCAGTTCCTCGGCGGTGGCGGCCGTGGTCGCGCTCTGCTTGCTGATGAGCTCGGCCCGCTGTGCCGGGCTGAGGCTGAGCGGCAGGGCGCCGGGGTCGGCCTTCCCCGCCACGGCTGCGCCCGGAACGGCAGATGCCGCCGGATCGGCCGATGAAGGTCCGGCCTGGAATCCGACGGCAAGGAGGGCTGCTGTGGCTATGAGAGCTCCGGTCGCGGTGGCGCGCCGGCGAGGCGTGGGTCTCACGCGAACTCCTTCTGCGAGGGGGGTACCGGACGGCTGGGTGAGGTCGTCCGGGCAGAGCGTGCGGAGCAATGTGAAGCGTGGATCGGGGGAAGAGTGGCAGGAGTAAATGGGTCCTGTCAGGAGCGCGTCAACAGATTGGCCGGAATTCGTTCGTTGCCCGAATGGTCATGTTCGTTAAGCGGACGTTTCATTGATCTTCATGTGAAGTCTGCGATCAGGAGGGCGATCCCGAATCCGAAAGGGATTCACGAGATCCAATGCGACGCAGGCCTTATCGAACAGAGAGAGGAGCGGAGGGTACCGGTGCCCGCGACGGGCGCGGCGAAGTGTGGCGCGTTCCGAGCCCTCGCCCTCGTCCCGCTCCCGGACGGTCAGGCCCCCGCCGTCCTCGGGTCGAGCCACAAAGCCTCGCCCACCGCGCACAGCTCACCCTCCGCCGTCGCCAGGGCGACCCCCATCACATGCTTGCGCCCCGACTCCGAGCGCAGCCACGCGTACGAGATGTGCGGAGCCGCCGCGGAGACCGGTCGCAGCAGCGTCGCCGTGAGCGACGCCGTGACCGCACCTGCCCGCTGGCTGCCCAGCAGCCGACCCGCCCAGTTCCCCGGGCAGTCCAGCGCCCCCACACCAGCTCCGGCGGCAGCAGACCGTCGGAGTCCGCGAGGGCCGGGTCCGGGATCCAGCCACAGGCGACCATGTCCCTGCCCGGGACCGGTGTGCAGTGCTGACGCAGCCCGCGGTCGGGCGTGCGGTCCAGGCCGCAGCCGAAGCAGTCGACGAGCCCCTCGGGCGGCGCCGCCCGGAACGCCGCGGCGGCGGCGACCGCCTCGTCCCACCCGGGTGCGGGCGGCGCTTCGAGCGGCTGCCCGGGCTGCGGCACGGGCTCCGCGGCCGCCAGCGGCCGGCCCGGCTCGCCCAGCTCCCAGCCGCCGCTGCCCGACTCGGAGAGCCGCACCGGAACCCCGACCGGCACCGGCCCCCGGAAGTCGACCCGCACGGTCCCGGCCCCGGAACGCTCGGCGAGCACGCCCGCCACGAAGCCTCCGAAGGCCACTCCGGGATACCCGGCGTAGAGCTCCGGCACCACCAGCGATTCAGGGGTCGCGTCCGTCGTCATGTGCCCCACGATCACACACGGCCCGGGCGGGAGCCCCGGCGACAGCCCGCGCGACTTGCGTTCCACGGCACCCTGCGGAAAGGATCTGCACCCTCCGACACCATTGCCGCCCGAGGAAAGCTGTATGCCGATCACGTCGTCCCGCCCGGCGGACCGCGCGAGCGAAAGCCGCGTCGCCGCACAGGCGACCGCACTGAAGCGCAGCTTTCGCAAGGCCCGCCCCGCGCTCGCCCTTTACGTCGCCGTACGGATTCTCGGCATTGCGGTCCTCCTGGTGTGGTCGGCGCAGACAGGAAAGAGCGCCCACGATCTGCTGAGCCGCCGCTGGGACTCCCTCTGGTACGTCCGTGTCGCCGAGTACGGATACGACTTCACCCTCCAGGCACCCGATGGAAGAAGTCTGTCCAGCACGGCCTTCTTCCCGCTGCTCCCGTGGCTCGAGGAAGGGACTTCGGCGGTCAGCCCGCTGAGCCCTCCCGACGCGGGCCTGGTCGTGAGCGCGGTGGCCTCCGTGGTGGCGGCATGGGGCATGTTCGCGCTCGCCGAGCATGTCCACAGCCGCAGGGCCGGAATCATTCTGGTCGGGCTGTGGGCGGCACTTCCTGTCGGCATCGTGCAGTCCATGGCGTACAGCGAGTCCCTGTTCGTCGCGCTCGCCTCCTGGGCCCTTTTCGCGGTGCTCAGGAACCGGTGGATCACGGCGGGAATTCTGGCCTGCCTGGCGGGTCTGACCCGCCCCATCGGACTGGCCGTGACAGCGGCCCTTTTCGTCGCCGCCGTTCTGGCCGTCACCGGCAGCAGACGCGCCGGAAAGGGATGGCCGGCCGACACGTTCCGTTTGCTCGCGGGCTGCGCCGTCGCGCCACTCGGCGCAGCGGGCTACATTCTCTGGGTCGGCAGCCGAAGAGACCGGCTGCTCGGATATCTGGACGTGCAGAAGGAATGGGGAAACGGATTCGACGGAGGCCTGGCCTTCGCCCGTTTCGTCACCTCCTCCTTTTCCCACTCCGCATTCGTGGTGGGCATTGCCCTCGTGCTCCTTCTGCTGCTGGCCGCCTGGCCGCACTGGATCGGTGTGAAGCAGCGACAGCCGGTCCCTGTCGTGGTGTATTCGGCGCTCGTCACGCTGCTCGCCATCGGCGCCGCCGGGTATTTCGGATCGAAGCCGCGGCTTCTCATGCCGGCCTTCCCGATCCTGCTCCCGCTCGCCGTGGTGCTGGCACGGCTCCGCCCCGCCGCCGTCCGGGCCGTGCTGATCGTCATGACCGGGGCGGGCGCCGTGTACGGGGCCTTCTGGCTGAACGGAACCGGCCCGCCGTAGGCCGCCGGGGCCGGACGGAGTCAGGGGCGGCGGCAGAGGCCGCGGTCAGACGAGGCTGTCCCGCCAGGCGCGGTGGAGATCCGCGAACCGGCCCGTGCCCGCGATGAGATCGGCCGGCTTGCCGTCCTCGACGATCCGGCCGTGCTCCATGACCAGCACCCGGTCCGCGATCTCCACGGTCGACAGCCGATGCGCGATCACCACTGCCGTACGCCCGTGCAGCACCGTGTCCATCGCGCGCTGCACCGCCCGCTCACCGGGGACGTCCAGGGAACTGGTCGCCTCGTCGAGGATCAGGACGGACGGGTCGGCAAGCAGCGCGCGGGCGAACGCGACCAGTTGCCGCTGGCCCGCGGAGATCCGGCCGCCGCGCTTGCGCACATCCGTGTCGTAGCTGTCGGGGAGCGAACTGATGAAGTCGTGCGCGCCGATCGCCCCGGCCGCCCGCTCGATCTCCTCCCGGCCGGCGTCCGGCCGCCCGATGGCGATGTTCTCCGCGACCGTGCCGGAGAACAGGAACGCCTCCTGCGTCACCATCACCACCCCGCGCCGCAGTTCGGGCGTCGCGAGATCGCGGATGTCCACGCCGTCGAGGAGGACCCGGCCGTCCGAGGGGTCGTAGAAACGGGCCAGCAGCTTGGCGAGCGTGGACTTGCCCGCCCCCGTCGTGCCGACGACGGCGACGGTCTGGCCGGCGGGGATCGTCAGATCGAAGCGGGGCAGCACCTCGCCGCCCGTGCGGTACGCGAAGCGCACCCCGTCGAACACGACCTGGCGCCCCGGCCGGCCGCCCTGCCGTTCGGGCAGCCGCCGCGGTGCCGGAGCCTCCGGGACCGACGGCCGCTGGGCCAGCAGCCCGGCGATCTTCTCCAGGGAAGCCGCTGCCGACTGGTAGGAGTTGAGGAACATCCCGAGCCGGTCGATCGGGTCGTACAGCCGCCGCAGATACAGCACGGCCGCCGCCAGCACACCCAGAGCGAGCGTCCCCGACGCGACGCGGTGGGCGCCCCACAGCACGATCCCGGCGACGGCGGTGTTGGCGACGAGCCGGGAGCCGGTGACATAGCGCGCCATCTCCAGCATCGCGTCGCCGTTGATGCGGCCGTGCCGGTCGTTGAGCCGCTCGAACTCCGCGTCGTTGGCGCGCTCGCGCCGGAACGCCCGCACCGGACGGATGCCGTTCATCGTCTCGGCGAACTTCACGATGACCGCGGCGATCGCGGTCGACCGCGCGCCGAAGATGACCCGGGCGCGGCGCCGGTAGAGCTGTACGAGCAGATACAGCGGAACGAACGAGACGACGGCCACGCCGCCGAGCCCGAGATCCAGCCAGAGCAGCATCGCGGAGATGAAGACGAACGCGAGGACGACGTTGATGAGCTCCTGGAGCCCCTCGCTGAGCAGTTCGCGCAGCGACTCCACATCGGTGGTCGACCGGGAGATCAGCCGGCCCGAGGTGTAGCGCTCGTGGAAGTCGACGCTCAGCGCCTGGGCATGCCGGAAGATCCGGCCGCGAAGATCGAGCAGCACGTCCTGGTTGACCCGCGCGGACGCGCGGATGAAGGAGTACTGCAGCAGCCCGGCGCCGAACGCGGCGACGGCATATCCGGCGGCGACGGCGAACAGCGGTCCGTGGTCGTGCCGCCGGAAGGCGGGCACTCCGCGGTCGATGGCGTACGCGACGAGCAGCGGACCCGCCTGCACGGCGGCCTGTTGCAGCAGGAGGAGCAGCGCGATACGGACGACACGGGCGCGGTGCGGCGCGAGCAGCGACCGCAGCAGCGTGCCGGTGGCGCCGTCGGGCGTGGGGAGATCGTCCCGGTCGAACGGGTCGGTCCGGGCCGGAGCCTGCGCCTGCCCGGCGGACCCGGGAGCGGTGGTGGTGGTCGCGGTCATCGCGAACTCCCTTCCGGGAGACTGTCGCCGGCCGGGGACGCGGCACGGTCGGCGGCCTCTGGGGGTGTCCGGCCCACGTCGTCGGCGGGCCCGGTGTCCTGCGGGCCCGGCGAGACGCCGGCCGCGCCGGACGGGCCCTCGGCGGCGGTGCGTGACTCCGTCGGCTCCGTCCCCGACATCAGCCACGCGTACTCCGCGTTCGTGCGCAGCAGTTCCTGGTGCGTGCCCACCGCCGCGACACGGCCCTGGGACAACAGCGCGACCCGGTCCGCCAGCAGCACCGTCGACGGGCGGTGGGCCACCACCAGTGCGGTGGTGTCCTTCAGGACCCGCCGCAGGGCCGCTTCCACCAGCGTCTCCGTGTGGACGTCCAGTGCCGAGAGCGGGTCGTCGAGCACCAGGAAACGCGGGCGGCCGACCACCGCGCGGGCCAGGGCGAGACGTTGGCGCTGGCCGCCCGAGAGGCTCAGGCCCTGTTCACCGACCTGGGTGCCGGTGCCGTGGGGGAGCGCGGCGACGAAACCGGCCTGCGCCACGTCCAGAGCGCGCTCCAGATCCTCGTCGCCGGCGCCGTCCGTGCCCATCAGCACGTTCTCGCCGACGCTCGCGGAGAACAGCGTCGGCTCCTCGAAGGCCACCGCCACCAGCCGGCGCAGCCGCACCCGCGGCATCGTGGCGATGTCCTCGCCGTCCAGCGTGATCCGCCCGCCGGTGAGCTCGTGCAGCCGGGGAACGAGCGCGGTGAGTGTGGTCTTTCCGCTTCCGGTGCCGCCGACCAGAGCCATCGTCTCGCCGGGCAGCACCCGCAGATCGATGCGCTCGAGCACGGCGGGGGAGTCGCCGGGCGCGTCGGGATAGCGGAAGGTGACTTCCTCGAACCGCAGCCCGTCCGCCCGAGCGTCCGGGGCGTCCCGGGACACCTCCGACTCCGACTCGGGCTCCGCGTCCATCACGTCGAAGTACCGCTCCGTCGCCGTCGCCGCCTCCTGGCTCATCGCCAGCAGAAAGCCGATCGACTCCACCGGCCACCGCAGCGCCAGCGCCGTCGAGAGGAACGCCACCAGCGTGCCCGCCGACAGATCGCCGTCCGCGACCTGGACCGTGCCCAGGACCAGCGCCGAGCCGATGGCGATCTCGGGGATCGTGGTGATCAGCGCCCAGATGCCCGCGAGCAGCCGCGCCTTGCCCAGCTCAGTGCCGCGCAGCCGCCCCGAGAGATCGCGGAAGGCGAGCGACTGGCTGCGGTGACGGCCGAAGCCCTTGATGATGCGGATGCCGAGGACGCTCTCCTCGACCACCGTCGTCAGATCGCCGACCTGGTCCTGGGCACGCCGCGCGACGATCGCGTACCGCGACTCGAAGTACGAGCACAGCACGATCAGCGGCACGATCGGCGCCAGCAGCACCAGACCGAGCGTCCAGTCCTGGCCGAGCAGAATCACGTAACCGACAAGGATCGTGGCCGCGTTGACGAGCAGGAAGGTCAGCGGGAAGGCGAGGAACATCCGCAGCAGCATCAGATCCGTCGTGCCGCGGGAGAGGAGCTGCCCCGACGCCCACCGGTCGTGGAACGCCACCGGCAGCCGCTGCAGATGCCGGTAGAGGTCCGCCCGCATCGACGCCTCGACCCCGGCCAGCGGCCGGGCCACCAGCCACCGGCGGAAGCCGAAGAGCACCGCCTCCGCGATGCCGAGCAGCAGCAGGGCCAGCGCCCCGAGCCACACCCCGCCGGGGTCCCGCTCGGCCACCGGCCCGTCCACGATCCACTTCAGGACGAGCGGGATGACAAGGCCCAGACAGGACGCGACGACGGCGACGAGAGCCGCGCTGAACAGGCGCGTCCGCACGGGCCGTACGTACGGCCACAGGCGCAGCAGCGAACGCACGGCGGACCGGTCCTCGGTGGCGGCATGTGGTGTGGACATCAGGGGCGAGCCTACGGTTCACCACTGACAGACTCACCCGAATTACCGGCCGACGGGAGGCCGGTAGGTCGTACTCGCCGTCAACCGATCGGCTGATGCCACATCGAGCGTGATGGGCGATGCCGCGCCTGCCCCGTTCCGGGAACGCTGGTGCACATGGCGATCATCGAAGTGAACGGCCTGTCCAAGGCCTACGGCGGCCGGCCTGTCGTCGACGGGGTGAGCTTCGCCGTCGAGGAGGGCGAGATCTTCGGCGTCCTCGGTCCCAACGGCGCCGGCAAGACCACCACCGTCGAATGCGTCGAGGGACTGCGTGCCCCGGACGCCGGGACCATCAGGGTCGCCGGGCTCGACCCGGTTGCCGACCACGAGCAGGTGACCCGGCTGCTCGGCGCCCAACTGCAGGAGAGCGAGCTGCAGCCCAAGATCACCGTGCGGGAGGCGCTGGAGCTGTACGCGGCGTTCTACCCGAACCCCGCCGACTGGCGGCCGCTGGCCGAACGGCTGGGCCTCACGGAGAAACTCGGCGCCCGGTTCGCGAAACTGTCGGGCGGCCAGAAGCAGCGGCTGTTCATCGCCCTCGCGCTCATCGGCAACCCCAGGGTCGTGGTGCTCGACGAACTCACCACCGGCCTCGACCCGCGCGCCCGCCGGGACACCTGGCAGTTGATCGAGGAGGTACGGGCCTCGGGCGTCACCGTGCTGCTCGTCACGCACTTCATGGAGGAGGCCCAGCGCCTGTGCGACCGGATCGCCGTGATCGACCGGGGCCGGGTCGCCGCTCTCGACACCCCCGCCGGGCTCATCAGCCGCTCCACCTCGTCGACCGTCATCTCGTTCACCCCCTCCGCCCCGCTGGACGACCGTGAACTGTCGGCGCTGCCGCAGGCCGCTTCCGTCGAGACCTCCGCGCCGGGCGCCGGGCGCATCGTCATCAACGGCACCGACGCGACCGTCAACGCCCTCATCTCGCTGCTGGCACGCCGTCGCGTCACCGCGCACCAGCTCCGTGTCTCCGACGCAAGCCTGGACGACGCGTTCCTGGACCTGACCGAGCAGCACGATGCGACCGAGGAGAGGGTCTGAGATGTCGTCCGCATCCACCGCCGTACTGAAGGCCGAGGCCAGGCTGTTCGGCCGGGAGCCCGGCGCCCTCTTCTGGATCGTCGCCTTCCCGTCCGTCCTGCTGACGGTCCTCGGACTCATTCCGTCCTTCCGCGAGGTCTCCGACGACCTCGGCGGCCGGCGGGTCATCGACCTCTACGTCCCCGTCGCCGTACTGCTCGCCCTGATCATGGCCGGGCTGCAGGCGATGCCGCCGGTGCTCACCGGCTACCGCGAACGCGGCATCCTGCGCCGGATGTCCACCACGCCGGTCCGCCCGGCGTCCCTGCTGACCGCGCAGCTCACCCTGCACGGCGTGGCCGCCCTGCTCTCCGCGGTCCTCGCGCTCGTCGTCGGACGGATCGCCTTCGGGGTAAAGCTGCCGGGCCAGGCCGCCGGGTACGCCCTTGCCCTCGTCCTCGCGACCGCGAGCGCGCTGGCGCTCGGGGCGACGGTCTGCGCCCTCTCCCGCACCCAGAAGATCGCCACGGCCGTCGGCTCGATGGTCTTCTTCCCGACGATGTTCACGGCGGGCGTCTGGGTACCCGTCCAGGCCATGCCGGACACCCTTGCGACGATCGTCGGGTACACCCCTTTCGGCGCCGCGGCCGAGGCGCTGGGCCGGGCCGCGTCGGGGGACTGGCCGGGGTGGGAGCACCTGGGCGTGACGGCACTGTGGGCGGTGGTGCTCACCGCGACGGCCGTGCGCCGGTTCCGGTGGGAGTGACCACGACGCGTACGGGCCGGGAGGAGAGACTGTGGGCATGACCAAGACCGTGCCCCCGGTGAGGGCGGCGACGACCTCGGTCGAGGAGCGCTGGGCGCAGTTCCACCGCTACGGCCCCTACGCCCTCCTCGGCCTGGCCACGCTGATCGCGGCCTGTGTCGCGCACCTCCTGATGAGCACGGCCGAGCTGTACGCGGCCGGGGCGCTGCTCCTCGCGGCGCTCGGCCTCCAGGTCCGGTGGGGCTCGGTACGACCGGCGGCCTTGGAACCCTCCGCGGCCGGTGGCCTCTACTACGGCGTACGCACCGTTCTCGCCTTCGCGCTCACCTGGCTCAACCCGTTCTTCGCCATCTACGCCGTCATCGGCTACTTCGACGCCGCGCAGCTGCTGCCCGGCCGGCTGATGCGCGTCGGCCTGATCCTCACCGCTGTCACCATGGCGGGCTCCCAGTCCGGAGGTCTGCCACCCCCGTCGGCGACGAGCTGGATCGCGTTCGGAGCGCTCTTCGCACTCAACGCCTGCCTCTGCCTGCTCTTCGCCCACATCGGTGAGCAGGAGGCCGAGTCCCTCCGGCAGAAGGCCGACACCATCGCCGAACTGGAGCGCACCAACACCCGCCTGGAGCAGGCCCTCGAGGAGAACGCCCAACTGCACACCCAACTCCTCGTGCAGGCACGCGAGGCGGGCGTCGCCGACGAGCGCCGCCGGCTCGCAGCCGAGATCCACGACACCATCGCCCAGGGGCTGACCGGCATCATCGCCCAGCTCCAGGTGGTGACATCGGCCGCGGACGAGGCGACGGCGCGCGAACATCTCGAACGCGCCTCGGCCCTCGCCCGCTCCAGCCTGGGCGAGGCACGCCGCTCCGTGCAGAACCTCAGCCCGGCGGCACTGGAGCACGACACCCTGCCCGAAGCCCTGAAGAAGACCGTCGCCGACTGGTCCGAACGCACCGGCGTACCGGCCCGCTTCACGGCCACCGGCACCGAGGAACCGCTGCACGACGAGGTCGCGGCGACCCTCCTGCGCATCGCCCAGGAGGCCCTCGCCAACACCGCCCGGCATGCGCACGCGACCCGGGCCGGGGTCACGCTCTCCTACATGGGCGACGAAGTCGCCCTCGACATCCGGGACGACGGCCGGGGTTTCGATCCCCTCGGTCTGCCCGCCCGGTCGGGCACCGGCGGCTTCGGTCTCGACGGCATGCGGGCGCGCGCCGAACGCATCGCCGGCACCGCGACAGTCGAGTCCGAAGCCGGGCACGGCACGGCCGTGTCCGCTCGCGTACCGTTGGTCCGCCATGGCTGACACACGCGTCACTCTGCTGATCGTCGACGACCATCCCGTCGTACGGAACGGGCTGCGCGGCATGTTCGAGTCGTCCACCGGCTTCGACGTGCTCGGCGAGGCCGGGAACGGTGTGGAGGGAGTCGAGCTCGCCCTGCGACTCGACCCCGACGTGGTCCTCATGGACCTGCGGATGCCGGGCGGCGGGGGAGTGGCCGCCATCGCCGAACTCGCCCGGCGGGGTGCCCGCTCCAAGGTGCTCGTGCTCACCACGTACGACACGGACTCCGACACGCTGCCCGCGATCGAGGCCGGTGCGACGGGCTATCTCCTCAAGGACGCTCCGCGCGACGAGCTCTTCACCGCGGTCCGTGCCGCCGCCGAGGGCCGTACGGTCCTGTCACCGGCGGTCGCCTCCCGGCTCGTCTCCCGCGTCCGCTCCCCGGGCGCGACGGGCAACGAGCCGCTGTCCGCCCGCGAGCGCGAGGTCCTGGAACTGGTCGCCAAGGGCACGTCGAACCGGGAGATCGCGACAGAGCTGTTCATCAGCGAGGCCACGGTGAAGACGCACCTGACCCATATCTTCGGCAAGCTCGGAGCCAAGGACCGCGCGGCGGCCGTCGCCGTCGGCTACGACCGGGGCATCCTCGGCTGACGGCCGTCCGGCCGGCGCCCTGTTCACCACCTGCCGCGCCGCCGGGCCGTCAGCCCCGCACCTTCAGCAGCAGCACCGAACGCGCCCCCACCGTCACCGTCTCCCCGCCCCGGTGCACCGTGCCGGGCGGCGTGTCCTGTTCGTCGTACGAGGTGTCGACGACCACGTCGTACTCCTGCGCCCAGGGCCCGTCCGGCAGCCGGAAGTCCGTCGGGCGGTCGGCCGCGTGCAGGACGACCAGGAAGCTGTCGTCCGTCACCTCCGCCCCGCGCGCGTCCCGCCCGGGGATGTCGCGGCCGGAGAGATAGAGCGCCAGCGTCGACGTGGGCGCGTACCAGTCCTGTTCGGTCATCTCCACGCCCTGCGGGGTGAACCAGGCCAGATCCCGCAGTCCGTCCGCCGCGTGGGCGCGGCCCGAGAAGAAGGCACGGCTGCGCAGCACCGGGTGGGCGTGGCGCAGGGCCAGCAGCCGGGTGGTCAGGTCCAGCAGTCCGCGCGGGCCGGGTTCGTCGAGGAGGGACCAGTCCACCCAGCTGACGTCGTTGTCCTGGCAGTAGGCGTTGTTGCTGCCGCGCTGGGTACGGCCCATCTCGTCGCCCGCGACCAGCATCGGCACGCCCGTGGACACCAGCAGCGTGGTGAGCAGATTGCGGATCTGCCGCCGGCGCAGCGCGTTGATCAGGGGGTCGTCGGTCTCGCCCTCGACGCCGCAGTTCCAGGCGCGGTTGTCGTCGGTGCCGTCGCGGTTGCCCTCCCCGTTGGCCTCGTTGTGCTTGTGCTCGTAGCTCACCAGGTCCCGCAGGGTGAAACCGTCGTGCGCGGTGACGAAGTTGACGGAGGCGTACGGCCGCCGGCCGCCCCAGGCGTACAGGTCGCTCGACCCGGACAGCCGGTAGCCGAGATCGCGCACGTCGGGCAGCGAGCCTCGCCAGAAGTCCCGTACGGCATCGCGGTAGCGGTCGTTCCACTCGGTCCACAGCGGCGGGAAGGCGCCGACCTGGTAGCCGCCGTTGCCCACGTCCCACGGCTCGGCGATGAGCTTCACCCGCCGCAGCACCGGGTCCTGGGCGATCACCGCGAGGAAGGGGGAGAGCATGTCGACGTCGTGCATCGAGCGCGCGAGCGCGGCCGCGAGGTCGAAGCGGAAGCCGTCGACGCCCATCTCGGTCACCCAGTAGCGCAGCGAGTCGGTGATCAGCCGCAGCACATGGGGCTGCACCACATGCAGGGTGTTGCCGCAGCCGGTGTAGTCCGCGTACGTCCGGGCGTCCGACTGCAGGCGGTAGTAGCCCCGGTTGTCGATGCCGCGCAGGGACAGCGTCGGACCGCGCTCGCCGGCCTCCGCCGTGTGGTTGTAGACCACGTCGAGGATGACCTCGATCCCGGCGTCGTGCAGCGCCCGCACCATGCGCCGGAACTCGCCGACCTGCTCCCCGCGCGTGCCGCTCGAGGAGTACGCGGCGTGCGGGGCGAAGTAGCCGATGGAGTTGTAGCCCCAGTGGTTGCGCAGTCCGCGCTTGAGCAGATGGTCCTCGTGCGCGAACTGATGCACCGGCAGCAGTTCGACGGCGGTGACCCCGAGACGGACGAGATGGCCGATCGCCGCCGGGTGCGCGAGTCCGGCGTAGGTGCCCCGCAGCTCCTCGGGGATGTCCGGATGGCGCTTGGTGAAACCTTTCACGTGCAGCTCGTAGATGACCGTGTCCGCCCACGGCGTCTTGGGCCTGCGGTCGTCCGCCCACTCGTCGCCGGGAACGTCGTCGTGGACGACGACGCCCTTGGGGACGTACGGCGCCGAGTCCCGCTCGTCGCGCACGGTGTCGGCGACATGCTGCTGCGGCCAGTCGCGCACATGGCCGTACACCTCGGGCGGCAGGGAGCCGTAGTCGTTCCCCGGTCCGGCGTCGACCGCCCGGGCGTACGGGTCGAGAAGCAGTTTCGCCGGGTTCCAGCGCGCACCCGTCCACGGGTCCCAACGCCCGTGCACCCGGAAGCCGTACCGCTGACCGGGCCGGATACCCGGTACGAAGCCGTGCCAGATCTCATGCGTCAGCTCGGTCAGCGGCAGCCGGGTCTCGCTGCCGTTGTCGTCGAAGAGGCACAGGTCCACCGCTTCCGCACCGCCGGACCACAGGGCGAAGTTGGTGCCCGCCACCCCGTCCGGGCCCACCCGGTACCGGGCCCCGAGCGGCGTCGGCGCCCCCGGCCACACCAGTGGCACGCGGGCGCCCTGATCACGCACCCGGAGTCCTTCCGGCCTGGGCGGCGCGTCCAGACCGTTGACCCCGGTCGCCGGGAACGGGACGGGCCCGTCGGCCCGCACCCCCTCCCGAGCTGTCTCCTGCTCGGCTGCGCTCGACACCTGCCGGCCTCCCGCGGCTCGTCGGGCCACTGCGTCGACCGGGCGGTGGCGGCGTCCCGGCCGCCACCGCCCCACGCGTGGTCCTCCCCACCTGTTCTGCCCGCGCGGCTCATGTCCCAACATGGCCCCCACCCACGTTTCCCCGGGAGGGGCGTGGTCGTTGGGTGGTGCGTGAGACATGTACTGAAGCGGACCGGGCGCCGCATGGCCGTCGCCCTGACAGGCGCAGGACTGCTGGCCGCGCTGAGCGGCTGCAGTGGCGGAGCGTTCGACATCAGCAGCAAACCGCGGTCGCCCGAGGACTCGATCCGTGTCGTCCCGGACGACGGCGCCAAGGGAGTCGACCCCAAGGGACCGCTCGAGGTGCGGCTCCCCAGCGGCAGGCTCGAGCGGGTGAAGGTGATGCAGATCGAGGACGAGGCACCGACCGAGATCCCGGGGAAGATCTCCGACGACGGACTGCGCTGGAATCTCAAGGACGGCGTACGGCTCGGCCTGGCCGCGAAGTACAGCGTCGACGTGGTCGCCCTCGACGGCCACGGGCGCCGCGCCGCCCGGCACACGACCTTCACGACGGCGGTCCCCGAGCACCGCTTCATCGGCTACTTCAAGCCGGAGAGCCGGGCCGTCGTCGGCACCGGGATGATCGTCTCCTTCGACTTCAACCGGGAGATCCTCAACCGCGCCGCCGTGGAGCGCGCCATTCGCGTCACGTCCGATCCGCCGGTGGAGGTCGCCGGCCACTGGTTCGGGAAGGAGCGTCTCGACTTCCGTCCGCGCGAGTACTGGAAGCCGGGCACCAAGGTCACGGTCGACCTCCGGCTGCGCGACGTGCAGGCGGCGCCCCGTTCGTACGGCATCCAGCAGAAGACGGTCTCGTTCACCATCGGCCGTTCCCAGGTCTCGCTCGTCGACGCGGAGGCCAAGACGATGGAGGTCCGCAGGGACGGCGCCGTGCTGGCGACCCTGCCGATCACCGCGGGGGCGCCGAAGTCCACGACGTACAACGGAAAGATGGTCGTCAGCGAGCTGCACGACGTGACCCGGATGAACGGCAGGACCGTCGGCTTCGGCGGCGAGTACGACATCAAGGACGTACCGCACGCGATGCGGCTGACCGACACCGGGACGTTCCTGCACGGCAACTACTGGGCCGCACCCGAGATCTTCGGTTCGGCCAATGTCAGCCACGGCTGTGTGGGGCTGCTCGATGTGAAGGGCGGCAGCGGGGACACCCCGGCCGGCTGGTTCTTCGACCGGACGCTCGTCGGCGATGTGATCGAGGTGGTCAACTCACCCGACAAGCAGGTCGACCCGAGCAATGGCCTCAGCGGCTGGAACCTGGACTGGAAGGTCTGGAAGGACGGTTCCGCCCTGCGCTGACCCCCTCGCCCGGCCCGGCAGGCCCCGTCTGCGGCGCCCGCACCCCTCTCACCTGTGCTCACCGGACACGTTGGGACTGAACGGTGACATTCGCAGGAACATTCAACAACGCGCGGTGTGATTATCTAGCGCAGTGCGTGCGTGAGGCGCGCGGGGGTGCGGGCCGTGGCGGGGCCAGGCCGTGCGAGGGGAGAGACCATAGTGAACGGGCAGCCGATATCGGGGGCATCGGTCGGTGCCGGACGCGGGCGTGGGGGCGCCGCGCTGTCGGCTCTTGTCATGGGAGCACTGCTGGTGCTCGTGACGGCCTGCGGGGGCGGGGGCTCCGACAAGGGCAGCGGTGGCAAGGGCGCGAAGGACGGCGGGAAGGTCGAGAACGCGGCCTCCCAGGCGGTGGTGACCATCGCCCCGAAGGACGGCGCGACAGCCGTCGCCACCAGCGGATCGCTGAAGGTGACCGCCGCCAAGGGCAAGCTGACCACGGTCACCGTCAAGGACGACAAGGGCACCGCGATCGAGGGCAAGGTCGCCTCGGACGGTGCCTCCTGGCAGCCACTGCAGCACCTGGCCGGCTCCACCAAGTACAAGGTGCACGCCGTCGCGAAGGACGCGGAGGGCCGCGAGTCCGCGAAGGACACCAGCTTCACCACGCTCGTCCCGAAGAACACCTTCATCGGGCAGTACACGCCCGAGGACGGTTCCACCGTCGGCGTCGGCATGCCGGTCTCGATCAACTTCACCCGTGGCATCACCGAGCCGGAGGCCGTCGAGAAGGCCATCAAGGTGACCGCCGAGCCGTCCGTGCCCGTCGAGGGCCACTGGTTCGGCAACGACCGCCTCGACTTCCGCCCGGAGAAGTACTGGGCCGCGGGCACCAAGGTGACCGTGAAGCTCAACCTGGACGGCGTCGAGGGCCGCCCGGGTGTGTACGGCAAGCAGGTCAGGACGGTGAAGTTCACCGTCGGCCGCAGCCAGGTCTCCACCGTGGACGCCAAGTCCCACCGCATGAAGATCGTCCGGGACGGCAAGCAGATCAAGGACATCGCCATCACCGCGGGCGCGCCGTCGACGACCACGTACAACGGTCAGATGGTCATCAGCGAGAAGTACAAGGTGACCCGGATGAACGGCGCCACCGTCGGCTTCGGCGGCGAGTACGACATCAAGGACGTACCGCACGCGATGCGGCTGTCCGCGTCGGGCACCTTCGTCCACGGCAACTACTGGGCCTCCTCCGGCACCTTCGGGTCGGCGAACGTGAGCCACGGCTGTGTGGGTCTGCGCGACGCCCGCGGCGCCTACGACAAGGGGACCCCGGCCGCCTGGTTCTTCGACAACTCGATCATCGGCGATGTCGTGATCGTCCAGAACTCCAGGGACAAGCAGATCGCTCCGGAGAACGGCCTGAACGGCTGGAACATGTCCTGGGCCGAGTGGACGAAGTAGCCCCTGCCGCCCTCGTCGTGAGGCGGACCTCTGCGTGAAGCGGACCCGGTGCTGTGAGCAACAGCACCGGGTCCGCTCCCGTTAGCCCCGGTTAACCTGCCTCCATGACTGTGAATCTCGAGGTCTCCGAAGGCGTCGGCACCATCCGTCTCGACCGCCCGCCGATGAACGCGCTGAACATCGCCATCCAGGACGGGCTGCGCGAGCTCGCCGAGGAGGCGGGCCGCCGCGACGACGTACGGGCGGTGATCCTGTACGGCGGCGAGAAGGTGTTCGCGGCCGGCGCGGACATCAAGGAGATGCAGGTGATGGACCACGCGGCGATGGTCGTGCGGTCCCGCGCGCTCCAGGAGTCGTTCACCGCGGTCGCGCGCATCCCCAAGCCCGTCGTCGCCGCCGTCACCGGGTACGCCCTCGGTGGCGGCTGCGAGCTGGCGCTCTGCGCCGACTTCCGCATCGCCGCGGACAACGCCAAGCTCGGCCAGCCCGAGATCCTGCTGGGTCTCATCCCGGGCGCCGGCGGCACCCAGCGGCTCTCCCGGCTGGTCGGCCCGTCCAAGGCCAAGGACCTGATCTTCACCGGCCGTCAGGTGAAGGCGGAGGAGGCACTCGCGATCGGTCTCGTCGACCGTGTGGTGCCCGCTGCCGAGGTGTACGAGCAGGCGCGCGCCTGGGCGGCGAAACTCGCCCAGGGTCCGGCGCTCGCCCTGCGCGCCGCCAAGGAGTCCGTCGACGCCGGTCTGGAGACGGACATCGAGACGGGCCTCGCGATCGAACGGAACTGGTTCGCGGGTCTGTTCGCCACGGAGGACCGGGAGCGCGGGATGCGCAGCTTTGTGGAGGAAGGCCCGGGCAAGGCCAAGTTCCTCTGAAATGCGGTCGGTTGGCGCTGTGCGGACGGTTGTCAACCCTGTGTGGGTCTTAAACGGACCTTAAGGGAGCCTTAACCGGCGCCCGTTGATCGCGCTTGGTGATCACTCGTATTCATGGCGTCAATGCAGCTCAGGCTGGGTATCAATGCCTGCATGCAGCCACCGTCATATGCTGAAGAGGCCCCTCGGAATGTCCGATTCCGGGGGCCTCATTCCGCTGGAACCGCCCCGCAGAACGGCAGGTGCGGCCATGATGGGGGCATGGCGGGCCTCGAGGGTGTGGAACAACTGCGGCAGCGCGTCAGCGCTACTGCGGCACGGTGGGGCACGGTGGCCGAGGATGAACAGGCGCTCAGGGCACTGGAGTTGTTCGGGGATCCCGCCGCCGAGGAAGTCCGCCTCCCGTCCCGCCCCGAATCCGCCTCCACCGCACGCCGGTTGACCCAGTGCGTCGCGCTGCGCACCTGGGCGCTGCCCGCCCAGACCGCCGAGTACGCGGTTTTACTCGTGTCCGAGCTCGTGGGGAACGCGGTGCGGCACACCGGAGCCCGGGTCTTCGGGCTGAGGATGCTGCGCCGCCGGGGCTGGATCCGGATCGAGGTCCGAGACCCCTCGCGCGGACTGCCCTGCCTCATGCCGGTCCAGGAGATGGACACCAGTGGCCGTGGACTCTTCCTCGTCGACAAGCTGTCCGACCGCTGGGGCGTGGACCTGCTGCCCCGCGGCAAGACCACCTGGTTCGAGATGCGAGTCCCCGACCGACCGCCCTCCTGACCTCGCTGCACACGCAGAAGCCCCCGTACGAGGCCGCGTACGGCTCGTCGGGGGCTTCTGTGGAGCGCCGTGGATCGGGGGGGTGTATCCACGGCCGCTGTCGGACGACCTGGCCCGGGTCAATGGGGGTCGTGTCATCGACTATGGCAGGCAGGGCCCCAAATACCAAAAGAGCCTATTCGGGCATACCTGGGCAAGCTGTGACAGTTTAAAGGTGAATCATAGGTGAGATGGGCCACTGGCCTGGTAAGTGTCGGGTCGATGAGCCCTGGATGGGTTGATTGATCGACCTTCCTCCTCCGGGTCCGGGCGATGGTCGGGCGAGGAAACGTCCAGAATTGGTCTAATCAATACTATTTGACTGGTTCGCCCTTACTGTGCTCTCCCGTGACCTCGATCGACCGCCGTGCCGCACTGCGCGCGGGGGCGGGGGCGGCCCTCGTCGGCACCCTCGCCACGAGCTGCAGTGACGGCCCGGACACCGCAGCCGAGCCGGCCGGACCCCGCGCCGCCCCGGCCTCGCACTCCCCGAGAGCGCGGCCCGTCCCGGCTGCCCGCCGCTTTCCCGGTCAGCCCGCGCAGATCGTGCACGGCCCCCGTGACCGCGACCGGGTGGCCCTCACCTTTCACGGCCAGGGCGACCCCGCCGTCGCCCGGGCCGTGCTCGCCGAGGCGGAGAAGACCGGCGCCCGCGTCACCGTGCTCGCCGTCGGCAGCTGGCTCGACCAGCACCCCGACGTGGCCCGGCGCATCCTCGACGGCGGCCACGCCCTGGGCAATCACCCCCAGCGCCACCTGAGCATCTGTGAGATGTCCGAGACCGAGGCGTACGCCGAGATCACCGGCTGCGCCGAGCGGCTGCGGCGGCTCACCGGCTCCGTCGGCACCTGGTTCCGTCCCTCCCGCGCGCAGTACGCCACCCCCCTCGTCGCCCGGCTCGCGCGCAGGGCGGGCTACCCGCATGTCCTCGCGTACGACGTCGACTCCCTCGACTTCACCTCGCCCGGTCCGACGGCCGTGACCCGAAATGTCACCGGGCAGATCCGCAGCGGATCGGTGGTGAGCCTGCACTTCGGCTACGCGGACACGGTCGCCGCGATGCCCGCCCTCCTCGACGAACTCGACCGCCGCGGACTGCGCGCGGTGACGACCACGGAGCTGCTGAGCTGATGCCCCCGAAGACGCCCCACACCCAACGGGCCTGCGCCCTCGCCGCCGGTGCCCTCCTCGTTCTGCTCGCGGGCTGCGGTTCGCCCGGTGGCTCGACCCAGGCCGCCGCCAGCAAGGCCGCCGCGCCGCCGCCCGCGCAGCCGAAGCAGGCGGCACCCTCCGGCCTGCCCGGCATGCCGCCGGTGCTGGACCCGAAGGACGTCTACGCCGCGGACCGGCCGGGCCTGCTGTCGCCGGTGGTCAAGGGCTTCCCCTCGCGGGTGTACGTCCCCAACACCAACTCCAACACCGTGTCCGTCATCGACCCCGCCACCTACAAGGTCGTCAAGACGATCCGGGTCGGCGTCCAGCCGCAGCACGTCGTCCCGTCGTGGGACCTGAAGACGCTGTGGGTCAACAACAACCGCGGCCACACGCTCACCCCGATCGACCCCGCAACGGGCGCCGCGGGCAAGCCGGTCGAGGTGCACGACCCGTACAACCTCTACTTCACGCCCAACGGCAAGTACGCCGTCGTCATGGCCTCCCTGGACCGCCAGCTCGTCTTCCGTGACCCGCACACCATGAACCGGGTGAAGACCACGCCCGTCTCCTGCTACGGCGTCAACCACACCGACTTCTCCGCGGACGGCCGGTACTTCGTCGTCTCCTGTGAGTTCTCCGGCGAACTGCTGAAGGTCGACACGGAGAAGATGGAGGTCGTGGGCCAGCAGAAGCTGCCGTTCCACGGCGCCATGCCGCAGGACGTGAAGCTCTCCCCGGACGGGAAGACGTTCTACATCGCGGACATGATGGCGCACGGCGTATGGGTGCTGGACGGCGAGAAGTTCACCACCCCGCGGCTGCTGCCCACCGGCAAGGGTGCCCACGGCCTCTATGTCGGCCGCGACTCCAAGGAGATGTTCATCTCCAACCGCGGCGAGGGCACCATCTCCCTCTTCGACTTCGCACAGAACAAGCTGACGAAGAAGTGGCGGCTGCCGGACGGCGGGAGTCCCGACATGGGAGGCGTCTCGGCGGACGGCAAGGTCCTGTGGCTGTCCGGCCGTTACGACGCGGAGGTGTACGCGATCGACACAAGAACGGGGAAGCAACTGGCCCGTATCCCGGTCGGCAGCGGCCCGCACGGGCTCGCGGTCTACCCGCAGCCGGGCCGCTACTCGCTCGGCCACACCGGAGTCTTCCGCTGACCCGTGTGCATGGCTCACGCCTTGGCGAGGAGGGCCTCCGAGCCGACCGGCCGGTACCCGGCCACCTGGAACGCCCGCACACTGCGGGCATTGCCCGGCGACTGCTGGGACCAGACCACGGGACCGGGCACCAGATGGCGCGCGGCGCGGGCGAGCGCCGGACCGAGGCCCTTCCCGCGCGCCGACCCGTCGACCTCTATCGCCGTCTCCCACCGCCCGGCCAGGCCGCGGCCCAGCACGAGCACCCCACCGTCGGCCGCCCACACCCGTACGTCGTCCCGGCGCCGCAACGCGCTCGCCACCCTCGGATGGTCCGGGTCGTCGACCTCACGCAGCTCCAGCTCGGCCGGGCCCGGCAGGGCTCCGGCCACGGTCACCAGGTCGACGGTGTTCATGACCCGGCCGGTGCGGGCCATCAAAGCGCACAGGAAGCCCGGGTTCATGGCCGCGGCCAGCCGGTCCGACGAGGCCGCCGCCAACTCCTTGCGCACCCACCCCGGATCCTCGTCCGTGAAGACGACCGAGTGCGCGGTGAACGCGACCACCCCCACGTCGCGAGGCGCCGGCTGCCGCACCACCGTCACCTCCCCGTCCGGCGGCGGGAAGCGCCCTTCGGCCACCGCGTCCAGTATCTCCGCCAGTCCGTCGCTCATCGCACCCCTCCCAGGTCCCCGGCGGCCGTCCTCGCGAGAGCCGGGCTCCCCTCCATGATCGGCCAGGGATGCCGATAATCTGACCCCTGTCAGTAATGCACCAGGAAAGGGTGACCGGTGGCGGACATCGAGGAAGCACGCAAGGCGTTCGATCGCTACGACGCGGACGGCGACGGCTTCATCACTGCGGCCGAGTACAAGTCGGCCATGGCGCAGATGGGTGACTGGAACGTCACCGAGTCGGTGGCCGAGGCCGTGATCGCCGCGCAGGACACCGACAAGGACAAGCTCCTGTCGTTCGAGGAGTTCTGGGCCAACCTGAACAAGGGCTGAGCCGACCGGACATGCGAACGGCCCCCCGGCGTGTGCGTGCCGCACACGCCGGGGGGCCGTTCGCATGTCTCAGCATGCGATGCTTCTCAGCACTCGATGATGTTCACCGCGAGCCCGCCGCGTGCGGTCTCCTTGTACTTCACGGACATGTCCGCACCGGTGTCCTTCATGGTCTTGATGACCTTGTCCAGCGACACCTTGTGGCTGCCGTCGCCGCGCATCGCCATCTTCGCCGCCGTGACGGCCTTGACCGCCGCCATGCCGTTGCGCTCGATGCACGGGATCTGCACCAGACCGCCGACCGGGTCGCAGGTCAGGCCGAGGTTGTGCTCCATGCCGATCTCCGCGGCGTTCTCGACCTGCTCGGGGGAGCCGCCCAGCACCTCGGCCAGAGCGCCCGCCGCCATCGAGCAGGCGGAGCCGACCTCGCCCTGGCAGCCGACCTCGGCGCCGGAGATCGAGGCGTTCTCCTTGAAGAGCATGCCGATCGCGCCGGCCGCGAGGAGGAAACGGACCACGCCCTCCTCGTCGGCGCCGGGCACGAAGTTCATGTAGTAGTGCAGGACGGCGGGGATGATGCCCGCCGCGCCGTTGGTCGGCGCGGTGACGACCCGGCCGCCCGCGGCGTTCTCCTCGTTCACCGCCATCGCGTACAGCGTGATCCACTCCATGGAGCGGGCCAGCGGGTCACCCTCGGCGCGCAGCTGACGGGCCGAGTTCGCCGCACGTCGGCGGACCTTCAGACCGCCCGGCAGGATGCCCTCGCGGGACATGCCGCGCGACACACAGGCCTGCATGACCCGCCAGATCTCCAGCAGGCCCTCGCGGATCTCGTCCTCGGTGCGCCAGGCCTTCTCGTTCTCCAGCATCAGCGCGGAGATGGAGAGCCCGGTCTCCTGGGCGAGCCGCAGCAGCTCGTCACCGGTGCGGAAGGGGTACTTCAGCACGGTGTCGTCGAGCTTGATCCGGTCCTCCCCGACGGCGTCCTCGTCCACGACGAAACCGCCGCCCACCGAGTAGTACGTCTTCTCCAGGACGCTCGCGCCCTCGGCGTCGTACGCGAAGATCGTCATGCCGTTGGCGTGGTACGGCAGCGCCTTGCGGCGGTGCAGGACCAGCTGCTCGTCGAAGTCGAAGTCGATCTCGTGCATGCCGAGCAGGTTGATGCGGCCCTCCGAGCGGATGCGCTCGGCCTGGGCGTCCGCCGTCTCGACGTCGACGGTGCGCGGGGAGTTCCCCTCGAGTCCGAGGAGGACGGCCTTGGGGGTGCCGTGGCCGTGGCCGGTGGCACCGAGCGAACCGAAGAGCTCGGCCCGTACGGACGCGGTGTGGGCCAGCAGGCCCTCGTTCTTCAGCCGCCGGGCGAACAGATGGGCGGCGCGCATGGGGCCGACCGTGTGCGAGCTGGACGGGCCGATGCCGATCGAGAACAGGTCGAAGACCGAGATGGCCACGGGAAACTCCTAGAACGTGGTAGACGCCGTTGTCTGCCGGGGTCTTACAAGTGCGGGGGACAAGGCTCGGGGCACCGCGCTCACTGTCCAGTGTGCGGGTGCCCCGAAGCTTTGTACGAAGAAAAACGTACGAAACTACTTCAGGCCGGGGTACAGCGGGTGCTTCGCGGCCAGCTCGGACACCCGGGCACGCAGGCCGTCGGCGTCGTAGGAGGGCTTCAGCGCCTCGGCGATGATGTCCGCCACCTCGCGGAAGTCCTCCTCCTGGAAGCCGCGCGTGGCCAGCGCCGGGGTGCCGATCCGCAGGCCCGAGGTCACCATCGGCGGCCGGGGGTCGTTCGGGATGGCATTCCGGTTGACGGTGATGCCGACCTCGTGGAGCCGGTCCTCGGCCTGCTGGCCGTCGAGCTCGGAGTTGCGCAGGTCGACCAGGACCAGGTGCACGTCCGTGCCGCCGGACAGGACCGAGACACCGTGCTCGGTCACATCGGCCTGGACGAGACGCTCGGCGAGGATCCGCGCGCCGTCCAGGGTGCGCTGCTGGCGCTCCTTGAAGTCGTCGGTCGCCGCGACCTTGAACGAGACCGCCTTCGCCGCGATCACGTGCTCCAGCGGACCGCCCTGCTGACCGGGGAAGACCGCGGAGTTGATCTTCTTGGCGAGCTCCTGCGTAGACAGGATCACACCACCGCGCGGACCGCCGAGGGTCTTGTGCGTGGTGGTGGTGACGACATGGGCGTGCGGCACCGGGTTGGGGTGCAGACCGGCGGCGACCAGGCCCGCGAAGTGGGCCATGTCGACCATCAGGTACGCGCCGACCTCGTCCGCGATCCGGCGGAAGGCGGCGAAGTCCAGCTGACGCGGGTACGCCGACCAGCCGGCCACGATCAGCTTCGGCTTCGACTCCTTGGCGAGCTTCTCGACCTCGGCCATGTCCACCTGGCCGGTGGCGTCGTCGACGTGGTACGCGACGACGTTGTAGAGCTTGCCGGAGAAGTTGATCTTCATGCCGTGTGTCAGGTGACCGCCGTGGGCCAGGTTCAGGCCCATGATCGTGTCGCCCGGCTTCAGCAGCGCGAACATCGCGGCGGCGTTGGCCTGCGCACCGGAGTGCGGCTGCACATTGGCGTGCTCGGCGCCGAAGAGCTCCTTGACGCGGTCGATCGCGATCTGCTCGACCACGTCGACGTGCTCGCAGCCGCCGTAGTAACGGCGGCCCGGGTAGCCCTCGGCGTACTTGTTGGTCAGGACGGAGCCCTGGGCCTCCATGACCGCGACCGGAGCGAAGTTCTCCGAGGCGATCATCTCGAGGGTGGACTGCTGACGGTGGAGCTCGGCGTCGACGGCGGCGGCGACGTCCGGGTCCAGCTCGTGGAGAGAGGTGTTGAGAAGCGACATCGTAGAAATCACGGTCCCTGTCGTCAGTTGCCGGAGAACTCGGTGTACTCGTCCGCGGAGAGCAGGTCCTTCGGCTCCTCCGCGACGCGCACCTTGAAGAGCCAGCCGCTTTCGAAGGGGGCGGTGTTCACCAGCGAGGGGTCGTTCACGACGTCCTCGTTGGTCTCCGTGACCTCGCCGCCGACGGGGGAGTACAGATCGCTCACGGACTTGGTCGACTCCAGCTCGCCGCAGGTCTCACCCGCGGTCACCGTGTCGCCCACCTCGGGGAGCTGTACGTACACCACGTCACCGAGCGCGTTGGCCGCGTGCTCCGTGATGCCGACCGTCGAGACGCCGTCCTCGGCGACCGACAGCCACTCGTGCTCCTTGCTGTAGCGCAGCTGCTGGGGGTTGCTCATGACTGGGATTCTCCTGTACGCGGGGGAGTGCTGGTGAACGGGGAGAGCGTGCGGACGATCACTTCTGGCGCTTGTAGAACGGCAGCGCCACAACCTCGTACGGCTCATGGGTACCGCGGATGTCGACGCACACACCCTGGGTGCCGGGCTCCGCGTGCGCGGCGTCCACGTAGGCCATGGCGATCGGCTTGCCCAGCGTGGGGCTCGGCGCACCCGAGGTGACCTCGCCGATGACCTGACCGTCCGCTCCCGCGGCCACAACGGCCATCCCGGCGCGCGGGACCCGGCGGCCCTCGGCGACCAGACCGACGAGCTTGCGCGGCGGGGCGGTCTCCGCGCGCTCGGCGGCTGCCTGCAGCGCCGCACGGCCGACGAAGTCGCCTTCCTTCTCGAACTTCACGACCCGGCCGAGGCCCGCGTCGAACGGCGTGAGCGCGGTGGTCAGCTCGTGGCCGTACAGCGGCATGCCCGCCTCCAGGCGCAGCGTGTCGCGGCAGGACAGCCCGCACGCGATCAGACCGGCCGGGGCGCCCGCCTCGGTCAGCGCCTGCCACAGCTTCTCCGCGTGCTGCGGCTCGACGAACAGCTCGAAGCCGTCCTCACCGGTGTAGCCGGTGCGGGCGATCAGCGCCGGGACTCCCGCGACGGTGCCGGGCAGACCGGCGTAGTACTTCAGGCCGTCGAGATCGGCGTCGGTCAGCGACTTCAGAATGCCGGGGGACTCGGGGCCCTGGACGGCGATGAGCGCGTAGGCGTCCCGGTCGTCGCGCACCTCGGCGTCGAATCCGGCCGCCCGCTCGGTCAGGGCGTCCAGGACGATCTGCGCGTTGCCCGCGTTGGCGACGACCATGTACTCGGTCTCGCCCAGGCGGTAGACGATCAGGTCGTCGACGATGCCGCCGTCCTCCTGGCAGATCATCGTGTACCGGGCACGGCCGTTGCCCACCGTGCCGATGTTGCCCACCAGCGCGTAGTTCAGCACGTCCACGGCCTGCGGGCCCGTGACGGTGATCTCGCCCATGTGCGAGAGGTCGAAGAGGCCGGCGGCGGTGCGGACGGCGTGGTGCTCGTCGCGCTCACTGGCGTACCGCAGCGGCATGTCCCAGCCCGCGAAATCGGTCATGGTCGCGCCGAGTGAACGATGCAGGGCATCGAGCGCGGTCAGACGGGGGTCGTTGCTCATCAGGTATGGCTCCCAGGGCATGGCTGCGAGGACAATCCTCCCCATCTGTCATCGGAACCTGAGAGGTTCGCCCCGACCCCGCGTACGGATGGTCGTGGCTTGCACCTTGGGTGGAGCCGTCAGAGCGCGGCTCGCTTTTCAGATCTGCCTCGTCGCACGCGGTACGGGGCCTGAGAGATTCAAGGGAGGAACTTGCTCCTTCGGCGCCCGGCACACACTGTGGCCAGGACTCTCCCGCGTGGATTCAAGCGGCCGGTATGCAGTTGGCGCGCACATCATTGCACGCATCGCGCCGATAGGGGTCACCGCAGGCGAACGTCAGTGGGAAGGAGCCTCGCACCGATACCGTTCACCCGTCGCCGCGGCTGTGTCCGGCCGCAAGCCGGCCGTGTCGCATTACCATTTCTTTACGCTCCATGGGCAGTGTGTGTGGGGTGACCCGACTTTGGGGGAGGGCGATGACGTTGCCGCAGTCCGGCGCGTACGCGACCACCACGGGGGTGCCCGCGCAGCCGCAGGCGCCCGCCGGGGATGCGCTGAGGGCGCCGGTGCCCGTGCTGCGTGACCTCCGTGACCGGGCGGGCCGCAGCCCGCACCGCCTGCTCTTCGCCGACGGCGACGTCGTGGTGGTCTCGGGCCTGCCCGGCAGCGGGAAGTCCACCCTGATCAGGCGCGCGGCCGGCGGCCGCCGCATCGACTCGCAGGACACCCGGGACCGGTGGGACGCCGGGACGCCACGGTTCGTGCCGTACGCCGTCTACCGCCCCCTCGTCCGGCTCGCCCACTACGCCGGACTGCGGCGCGCCCTGCGCTCCGGCGAGAGCGTCGTCGTGCACGACTGCGGCACCCAGACCTGGGTGCGCCGGTGGCTGGCCCGCGAGGCCCGCCGCCGCGGCAGCGCGCTCCATCTGGTGCTGCTCGACGTCTCCCCGCAGATCGCCCGGCAGGGCCAGCGCGAGCGGGGCCGCGGTGTGTCGGGGTACGCCTTCGGCAGGCACCGGCGTGCGGTGGGCCGGCTG
Organism: uncultured Actinomycetota bacterium; assembly: GCA_963836215.1. Lineage (GTDB taxonomy): Bacteria > Actinomycetota > Actinomycetes > Streptomycetales > Streptomycetaceae > Streptomyces. The sequence continues at coordinate 157,800 of CAWIIU010000008.1, forward strand.
ATCGACGACGCGGAAGCAGGCAGGCCCCCGGCGGGCTGCGCCTCGGTGGTGTTTCTCGACCGGGACGCGGCGACCGTGCTGACCCGCATGGACTTCGGCGAGGAATGACGGGCGGGCCCGAGATGCCCCGGCCCGGGACCCGGCACGGCGTGAGCGCGCACTAGGCTCGAGGAGAACCGTGAGAAAGGCCGGGGGAGAGAACCGCACATGACCATTCCGGGACAGGCGCACCCGCATCCGTCCGGCGGCTGGCCGGCGAACGAGCTCGAAGAGGTGCTGGCCGCCTCCCTCGGCAACCCCTCGGCCGGCGGCCGGCTCGTCGAGGTGCTCGGCCGCAGCCAGATCTGGGTGCCCCTGCCCAACGGCGGCTCCCCGGACAGCCCGAACCTCGATCTGCCCACGATGGACATCGACGGGCAGCCGTACGTCCCGGTCTTCAGCTCCGAGCAGCAGTTCATGACCTGCGTCGGCGCCCATATGCCGTTCACCGTCGCGCCCGCCCGTGAATTCGCCCGCGGGCTGCCCCCGCAGTTGGGCATCGCCGTGAACCCGGGCGGCGCCGTCGGCGCCCCGCTGCCGCCGCCCGCCGTGGCGGAGCTGTGCCGCACCGGGCGTACGCCGCTCGACGGTCCGGCGTCCGGTGGCCGGGTGCGGCTCTTCGAGCCGGACTGGCAGGAGGAGCCGGTCGACTTCCTGGCCGCGGCGGCCGGGGAGTTCGAGGCGTCCGGAGTGGTCCTCACCGCCCGCCGGGCGCTCGCGTCCGTCGAGGGCGAACCGCCCGCTCTGTTCATCGGCGTCCAGCTCTCCTCCTGGGAGGCCGCCGAGCGCAACGCCCCCATGGACGCGCTCGGCCGGGCGCTCGGACGGGTCCAGGTCCCCTGGCCGGTCAACCTCGTCCTGCTGGACGCGGCGCAGGACCCCGTCGGCGACTGGATGCTGGCCCGGGTGCAGCCGTTCTACCGACGAGAGCACGTGTAAGGCGTCCCACTCGTCAAGTCGGTGCCGGAAAGGCCGATTAAGCTGGTTTCATGGCCTGCTGAAACGTGATGCGAAGAGGGGCGGAACCCAGGGTGAGTGCGTCAGGCACTGCGGCGGCCGGGCAGGTCGAGCACATGCTGCGCCAGGTGACGCCCGGACGCTACGACGCGTACGAGGCGTTGCTGAAGGCGCTCGCCGATCCGGCGAGCGGCCAGGTCTGGATGCTGCTCTGGCACGGCCGGCCCGGATCCCCGGACGCGCAGTACGGGAACATGGAGGTCGACGGCGTCGGCTACGCGCCGTGCGTCACCTCCGCCCAGGAGCTCGCCGTCTCCGGCTGGAACCGCGCCCACGAGGTCGTCGGAGGCCTCGACGTCGCCCGCGCCCTCTACCCCGACCGCTGGGGGATCTGGCTCAATCCGCACGCCCCCGGCGGCGGTGTGGGCATCCCGTGGCCGGACCTGCGCCGGATCACCACCGGCCTCGACCGGATGCCCGCCGGGCCGCTGCGGCTGTCCGAGCCGGCCATCGAGATCCCGCACTTCTACGCCCTGCTCTCGCAGAACGCCCATCGCACCCTGCCGATCCGCTCGTTGCGGCGCGCCTGGGTGCAGCCCGCGCTCGGGGCTCCGTACCTCGCCATCGGGCTCGATCTGTACGACACCAGCCGGCAGTCCGTGGAAACGGTCCGCGCCATGATGCAGCAGTCGGTCGCCGCCGTCCCGGACGGGCTGCCGGTGTCGACGGTCGCGATGTCGGACGAGTACGACCCGGTCACGATGTGGCTGAGGGCCAACGCGCGGCCGTTCTACGACCGTGACGCCCACGGTGCGCAGCCGGCCGCCGGCGGTTACGGCTATCCGCCCCCTCACAGCCGCTGATCCATCGCATCAGGCCCCTGGGGCCTCTGTGGCAACAACAGTCACTGACCGCCCCGTTCCGCCCTGATTCCATGCTCTGTCAGGGCGTTCGGTGTGGATTATGTGTGCTTGAAGGTGCGAACGACTTGCATTCGAATGAGTCCCCGTTGCCCGAGTGACTGCATGTCAGTCAACTTTCTCCCGGTATGCGGTATTTGGCGATCCGCTCAGTCGGGGCCTTCGTCCGGATAACGGAAACCCCCTCCCCGCATCACGTTTACGCAAACATTCCCCGGGGGGTCTGGCGGGTGATCGCGGCAGCGTTGAAGACTCCCGCAACAAGGGGCTCTTCGGTCCTGTGTACGACCTTCTTCTTCGAGCTTTCCCCGCACCGCACACACAACTGCACCACTGATGTGAACGAAGCCGCTACAGCGGCGGGCATGGGTCGGTCACCGCCGGCCGAGAGGGGTCCCCACCACGATGACGGCACCACTGCACGACACGAGCGCGGCCGAGACCGCGGCCGTCGATGTCGCCGCCGATGTTCCGCAAAAGGCCATCGAAGGGCGTTCGCCCTGGAAGATCGCCTGGGTACGCCTCAAGCGCGACAAGGTCGCGCTCGCCGGTGGCGTGGTGGTGCTCCTGCTGGTTCTGGTCGCTGTGTTCGCTCCGATGATCGTGAGCGCGTTCGGTCACCCGCCCGAGGAACTGCACGAGGACCAGATCGACCCGCTCCTCGGCACCCCGATCGGCAGCTGGGGCGGCATCAGTTCCGACTTCCTGCTGGGCGTCGAGCCGGTCAACGGCCGCGACGTGTTCAGCCGGATCATCTACGGCGCACGCATCTCGCTGCTGGTCGCCTTCCTCTCCGCCTTCGTCGCCGTCTCGCTCGGCACCCTCTTCGGTGTCATCGCGGGCTACTTCGGTGGCTGGGTCGACGCGGCGATCAGCCGGGTGATGGACCTGCTGCTCGCCTTCCCGCAGCTGCTCTTCATCATCGCCCTGATCTCCGTCACCCCGAACGAACTCCTGGGCTTCTCCGGCTCCGGACTGCGCATCGCCGTCCTGGTGCTGGTGATCGGCTTCTTCGGCTGGCCGTACATCGGCCGTATCGTGCGCGGCCAGACGCTCTCGCTGCGTGAACGCGAGTACGTCGAGGCGGCGCGCAGCCTGGGAGCCGGCCGGACCTACATCCTCTTCCGCGAGCTGCTGCCCAACCTCGTGGCCCCCATCACCGTCTACACGACGCTGATGATCCCCACCAACATCCTGACCGAAGCCGCGCTGAGCTTCCTGGGTGTTGGCGTCAAGCCGCCCACGCCGTCCTGGGGCGAGATGCTCCAGACGGCCGTGCGCACCTACGAGGACGACCCGGTCTTCATGATCATCCCGGGTCTGGCGATCTTCATCACCGTGCTTGCCTTCAACCTCTTCGGTGACGGAGTACGGGATGCACTGGATCCGAAGGGATCCCGCTGACACCCCCGCCGGACCTACGGAAAAACAGCCCCTGCCACCAGTCAGGAGCGACAGCCCAGAACCCGCGGCCCTCAAGGGCCGTGACTACCACGGAGGTTGCGAGCATCGTGACAACCCATCGCACAACGAAGCGCAGGCTTGCCGCAGGCACGGCTGTCGTGCTCGCGGCCATGCTCACCGCCACTGCTTGTGGCGGCAATGACGACAAGAAGGACGGCGCGGGCGGCGCGCCCGGCTTCAACGCCGGCATCGGCAAGGTCGTCAATGCCTCGGAGAAGAAGGGCGGCGAGCTGAAGTTCGTCGGCACGCAGGACGCCGACTCGTGGGACCCGCAGCGCGGTTACTACGGCTTCATGTGGGACTTCGCCCGCTACTACACCCGGCAGCTCGTCAGCTTCAAGCCGGCGCCGGGCCAGGCCAGCACCGAGCTGGTCCCGGACCTCGCCACCGCGAAGGCCGAGATCTCGCCCGACGGCAAGACCTACAAGTACACCCTCAAGGACGGTGTCACGTGGGAGGACGGCTCGCCCGTCACGTCCCAGGACATCAAGTACGGCATCGAGCGGACCTGGGCCCAGGACGTCATCTCCGGCGGCCCGGTCTACCTGATGCAGGTCCTCGACCCGAAGACCGAGTACAAGGGTCCGTACAAGGACAAGTCCCCGGACAAGCTCGGCCTGAAGGCCATCGAGACGCCGGACGCGAAGACCATCATCTTCAAGCTCCCGAAGCCGAACGGCGACTTCGAGCAGATGCTCGCCATGCCGGCCGCCTCTCCGGTCAAGAAGGAGAAGGACACCGCCGCCAAGTACGCCCTGAAGCCCTTCTCCAACGGCCCGTACAAGATCGACTCGTACTCGCCGAACAAGTCGATGAAGCTGTCGCGCAACCCCAACTGGAAGCAGTCCACGGACACGATCCGCAAGGCGCTTCCGGAGACCATCTCGGTCACCTTCATGACCAACGCCGATGACATGGACAAGCGCCTGCTCAAGGGCGACTTCGACATCGACATCAACGCGACCGGCATCGGCCAGGCCGCCCGCACCACGGCCATCCGCAAGCACAAGGGCAACCTGGACAACGGCCAGACCGGCTTCATCCGGTACGCCGTCTTCCCGACCAAGGTCGCGCCGTTCGACAACATCGACTGCCGCAAGGCCGTCATCTACGCCGCCGACAAGAAGTCGCTGCAGACCGCCCGTGGCGGCCCGCAGGCCGGTGGCGACGTCGCCCCGAACATGCTCCCCGCGGGCATCAAGGGCTCGGACCCCGCGTACGACCCGTACGAGGTCCTGAAGAACGACAGCAAGCCGAACGTCGAGAAGGCCAAGGCGGCGCTGAAGGCCTGTGGCAAGCCGAACGGCTTCAAGACCACGATCGCGGTGCGCAACAACAAGCCCGTCGAGGTCGCCACGGCCGTCTCCCTGCAGAACGCGCTGAAGCAGGTCGGCATCGACGCCCAGGTCGACCAGTTCGACGGTGCCCAGACGTCCGGCATCATCGGTTCGCCGAAGGTCGTCAAGGACAAGGGCTACGGCATCATCATCATGGGCTGGGGTGCGGACTTCCCGTCCGGACAGGGCTTCTCCCAGCCGCTGGTCGACGGCCGGTTCATCCTTCAGAGCGGTAACAACAACTTCTCCGAGCTGAACGACCCGGCGATCAACAAGCTCTTCGACGACGCCATCGCCGAGACCGACCCGACCAAGGCCGGCGAGATCTACAAGCAGATGAACCAGAAGGTCTCCGAGGCCGCTGTCTACCTGCCCTTCGTCTACGACAAGACGATCACCTGGCGCAGCACCCGCCTGACCAACGCGTACCTGGCGGACGCCTACAACGGCCGCTACGACTACGCCTCGCTCGGCGTCGTCAAGTAAAACCCCGTCAGTTCACGTTCCAGTGCCACACCCGCTAGGCACGAAGGGCAGGTGATGGCCGCGAGCGGTGGCCCGGGGCCCTCTTCAGAAGAGAGGGCCCCCGGGTCGCCGTCGGGCCGAGCGCAGTGCTTGCATATCTCATCCGGCGAATCTTCGCCGTCATCGTCATGCTGATGGTCATCACCCTGGTGACCTTCGGAATCTTCTTCCTCTTTCCCAAGATGATCGGGACGGACCCGGCGCTTTACTTCGTCGGCAAGCAGTCCGACCCGGCCGCCATCGAGGGCATCCGGCAGAAGATGGGCCTGGACGACCCGATCCTGGTCCAGTTCGGCAAGTTCGTGGTCGGGCTGGTGGCCGGGCGTACGTACTCCAACGGTTCCGACGTGACGCAGTGCGCCGCGCCCTGCTTCGGGTACTCCTTCAAGACCGAGCAGGAGGTCTGGCCGCTGCTGCTCGATTGGCTGCCGGTCACCCTCTCGCTCGCTGTCGGCGCCGTCGTGCTCTGGGTCATCGGCGGTGTCGCGACCGGCATCGTCTCCGCCCTCAAGCGCGGTACGCCGCTGGACCGTTCGGCGATGGGCATCGCCCTGGGCGGTGTCTCCCTGCCCATCTACTTCACCGGCATCCTGTCCCTGGCGCTCTTCTCGGACCAGCTCGGCTGGTTCGACCGCCCGGACGCGGAGTTCAGTGACGACCCGGCGGCCTGGTTCAACGGCATGGTCCTGCCGTGGGTCACCCTGGCGTTCCTGTACGCCGCCATGTACGCCCGGCTCACCCGGGCCACCATGCTGGAAGTCCTCAACGAGGACTACATCCGCACCGCCCGGGCCAAGGGCCTCACCGAACCCGTGGTCATCGGCAAGCACGCGATGCGCTCGACGATGACCCCCATCCTCACCGTCCTCGGCCTGGACCTCGGGGCCCTGGTCGGCGGCGCGGTGCTCACCGAGAGCACCTTCTCGCTGCACGGTCTCGGCTACAACGCGGTGAAGGCCATCAGCGACCACGACCTGCCGGTGATCCTCGGGGTCACGCTCATCTCGGCCTTCTTCGTGGTCCTCGCGAACCTTGTCGTGGACCTCATGTACGCAGTGATCGACCCCCGAGTGAGGCTCTCATGACCGAACTGACGAAGACCGGCGCCGTCGGCGAGCCCGTCTCCGCGGGATCGGCCCCCTCGACGGCCTTCCTCGAAGTCCGCGACCTCGAGGTGCACTTTCCCACCGACGACGGTCTGGTGAAGTCCGTCGACGGACTCTCCTTCCAGTTGGAGAAGGGCAAGACCCTCGGCATCGTGGGCGAGTCGGGCTCCGGCAAGTCGGTGACCTCGCTCGGCATCATGGGCCTGCACCGCGTCGGCCAGTACGGCCGCCAGAAGGCGCATCTCTCCGGTGAGATCTGGCTGAACGGCAAGGAACTGCTGTCCGCCGACCCGGACGAGGTACGGCGCCTGCGCGGCCGCGACATGGCGATGATCTTCCAGGATCCGCTGTCCGCGATGCACCCGTACTACACCATCGGGAAGCAGATCAGCGAGGCCTACCAGGTCCACAACAAGGTGGACAAGAAGACCGCGCTGAAGCGGGCCGTCCAGCTGCTGGACCGGGTGGGCATCCCGGAGCCCCACAAGCGCGTGGACAGCTATCCGCACGAGTTCTCGGGCGGTATGCGTCAGCGCGCGATGATCGCGATGGCGCTCGTCAACAACCCCGAGCTGCTCATCGCCGACGAGCCGACCACCGCCCTCGACGTCACCGTCCAGGCGCAGATCCTCGACCTGATCCGGGATCTGCAGAAGGAGTTCGGCTCCGCGGTCATCATCATCACCCACGACCTGGGCGTCGTCGCCGAGCTGGCCGACGACATCCTGGTGATGTACGGCGGCCGCTGCGTCGAGCGCGGTCCGGCCGAGAAGGTCTTCTACGAGCCGCAGCACCCTTACACCTGGGGCCTGCTGGGCTCGATGCCCCGCATCGACCGCGACCAGACCGAACGCCTCATCCCGGTCAAGGGCTCCCCGCCCAGCCTCATCAACATCCCCAGTGGCTGTGCCTTCCACCCGCGGTGCCCGTACGCCGACGTGCCCAAGGGCGGCATCACCCGCACCGAGCGGCCGAACCTGCGTGAGGTGGGCAGCCGGCACCACTCGGCCTGCCACATGTCGCAGGAGGATCGCACGCGGATCTGGACCGAAGAGATTGCGCCGAAGCTGTGAGTGAGACAAAGGATTCCGAGATGACGATCCCGGAGCAGGCCACCTCCTCGCCCGAGCCGCTGCTCAAGGTCACCGGACTGGTCAAGCACTTCCCGATCACCAAGGGGCTGCTGCGCCGCCGGGCCGGTGCCGTCCAGGCGGTCGACGGCATCAGCTTCGACGTGCGGCCCGGCGAGACCCTCGGTGTCGTGGGCGAGTCCGGCTGCGGCAAGTCGACGATGGGCCGGCTCATCACCCGGCTGCTCGAACCGACCGGCGGAAAGATCGAGTTCGAGGGCAAGGACATCTCGCACCTCGGCGTGGGGGCCATGCGCCCGATGCGCCGGGACGTCCAGATGATCTTCCAGGACCCCTACGGTTCGCTGAACCCGCGCCACACGGTCGGCACGATCGTCAGCGCGCCGTTCAAACTGCAGGGCGTCACACCCGAGGGCGGCATCAAGAAGGAGGTCCAGCGGCTGCTGGGCCTGGTCGGTCTCAACCCCGAGCACTACAACCGCTATCCGCACGAGTTCTCGGGCGGTCAGCGTCAGCGCATCGGCATCGCGCGGGCACTCGCGCTGAAGCCGAAGCTGGTCGTGGCGGACGAGCCCGTCTCCGCGCTGGACGTCTCCATCCAGGCGCAGGTGGTGAACCTGCTCGACGACCTCCAGGAAGAGCTGGGCCTCACCTATGTGATCATCGCCCACGACCTGTCGGTCATCCGGCACGTCTCGGACCGGATCGCGGTCATGTACCTGGGCAAGATCGTGGAGCTGGCGGACCGCAAGTCGCTGTACGAGTCGCCGATGCACCCGTACACGAAGGCGCTCATGTCGGCCGTACCGGTGCCCGACCCGCGCAGGCGCGGCGTGAAGAGCGAGCGCATCCTGCTCAAGGGCGACGTGCCGTCGCCGATCTCCCCGCCGACCGGCTGCCGCTTCCACACCCGCTGCTGGAAGGCGACGGAGATCTGCAAGACGCAGGAACCGCCGCTGATCGCGCTCAAGCCGGGCCAGCAGGTCGCCTGCCACCACCCGGAGAACGCCGAGGACCAGGCGCCGCAGGACGTGGCTCTGCTGTCGGCGCGGGAGGCGATCGACATCGTCACGGCAACGCCGAAGTCGGAGGAGACGGCGCAGGCCGAGGCGGCGGAGGTGGTGGCCGTGACGAAGGATTCCGCGGAGTCCACCCCGCCCGCCGCGACCGACTCGGCCGTCGCCGAGGGCCCGGGGGACGTGTCCAAGGAGTAGAACCGGCACAATCGTCCGGTGCTCCAAGAACTGTTCACGCCCTCCGTCCAGCATGTGCTCGACCTCGCCGGGATCTTCGTCTTCGCGATCTCCGGTGCGCTGCTCGCCGTACGCAAGAACTTCGACGTGTTCGGCATCGCGGTGCTGGCCGAGGTCACCGCGCTGGGCGGAGGGCTGTTCCGTGATCTGATCATCGGCGTGCCCCCCGCGGCCTTCGCGGATCTGGGTTACTTCCTGATGCCCCTGGTGGCCACCGCGCTGATCTTCTTCCTGCACCCCCAGGTCGAGCGCATCCAGTCCGGGGTCAATGTCTTCGACGCGGCGGGCCTCGGCCTGTTCTGTGTCACCGGCACGACCAAGGCGTACGAGTCCGGGCTGAGTCTGACCTCGTCCGCGGTGCTCGGCCTCGCCACCGCCGTCGGCGGCGGTGTGCTGCGGGACGTCCTCGCCAACGAGGTCCCCTCGCTGCTCCGCTGGGACCGTGACCTCTACGCCGTCCCCGCGATGGTCGGCGCGACCATGGTCGTCCTGTGCATCCGCTTCGACGCACTGAACGCCTTCACCAGTGGTTTTGCCGTGGTGACCGCGTTTGTTCTGCGGTTGCTCGCGATGCGCTTCAACTGGCGTGCCCCCCGCGCCTGGAACCGGCACTCGGCGGCGGCCGAGGAGTAGAGCGACCTCCGGGCCGGCACCGGGGCTGCCGAAAAAGCTACCGCTCAGTAATGAAGCGTTGTACGATACCGCCATGGCACAGGCAGTTCAGGCATCCATCGGGGACAGCGAGTTCGACCGCGACACCGCTGTGACCCTGCGCGCACCGGGCGTCTACGACGCGGAGCTCTCGGCGGGCTGGACCATCATCCAGGCCGTCAACGGCGGGTATCTGCTGGCGCTGCTGGGGCGCGCCCTCGGTGACGCCCTGCCGCACCCCGACCCCTTCACGGTCTCCGCGCACTACCTCAGCGCGTCGCACCCGGGTCCCGCGGTGATCCGTACGGAGCTCGTCCGCACCGGCCGTACGCTCTCCACCGGTCAGGCCTCGCTCTTCCAGGTGGACGAGGACGGCACCGAGGTCGAGCGCATCCGGGTCCTCGCGACGTACGGGGATCTGGACGCCCTGTCCGACGACATCCGCACCTCGGCGACGCCGCCGGCGATCCCTCCGTACGCGGACTGCCTCGGTCCCTCCGACGGGCCGGCGCCGATCCCCGGCAGCTCGGCGATCACCGAGCGCCTGGGCATCAAGCTCGACCCGGCGACCCTCGGATGGGCACTCGGCGCACCCTCCGGCAAGGGGGAGATGCGCGGTTGGTTCACCCTCGCCGACGGGCGCGACGCGGACCCCTTCTCGCTGCTGCTGACGGTCGACGCCCTGCCGCCGACCTCGTTCGAGCTCGGCCTCACGGGCTGGACCCCCACCGTGGAACTCACCACGCACATCCGCTGCCGCCCGGCGCCCGGCCCGCTGCGGGTGGCGATCACCACCCGCAATCTGGCGGGCGGCTTCCTGGAGGAGGACGCGGAGGTCTGGGACAGCCAGGACCGTCTGGTGGCCCAGTCGCGCCAGCTGGCGAAGGCCCCGCGCTGACCCGACCCACCCGGTCCGGCCACGCAGCCCCGAGCTCCTCGTCCGCTCCGTGCCCTCCGGCGTGAGGTCCGCCGGCGGCGGGCACGGGCCGCGGCTGATCGGAGACGGGGCGGCCGCGGGACTTCGACGCGGAGGTCGCGCCGGACGCATGGCAGGGCCGATTCTCGGACCTGGCCGCGCGGCTGCGGCCGGGCGTGAACCCTGCCGCAAGTGACCTGTGCGGCTCGGCCCCGGACTCCCTGGGGCACCGGCTGCGCGGCGCCCCCCCCGCACGGGCGCGAGGTGCTCGCGATCGGTCAGACCGTGCGGCCCAGCCATGCCGCCAGGCGGTCGTAGGCGTCCGCTTCCGCACCCGCCTCGCGCACCGGGCCGAACGGGACCCCCTCGACCCGGCTCTCCGGCGGAAGCACCGCCTGGGCGATCGGCAGGATCGCCTCGGCCAGGGACTGGTCCAGCGCAAGCGGATGGCCCAGTGCCCGCGACAGGTCCCATGTGTGCGTCACGGTCTCCATCACATAGCCGCCGACCGCCGCCGCTCCCGGCAGGGCCGGGTCCCACGGGACCGCCACCTCGCGGGCCAGGCTCGTGTCGTCCGCCCATGCCGCCGTGGCGCGACGGTGGGCCTCCTCGTACGCCGTCGTCCAGCCGTCGTCCGGGACCCCGTCCACCTGTGCGGGCACCGACATCCCGTCGCCGCCCTCGCCGATGAGCGCGAACCGGTGCGTGGCGCCCACGACATGGGACAGCAGCGCCCGTACGTCGTACTCCGTACACGGCGTCGGATCGCCGAGCCGGTCCTGGGGCACCGACTTCACCAGGCTCGCGAACTGGTCGGCTGCCTGCTCGAACAGGGGGCGGGGATCGTTCATGGCGGTCTCCTCGATTCCTCGATGGCCCGGGCGCTTTCGTGCCCGGCCGGTGCCGTGCACTCTCGCGGGATAACCTGACAACCCCCGTCATGTTTTCCGGAGACGCTCATCCTGTGAAGTCCGACCGGCTGCTCTCGATCATGTTGCTCCTCCAGACCCGCGGACTCGTGCCCGCCACCGAGCTCGCCGAGCGCCTGGAGGTGTCCGTACGCACCATCTACCGCGACGTCGAGGCGCTGTCCTCGTCCGGTGTCCCCGTCTACGCCGAACGCGGCCGGCACGGCGGCATCGCCCTGCTCCCCGGCTTCCGTACCGATGTCACCGGGCTGACCGAGGACGAGTCCCGCGCCCTGTTCGTGCTCGCGGCGCAGGGCGCACACTCCGCCCTGGGGCTCGACGAGGCCTTCGGCTCCGCCCTGCGCAAGGTGATGGCGGCGCTGCCCGAACCGCACCGGCCCGCCGCCGAGTTGACGAGCCGCCGGATCCTGGTGGACCCCGCGCGCTGGATGAAGGCGCCGCGACCGGCCGTCGATCTGGACGCGCTCAACTCCGCGGTCTTCACCGACCACCGGGTACGGCTGCGCTACCGGCACAGCGGTACGACGAAGCCGAAGACGTACACCCTCGATCCGTACGGCCTCGTCGTGAAGGCCGGGATCTGGTACCTGGTCGCCGATCACCGCGGCTCGCCACGTCTCTTCCGCGCCGACCGGGTCGTCGAGGCCGCCGTCACCGACGAGCCGGTTCAGCGGCGCGCGGGACAGGAACTCGCGGACGTCTGGGAGGTGTTGCGCCGTCAGGTCGAGGACCGACCGGCGGACGTACGGATCGTGGCGCGGGTGCGGCGGGAGCGCCTCGATCTGTTTCTGCGCATCCACGCGGGGCAGCTGGTCCGCGAACCCGAGCCGGAGGCGGGTGAGTGGGTGCGGGTGGAGCTGGGGTTCGGTGCCGTCATGGCGGCCCGCGCGCTGCTGGCGTTCGGCGAGAGCGTCGAGGTGCTCTCGCCGCCCGAGGCCCGCGCCGAACTGGCCCGCGCCGCCGCTGCGGTCGTCGTGCTGTACGGGGAAGACGCGGTCAGTCCAGCCAGTGCCGGCGGCCGAGGCTGATCAGCCGCAGCTGACGCCGTGCCAGGGACGCGGCCTGTTCGAGGCCTTCGGGGCCGGCCTCCAGGAACGTGTACGCCGACATCACCATGTGGTCCACGTACATGCCCGCGAGCATCCGCAGATCCGCCTCGCTCCATCCCGCGGCCTCCGGCTCCTTGGCGAACGCGGCCGCCACCTCGTCGCCGAACCGCCGCAGTTGCTCGCCTATCGCGTCCCGGACCGCCTGCACACCGCCGTGCCGTTCGCGCGCGATGAAGCGGACGTGTGCGGGGGAGGTGCGCACCAGATCCGCGATGAGGTCCACCGTCCGGTCGATGCGGGCGTCGTCCGCGTCGTCGTCGAGCGCGTCGCCGATGGTGGCGTGCAGACTGCCGAGCGCCTCCTCGACGAGCGCGACCCCGAGGTCCGCGGTGTCCCGGAAGTGCCGGTAGAACGCCGTCGGTGCCACGCCCACGGCCCGGGTCACCTCGCGCAGCCCGAGGCTGCTCAGACTCTGTTCCTCGAGCAGCTGCAGCGCTGCGTCCAGCAGCGCCTGACGGGTCTTCTGCTTCTGGGCCTGGCGGATTCCGGCGGTGTGACTCATGACATTCAGTAAACAGCTGTTCTCCGGATAAGGGAAGCGTAGACTGCCAAGTCAGTGAACAGTCGTACCGACAAGTGTTCACCGAATATTCGAAAGGAAGACGATGATCGCCCTCGTCGCAGCACTGCTCCTCCTGGGGATTCTGCTGGGCGCCGCGGCCCAACTTCCCCTCTCCGCCACCTTCGTGGCCTGCGCCGTCATCGGCGTCTGGCTGCTCGTCTTCGCGGTGCGCGAGCGTCGCGCCCGTCAGCACTGACCCGGAAGGGAGTCAACCAGCCATGCAGCTCACCGCAGTCAAGCGCCACGAGAGCACCACGCTCAGCGACCGCACCACCCGGGACGACGCCGACCGCGACAACGCCGTCGAGGCACCCGAGACGAATGCGGCGCGGCCCGTGGGCCGCCGGGACACCGACGGCATGGCCGTCGCCGCCTTCGTCCTCGGCCTGATCGGCCTCATCGTGATGAACATCGTGCTCGGCCCGATCGCCGTCGTACTGGCCACCATCGCCCTGTGGCGAGGCACCGCACGCCGTGGCCGCGCCCTGCTCGGACTGGCGCTGGGCATCACCGATCTGGTGATCCTCGCCGTGCTCGTCAGCGCCAACGGCACCGTTGTCTGGAGCTTCGGCGGCTGACCGCCGCACCGCTCACGGCAGGGGGACGACGGGCCCCGCACGCCCGTGCCCCCCTGCGCCGCGTCCGCGCCCCCGTAACGCCTCGTAGAATCGGGGCACCATGGCTTACCTCGACCACGCTGCGACCACTCCGATGCTGCCGGAGGCCGTCGAGGCGATGTCCGCGCAGCTCACCGTCACCGGCAATGCCTCGGCCCTGCACGCCGCCGGGCGCCGGGCCCGTCGCGCTGTCGAGGAGGCCCGCGAGACCCTCGCCGAGGCCCTCGGCGCGCGGCCCAGCGAGGTGGTCTTCACCTCCGGCGGCACCGAGGCGGACAACCTCGCCGTCAAGGGCCTGTACTGGCAGAGGCGGGACGCGGACCCCGCCAGGACCCGGGTCCTGGCCAGCCCCGTCGAGCACCACGCCGTGCTCGACGCCGTCGTCTGGCTCGCCGAGCACGAGGGCGCGACCGTCGAGTATCTGCCCGTCGACTCCTACGGGCGGGTGCATCCCGAGGCGCTGCGCGAGGCCATCGCCCGCAATCCCGACGATGTGGCGCTCGCCACCGTGATGTGGGCCAACAACGAGATCGGCACCGTCATGCCGGTCGCCGAGCTGTCCGCCGTGGCGCGGGAGTTCGACATCCCGATGCACGCCGACGCGGTGCAGGCCTTCGGCCAGCTCGAGGTCGGCTTCGCCGACTCCGGGCTCGCCGCGATGACCGTGTCCGGCCACAAGATCGGCGGCCCGTACGGCATCGGTGCGCTGCTCCTCGGGCGCGACCACAGCCCGGTGCCCGTACTGCACGGCGGCGGCCAGGAGCGGCACGTACGCTCCGGCACCCTCGACACCCCCGCGATCGCCGCGTTCGCGGTGGCCGGACAGCTGGCCGCCGAACGGCGCGAGGCGTTCGCCCGCGAGATCGGCGGCCTGCGGGACGATCTGGTCGAGGCGGTCCTCAGGGCCGTCCCGGACGCGATCCTCGGCGGCGACCCTCACGACCGGCTCCCGGCCAACGCGCACTTCAGCTTCCCCGGCTGCGAGGGCGACTCCCTGCTCCTGCTGCTGGACGCCCAGGGCATCGAGTGTTCCACGGGCTCGGCGTGCACGGCCGGCGTCGCGCAGCCCAGCCACGTACTGCTCGCCGCCGGGTCCGACCCCGATCTCGCGCGCGGAACGCTGCGTTTCAGCCTCGGCCACACCTCGACCGAGGAGGACGTGAAGGCGGTCGCCGAGGCGATCGGCCCGGCGGTGGAGCGGGCGCGGTCGGCGGGGCTGAGCTGAGACCCGTCAGGGCTTGCGGGCCGAGGGCATCGCGGCGCGCACCTGCTTGAGATAGCGGTTCCAGTTCCAGTGCGGCCCGGGGTCGGTGTGATCCGTCCCCGGCACCTCCACATGCCCGATGATGTGCTCCCGGTCCACCGGGATGTCGTACCGCGTGCAGATGTCCGCCGTGAGCCGCGCCGATGACGCGTACATCGCCGGTGTGAAGTCCTTCGGGCGGTCGACGAAGCCCTCGTGCTCGATGCCGATGCTGCGTTCGTTGACGCCGCGGTTCCCGGCGTGGAAAGCGACGTCCAGCTCGCGGATCATCTGCGCGACGCGGCCGTCCTTGCCCACCACGTAGTGCGTGGCCGCGCCGTGCCCCGGATCCTTGAAGACCTTCAGGGCGCTCGGGTAGCTGCCCTGGACGACATGGATCACGACGCGGTCGATGCGGTAGTCGTCGGGCCGGTCCGCCCGCCGCCAGTTCGCCCGGGACGCCGCCGTCCACACCGCGCCCGCGTGGTCGAGCTCACCCTCCACCCGCTTCTTCTGCACGCCGGGCAGCCGCCACCAGGCCCGTCGCAGGTCGTCCTGCAGCAGAGCGCCCGCGCCCAGCACCGTGGCCCCACCACCGATCAGCACGGCCCGCCTGCTGATCCTGCGCCGCTCGCCGCGCTTCTCATCGCTCCCCATGAGCACTCCAACGCATACTCACGAGCCTCTGGTTCCCCGGGCCCGCGGGCAGCCCCCGGGGCCCCTTACTCTGGTAGGGCTATGACTCAGACCTCCCAGCGCCCGCTCCGTGTCCTCGCCGCCATGTCGGGCGGCGTGGACTCCGCCGTCGCCGCCGCCCGCGCGGCCGAAGCGGGACACGACGTGACCGGCGTGCATCTGGCCCTCTCCGCCAATCCCCAGTCGTTCCGCACGGGTGCGCGCGGCTGCTGCACCATCGAGGACTCCCGCGACGCCCGCCGTGCCGCGGACGTGATCGGCATCCCCTTCTACGTATGGGATCTCGCCGAGCGCTTCCGCGAGGACGTGGTCGAGGACTTCATCGCCGAGTACGAGGCCGGCCGCACCCCCAACCCCTGTCTGCGCTGCAACGAGAAGATCAAGTTCGCCGCGCTGCTGGACAAGGCGCTCGCGCTCGGCTTCGACGCGGTGTGCACCGGCCACTACGCGACCGTCGTGACGGCCGAGGACGGCAGCCGTGAGCTGCACCGCGCCAGCGACATGGCCAAGGACCAGTCGTACGTGCTCGGGGTGCTCGACGAGCGTCAGCTGGCGCACGCGATGTTCCCGCTCGGCGACACCCTCACCACGAAGGGGGAGATCCGGGCCGAGGCGGAGCGCCGCGGTCTGGCCGTCGCGAAGAAGCCCGACAGCCACGACATCTGCTTCATCGCCGACGGCGACACCCAGGGCTTCCTCGCCTCGCGCCTCGGCACCGCGGAGGGCGACATCGTCGACGAGTCCGGTGCGCGGCTGGGCACCCACGACGGCGCCTTCGGCTTCACGATCGGCCAGCGCAAGGGCCTGCGCATCGGGCACCCGGCCCCGGACGGCAAGCCGCGCTACGTCCTGGACATCTCTCCGGTGGACAACACGGTCACGGTCGGCCCGGCGGAGGCCCTGGACGTCACCGCCCTGACCGCGATCAAGCCCCGCTGGTGCGGATCCGCGCCGTCCGGCCCGGGCACCTACACCGCCCAGCTGCGCGCCCACGGAGGCGAGACTCCGGTGACGGCGGAGCTGGTGGACGACTCGCTGCGGGTGGGCTTCACGGAGCCGGTACGGGGAGTGGCACCCGGCCAGGCGATCGTGCTGTACGACGGGACGCGAGTGGTCGGTTCGGCGACGATCGCGACGACGGAGCGGCGGGCGACGGCGGTCGTCTGACCCCGGTCAACCCGCCCGCCGGGCAAGGGCTGTCGGTCCCGGAGCCGACCGTCGGCCGCCGGTCGGGGACGTCGAGGACTCCGGGGCGCAGGCGCCGCCGGGGACCGGTCCGGCCGATCCTGACGCCGGAGGGCCCACCGGCCCGACGGGCTCGTACCGTGGGCGCATGAACATCTGCGTCTTCCTCTCCGCCGCCGACCTCGACGAGCGCTACACCCGCCCCGCCCGCGAGTTCGCCGAGCTCATCGGCAGGGGCGGGCACACCCTGGTGTGGGGCGGGTCCGACTGCGGACTCATGAAGGTCGTCGCGGACGGGGTCGAGGAGGCAGGCGGGCGGCTCGTCGGCGTGTCCGTGGAGTTCCTGCACGACAAGGTGCGGGCCCGCGCCGACGAGATGCTGATCGCCAAGGACCTCGCCGAGCGAAAGGCGCTGCTGCTCGCCAAGTCCGACGCGATCGTCATCATGGTCGGCGGCACCGGCACGCTGGACGAGGCCACCGAGATCCTGGAGCTCAAGAAGCACGGCCACCACACCAAGCCGGTCGTTCTGCTCAACGCCGCGGGCTTCTACGACGGGCTCAAGCAACAGTTCCAGCGGATGGACGAGGAAGGCTTCCTCCCGCTGCCGCTCACCGAGCTGGTCTTCTTCGCCGAGGACGGCACCGGGGCCCTCGCCCACCTGGAGGAGTCGGCCGGGATCCAGTGAGTCCCCGCCGGGTCCCCGTTCACTCCCCGAAGAACTCCCTCAGCACCGGCGCCAGCACATGCGGTGCCACCTCGTGCGTCTGGCCCGTCAGCGTGCGGTGGCGGCCGCGCGGCAGGGCTTGTGCGACCAGGCGGGCCGCATCGCGCAGGAAGGCCGGGCTCATGCCCCCGTCGACCACCATCACGCGGGTCCCGATCTCGCGCAGCATCTCTGTGGGGACGCCGCCGCCCGCCATGATCTCGTGGTCGTACGCCAGCGTGTGCGCCACCTGTTCCATGGCCGCCCACACCGCGGACCGTCTCAACTCCTCCAGCGCGTCCGGCTCCGTCCCGACCTCGCCGAGGAAGACCGCGAGTGCCTCCCCGCGGCGGTCCTCGGCGAGGAGCGCGCGCATGCGCCGTTCGTATCCGGCGGGCTCCGTCGCGCGTGCCTCCGTCGGGTCGAACGGCGGCTCGTAGACGGACAGCTGTGTGATCGGCACACCCGCGGCCACCGCTTTCAGCGCCAGCGCGCCGCCCGACGACATGCCGTGCACGGACGCGCTGCCGCCCGCCTCCTTGATCACGGCCGCCAGGTCCTCGATCTCCCGCTCCACCGCGTACGGGGCGGTGTCACCGCTCGCGCCCCGGCCGCGCCGGTCGTAGGTGAACACACTGCAGCGCGTCGCCAGCAACTCCGCGAGCGGCGCGTCCGTCGCCGCCGTGCACAGGGCGCCGCCGACCAGAACCACCGGCGGACCGGAACCCCGCTGCTCGTACGAGATGAGCGTGCCGTCCCCCGACTCCGCCATGCCGAGCGTCCTGCTGAAGTTCTCCATGAGAGTGCTGACAGGCGCTCGTCGCGGAACTCATCGCGCACGCACAAGATTCTTTCGGCGGAACCGCTCAGCCCTCGACGACCTCGGTGGCGTAGAAGCAGAAGTGACCCCTGATCTGCGCCACTTCGTCGATCGGCTCGGGGTACGCCCAGACCAGATTCGGCGCGTCGGGCAGCGACCAGTAGGCGGCTTCGCCCTTGAACGGACAGTGGGTGTGCTTCTCGGAAGGCGTGAGCAGATCGAGGCGCACGTCCTCGGGCGGCAGGTAATAGCGCACCGGAAGGCCGGTCTCGCGCAGCAGGAGGGGCCGGCGGCTCTCCGCGAGGAGTACGCCGTCGTGGAAGGCCCGGACATGGTCCGTGCCCTGCTCGATCGTGATGCGGTGGCCTGTGAGTGACTTCGTCATGGCAGGTTCAGCGTCGCGGGCGGGAGACTTCTTCCCGGAGGCGGGGGCTTCTTCCCCGATCGCGCGGCTGCCTGGGGATCCGCGCGCCTCAGGCAGTGCGAGCATGGTCCGTATGGCTACCCATCTGATCACCGGTGCGGGCTCCGGCATCGGCGCCGCCGTCACGCGCCGGCTGCACGAGCGCGGCGACGACCTCATCCTGCTGGCCCGCGACGCGGGCCGGGCCAAGGAGCTCGCCGGCGAGTACCCCGGCGTCCGGACGCTCGTCGCCGACCTCGCGGACCCCGACCGCATCTCCAAGTCGCTCGGCATGCAGCCGATGCCCGACCGGCTCGACTCCCTGCTGCACATCGCGGGCGTCGTCGACCTCGGCCCGGTCGCCGAGCTGCGGCCGAGGACCTGGCACCAGCAGCTCAACGCCAATCTGATCTCCCCTGCCGAGCTGACCCGGCTGT
Organism: uncultured Actinomycetota bacterium; assembly: GCA_963836215.1. Classification (GTDB taxonomy): domain Bacteria; phylum Actinomycetota; class Actinomycetes; order Streptomycetales; family Streptomycetaceae; genus Streptomyces. The sequence goes on from CAWIIU010000008.1 coordinate 176,766, forward strand.
TCCTGCCCCAACTCCGGGCCGTCAGGGGACAGGTGGTGTTCGTGAACTCCGGCGCCGGCCTCAACGCACACGCCGACTGGTCCGCCTACGCCGCCTCCAAGCACGGCCTGAAGGCACTGGCCGACTCCCTGCGCCACGAGGAGCACGGCAACGGGATCAGGGTCACCTCCGTCTACCCGGGGCGCACCGCCAGCCCCATGCAGGCCAAGGTGCACTCCCAGGAGGGCAAGGAGTACGACGCGTCCCGCTGGATCGACCCCGAGTCGGTGGCGACGACGATCCTCACCGCGCTGGATCTGCCGCGCGACGCGGAGATCAACGACCTGACGGTGCGGCCGGGACGATGACCTTCTCCTGGGGCCCCGCCACCGGGGTCGGATCCATGCCCGGCACCGATGCGCGCGAGACGGCGAAGACTGTCGCCGGATCGTTCGAGGACTTCCCTTTCCTGCCGGAGCTGCCCGCACGCGGACCGGGCGCCGACATGATCGGGCGCACCATCGGGCTGCTCGTCGAGATGTACGCGCATGTGGAGCCCAGCGGCTGGCGTGTCAGCGACCGGCCCGGCCGCGACACCCGGCGTGCCCACTCCTGGCTCGGCGAGGACCTCGACGCGCTCGAGGAGTTCACCCAGGGGTACGAGGGCCCGCTGAAGGTGCAGGCCGTCGGGCCGTGGACACTCGCCGCCGCCCTGGAGCTGCGCAACGGCGAGGCGGCGCTGTCCGATCAGGGCGCCTGCCGCGATCTCACGGCCTCGCTCGCGGAGGGCCTGCGGACACATCTGGCCGACGTACGCCGCCGGATGCCCGGTGCGCAGGTGGTGCTTCAACTCGACGAGCCCTCGCTGTACGCGGTGCTGAGCGGGCACATCAGGTCCGCCAGCGGCTACCGCACGCACCGGGCGGTGGACCGGCAGGCCGTCGAGGCAGGTCTGCGGGAGGTCATCGGCGTCAGCGAGGACCCGGTGATCGTCCATTCCTGCGCGCCGGACGTTCCGTTCGCGCTGCTGCGCCGGGCCGGGGTCGCAGGCATCTCCTTCGACTTCGGGCTTCTCACCGAGCGTGACGAGGAGTCGATCGGGGAGGCCGTCGAGGGCGGCACGAAGCTGTTCGCGGGAGTCGTGCCGTCCACCGACGCCTCATTGTCGGACCCGGCAGGTAGCGTCATGGGTGTCAGGACGCTGTGGCGCAGGCTGGGGCTGAATCCGGGGACTCTCGCCGAGTCCGTGGTGATCACTCCGGCATGCGGTCTCGCGGGCGCCTCACCGGCGTACGCACGGGCCGCGCTCGCGCACTGCGACCGGGCGGCGAGATCGCTCGCAGACAACCCTGAGTAATGGGTGACGGGGAATCGGGAGGACGAACGGTGGCTGGCGAAGAGCAGACGGGACTGCCCGCGGAAGCACGGGAGCAGCATGCCCAGATCGCCGAGCAGGTCGAGGAACACCGCTTCCGGTACTACGTGAAGGACCAGCCGGTCGTCAGCGACGGCGAGTTCGACCGGCTGCTGCGCTCACTGGAGGAGCTGGAGGAGCGCTACCCGGAGCTGCGCACGCCCGACTCCCCGACCCAGAAGGTCTCCGGGCAGTACGAGACGGACCTGGCCAAGGTCGAGCACCGCGAACGCATGCTCTCCCTGGACAACGCCTTCGACGAGGCCGAGCTCACGGCCTGGGCCGAGCGCGTCGCCCGTGACGTCGGCACCACCGACTTCCACCTCCTGTGCGAGCTCAAGGTCGACGGCCTCGCGGTGAACCTGACGTACGAGAAGGGGCGGCTGACGCGGGCGGCGACCCGGGGAGACGGCCGGGTCGGCGAGGACATCACCCCGAACGTCCGCACCATTTCGGACATTCCGGAGCGACTGAGCGGCGATCGCATCCCGGACCTGGTGGAGATCCGGGGCGAGGTGTTCTTCCCGATGGACAAGTTCCAGGAGCTCAACGCCCGCCGGGTGGAGGCGGGCGAGCAGCCGTACGCCAACCCCCGCAACTCGGCGTCCGGTTCGCTGCGGCAGAAGGACCCCAAGGTCACCGCGACCCTCCCGCTGCACATGGTGGTGCACGGCATCGGAGCCCGGCAGGGCTTCGACATCGACCGCCTGTCCCAGGCGTACGGGCTGCTGCGCGAGTGGGGCCTGCCCACCGCCCGGCACAACAAGGTCGTGGACTCGCTGGAGGGCGTACGGGAGTTCATCGCCCACTTCGGCGAGAACCGCCACTCCATGGAGCACGAGATCGACGGAGTGGTCGTCAAGCTCGACGAGATCCCGCTCCAGGGCCGGCTCGGCTCCACCGCGCGGGCTCCGCGCTGGGCCATCGCCTGGAAGTACGCCCCGGAGGAGGTCAACACCAAGCTGGTCAACATCCGGGTCGGCGTGGGCCGCACCGGGCGGGTCACGCCGTACGCCCAGGTGGAGCCGGTCAAGGTGGCGGGCTCCGAGGTCGAGTTCGCCACCCTGCACAACCAGGACGTGGTCAAGGCCAAGGGTGTGCTCATCGGGGACACCGTCGTGCTGCGCAAGGCCGGCGACGTGATCCCGGAGATCCTCGGGCCGGTGGTGGACCTCAGGGACGGCAGCGAGCGGGAATTCGTGATGCCGGCCGAGTGCCCCGAGTGCGGGACGGCGCTGCGGCCCATGAAGGAGGGGGACATCGACCTGCGGTGCCCCAACGCCCGGTCCTGCCCGGCGCAGCTGCGCGAGCGGGTCGCCTACCTCGCCGGGCGCGAGTGCCTGGACATCGACCACTTCGGAGAGGTGGTCGCCGCAGCCCTGACCCGGCCGCTGGAGCCCGCCGAACCACCGCTGGTCGACGAGGGTGATCTGTTCGACCTCACCATCGAGCGGCTGCTGCCCATCAGGGCGTACGTACTCGACCAGGACAGCGGTCTGCCCAAGCGCGACCCCGCGACCGGCGAGGAGAAGACCGTGCTGGTCTTCGCCAACCAGAAGGGCGAGCCCAAGAAGAACGCGCTGGCGATGCTCGCCGGTGTCGAGGCGGCGAAGCAGCGCCCGCTCGCCCGGATCATCAACGGCCTGTCCATCCGGCACGTCGGACCGGTCGCCGCGCAGGCGCTCGCCCGCGAGTTCCGTTCCGTCGAACGGATCGAGCAGGCCTCCGAGGAGGAGCTCGCGGCGGTCGACGGCGTCGGCCCGACCATCGCGGCGGCGCTCAAGCAGTGGTTCGCGGAGGACTGGCACCGCGAGATTCTGCGCAAGTGGCGTGCGGCGGGTGTGCGCATGGAGGAAGAGGGCGCCGGAGCGGACGAAGGGCCCCGGCCGCTCGAGGGACTCACCGTCGTCGTGACAGGAACGCTGGAGAACTACACCAGGGATGGCGCAAAAGAGGCCCTCCAGAGCCTTGGCGCGAAAGTGGCCGGTTCTGTTTCGAAGAAAACGTCGTTCGTGGTGGTCGGTGACAACCCCGGCTCCAAGTACGACAAGGCCATGCAGCTGAAGGTGCCCGTTCTGGACGAGCAGGGGTTCGTGATCCTGCTCGAACAGGGACCGGACGAGGCTCGTGAGGCCGCTGTGCCCGCTGAGGCGTGACGCAGGGGGCGTGCGCGGGGCCAGGAGGGGGCTTGTGCGAGGAGGCGAAGGGGGCGCGCGGGGCGGGAATGAGACGCCCCCTGACGGGTCGGAACGACCGGTACAGGTCACCCGTTCAGCGCATAGCAGACGGATAAGGGTGGCCAGGTCGCATTCGGGCAAGACCTGTAGAGCGCTGCCCGTCAGAGCTTGCTGCGGCCTACTGTTGAGACGTGCGCCTGTCGTGCACGGCTGTGTGGTGGGAATTCAGTCGTGGTGGCATGACAAAGGGAGCCATCGCGAGGCATCGGCACCGCCGGCTGTGAGAGGGACGGGAATGAATCCGACCGAGAGCGCCGCCCCGGACTCACGGCCGCGGGGATTCGCGGCCCTGACCGGCACGACGCCGGGCCTGCCCGTCGCCGTCGCCGCCGCGCTGGTGCTCCTGACCGGGATCATCGGCAGCCTGCGGGTGCACGAGGCCCTGTTCCCCGGCGGCACCGTGGGCTGGTCGCTCGCTGTGCTCACCGGCATCGTCGTCGGCCATCTGGTCGCCCTCGGCCGCGACCGCTGGTGGGGCGGCACCGGCTCCGGCGCCGCCCTCACGCTCGCGGTCCTGCTGCTCTACGGATGGGTGCCGGCCGGGCTCGTCAGCCTGGCCGTCGTCGCCCTGGTGGGCGCCGCCCGCAGGCACCGCTGGCGGCAGGGCCTGCTGCACGGCGCCGTGGACGTACTCGGCATCGGCGCCGCCGCTCTGGTCCTCGCGGTCTTCGGGGTGACGCCGAGCGTCGAGGACCCCTGGTCGCCGCTCGACTGGGACTACGCGGCCGTCCCGGAAGTGGTGCTGGCGGCCACCGCCTATCTCGCGGTGACCCGCGTCCTCCTCTGGTACGTACTGACTCCCCAGTCCGGCGGCCTGCCCACCGTCGCCCGTACGGCCCTGCTGCGGCAGAGTCTTGTCGCCGTCGCCCTGCTCGGCATCGCTCCGCTGATCTGCGTCGTCGCCACCGCCCTGCCCCTGCTGCTGCCGTTGTTCGCGGTGCCGCTGATCGCCCTCGACTCCACGCTGTGGATAGCCCGGGCAAGGGCCGAGGAGCAACTGCGCGACCCCCTCACGGGTCTGCCGAACCGCCAGTGGCTCCTGGAACGGACCTGGGCCGCCCTGGAGGACGCGGAGGGCAGCGGTGCCCGTTCCGCTCTCGTACTGATCGACCTCGACCGGTTCCGCTCCGTCAACGACACGCTCGGCCATCTCGCGGGCGACCGGCTGCTGCTGCAGATCGCCGAGCGGCTCAAGCTCGCCCTGCCGCGCGGCGCCGAGGCGGCCAGGCTCGGCGGCGACGAGTTCGCCGTCCTGCTGCCGACCGCCGACTCCACCACCAGCGCCCAGCGCGTCGCCCGCCACCTGGTCGCCGAACTGTCCTCGCCGCTCGATCTGGACGGACTCACCCTCGTCCTGGAGGCGAGCGCCGGCGTCGCCGTCTTTCCCGACCACGCACTGGACGCGGAAGGCCTGCTGCGCCGCGCCGACGTGGCGATGTACCAGGCCAAGCGGGACCGTACGGGCGTCGAGGTGTACGAGTCCAAGCGCGACAGCAACACCCCCGACCGGCTCGGTCTGCTCGGCGATCTGCGCCGGGCGCTGGACGCCGGCGACGTGGAGCTGCACTACCAGCCCAAGGTCCGCTTCGACGGCCATGTCGCGGGTCTGGAGGCCCTGGTGCGCTGGGTGCACCCGGACCGCGGGCGGGTCCCGCCGGACGAGTTCATCGCGATCGCCGAGTCGTCCGGCCTGATGCCGCACCTCACCGAGTACGTACTGGACACCGCCCTCGCCCAGGTCGCCAAGTGGCGCGCCCAGGGGCTGAACGTGCCGGTGGCCGTCAATGTCTCGCCGCGCGACGTCCACACCCCCGGCTTCGCCGGATCCGTCGCGGCCCGTCTCGCCCGGCACGGCGTCCCGCCGGGCTCGCTCCAGCTGGAGATCACCGAGCATGTGCTGCTCGAGGACCCGCAGCGGGCCGCCGACACCCTCGCCGGGCTCACCGACCACGGCGTGAAGATGTCCCTGGACGACTTCGGCACCGGCTACTCCTCCCTCGTCCATCTGCGGCGCCTCCCCGTCAGCGAGCTGAAGATCGACCGCTCGTTCGTGGCCAGGCTCGCCGTCGACAACGAGGACGCGGAGATCGTCCGCTGCACGGTGGACCTGGCCCACTCCCTCGGCCTGCTGGTCGTCGCCGAGGGCGTCGAGGACGACGAGACCTGGGAGCGGCTGCGCGACCTGGGCTGTGACGCGGTGCAGGGCTGGCTGGTCGCGGCCGCCATGCCGCCCCAGGAGACGACGGCATGGCTGCGCGCGCGGGGCGAGCGGGGCTGGCACCGCAACGAGGTCACCGAATCCGCCGACGCCGACGCGGACGAACCATCGGGCCAAGTGGTGCCCTGAACAGTGGAGGCCGGGCCTCCGCAGTCAGGGCGTCGACGAAGCCGGGACACGGGACGGGCCGGCCGAACCCCCGTGGCCGGCCGGCCCGTGTCGTGCGCGTGTCAGCGCCGTTGGACCAGCCCTACCGGATGGTCCAGCCGACACTGCCGACACCGCTGCTGTAGATCGCGCACTGGGCCTTCGACTCCCCGTACTGGCCCGGCTGCAGGGACACCCAGGAGCCGGAGGCGTCGGGGGCCCAGCCGCAGACGACCTCGGCACGGAATTCGATCGCGGCGCCAGTGTTGTTGGTGCAGCCCACGATGCCGAGGTGCGTGTCGTTGGCGTGGACGCTTCCCCAGCAGTCGACCCCGGTGGCGCCCGCTTCCGCAGCCTGAGCGGTGCTGCCGAGCGAGAGGGTCAGGGCCGCGAACGCGCCAACGGCGGCGGCGACGGCAGTCGATCGGGTGGTCAGGGCACGCATGTCTGCTCCTTGATGGACAGGTCCGGCGTTCGGTGATCGATATTGCATCAGCCGCGGCCGCGATCGCGTCCTGACACATGTCAGGACCCCCGCCCCCGGAGCCCGCCCCCATCCGTTTCGCTGGCAGGGCCCCCAGCCCCATAGGATTGGGCCCAAACCACATTCACTCACCCCTGAGGATCGCTGCATGCCTGGCATTACGCGCGAGGAGGTCGCCCACCTCGCCCGGCTGGCACGTCTGGAGCTGAAGGACGAAGAGCTCGACCACTTCGCCGGACAGCTCGACGACATCATCGGCGCGGTCGCCCGCGTCTCCGAGGTCGCCGACCAAGACGTACCCCCGACCTCCCACCCGTTGCCGCTGACCAACGTCATGCGCGCGGACGAGGTCCGTCCTTCGCTCACCCCCGAGCAGGCGCTCTCCGGCGCGCCCGCCCAGGAGCAGCAGCGTTTCAAGGTGCCGCAGATCCTGGGGGAGGACTGATCAGCATGACGGACATCATCAAGCTCACCGCGGCCGAGATCGCCGGGAAGATCGCCGCAGGCGAACTGACCGCCGTCGAGGTCACCGAGGCCCATCTGGCCCGTATCGAGAGCGTCGACGAGAAGGTGCACGCCTTCCTGCACGTCGACGGGGAGGGCGCACTCGCCCAGGCCCGCGCCGTCGACGCCAAGCGCGCCGCGGGCGAGAAGCTCGGCCCGCTGGCCGGTGTGCCGCTCGCGCTGAAGGACATCTTCACCACCGAGGGCATCCCGACCACGGTCGGCTCCAAGATCCTCGAGGGCTGGATCCCGCCGTACGACGCCACCCTGACGCGCAGGCTGAAGGAAGCCGACGTCGTGATTCTCGGCAAGACCAACATGGACGAGTTCGCCATGGGGTCCTCCACCGAGAACAGCGCGTACGGCCCCACGGGCAACCCGTGGGACCTGACCCGTATCCCCGGCGGCTCCGGCGGCGGCTCGAGCGCCGCGCTGGCGTCGTACCAGGCCCCGCTCGCCATCGGCACGGACACCGGCGGCTCGATCCGCCAGCCCGCCGCCGTCACCGGCACGGTCGGCGTCAAGCCCACCTACGGCGGCGTCTCCCGCTACGGCATGGTGGCCTTCTCCTCGTCCCTCGACCAGGGCGGCCCGTGTGCCCGTACGGTCCTGGACGCGGCCCTGCTGCACGAGGTCATCGCCGGTCACGACCCGCTGGACTCCACGTCCATCGACGCCCCGGTCCCGCCGGTCGTCGAGGCCGCGAGGAACGGCTCCGTCGCCGGTATGCGCGTCGGTGTGGTCCGCCAGTTCCGCGGCGAGCACTACCAGACCGGTGTGATGCAGCGGTTCGACGAGGCCGTCGCGCTGCTGAAGGACCTGGGTGCCGAGATCGTCGAGCTGGACTGCCCGTCGTTCGACCTCGGCCTGTCGGCGTACTACCTGATTGCGCCGTCCGAGTGCTCCTCGAACCTGGCCCGCTTCGACGCCATGCGCTACGGCCTGCGGGTCGGCGACGACGGTACGAAGTCCGCCGAGGAGGTCACCGCGCTGACCCGCGAGGCCGGCTTCGGTGACGAGGTCAAGCGCCGCATCATGCTCGGTACGTACGCCCTGAGCTCCGGCTACTACGACGCGTACTACGGCAGCGCCCAGAAGGTCCGCACGCTCATCAAGCAGGACTTCGACAAGTCCTTCGAGCAGGTCGACGTCATCGTCTCGCCGACGACCCCGACCACCGCGTTCCCGATCGGCGAGCGCGCCGACGACCCGATGGCGATGTACCTCGCCGACCTGTGCACCATCCCCACCAACCTGGCGGGCAACGCGGCGATGTCGCTGCCGTGCGGACTGGCCCCGGAGGACAACCTCCCGGTCGGACTGCAGATCATCGCTCCCGCCATGAAGGACGACCGGCTGTACAAGGTCGGCGCCGCCGTCGAGGCGGCTTTCGTGGAAAAGTGGGGGCATTCGCTGCTTGAGGAGGCTCCGTCGCTATGAGTGCCATGGCAAAGAAGGCCAAGAACTTCAAGAAGTCCAAGACCGGTGTGTACATCTCGCTCGGTACCACGGCATTCGGCGCACTCAGCGTCGCGAAGCAGGCCAGGATGGCCCGCAACGACAATGACGTGCTGAGGCTGATCGACGCCGCCGTCTCCGCGGCCGCCATCGTCACCGGCCTGGCGATCCTCTATCGCGAGCTGAAGCGGCTCGGCGACGACGACGTCCTGCTGGGCTGAGAGGGAAAGTTTCATCGTGACCGTCACTGAACTGGTGTCGTACGAGGACGCCCTCGCGTCCTACGACCCCGTCATGGGCCTCGAGGTCCATGTCGAACTCGGCACCAAGACCAAGATGTTCTGCGGGTGCTCCACGGAGCTGGGCGCCGAGCCCAACTCGCAGACCTGCCCCACCTGCCTCGGCATGCCCGGCTCGCTCCCCGTCGTCAACGCGATCGGTGTCGAGTCGGCCATCAAGATCGGCCTCGCGCTCAACTGCGAGATCGCCGAGTGGTGCCGCTTCGCCCGGAAGAACTACTTCTATCCGGACATGCCGAAGAACTTCCAGACCTCGCAGTACGACGAGCCGATCGCCTTCAACGGCTATCTGGACGTCCAGCTCGAGGACGGCGAGGTCTTCCGGGTGGAGATCGAGCGCGCCCACATGGAGGAGGACACCGGCAAGTCGACGCACGTCGGCGGTGCCACCGGCCGTATCCACGGCGCGTCCCACTCCCTGCTGGACTACAACCGCGCCGGCATCCCGCTGATCGAGATCGTCACCAAGCCCATCGAGGGCGCCGGCGCGCGGGCGCCCGAGGTCGCCAAGGCGTACGTCGCCGAGCTGCGCGAGCTCATCAAGGCGCTCGGCGTCTCCGAGGCCCGCATGGAAATGGGCCAGATGCGCTGCGACGTGAACCTGTCGCTGCGCCCGCACGGCCGGGAGAAGTTCGGCACGCGCTCGGAGACGAAGAACGTCAACTCGCTGCGTTCCGTGGAGCGGGCGGCCCGCTTCGAGATCCAGCGGCACGCCGCTGTGCTCGACTCCGGCGGCACGATCATCCAGGAGACCCGCCACTTCCACGAGGAGGACGGCTCCACGACGTCCGGCCGGGTGAAGGAGGAGGCCGAGGACTACCGGTACTTCCCCGAGCCCGACCTCGTCCCCATCGCCCCCTCCCGCGAGTGGGTCGAGGAGCTGCGGGGCACGCTGCCCGAGCTGCCGCGTCTGCGCCGGAACCGGCTCCGTGAGGAGTGGGGTGTCTCCGAGCACGACATGCAGTCGATCCTGAACGCGGGCGCGGTCGAGCTGATCGTCGCCACGATCGACGCGGGTGCCCCGGCCGACCAGGCCCGCAAGTGGTGGATGGGCGAGCTGGCCCGTAACGCCAACGAGTCGGGCCGCGCGCTGGACGACCTCCCGATCACCCCGGAGCAGGTCGCGCGGGTCACGGCGCTGGTCGCATCCGGCGACCTGAACGACAAGCTGGCCCGTCAGGTCATCGAGGGTGTGCTCGCGGGTGAGGGCGACCCGGACACCGTCGTCGACAAGCGCGGTCTGAAGGTCGTCTCCGACGAGGGCGCGCTCGGCACGGCCGTCGACGAGGCGATCGCGGGCAACGCGGCGATCGCGGACAAGATCCGCGGCGGCAAGGTGGCGGCCGTGGGCGCGCTGGTCGGCGCGGTCATGAAGGCCACGCGCGGTCAGGCGGACGCGGCACGCGTCAAGGAGCTCATCCTGGAGAAGCTCAGTGTGACCGAGGGCTGATCCAGGCCCTCTGTCCACCGGACGCGGCTCGCACCTGTGGGTGCGGGCCGCGTCTGCCGTGCGGGCGTCGTCCGCTGGCGTCGGCCGGCGGGCTCAGTGGCGTATGCCCAGGCCCGGCAGCAGCAGCTCACCGCGGTCCTTGCAGCTGACGTCCCGGGCGCGCAGCTCGTGCGGCTCCTTGGTGCCCCGGGCCCGCAGCTCGGCGAGCGCCAGTCGCGCCGCCTCCCTGGTCTCCGGCCGCTCCGGCTCGGGGAACTCCGCCTGCCACCATCCGCGGTCACGGGACTGCCAACCGCGGGAGAGCATGACCTGGGCCCGCTCATGGGTGTCCTCGCCGTCCCGGTCGTCGACCGAGACATGCAGACCGTCCGGCCGGGAGTACGAGATCTGCAGCTGGCGGCCGCGGTCGGCTCCGCTGGTCAGACAGAAGCCCGCCCAGTCGTCGCCGACCTGCACGGAGAGCTGCTCGACCCAGGCCGCGAGCATCAACTCCAGGGCGCTCTCGAAGTGTTCGAGACTGGAAGCCGTCCGCCCGCCGGGGTGCTCCACGGGCCGCTCGCCGGGGCCGCTGCGGTCCAGCTGCCACAGATAGGGCAGCAGATCGAAGTCGTGCGGTTCGTCGGCGGACCAGGCGCCGCCCCACGCGAAGGTGCGGCGTTCGTCGGCCTCCAGGGAGTCCGTGGGGTGGACCGACAGCTCCGCCCGGTGGCGGTTCCCCGCGAGCAGCACGGTCCGCGCCCCGTCCCGCCAGCGGATGTTGGGGCCGTCCGCCGAACCGCCGTAGAGCGTCGGCTCCCCGATCCGGGCCACGATCGCCTCGTACACCTCACGGAAGGCCTCCCGCCGGTCCCGCAGCGATGCGCCGGGACCGTACGCGAGGACCGGCACGGGGCCGCGGCCGATCCAGGCCTCGGGCGCGTCGTGGAGCGTGAGGGCGAAGTCCGCGGCTTCGCCCGGCGTCAGGATCGGCTGGTTGGTCCCCGTGGTCTCCATGCCGTCCATCGTGCCAGCCGCAACTGACAACACCCGCTGCGCGCAGCGGGATTTACGGTTTTCGGACGGGCGGGGTTCACCCCGGGGACACCGCGCCGGCTGTGAGTAAGCCCACGAAACGGGCAAATGATCACGTTTGCCTGCGAGAGTGGTGTCTCCGAGGTCATGAGTTCTTTGCGGGCTGTTCCCGGACAAAGATCCACGAACCATCCAGGGAGCAACCCCGTTGGCAGCCATCGCCCGGTGGTGCATCACGCACCGACTCGCAGCTGTTCTGCTCTGGCTCCTCGCACTCGTCGGCGTCGCCGCGGCCGCGGGCATCGCCGGAAGCGCGTACTCGAACGACTACGAAGTCCCGGGCACGGAATCCGGCCGCGCCACGGCCCTCCTCGAAGAAGGCTTCCACAGCCAGGGCGGCGACAGCGACACCATCGTCTGGCACACCGACGAGGGCAGCGTACGTGCCCCCGCTGTCCGCGAGCGCATGGAACGGATGCTCGCCGAAGTCGCCCGCTTCGACGGCGTCGCCGCCGTGACCAGCCCCTACAGCGACGAAGGCATCGGCCAGACCAGCGAGGACGGGCGCACCGCCTTCGCCGCCGTCACCTTCGACCGCAAGGCCGAGGACATTCCGCCCGCGCAGGTCGAGGCGGTGATCAGCGAGGCGAAGGAGGCCGGGACCGACGGGATCGAGGTCGAGCTCGGCGGCAGCGCCATCGGTCTCACCGAATCGCCCGGCGGGCATGTCGCCGAGTTCGTGGGCGTGGCCGTCGCCGCCGTCGTTCTCTTCCTCGCCTTCGGCTCGCTCGCCGCCAGCATTCTGCCCATCGCCACCGCCCTGGTCTCCGTCGGCACGGCGTACGCGGGGATCGTGCTGCTCGGCCATGTGATGGGCGTCGCCGACTTCGCCCCGATGCTCGGCCTGCTCATCGGGCTCGGTGTGGGCATCGACTACGCGCTCTTCATCGTCACCAGACACCGCAAGGGCCTGCGCAGAGGACTGCCCGTCGCCGAAGCCGCGGAGAACGCGGTGGCCACCACGGGCCGCGCCGTCGTCTTCGCCGGGGCGACGGTCTGCATCGCCCTGCTCGGCATGCTCGTCCTGCGGCTCGGCTTCCTCAACGGCGTGGCGATCGCCGCCTGCCTCACCGTCGTCCTGACCGTCACCGCGTCGGTGACCCTGCTGCCCGCCCTGCTGTCGTTCATCGGGATGCGGGCACTGAGTCCGCGCGAGCGCCGCCGGCTGTCCGAGCACGGCCCGGAGCCCGAGCTGCCGACCGGCTTCGCGGCCCGATGGTCCGCGTTCGTCGAGCGCCACCCCAAGCTCCTGGGAAGCGTCGCCGGCGTGGTGATGCTGATCCTGGCGGTGCCGACGTTCTCGCTGCACCTGGGCACCTCCGACCAGGGCAACAACCCCTCCGCCTCCACCACCCGCCAGGCGTACGACCTGCTGGGCGAGGGCTTCGGTCCCGGAATCAACGGACCGCTCACCCTCGTCGCCGAGCTCGACGGCGCCGACGACCGGCTGGCGATGGACAAGCTGCCCGGGGCCGTGCGCGGCACCCCGGGCGTCGACTCGGTCGGCTCGGTCACGTACAACGGCAGCGGCGACACCGCCGTGGTCACCGTCGTACCCGACTCGGCGCCCCAGTCGAAGGCCACCAGCGAACTCGTCGACCGGCTGCGCCACGACGTCCTCCCCGCCGCGGGCGACGGAACGTCCCTGAAGGTCCACGTCGGCGGCGTCACCGCCGGCTACGACGACTTCGCCGACATCATCGTCGGCAAGTTGCCGCTCTTCGTCGGCGTCGTCGTCGCCCTCGGCTGCCTGCTGCTCCTGCTGGCCTTCCGCTCGATCGGCATCCCCCTGAAGGCCGCGGTCATGAACGTGGCCGCCGTCGCCTCCTCCTTCGGGATCGTCGTCGCGATCTTCCAGTGGGGCTGGGGCAGCGAGCTGCTCGGGCTCGGCAGAGCCGGCCCGATCGAACCGTTCCTTCCGGTGATCATGGTCTCGGTGCTCTTCGGCCTCTCCATGGACTACCAGGTCTTCCTGGTCAGCCGGATGTACGAGGAGTGGCTGGAGACCGGCGACAACCGCCGGGCCGTACGCGTGGGCCTCGCCGAGACCAGCCGTGTGATCAACTCCGCCGCCGTGATCATGATCTCGGTCTTCCTTGCCTTCGTCCTCAGCGGCGACCGGGTCATCGCGATGTTCGGCATCGCGCTCGCCGCGGCCGTCGCCCTGGACGCCTTCGTGCTCCGTACGCTGCTGGTACCGGCCCTCATGCACATGCTGGGAGGCGCGAACTGGTGGCTGCCCCGCCCGCTGGCCCGCCTGCTGCCGAGGATCAGCATCGAGGCTCCCGGACGCCCCGCGCATGCGAAGATCCCGGAGCGGCGCACGAGCGACAACGGACAGCTCGTGCCGTAAGCGGCCGAAGGAGCAACGATGTTCGCGATACCTCTGGGCGACGGGTCGGCACACCTGCGACCCCTGGAGCCGTGGCAGGCGGAGGAGTACCTCGCACACATCGACCGCGGTCGGGACTTCATCGGCGAGTACATCGGGCTCGCCGCCGCCGCGACGGACCTCGAGTCGGCCCGCGCCTTCCTGCAGTCCTACGCCGACAAGCAGGCCGCCGACGCCGGACGTCTCTACGGCATCTGGCTGGACGGGACCCTGGTCGGCGGGGTGCTCTTCCGGGTCTTCGACACCGCTCTGGAGTACTGCGAGGTCGGCTGCTGGCTCGAACCCTCCGCAGTGGGCCGCGGCCTGATCACCCGCTCCATCCGGATTCTCATCGACTGGGCCGTGGAGGAGCGGGGCATGCACCGCATCGAGTGGATGGCCTCATCCGCGAACACGGCGAGCCTGAAGGTCGCCGAGCGGCTGGGAATGACGCGGGACGGCGTGCTCAGGGAGGCGTTCCCGTACCGCGGCGTACGGCACGACATGGAGGTCTGGTCGGTGCTCGCACCGCAGTGGCGCGAGCTGCGGGCCCGCTGAGAAGGCCCGGCCGCACCGCTCGGGGCACGCGCACCCGTCGCGTTAAGGGGACTCTCAGACAGGCCGCCTAGCGTGCGCCGCATGAACCCCACCGAGACCGACAAGACCACCGACAAGACGACAGAGCCGGCCGACGGCGGAACCGGCGCGACCACCGACGCGGCGATCGGGACCGCGCCCGCGGGAACCGTGGGGAACGAGCACGACCCGGACTCCTCCCTCGAGGAAGACCTGGACACGCCCGACGACGCCGCGCACACGCCCGGCACCTCCTCCGGCCTGCTGTCGGCCACCGCGGCCGTCGTCGCGGCCGGGCTCGGCGTGGTGGGCCTCAGCGGGAGCTGGGTCGGCCGGGTCGCCGCCGAGCGGCAGACGCTGCTCGGCCAGATCAAGACCGGTCAGGGCGGCAGCCCGGCCGACCAGATCTCCGCGATCTACGGCGACGCCTGGCACACCACCGCCCTCACCAACGGTGTCTTCGCCCTCCTCGCGCTGATCGTCGCGGCGGCCGTCCTCGTCCGTCCCCAGCGGGCCGGCTGGGTGCGTGCCTTCGCCGTGGCCGGAGCCGTGCTCGGCGGACTGGGGCTGATCGTCTCCATCGGCATGTACTTCGACCTCATTCTGGCCCTGCCCACCGCCGGGTCCTGAGGGCCGCAGACCCGAAAAGGGGTTGGTGCCCGCGGCGTCCCGGTGCTCGACTGGGCGGATGGATCACGACGAGGTACTCCGCCTGTTCGACCGCCAGATCCGCCGGGGCACCGGCGCCGGAACCGGCCTCGAGCGGGCCGGCGACGTGATCCGGGCGACCGGCGACGGCGACTGGCACGGCATCGTCTGGTCCGCTCTCGACGCGGCCGGGGCAGAAGCGGCCATCGCCGAACAGGTGCGGCACTTCACCGCCCTCGGCCGGGACTTCGAGTGGAAGCTCTACGCCTACGACAGCCCCGACGACCTCGGCGCCCGGCTGCGGGCGGCGGGCTTCACGCCCGAACCCGAGGAGACGGTGATGGTCGCCGAGGTCGACGGCCTGCCCCGGGAACCCGTCCTCCCGGACGGTGTCCGGCTGGTCGACGTCACCGACGCGGCGGGCGTGGACCTCATGACCGAGGTGCACGAACGGGCCTTCGGCACCAGCGCGGCCCGACTGCGCGAACAGCTCCTCACCCAGCTCGGGCAGAGCCCGGACACGGTCCTGATGACGCTCGCCATGGCCGGTGAGGTGCCCGTGTGCTCGGCCAGGATCGAACTCCACCCCGGGACCGACTTCGCGAGCCTGTGGGGAGGCGGCACCCTGCCGGGCTGGCGGGGCCGCGGCGTCTACCGTGCCCTCGTCGCCCACCGTGCCCAGGTCGCCGCGGCGCAAGGCCACCGGTTCCTGCAGGTCGACGCGTCGGACGACAGTCGCCCGATCCTCCTGCGGCTGGGATTCGCCGCCCTGACGACCACCACGCCCTACGTCTACGAGCCGCCGGCCCGGACCGCCCTCTGAGTACCGTGCCGGGGGCCTTAGGGCGAGCAGGCAGGACAGTGCGGCGCGTCTAAGGACCCCGCCCCGCCAACATGCGGCACTCTCCCGATGTGGAGGACCCCCCTGGGGGACGAGATTGGTGGCACGGCAGAAAGCCGGAAGCACCAGGGAATCTCATCAGGGAGTGGACATGTTCGAGTACGAGATCGCAGAAATCCGCCGGGCCGAGCTGATCCAGGAGGCCGAGGCCGCGCGTCTCGTCCGTCAGGTGCGCAGGTCCCGCCGGGCCGCGAGGCGGTCGGCCAAGGACGGGGAGGGCGCGGTGAGTCGCCTCGCCGAACGCTTCGTGCGGGCCGCCTGAACCGCCGGCGCGGACCGATGACCGTCGTACCGATCAAGGCAGGGGCCGGGGCTGCCGCGTTGTCACAGGGCTGTGCGATGCTCGGCGACGTGGAGACCATGTCTGTCAGCCCCGTGTTCGTGGGACGCGCCGGTGAGTTGTCAGCGCTCACCGACGCGCTCACCCGCGCCGCCGGCTCAGGCGCCGCGGGAGAGCCGCAGGCGCTGCTCGTCGGCGGCGAGGCCGGGGTGGGCAAGACCCGGCTCGTCGAGGAGATGCTCACCGAGGCGTGCCGTCGCGATGTCGTCGTCGCGGTCGGGGGATGCGTCGAGATCGGCGCGGACGGACTGCCGTTCGCGCCGTTCTCGACGGCGCTGCGGGCGCTGCACCGCCAGCTCCCGGAAGAGCTGGCCCGGGCCGCCGCGGGGCAGGAGCACGAGCTGGCGCGGCTGCTGCCGGAGCTCGGAGAGCGCCTTGAGCAGAGCCGGCACGACGAGGAGGGCATGGCGCGCCTCTTCGAACTGACCGCGCGGCTGCTGGAGCGGATCGCCACGGACCGCACCGTCGTCCTGGTCCTGGAGGACATGCACTGGGCGGACGCGTCCACCCGCCATCTCCTCTCCTACCTCTTCCGGACGCTGCGCCGCGGCCGGCTCGTCGTGATCGCGACCTACCGCTCCGACGATGTGCACCGGCGCCATCCGCTGCGGCCCTTCCTCGCCGAGCTCGATCGGATGCGGACGGTGCAGCGCATCGAGCTCACCCGGTTCAACCGCGGCGAGGTCCACCGCCAGCTCGCCGGGATCCTCGCCGCCGAGCCCGACCCGGACATGGTCGACCGGGTCTACGAGCGCTCCGACGGCAATGCGTTCTTCGTCGAGGAGCTCGCCCGCAGCATGGCGGACAACTGCCCGACGCTGCCCGACTCCCTGCGCGACATCCTGCTCGTCCGCACAGAAGCGCTGCCGGAGGACGCACAGCGGGTCGCGCGCATCGTCGCCGAGGGCGGATCGACCGTCGAGTACGGGCTGTTGCACGCCGTCGCCCGGCTCTGCGAGGACGATCTCATCGAGGCGCTGCGGGCCGCCGTCGGCGCGAACATCCTGCAGGCCACGCCCGACGGCGACGGCTACCGCTTCCGGCATTCGCTGGCCCGCGAGGCCGTCAGCGACGATCTGCTGCCCGGCGAGCGCTCCCGGCTCAACCGGCGCTACGCCGAGGCGCTGGAGGCAGACCCCTCGCCCGTACGGGACGACGAGCGGGCCATGCGGCTCGCCAGCTACTGGTACCACGCGCACGACCCGGCGAAGGCTCTGCCGGCCGTGCTCAGCGCCTCCGTCGAGGCCAGGCGGCGCCATGCCTACTCGGAACAACTGCGGCTGCTGGAACGGGCGATGGAGCTCTGGGACAGCGCCCCCGACGACATACGCGCCGGTCTGCGGCCCCTCGACTACGCGGAGGCGTACCCGGCGTGCGGCTGTGACCCGCAGACCACGCCGCTGCGCTTCCTGGACCTGATGGCGGAGGCCTCCGTCGCGGGCCGTCTGTGCGGCGAGCGGGAGCGCGCCCTGAAAATCACGAAGCGGGGGCAGCGGCTCGCACAGGAAGAG
This sequence comes from uncultured Actinomycetota bacterium, assembly GCA_963836215.1. Lineage (GTDB taxonomy): Bacteria > Actinomycetota > Actinomycetes > Streptomycetales > Streptomycetaceae > Streptomyces. The sequence goes on from CAWIIU010000008.1 coordinate 194,374, forward strand.
GCCGACGCGCTGCGCGGCGCCTGGTTCGCCGTCCAGCGCTCCCGGCTGGTCTCCTCGCTCGGCCGCGGCGACGGCTGGGCCGAGCTGGCCGAGGCACAGGACCTGGTGCGCGGCCTGCTGCCGTCCGTCGTCCATGCCGAGGTGCTGGCCGAGGCAGCCGCCTGGGGCATGGTGCACGCACCCGGACCGGGCAGCCTGGAAACGGCCGAACGCGCCGTGGAGTACGCCCACATGGTCGGCGAGCAGGACAACGAACTGCGCGCCCGCCTCACCCACGGCAGCCTCCTGGTCGACGCCGGCCATGTCGACGACGGGCTCGCCGAGATGTACGCCGCCAAGGAGCGGGCCGTCGTCCTCGACCAGCCGTCTCTCATCGGGCGCACCCATGTGAACCTGCCGTCCGTGCTGGAGGGCATCGGCCGCTCGGAGGAGGCGGTGGAGGTCCTGGACGAAGGCGTCGCGCTGTCCCGCAAGTACGGCCTGTGCGACACCGAGTCGTGGATGCTGGGCAACCTCGCCGAGTCGTACCACTCGCTCGGGCGCTGGGACGAGACGCAGCAGGCCGCCGAGCGTGCGCTGCGCCTCGGGCAGAGTCCCAAGCCGCGGGGGTACGCGGCCACCCGGCTCGCCGCGCTGGCGCTGAGCCGTGGTGACAGGGCCGGAGCGGCCGAGTATCTGGAGGCGGCCCGGGCGCACTTCGGACCCCACGACCCGATGCCGCAGGCCTCCCTTCCGATGGCCGTGATCGCGCTGCGCATGGCCGCGGCGGAGGGACGGATGCTCGACGCGCGGGCCGAGTTCGAGCGGGCGGCCAAGGAGGGCTTCCCGCCGGGCACCCAGCGGTACGCGTGGCCGCTGCTGCGCGCCGCGGCCACCCTGGAGGCCGACACCCGCGGCCTGCCCGCCGCCGAGCCGGGCCGCGCGGATGCCCTGGACCGCATCCGCAAGGCCGCCCGCACCCTGGTCACCGCCGTCCCTGTGTGGACGGCCCACGAGCGCTGGGTCCGGACCGAACTGCTGCGCGCCGGCGGCCAGGACACACCCGCCGACTGGGCGGAGGCCTGCGCGGCCTTCGAGGCGGTGAACCTTCCGCACGAGCTCGCGATGATCCGGGTGCGCTGGGCCGAGTCCCTGCTGCCGTCGGACCGGGCGCACGCGGCGGAGTTGTTGCGCCAGGCGGCTTCGACGGGCCGCCGGCTGTGCGCGCGCCCGCTCACCGAGGACATCGAACTGCTCGCCCAGCGGGCCCGTATCTCCCTGACCGACGAGCCGTCAACGGCGGCGGCGACCCCGCCGCAGGGTCCGGCGCTGGGTCTGACGCGCCGCGAGGAGGACGTCCTGCGCCTGGTGGCAGTGGGCCGCAGCAACCGTCAGATAGCCGAGGAGCTCTTCATCTCCCCGAAGACGGCGAGCGTCCATGTCTCCAACATCCTGGCCAAGCTGGGCGTCTCGGGCCGCGGCGAAGCAGCAGCGCTGGCCCACCGCCTCCGCCTGTTTCCGCCGCAGGGCAAGGACGATCGGGCAGCGGGGTGACGGGGGAGCAAGGCGGCCGCGGGCATCCCGCGCAGCATCCGGCCCTCGGGCCGGGGTCCTGCTCAGGGCGCCGGGCGTCCTGAGGGTGTCACTGCGGCGCCCCTGCTCGTCTCCGCGCCTCAGGATCCCCGGACGAGCTCAGGATCCCCGGACGGGCTCCGGCTCACCGGACCCGGGCTTTCGCACCGTGACCTTGCCGGAGGCCAGATCTATGGCGCCGCGGCTCGGGTCGTTGTCGCCCACGTCCGTCCGGGTCAGTGCCAGGCGGTTGCGCTCCTCGTCCGTATGCTTGCGGCCCGGCGCGAAGCACTCCTCGAAGACGTTGAACACCAGCTGTACACCCCCTACTTCACCTCCAGCTGGAGGATCTTGTCGTCCCCCGCCGAAGGCGTGCCCCTGTTGTCCGTCTCGCTGGTGACGAGCCAGAGCTTGGAGCCGCCCACCGCGAGGACGCTGCGCAGTCGGCCGTGCTTCTCGGTGAGGAATGACTGGGGCTCAGCCACAAGTTCCTTGCCCGCCAGCGGGATCCGCCAGAGCCGCTCGCCCCGCAGTCCCGCCATCCAGATCGAGCCCTCCGCGTACGCGATACCGCTCGGGGACGCCTCCGACGTCTTCCACTGGGCCACCGGGTCCACGAAGCCGGCCTTGCCGGCCTTGCCCTCCGCCTCGGGCCACCCGTAGTTCTTCCCCGGCTCGATCAGATTGAGCTCGTCCCAGGTGTTCTGCCCGAACTCCGCGGCCCACAGCCGCTTCTCCGAGTCCCAGGCCAGCCCCTGCACATTGCGGTGACCCCATGAGTAGACCAGGGAGTCCGCCTCGGGGTTGCCGTGCACCGGCTGTCCGTCGGGCGTCATGCGCAGGATCTTGCCGCCGAGGGACTTCCTGTCCTGCGCGAGCCCGGTCTCGCCCGATTCGCCCGTGCCCGCGTAGAGCATCTTGTCCGGGCCGAACGCGATCCGCCCGCCGTTGTGGATGGAGCCCTTGGGAATGCCCCGCACGATCGTGTCGGGCGCTCCGAGCTGCTGGCCGGCCGGCTTCCGCTCGTCGTACAGCATCCGGGCGATGCGGTTGTCGGACTCGGTGGTGAAGTACGCGTAGATCTGGTGGTCCGAGGCGAACGAGGGGGAGACGGCGAGGCCCAGCAGTCCGCCCTCGCCCGCGGGGGCCACTCCCGGCACCGAGCCGATCTGCGTCTGCTTGCCGGTCTCCACATCGACGCGGGTGACCGTCCCCTCGTCTCGCGAGGCCACCAGCAGATCGCCGTCGTCCAGGGCGGCGACTCCCCATGGCGATTTCAGCCCCTCGGTCAGCGTGGACACCACCTTCACCGACCCCTTCGCCGGCGGGCCCGAGGGGCTCGGCGAGCCTTGCGAGGCGGAGCCGCCCGGGGCGGTGGCGGACGCTGTCCCCTTCGGGCCGCCGGGCGGGTCGTCGCCGCCGGACGAGCACCCGGCGGTGAGCACCAGCACGGCAGCGGCCAGCACGGCCGTCACAGCAGGACGATGCACGGTTCTGATCCCTTCCACGGCGGCTTGAGCTGCCTGACTACCAGTCCTACACCGCTCGGGCCCCCGAGGTTCCCGATCTTCGGATTCGGATCCCCGTCGACAAGGTCGAGAACGTCGAGAACGTCGGGTGAGGTCCCGGTCCGGCGGCCCAGACCCCCAGCCCCGCGTCCTGGTCCGGCTCCACATCCCGGCGTCGGTCCGGGCAGCCCCGGATCCCGCCGGAGCCGCCAGGTTCCGCGTGGCCTCGGGCCGGTCTCCGCCGCCCGCACCCTCACTCCCAAGATCCCCGCGCCGCCGGCAGTCCCGCAATCTCCGCCATATCCCGGGCGCAGAGCGAAAGCCGCGCCGCGGCCGCGTTCTCCACCGCCCATCGCTCCCGCTTCGTTCCCGGCACCACCACCACGTGGGGCCCTTGGCCCAGTGCCCACGCCAGGGCCACCTGCGCGGGGGTGATGTCAGGACCGTGCCGTCGCGCGATCCGCCGCAGCCCCGCGACCACCGACTGGTTCGCCGCCATCATCTCGGCCGTGAACCGCGGGTGCCGGGCGCGTACGTCGTCCGGCTCGAAGCCCTGCCCCGGTGTCAGCGTCCCGGTCAGAAACCCGTTCCCCAGCGGCATCGCCGCCAGGAAACCCACGCCCCGGGCCTCGCACCACGGCAGCAGCCGCTCCAGCGCGTCCGGTGACCACACCGAAAGCTCCGCCTGCACGGCACTGACCGGGAACACCTGTTGCACCCGCTCCAGCTGCCGAATCGTTCCCTCGTAGAGATGCGCACCCGAGCGCCGTGCGGCACGCGCCCCCACCGCGCACAGCCCCAGCGAGCGCACCTTCCCCGCGCCCACCAGCTCCGCCATCGCGCCCCATGTCTCCTCGACGGGCACCTCGGGATCGGCACGGTGCAGCTGATAGAGGTCGATCACATCGGTCTGGAGCCGTCGCAGCGACGCGTCGCAGGCCCGCTTCACGTACCCCGGGCGGCCGTTGGCGACCACATGCTGATCGCCCACCAGCAGCCCGACCTTTGTCGAGACGAACGCGTCCCGCCGGCGTTCCTTCAGCACGCGGCCCAGCAACAGCTCATTGGTGAAGGGCCCGTACATGTCGGCCGTGTCGAGCAGTGTGGAACCGGCGTCGAGTGCGGTGTGCACGGTGCGCAGCGAGCGGTCGCCTCGCTGCTGGGAGGCGCTGTACGCCCAGCTCATCGGCATACAGCCGAGCCCGACCGCTCCCACCTCGAGAGCCGCCGCCCCGATCGTCCTGCGCTCCAACTGCCCGTACCCCTCACTCGGCCGCCCCCAAACTAACCAATGCGGAACGCCTCCCTTCGCTCAGCCTCGCGCCCATTAGCCTCCTGACCATGACTGCAGACGTGTGGCTCCCCATTCCGGCCGATGAGTTCGACGGGCTTCCCGATCCCGCCGCCTCGGGTCTCAACTACCGTTTCTGGGACGGTGGTCCGAATCTCCCCGCCGATCCGGCGGACTGCCTCTTCTACGCCGTCCCCTACATGAAGGGCAGTGAGGTCGCGGTACGGCCGATGGCCGGCATGACCTCCGTACAGGTCGTGCAGACGTTGTCCGCCGGGATCGACCACGTCGAGCCGGGCCTCGGCGTCCTGCCCCCCGGTGTGCGCCTGTGCAATGCCAGCGGCGTGCACGAGGCGTCGACCGCGGAGCTCACGCTCGCCCTGGTCCTCGCCTCCCTGCGGGGGATCCCCGGCTTCGTCCACGGTCAGGACCGTGAGGAGTGGCGCTCGGGCTTCTATCCGGCGCTCGCCGACAAGTCGATCCTCATCGTCGGCTACGGGTCCATCGGCGCGGCCATCGAGGACCGGCTCGCGCCGTTCGAGTGCGCGCGGGTGGCGCGCGTCGCGCGCTCTGCGCGCACAACGGGGCGCGGTGAAGTGCGCGCACTCGCCGACCTGCCGGGGCTGCTCCCCGAGGCGGATGTGGTCATTGTGTCGACGCCGCTGACCGAGCAGACGAAAGGCCTGGTGAACGCCGGATTCCTCGCCAGGATGAAGGACGGCGCCCTGCTCGTGAACGTCGCGCGCGGCCCCGTGGTCGACACCAAGGCTCTCCTGGACGAGCTCGAGAGCGGCCGGCTGACCGCCGCCCTCGACGTCACCGACCCCGAGCCGCTCCCCGCCGGGCATCCTCTGTGGCATGCCCCGGGTGTGCTCATCAGTCCCCATGTCGGTGGCTCCACTTCGGCGTTCATGCCGCGTGCCAAGCGGCTGCTCGCCGGACAAGTCACCCTTTTCGCCGCCGGTGAACCCCTGCGCAACGTGGTGCACACGACTGGCTGACCGCACCCCTTGCCACAGGGGGAAACTCTGTGAAGTCACCCGGTTGCACCGCGTGGCGACCACACCGGAGTCGGTCACTGAGAGTAGAGGGGCTATATCGCAGAGTGACATTCCTGGTGTATCGTCCGGACTCGGGGGCTGTACCGGGCCAGGGGCGGTGCAGTGATGCGACCTGACTGCCGATCAGACTTCGAGGGGGGCGACGGGCGATGCACGGCCAATGGACGAACGATCCGACGCGGCGGGGCCGGCGACGACCCTCGCGCGCTCCGAAGCGGGCCGCCGGCCCGGCGGCGACGGCACAGGGAGAAGCTCGGTGACCGCCCCGGGAGCACTCATGGCCCGCCGCCCCGTCCCCGCCGGCAGCTGCCTGTACTCCCAACTCGCGCTGGCCGCCACCTGCGCCGCGTACGGCCTGGGTGCGGCATTCGGCTGGGGCTCCCGCGAACTGGCGCTGATCATGGGCGACTTCGGCCTGAGCGTCGCCGCCGGGATCGCCGCCGTCTCCTGCTTCGTCTACTCGCGCCCCGGACGCAGCCGCTTTCGCCCCGCCTGGCTGCTGTTCGCGCTCTCGTCGGCCATGGCGTCGGCGGGGAACGCCGTGTGGGGGTGGTACGAGGTCGTGCTCGACCGGGAGGTGCCGAGCCCTTCGATCGCCGATCTGTTCTTCCTGTGCTTCGCGCCGCCCGCCATCATCGGCCTCCTCGTCCTCGCCAAGCGGCCCGTCACCCGGGCCGGCTGGGTCTGCCTCGCGCTGGACGCCTGGCTGATCGGCGGGTCGCTGCTGACCCTGTCCTGGAGCCTCGCCCTCGCCCACACGGCGCATGTCCAGGGTGAGAGCGTCGCCCCCGCCGCGCTCTCCCTCGCCTATCCGCTGCTGGACATCGTGCTGGTCAGCATGGTGCTCGCGCTGCATTTCCGGCGTTCGGCCACCAACCGCTCCGCCGTCAACACCGCCATCGCCGCCCTGGCCCTGACCGTGCTGTGCGATGCGCTGTTCACCTCGCCGCTGCTGCGCGAGAGCTACCGCTCCGGTCAGCTGCTCGACGCCGGCTGGTTCGCCGGTTCGCTGCTGCTCGCCTACGCCCCCTGGGGCGACCGCCGCTCGGTGGAGGCCGTCCGGCAGCCGCGCGGACCACGCCATCCCAGCGGCCCGGTCGCGGGCTCGCTGGCCGCCCTGACCCCGTATCTCGCCGCCGCGGTGTGCACGCTCGGCATCCTCTACAACGTTGTCGAGGGCCGCCGGGTCGACCGTGTCGTCGTCCTGACCGGCTGCACGGTGGTGCTCGCCCTGGTCGTCCGGCAGGGCATCATGCTCCTCGACAACATCGCGCTCACCCACGAACTGGCCCAGAAGGAGAACCACTTCCGGTCGCTCGTGCAGGGGTCCAGCGACGTCATCATGATCGCCGCCCCCAGCGGCATACTGCGCTACGTGAGCCCCGCCGCCGCGGGCGTCTACGGGCGCGAGGCCGAGGAGCTCATCGGGTCCGAGCTGTCCTCGCTCATCCACCCAGAGGACCTCGGGCGCGTCGTCCACGAGGTACGCCGGTTTCTGGCCGCTCCTCCGGCGGAGGAGCCCACGACCCGGATCGAGTGCCGCTTCAGGTCAGGGACCGGCGACTGGCTCAATGTGGAGTCCACGGTCAACCGCCACCAGGGCGGCCTGATCTTCAACAGCCGCGATGTCACCGAACGGGTCCGGCTGCAGGCCCAGTTGCAGCACAACGCCGAGCACGACCCGCTCACCGACCTGCCCAATCGCGCGCTGTTCACCGAGCGCGTCCGGCAGGCGCTGACCGGCCGCCGCTCCGGCGATCCGGGCACCGCCGTGCTCTTCATCGACCTCGACGGCTTCAAGGGGGTCAACGACCGTCTCGGCCACCAGGCGGGCGATGAGCTGCTGATCCAGGCGGCCCGGCGGCTGGCCGATTCCGTACGGGCCGGCGACACGGCCGCCCGTCTCGGGGGCGACGAGTTCGCGGCGCTCATCCTCGGCGACGGCAGCGCGGACCGGTCGGCCCGCGAGCACCAGGTCAGCGAGATCGCCGACCGGCTGCGCCTGACCCTCTCGCAGCCGTACCGCATCGACGGCAGCGAAGTGCGGGTGGCCGCCTCCATCGGGGTGGCCTTCGCCGAGCCCTCCGCCACCCCCAACGACCTGATGCGCAACGCCGACCTCGCGATGTACCGCGCGAAGGCCGCCGGCAAGGACCGTGTCGAGCTGTACGCGCCGCAGATGCAGGCCGAGGTGGTGCGCCGCAGCGAGCTCGCCGCACGGCTGCGCAGCGCCCTCCACGAGGGCGAGTTCGCGCTGCTGCACCAGCCCGTGGTCAGCCTCACCACCGGTCGTATCGAGGCGGTCGCCGCGCAGGCACGCTGGCGTTCCGCCCAGGGCATCCTGTTCACCCCCGCGGAGTTCATGCGCGTCTCCGAGGACGGCGACCGCACCGCCGAGCTCGGCCGCTGGCTCCTGGAGGAGGCGGTGGAGCAGGCCGCCGAGCGGAGCAGGATCGGGCACCGGGTGCCCGTGTCCGTCCGGATCTCCGCCCGTCGGCTGCTGGACCGGTCGCTGCCGCTGGGATCCGTCGAGGCGCTGCTCACCCGGCACGGACTGGCGTCCGGGGCGCTGATCATCGAGCTCGCCGACAGCGACCCGCGGATCTCCTTCGACGATCTGGAGCAGCGGCTCGTCTCGTTGCGCAGACTCGGCGTACGGATCGCGCTCGACGGCTTCGGCAGCGGATACGCCGCCATCAATGCCCTGCGCAGACTCCCGGTGGACATGCTGAAACTGGACAGAGGCCTCGTCGAAGGAGTCGTCGAGTCGGCCAGACTGCACAAGATCACCAGTGGGCTGCTCCGTATCGCGTGCGATCTCGGTATGCAGTCCGTGGCGGACGGCGTGGACCTGCCCGAGCAGGTGCTCGCCCTGCGCGCCATGGGGTGCACGCACGGCCAGGGCATGGCCTTCTCCGGCGCGCTGGACGAGTACCGGCTGCGCCGGGCCCTGGTGCGGGACGAGTTCCCGGTGCCCGGGGGCATCGCTCTGCCCGTCCTGACGGGTGGCGCTTTTCCCGCACGTCATGGCTCAAATAGTGAGACGCGTGTCCCACCCACTTGACACTGATGGCCCGTCGGGGGAGGGTCTGTGCCATGCGCACCCGAATTCTCGTACTTGGAAAGCGCGTCGGCTGAGCGGGCCGCACAAAGGCCCGCAGACCCACTCCGACGCGCTCCCCTCGCTTGCCTCATGGCACGAGGGGTTTTTTGTTGCACCGGCACAACTGGCAAAACGTAATAAATCTCAGCACTCCTCGCAAAAACCCTCAGCTTCGAGAAGAGAATGCCGATGACCGAGCAGGCCACCGGGGCCCACCATCCGCAGCCGCGGGCCCGTACCGGCGGACACCAGACCGCAGTCGAGCACGTCACGGGTGCGCAGTCCCTCATCCGCTCTCTCGAGGAAGTGGGAGCCGACACGGTGTTCGGCATCCCGGGCGGCGCCATCCTCCCCGCCTACGACCCGATGATGGACTCCACCAAGGTCCGTCACGTCCTGGTCCGGCACGAGCAGGGCGCCGGTCATGCGGCCACCGGATACGCGCAGGCCACCGGCAAGGTCGGCGTCTGCATGGCCACCTCGGGACCCGGCGCCACCAACCTGGTCACCCCGATCGCCGACGCGCACATGGACTCCGTCCCCATGGTCGCGATCACCGGTCAGGTCGCCTCCAAGGCCATCGGCACGGACGCCTTCCAGGAGGCGGACATCTGCGGCATCACGATGCCGATCACCAAGCACAACTTCCTGGTCACCAACGCCGACGAGATCCCCCGCACCATCGCCGAGGCCTTCCACATCGCCTCGACCGGCCGCCCGGGGCCCGTCCTCGTCGACATCGCCAAGGACGCCCTGCAGGCGCGGACCACGTTCAGCTGGCCGCCGCATACCGACCTGCCCGGCTACCGCCCGGTGACCAAGCCGCACGCCAAGCAGATCCGCGAGGCCGCCCGGCTCATCACGCAGGCCAAGCGCCCCGTCCTGTACGTCGGCGGCGGCGTCCTGAAGGCCAACGCCACCGCCGAGCTGAAGGTTCTCGCCGAGCTCACCGGAGCCCCCGTCACCACCACCCTGATGGCGCTGGGCGCGTTCCCCGACAGCCACCCGCTGCACGTGGGAATGCCGGGCATGCACGGAGCGGTCACCGCCGTCACCGCGCTGCAGAAGGCCGACCTGATCGTCGCCCTCGGAGCCCGTTTCGACGACCGTGTCACCGGCAAGCTGGACAGCTTCGCCCCGTTCGCCAAGATCGTCCACGCGGACATCGACCCGGCCGAGATCGGCAAGAACCGCACCGCCGACGTCCCGATCGTCGGCGACGCCCGCGAGGTCATCGCCGACCTGGTCCAGGCGGTCCAGGCCGAGCACAGCGAGGGCCGCACCGGCGACTACAGCGCCTGGTGGAAGGACCTCAGCCGCTGGCGCGACACCTACCCGCTGGGGTACGACCAGCCCGACGACGGCAGCCTGTCCCCGCAGCAGGTCATCCAGCGCATCGGCCAACTGGCCCCCGAGGGCACGATCTTCGCGGCCGGTGTCGGCCAGCACCAGATGTGGGCCGCCCACTTCATCGACTACGAGAAGCCCGCCACCTGGCTCAACTCGGGCGGCGCCGGAACGATGGGGTACGCGGTCCCGGCCGCGATGGGTGCCAAGGCCGGTGTGCCGGACCGCGCCGTCTGGGCCATCGACGGCGACGGCTGCTTCCAGATGACCAACCAGGAACTCACCACCTGCGCGCTCAACAACATCCCGATCAAGGTCGCCATCATCAACAACGGCGCGCTCGGGATGGTCCGCCAGTGGCAGACGCTCTTCTACAACCAGCGCTACTCCAACACCGTGCTGCACTCGGGTCCCGAGGACGGCGTCGCCCTGGAGGGCAAGTCCAGCGGCGGCACCCGCGTCCCCGACTTCGTCAAGCTGTCCGAGGCGATGGGCTGTTACGCGATCCGCTGCGAGTCCCCGGACGACCTGGACAAGGTCATCGCCGAGGCCAACGCCATCAACGACCGCCCCGTCGTCGTCGACTTCATCGTCCACGAGGACGCCATGGTGTGGCCGATGGTCGCCGCCGGCACCTCCAACGACGAGGTCATGGCCGCCCGTGGCGTCCGCCCCGACTTCGGCGACAACGAAGACGACTGAGAGCCGTAGGAAGAGGAACGACGAACATGTCCAAGCACACGCTCTCTGTCCTGGTGGAGAACACCCCCGGCATCCTGGCCCGGATCGCCGCCCTGTTCTCCCGCCGAGGCTTCAACATCGACTCGCTCGCCGTCGGTGTCACCGAACACCCCGACATCTCCCGCATCACCATCGTGGTCAATGTCGAGGACCTGCCGCTGGAGCAGGTGACCAAGCAGCTCAACAAGCTGGTCAACGTCCTGAAGATCGTCGAACTCGAGCCGAGCGCTGCGATCCAGCGTGAACTCGTTCTGGTGAAGGTGCGCGCCGACAACGAAACGCGCTCCCAGATCGTCGAGATCGTCCAGCTGTTCCGCGCCAAGACCGTGGACGTCTCCCCGGAGGCCGTCACCATCGAGGCCACCGGCGGCGCCGACAAGCTGGAGGCCATGCTCAAGATGCTGGAGCAGTTCGGCATCAAGGAGCTCGTCCAGTCCGGAACGATCGCCATAGGGCGCGGAGCCCGGTCCATCACCGACCGCTCCCTGCGGGCCCTGGACCGTTCCGCCTAGCGAGACCCCACCACGCCATCACCCTCTCCCGCCGTACGGTGGGACGCACACCTGCACACCAAGGAGATATCCCAGTGGCCGAGCTGTTCTACGACGACGATGCCGACCTGTCCATCATCCAGAACCGCAAGGTCGCGGTCATCGGTTACGGCAGCCAGGGCCACGCCCACGCGCTGTCGCTCCGTGACTCGGGTGTCGACGTCCGGGTCGGCCTGCACGAGGGCTCGAAGTCCAAGGCAAAAGCCGAGGAGCAGGGCCTGCGCGTGGTGACGCCGGCCGAGGCGGCCGCCGAGGCCGACGTCATCATGATCCTCGTCCCGGACCCGATCCAGGCCCAGGTCTACGAGGAGTCCATCAAGGACAACCTGAAGGACGGCGACGCGCTGTTCTTCGGTCACGGCCTCAACATCCGCTACGGCTTCATCAAGCCGCCGGCCGGTGTCGACGTCGCCATGGTCGCCCCCAAGGGCCCGGGCCACCTGGTCCGCCGCCAGTACGAGGAGGGCCGCGGCGTTCCGTGTATCGCGGCCGTCGAGCAGGACGCCACCGGCAAGGGCTTCGAGCTGGCCCTCTCGTACGCGAAGGGCATCGGCGGCACCCGCGCCGGCGTCATCAAGACGACCTTCACCGAGGAGACCGAGACCGACCTCTTCGGCGAGCAGGCCGTGCTCTGCGGCGGCGCGTCCGCGCTGGTCAAGGCGGGCTTCGAGACCCTGACCGAGGCCGGCTACCAGCCGGAGATCGCGTACTTCGAGTGCCTCCACGAGCTGAAGCTGATCGTGGACCTGATGTACGAGGGCGGCCTGGAGAAGATGCGCTGGTCGGTCTCCGAGACCGCCGAGTGGGGCGACTACATCACCGGCCCCCGCATCATCACGGACCAGACCAAGGCCGAGATGAAGAAGGTCCTCGCCGAGATCCAGGACGGCACGTTCGCCAAGAACTGGATGGACGAGTACCACGGCGGTCTGAAGAAGTACAACGAGTACAAGACGCAGGACGAGAACCACCTGCTGGAGACCACCGGCAAGGAGCTGCGCAAGCTCATGAGCTGGGTCGACAACGACGAGGCGTGAGCCGATGACGGGGCCGGGACGCTGGTGTCCCGGCCCCGTGCCGTCGCTCCCGGACCCGTTCCGGTGCTTCTCCCATTCGTCCAGCCACGGACGGGTGATCCCGCCTTGTGGCGCAATGCACGGCCCGGGGCACCACTACACTGCTCAACACATACGCGTCAGGCCCACAGTGTCGTGCGTCTTCCACGCGGCTAGCCCCCTCCACCGCCTGCGGCCGTCGGGACGGCCGTCTGCACTGCATCTGTGAGGACTCACGTGAGCTCGAAACCTGTCGTACTCATCGCTGAAGAGCTGTCGCCCGCCACTGTCGACGCGCTCGGCCCGGACTTCGAGATCCGGCACTGCAACGGCGCCGACCGCGCGGAGCTGCTCCCGGCCATCGCCGACGTGGACGCGATCCTCGTGCGTTCCGCCACCAAGCTCGACGCCGAGGCGATCGCCGCCGCCAAGAAGCTGCGTGTCGTCGCCCGCGCGGGTGTCGGTCTGGACAACGTCGACGTCTCCGCCTCCACCAAGGCCGGCGTGATGGTCGTCAACGCGCCGACGTCCAACATCGTCACCGCGGCCGAGCTGGCCTGCGGTCTGCTGGTGGCCACGGCGCGCAACATCCCGCAGGCCAACACCGCCCTGAAGAACGGCGAGTGGAAGCGGTCGAAGTACACCGGTGTCGAGCTGAGCGAGAAGACGCTCGGCGTCGTCGGCCTCGGCCGTATCGGCGTGCTGGTCGCCCAGCGGATGTCCGCCTTCGGCATGAAGATCGTGGCGTACGACCCGTACGTACAGCCGGCGCGCGCCGCCCAGATGGGCGTCAAGCTGCTCTCGCTCGACGAGCTTCTCGAGGCCTCGGACTTCATCACCGTCCACCTTCCCAAGACGCCCGAGACGCTCGGTCTCATCGGCGACGAGGCGCTGCACAAGGTCAAGCCGACCGTCCGCATCGTCAATGCCGCGCGCGGCGGGATCGTCGACGAGGAGGCGCTGTACTCGGCGCTCAAGGAGGGCCGGGTCGCCGGCGCGGGCCTCGACGTGTACGCGAAGGAGCCCTGCACCGACTCCCCGCTGTTCGAGCTGGACCAGGTCGTCTGCACCCCGCACCTCGGCGCCTCCACGGACGAGGCGCAGGAGAAGGCGGGCGTCTCGGTCGCCCGTTCCGTGCGGCTCGCGCTCGCCGGTGAGCTGGTCCCGGACGCGGTCAACGTCCAGGGCGGTGTGATCGCCGAGGACGTCAAGCCCGGGCTGCCGCTCGCCGAGCGCCTCGGCCGGATCTTCACCGCGCTCGCGGGCGAGGTCGCCGTCCGTCTCGATGTCGAGGTCTACGGCGAGATCACCCAGCACGACGTGAAGGTGCTCGAACTGTCCGCGCTCAAGGGCGTGTTCGAGGATGTCGTCGACGACACCGTGTCGTACGTCAACGCCCCGCTGTTCGCGCAGGAGCGCGGTGTCGAGGTGCGGCTGACGACCAGCTCGGAGTCCCCGGACCACCGCAACGTCGTCACCGTCCGCGGCACGCTCTCGGGCGGCGAGGAGGTCGCCGTCTCCGGCACGCTGGCCGGCCCCAAGCACCTTCAGAAGATCGTTGCCATCGGTGACCACGACATCGACCTGGCGCTCGCCGACCACATGGTCGTGCTGCGCTACGACGACCGCCCGGGTGTCGTGGGCACGGTGGGCCGGATCCTCGGCGAAGCCGGTCTGAACATCGCGGGCATGCAGGTCTCGCGCGCGCGGGCGGGCGGCGAGGCGCTGGTCGTCCTGACGGTGGACGACACGGTTCCGCAGCCGGTGCTCACGGAGATCGCCGAGGAGATCGGCGCGACGTCGGCGCGCTCGGTGAACCTGACGGACTGATCCGCCACTCTCACGCACGCCGAAAGGGCCCGGGAATCCGGGCCCTTTCGGCATGTGGGGGTACGGCGGTGCCCCGCACACGGCGGGCCCCGCGCGCCAGGCGATCGTCGTGTTGAGCGCGCTGATGTCCCGCAGGGTTGTCGTCATGTCGATACGGACGGACAGGACCTGCTCACCTGCGGGCCGCGCGGCCCACCTGGCCGGGCCGGTTGGCCTGGTGGAGAACTCGGTGCCCTGGTGGCCACCGGCCGCGAGCTTTTCTGCAGTCCCGCCGGGACGCCGGGTGCGCACCGGCGGCCGACCGCACCCGGGCGCCACGGTCTGGCGTGTGCCGGCGCCGCGGTCCGTGCGGCTTGTGACGGGCGGGTGCGGTGTGGCCGCACCCGGCGTCGCGGTCGCGGGCCTGTCCGCCCGTCGGCGGCATTCTGCGCAGGCGGACGCGGCGCGTGTCCGCCGGTGGGGCTGCGGCGTGGCCGGACTCGGCTGCGTGGTCGCGAGCGCAGCCGTACTCCCGGGCCGCTCGCACGGCCCGGGACGCCGACCGCCAGCAGGGCGGGTCGGGTCGGGCTTCGCCGTCAGGCGCTGTACGTGTCCGCCAGCGGTGCGGCGGGCTCCGCAGGGGCCGGGGGAGCGGGGTGGTAGCACGACGGTCTGCGCAGCAGGATCACCGCCAGGACCGCCGCCCCGACCAGCAGCAGCGCCCCCGCCGTCGCGGCGAGCTGCATGCCGTGGACGAAGGCCTCGCGCGCTGCCGCCAGTACCGCGTCACCGGTCCGTACCGGCAGGTGACCCGCGATCACCGTCGCGCCGCCGAGCGTCTCGCGAACGGTGTCGAGCGCATCGGCCGGCAGCCCCGACGGGGCCGAGTCCGCGATGTCCCGGCGGTACACGGCCGTTCCGACGCTGCCCAGGACCGCCATGCCCAGCGCGCCGCCGAACTCCTGCCCGGTCTCCAGCAGGGAGGCCGCCGAACCGGCCTTCTCGGCGGGAGCCGCGGTCAGCGCCATGTCGGAGACCAGCGTCATGACAGTGACGATGCCGCAGCCGATGACGGCCGAGCCGGCCAACAGGACCACCAGCGAATCGGTGCCGATGAACAGCAGCACGGCGAACCCGGCCGCGCCGGTCAGGAACCCGCCCGCCATGACGTACGCCCGGCCGGTGCGCTGCGCCAGAACGGCCGAGAGGGGAGCCGCGACGCCGACCGCGAGCGAGGGCGCGATGCTCCACAGCGCGGCCTCCATCGAGCCCATGCCGAGCACCGACTGCAGGTACTGGGTGGTGAAGTAGGCCGAGCCCATCATGGCGAACATGGCCACGGTGTTGAGCGCGATCCCGCAGCCGAAGACGGGGTCGCGGAACAGGCCCCTGCCGATCATCGCGTCGTCCCGGCTCCGCTGCCGCCGTACGAAGACGAAGCCGACCACGAGACCCGTGGTGACACACAGGGCCGCGGTCGCGCTGTAGCCGTCGGCGGCGATCTCCTTGAGCCCGTAGACGACCGGGAGCACCGCGCCCATCGACAGCGGCACGCTCAGCAGGTCGAAACGGCCGGGGGCCGGGTCCTTGGACTCCGGGACCAGCACCGGCACGAGGATCAGGAGAAGCAGCATCGCGGGGACGTTGACCAGAAAGACGGAACCCCACCAGAAGTGGTCGAGCATCACACCGCTCATCACCGAACCGAGCGCGATGCCCCCGGCCATGGCGCCGGACCAGATGGCGATCGCCTTCGTACGCTGCCGCTCGTCGTGGAACATGCTGCGCACCAGCGCCATGGTCGACGGCATCAGCGTGGCGCCTCCGATGCCGAGCAACGCCCGGGCCGCGATGAGCATTTCGGCGCTCTGTGCGTACGCCGCCCCGACAGACGCGGTGCCGAAGGCCGCGGCGCCCACGAGGAGGAGCCGCCGGCGACCGATCCGGTCGCCGAGCGACCCCATCGTGATCAGCAGCCCGGCGAGCGCGAAGGCGTAGATGTCGAAGATCCACAGCTGCTGGGTGCTGCTCGGGTCGAGCTCGCGGCTGATGGCCGGGATGGCGAAGTAGAGGACGGATACGTCCATCGAGACCAGGAGGAGCGGCAACAGGAGGACGACGAAGGCGGTCCATTCCCGGCGGCCGGCGCGATGTGCGGTGAGGCTCGTCATGGGAAGAGAATGTACGGGCGTATTAAACGCTCGTCTAGAACGCCTGTGTAAAACGTCCGTCTAGGACGCTTGTCTGTCCGGCGGTACGCTGCCCGCATGGGACATCGCGAAGATCTGCTGGAAGGCGCGCAGCGCTGCCTCCTCCAGAAGGGATTCGTGCGCACCACCGCGCGCGACATCGTCAAGGAGTCGGGGACCAACCTGGCGTCGATCGGGTACCACTACGGCTCGAAGGACGAGCTGCTCGCGCAGGCGTACATCGCCCTGGTCGAAGGGGTCTCCGACGACTTCGACCCCGGCGAAAGCGCGACGAGCGGCACGCGGCCCGGCTCGCTCGAGCGGTTCCAGGAGGTCTGGTCGAACGTCATCGGAACCATGCAGGGACCCGACTCGCTGTGGCGGCTGAGCATGGAGATCGTCGTCATGGGGGGCCAACTGCCCGCCGTGCGGGATCACTTGGCCAAGGCTCAGCGTGAAGGGGCGCGCGGGATCATCCCGTTGCTGATGGGCGGCGAGGAGTCCGAGGTCGCCGAGGACGAGGTCGACACGGTCGGCAAGTTCTACATGACGCTGATGATGGGCCTCATCGCCCAGTGGACGTTCGACCCGGAGACGGCCGTCCGCGGGGACGAGCTCACCGAGGGGCTGCGCCGTGTGATGAAGGCTGCCCGCACGTCATAGCCGGGCGCTCTTGATCGCCATGTGGAGCAGCAGGCGGTCCTCGCCCTCGGTGAGGTCCAGGCCGGTCAGCTGCTCGACGCGCGAGAGACGGTAGTAGAGCGTCTGGCGGTGGATGCCCAGCGCCGCGGCGGTGCGGCCGGCCTGGCCGGCACAGTCGAGGAACACCTCGGCAGTGCGGGCCAGGTCGGTGTGCGAGGGCGTCAGCAGCTCCCGCACCGCGGGGTCGGGGGCAGCGCCCCCGGGAAGGGCGGTCAGCAGGCGGTACGGGCCGAGGTCCTGCCACTGTGCGACCGGACCGAGCCGGGGCTCGGCGAGTACCGCGCGGGCGGCCGATGACGCCTCCCGCCAGCCGGTCCCGAGCCCGGCCAGTCCCCGCCGGGCGGAAGCCACCCCGGCGGCGCCGACCGGCCGGTCACCCGCGGCCGGGTCGGTCGGGGCCCGGCCCCCGTCCGCCTGGGTGCGCCGCGGGGCCGTCGCCTCGCGCAGCCGGGACGCCACCGTCAGCGCGGGGGACAGGTTGTCCGCCGTGCGCAGCCGGACCAGGGCGGCCACTCGGCCGGGCGTCCCGGCCTCGCCCTGGCCCGCGGCCGGCGGAACCGTGCACAGCGCCGACACCCCCGGCAGCGAGCGCGCCGACGGCGCGTCCCCGGCCGGCCACGGTGACACGCACACCAGGGTATGCAGCCCCTCCGCGTCCTCGCCCAGTTCCGTACGCAGCGCGGCCACCGCCATGTCGTACTGCCAGCCCCGCTCCGCCGTGAGGACGGCGCGCAGCTCCCGGGACAGATCGGCGCCGGTCCGTTCCTCGTCCGCGAGCAGGGTGCCGATCCGCTCCGCGACCTCCATCGCGGCGCCGAGCTGGGCGGCCGTCGGACCGGGGTCGGCGTCGAGCAGCCAGACATAGCCGAGGGCGATGCCCCGGTGCCGCACGGGCAGACAGATGCGGTCCCGGAAGACACCGGCGTCCGGGGCGGCCGGGATACGGACCGGCCCCGTCGCCCGGGTGATGCCGAAGCCCTCGAACCAGGCCCGCACCGCGGGGGTGGACTTACGGGTCAGGATCGACCGCGTACGGACCGGGTCCAGGGTGGCTTCGTCGAAGGCGCTGTCGCTGTCGTGGGCCCCGAAGGCGATCAGGCCGAAGTCGCGGTTCTCCAGCGTCGCCGGGGCGCCCAGCAGCGCGGAGATCTCGTCGACCAGGTCCTGGTAGTCGCCCTTCACCCAGCCATTCTGACACCCCCTTCAGACATATGTCTGAGATCCGGGACACGGATGCGTGACAGCTGTCGATGGCCGCGGCCCGGAGCGATCCTTAGGTTTCACGGTGGTTCTCCGTGCCGTTCCCGCATCTTCCGGATTCGGCCTTCTTCGACATCTGTTCCGTGGAGGTGCCCGTGCTGGGTCCCGTGATCCTCGCCGCGTCGCGCAGCGACAAGATGCGCCGCTTCGTGTCGGCCGCACCGGGGACCAAACAGGTCGTCGCCCGGTTCATCGCCGGTGAGACGGTCGAGCAGGTCGTCCCGGTCGTCCAGGACGCCGCCGCCAAGGGCCTCGAGGTCACCCTGGACGTCGTGGGAGAGGACATCACCACGCCGGCGCAGGCCGCCGCCGCCCGCGACGCCTATCTGGAACTGATCGCGCACCTCAAGGGCCTGGGCCTGGGCACCAAGGCCGAGATGTCGGTCAAGCTCTCCATGTTCGGACAGGCGCTGGAGGGCGGCCACGAACTCGCGCTGGCCAATGTGCGCCCCGTCGTCGAGGCCGCCGCGGCGATCGGCACCACCGTCACCCTGGACGCCGAGGACCACACCACCCTCGACTCGATGTTCGCCATCCACGAGGAGCTGCGGAAGGACTTCCCGGGGACCGGCTGCGTGATCCAGGCCTACCTCTTCCGCACCGAGGACGACGCCCGCCGCCTCGCCGCCGCCGGCAGCCGGGTCCGCATCGTCAAGGGTGCGTACAAGGAGCCCGCGTCCGTCGCGTACCAGGACAAGTCCGAGATCGACAAGGCGTACGTCCGCATCCTGAAGATCCTCATGGAGGGCGACGGCTACCCGATGATCGGGTCGCACGATCCGCGTCTGATCGCCATCACGCAGGATCTCGCAAGCCGCGCAGGGCGCAAACTGGATGAGTACGAATTCCAGATGCTCTACGGCATCCGCAGCGACGAGCACGTCCGGCTCGCTGCCGAGGGCCACCGCATGCGCGTCTACACGGCGTACGGCACCGACTGGTACGGCTACTTCATGCGCCGTCTCGCGGAGAAGCCCGCCAACCTGCTCTTCTTCGTCCGCTCGATGATCACCAAGGGCTGAGCCCTCCACCCCTCGCAAAGGAGTCACGGAACTCATGGACGCTGTCACCCAGGTCCCCGCCCCGGTCAACGAGCCGGTGCACGGCTACGCCCCCGGTTCGCCCGAGCGCGCCCGCCTCGAGACCAAGCTGAAGGAGCTGGCCGAGAACCCCATCGAGCTGCCGATGACCATCGGTGGCGTCAGGCGCATGGGCGGCGGCGAGCGCGTCGACGTCGTGCAGCCGCACAACCACAAGGCCGTCATCGGCACCTTCGCCGGTGCCACGCAGCAGGACGCGCAGGACGCGGTCGACGCCGCCCTGGCCGCCGCCCCCGGCTGGCGCGCCATGTCCTTCGACGACCGCGCCGCGATCATCCTGCGCGCCGCCGAGCTGCTGTCCGGCCCCTGGCGCGAGACGCTCGCCGCCTCCACCATGCTCGGCCAGTCCAAGACCGTGCAGCAGGCCGAGATCGACACCCCCTGCGAGCTCGTCGACTTCTGGCGCTTCAACGTCAAGTACGCCCGTGACCTGCTCGCCGAGCAGCCGCCGGCCAACTCCCCGGGTGTGTGGAACCGTCTCGACCACCGCCCGCTCGAGGGCTTCGTCTACGCGATCACGCCCTTCAACTTCACCGCGATCGCGGGCAACCTGCCCACCGCCCCCGCCCTGATGGGCAACGTCGTGGTGTGGAAGCCGTCCCCGACGCAGACGCACGCCGCCGTGCTGCTGATGCAGCTCCTGGAGGAGGCCGGCCTGCCCAAGGGCGTCATCAACCTGGTGACGGGCGACGGCATCGCCGTCTCCGAGGTGGCCCTGAACCACCCCGAGCTGGCCGGCATCCACTTCACCGGCTCGACCAAGACCTTCCAGCACCTGTGGAAGACGGTCGGCAGCAACATCGAGAAGTACCGCTCCTACCCGCGCATCGTCGGCGAGACCGGCGGCAAGGACTTCGTCGTCGCCCACCCGAGCGCCGACCGTGCCGTGCTGAAGACCGCGCTGACCCGCGGCTCCTTCGAGTTCCAGGGCCAGAAGTGCTCCGCGTCCTCGCGTGCGTACGTCCCGGCCTCGATCTGGAACTCCGGTTTCAAGGAGGAGTTCGCGGCCGAGGTCGACGGGATCAAGATGGGTGACGTCACCGATCTGACGAACTTCATCGGTGCCGTCATCGACGAGCGTGCCTTCGCCAAGAACAAGGCCGCGATCGACCGCGCCAAGGCCGACGACACCTGCACGATCGTCGCCGGCGGCACGTACGACGACTCGGTCGGCTACTTCGTCCGCCCGACCGTCGTCGAGTGCTCGGACCCGGCCAACGAGGTCTTCACCACCGAGTACTTCGGCCCGTTCCTCGCGGTCCACGTCTACGAGGACGACCAGTACGAAGCCGTGCTGGAGCAGATGGAGTCGGTGTCCGCCTACGCCCTGACCGGCGCGGTGATCGCGGGTGACCGTGCCGCCGCCGCGCACACGATGGAGAAGCTGCGGTACGCCGCGGGCAACTTCTACATCAACGACAAGTGCACCGGCGCCGTCGTCGGCCAGCAGCCCTTCGGCGGCGGCCGGGCCTCCGGCACCAACGACAAGGCCGGCGCCCCGCAGAACCTGATGCGCTGGACGCTGACCCGCGCCATCAAGGAGACGCTGGTGTCGCCGACGGACTACACGTACCCGCACATGGGCTGACGTCCTCCGTCCCCACAGGGCTCCGCCCCCGTCCCGGCCCCCACGCCGGCACGGGGGCGGTTTCATGCGCCCGGGTGCGGTCCTACACCTTGCGCCAGCGCGCCATCGCGAAGGAGAAGAGGCCGAAGAGCGCGAGGCCGGCGGCGATCACGACGAGCAGCCACGGGCCGACCGGGGTGTCCGCGAACGAGCGGAGCGTGTCGTCGAAGCCCTTGGCCTTGTCGGGCTCGTAGTCGACCGCCGCGCGGACGACGAAGACGCCGATCGCCGTGAACAGGACTCCGCGCGCCGCCCCACCGCCGACGCCGGTCACATCGACCACCTGACGCGTCCGGCGGGACATCTCGCCGAGCTTCAGATGCTTGTGGTACTTCCGCAGCACGGCACGGGCGCCCACCCAGACACCGGCCACCGCGATGCCGACGCCCGCGATACCCACGAGCCACTGGCCGGCGGGCAGTTCCATGGCCCGGGCCGTGACGTCCTGGGACTGCTGGTCGGACGAACCGGCGCCGCCGCTTCCGCCGCTGCTGTGGTCGCCCGCCGCGAAAGCGAGGACGGAGTAGCCGACGAAGCCGTAGAAGACGGCACGGGCGGCGGACAACAGCCGCTTGTGCGCCTTGTGTCCGTCCGGCCCCGCTGCGCCGAACAGCGCCTCCGACAGCCGCCAGAGAGCCATCCCGGCCAGCCCGAGCCCCACGGCCCACAGCATGACCGACCCCATCGGCTTCTCGGACAGCTCGGCGAGCGCCCCGCCGCGGTCGGCCTGCTTCCCCCCGTCACCGAAGGCGATCTGCAGCGCGAGCATCCCCACGAGCAGGTAGAGCACGCCGCGTGCGACGAATCCCCAGCGGGCCGCCGCATCGACGGCCGAGCTGTTCGCCGCGCGGCGAGCCCCCATGTGTCCACGAACTGACAACGCACGTGCGTTCATCGATGAACCTCCCGTACGCGGGTGCCCCTGACCTGCCCCGGGAAACCGCACCGGGGTCGGCACGGCACCCGGGAGATCCGGGCACGCGTCGTCGGCCGGCCCGCCGTTCAGGCCGCGACGAGCATCTTGCCGACGTTGTCGCCGCGCAGCATGCCGAGGAACGCCTCCACGATCCGTTCGAAGCCCTGGACGACCGTGACATCGGGCGCGACGCGACCGCTGCGCAGATGCGGTACGAGGAACTCCTCGAACTCGCCCTGGACCGCACGGTGGTTGCGCACCAGCACGCCCTCCAGCCGCAGCGACTTCCCCACCACGTCGTAGAGGTTGCGCGGCGCGGGCGGCGGCTCGGCGGCGTTGTACTGACCGATCGCGCCGACCCAGGCGATGCGGCCGTACTCGCGCAACGAGGCGATCGCGCCCTCCAGATGACTGCCGCCGACGTTGTCCACGTACGCGTCGATGCCGTCGGGTGCCGCCTTCGCCAGCAGGTCGCCCACCGGTCCGTCGTGGTGGTCGAAGGCCGCGTCGAATCCCAGGTGCCCGGTGAGATGCGCGACCTTGGCCGCCGAGCCGGCGCTGCCGACGACCCGTCCGGCGCCGAGCAGCCGCGCGATCCGCCCCACGGCCGTGCCCACACCGCCCGCTGCCGCCGAGACGAACAGGTCCTCGCCGGGCTTCAGTCGCAGTGTCCGGGTGAGGGCCACATAGGCGGTGAGCCCGGTGCCGCCCAGGATGCTCAGGTGGGCCGTGAGCGGCACGCCTTCGGTCGGAACGATCCTGCGCACACCGTCCGTGCCCGGGGTGACCAGGGCGTGTGTGCGCCAGCCCTGACGGTGGAAGACCAGGTCGCCCTCGGCGAGGCCCGCGGTGCGCGACGCGACCACCCGGCCGAGCGTGCGGCCTTCCAGCGGGGCGTTCAGCGCGAACTCCCCGTCCATCATTTCGCGGTGGTAGGGGTCCACCGACCACAGGATGTTCTCCACCAGGGCCGTGCCGGGCCCGGGATCGGGCACCGGGGCCTCGGCAAAGGTGAAGTGGGCGGCTGTCGGGAAACCGGCGGGACGGGCGGTCTGGTGCACCGTGAGCGAGGTGGTCGTCATGGCCAGGACCGTAGGAAGGAATCGGGCGGCCGGGCAGTACGTTGCGTCGATGGAACGGCCGGAACCATGAACGGCCCTCATACGACGAGGTGAGAGCCCCGATGCCGGACCTGGCCCCGCATGAGCTGCGGATACTGGTCGCTGTTGAGCGCGAGCGCGGTTTCTCGGCGGCGGCCGCTGCCCTCGGCATGACCCAGTCCGCGGTGAGCCACTCCGTACGCACCAGTGAACGCAAGCTCGGTGCGGTGCTCTTCGACCGGGGCCGGCGGGGCGCGGCACCGACCGCCGCCGGCCGCCGGGCTGTCGCGCACGCCCGGCGCATCCTGCGGCTGCTCGATGTGATGGGTGCCGAGACGCGGAGCGCGGCGGACGACACGGTCGCCGGGCCGCTGCGGATCGCGGCCTTCCGCAGCGCGGCCCTGCATCTGCTGCCGCCCGCGCTGGAACGGCTCACCGCCCGGTATCCCGGCATCGAGCCGGAGGTGCGGATGGTGCGGGAGCTCGGGCGGGGAACGGCGGGCGAGGTGGCTGACGGACGGGCCGACCTCGGCATCGCCACGCTGGGCACGACGTCGCCGGTGCCGCCGGAGCTCGTCGGGGGAGTGCTGGTCGACGAGGGGTACGCCCTGGTCCACCCGGCGGGGCATCCGTCGCCGCGCTCGCTGCCGCTGGTCGACTGGGCGGAGAACTGCACCTCGTACACGCGGGAGTGGTGGGCGGAGCAGGACTGGCTGCCGAAGGCCACGGTGGAGGCCGAGGACGACGGAGCGGTGCTCTCGATGGTGAGCAGCGGCTTCGGCATGGCCGTGATGCCGCAGCTGTCCCTGACCGGAGCACCGGCCACCGTCGAGATCGCTGATCTCGGTCCGGGGCGCCCCACGCGCTCCGTCGGCTATGTCACCACCCCTGAGCTGGCACAAAGCCTCGCCGTGCGGGCTCTGATCCGTGAGCTGCGGGCCCTCTCTTCATGATCGCCGTCTCAGATAGTAGGAAGTCCGACTAATTGTGGAGACAGAAGCGCGTAGCTGTCCTAGCTTTGTAGGAGCCGAACGTCTCGCTCGATCCAGCGAATGGCGGCTGTGAGCTCGTGCCCCTGGCAGGCAACCCCTGCGGCACGCTCCCCGCCCCTTCCGGCGCCTCGAAATCTCTTCGATCTCAAGGAGTCGATCATCATGCCCGCTGCGACCGTCCGCCGCGTCCGCCATGCCTCCCGTACCAGCGAGTCCGACCGCAAGAACGCTGCCGCAGCTCTGCAGCGCGCCCTGGACCGCAGGGACAACGGCGGCTCCACCGGCCACTGAGCCGCACCTCCACCGAACCGCCGAGCCGTCACTCCGGCCTGCCCGCACCTCCGTACGCTGCTGCCCCGACGACCTCGTCGTCCATATGGTGGACGTCATGTGTCATGGGGTGGGACGGAGAGTAGGGTGCCGACATGTCTCGCAGCATCAATCTCGCAGTGATCCCCGGTGACGGCATCGGCCAGGAGGTCGTGGCCCAGGGCCTGAAAGTCCTGTCGTCCGTCCTACCGCAGGACGTGAAGCTGGAGACCAAGGAGTACGACCTCGGCGCCCAGCGCTGGCACCGCACCGGGGAGACCCTCCCCGAAGCGGAGCTCGACTCCCTCAAGAACCACGACGCGATCCTCCTCGGCGCCATCGGCGACCCGTCGGTGCCGTCGGGAGTGCTGGAGCGCGGGCTGCTGCTCAAACTGCGCTTCGCCTTCGACCACTACGTGAACCTGCGCCCGTCGAAGCTGTTCCCGAACACCGCGACCCCGCTGGCCGGCCGCCCCGACATCGACTTCGTCGTGGTCCGCGAAGGCACCGAAGGCCCCTACACGGGCAACGGCGGCTCGCTGCGCACCGGGACGCCCGCCGAGGTCGCCACCGAGGTCAGCCTGAACACCGCGTACGGCGTGGAGCGCGTCGTCCGTGACGCGTACGAGCGGGCCGACTCCCGCCCGCGCAAGAAGCTGACGCTGGTCCACAAGAACAACGTCCTCGTCTACGCCGGCCACCTGTGGAAGAACATCTTCGACCGCGTCGGCCAGGAGTACCCCGAGGTCACCACCGACTACCTGCACGTCGACGCCGCGACGATCTTCTTCGTCACCCAGCCGGAGCGCTTCGACGTCATCGTCACCGACAACCTCTTCGGTGACATCCTCACCGACCTCGCCGCGGCCGTGACCGGCGGCATCGGCCTGGCCGCCTCCGGCAACATCAACCCGACGGGCGACTTCCCGTCGATGTTCGAGCCCGTGCACGGCTCGGCGCCCGACATCGCGGGCACCGGCAAGGCCGACCCGACGGCCACGATCCTCTCCGTCGCCCTTCTGCTGCGCCACCTCGGCTTCGAGTCCGAGGCCGGCCGCATCGAGGAGGCCGTCTCCGCCGACCTCGCGGGACGCGACGGCACGGTCCGCACGACGGACGAGATCGGCGACGCGCTCGCGGTACGAGTAGCGAGCTGACCCGACGCTTTCTCTCAGCCGCCGGGTCGCATCCGCACCCGGCGGCTTTTCCTGTACGGCTTCCGGGTGCCACCATCATCCCTGGACCGCATGGCGCCGTATGCGCCCCCTGTGCACCCCGTTTCTCGCTCCGGCCCGGGTCGGGCGATAATCGAAGCGGGCCGTGGCATGCGGGAATGCTCGGACGTCCTCGCACCAGTAGCGGCGTGAGCGCGGTCCGTCACAACCAACGGTGAAGGACACTGCACTCATGACGACGACCACGATCGAGCTCAAGCCCTCCTCGCGCCCGCTCTCCGACGCGGAGCGCGAGGCGATCCTGGCGAATCCCGGTTTCGGCCGCCGCTTCACCGACCACATGGTGACGATCAAGTGGACAGAGGGGCGCGGCTGGCACGACGGACAGCTCGTCCCGTACGGCCCGCTCTCCCTAGACCCGGCGACCAACGTCCTGCACTACGCCCAGGAGATCTTCGAAGGGCTCAAGGCGTACCGCCAGCCCGACGGCTCCGTCGCGACGTTCCGCCCCGACGCCAACGCGCGCCGCTTCCAGGCCTCCGCCCGCCGCCTCGCGATGCCGGAGCTGCCGGTCGAGACGTTCATCGAGGCGTGCGACGCCCTGGTCCAGGCGGACAAGAACTGGGTCCCCGCGCACGGTGGCGAGTCCTCCCTGTACCTGCGCCCCTTCATGATCGCGACCGAGGTCGGCCTCGGTGTGAAGCCGGCGAACGAGTACCTCTTCCTCGTCATCGCCTCGCCCGCCGGTGCCTACTTCCCCGGCGGTGTGAAGCCCGTCTCGATCTGGCTCTCCGAGAACCGGGTGCGCGCCGTCCCCGGCGGCATGGGCGACGCCAAGACCGGCGGCAACTACGCCGCGTCGCTGCTCGCGCAGGCCGAGGCCGCCGCGAAGGGCTGCGACCAGGTCGCCTATCTCGACGCCGTGGAGCACAAGTGGGTCGAGGAACTCGGCGGCATGAACCTGTACTTCGTCTACGGCGGCGCGGACGGTGAGAAGCCCCGGATCGTCACACCGACGCTGACCGGCTCGCTCCTCGCCGGCATCACCCGCGACTCGCTGCTGAGCGTCGCCCGGGACCTGGGCTACGAGGCCGAGGAGGGCCGCGTCTCCATCGACCAGTGGCGCCGAGACACCGAGAACGGCACGCTGACCGAGGTCTTCGCCTGCGGCACGGCCGCGGTCATCACCCCCGTCGGCACGGTGAAGTGCGAGAGCGGCGAGTGGACCCAGTCGGGCGGTGAGCCCGGCGAGATCACTCTCGAACTGCGCCGCACACTCCTGGACATCCAGCGGGGCATCGCCACCGACAAGCACGGCTGGATGCACGAACTGGGCTGACCCGCCTCCTCGTTGACCTGCTCCACCCATGCCCCCGTCCTGCCGATCGCATCGGCGAGGATGGGGGCATGAGTGCATCCGAGCGGGACCGTGAGCTGGCCGAAGCAGTACGACTGAGGGAGCAGGGGAACGCCGAGGAGGCCAGGGCGCGGCTGCTGACGCTCACCGAACAGTGGCCCGACGACGCGGAGATCGCCTATCAGACGGCGTGGGCGCACGATGTGCTCGGGCTGGAGGCGGAGGCGGTCCCCTACTACGAACGCGCCCTTGCCTCGGGGGAGTTGCCCGACGGCAACCGCTGTGAAGCGCTGCTGGGCCTCGGCAGCACCTACCGGGTTCTCGGCCGTCATGAGGATGCGGAACGGACACTGCGCCAGGGGGTGGCCGAGTTCCCCGCACACGGCGCTCTGCGCGCCTTCCTGTCCATGGCGCTGTTCAACACCGGCCGCCACGAGGAATCCGTGCGGCTGCTGCTCGACCTGCTCGCCGCGACGAGCGAGGACCCGTCCGTGCGCCGGTACCGCCGGGCGATCGAGTTCTACGCCAAGGACTTGACGGCGACCGTCTCGTAGGCGCTGCGCGGGGTGAGTACCGCGTACGTCACCCCGCCGACCACGCCCGACAGGATGAAGCTGCAGTCCACACCGCCGGTCAGGGCGAGCAGCGGTCCCTCGTAGAGCGGGGTGGAGACCGCGCACAGGCCGATCGCCGCGCCGACCGCCCAGCTCACGGCGGCCCGCGGGCTCCAGCCGGCGCGGTACCAGTAGATGCCGCCCCGGGCACGGCGGTTGTGGACCTGGAGCGCGTCCGGGTCGTAGGCGCCGCCCAGACGGACATGCGCGATCATCGTGATCACGGCCCAGGGCGTGCCGATCGCGGTGAGCAGCAGCACGAACGAGGTCATCGCCGACTGCGCGTTCCAGGCGAAGTGACCGAGGAAGACGAACCCGGTCGCGACCACGGCGACCACCAGCGTGGCGCGGGTACGGGTGGCGCGCGGCAGGATCGCGTCCAGGTCGAGGCCCATGGAGTAGAGCATCAGCCCCGCGTTGCCGACCGATCCCGCGGTGGCCGCGAGCAGCAGCGGGATCAGGTACCAGGCGGGGGACGCGGCGACCAGCGGGCCGGCGTAGTCGAGCGCCGATCGGGCCGCGAGCGCGGTGTACGTGCCGAACAGCTGCGGTACGAGCAGTCCCGCCGTCAGACCGAGACAGGTGGCCCGCAGCACCCGGCGCGGGCTGTGCCGACCGGGCGAGATGTAGCGGGTGTAGTCGCCGAGCAGGGTGATGAAGGCGATCGGGCCGCTCAGTCCGGCCGCCACCGCGGACAGCAGCCAGGTCGGCCAGAACGAGCCCAGCAGATACGGGGTGCCGGCCGGGGCGGCGGCGGTGAGACCGGGGGCGTAGGCGATCAGACCCAGCAGCAGGAGAGCGGTCATCCCGACGGCGAGGATCTTGCTCATGCGCAGCAGCAGCCGGTAGCCGTGGACCGCGCCGATCACGGTGCAGGCGGCGAGCAGGGCGTAGACGAGGGTGTGCGCGAGACCGCCGGTCGGCACCCCGGCGATGCGGGACAGCGTCCCGAGCATCACATCGCCGCCGATCCACAGCGTCAGTGCCGTGTAGCCGAGCGAGAGCAGCAGGCCGACGACGGAGCCGATGAGACGGCCGCGGACACCGAAGGCCGCGCCGCTGGACGTGGAGAGGTTGGTCGCCGTGCGCAGGGACACCAGCGCGAGCGGGGCGGTGACGGCCACGCCGACGACCGTGCCCGCGACGATCGAGGTGACCGCCGGCCACAGACCCAGGCCGAAGGAGACCGGCAGCCAGCCGAAGACGATCACACCGAGGCAGAGGTTCGACCCCAGCAGGATCGACATGAGGTCGCGCGGCGAGCTGGTGCGCTCCGCCTCCGGGACGGTGTCGACCCCGCGCTGTTCCATCGGCATACCGCTGCCCCTGACGCTCGACAATTTGAATGCCGCTCAATGTGACGCAAGTACTGGTGGCTCGTCAATGCTTCCCAGACAAGGAACTCGTGATTAGAGTGTCGTTCAAACAGGAGGTGTGGTGACGTGCGACTGACCCCCACGGAGCGCGACCGGCTGCTGCTCTTCGGCGCCGCCGAACTGGCGCGTGCCCGCCGGGCCCGGGGCCTGAAGCTCAATGTCCCCGAGGCGACGGCGCTGATCGCCGACACCGTCTGCGAGGCGGCCCGCGACGGGCGCAGGCTCGCGCAGGCGATCGAGGCGGCACGCGACGTGCTCGGACCGGAGGACGTTCTGCCCGGCGTCGCCGACGTGGTGACCGAGGTGCATGTCGAGGCGGTCTTCGACGACGGCTCACGCCTCGCGGTGGTCTCCGACCCGATCGGGGGCGGCCGCCAGGGGCCCGGCGCGCCGGGCGCCGTCCTGCCCGCACCGGCGGACGCCGAGCCGGAGCCGGCGTTGCGGCTGACCGTGCGGAACACCGCGACCGTGCCGGTCAGCGTCACCTCCCACTTCCACTTCTTCGAGGCGAACCCCCGCCTGGACTTCGACCGGGCCGCGACCTACGGCATGCGCCTGTGCGTACCGGCGGGCTCCTCGGTCCGCTTCGACCCGGGCGCCGAGTCCGAGGTCGGCCTGCTCCCGATCGGCGGCGCCCGCGTGGCCATCGGCTTCGCGGGCCTGGTCGACGGACCTCTGGACGCTCCGGGCGCGAAGGAGGAGGCGCTGCGCAGGGCCGCCGCCTGCGGCTACCTCGGCGCCCTCGCACACCAGGAGGGGGACCGGTGACCGGCATCGATCCGTACGAGTACGCCGCCGTGCACGGGCCGCGGGCCGGGGACCGCGTGGTCCTCGGCGACTCCGGTCTCGTCGTGCGCGTCGAGGCCGACGCGCAGAAGGCCGGCGACGAGTTCCTCGCCGGCTTCGGCAAGACCGCCCGCGACGGACTGCACCTCAAGGCCGCGGCCGTGCGCGAGACGTGCGACGTCGTCATCAGCAACGTCCTGGTGATCGACGCCGTGCAGGGCATCCGCAAGGTCTCCATCGGCATCCGTGAGGGCCGCATCAGCTCGATCGGACGCGCCGGGAACCCGGACACCCTCGACGGCGTGGACGTCGTCGTCGGCACCGGTACGTCCATCGTGTCCGGCGAGGGCATGATCGCCACGGCGGGAGCCGTCGACACTCATGTCCACCTGCTCTCGCCCCGGATCATGGAGGCGTCGCTCGCCTCCGGGGTCACCACCGTCATCGGCCAGGAGTTCGGCCCGGTCTGGGGCGTCGGCGTCAACTCGCCCTGGGCGCTGCGCCACGCGTTCGGTGCCTTCGACGCCTGGCCCGTCAACATCGGCTTCCTGGCCCGTGGTTCGTCGTCCGATGCGGCCCCGCTGGTCGAGGCGCTCGCCGAGGGCGGTGCGTCCGGGTTCAAGGTCCACGAGGACATGGGCGCCCACACCCGCGCGCTGGACACCGCGCTGCGGGTCGCCGAGGAGCACGACGTGCAGGTCGCCCTGCACAGCGACGGCCTGAACGAGTGCCTCTCCGTCGAGGACACCCTGCGGGTCCTGGACGGGCGCACCATCCACGCGTTCCACATCGAGGGCTGCGGCGGCGGCCATGTCCCCAACGTCCTCAAGATGGCGGGCGTGCCGAACGTCATCGGCTCCTCCACCAACCCGACCCTCCCCTTCGGCCGGGACGCCGTCGCCGAGCACTACGGCATGATCGTCTCGGTCCACGACCTCAAGACCGACCTGCCCGGTGACGCCGCGATGGCGCGGGACCGCATCCGTGCCGGGACCATGGGTGCCGAGGACGTGCTCCACGACCTCGGGGCGATCGGCATCACCTCGTCGGACGCGCAGGGCATGGGCCGGGCGGGCGAGACCGTACGCAGGACCTTCGCCATGGCGGGCAAGATGAAGGCCGAACTCGGTCCGATGCCCGGGGACGGCGCGCACGACGACAACGCGCGGGTCCTGCGCTACGTCGCCAAGCTGACCATCAACCCCGCCCTCGCCCACGGCCTCGCGCACGAGATCGGCTCCATCGAGGTCGGCAAGCTGGCCGACATCGTGCTCTGGCAGCCGCAGTTCTTCGGCGCGAAGCCGCAGCTGGTCCTGAAGTCGGGCTTTCCCGCCTACGGGGTCACCGGCGATCCCAACGCTGCGACCGACACCTGCGAACCGCTGGTCCTGGGCCCGCAGTTCGGGGCGTACGGCGCGACGCCCGCGGACATCTCGGTCGCCTTCGTCGCGCACGCAGCCGCCGAGCAGGGCTCCGACCTGATGCCCACACGCCGCCGCCGGGTCGCGGTGCGCGGCACCCGCGGCATCGGGCCGGCCGACCTGCGGCTCAACTCCCGCATCGGTGACGTGGGAGTGGACGGCCGCACCGGCCTGGTCACCCTGGACGGCGACCCGATCCGCTCCGAACCCGCCGAATCGATCTCCCTCAACCGCCTCTACTTCCTTTAGGACTGCACATGTTCCGCATGCCGCCCGAGTGGGCACCCCACGAGCGCACCTGGATGGCCTGGCCGGGCCCCAACCCGACCTTCACGGACGACGAGGAACTGGCCGAGGCGCGCGGCGCATGGGCGGCTGTCGCCCGCGCCGTTCGCCGCTTCGAGCCGGTGAAGATGGTGGTGGGCACCGGGCAGTCGGCGTCCGCGCGGGAGCTGCTCGGAGAGGACATCGAGCTGGTCGAACGCGATCTGGACGACGCCTGGATGCGCGACATCGGCCCGACCTTCGTCACCGACGGCTCGCAACTGGCGGCCGTGGACTGGGTGTTCAACGGCTGGGGCGCAGCCGACTGGGCACGCTGGGAGCACGACCAGAAGATCGCCCGCCATGTGGCCGACGTCGCGGGCGTCCCCGTCCACTCCTCCCGCCTGGTCAACGAGGGCGGCGCGATCCACGTCGACGGCGAGGGCACGGTGCTGCTGACCGACACCGTCCAGCTCGGCCCCGAGCGCAACCCGGACTGGAGCCGTACGCAGGTCGAGACGGAGATCCACGCACGGCTCGGCACCACCAAGGCGATCTGGCTGCCCCGCGGCCTCACCGGCGACTACGGCCTGTACGGCACCCGCGGCCACGTCGACATCGTCGCGGCCTTCGCCGGCCCCGGTGTGGTCGTCGCCCACACCCAGCCCGACCCGTCCCACCCGGACCACGACCTGTGCGAGGCCAACGTGGCCCTGCTCCGCTCGTCGACCGACGCGAAGGGCCGCCGCCTGGAGGTCGTCGAGATCCCGGCCCCCACCGTGCTGCAGGAGGACGGCGAGTGGGTCGACTACTCGTACATCAACCACTACGTGTGCAACGGCGGAGTGGTCCTGTGCGCGTTCGACGACCCGCGCGACGAGGTGGCCGCAGGCATCTTCCGCCGCCTGTACCCGGACCGTACGGTGACCCTGGTGGACGCGCGGACGATCTTCGCCGGCGGCGGCGGCATCCACTGCATCACCCAACAGCAGCCCCGGGTCTGACGCTTGGCCCATCCCCGACCGGTCACGGCGATCAGGTAGAACATACGGGTGAATACGATGCAGGTCCCTGAGGCAGCCGCATGAGCCCCGCCGCCCGGCGGCGGAACATCGCGCCGCCCCGTGAGTCGGTGCTCGCCGCCGCCATGGCCACGATCGCCGAGTCCGGTCTCGACGGACTCACCATGGCCGGGCTCGGGCGGGAGGTCGGAATGAGCAGTGGACATCTCCTCTACTACTTCCGCACGAAGGACGAGCTCCTCCTCCAGACCCTGGAGTGGAGCGAGGGGCGGCTGGGGGCCGAGCGCAGCGCCCTGCTGTCCCGGCAGGGTCCCCCCGCCGAGCGGCTGGACGCGTATGTCGATCTGTACATTCCCGACGGTCCCCGCGACCCCCACTGGACCCTGTGGCTCGAGGTCTGGAACCGCTCGCAGAACGCGGACGACGACGCCCGCGCCCGCCAGGCCGCCATCGAGGGCGCCTGGCACCGGGATCTGGTAGCGCTGCTGGCGGAAGGGATCTCGCGCGGCGAGTTCCGTTCCGTGGACCCCGACCGCTTCGCCGCCCGGCTGCGAGCGCTGCTGGACGGCTTCAGCGTGCATGTCGCCGTCGGCATCCCGGGGACCGGGCGCGAGCAGGTGCTGGCGCATGTGTCGGAGTTCCTCGAGGACGCGCTGCTGGCGGGAGCGTGACCTGACTGCTGACTGCTGACCGCCGGCTCCCGGTGCCGCAGCGTCACGGGTTCCGCCCCGCCCCCCGCCCCGGGACGGCGCCGCTCGCATGCTGAGACTGCGGTCCACGGCGGGGCCCGGCTGTGGCAGACTGCGACCGTGCTTTCGTTCGCCATGATTATGGGCAGCAGGCGCGCCGGTCCGCAGTGATCGCCTCGTACCACCACGTACGAAGCGGCCACCGTGCCTCAGACCCGCGCGCAGACCTCTCGCACCCGCGAGAGGTTTTTTCGTTTTACGGCCTCACCCGGCCGGAATCGAGCCGCACGTGGAGACGGGGGCAAGTGGAGCCATTAACTCCGGAGCCACTCATCCGACAGGAGTCACGACAGCCATGACCACACAGGCCACGGACACGGACCCCGCCGTCCGCGATGCCGACGACAGCTTCCATGTCTTCGACACGACGCTGCGCGACGGTGCCCAGCGTGAGGGCATCAACCTCACGGTCGCGGACAAGCTGACCATCGCCCGGCACCTCGACGACTTCGGCGTGGGCTTCATCGAGGGCGGCTGGCCCGGCGCCAATCCCCGGGACACCGAGTTCTTCGCCCGTGCGAAGAAGGAGATCGCCTTCCGGCACGCCCAGCTCGTGGCCTTCGGAGCGACCCGGCGTCCCGGCGCCAAGGCGTCGGAGGACCCGCAGGTCAGAGCACTCCTGGAGTCCGGCGCCCCGGTGGTCACCCTGGTGGCGAAGTCGCACGACCGGCATGTGGAGCTGGCCCTGCGCACCACGCTCGAGGAAAACCTGGAGATGGTGCGCGACACCGTCTCCCATCTGTGCGAGCAGGGCCGCCGAGTGTTCGTCGACTGCGAGCACTTCTTCGACGGCTACCGCGCCAACCCCTCCTACGCCAAGTCCGTGGTCCGCACCGCCGCCGAGGCGGGCGCCGATGTCGTGATCCTCTGCGACACGAACGGCGGCATGCTGCCCGCCCAGATCCAGGCCGTGGTCTCCACCGTCCTCGCCGACACCGGCGCCCGTCTCGGCATCCACACCCAGGACGACACCGGCTGCGCCGTCGCCAACACCCTCGCGGCCGTCGACGCGGGCGCGACCCACGTCCAGTGCACCGCCAACGGCTACGGCGAGCGGGTCGGCAATGCCAACCTCTTCCCGGTCGTCGCCGCGCTGGAGCTGAAGTACGGCAAGAAGGTGCTGCCCGACGGCGCCCTCGCGGAGATGACCCGCATCTCGCACGCGATCGCCGAGGTCGTCAACCTCACGCCCTCCACGCACCAGCCCTATGTCGGCGTCTCCGCCTTCGCCCACAAGGCCGGACTGCACGCGTCGGCCATCAAGGTCGACCCCGACCTCTACCAGCACATCGACCCCGAGCAGGTCGGCAACACCATGCGGATGCTGGTCTCCGACATGGCCGGACGCGCCTCGATCGAGCTCAAGGGCAAGGAGCTCGGCATCGACCTCGGTGGCAACCGCGAGCTGGTCGGCCGGGTCGTCGAACGCGTCAAGGAACGCGAGCTCAAGGGCTACACCTACGAGGCCGCCGACGCCTCCTTCGAGCTGCTGCTGCGCGCCGAGGCCGAGGGCAGGGCCCGCCGTTACTTCCGTACGGAGTCCTGGCGGGCCATCGTCGAGGACCGCCCCGACGGCACCCACGCCAACGAAGCCACGGTGAAGCTGTGGGCCAAGGGCGAGCGCATCGTCGCCACCGCCGAGGGCAACGGCCCGGTCAACGCGCTCGACCGGGCCATGCGGGTCGGCCTCGAACGGTTCTACCCCCAGCTGGCCAAGCTGGAGCTGGTCGACTACAAGGTCCGCATCCTCGAAGGCCGCCACGGCACCGACTCCACCACCCGCGTCCTGATCACCACGGGCGACGGAAGCGGCGAATGGGCCACGGTCGGCGTCGCCGACAACGTCATCGCCGCCTCCTGGCAGGCACTGGAGGACGCCTACACCTACGGCCTGCTCCGGGCCGGCGTCGAACCCGCCGAGTAGACACCGCGGCGACAGGTCAGGGCTGGAGCCGCCACTTCTGGTTGGCGGCTCCGGTGCACGACCAGATCTGGGCCCGGGTGCCGTTCGCCGACGAGTTGTCCGCGACGTCGAGACATCGGTCGGCCGCCGTGTTCACCAGGTCGCCGGTCGACGGCTCGTGGCGCCATCGCTGTGCGCCCGACCCGTTGCACCCGTACAGCTGGACCTTCGCGCCGTCCGCGGTCGAGCCGCCCGTCACGTCCAGGCACTTGCCCAGCGCCTGGACCGAGCCGTCCGCGCGGAGCGTCCAGCGCTGGGCGGACGAACCGTTGCAGTCCCACAGCTGGACGGCGGTGCCGTCCGCGCTCGAACCGCCGGCGACATCCAGGCACTTCCCGGCCAGGCCGGCCAGCGCGCCCGACTGCTCCGGGCTGCCCGAAGGGGTGCCGGACCAGGTGAAGGTGGCCGACGTCTTCCCCGGCAGGGAGTACGTCCAGTGCCGGCCGCCCCAGTCGACCGTCATCGTCTGCGCACCGGCGGAGTCGTTGTACGCGATCAGGGCCTTCGACCCGTCGGGATTGCGCCAGGCGACATTCGGGACCGCCGAACTGCCGGTGGAGGCGATCCGGTGCGCGCCCGGCTTCACGAACTTCGTGAGGTGGCCCATCGTGTAGTACTCGATCGTGTAGTCGACCTGGCCGTGCCGCCCGTCGCCGTTGTGCACGGTGATCAGCCCGTCGCAGGTGCCGCAGCCGCCGTTGTGCGGACCGCGGTTCTGGTCCACGGCGAGCGACCACTTGGTCACCGACTTCGCCCAGTTGCGGGTGTAGTCGATGATGTTCAGCATGTCCTCGCGCTGCTGGTTGGCGATCCAGGTGCCGCCCGAGTGCTCGGTCTGGAAGGCGTCGAGCTGCGGATACCGGTTGTGGACGTCCGTCTGCTGGGAGACGTTGCCGCCGTAGCCGTGCCAGGCGATGCCGCCGAAGTTCGGGTGGCTGCGCACCGCGGCGTCGTTCACGGTCTGCGCGGCGTACGCGTCGTAGGTGTCCCAGTTCCAGTCGTGGGCCAGGACCTTGGTGGGCAGGCCGGCGTTGGCGAGCTTCGGCAGGAGCTCGCTCTTGGTGAAGTACGCGAGACCCGAGCCGTTCCAGCTCATCGAGGGGTAACCCCCGCAGCACGTCGGCTCGTTCTGCGCGGTGACGTAGTCGACGGGGATGCCCTGACCGCGCCAGGCCTGCAGGTACTTCACGAAGTAGTCGGCGTACGTCCCGTAGTTCTCGGCCTTCAGCCAGCCGCCGTTGAGCTGCCCGTTGTCCTTCATCCAGGCGGGGGCGGTCCAGGGCGAGGCGACCGTGGTGAGCTGGGGGTTGAGCTGCTTGGCCTGCTTCGTCAGCGGCAGCACGTCCTGCAGGTCGTGCGCGATGGAGAACTTCGACAGGGACGGGTCGGTCTGTCCGGCCGGCAGATCGTTGTACGTGTAGCCGAACCGCGCCAGGTCCGAGCCGCCCATCGGGTTGCGGACGAAGGAGAGCCCGATCCCTTCGGTGGGGGAGAAGAGCTTCCTCATCGTCGCGTCGCGCGTCGCCTGGGAGAGCGCGCCGCTGCCCTTCAGCAGCCACGCGGCCGTGTCCGTGAAGGACGCTCCGCCGCCGGTGAACGTCTGGAAGCGGGCGTTCTCGTCGACGGTGATGTTCGTGCCGCTGCCGCCGTTGCCCGCCTGGAAGTTGACGGGGGTCTGCTGCTGGAGACCACGGGTGACGGAGCGGCCGCCGGCGTCGTTCGTCGTGGTGAGCCAGATGTTCACCTGTTCGCCGGCGGCCTGCGCCGGACCGGCGGTGAGACCGGTGAGTCCGGTGGCCGCGAGAGCGGCCGCGAGCAGAATGCTGAACGTTCTCTTCGCACGTCGTGCCATGGGCTGGAGCCCTTCTCGGCAGGGGTGTGGGGGTCGAGGCGTGAGTGAACTGCCGATGCCAACGTCCGTCAAGAGTTTGTGCATTCAAACCCTGAACACAGAACTGATCCTGGATGCACGGAACTTGGGATCTCGACGATTCCGGTGTGAAGCCTTGACGACACGACGGGCTGCTAGTTGACTCGCCGCGCACCACCGGTACCGGTTCCGGCACCGGTTCCGGACCTCGCCGCGGAGGCCTCGTCATGCCCGTCACCATCGCCGATGTCGCACGTGAGGCGGGTGTCAGCAAGACGACCGTGTCCCGGGTCATCAACACCAAGGGCGAGGTCGACGTCACGACGGCCGCCCGCGTTCGTGAAGTGATCGCAACGCTCGGCTATGTGCCCAGCAACGGAGCCGTCGGACTCGCCCGCGGCAGCAGCCGCACGATCGGCATGCTGACGCCCCCGCTCACCTGGCCGTGGATGGGCGAAGTCCTCCAGGGGGTCGTCGACACCGTCGAGGCCGCCGGCTACGGACTGCTGCTGTTCACCTGCAACCGCGGTGCCGAGTCCGTGGAGCACTTCGCCGCCCAGGTCTCGGCCCGCGCCTTCGACGGACTGCTCGTCATCGAGCCGGAGGACACCCTCGACACGATCACGGCCATGCACCGCAAGGGGCTTCCCGTCGTCCTCATCGACGACCGCGGCCACCACCCGGAATTCCCGTCCGTCGCGACCACCAACCGTGAGGGCGGAGCGTCCGCCGCACGGCATCTGATGGCCGACGGCCGTACCCGCCCTCTGATCGTCACCGGCCGCCGCGACTTCGGCTGCGTACGGGAACGGCTGGCGGGCTTCCTCGACGTCCTGCCGACCGGCCTGATCGTCGACGGCGACTTCACCGAGGTCTCCGGACGGCTCGCCACCGAGCGGGTCCTCGCCACCGGAACGCCCTTCGACTCGGTCTTCGCGCACAACGACCTGAGCGCTGTGGGCGTGGTGCGGGCCCTGCGCGCCGAGGGCCTGAGCGTCCCCGACGACATCGCCGTCGTCGGCTTCGACGACATCCCGATGGCCCAGCACACCGAACCGCCGCTGACCACCGTCCGCCAGCCGATGCGGCGGATGGGGGAGCGGGCCGCCGGGATGCTGCTCGCCCGTCTCGGCGGCACCCCGGCTCCCGCGGAGCCCGTCGTCCTGCCCACCGAACTGATCGTCCGCAGTTCCGCCTGACCTGCTGCCCCGCTGCACACCGCTCCGGTCCGTGATCTCCCGCCCCGCACCCCGCCGTACCGAAGGAGCCGCCATGTCCCGTACCCGCACGCGCTGCAGAACCAGAGCCGGGACCGCCGCGCTCGCCGCGACCGCGCTGATCACCACCCTGCTCACCGGCGCCGCCTCCGTCAGCGCCGCCGAGGACGATCCGGCACCTGTCGCCGTCGACCGCTTCGAGGGGGAGATCCCGTTCGCCAACCCCCCGGCCGAAGGCATCTTCACCTGGGGCAGCGACGCGGACGACCAGCCCGACCTGGAGTTCAAGGAGCGCGCCGACGCCCCCGAGGGCGCCAAGGTCCTCGAAGGCAGCTACGACATCAGTGGCTGGGGCGGCCTCACCCATGACTTCGCCTTCGACAAGCCGGCCCACGACTGGACCGCGCACAAGGGCATCCGCTTCTGGTGGTACGGCCAGAACACCGCGCCCCTGCCCCCGGGTTCGGGCAAAAGGATCAACTTCGAGCTGAAGGACGGGGGTGCCAACGGCGAGGCCTCCGAGCTGTGGACCACCTCCTTCACCGACGACTGGGAGGGCTGGCACCTCGTCGAGATCCCGTTCGCCGACTTCGTCTACCGCGCCGACTACCAGCCCGTCGGCGGCATCGACCAGATCCTCGGCCTCAACGCCATGTGGGGCTACGCGCTCACCCTTCCCACCGGCGCGCCCGGCAGGTTCGCCATGGACGGCGTCGAGCTGTACGGCAAGGCCGCCCCGGCGCTGAAGGCGAGCGTCATCACCGACGCGGCCGTCCACCCGGTCGGCGAGGGTGACACGGCGAAGGTCAAGATCTCCGTCGCCACCACCGGCTCGGGCCCGATCGACGAACCCGTCACCGTCGCCTACACCACCGAGGGCGGCACCGCCGAGCCCGGCACCGACTACACCCCGGTCTCCGGCACGGTCACCTTCCCGGCCGGTGCTGCCTCCGCCACCTCCCGGACGGTCACCGTCGCCACCAGGAAGGACCGTGCGGCCGAGCCGGCGGAGACGATCCCGCTCAGGCTCACCGTCACCGGCGCCAAGGCACCCGCCGAGACCCCGCAGGTCGTCGTGAACGCCCACGGCCTGCCGTAT
Source organism: uncultured Actinomycetota bacterium (assembly GCA_963836215.1). Classification (GTDB taxonomy): domain Bacteria; phylum Actinomycetota; class Actinomycetes; order Streptomycetales; family Streptomycetaceae; genus Streptomyces. The sequence goes on from CAWIIU010000008.1 coordinate 233,499, forward strand.
CTCGACAGGAAACTCCCGGTGAAGAAGCGCGTGGCCGACCTGCTCTCGCGGATGTCGCTCGCGGAGAAGGCCGGCCAGATGACCCAGGCCGAGCGCAACGCCCTCAAGTCCCAGGGCGACATCGCCGCGTACGACCTCGGCTCGCTGCTCTCCGGCGGCGGTTCGGTGCCCACCCCGAACGCCCCCGAGGCCTGGGCGAAGATGGTCGACGCCTACCAACTGCGGGCACAGGCAACCCGGTTCCAGATCCCGCTGATCTACGGCGTGGACGCGGTCCACGGCCACAACAACGTCATCGGCTCGACGATCATGCCGCACAACATCGGCATCGGAGCCACCCGCGATCCGGCCGTCGCCGAGAGGACCGGTGCCGTGACCGCGAAGGAGGTCCGTGCCACCGGCATCCCGTGGGACTTCGCGCCCTGCCTGTGCGTGACCCGCGACGAGCGCTGGGGCCGTTCGTACGAGGCCTTCGGGGAGGACCCCGCGCTGGTCACCGCGATGGAGACCGTGATCAAGGGCATGCAGGGCGCTCCGTCCGGCAAGGACCTCGACCGCAACGACAAGGTGCTGACCAGCGCCAAGCACTTCGTCGGCGACGGCGGAACGCGGTACGGGTCGTCCTCCACCGGCTCGTACACGATCGACCAGGGCATCACCGAGGTCACCCGTCAGGAGCTGGAGGCCGTCCATCTCGCACCGTTCGCCGAGGCGGTCAGGAGGGGCGCCGGTACGGTCATGCCCTCATACTCCTCGCTGGACATTCTGGGCGACGACCAGGGCCCGGTGAAGATGCACGCCGGCAGCGAAATGATCAACGGCGTGCTCAAGAACCGGATGGGCTTCAAGGGCTTCGTCATCAGCGACTGGCAGGCCATCGACCAGATTCCGGGCGACTACCCGAGCGACGTGCGCACGTCGGTCAACGCCGGACTCGACATGATCATGGTTCCGACCGACTACCAGGACTTCACGAAGACGTTGAAGGACGAGGTGACGGCCGGGCGGATCGGCGAGGCCCGGATCGACGACGCGGTCTCCCGGATCCTGACGCAGAAGTTCGCCCTGGGTCTGTTCGAAAAGCCGTACGCCGACACCTCCAACCTCTCCGCCGTCGGCTCCGCCGCACACCGCGCCGTGGCCCGCGAGGCCGTGGCCAAGTCCCAGGTGCTGCTGAAGAACGACGGGGCGGTGCTGCCCCTGAAGACATCGCAGAAGGTGTACGTCGCCGGGTCCAACGCCGACGACCTCGGCAACCAGGCCGGCGGCTGGACGATCAGCTGGCAGGGCTCGTCCGGGAAGATCACCACCGGCACGACGATCCTCGAGGGCATGAAGAAGGCCGCACCCGGGGCGGTCACGTACTCCAAGGACGCGTCCGCGTCGACCGAGGGCCATGACGTCGGGGTGGTCGTGGTCGGCGAGACCCCGTACGCAGAAGGCGTCGGTGACGTCGGCAACGGCCACGACCTGGAGCTGAGCACCGCCGACAAGGCAGCCGTCGACACGGTCTGCGCCGCGATGAAGTGCGCCGTCCTGATCGTCTCCGGCCGCCCGCAGCTCATCGGCGACCGGCTCGGCGACATCGACGCGCTGGTCGCCTCCTGGCTGCCGGGCACCGAGGGCGACGGCGTCGCCGATGTCCTCTACGGCAGGCGGGCGTTCACCGGTCAGCTCCCGGTCACCTGGCCCCGGTCGGCCGGCCGGCTGCCGATCAACGTCGGGGACGCCGCGTACGACCCGCAGTTCCCGTACGGCTGGGGCCTGACCACCCTGAAGCGCACACCGGCCGGCGGTGAGCTCACTCTCAAGGCCTTCGCCCTCGCGGCGAAGCTCCTCGAGGTGACCGGCCGGGCGCACTCCCCGGAGGCCAGGGAACTGATCTCGCAGGCCAGGCTCATCGCCCAGCAGAAGATCGGCGGGCACATCACGGCCGGATCGGCGAAGCCCTTCGCCGACGCGGACCACCTGCTGCTCACCGGAAACCTGACGGGAGCGGTGGCCCAGCTGACCGCCGCGTACCGCGCGGCCTGAATCCGTCCCCCGGTGCCTGCCCGAAAAGGAACCCTTTCGGGTAGCGTCGAGATATGAGGACCAGGCTGCTGACCGCACTGTCCGGTCTGCTGCTTGCGCTCTCGGCGACCGCTCTCGCGGCGGCGCCGGGAGCGTTCGCGGCCACCGGTCCCGAAACGGTGGCCGAGGCCCTGAAGGACGGGCCGGTGTACGTGGACCCGCGCGCCTCCGGGCAGCTCTCCAGCGCCGACGCCGACGACCTGGCCAAGAAGATCAAGGACGCGGACAAGCCCCTGTTCGTGGCGGTCCTGCCCAACGGTTCCGAATTCCCGCCCGAGTCGGTCCTGCGCACCATCCGCACCGAGACCGGCATCAGCGGCGTGTACGCCATCCGCCTCGGCGACGGCTTCAACGCGGGCGCCGACAACAGCGTGCTGTCCAACCAGGACGTACGGAAGCTGGTCACCGACGTCAAGACACCGCCCGGCGCCGACGCCGCCACCCAGCTGGACAACTTCGTCGAAAAGGCCATACCGGAGACCCGCGGCAGCGCGCCCTCCTCCTGGGGCTCGACCGGCGGCGAAGAGGGCAGCGCGACCGGCTCCGTGATCGCGCTCGGCGCGGTCCTCGCCGCGGGCGGCGCGGGCGCGTACGCCTTCGTCCGCCGCAACCGCCGCAGGAAGGCCGCGGAGGAGCGGGAGGCGCTCGACAAGCTCCGGGTCGTCGTCGACGAGGACATCACCGCCTTCGGCGAGGAGCTCGACCGGCTGGACTTCCACCCCTCGGAGAAGGGCGCCGACGACGCGATGCGCGCCGACTACGAGCGCGGACTCGACTCGTACGACAAGGCCAAATCGCTGATGGGCTCGGCCCACCACCCCTCCGACGTGCGCGGAGTCACCGAGGCGCTCGACGACGGCCGCTACAGCCTGACCGCACTGGAGGCCCGGCGCACGGGCCTGCCGGTACCGGAGCGCCGCGCCCCGTGCTTCTTCGACCCGCGCCACGGTCTGTCGACGACGGACCGGACCTGGACACCGCCGGGCGGCGCGCCCCGCGACGTCCCGGTCTGCGCCGCGGACGCGTCCCGCCTGGAGTACGGCCTGGACCCGATGGCCCGGACGGTCGAGACGGACACCGGCCGCCGCCCGTACTGGGAGGCGGGCCCCGCGTACGGTCCCTGGGCCGGCGGCTACTTCGGCGGCGGCCTGCTCCCCGGCCTGCTGGTGGGCACGGTGCTCGGCAGCATGCTCTCCACCCCCGCGTACGCGGCCGAGTACGGCGGCGGCGACTACGGCGGCGGCGACTACTCGGGCGGTGACTTCAGCTCCGGCGACTTCGGCGGCGGAGGCTGGGGCGGCGGCGGGGACTTCGGCGGCGGGGGAGGCTTCGACGGAGGCGGCGGGTTCTGACCCGTGCCGCCCCGGACCCGGGAACCCGCATGACAGAGCGCCCGCCCGGCCGTCGTACGACGGCAGGACGGGCGCGCGCTCTGGGAGTGACCGGGCCGGATCAGGCAGCGGACTTGATCGCCGAGATGTCGAAGTTCAGCTTCACCTTGTCGCTGACCACCACACCGCCGGTCTCCAGCGCCGCGTTCCAGGTCAGGCCCCAGTCCGAGCGCAGGATCTCGGTGCTGCCCTCGAAGCCGACGCGCTCGTTGCCGTAGGGGTCGGTCGCGGAGCCGTGGAACTCCAGGTCGATGGAGAGGGGACGGGTGACGTCCTTGATCGTCAGGTCACCGGTGATGCGGTAGGCGTCGCCGCCGAGCGTCTCCGCCTGCGTCGAGCGGAACGTCATCGCCGGGAACTTCTCGGCGTCGAAGAAGTCGGCGCTGCGCAGATGGGCGTCACGGTCGGCCGCACCGGTGTCGATGCTCGCGATCTGCACGTCGATCTCGGCCGTCGAGTGCTGCGGGTCGGTGCCGTTCAGGTGCAGGGAGCCGGAGAGGTCGCCGAAGGCGCCGCGGACGTTGGTCACCATCGCGTGGCGGACCGTGAAGCCCACGCTGCTGTGGGCCGGGTCGATCGTGTAGTCGCCGGTCAGGGCGGCCAGCGCGGGGTCGACCTCGGCGGTGGCGACGGCGGTGGATGTGGCTTCGCTGGTGCGGGAGAAGAGACCCATGACGCACTCCTTGGGGACGTGGTGGCGTGTTGTTTAAGCTTCAACGAGATTCACCGTAGGCCTATTCCGTTTAAGATTCAACATCATTCCGAGAGATTCACGTGTCGGATGCCGACGGAACCCTGGCGACGCGCGTAGACCTCGGGCACCATCGCCCTGCGCCACCTGCACCGCCCGTCCCACCGGAATGCACGGTCCCCACCGGATTACACGGTCAGCAACGGTCATCAGCAGGAGGGATCCCCCGCCATGAAGCTCCGCTCCACGCTCAGCGCGCTCGTCCTCGTCTCCGGTGCGCTCCTCGCGCCCGGAGTCGGCGTCCTCGGCGGCGCCACCGAGGCGCACGCCGCCACCAAGATCAGCCATGCCACGGCCACCTCGATGTTCCGCTCGTCCGGGATCACCTGGTCCTCGTCCGGCGGCTGCTCCAACCGGAACAACCCCTCGTGCACCTCGTTCGACCAGCTCAACCTGGCGACCGCGCAGGGAGCCCAGACGCTCAGGAGCGCGAGCGGCTGCGCACTCAACATCACCGGTGGCACGGAGACCGGGCACGCGGGCGGCACGTACTCCCACTGGAACGGCTACAAGCTCGACTTCAGCAAGGGCACGTGCGTCGGGAACTACATCAAGAACACGTTCAGCTACATCGGCGCGCGCCCCGGCGACGGGGCGCCGCAGTGGAAGTCCGGGTCCGGGAACGTCTACGCGGACGAGGGCAACCACTGGGACGTGACGTACTACAACTGCGGCGGCTGCTGAAACAGGCGTACGGGTGTCCGCCCTCCTCCGTCCGAGGGCGGACACGTACGCGAGACGGCCGCGGTGGGGGACGCGGCCGGGATCGCCTTCGCGACCCGTCAGGACCCGACGGTGAGTGTGAAGCGCTTCGGGTTGCCGTCGTGGGCCGCGCCGGAGACGTCGGGCTGGTTGTCCGGGCGCACGTCGTCGTACGGGAACGCGTACCCGATGGGCGTGTTGGAGTGGACGATGCGCGAGAAGTGGTTGGTGGACGGGTCGCGGTAGTAGTCCGCGGCGGTGGTGCCGTTCGGCTGGTCGGGGTGGGTGAGCAGCGTTGTCCGGTTGAAGCCGGCCGCGAGCCGGGCCAGCAGCCCCTTCTTGTCGTCGGGGTCGTCGGGGTTGTTGGCGAACGGCCCGTGGTTGCAGGTGAAGATGTCCTTCGACGTGGGCCTGGCGAAGGTGTGGCCGCCGTTGAAGGTGAGCGTGTCGCCGCTGACCCGGCCCGTGAACACTCCTCGTCCGCCCTGTAGATCGATCCGCAGATCCGTCGAGCGGTACTTCTCCCAGACCTGGTCGATGTAGGAGTCGAAGACATCGCGGAACGGCATCCCGGCCGGCCGGTCGAAGAACGGCGCCATCAGGTTCTGCGGTGAGATCACGCGCAGCACCCTGCCGCCCGAGTCGCGCACGACGAGCTTGTCCCAGGGCTGTCCGTCCTTGTCCGCCTGGGCCGCCAGACCGTCGGCGATCTTCTCCACCGCTCCGTCCGGCAGGGGCGCGACCGAGTGGGTGGCGTCGCCGGTCAGGGTCAGGCCGATGGGGAGCGCGGTCACCAGGTCGACGTAGCTGATGTTGGAGTACAGCTGGTCGGGGTTGAAGGTGAACTCGGCGAAGGACCAGACGCGGCCGTAGTTGGGGTCCGTGGTGGTCGCGAAGGCCGGCTCGACGAGCGAGGGGCCCGGGTTCACGAAGAAGTCCAGCTTGTCGTCGCGTACGAAGTAGACGCGGGCACCGTACATCTGAGGCAGTGTCAGGACGATGGGGCCGGCACCCGCCGCAGGCAGTGGGATGGCGCAGTCGACGGGAAGCGGTGTGTTGGGAGCGGGAGGGTTCTCCGGGTAGTGGACGCCGCCGCCCGGGCGCAGCAGTACCCACCGGTCGGTGCCCTGCTCGTGCCCGGTCACATAAGCGTGGACGGTGCCGGGCAGGGACTTGTTCTCCAGGGCGATCTCGCAGGTGGGGGCAGAGGCCTTCGCCGAAGGGCTGAGAGCGCTTCCCCAGGCGGGGTAGGTCGCCGCTGTCACCGCAGCGGCCGCACCGGTCAGGAACATGCGTCGGGATATCACGGACAGAACTCCTGTTGCTCGTGGGGGGAGTTCTCACTGTTGCGACGGGTGGTGCAGGCGTCAAGAGATGTGACTGAGAGCGCTCTCGGGAGTTTTTCACGGTTCATAAGTCGTGGTTAAGGCGGAGGCGGGCCGGGTGGGTGGGCGATGCAAGCGCTTTCTGGCTGCACGTGTCACGACCATTGAAGGGGTCTGTCGGAGGTGCTAGACCAACAGGTCAATCGGTCTGAACCACTTCCGCACAGGAGGCTCTCGTGCCGCTGTCGTCAGCCTGGTCCCGACGTACCTTTCTGGCCACCACGGGAGCAAGCGCTCTCACCCTCTCGCTCGCTCCACGGGTGAGTGCCGCGGCCGACGACGAGTACGAGAGGCTGCGGCTGCGGTGGGTGGACATCAGCCTCGGCACGGACTACGACCCGACAGCCGAGCCGTACGCCTCCCGTCTCGCCGAGACCGGAACACTGGCCGCACGGTTCCGCGCCACCATGGCCCCCGCCGCCGGCTCCCTGTGGCCCGATTCCCCCTTCGATCCACCCGCCGGCATCACCCGGAGCTACAGCCGGCTGTGGACCATGACCCAGGCGTACGCCCAGCAGGGCACCGGCCACACCGGTGACGCCGGCCTGCTCGCGGACGTCATCCGCGGCCTCGACCATCTCGCGACGACCGTCTACAACCCCTCCACCACCCGCTACGGCAACTGGTGGGAGTGGCAGATCGGCAGCCCCCGTCTCCTCATGGACATCGTCGCCGTCCTGTACGGCCGACTGCCCCAGGCCCTGCGCGACGCCGCCTTCGCCGCCGTCGACCACTTCGTGCCGGACTCGATGCTCGGTGACTACAGCGGCACCTCCACCGGCGCCAACCGCGTCGACCTGTGCCGCTCGGTCGCCCTGCGCGGAGTCCTGGGCAAGGCCCCCGGCAAGATCGCGCTCGCCCGTGACGCCCTCTCGCCCGTCTTCCCGTACGTCACCCAGGGCGACGGTCTCTACGCCGACGGCTCGTTCGTCCAGCACACCTGGGTCGCCTACTCCGGTACGTACGGACAGGTCATGCTCGACGGCCTGGGGCGGCTCTTCACGCTGCTCGCCGGGTCCAGCTGGGCCGTCACCGACCCGAGCCGCCAGATCATCCTCGACAGCGTCGAGCACGCGTACGCGCCTCTTCTCCACGACGGCCTGATGATGGACAGCGTCAACGGCCGTGCGATCAGCCGGGGTTACCTCAAGGCCGACGAACGCCGGGTCATGCGCAGCGACCACTTCCACGGCCAGGCGCTGATCGCGGCGATCGCGCTGCTGGCGGGCGGGGCGAGCGCGGCCGAGCGGGAGCGCTGGCACGCCCGGATCAAGGGCTGGATCGAGCGGGACACCGTCACCCCGATCCTCAGCGGCGCGCAGTTCGGCGTGGCCGACCTGTCCCGGCTGCACGCGATCGACGCCTCGTCCGCCCCCGCCGCCCCCGAGCCCGTGGGCCACCGGCTGTTCGCCTCCATGGACCGGGCCGTGCACCGCCGCCCCGGCTGGGCGGCGAACATCGCGATGGCGTCGGACCGGATCTCGTACTACGAGTGCGGGAACGGCGAGAATCCGCGCGGCTGGCACACCGGTGCCGGAATGCTGTACTGGTGGCCCGGCCGGTCGCAGGGCGGCCAGTACACCGACTGGTTCTGGCCCACCGTGGACTTCTACCGGCTGCCCGGAACAACCGTGTCGACCAAGCGACTTGCGGACAAGGCGGGCGGCGAGTGGGGGGTGCCCAAACCAGCCGTCCGCTGGGTCGGCGGGGCGACCGACGGCGAGTTCGCCGCCGTCGGCCAGCACCTGGCCGGCCTCGGCTCCACCCTGCAGGCCCGCAAGTCGTGGTTCTGCGTCGCCGATGCCGTCATCTGCCTGGGCGCCGGCATCACCGGCACCGACGGCGTCCCCGTCGAGACGGTCGTCGACAACCGCAACCTCGGCGACGGCGGCACGAACGCCTTCACCCGCGGCCGGGGCTGGGCGCATCTCGACGGCCACGGCGGCTGGGTCTTCCCGCACGGGACGCAGGCGCCGCGCACCCTGCGCGAGGACCGCAGCGGTGCCTGGAGCGACATCAACGCCACCAGCTCCACCGAGCGGTCAACCCGTCGCTACCAGACCCTCTGGCTGGACCACGGCACCGATCCCGTGGACGCCTCGTACGCCTATCTGCTCATGCCGGGTGCGAACCGCCGCACCGTCGCGGCCCGCGCACACGACCGCCACTGGCTGGAGATCCTCGACAACACCGAGGCCCGCCAGGCCGTCACCGTCCGCTCCCTGGGACTGACGGCGGCGAACTTCTGGCAGCCCGGTACGGTGGGCCCGCTCACCACGACGGCGCCCGCGAGCATCCTCGTGCGCAGGCGGCGCCGCACCGCGACGCTGCATCTCAGCGACCCGCTGCGCACCGGCGCCCCCTTCGAGATCACCTGGCACCACCCCGTCCGCCGTGCGGTCGCCCACGACGACGGCATCGAGGTGCTCGCCGTCGGGCGGTCACTGCGGCTCCGCCTGAACGGGGGCACGGCAGGGGCGACCTATCGGTGTGAAGTGACACTCAGCTGAACGCCTTGTCGGACTTCCACAAACAACAGTGGTCCTGAGCTGGTGGTTGGGCTGCTGTGCCGGATGGTTCTGTTCAGGGCCGACAGGAGAACGGGCCGGAGACTGTACGGAGTCGACGGGAGGGTTTCCTTGGTCGGATCCGTAGGGTCGAAGCATGACCGTTTTGGACGAGACCGCCAGCGAGCCGAGCGACGCCCGTGGGCGGGTGGCAGAGCTGCACGATCTTCGCGACCGTGCCCGGCGCGGCCCCAGTGACCGCGCGACGGAGGCGCAGCATGCCAAGGGCAAGCTGACGGCTCGGGAGCGTATTGCGCTGCTGCTGGACGAGGGTTCGTTCAAGGAGGTCGAGCAGCTGCGCCGGCACCGGGCGACGGGGTTCGGTCTGGAGGCGAAGAAGCCGTACACGGACGGTGTGATCACCGGCTGGGGCACGGTGGAGGGCCGGACGGTCTTCGTCTATGCACATGATTTCCGGATCTTCGGTGGTGCGCTGGGCGAGGCCCATGCGACGAAGATCCACAAGATCATGGACATGGCCATCTCGGCGGGTGCGCCGCTGGTGTCGCTGAACGACGGTGCGGGTGCGCGTATCCAGGAGGGCGTTTCGGCGCTGGCCGGTTACGGCGGCATCTTCCAGCGCAATACGCGTGCCTCGGGTGTGATTCCGCAGATCAGCGTGATGCTGGGTCCGTGTGCGGGTGGTGCGGCCTACAGTCCGGCGCTGACGGACTTCGTGTTCATGGTCCGTGAGACGTCGCAGATGTTCATCACCGGTCCGGATGTGGTCAAGGCCGTCACCGGTGAGGAGATCACGCAGAACGGGCTCGGTGGCGCGGATGTGCACGCCGAGACCTCGGGTGTGGCGCACTTCGCGTACGACGACGAGGAGACCTGCATCGCGGAGGTCCGCTACCTCCTCGCGATGCTCCCCTCCAACAACCGCGAGAACCCGCCGACAACGCCCGCCGAGGACCCCGCCGACCGCCGCTCGGACGTGCTGCTGGACCTTGTGCCGGCGGACGGCAACCGTCCGTACGACATGCACCAGGTGATCGAAGAGCTCGTCGACGACGGCGACTACCTGGAGATCCACGAGCGCTGGGCCCGGAACATCATCTGCGCCCTGGCCCGTCTCGACGGCCAGGTGGTGGGCATCGTCGCCAACCAGCCGCAGTCCCTCGCGGGCGTTCTGGACATCGAGGCCTCCGAGAAGGCCGCCCGCTTCGTCCAGATGTGCGACGCTTTCAATATCCCGATCATCACTCTTCTGGACGTCCCCGGTTTCCTCCCCGGCGTGGATCAGGAGCACGGTGGGATCATCCGGCACGGGGCGAAGCTGCTCTACGCGTACTGCAACGCCACGGTGCCGAGGATCTCCCTGATCCTGCGCAAGGCGTACGGCGGTGCCTACATCGTCATGGACTCCCAGTCCATCGGTGCGGACCTCACCTACGCCTGGCCGACGAACGAGATCGCGGTGATGGGCGCCGAAGGTGCCGCCAACGTCATCTTCCGCAAGCAGATCGCCGAGGCCGAGGACCCCGAGGCCATGCGGACCCGCATGGTCAAGGAGTACAAGGCCGAGCTGATGCACCCGTACTACGCGGCGGAGCGCGGCCTGGTCGACGACGTCATCGACCCCGCCGAGACCCGTGAGGTGCTGATCGCATCTCTGGCGATGCTCCGCAACAAGCACGCCGACCTGCCGTCCCGCAAGCACGGCAACCCCCCGCAGTAACCCTGCGAAGAAATCGGAGCCCGATCAGCCATGAGCACTCCTACCGCCTCCTCCTCCCTGCTTCGCGTCGAGAAGGGGCACGCCGACCCCGAGGAGCTGGCCGCGATCACCGCGGTCCTGCTCGCCCGCGCAGCCTCCCAGCCCGAGACGCCCACCCACGGCGGGCGTTCCACGGCCGGCTGGCGCCGCCTGGAGCGTCAGCGGGGCTTCCAGCCCTCCCACAGCTGGCAGGGCTGACACCCGGCCCTTCTGCGCCCGCACAGGCCCCGCACACCCGACCCACGGTCAGGTGTGCGGGGCCTTGCGCGTGAGAGGGCCAGGCGTACGAAGAAGCCCTCGCACTCCGGACGGAGGGCGAGGGCTTCTTCGACAGGGCACCGGCAGGGACCGGACCTGCGGTACCGGCTACCGCAGGCGGGCCATCAGGGCGTGTTCGACCAGTGTGATCAGGGCACTCTTGGCGTCCGCGCGGTGGCGGGCGTCGGTGGTGATGATCGGGGTGTCGGGGCCGATCTGGAGGGCTTCGCGTACTTCTTCGGGGTTGTACGGCTGGTGGCCGTCGAATCCGTTGAGTGCGATGACGAAGGGCAGGCCGCTGTTCTCGAAGTAGTCGACGGCGGGGAAGCAGTCGGCGAGGCGGCGTGTGTCGACCAGGACGACGGCGCCGATGGCTCCGCGTACGAGGTCGTCCCACATGAACCAGAAGCGGTCCTGTCCGGGTGTACCGAAGAGGTACAGGATCAGGTCCTGGTCCAGGGTGATGCGGCCGAAGTCCATGGCGACGGTTGTCGTCGTCTTGTCCCCGGTGTGCGTCAGGTCGTCGATGCCCGCGGACGCAGACGTCATGACGGCCTCGGTACGCAGCGGGTTGATCTCCGAGACGGCGCCCACGAACGTGGTCTTGCCCACGCCGAATCCGCCCGCCACCACGATCTTCGCGCTGGTGGTTGAGCGGGCTGCACCGCCGCTAGAGCTTGCGAAGTCCACTGAGCACCCTTTCGAGCAGTGTCACGTCTGGCTGGCCGCCGGCGGACTCGTCGCCGCCGGGCTGGTGGATGGCGACAAGTCCGGCCTCCGCCAGGTCGGCGACGAGGATCCGGGCAACGCCGAGGGGAATGGTAAGAAGTGCCGAGATCTCCGCGACCGACTTGATCTCGAAGCACAGCCGGCAGATCCGCTGGTGCTCGGGCAGTTGCCCTTGCAGCCGGGCCGGATCGGCCGTGGTCGACACCAGCGCCTCGATGGCGAGCTGATAGCGGGGCCGGGTCCGGCCACCGGTCATCGCGTACGGACGCACCAGCGGGTTGTGCGTACCCGATCCGGAGCCCGCGGGCTCCGGCGCCCGCCGCGGCTGCACCGGCTGGATGCGCGGCTGCTGCTGCTGGTCGTACGGCGACTGCTGGTAGGGGCCGCCCTGTCTGCTCGGCGTCGAAGGAAAATTGAAGCGGTTCTGAGAGTGCTCACCCGGCATCTGGTGAGCACCGCCGTCATAGGGGCGTCCGCCTGGGGGTGTTGCCACGTTTCCTCCTCCGACTGCCGGTAGCCGGTCCCTGTCCCTGTGGAGCCGCGCCACCGCACCCTATGGTGCGGTGGCGTGAAACGCACTGTCCGTCTGTTAGTTGAGAAGACTGCCCTGGAGCTCCGCACGGAGGTCCGGGGTCAGCACACTGCCGGCCCGGTCCACCAGCAGAGCCATCTCATAGCCCACGAGACCGATGTCGGCCTCCGGGTGCGCGAGCACCGCCAGCGAGGAGCCGTCGGAGATCGACATGATGAAGAGGAAGCCGCGCTCCATCTCCACGACTGTCTGGTTGACCGCGCCGCCTTCGAAGATCCTTGACGCTCCCGCGGTCAGAGACGTCAGACCGGAGGCCACTGCCGCCAGCTGATCGGCTCGGTCCCGCGGGAAACCCTCGGACATCGCCAGCAGGAGTCCGTCGGCGGAGACCACCACGGTGTGGGACACCCCAGGGGTGTTGTCCACGAAGTTGGTGATCAACCAGTTCAGATTCTGCGCCGCCTGGCTCATCGGGCTCACACTAACGCTCCTGGTTGTAGGTACTGCCCGAGCCACTGTTTCGATCGTAAGTGGCCGGTCCGTTCGTGTCCGTTCCCGCGCTGCGTCCCTGCTGGACACCACGCCGCAGGTTGCTCAACCTGCCGCGCACGTCCTCCGGGGCGCGGGAGACCTGGGGGCCCCGCTGCGTGGTCTGCTCCGCCGTGCCCTCGATGAGGTTGGCCTTGGGCACCCGCCGCGGAAGTCCGGACGAGGTGACCCCGCCCGCCTTCGGCTCACGGAGCTTCTCCGCCCGCTGCCAGCGCGCATCGTTGGTCGAGCGCCAGTCCGTGCCGTCGGCGGAGTCGTCGCTGCCGCCGGCCGTCTCGGACCGACTGCTCTGCGGAGCCGGCTGGGGCTGCTCTGCCGGCTGCTGCCACTGCTGAGCCTGCTGGGTCTGGGACGGCTGCTGCGGCTGCGACGGCTGGTTGCTGCCGCGCCGCGGCAGACCCGCGTCGGTCAGCTCGTGGCTGTTGCTCGGCGAGGGTCCCGGACGGTCGAAGCCTACGCTCTCAGGGGCTTGCGCGGGGGCGCCGGCCGCAGATTCCGATTCCGGTCGGTACTCCGGCTCGTACGCACCCTGGTAGCCGTTCTGATCCTGCCACTCACCCTGGTGGGACTGGGGATCGTACTGGTCGGCGTACTGCTGCTCGGAGCTCTGCGGTGCCTGGTAATTGGCTTCCGCATATGCGGTTTCGGGCTGCTCCTGGTGCTCCGGGTAGCCGTTGACCGCCGGGTAGTTGCCGTACGCCTGGCCGGACTGGTCCTGGCCGTAGCCCTGGTCCGAGAAGTCCTGGCCGTAGTCGGAGGTGTACTGCGGCTCCTGCTGCCCGTATCCCTGCTCCTGCTGCTGCGCGTACCCCCGGTCCTGGGCATAGCCCTGGTCCTGGCCGTAGTCCGGCTCCTGGCCGAACAGCGGGCGGTCGCCGCCCTGTGCCTGCGCCTCGAGCGCCGCGCGGCGCTCCTCACGCATCAGGGAGCGGTTCACCGGGTCGAGCTGCGCGGACTCGGGCTCCTCGTACCGGGAGTCGTCGAAGCCGAGCTCCGCGGCCGTGAGCATCGGGGCCGGCTCGAAGGCCGACTGCTCCGGGATGATCTGGGAGACCGTGAAGTCGTCCTCGGGCAGCGGCTCGCCGCCGCCACCGTGAGTGATGGCGTCCGGGAGCATGACCAGCGAGGTGGTGCCCGCCTGCTCGCCGGAGGGCCGCAGCTGGACCCGGACGCCGTGCCGGTCGGCGAGGCGGCCGACCACGAACAGGCCCATGCGCTGCGAGACGGCGGCGTCCACCGTCGGCGGGTTGGCCAGCTTGTGGTTGATGTCGGCGAAGTCCTCGGCGGTCAGGCCGATGCCCTTGTCGTGGATCTCGATCATGACCCGGCCGTCGGGGAGCCTGGTGGCCGTCACCCGGACCTTGGTCTGCGGCGAGGAGAACGTGGTGGCGTTCTCCAGCAGCTCGGCGAGCAGGTGCACGAGGTCGGTCACGGCCTGGCCGTGGATGTCCGTCTCGGGCACACCGGTCAGCTCGATGCGCTCGTACGACTCCACCTCGGAGGAGGCGGCGCGCAGCACGTCGACGAGCGGCACCGGCTGGTTCCAGCGGCGGCCGGGCTCCTCGCCGGCGAGGACCAGGAGGTTCTCGCCGTTGCGGCGCATACGGGTCGCGAGGTGGTCCAGCTTGAAGAGGTTCTCCAGCTGGTCCGGGTCGGCCTCGTTGTTCTCCAGGTCGGTGATCAGGGTCAGCTGACCCTCGATGAGCGACTGGTTGCGGCGCGACAGGTTGGTGAAGATCGCGTTGACGTTGCCACGGAGCATGGCCTGCTCGGCGGCGAGCCGGACGGCCTCGCGGTGGACCTGGTCGAAGGCGCGGGCGACTTCGCCGATCTCGTCCTGGGTGTCGATGGGGATCGGCTGCACCCGGGTGTCGACGCGGCCGGGCTCCGTACGCGAGAGCTGGTCGACCAGCATCGGCAGACGCTGCTCGGCGATGCCGAAGGCGGCGGTGCGCAGCTGGCGCATCGAGCGGCTCATCTGGCGGGCCATGAGGCCGGCCAGGACGAACGCCGTGAGCAGGGCGATGATGACGATGGCGCCGTTGAGGATGGCGTCGCGCTTGGCGTCGTCGGAGATCGAGACGGCCTCGTTCACGGCCTTGTCGACGAGGTCGTTCTCGATCTCGGTGTAACCGTCGAACTTGGCGGTGGCGGCGCCCATCCACGTCTCGTAGAAGACGTCCTTCTTCTTCAGCTCGGCGGGGTCGGCGCCGGTGCCGATCGCGCGGGCCATACCGGTGAGGACGGAACGGTCCGGCCCGACGGGCGGCTTGAGGCCTGCGCTCTCCAGCTGCTTCTGGCCTTCGGCGGCCTTCCCCAGCATGATCGCCTTGAGCTTGTCCGCGTCGGCCTGGGTGCCGCCGGAGACGTACTCGCCGAGCGCGATCTGCTCGAGGTAGTTGTACGAATTGAACGCCACCGTCTGCTTGGCGAGCGTGGCCTTGTCCTTGCTCGGCCGCACCAAGAGGTGTGTACCAATGGAGCGCTGCAGGGACTCGGCCGCCTTGGCGAGCTGAATGGCGTAAACGGTGCGGCCGTAGCTGGTGACGTTGCCGGTGCCGAGGCCGAGTTCGTTGGAGAACTCCATCAGCGAGTGCTGGATCTTGACGTAGCCCTCTTCTGTTCCGACTGCCGACTCGGACTCCAGCGCCACGGTGTAGGCGCCCTTGCGCAGCTTCTCGAGCTGGGGCTCCTCGTTGCGGAACAGTGCCAGACGGCGCTCCAGGCCCTGCTTCCCGGGCATGTCCTGGACGGCGACGTCGAACTCGTCCTTGGCCGCGTCGGTCGTCTCGTAGGCCTTCGCCACGGGACCGGTGGTACGGGCCTGGGCGCTCGTGGAGGTGAGCAGCGGCTGGGCCGTGAGGTCGCGCTCGTTGAGCAGCGCCTGGCCGTACTTCGAGGCGGCGCGCACGATGAGCGCCGTCTTCTCGGCGTCCTGGGCCTCGTTCCAGGTGTCGATCGAGCTCTTGACCTGGAAACCGCCCATGACCAGGCCCACGAGCACGGGTATGAGGAGGATCGCGTTCAGACGGGTCGGGACGCGCCAGTTACGGGGGGAGAGCCGGCTGGAGCTGCCGCCGGTACCCGGGGGCGGCCCTGGCTCTGCCACAGGCGACGCCGCTGTGCGCGGCGGCGGGGTGAAGTTGCCCCGCGCCTGCTGCTCTGCGGAGCTCGTCATGCTTCGCCTCACTCGACCAACAACCTCTCGGCGTCGGCACCAACGCTGTGCCGTGTTTCGTTCAGAGCCGTACTACTAGGGAGTTCGTCGAATTTCAGCATGCGGGGTGGGTCCGTTCCAAACAGTTGGAATCAGCCATTCCGAGTAGTGGGAGCCACAGATAAAACGGGCATAAAGAGTGAGTCCCATCAAATGCCCAGAGAAATATGAGCACAGTGATACCGGCCGTGCGCACCGGGTGTTGAACGCTCTTCAATTCTCTGTCGAAACGTTATGAACATGCGGGTGGGCCGTGTCAAAGGACACAGCCCACCCAGGCACAACTACGACAAGTGCCGTATGTTGCCGTCTACTTAAGCCGGGCCATCAGGGCGTGTTCGACCAGTGTGATCAGGGCACTCTTGGCGTCCGCGCGGTGGCGGGCGTCGGTGGTGATGATCGGGGTGTCGGGGCCGATCTGGAGGGCTTCGCGTACTTCTTCGGGGTTGTACGGCTGGTGGCTGTCGAATCCGTTGAGTGCGATGACGAAGGGCAGGCCGCTGTTCTCGAAGTAGTCGACGGCGGGGAAGCAGTCGGCGAGGCGGCGTGTGTCGACCAGGACGACGGCGCCGATGGCTCCGCGTACGAGGTCGTCCCACATGAACCAGAAGCGGTCCTGTCCGGGTGTACCGAAGAGGTACAGGATCAGGTCCTGGTCCAGGGTGATGCGGCCGAAGTCCATGGCGACGGTTGTCGTCGTCTTGTCCCCGGTGTGCGTCAGGTCGTCGATGCCCGCGGACGCAGACGTCATGACGGCCTCGGTACGCAGCGGGTTGATCTCCGAGACGGCGCCCACGAACGTGGTCTTGCCCACGCCGAATCCGCCCGCCACCACGATCTTCGCGCTGGTGGTCGAGCGGCCCTGAAGACCAGCACCTCCGCTAGAGCTTGCGAAGTCCACTGAGCACCCTTTCGAGCAGTGTCACATCCGGCGTGCCCCCGGCCTCTCCGTTGCCCGGCTGGTGGATCGCCACCATCCCCGCCTCCGCCAGGTCGGCCACGAGAATCCTGGCCACCCCGAGCGGCATGGACAGCAGGGCCGAGACCTCCGCCACCGACTTGACCTCGCGGCACAGGTGGCAGATCCGCTGGTGCTCGGGGAGCAGCCCGGCAAGAAGCGCCGGATCGGCCGTGGTGCTCACCAGCGCCTCGATCGCTAGCTGATAGCGAGGCCGGGTCCGTCCGCCGGTCATGGCGTACGGACGTACCAGCGGCTGGTCGCCCTCAAGTCCGTAGGCGTCGGCTGACGCTCCGTACGGATCGTGAGAGGCGGTTGGCGGGGTCATGAGTCCTCCGGGCGGGACAGCAAGTGGTCGGCGTGCCGTCTGAATGGGCCGGTGGGGGGCCATTGGGCGACCTGACGGGGTGGTGCGGTGCACGTACCTGATCAGTGTGGGGGAGAGAGCGGGTCAGTGCAGAAGGCTTCCCTGAAGCTCGGCGCGCAGGTCCGGAGTGAGGACACTGCCCGCACGGTCGACGAGGAGCGCCATCTCGTAGCCGACGAGGCCGATGTCGCACTCGGGATGTGCGAGCACGGCCAGCGACGAACCGTCCGAGACGGACATCAGGAAAAGAAAGCCCCGTTCCATTTCCACGACGGTCTGGCTGACCGGTCCCCCTTCGAAGATCCGGGACGCCCCCGCGGTCAGCGAGGTCAGCCCGGACGCCACGGCGGCCAGCTGGTCGGCGCGGTCACGGGGGAAGCCTTCGGACATGGCCAGCAGTAGACCGTCGGCGGAGACCACCACCGTGTGGGACACCCCAGGGGTGTTGTCCACAAAGTTGGTGATCAACCAGTTCAGATTTTGCGCCGCCTGGCTCATCGGGCTCAACTATCGCTCCTGCTGGTGAGTGGGGCCGAGGTTGAAGCTGCCGGTCGTCGAGTTCTGCTGACGGCCCTGCTGAATGCCACGACGGAGGTTGGTCAGCCGGCCGCGCACGTCGTTCGGCGCACGCGAGACCTGCGGACCTGATGGGGTGGTCTGCTCCTGAGCGGTGCCCGCGACAAGGTTGGCGCGCGGGACCCGCCGGGGCAGGCCGGAGGTGGTGACGCCGCCGGCCGCGGGCTTCCTGACCCGCTCGGCCTGACGTACCAGCTCGTCATTGGGGGAGGTGCGCCAGCCACCGCCGTTGGTGCCCTGGCCGTTCTGCGGAGCCGCGGCGGGGGTGCGCGGCGGGACCGGCGGAGCCGGACGCTGTGCCGGCTGCGGCGGGATGGCGGACGACGCGGGCTGCGACGGCTCCTGCTCGCCGGACTGATTGCCCTGCGCGCCGCCACCGTGGAACCAGTTCGTCTCGAGCGTGTCGTACAGCGGCGTACGGCCGTCGCCCGGACCGGCCGGTGGCAGAGCCTCCGGCTGCGGCTGGGGCGGCAGCGCGTTCGGACGGCGCGCGCCCTGGTCGGCGTTGTCCCGGCCGTCGCGACCGCGCGGGGCCGGAGCCCTGCCCGGGGCGGGCGGCTGCGGGGCACCGAGGTCGGGGCGGGCGAACTGCGCGGTGGACGCGGGGTCCTGCGAAGCACCGCCCTGGGAGCCGTTACGCGGCGGCGCGAACTGGCTGCCCTGCGCCGAACCTGCCGAAGCGGGCGGGCCGAACACGTCCGGGCGCACGAACTGCCCGGTCGAGGAACCCGAACCCTGCTGCGTCGGCGGGGCGTTGTAGTCGGGACGGGCGAACTCCGCCGTCGCGCCGACGCCGCGGGCGGCGTCGTTGTCCTCGTGCCCGCGCGGAGAGTCCGCGGGACGCTGCGGACGGGCGGGCGGCTGCTCGCTGCCCCAGCTGGTGCTCGGGGGACGCTGCTGGCCACCGGCACCGGGCAGTTCGGCACGCGGAGCGCCGGAGGCGGGCAGCTGCCGGCCGCGGTCGCCCGTGCCCTGCTGCTGGAAGCCGTTGCCGTTCGGGCGGCCCTCGCCGCGGGCGGGAGCGTTCTGGGCACCGCGGCCCGCACCGGAGCCGAACGCCCCGGCGAGACCGCCGCCCTGCCGGCCCTGGCCGGACTGACCTTGGCCGGGACCACCGTCACGGCCCGGAAGCGCGGGACGCGCGGCGGAACCCGCACCGACCTGGCCGCGGGGAGCGCCGGCGCCGAGCCGGCTGCCCGCGGGAGCACCCGCGCCGCCGGGACCGCCGCCGATGCCCGGACGGCTGCCGCCGCCCGTACCCGAACCGCCGGCCGGGCGGCCACCGGGGCCCGCGGGGCCGCCGGAGGAAGGCACGGCACCCTGGCCGTTGCCCGGAGCACCGGGACCGCCGGGAGCCTTCTTGCCGCCGTGTGCGACGTCGACGGGGAGCATGACCAGCGCGGTCGTGCCGCCGGAGTCGGAGGGGCGCAGCTGGATACGGATGCCGTGACGGAGCGACAGGCGGCCGACCACGAACAGACCCATGCGCCGGGAGACCGAGACGTCCACGGTGGGCGGCGACGCCAGCCGCTCGTTGATCGCGGCGAGGTCCTCGGGGGAGAGGCCGATGCCGGTGTCGTGGATCTCGACCAGCACACGGCCGTCGGGCAGTGCGTGACCGGTGACGCGGACCTTCGTCTGCGGGGAGGAGAACGACGTCGCGTTCTCCAGCAGCTCTGCGAGCAGGTGCACGAGGTCGTTGACGACGCGGCCGGCGACCTCGGTCGCGGGGACCGCGGCCAGCTCGATGCGCTCGTACTGCTCCACCTCGGACGCGGCGGCACGCAGGACGTCGACCAGCGGGACCGGCCGGGTCCACCGGCGGCCCGGCTCCTCGCCCGCGAGGACGAGGAGGTTCTCGCCGTTGCGGCGCATACGGGTCGCGAGGTGGTCCAGCTTGAAGAGCGAGGACAGCTGGTCCGGGTCGGCCTCGCGGGACTCCAGCTCGGAGATCAGCGAGAGCTGGCGCTGGATAAGGCCCTGGGAGCGGCGCGAGAGGTTGGTGAACATCGCGTTGACGTTGCCTCGCAGCAGGGCCTGCTCGGCGGCGAGGCGGACGGCCTCGCGGTGCACGTCGTCGAAGGCCGCGGCCACCTTGCCGATCTCGTCCCGGGAGTGGACACCGACGGACTCCACCGAGGTGTCGACGTCCTGCGGGTCCGACTCGGAGAGCTGCTTGACCAGGTCCGGCAGACGGTCCTGGGCGACCTTGGTGGCCGTGTCCTGCAGCCGGCGCAGCGAGCGGATCATGGAGCGGGCCACGACGAAGGCGCCGACGAGCGAGACACCGAGGACGAGGAGGATCAGCGCACCGTTGATGATCGCGTCGCGCTGCGACTCCTCGCGGAGCTCACGTGCCTTGGCCTCCATCTGCCCGAGCAGCGTGGACTCGATGACACGCATGGCCTGGAGGCGGACGCCGTAGTCGTCGGTCCAGTCCAGGTGGGAGCGGGTGTCCCGGGTCTCGAGACCCTTCGGGTTGTCGAGGACGCGCTTGGCGTACTTGGTCGCCGCCTCGATCGTCGGGTTGCCGTTCTCCATCGGGTCGGTGAGCTCCTGGGCGTTGCCGCCCGAGGAGGAGTAGACCGACTCGAAGGCCTTCAGCGAACTCTCGCCGTTCTCCAGGGCCGCCTTGCCGTAGAGACGGTCGTTCTCCTTGAGGCCGAGGCCCTTGGAGTCGGTACCGGCGGGCAGCGCGGCGGCGATGATCGCGCGCTGCATGGAAGCGTATTCCTTGGCGGACGAGAAGGCCGTCAGCGCACGGGTGCGCTTGATCATCTCCGGGTTGCTGGTCGCCTGCGCCATGTCCTGGGAGAGGCTCAGCAGAGATTCGATCAGCCGGTGGTAGCTCTCCACCGTCAGGGAGGGCGGAAGGCCGGGGGCGTACGCCGATTCGCGGATCGCGCCGAGGCCGTTGACCTGTACGGCGATCTGGTTGGCGTTCGCGCGGATGCTCTCGAGCGCGTCGTCCTGGTCCGTGTTCGGGATGTCGCGCGTGCCTTCGAGGAAGGCCTTCCTGGCGCGGTCCGTCGCGGTACGCGGCCCGGTGACCTTGAAGTCGGCGGCGTCGGGGTTGTTGGCCAACGGGCCGGCCGTCAGGTCACGCTCCGCCTGGAGGGCCTGCGCGAGCTCGGTCGCCTGGTTGGTCATGTCGGTGAGCAGCTGCATGTGATCCAGCTGCCGCATGTCGTCCATGGACTCGTTGATACGGAGTCCACCCAGCGTCGTCGCCGCGACGACCGGCAGCGTCAGCAGCGACACGAGTCGCGTGCTGATGCGCCAGTTGCGCAGAGCTATTCGTGAGCCGGTGTCCGTGGGGCTCTTCGCCTTCGGCGGAGCCTTGGGCCCGTCGCCACCGGGAGCCGCCGCGCCGGGGCGTGTGCCACCGTCGCCGGGCCCTGCCGGATCTGCCTTGTGGGTGTGCTGGGCGTGCTGGGGCGAGGAGCCGCGGTCGGTCCCGCCGCGCGGCTCCTGTTCCGCCGCAGCGCTGCCATCCCTCTTGAAACGTCCCTGCACTAGCGTCGCAACCTCTGGACCAGGCGTCCCCCCGTTTGAGCGGTGGGACGGTGTCGGCGTCGGTGGGGCGCGGCCAGCGCCCCTTTGGGTGGTCGTGAAGTGACCGGCGCTTCCCCCTTTCCCGCCGCTGCTCGGCGCTGCGTTGCGCCCTTTGCGCGCCGGCCTGAAACCGCGGCGGTGCGTGGAATTCCAGCACAGTGCCGGATCTCCAACAAGGGCCGCGTACTGTGCTGTGACCTGCGTGACACCGTGTAAGCGTCATGTCACATGACGTGGAGAGCGTTTCCGGGCGAACCGGACGTTTCTCTACCAGTGGAGAGCGGTCGGGGGGTGTCCCAGTCGCCATGATCAGGAGCGGAATGGCAGCTTCAGCTACGCAATGTCCGTTTCACTGTGGACGATCCACTGTCCGTGATGCCTGAATTGCCTGTCAACTCGTGAGCAAACTCACACGTAGATCACGGACTTCCATGACCCTTGCCGGGGAATTGGATGTTTAGCCTGTGGCTTTACAGGGATGGGCAATCCGTCAACCGCCGCTCAGTGAGCGGCCGTACGCGACAAAGGTCTGAAACAACCGATGAAGACGATGATGTTCCGCAACATAGCCAACCCCCGGCGCACCACCCTCGCCCACCTCGACGACGCGGACCAGTTGCAGACGCCGGAGCAGCCGGAGCACTCGATCGATCTTCCCACGCAGACGGCGAACCCTCGCCGCACCATCCTCATGGACGCCCCCGCAGCGTAATGCGCGAGGCGGGAGCCCCTCACCGCGTTAGCCTGAAGCGTCAGACGCCAGCAGCGTAAGAAGTAGTAGAGGGGCATCCGCATCCCGTGCGCATCGCCAGGTTCTCCATCGACGGCAATGTCGCCTTCGGCGCGGTCGAGGGCGACCGCCCCGACGAGCTCGTCCTGGACATCATCAAGGGCATTCCGTTCGCGGAGTTCGAGCTCTCCGGCACCAAGGTCCCGCTGAGCAAGGTCCGGCTGCTGCCGCCCGTGCTCCCCAGCAAGGTCGTGGCCTTCGGCCGCAACTACGCGGAGCACGCGGCAGAGCTCGGCAACGAGGTCCCCGACGTTCCGTTCGCGTTCTTCAAGCCGTCCACCTCGGTGATCGGCTCCGGCGACGACATCGCGTACCCCTCCTTCTCCCAGGAGCTGCACCACGAGGCCGAACTGGCCGTCGTCATCGGCCGGATGTGCCGCGAGGTCCCGCGCGAGCGGGTCAGGGACGTCATCCTCGGCTACACCTGCGCCAACGACGTCACCGCCCGCGATGTGCAGAAGCGCGAGAAGCAGTGGTCCCGGGCCAAGGGCTTCGACACCTCGTGCCCGCTGGGCCCCTGGGTGGAGACGGATCTCGACCCGAGCGACCTCGCCGTGCAGTGCACCGTCAACGGTGAACAGCGCCAGCTCGGCCGGACGAGCCAGATGATCCACTCCATCGAGGACCTGATCGTCAACATCACCGAGGCGATGACGCTGCTCCCGGGCGACGTCGTCCTCACGGGCACCCCTGCAGGGGTCGGTCCGCTCAACGTCGGCGACGAGGTCGCCGTCACCATTCAAGGTATCGGCACTCTCGCCAACAAGGTGATCAAGCGTGGCTAACGCGAATGTCCGCGTACGTTTCTGTCCTTCGCCGACCGGCAACCCCCATGTGGGCCTGGTCCGCACCGCCCTGTTCAACTGGGCCTTCGCCCGGCACAACGGGGGCACCATGGTCTTCCGCATCGAGGACACCGACGCGGCGCGTGACTCCGAGGAGTCGTACGACCAGCTGCTCGACTCGATGCGCTGGCTGGGTCTCGACTGGGACGAGGGCCCCGAGAAGGGCGGCCCCCACGCTCCTTACCGCCAGTCGCAGCGGATGGAGATCTACCAGGACGTCGCCCGGAAGCTGAAGGAGGGCGGCCACGCCTACGAGTGCTTCTGCACAGCGGTCGAGCTCGAGGCCCGCCGCGACGCCGCCCGGCTGGCCGGCAAGCCCTCCGGCTACGACGGCACCTGCCGCAACCTCTCCGCCGAGCGGATCGCCCGGTACAAGGAGGAGGGCCGCCCGGCCATCGTCCGCTTCAAGATGCCCGACGAGCCGATCACCTTCACCGACCTGGTCCGCGGCGAACTGACCTTCACGCCGGACAACGTCCCGGACTACGGCATCGTCCGCGCCAACGGCGCACCGCTGTACACCCTGGTCAACCCGGTCGACGACGCGCTGATGGAGATCACGCACGTCCTGCGCGGCGAGGACCTGCTCTCCTCCACCCCGCGCCAGATCGCGCTCTACAAGGCGCTGATCGAGCTGGGCGTCGCCAAGGAGATCCCGTCCTTCGGCCACCTGCCGTACGTGATGGGCGAGGGCAACAAGAAGCTCTCCAAGCGCGACCCGCAGGCGTCCCTCAACATCTACCGCGAGCGCGGTTTCCTGCCCGAGGGGCTGCTCAACTACCTCTCGCTGCTCGGCTGGTCCTTCTCCGCCGACCAGGACATCTTCTCGGTGGAGGAGATGGTCGCGAAGTTCGACATCGTGGACGTGAACGCCAACCCGGCGCGCTTCGACCTGAAGAAGGCCGAGGCGATCAACGCGGACCACATCCGCCGCCTGGACGTGAAGGCGTTCACCGAGGCGTGCGGCCCCTGGCTGAAGGCACCGCACGCCAACTGGGCGCCCGAGCAGTTCGACCAGGCGGCCTGGGAGGCGATCGCTCCGTACGCCCAGACCCGGCTGACCGTGCTCTCCGACATCACCGCCAATGTCGACTTCCTCTACCTCGACGCTCCCGTCGAGGACGAGGCGTCGTGGACGAAGGCGATGAAGGAGGGCTCGGACGCGCTGCTGCGCACGGCCCGCGAGAAGCTCGAGGCCGCGGACTGGAACAGCGCCGAGTCCCTCAAGGAGGCCGTCCTGGCCGCCGGCGAGGCCCACGGTCTCAAGCTCGGCAAGGCCCAGGCCCCGGTCCGCGTCGCGGTCACCGGCCGCACGGTCGGCCTGCCGCTCTTCGAGTCGCTGGAGATCCTGGGCAAGGAGAAGACCCTGGCCCGCATCGACGCTGCGCTGGCGAAGCTGGCCGCGTAGAGCGAACCCGGGCCGCCGTCGGGCGCCCCGGGTACGGTTGGACCATGCCGATCCGCGCCGTCCTGTGGGACATCGACGACACGATCTTCGACTACGCGAACGCCGACCGCACCGGCATGATGCAGCACCTTCAGGCCGAGGGCCTGGCCGACGGATACGACTCCGCCGACCAGGCCCTCTGCCGTTGGCGGGAGATCACCGAGGTGCACTGGGCACGCTTCTCCGCCGGCGAGACCGACTGGCAGGGGCAGCGACGTGATCGTGTACGGGCGTTCACCGGCCGGACGCTCGCCGATCCCGAGGCCGACGCCTGGTTCGACCGCTACATCGTCCACTTCGAGGCCGCCTGGTCCCTCTTCCCGGACGCGGTCCCCGCGCTGGACCTGCTGGCGGGTGAGTACCGGCACGCCGTGCTGTCCAACTCCTCGCTCCTCAACCAGGAGCGCAAGCTGCGGGTGCTGGGGGTGCGCGACCGGTTCGAGGTGATGCTGTGCGCGGCCGATCTCGGGGTCTCCAAGCCCGCCGCCGCGGCCTTCCACGCCGCCTGCGAAGCGCTCGGACTGCCGCCCGGAGAAGTGATGTACGTCGGTGATCAGCCGGACATCGACGCACGGGGAGCGGTCGAGGCCGGACTCGCCGGAGTGTGGCTGGACCGCTCCGGACTCGGCGGCCGTCCGGAACTGATCCGGATCACCGGTCTCGAGCAGCTGCCGGGCCTCCTGCGCGGCGAATCCCGTTTTGGAGCGCCGGACACCTTCGGGTAATGTTCTTCCTGCGCCGCCCGAGAAGGCCGAAAGGCCCGACCGGAAGGCGCAAATCAAACAAAAACCCCCATTAGGGGGTTGCGTTTTGATGGCCTATGGTGTAATTGGCAGCACGACTGATTCTGGTTCAGTTAGTCTAGGTTCGAGTCCTGGTAGGCCAGCTCGCAGAGCTCATCTGCATCGCCCCCGTTGTGTAGCGGCCTAGCACGCTGCCCTCTCAAGGCAGTAGCGCCGGTTCGAATCCGGTCGGGGGTACAGATCCATCCTGCTGATCATCAGGGTCGCACCCGATGACTGCGCAGTGACATCACCCGGCTCCGGCCGGGTGGGATCGCTAGGGCCCCCGTTGTGTAGCGGCCTAGCACGCCGCCCTCTCAAGGCGGTAGCGCCGGTTCGAATCCGGTCGGGGGTACTGGTCTGAACCACCATGGCCTATGGTGTAATTGGCAACACTACGGTTTCTGGTACCGTCATTCTAGGTTCGAGTCCTGGTAGGCCAGCTCGCGGAGCTCATCCGCAAGGCCCCCGTTGTGTAGCGGCCTAGCACGCCGCCCTCTCAAGGCGGTAGCGCCGGTTCGAATCCGGTCGGGGGTACAGATCGACGAGGCCCTCCGCGTGATCGCGGAGGGTCTTTTCGCGTTCCCGTGCCTGTCGTTCCCCTGTGTCTCGCCGTCCCGAACTCCGTGTCCGTACCGGCGAGTTGGGCACACGGCAACCGGCCTGTCCGCCAAGGGAGTTCCGCTGCCCTGCGACGGGCTCCGCGGTGCCCCGTCGGCAAGTGACCTTTCGCGCGCGGGCCGTGGGCACCGCACGCACCTCCGGCCGGCCGCTGCGGCGTCGGAGCGGCCGGCCGGAGGTGGGAGAAGGTGGGTCAGCCGGTGCGGCGGAGGGCTTCGCTGAGACGGCCGGCGGCGTCGATGACCGCCTGGGCGTGCATCCGGCCCGGGTGGCGCGTCAGGCGCTCGATCGGTCCGGAGACCGAGACCGCCGCGACCACACGGTTCGAGGGGCCGCGCACCGGAGCCGAGACCGAGGCCACACCCGGCTCCCGCTCGCCGATCGACTGGGCCCAGCCCCGGCGCCGTACGCCGGACAGTGCCGTCGCCGTGAAGCGCGCGCCCTGCAGGCCGCGGTGCAGCCGCTCCGGCTCCTCCCACGCCATCAGGATCTGGGCCGACGAACCGGCCTTCATCGTGAGCGTGGAGCCCACCGGCACGGTGTCCCGCAGTCCGGACAGCCGCTCGGCCGCCGCCACACAGATGCGCATGTCTCCCTGCCGGCGGTAGAGCTGCGCGCTCTCGCCGGTCACATCGCGCAGATGCGTGAGCACGGGCCCTGCCGTGGCCAGCAGCCGGTCCTCGCCCGCAGCCGCGGCCAGCTCGGCCAGCCGCGGGCCGAGGATGAACCGGCCCTGTATGTCCCTCGCCACCATCCTGTGGTGTTCCAGTGCCACGGCAAGGCGATGTGCCGTGGGTCGTGCGAGCCCTGTCGCCGCGACCAGCCCGGCGAGGGTGGCCGGACCGGACTCCAGAGCGCTCAATACCAGAGCTGCCTTGTCGAGAACGCCGACGCCGCTAGAGTTGTCCATGCAACGATATTCACGTCTCACACTGTGAAACGCAAGTTCAATTTTTCCGAGAACCCGCCAGTCTGTAAGAGCGCCCCGCGGATCAACGGGTTCGCAACAAGATCTCTAGTTGCGTCGGCTGCACCAGCCGGCCGGAGGGAAAGCGATGGGTAGGACACTCGCGGAGAAGGTCTGGGACGACCATGTCGTCCGGCGCGCCGAGGGCGAGCCCGACCTCCTCTTCATCGATCTGCACCTGCTGCACGAGGTGACCAGCCCCCAGGCCTTCGACGGTCTCCGTCAGAACGGCCGGCCGGTGCGCCGCCTCGACCTCACCATCGCGACCGAGGATCACAACACCCCGACCCTCGACATCGACAAGCCCATCGCGGACCCCGTTTCCCGAGCCCAGTTGGAGACCCTGCGCAAGAACTGCGCGGAGTTCGGCGTGCGTCTGCACCCGCTGGGCGACGTCGAGCAGGGCGTCGTCCACGTCGTGGGCCCCCAGCTGGGTCTGACCCAGCCCGGCACCACCGTGGTCTGCGGCGACTCACACACCTCCACGCACGGCGCGTTCGGCGCGCTGGCCTTCGGCATCGGCACCTCCCAGGTCGAGCACGTACTGGCCACCCAGACGCTGCCGCTGGCCCGCCCCAGGACCATGGCGATCACGGTCGAGGGCGAGCTGCCGCACGACGTCACGGCCAAGGACCTCATTCTGGCGATCATCACGCGGATCGGCACCGGCGGCGGCCAGGGTTACATCCTGGAGTACCGGGGCTCGGCCATCGAGAAGCTCTCGATGGAGGCCCGGATGACCATCTGCAACATGTCGATCGAGGCCGGTGCCCGCGCGGGCATGATCGCGCCCGACGCGACCACCTTCGACTATCTGCGCGGCCGCGACCACGCCCCCCAGGGCGAGGAGTGGGACGCCGCCGTCGAGTACTGGAAGACGCTGCGCACCGACGACGACGCCGTTTTCGACGCCGAGGTCTTCATCGACGCCGCCGAACTGGCGCCGTTCGTCACCTGGGGCACCAACCCGGGTCAGGGCGCGCCCCTGTCGGCGAGTGTCCCCGACCCCGCTTCGTACGACGACGCTTCGGAGCGCTTCGCCGCGGAAAAGGCCCTGGAATACATGGGGTTGACCGCCGGCCAGCCGCTGCGGGACATCAAGGTCGACACCGTCTTCGTAGGTTCCTGCACCAACGGCCGTATCGAGGACCTGCGCTCGGCCGCCTCCATCCTGGACGGCCGCAAAGTCGCCGACGGCGTACGGATGCTGGTGGTTCCCGGGTCCGTACGGGTCGCGCTGCAGGCCGTCGAGGAGGGCCTGGACAAGGTCTTCACCGGAGCGGGCGCCGAATGGCGGCACGCCGGCTGCTCGATGTGCCTGGGCATGAACCCCGACCAACTGGCGCCGGGCGAGCGCTCCGCGTCGACCTCCAACCGCAACTTCGAGGGCAGGCAGGGCAAGGGCGGACGCACCCATCTGGTCTCGCCCCAGGTCGCCGCCGCCACCGCGGTACTGGGCCATCTGGCCTCGCCGGCCGATCTGGTCGAGTCCGCCGCCACCCCCGCAGGAGTCTGAGCCATGGAAGCATTCACCACCCACACCGGCCGGGCCGTGCCGCTGCGCCGCAGCAACGTCGACACCGACCAGATCATCCCGGCCCACTGGCTGAAGAAGGTCACCCGCGACGGCTTCGAGGACGGTCTCTTCGAGGCGTGGCGCAAGGACGGGTCGTTCGTGCTCAACCAGCCCGAGCGCAAGGGCGCCACGGTTCTGGTCGCCGGCCCCGACTTCGGCACCGGCTCCTCCCGGGAGCACGCCGTCTGGGCGCTGCAGAACTACGGCTTCCAGGCCGTCATCTCCTCGCGGTTCGCCGACATCTTCCGCGGCAACTCGCTGAAGAACGGTCTGCTGACCGTCGTTCTGCCGCAGGAGACGGTCGACCGCCTGTGGGAGCTCGCGGAGTCCGACCCGAAGGCCGAAATCACTGTTGACTTGGAGCAGCGGCAGGTGCGGGCGGCAGGCATCACCGCCGACTTCGAGCTCGACGAGAACGCCCGCTGGCGGCTGCTGAACGGTCTGGACGACATCAGCCTCACCCTTGCGAACGAAGCGGACATCGCGGCTTACGAGGCCTCCCGGCCGACCCACAAACCGAGCACAATTCGCGCCTGAGCAGCGCTTTTCCCGAACTGCGCCCCTCACCGACCGGTGGGGGGCGCAGTCGTCTGTTGAGTGCCTGCCGGGCGACAACTCGCCCCAGATGGCACAATCGGTGCATGGAACGCGACAGCCAACTCGAGCTCTACGAGGCAGTCGCGGCCCGGCTGAAAGAGGCGCACACAAGAGTGCGCGAACTGCAAGTCCCGGAGGGCGTAAGGATGGCGCTGTCCCGGAAGCTGCTGGTCGTCACGGCAGCGGCGAAGCACGATCTCCCGGATGCGGCAAGGCGTCTGGACCGCTTGATGCGAGACCTCGACGAGGGCCGATTCCCTGAAGGCGACTGACTCCCGAACTCCACAACGGCGCACTTCGTTGCGGCACTAGGGTGATTAGCCCGTTTCGTGTTTGATTTGCGGTATATATCTGCCTAACGTGCGAAAAAGCCTGGACGCATTCGTTCCGGCCAATGTCTCCGAAGGGGAAGACGTGAACAAGGCGCAGCTCGTAGAAGCGATTGCCGACAAGGTCGGTGGCCGTCAGCAGGCCGCTGAAGCTGTCGACGCGGTACTTGACGCGATCGTCCGGGCGGTTGTCGGCGGAGACCGGGTCTCGGTCACCGGCTTCGGCTCGTTCGAGAAGGTGGACCGTCCCGCCCGTTACGCCCGCAACCCGCAGACGGGCGAGCGGGTCCGGGTCAAGAAGACGTCGGTTCCGCGGTTCCGCGCGGGGCAGGGCTTCAAGGACCTGGTGAGCGGCTCGAAGAAGCTGCCGCGCGGCGGCGAGGTCTCGGTCAAGAAGGCGCCCAAGGGCAGCCTCTCGGGCGGTCCTTCCACCCGTACGACCACCAAGGCCGCGGCCAAGAAG
Source organism: uncultured Actinomycetota bacterium (assembly GCA_963836215.1). Taxonomy (GTDB): domain Bacteria; phylum Actinomycetota; class Actinomycetes; order Streptomycetales; family Streptomycetaceae; genus Streptomyces. Next base: position 263,246 of record CAWIIU010000008.1, read on the forward strand.
GCCACCGCCAAGAAGGCCACGGCGAAGAAGACGGTCGCGAAGAAGACCGCCGCGAAGAAGACAGCGGCGAAGAAGACCACATCGGCGAAGAAGACCGCCGCGAAGAAGACCACGGCCAAGAAGACCACGGCCAAGAAGGCCACCACCAAGAAGGCGGCGGCGAAGAAGACCGCTCCGGCCAAGAAGGCCACCGCCAAGAAGGCGCCCGCCAGGAAGGCGACGGCGCGCAAGACCGCCGCCAAGAAGGCCACTGCCAGGAAGAGGTAAGCGGCACAAGGCCGCAGGGCCACTCACGCGCCGGGCCGGACTCCTCTCGGGGAGCCCGGCCCGCGGCGTGTCCGGGGCACCCTCGGGAGTGCGCGCAGCCGCTCGCTCAGAGCGTCTGCAGTGTCACCAGCGTGATCCTGCGGGCGTCGCCCTCGCCCTCGGTCTCGATACGCACCCGCTGGCCGGGCCTCAGCAGCCGCAGGCCGCCCGCGTCGAAAGCCGCGGCGTCGAATTCCACCGGGGTGCCGTCGTCGAGCAGCACGCTCCCGCAGCGGGTCACGGAATCGTAGGTGTACGAAGTCGCCTGCATGGGCGCCAGCCTAGGCCCTGTCCGTCGCAGGGGCCGCCCTGGCCAGGCACGCCGCCGTCCGCGGGCCGACCCCCAGTGCCAGCGCCAGCCGCAGATCGTCCCCCGTGTCCACGTCCTGCCGCACGGAATCGACACCGTCGAGCAGGATTTCCGCGGCACCCGACGCCAAATGCCGGCGCCGTGACCGGCCGCCGAATCCGGGCCGCAATTCCGTGCCGGGGGCCGCCGAGAGCAATGTCGTTCCGATACCTGCCGCGTCGGTCAGAAATGCCCGCGGAAATCCCGATGCGTACGCCAGTATCCGGGTCAATTCCAGCGGGCGCAGTGCCGGGAGATCGGCGTTGAGCGCCGCGACCGCTGCGTCAGGGCGTCGCTGCCGTACCGCCTCCGCGCCATGGGAGAGCGCCGCGTTGAGGCCCGCCGCCGGGGTGTCGGGCACGATCCGCGCCCCCAGCGCGGCGAGCCGCAGCGCGGCCAGCGGATCGTCCGTGACAACGGCCACATCGCGCACTGCCGGGCAGGCCAGCGCCCCGGCCACGGTGTCCTCGGCGAACGCCAGCGCCAGATGTGGCCGCAGGATGTCGTCGGCGGCCGCCGCGAGCCTGCTCTTGGCCGCTGCAAGCGGCTTCAGCGGGACGACCAGGGACCAGCGGGCCGTCGGGTCGGTGTTCGTGGCGAGCTCTCCGTCCGTGTACATCGCGCTCCATTGTGGCCCGGCACCCCGAAGGGCCGCAGGCTCGGCCGGATGACCGAGGCGTACGGTGTTCTCGACAGACCAGGGGCCCGGGGCGACACTTGACCCCCAGCAGTCGGGCAGTGGCCCGGTCGTAGAGGAAGGTGCTCGAGTGTCCCGCCGTAGAATCGGCTTCTGGTACCGCCTGGCGGCGGTCATCTCCAAACCGCCGCTGTTGGTTCTGTTCAAGCGGGACTGGCAGGGAATGGAACACATTCCGGCTGATGGCGGATTCATCACCGCTATCAATCACAACTCGTATCTCGACATGTTTTCCTACGGCCACTTCCAGTACAACAGCGGACGTGTGCCGCGATTCCTGGCCAAGGCAGCGCTCTTCAAGGCGCCCGGGATCGGCATCCTGCTGAAGGGCACGGGCCAGATTCCCGTCTATCGCGAGTCCTCCAACGCCTTCGGGGCTTTCCGGGCCGCCGTCGAGGCCATCGAGCGCGGTGAATGCGTCGCCTTCTACCCCGAGGGAACGCTCACCCGCGACCCCGGCCAGTGGCCGATGACCGCGAAGACCGGCGTGGCCCGCGCGGCCATGCTGACCAAGGCCCCGGTCATTCCGGTCGCCCAGTGGGGCGCCAACTTGGCGATGCCGCCGTACGCCAGGGAGAAGAAGCTCCGCCTGTTCCCGCGCAAGACCCTTCTGGTGAAGGCGGGCCCGCCGATCGACCTCGACCGGTTCTACGACCAGGAGCCGACGCCCGAGGTCCTGAAGGAGGCGACCGAGGCCATCATGGCCGCGATCACCACGCTCCTCGAGGAGCTGCGGGGCGAGACGGCCCCCGCGAAGCCGTACGATCTGCGCGAAGTCCTTGCGCAGCAGCGCCGCAAGGCCGCCGAGGAGGGCGCAAAGTGACTCACCCCGCCAAGGCAGCCGTCTTCGGAACGGGCTCATGGGGTACGGCTTTCGGCATGGTGCTCGCGGACGCGGGCTGCGAGGTGACCCTGTGGGGCCGTCGAGCCGAACTCGTCGACGCGGTGAACAACACCCGCACCAACCCCGACTATCTGCCGGGAATTGAGCTGCCGCCCACCCTGCGGGCCACCACCGACCCCGCCGAAGCGCTGCAGGGCGCGGACTTCACCGTGCTCGCCATCCCCTCGCAGACGCTCCGCGGGAATCTGGCCGCATGGGCGCCGAAACTGCCCGCGGACACCGTCCTCGTCTCCCTGATGAAGGGCATCGAGCTCGGCACGGCCGAGCGGATGAGCGAGGTCATCCAGGAGGTCGCCGGGGTTCCGCAGGAGCGCGTCGCCGTCATCACCGGGCCCAACCTGGCCAAGGAGATCGCCCAGCGCCGGCCCGCCGCCGCCGTCGTCGCCTGCAGCGACGAAGCGGTCGCCCAGCGGCTCCAGGCCGCCTGCCACACCCCGTACTTCCGCCCGTACACCAACACCGACGTCGTCGGCTGCGAACTCGGCGGCGCCGTCAAGAACGTCATCGGCCTCGCCGTCGGCATCGCGGACGGGATGGGCCTCGGCGACAACGCCAAGGGCTCCCTCATCACCCGCGGCCTCGCGGAGACCACCCGGCTCGGCCTCGCGATGGGCGCCGAAGCGCTCACCTTCTCGGGACTCGCGGGGCTCGGCGACCTGGTCGCGACCTGCTCGTCGCCGCTGTCGCGCAACCACACCTTCGGCACCAACCTCGGCAAGGGCATGACCATCGAGGAGACCATCGCGGTCACCAAGCAGACCGCCGAGGGCGTCAAGTCCTGCGAGTCGGTGCTGGATCTGGCCCGCAGGCACGGTGTCGACATGCCGATCACCGAGACCGTCGTCGGGATCGTCCACGAGGGCAAGCCGCCGGTGGTCGCGCTCAAGGAGCTGATGTCCCGCAGCGCCAAGCCCGAGCGCCGCTGACTCACGGGGTACCAGCAGGTACGCTCATCGCGATATGAGCACCGAGAACTTCCCCCAGAGTCCCGAGCAGCCGCCTCGCAAGCCGCGCGTGGCCGTCGTCTTCGGCGGCCGCAGCTCCGAACACGGGATCTCCGTCGTCACCGCCGGCGCGGTGCTGCGGTCCATCGACCGCACCAAGTACGACGTCCTGCCCATCGGCATCACCACGGACGGCCGGTGGGCGCTCACCGCCGACGAGCCCGAGCGGATGGCGATCACCGACCGCCGGACGCCGAGCGTGGAGCAGCTCGCCGAATCGGCCGAGGGCGGCGTCGTGCTCTCCGTCGACCCGGCCAACCGCGAGGTCGTCTACAGCGAGCCGGGCGCCGTGCCCAAGGCCCTCGGCGAGGTCGACGTGGTCTTCCCCGTGCTGCACGGCCCCTACGGCGAGGACGGCACCCTCCAGGGACTGCTCGAACTCGCCGGGGTGCCCTACGTGGGCTCCGGTGTCCTCGCCTCGGCGGTCGGCCAGGACAAGGAGTACATGAAGCGGGTCTTCCTCTCCTTCGGCCTGCCTGTCGGCCCGTACGAGGTGATCCGCCCCCGCGAGTGGGAGGCCGACCCGTCCGCCGCCCGCAAGAAGGTCATCGACTTCGCCGGCGAGCACGGCTGGCCGCTGTTCATCAAGCCCGCCCGCGCCGGGTCCTCGATCGGCATCACCAAGGTCGACGACCTCGCCGGCCTCGACGAGGCCATCGAGGAGGCGCAGCGTCACGATCCCAAGATCCTGGTGGAGGCGCTGCTGCGCGGCCGCGAGATCGAGTGCGGGGTGCTGGAGTTCGAGGACGGGCCGCGGGCCAGCGTTCCCGCCGAGATCCCGCCGGTCTCCGCGCATGACTTCTACGACTTCGAGGCCAAGTACATCGACTCGGCGTCCGGGATCGTGCCCGCCCCGCTGACCGAGGAGCAGACCGCCGAGGTGCGCCGGCTCGCCGTCGAAGCCTTCGACGCCGCGTCCTGCGAGGGCCTGGTGCGCGCGGACTTCTTCCTCACCGAGGACGGCACGTTCGTCATCAACGAGATCAACACCATGCCCGGTTTCACGCCGATCTCCATGTACCCGCGGATGTGGCAGGAGACCGGCGTCGGCTACGCGGAGCTCGTGGACCGGCTGATCCAGGCGGCGCTGCGGCGGTCGACCGGCCTGCGCTAGGGCCGGAGCTACGGAACCTCGAGGGTGGCCGGCACGGTCTTCCTGACCGCGTCGGCCAGCTCGGCGAGCGGCGTGACGTCGTGCGCGTACCGCTCGTCCATCGTGACCTCGACGTACGTCTTGCGGTACGTGGTGGTGAAGCGCGGGCCGTCCGCCCGCTGTTCCAGCATCCAGTTGACGCCGTCGGCCTCCACGGCCTGTGACTGGGCGTCGCTCATCTTCTCCGGCCGGGGGACCCCGCAGCGCAGTACGATCGCGGCGTCGCCCCAGCCGGCGGTCAGTTCGGAGGACGGATCGGTCGCGGTGCGGCTCAGCCCGGCGACCTTGTCCGGCAGCTCCTCGTGCAGATCACCGCACAGGGCGGCTTCCTGGGAGGGGGGACTGGGAACCGCCACCGGTGCCGCCGCGTCCGGGGTGGAGCAGCCCGCGGCGGCGACAAGCGCGACGACGGCGGCAGCGAGACTCGGGAACCGGTGGGCAGAACTCACCGGCCAAGCGTAAACGGGGGCTACAGGTGCACGACCGGGCAGGTCAGGGTTCGGGTGATGCCGTCCACTTGCTGGACCTTGGCGACCACCATGCGACCCAGGTCGTCGACCGTGTCCGCCTGGGCGCGCACAATCACGTCGTAGGGACCGGTCACGTCCTCCGCCTGAATCACTCCCGGAATCTTGCCAATGGTCTCGGCGACGATCGACGCCTTGCCCACCTCGGTCTGAATGAGGATGTACGCCTGTACCACGGAACCTCCAGGGCGGCCCGAGGATCATGTCCCCTACCGTCGGTGGGGAACCCCCAGGGGAGAGAAAGGGACGCCACGGTATCGCGTCACCAGGGGCTGCGGGGAGACCTGCGCGCCGGGTGGCGCACGCAGTGTGGCCTACGGAAAACAGAAGTTGACGTATGTCTTGACGGTACCCACCGCCAGGACGGCTCGCGACCGCAGACAAGCGGCCCTGCCGGGTGTTCCGGCAGGACGACGGAGAGGTGAGACTCGGTGAAGGGCACTGTGGGCGAGTTGGGGGAGTTCGGGCTCATCAGAGAGCTCACCTCCCGGCTCACCTCCACCCCCGCGGTCCGGATCGGACCGGGCGACGACGCGGCTGTCGTCTCCGCCCCCGACCGCAGGGTCGTGGTGAGCACGGACGTCCTGCTCGAAGGACGGCACTTCCGCCGCGACTGGTCGACGGCGTACGACGTGGGCCGCAAGGCCGCCGCGCAGAACCTCGCCGACATCGCGGCCATGGGCGCCGTCCCCACCTCCCTCCTGCTGGGCCTCGTCGTCCCGGCCGAACTCCCCGTCACCTGGGCCACCGAGCTGATGGACGGCATCCGCGACGAGTGCCAGGTCGCGGGCGCCGCGGTGGTCGGCGGTGACGTCGTACGCGGCGATGTGATCACGCTGGCCATCACGGCGCTGGGCGATCTGCGCAACCACGAACCGGTCACCCGGGGCGGCGCGCAGCCCGGTGATGTCGTCGCCTACACCGGCTGGTTGGGCTGGTCCGCCGCCGGTCACGCGGTGCTCTCGCGCGGCTTCCGCTCCCCGCGCGCCTTCGTCGAGGCGCACCGGCGTCCCGAACCGCCGTACCACGCGGGCCCCGCGGCCGCCGGGCTCGGCGCCACCGCCATGTGCGACATCAGCGACGGACTGGTGGCCGATCTCGGGCACATCGCGGAGGCCAGCAAGGTCCGTATCGACCTGCGCTCGGGCTCCATCGACATCCCCAGCCAGATGAACGACATCGGGCAGGCCGTCGGCGTCGACCCGCTGCAGTGGGTGCTCACCGGGGGAGAGGACCACGCGATCGTCGCGACCTTCCCGCCGGACGTGAAGCTGCCCGCCCGCTGGAAGGTGATCGGCGAGGTGCTCAACCCGTCGGCGCTGCCCCAGGTGACCGTGGACGGCGCGCCCTGGCACAGCAAGGGCGGCTGGGACCACTTCGGGGACGAGGCATGAGTCCGCCCCGCGTGCTGACCGTCGCCGGGTCCGACTCCGGCGGCGGGGCCGGCATCCAGGCCGACCTGAAGACGATGCTCGCGCTCGGCACCCACGGCATGAGCGTGATCACGGCCGTGACCGCGCAGAACTCGCTGGGCGTGCAGGGCGCGTGGGAGCTGCCGGTGGAGGCCGTACGGGCCCAGTACCGCAGCGTCGTCGACGACATCGGCGTCCAGGCCGTCAAGACCGGGATGCTGGCGTCGGCGCCGCTGGTGGAGGCCGTGGCCGAGCTGCTCGCCGGTACGGACGTGCCCGTGGTGGTGGACCCCGTGGGCGTCTCCAAGCACGGGGACCCGCTGCTCGCCGCCTCCGCGCTGGAGTCCGTACGCACCAAGCTGCTGCCCGTCGCGACCGTGGCCACGCCCAATCTGGACGAGGTGGCCCAGCTCACCGGCGTGCGGGTCACCGACGAGTCCGGGATGCGCGGGGCCGCGGACGCCGTGCTCTCCTTCGGGCCGCGCTGGGCGCTGATCAAGGGCGGGCATCTGGCCGGTGACGCGGTGGACCTGCTGAGCGACGGCAGCGAGGAGCACTGGCTGCGGGCGCCGCGGCACGACAACCGGCACACGCACGGGACGGGCTGCACGCTCGCTTCGGCGGTGGCGGCCGGGCTGGCGAAGGGGCTCACCGTCCCGGAGGCCGTGGCGGCCGCCAAGGAGTACGTGACCCGGGCGATCGCGGCGGGCTTCGCACTGGGCGGGGGCATCGGCCCGGTGGATCACGCCTGGGCCTGGCGCTAGGACGTCTCCCCGGTACGGCTTCCGGGTACGGCAAAAAGCCGGTCCACCGAGGTGGACCGGCTTTTCAAGGCAACCGCAGGGGCTGCGCTACGACGAAACGTCGCGGTTAGCGCGAGACCTTGCCGGCCTTGATGCACGAGGTGCAGACGTTGAGCCGCTTCGGCGTCCGACCGACCACTGCACGCACACGCTGGATGTTCGGGTTCCAGCGACGGGACGTACGGCGGTGCGAGTGCGAAATGTTGTTGCCGAAGCCCGGCCCCTTGCCGCAGACGTCGCAGTTGGCAGCCACGGGTCACTCCAAAGACTTCAGATGCACTTACAGTGAATCCGGCGTGCCGGAATCAGTATCTGATCGGTGGCTTTGCCGGGGGAATGGCCCGACTTTCATCGGGCAACCGGAGCAGCATACAACGACTGCGTCCGAGACACGAAACTACCATGGCTGACGCCGCCCCCGCCCCGCTGCACGGGGCGGCCCGGGGTCTACCCTGCGGTGGAACCCGCTGCTCAAGGAGGATCACCCGGTGCCGCAGACCCTCGACGCCGCTGAGGTTCGCACCTGGTGCTCACGGGCACTCCAGGCGCTGGGCCGGGAGCGCGAGGAGATCGACTCCATCAACGTCTACCCCGTCGCCGACGGGGACACCGGCACCAATCTCTATCTGACCGTCGAGTCCGCCGCGCAGGCGGTCGAAGCGGTCTTCGCGGCCCATGAGACCGGAACGTCCGCTCCGGCGGTGGCCGACGCGGTCCGCTCCATGGCCCACGGGGCGCTGATCGGCGCCCGGGGCAACTCCGGGACCATCCTGGCGCAGCTGCTGCGGGGCATGGCCGAGCGCATCGGCGACGGGGACCACCTGGCAGGGGCGCTGTCCAGGGCCGCGACGCTCGCCCGTGAGGCCGTCGCGCACCCCGTCGAGGGAACGATCCTCAGCGTGGCCACGGCGGCCGCAGAAGCGGCGCTGAGCGCGCCGGAGGACGCGGCACGGGCGGCGTACGAAGGGGCCCGCGTCGCACTCGACGCCACCCCCGGGCAGCTCGACGTCCTCGGTCGGGCCGGGGTCGTCGACGCGGGCGGACGGGGGCTGCTCACGGTGCTGGGCGCGCTGGTCGAGGCCGTCTCCGGGGAGGCGCCGGTGGCTCCGGCGCTCGCGCACGTACGGCACACGACGGGTGATGCGGCCTCCGCCGCGGAGTCGTGCGCCGACGGCGGCCCCGCCTTCGAGGTGATCTACCTCCTGGAGGCCGGGGACGAGGCCGTGGCGCGGCTGCGGGACCGGCTCGACGGGCTCGGCGACTCGCTCGTCGTCGTCGGCGGCGACGGGCTGTGGAACGTCCACGTCCATGTCGACGACGCGGGTGCGGCGGTCGAGGCGGGCGTCGAGGCCGGGAGGCCCTACCGGATCCGGATCACCCACTTCGACTCGGCCACCGCGCCGGTGCGCGAGCAGGTGCAGCGGGCGGTCGTCGTGGTCGTCCCCGGGGAGGGACTGGCGGGCCTGTGCGCCGAAGCCGGTGCGACGACGGTGCTCGCGCGGCCGGGGGAGCCGCCGGCCAGTGGCGAACTGGTCGACGCGATCCGGCGCGCGCACGCGCGCGAGGTGGTGCTTCTGCCGAACTCCGCGGAGCTGCGGCACACCGCCGCGGCCGCGGTGGAACAGGCCCGTACGGAGGGCGTGCGCGTCGCGCTCATCCCCACCCGCGCGGCGGTCCAGGGCATCGCCGCGCTCGCCGTCCACGAACCCGACCGCCGTTTCGACGAGGACGTGGTGGCGATGACGGCGGCCGCGGGAGCGACGCGCTACGCCGAACTGGCCGTCGCGGAACGGCAGTCGTGGACGACGGTGGGTGTGTGCCAGGAGGGCGACGTACTGGGCCTGATCGACGGCGATGTCGCGGTGATCGGCGCCGACCTGACGGCGACGGCGACGACGGTGCTGGACCGGATGCTGTCGGCCGGCGGCGAGCTGGTGACGCTGGTGCTGGGCGAAGGCGTCCCGGACGGCGAGGAGGTGGCGGCGCACCTCGAACGCCACGTCCGCGAGAAGCACTTGGCGGTGGACACCGTGCTCTACAGCGGCGGCAGGGGATCGACACCGCTGCTCATCGGCGTGGAGTGAGCCGAGCGGAGTGAGCCGAGCGGAGACCCACCCGCCGCATGGCGGGTGGGCCCGCGACCGGTCGCAGCTCGCTCCCGGCGGGAGTGCGCGTGACCGGCCGGAGCTACTCCCCGCGCCCCAGGTACGTCAGCAGGGACCGGGCTTCCGCCCGCAGCCCTTCGTCCTCGTACCGCGACAGGATGCCCCGCGCCCTCGCCTCGGCCGCGTCCGCATCGCCCATGGCCGCCTCCAGGCGCCCCGCCAGGATCTCCGCGGCACCCGGCTGGTCCGCGCACACCTCACCCGGGGCGAAGACGGCGACCGCCTTCTCCGCGTAGGAGATCCCCTCCCGGTACACGGCCTTCTCGTCCTCCTCCGCCGCGCTGACCACCAGCTCGCCCGTCTGGCAGTAGGTGTCGGCCAGCTCGGCCCGGAGCCGGTCCCGGGCATCGGCGTCCGCGTCCGCGAGTACCGCGGTGCACTCCTGCGCGGCCGACGCCATCAGCTCGCGCGCCGCCTGCCCGCCGGCCTGCCCCTCGCGCAGTGCCAGCCACGCCCGCACCCGCAGCGTGCGCACCAGCGCGTGCACGTCGCCGAGTCCGCGCCACAGCTCACCCGCGCGCCGGTACGCCAGCTCCGCCTCGGAGTTGAGCTCCGCCCGGTACAGCGCCTGGGCCGCGAGATTGGCGAGCATCGCGTGGTCCCGCTGCTCCGGCCAGCCACGGGCGATGTCGGCCGCCTTCAGCCAGTGCTCGGCCGCCGTACGGGGTTCGTCGAGCTCGGTCAGGCAGTCGCCCAGCCACCACAGCGTCTGCACGATCATGCCCTCGCCGTGATCCTCGGCCGTCAGGTCGGGCAGGACGGCCTCGAGCACCGCCGCGCTCTCGTCGGGGCGGCCGAGGTGCAGCAGGAAGCCGCCGAGCCGGTGGCGTGCGTACGCGCCGTTGCCCGCGCTCTCGTCCGCCTCGTCGGCCCAGTGCGCCGCCTCCAGGGCGTGCTCGGCCGCCTCGGCCGTCTTGCCGCTGTCGGCGAGGATCTCGACGAGCTGCAGATGGAGGCGGCACAGGCCGCCCGGTCCGGCATGGTCCCGGACGTGCTCCAGGGCCGCCCGGGACGCGCGCTCAGCGGTCTCCAGGTCGCCGAGGTGCCGGCTCACCCCGGCCAGCTGGGTCTCGACCTCGACCGCGTACCAGGGGCGGCCCGCCGTGACATACGCGTCGGCCGCCCGGGCGTAGAGCCGGGCCGCCTCCGCGGCATCGCCCCGGAAGGCCGTGATGTTGCCGAGGAGGCCGAGCGCCTCCCCGACCGTGACGCCCACACCCGGGACGTCCCGGTGCGGCTCGGCGAACGCCAGCAGTTCGCGTACGGACCCGTCCAGCGCGTCGACGGCCGCCTCGGTGTCCTCCGCCTCCGGTATGCGCTCGTTGAGGATCCGGCACCGGCACAGCAGGACCCGGCTCGCGTCATGGGCGCTCGCCGTGCCCTCGGTGTGCAGGACGAGCACCCGGTCCTGCGCTTCGGCCAGTGCGGCCAGCGCCTCGTCGGCGTGCCCGTCCTGGCAGCGGGTGTACGCGGCCCGCGCCCGCGCCGCCAGCGCACGACCGGTGGCACCCGCGGACTCGTGGTGCGCGGCGGCCGAGAGGAAGCGGGCGCCTGCCTCGGCGGGCGGCACCCTGAGGTCCATGCCCCGGTGCTCGTCGATCTCCGCCAGGTCGGACGCGTCGAGCGCGGCGCCCTCCCGCTCGGCGGCCTCGGCGACGGCCGCCCAGGCCCTGAGCGCGTCGGGGCGCTGCGCCTGGGCGAGCCGTCGTGCCTCGGTCAGCAGCGGCGCGAGCCCGGAGGCCTGCGGGGGCGCGGGAACCGTACGGGGCACCGGCGCGGGCCGCGCGGGCCGCAGCCCGAGCGGCAGCCGGTCCAGCAACGGCTCCTGGTCCATACGCTCCCGTACGGTGGCGCTGACCTGCGCGTTGCCGTTGCGCTCGTCGAAGTGCGCGGCGAGGGCAAGGGCCTCCTTGCGCGCGTGCACGGCCAGTTCCTGCGCGGTCCACGTGCGCCCGGCCGGCCCGGTGAGGCTCTGGGCGCCGTGGCCCATCGCGGTGAGCCGGTCGGTCAGCAGGGCGGTCACCGCGAGATGGCCCATCAGGCTGCTCGGCTCGCCGGTGTCGGTGAAGTACGCCGAGCGCTCGGCGAGGATCTCCAGCCCCCGCGCCTCGTTGCCCGTCAGCGCGCAGAACTCCACGTGCTGGGCGACGGCGCTGCGCATGCTCTCCATCGGCCGCACCAGCCGGTAGCCGCGCAGATGGTGGGCACGGGCCACGTCCGCCCGTCCCAGCCGCAGCAGCGGCAGCAGTGAGGACGCCAGCACGGCGTGCGGCTCGTGCGCGCAGCTGAACTCGCCGTCGAACACCGGTCGCCAGGTCTCCAGCGCCGCCGAGTCGTCACCGCGGTACGCCTGGAACGAGCCCTGGGTGCGCAGCTCGCACGCCCGGCAGTCGCTCTTGTCGTCGCGGTCCGCCGCCTGCCAGGCCGCGTACGCACGGTCGGCGCGCTCCATGTCGCCCAGGTGGCGTGCGATCCGCAGCTCGCCCTGACGCACCGCGCGCTCGGAGTGACCGGCGATCCGGTAGCGCTGCTCCATCTCCGCCTGCCACTTCTCGATGGAGGCGAGCGGAATGTGCGGCTGGTCGATCATGCCGCTGGAGACCCACTTGAACATCCAGAACAGGCTGTGCACCTGCTGGCCGTCGAAGTCCCCGGGCCGCTCGTCCCACATGCGCAGCAGCCGCGCGAAGGGGACGAACATCTTGTCCGTCTCGGAGCTGTAGTTGTAGACCTGCATCAGGTGGTTCAGGCCGTCGATCAGCAGGTCGGTGTCGCCGGTCTGCTCGATGTCGGCGAACAGCCGCTCCGCGCGGGCGTTGCGCGCGGGTCCTTCCGGCTCGGCGTAGTTGTCCCGCAGGGCCTGGTGCAGGGACATGACGTCGGGGCTCATCGGCCGTTCTCCTGGTCGTGGGTGGCCCATTCGAGCAGGCCGACGAAAGCTCGGTTGAGCAGTGCCGAATCGGCGGGGCGCAAGGGACGCTGGGCCATCAGCAGGGCCTGCCCGTACAGCGCCTCCGTCGCCGTCCCGGCGAGCTCCTTGTCGTCCAGCGAACTGATCCTGCGGATCAGCGGGTTGAGATGGTTCAGCACCAGCCGGGCCCTGGGGGCACTGCCGCGCAGCGAGCCGAGGATGCCCGCCCACAGGTCGTCGGCCTGCTCCTCCTCCTCCACGCGGGCACGTTCGTGACGTGCCGAACGGTCGTCCAGATGCAGCGCCGGCACGGTCAGCGGATGGAAGGCACGCAGCGCCACGTCGCAGCCCAGCGGGTCGAGCCTGGCGCGGGCCGCGGCCAGAAAGCCCGCCAGGGCCAGCTCCTCGCCCGCCTCGACGGAGTCGAGATGCGCGGTGACGGTGTCGGCGTCCAGCTCGGCGACCACCGCCCCGGCCCTGACCGAGGGAAGCTTCTCGACCAGCTCGGTGTCGTACGTGTAGCCGCCGTTGACCACACCGATGCCCTGCGCCGACGCGATCGGCGCGACCTGGCGGTACTCCTCGACGGTGCGGGTGAAGTGCACGACGGGGTGCCGCCGCGCGAACTCCTCCAGCGACAGACTGCCGTCGGTCGTCTCGAACGGCAGCCACGGCAGCATCGTGCGCAGCATCTCCGCGTCGTGCCTGGCCAGTGACTTCACGCCCAGGTGATGGACGGCAAGGAACTGCGCCAGCCGCTCGGGATCCCCGGCCGCGAGACCCGTGAGCCACTCCCTGATGCGGGTGCCGAGCGCCTCCCGTACGGCGGCGAGCGTCTCGTCCGCGTACAGCGACTCCCGCGACGCGGTGGGCCGCAGCGCGTCCGTGTCGATCACACAGCGGACGAAGAAGGCCCAGTCGGGCAGGAGTTCGTCCGCCCGGTCGGTGAGCAGCATGCCCTTGAGGTGGACCCGGTGACCGGATCGCTGGGCGGGGCTGACGGCCGAGGGCAGGACGTACGCGACTCCGCGGACCCCGGCGACCGGAATGTCGAGATCGAGCGTGTCCAGCGGCGTGAAGCCGAACAGTTCGTGGCAGTGGCGCGCGAGCGCCACCCGACGGGTCGCGGGGCTCGGGTACGCACGCTCCCAGGGCGCCGGCAGATCGGTGACGGCCTGGTCCCCGACCCGCACGTCGTACGGCAGCAGCGAGCCGAAGTCCCGGGCGAGCGTGCGTACCCGCTCCTCGGAGAGCCAGTCGCCGCTGCCGGGCCGTGCGGTCAGATGCACGGTCGTCCCGGGCTCCGGGCGCGCGCTGTCCGGCAGGGTGCGCACGGTGTACGAGCCGTCGTCGCGCGCCGACCACTCGACGGGGGCCGAGTCCGGCGTCCTTGCCGACCGGCTGACCACACGGATCTCGGCCGCCACGACGAAACAGGCGAGCAGCCCGATGCCGAACTGCCCGAGGAACTCCGCACGCGCGGATTCCAGACCGTCCCGTTTGGAGCTGCGGCCGATGGTGGCCAGCAGGCTGTGCACGTCCTGCTCGGTCAGGCCGATGCCGGAGTCCTCGACGCGTAGCGCGCCGTCCTCGGCGTACAGCCGCACCAGGGCAGGCGCGTCCGGTTCCTCGGAACGCCGGGCCGTGATGGCGTCCACGGCGTTCTGCAGGAGCTCGCGCAGATAGACCTTGGGACTCGAATAGAGGTGGTGGGAAAGGAGATCCACCAGGCCGCGCAGATCCACCTGGAAGGTGTGCGGAGTGGTCTCGGAGGAGTTTCGCGTGTTCTCAGGAGTCATCGTCGCTGCGCCGGTGGGGGGACGAGCGGCGGCGCGGGTCGGGCGATCCCGGCGAGCGGTGATCGCGAGGTGCGGAAGGCGGGGGCGCCGCGCCATCCTAGGGGTGGCGGCACAGTCGTGACCAGCGGATATCCACAGGTGTGCGACGTCTGTCAGTCCGGTGGTGTGCAATGGATCGCGTGCCCGTGCTCGACGAACCCCTGAACAAGACACTCGGCGCCGCCACCGCGAAGGTGATGGCCGAGCAGCTCGACCTCCACACGGTCGGCGATCTTCTGTACCACTACCCGCGGCGGTACGAGGAGCGCGGCCGGCTCACACCGCTCTCCGAGCTGCCGCTGGACGAGGACGTCACCGTGGTGGCGCAGGTCGCCGACTCCCGCGTGCACACCTTCAACGGCGGCCGTGGCAAGCGGCTGGAGATCACCATCACCGACGGCAGCGGCCGCCTCCAGCTGGTCTTCTTCGGCCGCGGCGTCCACAAACCGCACCAGGAGCTTCTGCCGGGCAGCCGGGCGATGTTCGCCGGCAAGGTCTCCGTCTTCAACCGCAAGCTCCAGCTCGCCCACCCCACGTACGCCAAGCTCGCCGCCGACAGCGGCGACGACTCCGCCGACGTCGAGTCCTGGGCGGGAGCGCTGATCCCCATCTACCCGGCCTGCAAGGGCATGGAGTCCTGGAAGATCGCCAAGGCGGTCGACGCCGTGCTGCCCAGCGCCCGGGAGGCTCCCGACCCGCTGCCGCCCGCGCTGCGAGAGGGCCGGGGATTCGTCCCGCTGCCCGAGGCGTTGCTCAAGGTGCACCGGCCGCACACCAAGGCCGACATCGAGGACGCCCGGCAGCGGCTGAAGTGGGACGAGGCGTTCGTGCTGCAAGTGGCGCTCGCCCGCCGCCGGTTCGCGGAGACCCAACTGCCCGCGGTGGCCCGCACACCGTCCCCCGGCGGGCTGCTCGACAGCTTCGACGCCAAGCTGCCCTTCACCCTCACCGACGGTCAGCGGAAGGTCTCCAAGGAGATCTTCGACGACCTGGCGACCGAGCACCCGATGCACCGCCTCCTCCAGGGCGAGGTCGGATCCGGCAAGACGATGGTCGCGCTGCGGGCGATGCTCGCCGTCGTCGACACCGGCGGTCAGGCGGCGATGCTCGCGCCCACCGAGGTCCTCGCCCAGCAGCACCACCGCTCGATCACCGAGATGATGGGCGAGCTCGCCGAGGGCGGCCTGCTCGGCGGCGCGGAGGAGGGCACGAAGGTGGTGCTGCTCACCGGCTCGATGGGCGCGGCCGCCCGGCGGCAGGCGCTGCTCGACCTCGTCACCGGTGAGGCGGGCATCGTGATCGGCACCCATGCGCTGATCGAGGACAAAGTGCAGTTCCACGACCTCGGCCTGGTCGTCGTCGACGAGCAGCACCGCTTCGGCGTGGAGCAGCGCGACGCCCTCCGTTCCAAGGGCAAGCAGCCGCCCCATCTCCTGGTCATGACCGCCACCCCCATCCCGCGCACGGTCGCCATGACGGTCTTCGGCGATCTGGAGACCTCCGTCCTGGACCAGCTGCCCGCCGGCCGCTCACCCATCGCCAGCCATGTCGTCCCGGCCCAGGACAAGCCGCACTTCCTGGCGCGCGCCTGGGAGCGGGTGCGCGAGGAGGTCGAGAAGGGCCACCAGGCGTACGTCGTGTGTCCCCGCATCGGCGACGGCGAGGACGAGAAGACCAAGAAGAAATCGGCCGAGGACGAGGCCGAGAAGCGGCCCCCGCTCGCCGTCCTCGACATCGCCGCACAGCTCACCGACGGTCCGCTCGCCGGGCTGCGCGTCGCCGTGCTGCACGGCCGGATGCCTCCGGACGACAAGGACGACGTCATGCGCCGCTTCGCCGCGGGCGAGGTGGACGTCCTCGTCGCCACCACCGTCATCGAGGTCGGCGTGAACGTCCCGAACGCCACCGCCATGGTGATCATGGACGCGGACCGGTTCGGCGTCTCGCAGCTGCACCAGCTGCGCGGCCGCGTGGGCCGCGGCTCCGCACCCGGGCTGTGCCTGCTGGTCAGCGAGATGACCGAGGCCACCCCCGCCAGAGCCCGGCTCGGCGCGGTCGCGGCGACCCTCGACGGCTTCGAGCTCTCCCGTATCGACCTGGAGCAGCGCCGGGAGGGCGACGTCCTCGGCCAGGCCCAGTCCGGTGTCCGCTCCTCGCTGCGCATGCTCACGGTCATCGACGACGAGGAGGTCATCGCCGCCGCCCGCGAGGAGGCCGTCGCCGTGGTCCGCGAGGACCCGGACCTGGAGCACCTGCCCGAACTGCGGACGGCGCTGGACGCTCTGGTGGACAAGGAACGCGAGCAGTATCTCGACAAGGGCTGAGACACTGGTCGGGACAGACCCTGCCAGGCCGGCCGAGCCCCCGGCCGCTCACCGAGTGAGGACCGAGATGACCCGCGTGATCGCCGGTGCGGCCGGCGGACGCCGCCTTGCCGTCCCGCCCGGCACCGGCACCCGCCCCACCTCCGACCGCGCCCGCGAGGGACTGTTCTCCAGCTGGGAATCGCTCCTCGGCACGCTCAGTGGGGTGCGCGTCGCCGATCTGTACGCGGGATCCGGAGCCGTCGGATTGGAGGCGCTGTCCCGCGGCGCCTCCCACGCCCTGCTCGTCGAGGCGGACGCCCGCGCCGCGCGCATCGTCCGCGACAACGTCCGCACGCTCGGGCTGCCCGGCGCCGAGGTCCGCACCGGCAAAGCGGAACAGATCGTGACGGGACCGGCCCCCGGGGACCCCTTTGACGTGGTGTTTCTCGATCCTCCGTACGCCGTGACGAACGATGATCTTGGCGAGATACTGCTCACACTCCGCGCTCAGGGCTGGCTCGCGGACGATGCGCTCGTCACGGTGGAACGCAGCACCAGAGGCGGCGAATTCGTCTGGCCGCAGGGCTTCGAACCGGTGCGGGCCCGTCGTTACGGCGAGGGCACGCTTTGGTACGGTCGCGCCGCCTCTACGTGCGAAGACGCACCATGACCGGACCGGAGAGCGAGGGACTTCCGTTGCGCCGCGCAGTCTGTCCGGGGTCATTCGACCCCATCACCAACGGGCATCTCGACATCATCGCCCGCGCCTCCAAGCTGTACGACGTCGTCCATGTCGCGGTGATGGTCAACCAGTCCAAGCAGGGCCTGTTCACGGTGGAGGAGCGGATGGAACTCATCCGCGAGGTCACCGCCGACTACGGGAACGTCGTCGTCGAGTCCCACCACGGCCTGCTCGTCGACTTCTGCAAGCAGCGCGACATCCCGGCCATCGTCAAGGGCCTGAGGGCAGTCAGCGACTTCGACTACGAGCTGCAGATGGCCCAGATGAACAACGGCCTCTCGGGCGTCGAGACGCTCTTCGTCCCGACCAATCCGACCTACAGCTTCCTCTCCTCCAGCCTGGTCAAGGAGGTCGCCGCATGGGGCGGCGACGTCTCCCACCTGCTGCCTCCGGCCGTGCACGAGGCACTCACCCGGCGTCTCTCCGAGAAGTGACGTACTGACAGTCCGTCACCCGGTGTCGGGCGGGTGCCCCATGGCCGTACAGTCGTCCCGTCCGTCTCATATCAGGCAGAGAGTGGCGAAGCACGGTGGACGTCCAGAAGAAGCTCGACGAGATCGTCGAGGCGGTCGGGAACGCCCGGTCCATGCCCATGTCGGCCTCCTGCGTGGTCAACCGCGCCGAGCTGCTCACCATGCTGGAAGAGGTCCGCGGGGCGCTGCCCGGCTCACTGGCCCAGGCCCAGGAGCTGATCGGCGGCCGTGAGCAGCTGGTCGCCCAGGCCCGCCAGGAGGCCGAGCGGATCATCGAGAGCGCTCACGCCGAGCGCGGTTCCCTGATCTCGGACACCCACGTGGCCCGCCAGTCCCAGGACGAGGCCGACCGCATCCTGTCCCAGGCCCGCCGCGAGGCGGAGGAGATCCGCGCCGAGGCCGACGACTACGTCGACTCCAAGCTCGCCAACTTCGAGGTCGTCCTCACCAAGACCATCGGCTCCGTCGACCGGGGCCGCGAGAAGCTGCTGGGCCGCGGCCCGGGCCGGGACGAGCACGGCTACACCGACCCTGCCGAGGACGACGCCCCCGAGTACAGCGCGGACCCCGGCACCCTGATCCAGCGCGCCGACGAGTACGTGGACGCCAAGCTCGGCGCCTTCGAGGCCGTGCTCTCCAAGACCCTGGAGGCCGTCGGCCGCGGGCGGCTCAAGCTCCACGGCCGCACCACCAGCGACGCCCTCGGCGAGCACATGGCCGCCCAGGACGCGGCCGGTGCCCAGGCCCACGCCAGCGACGCGGACTATCTGGCCGGCCTGGCGGAGATCCCCGAGGCCCAGCAGGTCCCGCAGCAGCCCCAGTACCAGCCGCCGGCCGAGGTCCGGCCCCAGATCCCTGCCCAGCAGGATCCGTACGCCGCGGGCTACGGGGGCCAGCCGCAGGACGTGTACGCCACGTACCAGCAGGACCCGTACGCCGCCTACCAGCAGACCTACGACCAGCAGGCGCAGCAGTACGACCCGCAGACCCAGCAGTACGTGCAGCAGGACCCGTACGGCACCTACGGGGGGCAGCAGCCGGTCCAGGAGCACCCCCAGCAGGCCGCGGCCCTCGACGAGACCAGCCTGTTCGACACCAGCATGATCGACCTCGAACAGCTGCGGCGGTACGAGCAGGGCCGCTGAGCCACCGGCCGGGAAGCACCGGATTGGGTCTACGGCGACCCGTCCAGTATCCTGGCTCTTCGGTCGCGCGTAGATCCGCGATCCCGGCTGCCCGCTTCGACTCCGGATCGGGACGGCCCCTCCCCACGAACCGAAAGCAGGAAAAGCCCTGAACGCCCGCCTCGACCACCGCAACCCCCTCGTGTTCGACACACACGAGCTGGGCCGGCGTCCCGGTGCGCTCCAGCGGCTGACCCGCTCGGTGGATGCGCCCGGCCCGCCGGCGACCTTCGGCATCGAAGGTGTCATCGGAGTGCCGGAAGGCGCGCCCGTGGAGATCGATCTCCGTCTCGAGTCCGTCATGGAAGGTGTGCTCGTCACCGGCACCACCCGTGCGACGGCCGAGGGGGAGTGCGTAAGGTGTCTGGAGCCGCTGCGCCTAGAGGTTGCGGCGGACTTCCAGGAGATGTTCTCGTACCCCGACGCCGACGACCGGGGCCGCAGTCGCACTGCGGAGCCGGTCGACGACGCCGAGGACGAGGACAGGCTCTTCCTCGAGGACAGCTTGTTCGACCTCGAGCCCGTGCTGCGTGATGCGGTGGTGCTCGCACTGCCGATGCAGCCGGTGTGCCGGGAGACCTGTGCCGGCCTGTGTCCCGAATGCGGGATCAGGCTGGACGAGAACCCGGACCACCACCACGACGCCGTCGACATTCGTTGGGCGGCACTGCAAGGACTCGCCGAGACCATTCAGGACGGCGAGAAGGACAACATGGGCGGCGCCGAAGCGGGCGTCGACGAGAAGCAGGAGAAGTAGCCGTGGCTGTTCCGAAGCGGAAGATGTCGCGCAGCAACACGCGCCACCGCCGGTCGCAGTGGAAGGCTGCGGTCCCCACCCTGGTTTCGTGTGAGCGTTGCCAGGAGCCGAAGCAGCAGCACATCGCGTGCCCGAGCTGCGGCACCTACAACAAGCGCCAGGTCCTCGAGGTCTGAGCGGCTGGTGAGAGGCCCGATGTCTGAGCTGTCCAATGCCAAGAAGCAGGCGGACACAGTAAACACAGCCTCGTCCCACACGCTTCTGGAAGGGCGGCTCGGGTATCACCTCGAGTCCGCCCTTCTGGTGCGTGCACTGACCCACCGGTCGTACGCGTACGAGAACGGCGGACTGCCCACCAACGAGCGGCTCGAGTTCCTCGGGGACTCGGTACTCGGCCTGGTGGTCACCGACACTCTCTACCGGACCCACCCCGACCTGCCCGAAGGCCAGCTGGCCAAGTTGCGGGCCGCGGTGGTCAATTCGCGTGCGCTGGCGGAGGTCGGGCGTGCCCTGGAACTCGGACTCTTCATCCGGCTCGGCCGGGGCGAAGAGGGCACGGGTGGCCGGGACAAGGCGTCCATCCTCGCCGACACCCTGGAAGCGGTGATCGGCGCTGTCTATCTCGACCAGGGTCTGGAGGCGGCGTCCGAGCTGGTGCACCGGCTCTTCGACCCGCTGATCGAGAAGTCTTCGAACCTCGGTGCCGGACTGGACTGGAAGACCAGCCTCCAGGAGCTCACCGCGGCCGAGGGACTCGGTGTTCCGGAGTATCTCGTCAGCGAGACGGGCCCGGACCACGAGAAGACCTTCACTGCTGCCGCCCGCGTCGGTGGTGTCTCGTACGGCACCGGCACCGGCCGCAGCAAGAAGGAAGCGGAGCAGCAGGCGGCGGAGTCCGCGTGGCGGGAGATCCGTGCCGCCGCGGACGAGCGGGCCGCCACGGCGAAGGCCGAGGCCGAAGAGGCCGCGGTCGCCGCGGACAAGGCCAAGGCCGCGGAGGACGCCGCGGCGGATGCCGCGGACGCTGCCGGCGAAGAGGCCGCCGAGACCTCCTCGTCATCGGAACCGGCGGACCGGGCAAGTGCCTAGCCCACGGTTCTGCTTTCTTCGGTGAACCACGGCCGAGGCCCCTCGCTCCCCAGGGAGCGCAGGGGCCTCGGCGTTTTCCGCAGGTGGCGGGGAGGTACGCTGCGGGCGTCATCGCCGCGTTCGTCGAAGGAGCCCCGTGCCCGAGCTGCCCGAGGTCGAGGTCGTCCGTCGCGGACTCCAGCGCTGGGTCAGCGGCCGAACCATCGCCGACGTGCAGGTCCTTCACCCGCGGGCCGTCCGCCGCCATCTGGCCGGCGCGGACGATTTCGCCGCCCGGCTCAGGGGCCACAGCGTGGGCATAGCGCGCCGCCGCGGAAAGTACCTGTGGCTGCCGCTCGCCGACACCGACTCCTCGATCCTGGGGCACCTCGGCATGAGCGGTCAGCTGCTCGTCCAGCCGGAGGACGCCAGGGACGAGAAGCATCTGCGCATCCGCGTCCGTTTCGACGACACGCTCGGCACCGAACTCCGCTTCGTCGACCAGCGCACGTTCGGCGGGCTCTCGCTCCACGACAACACCCCCGACGGGCTGCCCGACGTCATCGCGCACATCGCCCGCGATCCGCTCGACCCGGCCTTCGACGACGAGGCCTTCCACGCGGCCCTGCGACTGCGGCGTACGACGGTCAAACGAGCCCTGCTGGATCAGTCACTGATCAGCGGCGTCGGCAACATCTACGCCGACGAGGCCCTGTGGCGCGCCAGGCTCCACTACGACCGCCCCACGGCCGGCCTCACCCGCCCCCGCTCGGCCGAACTGCTCGGCCATGTACGGGACGTGATGAACGCGGCCCTCGCCGTCGGCGGCACCAGTTTCGACAGCCTGTATGTGAACGTGAACGGTGAATCGGGCTACTTCGACCGGGCGCTGGACGCCTACGGCCGCGAGGACGAACCGTGCCGCCGCTGCGGAACGCCGATGCGCCGCCGTCCCTGGATGAACCGGTCGAGCTACTTCTGCCCGCGCTGTCAGCGTCCGCCGCGGCCCGCTCGCACCTCGTCGTAGCGCTCGCGCGCCACGAGGACTTCCGGCATCCGGCCCTCGACGAGACGGATCAGACCGAGGAGCCGTTCGGCGACGGCATGGCCGAGCGGGGTCAGCTCGTAGTCGACCCGCGGCGGATTCGTGAGCTGTGCCTCGCGGTGCACCAGACCGTCGCGCTCCAGCGCGTGCAACGTCTGGGCGAGCATTTTCTCGCTGACGCCGTCGACACGACGCCGCAGCTCGTTGAAGCGGAGGGACTCCTCGTGCAGGGCGCCGATCGTCAGGCTGCCCCAGCGGCCCGTCACATGCTCGAGCGTGCCGCGCGACGGGCACTGCTTCGAGAAGACGGAGAAGGCGTCGTCGGGGTGGCCGTCCATGACGGCCACCCTACTCCGGCACAGCGCTCACCAGCGGTTAGTGCCGGCAGGTGACAGCAGGCGGGACTAGAAGCCGAAGTCCTGCGTCCACCACGGACCGCCGTCGGCCAGGTGGACACCGACGCCGAGCGTCTTGTAGTCGCAGTTGAGGATGTTCGCGCGGTGACCCTCGCTGTTCATCCACGAATTCATGACCGCGGACGGGTCCGCCTGGCCACGGGCGATGTTCTCGCCGCCGAGGTTCTCCACACCGGCCTGGTCGGCGCGGTCCCAGGGGGTGTCCCCGTCGGGATCGGTGTGGTCGAAGAAGCCACGCTGGGCCATGTCCGTGCTGAAGTTGCCCGCGAGCTTCGCCAGCGATGCGTCGAACTTGACCGGGCTGCAGCCGACCTTGGCGCGCTCCTCGTTCACCAGCGTGAGCACCTCGGCCTCGGCCGACTGTGCGGAGGAGGGCGAGACGGGCTTCTGCCGGTCGGCGGAGCGCTCGGGGGCACGCGACTCGGTACGGGCCGGGGCGGTGCGCTCCTTCTTCTTCTCCGTCGTCGGAGCGGCCGGGGTCTTCGTCGACGGCTTGGCCGACGGCTTGGCGGGCTTCGTCGTCTTGGCCGGCTTCGCCTTGGTCGGCTTCGGAGAAGGGGTCTTCGACGGCGCCTGCGGGCGGGTCGGAGTGGCACTCGCGGAGGACTCGCGCGTCGGTTCGGCGCTCGCGTCGCCCTGGGTGTTCAGCTTCGCCGAACCCTCGGTGCGTATCTGCTTGCTCGGGGTGGCCTCGCCGCCCACATTGAAGGTGTCGCCGCCCGGCACCAGGCCGGAAGCGACGGCCACGGCACCTACGGCCATGGCGGCGGAGGCGCCGAGCAGCCCAGTGCGTACGGGCTTGCCCACACGCTTGGTGGAGCGACGGTGGCGTCCCATCTGTGCCTTCCTTGTGCTCGACAGCTGAACAAAAAACTGACTCACCCGAACGGGTGAGTTTCATTTCGACCGGACTGTACGCCATGACGCGCGGCGGCGATGTGATGCGAGAGCAATTGGCCCGTTACCTTGCAGCCATGAATGATGTTGTAAGGCTCACCGCTTGGGTACGCGGTCGAGTACAAGGAGTTGGCTTTCGCTGGTTCACCAGGGCAAACGCTTTGGAGATCGGCGGGCTCATCGGCTTTGCGGTCAATCTCGACGACGGCAGAGTGCAGGTTGTGGCGGAGGGGCCACGTGAGAATTGCCACCGTCTGCTGGAGTGGCTGCGTTCCGACGACACACCCGGCCGCGTCGACGGTGTGACTGAGATCTGGGACACGCCCCGCGGCGGCTACGAGGGCTTCGCCATTCGCTGATGCATCCCCGCCCGGACCTCCCCGGGCCGGGCGGAACGCATGCCACCGGTACCTGCCCCCGGCAGAAACAGCCTGGTGGTTGCCAAGAACGGCATGTCGTGTCAGGCTGCGCCGGTAAGGATGATCTCCACGCCCCCGGGCCCCGGAGAAGAGGCCCCGCCGCACGTTTCGCGGTCGGCTGCCCCCGGGTCTGCCCCTTGATGCGGGGCGTGATCGTGTTGACCGTCAAACTTTTTGGTGAGACTCTGGAAGCCCCGCGCACCTTAGCTGTTCGGCAGTACGAACCGCAGCGACATCCAGCAATAAAAAGCACTGTCGACACCGCGGGTGCGAATCCCTCACGACCCACACCGCTCTCGGTCGGTCACTCAGTGTGGAGGACCATCCATCATGGCAAAGGCGCTTCTCGGTTACGTCGGCGGCTCCGACCCGCGACTCCTCGCCGAGATGCGACGGCTTCAGCAACGCGTTCAGGACCTTGAATCCGAGCTTGTACGGATCCAGTCCGAGAACGAGGCGCTCAACGCAGCCGTCGCCAAGCACCCTGGAGAGTCGTTGCTCGACGGCATCGACATCGACGTACCCCAGGCGGAGCCCGTGCTCACCTGAGCCCGGAGTTCGCCGGAGAATCATCGCGCAAAGATACGCAAGGGACGCCTCGGCGTCCCTTCTTTCTTTCCCCCGCCGCTATACAGTCCATCCTTTACCGTCTGATGTGCCCTGCACCTTCATGGGTGAAACCGAGAGCGAAAGGTAGAGTCCGGCTGCGTGCACCTCAAGGCCATGACCCTGCGCGGGTTCAAATCCTTCGCCTCTGCCACGACGCTGCGGTTCGAGCCGGGCATCACCTGTGTGGTGGGCCCCAATGGCTCCGGCAAGTCCAACGTCGTGGATGCGCTGTCCTGGGTCATGGGCGAGCAGGGGGCCAAGTCGCTGCGCGGCGGCAAGATGGAGGACGTCATCTTCGCCGGGACGACCGGGCGGCCGCCGCTCGGCCGCGCCGAGGTCTCCCTCACCATCGACAACTCCGACGGCGCGCTGCCGATCGAGTACGCCGAAGTGACCATCACGCGGATCATGTTCCGCAACGGCGGCAGTGAGTACCAGATCAACGGCGACACCTGCCGGCTGCTCGACATCCAGGAACTGCTCTCCGACTCCGGCATCGGCCGCGAGATGCATGTCATCGTCGGCCAGGGCCAACTGGATTCGGTCCTGCACGCCGACCCGATGGGGCGGCGTGCGTTCATCGAAGAGGCCGCCGGCGTCCTCAAGCACCGCAAGCGCAAGGAGAAGGCGCTGCGGAAGCTGGACGCGATGCAGGCCAACCTCGCCCGCGTACAGGACCTGACCGACGAACTGCGCCGCCAGCTCAAGCCGCTCGGGCGGCAGGCCGCCGTCGCCCGGCGGGCCGCCGTCATCCAGGCCGACCTGCGTGACGCCCGGCTGCGGCTGCTCGCCGACGACCTCGTACAGCTGCGGAATGCGCTGCGGACCGAAGTCGCCGACGAGGCGGCGCTGAAGGAACGCAAGGAGGCCGCCGAGGCCGAGCTCAAGGCCGCGCTCGTGCGCGAGGCGGACCTGGAGGACGAGGTACGGCGGCTCGCGCCCCGGCTGCAGCGCGCCCAGCAGTGCTGGTACGAACTCTCCCAGCTCGCCGAGCGGGTGCGCGGCACGATCTCGCTGGCCGACGCCCGGGTGAAGAGTGCCACCGCGCAGCCCCCGGACGAGCGCCGCGGCCGCGACCCCGAGGACATGGAGCGCGAGGCCGCGCGGATCCGCGAGCAGGAGGCGGAGCTGGAGGCCGCGCTGGAGGCGGCCGAGCGGGCCCTGGAGGACACCGTCGCGCACCGCGCCGATCTCGAGCGCGAACTGGCGGTCGAGGAGCGCCGGCTCAAGGACGTCGCCCGCGCCATCGCCGATCGGCGGGAAGGGCTGGCACGGCTCAACGGCCAGGTCAACGCGGCACGCAGCAGGGCCGCTTCGGCGCAGGCCGAGATCGACCGGCTCGCCGCCGCGCGCGACGAGGCCCAGGAGCGGGCCGTGGCGGCGCAGGAGGAGTACGAGCAGCTGCAGGCAGAGGTCGACAGCCTGGACGCCGACGACACCGAGCTGGGGGAGCGGCACGACGCTGCCAAGCGCGAACTGGCCGACGCCGAAGCCGCCCTGAGTACGGCCCGCGAGGCGCTCACCACGGCCGAACGCAAGCGCGCCGCCGTCGCCGCCCGGCGCGAGGCGCTCGCGCTCGGTCTGCGCCGCAAGGACGGCACCGGCGCCCTGCTTGCCGCGAAGGACCGGCTCGGCGGGCTGCTCGGCCCGGCGTCCGAACTGCTCACCGTCGCCCCCGGCCACGAGGTCGCCGTCGCGGCCGCACTCGGCGCAGCCGCCGACGCCGTCGCTGTGTCCACTCCGGCGACGGCCGCCGACGCGCTGCGGCTGCTGCGCAAGACCGACGCCGGGCGCGCGGCCATACTGCTGAGCGGCGCGCCCGAGGGCGTGCACGAACGGCGCCCCGACGGCCCGCCGTACGCCGCCGATCTGGTGCGCGGCCCCGATGAGCTGATGCCCGCCGTACGGCGGCTGCTGCACGGCATGGTCGTCGTCGGCACCCTGGAGGACGCCGAGGAGCTGGTCTACTCGCGGCCCGAGCTGGCCGCCGTGACCGCCGAAGGCGATGTCCTCGGTGCCCACTTCGCGCAGGGCGGCTCCGCCGGAGCGCCGAGTCTGCTGGAGGTGCAGGCCTCCGTCGACGAGGCCGCGGCCGAGCTGGAGGAGCTGGCCGTACGGTGCGGGGAGCTTTCGGCGGCGCAGCAGCAGGCAGCCGCCCGGCGGGTCGGCTGCGCCACGCTCGTCGAGGAACTGGGGGAGCGCCGCCGGGCGGCCGACCGCGAGAAGTCCGCGGTCTCCGGGCAGCTCGGACGTCTGGCGGGGCAGGCCCGCGGCGCCGCGGGCGAGGCCGAGCGGACGACCGCCGCCGTCACCCGGGCGCAGGAGGCGCTGGAGCGGGCGCGCGAAGAGGCCGAGGAGCTGGCCGAGCGGTTGCTCGTCGCCGAGGAGACACCGGTCGAGGAGGAGCCCGACACGCATGTGCGGGACCGGCTCGCCGCGGACGGGGCCAACGCCCGGCAGACCGAGATGGAGGCCCGGCTCCAGGTGCGGACGCACGAGGAGCGGGTGAAGGGGCTCGCGGGGCGTGCGGACGCGCTCGACCGCGGAGCGCGCGCCGAGCGGGAGGCACGCGCGCGTGCCGAGCAGCGGCGTGCCCGGCTGCGGCACGAGGCCGAGGTCGCCGCCGCGGTCGCGGACGGTACCCGCCAGCTGCTGGCCCATGTCGAGGTCTCGCTGGTGCGGGCCGAGGCCGAGCGGGTCGCCGCCGAGGCGGCGAAGGCCGAGCGGGAGCAGGAGTTGACCGCCGCCCGCAACGAGGGCCGTGATCTCAAGGGCGAGCTCGACAAGCTCACCGACTCGGTCCACCGGGGCGAGGTGCTGGGCGCCGAGAAGCGGATGCGGATCGAGCAGCTGGAGACCAAGGCGCTGGAGGAGCTCGGCGTCGAACCGGCCGGGCTGGTGTCGGACTACGGTCCCGACCAGCCGGTCCCGCCGTCCCTGCCGGCGGAGGGCGAGGAGCTGCCGGAGGACCCGGAGCACCCCCGCAATCAGCCACGACGTTTCGTCCGCGCGGAACAGGAAAAACGGCTGAAGTCGGCCGAACGGGCGTACCAGCAGCTCGGGAAGGTGAATCCGCTGGCCCTTGAGGAGTTCGCGGCGCTGGAAGAGCGCCACAAGTTCCTCTCGGAGCAGCTTGAAGACCTGAAGAAGACGCGGGCCGACCTTCTTCAGGTGGTCAAGGAGGTGGACGAGCGCGTCGAGCAGGTCTTCACCGAGGCGTTCCGCGACACCGCCAGGGAGTTCGAAGGTGTCTTCTCCCGGCTCTTCCCCGGCGGCGAGGGCCGGCTGATCCTGACCGATCCCGACAACATGCTCGCCACGGGCGTGGACGTCGAGGCCAGGCCTCCCGGCAAGAAGGTCAAGCGGCTCTCGCTGCTGTCGGGAGGCGAGCGTTCGCTGACCGCCGTGGCGATGCTGGTGTCGATCTTCAAGGCCAGGCCGAGCCCCTTCTATGTGATGGACGAGGTCGAGGCGGCGCTCGACGACACCAATCTCCAGCGGCTGATCCGGATCATGCAGGAGCTCCAGGAGTCCTCGCAGCTGATCGTGATCACGCACCAGAAGCGGACGATGGAGGTCGCGGACGCGCTGTACGGCGTCTCGATGCAGGGCGACGGCGTCTCCAAGGTCATCAGTCAGCGTCTTCGCTGACAACTCTTCAACACTTGAACTCAGCCTGACTCTCCGGCATCACAAATTCACTAGCGGAGACCTCTTGACTTCGAAACTTGAAGGAATAGTCTCTGCAACGTTGTCTTTACCTTCAAGTGGTGGGCCGCGTGAAGTTGTGCGCCACTTGAAAGGCTCGCCCCCCACGCCCGGCGATGCTGCCGGACGGCCCCAGGAGTACACGTGACCAGCACTGAGCAGCCACCACCGGCACCGGGAGCCCGTCAAGCCCACCCCGATCACCTCGGGCATGTCATCTTCATCACGGCAGCGGCCGCGATGGGCGGCTTCCTCTTCGGCTACGACAGTTCGGTCATCAACGGTGCCGTCGAAGCCATCCGGCACCGCTACGACATCGGGTCCGGAACGCTCGCCCAGGTCATCGCCGTCGCACTGATCGGATGCGCCATCGGCGCCGCCACCGCGGGCCGGATCGCCGACCGCATCGGCCGTATCCGCTGCATGCAGATCGCCGCCACGCTCTTCACGATCAGCGCGGTCGGCTCGGCCCTGCCCTTCTCCCTGTGGGACCTGGCCTTCTGGCGCATCGTCGGCGGCTTCGCCATCGGTATGGCGTCCGTCATCGGCCCCGCCTACATCGCCGAGGTCTCCCCGCCCGCCTACCGTGGCAGGCTCGCCTCCTTCCAGCAGGCCGCGATCGTCATCGGCATCGCCGTCTCCCAGCTGGTGAACTACGGCATCCTGCAGATCGCCGACGGCGACCAGCGAGGCGAGATCGGTGGCATCGAGGCCTGGCAGTGGATGCTCGGCGTCATGGTCGTCCCGGCCGTGCTCTACGGCCTGCTGTCCTTCGCGATCCCCGAGTCGCCCCGCTTCCTGATCTCCGTCGGCAAGGTCGCCAAGGCGAAGGAAGTCCTCGCCGAGGTCGAGGGCGACAAGATCGACCTCGACGCCCGCGTCGCCGAGATCGACCACGCGATGCACAGGGAGCACAAGTCGACGTTCAAGGACCTGCTCGGCGGACGCTTCGCCTTTCTGCCCATCGTCTGGGTCGGCATCGGGCTCTCGGTCTTCCAGCAGCTCGTCGGCATCAACGTCGCGTTCTACTACTCGTCGACGCTGTGGCAGTCCGTCGGCATCGACCCCTCCAGCTCGTTCTTCTACTCGTTCACGACATCGATCGTGAACATCATCGGCACCGTGATCGCGATGGTCCTGGTCGACCGGGTCGGCCGCAGGCCGCTCGCCCTGGTGGGCTCGGCCGGTATGGCGATCGCCCTCGCCTTCGAGGCCTGGGCCTTCTCCGCCGACCTCGTCGACGGCAAACTGCCCAACACCCAGGGCGTCGTGGCGCTGATCGCCGCCCACGTGTTCGTGCTCTTCTTCGCCCTGTCGTGGGGTGTGGTCGTCTGGGTCTTCCTCGGCGAGATGTTCCCGAACCGGATCCGTGCGGCCGCCCTCGGTGTCGCCGCCTCCGCGCAGTGGATCGCCAACTGGGCCATCACCGCGAGCTTCCCGAGCCTGGCGGACTGGAATCTCTCGGGCACGTACATCATCTACACATTCTTCGCCGTGCTCTCGATCCCCTTCGTGCTCCGGTACGTCAAGGAGACCAAGGGCAAGGCGTTGGAGGAGATGGGCTAACTCCCCGCTGCCCCTCTCCTCGAAACGGAACTGCCCCGGCTCGCCGATCGAGCCGGGGCAGTCCGCCATGTCCGGCACGTACGACGGTCAGCCGGCGAGCCGGGGGAGCACCTGCTCGGCGAAGAGATGCAGCGAGCGCCAGCCCTCGTCCGGCGGCATGCCACCGCAGAGCGGGTGCAGCACCAGACTGTCCCCGCCGAGCGCCACACACTCGTCGGGCGTGACGATGCTGTACACACCCTCCGTGCGCAGCTCGTCGACGGTCGTCGCCTTCGAGCGGACCGCCGAGCGGATGTCCTTCGACTGCCAGGAGGCGTACGTCCGGGCCTCGTGCAGGAAGTGCTCGCCGAACTCGGCCCAGGTGCGGTCCGGATCCTCGGAGACGTGCAGGAGCGGCGTCCTCTCCGCGGGCATCATGCAGAAGCCGTCTGTGCCGAACTCCGCGCGCTGCTCGTGGTAGTAGGCCTCCAGCTCGGGCAGATGCGCGCTCGGGAAGAACGGCAGGCCGAGGCGTGCCGCACGTCGGGCTGCGGCCCGCGAGGAGCCGCCCACCAGCAGCATCGGATGCGGCTGGGTGTAGGGGCGCGGGGTGACCTGGACCGTGCGGCCCCGGTGGCTGAAGGGCTCGCCGGTCCACGCCGTGAGCAGCGTCTCCAGCAGCTCGTCCTGGAGCCTGCCGCGCTGGGTCCACTCCACGCCGAGCTGTTCGTACTCCTCGGGCCGGTAGCCGATGCCGGCGACGGTGACCAGCCGGCCCCGGCCGATCAGATCGAGCACCGCGATGTCCTCGGCCAGCCGCAGCGGATCGTAGAGCGGGCCGATGATCGCGGAGACCGTGACCGCGATCCGGCTGGTGGCACCGAGCACCGAGCCGGCGAACACGAAGGGCGACGGCAGCCAGTTGTTGCGGGCGCCGTGGTGCTCCTCGGTCTGGATCGTGTCGATGCCGCGGTCGTCGGCGTACGCGGCCATCTCCAGCGCCGCACGGTAGCGGACCGCGAGGGTCTCGGGCGTCGCGTCGGGATCGACGAGATTGAAACGGGCCACTGTGAAGGCCATGGGCGTCCCCTCCACCGGATGCGGACCTGACAGGAACCTGGCAGGACCCTGGCGAACCTGGCGAGGGAGGACGGTAGCTGACGATGCATCAGATGGACAGACGGTCGCGGTCGTGTACCCGCCAAGGGGTCCAAATACAGCCCGTGGTCGCCCGGCGACCGTCCGGGGCCGACACGGCGCGCGAGCCGTGGCCGATACTGGGTGGGTTATGGAAATCGTCATCCTTGCTGTAGTCATCGCCCTGGTCGCGGTCGGCGCGATCAGCGGGCTCGTGGTCAGCAGCCGCAAGAAGAAGCAGCTGCCGCCCTCGGCACCGTCGAGCACGCCGACCATCACAGCTCCGCCCGCCGAGCCGCATGTCGGCGACGAGGCGGAGACACCGCGGGAAGAGCCACGCCGGACCATCGAAGAGGTCGACCTCCCGTCGGCCGAGGAGGCGGTCGGTGCCCCGACCGCCGTCGAGGACCCGGTCGTCGCCGAGCCCCCGGCCCCCGCGATCGAGATCCCCGAACCCACCGCGGGCCGCCTCGTGCGGCTCCGCGCCCGACTCGCCCGCTCGCAGAACTCGCTCGGCAAGGGGCTGCTCACGCTGCTGTCCCGCGAGCACCTCGACGAGGAGACCTGGGAGGAGATCGAAGACACGCTGCTCACCGCGGACGTCGGTGTCGCGCCCACCCAGGAGCTGGTGGAACGGCTGCGCGAGCGCGTCCGGGTCCTCGGCACCCGGACGCCGGAGGACCTGCGCACCCTGCTCCGCGAGGAGCTGCTGCGCCTCATCGGCACCGAAGCCGACCGCGCGGTCAAGACCGAGAGCGGCCTGGACACCCCGGCCGTCGTGATGGTCGTCGGCGTCAACGGCACCGGCAAGACCACCACCACCGGCAAGCTCGCCCGTGTGCTCGTCGCCGACGGCCGCTCGGTCGTGCTGGGCGCGGCGGACACCTTCCGCGCCGCGGCCGCCGACCAGCTGCAGACCTGGGGCGAACGCGTCGGTGCCCGCACCGTGCGCGGCCCCGAGGCCGGCGACCCCGCCTCGGTCGCCTACGACGCGGTCAAGGAGGGCATCGCCGAGGGCGCCGACGTGGTGCTCATCGACACGGCGGGCCGGCTGCACACCAAGACGGGCCTGATGGACGAGCTCGGCAAGGTCAAGCGCGTCGTCGAGAAGCACGGTCCGCTGGACGAGGTCCTTCTGGTCCTCGACGCCACCACCGGGCAGAACGGTCTCGTTCAGGCGAGGGTCTTCGCCGAGGTCGTGGACATCACCGGCATCGTGCTCACCAAGCTCGACGGCACCGCCAAGGGCGGCATCGTCGTCGCGGTCCAGCGCGAGCTGGGCGTGCCGGTCAAGCTGGTGGGTCTCGGCGAGGGTGCCGACGATCTGGCGCCGTTCGAGCCGGAGGCGTTCGTCGACGCGCTGATCGGCGACTGACCGCCCGTACGCCTCGTACACACGGAAGGGCCCCACGGCATCACGCGGATGCGGTGGGGCCCTTCCGTGTGTCAGCAGGCCTGCATGGAGGCAGGGCGACCGCCTCCGCGGGAACGACTCAGTCGCGGACGGGGGAGCGGTGGCAGATGTAGGCCAGCGTGCCCAGCAGCAGTCGCGCCTGCGGCGGGGCCGCCGCCGTGTCCAGGGACGGCGGGCGCAGCCAGTCGACCCGGCCCAGCCCCCCGCGGTCGGAGGGCGGCGCGGTGATGTACTCCCCCCGGCCCAGGCAGTGCAGATCCAGGTCCGCGTCGTCCCATCCCATGCGGTAGAGCAGCTCGGGCAGTTCGTCGGCGGCGCCGGGCGCCACGAAGAACTGGCAGCGGCCGTCCGGCGTGACAGAGACCGGGCCGAGCGGCAGTCCCATCCGCTCCAGGCGCACCAGCGCGCGGCGGCCGGCCGGGGCTGCGACGTCGAGGATGTCGAAGGCCCGGCCGACGGGCAGCAGCATGGCCGCGCCCGGCACCTGTGCCCAGGCGGCGGTGACCTCGTCCAGCGTCGCGCCCGCCGGGATCTCGGAGGCGAAGGCGAGCGGATGGGCGCCCGGGGCCGGGCAGTCCGCGGCGCCGCAGGAGCACTCGCCGGACGCGGCCCGCGCCCCGGGCACCACGGCCCAGCCCCACAGTCCTGTGTACTCGGCGACCACGGTGCACTCGGTGGTGCGGCCGCGGCGCCGTGAGCCGGACCGGATCTCCCGGATTCCGAAGCTGCTTCCGATCGTGAAGCCCATGCCCCCTCCAACGGGTCTCGCTCGCCGGTGGTTACGACCCGAAGTCTCCTCGTGACACAGCGTCGCAACCGGTGAACCTCCGGCGGCGCACTGTGGTGCGGGGGGTGGTGCGGAACGGGCTGCGCGCCCGTGCGAGCCCCACTCCGCTCCCTCCTGATCGTCGTATGTCAAGTGAATCGCGCCCGACAGTAAGGGAGTTCATTCGAAGGGGTGGCGAATGGTGGCGTTTCTGCAATCCCACTCGCAGGACCCGTGATCGGGGGATTACGTTCAGTGCACGAGCCCTGGGAATGTGAGCGCTTGTGGGTATGCCGGAGGCATGTCGGCTGTCTGTTCGAGGGGGGACAACCTCCGTACGGACAGGCCCAATTCCCGGCATTCTGGTAGCGGTTCGAGCGACAGTGTTTCAGCGGATGGGGGCGTTCCAGTGGACGGCAGCGGCGCCGGTACGAATGCCGGCAAGCGCGCGAACGAGCAACTGAGCTCGTGGTTCGTGCGCAGCGGTTGGTCCAAGGGCGAGCTCGCGAGACAGGTCAACCGACGCGCGCGCCAGATGGGCGCCCACCACATCAGCACCGACACCTCGCGTGTACGGCGCTGGCTCGACGGCGAGCAGCCGCGCGAGCCCATCCCGCGGATCCTGTCCGAGCTGTTCTCGGAGCGTTTCGGCAGCGTCGTCGCGATCGAGGACCTGGGTCTTCGCCCGGCGCACCAGTCGCCGTCGGTGTCCGGAGTGGACCTGCCGTGGGCAGGCCCCCAGACCGTCGCCCTCCTCAGCGAGTTCTCGCGCAGCGACCTGATGCTGGCGCGGCGCGGCTTCCTCGGGACCTCGCTGGCGCTGGCCGCGGGACCCGCCCTCGTCGAGCCCATGCAGCGCTGGCTGGTGCCGTCGCCCGGCACGGAGCGGGGCCAGGGCGAGTCGCCCGCCGCCCTGCGCAAGGCCTCCAGGCTCTCCAAGCCCGAGCTGGACCTGCTCGAGGCCACCACCGCGATGTTCCGGCAGTGGGACGCCCAGTGCGGCGGCGGACTGCGGCGCAAGGCCGTGGTGGGGCAGCTGCACGAGGTCACCGATCTGCTGCAGGAACCACAGCCGGCGGACACCGCCCGACGCCTGTTCGCCTGCGCCGCCGAGCTCGCCGAGCTGGCCGGCTGGATGAGCTACGACGTGGGCCTGCAGCCGACCGCGCAGAAGTACTTCGTGCTCGCCCTGCACGCCGCGAAGGAGGCGGGCGACAAGCCCCTCGGCTCGTACATCCTGTCGTCCATGAGCCGCCAGATGATCCATCTGGGGCGGCCCGACGACGCTCTGGAGCTCGTCCATCTCGCGCAGTACGGCAGCCGCGACTGCGCCACCCCGCGCACCCAGGCCATGCTGTATGCGATGGAGGCCCGCGCGTACGCCAACATGGGCCAGCCCAGCAAGTGCAAGCGAGCCGTCCGGATGGCCGAGGACACCTTCTCCGACGCCGGTCTCGACGGCGAGCCCGAGCCCGACTGGATCCGCTTCTTCTCCGAGGCCGAGCTCAACGGCGAGAACGCCCACTCCTACCGTGACCTGGCCTATGTGGCCGGCCGCAGCCCCACGTACGCCTCGCTCGCCGAGCCGGTCATGGAGCGGGCCGTGGACCTTTTCGGCAAGGACGACGAGCACCAGCGGTCGTACGCACTGAACCTGATCGGCATGGCGACCGTCCATCTGCTGAAGAGGGAGCCCGAGCAGTCCACGGCCCTCGCCTCACAGGCACTCGGCATCGCCAAGCGGGTCCGCTCGGAGCGGGTCAACACCCGGCTGCGCAAGACCGTCGACACGGCCGCCCGGGACTTCGGCGACGTACCCGAGGTCGTGCACCTCACCGACCTGCTCACCTCCCAGCTGCCCGAGACCGCGGAGGCGGTCTGAGAAGCGCAGCGCCCTGGTACCCCGGCCGCGACGATCACCCCGAACCGCCCGACTCGGCTCCCCCGTGCCAGGTCAACCGGGTGACTGTCGCGGCCGGTCCGTGATGTGCGCAGAGGATACGCGCGGCGCACATGCACGAGCCGCCAGTTCATGGCGGCGTAACACGCACGACCTCTTCGTCACTGCACCGAAACATCGTGCGGCATTGGCGGAAACGGCGCTGCGCCAACCTCATGGCGCATAACCGGCTCGCCCGAACCGCTTCAGGCTCCGGAAGTTTCCCGGCACCCGCCGCCGCACCGACGACGAGGAGACGCCGATGCCTCCAGGCATCTCGACGCTTGCCGCAGACGCACCCACGCTGTCTGCCGCCAACACCGGCTTCATGCTCATCTGCTCCGCCCTCGTGATGCTCATGACCCCGGGCCTGGCCTTCTTCTACGGAGGCATGGTCCGCGTCAAGTCCACCCTCAACATGCTGATGATGAGCTTCATCAGCCTCGGGATCGTCACGATCCTCTGGGTGCTCTACGGATTCAGCCTCGCCTTCGGCACCGACTCCGGCTCCCTGATCGGCTGGTCCTCCGACTACGTGGGGCTCAGCGGACTCGGCATCACCGAGCTGTGGGACGGCTACACCATCCCGGTGTACGTCTTCGCCGTCTTCCAGCTGATGTTCGCGATCATCACACCCGCCCTGATCAGCGGTGCGCTCGCCGACCGCGTGAAGTTCACCGCCTGGGCGCTGTTCATCACGCTGTGGGTCACCGTCGTCTACTTCCCGGTCGCCCACTGGGTCTGGGGCGCGGGCGGCTGGCTCTTCGAGATGGGCGTCATCGACTTCGCCGGCGGTACCGCCGTCCACATCAACGCGGGTGCCGCGGCCCTCGGCGTGATCCTCGTGATCGGCAAGCGCGTCGGCTTCAAGAAGGACCCGATGCGGCCGCACAGCCTGCCGCTGGTCATGCTGGGCGCCGCCCTCCTGTGGTTCGGCTGGTTCGGCTTCAACGCCGGCTCGTGGCTCGGCAACGACGACGGCGTCGGCGCGGTGATGTTCGTCAACACCCAGGTCGCCACCGCCGCCGCGATGCTCGCCTGGCTGGCGTACGAGAAGATCCGTCACGGAGCCTTCACCACCCTCGGTGCCGCCTCCGGCGCGGTCGCGGGCCTCGTCGCCATCACCCCGTCCGGCGGTGCGGTCAGCCCGCTCGGCGCGATCGCCGTCGGTGCGATCGCCGGTGTGCTGTGCGCCATGGCGGTCGGTCTGAAGTTCAGGTTCGGCTACGACGACTCCCTGG
Organism: uncultured Actinomycetota bacterium; assembly: GCA_963836215.1. GTDB lineage: Bacteria > Actinomycetota > Actinomycetes > Streptomycetales > Streptomycetaceae > Streptomyces. The sequence continues at coordinate 298,981 of CAWIIU010000008.1, forward strand.
ACGTCGTCGGCGTCCACCTCGTCGGCGGTGTCGTCGGCTCCCTGCTGGTCGGCCTCTTCGCCACCGGTGGTGTGCAGAGCGACGTCAAGGGCCTCTTCTACGGCGGCGGCCTCGACCAGCTCGGCAAGCAGGCCGTCGGAGTCTTCGCCGTACTGGCCTACTCTCTGGTGGCCTCGGCCCTCCTCGCCTTCATCATCGACAAGACGATGGGTATGCGGGTGGACGAGGACGTCGAGGTCTCCGGCATCGACCAGGACGAGCACGCCGAGACGGCGTACGACTTCAGCGGCGCGGGCGGCGGGGCCGGGTCCCGTAAGGCGGTACCCGCGCCGGGCGACGTGGCACCCGCAGCTTCGAACAAGAAGGTGGACGCATGAAGCTCATCACCGCAGTCGTGAAGCCACACCGGCTGGACGAGATCAAGGAGGCCCTGCAGGCCTTCGGCGTCCAGGGGCTCACGGTCACCGAGGCCAGCGGATACGGCCGCCAGCGCGGTCACACCGAGGTCTACCGCGGTGCGGAGTACACCGTCGACCTGGTGCCGAAGATCCGTATCGAGGTGCTGGTCGAGGACGACGACGCCGATCAGCTGATCGATGTGGTGGTCAAGGCCGCCCGCACCGGCAAGATCGGTGACGGCAAGGTGTGGAGCGTCCCGGTCGACACGGCCGTACGCGTGCGGACGGGCGAACGCGGCCCGGACGCGCTGTAGGACAACAGGGGAGCTGCCGGGTGACGAGCCTTGAAGTGACGACCGAAGCGGACGACTCGGGACCCAGCGGCTACGCGGCGGCCCGGCTGCACCTTCTCAACGAGAAGGAGCAGTCCGGGCCGCCGCGCCGTGCGGCCCTCGCCGAGCTCACGGACCGGTGGCTCTCCGCCCTGTTCACCACCGCCTGCCGGGAGGCGGGGGTCCGAGGCGCGGCGTTGGTGGCCGTCGGCGGCTACGGGCGCGGTGAACTCTCGCCCCGCAGCGACCTCGATCTGCTGCTGCTCCACGACGGCTCCGCCTCCTCCGGCGCGATCGCCTCCCTCGCCGACCGCATCTGGTACCCCGTCTGGGACCTCGGCCTCGCGCTCGACCACTCCGTACGCACCCCCGGCGAGGCCCGCAGGACCGCGGGCGAGGACCTCAAGGTGCAGCTGGGCCTGCTGGACGCACGGCCGGTCGCCGGTGACCTGGGACTGGTCGCGTCGATGCGCACCACCGTCCTGGCCGACTGGCGCAACCAGGCCGTCAAGCGGCTGCCCGAACTGGACGAGCTCTGCCGTGAACGGGCCGAGCGGCAGGGCGAGCTGCAGTTCCTGCTGGAGCCGGACCTCAAGGAGGCCCGCGGCGGACTCCGGGACGCCACCGCCCTGCGGGCCGTCGCCGCGTCCTGGCTCGCCGACGCACCCCGCGAGGGCCTCGCCGAGGCCCGCCGCACCCTGCTCGACGTCCGCGACGCCCTCCATCTGACCACCGGGCGGGCCACCGACCGCCTCGCCCTGCAGGAACAGGACCAGGTCGCCGACGAGCTCGGTCTGCTGGACGCCGACGCCCTGCTGCGCCAGGTGTACGAAGCGGCGCGGATCGTCTCCTACGCCACCGACGTCACCTGGCGTGAGGTGAACCGGGTGCTCAAGGCACGGTCCTCGCGGCCCAGGCTGCGGGCGATGCTCGGCGGCGGCCGCCGCCCGGAGCCCGAGCGCACACCGCTCGCCGAGGGCGTCGTCGAGATGGACGGCGAAGTGGTGCTGGCCCGGACCGCCAGGCCCGAGCGGGATCCGGTGCTGCCGCTGCGCGCCGCCGCGGCGGCCGCCCAGTCCGACCTGCCGCTCTCGCTGCACGCCGTGCGCAGGCTGGCGGCCGCCGCCGGTCCGCTGCCGGTGCCCTGGCCCGCCGAGGCGCGCGAAGAACTCGTCACCCTGCTCGGCGCGGGCGAGTCCACCGTCGGCGTGTGGGAGGCGCTGGAGGCCGAGGGCCTGATCACCCGGCTGCTGCCCGACTGGGAGCGGGTGCGCTGCCGGCCGCAGCGCAACGCCGTGCACACCTGGACCGTCGACCGGCATCTCGTCGAGACCGCGGTCAAGGCCTCCGCGCTGACCCGGCACGTCGGCCGTCCCGACCTGCTGCTGGTCGCCGCGCTGCTGCACGACATCGGCAAGGGCTGGCCCGGTGACCACTCGGTCGCCGGCGAGACCATCGCCAGGGACGTCGCCACCCGGATCGGCTTCGACCGCGCCGACGTGGCCGTCATCGCCACCGTCGTACGCCATCATCTGCTGCTCATCGAGACGGCGACCCGGCGTGACCTGGACGACCCGGAGACCGTCGCCTCGGTCGCGTCCGTCGTGAAGTCACCGGGCGCGCTGGAACTGCTGCACGCCCTGACCGAGGCGGACGCGCTCGCCACCGGACCCGCCGCCTGGTCCACCTGGCGCGGCTCGCTCGTCACCGACCTGGTCAACCGGGTCGCCGCGGTGCTCGCCGGGGACGACCCCGACGAGCCGGAGCCCGTCGCGCCCAGCGCCGAACAGGAGCGGCTCGCCGTCGAGGCACTGCGCACCGGCGGTCCGGTCCTGTCGCTGCACGCACAGGCCGAGACGGCGCACGAGGACGGCGAGCCGGAACCGGTCGGCGTCGAGCTGCTGATCGCGCTGCCCGACCAGCCGCGGGTGCTCCCCGCCGCGGCCGGTGTCCTCGCCCTGCACCGGCTCACCGTCCGCGCGGCCGATCTGCGCGCGGTCGAGCTGCCCACCGAGGTGGGGCACGGGTCCGTACTCGTACTGAACTGGCGGGTCGCCGCCGCCTTCGGCTCGCTGCCGCAGGCCGCCAGGCTGCGGGCCGATCTCGTGCGTGCCCTCGACGGCTCGCTGGACATCCCCTCCCGCCTCGCCGAACGCGAGGCCGCCTATCCACGCCGCCGTGGAGTGCAGGCGCCGCCGCCCAGGGTCACCGTCGCCTCCGACGCCTCCCGGCACGCCACCGTGATCGAGGTCCGCGCGCAGGATGCCCCCGGGCTGCTGCACCGCATCGGTCACGCCCTGGAGGCGTCCGGTGTCCGCGTCCGCAGCGCCCATGTCTCGACGCTCGGCGCGAACGCGGTGGACACCGTGTACGTCACGGACCGGGCGGGCGCCCCGCTCGCCGACGCCCAGGCACAGGCGCTGGCCAGGACGGTCGAGGACGCGCTGCGGTAGGAGCGGTAGGAGGTGTGACCGGCGAGCACACTGCCCGATCCGGTGGGCGGGGACGATTCCTTTGCCGGGCCGGATACTCTGGAGGGCGATCCACCGCCCCCGACCCCTGAGGACCGACGCCGCCGTGTTCGACACTCTCTCCGATCGCCTCTCAGCGACCTTCAAGAACCTGCGCGGCAAGGGGCGCCTGTCCGAGGCCGACATCGACGGTGCGGCCCGGGAAATCCGTATCGCCCTCCTCGAAGCGGATGTCGCTCTTCCGGTTGTCCGGGAATTCATCAAGCAGGTCAAGACCCGGGCCCTGGGGGCCGAGGTCTCCAAGGCGCTGAACCCGGGCCAGCAGGTCATCAAGATCGTCAACGATGAGCTGATCACGATCCTCGGCGGTGAGACCCGCCGGCTGCGGTTCGCCAAGCAGCCGCCGACCGTGATCATGCTCGCGGGTCTGCAGGGTGCCGGTAAGACGACCCTCGCCGGAAAGCTGGGTCTCTGGCTCAAGGGCCAGGGCCACTCGCCGCTGCTCGTCGCCTGTGACCTCCAGCGCCCCAACGCGGTCAACCAGCTCTCCGTCGTCGCCGAGCGCGCCGGCGTCGCGGTCTACGCGCCCGAGCCGGGCAACGGCGTCGGCGACCCGGTCAAGGTCGCCAAGGACTCGATCGAGCACGCCAAGGCCAAGCAGTACGACGTGGTCGTCGTCGACACCGCCGGCCGCCTCGGCATCGACCAGGAGCTGATGCAGCAGGCCGCGGACATCCGCGACGCCGTCAGTCCCGACGAGGTCCTGTTCGTCGTCGACGCGATGATCGGTCAGGACGCGGTCAACACCGCCGAGGCCTTCCGCGACGGCGTCGGCTTCGACGGAGTGGTCCTCTCCAAGCTCGACGGTGACGCCCGCGGTGGTGCGGCGCTGTCCATCGCGCACGTCACGGGCCGCCAGATCATGTTCGCCTCCAACGGCGAGAAGCTGGACGAGTTCGACGCGTTCCACCCGGACCGCATGGCGTCCCGCATCCTCGGCATGGGCGATGTCCTCAGCCTGATCGAGAAGGCCGAGCAGACCTTCAGCCAGGAAGAGGCCGCCAAGATGGCCTCCAAGCTGGCGAGCAGCAAGGGCAAGGACTTCACGCTCGACGACTTCCTGGCCCAGATGGAGCAGGTCCGCAAGATGGGCTCCATCTCCAAGCTGCTCGGGATGCTGCCGGGCATGGGGCAGATCAAGGACCAGATCAACAACATCGACGAGCGCGAGGTCGACCGCACGGCCGCGATCATCAAGTCGATGACCCCGGCCGAGCGCCAGGACCCGACGATCATCAACGGCTCGCGCCGCGCCCGTGTCGCCAAGGGTTCCGGTGTCGATGTCAGCGCCGTGAAGAACCTGGTGGAGCGGTTCTTCGAGGCCCGCAAGATGATGTCGAAGATGGCGCAGGGCGGCGGAATGCCGGGTATGCCCGGGATGCCGGGCATGGGTGGTGGCCCCGGCCGTCAGAAGAAGCAGCAGAAGCAGGCCAAGGGCAAGCGCAAGAGCGGCAACCCGATGAAGCGCAAGGCCGACGAGGCGGCGGCTGCCGCGCGCCGCGAACAGGCCGCGCAGGGCGGTGCCTTCGGACTCCCGGCCGAGCAGGGCGAGGACTTCGAACTGCCCGACGAGTTCAAGAAGTTCATGGGCTGACGCCTGCGGGCAACGCAAACGAGGTGGGCACCCGCTCCGGGCGGGTGCCCACCTCGCTTCGTTCCGCGTCAGGTCGACCGCGTCACGCCGTACGCGCGATCAGATAGCGGAAGACGTTCGGCATCCACACCGTCCCGTCCCGCCGGACATGCGGATGCAGCGCCTCCGTCATCTCCTTCTCCACCTGGGCCCGGTCCGTCGCCCGCACCGCCGACTCGTACACCCCGGTCGACAGCAGTCCCCGGATCGCACTGTCCAGGTCCGCGTATCCGAAGGGGCACGCCACCCGGCCCGAGCCGTCCGGTTTGAGACCCGCCCCGGCCGCCACGTCCTCCAGGTCGTCCCGCCGCGCCGGCCGCCAGCCACCGGCGCCGCGCATCCGGTCGGTCAGCCTGCCCGCCACCCGCAGCACGCCCGCTGTGGCACAGCGCTCCGGCGGACCCCAGCCGGTCAGCACCACCGTGCTGCCGCGCTCCGCCATCCGGACGGCCGCCTCCAGCGCCGGACGGAGTCCCTCGGAGTCATCGGCGACACAGCCGATCGGCTGGAAAGCGGTGATCATGTTGTACGGGGCGCCCGCCGGGTCCGCCGCGTCCGCCACCTCACCGTCCACCAGGCCGACCTTCCGTTTTTCGGTGCGAGGCCCCTCGTCGGGAGCCAGCCGCTCCCGCGCCAGCGCCAGCCGCTCCCGGTCCCGGTCGACGCCGGTCACGCGCGCTCCGCGCGAGGAGGCGATGAGCAGCGCGAGACCGGTGCCGCAGCCGAGACCGAGCATCCGTGTCCCGGCGCCGACCTCCAGCCGGTCGTACACCGCCTGATACAGCGGCACCAGCATCCGTTCCTGGATCTCGGCCCAGTCCCGGGCCCGCGCGCACGCCTCAGCCGGCGCCTCCGACGCCGTGCGGGGTCGATGCCGGACGAGCGTTGGTGTCATCGAAAGCGCCCCAATCCGCCGAGTGATCGGCCGAGTACCGGACTGCCCCCGTTTTTCGTACGACTGCGTTCCCCCGTATGCCAGAGAACTCCCCATGCGTCCCCAAGTCCAGGGGGTGTGGGGCATTGCTTGCGCGCTCCCGCGCGGACGGCCGGGAGTCGCCCACCGATTCACGAATCGGACCGGTGTCGCCGTACGATGCGCGCCATGGCAAAGGCTCCCGTTCTCACGCCCCAGGCTGAAGACTTTCCCCGCTGGTACCAGGACTTGATCAACAAGGCCGAGCTCGCGGACAACGGCCCGGTGCGCGGCACCATGGTCATCCGGCCGTACGGCTACGGCCTGTGGGAGCGGATGCAGCAGGAGATGGATGCCCGCATCAAGGACGCGGGTGCCCAGAACGCCTACTTCCCGCTCTTCATCCCCCAGTCTTACCTGACTCGCGAGGCTGAGCACGTCGAGGGCTTCGCGCCAGAGCTCGCGGTGGTCACCCACGGTGGCGGCAAGGAGCTGGAGGAGCCGGTCGTCGTCCGCCCCACCTCCGAGACGATCATCAACGACTACTTCTCCAAGTGGGTGCAGAGCTACCGGGATCTGCCGCTGCTCATCAACCAGTGGGCCAACGTGGTCCGTTGGGAGATGCGCCCGCGGGTCTTCCTCCGTACGACGGAATTCCTCTGGCAGGAGGGCCACACCGCCCACGCCACCTACGAGGACGCCCGCGACTATGCCGCGTACATCCACAAGGAGGTCTACGCGGACTTCATGGTCAACGTCCTCGGCATCGACGTGGTGCTGGGCCGCAAGACCGCCCGGGAGCGCTTCGCCGGAGCCATCAACACCCTCACTCTCGAAGGGATGATGGGCGACGGCAAGGCCCTGCAGATGGGCACGAGCCACGAGCTCGGCACCAACTTCGCCAAGGCCTTCAACACCCAGTACCTGTCCAAGGAGGGCAAGCAGGAGCTGGTGTGGCAGACGTCCTGGGGCAGTTCGACCCGGATGGTCGGCGGGCTGATCATGTCGCACGGTGACGACAACGGACTGCGCGTCCCGCCCCGTCTGGCGGCCGTGCAGGTCGTGGTGATGGCCATCAAGGGCGACGAGGCGGTCGCCAAGGTGCGTGAGATCGGTGACCGGCTCAAGGCCACCGGGCTGCGCGTCCACGTCGACGACCGCATCGACACCCCCTTCGGGCGCCGCGCCGTCGACTGGGAACTCAAGGGAGTTCCGGTACGCATCGAGATCGGTCCGCGCGACCTGGAGGCGGGCACCGCGATGCTGGCCCGCCGCATCCCGGGAGGCAAGGAGCCGGTCAGCATCGACGCACTCGCCGAACTGCTGCCCAAGGTGCTGGAGGACGACCAGGCGCAGCTGCTGCGCGAGTCCCGCGAGCGCCGGGAGTCCCGTACCAGCGACGTGACCACGATCGCCGAGGCGGCCGAGGCCGCCGTGGCCGGCGGGTGGGCACGGATCCCGTGGGCGACGCTGGGCCAGGAGGGTGAGACCGAACTCGCCGAACAGGCCGTGTCGGTACGGTGCCTGGTCGCCGAGGACGGGTCGGTGCCCGGCACCGACGACGCCCCGGGTAATGTCGCGATCGTCGCAAGGGCCTACTGAGATGGGCATCGCGGACTTAACCGCCGGTCTCATCACGGACACCGGTCGTACGGAACCGCGCCGGTTCCGGCAGCCGCACCGGCGCCCGGGGGCCGTTCACGCGCCGGGGCGTACGCGCCACTACGTACCACCTTGGTGTGAGCTGCGAGGCTTCTCCGCAGATCAGCGCACCCGCCCTCGTCAGGACGCATCAATGGCAACTGACGGGTACGTGCAAATTATTTGGGATGCCCCGTAATGGAACCCACGAGCGGTCCGGCTCGTTATCACGACGTGAGCACGACACCACCTGTTCTCGCCGCAGAGCTGGCACAGGCGTGGGCCGATATTCAGCGGCACCACCCCGAGTTGCCGGATCTTGCCGCGCCCGAATCCCTGATCGGAGAGTCGTCGTCCGCCTGTGGCGCCGAGCTCTCCTTCGAGCGACTGCTCCACGAAGCAGTCCACGGCATCGCCGCCGCGCGAGGAGTCCGCGACACCTCCCGCGCCGGCCGCTACCACAACCGTCGATTCCTGGCGATCGCCGAGGAGATGGGACTCGACCATGTGGAGGAGCCGCACCCCAGCAGCGGATTCTCCCTGGTCGCGCTCAGCCCCGAGGCGAAGCGCCGGTACCGCCCCACGATGGAGAGACTGCAGCGTGCCCTCAGGGCACACACGGTCGCCACGGCCACCGACACCAAGCGCTCCTTCCGCGGACCTGCCGCCCGGCACGGCTCCTCGGGCGGCGGTGTGCGGGTCAAGGCCGTCTGCGACTGCGGTCGCAACGTCCGGGTGGTGCCGTCGGTCCTCGCGCAGGCGCCGATCGTCTGCGGCGGCTGCGGCAAGCCCTTCCGTATTCCCGAAGCGGTCGCCGCGGCGAGCTGACCCTCCGTACCGGCCGCCGACGGGGGCGGTACAGGTCCAGCGGGAAGGCGCGCCGTCGGCGTGTGGCACAATGGCTAGCTGTACTCGACAGCCGCACAGGAACCCTCTCGCCTCCGGCTGACGCGTCCATCGGGCACCCGAGTACCGCAACCCCACGTGGCATCTCGTTGTGCCCAACCACGTCAAGACCAGGAGACACCACTTCCGTGGCAGTCAAGATCAAGCTGAAGCGTCTGGGCAAGATCCGTTCGCCTCACTACCGCATCGTCGTCGCCGACTCCCGTACCCGCCGTGACGGCCGGGCCATCGAGGAGATCGGCCTGTACCACCCGGTGCAGAACCCCTCCCGCATCGAGGTCGACTCGGACCGCGCGCAGTACTGGCTCTCCGTCGGCGCCCAGCCGACCGAGCCGGTCATGGCGATCCTGAAGCTCACCGGTGACTGGCAGAAGTACAAGGGTCTGCCGGCCCCGCCGCCGCTGAAGGTCGCCGAGCCGAAGGCCGACAAGCGCGCCGCGTTCGACGAGTTCGCCAAGAGCATCGAGGGTGGCGAGTCGAAGGGCGAGGCCATCACGCCCAAGGCGAAGAAGTCCGACAAGAAGGCGGACGAGGCGGCGGACGCTGCTGCGTCCACCGAGTCGACCGAGGCCTGAGCATGCTCGAGGAGGCTCTCGAGCACCTCGTGAAGGGCATCGTCGACAACCCGGACGACGTGCAGGTCGCCTCGCGCAACCTGCGCCGCGGGCGTGTGCTCGAGGTCCGGGTCCACCCCGACGATCTCGGTAAGGTGATCGGCCGCAACGGCCGCACCGCGCGCGCCCTGCGCACCGTCGTGGGCGCCATCGGCGGCCGTGGCATCCGTGTCGACCTCGTCGACGTGGACCAGGTCCGCTGACTTACGCATGACCGGCATGGGCCGGGGACGGCCTTCGGGCCGTCCCCGGCCCGTCGTCGTACGAATGGAGAAACCGAAGTGCAGTTGGTAGTCGCCCGGATCGGCCGTGCCCACGGCATCAAGGGCGAAGTCACCGTCGAGGTGCGCACGGACGAGCCGGAGCTGCGCCTCGGACCGGGCGCCGTCCTGGCCACCGACCCGGCCTCGGCCGGACCGCTGACCATCGAGACCGGCCGGGTGCACAGCGGCCGGCTGCTGCTGCGTTTCGAGGGCGTACGGGACCGCAACGGCGCCGAGGCGCTGCGCAACACCCTCCTCATCGCCGATGTGGACCCCGATGAGGGTCCCGAGGACCCCGAGGAGTACTACGACCACCAGCTCGTCGATCTCGACGTGGTCCTCACCGACGGCACCGAGATCGGCCGGATCACCGAGATCAGCCATCTGCCTTCGCAGGACCTGTTCATCGTCGAGCGGCCCGACGGCAGCGAGGTCATGATCCCGTTCGTCGAGGAGATCGTCACCGAGATCGACCTCGACAAGCAGCGCGCCGTCATCGACCCGCCGCCCGGCCTGATCGACGACAGCGAGGCCGAGATCGCCTCGGCGCGCGACGCCGAGGACCAGAACTGATGCGGCTCGACGTCGTCACGATCTTCCCCGAGTACCTCGAACCGCTGAACGTCTCCCTGGTCGGCAAGGCACGCGCGCGTGGCCGCCTCGACCTCCAGGTGCACGACCTGCGCGACTGGACGTACGACCGGCACAACACCGTCGACGACACCCCCTACGGCGGCGGCCCCGGCATGGTCATGAAGACCGAGCCCTGGGGCGACGCCCTGGACGACGTCCTGGCGAACGGCTACGAAGCCGGGGCGCACGACCCCGTCCTCGTGGTCCCGACACCCAGCGGCAAGCCCTTCACCCAGGAACTCGCCGTCGAGCTCTCCGAGCGGCCCTGGCTGATCTTCACGCCCGCCCGCTACGAAGGCATCGACCGCCGCGTCACGGACGAGTACGCCTCCCGCCTGCCGGTCCACGAGGTGTCCATCGGCGACTACGTCCTGGCCGGCGGCGAGGCCGCCGTCCTGGTGATCACCGAAGCCGTGGCCCGGCTGCTCCCGGGCGTCCTCGGCAACGCCGAATCCCACCGGGACGACTCCTTCGCCCCCGGCGCGATGGCCAATCTCCTCGAAGGCCCCGTCTACACCAAGCCGCCCGAGTGGCGCGGCCGCGCCATCCCGGACGTACTGGTCAGCGGGCATCACGGGAAGATCGCCCGCTGGCGCAGGGACGAGGCGCTGCGGCGTACGGCACTCAACAGGCCGGACCTGATCGAGCGTTGCGATCCCGCCGCCTTCGACAAGAAGGACCGCGAGATGCTCTCCATCCTGGGCTGGGCCCCGGAGCCCGGCGGCCGATTTTGGCGCAGGCCCTCCGCCGTGGAACAATAGGCCGCTGCTGTGCGTCCGGTCGGCGCCCCTGCCACAGGGGGAACGACGCCCGCCCGACGCGGACAGCACCCGACATCTCATCTCGATCGTTCCGTCGATGACCTGTGGCATCGGCGAGGAAGCAGACCACCATGGCTCACCTGCTCGACAACATCAACGCGGCCTCGCTGCGCAGCGACGTCCCCGCCTTCCGTCCCGGCGACACCGTGAACGTCCACGTGCGTGTCATCGAGGGCAACCGCTCGCGTATCCAGCAGTTCAAGGGCGTTGTCATCCGCCGCCAGGGCTCGGGCGTCAGCGAGACGTTCACGGTCCGCAAGGTCTCGTTCTCCGTCGGTGTCGAGCGCACCTTCCCGGTGCACAGCCCGATCTTCGAGAAGGTCGAGCTCGTGACCCGTGGTGACGTCCGCCGCGCGAAGCTGTACTACCTCCGTGAGCTGCGCGGCAAGGCCGCGAAGATCAAGGAGAAGCGCGACAACTGAGCGCCGGGCGACTGAGCTTCGGCTCACACGGCGCCCGGGTCCACAGGACGGCCGGATAGGCTTCGTCCTCGATGGACACCACGGCGAAGCACACAGAGCGCGACCGCTCTTCCATCCCCGAGGCCGGGGACGAGGGAGAGGGGTCGCGCTCCGTGCGTTCACGGCGCCTCCCCGCCATGACATGGCGCAGAGCGGTGCTCCTGGGTGTGGTGTGCACCGTGGCCGTGCTGATGTTCAGCCGATTCGTGGTGCAGCCGTTCCAGATCCCCAGCAGTTCCATGGAGCCCACCCTGCAGATCGGGGACCGGGTGCTGGTCAACAAGCTGGCGTACGGTTCGGGTTCGGGACCCGAGCGCGGGGACGTGATCGTCTTCGACGGTACGGGCTCGTTCGTCCAGGAGGGCGTGGGGGAGAATCCCGTCAGCGCCGCGACCCGAGGGGCGCTCGCGGCGCTCGGTCTGGCCGAGCCCGCCGAGACCGACTTCGTGAAGCGTGTGGTGGGCGTGGGCGGCGACCGCGTGGTCTGTTGTGACAAGGGGGGCAGGGTCGAGGTGAACGGCGTACCTGTGGAGGAGAGATACCTCCATCCCGGCGACGTACCGTCCGAGGTCCCCTTCGACATCGTCGTCCCCCAGGACACCCTCTGGGTCATGGGCGACCACCGCAGCAACTCCCGTGACTCCCGCGACCATCTCGGCGAGCCCGGCGGCGGCATGGTGCCCGTCGACAAGGTGATCGGACGCGCGGACTGGATCGGCTGGCCGCTCGGCCGCTGGACCTCCCTGGAGCGCCCCGCCGCCTTCTCGCGCGTACCGGACGCGCCACGAACGCCGGGGGGCGCCCATGGGTAACCGCGGGCGCCGGCCCAGCCACCGGTCCGACACCCGGCTGCCCACCGGGACCCGGCCCACGAACGGCACCAGGTCGCTGCCCGGCCGCGCGGAGCGGCGCAGGCTCGCGCAGAAGGTCAAACGCAAACGGCGCAGGTCCGCCGTGAAGGAGATACCCCTCCTGATCACCGTGGCGCTGATGATCGCCCTGGTGCTCAAGACGTTTCTGGTGCAGGCCTTCGTGATCCCGTCGGGCTCCATGGAGCAGACGATCCGGATCCAGGACCGCGTCCTGGTGGACAAGCTCACCCCGTGGTTCGGCTCCAAGCCGGAGCGGGGAGACGTCGTCGTCTTCAAGGACCCGGGCGGCTGGCTCCAGGAGGAGGACCCGTCCCAGAAGACCGAGGACCCGATCGTCGTCAAGCAGGTCAAGCAAGGGCTGACCTTCATCGGACTGCTGCCGTCCGACGACGAGCAGGACCTGATCAAGCGGGTGGTCGCGGTCGGCGGCGACACCGTGAAGTGCTGCGACAACGACGGTCGTGTCACCGTCAACGGAACTCCGCTCGTCGAGCCCTATGTGAACCCCGGAAACGTTCCCTCGACGCTCAAGTTCGAGGTCAACGTCCCGCCCGGGCGGATCTTCGTCCTGGGAGACCACCGGGCGAACTCCGCCGACTCCCGCTTCCACCTCGACGAGAAGGACCGCGGCACGGTCTCCGAGGAAGAGGTCGTGGGACGGGCGGTCGTCATCGCCTGGCCCATCGGCCACTGGCGCAAACTGGAAGAGCCGGAGACATACGCATCCGTCCCGAACGCGCGTGCCGGGACGACGGCGGCACCTCGCCCGTCGAATAGTGTGTCCCTTCAGGATCAGAACGGATTGGTCCTGCTCCCGAGCCCTGCGGAACTCCCGCTCGTTATGGGAGTGGTGGGCCTGCTTCTCCTTCGGGGCAGGCTGTACGCACGGAGACAGGAGTGGATGTGGGGGACGTGGCGGTCGGCGCACGATCCGGGCACGAGCAGCCGGAGGACAATCCGGGTGAGCACGCCGGGTCACCCGCAGAAGTGACGGGCGACGCGGCCGGGAAACCACCGGGCAGCGACGACGGGAGCACGGAGAGCGGTTCGTCCGAGGGCAGTGGTACGGGACAGAAGAAGCAGCGATCCTTCTGGAAGGAACTGCCGCTCCTGATCGGTATCGCGCTGCTTCTCGCGCTGCTCATCAAGACTTTCCTCGTGCAGGCGTTCTCGATCCCGTCCGACTCGATGCAGAACACGCTGCAGCGGGGCGACCGGGTGCTGGTGGACAAGCTCACGCCGTGGTTCGGCTCGGAGCCCGAGCGGGGCGAGGTCGTGGTCTTCAACGACCCGGGCGGCTGGCTGGACGGCGAGCCCACCCCCTCCCCGAACGTCGTGCAGAACTTCCTCAGCTTCATCGGACTGATGCCCTCGTCCGAGGAGAAGGACCTGATCAAGAGGACGATCGCGATCGCCGGCGACACGGTGGAGTGCAAGAAGGGCGGCCCGGTCAAGGTCAACGGCAAGGCGCTCGACGAGCCGTACATCTACCCCGGTGACACCCCCTGCGACGACCAGCCGTTCGGCCCCTTCAAGGTTCCGAAGGACCGGATCTGGGTGATGGGCGACCACCGCCAGAACTCCCGTGACTCCCGGTACCACATGGAGGACGTGAACGGCGGCTTCGTCCCGGTCGACAAGGTCGTCGGACGCGCTGTCGTCGTCGCCTGGCCGCTGGACCGCTGGGCGACGCTTCCGGTGCCCTCCACCTTCGACCAGCCGGGCATCGGCACCACGGCCGCCGCGGCCGTCGTCTCCGGGACTCCGGCCGCGATGGGTGCCGTGGGCGCGCTGCCGATCGTGCTCTGGCGCAGGAGGAGGCTGACCGGCGGGAGTACCGCCGGGTAGGGTGCCGTCCCAGACCGCACGACCCCCGGGCGCATCCCGGGGGCGAGTCTCCGAGGTGGGGAGCGCTGGGATGGGAACAGGACGTACGGACGGCGGCCGCGGCCGGGTCGGCAGTGCATTGTCGGGCCTGATCGTGGCCGTCGGCTGTGTGCTCTTCCTCGGTGGCTTCGTCTGGGGTGCCGTGGTCTACCAGCCGTACACCGTGCCCACCGACTCGATGTCCCCGACCGTGATGGCCGGCGACCGGGTGCTGGCACAGCGGATAGACGGAGGCGACGTGCGGCGGGGGGACATCGTGGTCTTCCGTGACAAGCAGTGGGGCGACATGCCCATGGTCAAGCGGGTGGTCGGCGTCGGCGGCGACAAGATCGCGTGCTGCGGCCAGGGCGGAAAGCTGACCGTCAACGGCAAGGCGATCGAGGAACCGTATCTGCGCATCAAGGAGATCGCCTCCCCGCAGAACTTCACCGCCTCGGTACCGGAGGGGCAGCTGTTCCTGCTCGGCGACGAGCGCATGAACTCGCTGGACTCCCGCGTCCACCTCGAGGATCCCGGACAGGGCTCGGTGCCCCGCTCGGCCGTGGAGGCGCGGCTGGACGCCGTGGCCTGGCCGCTGGGAGGCGGACTGCTGGAGCGGCCGCAGGGCTTCGCCGCGCTGCCCGGCGGGATCTCGCAGCCGGGACCGGTGAAGCTCGTCGTCGGGTCGGTGGTGGCAGGTGTCCTGCTGATCCTGGCCGGCGCCGCGTACGGGCCGATGGTGCGGCGGCTGTCGGGGAAGGGGCGTGGGGCGTCCGGGAGCGGAGGCAGGAAGGCGACGGCCGGTGTCCGGTGACATCGGCGAGGTGCCGCAGGGGCCCGGAGACGCCGACGGGGCGCCTGAGGCGCCGGCCGGTTTCGGAGGCGAGCTGCGCAGGGTCTCGCGGGTCGTCCTGCTCGATCCGGACGACCGCATTCTGCTGATCCACGGCTTCGAGCCCGACGATCCGGCCGACAGCTGGTGGTTCACACCCGGCGGCGGCCTGGAGGGTGCCGAGACCCGCGAGGAGGCCGCTCTGCGCGAGCTGGCCGAGGAGACCGGGATCACGGATGTCGAACTCGGTCCGGTGCTGTGGCGGCGGACCTGCTCCTTCCCCTTCGACGGACGCCGCTGGGACCAGGACGAGTGGTACTTCCTGGCCCGTACGGCACAGACGGCCACCGCCCCCGCCGGGCTCACCGAGCTCGAGCAGCGCAGTGTCAGGGGCCTGAGGTGGTGGACCTCCGCCGAACTGTCGGCGGCCCATGAGACGGTGTACCCGACCAGGCTCGCCGAGCTGCTGAACACGCTGCTCGACGAGGGTCCTCCAGGTACGCCGGTGGTCCTGGCCCCAGAAGTCGTCTAGGGCCGTGACGGCTGACGCACAATAGGGGGACGCAAGGCTGAAGGGGAACATGCCATGAGCGCCGAGGACCTCGAGAAGTACGAGACCGAGATGGAGCTGAAGCTCTACCGGGAGTACCGAGACGTCGTCGGGCTGTTCAAATACGTGATCGAGACCGAGCGTCGGTTCTACCTCACCAATGACTACGAAATGCAGGTCCACTCGGTGCAGGGCGAGGTCTTCTTCGAGGTCTCGATGGCAGACGCCTGGGTCTGGGACATGTACCGACCGGCCAGATTCGTCAAGCAGGTGCGGGTGCTCACGTTCAAGGACGTGAATATCGAGGAGCTGAACAAGAGCGATCTCGAGCTTCCGAGTGGCTGAGTTCTCCACAGGGCACGAGTTGTCCACCAAGATCCACAAGTGAGGATCTGACGCGTCACAGTCGGTGCCGGAGGTGGTGCCGAAATGAACGCGACGGGGGCACTGGGGCGGTACGGCGAGAAGGTGGCGGCGCGGCTGCTCACCGAGGCCGGCATGACGGTTCTCGCCAGGAACTGGCGATGCGGGCGGACCGGCGAGATCGACATCGTCGCCCGCGACGGGGACACCGTGGTCGTCTGCGAGGTCAAGACCCGCAGGGAAGGCCTGTTCGAGCATCCGATGGCCGCGGTCACACCCACCAAGGCGGACCGGCTCAGACGACTGGCCGAGTGCTGGCTCGAGCGACACGGCGGACCACCACCGGGCGGGGTCCGCATCGACCTCGTGGGCGTCGTACTGCCCCGCCGAGGTGCGCCGCTCGTCGAGCACGCCCAGGGGGTGGCCTGATGGGGTTCGCCCGCGCGTGCTCGGTGGCGCTGGTCGGCGTCGAGGGCGTGGTCGTGGAGGTCCAGGCCGACCTGGAGCCCGGAGTAGCGGCCTTCACACTCGTCGGACTGCCGGACAAGAGCCTGGTGGAGAGCCGCGACCGGGTCAGGGCCGCCGTGGTGAACTCCGGCGGCGAATGGCCGCAGAAAAAGCTCACCGTCGGACTCAGCCCCGCATCCGTGCCCAAGGGAGGCAGCGGATTCGACCTCGCGGTGGCCATGGCGGTCCTCGGCGCGTCCGAGCGCATCGACCCCAGAGCCATCGCCGATCTCGTCCTCATCGGAGAGCTGGGCCTCGACGGCCGGGTGCGACCCGTGCGCGGCGTGCTCCCCGCGGTGCTCGCCGCAGCCGAGGCCGGCTACCGGCAGGTCGTCGTTCCCGAACAGACCGCAGGCGAGGCCTCGCTGGTGCCGGGCGTCTCCGTCCTCGGCGTGCGCAGCCTGCGGCAGCTCATCGCCGTCCTGACCGGCGAACCGGTCCCGGAGGAGGAACCGCTGCCCGAAGGCCGCCCCGATCCGATACTGGCCGGACTCATGGTGCCGGGCGCGGGCGTGGGCACCGGCCTGGCGATGGAGCCGGCGGACGGGCCCGACCTCGCCGACGTCGCCGGCCAACAGGCGGCGCGCACCGCACTGGAGGTCGCGGCGGCAGGCGGCCACCACCTCATGCTCCACGGGCCACCGGGCGCGGGGAAAACCATGCTGGCCGAGCGGCTGCCAGGCGTGCTTCCGCCGCTGACCCGGCAGGCGTCCCTCGAAGTCACAGCCGTCCACTCCGTGGCGGGCATCCTGCCGCCCGGCGAACCGCTCGTGCGCAGACCTCCCTACTGCGCGCCCCACCACTCGGCCACCATGCAGTCGCTCGTCGGCGGCGGGAACGGCTTACCCAGACCGGGCGCGGTCTCACTGGCACACCGGGGCGTGCTGTTCCTCGACGAGACGCCCGAATTCTCGGGCAAGGCACTGGACGCCCTGAGACAGCCCCTGGAATCGGGACACGTCGTGGTGGCACGCAGCGGGGGAGTGGTCCGCCTGCCCGCCCGCTTCCTGATGGTCCTCGCCGCCAACCCCTGCCCCTGCGGACGGCACAGCCTGCAGGGCGAGGGCTGCGAATGCCCGCCGTCCGCCGTGCGCCGCTACCAGGCGCGACTGTCCGGGCCGCTGCGGGACCGCGTCGACCTGCGCGTCGGGGTCGAACCAATCAACCGCGGCGACCTGCTCCGCGAAGGAGGACGGGGCGAGCCGACGGCCACCGTCGCGGCACGGGTGCTCGAAGCCAGACAGCGCGCAGCCGCCCGTCTGCGGGACACCCCCTGGACGGTCAACAGCGAGGTGCCCGGCCATGAACTGCGCACCCGCTGGGGCGTCGGCCCCGGCGCCCTGGCCGCGGCCGAACGGGACATGGAACGCGGACTGCTCACCGCACGGGGCCTCGACCGGGTACTGCGGGTGGCCTGGACGATCGCCGACCTCGCCGGGCGCGACCGGCCACAGGCGTACGACGTCGACCTGGCCCTCCAGCTGCGTACCGGAATCCCGCGGGGCACGCCCCTGCCGGTCGGCGGAGGGGTCCGGTGACACCCGGTGGAGGCCGGGGCGCGGACGACGAACGCCTCGCGCGAGCCGCCCTGACCCGGATCATCGAACCCGGCGACGAGCGCGCCGGACGGTGGCTCGGCCAGATCGGGGCCGTAGAGCTCTTGGCGCGCCTCGGCGCACACGAGCCGGACGACCTGACGCTGCCCGGCGCCACCCCCGGCCGGCTGGAGCGCTACCGCATACGGGCGGCCACCGCGGAGCCGTACCGCGACCTGCAGGCCGCTGCCGCGGTCGGTGGACGGTTCATCTGTCCGGGTGAGCGGGAGTGGCCGACGCAGCTGGACGACCTCGGACCCGCCAGGCCCGTCGGACTCTGGGTACGCGGACGCCCCGACCTGCGGAAATGGGCGCTCCGATCAGTGGCCGTCGTCGGCGCCCGGGCATGCACGGAGTACGGAGCGCACACGGCCGCCACACTCGCCGCGGGGCTCGCCGAGCGCGGCTGGGTCGTGGTGTCGGGAGCCGCGTACGGCATCGACGGATCAGCACACCGCGGCGCGCTCGCGGCGGGCGGGGCGACCGTCGCCGTGCTGGCCTGCGGAGTCGACAGGGTCTATCCCCGCGGCCACACCGAGTTGATCGGCCGCATCTGCGAACAAGGCCTGATCATCGGTGAGTTGCCACCCGGCGACCATCCGACGGCCGCCAGATTCATCCAGCGGAACCGGGTGATGGTCGATTCTCTGGGGTTCTGACCTGTTGGGGTTGCCCAAGGTGCGTGTTGGTGCAGCTCAACGACGGTATGGCCGAGACTATCCATCGCAACAGGTGTGGTGCCATCCCTCGTTCCGGTGGTCTTAAGACTTCCACCCTCCCGTTTCGGCCGGTTTTAGTGATCGGCTCCTTTTCGTTGAGTGAGACTGCGTCTGCGGCCGCTACTTTCGGCACGCACTCAATCGACGAACGAATCGGTGAGAGATGACTGCGGAGAACGTGCTGGCTGGGCAGGACCTCACCCTGGTGATCGGGTCCACCGAAGTGGACTCGGTCCAGGCGATCGGTGAAATCACTCTGGCTGACGACGTCGTCAACGTCGGGGAGAGCACCACGGTCGAGGACGCCTTCGGAGGTGTGACGTCGGACGTTGTGCAGCCCGGTCAGATCTCGCTGGTCCTGGCGGAAGGACAAGCCCAGGCCCTCGTAAGCCAGCTTGGCGAAGCGCCGGCGACGGACGGGCAAGCTGCCGAGACCGTCACCCTTGCGATCAAGGATGCCAGTGGAGCCGCCCGACGCATGAACTTTGTCAACGCCTGGGCGAGTTCGGTGTCGTTCTCAGATCCCTCTGCCGCCGGCTCTGATGCGGCGATCGAGACGGTCCTGATCGAGTTTGACGACGTGGAATTCGAGTAACTTGCCGCGCAAGCGGCAATGGTGCGGTTCTGTTGGGCCCCCGGCGGCGGAGCCGCCGGGGGCCCAGGGCTGTGACCTGTCGCCCAGTCCTTGGTCAGCGTGCCTCTTGCGGCGAGTGGTTCAGGGCTCGGGTCAGTTCGCGGTTCGCGGCCCGCGCCGCTTCCAGCTCCTCCGTCCGCTCCTCGAGCTCGCCCCGCTTGTCAGCGAGGTCCTGTTCAAGGAGGGCGATCCGCCGTTGGAGCTGGTCGATGTCGACCGGGGCCCCGAGCCCGGACTCCGCCCAGACACTCTCGCCGAGCTGAGATGACAGGCGTTTCTCCAGCTGCCGGACTCGTGCGGTGAGGCGCTTGTTGGCTTCCAGCGCGTGCGCCAGATCGGTCTGCAGTGAAACTCGGCTGACAACCGCGACCCGCCCCTCTTCAGTTGGGGTGCTGGCTGCGAGGTGGATGCGTTCGAGCAGGTCGCGGTGACGATAGAGAAAGCTGCGGTCAACCCGAGCGGCTCTCGCGAGACCCGAGACGGTGAGGTCTCCGCCGTTCTTGATGGCGGCGTCGATGGCCTTGAGGACGCGTTCGCGGCGGCGAGCGGAGTCGGCGCGTTTCCCCTCGATCATGGGGTTGGTCATCCTGCAGACCTTTCGGGGCGGAGATCGGGTGGTCCGACGCGGGGAAGGCCGAGGGAGACGACACGTCTGGTGCGACGGACCATGGTGACGGCTTCCTTGATCTGGATTCGGTCCTCGTCGGTGAGGTCCTCCAGGTCTTCCCGGACGCGTTTGACCAGGCGGCGGACGCGGGTGATCTCCTCATCGGAGGGCATGGCTTCGGTCTTCGCCCATGTGTCAGCGGTGAATGCGGCGAGGCGTTCGCGGCCGCGGAGGAGATCGGCGAGGTAGGCCTCCAGGTCGGGGAGGTAGGAGACGTCGGTGCGGAAGTGATCGCAGCCCACGCAGCGGAACCGCAGGGGACAGTCGTGTCCGCCGGCCTGGACGTTGGTGGGTTCGGTGCAGAGCCCGTAGGGGACCTGGACCTCGCCGATGGCCCGGCGGGCGTGTTCGGAGTCGAGCAGGGCTTGCGCTGTGCGCCAGACGCGGTTGCCGTTCCGGTCGAACTGCATCGCGGTGACCCGCTCCACGGCCTCACGCTTGCGCTTCTCGCCGACCCGGTAGTACTGCTGTGTGGTCGTCAGCTGGCGGTGATCCATAAGCGACTGCAGTGCATCGGGAGCCACTCCGGCGTCCGCGTGTCGCTGGGCGTAGGTGTGCCGGTAGGCATAGGGGAAGATCTTCGCCTTGTCGAACGGCAGCATCTTGGTGACCTGGCGGTTGTTGATCGTGACCACCGTGGGAACCAGGAACTCAGGCAGCGAATCGACCCAGGCGCGGTGGCGGGAGGCGAGCCATTCAGCCGTGACCGGCTTGGTGCCCGTCGCATTGGTCAGCACGGTGGGCAGCAGCTTGAGCTCGTTGATGGGAGTGTTCGGAAACCGTGCCCGTACTCGTCCCTGCTGAGCGGTGATCACGGCGCCGGTCTCGCCGCTGATGGGCAGGCGACGGGCCTTTCGTGCCGACTTGTGGTTGTCATAGACCAGCGTCAGCTTGCCGTCCTCGTCCCGCTCAAGGCAGTCGTAGGGGAGCCGGCAAATCTCCGCAGGCCGGCGACCGGTATCGATGATCAGCTCGACCCCGGTGCGGATCTCGGAGGAGCCTGTGGCCTCGAGGCTGCCGAGATGCTGGCAGAGCTGGGTCATCACCTCGGCGGGCAGGTCCTTGCCGGCCTCGTTGTCCTCGGGGTCGTCCGGTGTGTCCTCGGCAAGCAGGCCGAAGGTTTCGCAGATCCCGTGTAAGGGCTGGCCTCGCTGGGTCAGGCCCAGGGTCCGCATCCGGCTCAGCAGCCTGCGGGCATTGCGGACCACGCGGACGTGCGTATAGCCGCTGATCTCGCCCTGTTCGTTCAGGAACTGCAGGCGGATCAGGAAGACCGAGACGTCAGCGCGTGCGAGGGCACGAACGTTCTCGCCGTGATCGGGCCGGTTCAGCCGCAGGCTGTCGGAGAGCTGGGCGATGGCGTTGATGTGTGCCTGAACGGTCGTGCGGCCCTTGCCCCGCCGCTTGGGAATGTCGTCCAGGGCCCAGGCCTTGGTGGCCTCACGCAGCCAGGGCTGACTGATCTTGTCGAAGTAGATGTTGCCGTCCAGGCCGAACGCGTAGCCGGACCAGATGTCCTTGTGTCGCTCGGTCTCGGGAGTCAGGCCGAAGCGGCCGAGGTGCTTGAGGAAGCCTTTGGCGGCGCCTGCCGTTGTGTGATTGATGCCGCTCAGATTGAGTTCGGTGAGCGTGGTGACCTGCTGTGAACGGGCCAGATCGCAGAGCGGCCGCAGGACGTAGTCCTTCTGCATCACGCCCTCACGGACGCGTTCCTGCAGTCCGTAGAGGATCTCGTGCACCACCCGGTCAGGCAGTCCGCGCAGACTGATCACGCCGTTCTGGGCGACAGCATTCGTGGTCCGGCGCCAGTACTCCTCGTCCCCCAGAGTGCCCTTGCGGACTGCTTCCCGACGGCGCTGAGCATGGGCGGGGCAATAGCCGGCCGGGCTCTGCCGCTGCCGGTGACAGGCCGCGACGCGACAGGTCCCGAAGGCCTCCAGGGGCACGACATCGGGATGCTGTACGAACTCTGCAACCGGGATCTTGTAGAGCTCCTTCTGCTGATAGAGGTGAGCGGCGCAGAGCGGAGTGGACAGGCCGTTGCTGGGCCGGGCGCACTCAGGAACCGTGCAGGGGACCTCGCCGATGGCCCGCCAGACCCGCTTCGCGGTTCCGGCGAACTCCTCGATGCTCTGTCCGCTCTTCTCCCACCGCTTCATGCAGCCGACGCAAAGGCCCTGCTGAAAGGCGTAGTAGACCATCTTGTCGCAGCCCGAAACCAGGCACTCCGGTGCACTGAACTGCGGGTGGTCGCGTGGGATGAACAGCAGCCTGACCTGTGGGTCCCAGCCCATGAGCTGCAGAAACTCCGAGCTGATGGCCTCGCGCAGCGGATCAGCGGTCTCGTCTGGTGAGGAGTCGCCGACGAATGCGGCGGTGTGGAGGACGGTCATCGCTGACCTCCCTCGAACAGACGGGGAGAGGGAACCCGCTCGACGGCGTCCCTCAAACGGGCGGGACTGGGGTGGAGGTAGGGGCGTGGAGAGTGGGGATTCTTCTGGCCGAGGAGGGCCTGGACCTCGTCCAGACTGCCGCCGGCGTCCACGACGTTGCTGGCCATGGCGTGGCGACACATCCGAGGCGTGATCCTCCGCCCCAGCCCGGCTCTGCGGGCCAAAGATTCACACAGCTCACCGATCGCGTCCGTTGTGACCGGCTTGCCGTAAGGCGGCCGGAAGAGGTTGACCAGGAGGAAGTCGCTGTTGCCCGATGGCAGTTGCTCGTGGCGTTCCAGCGTGTACTGGTCGATGGCCTGCACCACGAGGAAGTCCACCGGCATCACCCATGTCTTCTTCGACTTCGACCAGGCGCCGTTCTCGTTCTGCCGCCGGGCGACGTGGATATGGGCGCCCTCGGTGTCACAGCCCAGCGAGCTGGAGTCCAGCAGCAGATGCGGGTCACTGCGGCGCAGACCCGCGACCTGCCCCGGACGCAGGCCGACACGGGAAAGGAGCAGCAGCGTCAGCCGGTCGCGGGCCGAACGGCAGGCCAGGAACATCGCCACGACCTCCTCGTCGCTGGCGCGATCGATGTCCGTCTCAGGTTCCTGGACCCGATGGCGGGCACGCAGACGCAACCGCATGCCACTGCTCTCGCCCTGGGCGTGTTCGGGAAGATCGCGGGTGTCCCCGACCTCATAGATCTGCTCCAGCACCCAGGTCGGCACCAGCTTGTTTGTCTGGGCGTAGAACAGGAACATCCGCACTGCGGTCAGAACCTTGTTGACCCGGATCTCACCCCGGACGGGCTTCGCCCCCGGCCCTGGCACGACCACCGGTGCGTTGGAGCCGCAGCCCGGCGTCCACTTCAGCCAGAGCATGAACAGCCCCATCTCCCGGGCCGCGGTCCTCCAGTCCCTCCCCGTGGCTGTGCACCAGCGCAGGAACAGCGCGACTCCCTCGGCGTACGCCTTAGTTGTCGTCTCCGCTCGTCCCCTCGCAAGCCGCACCTCTTGCAGGAACCGATCGGCTTCTTCGACCACCTTGTAGTCGTCGTCGATCACCGTCCAGTACCGGATGCCCGACGGCAGCACTACCTGAAAAGCCCGTACTTTCACTTTGCCTCCACGGCTTGACCGCAACGATTTGCCGCAGAGCCACACCCCCTGAGACCTGTTCGCAGTAGGACCCTATGAGAGGGCTTCTGCAACGTCACACCACTCCCGCTGAACCCCCAGAGAACGCAGCACTCACCCGGGGCACGGTCGTCGTCGAGGCCGAGTACCGCAGCGGCTCACTGGTGACCGCCCGCAGCGCGCAGAAGCTCGGCCGCCACACCATGGGCGTTCCGGGGCCCGTGACCAGCGGACTCTCCGCCGGCGTGCACGAACTGCTGCGCGGAGAGGGGGTGCTGGTCACCGACGCGGACGAAGTGGCCGAACTGGTGGGAGACATCGGGGAACTCGCACCCGAGCGGCGCGGGCCCGTACTGCCCCGGGACCTGCTGGACCCCGCCAGTGCCAGGGCCCTCGAGGCCCTGCCGGCCCGTGGCGCGGTCGGCATCGACCGGATCGCCGTCGGCGCGGGCATCACCGTCGACGAAACGCTCGGCAGGCTGTACGAACTGCAGGCGCTGGGCTTCGTCGAACGGCACGGCCGCTCCTGGCAGTTGGCACACCACGCGATCCGCGGTTCGAACGCGCGGCGAGGCGGTCCTTGACCTGGGGCATTCGGGTGAAAAGGTGAGAGCGATGACCCTTACGGACCCGTCTGCGACACCGGAGGGACCGGCGCGCGCCGTGTCCGAACCGGTTCGAAGGTGTGGCCGACGGCTGATACCCCGCACAGGTTCCATCCGCCGTCCTTCGCCCACCGCGACGGCGTAGTCACGCTACGCTCACCATTTCCGGCCCAGACGCTCGTCCCCTCACCGCAGTCCCCCCTCACAGCAGAACGGCTCAGGCAACGCATGCCCCAGCACACCTCCGGGTCTGACCGCGCGGCAGTGCCCCCCGCTGCCCGTGGCACCGTGCGGCCCCCCGCTCCCTCCTCGCTCGAGGAGTTGTGGCGGTCGTACAAGGCCACGGGGGACGAGCGGCTGCGTGAGCAGCTGATCCTGCACTACTCGCCGCTGGTGAAGTATGTCGCCGGCCGGGTGAGCGTGGGCCTGCCGTCCAATGTGGAGCAGGCGGACTTCGTCTCGTCCGGGGTATTCGGACTCATCGACGCCATCGAGAAGTTCGACATCGAACGGTCCATCAAATTCGAGACGTACGCGATCACCCGCATCCGCGGCGCGATGATCGACGAACTGCGCGCCCTGGACTGGATCCCGCGCTCGGTGCGGCAGAAGGCAAGGGCCGTGGAGCGCGCCTATGCCACGCTCGAGGCGAAGTTCCGCCGGACCCCGTCCGAGGGCGAAGTGGCCTCCGAGATGGGCATCGGCGTCGATGAACTGCACGCCGTTTTCAGCCAGTTGTCGCTGGCGAACGTCGTCGCACTCGAAGAGCTGCTGCACGTCGGCGGCGAGGGCGGCGACCGGCTCAGCCTGATGGACACCCTCGAGGACACCGCCGCGGACAATCCCGTCGCCGTGGCCGAGGACCGAGAGCTGCGGCGGCTGCTCGCCCGCGCCATCAACACCCTTCCCGAGCGCGAGAAGACCGTCGTCACCCTCTACTACTACGAGGGCCTCACCCTCGCCGAGATCGGCCATGTCCTGGGTGTCACCGAGAGCCGGGTCAGCCAGATCCACACCAAGTCCGTGCTCCAGCTGCGGGCCAAGCTCGCCGACGTCGGACGCTGAGATCCGCGCCCGGGTCGCTGAATCGTGCCTGCCTTCCGCGGGACATCCGTAAAGTGGAGGGGTGCCCAGGATTCGAGCGGCCTCCGTGGCCGAGCACCGCACCATGCAGCGCGCCGCCCTGCTGGACGCCGCGCGTTCGCTGCTGTCCGAAGGCGGTACGGAGGCGCTGACCTTCCCCGCCCTCGCCGAGCGCACGGGCCTGGCCAGGTCCTCCGTGTACGAGTACTTCCGCTCGCGGGCCGCGGTCGTCGAGGAACTGTGCGCGGTCGACTTCCCCGTCTGGGCGGCGGAGGTCGAGACGGCCATGCGGGGCGCGGACACGGCTGAGGACAAGGTCGAGGCGTATGTACGCCGGCAGCTCGCCCTGGTGGGGGACCGGCGGCACCGGGCCGTGGTCGCGATCTCCGCGAGTGAACTGGACGCCGGGGCACGGGAGAAGATCCGCGCCGCCCACGGCGGACTGATCGCGATGATCGTCGAGGCGCTCGGCGAGCTCGGCCACGAGCAGCCCCGACTGGCGGCGATGCTGCTGCAGGGCGTGGTGGATGCCGCGGTGCGCCGTATCGAGCTCGGTGCGGCAGAGGACCCGGCGGCGATCGCGGACGCGGCGGTGTCGATGGCTCTCCGCGGCGTCCGCGCCTGACCGGGGGCCTCCCCCCTCCCCCTCCCCCTCCCGCCCCGCCCCCACCCCCCGCTTTCACCTCACCCCCGGCCGTCCGGCGCCCCTTGCCGTCCCGCCCTGCGCCCGGTCCGACGCCCGGCCCGCCGGGTCCCTCGTCGCAGCGTGCCGCGCATCAGCACCGTTGTGACCAGCAGCAACGCCGCGTGGAGCGCCCCCGTCGAGACCATGGCGCGGGCGGCGGCAGGCTCCGGCGGCGGGGTGGCCGCCGATTCCAGCGGAGGCACTCCGAAGACCGGCAGCAGCCGCGACGGCGGACGGGCGAGCAGCCAGGGCGGCAGCAGGGAGAGCGGGTCCAGATACTCCTCGCCCCGCAGCAGCCCCCAGTGCAGACAGCCCGCCTCGCAGTGCGAAGCGGCCGCCTCGACCGTCCCCACCACCTGCCCGGCGCTCACCTCGGTACCGACCGGCAGCGCGGCCTCCACCGGTTCGTAGGTCGTGCGCAGCGGCGGGTCACCCGTACCGGTGAGGCTGATGGCGACGACCCCGCGCCCTGCCACCTGCCCCGCGAAGGAGATCCGCCCCGCCGCCGCGGCCCGCACGGGGGTGCCCGGCGGCGCGGCAAGATCCACGCCCCGGTGCCCTCGCCCGTACGTGGACGCTGGCGGATCCCAGCCGCGTACGACCAGGGGACGCGGCGGCCCCACCGGCCAGCTGCCGTCCGCGGCGTGTGCGGGGCGGGCCGATGCCGCTCCTGCGACCAGCAGGAACATGGCGTATGACGTCACGAGAAGCTTGCGGTACATGGGCAGGACGGTCCCGTACGCCGCCCGCATCGAGTGGATCTTGCTCCGGATCTGTGGAGTACCGATCGGTTGTGGACAGCGCCGTCACCCGGCACTGCGCGGGTCCCGTACACTTCTTCTGGCGATCCGGGTCACCGGATCGACTTCGCACGCCCCGCCATCCGCCCTCTGTAGGTCGATGGCCGCGCTCCTCGGTCCCTTGTGGCACGGCGCGTCGGGGCGTCAGGACAAACCGAGAATCCAAGGAGATACGGCCATGGCCGTCGTCACGATGCGGGAGCTGCTGGAAAGCGGCGTCCACTTCGGTCACCAGACCCGTCGTTGGAACCCGAAGATGAAGCGATTCATCTTCACGGAGCGCAACGGCATCTACATCATCGACCTGCTCCAGTCGCTGTCGTACATCGACCGCGCCTACGAGTTCGTCAAGGAGACCGTCGCCCACGGCGGCTCCATCATGTTCGTCGGTACGAAGAAGCAGGCCCAGGAGGCCATCGCCGAGCAGGCGACGCGCGTTGGCATGCCGTATGTCAACCAGCGTTGGCTCGGTGGCATGCTGACCAACTTCTCCACCGTCTACAAGCGTCTGCAGCGCCTCAAGGAGCTCGAGCAGATCGACTTCGACGATGTGGCCGCCTCCGGCCTCACGAAGAAGGAGCTGCTGGTCCTCTCCCGCGAGAAGGCCAAGCTCGAGAAGACCCTCGGCGGCATCCGCGAGATGCAGAAGGTGCCGAGCGCCGTCTGGATCGTCGACACCAAGAAGGAGCACATCGCCGTCGGTGAGGCGCGCAAGCTCCACATCCCGGTCGTCGCGATCCTCGACACCAACTGCGACCCCGACGAGGTCGACTACAAGATCCCGGGCAACGACGACGCGATCCGCTCCGTCACCCTGCTCACCCGCGTGATCGCCGACGCCGTCGCCGAGGGCCTCATCGCCCGTTCCGGCGTCGCCACCGGTGACTCCAAGCCGGGCGAGAAGGCCGCCGGCGAGCCGCTCGCCGAGTGGGAGCGCGACCTCCTCGAGGGCGAGAAGAAGGCCGACGACGAGGCTGCCGAGAAGCCGGCCGCCGAGGCGGAGAAGCCGGCCGAGGCCCCTGCTGCCGAGGCGCCCGCCGCCGAGGCCGAGGCGCCCGCTGCCGAGGCCGAGGCCAAGCCGGCCGAGGACGAGAAGCCGGCGGACGCCGAGCAGGCCTGACCGCACAGGTTCGGTAGTTGAACGGCGGGGGGCGGCGCCACAAGCGCCGGCCCCCGCCGCTCACCCGTAGATCTTCGACTTTCGACTTTCGAGAGAGATTCAAGGACATGGCGAACTACACCGCCGCTGACGTCAAGAAGCTCCGCGAGCTCACCGGCGCCGGCATGATGGACTGCAAGAAAGCCCTGGACGAGGCCGAGGGCGATGTCGACAAGGCCGTCGAGGCGCTGCGCATCAAGGGCCAGAAGGGCGTCGCCAAGCGCGAGGGCCGTTCCGCCGAGAACGGCGCCGTCGTCTCCCTCATCGCCGACGACAACACCTCCGGTGTCATCGTCGAGCTGAAGTGCGAGACGGACTTCGTCGCCAAGGGCGACAAGTTCCAGGCCGTCGCCAACGCTCTCGCCGCGCACGTCGCCGGCACCTCCCCGGCCGACATCGAGGCGCTGCTCGCCTCCGAGATCGAGCCCGGCAAGACCGTCCAGGCGTACGTCGACGAGGCCAACGCCAACCTCGGCGAGAAGATCGTCCTGGACCGCTTCGCGCAGTTCTCCGGTGCCTACGTCACGGCGTACATGCACCGCACCATGCCCGACCTCCCGCCGCAGATCGGTGTCCTTGTCGAGCTCGACAAGGAGAACGCCGAGGTTGCCAAGGGCATCGCGCAGCACATCGCCGCCTTCGCGCCGAAGTACCTCTCTCGTGAGGACGTCCCGGCCGAGGTCGTCGAGTCCGAGCGTCGCGTCGCCGAGGAGACCACGCGCGCCGAGGGCAAGCCCGAGGCCGCCCTTCCGAAGATCGTCGAGGGTCGCGTCAACGGCTTCTTCAAGGAGGCCACCCTTCTTGGTCAGCCCTACGCGCTCGACAACAAGAAGTCCGTCCAGAAGGTCCTGGACGAGGCCGGTGTCACGCTGAAGCGCTTTGCGCGCATCAAGGTCGGCATCTGACCGGGTAAGCGATCCACACGGGAGCCCGCTAGGGTTTCTTACGCAGTCATCGGCCGCGTGTGCCTGTCGGCACAACTGCGCTGAAGCGCCGGACGACCGCAGATCTGACGAGGAGGCCATTGCCGACAGGGATACCAGTACCCACGGCAATGGCCTTCTTCGTATGTGCACGAGGAGATCTCCATGAACAAGGGCGCGGACGCCGACAAGGCAGCCGACAAGAGCCACCACGACGAGAAGAAGGCCGGACGCTTCATGCTGAAGCTCTCCGGTGAGGCGTTCTCCGGCGGCGGGGGTCTCGGAGTCGACCCCGATGTCGTCCACGCCATCGCCCGCGAGATCGCCGCTGTCGTCCGCGACGGTGCCGAGATCGCGGTCGTCATCGGCGGCGGAAACTTCTTCCGGGGCGCCGAACTGCAGGTGCGCGGCATGGACCGGGCGCGCTCCGACTACATGGGCATGCTCGGCACCGTCATGAACTGCCTTGCTCTCCAGGACTTCCTGGAGAAGGAGGGCATCGACTCCCGTGTGCAGACCGCCATCACCATGGGGCAGGTCGCGGAGCCGTACATCCCGCTGCGCGCCGTTCGGCACCTGGAGAAGGGCCGCGTCGTGATCTTCGGCGCCGGTATGGGCATGCCGTACTTCTCCACCGACACCACCGCCGCGCAGCGTGCCCTGGAGATCGACGCCGAGGCCCTGCTGATGGGCAAGAACGGTGTCGACGGGGTCTACGACTCCGACCCCAAGACCAACCCCGACGCGGTGAAGTTCGACGCGCTGGAGTACGGCGAGGTGATCTCGCGCAACCTCAAGGTCGCCGACGCCACCGCCGTCACGCTCTGCCGTGACAACGCCCTGCCGATCCTCGTGTTCGAGCTCCTCACCGAAGGCAATATCGCGCGAGCCGTCAAGGGTGAGAAGATCGGGACGCTCGTGAGCGACCAGGGCACCCGGGTCTGACCCGGGGGACGTCCTTCCAGGGATAGACAAAGTCCTGCCGGTCGGACACCGTGCAGGGAGATGCGACACAGGTTCCGCCCAAGCCCAGTTGCATGCCGGGCCTACTCAAGACACGCAGGAGCAAGTGGTGATCGAAGAGACCCTCCTCGAGGCCGAGGAGAAGATGGAGAAGGCCGTCCTGGTCGCCAAGGATGACTTCGCCGCGATCCGCACCGGACGTGCGCACCCGGCGATGTTCAACAAGATCGTGGCCGACTACTACGGTGCGCTGACCCCGATCAACCAGCTGGCCTCGTTCTCGGTGCCGGAGCCGCGGATGGCCGTGGTGACCCCGTTCGACAAGACCGCGCTGCGCAACGTCGAGCAGGCGATCCGGGACTCCGACCTGGGCGTCAACCCCAGCAACGACGGCAATATCATCCGAGTGGTCTTCCCCGAGCTGACCGAGGAGCGCCGCCGCGAGTACATCAAGGTGGCCAAGAGCAAGGCCGAGGACTCGAAGATCTCGATCCGGTCGGTGCGCCGCAAGGCCAAGGAGACCATCGACAAGCTGATCAAGGACGGAGAGGTCGGCGAGGACGAGGGCCGCCGTGCCGAGAAGGAGCTCGACGACACCACCGCGAAGTACGTCACGCAGGTGGACGAGCTGCTCAAGCACAAGGAAGCCGAGCTGCTCGAGGTCTGATGAACGACTCTTCCTGGGGGGCCCCGCCGAGAGGCTACTGGGGGCCGCCCGACCAGGGGCCTGCCCCGGCGGGTCCCGCATACGATGAGCATGACGCACAGCAGACTCGGCCCATGCCCATCGTGCCGGACTTTCCCGACGCAGGTAGAGACGCCGAAGACCGTAATGACCGCGACGAGCAGCACGATCGCGACACGGGGGCCGCTCGGCTGAGCGGCCCTCTGTTCCGCGACCAGATTCCGCAGGAGCCCATGCCCACCCCGCAGCCGGCGCCCGAGCCGCCGCAGAAGAAGCGGGCGGGGCGTGACCTGCGGGCGGCCATAGGAGTCGGTGTCGGGCTCGGTGCGGTGATCGTCGCGTCGCTCTTCATCGTCAAGGCCGTGTTCGTCGGCGTGATAGCGGTCGCCGTCGTCGTCGGACTGTGGGAACTCACCACCCGGCTCGAGGAACGCAAGCAGATCAAGGCCCCCCTGGTGCCGCTCGCGGTGGGCGGCGCGGCCATGGTCGTCGCCGGGTACGTGCGCGGTGCGGAGGGCGCCTGGGTCGCCATGGCGCTCACGGCACTGGCGGTGCTGGTCTGGCGGATGACCGAGCCGCCCGAGGGATATCTGAAGGACGTCACCGCGGGTGTGTTCGCCGCGTTCTACGTCCCGTTCCTCGCCACGTTCGTGGCGATGATGCTGACCGCGGACGACGGCGCCGAGCGGGTGCTGATGTTCCTGGTGCTCACGGTGGTCAGCGACACCGGCGCCTACGCGGTGGGCTGGCGCTTCGGCAAGCACAAGCTGGCGCCGCGCATCAGCCCGGGCAAGACCCGCGAGGGCCTGCTCGGTGCGGTCGCCTTCGCCATGGCGGCGGGGGCGCTGTGCATGCAGTTCCTCATCGAAGACGGCAGCTGGTGGCAGGGCCTGATCCTCGGCTTCTCCGTCGCGGCCAGCGCCACACTCGGCGACCTGGGCGAGTCGATGATCAAGCGGGACCTGGGCATCAAGGACATGGGCACGCTGCTGCCGGGTCACGGGGGCATCATGGACCGCCTGGACTCCCTGCTGCCGACGGCTCCGGTCGTCTGGCTGCTGCTCGTGATCTTCGTGGGAACCGGCTGAGCCGACCGTTCCCGTCGAGGGGCTCGTCGTCCACGGGACGACGGGCCCCTCGTGCGTTCCGGCCCGGTGGGTGCCCGGGCGGTCAGCCGGTCCGGAAGACGCCCGAGAGATGGTCGGCCAGCCCGCGGGCGGTCGGCGGCCCGACCCGGGCGCCGAGGTAGCCGTCCGGGCGCACCACGAAGGCCGTCGGAGAAGTGGCCCCGTAGAGCCGCGCGAACTCACCCCCGCTGTCGCGATACACCGGCAGGCGGGTCCGGGGGGCAGGTGCCCCGTCCGGGAGCAGGACGACGGCGTCCACCGCATCGCCCGAGACCTCGCGCGCGGCGTCGGCCAGTTCGTCGAACGACACCTCCGCCGGGCCGCCTCCCGCGAGGCCGTTGCCGTCGTCGTCCGCCCCGCCGCCGTAGAGCAGCAGCACGTGATCGTGCTCCCGGATCAGGTCGTACAGCCGCAGCGGGTACCGGACGATGTCACCGGTGAGGCCGCCACAGTCCGGGGCCCGGTCGCCGGGCTGCGGGCCTGCCCCGTCCGCCTCGTCGCTCCCGGGTGCCTGCCCGGCCACGATCGGGCTGCCCCGGTAGCCGACGAGCAGCTGCGCCTCGCGCAGCATGATGGTCTCCGGCTCCGAGGTGTCGGCCTGGACCCCCTGCGTGGCATGGTGGACGGTACGGCCGACGACCTCCTCACCGACCGGCAGGCGTTCGGCGTCGTAGCTCGCGAGCAGTCGGGGATGGGCCGTGCCCCTGACCGCGAGCGCCAGTTTCCAGGCCAGGTTGTAGGCGTCCTGGATGCCGGTGTTCATGCCCTGCGCGCCCGTCGGCGGATGGATGTGCGCGGCGTCCCCGGCGACGAAGGCCCGCCCGTCGCCGTACCGGTCCACCAGCCGGTGGCTGATCCGGAACACCGAGGACCAGCGCATCCGGGAGGCGGCGGTCGGCTGCGGCGACATCCGGTCCAGGACGGCCTGGATGTCGGTGAGAGCGGGGCCTCGCCCGTTCTCCAGGCCGTGCGTCACGCCGTCCGCGCCCGGACCGCGCTCCGCGGCCTGCGCTGCGGCCGACAGCTCGGGCGGTACCAGCATCGACATCCGGTACCGGCAGTGGCCGGGCAGCGGGATGCAGACGAGCAGATCGTCGACCTCGCCGTCCGCCCCGTGGTGCAGGGCACGGATGCCGTAGCCCTGCGGCATGTCCCAGTCGACCTCCACGTCGGCGAGCATGTACTCCTCCGGGAAGGCGCCGCCCTCGAAGGTGAGCCCCAGGGTCTTGCGGACGATGCTGTGCGCGCCGTCGCAGCCCACCAGGTACTGCGAGCGGACCTCGCTCTCGGCCCCGGACGAGGCCACGAGCCGGCTGGTCACCCCGTCGGCGTCCTGGGTGAAGGACACCAGCTCGGTCCCGCGCTCGATCCCGGTCCCGAAGCGGGCCAGGAAGTCCTCGAGGATGCGCTCGGTCTCGTACTGGGGGAGCGCGGAGAAGCCGTACGGCACCTCGGGCGGCAGGACGAGGTCGATCCGGGCCTGCTGGGTGCCGTTGACGTACATCAGCTGCCCGCGCATCGGTACGGCCGCGTCCAGTGCCGCCTGGATCAGGCCCATCCGGTCCCAGATCTCCAGGGTGCGCGGCTGGATGCCCACCGCCTTCGCGTACGGCAGCCGAGCAGGCAGCCGGTCGACGATGCGGCAGCCGATGCCGCGCCGCCGCAGCTCCACGGCGGCGGTCAGCCCGACCGGGCCGGCACCGGCAATCAGTACGTCCGTCTTCTCGGTGCTCGCCATGGACACCTCCCGGCGCAAGGCCCCCCGGGACACGGATCCGATCTGTCTCCATGGTCACCCGCGGACGGGGGGCGGACCACCGCACGCCCGTGTGCCCGGCCTCACGCCGGCCGCGCCCCGGGGGAGCCGGGTCACCGCACGGTGTCTGCGACACTGGTACCACCATGCCCAAGCCCGGAGAACTTGCCTCTCTCGAGTGTAGAAAGCCCTCCCAACAGGGCGTTTCTACTTCCATGGGGATGCCCATGCCCGAGCTGGGCCGTCTGTGGGCCGTCAACCTGTCGAAGTCGGCAGCGGCGGCCGGCGTGCCGCAACGGCGGCGGACGGGCATGTAGCGCTCTGGGCGACCTCTGTGCAGCGGATCAGCAAAACGGTTCGCGCTCAGCAGTGTGCTGGCAATACTTTCGTTCCGTGAGTCTTTCATCAGCGGAACAGCAGGCTCTCCGGGCGATGTTGCAGCTCTTGGAGAGAATGAAGCCATTCGAGGAATTGACGACGACCGACTCAAAGGCTTGGGAAGTCGCGTCGGGCAGCTCCCTAGCCATCGATGACGCCAAGATCAACCCCTATCACGTGTCCCATCTGGCATGGCAGGCACTGGGCGTTGGCGTCGATCACTTGCAGTGTCTCCGATCGACTTTGATTGGCGATCAGGACCAGACAATCGGTGACGCCGAGATCAACATTGTCCTGAATATTTACGCGCCGGCCACGCTGCTGCGGGCAGCTTTTGAGAACGCGGCCCGTGCAGTGTGGCTTCTAGCTCCGACGAAACGTCTGGCACGCATTCAGCGGAGGCTGTCCCTGCAAGTTGACAGCAACAGTCACTCCGATCGCATGCATCTTCTCTTCGGCGTGACCCCACCGCGTACCCCAGAGGTTCGGAAGCAGGAGATCACGCGTCTGGCAATCGCCGCTGGCACCGCCCCCAGCGATGTCAAGAAGGTGCTCAAGTTTGTCGGCTTCAAGAACGTCGTTCGGGACGCTGGGGACACGCTTGGGAGCGGTGCTGATCAAGCCGAAGCAATTTGGAGCGCTTGTAGTGCTCTTGCGCACGGCGACATTCACAATCTGATGTTCCTGGACCGAGAGATCGTCGGCACCCAGGGCAATGTGCACCTGGCAAAGCTGACGAGTAACACGAACGTCTTGCTGCGGGCTACCGATCTCTCTGTGTCGATGCTCCGCCACGGCTTTGCTCTGTTCGAGAAGGCCGCGGCGAAGCCTTGAGGGTGTGCCGTCTAGCGGAAGTCCCCTCGGTCGGGACCAGCGGGACGGCCCAAGATTGCATCCACAGCGCGTCGGGTACGTTCGCGACTCGACGGCATCAGATGTGCATACACGCGTAGAGTCAGGCCGGGGTCGGAGTGCCCCAGGTACACGCTCACGGCCTTGATGCTCTCGCCAGCGTCCAGCAGGGCAGAAGCATAGAAGTGGCGCAGCGCGTGCATTCCGTGTTCCCGCGCCGAGTCGTATTTCTCGCCCTCATCGGGCTTCGGGATAAGGCCAGCCGCTGCGATCGCTGGCTTCCACTCCTGAAGGTTGAAGTTGCTGCGCCAGACGAGCCAGTTGGCCGAGTTCGTGAACAGGAGCCGTGCAGACACCATCGGGCCATCAGGTTTCCGCCACGGCAGCGTGACCTCAACCGGCTTGTGCTGGTCCATGTGCGCACGGAGCGAGTCGGCCACAGATGCCGGCAGAGGCACGTCCCGTTCCTTGTCGCACTTGGGCGGAGCGAAGACAGCCTTGCCGCGGATGAGCTTCACCTGCCGGACCACTCGCAGGGTGTCGGCGTCGAAGCTGAGGGCATTCTCGGCGAGTCCGATGACCTCACCCTGGCGCAGGCCGCAGCCTGCGCCGACGTCCACCATGGCCCGGTATCGCTCGGGCAATGCCGCGCGTACTGCGAGAACTTGCTCAGCCTCCCACGGGACTACGCGCCGCGGCTCGCTGGTGGGTGGGCGCACGGACTTCGCGCTGCATGGGTTGCGGGGCAGCAGACCATCGTCGACGGCAGCCGCGAGTACCGCTCGCACGTCGCTGTAGATGTTCCGCGCGTACGAGCCACCGATAGAGCTCGCTTCCAGTGCGCTCACCAGTTCCCGAATGTGCTGCGGGCGGAACGAGTCCAGCGGACGGGAACCGAGATGCGGAACGGCATGCAAGCGCAGCCGTCGTTCCGTCTCGATCTGGCTGGAGAGTTCTGTCGTCTGCGCCGTGAGCCACTTTTCGGCGTAGCGCTGGAAGGTGATGCGCGCTGCGCGTGGGTCGATGTACTGGCCGCGCGACATGTCCGAGGCGGTATTGATGAGCCACTGTTCAGCGAGGCGCTTCTGTCCGTCAGGGAAGGACTTGCTCTTCTCGGTGCCGTCGGGGCCGATGTACCGCGCGCGGTAGCGCATACCGACACCGTGGCGATCGGTCTTTACCCTTACCGACTTGTCGTCTGGGTCAGTTTCGCTCTTGTACCAACGGTCTTGGATGTGGCCTGCCATGAGGGCGGTTTCCCTTCTGGGGTATGGCGAAGGGAAGGCCGCCGGGTGGCGGCTCTCCCTCGGGGGTGTGCGGGTGTTGGTTTGTCAGGCGTCGTCGTCGGCGGTCTTGCGTTGGGTGACGTATGCGTGGACGTCTGCAGGGTCGTAGCGGATGTGCTTGCCGATGCGGAATCCGGGCGGGCCGGTGCGCTTCTTGCGCCAGGTGTAGAGGGTCTCGACGCTCTCCAACTTGAAGATGACGACGAGGTCTTCGGGGGTGAGGTAGCGGTCTGGCAGGCCGGCGCGGAGGGTGGTGCGGGGGTCAGGTTGGGCGGGACGGGTTCGGCTCATGGGTGTCCTCGGAAGTTGAGTCAGATGGCCGTCGGCTTGGCTTCTCGGGAGTCCGCGCGTGTCCGAGGTTCGGTTTTCTGCGTCATTGCGTCACCAGCGACATTTGTGCTTCTGACCTGCGGTTTTGCTCGCCGCAGTGGTCAGGGGGTGCGTCACGGGTGCGGCAAGGGCTGCGTCATCGGGTGACGCAGATGACGCAGGATGACGCAGGGATCGGAGTCTGCGTCATGCCTTTCGCTGCAGGTCAGGAGCTATCTAGCGTCCTGCGTGACGAAGATGACGCAGCGTCTTCCCTCTTAGGACAGAGGAGGGGGTGTCTGTTGTAGTGCGGTGCGCCTCACAGCGTGAAGAAGGAGCCGCTGCGCGGCGCGTCTGCCACCGCGGCGCGTTGCGCCGAACAGCAAGAGGAGCACGCCTCGGCGGGCTGGTGCTCCTCTTGCTTGTCCGGGGCGCGTGGTCGTGGGTCAGAACGCCCGCTTCTGCTGGTGTGGGGGCGGGGTGGCTGGGCGGGTCATTTCGAGGTAGCGGCCGGTGCTGGTGCGCCCCGAGTCGATGAGGAGACCGCGGGCGGCCAGGGTCGGTTGGAGTCTCTTGAGCCGGTCGGAGAGGACTTTGCCCGTGGTCGGCCACCCCTTGGGCAGGGGGCGCGGCTCGTCGCTGCTGTAGAGGCCGCTGAGGAGGTGCAGCCACTCGGTGGAGGTCATCCGCTGCGCCGCGCCCGGAGTGATCGTGTCGGCATGCCTGAGGACGGTCTGCGCGAGGAGGTCACCCTCGATCACGTCGTCGTTCAGGTCGTCCAGACTGGCCCGGTAAGCGGGGAGCGCCCCGAGCCCGGTCGCGGCATCGAGCTGCGCGCACAGGTGCGCGAAGTCGGCCATCCGCAGATCGGTGGGAGTCTCCGCCTCGGCTCCGCGGACCCTCACGGTGAGATCCAGGAGAGACCCAAGGACGACCGGCAGCACCTCCGCGTACTCGACCCACAACTCCGCTTCGGTGCGCCGCACCTTGGGGCGCTCCAGACGCAGCTGCAGGAGGCGTTCCGCGAGGTCGGGCCGGATGACGCCCACGTCGATGCCGGTCAGGAGCAGGGGGCGCCGGTAGCGGGCCCGGAACACGTCCCCGTCGGTGAACAGGGCGCGCTTGACGCTCTCGGCTCCGGTCACGATGCAGCACATGGCGTCGGACAGATCCGGGGCCATGTGGGAGAGGTTGTCCAGGGCGGTGATCCATCCGGCCGCGACCGCCGCGATCAGGTTCTCCTCGTCCTTCGGTGCGCGGCGCAGGTCCCCGCTCATGCCTTCGATGATCCTCAGGAGCATCCGCCCCGCAGTGGACTTGCCCGCCCCTTGTGGCCCGGTGAGGAAGGGGGCGGGTACGGGCACGGACGGTCCGAGGCAGCCGATGAGCCAGGCGAGAGCCAGGCATTCGGTCTCGGCGTTGGCGAAGTTGCACAGCCGCATCAGCAGGTCGATGCCCTTGCCGTCGGTCTCCTTGGCCGGCAGCGGGAGTTCTCCGGTGAGCTGGGTGCGTCGCCAGCAGACTTCCCGCGGGTCGGGGGTGAGGACGTCCCAGCCGGTGGGGTGGATGCGGACGGACTGGCCGTCGTCGCGGCCCAGGTCCAGCCACGTCGCCCTGTCGAATCCCGGGGCGACGCGGATGTGGACGGGCTGCACGTCCTCGCTCAGTGCGAGTGCTTCGATCAGGTCGAGTGCTTCCTTGAGCGCGGTCCCGTTGAACACGCCGCGCCCGTCGCGGTACAGGCCGACCATGAGTTCCTGGCGGTGGCTGCCCGTGGTGCCCTGGGAACGGATGGGGCGGGCCACGGGGTGTCCTTTCCTCTGTGCGTAGACGGTGCCGTCGGGGGTGCGGAAGTACCGGAAGTGCTCTTGGGCGTAGTCGGTGATGACCTCGCGGCCGGGGGCCTTCTCATCGTCAGACATGGTCAAAGTCCCAACCTGGTACGGGCGTTGGTCCACGCGTGGGTGCAGTGCCGGGCCGATTCACCCTTGGTCTGCGCAGCGGTAAACAGGCGCATGACGTGAGCGTCGGTGAGGCAGTCGCACCGGCCGTGGGTGGACAGCACGGCGAGGAAGGTCCGGTAGACGGTGGCGTGCACCGAACTGGAGGACTCCGTGATGCGCTGCTCCGCCATGGCGATGCCACGCTCCAGGTACGCGGGCGTGCGGTGGCGGCACTCCCCACCCCCAGCCAGAGCGGGCACGCTGGTGGCAGGCGGTGCGGGCCGAAGCGTGGGGGGTTCCTTCACGGCGAGCGCGGGCACGGCCTCCGGCAACGCGGTGATGGTGCCGGTGCCGGGGCCGAGCCAGCGGGCGTAGGCCATCGAGGACTTGATATCCACGCCGGGGCGGACGGCGTTCGCGGACGCCATGGCGCCTCGGTAGAGCCAGTGCTCGCCTCGGGTGGTGGGCACGATCTGCGTGGCGGGCAGATTCTCGCGGGCCCACGCGATCGCGTTGGCATTGTCGAGGTCCACGACGGTGAGCCCGGCTCCGCCCGGGTGGTAGGCGACCGCAGACGCCCGCACCCATGCGCGCCGCCAGACGACGGAGCTGATGACGCCGGGGTCGGTGGTCGCGGCGGCCCAGCCGTGGCAGGGGCCGGGGCAGACGCACGGCCCCGGCGTCTTCATGTTCGGCCGGCCACCGCACGCGTTGTCTGCGCAGCGGCGGCAGTTGCCGAACGGCACCTTCCCGGCTCGTAAAGGCAGCACGGGCACGCGTGAGGCTGCCAGGGAGAGAGCGGTACGCAGGTGCTCTCCCTGAATGTCGGTCGGTTGGGTCATGCTGGAGGCCTCCAGTTCTGTGAATGGGTGCTGGAAGCCGGGGCGGTCCCGAGTCATTGGCGTGAGGTTGGGGCCGCCCCGGGCGTCATTTCTTGGGTCGGGTGAGCTTGAGGGTGATCCCGCCGATGCTGAGGGGTCCGGCTGCTCCGGCGATGACGGTTGCGGTGTGGATGGCGAGCTCGAACAGGGCGAGGATCGCGGCGACCGTGCCAGCGACTCCGAGCGTGACCGCGAGGGCGATGCCGAGCGGCACCAGGTAGGTGCGCGCCGGTCGCGTGGCGGGCGTGGTCTGTTGGATGACGATGATCGGTCGTCCCTCCCGTTCGGCCTGCCGGTAGACCTCGGCCGGTATGTGCGGGGCGAGTGTTCCGGGCTCGGGCCCGCGCGGGTGGTGGGTCATGGTGATGCCTCCGTTCGCTGATCGGTGCTCGGGCAGAGGCGCTTGCTGCTCTCCACCGGAAGTTCGCCGCATCCCAAGCGTTAAGAGCTTGGTGACTCCACGTGACCCCAGTGGGGTGGATCTACTGGGTAGTGGCTAGTGGGGTCCCCAGTAGAAGTGGGCTGCTGGGACGCCTAGTGGGGTCTACTGGGGTGGCTAGTGGGTAGTGGGGCGGATCCCACTACCCACTAGCCAGTAGCTGTGTGTGAGCGTTAGAAGTGGTCGGGGTGGATATAGACCGAGTGCGGTCCGTTGTCCCGGTAGACCAACTCACCGCGGTCGGCTGCGGCCTTGAGCGCGTCGCGTACCGTCTTGCGATCACGCTTGACGAGGTCGGCCACGGCGGACGGCTTCATGCCCAGCGGACCGGCGGATTCGATTGCGTCGATCGCTTCGGACAACCACACCGGCCCGCCTATGCTCCCGTTGTCGCCCCGCAGCGCGGACAGGTTCAGCCCGGTCGGCGGCTGCTCCTGCTCGCCGGGTTCGGGGGTGGTGCCGAACTGGGCGTCGATCTCCTCGCGGAACTTCCGCGCCAGCGCGTCCTCATCGGTGCGGGACGGGCCGGTGGGCCGCTGCTCGCCTCGGAGCGCGGACAGGTTCAATCCGCCCCCGCTTCCCGGATCCCTCCGGTCGTTGTCCACAGGACTGTGGGCCGTGTGGC
Organism: uncultured Actinomycetota bacterium; assembly: GCA_963836215.1. Lineage (GTDB taxonomy): Bacteria > Actinomycetota > Actinomycetes > Streptomycetales > Streptomycetaceae > Streptomyces. Next base: position 338,805 of record CAWIIU010000008.1, read on the forward strand.
GCATCCATGCGGTGCGGTCCGGATTCCAGCGGGAGGCGTAGGCGTCCCCTGCCGCCTGTCGGGAGGCCTTGTCCATCTGTGGGTGCAGTTCGGTGGTGGCGGTGACGATGTCGCGGATCTGGTTGGGGAGGATGCGCCAGTTCTTGAACAGGCCCGCGGGTGATTCGGGTGTGCCCATGAACCCGGCGCCCTTGTAGGGGGCTTGGGTGACCTTGAGGCCCTTGGCGCCGGGGAAGACCTTGGAGAGGTCCATGCCTTCGACTTCGCCGCCGGTGAGGCAGACGCGGGTCTTGGCCTCGCGGCGGATCATCAGGTTCCCCAGCACCGAACCCGTGGCACCGAGCGCGGTCAGCACGGTGCGGATGCCCATAGCCCGGAGCATCCGGATCACTTCCAGGATCTTCTTCGCGAGTTCTTTCATGTTCCGGTCGGTGCTGGTGAGGATCTCGGCGCCCTCGTCGATGACGAGCATGATCTGCGGGATCCTGGCGCTGATGGGGAGTTGGTCGGTGTTCCGCTCGGCCATCAGGTCCTGATAGGCGACCTTGCGGTGATGGCCGACTGCAAGGGCCGTGTCCAGCATCAGGACCGCCTCGCTGTACGTGGAGGCGAGCCAGTCGACACCGGGCCGCACACCCTCCACGAACGCGCCTTCACTGTTGAGGGCGGGTCGGACCCAGGGCAGGCCGGCCGACCCTGCGTTGAGGTCGATGACCCAGGTGAGGACGTCGGTGGTGCGGGCGAACCCGGCGAGGATGACGTGCACCATGTTCGTCTTGCCCGAACCCGTCGGGCCGACGACCAGCGCGCACTGCTCCCGCAGGAACACGCAGATCTCTTCCGCGTTCGTGCGGTAGCCCCACGGGATACCCGTGTAGATGGACAGCGGGCCGTAGTCGTCGGGGTAGGTGCGCTCCTCTACCAGCACGTTCACGGTGGTCACGTCGATCAGGACGTGGCCCTGGTCGATGCCCTGGGACGCCGACGCTGTGCAGCCGTGCGGCAGCCTTGCGTCAGCGGACAGACCGGCCGTGTATCCGGCGATCTTGTCCCAGGTCGTGCCACCGGCCGGCAGAGCGGCGTCGATGGTGAACCCGGTACCGGTGGGCCAGAACTCCACGGCGAGCACCCGCAGGGTCACCCCGCAGACGCGTTGCACGCGGTCAACCCACTCCGCAGCAATCGCACGGCGTTCCGCGGACAACTCACGTGCGACTTCGCGTTCGGCGGCGGCGATCTCTTCCAGCTCCCGCGCCTCCTCCCACAGGGCCGAATTTCGAGCAGCCACCCCGATGCCAATACCGATGGTGGCGAGTGACCCGATCGCGGCCCAGGTGAGGGGGCCGGTGGCCATGGCCCAGGTGGTCCATCCTCCGGCGACGAGCCAGGACGCGGCGCGGGAGGCGATGGTGCGGCCCATGCTGCGCATCCTGAGGGCGGCGACGGCGTGTCCGAGGGCGCCGGCGGTGCCGGCGGCGAGTGCCCAGCCGGGGGGCATGCCGGTTGCGGCGCCGGTGGTGGCGAGGGCGAAGGCTCCGGTGGTGGCAGACAGAGCGCCGGTCACGGGTCCGTGACCGGCGCTCCAGTCCCACACCGGCCCAGTGCTGGCCTGTGTGTTGGTGGTCATGATCAGACGTTCCATCCCTTCTCGGCCTCGGGCCCGTTCCTGGGGTCCTCGTGGCGGGCGATGTCCTGCTCGTGGGCCTGGCGGAACATCGGGCCCATGTCCTCGGCGACGGCGACCGCGCTGGATACGGCGCCGAAGATGTCGTTGAAGCCGTCCGCGACTTCCTTCTCCAGCGGGAACTCCGAGTCGGAGCGCTCTGCGAGCACGCGCATCACGTTCGCGACCGATGTGAGCGCGGCGGGGAGGCTTTCGACCATGGCGAGGATCTCCATGGCGTTCTCGGGGTCGTACTGCTGTGCTGCGGATTCCATCTCCGCTGCGGTCTCTTCGAAGTTGAACCCAGACACGGTGACTCCTTCACTGCTCGGGTGATCGGATGCTGTTGTCGGGACGAGACCGGCGGGACGCTCGGCCTGGCCATGGATCTCGTTGGCGCTGTCGCTCGTGGCTTCCGTGTCGGCGGCGGTCTCTTCGGCGTCCTGCGTCTGCCGGATCGCCCCGTCCCGTTCGGCCCGCTCCAGCCGTGCCTGTCCCGTCAGCCGCCGGTAGAGGCGGCGGCCGGGGTGGATGAGGAAGGGGAGACGGAGCTTTCGGCCCAGCGGGCTGGTCAGCAGACCGAGCAGCCCGAGTGGGAAGGCCAGCAGCGCGGCCAGCAGTCGGCGGCTCTGGAACCGTGCGGCGGAACGCCACAGTGCGCGACGTGCTCGCTTGCGGGCGGGTGCCTTGCGCACTGCCGACCGCTTGCCGCCGATGTCCTGGCCGGTGCGCTGATCCTTCGCGGCACGCGCCTTGTTGACCAGCGCATTGCGCCCGGACGCTGCCTTGCTCAGCCCCTTGGCCAGGGCCCGGGCAGCCTTGCCCCGACCGGTCATGCCAGCGGTGCGCTGTGCGGCTTTGGCAGAGCGACGGGCATCCGTGACGCCTCGGCGGGCCGCGGTGGTCTGCTGCCGGTTCGCGGCACGCGTCGGCGCCGCCTGCTTGTTCGCCGTACGCAGCGCCCGAACCTGACCCACCCGCCCCGCACCGCCAGGGCGGGTGGAGCTGGGGCCCGTCGTAGCGCTGCCGGAAGCACGCTTGCCCTGGCGAGGCTTGCCGCCGCTGGGCTTACCCCGGCCGCGGCCTGCGGCCTTGGTGCTGCCGACGCTCCCACTACGGGACTGCTTCGGCACCCCGCCGGTGCGCTGCGAGCGCGAACCGCTGGCAGCGGCTCCTGAGCGGGCAGCCGTGCGGGCAGCTGCCTTGCGCTGCTTGTGCCCGCCGTCCTGGTGGTTGCTGCGGACGGCGGCTGCTGTCCCGAGGACCACGGCGCCGGTCATGGCGATAGCTGCCGCGACCGGGCCGCCAGCCAGGGCGGCGGTGGCGACCATGCCAGCGGTGCCATTCGCCCCGACCGTAGCGAGCGGCAAGACGGGCCAGCCGCCAGGAATGTGGTCCACGTCGGGTGTCTCTGCGCTGTTCTGAGGCTCGGGAGGCTGCTGAGGCGGAGGTTCAGGCGCAGCCGCGGGGGCTGCTACCGCTTCGGCGCTGGTGTCGGTCATGCTGAGAGCACTCCTTTTGCGGAGTAGAGGGCCCGGCCGGATCTGTGGTGGTGAGGGCCGGGCCCTGCGAATTTGTGATCAGGCGGCGCACTGTTCCTAGTGGTGATGGATGCAGCTGCCGCACATGCCGTGTGAGCGTGGGATGCGATACCCGGCATCCCTGGCGCAGTTGGGGCAGATGCGCTGCGCGGCGTTCGCCCTGGCGAGCGCAGCCCACCGGGCGGGCGTCATCGGCCGGACCGGCTTTGCTTGGTCGATGCGGTAGAGGTAGGCGACCAGCGGCGGACGCTTGCGCCGGGCCCGCTCCAACTGGGCCACGACCGGCTGTCCGCCCGGCCGCAGGTGCTGCGCGCGCAGCTGCCGACGTGTGGCTAGTCCCTCCGGCGCAAACCGCCACCGGTACGTAGGCAGGGCAGCCATTAGCGGGCTCCGGCGGGCTCACTGCCGTTGACCGGGGCAAGGGTCTGCGCGGCAGCGCGCGGCTGGTGCGCGGCAAGCTGCGCAGCGCGCGCGGCACGGAAGTCCCGGAGCCAGTTCCGCGCGTTACCCGGGTCAATGCCGTACCGGTTGGTGAGGTCAGCTGAGCCGGGCTCCACCGTCCCGCCGGACGCCTGAAGCGTCTGCAGGTAGTACGTCCATCCCTGCTGCTTGGCCTCTGACTTCCACACCGGACCATCCCCCGTGAGCGCACTCTCGGGAGCATGGGGCTGCATGCCCGCAAGGTCACCGCGCAGCCGGTCGCGCAGCAGCGTGGCTTCCCGAACCTCGCGGGTGACCCGCAGCAGCGCGGCCTGTGACTCTTCCTGCTGCCGCTGCATCTGCTGCTGATGGGTCTCCAGACCACGCAGCGCCTGCTGCTGCTCGTCCGCCGCAGCGCGCAGCCTCTGCATATCGCTCGTGGCCTGCTGCTGGAGCTGTTCGGCATCCTGCCGCGCGGCGGTCAGGATGGCTGCCGCGCGCTGCCGCGCGTCCTGTTCCTCCTGCCGCGCAGCATCCGCGCGCAGCCGCGCGGACCGTGTCTGCGCCGACACTCCCTCTTCCGCTGTCAGGAGTTCGGCATGTTGCTGGCGCGCGGCTTCCAACTCCTGTCGGGCGATCGTGGTGGCTTCTTCCGCGCGCTGCCGCGCAGCCTCGGCTTCTTGCCGCGCGGCTTCCGCGCGCTCCCGCGCAGCCTCTGCCTCGCCAGCACGTGCGGAGGTCTCAATGCGCTCCACAGCGGGCACCACAGCGAGTTCTTCGATCAGTGCGAGTACGGCGGGCGGATCGGCGTAGTCGAGTGTGGCGACATCGTCCGCACGGTTCAGCGCGGCCAGACGCCGCACCAGGGCGAGTGCCTGCCCGGCGTCGGTGGCCACGTCCGCACGGTCCAGCGCCTTCTGCGCCTTGCGGCGGCGCCGATTGACGCGTCGTGGCCGTTCGGGCCGGTCGGATTCGAGGATCAGGCGCAGCCGGTACACACGCTGCGCTGCCTGCTGCACCAGCGCGGCACGGGCAATCGCCGATGACGACGTGCGGGCGTCCAGTCCGAACCGGGCGAAGACTGCCGCCCATCCGTGCTGCCACACCAGCGCCAGCAACCGTGCCGGTCCCGGCCGGCCACCATCGTCTGCGTCGGGGCGGGTGTGGTGAAGCTTGCTGCGCAGCTGCAGTTCAATCAGCCAAGCGGCCAGTGCCGGAACCGACGCGAGAACGGGGCGGGCCCACCAGTTCGGGGCATGCACGGCGTTCATCGCAGCCGAGAAACCGACCAGCAGCCACGCCGTGCGGTGCATCAGCCGCAGCTCCCGCGTCCACCCAGCCTCGGGGTCCGCGGTGCGGTACATCATGACCAACAGCGTCATCTCCGCCGCGTCGAACACCGCAATGAACGCGATGGCCAGCGGCGATGGAAGGTGCGAGGTGTCCGTGGCGAACCCCCACAGACCGTGCACACTGACCGCGACTCCCCCGAGGGCGACGAAGGCCTGCGGCCCGATCCCGGACAGCCACTGCGATTTCCGCAACCGCACCACCAGCACCAGGACCGTCGTCAGGACGAGAACAGCCACAGCGCCTGCCTGCCAAGCCCACGAGCCGGACAAGAGATTCATGACCCGGTCCATCAAGCCACCTCCGTCGGCAGCTCCGGAGCGTCGGCAAAGGCGATGAGCCGCAGCTCCGCCCCCGCGTACGTCGTCTCCCCCTTGAGCACCCACGTCGCGCCAGCGCTCTGCGTGCCGAACCGCACGTCACACGTCTCAATGCCCAGCGCAGCGCGCCACGGCTCGAACGACGCGAGCCCGTCATGCAGGGACACATCCAGCCGATTCGGATAGTGCGGCGAGACCCCGACCGAGAAGGCCGGCAGGTCCGGAAACTCCGCGAGCAACGCGAGCAGCCCGCGAACCGGAGCAGCGAGATCCTGGACCGTCGCCGCGATCATGCCGCCGCCCGCTTACTCGAGCGCGACTGCCGGCGACGCGCAAGCTGCGGCAGCACCGAGACGTTGAACAGGTCCGGCGCGAACGCCTCAATGGCCTCCACAGTCACCCGGCTCACCGTGTCCACCAGCTCCGGGTAGACGGACAGAATGTCGCGCGCCGCGTCTTCACGCGCAGCCCGCTCTACCTCACTCTCACCCTCCACACCCAGCCACAACTCCAGCGGGGTACCAAGCGCGAGCTCAACGAACTCTGTAGCGGAAACCGCTACATGACCTGCAACAATGTTCCTCATGGGTCGTGATTCCTTTCAGGTGGGAACGGCCCAAACAGCGGCCCCGGTGCTCCAACACCGGGGCCGCACGCCGCTGAAGTCGGTGAATCCGGCTCCCCACACCCCGCCCGTACGGCCAGCGGCCGGACGGGCAGGGGAGGCAACCAGTCGCGGCATCCGCCGCGCAGGTGACCTGACTCCGCGAGTCACCGGCTGTCCCGGTGCAATGTCGTGGCGGATCAGGAAGACGCGAAGGGCATAGCCGCCTGCGCCGGTCCAGCACCGGCGGCGCCCACGTACTTAGCTGCCGCATCAGGGACTCCTCTCGCTGGTCATGACAGGGATGAAGCACTGCAAGGGGGACCCAGTCCCCACCCTCCGGCCGTTGCTCGCGGTCACCGGGCCACCTCGCCAGTACGGGCCGAAACCCTGTTCCACCTGGCCTTTAGCGGGATTGCAGCGTCCCCGCCCTTAGCTGATGAGCAGCCCAAAGAGGACCCCTCAGGTGTTACTGAGAACCGCAAGCGAACTGCGCTCGATGCGATACCTCTATTACAGGTACCACATCAGGTTCCGTCAAGCCTGCTGACGGACACTCCAGTTCTGACGCCGGAACTTCTTGGCGCACCATCAGAATCGGTGCAGGTAAGGGGTGTTGTTTACATCGCGCGTGGACACCTTGGGGCGATCTCGGTACCGTCAAGAAGTCCCTAGACGTCCCATCGGGGGTTGAGATGTCCAACGAGCGCTTACGGTCAGCCCTCTTGGCCCAGGGCATGACCGTGCAAGACCTGGCGGACGCAATCGTGGTCAACCCGAAGACCGTCGAACGCTGGATCACCCAGGGAAAAGTCCCGTATCGGCGCCATCAGTACGCGACGGCGTCGCTGCTCAAGGTCGACGTGACCACGCTGTGGGAAGACTCCCGCACGATCGAAAGCGCCTCCGACCTGAGCAAGGCTGAGATCGTTACGGTCTACCCGCACCGACACATGGTGCCTGCTGGCCTGTGGCGCGAGATCTATGGCCGAGCCCAGTCCTACATTGACGTTCTGGTCTACTCCGGGCTCTGGCTGTCGGAAGACCCGCTGTTTCATGACCTACTGAAGACCAAGGTGCAAGCGAACGCCCAGGTGCGCATCCTGCTCGGAGACCCGGGCTGCGCAGCGGTCAAGCAGCGTGGCATAGACGAGGGTCACCAAATCATGGACGGCAAGATCCGAAACGCGCTCATGAACTACCGCCCGCTGTTCGCCAGTCATCCTGACATCGGCTTCCGGCTGCACGACGCGACGCTCTACAACTCGCTGTTTCGAGCCGACGACGAGTTGCTGGTGAACACTCACGTCTACGGCATCGGCGCCTACATGGCACCGGTCCTTCACCTCCGGCGGCTGCCGGGCGGGGGTCTCTTCGACACCTACGCGAATAGCATCGAACAGACCTGGGGAGGCGCGCGCCAGGTGACGGACCACGACCTCACGGGAGCCTGACCATGGGACGCATCGACTATCTGCATGACCCTGACGCCCCGCCGGCAAACTCCGTCGTGCCGTCAGTCGTCGCGTTCGTCCAGAACGACGCGGGCGAAGTGCTGGTGATCCAGCGGTCCGACAACGGCCGGTGGGCGCTCCCCGGCGGTGGACACGACGTGGGGGAGTCCATCAGCGACACAGTCGTACGCGAAGTCTGGGAAGAGACCGGGATCAAGGCCGAAGTTGTCGACGTGTCGGGGATCTACACCGACCCCGGACACGTGATGCTCTACGACGACGGCGAGGCGCGGCAGCAGTTCAGCATCTGCTTCCGAGCGCGGCCCGTCGGTGGTGACGTGCGTACGAGCGACGAGACGACACAGGTCCGCTGGGTCACCCCAGCGGACCTGACGGAACTCGACATCCACCCGACAATGCGCCTGCGCATCGAGCACGCAATGGACAGGACGCGCACCACCCCCTACATCGGTTAACGCTTCGTGGCGGCAACCCGCTCCAGAACACGCGCGGTGCTGGCCAGGATCTCCGGTTCGGCACGGCGGATGAACGTGCCAATCAGGCTGTCCGGCCCGTACCGCCCTGCGATCTCATTAACGCGGTCGACCGGGTTAGTTGGGGTGCCGTCCGGTGTGGTGTTCATGTCGCAGTAACAGAGCGCGTCCGCGAGATGCGGGCGCGCTTGGGGAAACTCGCCCTCCAACTCGTCACGCAGTCCTCGCGCCTCCGCTTCCATCCATGCGCAGGAGTGGTTTGCCACCAGCCGGATCACCCGCACGTCCGCATCGGTGTTGTCCCGCAGGTACCGAGCCCCGTCCATGGGATGAAAGCCGGTCTTCGCGAGATCCGGCGCGTATCCGATGTCATGGACGACCGCCGCCGCCTCCAACAGTTCAGCATCCTCACCCAGGATCGGGGCGATCGTCCGCGCTCGCTCCGCCACTCCGAGCGAGTGCTTCCACCGCCGCGGCAGCGGGGCGGCCAGCAGCGACTCGGCAAGGGGGTATGCCCACTCAGTCAGTCCCGATGCGCTCACAGCTTGGGAACCTCCGTGACGTTCGGCAATGCCAGCACAGTGCGCTGCTTTCCTTGCCGTGCCTCTGAGAGCAGTCCGGCGGCTTCGAGCTTGTCCAGCGCCTTGGTCACGGTCGGCCGGGACACTCCGAATCGGGTGGCGAGTGCCGACGTGCTGGGGAACGGGTCGCCTACAGCGATGCCGTCTGCCGTGATCACTTCAGCAAGGCGCTCGGCCAACGGCCGGCGGTCGATGCCCTGGCCCTCTTTGATCACACGCCAACGGCCCCCGGGTACAGGTTCTGCCACCCCTTCTCCTCTGAGCACGTTGAAAGCCCGGAGTGCAACGCCACGCGAGACCCCATACCGCTCCATGAGCATGGCCAGAGTCGGTAGCTCCGTCATCTCAGGCTCTGCCTCGATCTCAGCCTTTACGGCGTCCGCGATCTTCACAAAGGTCCCCCGAGGGCTGGTCCGCTGCGACACTCGCTCTCCCATTCCGTCTGCCGTTCGTCTGCGGTCAAGAATCCCACGGCCCTCCCCGCGTGCGACATCATGAGCAATGGACCATCGGCTCGTTCCCTCCGTCTCAGTCCTCCGTACGTCGGCATGCATCGCCGTTCACGCCTACCCACGCTCCGTAGTGCAACCACGGGAACGACCCGCAGGGCGAGTGAAGTTTTGGGCTGAGCCCGATAGCTGGCCACTCGGAGCATCTCAGTTGGCGGCAAGGTGCCCCGTGCCCGAAGTGCGACGTTGTCCGCGATCCTCGACTTGGGCCGCAGGATTCGGACTTGGGGCCCGCACCGGTGCTGGTGGACTGCGATGACTTCGGGGCCGATAGCCTCGGGTGGCTGTCGACAACGGCCCCAATCAGGCGTGAGGCGTGGCCGGCCAACCTACAAGGCTGGTGAGGGAGACTAGACCCGTGGCGGAGCAGTGCTGTACAGCAGCGATGTACAGCACAGTCTTTGCAACCGCCAGCGCCACGCCCGCTTGACCAGCTGCTCGAGTCCGTCCATCTCCGGACGCCGCGCGGCGATCCGCTCCAACACCTCGGGTTCCATCATGGGCGGAGCGTAGGAGCGCACTTGCGACGACGGACGGGAATCCACAAACCCACTCCTGCGAAACGATCTACACCCCAGACTGCCGCCCCACGACCAGCACGAGCACCCCGAAACAACATCACACCCAGCACCCTGGCCAGCCACTTCAAGATGGCGCAGCTTCACTGATCCCATTCGGTGTTTCGCTGCATCACGTCAGATGACTTCTTGCTGTCCTTGATGGGGTTGCTCTAGCTGCTGCTCGCGCTTGCGTTGCTCTACCCGCAGTGTCTCGACGTTTTCAGTCAGCCGTTCCAAGTTGACCGTCTCGTCCGTCTGATTGTAGGGAGCGATGGCGAGGTCGTAGGCGGTCACGTGCTGATCGATCGCGTCGGCGGTTTGCTGAAGATTGAATGCCCGCTCTCGGTACTTAAAGTAGCCGGTCACGGCAGTAGTGAAGGATATGAATGCGCCGAGACTGATCAGAATCGCCTTACCGGGCTGAGGCGGGTCATACATGGCAGCGGTAACCGACATCGTGACGGACGCGACGAATAGACTCCATTGAAAGAAGTTGTGCACTCGCCGGTACCGCCGTGTCTCGCGCCGTAGCCGCTCTATCTCCTGCGGGATGGTCTCTCGATAGGAGTACTGCCGGTCTCGCGACGATCGAGACCCAGCAGCAGCTTCGAGTACGCGCCGCTCTTCCAACAGATCGAGTTCAAGTTGAAGCGCTGCTACTGACTTAGGGATCTCCCCCTCAGGTTGCCCGGTATTGATACGTCGGCCGATCGCGAACACAACCAAGAGCAGGACAAGGATCACACCGCCAGCCAGGTTGTACGGCAGCATGTTGAGCCGCCCCCAAGTAAGGGCGTTGCTCACCGCGCCACCAGCAGCGACCAGGAAGACACCCGTCACGGACCCCACGACAAGCGACCGCGCCATGCGTGCAAGGCGTAGTTGGTTGGTGAGTGAGGCGACCGAACGACGGTAGGCAATCAGAAAGTCCACATACTTGCTGTTTGAATCGCTCCCGCTCAGCTCACGTAAAGCATGATCTAAATCATTCCCACGCTCTTCATTAAGATCTTCTTCGCGCCCTCTATCGTATGCCCTCTGTATCGCTCCGTCGATTAAGGCCCGAACTGCTTCCGTGGAGTGGATCTTCTCGCTATCCCCGGAGGAATTCTCTCCAGCCCTTGCGTACTCCACTTCAGGCTCGTCTGACAGATAGGTCAGCTGAGTCAAGGAAGATTCGATCACAGCACCCCATGTGTAGGAAGGATCCGGGCCGCTGTCATTTGGTAAGAGCTGATCGATAAGGACATCGGTCCATAACGCTCCCGATCCCTCGTCGTCGCAACGCCAAACGACCGCCCTGCCAAGGTCTTGGTAATCGGGGTATACGAACCATGGGGTCAGCCATTCTATATGTGCAGAAACGGCGGCATCAATGAAGGCATGGACGTATGACCAATCAAGAGTTCCGACGAAAGGGGACGAGGCATCTTCTGCGCTCAGCTCGCGGCCATCATGCTCAAGTTTTCCCAGGATCCCATACACCCATTCGCTATAGTGGCCCGAGCTGGAATCAGAGTCAGGTTCACCTCCTGGGCGATTCTTGGATTCTTGCTCATTTAACTCCACACTCTCCTCGGGCTGTTGTTCCCCGGGGTCCATATTGTTTTTCACCTCTCTAGCGGGTCCTGTCTTGTCCTCAAGGTAGGGGGTAGTGGACCCGCGAGGAGACCGGCGAATCGTCGCGATTTCTCGCCCAAGGGACGTCATACTCGTCAAGGTCCAGGAAATCGCCTCTCCCCATGTCGGGTTACGGGAAGGTGGTAGATAATCGTCGATCTGAACGCCGGTCCACAGACTTTCACTGCCGTCAGCGTGGCTGCATCGGATCAGGGCACCTTCCGGCTTTCGCCGATACGGATGCACGAACCAGGGGTCAAGCCACTCCACGCAGGCAGCGGTGGCACCATCGAGGAAGTCATCAACAATGCCCCAGTCTCTGGGGTCATCAGGCATCAGCTTGAACGCCCCGTCATAGGAGAGCGTCGGCTCATCGGCCCGTAATTCTCGGAGAATGTCGAATACCCATGGGGCGTAGGGCATTCAAGCCCCCGGCAGGCAGACGGCGGCTGGGATGATGTCGAGCATGGTGAGGCTCCCCCTTGTAACGGTGGACTGATTGTCCGCTCCGTCGAGCCTCGACAGCCTCTCTTCTATGCCCGCCCGAGACAAGACGTCCCTTCCAGCTCCATGCGCGAGCGCCCTCCCGGTCCGTCCTGGGGTCGTGAAGGGTGCTTGTTGTGACCAACGCGGACAACTGCTGGCAGCCCAGTAGCAAGCTAGAGCGGTGATCGAGTAGACGGGAGCTACCGGTCGGCGGTCTGTTCGGCGCGTGTATTGCTAGTGCTCCGGCGCGGTTCCGTCGGCGCCCGCTGGTGGGGATGCACGCGGCCTCCGACGCGGTAGGCGGCCCCGCGAGATCTCGTCTCTCGGGGGCTGTCAAGCAAGGGCGTGGAGCCAGCTGGCAGCGGTCGCGGGGAGGGGGCTGTCTGGGGGCGACGGCCCCGTTCACAGCACACCGAGGTCTGTGTCGGGGCGGCAGTACGGGCATGCCGTGATGCCCTCCTCCGTGATCGCGCGGAGTGCCTGCTCGCGGGTCAGCTGTTTCGGGGAGTTGCCGACCATGCGGCAGTCGCTGGTGTGCACCGCGTCCGGGCTGGGTTTGCCCCCTGGTCTCAGCATCGACAGCTTCCACGCTGGCTCGCGCGGGGGCAGAATGCGCGCCGCGCGCGCAGCGGCTGCCTCCTGGCGCTCCAGTTCCGCGATGGACTCGTCGGTGCGGCGCAGCTGCCACGCGAGCCATTGGCGGACGCTGCGCAGTCGCTCCAGGCGCGGAACTTGTTCGGACACATGTTCGAGTCTAGATCGCAATGTGGCTGGTCCGACAGAGAGGCCACGATGGGGGAGAGGTTCGTCATGCCGTCATTGGGGGCCCAGAGGTTCGCCCGCGCTCCCCCATTGGCGCTTTGGCCAGCCAGAACGCTCTGGAGGCTGGGCCGTGTGTGGGCCGTCCGAGGGCGCCCATCAGTGCCCGACAACGACCGTCAACGCCCACCCCGCCGGACGGCAGCCCCAGGTCACGAGAATCCTTC
>CAWIIU010000009.1:0-97362 GCA_963836215.1 uncultured Actinomycetota bacterium
GACTTTATCAGAGATTCTGAGTCGGAATTCCCGCCCCGTTGAGGTCACTTGACCGAGCGCATGAACACGTCGGGTTCCCTTGTGGGCGGGAACGTAAACGTACTGGAGCGGAGCGCCCCGATGCAAATCGAGGGGCTCCGCTCCGGATACAGCGACGTCAGGCCGTCAGACCTCGACGACGACGGGGAGGATCATCGGCCGGCGGCGGTAGGTGTCGGACACCCACTTGCCCACCTGACGGCGGACCAGTTGCTGCAGCTGGTGGGGCTCGGCGACGCCGTCTGAGCCCGACTTGGCGATCGCTTCCTCGATCTTCGGGATGACCGCGCTGAAGGCCGCGTCGTCGATGCCGGAGCCGCGGGCGTGCAGGTGCGGGCCGCCGACGACCTTGCCGGTGGTCGAGTCGACCACCACGAACACCGAGATGATGCCCTCGTCGCCGAGGATGCGGCGGTCCTTCAGGGAGGCGTCCGTGACGTCACCGACCGAGAGGCCGTCGACGTACACGTAGCCCGCCTGGACCTTGCCGACGATTCTGGCCTTGCCGTCGATCAGGTCGACGACGACTCCGTCCTCGGCGATGACGATGTGGTCCTTCGGGACACCCGTGAGGGCGCCGAGTTCGGCGTTGGCGCGCAGGTGCCGCCATTCACCGTGGACCGGCATCAGGTTCTTGGGCTTGCAGATGTTGTAGAAGTACAGGAGCTCGCCCGCCGAGGCGTGGCCGGAGACGTGCACCTTGGCGTTGCCCTTGTGGATGACGTTCGCGCCCCACCGGCTGAGGCCGTTGATCACGCGGTAGACCGCGTTCTCGTTGCCCGGGATCAGGGACGACGCGAGGATCACGGTGTCGCCCTGGACGATCCGGATCTGGTGGTCGCGGTTGGCCATGCGGGACAGGGCGGCCATCGGTTCGCCCTGCGAGCCCGTACAGACGAGGACGATCTCGTGGTCGGGCAGATCGTCGAGTGTCTTCACGTCCACGACGAGTCCGGCCGGGACCTTGAGGTAGCCGAGGTCACGGGCGATGCCCATGTTGCGGACCATCGAACGGCCGACGAAGGCCACCCGCCGTCCGTATTCGTGGGCCGCGTCGAGGATCTGCTGGATGCGGTGCACATGGCTGGCGAAGCTGGCCACGATGATGCGCTTCTGAGCGTTCGCGAAGACCTGCCGCAGGACGTTGGAGATGTCCCGCTCCGGCGGGACGAATCCCGGCACCTCGGCGTTCGTCGAGTCGGACAGCAGGAGGTCGATGCCCTCCTCGCTGAGCCGGGCGAAGGCGTGCAGGTCGGTGAGCCGGCCGTCCAGGGGGAGCTGGTCCATCTTGAAGTCGCCGGTGTGGACCACCATGCCCGCGGGGGTGCGGATGGCGACGGCCAGGGCGTCCGGGATGGAGTGGTTGACCGCGATGAACTCGCAGTCGAAGGGGCCGATGCGCTCGCGGTGTCCCTCGGTGACCTCGAGGGTGTACGGGCGGATCCGGTGCTCCTGCAGCTTCGCCTCGATGAGCGCCAGCGTCAGCTTGGAGCCGATCAGCGGGATGTCCGGCTTCAGCCGGAGCAGGAAGGGGACGCCACCGATGTGGTCCTCGTGGCCGTGCGTGAGCACGATGCCTTCGATGTCGTCGAGGCGGTCCCGGAGGGTGGTGAAGTCCGGAAGGATCAGGTCGATTCCGGGCTGCTCCTCCTCCGGGAAGAGGACGCCGCAGTCGACGATCAGCAGTCGGCCGTCGTACTCGAAGACCGTCATGTTCCGGCCGATCTCACCGAGACCGCCGAGCGGGGTGACGCGCAGGCCGCCCTGCTGAAGCTTCGGCGGGGCGCCGAGTTCTGGATGCGGATGACTCAAAAGACTCTCCTCACCATGTACGCCACGTACCGCTGGCACGTGGCGTACATGACATTCGTGCACTTGCTGTTGTCTGTGTCCGGCCATGGGTGGCCGGTTGTCTGTTCGTATTCAGTTGTGAAGTCTGTTGGGCGGGCCCGTCCTACGTGGTCCGGGTGCGCCCCGCGGGGCGGGGCTCGTCAGAGCTGTACGCCGCCGGCCGCGAGGTCGATCTTCAGCTGGGCGGTCTCCTGCGGGGAGAGCTCCACCAGCGGGAGCCTGAGGGGGCCCGCCGGGAGTCCCTGCAGGGTCAGCGCGGCCTTGGTGGTGATGACGCCCTGGGTGCGGAACATGCCGGTGAAGACCGGGAGAAGCCGCTGGTGGATCTCGGTGGCCTTCTGCACGTCGCCATTGACATGGGCGTCGACGAGGGCGCGGAGCTCCGGGGTGACGACGTGGCCGACGACGGAGACGAAGCCGACGGCGCCGACCGAGAGCAGCGGGAGGTTCAGCATGTCGTCGCCGGAGTACCAGGCGAGACCGCTGCGGGCGATGGCCCAGCTGGACCGGCCGAGGTCTCCCTTGGCGTCCTTGTTGGCGACGATACGCGGGTGCTCCGACAGGCGCACCAGGGTTTCGGTGTCGATGGGGACGCCGCTGCGACCGGGGATGTCGTAGAGCATCACGGGCAGTTCCGTCGCGTCGGCGATGGCCGTGAAGTGACGGAGCAGGCCCTCCTGGGGCGGCTTGTTGTAGTACGGCGTCACCGCGAGTGCGCCGTGGGCTCCGGCGCGTTCGGCCGCGCGGGCGAGTTCGATGCTGTGGCGGGTGTCGTTGGTGCCGACTCCGGCCACCACGTGGGCACGGTCTCCGACCGCTTCCAGTACGGCTCGTACGAGCTGGTCTTTCTCCGCGTCGCTGGTGGTCGGCGACTCACCGGTGGTGCCGTTGATGATCAGGCCGTCGTTGCCTGCGTCCACCAGGTGGGCCGCCAGGTGCTGTGCGCCGGCGAGGTCGAGAGCGCCGTCCGCCGTGAACGGCGTGACCATGGCGGTGAGGACCCTCCCGAAGGGGGTCTGCGGAGTGGAGATCGGAGCCATGGGGAACACGCTACTCGCTGCTCAGTACGGTGTGGCCCCTCGGGGGACGTGACGTACGACGTTCCATGCGGAGCCCGGCACTGCCTGCTCGGGGGTTCAAGCAGTGCCGGGTCCGTTTGATCAGCCTAGATGAACTTCATGAAACACCGCAATGTGGACACTTCGCCCGGCTGGTGCGTACGTATGTGCCTCGGAGAGGCTCGGTCACGGGCCGTCGGACGGGCTCAGGGGGCCACGCGGCCGTTGGCGTTGAAGGCCGCGTGGGTCAGCGGCATGAGCTTCGCCCACTGCTGTTCCATCTTCTCGCCGACCATCTCGATCTCCCGCTGCGGGAAGGACGGAACCTTCGCCAGTTCGTGCTGTGTGCGCAGGCCGAGGAAGTGCATCAGCGACCTTGCGTTGCAGGTCGCGTACATGGAGGAGAAAAGTCCGACCGGCAGGACCGCACGGGCGACCTCACGGGCGACACCCGCGGCCAGCATCTCCTGGTACGTCTCGTACGACCGGCGGTACGAGTCCTCCATCGCCTCTCCGACGACCTTGTGCTGCTCCGGCGTGCCCTCGACGAAGACGTACTTGCCGGGCCGCCCCTCCTGGACCAGCTTGCGGTCCTGGCCGGGGACGTAGAAGACGGGGTCCAGCTCCCTGTAGCGGCCGGACTCCTCGTTGTACGACCACCCGACGCGATGCCGCATGAACTCGCGGAAGACGAAGATCGGGGCGCTGATGAAGAAGGTCATCGAGTTGTGCTCGAAGGGACTGCCGTGGCGGTCGCGCATCAGGTAGTTGATGAGCCCCTTCGAGCGCTCCGGGTCCTTCGACAACTCCTCGAGAGACTGCTCGCCAGCCGTGGAGACGCGGGCGGCCCACAGCACATCGGAGTCCCCGGCGGTGTGTTTCACCAGCTCGACGGTGACATCACTGCGGAAACTGGGCGTCGCGGTCTCGGCGGGAGAGTCGGTCACCGACGGGTCCTTCCAACGGCTGAGCTGGGGCGGCGCCCACTCTAGACCACCTGGCCCCGGGGTTTTTCAGCCCGATCCGGGGAGATCCGGCACGGAACGGCACCGATCCGGTGTGCCGCTCGTCCTACCCATTGACACATCCAGTCACAGAGTTCAAGGAGTTGCCCTGATGTTCCGGCGCGAGGTCGTACCGTTCCAATTCGTCGCCGAGGCCGATCGCTTCCGCAGTAACGTCACTCCCCCGCCGCGTGAACGTCTCAGCGTTTCCCAGCTGACCGGTCGCACCCTGGTCGGGCTCACGGTCGTCGCCGGGCTCGTCGGCTCCCTGCTGTTCGGGCTTCCCGCGCTCGAATCCGGCCACACGCCGGGTCATTCGCAGCAGCCCGAGGCGTCCGAGCGCCGCTGACCCCGCCCCACTGCCCTGAACGGGCGGGGCAGGCACCCCCATGGCCCCCTGGGGTGGTCCGCAGGCGGGCCCCCTCGGTAGCCTCACGGGGCACAGCCCAATCGAGTGTGCTGGTGAGTGAGGATCAGTCGTGCCCCTGCCCTTTCTGACGGCCGACCGCGCATTCGGCACAACCGCCGAGGACGCGGACGACGTCGCGCTGCCTTTCGACGATCACGACAGCTGGCGTCGGCCGTACCGGCCGGGACCCTGGCGCGTCGCGGCGGCCGCGGTGTCACTGCTGCTCGCGTCGTTCGTCCTGCTCGCTGCCATGATCATCGCCTTCGCGGGTGCCCTGCCGGGCGCGGCCGCATGTCTGACGCTCGGCCTCGCGGTGATCGCGGCGGCCCTGCGGCTGCTGCGCGTGGGGGTGTGGGTCAGCATGCACGGCCTGCGGCGGGTGGGGTTCTTCGTCACCACGACCGTGCCGTGGAGCCATTCCACCGCCGTCCGTACGGTGCAGCAGCCGGTGCGCTGGCTGGGACTGCCGCGCACCGTGCAGGGGCAGGCCCTGCTGCTCGTACGGCAGGGTGCCGAGCCGCTGCCCCTGCTGACCGATCACAACGCGGACTTCCTGTCGCGCGTCGAGGCGTTCGACCGGGCGGCGGACACCGTCGAGGCCTGGGCCTCGGAATACCGCCCGGCCTGACCGGCGGCCGCCCTTGCTCAGGCTCCGGCGTCGTGCAGCGTTATCGCGCGCTGCATGGCCTTGCGGGCCCGCGGGGTGTCCCGGGCGTCGTGGTACGCGACCGCCAGCCGGAACCAGCAGCGCCAGTCGTTCGGTGAGTCCTCGGTCTCGGCGCGGCGCTTGGCGAAGATCTCGTCCGCCGAGTCGCGGTCGATACGGCCGCTCGGCGTGCGCGCCAGTTCGTCGACGGGCAGCCCGCCCTCCGCCTCCAGCGTGGCCGCCAGCTGGTTGGCCCGGGTGACGAACCGGGTGTTCTTCCAGAGGAACCAGATGCCGATCACCGGCAGCACGAGGACCGCCACCCCGAACGTGACGGTGAGCAGGGTGCCGTGCTCGATGAGCATCAGGCCACGGCTGCCGACCAGGACGAAGTAGACGACCAGGACGGCTGCCGTGACGAAGTACGTGATTTTCGCGCGCATGAGGGGCTTCCGGGTCAGCCGAGATCGAGGAAGTGTTCCAGGCCGAACGTGAGGCCGGGGGTCGCGACGACCCGGCGGACGCCGAGCAGGATGCCGGGCATGAAGCTGCTGTGGTGCAGCGAGTCGTGCCGGATGGTGAGCGTCTCGCCCTCGCCGCCGAGCAGCACCTCCTGGTGGGCCAGCAGACCGCGCAGCCGTACCGCGTGCACCGGGACGCCGTCGACGTCGGCGCCGCGCGCGCCGTCCAGCGCGGTGGCGGTCGCGTCGGGCTGCGGGCCGCAGCCGGCCTCCGCACGAGCGGCGGCGATGAGCTGGGCGGTGCGGGTGGCCGTGCCGGAGGGGGCGTCGGCCTTGTTCGGGTGGTGGAGCTCGACGACCTCGACGGATTCGAAGTAGCGCGCCGCCTGCTGGGCGAACTTCATGGTCAGGACCGCGCCGATGGAGAAGTTCGGGGCGATGAGCACACCGGTCTGCGGGGACGCGGCGAGCGAGGTGTTGAGCTGCGCGAGGCGTTCGTCGGTCCAGCCGGTGGTGCCGACGACCGCGTGGATGCCGTGGCGTACGCAGAAGTCGAGATTGCCCATCACCGAGGCGGGAGTGGTCAGTTCGACCGCGACCTGGGCGCCGGACTCCACCAGGGCTTCCAGCTTGTCGCCCCGGCCGAGCGCCGCGACCAGTTCCATGTCGTCGGCGGCCTCGACGGCCCGTACGGCCTCCGAGCCGATACGGCCCTGGGCTCCGAGAACGGCCACGCGCAGCTTGCTCATTGTCTCTTCCCTCATGTGAGAAACGTCAGGAGACGGCTTCGTGCAGGCGGTCGGCCTGCCTGTCCTTCAGCGGGCCGATCACCGACAGTGAGGGGCGCTGCCCCAGTACTTCGGCGGCCACGTCGCGGACCTCGTCGGGGGTGACCGCCGCTATCCGGGCGAGCAGCTCGTCAACCGACATGTGGTCGCCCCAGCACAGCTCGCTCTTGCCGATGCGGTTCATCAGCGCACCCGTGTCCTCCAGGCCCAGCACCGTGGAGCCGGAGAGCTGGCCGATGGCGCGGCCGATCTCGTCGTCCGACAGTCCTTCGGAGGCGACGCGGTCGAGCTCGTCCCGGCAGATCTTCAGGACGTCGTGGACCTGGCTCGGGCGGCAGCCCGCGTAGACGCCGAACAGTCCGCAGTCGGCGAAGCCCGAGGTGTACGAGTACACGCTGTAGGCGAGGCCGCGCTTCTCCCGCACCTCCTGGAAGAGGCGGGACGACATACCGCCGCCGAGCGCGGTGTTCAGCACGCCGAGGGCCCAGCGGCGGTCGTCGGTGCGGGCGAGGCCCGGCATGCCGAGGACGATGTGGGCCTGCTCGGTCTTGCGGTTGAGCAGCTCGACGCGGCCGGCGGTGCGCAGCGGGCGCCGGCCGTCGCGGGGGGCGAGCGGCGCCGCGTCCGTGTCGGTCAGGGCGCCGGCCTTCTCGAAGGCGCGGCGGACCTGGCGTACGACCGTGGCGTGGTCGATGTTGCCTGCGGCGGCGACGACCAGGTGCGTCGGGTCGTAGTGCTTCTTGTGGAAGCGGCGGATGCGCTCGGCGGTCAGCGCGTTCACGGTGTCGACGGTGCCGAGGACCGGGCGGCCGAGGGGGGTGTCGCCGAGCATGGTGTGCGCGAACAGGTCGTGCACGCAGTCGCCCGGGTCGTCCTCGGTCATCGCGATCTCCTCGAGGATGACGCCACGCTCGGCGTCGACGTCCTCCTGGAGGATCAGCGATCCGGTGAGCATGTCGCAGACCACGTCGATGGCGAGCGGCAGGTCGGTGTCGAGCACCCGCGCGTAGTAGCAGGTGTACTCCTTGGCCGTGAAGGCGTTCATCTCACCGCCGACCGCGTCGATCGCCGAGGAGATGTCCAGGGCGGAGCGCCTGTGCGTGCCCTTGAACAGGAGATGCTCGAGGTAGTGGGTGGCGCCGTTCAGCGAGGGTGTCTCGTCCCGGGAGCCGACGTGCGCCCAGATGCCGAAGGTCGCCGACCGGACGGAGGGGAGCGTCTCGGTGACGATGCGCAGACCGCCCGGGAGGGTGGTGCGGCGGACCGTGCCGATGCCGTTCTCGCCTGGGAGAAGCGTTTGGGTACGGGCGACGGCCCGCGCCTCCGAAGAGGTGCGGGCCGTCGTCCTGGAACTACGCGACGTCACTTGGCAGCGTCGTCCTTCTTCTCGGCATCGTCGCTCTCTTCACCCTCGATGACGGGGATGAGGGAGAGCTTGCCGCGGGAGTCGATCTCGGCGATCTCGACCTGGACCTTGGAGCCGACCGCGAGCACGTCCTCGACGTTCTCCACGCGCTTGCCACCGGCGAGCTTGCGGATCTGCGAGATGTGCAGCAGGCCGTCCTTGCCGGGCATCAGGGAGACGAACGCACCGAAGGTGGTGGTCTTGACGACCGTACCCAGGTAGCGCTCGCCGACCTCCGGCATGGTCGGGTTGGCGATGCCGTTGATCGTGGCGCGGGCGGCCTCGGCCTGCGAGCCCTGCTGGGCACCGATGTAGATGGTGCCGTCGTCCTCGATCGTGATGTCGGCGCCGGTGTCCTCCTGGATCTGGTTGATCATCTTGCCCTTGGGGCCGATGACCTCACCGATCTTGTCCACCGGGATCTTGACGGTGATGATCCGCGGGGCGTTCGGGGACATCTCGTCCGGGACGTCGATGGCCTCGTTCATCACATCGAGGATGTGGAGGCGGGCGTCGCGGGCCTGCTTCAGCGCGGCGGCCAGGACCGAGGCGGGGATGCCGTCGAGCTTGGTGTCGAGCTGGAGCGCGGTGACGAAGGTCTTCGTACCGGCGACCTTGAAGTCCATGTCACCGAAAGCGTCCTCCGCACCGAGGATGTCGGTGAGGGCGACGTAGTGCGTCTTGCCGTCGATCTCCTCGGAGATCAGGCCCATGGCGATACCGGCGACGGGGGCCTTGAGCGGCACACCGGCGTTCAGCAGCGACATGGTGGAGGCGCAGACCGAGCCCATGGACGTCGAGCCGTTGGAGCCCAGCGCCTCGGAGACCTGGCGGATGGCGTACGGGAACTCCTCGCGCGTCGGCAGCACCGGCACGATGGCGCGCTCGGCGAGCGCACCGTGGCCGATCTCGCGGCGCTTCGGCGAACCGACGCGGCCGGTCTCACCGACGGAGTAGGGCGGGAAGTTGTAGTTGTGCATGTAGCGCTTGCGGGTCACCGGGGAAAGGGTGTCCAGCTGCTGCTCCATGCGGAGCATGTTGAGGGTGGTGACGCCCAGGATCTGGGTCTCGCCACGCTCGAACAGCGCCGAGCCGTGCACGCGCGGGATGGCCTCGACCTCGGCGGCGAGCGTACGGATGTCCGTGACGCCACGGCCGTCGATACGGACCTTGTCCTTGATGACGCGCTCGCGGACCAGCTTCTTGGTCAGCGCGCGGTAGGCACCGGAGATCTCCTTCTCGCGGCCCTCGAACTGCGGGAGCAGCTTCTCGGCGGCGATCTCCTTGATGCGGTCGAGCTCGGTCTCGCGCTCCTGCTTGCCGGCGATGGTGAGCGCCTGCGCGAGCTCACCCTTGACGGCGGCGGTCAGCGCCTCCAGGACGTCGTCCTGGTAGTCGAGGAAGACCGGGAACTCGCCGGTGGGCTTGGCAGCCTTGGCGGCGAGGTCCGACTGGGCCTTGCACAGCGCCTTGATGAAGGGCTTCGCGGCCTCGAGGCCGGCGGCGACGATCTCCTCGGTCGGCGCCTCGGCGCCGTCCTTGACGAGCTGGACGGTCTTCTCGGTGGCCTCGGCCTCGACCATCATGATCGCGACGTCGCCGTCCTCGAGGACGCGACCGGCGACCACCATGTCGAAGACGGCGTCCTCGAGCTCGGTGTGCGTCGGGAAGGCGACCCACTGGCCCTTGATCAGCGCGACACGCGTGCCGCCGATCGGGCCGGAGAAGGGCAGGCCGGCCAGCTGCGTGGAGCAGGAGGCGGCGTTGATCGCGACCACGTCGTACAGGTGGTCGGGGTTGAGCGCCATGATCGTCTCGACGATCTGGATCTCGTTGCGCAGGCCCTTCCGGAAGGAGGGGCGCAGCGGGCGGTCGATCAGGCGGCAGGTGAGGATCGCGTCCTCGGAGGGCCGGCCCTCACGTCGGAAGAAGGAGCCGGGGATCTTGCCGGCTGCGTACATCCGCTCCTCGACGTCCACCGTCAGGGGGAAGAAGTCGAGCTGGTCCTTGGGCTTCTTGGAAGCGGTGGTGGCCGACAGCACCATGGTGTCGTCGTCCAGGTACGCCACGGCGGAACCGGCGGCCTGCTTGGCCAGGCGGCCCGTCTCGAAGCGGATGGTGCGGGTGCCGAAGGTGCCGTTGTCAATGACGGCCTCGGCGTAGTGGGTCTCGTTCTCCACTAATTTTCTCCGTTACTTTGCGTCTTTCGTTCCCTCGCCCGTGTGGCGGGGGAACGGTGCGGAGAAGCTCTCGTTCTGCGGGCCGGTCTTCGATCGAAGCACCCGGGGATGTGTCTCCGGGAGCCACTACCGAGGACCGGCGGCGGCGAGACGGCTTCTCGCTCGTTCGGTTCGCGTTCTGCGACCAGACTAATTGGCGTCCGGTACGTCGCGCACGTACAGCAAAGGGAGCGGCCCCCTCAGAGTGGGTACCGCTCCCTCCACGACACGTCTTACTTGGCGCCGCCGGCCGCGCCACGGCGGATGCCGAGGCGGTCGACGAGCGCACGGAAGCGCTGAATGTCCTTCTTGGCCAGGTACTGCAGCAGACGGCGGCGCTGGCCGACCAGGATCAGCAGACCACGGCGGGAGTGGTGGTCGTGCTTGTGGGTCTTGAGGTGCTCGGTCAGGTCCGAGATACGGCGGGAGAGCATCGCGACCTGCACCTCGGGGGAGCCGGTGTCGCCCTCCTTGGTGCCGAACTCGGTCATGATCTGCTTCTTCGTAGCGGCGTCGAGAGACACTCGGTACTCCTCTTGGTGTTCGATGCGCCCACGAGTGCCCCTGGTCTTGATCTCAGGGGAGCTTCCGTGACTCGGAGGCGAAGGTCCGATGAGCGCTGCACCCAGAGTCTTCAAGGCTCCGGGAATCGCGTACACAAACGGCCGTCACACAGCGTACCAGCCCGCCGGAGCGCTTCTGACCGGCCGGTCAGGCGCCCGGCGGGCGTGCCGCCTAGCTGGTCAGCGAGCGGGCGGCGTCGAAGACGTCGAGCACGGCGAGGCAGAGCGGAACCAGGGCGAGCAGCACCAGGCTCTCGGTGAGATCGAGCAGCCGGCCCCAGAACGGCGACATGCCCTTCCGCGGAATGATCAGGCCGATGGCCGTGATCAGCGCGGCTCCGGCGGCGACGGCCCCGGTGAGCCAGATCGTACGGATGTCCAGGCCGCCGCGGTCCCCGTACATCACCAGGTCCTTGACCAGGTCGACGGGCGGGTTCAGGGAGAGGCCCAGCACCAGCAGCGCGACGGCGGCGATCCCGGCGACGAGGGTGCAGGCGACCTGCGAGGTGTAGCGGAACAGCCGGGCGCGCAGCAGCATCGCGAGACCGGCGGCGAGCGCCAGGAACTGGCCCCACACGTTGCTGGAGAAGCCGAGGACCGCGGCACAGGCGACGACGACCGCCGCACAGCCGGCGACGAGGCCGAGCAGCATCTCGTGACCGCGGCGGGCCTGGAGCGCGATGCGCTCGCCGTCGACGGGCTGGGCCTCGGGGGTCTCGTCGGGTTCGGTGGCGAACTCGTCGGGGGCGGCGCGCGGCGAGGCGTAGCCGATGGGCAGCCGGGCGAAGCGGGCGGAGAGGCCGGGCAGGAAGGCGACGAGACCGATGGCGACCGGGGCGACGACGGCGGCCGTCCGGGTGGCGGTGGACTCGGTGAGGATCGCGACGAAGGTGGCGATCGTGCCGGTGGCGCTGAGGAAGGTGGCGGCCACGAAGGGGGCGTCACCGCTCGGGGTGAGGGCGACCAGGGCGACCGAGGCGACCAGGACCGTCACGCAGCCGAGCAGGAACTGCAGCTTGCCGGGACCGTGTCCGGCGTCCGGGCCGATGACGCCGGAGCCGGCGATGAGCAGGAGCGGCAGGGCGCCGAGCCCGAGGGCGACGGCGGTGGCCCGGTCCGCGTACACCCGGGCCCGTACGCCGGCGAAGGCGGTGAGCAGCAGTCCCGCGGCGCCCGCGATGATGCCGGGCAGGCTGTGCATGTCGTGGCGCAGCGGGTCGGCGAACCAGAGCACGAAGCCCATCAGGACCAGCAGCAGGACGCCGCCCACCAGACCGGCGCCGCGCAGGAGTTCGTCGCTCCACAGGTGCCGGTCGCGGCGTACGGCGGAGGCGACGGCGTCGGAGACGTCGTCGAAGACGGCGGGCGGCAGCGACTCCGCGAAGGGCCGCAGGCTGAGGACTTCACCGTCCAGCACCTGCTGGGCGGCGAGTGAACGGGCCCCGTCGAGTACGGTGCCGTCGCGGCGTACCAGGTGGTAGCCGGTGGGCGTGCCCGGTGACTGCGTCTGGCCGGTGAGACGCAGGATCTCCGGGTAGACGTCTGCGACGGCGATGTCCTCCGGGAGGGCGACATCGATACGGCTGTCCGGCGCCACGACGGTGACGCGGCAGAAGCCGGTCGCTACGGACGTACTCACGTGTCTGGACCCCCTGATTCGCGGTTGCGCACGGTGCGCGCGCCACCCTACCGGGACACGTACGACAGGTCTGCAAGTAGGATCACCGTCGCGTGGAGGGGGCCCGCCGCTCACGGGGGCGTCGGTGCGGAATCTACCCGTCCGCCTTACGTCCGTATCGAGGGATTGATGCTCCGGTGAGCCAGATCGTCGTGAAACGCCCGCCGAGGTCCCTGCCGCCTGAAGTGCCCACGGAGGAACTGGCGCTGGAGCCTCCTCCGGAGCTGCCCAGGGGGCAGCAGGAGGGCATGCTGATGCAGATCCTGCCGGTTCTCGGCATGGGCTCGTCAGTCGTCTTCTTCTTCTCGCCGCAGGCGCCTCCGTTCATGCGCATCATGGGTGTGCTGATGCTGGTCTCGACCCTCGCGATGGTCATCGCACAGGTCGTCAGACACCGTCGCGGTACGCAGGGGCAAATGGCAGATGTCCGCCGCGACTACCTCAAATACCTCGCCCAGACCCGGCGTACGGTCCGCAAGACCGCGCGCAAGCAGCGCGACGCGCAGCTGTATCTGCACCCTGCTCCCGAGCAGCTGTGGTCGCTGGTCGCCGAGGGCTCACGGGTCTGGGAACGGCGGGTGGGCGACAACGACTTCGCGCAGGTGCGCGTCGGGCTCGGCGCGCAGCAGCTGGCAACTCCCCTGGTGGCTCCGGAAACCGCGCCGGTGGACGAGCTGGAGCCGCTGGCCGCCGGTGCGATGCAGCAGTTCCTCGCGGTGCACGGTTCGCTGGACGGGCTGCCGATGGCGGTCTCGATGCGTGCCTTCTACCACGTGACGGTCTCCGGCGAGCCGGAGTCGGCGCAGTCGGCGGCGCGGGCGCTGGT
Organism: uncultured Actinomycetota bacterium; assembly: GCA_963836215.1. GTDB lineage: Bacteria > Actinomycetota > Actinomycetes > Streptomycetales > Streptomycetaceae > Streptomyces. The sequence continues at coordinate 12,948 of CAWIIU010000009.1, forward strand.
CTCCCAGCTGGTGACGCTGCACTCCCCCGACGACCTGATGGTCGCCGTGGTGGCGGCTCCCGGCGCGGTGGCGCGCTGGGACTGGGTCAAGTGGCTGCCGCACAACCAGGTGCCGGGCCAGGTCGACGGCGCGGGCACGAAGCGGCTGTTCGGCGACGACCTCGGCGAGCTGGAACAGCTGCTGCACAACAAGCTCGACGGGCGTCCCCGGTTCAGCCGGGAGAACCAGCCGGTGCTGGACCAGCCGCACGTCGTGGTCCTCCTGGACGGCGGGATGGTGCCGCCGGACTCGCTGTTCGCGGCCGCCGAGGGCCTGCAGGGCGTGACCATCGTCGAGGTCGTCTCCGGCGATCTGGACGAACCGCGCGGCGGCCTTTCGGTGGTCGTACGGCCCGGGCGGCTGCGGCTGGAGTCCGGGAACCGGGTGGCGTACGAGGGTGTGCCGGACGGCATCTCGCCGCCGGCGGCCGAGGCGCTGGCGCGGCAGCTCGCTCCGCTGCGGATGGGCGGGGGCGACGACGACGAACCGCTGCTCGCCAACCTGGACTTCACGGATCTGCTGAACCTGGGCGACGCCGCGGGAGTCGACGTGGCCCGCACCTGGCGGCCGCGTTCGGTGGCCGAGCGGCTGCGCGTGCCGATCGGTGTCGGCGAGGACGGCCAGCCGGTCATGCTCGACCTCAAGGAGGCCGCGCAGGAGGGCATGGGCCCGCACGGTCTGTGCGTCGGCGCGACCGGTTCCGGAAAGTCGGAGCTGCTGCGCACGCTGGTTCTGGGTCTCGCGGTCACGCACTCGTCCGAGACGCTCAACTTCGTTCTCGCGGACTTCAAGGGTGGTGCGACGTTCACCGGCATGTCTCAGATGCCGCATGTCGCGGCCGTCATCACCAACCTCGCGGACGACCTCACGCTGGTCGACCGCATGGGCGACGCGATCCGCGGTGAGCTGCAGCGCCGCCAGGAACTGCTGCACAAGTCGGGCAACTACGCGAACATCCACGACTACGAGAAGGCCAGGGCGGCGGGTGCTCCGCTGGAGCCGCTGGCCTCGCTGGTCCTGGTGCTCGACGAGTTCTCCGAACTTCTGACCGCCAAGCCCGACTTCATCGACATGTTCATTCAGATCGGCCGTATCGGCCGTTCGCTGGGTGTCCATCTGCTGCTGGCCTCGCAGCGCCTGGAGGAGGGCAAGCTGCGCGGCCTGGACACCTATCTCTCGTACCGCATCGGTCTGCGCACCTTCTCCGCGGCCGAGTCGCGTACCGCGATCGGTGTGCCGGACGCCTACCACCTGCCGTCGGTCCCCGGTTCCGGCTATCTGAAGTTCGGCACCGAGGAGATGACCCGCTTCAAGGCGGCGTACGTCTCCGGTACGTACCGCACCGGAGGGCCCGATCTGTCGGTCGGCCAGCTGCCCATCGACCGGCGGCCCGCGGTGTTCACCGCCGCCCCGGTGCCGGTGGTGTACGCGGCACCCGACCCGGATGCCGTCAGCACCTCGGGTTCGGACGACGACGCGCTCTCGGACACGGTCCTCGATGTGATCGTGCGCCGGCTGGAGGGCCAGGGCGTGCCCGCCCACCAGGTGTGGCTTCCGCCGCTGGACGTCGCGCCCACACTGGACCAGCTGCTGCCGGGCCTCGCGCCGACGGCGGAGCGCGGTCTGACCGCCACCGAGTACACCCGGCCCGGCGGGCTCACCGTCCCGCTGGGTCTGATCGACAAGCCCTTCGAGCAGCGCCGTGAGGTGCTGTACCGCGACTTCTCGGGCGCCGCGGGCCACATGATGATCGTCGGCGGTCCGCAGTCCGGCAAGTCGACGCTGATGCGGACCCTGGTCTCGTCGTTCGCGCTCACCCACACACCGAGCGAAGTGCAGTTCTACTGCCTCGACTTCGGTGGCGGCGGCCTCTCGTCGCTGTCCGACCTGCCGCACGTCGGCGGTATCGCCTCGCGGCTCGACCCGGAGCGGGTGCGCCGCGCGGTCGCCGAGGTCAGGGGCGTACTGAACCGGCGCGAGGAGTTCTTCCGCGCGAACAACATCGACTCCATAGGCACCTACCGGCGCAGGCGCGCGGCGGGCGAACTGCCCGGCGAGGCCTGGGGAGATGTCTTCCTGGTCATCGACGGCTGGGGCGGCTTCAAGAACGACTACGACATGCTCGAGCCGGTCGTCGCCGACCTCACGGCCCGCGGTCTGGGCTACGGCATCCATGTCATCATCACCGCCGCCCGCTACATGGAGGTGCGCGCGGCGCTCAAGGACCAGATGCTGGGCCGGCTGGAGCTGCGCCTCGGTGACGTCATGGACTCCGAGTTCGACCGCAAGGTCGCGGCGAACGTCCCGCCGGGCGTGCCCGGCCGTGGCCAGGTCCCCGAGAAGCTGCACTTCATGACGGCGCTGCCGCGTATCGACTCGGTCAGCGACGCCGTCGACCTGTCGGAGGGCACGGCGGCCTTCGTCCAGGCGGTCAAGAGCCACTGGAGTGGTCCGCCCGCGCCGACGATCCGGCTGCTGCCGCGCCGGCTGCCCGCCGAGCAGCTGCCGAAGGGGTTCGAGTATCCGCAGCACGGCATCGCGATCGGTATCGACGAGGCCAATCTGGAGCCGGTGTTCGTCGACTTCGAGACCGACCCGTTCTTCCTGGTCTTCGGCGAGAGCGAGTCCGGCAAGACGGCGCTGCTGCGGCTGATCGCCAAGCAGATCACCGAGCGGTACACCCCGGAGCAGGCGCGGATCGTGGTCGGTGACTACCGGCGCACGCTGCTGGAGGCCGTGCCCTCCTCGCATCTGCTCGAGTACGCGCCGATGACGTCGGCGATGGAAATGCACATGGACGCCATCAACACGGTGATGGGCAAACGGGCACCGAAGCCGGACATCACCCCGCAGCAGCTGCGTGACCGCAGCTGGTGGAGCGGACCGCAGTTGTTCGTCATCGTCGACGACTACGAGCTGGTGGCCACCAACTCCGGCAATCCGCTCGCGGTACTGGTGGAGAATCTGCCGTTCGCCCGCGACGTCGGCATTCGTTTCATCATCGCCCGCAGCGCCGCGGGAGCTTCACGATCCATGTACGAACCCTTCATGCAACGGGTCAAGGAGCTCGGCGCGCAGGGCATTATCCTCTCCGGAGATCCGGGCGAAGGGGATGTCCTCGGCAACGTCCGGGCGCGTCCGATGCCCCCGGGCCGTGGCACGTTCGTGTCCCGCAAGCGGGGTACACCGCTGGTCCAGCTGGGCTGGCTGCCGGATCAGTAGGGCGAAAGGCACGACGCAGCGATGAACTTCGACGAGCTGTGGGGCAGGGTCCGAGCGGAGTCGACCGACCGTGTAGTGGGCGGTGGGACTCCGCCGGGCCCCGGCGACGACGCTGCGCCCGCCGGCCGGGACGACCTGAACGGGATGACCGAACAGGACGTCGAAGCGGCCAGGGAAGAGATCCGCGAGCACATCGCCCACTTCCGCAGCTCGGTCGTCCTGGTTCCGCTCGACAGCAAGGGCGGCCTGTGGACGGCGGATCTCGGCGGCATCAGCTGGATCTGTGCCTTCACCGACGATGCGGCGCTCGCCCGGTTCACCGAGGCTCGCGGGGACGCTTCCCGGGAGTGGACGTACCGCACGGTGCGCGGCTCCCGGCTGCTCGACGAAGTGGTCCCGGCCGTCGGCTTCCCCTGCGGGGTGGCACTGGACGCGGGCAGTCCGGACGGGACGGTCTTCCCGCCGGTGACGGGGATCGTGCCGGACAGGGCCGCGGTCGACAACAGCGCGTACGGGGAGGACGAGACATGACCGGGAACGATCCGGACCTCGCAGCCGGCAAGGAAGCCCTCGATCTGATCACCAAGGGCATCACGGGTGCCCTGGACGAGCTCAAGGAGCTCGGCATGGTCGGCGAGGCGAGTATGGGCCGGGGCTTCTCGGACCTGGCGCTCACCGGGATGGAGACCGGGCACGACGGTCTCACCTCCACGCTGAAGACGTACTGCGAGCGCTGGGAGTGGGGGGTGCGCACGCTGGTGCAGGAAGGCAACACCTTCGCCCAGCAGGTCGGTCTGTCGGCGGGCGTGTTCCACGAGGAGGAGCAGTACATCGGCGGCGCGTTCAAGGTGCTGACGAACTCCGCGATGGGCAACCCGTACGCCAGCGAGGAGGACATCATCAACAAGGACTGGGGCGAGGTGCTGTCCAACAACTCCTTCACCCAGATCCGGGACGCCGACTACAGCGCGGAATCGTTCCGGACGGCCGGCGAGAACAGCATGCAGGCCTGGAAGGACACCGCCTGGGACGCCAGCACGTCCAAGGTGTCACTCGCCAACAACATCATCGACGCGGCGGGGCTGCGCGACGAGGTCGACGGGCAGATGCGCGAGACGCTCGGGCCGTCGCCCGAAGAGCGTGCCGAGCAGCAGCAGGCCGGAGGGAAGTAGCCGATGGGGCTCGGGGATCTCATCGACGGTGGCAAGGACCTGCTCAACGACGGTCTGTCCACGGTCGAAGACGGCATTGACGCGGGTAAGAAGGCACTCGGCGAGGGCGTCGACTGGACGACGAACCGGATCGGCGACGGTCTCGAGTACGTCGGCGCCGACGGTCTCGCCGACACGGTGGAAGACTGGGGCGACGACGTCGCCTCCGACCTCGGGGCCTCGGTCGGCGAGCAGCAGCTCGGGCAGACCGAGGAGGCCAATGAGCTGATCCACGGCAGGCCGGACACGATCCGGGAGAGCGCGAAGCATCTCAAGGACTTCCACACCGCGTTCGACCGGGTCGGACAGGGCATGCGCAAGCTCGACTCGTCCCACTGGAAGGGCGAGTCGGCGAACGCGTTCCGGGACAAGTTCGCGATGCATCCCACGAAGTGGCTGCATGCCGCGGACGCCTGCGAGTCGGCGGGCAAGGCGCTGGACACGTACGCGGACACCGTCAAGTGGGCGCAGGGCCAGGCCCAGGACGCGATCGACCTGTACAAGAAGGGCAAGGACGCCTCGGACAAGGCGGTCGACGCGCACAACAAGAAGGTCGACGCGTACAACGACAAGCTGAAGGCGGGCGAGGAGCCGGGCCCCAAGCCGGAGTTCTCGGATCCGGGCAAGGCGCAGCGTGAGCGTGCCCAGGAGATCCTCACCGAGGCTCGCCGGCAGCGCAACGAGGCCGCGGGGACCGCGAAGGCGGCCGTCGATGCCGCCATGGCGCACGCACCCAAGGAGCCGCCGCCGCTGGACCGCGCCGTCTCCACGGCCATCGACGGCTACGGCGCGCTGAACATCGAGGGCGCGCATCTGGTCGGCGGTGTGGTCAAGGGCACGGCGGGGCTGCTGAACTTCGCCCGCGGCCTCAACCCGATGGACATCTACAACATCACGCACCCGGCGCAGTACATGCAGAACGTCAACATGACACTCGCCGGACTCGTCTCCACCGCCGCGCACCCCGAGCGGATCCCGGGCGCGCTCATCGACACCTTCAAGAAGGACCCCAGCGAGGGCGTCGGCCGGCTGCTGCCCGAGCTCATCGGCACGAAGGGACTCGGCACCGCCCGTACGGGCCTGCGCGTCGCCGCCAAGGAGGGCGTGGAGACCGCGGCGGAGAACGCGTTCCGCAAGGGCGCCGACGACATCCCGACGCGGCAGGTGCCGGACCCGCCGAAGGCGAACGACCCGCTGCACGCGGCGGCGGACCGTACGGTCGACGCGTCGAAGCTTCCCGACGACGCGGTGTGGCGCACCACGGACGAGCCGCTGTGGCGCAACGACAACCGCGCCCCGTCCGAGATCTTCAAGGACGGCTTCCAGCCGTGGAACAACCACAACACGGATCTGCAGGGCTACGTCCGCAACAACGACCACTCCGTGTACGTCGGCACCACGCGCGATCCGGACCTGGGCTGGGGCTCGAAGTACCGCTACGACGTGGACGCGCCGGGCGGCATCGACGTCAACAAGTCCATCCCGGACAACATCTTTTCCAACGAGCAGGAGATCGCCTTCCCCGGCGGTGTGCGCTCGGAGAACATCAAGGGCGCCTGGGAGCGCCTGCCGGACGGCTCGTTCGGCAACTACATACCCAACCCGCACTTCAACCCGTCCGCCGCGCCCGGCGGGCCGCCCGCGGCTCCGCCGCCACCGAGCAGCGGCCTCCCGCCCGGGTGGACGATCAACTGATGGACCCGACGACCGCCGACCGCACCATCTGGTGGGAATTCCTGTGACCGAACAGAACAGCAACCGCCCGGAGCCCGAGCTCACCCAGGAGCTCAGGGACCAGGCTCTGCGCGCTCCGGGCAGCTGGCTGTACTCCATCGATCCGCTGTACGACCCCGCCGGTACGGTGCCGCCCTTCGGGGTCATCGGCGCCTGGCCGGTGGACAACAAGGGGCAGCCGGGTCCGTTCACGCACAACCCCGACTACCGGCCCTCGCCGGTGACGCTGGGGCTCCCCGAACCGACCGACCCCGTCGACCGCGCACTGCAGCTCGCCGCCACCGGTCACGGACCGGACCAGGCGGTGGTGGAGGCGCTGGCCGCCGCCACGGTCCATGTGCCGGACGAGGGCGCCGACATCGCGGTCTACACGGACGCGGAGGGCCGCTTCGTGCCGGTCCTCACCGATCCTCGTCACGCGCCCGCGACGGTGGAGCGCCTGCGGCCGGTGGCCTGCGCCGAGTTGGTGAAGCTGCTGCCCGACGACATGACGCTGAAGCTCAATCCGGGCAGCCGGGTCTCGGTGCGTATTCCCGTCGCCGATGTACGCGCCACGGCGGCCGGTCCGGACAAGTAGTCTGGCTGCGCACCTCGTTCGACACGTCTGTGGAGGGACCGCGCCGATGGCCGACGCAATCGACAAGGAACGCCAGAAGCAAGAGCTGTACGCCCTCGACATCTCCGAGGTCGAGTGGCTCAGCGCACCCGGGACGCGTGTGGACGAGGAGCGCGTGGAGATCGCGCATCTGCCGGGCGGGGCCGTGGCGATGCGGTCGTCGCTCGACCCGGAGACCGTGCTGCGTTACACGGAGGCCGAGTGGCGCGCGTTCGTACTCGGCGCGCGTGACGGGGAGTTCGACCTCACCTGAGGTGACAGCCGGACAGAAAAAAAGGGGGGTTGCCCGCCGGCGCGGGCAACCCCCCTTTCTGCATGCAGGGCTCGTCACATCATCATGCGGAAACGAGCGGCGTTGCCCTTGTCCGTGTCCTGGTAGCCGACGACGGAGTCGCCGAGCAGACGCGCGATGGTGTGCAGGTCCTGGGTCAGCCCGTCCATGTCGGTGCCGAGCTGCGTCTGGATGGCGATGTAGGCCTGCTTGGCCTCACCGTCCCAGCCCTGGGCGACGTTGTTCACGTGGCGCATCAGGGTCCCGAGCTGCTCGTTCAGGTCCGAGGCGGTCTTGACGGTGTCGCGCGCCGCCTGGGTCACTGTGTCGTAATTGACGGCAGTGGTCATACTCTGCTCCTAGGTGCGAAGTTCAGCGAACGGTGCGAACTGTTCAGACGTCGAGGATGGCGCTGGTGTTGCCCTTCGCGTTCTCCATCTTGGCGAAGGACGCCAGGCGCTCCTGCTCCTGCGCGTCGAAACCGTCGGCGCTCATCTTCACGAGGTTCTGCAGGTTCTCGAGATCCCGCTGAACGCTCTTCAGCTTCAGGTTCAGCTGAGTCTGCGTGGTGTCGTACTGCTGGCTCGCCGCACCCTTCCAGCCGCCCTGGATCAGGTCGACCACGCGGTTCAGGTCGGAGATGCGCTCACCCAGAGTGGTCTGGAAATGCTGGATCTTGCCGGAAAGATCCCCAATATCACCACTGGTTACCTTGAGGTCTGAAGGACCCGACATCTGTACCCCTTCTTCTTCCTACGACGGCGATGTAGACGGAAGCCGAATTGGATGCCGCCCCCGTGCCGGACCAGCTCTCACTGAGTCCTGCCGTCACTCTATCCACTTGATACGACAGTTCCAACTGCAAAGTCCCACAGGGAGACTTGGCTCACTGAGCCCTTTTGCGCCGGGTGTCCCGGATGACCGTAGCCGTCCCGGCGACCACCGCCACCAGGAGGACGCCGATCCCCAGCGCGTAGGTTGCATAGCGCTCGCTGCGTTCTTGAGGAGTCTCGCTCAGCGACAGATGGGCGGGCTCCGGAGCGGGCGGTTTCGGCGGACCCGGGTCCGGCGTGGGCGCCTTGATGGGCTTGCCGTCGCCGCTGAGCGCACGCACCGGGTCGATGACGCCCCAACCGACGAAGTTGTCATGGCCGTTGATGCTGCGCTCGGCCGTCTGCTCGATCTGGGCGACGACCTCCGCGGCCTTCCACGTCGGGTACTTGGCCTTGAGGAGAGCCGCGACACCGGCGACGTACGGCGCCGAGAAGCTGGTGCCGTTGTCGACGCACTGGCCGTTGCCCGGAACCGTGGAGACGACGTCGACGCCCGGGGCCGCGACACCGACGAACTCGCCCGCCTGGGAGAAGGGAGCGCGCTCGTTGTTGCGGTCGGAGGAGGCGACGGCGAGGACGCCCGGGAAGGACGCGGGATAGGTGTTCTTGAGCTTGCCGTCCATGCCGTCGTTGCCGGCCGACGCGACGACGACGATGTCCTTCGCCAGCGCCCGCCGCACCGCCTGGGCGAGCGTGGAGCCGGGGCCCAGCGGCTGGGTCGTGTCCTGCGAAATATTGATGACCTGAGCCCCCTTGGCGATCGCATGGTCGATCGCCTGGGCCATGGTGTCCGACTTGCCGCTGTTCTTCTCGTCGTTCTGCCGGATCGGGATGATCGTGGCCTCGGGCGCGAGGCCGACGAAACCGGTTCCCTTGCGCGGCCGGGCGGCGATGATGCCGGCGACCTTCGTGCCGTGACCCACCTCGTCGACCGTGCCGTCGGTCTTGCCGCGTTTGCTGTTCCCGGCGTCCGACGCCTCCTTGTCGGGCTTGAGGTAGTCCTTGCCCGCCTTGGCGTCGACAGCCGACTTGAGCTGGACGTTGGCGTCGTCGACGCCCGTGTCGATGACGGCGACCCGGACGCCCTTGCCCTTGGTGTCCTGCCACAGCTCGTCGAGCAGAACCCGCTGGAGCGGCCACGGGATGCCCGCGATCTGCTCCTTCATGGGGAAGGTGCACTCACCGCTGCCGTCCAGGACCGGCGGGGACGGCCTGTCGGCGGCGTATGCCGCCGGTGGCAGCGCGGCCAGGCCCGTCAGGGCCGCTGCGGCCGCCAGTACGGCGGTCCTCGTGCTCAGGTGCAGCATCCGGTCGCCCCCTACGAACCCTGCGGCTGACGCGCGCTGTTGGTGTCCAGGCGCGGGCCCTTGGAGAGGAAGTCGGACCAGGCGACCGGTACGAGCGTCGGAGTCACCTTCTCGTAACCGAGCCGCTTCTGGGCGTTGCTCGGCTCGGGGCGTCCGTCCTGCTCCTTCTCCTTGTCGCCCGTGCCGATGTCGGAACGGTCGGCGTCACTGTCACCGTTCGCCTGGACCGCGTACCGCAGGCCGGTGTCGGTCACCAGGAACAGCGAGCCGTCGGGCTTCGTCTGGTTCCCCCGCACCTGGGTGTAGAGGAGGCCGGTGCCCGGGGTGACGTAGGTGCTGGCGCCGAGTGCGGTGATCTCCGCGGGGTACGAGGAACCGGCCCAGGTGGACAGCGTCGTACGGCCCTTGTCGTCGACCTTGCGCAGCACGCTGCAGATCGTGTCGCGGCCGCCGCTCGCGGAGTTGACCTGCTGGGCCTTGAGGGCCGGCCAGCGCTTGTCGGCGCCGAAGGTGTCCGGCTCCGGCGAGACCGAGGCCGCGTCGACCACCGCCGGCTCGCCCTCCATGTTGAGCGAGTCGGCCGCCGGCGAGTTGATCAGCAGCCAGGCGGTGAAGTCGGACACCGGCTGGACCCTGCCCTTGAGGACCACGTACTGCTGGGGGCCCGAGCCGGTCTGCGCCTGCAGGACCATGCCCACCTTGTCCTGCTCGGGGGTGAGCCCACCGCCCACACCGGCCGGGGTGTTGACCGTGTCCGGCAGCGCGGGGAAGTCGATCGGGCTGCCGTCGTGCAGCGTGGCCAGCCAGTCGTCGGTGACGGCCTGCGGCTGCTTGCTGCCGACGAGCGCGCGGGTGAGGAACGAGGCATCGGTAGCGGAACCGCGCACCAGGTACTTGGTACCGCCCGCGTCGACCAGGTACCGCTGCCGGTCCTTCTGCCCCTGGACGTAGAGGACGTGACCGCCGCTCAGCCGGCTGCTGCCCTCGGTCCGCTTCAGGTCGCGGTCGCCAAGGACGAACGTCGCCTTCTGCACCGTGCCGCCGTTGCCGCCGCCGGGCTGTTCGCAGACGGCCCAGCGCTTGGCCTTGCCCGCCTCTTCGGCGCCGGGGAGGCGGTCCGGGGCGTAGGGGATACCGAGGATCGGGCCGCGCGGGGGGTTGCCCTTGTCCAGGATGTCGTCGGCGACCTGGATCACCTTGAACTGCTGGGGATTGAGCAGCAGTCGGGCCGACGCGAGGTTCAGCACCGGGTGCAGCAGGGTCTTCTTGTTCTTGCCCTTGCCGGTGCTCAACACCACATAGCGGGTGGTGGAGTCCTTGCCGACGATCACGTTGGCCTCTGGCTGCGCCCAGTTCTTGGGCGCCTTGGGCTTGAACATGCCGAAAGCCCCGAAGCCGGCCAGAATCAGTGCGCCCACGATGATGCCGGGGATGACGGCGCGCATCGGACGAGGCGCCCCCTCCTCGGTACCCGTCAGCGAGGGCTGGAGGAATGCCGCCACCGTGCGCTTCTTCGCGAAGGTGTACGCGTTGAGCTCATCCCGCCGTGATGCCATGAGTCCCCATTGGTAAAGAAGGCTGTCTCCCCGCGGGGGTCGTGTGGTGAGCACGCTCCCCCGGGCCCTGGATGCCGGACCGGCCCCCTACTATGCCTGTTGATCGATGGTGCTTGTGGGGCGGGTAGGGTGATCCAGCCGCCGAAGGCCTTGCGGTACAGGGCCGGACAGGGGTGATCGGGATGAATTGGGGCCTTATGAACGGGGGGGACGGAATAGTGGCTTCCGCGACGCGGGTACGGCCGGCCGGTCACGGGCAGACCTCTCCTCGACCCGCTGCGTCGCCCCAGGGCCCGGCCTCGCCCCGGCTCAAGGGACGACCCGGGCACTTCGGTTCGTTCCGACTGCAACAACTCGTTCTCATCGAGATCGCGGCGGCACTGCTGCTCGTCGCCTGGGTGATCGACGCCCTCCTCCTGGTCCCCGCGTTCGTCGTCGCCGCCGTGCTGGTGCTGCTCGCTCTCCTGCGCAGACACCGCCGTTCGCTGCCCGAGTGGCTCTCGACCGTCTTCGCGCTGCGGGCCCGCAGGCGCAGGGCCGCGTCCCAGGTGCTGCCGCCGGACACCGAGCCCGGACTCGCACCCGCCGTCGAGTGCGACCCCGCCCTGCGGACCTACACGTACAGCGACCGCGACCGCCGGCCCGTGGGCATGATCGGCGACGGCACGTTCCTGACCGCCGTTCTCCAGGTCGAGTCGGACGCCACCGCGCTGCGGCCCGACCGCACCGCCAGGCCCTTGCCCATGGAGCTCGTACGGGACGTGCTGGAGGTCGACGGCATCCGGCTGGAGTCCGCGCAGATCGTCCAGCACACCCAGCCGGCGCCCGCGCCGCACCTGCCGCAGCAGTCGGTCGCCGCGCGCAACTACGCGCCGCTGCAGGCCCAGACCGGTTCGCCCGCGATCCGTATCACCTGGATCGCCCTCAAGCTCGACCCCGAGCTGTGTCCCGAGGCGGTCGCCGCGCGCGGCGACGGTCTCGAAGGTGCGCAGAAGTGCCTGGTACGGGCTGCCGATCAGCTGGCCAGCCGGCTGACCGGTGCCGGGTTCCGGGCGACCGTGCTCACCGAGCAGGAGCTGACCTCGGCCGTCGCGACCTCCTCGTGCGCCAGCCCGATGGCGATCGCGCAGGCCGGCCGGGCCGACGCACCGGCCCGCCGCACCCAGGAGACCTCGCGCACCTGGCGCGTCGACGACCGGCGCCACACGACGTACTGGGTGGGCCGCTGGCCGCAACTGGGCGGCGGCGGGGCCTCGATGCCCCAGCTCGTCGCGCTGCTCACCTCGATCCCCGCGCTGGCCACGACGTTCAGCCTCACGCTCGGACACGGCGACCGGCAGGGTGTCACCGTCACCGGACACGTCCGTATCACCGGGCGCAGCGACGAGGAGCTCGTCGCCGCCCGTCATGAACTGGAGCGCGCGGCCCGCGGGGTGAAGACCGGGCTCATACGGCTCGACCGCGAGCAGCTGCCCGGGATGCTCGCCACACTGCCGCTCGGGGGAGCCCGCTGATGCCTTCTGCCGCCAAGCCGCGTATCGGCTTCGGACTGATCGGACCGCGCCGCGACCGGCACGCGCTCTCGCTCGACCAACTGGCCGGGCTGGCCCTGCCGCTAGGCGACGACGGCGTGGTCATCGGCGTCGACGCCGAGAACAAGCCCGCCGTCCTCGGCATCAACCGCCCCACCGCCTACGACGTCACGCTGATCGGCGGGCTGTGGACGGCGCAGGTCCTCGCGCTGCGCGCGGCGGCGACGGGGGCACGTGTCACCGTCGAGACCGGCCGTGGCCACGCCTGGACGGCGCTCGCCCAGGCAGCGGGCGGCGGACAGCAGTGCATCGCGCTGCACGACGTGGGCCGGGTACCGCCGCAGGGGCCGTCCGCGGGCAGCCCGGTGGTCGTGATCCGCGACTGCGGTATGCGGCCGCCGCGGGGGCGCGTGGTGTCGGCGCCCTGGCAGTCCGTGCTGACCCTGCTGCCCTATCTCAGCCCGGTGGCACCGCGCCTGATGGAGAAGTCGGGGCTGGTCGGCGTCCAGCGGGTCTCGCCCGACGAGGCCGCGCAGATCGGGCGCATCATGCATCTTCCGCGGCCCGAGACGGAGGCGCTCTCCACGCTGGCCGACGGGGTGACCCTGTGGTGCACGGCGAAGGACCGCCAGTTCGTCATGACGCAGGCGACCGACGCCGAGACCGGATTGTTGGGCAGCGCCCGCCGGATGGACTGAGCCCTCTCATCCGTACGCAGTTGTACCGGTTTGCCCTGCGCGTTTCCTCACGCTGTGCCGCCCCGGGATCACTTGGGGGCAGTGCGTGACGTACGGGACAGCAGTCAGGGGGCGGGCGGCCCTGCCGGAGCCCCCTTGTTGGCGATTAGGGTGGTACGGACAGCGGCAGAAGAACCTGCGGGGATGCCCGCCGCGTCCCCAGGGGGAGAGCCGGGCCGATCGGAAGACAGCGGTCGCCCCCCACCCACTACGGCACAAGGGTGCTCGACCACACCAGGAGGCACAGTGAACAGCGATCGCGACGAGATCCGCGGGGGATGGGACCTTCCCGCCGACGAGTCCGACGCGGAGCCCGCCGAGCTGACGGGTGAGTTCACCATCGACTACACCCCGCCGGCCTGGTACACGCAGAACGCGGGCGACAACGCGGGCTCGGGCGCAGGCTCGGGCCAGGCGCCACCGCCGCCGAACGGGGCGCCCGTGGCGGTTCCCGGGCTTCCGGCGGGGAGCGGGTTCGAGCCGAACTGGGCACCTGCGCCTGCTGCACCGACGCCTCCCGCGCCTCCCGCTCAGGATGCGCCTGCTCAGCCGCCTGCCGCCCCGACGCCTCCGGCCGTGCCGGAGCCCGGGCCTGTCCAGGTGCCCGCCGCTCAGGCTCCCGCGCCGGGTCCGGAGCAGACGCCGCCCGCTGCGGCCCCCGCTACCGCTCCCGCCGCCGAGCCCTTCGGGGGCGGCGATGTCGAGAGCGGTGCGACCATGCGCTTCTCCCCCGCCGCGCTGAAGCGTGAGATGGCGGAGAGGGCCGCCGCCAAGGAGGCCGAAGAGGCGAACGAGTCTGCGGAGCCCGCCGAGACCCCGGAGGCTGCGGACTTCCCCGAGCCGGTGGCCCCGGCCGACGGGGAGACGCCGGCCGGGGAGCCGGAGGAGCCCGCCGACGACTCGGCGCCGACGGATGGTCCCGACGGCCCGGCCGACGAGGTCGCAGCCCCGGAGAACGAGACCGCGGACGACACAGCCGTCGACGAGGGCTCGGACGACGCGGAGCCCCGCGAGGAGGCTGCGGGCGAGATGACGGCCGATGAGCCGTCCGACGCCGTGGTCCAGGACGCCGCCCCCGTGCCGGCCGACGAGCCGCAGGACACCCCGCCCGTACCGGCGCCCGGACCCGCACCGGCCCAGCCCTGGTCGCCCGCGCCGCCGGCGCAGGACGCCGCGCTGCCTCCGCTGCCGCCCGCGTTCCAGCCCGCGGCGCCCTCGTCGGCCCCGCAGTGGCCCGTGTCGCCGCAGACGGCGGACCAGTCCGCGCCGCCACAGGCACCGACACCGCAGGCCGGTTACGGCTTCCCGCAGCCCGGCGGACCCGAGGCACCGCAGGGCGGTTACGGCTTCCCGCAGCAGCACGCACAGCCGCCGCAGGCCCCCGCCCCGCAAGCACCGGCACCGCAACAGGGCGGCTATGGCTTCCCCCAGCAGGGACAGCCCCAGCAGCAGCCCGCCCCGGCAGCCCCGCAGCCTCCCGCGGCCCCCGGCCCCAACGCCCAGCAGCCCCAGGATGGTTACGGCTTCCCGCAGCAGGGACAGCCGCCCCAGGCACCGACACCGCAGGCCGGTTACGGCTTCCCGCAGCCCGGCGGACCCGAGGCACCGCAGGGCGGTTACGGCTTCCCGCAGCAGCACGCACAGCCGCCGCAGGCCCCCGCCCCGCAGGCACCGGCACCACAGCAGCCGGCTCCCCCGGCCGCCGGCCCCAACCCCCAGCAGCCCCAGGGCGGTTACGGCTTCCCCCAGCAGGGACAGCCGCCCCAGGCACCGGCACCGCAGCAGCCCCAGCCTCCGCAGGGTCCGCCCGCCGATCCGCGTGCCGGTGCAGCATGGCCCACTCCCGTCACGCACGACCAGCGCGAGCGTTCCGTACCGGGCGCCCCGCTCGGGTACACCGCGGCCGTCGAGCTCTCGTCGGACCGGCTGCTGCGCAACAACAAGCAGAAGCCCAAGTCGAGCCGTACGCCCTCCGGTGCCGGGCGCTTCAAGCTCGGTGGCAAGAAGGAGGAGGCCGAGCGGCAGCGCAAGCTCGACCTGATCCGTACGCCGGTGCTCTCCTGCTACCGGATCGCGGTCATCAGCCTCAAGGGCGGTGTCGGCAAGACCACCACGACCACCGCGCTGGGCTCGACCCTGGCCACCGAGCGGCAGGACAAGATCCTGGCGATCGACGCCAACCCGGACGCCGGCACGCTCGGCCGCCGGGTGCGCCGCGAGACCGGGGCCACGATCCGGGACCTGGTGCAGGCGATCCCCCACCTCAACTCGTACATGGACATCCGCCGGTTCACCTCGCAGGCGCCCTCCGGTCTGGAGATCATCGCCAATGACGTGGACCCCGCGGTCTCCACTGCCTTCAACGACGAGGACTACCGGCGCGCGATCGACGTGCTGGGCAAGCAGTACCCGATCATCCTCACCGACTCCGGCACCGGGCTGCTGTACAGCGCGATGCGCGGTGTGCTCGACCTCGCGGACCAGCTGATCATCATCTCCACGCCGTCCGTGGACGGCGCGAGCAGTGCCTCGACGACGCTCGACTGGCTGTCGGCGCACGGGTACGCGGAGCTGGTGCAGCGTTCCCTCACGGTCATCTCCGGTGTCCGCGAGACCGGCAAGATGATCAAGGTGGACGACATCGTCCAGCACTTCCAGACGCGCTGCCGCGGCGTGATCGTGGTGCCGTTCGACGAGCACCTCGCGGCCGGCGCCGAGGTCGACCTGGACATGATGCGCCCCAAGACCCGTGAGGCGTACTTCAATCTGTCCGCGCTGATCGCCGAGGACTTCATCCGGGCCCAGCAGCAGCAGGGCCTGTGGACGGCGGACGGGAACCCGCCCCCGACCATGGCACCGCCGCTGCCGGGTCATCAGCAGGCACCCGGTCAGTACCCCGCCCAGGGGCAGCCGGGTCAGCCTGTGCCGGGGCAGCCGTACCCGCCGCAGCAGCCGTACCCGCAGGGGCAGCCGGCGCCGCAGCCGTACGGCGGTCCGCAGCCGCCCCAGCAGCCCTATCCGCCCCAGAACTGGCAGCAGCCGCCCGCCCAGGCACAGCCGCCGAACGCGCCGGCACAGCCGGGGCACCCCGGTCAGCAGGGCCACGCGGGTGGTCCGGGACAACCGGATTCACAGAATCAGGTTCCGCCTCCGGGATGGCCCCAGCAGGGGCCTCCGCAGGCACCGCCAGCCCCTCAACAGTAGGGCGACAGAGGTATGAACCAATGAGGGCCCGCACCGTCTCCACGGTGCGGGCCCTTTTGGTATTCCCGCAGACCACACGGGGTTTGAGGGGTCGTTGACGCAGCTCGACAACCGCTGATAGACCTTCGATTCACCAGCTGGCGAACCCGAGATCGAGCCACCTTCTCCAAGCGAGTGATGACGCGAGGTCACCGTCCATGGTCCACAAGGTCCCATCCCGAAGCGCCCTGCACCGCCCCCTGTTCCGCCTGCTCGTCGCCGGGGGTCTCGCCGCCTCCGCCCTTGCGGCCGTACCGCAGCAACCGGCGCAGGCGGCCGACGACGGCGACAAGAAGGTCCTGACGGTCGCCGTGTCGCAGAGCGTGGACTCGTTGAGCCCGTTCCTGGCACAGCGTCTGGTCAGCACCACCATCCACCGGTTGGCCTACGACTACCTCACGAACTACGACGTAAAGGACGGGCACACCATCCCCGGGCTTGCCACCGCCTGGAAGCCGTCGCCGGACAAGCTGACGTGGACGTACACCATCCGCAAGGACTCCAAGTGGTCCGACGGGAAGCAGGCGACGGCCGAGGACGCCGCCTGGACGTTCAACAAGATGATGACGGACGAGAACGCCGCCACGGCCAACGGCAGCTTCACCTCCAACTTCAAGAAGGTCACCGCGCCGGACCCCGGGACGCTGGTCATAGAGCTGAAGAAGCCTCAGGCCACGATGACGGCGCTCGACGTCCCCATCGTGCCGAAGCATGTGTGGGAGAAGGTCGGGGACTTCTCGAAGTTCAACAACGACAAGAAGTTCCCGATCGTCGGCAACGGCCCGTTCGTCATCACCGACTTCAAGGTCGACCAGTTCGTCAAACTGAAGCCCAACAAGACGTTCTGGCGCGGTGCGCCGAAGTTCGACGAGCTGGTGCTCAAGTACTACAAGGACGGTGACGCCGCGGTCGCGGCCCTGCAGAAGGGCGAGGTCTCCTTCGTCCAGGGCCTCACGCCCGCCCAGGCGACCGCGCTGAAGAGCGCGAAGAACATCAAGGTGAACGACGCGCCCGGCCGCCGCTTCTTCGCCCTCGCCACCAACCCCGGCGCGAAGTCCAAGGACGGCAAGAGCTTCGGCAGCGGGCACAAGGCGCTGCTCGACCCGGCCGTCCGCAAGGCCCTGTTCCAGGCCACCGACCGCAAGACCATCGTCGACAAGGTCTTCCAGGGCCACGCCGTCGCGGGCGAGGGCTACATCCCGCCCCGTTTCGACACGTACTTCTGGAAGCCCGCCGACGGCCAGCGCATCGACTACGACCCGGCGAAGGCAGCGACGCTGCTGGACCAGGCGGGCTACCGGAAGAACGGCAGCGGCAAGCGCGTCGGCAAGGACGGCAAGCCGCTCGACTTCCGCATCCTGTGCCACGCGACCGACCCGAACGACAAGGCGATCGGCAAGTATCTGCAGGAGTGGTGGGGCGAGCTCGGCATCGGGCTCAAAGTCGACTGTCTCGACAATGTGTCCGACCCCTGGCTCAAGGGGGACTACGACCTGGCCTTCGACGGCTGGTCGGTCAACCCGGACCCGGACTTCGTACTCTCGATCCACACCTGCTCCGCGCTGCCTGCCACGCCGAAGGACTCGGGAGCCACCGACAACTTCATCTGCGACAAGCAGTTCGACCAGCTGTACGCCGCACAGTCCGGCGAGTACGACCCGGCCCGGCGGGCCGATGTGGTGAAGCAGATGCAGTCCCGGCTGTACGACACGAACTACATGAATGTCCTCGCGTACCCGAACGCGGTCGAGGCGTACCGTACCGACCAGATCAAGTCCATCAAGACGATGCCGGAGGCGGCGGGGAACCTCTGGGGTCAGGACGGGTACTGGAGCTGGTGGTCGGCCGAGCCGGCCGCCGGTGACGGCGGTTCCGACGGCGGCTCCTCCACGGGTGTCGTGATCGGTGTCGGAGCGGCCGTGGTCCTCGTCGCCGCCCTCGGTCTGTTCCTCGCGATGCGCCGCCGTTCCACCGCGGAAGACCGTGAATAGCCGATGAGCACCACCAGCACGACAGGTACCGTCACCGCGGTGGCGCCGGTCCCCGAGACCCGCGCCACCGGCGGGAACGCGCGTGCCTATCTTCTCTACGTGGCGGGCAAGCTCGGCGGCGCGGCGATCTCGCTGCTCGCCGTGCTCGTCACCAGCTTCTTCCTCTTCCGGATCATCCCCGGTGACCCGGTGAAGGCCATGACGCACGGGATGCCGACGTCGGCCGAGCAACTGGCGACCCTGCGCAAGCAGTTCGGGCTCGACCAGCCGATGTGGCAGCAGTTCACGGACTACTGCGGGAAAGCCCTGACGGGCGATTTGGGCACCTCGTACCAGTTCCACGCGCCGGTCGGCGAACTGATCGCCCAGAAGGTTCCGGCGACCCTGCTGCTCACCGGTGTCGCCGTGGTCGTCTACTCGGCGATCGGCCTCTGGCTCGGCACCCGTACCGCCTGGCGTCACGGCAGCCTCGGCGACAAGCTCAACACGGGTGTGGCGCTGACCCTGTGGTCGGTGCCGTCGTTCTGGCTCGGGCTGCTGCTGATCATCACCTTCTCGGTGGGCATCGGCCCCGTCCCGGGCCTGTTCCCGACCGGCGG
This sequence comes from uncultured Actinomycetota bacterium, assembly GCA_963836215.1. Taxonomy (GTDB): domain Bacteria; phylum Actinomycetota; class Actinomycetes; order Streptomycetales; family Streptomycetaceae; genus Streptomyces. The sequence goes on from CAWIIU010000009.1 coordinate 31,840, forward strand.
CATGGAGTCGGGCGACGAGACCGGCTTCGCGTACATCGCCGACGTCGCGCACCACATGGTGCTGCCGGTGATCACGCTGACCGCCGTCGGCTACGCACAGACACTGCTGGTCATGCGGTCGTCCCTGCTCGACGAGATGGGCAGCGACTATCTGACGACGGCCCGGGCCAAAGGGCTGCGCGACGACGCCGTACGCCGCCGGCACGCGGTGCCCAACGCGCTGCTGCCGACCGTCACCATGGTCTTCATCAACCTCGGCCATGTGGCGGCCGGTTCGATCCTGGTGGAGACGGTGTTCTCCTGGCCTGGCCTCGGCGGACTGTTCTACCAGGCGCTGAGCGTGCCCGATCTGCCGCTCGTCCAGGGCCTGTTCGTGGTCTTCGCCGGCGCGATGATCGTGATGAACCTCCTCGCCGATCTGCTGTATCCGCTGCTCGATCCCCGGGTGGGCCGATGACGACCGCAACCACCACCGCATCATCCCTGACCTGGGCGCGCCGCCGGGACTCGGTGGCCCGCTTCTGGCGCTCGTACCGTACGCACCGGGCCGGTCTCTTCGGCCTCGGCGCACTGGCCGTGATCGCTCTGATCGCGCTCACGGCTCCGCTGCTCGTCGGCGACGACGTCCAGAGCGTCACCGGTGCACCCGGCACCGCCCTGGAAGCCCCCAGCGGTGAATTCCCGCTGGGCACCGACCAGTTCGGCCGTTCGCTGCTCGGTCTGCTGGTCTGGGGCGCGCGGATCTCGCTGACCGTGGGGCTGCTGGCGGCATCCCTGTCGGTGGCCATCGGCACGCTGGTCGGGATCATCGCAGGGCACTACGGCGGATGGTTCTCCACCGTGCTGATGCGCATCACCGACTGGTTCCTGGTGATGCCGGCGCTGGTCCTGGCGATCGTGCTGGCGACCGTGATGTCCCGCAGCGTCTGGACGGTGATCCTCGCGATCGGTGTCACCAGCTGGCCGACGACGGCCCGGCTGGTGCGGGCGCAGACCATCGCGGTCGAGTCCCGTCCGTACATCGAACGCGCGAAGGCACTCGGCGGCGGGCACGGGCACATCATGAGCCGCCATGTGCTGCCGAACGTGATGCCGCTGGTGCTCGCGCAGACGACGCTCGGCATCTCGACGGCGATCCTCACCGAGGCGACGCTCGCCTTCCTCGGCCTGGGCGACCCGACGGTCGTCTCCTGGGGCGGCATGCTCCAGGACGCCCGCGAGGCGGGGGCCGTGTCGTCCGGGCACTGGTGGTACCTGGCGCCGCCCGGTATCGCGATCGCGCTCGTGGCGCTCGCCTTCACGCTCTGCGGCCGGACGATCGAGACGGTGCTCAACCCGAGGCTGGGGGTCGGCCGATGAGTGCGCAGCCGGGGCAGGGCCTCCTGGAACTGAAGAACCTGCAGGTGACGTACGGCTCCGGGGCCCGGGCCGTGCCCGCCGTACGAGGCGTCGACCTCTCGCTCGCGGCCGGACAGAAGCTCGGCATCGCCGGTGAGTCCGGCTGCGGCAAGTCGACCCTCGCCCTGGCGCTGCTGCGGCTGCTGCCCGCCGACGCGCGGCTCAGCGGGCAGATCCTGCTCGACGGCGAGGACGTTCTCACGATGCGCTGGGGCCGGCTGCGCGCGGTGCGCTGGGCAGGCGCGTCGATCGTCTTCCAGGGCGCGATGCACTCCCTGAACGCGGTGCACCGCATCGGTGACCAGATCGCGGAGCCGATCCTGCTGCACCGCAAGGCCACCCCCGCCGCCGCGAAGAAGCGCGTCGGTGAGCTGCTGCAGCAGGTGGGACTGCCGGTCGCCCGCGCCGACGCCTATCCGCACGAGCTCTCCGGCGGGCAGCGGCAACGGGTGATGATCGCGATGGCGCTGGCGTGCGATCCGCGGCTGATCGTCGCGGACGAGCCGACGACCGCGCTCGATGTGATGATCCAGGCGCAGATCCTGCGGCTGATCGAGCAGTTGGTGGCCGAGCAGGACATCAGCCTGCTGATGATCAGTCACGATCTGGCGGTGCTGGCCGACACCTGCGACCGGCTGGCCGTCATGTACGCCGGCCGGATCGTCGAGGAGGGACCTGCCCGCACGGTGTACGACGCCGCCGAGCACCCCTACGGACGGGCCCTGTCCGCCGCCTTCCCCCGGATCGGCGACGCCGCCTCGCGCCGGGCGCCCCGGGGACTTCCGGGCGACCCGCCCGACCCGTCGGCACTCCCCCCGGGCTGTACGTTCCATCCGCGCTGCCCGGTCGCCCTGGACACCTGCTCGCACGAGGACCAGGAACTGATGCCGGCCGGGGAGGCACACCGGGCGGCGTGCGTCCACATCGACGTGATGGCGGAGAAGCAGCTGTGACCCAGGAGCACGTCATGACCACCATTCCCCTGCTCTCGGCCGCCGGTCTGCAGGTCACCTTCGCCGGGCGGCGTGGCGGCGCCTCCGCGCGTGCCGTCGACGGGGTCGATCTCGACATCGGCGAGGGCGAGATCGTGGCCCTGGTCGGTGAGTCCGGCTGCGGCAAGACGACGCTGGCGCGGTCGCTGCTCGGTCTGGTGCCGCCGACGTCGGGGCGCGTCACCTTCGGCGGGCAGCCGCTGGGCTACGGCTCGCGGGCGCTCAAGTCGTACCGCAAGCGGGTCCAGCTGGTGCTGCAGGACCCGAGCGGTTCGCTCAATCCGCGGCACACCGTGTACGACGCGGTGGCCGAGGGGCTGCGGATCCACGGACACCGGGGCGACGAGCGCGCGGCGGTCGCCGAGGCGCTCTCGCGGGCGGGGCTGCGTCCGCCCGAGCGCTTCTTCCTGCGCTACCCGCACGAGCTGTCCGGCGGCCAGCGCCAGCGTGTCGTCATCGCCGGTGCGCTGGTCCTGGAGCCCGAACTGATCGTCGCGGACGAGCCGGTGGCGTCCCTGGACGCGTCCGTGCGCGGCGAGATCCTGGCGCTGCTGCTGCGGCTCCGGGACGAACTGGGCCTGTCCGCGCTGGTGGTGACGCACGACCTCGGACTGGCGTGGAACATCGCGGACCGGGTGGCGGTGATGTACCTCGGCCGGATCGTGGAGTCGGGGACGGTCGAGGAGGTACTGACCTCGCCCCGGCATCCGTACACCCAGGCGCTGTTGTCGGTGCTGCCGGAGTCCGAGGTGCCCCCTGTGGTCCTCACCGGTGAGCCCCCGGACCCTTCACGCATCCCCGGGGGATGCCGCTTCCACGCGCGCTGTCAGGTGCTGTCGTCGGGGGAGGCGGACAGGGCCGGGGTCTCGGACGCGTGCCGGACCGAGGCGTTGCCGGTGCTGGGAGCGGGACGGGTGGCACAGGTGGCGTGCCACTGGGCGGCTTCCGGGGCTAGCGCCCCGCTGTGAGCTCGCGGCACTTCTTGACGTCCGCGCCGATCGCGTCGAGCAGCTCCTCGATCGATGCGAACTTCTCCTGGCCGCGCACGTACGCCAGGAAGTCCACCGCCACGTGCAGGCCGTACAGATCGAGGCCGACGCGGTCGATCGCGTACGCCTCGACCGTGCGCTCCGTGCCGTCGAACTGTGGATTGGTGCCGACCGAGATCGCCGCCGGCATGCGCTCGCCGTTGGCCGTCAGCCAGCCCGCGTACACGCCGTCCGCGGGGATCGCGGTGTGCGGCAGCGTCTCGACGTTCGCCGTGGGGTAGCCGAGCTCACGGCCCCGCTGCGCACCGCGGACGACCACGCCCTCGACGCGGTGGGGACGGCCCAGGATCTCGTTGGCGCCCTCGATGTCGCCCTCGGCGACCAGGCGGCGGGTCAGGGTCGACGAGAACGGCTCTCCGCCGCCCGCGTCCCCGCTGACGTACAGGTCGACGATCTCGACCTCGTAGTCGTACGTCGCACCCAGCTCCGCGAGGAACTCCACGTTCCCGGCGGCCTTGTGCCCGAAGCGGAAGTTGGGGCCCTCGATCACCGCGCGGGCGTGCAGCTTGTCGACGAGCACCTTCACGATGAAGTCGGCGGGCGACAGCTTCGAGAACTCGGAGGTGAAGGGCAGGATCAGCACCGCGTCGACGCCCAGCTCCGCCATCAGCTCGGCGCGCCGGTGGTGCGGTGCCAGCAGCGGCGGGTGGCTGCCGGGCCGTACGACCTCACTGGGGTGCGGGTCGAAGGTCACGACGACGGACGGCACGGACAGGGCACGCGCCCGCTCGACCGCCCGGCCGATGATCAGCTGGTGCCCGCGGTGCACCCCGTCGTAGGAACCGATGGTGACGACGCTGCGCCCCCAGTCCTGCGGGATGTCCTCCAACCCACGCCAGCGCTGCACTGTGACCGCTCCTCGCCCGAACCTGTGTCTGGATGCCGATTACGCAGGTCTAAGACTGCCATGCCCGTGGCTCCCGGTACGCATCGGCACCGGGCTGCGCGGTGTCCCGCCCTTCGGGCACGGCAGGCCGGTGCGGTGGACCGGCTCACGGTACGGACGGTGCGACGGCGCGCGACAGCTGCCCGCGGGGCGTCCCCGCGCGGCGCGAGCGCGGCTCACCGCAGCAGTTCGCGGTCTGTTCCGGTGGTGCCCCGCGTGGCCATGGCCAGTCCGTACCCGCCGGCCGCGACGTGCCGCCCGGGCGGGGCGTCGTGCGCCCAGCGGTCGACGGCCCGGCGCAGGGTGGACCGTGCGTCGTCGGCAAGCGCGGCGAGCAGCTCGTCGGCGCGGGGATGGGCGCTGGCGAGCAGGGCCTCGGTGAGGCTGTCGACGGCCAGGTCCCGGCGGGCGTACAGGAGCGCCTGCGCGGCGGCGGCGACGGTGGGCCGGACCCCGGCCCCGGGATCGGCGGGCAGCGGGGTCTCGTCGGTGAACCACGCGCACAGCAGCGGCTGTACGACGACGGGGGCGCCTGCCAGCCGCGCGTCGACCGCGTCCAGAAAGCGCGGCCCGGTCCGGGACGTGGGTGTCCCGTCGGCGGGCAGCAGCCGCCGCAGCAGATCGAGCCGCTGCTCCTCCCCCACCCGCAGCCGCTCCCAGAACGACGGACCGAACTCGGCGAACCCGCCGAGGTGGCGGGGTCCGCCCTCACGCAGGGACCGACGGGTGATCCGGTCGGCCAGCCTCCGCAGGACGGGCAGGTAGGGGCGGGCGTCGGGAAGCCGCAGCAGGACCTCGCGGAGCAGACGGGCACCCCACCATGAGGCGTCGGCGATGTTCGGACCGCTCGCACCGGCGCCGACGGGGAGCCCACCGCCGCTGCCCCCGTTGGCCGCACCCGGCGTCTCTTCGCCCGGCACCATCGCTCGCGCGGTGTGCGCGGGCAGGGCGGGCACGCTCTGGTCGAGATCGTCCAGCGCCTCGATCAGTTGCCGCAGCCGACGGGCGAGAGCCGGTGGGCCGTGGAGCCGGTCCAGGAGGAGCAGGGCCTCGATCACCGGGCCGATGCGGTGCCGCGGGACGGGCAGGGTCGGCGGGGGCCCCAGCGGGGCACGGGGGCGGTGGATCAGGGAGTGGAGGGCCGCGTCGACGTCCAGGTGCGCGCCCTGCAGCCAGTCGGCCAGTTCCTCGTGGGCGAAGCGGTGGCCCTGGCCCGCCGGGACCAGCAGGCCCTCGGCGAGTACGGCGGACGCCCAGCCGGCGGCCCCCCAGGGGAAGAGCTCCTCGAACGCCTCGCGGTCCAACTGCCCCTGCCCCGGCCCCAGACAGTGCCGTGCCGCTTCGTTGACCTGCCCGGACACCTTCGCCGCCAGACGGCGTACGGCCGGACCTCGCAGCGGTGGCCGGGAGGCCGCGGCGATGCGCACCGCGATCCGCAGGCACGTCAGGTCCAGATGTGCGGCGAACACCTCGTCGCGCGACGGCCGGCCCGGCACCTCACCCGGCAGCGCCTGCCGGACCTCGGCGAGCAGCCGCAGGGTGAGCGGATGCCGTGCGTCGGCGGCGCCGAGGGCTCCCGCCGGGAGCCCGTACCGTTCCCGCAGCCGGGCCGCCTCGTCCGGCGACAGGTCGCCGACGGGTACCGCGGGCGGCAGCGCACGGTCGGCGTCGAGCGGCCGGTGCAGGACCTGTGGCGGATAGAGCGCCCCGGCCTGCTCCCAGTGCTCGGGCCGGCAGCCGACGACCATCCGCACCCCGCAGTCGCCCAGCCACCGCACGGTGTTGTCGGTCCAGTCGGCCTGCCGGTGCGCGAGTGCGGCAGGCATCTCCTCGGGCCCGTCCAGCACGATCAGCAAGGGCCGCCCGGCCTCGCGGGCGAGGCCCGCGACCCGGCCGGGGGTGACGCACCCCATGTCCCCGCGGGCGCCGGACGCGGCGACGATGCGGCCGGCCTGCCGCAGGGCGCGGGCGACGGCATCGGCGACGGAGGTGTCGTCGGCGTGCAGATCGGCGCCGCGCAGCCACACCGTCGGGGCGGGTTCGGGGCCGTGGGCGCGGCGGGCGGTGAGCGCGGCGAGTTCGGTCGTACGGCCGGTCCCTGGGCGGCCGACGAGTCCCATCACCGGTGCGGTGAAGGAGCCGAACTCGCCGAGCAGGTGGGGCCGTTCGACCGGGGGGACCCAGGAGCCCGGCACGCCTGCCGCACCGACGGATGTCGCGCAGAGTTCCAGTAGGGCCGCGAGGTTGAGGTCGTGCCCGTACGCCGGGACAGTGGCAGCGTTGCGCCGCAGCAATGCGCCGAGCGGCCCGGCGTCGCGGGACCCGGCCCGCAGCGGCAGGGCGAACCCCGCCGCCCGGCTCCCGGACCGCAGCGCGGTCCCGAGCACACCGAGCACCGCCCCGGTGGCGGCGTCGAGCACCGGCCCCCCGGCTGCTCCGCCGCCCGGCCGCAGCGCGTCGCTGCCGTCCGTTCCGATCGCCAACTCCAGTGCCTCGCCGACGAGATGGAGCCGGTCGGAGGTGGTGTACGTCACCCGGGCCGTGCCGAGCACGCGCGCCTCCCGCCAGCCGCGGGCCGGCAGCCGCACATACGTCCCCGCCTCGACCCGCTCACGCGTACCGATGGGCAGCGGCCGCACCCCGAGACCCTTGGTGCGCACCAGCGCCAGCCCGGTCTCCGGCAGCGGGACCACGCCCTCCGGCCCGGCGATGCAGCTGCGCTCCCCCGCCCGCAGCAGCACCCTCGGCAGCCCGTCGACGGCTTCATGGCTGGTGACGACCGTGCCGAGGTCGTCGGCGACGAATCCGGTCCCGCGCAGTCGGCCGGCCGGATCGCAGATACGTACCAGCGCAGCCAGATCCCCGCGTCCCATGCTGTCGACGCTAGATCGGCAGTGATCAAGAAGAAGGGCGCTTGCCGAACGCGCCCCCGAGTACCCCCTCGGTTCACTCCGAGCGCCTGCCCATTGGAGTGAATCCCGATGGCGCAGTGGACAGACACCGTCCGAGGGGGATTGTGGAACGGGCAGTGACCCTGCCCGTTCCACAAGGGACCCACTGGGCTCACTACGGCTCAGCCGAAGACGGCGAGGCTCTTGGCCCGGCCCTTCTGCTCCTCCACCAGCGCGAGGAAACGCCCTTCGGGCCCGAAGGCGGCCACGGGCGCCCGGTCGAAGGCCGGCATGTCCAGCCGTACGCCGTTGGTCAGCAGCCGGGCGTTCTTCTCGTCCACGTCCCAGCGCGGGAACGCGGCAGCGGCCGCCTCGGCGATCGGCATGACGGTCAGCTCCTTCTGGAGCTCGTCGAGCGTCTTCGCCGCGTCCAGACCGTACGGTCCGACCCGGGTGCGCCGCAGCGCGGTGAGATGTCCGCCGACGCCGAGCCCGGCGCCCAGGTCACGGGCGAGGGCGCGGATGTACGTCCCGGACGAGCAGACCACCGAGACGATCAGGTCCATGACCGGCGTCCCGTCCTCGGCCACGCCCGGCCGCACGTCGTACACGCGGAAGGAGGAGACGGTCACCGGACGGGCCGGGATCTCGAACTCCTCGCCGCCGCGCACGCGCGCGTACGAACGCTTGCCGTCGATCTTGATCGCGCTGACCTTGGACGGCACCTGCATGATGTCGCCGGTCAGCGGGACCACACCGGCGTCCACGTCCTCCCGGGTGACACCGGAGGCATCGGCGGAGGCGGTGATCTCGCCCTCGGCGTCGTCCGTGACCGTGGTCTGCCCGAGCCGGATGGTGCCCAGGTACTCCTTCTCGGTCAGCGCGAGGTGACCGAGGAGCTTGGTGGCCTTCTCGATGCCCAGCACCAGCACGCCGGTGGCCATGGGATCGAGCGTCCCCGCGTGTCCGACACGACGGGTTCTCGCGATCCCCCGCATCTTGGCGACGACGTCGTGCGAGGTGAAACCGGACGGCTTGTCGACGATGACGAGCCCGTCCCGAGGGCCTCCCCCGGCCGGGGCCGGGGGAGTCTTGTTCTCTGTCATTCCGAGGCTTCGTCCTCGTCCTCGTCCTCCGGCTTGCGGTACGGGTCCGCGTCGCCCGCGTACGCCGCGCCCGAGGACGCCTCGCGCACCTTGGCGTCCGAGGCCCGTGCCTTGTCCAGCAGGTCCTCGATCGTCTTGGCGTTCTCCGGAAGAGCGTCCGCCACGAACGCCAGGGTGGGGGTGAACTTGGTGCCCGCCGCGGCGCCGACCGCGCTGCGCAGGACGCCCTTCGCGCTCTCCAGCCCGGCGGCGGCGCTGGCGCGGTCCTCGTCGTCCCCGTAGACCGTGTAGAAGACCGTGGCCTCCCGCAGGTCGCCGGTCACCCGGGTGTCCGTGATGGTCACGTGTGTGCCGAGCCGCGGGTCCTTGATGCCGCGCTGCAGCTTCTCGGCGACCACTTCACGGATGAGGTCCGCCAGCTTCTTAGCCCGCGCATTGTCGGCCACTGGTCCTTCTCCTTCTTTGCCTTGCCATCAGTCTTCGTCGCTGTGGACTCTGCGTCGAACGGACAGCAGCTCCACCTCCGGCCGGCCGGCGACAAGGCGCTCGCACCGGTCCAGTACGTCTGTGAGGTGCCCCGTGTCTCCGGAGACCACGGCGAGGCCGATCTCGGCCCGCCGGTGGAGGTCCTGATCTCCCGTCTCCGCCACGCTCACCGCGTACTTGCGGTGCAGTTCGGCGACGATCGGGCGGACCACGGAGCGCTTCTCCTTCAGCGACCGTACGTCGCCGAGAAGCAGATCGAAGGACAGAGTCCCCACATACATGTGTGTATCCGGATGTCCCGCCGGTTCGGGTTCATGACGCCTGCCAGCGCTTGGCAGGGACACAAGAACCGTACACGCGCGGCCGGGGCCGATCGACGGAAATACTTCCGCCGACCGGCCCCGGACGCTGCCCGCGCGTCAGCCGCGGGGCTTCTCGCGCATCTCGTACGTCGCGATGACGTCGTCGATCTTGATGTCGTTGAAGTTGCCGAGGTTGATACCGCCCTCGAAGCCTTCGCGGATCTCGGTGACGTCGTCCTTGAAGCGGCGCAGACCCTGGATGTTGAGGTCCTCCGCGATGACCTTGCCGTCGCGGATGAGCCGGGCCTTGGTGTTGCGCTTGACCTCGCCGGAGCGGATGAGAACACCCGCGATGTTGCCCAGCTTGGACGAGCGGAAGATCTCGCGGATCTCCGCCGTACCGAGCTCGACCTCTTCGTACTCCGGCTTGAGCAGACCCTTGAGGGCCGCCTCGATCTCCTCGATGGCCTGGTAGATCACCGAGTAGTACCGGACGTCGACGCCTTCGCGCTCCGCCATCTGCTGGGCACGCCCGGCAGCGCGGACGTTGAAGCCGATGACGATGGCGTCGGAGCCCATCGCCAGGTCGATGTCGGACTCGGTGACCGCACCCACACCGCGGTGCAGGACACGGATGTCGACCTCTTCGCCGACGTCGAGCTGGAGCAGCGAGGACTCGAGAGCCTCCACCGAACCGGACGCGTCGCCCTTGATGATGAGGTTGAGTTCCTGCACCAGACCGGCCTTGAGCGCCTCGTCCAGGTTCTCCAGGGAGAACCGGACACCCTTGCGGGCGAAGTTGGCGTTCCGCTCACGAGCGGCACGCTTCTCGGCGATCTGACGGGCGGTGCGGTCCTCGTCGACGACCAGGAAGTTGTCGCCGGCGCCGGGGACGTTGGTGAGACCCAGGACCAGGACGGGGGTCGCGGGACCCGCTTCCTCGACGTTGTTGCCGTTGTCGTCGAGCATGGCCCGGACTCGGCCGTACGCGTCACCGGCGACCATCGTGTCACCGACGCGGAGCGTTCCGCGCTGGACGAGCACGGTGGCGACGGCGCCGCGGCCGCGGTCGAGGTGGGCCTCGATCGCAATACCCTGCGCGTCCTGCTCCGGGTTGGCCCGCAGGTCGAGCGAGGCGTCCGCGGTGAGGACCACGGCCTCCAGCAGGGAGTCAATGTTCAGACCCTGCTTGGCGGAGATGTCGACGAACATCGTGTCGCCGCCGTACTCCTCGGCCACCAGACCGAACTCGGTGAGCTGACCGCGCACCTTGGTCGGGTCGGCGCCCTCGACGTCGATCTTGTTGACCGCGACGACGATCGGCACATCGGCCGCCTTGGCGTGGTTCAGCGCCTCGATCGTCTGAGGCATCACGCCGTCGTTGGCCGCGACCACGAGGATCGCGATGTCGGTCGACTTCGCACCACGGGCACGCATGGCGGTGAACGCCTCGTGACCCGGGGTGTCGATGAAGGTGATCTTGCGCTCTTCGTCGTTGACCTCGGTGGCGACCTGGTACGCACCGATGTGCTGCGTGATACCGCCGGCCTCGCCCGCGACGACATTCGTCTTGCGGATCGCGTCCAGCAGTCGGGTCTTACCGTGGTCGACGTGACCCATGACGGTCACGACCGGCGGACGCGCGACGAGGAACTCCTCGCCACCCTCGTCCTCGCCGAACTCGATGTCGAAGGACTCGAGCAGCTCGCGGTCCTCCTCCTCGGGACTGACGATCTCGAGGACGAAGTTCATCTCGTCCGCGAGCATCTTCAGCGTCTCGTCGGAGACGGACTGCGTGGCAGTGACCATCTCGCCGAGGTTCATCATCACGCCGACGAGCGACGCCGGGTTGGCGTTGATCTTCTCGGCGAAGTCGGTGAGGGACGCACCGCGCGACAGACGGACGGACTGTCCGTTGCCACGAGGCAGCATCACACCGCCGACCGACGGGGCCTGCATGGCCTCGTACTCCTGGCGCCTCTGCCGCTTCGACTTGCGGCCACGACGCGCGGGGCCACCGGGACGGCCGAAGGCGCCCTGTGTGCCACCACGGCCACCGGGACCACCCGGACGTCCGCCGAAGCCGGGACGGCCACCGCCGCCACCGGGACCGCCGGGACGACCGGCGAAGCCGCCGCCGCCACCGCCGCCACCGGGACGACCGGCGAAGCCGCCGCCGCCACCGCCGCCACCGGGACGACCGGCGAAGCCGCCGCCGCCACCGGGACGACCGCCGCCGGCACCGCCGGGACGACCGCCGCCGCCGGGACCACGGCCGCCGCCACCGCCGCCGGGACCGCCACCAGGACGGGGACCGGCAGCAGGACGCTGCGGCATCATGCCCGGGTTCGGACGGTTGCCGGCGGGACCGCCGCCACCGCCGCCGGGACGGGGAGCCTGCGGACGGGGCATGCCGCCCGGGGACGGACGAGCGCCGCCCTGACCCTGCGGACGCGGAGCGCCGCCGGGGCCGCCCTGCGGACGCGGGGCACCGGGAGCGCCGCCGCCGGGACGCGGGGCACCGCCGGGACGGGGCGCCTGGGGGCGCGCCATGCCGGTGGAGCCGCCGGACGTGAACGGGTTGTTGCCCGGACGGGGACCGGCCGGACGGTTGCCGCCGGGACGCGGGGCACCCTGACCGGGCGCGGGACGCGACGGACGCTCACCGCGGCCGCCGTCACGCTGACCGCCGGCCGGAGCCGGACGGGAAGAACCACCTGCGGGCCGGGGACCAGGGGTCGCCGGACGCGGGGTCTGCGGCGACGCGGGCTGGGCCGGCGCCGGCGCGGAGAACTCGGCCGCGGGCACCGGAGCCGCCGGAGCGGGCTTGGCCGGAGCGGGCTTCGGACCCGGGCGCGGGCCCGAGGCCGGTGCGGACGAGGGAGTACCGGCCGAAGGAGCCTCGGACGCGGCCGGCCGGGGGGCCGGGGCGCCGGGCTTGGGGCCGGCGGGACGGGCCGGCGACGCCGGCGTGGGGGAACCACCCGCGCGGCTGGCCGCGGCGGGGGAAGGCGCGGACTTGCGGGGCGCGCCCGGCTTGGCGCCGGACTTGCCGGCGTTCCCGCCGGGACCCTGCAGCGCGTCAGTCAACTTACGTACAACGGGCGCCTCGATCGTCGAGGACGCCGAACGGACGAATTCACCGAGTTCTTGGAGCTTGGCCATGACGACCTTGCTCTCCACCCCGAACTCCTTGGCGAGTTCGTATACCCGGACCTTAGCCACTTCGCTCCTTTTAGGTCCGGGTTACCGCCGGACCGTCGCTACTTCATGGGCGTACTCATCGCGTACTCATCGAGTGCTCATCGCAATCTCGACCTACTTCCAACTCGCGAGGTACCTGACCGCACGGGGTTCCGTGCCGTACTTCTTCTTACGGTGTCGCCTGGTCTGCTGCTGTTCGCTCTGCCTGCTCGATGTGCCGCCGCAGTGCGGCGGTGTCGAGCGGTCCCTGCGCCCTGAAGGCCCTGGGGAACGCCCGGCGTCGTACAGCCAGGTCGAGACAGACCGAGGCGGGGTGTACATACGCACCCCGGCCGGGCAGCGTACCGCGATCATCGGGGACACATTCGCCCTCGATCACCACGATGCGCAGCAGATCGCTCTTGGCCGACCGCTCCCGGCACCCCACACAGGTGCGTTCAGGGCGTGCGCGGTCATGCGTCCGACCAGACACGTCCAAGTCTACCTCCCCGTAGCGACCTCACCCCTTTGGGGCAAAAATCGAACGATCGTTGTCTCGATCTCGGCGAGGCATCCCGTCAGCGCAACGACGTCCCGACCGGTCGCATTCCTCAGTCCTGGTCGGGACCGTGATCGTCGCTCTGCTCGGTGTCGGGACGGATGTCGATGCGCCAGCCGGTCAGCCGGGCGGCGAGACGAGCGTTCTGTCCCTCTTTGCCGATCGCCAGTGACAGCTGGTAGTCGGGAACGGTCACCCGGGCGGAGCGTGCGGCGAGGTCGACGACCTCCACCTTGCTGACCCGGGCGGGCGACAGGGCGTTGGCCACCATCTCCGCCGGGTCGTCGGACCAGTCGACGATGTCGATCTTCTCGCCGTGCAGTTCGGCCATGACATTGCGCACACGGCTGCCCATCGGGCCGATGCAGGCGCCCTTCGGGTTCAGCCCGGAGCGCGTGGACCGTACGGCGATCTTGGTGCGGTGGCCCGCCTCGCGGGCGATGGCCGCGATCTCGACGCTGCCGTCCGCGATCTCCGGGACCTCCAGCGCGAAGAGCTTCTTCACCAGGTTGGGGTGGGTGCGCGAGAGGGTCACGGACGGACCGCGCACGCCCTTGGCCACCCGCACCACGTAGGTGCGCAGACGCAGGCCGTGGGTGTACTCCTCGCCCGGGACCTGCTCCTGCACCGGCAGGATCGCCTCGAGCTTGTCGTCCAGCCTGACCAGGACGTTCTTCGGGTCCTTGCCCTGCTGCACCATGCCGGCGACGACATCGCCCTCGCGGCGCGCGTACTCGCCGAAGGTCACGTCGTTCTCGGCGTCCCGCAGCCGCTGCTGGATCACCTGCCGGGCAGTGGTGGCGGCGATGCGGCCGAAGTCCGAGGGAGTGTCGTCGAACTCCTTGGGCTCCTGCCCCTCCTCCAGGTCCGTCGCCTCTTCCTTCGCCCACACCGTCACATGGCCGGTGTCACGGCTGAGCACGACGCGGGCGTGGCGACGGCTGCCCTCGGTGCGGTGGTAGGCGATGAGGAGGGCCGACTCGATCGCTTCGACCAGCAGGTCGAAGGGGATCTCCTTCTCTTGTGCCAAGCCCTTCAGGAGCTTTACGTCGATGTCCACGGCTACGCCTCCTCTTCCTTCTTGTCCTTGCGGTTGAACTCGAGCTCCACGCGAGCCCTGGCGATCTCGTCGAAGGCGACCCGGCGGCTGGTGGGCTTGCGCCCCTTCACCCCGGGCACCTCGAGGTCGAGCCCCTCGTCGTCCACCTCGAGGATGCGGGCCACCAGCTCACCGGAGTCGGTGAGCTGCAGCTTGACCAGCCGGCCGATGGCGCGCACGTAGTGGCGGTGCTCTGTCAGGGGGCGGTCGGCGCCGGGCGAGCTCACTTCGAGGACGTACTCGTCGTCGCCCATGACGTCGGTCTCGTCGAGCTTGGCGGAGATGGCACGGCTCAGCTCGGCACACGCGTCCAGCGTGGCGCCTTCGTCGGAGTCCACGATGATCCTCAGCATGCGGCGCCTGCCCGCCCGGGACACCTCGATCTCTTCCAGATCCAGGTCCGCGGCGCTGACAAGCGGTTCCAGCAGCCCGCGCAGCCTCTCGCTCTGGGTGGTGCTCATCCGGGTGACTCCTCGGCCGCGTGTGCTGTTGTGGGATCGTCGCGTGTCAGATCAAAGGGTATCCGGTCGCGGGGGGTGTTGCCGTCCACCTGCACGGGACCCGCAGGTACGCTCGCCTGCGGCGATGATCACCGAGGCCGAGGAGATACGCGTGGAGCACACGGGGACGACACGCAGACGTGCTCTCGTGGCGACGGGTGTCGCCGCGGCCGCCGTGTTGACGGGTTGTGCGAATGAGCCGTCGAAAGGCCCCCGCACCCTGGGCGCGGGCGGCGGCCGCGCCCGGGCCGAGGCGACGCTGCGGAAGCGGCTGGCCGCGACCAGCGGGGCGGTGCGTGACCAGTACGACGCCACCGTCGCACAACATCCGGCGCTGGCCGGGCGGTTGACCGTGCTGCGGACAGCCGTCCTCGAGCATGTCACCGCACTCGGCGGCACGACTCAGGTGGCCGCTCCGGCACCCGTCCCGGCCGATGCCACGGCCGCGCTCAAGGCGCTCGCGCTTGCGGAGAAACGTGCCTCCGACGCTCATACGGCCGCGCTCGCCGACGCGGAGCCGGAGCTCGCGCGGCTGCTCGCCTCGATAGCGGCAGCCGGTGCCGCGCACGCCTACCTGCTGGCGAACGGGGGCCCGCGATGAGCACGGACGACGCCCTGAAGGCCCTGCAGGCGGCCCTCGCCGCCGAGCATGCGGCGGTGTACGGGTACGGGGTCGTCGGCGGCCGCGTCGGTGCGGCCCGCAGGGCCGAGGCGACGGCCGCGTACAACGCCCACCGGGCCCGGCGGGACGCGCTGACGCGAACCGTCCGCGACCTCGGGCAGAAGCCGGCCGCCGCCGCGGCGGCGTACGCTCTGCCGTTCCCGGTGCCGGACACCGCTGCCGCCGTGCGCCTCGCGGCGGTGCTGGAGGACCGGGTCGCGGGGGTCTGCTCCGATCTCGTACGCGCCACCGAGGGGGCGCAGCGGCTCGATGCCGCCGGGGCCCTGCGGGAGGCGGCGGTGCGGGCCGTGCGGTGGCGGGGCAGCGGCGTAGCCTTTCCTGGGCTCGCCGAGCGGGCGACTGGTCAGTGAAGGGGATTGGCACACGTGGGTTTTGAAGCGCCCCGGCGTCTGGTGCGGGCGCTCGGCGAGAGTGACGACTGGCTCGGGCGGCTGCCCGCGCTCACCGACGAGACGGTGGCCCGCGAGGGGCTGGACGTCGAGCGGATGATCGCGCCGGGAGGCAGGAGCAGCCTGGTCGTGCTCGTACGCCTCGACGACGGCACCCCGGCCGCGCTGAAGCTCGCCCCGCCCGCCGCCGCGCCCGCCCTCGAACGGGCGGCGCTGGAGTGCTGGGACGGCTTCGGTGCCGTGCGGCTGCTCGCGGCGCCCGGTGACGCGCTGCTGCTGGAGCGGCTGCACCCGGAGATGTCCCTCAGATCGCTGCCCGAGGCGAAGGCGCTGCTGGAGGCATCGGGGACGGTACGGCGGCTGTGGGTCGAGCCGCCGGCCGGTCACGGCTTCGAGACCGTGACCCAGCGGACCGCCCGGCAGGCGGAGGCGATGCGCACCACGGCGCAGGTCGTCCCGGCGCTGGTGACGGCCGCGCTCGAGGCACGT
Organism: uncultured Actinomycetota bacterium; assembly: GCA_963836215.1. Lineage (GTDB taxonomy): Bacteria > Actinomycetota > Actinomycetes > Streptomycetales > Streptomycetaceae > Streptomyces. The sequence goes on from CAWIIU010000009.1 coordinate 47,851, forward strand.
GACGAACTGGTGCCCTCGGCTCGCGAGTCCCTGCTGCTGCACGGCAACTTCCGTCAGGGCAAGGTGCTTTCGGCCGACCGCACCCCGTGGCTGGCCGTGGGCCCCGAGCCGTTGGTGGGCGAACGGGCCTACGACCTGGCGCGCCTGGTCCGCGACCGGGTGGAGGACCTGATCGCGGCCTCCTCGGGCGCCTCGGCCGCGCGCCGCCGGGTGAACAAGCTGGCGGACTCACTGGAGGTGGACCCGGACCGGCTGCGGGGCTGGACCCTGTTCCGCGCCGTCGAGTCGGCGTCCCGGGCGCTGTCGTCGGGCCGCCACCAGGAGGCGGAACTCGGCCTGGAGTTCGCTGGCTGGCTGTAGCCGGACCGGCTCGTCCGCCGCTCGAGGACATCGCCGAAGGGCGGTGCGGGGCACGGGAACGTGGGGCGCCCGCGCGGGCGCCCCACCCGTCCCGCGGGGCTCAGCCGCGCAGGCGCGCGACGGCCTCGCCCACGGACATCTCTTCCCGCTCGCCCGTCCGGCGGTCCTTCAGTTCCACCACACCCTCCGCCGCGCGGCGGCCGGCGACCAGGATCTTCGGGACGCCGAGCAGTTCCGCGTCGGTGAACTTCACACCCGGGGACACGCCCGGACGCTCGTCCACGAGAACCCGCAGGCCGGCGGCCGCGAGCTGGTCCGCGAGGTCGAGGGCCAGCTCCGTCTGGAGGGCCTTGCCGGCCGCGACCACGTGGACGTCCGCGGGGGCGATCTCCTGGGGCCAGCACAGGCCCTGCTCGTCCGCCGTCTGCTCCGCGAGCGCCGCGACGGCACGCGAGACACCGATGCCGTACGAGCCCATCGTCACCCGCACGGGCTTGCCGTTCTGGCCCAGGACGTCGAGCTGGAAGGCGTCGGCGTACTTGCGGCCCAGCTGGAAGATGTGGCCGATCTCGATGGCGCGGTCGAGCTTGAGACCCGTACCGCACTGGGGGCAGGGGTCGTTCTCCTCGACCACGACGACATCGAGGTGGTCGTCGACCTCGAAGTCGCGGCCCACGACGACGTTCTTCGCGTGCTTGCCGTCCTTGTTGGCGCCGGTGATCCACGCGGTGCCGGGCGCGACGCGCGGGTCGGCGATGTAGCGGACCTTCTCCAGGCCCTGCGGGCCGACGTAGCCGCGGACCAGGTCGGGGCGGCCGGTGAAGTCCTCGGCGGTGACCAGTTCGACGGTCGCGGGCGCGAGGTGGTCGCCCAGCTTGCCCAGGTCCACCTCGCGGTTGCCCGGCACGCCCACCGCGACGATCTCGCCGTCGACCTTGACCAGGAGGTTCTTCAGGGTCGCGGAGGCCGGCACGCCCAGGTGCTCGGCGAGCGTCTCGATCGTGGGGGTGTCGGGGGTGTCCAGCTCCTCCACCGGACCGTGCGCGGCGCCCTCGACCGGAGCGAGCGCGAAGGTCACGGCCTCGGTGTTGGCGGCGTACTCGCACGAGGGGCAGTGGACGAAGGTGTCCTCGCCCGCCGCCGCCGGGGCCAGGAACTCCTCGGACGCCGAGCCGCCCATCGCCCCGGAGACGGCCGACACGATGCGGTGGGAGAGCCCGAGCCGCTCGAAGATCTTGATGTACGCCTCGCGGTGCAGCGCGTACGACTCGGCCAGACCCTCGTCGGTGGTGTCGAAGGAGTACGAGTCCTTCATCTGGAACTCGCGGCCGCGCAGGATGCCCGAACGCGGGCGCGCCTCGTCGCGGTACTTCGACTGGATCTGGTAGAGGATCACCGGCAGGTCCTTGTAGGACGTGCACTGGTCCTTGACGAGCTGGGTGAAGATCTCCTCGTGCGTCGGGCCGAGGAGGTAGTCGGCACCCTTGCGGTCCTTGAGCCGGAACAGCTCCGCGCCGTACTCCTCCCAGCGCCCCGTCGCCTCGTAGGGCTCCTTGGGCAGCACGGCCGGCAGCAGGACCTCCTGCGCGCCGATCGCGTCCATCTCCTCGCGCACCACGCGCGTGACGTTCTCCAGGACCTTCTTGCCGAGGGGCAGCCAGGACCAGATGCCCGCGGCGTTGCGGCGGACGTACCCGGCGCGGACCAGCAGTTTGTGGCTGAGCGTCTCGGCATCGGCCGGGTCGTCGCGCAATGTCTTGACCATCAGACGGGACATGCGCTGGACCTGGGCTGCCATGAGGAATTCTCCTGCGTCAAGAAAGGGTGATGAGCAGGAGGTTAGCCGGGGGGCCGGGGCGGGCGGAAATCAGTTCTCCCGCAGCAGCGGCAGGGTGGCCCCCATCACGGCGTACGGACTGGGTGCGCTGGGGAACAGCACCTGGCGCGCGAGGTCCCGGTAGCCGAGCCTGCGGTACAGGCCGCGGGCCGGGCTCTCGGTGTCGATCGCGGACAGGATGGAGCGTGGCTGCGGCACCCCGTCGGTGATCGTCGTGATCAGCGAGCGGCCGAGGCCGAGGCCCTGGAACGACGGATGGACGTGCAGCTCCGTGATGACGAAGGAGTCGTCGAGCCAGCCGTCGGTGCCGGCCCGGCGCAGATACGGCTCGACCACCGTGGACCACCAGTGGGTGCGGTCGTTCGGCATCCCGTAGACGAATCCGACGAGGCGTCCCGCGCCCGTGAGCGCGCCCAGGGCCCACGCCCCGGGCTGGAGCAGATGCCGGTGGACGATGTGGCGCCGCACCTCGACCTCTTCCGCGCCGAGCCCGAAGGCGACGGCCTGCACGGCGAGAGCCTCGTCGATCCGCGCGCCCAGATTGATCTGCTCGATGGCGATGTCGGGAGTTTCGGGCGCGCCGCCGGAAAGTGCTGCCATGCGCGAACCCTACTTGCCCTCGCCCACGCTCAGAACAGCACGCTCATGAAGGCTCCGACCTCGCGGAAGCCGACACGTCGGTAGGCCGCTCGGGCCGCGGTGTTGTAGTCGTTGACGTACAGGCTCACCACCGGTGCGACATCGGCGAGCGCGTACCGCAGGACGGCCGCCATGCCGGTCTCGGACAGTCCCCGGCCGCGGAACTCCGGGTCGACCCACACCCCTTGGATCTGGCAGGCCTGGGCTGTCGCCGCGCCGATCTCGGCCTTGAAGACGACCTTGCCGTCGTCGATACGGGCGAACGCCCGCCCGGCACCCACGAGTTCGGCGACCCTGGCCTGGTAGAGCAGGCCGCCGTCACCGGCCATCGGCGAGATGCCGACCTCCTCGGTGAACATGGCCACGCACGCGGGCATGATCACCTCCATCTCGTCCTTGCGGATGCGACGGACGAGCGGGTCGGGCTCGATGTCCTCGGCGGGCTGCTCGGTCACCATGAGCGGCTGCTGGGCGCGTACGTCCCTGGCCGGGCCCCAGCTCGGTTCGAGCAGCCGCCACAGGTCGGCGGTGGGCTCGGCGGGGCCGACGATGGACGAGCAGCGGCGGCCGGCCCGGCGGGCGCGGTCCGCGAAGGCGCGCACGGCCTCGGGGGTGGCGCAGATGGGGACGAGGTTGGCGCCGGAGTAGCAGAGGGAGCGCAGCCGCCCCTCCGCGTACCAGCCCCACATCTCGCCGCCGAGGCGCCAGGGGTCGAGTCCCGCGACCTGGACGCGGGACGTGACGAATGCGTTGGCCACAGGCTCGCTCTCGAGGATGGCGAGCGCTGCGCCGAGGTCACTCGGTTCGAGGACCCGGGTGGTGGTCTGCGTCAACACGAGGGGGCCTCACCAAACGGTCTGCTGATCTCCGCACTGTACCTGCCGGGTACCCCGGGTGCCGAGCGCAGCAACAGGCCCCGGTGCACGACCGTGCGTGCGCCGGGGCCGGTGGAGGATCAGCTGACCGACACCTCGGGCTCGCCGGAGAGAACGCCGTCCTTCTCCATCTGCTCGGCGATCTTCATGGCCTCGTCGATGAGGGTCTCGACGATCTTCGACTCGGGCACCGTCTTGATGACCTCACCCTTGACGAAGATCTGCCCCTTGCCATTGCCCGACGCCACACCCAGATCCGCCTCACGGGCCTCACCCGGACCGTTCACCACACAGCCCATCACCGCCACCCGCAGCGGCACCTCCATACCCTCCAGACCCGCCGACACCTCATCCGCCAGCTTGTACACATCCACCTGCGCCCGCCCGCACGACGGACACGAAACAATCTCCAGCCGGCGCTGCCGCAGATTCAACGACTCCAGAATCTGGATACCGACCTTGACCTCCTCCGCCGGAGGCGCCGACAACGAAACACGGATCGTGTCACCGATGCCCTCGCTCAGCAGCGCACCGAACGCCACCGCCGACTTGATCGTCCCCTGGAACGCCGGACCCGCCTCCGTCACCCCCAGATGCAGCGGATAGTCGCACTGCGCCGCCAACTGCCGGTAGGCATTCACCATCACCACCGGATCGTTGTGCTTCACCGAAATCTTGATGTCCCGGAAACCGTGCTCCTCGAACAACGACGCCTCCCACAGCGCCGACTCCACCAGCGCCTCCGGCGTCGCCTTCCCGTACTTCGCCAGCAACCGCGCATCCAGCGAACCCGCGTTCACCCCGATCCGGATCGGCGTACCCGCCTCGTTCGCCGCCCGCGCGATCTCCTTCACCTTGTCGTCGAACTGCTTGATGTTCCCCGGATTCACCCGCACCGCCGCACACCCGGCATCAATCGCCGCAAACACATACTTCGGCTGGAAATGAATATCCGCGATCACCGGAATCTGCGACTTACGCGCAATCGTCGCCAACGCATCCGCATCATCCTGCGTCGGACACGCCACCCGCACGATCTGACAACCCGACGCCGTCAACTCGGCAATCTGCTGCAACGTCGCACCGATGTCCGACGTCCTGGTCGTCGTCATCGACTGCACCGAAACCGGCGCATCCCCACCGACGGCGACGGTGCCGACCTGGATCTTCCGGCTGACGCGGCGGTCGGCGAGCTTGGTCGGAACGGATGGCATACCGAGAGAAATCGCGGTCATCTGCTGTGCAACCCCAAGGAGTGGATCGAGGTCCCGAGATCGGCGGGCTCCAGCCCTTGAGGTTACGGCACGGGGGTTCCTGCGAGCACATCCCGCGGGTCGCCACCACGAAATGGTGAGCGGCCGGACACCGACGGTGTCCGGCCGCTCTCGCACGGCTCCGCGGTCCGGTCAGCTGATCTTGACGGGGTTCACGATGTCGGCGACCAGCACGAGCAGCGTGAAGCAGATGAAGATCCCCGCCACGACGTACGCGACCGGCATCAGCTTGGCCACGTCGAACGGACCCGGGTCGGGACGCCGGAACAGCTTCGCCAGATTGCGGCGTACGGACTCCCACAGGGCACCGGCGATATGGCCGCCGTCCAGGGGCAGCAGCGGCAGCATGTTGAACAGGAACAGCGACAGGTTGAAGCCGGCGAGCAGCATCATGAACATCGCGATCAGGTTCTGCGGCGGTGCGTCGAGGTTCATCACCTCACCGCTGATCCGGGCGGCGCCGACTACGCCGACCGGGGAGTCGTCCTTGCGGTCACCGTCACTGAAGGCCGCGTTCCACAGGTCCGGCACCTTCGACGGCAGGGCGACGATGGATTCGACGCCGTTCTCGATCATGTCGCCCATCCGGTCGACCGAGTCGACGAAGGACAGCGGCAGGATCTCGGTCTGGGCGGCGAAGCCGAGGTAGCCGGCCGGCACGAATTCGCCGGGGACGACCTCGCCGTCGGCGTCCTTCTCGGCCACCATGTTCTTGGCGAGCGTCGCGTTGAGGACCTGCTGCTGTCCGTCGCGCTCGACGGTGATGGTGGCCGGGCCGATGGTCTCGCGGATGTGGCTCGAGAGCGTCGCCCAGTCGTCGACCGGTCGGCCGTTGAACGCGACGATCTTGTCGCCCTCTTTCAGTCCCGCTGCCTGGGCGGGCGAGACCGGGTCGCTCTTGGCGCAGGTGTCGCGGTTCTCGCTCTGGGCGATCACGCATTTCTGCACGCCGGCGACCTCGGTGGTCTGGGTGGCGAAGCCGAAGGTCATCGCGACCCCGAGGAAGATCGCCACGGCGAGGACCAGATTCATGAACGGTCCGGCGAACATCACGATCACGCGCTTCCACGGCTTGCGCGTGTAGAAGAGCCGCTTCTCGTCCCCCGGCCGCAGTTCCTCGAAGGCCGCCGAGCGGGCGTCCTCGATCATTCCGCGCCAGGGGGATGTCGACCGCGCCTCCAGCTTGCCGTCCTCGCCGGGCGGGAACATCCCGATCATGCGGATGTAGCCGCCCATCGGGATGGCCTTGATGCCGTACTCCGTGTCGCCCTTCTGCCGGGACCAGAGGGTCGGGCCGAAGCCGACCATGTACTGCGGCACGCGGATGCCGAACAGCTTGGCCGTGGAGAGGTGGCCCAGCTCGTGCCAGGCGATGGAGATCAGCAGGCCCACCGCGAAGAGAGCTATGCCGAGGACCGTCAACAGAATCGTCATGCGCGAGCCTCCGCCGTTGCCTTCACTGCCAGTTCCCGGGCCCTCGCCCGGGCCCAGGTCTCCGCTTCCAGGACGTCCGACACCGTCAGCCGGGTTCCCTCGGCGGGGACACCGTGCTCGGTGACGACTTCGGTGACCGTATCCATGATTCCGTTGAACGGCAGCCGCCCCGCGAGAAACGCGTCGACGCACTCCTCGTTGGCGGCATTGAACACTGCCGGGGCCGTTCCGCCCAGTTCCCCCACCTGCCGGGCGAGGCCGACGGAAGGGAAGGCCTCGGTGTCCAGCGGGAAGAACTCCCAGGTGGAGGCCTTGGTCCAGTCGAAAGCGGGGGCCGCGTCGGGTACCCGTTGGGGCCAGCCGATACCGATCGCGATGGGCCCGCGCATATCGGGCGGAGTGGCCTGCGCGAGGGTGGACCCATCGGTGAATTCCACCATCGAGTGGACATACGACTGAGGGTGGACGACGACCTCGATGCGGTCGAAGGGGATGTCGTAGAGGAGATGCGCCTCGATGACCTCCAGCCCCTTGTTGACCAGCGTCGCGCTGTTGATGGTGATCACCGGGCCCATCGCCCAGGTGGGGTGCGCCAGGGCGGCGTCGGGGGTGACGTCCGCGAGCTCCGCGCGGGTGCGCCCGCGGAAGGGGCCGCCGGACGCGGTGACGACGAGCTTGCGGACATCGGCCCGGGTCCCGGAGGCCAGCGCCTGGAACAGGGCGGCGTGCTCGGAGTCCACCGGGATGATCTGGCCCGGCTCGGCCAGGGCCTTCACCAGCGGCCCGCCGACGATGAGCGACTCCTTGTTGGCGAGGGCGAGGGTACGGCCCGCCTCGAGCGCGGCGAGGGTCGGCGCGAGGCCGATCGATCCGGTGATGCCGTTGAGCACGGTGTGGCAGTCGGACCCGGCGAGCTGAGTGGCCGCGTCGGGGCCGGCCAGGATCTCGGGGACCGGCTCGGTGCCGTACTGCTCGGCGAGCGCCTCGCGCAGCGCGGGCACGGCGTCCTTGCGGGCCACGGCGACCGTGTCGACCCGCAACTGCCGTGCCTGCTCCGCGAGGAGCCCGACGCGTCCGCCGGCGGCGGAGAGCGCGGTGACACGGAAGTGGTCGGGGTTGCGCAGGACCAGGTCGATGGCCTGCGTGCCGATGGACCCGGTGGAGCCGAGGACGACGATGTCCCGGCGGCCTTCGGACGGATCGAAGGTGATGTGCGGGTCGGCGAGGGGGGATGGGCTGTCGCTCATCCCCCCATTGTGGACGCAACTCCTGTCCGACCGGACAGTGCCCTGGTTTCCCGGAGACGCGCGCGGGGTGTGAGGCGGACGTCACAGCCGCCGCCGGCAGGCGGCCGGCGGCGGCTGTGACGGACCTCGCGCTGGAGGCCCGGACGGTCTCAGTGGATCGGCCGGTGGACGTTCTCCCGTTCCGAGGGACCCGGGGAGGCGTCCGCGATCCAGGGTCCGTCGCCGCTCGGGTCGACGATGCCCTGCTCGAGCCAGGTGTACGTCCCCGACAGGACGCCGTCCACGAGCTTGCCGTCGAGGTCGTCGGTGTTGGACCACAGCCGGTTGAAGAGCTCCTCGACACGGATCCGGCTCTGGCGGCAGAAGATGTCGGCCAGTTGGTACGCCTCGCGGCCGTACTCCTCGGTGGTGCGCAGGAGTTCGGCACGCACGCAGGCCGCGCTCATCGCGAACAGCTCGGCGCCGATGTCGACGATGCGGCCGAGGAAGCCCTGCTTCGTCTCCATCCGGCCCTGCCAGCGCGACATCGCGTAGAACGTGGAGCGGGCCAGCTTGCGGGCGGCTCGCTCGACGTAGCGCAGATGCGCGGAGAGGTCCGGCAGACCGGCGGGGTGGAACTCGCTGTACGTACGCGGCAGTTGACCGGGTCCCGCGACGAGCTTGGGCAGCCAGCGGGCGTAGAAGACGGCCGCGTTGGCGCCTGCCTTGGCCTTGTCCCCGAGGGTCTTGTCGGGGTCGATGATGTCCCCGGCCACGGCGAGATGGGCGTCGACCGCCTCCCGGGCGATCAGCAGATGCATGATCTCGGTGGAGCCCTCGAAGATGCGGTTGATCCGCAGGTCGCGCAGGATCTGCTCGGCGGGGACGGCCCGTTCGCCGCGTGCCGCCAGCGAGTCCGCGGTCTCGAAGCCGCGTCCGCCGCGGATCTGGACCAGTTCGTCGGCCATCAGACAGGCCATCTCGGAGCCGTAGAGCTTGGCGAGCGCCGCCTCGATACGGATGTCGTTGCGGTCCTCGTCCGCCATCTGGGAGGACAGGTCGAGCACGGCCTCCAGTGCGAACGTGGTCGCCGCGATGAAGGAGATCTTCGAGCCGACGGCCTCGTGCTTGGCGACCGGCCTTCCCCACTGCTCGCGCGCGGCCGACCATTCGCGGGCGATCTTCAGACACCACTTGCCCGCTCCGACGCACATCGCGGGCAGCGAGAGCCGTCCGGTGTTCAGCGTGGTGAGGGCGATCTTGAGGCCCGAGCCCTCCGGGCCGATGCGGTTGGCCGCCGGGACCCGGACCTGGTGGAAGCGGGTGACGCCGTTCTCCAGACCGCGCAGGCCCATGAAGGCGTTGCGGTTCTCGACCGTGATGCCCTCGCTCGCCGCCTCGACGACGAAGGCGGTGATACCGCCCTTGTGGCCCTCGGACTTGGGCACCCGGGCCATCACGACGAGGAGGTCGGCGACGACGCCGTTCGTGGTCCACAGCTTGACGCCGTCGAGCACGTAGTCGTCGCCGTCCGGGACGGCGGAGGTGGCGAGGCGGGCGGGGTCGGAGCCGACGTCCGGCTCGGTCAGCAGGAACGCGGAAATGTCGGTACGGGCAAGGCGCGGCAGGAACGCGTCCTTCTGCTCCTGCGTGCCGAAGATCTTCAACGGCTGCGGTACGCCGATCGACTGGTGCGCGGAGAGCAGCGCACCGATCGCGGGGCTGGCCGAGCCGACGAGCGCCAGCGCCTTGTTGTAGTACACCTGGGTGAGGCCGAGACCCCCGTACTTGACGTCGATCTTCATGCCGAGCGCGCCGAGCTCCTTGAGCCCGTTGATCACCTCGTCCGGGATGCGCGCCTCGCGCTCGATGTGGGCGCCGTCGATCTTCGTTTCGCAGAAGTCCCGCAGCTTCGCGAGGAATTCCTCGCCGCGCCGGACGTCCTCGCCGGCGGGCATGGGATGGGGATGGATGAGATCGAGCCGGAAGCGGCCGAGGAAGAGCTCCTTGGCGAAACTCGGCTTGCGCCAGCCCTGTTCGCGCGCGGCCTCTGCGACCTGTCGTGCTTCGCGCTCGCTGACTTTCGGTGTCCGGTTTTTCTCGAGTGGTGCGGTCATGAGGCTCACCTCGCCGCGAGTCGGGGCCGGGGGCGTCGGCCGGGGGCGCGGATGCGTCTTACCGGCCGGTGCTACTCGTTCGTAGTACCCGATTACCGTCCACTCCACCAGTCCGCGTGCCGCCGCGGTGAACCCTTTGGCGCGTTACGGGAACGGCCGGAGCCCCCGCACAGCGGGCTCCGGCCGTGGTCTTCGACGTACAGGCGTCTACAGCGCCAGTCCAGTGAGGACCAGGACCCGCTCATAGGTGTAGTCGTCCATCGCGAAGGCCACGCCCTCGCGGCCGACGCCGGACTGCTTGGCTCCGCCGTACGGCATCTGGTCGGCGCGGTAGGACGGCACGTCGCCGATGATCACGCCGCCGACCTCGAGGGCGCGGTGGGCGCGGAAGGCGGTCTGCACGTCGTGCGTGAACACACCCGCCTGCAGGCCGTACTTGGAGTCGTTGACCGCGGCGAAGGCCTCGGCCTCCCCGTCGACCCTGCGAATGGTCAGGACCGGTCCGAAGACCTCTTCGCAGGCGATGGTGGAGTCGGCGGGGACGTCGGAGAGCACGGTGGGCGCGTACGAGGCACCGTCGCGCTTGCCGCCGGCCAGCACCTTGGCGCCCGCCTGGACGGCCTCGTCGACCCACGTCTCGACGCGCTTGGCGGCGTCCTCGCTGACCAGCGGGCCGACGTCGGTGGCGCTGTCGGACGGGTCGCCGGTGACCTGGGCCTCGACGGCCGCGACGATCTTCGGGACGAGGCGGTCGTGCACGGTCGCGTCGGCGATCACGCGCTGCACGGAGATGCAGGACTGGCCGCCCTGGTAGTTCGAGAAGGTGGCGATGCGGGTCGCCGCCCAGTCCAGGTCCTTCTCGGACGCGAAGTCGCCGAGGACGACGGCGGCGCCGTTGCCGCCGAGCTCCAGCGTGCAGTGCTTGCGCGGCACGGAGTCCATGATCGCGAAGCCGACCTTGTCCGAGCCGGTGAAGGAGATGACCGGAAGTCGCTCGTCCTGGACGAGGGCGGGCATCTTGTCGTTCGGCACCGGCAGTACGGACCAGGAACCCGCGGGCAGCTCGGTCTCGGCGAGCAGCTCGCCGATGAGGAGGCCGGAGAGCGGGGTGGCGGGCGCGGGCTTGAGGATGATCGGCGCGCCGACGGCGATCGCCGGGGCGATCTTGTGGGCGCAGAGGTTCAGCGGGAAGTTGAACGGCGCGATGCCGAGGACGACACCCTTGGGGAAGCGGCGGGTGAGCGCGAGACGGCCCTGACCGCCGGCGTCGGTGTCCAGGCGCTGGGCCTCGCCACCGTTGAAGCGACGGGCCTCCTCGGCCGCGAAGCGGAAGACGGACACGGCACGGCCGACCTCGCCGCGGGCCCACTTGACGGGCTTGCCGTTCTCGGCGGAGATCAGCTGGGCGATCTCCTCGGTGCGCTCGACGAGCCGGCGCGAGACATGGTCGAGGGCTGCGGCGCGGACGTGGGCCGGGGTGGCGGCGAACTCGTCCCGCACGGCGTACGCGGCGGCGACGGCCTCCTCGACCTGCGCCTCGGTCGGGACGGAGACCTGACCGACGAGCCGTCCGTCCCAGGGGGAGGTGACGTCGAAGGAGGTCTCACCGGTGGCCTGACGGCCGGCGAGCCAGAAGGCGTGGGTGGAAGTCATGTCCCGGCCCTTCCGAGATAGATGGGGTGGTCTCTGCCCCACGGTAGGGGCGGGAGGGCGTCCTGGCGTTTGTCCGCGATGGAGCGATCGCCTGTGTGTCCCCGCCGCTTTGTCACCCCGATGCCCGCGCCTGGCTCCGGCCCTCGATGCGCGGACCGCTCAGCGACGGCGTTCCGTGCTCACGATCAGACAGACCCCCGCCACCACCACGGCGCCGCCCAGCGCGATCGGCAGGCTCAGCTCCTCGTTCAGGATCAGCGCGCCGAGCAGGACCGCCACGACCGGGTTCACGTAGGCGTAGGTGGCCACGAGGGACAGGGGCGCGCTGTGGAGCAGCCAGGCGTACGCCGTGAACGCCACCAGGGAGCCGAAGACGACGAGGTAGGCGAGTGCCGTCCACGAGCGGCCCGAGACGTCGCCGAGCGAGAAGCCGTGCTGCTCGCCCCGGCCGAGTCCCACCAGCGCGCAGCCGATTCCGCCCGCGACCATCTCGTACGCGCTCGCCGCGAAGGGGTTGGCCGGCATCGGGATACGCGAGGAGGAGAAGGAGCCGACCGACCACATGACGGTCGCGACGATCACGGTGAGGACGCCCCAGAGGCGCACGTCGCCGCTCAGGCCCGGGAGCGTCAGGACCGCGAGGCCCGCGAGGCCCAGCAGGACACCGCAGTAGGCGCCGAGGCCGGGGCGCTCGCCGAAGGCCCGGCGCAGCACGACCACCCAGGCGGGTACGACCGCGATCAGCAGGGCGGCGAGGCCCGACGGCACGGAGGTCTCGGCGAGGACGACGAGGCCGTTGCCTCCCAGCAGGAGCAGCAGGCCGACCAGGGCGGCCGACGCGAGCTGTTGGCCGGTGACCCGCAGTGCGGCGGTGCCCTGCCGCCAGGCCACCAGGGCGGCCAGGAGCAGGCCCGCGACGACGAAGCGCGCGCCCGCGGAGAGGAAGGGCGGCATCGTCTCCACGACGATCCGGATGCCGAGGTAGGTGGAACCCCAGACGACGTACACGATGCCGAGCACCAGCCAGACGGGCCCGGATATCTTGCGGCCGCCCGTCCCGGCGGGGACGGAAAGGCTGTCGGCGGGTGCACCGGTCGCGGCAGTGGGTTGCGTCATCGGTCCTTCTCGTCATCCGGGACGGCGGCCGGGTGCGCCCCCGCCACTGTCGGCAACGAGGCAGGACACTGGGCAGCTCCGGGGCCAATTGCCAAGATTTCTGGCCGGGTTCGGGCAGGTGGAAGGGAAAAGTGGCGCCGGAATCAGTCTCCGGCCGGACCGGCTGTGGTCTTGAGCGCCAGCCACAGCTCCATCCGGACGTCCGGATCGTCGAGCGAGCGCCCGAGGATCTCCTCGACCCTGCGCATCCGGTAGCGCAGGGTGTGCCGGTGCACGCCGAGGTCCGCCGCCGCCGCGTCCCACTGACCGTGGCGCGAGAGCCACGCCCGCAGCGACGCCACCAGGTCACCGCGGCCCTTCGCGTCGTGCTCGTACAGCGCGCGGAGCATCCCGTCCGCGAAGGCCCGTACCGCGTCGTCCGCGAGCAGCGGCAGGATCGAGCCCGAGGCCAGCTCCTCGTGCTCGACGAGCGCCCGGCCGCGCCGTCTGGCCACCGAGAGCGCCTGCTCGGACTGCTTGTACGCGCCCGCCGCCGCTATCGGTCCGGTCGGTGCGGACATCCCGACGACCAGGCCCGCCTCGTCGGCCTCCTTCTCGCCGTACGCCGCCGCGCACGCGGCGACGACCGCACCCCCGTCCGCGGCCAGGACCACCAGGCGGTCGTCCGTGTCCGGCACGGCGAGCACCGTCTCACCCGCCCGCGAGGCGGCCGACTCGACCGACTCGGCGAACACCGCGACCGGCGCCTCGGCGGACGGGTCCGGCTCCCCCGCGGGCTCGGCGAGCAGCAGCCGGAAGGGGGCGTCGAGCAGCCCGCCGTACAGGTCGCCGGCGACGGCGCGCGCATGGTCCGGCTGCCCCGACAGCAGCATCCGCAGGACCGCCGCACCGAGCCGCTGCTCGGCCTCCTGGAACGCGCGCGAGCGCTCCGTGGACAGCGTGAGGAGGGCGACGGCGGAGTGCACGGCGTACCGGGACGCGGTGCCGAGCGGGGCGCCGGTACCGACGGCGAGCGCCCCGCGCACCCGGCGCCCGGTGCCCAGCGACTGCAGTTCGACGCGGTCCTCGTCCGTGTCCCCGACCACCGCGCTCGCGGGCGCGGACCGCTCGCGCAGCTTCTCCACGTCACCTGTGAGCCGGGCCGCCCGGCGCGCGGCCCAGTCGGGTGAGGCGGCGACGACGGACCCCGACGCGTCGTACAGCGCGGCCCAGCCGTGGACATGGCTGGCCAGCTTGGCGACGACCGCCGCCGGCCCCTCGGCCAGCGCCGCCCGCGTCAGCTCGCGCTGCGCCTCGAATCCGGCGGTCACCGCGCGGTACTGGTCGGCCGCGATCGCCGCGGACACGGCCTTGCTGATGGCGAGGAACGGCGTACGGCGCGGTACGGCGAGGAGCGGAAACCCTTCGTCCGTCGCGGCGTCGACGAGCGCCTCCGGAATGTCCTCGTAGTACACGCCGACCGCGAAGCCGAGCCCGACGACGCCCGCACCCGCCAGTCTGCGCACATAGCGGCGCATCGCCTCGCGGTCCTCGGCGTCCAGGGTCATCGCGGTGACCAGGAGCAGCTCGCCGCCCTCCATGTACGGAACGGGGTCGGCGAGCTCACTGACGTGGGCCCAGCGCACCGGCGTCTCCAGCCGGTCCTCCCCGGCGCGCACGGTGAGTTTGAGCGCGGAGTGCTGGACGAGCGAGGCGAGCGTGGGCGGCATGGGACCAGGGGTCCTTCACAGCAGAGGGTCGGGAATTACGCCGTCCCGTATGAACGGCGTACCTCGATTCTGCCAGGGCGTAGCAGTGCGGGCTCCGGGTGAGGCTCAGGTCCTCAGGTCCGCAGATCCACCAGGAGCGGCGGTGCGTGTTCGCCGCGCACCGTCGTCAGGGAGAGGACCGCGTGCCCGGCGGGCACGGCGTGCGCCAGGTCGGACGCGGACCAGCGGGCCCGCTCGACCTCGCGCACGGTGACCGCCTCCGCGGTGGCCGCCTTGCCGGTGACCAGGCGGCGCATCATGTGCAGCGCCTTGGTCAGCGGCTCGTCGGAGATGATCTGCCGGTTGGTGACGTCGCGGGTCTGCACCCACTCCGTTCCCCAGGTCTCGGCGAACCGGCCGCCGTCCCAGGGTGCGAGCCCGGCGAACGCCATCCGGCAGCCGACCGCGCCGAGCAGCGGGCCGCGCAGCGGCTCGGACACGTCCTCCAGGGTGCGCAGCGCGAGGACCACACCGGCGTTGGCGGACCTCAGCCGCTGGATGGCGCGAACCGAGTCGGCGGTGACGGTGTACGTCGCGTCGTCGAGGACGAGCGCCGCGAACAGTGAGCGGTCGGTACGGGCCAGCGCCGCCTCGGTGAACTGCGCCAGGACCAGCCGGGCGACGATCCGCGAGGCCTCGGCGTGGCCGCGTTCGGGCAGGTCGATCCGGACCCGCAGCGGGTGCTCGATGGCGCGCAGCGAGAACTGCCGGCCGCCGCCGTCGGTGCGGAAGAACCGGGCGAAGGCGGGCCGGTCCAGGAAGGCGATCCGCTCGGCGAGCAGGACGCCGATGTCGTCGGCGCGGGTGGACTGCCGCTCCCGGGCGTCCAGTTCCCGCAGCTGCGCCGCTGCCGCCGGATCGCCCTGCGCCTCCAGCGCGGCCCGCAGAGCCCCCACGGCGACGGGCGCGCCACTGAGCAGTTCCCGCAGCTCCGGTACGGCCGGGCAGTGCCCGTGGACGCTCTGGTACGGCCCGATCAGCTGGGCCAGCGCGGTGGCAGCCCGTCTGCTGTCGCCGCCGGGAAGGGTGGCGGCGAGGTCGCCCACGAGCGCCTCGGCGAGCGTCCGGGCGGCCTCGTCGGGGTCCTCGGCGCCGCCGTAGAGATCGAGGTCGTGGGTGGAGTCGGGGCGGCCGACGGAGATGACCAGATCGAAGGCGTCGTCGGGCGCGGCGGCCGCCCCCTGCGCGGTGACGGTGACGACGGCGGCGCGGTTGGCGAGGGCCTGGAGGCACAGGGACTCGACGACCGGCCGCACCAATCGCACGCTCTTCCCGGACCCGGAGGGCCCGACGGCGAGAAGGGAGGTCCCCAGCAGCGCGGGCTCCAGTGCGACGCCGGTGGTGCGGCGTGCGTAGGGGTTGCGCGGGTCGTCGACCACGGTGCCGATCTTGACCTGTGCGGTGGCGAGGTCGTGCGTGGCGCTGCGCACGGCCAGGTCACGCCGGCCCGAGGGGTGGGCGCAGGCGGCGGGCCCGTCCCTGCGCACGGTGTCGGCGAAGGCGGAGAGCCGGTCGGGCCTGGCGTGCACTCCCTGCCAGGCGCGCCGGATCCGGGCGTAGTCCACATCGCCGAGCGTTCCGCGTGCGGTGGCGTCGGCGAGCCGGGCGGCGGCCTCGCCCAGACCGGCGGCGCGCAGCTCGGGCCAGTCGGCGGGGTCGGCTTCAGGCGGAGGCGGGGGCGCGGCCGCCGGCCCGGCGGTCCCCAGCCGACGCCGTACGGGCGGCCAGGTGCCGATCCGTCCCACAGCCGCGATCACGGCGGCCACGAGCAGCACGTAGTAGATGTTCGACACCCAGGCGAGCCATGTGACGGTACGGGGCATTTCGCGCCACACGCCCGGCAGCAGGACGAAAAGCGGCCACAGCGGCACGCCGTAGCGCTGCCAGACCTCGCGCCAGTTGCCCACCCGCCCGAAACCGACTGCGAGCAGGCCGAGAACGAGGGCGTCGTAGAGGTAGGTCGCGGCGACGAAGAGTTCCGCGTTCTGGCTGCCCTGTGCCCGCCAGTCGTCCGGGACCAGCCACAGCATCGGCAGCAGCCACCAGTCCTTGACGAAGAACCACCAACCGTCCAGGTAGCCGTTCCACAGCAGTGACCAGAGGAGCCAGCCGCAGAGGTAGGCGATGAAGGCGCCACTGAACAGCTGGCGGGCGGGCACGAGGTCCGGCTCCTCCTGCGGCCGCTCACGGTGGGCCAGACGCCAGATCCCCGGGGCGGCGGCAGGCCGCGGGGTGCGCAGCCACTCCACGACCGCCGGGCGGGACACCGGCGCCTGCGCCGGCCGCGCGGGGGTTCCGGGCGGCATCGACGGCTCGTCGGGCGGTGGCCCGGCGGGACGTGGCACGGAATCGGACCGCGTACCGCGTGCGTCGAATGTGCCTTCGGATTCCATGAAACCGCTGCCCCCTGACCAGCCAGGCCCGCTCTGTGCACGGTCAATCTAGTGCCCCTGTGGGGGTAGTTCACCGATTCGCCCCGCCCGGCCGGCCCGACGGAGTCGCCGATCCCCCGCCCGACGGCATCGCCCATCCCCCGCACGGCCGCCCCGGCGCCGGCGCCTATGTCCGACTCGGACAAGGACTCACCCCCAACACTCCCAACCGGCGCATGCCCACCCCCCTCTCGCCCGCCTAGCCTGCGGAGAAAGAAGAAGCAGCGTCCCAAAGCACCCCAGGAGCCCCTCATGACCGCAATCCCGCAGGAGCGCCGCGTCGTCACCGCCATCCCCGGACCGAAGTCGATCGAGCTCCAGGCCCGTCGCACCGCCGCGGTCGCCGGTGGTGTGGGCTCGGTGCTGCCCGTCTTCACCGCCCGCGCCGGTGGCGGCATCGTCGAGGACGTCGACGGCAACCGCCTCATCGACTTCGGGTCCGGCATCGCCGTGACCTCGGTCGGCGCCTCCGCCGAGGCCGTCGTACGCCGGGCGACCGCCCAGCTCGCCGACTTCACCCACACCTGTTTCATGGTGACGCCGTACGAGGGGTACGTGGCGGTCGCCGAGGCCCTGGCCGAGCTGACGCCGGGCGACCACGAGAAGAAGTCCGCGCTGTTCAACTCGGGTGCCGAGGCCGTCGAGAACGCCGTCAAGATCGCCCGTGCGCACACCAAGCGCCAGGCGGTCGTCGTGTTCGACCACGGCTACCACGGCCGTACCAACCTGACGATGGCGCTGACCGCCAAGAACATGCCGTACAAGCACGGCTTCGGCCCGTTCGCCCCTGAGGTCTACCGCGTGCCGGTCGCCTACGGCTACCGCTGGCCGACCGGTGCCGAGAACGCCGGTGCCGAGGCCTCCGCACAGGCCATCGACATGATCAACAAGCAGGTCGGGGCCGAGAACGTCGCCGCGATCATCATCGAGCCGGTCCTCGGCGAGGGCGGCTTCATCGAGCCGGCCAAGGGCTTCCTGCCGGCGATCGCCCAGTTCGCCAAGGACAACGGCATCGTCTTCGTCGCGGACGAGATCCAGTCCGGCTTCTGCCGCACCGGCCAGTGGTTCGCCTGCGAGGACGAGGGCGTCGTCCCCGACCTGATCACCACCGCCAAGGGCATCGCGGGCGGCCTGCCGCTCGCCGCCGTGACGGGCCGCGCCGAGATCATGGACGCCCCGCACGCGGGCGGCCTCGGCGGCACCTACGGCGGCAACCCGGTGGCCTGCGCCGGTGCGCTGGGCGCGATCGAGACCATGAAGGAGCTCGACCTCAACGCGAAGGCCAAGCGCATCGAGGAGGTCATGAAGGGCCGGCTCACCGCGATGGCGGAGAAGTTCGACATCATCGGCGACATCCGCGGCCGTGGCGCGATGATCGCGATCGAGCTCGTGACGGACCGGGACTCCAAGGAGCCGAACGCTGCCGCGACCGCCGCGCTGGCCAAGGCCTGTCACGCGGAGGGCCTGCTGGTCCTGACCTGTGGCACCTACGGCAACGTGCTGCGCTTCCTGCCGCCGCTGGTCATCGGCGAGGACCTGCTCAACGAGGGTCTCGACATCCTCGAGCAGGCCTTCGCGGGCGTCTGACGCACCGGAACGGTCGGGGCCTGTGAAGAAGCTGTGGGGGGCCAATGGCGGGATGGAGATCCGCCTGTCGGTCCCCCCGGCCCCTGCCGTACGGTTTCGGCAGATGAGAGAAACACCCCGTCCGCAGTGGATTGCGGGCGACTCCAGGGCGAGGCCTCCCCAGCTTTGTCCTGGTCGTGCCCTCGCGCACACCACTGGGGCCTCCGGCTCCGGAACTCCTCACCGATCGGATGGCCGCCCGCCCCAAACCCCCCGGGGCGCGCGGCAAACCGGTCCGGCCGACCACCTCGGAACCACCCCCCCTGTTCCGAGGCGGTCGGCTTTTCCTCGTTCCCTGGCGGCGGCGACGGCCTGCCTGGTGCTGTTCTGCCTGATCACCTGGCAGGTGGCCGCCGACGGTCCGCTGCGTTCGCTGGACGAGCGCGCCGGGCTGGCCGTCGTCGGTGAGGCCCCGAGGCCCCTCACCGAAGCGATGGCCGACCTCGGCAGCATGGTGGTCGCGCTGCCGGTGCTGGCGGCGGCCCTCGCGTACGCCCTGTGGCGCGGCGGGAGGTCCCGCCGCACCGAGGCGGTCACCGCCGTTCTCACCATGGCCGCCGTGCCCGCGCTCGTCGTGCCGCTCAAGGCGCTGATCGACCGCCAGGGGCCGCTCACCGAGGCGAGCGGCTACTACCCGTCGGGGCACACCGCGACCGCGATGGTCGCGTACGGCGCCGCCGCGTTGCTCCTCGCGCCGCAGGTGAGGCTGCGACGGACGATGCCCGCCGCCCTGGTGCTCACCCTGGCGACGGGCATCGGTCTCGTGCTGCGCGGCTACCACTGGCCGCTGGACGTGGTCGGCAGCTGGTGCCTGTGCGGGACGCTGCTGCTGATCAGTTCCAGCGGTAGGCGTCGAAGTTCCTCGAGAACTCCCACTGGTTGAACCGGTCCCAGTTGATCGACCAGGTCATCAGCCCCCGCAGGGAGGGCCAGGTGCCGTGCGTGGCGTACGAGCCGCAATTGGCCTTTCTCGTCAGGCAGTCGAGCGCCTTGTTCACCTCGGCGGGCGAGGTGTGCCCGTTGCCCGCCTGCGTGGAGGCCGGCAGCCCGATGGCGACCTGCTCGGGCCGCAGCGCGGGGAAGACCTTCGTCTGGTCGCCCGCGACCGGGAAGCCGGTGAGCAGCATGTCGGTCATGGCGATGTGGAAGTCCGCGCCGCCCATGGAGTGGTACTGGTTGTCGAGGCCCATGATCGAGCCGGAGTTGTAGTCCTGGACGTGCAGCAGGGTCAGATCGTCGCGCAGGGCGTGGATGACGGGCAGGTAGGCACCCGCGCGCGGATCCTGTCCGCCCCAGGGTCCGGAGCCGTAGTACTGGTACCCCAGCTGCACGAAGAACGTCTCCGGGGCCATGGTGAGCACGAAGTCGGAGCCGTACTTCGCCTTGAGCGTCCTGACCGCCGAGATCAGGTTGACGATGCCCGGCGTGGTCGGCGAGCGGAAGTCCGTGTCGCCGGTGTTCAGCGAGAGGGAGTGGCCTTCGAAGTCGATGTCCAGGCCGTCGAGGCCGTACTCGTCGATGATCTTCGAGACGGAGGAGACGAAGGTGTCCCGGGCGGCCGTGGACGACAGCTGCACCTGGCCGTTGGCGCCGCCGATGGAGATCAGGACCTTCTTGCCGGCCGCCTGCTTGGCCTTGATGGCGGCCTTGAAGTCCGCGACGGACTCGACGTTCGGGCACTCTCCCCCTGGCACGGCTTCGCCAGCGCCGGGGGGACCCCCAGCCGGGCAGAGGCTGAAGCGGATGTCGCCGGAGGTGGCCGAGGTGGGTTCACCGAAGGCGAGGTTGATGACGTCCCAGGAGTCGGGGACGTCCGCCATGCGCGTGTAGCCGGAGCCGTTGGCGAAGCTGGCGTGCAGATAGCCGACCAGAGCGTGGGCCGGCAGGTCCCCGCCGGTGTCGCCGCCCCCGCCGGTGGTCGTCGCGCCCACCGTCGTCGACTTCGGCGACTCACCGGCACTGTTCGTCGCGGTGACCTGGAAGCTGTACGCGGTGCTGGGCGACAGCCCCGTCACGGTGGCCGAAGTCCCGCTCACCGAGGAGACCTTGGTGCCGCCGCGGTAGACGTTGTAGCCCGTGGCACCGGAGACGGGCGACCAGCTCAGCGGCACGGAGGTGGAGCCGGGGGAACCGGCCTTCAGGCCGGTGGGGGCGACCGGAAGCTGGACCGGGTCGCCGCCGGGGCCGAGCAGCGAGATGTCGTCGGCGTGGTAGGCGGCGGTGCCGTACCAGCCGTGGGTGTAGATGGTGACGGAGGTGGTGGACGCGCCCGTGCGGAAGGCCGTCGAGAGCTTCTGCCAGCCGGTCGCGGACGGGGTCCAGGTCGAGACGTCGGTGGTGCCGGTGCCGGAGGCACCGAGGTAGACGTATTCGCCCTGGACCCAACCGCTCAGGGTGTAGTCGGAGTTGGGCTTGACCGTGACGGTCTGGCTGCAGCGGGCGTTGTCGCTCCCGGCGGGCGTGGCCTTGAGGGCCGAACTGCCGCTGTGCGTCGGTGAGCTGACGACGGCTCCGCTGCCCGCGGTGCAGCTCCAGCCGGTGAGACCGGCCTCGAAGCCGCCGTTGCCGGCGAGTTCCGTGTCGGCCGCTTCGGCGGTGGTGGTCGTGGCGGCCAATCCGCTGATGGCGAGCGCGGCCGCCGCCAGGGCGGCCAAAGGTCTGGTGCGGTCCACAACTGCCTCCGGGCATGGGGGGAACGAGGTGGGAGTGCGCGCACAATTTGGTCCAGACCAATATGGTTGTCAAGACCTCTGACAGTTCCGGGCCCTCACTCTTCTCCGCCGCGGGCCAGCGATGCCGCCGCCTCGTGCATGGCGAGCTCCAGCAGAGTGGGATCGGTGAGCGTGCCGGTGCCGTCGGGCGTGATCAGCCAGCGCACTCCGCGGCCACTGGCCCGCCCCGGGTACGGCACGACGATCCAGGTGCCGGATCCCGCGCTGCGTACGCCCGTACCGAGCCAGCGCGCGGCCGTGCCCGGCGGCACGAAGAAACCCATCCGGGAGTCGCCGAAGTCGGCGAGCACCGGTCCGGGCCTGTCGACCAGACGGGTCAGTACGTCGAGGGTCGGATAGCCCAGCACGCCGGGCACGATCAGCACGTCCCAGCGCCGGCCGGCGGGCAGCAGGGCGACCCCGTGGGGGTTGCGCTCCCACTCCCACCGGCAGGCCTCCGGGCTGGGCGCCACCGATGCCAGCCACTCGACCGCTGCCTTGTCCCCCGAGCCAGTCATGCCGGCCCTCCGTTTCCCTGTGTCCGTGAGTACGTACACAAGGGAGAGCGCGCTCGGCCCGATGGATGACGCGACTTGGGGCTACCAATTGGCAGTGGACCGGGTCACGGCCCGTCAGGTGCCGTCAGCTGTCGAAGCCGAGACCCATCCGGTCCATGGCCCGCAGCCACACATTGCGCCGGCCGCCGTTCGCATCCGCCCTGGCCAGCGACCATTTGGTGAGTCCGATACCGGCCCATGCCACCGGTTCGGGCGGGAACGGCAGCGGCTTGCTGCGCACCATGTCCAGCTCCGTGCGCTCGGTCCGCTCCCCCGACAGGAGATCGAGCATGACGTCGCCGCCGAAGCGCGTGGCGCCGACACCGAGGCCCGTGTAGCCGGCGGCGTAGGCCACCTTGCCGCCGTGCGCCGTGCCGAAGAACGCGGAGAAGCGCGAACAGGTGTCGATCGCACCGCCCCAGGCATGGCTGAAGCGCAGGCCCTCCAGCTGCGGAAAGCAGCGGAAGAAGTGGCCGGCGAGCTTCAGATAGGTCTCGGGCCGGTGGTCCAGCTCGGCGCTGACCTTGCCGCCGTACGGGTAGACGGCGTCGTAGCCGCCCCACAGGATGCGGTGGTCGGCGGTGACACGGAAGTAGTGGAACTGATTGGCGACGTCGCCGAGCCCCTGGCGGCCCTCCCAGCCGATCGCGGCACGCTGCTCGACGCTGAGCGGTTCCGTCATCAGGGCGTAGTCGTACACCGGCACCGTGTACGACCGCAGCCGCTTGACCAGCGACGGGAAGACATTGGTGCCGAGTGCCACCCGGTCGGCGAAGACACGGCCGTAGGGGGTGCGGACGGCCATCCCGGCGCCGGAGGCGGCGAGTTCCAGGCCGCGGGTGTGCTCGTGGATCCGCACGCCGAGGTCGAGACAGGCCCGCTTGAGGCCCCAGGCAAGCTTCGCCGGGTGCAGCATGGCGACGCCCCGGCGGTCCCAGAGGCCGCCGAGGAAGGTCGGCGAGTTCACCTGCGCGCGCATCGTGTCCCGGTCGAGCAGTTCGAGCCCGTCGAAGCCGAGCCGGCCGGCCTCCTCGTACATCTCCTCCAGTTCCCGCAGGTGGTGCGGCTCGGTGGCGACGTCGATCTCGCCGGTGCGCTCGAAGTCGCAGTCGATCGCGTAGCGCTTCACCGCGTCCTCGATGGCGTCGAGATTGCGCTCGCCCAGCTCCTCCAGCTTGGCCAGCTCTCCCGGCCAGCGGGCGAGTCCGTTGCCGAGACCGTGTGTGAGGGACGCGGCGCAGAAGCCTCCGTTGCGGCCCGAGGCGGCCCAGCCCACCTCGTGCCCCTCGATCAGGACGACGTCCCGGCCGGGGTCGCGCTCCTTGGCGAGCAGCGCGGTCCACAGGCCGCTGTAGCCGCCGCCGACGACGAGCAGGTCGGTGTGCTCGTCGCCGGTCAGTGCGGGCTGCGCGTCCGGCTTCGCGGGGTCGTCCAGCCAGAAGGAGACGGGCCGGGCGTCGGAAAGGGATGAGGCAAAGGTCATGGCGCCTGGGGCCATGGTTTCCACTCCTTCGAGGGCCCTGAAGGCCTTACTTGGGCAGTGCGCTGTTCTTTCTCCGGCTGCTGATGAGCTGTCCGGAGACCACGATGAGGACGGCGATGATGAACATGGCCGTGCCGATGACGTTGATCTGGACGGGCGTTCCGCGCTGTGCCGAGCCCCAGACGAACATGGGGAAGGTGACGGTGTTGCCCGAGTTGAAGTTGGTGATGATGAAGTCGTCGAAGGAGAGCGCGAAGGCGAGCATCGCGCCGGCGGCGATGCCGGGCGCCGCGATCGGCAGCGTCACCCGTACGAAGGTCTGCACGGGTCCCGCGTACAGGTCGCGTGCCGCCTCCTCGAGCCGGGGGTCCATCGACAGCACGCGCGCCTTGACCGCCACCACGACGAAGCTCAGGCAGAACATGGTGTGCGCGATGAGGATGGTCCAGAAGCCCAGCTGGGCGCCCAGGTTGAGGAACAGAGTCAGCAGCGAGGCGGCCATGACCACCTCGGGCATCGCCATCGGCAGGAAGATCAGCGAGTTGATCGTGCCGCGCGCCCGGAAGCGGTAGCGGACCAGCGCGAAGGCGATCATCGAGCCGAGCACGGTGGCGCCGATCGTCGCCCACAGGGCGATCTGCAGCGACAGCGACAGCGAGCCGCACATGTCGGCGACGCCGCACGGGTCCTTCCACGCGTCGGTGGAGAACTCCCGCCAGGAGTAGTTGAATCGCCCGGCCGGCCTGTTGAACGAGAACACCATCACGACGATGTTCGGCAGGATCAGATACGCGAGCGTGAGGATGCCCGCGATGACCACAAGGTTGTGCCTGAGCCAGCGCATCAGACCAGATCCTCCGTTCCGGCCCGTCGGATGTAGACCGTGACCACGATCAGCACGACTGCCATGAGAATGAACGACAACGCGGCCGCGGTCGGGTAGTCGAGCACCCGCAGGAACTGCGACTGGATGACATTGCCGATCATCCGGGTGTCCGTGGAGCCGAGCAGTTCGGCGTTCACGTAGTCGCCGCTCGCCGGGATGAACGTCAGCAGCGTCCCGGAGACCACGCCCGGCATGGACAGCGGGAAGGTCACCTTGCGGAACGTGGTGGACGGCTTGGCGTACAGGTCGCCGGCCGCCTCGTGGAGCCGTGGGTCGATCCGCTCCAGCGAGGTGTACAGCGGCAGCACCATGAACGGCAGGAAGTTGTACGTGAGACCGGTGACCACCGCCAGCGGGGTGGCCAGCACCCGGCTTCCGTCCGTCATCCCGAGCCAGTTGGTGACGTCGAGGAAGCCGACGGAGTTGAGCACCTCCACCACCGGTCCGCTGTCAGCGAGGATCGTCTTCCAGGCGAGCGTACGGATCAGGAAGCTGGTGAAGAACGGCGCGATGACCAGGACCAGCAGCAGATTGCGGTAGCGGCCCGCCCGGAACGCCATCAGGTACGCGAGCGGATAGCCGAGCAGCAGGCACAAGGCCGTCGCCGTGCCCGCGTACAACAGCGAGCGCAGGAACTGCGGGTAGTACTCGGTCAGCGCGTCCCAGTAGGTCTGGAAGTGCCAGGTGACCTCGAAGCCCTCTTCCAGCGACCCCGTCTGCACGGACGTGGACGCCTGGTAGACCAGCGGCAGTGCGAAGAAGACGACCAGCCACAGGATGCCGGGCAGCAGCAGCCAGTACGGGACGAGCCTGCGCCGCACGGAGGTCTTGTGGACGACCGGCTCGGGGGCCGGCGGTGCGGGCGGCGCCTCGGTGACGGTCATGGTGTCTTCTCCTCGACCGTCTCCACACCCGCGTCGCCCGTCGTTCCTGCAAGCAGGGACTGTGCGGCATCGAGGCCGAAGGTGTGCTCGGGGTTCCAGTGCAGGACCACCCGGGCGCCGGGTACCAGTCGCGGGTCGCGCTCGATATTCTGTGCGTAGACCTCCAGCTCCGGGCAGACCGGGCTGTCGATGACGAACTGGGTCGAGACCCCGATGAAGCTGGAGTCCGCGATCGTGCCGGTGAACCGGTTGCGTCCGTCGGCGATGGTGCCGGCGTCGTCGGCGTGGGCCAGCGTGATCTTCTCCGGGCGCACACCGACCAGCAGCTTGCCGCCGGGGCTCGGCCGGGTGGCACAGCGGCCGACGGGCAGCCGCAGCTTCGCGTCGGCCGCGGTGACGGTGACCTCGTTGCCGCCGCACTCGACGACCTCGGCCTCGATGAGGTTGGAGGTGCCGAGGAAGTTGGCGACGAACGTGGTGTGCGGGTTCTCGTACAGATCGGCGGGCGCGCCCAGCTGCTCGACACGTCCCTTGTTCATCACCGCGACCGTGTCGGCCATGGTCATGGCCTCCTCCTGGTCGTGGGTGACATGGACGAAGGTGATGCCGACCTCGGTCTGGATGCGCTTGAGCTCCAGCTGCATCTGACGGCGCAGCTTGAGGTCGAGGGCGCCGAGCGGCTCGTCGAGGAGCAGGACCTGCGGGTGGTTGATCAGCGCACGGGCGACGGCGACGCGCTGCTGCTGGCCACCGGAGAGCTGGTGCGGCTTGCGCTGGGCGAAGTCGCCGAGCTGGACGAGGTCCAGCATGTCGCCGACCTGCTTCTTCACCGACTTGACGCCGCGCCGGCGCAGGCCGAACGCGATGTTCTCGTAGATGTTCAGGTGCGGGAAGAGCGCATAGCTCTGGAAGACGGTGTTGACCGGGCGCTTGTGCGGCGGGAGATCGGTGACGTCCGTTCCACCGAGCGAGATCGTGCCGGTGGTGGGCTCCTCGAGTCCGGCGATCATCCTCAGCGTGGTCGTCTTGCCGCAGCCGGACGCGCCGAGCAGGGCGAAGAACGAGCCCTGCGGGACGGTCAGGTCCATCGGCTGGACGGCCGTGAACGAGCCGTAGGTCTTGCTGATCCCAGTGAGGCGGACATCGCCGCCCGCTGTCTTTTCAGTCATGGGTCGCGGTCCCAGGTGTGTCGGGGCAGGGGGAGGTCAGGCGCCGATGAGCTTGGCGAACTTCTCCTCGTACGCCGTCTCTTCCTTGGCGGAGAGCGAGCGGAAGGAGTGGGACTTGGCCGCCATGGCCGCATCCGGGATGATCAGCGGATTCTTGGCCAGCTCGGGGTCGATCTTCGTGAGTTCGGTGCCGACTCCGGCCACCGGCGTCACGTAGTTGATGTAGGCGGCGAGTTGGGCCGCGACGGGGAGCTCGTAGTAGTAATCGATCAGCCGGGTGGCGTTCTTCTGATGCCTGGCGTGCGCCGGGACCAGCAGGTTGTCGGTGGCCGTCATGTAGCCGGCGGCCGGGATCGCGTACTGGATGTCGGGGTTGTCGACCTGCAGCTGGATGAGGTCACCGGCCCAGGCGACACAGGCGGCGATGTCGCCCTTGTCGAGGTCCGAGGTGTAGTCGTTGCCCGTGAACCGGCGGATCTGCTTCTTGTCGACGGCCTTCTGCAGGCGGCTGATGGCGGCGTCGTAGTCGGCGTCGTTGACCTTGCCGGGGTCCTTGCCCATGTCCAGGAGCGTCATACCGACGGTGTCGCGCATCTCGGTGAGGAAGCTGACCCGGCCCTTGAGGGTGGGGTCGTCCAGCAGCTGGGTGACGGAGTCGACCTTCTTCCCGCCGGTCGCCTTGGTGTTGTAGGCGATGACGGCCGGAATGCCGGTCCAGGGGTAGGAGTACGCGCGCCCCGGGTCCCAGTCCGGACTGCGGAACTGGGGCGAGAGGTTGGCGTACGCGTGCGGGAGCAGCGATGCGTCCAGCTTCTGCACCCAGCCGAGCCGGATCATCCGGGCGGCCAGCCAGTCGGTGACGTTGATCAGGTCACGGCCGGTGTCCTGGCCGGCCGCGAGCTGGGGCTGGATCTTCCCGAAGAACTCGACGTTGTCGTTGATGTCCTCGGTGTACTTGACCCTGATCCCGGTGCGCTTGGTGAACGCGGCCAGCGTGGGACGGCTCTTCTCGTCCTCGCTGATGTCCATGTACTCCGTCCAGTTGGAGAAGCTGAGCTGCTTCTCCGTGTCGGAGTGGTCGTCGGAGGCCGCTTCGCCTTCGCGCTTGGCCGCCGGGATGCCGCACGACGTCAGGGCACTGAGGCCGCCGACCGTGAGGGCGCCGATGCCGGAGGCGCGCAGCAGCGAACGGCGGGAGAGGGAGCCGCGGCCGTTCGCCAGGCTGCGCCGCATCGCCGCCAGTTGGGCCTGGGAGAGGCCGTCGGGCTCGTTGTGGTCCATGAGCTGTGCCCTTTCGGGATGGTGCCGCTGATGGGGCGGGTGGCGGCTATCGGTCTCCGAAGACGGTGCGGTGCCAGTCCTTGCGGACCACCGCGGTGTTGTCGAACATCACGTGCTTGACCTGCGTGTACTCCTCGAAGGAGTACGCCGACATGTCCTTTCCGTAGCCCGATGCCTTGTATCCGCCGTGAGGCATCTCGCTGATGATCGGGATGTGGTCGTTCACCCACACGCAGCCGGCCTTGATCTCACGGGTCGCGCGTCCGGCGCGGTAGACGTCCCGGGTCCAGGCGGAGGCGGCGAGGCCGTAGGGGGTGTCGTTGGCGAGCGCGATGCCTTCCTCGTCCGCGTCGAAGGGGAGGACGACCAGGACCGGGCCGAAGATCTCGGACTGGACGATCTCGCTGTCCTGGGCGGCGCCGGTGACGAGGGTGGGGCGGTAGTACGCGCCGTTCCGGAGCTCACCTCCGGGCGCTTCGCCGCCGGTGACGACGGTGGCGTAGCCCCGCGCGCGGTCGATGAATCCGGCGACGCGGTCGCGCTGGGCGTGCGAGACGAGCGGGCCGAGGTCGGTCGCCGGGTCGAAGGGGTCGCCGAGCCGTACGGTCGCCATCAGATCGGCGACGCCGCTGACGAACGCGTCGTACAGCGGGCGCTGCACATAGGCGCGGGTGGCTGCCGTGCAGTCCTGGCCCGTGTTGATCAGCGAACCGGCGACCGCGCCGTGGACGGCGGATTCGAGGTCGGCGTCGTCGAAGACGAGGAAGGGTGCCTTGCCGCCCAGTTCCAGGTGGAGCCGCTTCACGGTGGAGGTGGCGATCTCGGCGACCCGCTTGCCCACCGCGGTGGAGCCGGTGAAGGAGGTCATGGCGACGTCCGCGTGGCCGACCAGATGCTCGCCCGCGTCCCGGCCGGCTCCGTTGATGATGTTGACGACGCCGTCGGGGATGCCCGCCTCCGTCGCCGCCTGGGCGAACAGGAGCGAGGTCAGCGGGGTGATCTCGGCGGGCTTGAGGACGATGGTGTTGCCTGCGGCGATGGCCGGCAGGACCTTCCAGGCCGCCATCTGGAGCGGGTAGTTCCAGGGCGCGATGGATCCGACGACGCCGATGGCCTCCCTGCGTACGTAGGAGGTGTGGTCGCCGCTGTACTCGCCGGCGGACTGTCCCTGCAGATGGCGGGCGGCACCGGCGAAGAAGGCGGTGTTGTCGACGGTTCCCGGCACATCGAACTCGGTGCTGAGCTTGATCGGCTTGCCGCACTGCAGCGACTCGGCCTGCGCCAGGTCCTCGGCCTGCTCGGCTAGCACGGACGCGAAGCGGTGCAGGGCGTCGGAGCGCTCGCCCGGGGTGGCCCCCGACCAGCCGGGGAACGCCTCGCGGGCGGCGGCGACCGCCGCGTCGACGTCGACGGCTCCGGCCAGCTCGTAGGTGTGGGCCGTCTCGCCGGTCGCCGGGTCCACGATGTCGTGCGTACGTCCTGAGGTGCCGGCCCGCAGCGTGCCGCCGATGTACTGCGCGCCGTCTGCGAAGCGGTCCTGCACCTGGAAGCGGTTGCCCATGACGCTCTCCGTTGTCCCAGCTCGATTTGAGTGCCGATCCTGACAGAGCACCTGCGGTCCAACAAGTGATTCCGTAGTTGCCTTTTGATTACGCGACGGAATCGGTCGACCATGTGTCGCGTCGGCGGGCTCATCGCCGTACGGAGTGTCAGTGGTGGATGGAAAACTCGCGTGTATGGGGATGAGCGAGTTGATGCGGCAGATCGGTAGTGGTCAACACATCAAGTATCTGCATTTTTGGGGACATGCACCGCGCCGGGACGGACAAGTGGGAGCGAGCTGCCTGAGTCAGTGGTGGCCGTCGCCGTTCGAGGTCGACGGCGTGCGGTACGCGACGGCCGAGCACTGGATGATGGCGCAGAAAGCGCGGCTGTTCGGTGACGCGGACGCGGAGCGTCAGGCGCTCGATGCGGCGAACCCGGGGGCGGCCAAGCGGGCCGGACGGCTGGTGCGCGGATTCAAGGACGAGACATGGAAGCGCGAGCGGTTCGCGATCGTCCGCACCGGCAGTGTGCACAAGTTCGCCCAGCACCCGGATCTGCTGGCGTTTCTGCTGGCCACCGGGGACCGGGTGCTCGTCGAGGCCAGCCCGCTGGACCGGGTGTGGGGCATCGGGCTGGCCGCGGACGACGAGAGGGCGCAGGACCCCACGCGCTGGCGCGGGCTGAACCTGCTGGGGTTCGCGCTGATGGAGGCGCGTGAGGAGCTGGGAGGGTCCGGGACTCGGGAGGGCGGGTCGCCGGGCTAGCGCGCCGGGAGGGTGAGGGGCGCGGCGTCCCGGTCGTTCTCGATCACGAGCGAGTTCGAGTAGTCGTCCGGGGTCGAGTACTCGTCGTCCCTCTTCCTGTCCTCGTTGATCGCCGTGGTGATGCCCCAGGCCAGCAGCGCCACCACGACGACGCCGATGACGATGCCGACGGAGCCGAGGATGATCCCGGCGAGCGCCATGCCGTTGTTGGTGGCCTCGCCCCGCTGGACCCGCTTGCGGCCGAGGATGCCGAAGATCAGCGCGAGGACGCCGAGAACGATCGCGACCACGCCGTAGAGGCAGAACAGGCAGACGGAGAGGATGCCGAGCACCATCGCCGTGGTGCCCATGCCGTTGGCCGGGGAGCCCTGCCAGGCCGCGTTCTGGCCGTAACTCTGGTAGCCGGGGTATCCCGGGTGGCCGAAGGGATCGGGGCCCGTGGGGCCGCCGTAGCCGGGGTACGGAGCGGCCGGGGCGGCCGGGTAGCCGTACATGCCCGGGGTGGGCTGGGCGGGTCCGCCCGGGGCTATCGGGGGCGGCGGCACCGAGCCGGTGCCGTCGGGGCCCATCCCGGGCATCGCCGTCATCGTCGGCTGGTCGTGCACCTGCGGAACCGGGGGGCGGGGCTTGTCCAGCGGCACACGGTCCTGCGCCGCACTGCTCTCCGGCGGCGCCCACGGGTCGCGGTCGCGGGGCTCACCCGGCGGCTGGGCCTGCTGGTCTGACATTGGTTCTCCCCCATCGTGATTCGCTCATGCTACGGCCTGTGCCACGTCCCGGACCGGCCACATACGATGATCCCTGACCCGAGCCGAAGAATGCACAGGAGGCCCCCGATGACCGATCTGCACCCCTTCATCGCGGGGCTTCCCAAGGCGGAACTGCACGTTCACCACGTCGGATCGGCCTCGCCCCGCATCGTCGCCGAACTCGCCGCCCGCCACCCCGACTCCAAGGTGCCCACCGACCCCGAGGCGCTCGTCGACTACTTCACCTTCACCGACTTCGCGCACTTCATCGATGTCTACCTCTCGGTCGTGGACCTGATCCGCACCCCGGAGGACGTACGGCTGCTCACCTTCGAGGTGGCCCGTGACATGGCCCGGCAGAACATCCGCTACGCCGAGCTGACCGTCACGCCGTTCTCCTCGACCCGCCGCGGCATCGACGAGAAGGCCTTCATGGCCGCCATCGAGGACGCCCGCACGGCGGCCGAGGCCGAACTCGGTGTGGTGCTGCGCTGGTGCTTCGACATCCCCGGAGAGGCAGGGCTCGAGGCAGCCGCCGAGACCGCCCGGCTCGCCGTGGACCTGCATCCGGAGGGCCTGGTCGCCTTCGGTCTGGGCGGACCGGAGATCGGGGTGCCGCGCCCTCAGTTCAAGCCGTACTTCGACCGCGCCATCGCCGCCGGGCTGCACTCCGTGCCGCACGCCGGCGAGACGACCGGACCGGAGACCATCTGGGACGCGCTGAGGGATCTGCGCGCCGAGCGCATCGGGCACGGCACCAGCGCCGTGCAGGACCCGGCGCTGCTGGCCCACCTCGCGGAGCACCGCATCCCGCTGGAGGTCTGCCCGACCTCGAACATCGCCACCCGCGCCGTCACCGTTCTCGACGAGCACCCCATAAAGGAGATGGTCGCGGCCGGGGTGCTGGTGACGATCAACAGCGACGACCCGCCGATGTTCGGCACCGACCTCAACACCGAGTACGGGGTGGCGGCCCGGCTGCTCGGCCTCGACGAGCGCGGGCTCGCCGACCTCGCGAAGAACGGCGTCGAGGCGTCCTTCCTCGACCCGGCGGGCAAGGCGCGCATCGCCGAGGAGATCGACGCGTACACCTCGGCATGGCCGGCCCGGTGACCGCCGGCGGCGGGCGCGCGCGCCTCGTCAGCGCCGTGGCCCATCGCGGCGACCCCTACCGGGTCCGGGAGAACACCCTGCCCTCGATCCGCTCCGCCGTCCTGCGGGGCGCGGACGCGGTCGAGATCGATGTGCGCCTGACCCGTGACGGCGTACCGGTCCTGCTGCACGACGACACGCTGAAGCGGATGTGGGGCCACGACCGGCCGGTCTCCCGGCTCGGCCACGCGCAGGTGGCGGAGCTGACGGGCGGCGGGGTGCCGACGCTGCGGGAGGCCCTGCTCGACGCCGGTGCGCACCGCCTGATGATCGACCTGCCCGGCGCGACCGAGGAGACGGTACGGGAGGTGGTCGGCACGGTCCACGAGTGCGGGGCGGCCGACCGGACGTACTACTGCGCGGGGCCGGTCACCATGCTGGCCGCGCGGAAGGCGGACCCGTCCGCCGAGATCGCGCTGACCTGGACGTCGCTCGCACCGCCGCGCCCGGCTCTGATCGACGCGCTGCGGCCCCGCTCGCTCAACTACCGGTTCGGGCTGGTGAGTCCGGAGCTGGCGGACCGCGTGCACGCGGACGGCATGCTGGTCTCCGCGTGGACGGCCGACACCCGGCGCACCATGCGGCGGCTGATCCGGGCCGGCGTCGATGCCATCACGACCAACCGCGTCGACGCGCTGCACTCCGTGCTCGGGTTCAACTCGCCCGGAACCCCGCGCACTTGATCATTCCGGCATGATGGGCCCACGCAGCCGGCGGAGGGGCAGACAGTGAGCGACAGGATACGAACCGATGTAGCGCACAACGCCAGAGTCTGGAACCACTGGCTGGGCGGCAAGGACAACTATCCGGTCGACCGCGCCGTGGGCGACCACGTCACCGGCCTCTACCCGAGCATCGGCGAAGTCGCGCGCGCCGACCGGGCGTTCCTGGGCCGCGCGGTGACGTATCTGGCCGGCGAGGCGGGCGTACGGCAGTTCCTGGACATCGGCACCGGGCTGCCGACCGTGGAGAACACCCACGAGGTCGCGCAGCGCGTCGCCCCCGACGCGCGGATCGTCTACGTCGACAACGACCCGATCGTGCTGGCGCACGCCCGCGCCCTGCTCACCAGCTCCACCGGTGGGACGACCGCATATCTGGATGCCGACGCGCACGACCCGCAGGGGATCGTCCGGGCCGTCGGATCGACGCTGGATCTTCAGCAGCCGGTGGCCGTGATGCTGCTCGGCATCCTGAACTTCGTCGCGGACACCGACGAGGCGCGCTCCATCGTGCGGACGCTGATGGACGCGGTGCCCTCCGGCAGCTACCTGGTCCTCACCCATCCGACGCTGGAGCTGGGCGGCGAGGGCAACGCGGACGCGATGCGCTTCTGGAACGAGAACGCAACCCCGCCGATCTGCGCCCGCAGCGGCGAGGAGTTCGCGTCGTTCCTGGACGGCCTGGAAGTGCTGGAGCCGGGCATCGTCTCCTGCGCCCGCTGGCGGCACGACGTGTCGACGGAGGACCGGTTCCCGCAGGTGGCCCAGTTCGGCGCGGTGGCCCGCAAGCCGTAGCGGACACGGCCGCGACACGCGCGCGGCCACCGCGGTCACTGCCCGACCCGTGGACGGCTCCGGCAGGGGTTCAGACCGCGGCCGGAGCCGCCGCGGCCCCGGGCGCCGTCGTGTCCAGGGCTTCCAGGCGCTTGATCCTGCGCCGCACGATGGACAGCGGGATCACACCGAGGACCCCGAAGGACATGTCGATGACCGACCACCAGAAGGGAATCCCGCGGACCGGCCCGCAGATCAGGGCGAGCGGGATGATCCCGGCGCAGGCGATCATGCCGAACTCGATCACCCAGATATTGCGTACGGGGTCGCGGTAGGGGCCGTAGAACGCGACGGCGATCACGAGATGGGCGAAGGCCAGCCAGTCCGTTCCGTACAGCACGAACGGGTACTGCCGGTCGGTCGCGTCAAGTCCGGTGCGCACGCGCTCGATCCACTCCATCAGAGCGGGCATGTGCTCGGGCACCGGTGAGACGGAGGACGTCAGCACGTCCTCCAGCCACCGGAGTTCGGTCACCAGCGGGAACGCCGTCGCCCCGCTCAGCACCAGGCAGACGATGAAGAAGACCAGCCACACACGTATCCCCCGCACGAGGGCTTGCCGCTCGCTCATACCGACAGCCTACGCGAGAAATGAACATGTTCAAAAAGTCAGCCCGGGGGGTGACCGGGACCTCTGTCACAGCCCCACGATCGCGTTCCACCGCCTGGCGAACCCGGCGCGCTCCTCCGGGGCGATGTCCCGGGCGATCGCGAGCCGCCTGCGCATCACGTCGTCCGGGAAGATCAGCGGGTCCTCGGCGAGCGCGGCCGTCTCCTCGTCCTTCGACGAGGCCAGTACGTCACGGGCGGCCGGCACCGGGCAGACGTAGTTGACCCAGCTCGCGAGTTCGGCGGCGACCTCCGGCCGGTAGTAGTGGTCGACCAGAGCCTCCGCGTTGCGCTTGTGGCGGGCGAGGTTGGGGATCATCAGGCTCTCCGCCCACAGCTCGGCGCCCTCCTCGGGCACCACGAACTCGATGTCGGGGTTGTCCGCCTGGAGCTGGATGACATCACCGGAGTACGCCTGACAGGCGAGCACATCGCCCGTGTCGAGGTCCTTGATGTAGTCGTTGCCGGTGAAGCGCCTGATGTGACGGCGGCGCACGAGCGCCTCCACCCGGTCGCACACGGCGTGGAAGTCGTCCGCCGTCCAGCGGGTGATGTCGACTCCGTCGGCCTGCATCAGCAGTGCGAACGACTCGTCGAGCCCGGAGAGCAGCGTGACCCGGCCGCGCAGATCGTCCGCCCACAGATCGGCGGTGCGCCGCAGTTCGCGCCCCAGCTTCCGGCGGTTGTACGCGATGCCGGTGATGCCCGACTGCCAGGGCACGCTGTGCCTGCGCCCCTTGTCGAACGCGGGCGAACGCAGCAGCGGATCCAGGTACTCGGCGACATGGGGCTGCTTCGCCCGGTCCATCTCCTGCACCCAGCCGAGGCGTACGAAGCGGGCGGCCATCCAGTCGCTGATGACGATCAGATCGCGGCCGGTCTCCTGATGGTTCATCAGGGCGGGGCTGATCTTCCCGAAGAACTCGTCGTTGTCGTTGATCTCCTCGGTGTACCGGACCGAGATCCCGGTGCGTTCGGTGAAGGCCGCCAGGGTGGGGCGCTCGGAGGTGTTCTCGTCGTCGGTGTCGATGTAGAGGGGCCAGTTGGCGAAGTCGAGGCTGCGGTCGGTCGCGGAGTCGTCGCGCCCGGCGCGGTCGCCCGGCGCCACGTACGCGGCCGGCACCCCGCATCCGGTGAGTGCGGCACCGCCGGCGAGGGCGGCACCCGCGCCGACGGCACGCAGCAGGGACCGCCGTGACATGGGGTTCATCCGGGTGACTGGCACGTGGGCAGGATGGCGCCGGTGCCGTCCGGGCGGCAATGGACGGTGCGTCGATCCCTGACGGCGGGACGGGACACCCTGTCGAGCATGGACATGTGTCTATACTTCATGGACATCTGTCCATAAATCTCGCCAACAACGCGAAACGAGAGTCGGTCGTGAACACAACGGCGCATGTCCTGGTCGGCCTGGTGGCCGCGCTGCACGTCTACATCATGGTTCTGGAGATGTTCCTGTGGGAACGCCGGCCGGGGCGCGAACTCTCGGGCTTCGACGCGGAGATGGCCCGCGCGACGGCCCCGCTCGCGGCGAACCAGGGCCTGTACAACGGGTTCCTGGCGGCGGGCCTGGTCTGGGGCCTGATCGCCGCCGACCCGACCGGATACCGGGTCCAGGTCTTCTTCACCGCCTGCGTGGTCGTCGCCGGCCTGTACGGCGGCTTCACGGCGAACCGCCGCATCCTCGTGGCACAGGCCCTGCCGGGAGCGCTGGCGCTGGCAGCGGTACTGGTGGCCGGATGAGCGACCCGAGGGCGGAACGCACCAGGGCCCGGCTGCGCTCGGCACTGCTGGAGGAGTGCGCGGACCGGCCGCTCGAGGACGTCAGTGTCGCGGCGGTGGTCCGCCGGGCGGGGCTCGGGCGGGCCACGTTCTATCTGCACTACACGGACCTGGAGGCGCTGGCGGTCGACGCCTGCGCGGAGATCGTACGAGAGGCCGTGGAGGCCCTGCACGCCTGGCGCGGCACCCCGGACCCGGCGGCCCCTCCGCCGTCCCTGACGGCCTTCTTCACGGACCTGTGGGCCCACGCACCCCTCTACCGCCCGCTCCTGCGCGAAGGCGGCAGCGGCCCGCTGGGCGACCTGCTCCATGTGGAACTCCGCGCCCGCAGCCGCCGCGAACGCGAACTGGCGGGCGCCCCGCACCCGGCCCTGATCGCCACGGCGGTGGCGGCCACGTTCGCAGCGCTCCTGGCGGACTGGATCCACGGCGAACTCGACGCCACGCCACCGGAGATGGCGTCCCGGACCTGGCGCCTGCTCCTCGCCCTCCACCGCACGCCGCTGACATGAGGACGGGGCGCGGGAGATGTCCCCGCGCCCCGTACCCGTGACTCCGCTGCGCGGAGTGAGAGGTCACCCGTCCAGCGACGTCATCACGTGCTTGATCCGCGTGTAGTCGTCGAACCCGTAGGACGACAGGTCCTTGCCGTAGCCCGACTTCTTGAAGCCACCGTGCGGCATCTCCGCCACCAGCGGGATGTGCGTGTTGATCCACACGCAGCCGAAGTCCAGCGACTTCGACATCCGCATCGCGCGGCTGTGGTCCTTCGTCCACACCGACGACGCCAGCGCGTACTCCACGCCGTTCGCCCACTCCAGCGCCTGCGACTCGTCGGTGAAGGACTGGACCGTGATCACCGGGCCGAAGACCTCGTTCTGGATGATCTCGTCGTCCTGCTTGAGGCCCGAGACGACCGTCGCGGCGTAGAAGTACCCCTTGTCGCCGACCCGCTGGCCGCCCGCCTCGACCTTGGCGTGCGCCGGGAGGCGGTCGATGAAGCCGGTGATCTGCTTCAGCTGGTTCTCGTTGTTCAGCGGACCGAAGAGCACGTCCTCGTCGTCCGGAGCGCCCGTCTTCGTCTCCGACGCCGCCTTCGCCAGCGCCGCCACGAACTCGTCGTGGATCGACTCCTGCACGAGCACGCGGGTGGCGGCCGTACAGTCCTGGCCGGCGTTGAAGTAGCCCGCGACCGAGATGTCCTCGACGGCCTTGGCGATGTCCGTGTCCTCGAAGACGACGACCGGCGCCTTGCCGCCCAGCTCCAGGTGCACGCGCTTGACGTCCTTGGCCGCGGACTCCGCGACCTGGATGCCCGCCCGTACGGAACCGGTGATCGACGCCATCGCCGGCGTCGGGTGCTCGACCATCGCGCGGCCGGTGTCCCGGTCGCCGCAGATGACGTTGAAGACGCCCTTCGGCACGATCGAACCGATGATCTCGGCGATCAGCACGGTGGACGCGGGCGTGGTGTCGGACGGCTTCAGCACGACGGTGTTGCCCGCCGCCAGCGCCGGCGCGAACTTCCATACGGCCATCATCATCGGGTAGTTCCACGGCGCGACCTGCGCGCAGACGCCGACCGGCTCACGCCGCACGATGGAGGTCAGACCCTCCATGTACTCGCCGGCCGAGCGGCCCTCGAGCATCCGCGCCGCGCCCGCGAAGAAGCGGATCTGGTCCACCATCGGCGGGATCTCTTCGCTACGGGTCAGCCCGAGCGGCTTGCCCGTGTTCTCCGACTCGGCGGCGATGAGGTCCTCGGCCCGCTCCTCGAACGCGTCCGCGATCTTCAGGAGCGCCTTCTGGCGCTCGGCCGGGGTGACGTCCCGCCAGGCGGGGAAGGCGGCCGCGGCAGCGTCCATGGCGGCGTCCACGTCGGCCTGCCCGGAGAGCGGCGACGTGGCGTAGGCCTCGCCGGTGACCGGGTTGATGACGTCGATCGTCCGCCCGTCGGCGGCGTCCCGGAACTCCCCGTTGATGTAGTTGCGCAGACGACGCAGCTCGGTGGTCACTGTTGCCACCCCTCCTGTCAGGTATCCGATGGGTGAGACAACCCAGCCTAATCGCTCGGTCGACGCTTTCAACAGGCCCGACCCCCCGCAACTTCGGATTCAGTGAGATCTGAGCCTTCGAACAACGAATTTCATCGATCAGGGCTTGCGAGACCGACGAGTCCCGGTGCACAGTGACTCCGTGGCCAGTCGAAACACAGACTCCAGGAACGCGACCGCAGGCAATTCGTCGACCCCGACGATCGATGCCGTGTCCCTCGCGATCATCGAGCAGCTGCAGGAGGACGGGCGTCGTCCCTACGCCGCCATCGGCAAGGCCGTCGGCCTGTCGGAGGCGGCCGTGCGACAGCGCGTCCAGAAGCTGCTCGACCAGGGCGTGATGCAGATCGTCGCCGTCACGGACCCGCTCACCGTGGGGCTGCGACGCCAGGCGATGGTCGGTATACGTGTCGAAGGAGATGTCGACGAGATCGCCGACGCGATCACGGCCATGGCCGAATGCGAGTACGTGGTGATGACCGCGGGCTCCTTCGACCTGATGGTGGAGATCGTCTGCGAGGACGACGACCACCTTCTCGAAGTGATCAACAAGAGGATCCGTGCGCTCCCCGGCGTGCGGTCCACCGAGAGCTTCGTCTACCTCAAGCTCAAGAAGCAGACCTATATGTGGGGAACCCGATAGCCGTGAGCCAGGACCGCAGCGACCTCTCAAAGTCCGCCTACGACCACCTGTGGATGCACTTCACCCGCATGTCGTCGTACGAGAACGCACCCGTCCCCACCATCGTGCGCGGTGAGGGCACCTACATCTACGACGACAAGGGCAAGCGCTACCTCGACGGCCTGTCCGGTCTGTTCGTCGTCAACGCGGGCCACGGCCGTCACGAGCTCGCGGAGACCGCGTACAAGCAGGCTCAGCAGCTCGCCTTCTTCCCGGTGTGGTCCTACGCCCACCCCAAGGCCGTCGAGCTCGCCGAGCGGCTCGCGCAGCACGCCCCGGGCGACCTGAACAAGGTCTTCTTCACCACCGGTGGCGGCGAGGCCGTGGAGACCGCCTGGAAGCTGGCCAAGCAGTACTTCAAGCTGCAGGGCAAGCCCACCAAGTACAAGGTCATCTCGCGTGCGGTCGCCTACCACGGCACCCCGCAGGGCGCCCTGTCCATCACCGGTCTGCCCGCGCTCAAGGCCCCCTTCGAGCCGCTGGTCCCCGGCGCCCACAAGGTGCCGAACACCAACATCTACCGTGCGCCGATCCACGGCGACGACCCGGAGGCCTTCGGCCGCTGGGCCGCCGACCAGATCGAGCAGCAGATCCTCTTCGAGGGCCCCGAGACGGTCGCCGCCGTCTTCCTGGAGCCCGTGCAGAACGCCGGCGGCTGCTTCCCGCCGCCGCCCGGGTACTTCCAGCGGGTCCGCGAGATCTGCGACCAGTACGACGTCCTGCTGGTGTCGGACGAGGTCATCTGCGCCTTCGGCCGCCTCGGCACGATGTTCGCCTGCGACAAGTTCGGCTACGTACCGGACATGATCACCTGCGCCAAGGGCATGACCTCGGGCTACTCCCCGATCGGCGCCTGCATCATCTCCGACCGCCTGGCCGAGCCGTTCTACCAGGGCGACAACACCTTCCTGCACGGCTACACCTTCGGCGGCCACCCGGTCTCCGCGGCGGTGGGCCTGGCCAACCTCGACATCTTCGAGAAGGAAGGCCTCAACCAGCACGTCCTCGACAACGAGGGCGCGTTCTTCGAGACCCTCAAGAAGCTGCACGACCTGCCGATCGTCGGCGACGTCCGCGGCAACGGCTTCTTCTACGGCATCGAGCTGGTGAAGGACAAGGCCACCAAGGAGACCTTCACCGACGAGGAGACCGAGCGCGTGCTCTACGGCTTCCTCTCCAAGGCGCTGTACGACAACGGTCTGTACTGCCGTGCCGACGACCGCGGCGACCCGGTCGTCCAGCTGGCGCCGCCGCTGATCTCCACCCAGGAGACGTTCGACGAGATCGAGGGGATCCTGCGGAGCGTTCTGACCGAAGCCTGGACGAAGCTCTAGGCGTTCCGGTTCCGCCCGTCACCCTCGGCGCCGACACGGCCCGGGTGCGCCCATCCGAGTGAGATGGGGGCACCCGGGCCGTGTGCTTCCCAGGTCCCCGCACCGGACTACCTAGCGTGCGAGTGACCGATCGGCCCTGGCTTCGTTCCCCCGTACGGGGGAGGGCAAATCTGATCAGAACCGAGGTGACGCCATGGTGGCCCCGCCGGACAACGATGTGATCTGGGCACGCTCCCTGCACCACACCCACAGCGGCTCGCCCGCGCTGGCCGGTGTGTCGCTGGGCGTGCAGGAGGGCGAGATCCTCGCCGTGTGCGGCCCCCGCGGCAGCGGCAAGACCACTCTGCTGCGGTGCCTGTCCGGCCAACTCGTCCCGCAGGAGGGCGAGGTGTGGTTCAACAGCTCCCCCGTGCACACCCTGAACCCCCTGCAGCGCGAGCGGCTGCGCCGGGAGCGCTTCGGCTGGATCGACCCGGAGCCCACGCTCCTGCCGGAACTGACCGCGTGGGAGAACGCGGCGCTGCCGCTGCTGCTGAGCGGCACCTCGCGCCGTCGCGCGAAGAAGGCCGCCATGGAGTGGCTGGAGCGCCTCGACATCGACGAGTGCGCCCGCAAGCGGCCGGCGGCCCTCCAGCAGGCCGAGTGCCAGCGGGTCGCGACGGCGCGGGCGCTGGTCACCACCCCGGCCGTGCTGTTCGCGGACGAGCCGACGGCCACGCTGCACCGCGCGGACCGCGCCCAGGTCCTGCGCACGATCACGACCGCCGCCCGCTCGCACCGGATCACGGTGGTGCTCGCCACGCACGACCGGGAGGTGGCGGCGCTCGCGGACCGTTCCATCGCGCTCGTGGACGGCCGTCGTGTCAACTCCCTGGCGGCCGACACGGAAGGCCGGGCCGAGTGCTCGCTCTCCGTCTAGCCCGCGGCTCCCATCCCCTGGTTCTGCTGCGCCGGCTGATGGTGGCGACGGCATCGGCGGGTGTGGGCTTCCTGCTGCTGTGCGCGCTGGCGTACGCGCTGGCCCACCCGGGCGGTTCGCCCGGCTCGGTGGTGCGCCTGGTCTGGTGTCTGATCCCGCTCGCCGCCACGGTCCATTTCGCGGTGGCCGTGGCGCGCACGGATCCGAGCACCCGGCCCCGGCCCGGGCTGTCGGCGATCGGACTGGGACCGGGGCGGCTGGCCGCGCTGGCAGCCGCCTCCACAGCCGTTGCCGGCGCGCTCGGCAGCATGGTCGCCCTGCTGTTCTTCCTGCATCTGCGGGGCGATCTGACGGGGCTTCCGTTCGACGGCGCGGCGTCCGACCTGCTCGCCGCCGGCCGGCCGCTGCCGCTGGCTGCCACGCTGACCCTGCTGGCCGTCACGCCGCTGAGCGCGACGGTCGCCACCGCGCTGACCCTGCGCCCGCGCCTGACCAGGTCGGGGCTGGACGCCGAGCCCGTCGAGGAGC
The DNA here is from genome assembly GCA_963836215.1 of uncultured Actinomycetota bacterium. Taxonomy (GTDB): domain Bacteria; phylum Actinomycetota; class Actinomycetes; order Streptomycetales; family Streptomycetaceae; genus Streptomyces. The sequence goes on from CAWIIU010000009.1 coordinate 88,833, forward strand.
CCACCGGCGCACCGGGCGGCCTGCCCTGGGGCACCGCGCTGACGGCGGCGGGTCTGGCTGTCGAGACGTATGCGGCCCGTACGAGCCCCGGTTCGTCGTTCCCCCTGTCCGGGTCCTTCGACTCGAACCCGGTCGGTGTCCTCGCGGGCTGGACGCTCACGGCCCTGGGTCTGGCCCTCGCGGGCCCGGCCGTCACCCACTTCTGCGGCCGTCTTCTGCAGACCCTGCGGCCCGGTGCGATCCGGCTGCTCGCGGGCCGGACGCTGATGGAGGAGTCACGCCGCATCGGCCGCCCGCTGGGTGTGGTGTGCGCGGTCGCGTCCGCGGTGATCACGGCCTCGACGCTGTACGACGCGGGTCCGCGCCCCTTCGGCCCGCTGACGGACCTGGGCGCGGGTCTGGTCATCGCCTGTACGACGGCGACCCTGATCAGCGCCGTGGTGGAGTCCCGGCACGCGCGCGCGGTGACCACCGAGAACCTCCGCAAGCTGGGCACTCCGGCCGCGATGCTCCGTACGGCGGCGGCCTTGCGGGTGGCGGTCCTGCTGGCCGTCTTCGGACCACTGACCTGGACCGTGGCGGCGCTGGCGACGATCTCCTTCGCCGGCTGAACCGCGCTCGCCCGGTCTCGGGGGCCGGGCGAAGCGGATCCCGGGGGCCGGGGCCGGACGGTCCGTCCCCGCCCGTAGGGTGGCCCGCATGGCGCAGGGACACGAACCGCACTGCAGCGGGCACAGCGACGACCACGAGATCGAGACCATCGAGGAGTTCGACGACGTCGTCGGCCACGGCACTCTCGCCGGCTTCCGCGTCCAGTCCGTCGACCTGACGGAGCGCACGTCCGCCCTGCTGTCTCTCGACACGTCCGGCGCGGTCTTCCTCGGCTGCCCGATGACGGCGGACGCGGAGGCCACGGTCCGTGCCGGCGGCGCGCTGGTCTTTCCGCCCGTTCCGGACCTCCCCTTCGACCCGTACCGCGGTCTGCTCTACTCCCCCGGCGAGCTCTTCGACGGGCTCGCCGCAGGCGGGTACGCGACCACCTCGGACGCCCGCACGTACGAGTGGTTCCAGCAGACCAAGGCCGACGGCGACATCTACGCCTCGATGCTCCGGTCGATCCACGACGACGCCGTCTCCGACGCGCTCGACGAACACCTCGTGGGCGCCCGCGTGGTGGGCGTCATGGGAGGGCACGCGATGGCCCGCGGCAGCGAGGAGTACGAAGGCGCCGCCCGGCTGGGCCGTTCGCTGGCCCGTGCCGGGTTCACCGTCGCCACCGGCGGCGGCCCGGGTGCGATGGAGGCCGCCAATCTCGGTGCGTACGCCGCCCCGCATCCCGACCGCATGCTCGACGAGGCGCTCGAACTCCTCGCCAAGGCACCGTCGTTCGTGCCGTCCGTCACGGACTGGGCAGCGGTCGCCTTCGAGGTGCGCGACCGCTGGCCCGGCGGAGGCGACTCCGTCGGCATCCCCACCTGGTTCTACGGGCACGAGCCGCCGAACGTCTTCGCCGGTCACATCGCCAAGTACTTCGCCAACGCCACGCGTGAGGACGGCCTGCTCGCCCGGTCCAACGCCGGTGTCGTCTTCCTGCCGGGCGCCGCCGGAACCGTCCAGGAGATCTTCGACAACGCCACCCCCAACTACTACGAGTCCCGCGGCGAACCGACACCCATGGTCCTCGTCAACCGCACGCACTGGACGGAGAAGCTGCCCGCCTGGCCGCTGCTCAGGTCCCTCGCGGCGGGGCGTGCGATGGAGTCCCGTATCGCTCTCGTCGAGTCGGTCGACGAGGCGCCCGCGGCGCTGGCCCGGATGGCGGGTCCCGGCCTCGAGCCGTAGGACGGGACGCAACTCACCAGGACCCGGAAGCAACGCCGGCGGCCGAACTCACGTCTGCCAGTCCAGCCGGATTCGGACTGAACCACGTGAATGGAGCCCCTGGTGCTGCTCGGCCTACTGACCGCTGTCGCGGCCTCGATCTGTTACGGCACAGGGTCGGTGCTGCAAGCCGTGGGATCACGGAAGTCCGCGCGGCGCGAAGCGGCGGCGGCCGGAGTCACCCAGCACGGCGGGCCGAGCCTGTCGGCGACCGCGAAGGCCGCGATGACCTGGGAGTTCATCGTCGGCACCATCCTGGACTTCATCGGGTTCGGACTGGGCGCCCTGGCCGCACGGCTCCTGCCCCTGTTCCTGTCCCAGACGGTGATCAGCGCCAATCTCGTCATCACGGCGGTGCTGGCCGTGAAGCTCCTCGGCATCCGGCTGAACCGCGCCGAGTGGACCTCCATCGCCGTCGTCTGTTCGGCGCTGGTGCTGCTCGCCACCGCCGCGGGCCCGGAGGGCAGCGGACACACTCCGATCGCCACGCACTGGTGGCTGCTGGCGGTCTCGGTGCTGCTGATGGCCGGCGGCACCGTCGCCGTACGCCTCCTGGGCGCGCGTGCCGCGATCCTGGCGGGTCTGCTGTCGGGCCTCGGCTTCGGTGCGCTGGGCGTCGGTGTGCGGGTGCTGAACGGCGTCGACCCCTTCGACCTCGGCACCCTGCTGGCCGACCCCGCGCTGTACGCCGTCCTGGTCGCCGGCATCGGCGGCATGTATTTGCACACGGTCGCCCTGCAGATCGGCTCGGTCAACGGCGCGACGGCCGCGCTGGTGGTCGGCGAGACGGTCCTGCCTGGCATGATCGGCGTCTGGTGGCTGGGCGACTCCTCGCGTCCGGGCTTCGCGTGGGTCGCGGTGCTGGGCTTCGTCCTGGCGGTCGCGGGCGCGGTCGCGGTTGCCTGGTTCGGGGCGCCCGAGGCCCACGGCAGCGCCCCTGAGGCGGAGCCGGAGCCCTCGGCACCGGAAGAGCTGGCGCACACCGGTTAGGCGAGGGCCATTACCCCGGCGGTAATCGACCCCCGTCCGGGCGCCGCAGCAGGATCGTCCCCGTAGGAGAAACCGTCCGACGGGAGCGAGATGATGAGCACCGACGACCGCACGCGAGCCACCGTCGAGGCCTTCCTGACCCGCCTGCAGGAGGGGGTTCCCGAGCGCATCGCCGCGGTGTTCGCCGAGAAGGTCGACTGGGAGATCGCGGAGAACCCGGCCGTGCCGTGGACTCGTCCCCGGTCCACCCGCGCCGATGTCGCCGAGCACTTCCGGGCGCTGTCCGAGGGGCAGCAGGCCGACCCGGACGGCACGTCCGTGGACATGATCGTCGTGGACGGTACGGAGGCGCTGCTCAGCGGACGGATCGCGGGGACCGTCCGCGCGACGGGGAAGACCTACCGTTCACCCTTCGCCCTGCGGGTGACCGTCGAGGGCGGCCTGATCGCGCGCTACCACCTCGTCGAGGACGGCCTGGCGATCGCGGCGGCCTGCACGAGCGACTGAAGCGGGCTCGGTTCAGCCGAGGACCACGACTTCGTCGGCCGCGAAATCCACGCCCACGTCGGCCCCTTCGTCCGGCGCGTCCCGCAGCGAGCACTCCGCCTCGAGGGGCGGGCCGTCGGCGGGGCGGAGCAGGAGGGCGACATGGTTGCCACGGAACGTACGGGCCTCGACCGTGCACCGCAGCCCCTCGGCGACGTCCGTGAGCCGTACGCCGGCGGGCCGCACCAGGACCCGGCACTCGCCCTCCCGCGAGCCGTCGGGCACCGGGATCTTCCCCCACACCGTGTCCGCCGCGGCTCCGCTCACCGTTGCCGGCACCACGTTGTCGAAGCCGAGGAAACGCGCGACGAACTCGTCGGCGGGCCGCTGCCAGACCTCCAGCGGTGTGCCCGCCTGGGCGATCCGGCCCTCGTTCATCACCACGACGCGGTCGGCGAGCGCGAAGGCCTCGCCCTGGTCGTGGGTGACGGCGAGCACCGTGGTGCCCAACCGGCCGAAGAGCCCCCGCAGTTCGACGACCAGCCGCTCACGCAGGCCCCGGTCGAGCTGGCCGAGCGGTTCGTCCAGCATCAGCAGCCGGGGCTCGGGGGCGAGCGCCCGGGCCAGCGCGACCCTTTGCTGCTCGCCGCCCGACAGCGAGGCGATCGCGCGGTTCTGCGCACCGGGCAGGCCGACCAGCTCCAGCAACTCGGCCACCCGGCACTCCTGTTCGGCCCGCTCCACGCGGTGCATCCGCAGCCCGAAGGCGACGTTGCCGCCGACGTCCCGCTGCGGGAAGAGCTGATGGTCCTGGAACATCAGGCCGACTCCGCGCCGGTGCACCGGGATTCCCGCCTGGTCGGCGCCCGACAGCAGCACCCGCCCGTGGTCGGCGCTCTGCAGTCCGGCCACGATCCGCAGCAGGGTGGACTTCCCGCTGCCGCTCGGTCCGACGACACAGACGATCTCGTGCTCGCCGACCTCCAGGTCCACCGCGTCGAGCGCCGCGCGGGACCCGAACCGTACGGTCACGTCGTCGAGTCGGAGCAAGGCCATCAGAACTCCCCGGCGGATCGGTCGATGGGGGCTCCCGCGGACGAGGTCCGGGGGCGCATCCTCTCCAGCAGCAGCAGTGCGGCCGCGCACACCACCATGAGAATCGTGCTCAGTGCCATGGCCTGCCCGTAGTTGAGCTCGCCGGGCCTGCCCAGCAGCCGTGCCACGGCGACCGGCAGGGTCGGGTTGTCGGGCCGGGCGATGAAGACGGTCGCCCCGAACTCGCCGAGCGACACGGCGAACGCGAAACCCGCCGAGATCAGCAGCGCCCTGCGTACCAGCGGCAGATCGACCTCGCGCCACACCCGCAGCGGGGACGCGCCGAGCACCGCGGCGGCCTCGCGCAGGCGCCCGTCGACGGCCCGCAGGACGGGCAGCATGATCCGTACGACGAAGGGGATGCCGACCAGGGCCTGGGCCAGCGGTACCAGGATCCACGTCGCCCGCAGATCGAGCGGCGGCTCGTCGAGGGTGATGAGGAAGCCGAAGCCGACGGTCACGGCGGAGACCCCGAGCGGCAGCATGAGCAGGGCGTCGAAGCCGCGGAGCAGGCGGCCCGCCCTGCCGGTCAGCGCGCTCGCGGCGAGTCCGCCGACGGTGACGGCGATGGCGGTGGCGACGAGGGCGTACTGCAGCGAGTTCCACACGGCGTCGACGGGCGGCACGAGGAACGCTCCACCGCTCTCGTCGAGGGTGCCGAGGGCGCGGTAGTAGCCGAAGCCGTATCCGCCGGGCGCGTCGAGGGAGCGCTCGACGAGGACGCCGAGCGGCAGGAGCAGGAGCAGCACGATCGTGGCCAGTACCCCGCCGAGGAGGGCCCACTGCCACGGGCCGCGCGGCCGCCGGGCGGTCAGCGCCGGGTCGACCAGCTTCAGCGCGGTCTCGCGTCTGCGAACCGTCCGGGCGTGCACGGCGAGCACGGCACCGACCGCGGCGAACTGCACCAGGGTCAGGACGGCTGCCGTCGGCAGATCGAGCAGTTCGGCGGTCTGCCGGTAGATCTCCACCTCCAGGGTGGAGAACGACGGTCCGCCGAGGATCTGTACGACACCGAAGGAGGTGAAGGTGAAGAGGAAGACCATCAGCGCTGCCGCGGCCAGGGCGGGTGCGAGCGCGGGAAGGGTCACGCGGCGCCAGGCGGCGAACCGGCCGGCGCCCAGCACGCGTGCGGCCTCCTCCTGCCGCGGGTCGAGCTGCGACCACAGGCCGCCCACGGTGCGGACGACGACCGCGTAGTTGAAGAAGACATGCGCGAGCAGGATGGCCCACACGGTGGTGTCCAGCCGGATGCCCCACAGTTCGTCGAGCAGCCCGCCGCGGCCCAGCAGTGCCAGGAACGCGGTGCCGACGACGACGGTCGGCAGCACGAACGGCACCGTCACGGCCGCGCGCAGCACCCGCTTCCCGGGAAAGGCGAAGCGGGCGAAGACATACGCGCCGGGCAGCGCGACCAGCAGCGTGAGCGCGGTCGACGCGAGCGCCTGCCAGGTGGTGAACCAGAGCACACGCTGCAGGTCGGCGCGGCCCAGCACCTCGCCGATCCGGCCGAACTGCCAGACCCCGTCGACCTGCAGGCCGCGTCCGACGATGGCGATGACGGGGTAGGCGAAGAAGACGGCGAAGAACGCGACGGGCACGGCCATCAGACCGAGCCGCGCCGCGCTCCCGCCGGCCGCCTTCCGGCGGTGCGGCTTCGTGGCGGGAGCGGGTTCCGCTACTTCACGACGATCGAGGACCATGACCGCACCCACTGCTCACGGTTCTTGGCGATCCTGTCGGGGGCGACGGTCTGCGGCTTGTCGGCCACCGCGCCGAACTTGGTGAACAGCTCGGGCAGTTGCGCCCCCTTGACCACGGGGTTGACGAACATGTTCAGCGGCATGTCCTCCTGAAACTTCTTCGAGACGAGGAAGTCCAGCAGCGCCTTGCCGCCCTCTTCGTTCTTCGCACCCTTCAACAGTCCGGCGAACTCGATCTGGCGGAAGCAGGTGCCGGTGGCGACGCCGGTGGGGGCGTCGGCCGGCTGGGGCTTCGCGAACAGCACCTCGACCGGCGGGCTGGAGGCGTACGAGACGACGAGCGGCCGGTCGGCCATGGCCTTCTTGCCTCCGGCGGACCCGGAGAATTCCTCGTTGTACGCCTGCTCCCAGCCGTCGACGACCTTCACGCCGTTGGCCTTGAGCTTCTTCCAGTACGTCTCCCAGCCGTCGTCGCCGTACGCGGCGACCGAGCCGAGGAGGAATCCGAGGCCCGGCGAGGATGTCGCGGCGTTCTCGGTGACGAGCAGATTCCTGTACTCGGGCTTGATCAGATCGTCGAAGGACCGCGGCGGCGCGAGCTTCTTGTCCGCGAAGTACTTCTTGTCGTAGTTGACGCAGATGTCGCCGGTGTCGATCGGTGTGACGCGGTGCTTGTCCTTGTCGAGCTGCACGGCGTCCGGCACCTGGTCCAGGCCCTTGGCCTCGTACGACGTGAACAGACCGTTGTCGAGGGCGCGCGAGAGCAGCGTGTTGTCGACGCCGAAGAAGACGTCGCCCTGTGGGGAGCCCTTGGTGAGGATCTCCTTGTTGAGGGCTGCTCCGGCATCGCCGCTCTTGAGGACCTTGACCTGGTAGCCGGTCTGCTGGGTGAACTGCTTCAGCACGGCGTCGGACGCGGCGAACGAGTCATGGCTGACAAGCGTGACGGTCTTGGACTTCGAGCCGGAGTCCCCCGGGGACGCCGAGTCCCCGGACTCGCCGCCGCAGGCCGCGAGGGTGGTTATGCCGATCGCCGCGGCCAGTGCGGTGACGGTGGCCTTGTGGGTGGTGCTCACTGAGATTCCTCCTGGGGTGACCAGGAAGAGACGCGGCCCTGCCCGGTCTCCGAGAAGATCCGGGCAGGGCGCAACAGCTTGAGTAAGGTCCGAACTTCCTACCCAGAATGACCTGGGCAAGGTTCAGAGGGTCTGCGGCCTGACGGTGCCGCACTCTCAGCGCTGTGGCGCTCCCCTGTCGGAATATGAAAATGTTCGTGCCCAGCCTACAAGGTCAGCGCTCCGAGGCGGCGAGCTGTCCACAGGCACCGTCGATCTCCTGGCCGCGGGTGTCCCGGACGGTCACCGGCACGCCATGGGCGGCGATGGCCTCGACGAACGCCTTCTCGTCCTCGGGACGGGACGCGGTCCACTGGGAACCCGGCGTCGGGTTGAGCGGGATCAGGTTCACATGGACCCGCTTGCCCTTCAGCAGCCGTCCCAGCAGATCGCCGCGCCATGCCTGGTCGTTGATGTCGCGGATCAGCGCGTACTCGATCGAGATACGGCGGCCGGACTTCTCCGCGTACTCCCAGGCGGCGTCCAGCACCTCCCGCACGTTCCACCGGGTGTTGACGGGGACGAGAGTGTCGCGGAGCTCGTCGTCCGGGGCGTGCAGCGAGACGGCGAGACGGCATTTGAAGCCCTCGTCGGCGAAGCGCAGCATCGCGGGCACCAGGCCCACCGTGGAGACGGTGATCCCGCGCTGCGAGAGGCCGAGCCCGTCGGGGGCGGGGTCGGTGAGCCTGCGCACGGCGCCGACGACACGCTTGTAGTTGGCGAGCGGCTCGCCCATCCCCATGAAGACGATGTTCGACAGCCGGGCCGGTCCGCCGGGGACCTCACCGTCGCGCAGGGCGCGCATGCCGTCCACGATCTGGTGGACGATCTCGGCGGTCGACAGATTCCGGTCGAGCCCGGCCTGCCCGGTGGCGCAGAACGGACAGTTCATCCCGCAGCCGGCCTGCGAGGAGATGCACATGGTGACCCGGTCCGGGTAGCGCATCAGCACGGACTCGACGAGCGTCCCGTCGTGCAGCCGCCACAGTGTCTTACGGGTGGTGTCGTCGTCGCAGGAGATGTGCCGTACGACGGACATCAGATCGGGCAGCAGCTCGGACGCCAGCTTCTCCCGCGCCCCGGCCGGGATGTCGGTCCACTGCGCCGGCTCATGCGCGTACCGCGCGAAGTAGTGCTGCGAGAGCTGCTTGGCACGGAACGACTTCTCGCCGATGGCGGCGACGGCGTCCTTGCGCTCGGCGGGCGTGAGGTCGGCGAGATGCCGCGGGGGCTTCTTGACTCCGCGGGGCGCGACGAAAGTGA
>CAWIIU010000010.1:0-26069 GCA_963836215.1 uncultured Actinomycetota bacterium
AGCGGGACTGGTCATACTCGCAGCGTAACCGCACGGCCGCGGCATCAGGCGAGGAGACCGGAGCTCTTCCACAGCCTGCGACCGGGACCTCGCAGTACGCCGATGTCGTCCAGGAAGTCGGTCAGCCGTTTCGCACCCGACTGCATCACCTCGCGCCGGTGTCCGCTCTCCTTGACCTGGGCGACCGCCGTCCGCCGGTCCAGCCCGACGTTCGTGTACACCTGCGGATTGACGAAGCAGACCGAGAACACCTTGGCCGCCTCGCCGCAGCTCAGCCGGGTGAGCTCCTGCTCCCAGCGCGGTGCGGTCACCATCTGGCGGCGCAACTCCTCGCGCGCGTAACGGACATGGCGCGCCTCCTCCACCACATGGATCCGCGTCACTCCGCGCACGAGGGTCTGGATCCGCTCGTCCGGGAACGTCAGCCGCTGCATCCAGTCGAGGATCTCCTCGCCGAGCAGCGTGGCCGCGAACGAACCGGGCGTCGTGGACACGGTCTTCAGGACGCGCGCGAGATTGTGGTAGAGCCGCGGCACGGGGTAGGCGGGCGCCCCGCCCTTCTGGATCATTCTGGCGAACATCATCGAGTGCCGGCACTCGTCCGCGATTTCGGTGAGCGCGTAGCGCACATGGTTGCTGGTCACCGACTTGTCGTAGATGTGGCGTACCAGCAGCTGCATCAGGATGATCTCGAACCAGATGCCGAGCGAGGCCAGTGAGGCCGCCTCGTGGCGGGCGAGGTCCATCCGCTGGTCCTCGGACATCTTCCGCCACAGCGGGGTGTCGTAGAGGGAGACCAGCTCCGGCGGCCAGAACCACTTGCCGTCCTCGACGGGCGAATCCCAGTCGAGTTCCTTGTCGGGGTCGAAGGAGTGCTTGGCGGAAGACTCGAGCAGGCGCTCGGCGACCTGCTCGCGGTCCCGCAGCGGGCCGAGTGCATCGTGCAGCAGCCGCAAGTCGCGTTCGGACACTGTCGTCATGGCAGTTATGAGACAGCCTGTCAGTAGGCCCGTCAATCCCTTGCGCACGACTTGTTGACTCTTCGTCTACCAACGTGTGAGCCTGCCAAGTGCCCCTCGGTATACGGGATATGAGGCGAAGGAGTCGCCGGTGTCGACGTACGACCGCTATGTGAACGCCCCCGCGAACCTCGACTGGCAGGTCCCTGCCTCCGGCGCGGCCCGCTTCAGCTGGGAGTACGAGGACGGCCGCGACCGTCTTCTGGCCCTGTACCAGAAGGGCAAGGACAAGCAGTGGGACGGCGCCAGGCGCATCGACTGGGACCTGGAGGTCGATCCGTACGACCCGCTCGGCACACCCGACGAGGCACTCACGCTCTACGGCTCCCGCCACTGGGCGAAGCTGACCGAACGGGACAAGGGCGAGCTGCGCAAGCACTACACCTCCTGGCAGTTCAGCCAGTTCCTCCACGGCGAGCAGGGCGCGATGGTGTGCGCGGCGCGGATCGTGGAGTCGGTGCCCGACCTGGACGCCAAGTTCTACTCCGCGACCCAGACCATGGACGAGGCGCGGCACGCCGAGATCTACGGCCGCTTCCTGCACGAGAAGATCGGGATGCTCTACCCGGTCAACGACAACCTCCAGGGGCTGCTCGGTGACACCCTGCGCGACTCACGCTGGGACATGCCCTACCTCGGCATGCAGGTCCTGATCGAGGGGCTGGCGCTCGCCGCGTTCGGCATGCTCCGCGACACCACGGACAAGCCGCTGCCCAAGCAGATCCTCGCGTACGTCATGCAGGACGAGGCCCGGCACGTCGCCTTCGGGCGGATGGCGCTGCGCGACTACTACAAGCAGCTCAGCGACGCGGAACTGCGCGAGCGCGAGGAGTTCGTGATCGAGGGCTGCTATCTGATGCGCGACCGGCTCAGGGGTGTCGAGGTCCTGGAGAACTTCGGCATCCCCAAGCAGGAGGCGGCCGAGCTCTCCGAACAGTCCGAGTTCCTCCAGTTGTTCCGCAAGCTGCTGTTCAGCCGGATCGTGCCCTGCGTCAAGGACATCGGGCTGTGGGGCGAACGCCTCCAGAAGGCGTACCTCGACATGGGCGTGTTCGAGATGGGCGAGGGAACCTCGACCTCCTGATGACCCAGGACGAGGAGATCGCGGAACAGCTCGACCAGGAGCGGTTCGCCGCGGAGGAGCAGGCGCGGGTGGCGGAGGTCGAGGAGGCGATCGCGGACGGCGCCTAGGCCCGTACGCCGGCGACGAATCCGCGCACCAGCGCGGCCACCGCCCCCGGTTCCTCCAGCAGCATCGCGTGCGTCACGTAGATGTCCTCGACGCGGACCTGCTGACGCCTGTCGGTGAGCAGGGCGAGGTCCTCGGTCAGGCCCTTCGCGTACGCCGCGAGCAGTTCGTCGAACCGCTCCATGCCGGGCACCGGCAGCTCGGCCGCCGGGCCCAGAGACCACCAGCAGCGGGCACGGCACCCGGTGCAGCAGGCCGAACACGTCGAGCGCGTCCAGGGCGTCGTACATCTCCAGCGCCGCCGGGCGCTCCGGCAGCGTCTGCAGGCGCCCGTCGGGCAGTTCGCGCACGGCCCCGCGGGCAGCGGCCTCGGCGCGCTCGCGCGCAATGCCGAACCGGGCCGCGTGCTGTCCCTGCTGACCATGTACTCGGCGGGAGCCACCGCCCCCGCGGACGCCCGGATCATCTCCTTCGCGCGCCCCGCACCCGGGTACCGCCCGGGCCGCCCCCACCAGAATCCGTCCAGGTTCACGGCCGCGGGTGTCGTGCCGGGATGCGCCTCGGCGTGCGCGGCGGCCACCATCCCGCCGAGCGAGTGCCCGACGGGGACGGCGTCCGCGACGCCGTATGCGTCGAGCGTGTCCCCGAGAGCGTGCAGCACGTTCTCGAAGGTCCAGGGGGATCGACACGGTGCGCCCGTGCCCGGGCAGATCGACGGCGAGCACCCGGTGATCCGGGACGAGGAGCGGGGCGACGTCGTCCCAGTCGGCCTGCGATCGCCCGGCCCCGTGCAGCAGCACAAGCGGCGGGCCTTCGCCGCCGTGGTCGTTTACGTGGAGGGAAGTCATGCGTTCACGGTAGGCGCCGTCCGCAGCCTCAAGATCATCCGCCGGAACGACGAAAGCGCCCTGCTTTCCGGGCGACAATGGATGAACGCCAACTCCCTCACCGCGCTGGGGCCGTCGGGCCGACCGGCACCGACCCGCCGCAGCCCGGGGGGCCGCACCCTCGGGTACGCCGCCGGAGACGTTCGCCCACAGTGGCTGCCGCTGGACTCGGCAGCCCGTCAAGACCCGGGTGTCACTCACTCCTCCGAGGGGCGATGGGACATCTCTGCTGGGTAGGCTGGCCGTGCCAGGCAGACTCCGTTCCATGGGAGCAACCATGAGCGCCGCACGCGAGTACGGGCTGGACGACGACCACGAGTGGGCACGTCCCCCGGCCGACGGCTGGACCGCGGACGATCTCGACCGGCTTCCGAACCTTCCCCCACACGGAGCTGCTCGACGGGAGCCTCGTCTTCATGAGTCCGCAGACTCGCGTCCACACCCTCGCCATGCGTCTGCTGGAAACCGCACTGCTGAATCACGCACCTGAGCATCTCGAGGCCATCCGTGAGATGACCGTCAAGCTGGACCGGTGGAACCGGCCGGAACCCGATGTCCTCGTGGTGAGGGCGGACGCCGACACAGGTCCCCTGCAGACCTGGTTCCGGCCGGAGGACGTCGTCCTCGCTGTCGAAGTGGTCTCCAGGGACTCCGAGTACCGCGACCGAGAGGTCAAGCCGCACAAGTACGCACGGGCGGGCATTCCCCACTTCTGGCGCGTCATCGAGAACGACGGTCTCCCCGTCGTCCACGTCTACGAACTCGACACCGTCACCCGCACCTACGCGGTCACCGGCATTCACCACAAGCAGCTCAAGCTGGACCTTCCGTTCCCCCTCGACTTCGACCTCACTGCGCTGGGCCGACGCCCCTGACCGGCCCGGCCTCCGCCGTCACCGCGGCCTCCAGCAGCATCGCGTCCGTGCCCCGGGGGGTGACCAGTTGGAGGCCCACCGGCAGCCGTCGGGCGTGAAGCCCGCGGGGATGCTCGCCGCCGGGTGGCCGCTGACGTTGAACGCCCAGGTGAGGGCCGTGGAGTAGATCTCGCCCGGGCCGTCGTGGCCGTGCGGGCGGTTCGGCGTCGCCGGGGTCAGCAGCAGGTCGTACGCCGCGAACAGGGCCGCCAGCCGGTGATCGTTCTCCGCGCGTACGGCGGCAGCCGCGGGCGCGTCCCCGCCGCGGACCGCCTGCCATGCCGCCTGTGGATCGAGCAGATCAAAGGCCCGCCGGTCCAGGCGTACGACGCCGGACACCTTCAGTCGCTCCGCCGCGGACCGGGCCACCGCCTCGACCTCCGGGTCCGTACGGGCGAAGCCCAGGTCCGGCGACCAGCAGGCCCGCACGGAGGCGGAGCCGTGCCTCCTCGTACTCGTCCAGCACGCAGCGCAGATACGCCCGCGCCGCGGCGGCCGAGGGGGTGAGCACACCGGCCGACGCGAGGCCTGTGCGATCGGGCGAGGGCAGCAGACCGTTCGTCGTCTTCAGCCCGAACACCCCGCACCAGGCGGCGGGAATGCGCACCGACCCCGCTCCGTCGCTGCCCGTCGCCAGGCCCACCATCCCCGACGCGACGGCCACCGCCGCGCCCGCCGACGAACCCCCGGGCGTGCGGTCCGCGCGCCACGGGTTGAGCGTACGGCCGTGCGCACCGAGCCCCCAGGTCTGCCAGTAGGTTCCCGGGCCCGGGACAGCCGTCGAGCCGACCGGCACCGCGCCCGCAGCGACCAGCCGACGGGCCGCGTACGAACGGATCCCGGACGGCCCCTTCACCGCGAACGGCACTCCGGCCAGCGGCAGTCCCGGCTCGACCTCGCGCGCCCACGCCTCATCGGCCCACACCTCGAGGAACGCGCACAGCTCCCGGTCGAGCCGTCCGATCCGCTCCAGCGCCGTCTCCACCCTCATTCGGTCAGTCTCGCAGCGCGGCTGCCATCACCGCTTTTGCGACAGGCGCCGCGCTGCCGCCGCCGCTGATGTGGCCGCCTACCGCTTCGGCGTCCTCGACGACCACGGCCACCGCGACCGCCGGGCGCGCGTCGCCGTCCGCTGGCCCACGCGATGAACCAGGCGTACGGCGTGCCCGAGTTGCCGAGGCCGTGCTGGGCCGTGCCCGTCTTCCCGCCGACCGTCGCCCCCGGGATCGCCGCGTTCGCCCCCGTGCCCTCCTCCACGACCTGCACCATCAGCCGCTGCAACTGCTGTGCCGTCGAGGGCTTCATCGCCTGCTGGTACAGCTGCGGGTCCGTCTGCGCGACCGTACGCCCGCCCCTGGTCGTCGCCCGCTCGACCAGATACGGGTGCATGAGCTCCCCGCCGTTGGCGACGGCCGCCGAGACCATCGCCATCTGCAGCGGCGTGGCTGTGGTGTTGAACTGCCCGATCGACGACAGCGCCAGCTGGTCCACGGTCATCCGGGTGTCGAAGGTGGAGGGTGCGACCCCGGAGGGGATGCGCAGCTTGCGGTCGTTGAACCCGAACCTGTTCACCGCGTCCAGCATCCCGACCATCCCGATCTTCACCCCGATGTTCGCCATCACCGAGTTGCACGACCACTGGATGGCGTACGCGAGCGAGGCATTGCCGCAGCCCTTCGCCGCGTTGGGAAGTGTGGTGCGCGTCCCGGGCAGGACGTACGGATCGGGGGTCCCGGTCGGCGCCTCGGCGTCGGCGACCACGCCCGCGTCCAGCGCCGCGGCCGCCGTCACGATCTTGAAGGCGGAGCCGGGCGGGTACGTCTGCCGGATGGCCCGGTTCAGCATGGGCTGGGTCCGCAGGGAATTGAGCCGTGCCCAGGCCGACTTGGCGGCGGGGCCCGTCCCGGAGAGCACGGAGGGGTCGTACGAAGGACTGCTGACGAGCGCGAGAATCCTGCCGGTCGCCGGCTCCAGCGCGGCGACCGCACCCCGCTTGCCGCCGAGCCCGTCGAAGGCGGCCTTCTGCATGGTCGGCTTGATGGTGGTGACGACGTCGCCTCCGGGCTGCCGGCGGCGGCTGAGGTCGTTCCAGAACGGGAGCGCGGTGAGCGTCGGGTCCGTGCCGGCGAGCACACCGTCCTCGGTGCTCTCGACGAGCGTGGTCCCGTACGTCTGCGAGGAGTACCCGGTCACCGGCGCGTACACCGGGCCCTGGGGGTAGGTGCGTTCGAAGCGCAGCTGCTCGCCGGTGTCCTTGGAGCCGGTGACCGGTCTGCCGCCGACCAGGATGTTGCCGCGGGGCTCGCCGTAACGGCCGATCGCCACCCGGCGGTTGGCAGGATTCTCGTCCAGCGCGCCGGCCTGGATGATCTGCACCCGGGCGGCGTTGACCAGCAGCGCGGCCAGCAGCACCAGACACAGGGCGGCGGCGCGGCGGATGTAGCGGATCATCGTTCCTCCTCCAGGACCGGGACGAGGATCTGCGGACCGGGCGGTTCGGGGACGGGTGCGCGGGCCGAGTCGCTGACCCGGATCAGCAGCGCCACGATGATCCAGTTGGTGACGACGGACGAGCCGCCCTGCGCCAGAAAGGGCATCGCCATACCGGTGAGCGGGATCAGGCCCATCACTCCGCCCGCGATGACGAAGACCTGGAGGGCGAGGATCGAGGCGAGGCCGACAGCCAGCAGCCTGCCGAAGGCGTCCCGCAGACAGAGCCCGGCGCGGTAGCCGCGGGCCACGATCAGCGCGTACAGCATCAGAATCCCGGTCAGCCCCACCAGGCCGAGTTCCTCGCCCGCGGTGGCGAGGATGAAGTCCGACTTGGTGGCGAACCCGATGAGGGTGGAGTGGCCGAGTCCCAGACCCGAGCCGAGCATCCCGCCGGCCGCGAAGGCGAACAGCGACTGGGCGACCTGGCTCGGGCCCTGTCCGGCCTCGATGGTCGCGAAGGGGTTGAGCCAGTCCTCGACCCGGCCGTGCACATGGGGTTCGAGCATGCCGACCGCGAACGCGCCCGCCGCGGCGAGCGTCAGGCCCACCACGATCCAGCCGGTCCGGCCGGTCGCCACATAGAGCATGATCACGAAGAGCCCGAAGAAGAGCAGCGAGGTACCGAGGTCCCGTTCGAGGATCAGCACGACCACGCTGATCAGCCACACGGCGACGATCGGGCCGAGCACCCGTCCCGTGGGCAGCTGCATCCGCCAGATCCGGCGGCCGGTGCAGGCGAGCGTGGCGTGGTTGGTGGCGAGATACGCGGCGAAGAAGACGGCCAGCAGGATCTTGGCGAACTCGCCCGGCTGGAAGGACAGTCCGCCGATACGGATCCAGATCCTCGCGCCGTTCACGGCCGGGAAGAGGATCGGCACCAGCATCAGGACGAGGGCCGCGGCGACCGACACATACGCGTACCGCTGCAGCATCCGGTGGTCCCGCAACAGGACGACGGCGGCGATGAACAGCGCGACGCCCAGCGTCGACCAGACCAGCTGGACGGGCGCGGCGACGTCGTCCGGGGTTTCCAGGTCGAGGCGGTAGATGAGCACCAGGCCGAGGCCGTTGAGCAGGACCGCGATCGGCAGCAGCAGCGGGTCCGCGTACGGGGCGCGGAACCGGACGGCGAGATGGGCGAGGAGCGCGAGGACGCCGAGGCCTGCGGCGTAGCGCTGGACATCGTGCGGCACCGAGCCGTTGCGGGCGAGACCCACGGCCGCGTAGCCGAAGACGCAGATGAGGACGGCGCACACGAGGAGCGAGAACTCGACGCCCCGCCGTTTGGGAAGGCGCGGAGCGGGCGGGGGAGCGTCCGCCGTCGTTGCGGTCATGCCACGCAACGTAGCAAGCCGCAACTCTTATGTCCCTGTATGTCCTAGTGCGCCGAAGGCGAGTCGACGCACCGTCAGGATGCCGCCGCAGGATCCCCGTCGCCGGCCGGCACGTATTCCCGCAGGGTCAGCCGCGCCACGGCACCGCCCTCCGGTGCGTTCATGAAGCACAGCTCCGCGCCGATCACCGCCGACTGCCCGGCCGCGATGGTCAGTCCGAGGCCGTGGCCCTTGTTGCCGCCGTCCGTGCGGAAGCGGGCCGGCCCGTGCTCCAGCAGGAACGACGGATAGCCGGGCCCGCGGTCCGCGACCGTCACCACCGGACCGTCCACGGTCAGGGTGACCGGGGCGTGCCCGTGCTTGTGGGCGTTGGCGACGAGATTGCCCAGGACGCGTTCCAGCCGGCGCCGGTCGGTCTCGACGGTCGCCTCGCGGACGACCCTGATCTCCGTGTCCGTCCCCGACGTCCAGACCACGCGCTCGGCGAGCCGGGCCAGCTCGTGCACTTCCAGGTCCACCGTCTCGCGGCCCGCGTCCAGCCGGGAGATCTCCAGCAGGTCCTCGGTGAGCGAGCGCATCGTCCGGACCCGTTCCCGCACCATCTCCGTCGGCCGGCCCTCCGGCAGCAGCTCGGCCGCCGCGGTCAGGCCGGTCAGCGGCGTACGCAGCTCGTGCGCCACATCGGCGGTGAACCGCTGCTCGCTCAGCAGCTTCTGCTGCAGCGACGAGGCCATGATGTCCAGCGCCCGGGAGACCGTGGCCACCTCGTCCTGCGGATGCGAACGGTCCTTGGTGCGCGGGTCGTTGACGCGCGCGTCGAGGTCGCCGCCGCTGATCCGCCGCGCCACCTGGGCGGTCAGATGGAGCCGCCGGGTGACCCGGGTGACCGCGAACGCGCCCACCAGGAGTGTCGCGCCGATCGCCAGCACGGACGATCCGACGATGGCCCGGTCGAGGCCGGTGATGGTGTTCGCGCTCTGCGTCTGGTCGATGCGTACGGCGATGGCTCTGCCGTCCGCGGGGCCCGCGGCCCACATCGTGGGGCGGCCCCGGAAGGTGTCGGCCATGGTGCCGCGTCGTCCGCTCGCGGCGAGGGAGCGCAGGGAGTCGGGCAGCCCGGGCGGGTCCACGCCCGCGTGCCGCGGCATGGGTTCACCCGCCTGGTACGCGTGCGTGGCCTCCGTCAGTCGGTCCAGCGCCTTGTTCCGTGCGTCGTCCACCGTCTGACGGGTCACCTCGGCATGCACCAGCACACCCAGCAGGGCGGCGAGCGCGCAGCACATCACGGAGATGAAGACCGCGGCCTTCCAGGTCAGCGTCGCGGTCCAGCGGGGCAGCCGGAACCGTATGGGTCGCCTCACTGCCGGCCCGCCGGGGGCCCGGGGGCGGCGGGGCGGGACGGCTTGATCCGCACGATCTCGTCGCGGGTCGCCAGCATGGCGTGCTGCCGGGCGTCCCAGGACCAGGCGGTGCGGTACTCGTAGCCGGGGATGCCCGCCGAGACGGAGCGCATGATGATGTCCCGGCCCGCGAGTTCGACGCTCACGAGCTGGTCGGAGGTGGCCATGATCCGCGTCAGCCCGTCCTTGCCCGGCATGTAGCAGTGCACCGCCGTCTGCTGCTGCGGCATGGTGATGCCGACGATCAGCTCCTCCTCCCCATCACCGGTCAGATCGCGGTGGTACGGCCTCAGCACCGGGCAGGACGCCGGCTTGTCCCCGCAGGTGCGGAGCTTGTCGACGGTCTCCTCGTAGAGACCGTCGATGCCGGTGAAGGTGTCGGGATGCGCGGCGGCGTCGGCCCGCACGACGGCGAGCGGGTCGAGACCCCGGATGCCGGCCGCGGGCACGGTGATGCCGGGGACCACTTCGGTGTCCGTCTCGCCGTAGTCGTTGGGCGGCGCCGTGACGGGCGGCAGATCGGGCCACAGCCGTACGGGCCCGATGGCGGTGGGCGTCGGGCCGGCGCTCTTGAGCCTGCCGTCGTCGCCGCATCCGGACAGCAGAACGGCAGCCGTCGCTGTGAGCAGCGTGACATGGATCAGACGATGCGGGCGCAAGGCTCTCCTCGCCGGACGGGAGTGCGCCCGGTGTGCGGCCCTGCCTCGCCGGGGCGAGGAGGGGGGTGTGGTCGGAGGAAACCTTATTCGTGTGGAAGTCCTTTTTGTCTATCGGCTCGACCGACGAGACGGATCTCTCAGGCTGCTTTCTCGCGCGGCGGTCCGGCGATCAGCTCACTCGGCGCTCGGCGCCCGGCGACAGCTCGCGCAGTTGCCCGGAGTTCTGGGCTCGCAGTGGCTGTCTCGGCCGGAGGCCGTCTCGCGACCTGTCGGATTCCCGGGCTCGCGTTGCCTGTCTCGGCCGGTCGCCGGGTCACGTGCCTCGCGAACCCGGTGCGCGTCGCGACCGGCCGGCCGTGCACGCCGCGATGCGCGGCCGTCGCGCCTGATGCCGACGTGCACACGTCCCTGAAACGCCCGCCCGCGCCGTCCCCCCAGCCGGTCAGGACTGGTACGGCTGCTGACCGGGCTGCATCTGCGGCTGCTGGCCGTACGGCTGACCGCCCTGGCCGCCCGCCGCGTTCTGCGCCAGCAGCTGGTCCGCCTGCTCCTTGGTGATCTTCTGCTGCGCACCGCAGAATGTGCACTGCGTCGTGTACTTCGTCGAGATCGGGAACAGCGGGACGAAGAACAGCGAGAACTTCGTGACCCGCTTGCGCAGCGTGTGCGCGGACGGGTTGCCGCAGTGGCCGCACACCAGCGTCAGTATCGCCAGCTGATAGATGTAGCCCTTGGTACCGAAGATGATCATGCCGTGGGTCCCTCCCTGGTCAATGCCCGCCGGCACAGGGCCAGCAGCTGCTCATCGGTAACGATGTCATGGCTGCCGTACCCGCCGTCGATCGCGTTGTGCCGCCGCACACACGACAGCTCGGTGCGCAGTACGCGCTCCGCCCCCTCTGCCGGTGCGGCGTCCCCCTCGTCGCCCGCGCGCTCCGCCAGCCGCCCGGCGGTCGTCACGCGCGTGAACGGCAGGCTGTCCCAGGCCGCGTGCAGCACCGGCCACGCCTGCTCCGGATCGCCCGTCACACGCCACAGCGCGACCGCCGCGTCCACCCGCGTCCAGGGATCGGCCGACCGCAGCAGCTCGCGCAGATCGGGGGCGGTCTCGGCGGCCTCGGCCCCCAGCGAGCCGAGCGCCGTGGCCGCGGAGCGCCGCGCGCCCGGGTCGGACGCCCCGAGTGCCGTACGCAGCAGCGGAAGCACAGCCCCCGTGTCCTGCTCCACCGCCCACAACGCCGCCGCGGTCTTCGCCGCGAGCGCGCCCGAGCCCGCGGCCCGGCGCAGCAGCTCCCGCAGGTCCGGCACGGCCTCCCGCGCCGCCGGCCCGAAGGCCTTGAGCGCGCGCAGCACCTGCTCGACGACCCACTCCCTGCGGTACACGGGTGCTCCCCGCAGTACGCGCAGCACCTCGGGCATCGCCTCGTCCGCCCGCAGCGCCGTCAGCCCGTACAGCAGCGGTCCGGCGACGTCGTAGAGCCGTTCGTCCAGCTCCGCCTCACCGAGGCGGCGGCGCAGGGCGGGCGCGAGCGGCGCGGCCACGTCGCCCAGATGGTCGAGGGCGTAGCCGAGGTCCTGCGGAGTCTCGGGCAGCTCGAGGATGCGCGCCAGCACCGGCACCGCCCGGTGGTCGCCCGCGCGCGCCAGCGCCGCGACCGCGTTGCCGAGCATCAGCGGACCGCCGGCCCACTCCTGCACCCAGCGCCCGGAGTCCGCGGCCACGAAGTCCGCCAGCGCGTCGGCGGCAGGTGCGGCCAGCCCGAACAGCTCCCCGAGGGCGACGGCCGCGGCATCGACGAGCCGCGGTTCCGGATCGGCGAGCTGCTCCCCGATCAGCCCCACCAGCTCGCCGTACTCCCCGCGCCAGGTCCGCAGCAGGCCGCTGCTCATCCGTACGGCGTCGATCCGCTGCCCCCAGTCGGGGCTGCACAACTGGTCGGCCAGCAGCGCCGTCCGGTCGTCGACGCGGTCGCCGAGCCCGGAGTGGAGCGTGCGCAACAGGTCCGCCGTCCACGGCGCGTGGCGCCCCACCGTGTCCGCCTCGCGGCGCTCCCGCACCTGCCCGAGCAGTGTCGGCGTCGACAGCCGGTCGGTGGCCTGGACAGCGCTCACCGGCTCGGCACGCAGCTCGCGCAGCAGCCCCGTCACCCCCGGTACGACATCGGCGGGCAGCGCGTCCGGTGCGCAGCGGGCGAGCTGGGCGAGAGCGGAGAGCCGCAGCCCCGGGTCGTACGACACATGTGTCAGATCGGTGAGCCATTCGACCACTTCGGGCGCCAGACAGCCGTGCCGCAGCGCTATCCGCCCGGCCGCCTCGACACAGGTGAACCGGACTTCCGGGTCCTTCTCGACGCTCAGCCGCTGCCTCAACAGCCCGAGCACCAGCTCCGGTTCACTGTGCAGCGTGGCGAGCGCGAGGGGCGCGGCGAGGCGCAGACCCCGGTCGTCGGAGTCGACGAGGGCGAGGAAGACATCGGCGCCCGCCGTGACGCCGGACGCGGCCATCGCGTAGTTCGCCGCGTACTCGAACTCCTCGTCCTCCGGGTCCAGTTCGTCGTCGCCGTCGAGATCGATGCCGCCGATGCTGGTCAGCAGCTCGACTATCCCGCCGCGGTCCTGGACCTCCGGATCGGCCACCAGCTCCAGCAGGAACGGTATGCAGGCGAGCGTCGAGTCGTACACGTCACCCTGGTGATGCACCGCGCCGTACATTCCGTCGAGCGCCGTCTCCCGCTCGACGGGGTCCGCCGACGCCAGGCCGTACAGCATGTCCGGCACGTCGTCCGCCGGACCGTAGGCATGCTCCAATGACGCCCAGTCGACCTCGTCGATTCCCCCGAACACGCCTGCCCCCTCCCAAGAACTTGCGCTTGGGGAGAGTGTGCACCACAGCTCCGGCATCGCGTGGTTATTGCCCCGAAGGGCCCGCGGCTGTTCCCATGGTCGGGAGGTGATGGCATGACGGCACTGCGCGTCGCACCGGGACGCAGGGAAGGGCGGGAGAGGCTGTACGTCAGCCTTCCGGACGGCCGCAACGTCGCCTGGTACGACCGGGACAGCAACCGTGTCAGCCTCGTCTCCGAAGACCACAGGGCCGATGCGCTCGCGGCTCTCGCGCCCTATCTGACCGGTGACTTCACGGTCGGGCCGCCGCCCGTGCCCAGTGCCTCCGAACTCGCCGGTCTCTCCCTGCACCCCGACGACGATCTGGCGCCCAACCGGCCCGGAGAGGCGCTCATCGCCGAACTGGACCGGGTTCCGGCCCCGGGTCGCTTCCGCCGCGATCCCCGCCGTGACCAGCTCGACGCCGAGCAGTTGCTGGGCGCGGCGCTGGACCGGCTGGAGGGCGTGGGCTGGCGGATTCTGCACGCGGTCCCGCTGCCGGGCGCCGACCGCGTCGACCATCTCGCCATCGGTCCGGGAGGCGTGCTGGCCGTCCACACCCTGCCGGGACGCCGGATGCGGATACGGATCACCGACCCGGCGGTCCGCGCGGGCCGCGGCGCGCCCGTCCCGCTGCTGCGTCTGACCCGCCGCCGTGCCGAACGCGCGTCCTTCGCCCTGGCGACCGCGGTGCGCCCGGTGCTCGCCGTCGTCGGTGCGACGCGGCTCAACGTCTTGCCGACGCCGCCCGACGTACGGATCCTGCGCGAGAACGAAGTCCTCGCCCTGGCCAGGCTCGGCGGGGTGCTCAAGCCCGCGGACATCGAGGCGCTCCACACCACGGCGCGCGACCGCAGGACCTGGCTGCGGGCCTGAAAGGGCAGCGCCCGGCCCGGCGGACTCGGTCAATCGGAGTCCTGTGGCAGCCGGATCCGCACCACGCTCGTCGTGGCGTGCCGCGTGGTGCGCCGCTCCACCTCGGCCGTCAGCTCCGGCTCCACCCGCCGGTACGGGATCTCGCCGAGGCCCGCGGCCATCGCCACCGGCTCCGCACCGGGCAGCGGCTCCGGCAGAAGAGTCGCCGCCTGGGCCCGCAGCGCCGGGGCAAGAGGACTCGAGACCACCGGGATGTCGTCGTCGGGCAGAACCAGAACCAGTGCCTTCGGCCGCGCCCGGGTCCCCGTGAAGCCGACGACCGCCGCGTCCCGCGTATGGGTGTGCCGCAGCTTCCTCCACGCGCGCGTGCCGCTCCGGTACGTCTGGTCCAGCCGCTTGATCACCAGCCCTTCGACCCCGATCGCGGGCAGCGACTCGTACCAGGTGGCCGCCTCGTCGGCGTCCAGCGTCATCGGTACGGCCTGCAGCGGCGGCCCCAGCGCGCCGAGCAGCGCGACCAGCCGGCGGCGCCGCTTCTCGTACGAGGAGGACCGCAGATCCTCGCCGCTCTCGGCGAGCAGGTCGAAGGCGGCGTACGAGGCGGGCAGCCGGCGCGCGAGCGCGGGGGCCCGCCGCGGCGTGGCGGTCGCGCGTTTCTGCACGGCGGCGAAATCCGTACGGCCTCCGGACCACACGACCACCTCACCGTCCAGCACCGTGCCGTCCGGCAGTTGCATCGCCGCCTCTGCGAGGTCCGGGAACGCGGCCGTGACGGTCCGCCCCGAACGCGCCTGCAGCAGGACGCCCGACTCCGTCCGGAAGACCACCATCCGGTGACCGTCGAACTTGGGCTCGTACGCCAGATGGCCACCGCGCGGAAGGGTGCTCACCGACTCCGCCAGCGCGACCTTCAGGGGCGGCCGGAGCACGCTCATGGCAGCGGTCGGGCGTGTGCGGGGTCGGTGAGCGGGCTCAGCAGATCCCCGTACCGCTCCAGCCGCGGCGCGATGTCGCCGATCCGGAACACCAGGTCCTGCCGCGCCTCCACCTCGTCCCAGGTGACGGGCGCCGACACGGTCGGCTCGGCCCGGGCGCGCAGGGTGTAGGGGGCCGCTGTCGTCTTCGCGGCGGCATTCTGGCTGTGGTCGACGAAGACCTTCCCGGGCCGCAGATTGCGGGCCATCCGGTGCAGGACGAGCTTCGGCAGCGCCGCCTCGCCCTCGACGGCCAGCCCCTTCGCGTACGCCGACACCTCCTCCGAGGGGGTCGGCTGCACCGGCACCAGGATGTGCAGCCCCTTGGAGCCCGACGTCTTGGCGTACGCCTCCAGGCCGTCGGCCGCAAGCCGGTCCCGCAGCCACAGCGCCACGGCGCAGCAGTCGACGATCGTCGCCGGGGCGCCCGGGTCCAGGTCGAAGACCATGCGGTCGGCGACGGCCGGCGCGTCCTCCGTCCACTGGTGCGTATGGAACTCGACCACCAGGTTCGCCGCCCACACCAGTGACGCCAGGTCCTGGATGACGACCTGGCGCGCGTTCCTGTCCTCCGAGCGGGGCATGGCGGCGGTCCGTACCCACGATGGCGTACCGGGCGGCGGATTCTTGGTGAAGAACAGCTGCCCGTCCGGCCCGTCCGGGTACCTGAGGAAGGACACCGGCCTGTTGCGGACGTGGGGGAGCAGCGCGTCCGCCGTGGTGGCGTAGTAGTGCAGGATCTCCGCCTTGGTGGTCCCGGTGGCGGGGTGGATGACCTTCTCCAGGTTGCTGAGCGCCAGGCGCCGCCCATCCACCTCTGTGATCGGCGTCATACGATGAGAATCCCACGATTCCCGAGATTTCGGATGAAAGGGATCAGACGTGCGATCCATATGGAACGGTGCGATCTCCTTCGGTCTGGTCAGCATTCCGGTCAAGCTGCTGAACGCCACGGAGAACCACTCCGTCTCCTTCCGCCAGATCCATACCGCCGACGGCGGCCGGATCCGCTACCGCAAGGTCTGCGAGCTGGAGGAGAAGGAGGTGTCGACGGCCGAGATCGGCAAGGGGTACGAGGACGCCGACGGATCGATCGTCCCGATCACGGACGAGGACCTGGCGAAGCTGCCGCTTCCCACCGCGAAGACCATCGAGATCGTGGCTTTCGTGCCGGCGGCGGCGATCGACCCGTTGCAGATGGACGCGGCGTACTACCTCTCGGCGAACGGGGTTCCCGCCGCCAAGCCGTACACCCTGCTGCGCGAGGCGCTGAAGCGCAGCCGGAAGGTGGCCCTGGCCAAGTTCGCCCTGCGCGGGCGGGAGCGGCTGGGGATGCTGCGCGTCGTCGACGATGTGATCGCCATGCACGGCCTGCTCTGGCCGGACGAGATCCGCCGCCCGGAGGGCGTGGCCCCGGATGCGGAGGTCACGGTCCGCGACGCCGAACTCGACCTGGCGGACGCCCTGATGGACACCCTGGGCGAGGTGGACATGGAGTCGCTGCACGACGACTACCGGGTGGCGGTCGAGGCGATGATCGCCGCGAAGGTCGAGGGCGGCGGCGCGCTGCCGGAGGCCGCCCCGGAGGCGGCAGGCGGCAAGGTGATCGACCTGATGGCGGCGCTGGAAGGCAGCGTACGGGCGGCGAAGAAGGCCCGGGGGGAGGGCGGCGGCGAGGCCGAGGTGACCCCGATCAAGGGGCGGAAGAAGGCGCCGGCGAAGAAGACGGCCGCGAGCGCGAAGAAGACGACGCCGGCGGCGAAGAAGACAACGGCCAAGAAGACGACGGGGGCGCAGAAGACGACGGTGAAGCCGGGGGCCGCCAAGAAGCAGACAGCGGCGAAGAAGACGACGAAGAAGGCTGCGGCGACCAAATCAGCGGCGAAGAAGGCTGCTCCGAGGAAGCGCGCGTCGGCGTAGAGGTGGAGCGGGGCGCGGCTCGGGCGGTGTGCGGGTGCGGCGTGTCCCGTCCGGTGCCGGGAGCGACGCCGGTGCGGCCCGCGAGGGCACTGCGCGGAGCCGGGTCCCGGCGGTGCGGCCGACACAGGCGGGCGCGGCGGGCGCGGGTGCGGCTCGTCCTCGCCGGCGGCGGTACGGCCCGCGCGGGGCGCTGCGTGGCGCTCGTGCGGCCAACTACCCCCGCAGCAGCATCCGCTCCAGCACCGACTCCAGGTACCGCTTGCCCTCCGCGCCTCCCGGCAGCAGCTGCGGCACCGCGTGGCTCAGCTGCGTATGCCCCAGGTAGCTCGTGTACGCCAGCAATGCCCGGTGGAGCGCGTCCTCGCCCTCGAACCCCAACTCCTCGAACAGCCGCGCCACATAGCCGATCCGCCGCTCCGTCACCCGCTCCAGCGCGCGTGCGACCTGCGGATGCCCGGCCGTCGCGAGCAGGGAGACCTCCCGCGGATCCTCCGCCGCTCCCACCACCACCCGCCAGAAGAGGTTCCGGAGCCGCCGCTCGGGGTCGGACTCGGTCTCGACCGCGGTGATGATCTCGTCGGTGCAGATCTCCTCCCAGCGCCCGAGCGCGGCCTCGATCAGTGCGTCCCGGTTGGCGAAGTGCCAGTAGAAGCTGCCCTTGGTGGTCCCCAGCCTGGCGGCCAACGGTTCCACCGCGACCGCCGCGAGACCGCGTTCCCCGATCGCCTCGAGCGCCGCGTCGGCCCAGTCCTGAGCGGTGAGCCGCTTCCTTGCCCGATCTGCTTGCGCCATGTCCATACGCTACCGTACGGTAAAACATACGCCACCGTATGGAGGGGCGGCATGCGCACTGTTCGGAACGTCCATGAGCGCGTCATTCAGGCCCCGGCCGAGACCGCCGGCGCGCAGCTCGACCTCCTCGCCTCCCCGGACGACCCGCTCAGCCCGACCCCGGTCTGGCCCCCGATCCGCTTCGACGCCCCGCTGGGCGTGGGCGCGAAGGGCGGCCACGGCTTCGTCCGCTACGCGGTCGGCGCGTACGAGCCGGGCCGCAGCATCCGCTTCGAGTTCACCCCTCCGTGGAACGGGTTCCACACCCTGGAGGTGGAGCCCCTGACGCCGACGAGCTGCCGGGTCGTCCACACCCTGGAGCTGCGCCCCGGCCTCAAGGACCGCCTGGCCTGGAGCCTGGCGATCCGCCCGCTCCACGACACCTTCATCGAGGAACTCCTCGACAACCTGGCCCGGGCGGCCACCGGCACCGCCGTCGCGCACCCTCACCGCTGGTCCCGCCCGACGCGCCTGCTCCGCCGCTTCCTCTGGGTCCGTCCGGCCGCGACGACCGCACCGGCCGAGGCGAAGCTGGCCCACGAGGCGTTCGCCGCACCGGACTTCACGGACGCGTACCGCATTCCCCTGGCCCCGGGCATGCCGCGCGATCCCGCGGCCTGGAGCAGCCTGCTCCCCTTCCCGGTGCGGGAAACGGCGCCGACGGAACTCCTTCTCGGCCAGGACGCCTCTCGTCTCGACTTCCGCGCCTCGATCTTCGTGACGGACCAGGACGTCACGCTCACCACCGTGGTCAAGTACAACAACTGGCGCGGCCGCGCCTACTTCGCGGTGGTGCGCCACTTCCACCCGCGCGTCACCCGTCTGATGCTCCGGCGCGCCCACCGCCGTATCGCCTTCGAGGCCCCGTCGGCGGCGGAGCGTGCCGGGCTGTCACCCTCGACGCATGGATGAACCGGCGGGCCTCTGGCACGCGTCGCGCGACGGCATGTACTGGAAGCTGTTGATCATGGATGGCGGCACGGGCTGGATCGAGTACGGCCGTGCCGGTGACCATGCGTCCGTCACCGAGTTCACCTTCACCGCCGCCGAGCCGAACCGCCTCGTCCTCACCTACGGCGAGTGCCGTGAGGCGGAGGACGGCGAGAGTCGTTTCACCTGGCCTGCGGACGAGCACACGTCCCATGCGTTCACGGTCACCGCTCAGGACGCCGCGACGGTGGCCCTGACCCTGGACCCGCCGCTCAAGAGCATCAGGGCCTTCACGCGGCCTGCAGGCTAGTCCTCAGCGTTTGCGCTGGTCACAGGGTTGTCGGCCGATATGCCCGGGTCGGGCGCCGAGAGTGACGGGAGCCCGACCCCGAGTCATTCGCGGCGCCAGGATTGTGAGCCGACCCATAGGGCGCAGGTCACATCCTAAGAGCGGTAGTAGTGACGGTCCGGCCGCTCCGGCACGGGCATCCCACGCCAGAGTGCATTTCGGACATTTCTGCGTAGTCGGTTAGTACGTCACACCTTTGCGTCCCGCACCGACCACCGCTAACCATGGCTGACGTTCCGGGGAGCCGAGTGCCGGACCGGGCGAAAATCCGCCCGCTTCGAGAGCACCGGCCCAGGCCGCGGAGTCCCGCTCCGCGCCGGCCCCACCGGCCCCCCGGGCCACCACGTCCCCCATGGAGAGGTTCTCCCGCATGACCCTGCGCAACCAGATCGCCGACAGCCGCATCGCCCGTATCCGCAAGTTCTCCGCTGCCGGCATAGCCACCGCCGGTGCCGCGGCCGCGATGCTCGCGCTGGCACCTTCGCCGGCCCAGGCTGCCGAGCCCTCGGCGAGCGCTTCCGCATCCAAGATCGTCGTGGCCAAGGCCGACACGAAGGTCGCCACGAAGGCGGCTGCCAAGGCCGACGCCCCGGCTGCCAAGAAGGTCGTGAAGAAGGCCGCCCCGAAGGCGAAGAAGGCCAAGGTCTACGCCGACAACCTCGACGGCTGGATCAAGGAGTCGCTGGCCATCATGAAGGCCAAGGGCATCCCGGGCAGCTACGAGGGCCTGCACCGCAACATCATGCGTGAGTCCGGCGGCGACCCGAACGCCCAGAACGGCTGGGACATCAACGCCCAGAACGGCACCCCGTCCAAGGGTCTGCTCCAGGTCATCCAGCCGACCTTCGAGGCCTACCACGTCGCGGGCACCCCGAACGACCTGACCGACCCGATCGCCAACATCACGGCGGCCGCCAACTACGCCGCCGACCGGTACGGCTCGATCGACAACGTCGACTCCGCGTACTGAGCCACCGGCGGACTAAGGACACACACCGCATGCCGCACGAGAGCGAAGACGAGGACCTGGCCCCCTACGGGCCAGGGAAGGTGTATCGCTCACGCCGGAGGTCCCGCCGACGGGCACTGAAGGCCGCCGCCTGGACCGCCGCCGGAGTCGTCACGATCGGCGGCGGTGGGCTGGCGTACCTGTGGTCGCACCTCAATGGCAACCTCCAGGGCACCGACATCAACACCGTCCTCGGCCACGACCGCCCGCACGAGAAGCAGAACGACTCGATGGACATCCTGCTCCTCGGGTCCGACTCACGCGCCGGCACCAACGGCGAGTACGGCCGCGGCGTGACCGGCGCCCGGTCGGACACCGCGATGGTGCTCCACGTCGACAAGTCCCACAAGAAGGCCAGCGTCGTCAGCGTCCCGCGGGACACGATGGTCGACCGGCCCACCTGCGCGAAGCCCTCCGGCGGCACCGCCCCGGCCGAGCACCGCGCCATGTTCAACGAGTCCTACCAGGTGGGCGGCCCGGCCTGCACCGTGAAGACGGTCGAGAAGCTGTCCGGCGTACGCATGGACCACTACCTGGAAGTCGACTTCAAGGGCTTCCAGAAGCTCATCGACGAGCTCGGCGGCGTGGACATCACCACCAGCAAGGCCATCAAGGACAGCAGCAGCCACCTGTCGCTGACGGCGGGCAAGCACACGCTGGGCGGCGAAGAGGCTCTGTCGCTCGTACGGACGCGCCACGGCGTGAGCGACGGCAGCGACCTCGGCCGCATCCAGCTCCAGCAGACGTTCATCAAGGCGCTGATCCACCGCGTCGACTCGATCGGCCTGGCGAGCAACCCCACGAAGCTCTACGCCCTGGCCGACACGGCCACCCGCACGGTCAGCGCCGACTCCGAACTCGCGTCCGCGAACAAGCTCCTGTCCCTGGCCAAGGACCTCAAGGCCATCCACCCGAGCAGCATGAACATGCTCACGCTCCCGGTCACCTACGACCCGAAGGACCCCGGCCGCGTCGTTCCCCTGAAGAAGGCATCCCACGAGGTCTGGACGGCTCTGCGGAACGACCGCCCGATTCCGAAGTCGGCGTCGGAGAACTCGGTGGGGGACAAGGGCGATTCGCCGGTGACGGCGGGGACCTGACCGAGGCTCCACCGCGAGCCCTGTCGGTCGGCCCCCGTGCGGACCGCAGAACACCGGGCCTGATCCGCGAGAATCAGGCGTGAGCCACTGAAGCCGACGCGCCGCTCCCTGCGCCCGGGTGGGTCGAAGACCCAGTCGTACGGCCGCTGCGCATGACCGGCGGCCGCCCACATACCGAGACCCCGCTGTCAGCAACTGCAAGGACGGCGGGGTCTTTTGGCACCCCTGCAAACCCTGGGCAGGAATCGGACCAGCTCACACGGCTGGGCAACCGACGGCCGCCGGCAGCCGTTTCACCATCAACTACAACTTTACTTCCTCTTGGTGTGGCTGGGGAGGCTGTTGGGACAGCCTCGCATGCACAGACGGTGAGCCCGGACGCGTGCGGGTGCCCTCAACTCTCGCGCGGAGCCGCCCGGTTCACCGGCCCCCCATGTACGACCCGAAAGGCACCAAGATGACGATGAACCGCGCCATACGCCACGGGGGCCGTTTACTGGCTCTGACGGTGGCGGCTTGCGGAATCGCGGCGGCGACCACTCTTCCCGCATCCGCCGACGAGCAGCCGACACGGCAGGAGCTGACGGCGGACTGCACCTCCGGCGAGGGCAAGTGCACCTTCAACTCCCCCCAGCTGGGCGAGGCGTACCTGGGGGAGTTCCGCCAGGTCTCCGACTCGCTCTACAACTGCAGTACGTCGGACGCCACTCAGTCCATGACCTGGAGCGACACCGTGGGGTCGACCGACTCGGTCGGCGTCTCGGTCACCGCGGGCGGCAAGATCGCGGGCATCGTGGACCTGAGCGTGACGGCCACCTACAGCCACACCTGGACGAGCACGCACTCCGAGACCAGCGCGCTCGGCATGACGGTCAAGCCGGGTGAAGTGGGCTGGATCTCTCGCGCCCAGGTGATGCAGAAGGTCTCCGGCACCTGGCAGACCCACTACGACAGCCCCAAGTGGGACCACTACTACTGGTACTGGGAGGACACCATCACCGGACCGGCCGCGAACGGCACGGACGGCAAGAGCAACGCCGTCGTCGTCAAGAGCCGCAAGATGACCGCCGCGGAGAAGAACTCCTGCTCCGCCGACGCCCATGAGGGCAGAGCGTTCGTGCAGGAGCGCTGACGCACGGCCCCTGTCCCGCCTCGGCGCGGGGCAGGGGACCGCCGTCGCAGCCGTCGGTCTACGGGTGCAGGAGAGCCCGCAGGTATCGGCGTCGGTAGACGCGTTGTGCGAGCAGAAGCAGGGGGAACAGCTGCCGCCACGCACCCCTGGGGGCGCGACTGGTCAAGGAACGCAGGGTCAGGGTGACGCGCCCGTCGGGGGCCCTGCACACGACGAAGGCTTCCTCACCGGACACCGGGTGACCGGGCAGCGTGCCGTAGGCGAAGCCGCATCGGTCGGGGCTGCCGACAACGGCGACGACCCGGACCGGTTCCTGAACGGCCAGCGGTCCCCACCCCGCCGTGATGCGGTACTCGGCCCCGTCTGCGACCCGCTCGCCGGCGCCCGCCAGCGGCGTGACACGGAAACCGCTACGGCGCTTGATACCCCAACGCAGGACGGCGTCGGAGGCGGCGCGCCAGTGGTCGTCTCCGTGCCCGATGACCACGGTTCGCTCGTAACGGCGGTAGCCCGGGATCCCGGCCGTCCACACCTCGTCCCCGGGACACGTCGCACCGGGCGGATCGTAGGTGAGGACCCCGGCCCCCGGCGCACCAGGTGCTCGGCGGCTTCCGGGCGGTCTGTCCGAGGGCATGGGGCTCCTTTTCACGGCGGCTGGCTGGTTGATCAGCCTAGTGCGGCCGGATGCCGCGACCGGTGACGGACAACGAGAGAGCGGGAGTCAGTCAAGCCGACTCCCGCTCTCTCATGTCGTCATCCGCTCGGCTCAGCACCTGATTCCTGCTGGGGGCACTCGCCGATCAGGGGTCACGCCGGTTCGATGCGGGAGATGCTGCCACCGAGGTCGAGCACGTACAGCTCGCCGTCGCAGCCCTGCACGAACGAGATGACCTCGCCGCCGTTGACCCCGAGGTCGCTCTCGCCGGTCACCTTGCCGTTCTCCAACTGGAGAGCGCGGACGGTGCCGTCGCAGTAGTCGCTGAACACGTACTGCCCCTTGAGGTCCGGGATCGCCTTCCCGCGGTAGACGTACCCGCCGGTCACCGAGCAGCCCAGCCCGTTACGGTCGTACTCGTGGACCGGCGGCACGTGGTTCGCCGGCTCCGTGCCGCCCCGGAAGGGATGATTGCCCTCCATCCGGGACCAGCCGTAGTTCTCGCCGCCCTTGCTGTCCGCCGGGGCCCAGTCGATCTCCTCCCAGTCGCTCTGGCCGACGTCGCCGATCAGCAGGTCGCCCGTGCCCGCGTCGAAGGAGAACCGCCACGGGTTGCGCAGCCCGTACGCCCAGATCTCGTCCTTCGCGTTCGGGTCGTCCACGAACGGGTTGCCCGGCGGGATCGCGTACGGCTCGCCGCCACTGGGGTCGATCCGCAGCAGCTTGCCGAGCAGCGTGTCGAGGTTCTGCCCGTTGCCGTGCGGGTCGCCGCCCGAGCCGCCGTCGCCGAACGCGATGTAGAGGTAGCCGTCGGGGCCGAACCTGATGTCGCCGCCGTTGTGGTTCGCGTACGGCTGCGTCTGGGTGAGGACGGTGCGCCGGGTGTCCGGCTCGATCTTGCCGTCCTGCACGCCGAACTCGTCGATGGTGCTGGTGCCTTCGCGGTCCGTGAACGAGATGTAGAAGTGAGCGAACTCCTTGTCGAACGCGATGCCCAGCAGGCCGCGTTCGCCGTCGGTCGTGGTCTCGCCGGATATGTCGAGGACGGGCGTGCCGAGCCCCTGATCGTCCAGGACCCGTACGGTGCCCGCGCGTTCGGCTATCCAGAGCGTGCCACCGGGCCCGGCGGTGCCGGCGGACGGATTCTGGGCCGTCGCCACGTGCTTGAGCGTGACCTCCGCCGCCTGCCGTGGGGCGGGGGGCTCGTCGGCGGACGCCGTGGTCAACGCGAGGGAAGCAACGAGGCAGATGGTGCCGATGATCGCCGTACTTCGGGTGCGAACTTTCACCGTGAGCCTCCTGGAGGCGGCGAATGGGGAGGTCACCCGGCTGCTGGGGCAGAGTTGTGGGGGCGTCGCCCGCGCCAGCACGCAACCTAGGTGGGGGGATTGTGTGCCACTGGCCACGGATGAGGATACTGGGACGGGGCGGCCTGGCCTAGACCAATGCGCCATCCATCTAACCCCGTTGCGCACTCCGCTTCCGGCGCCCACTCGGTCCGGAAGCGGTCCGTGCGCCGGGCCGTGGCCATGTCCGGAACGGACGACAGGCCGGCACCGACGGGCGCTGCCTCCCGCCTGGGGTCTGCCGACGGCGGGGCGGGCGGGTGATCGCCCGTCAGCTCCGTTGTCAGTGCCTCCTCATAGTGTGGAGACATCACTTGGGGAGCCTCGGAGAAGGAGCAGAAACGTGTCCGCCAACAAGATCCAGCACAAGGTGAATCACGTCGCGCTGGTAGTGGACTGTTCGGGTTCCATGCATCAGCACCAGAGTCAACTCATCCGCGTCGTGGACGAGTTCGTGGCGGGCTTGAAGGCCGAGTCGGACAGCCTGGGCCATGAGACCCGGATCAGCCTCTACTCCTTCGACCACCGGGTGGAGAACCTGGTCTGGGACATGGACGTGAAGCATCTGCCGTCCATGCGGGGTCTGTACAAGGTCAACAATGGCGCTACGGCCCTCATCGAAGCCTCTCTGAAGTCCCTGGACGATCTGGGCCACATCTGGGAGGAGTACGGCGAGCACAGCTTCCTCCAGATCGTGGTGACGGACGGCGAGGAGAACGCCTCCGGCGGCGACCGCCGGCACGACGGCGACATGGCCATCCTCGGTCCCTGGCTCGACAAGATCGCGGCGAAGATGGGTGCGCTTCCCGGCCACTGGACCTCCGCGATCCTCGTTCCGAACTCCCTGGCGAAGCGCACTGCCCAGAACTACGGTTTCCCGGCCGGAAACATCGCCATCTGGGATGCGGATTCCCAGGAGGGCGTCGAGGAGGCGATCGGCACCGTACGTGCCGCCGCCACCAGCTTCCTCCGTGGCCGCGAGCAGGGCGTGCGCGGCACGAAGAACCTCTTCGCGGTCGGTCAGGACATATCGGTCGACGACGTACGGGCGAACCTCGAACCGGTCCCGGCCGACAGGTATCGACTCCGAAGGTCGACACGGAGGTCGAGATCCGATCCTTCGTCGATTCGCATCCGGGCGTGACGTACGAACGCGGCTCGTGCTACTACCAGTTGGGCACCCGGGTCCAGGTCCAGCCCGACAAGGAAGTCATCGTGGTCGAGAAGGACACGGACCGCGCCTACACGGGCGACGCGGCACGCAGCCTTCTGTTCGGCACGGGCATCCAGGGCACCGTGTCCGTGAAGGCGGGACGTAACCCCAAGCTGGAGGTCTACGTCCAGAGCCGCTCGGTGAACCGAAAGCTCAAGCCGAAGACGCGTCTGCTCATCATGCTCTGAGATCCACGAGAAGGGCGTAGGGCAGGCGGCCCGCCCAGTTGCCCGGCGCGCAACAAGGCCGAGGTTCTGCCCAGCCGGTAGGCCAAGTGCCTCGACGGCAGGGAGGACTCGCCAACTGTCGGATAGGGGACCTGCCGCGCGAGTACGAGACGTCGTGCGCTTCATCATCCGAGCGTGGACATGTCCGACGACGGCCAGGAGCTTGATTCCCAGTGGATCGAGGTGGGCAACAACGTATGCGGCGTCGTGCACGGTTGCCGCGACGAATCGGCTGTCGCCGAACACTTCGAGCGGGACGGCTGGATCCCGGTCGTCGTCCTGGTCCGGCCATGAGCTCGAAACCGGCTGGTGCCAGGTGGAGATCGACCCCATCGAAGGCCCGAACATCCTGCTGACCGGCGCCGTCGACCCGCGGCGCCTCGACGAGCTCGCCGGCCTACTGGGCCGCTTCGGGTTGCCGTACAGCCTGGAGCTCTACGACGGAGACGGGGCCCTGGTCCGCGAGGTCCATGGGTGATCCACTGAGTCACGGGCTGGGCCCTTGGACAGGTCCGGAGGCCTTCGTCACTTCGGGGGAATCGACCTGGGTAGACGCCACCAAGATCCGTCCACGAAAGTCCACAGACTGCGACATAGGCCGCTCTGAGTGGCATACGGCTGCACATACGCCAAGACCCCGTCTTCAGCTAAAGCGCTGATGGCGGGGTCTTTGGGCACCTGACCCAAGGTGCCCCCGGCAGGATTCAAACCTGCGCACACGGCTCCGGA